>NZ_CP142149.1:5255000-7655000 GCF_035918295.1 Amycolatopsis rhabdoformis
TCCAACAATGAACAGTTTGATCGAGACTATTCTCAATCATATTCTCAAAGGAACCTCATACGAGGTTTCATATAAGCTCTACTGGCTTAGTTCACTAGCACACTGTTGAGTTCTCAAGCAACACACCACGATCAAACCCGAACCCCGCAGGGCCAGCCTCAACCGAAGCAGTCATTCCTAGCAGTTTTAGTTGGGCCACCCACTCAATCGCCTGAGGCGAGAGCTTGGTTCGTGTCCCGGTCGGCCACCCGGTTTCCCTGGCGACTTGGAGAACTTTACATGGCCGAAAACGCCCCAAAACAGGGGGGTCCCTTAACGCGATATTCGCAGGTCAAACCCCGCGTAACCGCGTCCGGAACCCCTTGCGGCCCCCGGACACCCCGTCCAGCCGCCTCGTCGACCCAGAAAAATCATTGCTCCGACTACATTGATCCGTATTGCACCGACCAAGTGCTCTGCCTAGCGTCGGGCCCATGCCCACCCTCCACAGAGCAGACACCGTCACCACCTACGACGATCACCAGCCGGCGAGGAACAACAGCTCCCCCGCCCTCCTCCTCGTCCACGGCCACCCCTTCGACCGCTCCCTCTGGCTCCCCCAAGCCGAGCACTTCGCCACCCAGGGCTTCCGCGTCGTCGTCCCCGACCTCCGCGGCTACGGCCAGAGCACCGGCCCCGCTGTGACGACCCTGCGCGACTTCACCGACGACCTCATCGCCCTCGCCGACCACCTCGGTCTCGACCGATTCGTGCTCGGCGGCCTCTCGATGGGCGGCCAGATCGCGATGCAGACCATCGCCGACCACCCCGGCCGCGTCGAGGCACTCCTGCTCGCCAACACCTTCCCCAGCGCAGAGACCCCCGAAGGCAAGACACAGAGAAGAGCCACCGCCACCCGCGTCGAACAGGAAGGGATGCCCGCCTACGCCGACGAGCTGCTCCCGAAGATGCTCTCGGCCCGCACCCGCACCGACAACCCGCAGGTCACGCGCCACGTCCACACGATGATGCGCACCACCCCACCCGCCGGCGCCGCCGCGGCACTGCGGGCCCGCGCCGTGCGCCCCGACTACCGCCGCACCCTCAGCGACATCCGGGTACCGACCCTCGTGACGACCGGCAGCGAAGACGAGTTCACCCCGGTCGCCGACGCCCAGCTCATGCACCGGTTGATCCCCGGTTCCACACTGGCGGTGCTCGAAGGCGCGGGCCACCTGCCTAATCTGGAGTCCGCGGCCGAGTTCAACGACGTGTTCGGCCGGTTCCTGCACCCTCTCCGGCGAGAGCCGGACCCCCAGGCGGAAGAACGGTGACCCACCCCATGAAGACCGTATTCGTGACCGGCGCGAGTGCCGGGTTCGGTGCCGCGATCACGCGCCGGTTCGTCGCGGAGGGCTCGCGGGTCGTCGCCGCGGCCCGCAGCGCCGACCGGCTGGCCGCGCTCACCTCCGAGCTCGGCGAGTCCGTGCTCCCCGTGGTGCTCGACGTGCGCGACAGCGACGCGATCGCGGCGGCCGTCGGCGCGCTGCCCGGCGACTGGGGCCGCATCGACGTGCTCGTGAACAACGCGGGACTGGCCAAGGGCCTCGAGCCGGCGCAGGAGGCCAAGCTCGAAGACTGGGACCAGATGATCGGGACCAACGTGACCGGTCTCGTGCACCTCACCCGCGCGGTGCTGCCCGGCATGGTCGAGCGCGGCGCCGGCCACGTGATCAACATCGGGTCCATCGCCGGTACCTACCCCTACCCCGGCGGCAACGTCTACGGCGCGACCAAGGCGTTCGTGCACCAGTTCAGCCTCAACCTGCGCAGCGACCTGCGCGGCACCGGCGTGCGCGTGACGAACATCGAGCCCGGCATGGTCGGCGGCACCGAGTTCTCCAACGTCCGCTTCGGCGACGACGACAAGGCCGCGAACGTGTATGCCGGCACCACCCCGCTCACGGCCGAAGACATCGCCGAGTCGGTGTTCTGGGCCGCCGCGCAGCCGCCGCACGTGAACGTGAACGTCATCGAGATCATGCCGGTGGTGCAGAGCTTCTCGGCGCTGACCATCGAACGCGAGAGCTAGGGCGCGAACTTCGCCAGCCCGAACAGGTCGAACAACGCCTGCTGCTCGGGGTCGCGGTCGGTGAGGATACGGCGGGTGCGCGGGCGCCCGCCGGTGGACGGGTAGCGCAGCACCGTCTCGCCGATGCCGCACAGCTGGTCGAGCAGCTCGCCCACCGACAGGTTCATGCCGGCGCGGTCGGCCTCGCGCCGCATGAGGTGGGTGACGGTGGCGGCGAGCACCGACACCAGCGAGTGCACGGCGACGCGGTGCGGCGTCCACTCCCACCGCGGCGTCGGGCCGAGCGCGGCCGGCCCGGTGAGCCAGCGGAACGTGGATTCGAGGTAGGTCCGCGCGCGGTAGGCGGTGACGATCTCGGCCACGGGCCAGTCGCGGTCGGTCACGAGGATCTGCTTGCCGAAGAGCTCGTCGACGAGCCGCGCGACGGCCGCCTCGTCCACGCGGCGCGTGAGCCGGATCTCGCCGGGCCGGGTGCCGGTGAGCGTCGCCTCCAGGACCCGGCCCACGCGGCGGCCGCGCGTGACGCGGGAGATCTCGGCGTGGACCTGCGTGCGGTCGCCGCGGTGGGTGCCGGCAGCGAGTGCCGCGGCGAGGCCGTCGAGCTCGCGCACGGCCGTGCTCAGCTCGTCGGTGAACGCGCGGTACTGCGCGGTGAAGAGGGTGGCCGAGTGGGTGAGGATCACCCGGCGGCGCACCCCGTCCACGGTCGCGCGCGTGTCGATCGCGGTGAGCCCGGCGAAGCGCTCCGGGTCCACGCGCCGGCGGGCCGAGGCGGGCTGGGTGAGCAGCTCCGGGTGGTCGGCCGGCGGCAGCGCGCCCACGAAGCCGCGCCGCGCGCCGAGGTCGAGCTGCCCGGCGAGCCCGGCGTGGAACACGAGCGTGACGTCCGTGGCCGGGTACCGCTCGCCGAGGTCCCCCGCGAGCGCGCCGAACGTCGGCGCGCTGCCGTTCTCCCTCCGGTACACGCGGGACGCGAGCGGGATCGCGCCGTCGCGGGTGACCACGAGCCCGAGGCCGGCGAGCGTGTCCTGGCAGGCCGAGGGCGCCGTGCAATCGGCGGCGGTGAAGGCCGCGAACTGCGGGACGTCGACCGCGAGGGCGGAGGTGCCGTCGTCGCCGAGCAGGTCGAGCACCGCTTCGGCGACCGCGGTCTCGACGCCGGTGATGCGTTCCGGGGTCAGGCGCTGCAACGCGCGCCAGTGCGCGGCCGTGGTCACGGCGGCTTTCGGCGGGCGCGGGCGCACCAGGTCGCGCGCCGCGCAGCCGGCCCACCACTGTTCGAAGCTCGCGCCCGCGCCGGTGGCGCGGTGCAGCACGGCGAGCGCGACGTGGAACCCGAGTGTGGTCTTGGCGCGCTGCGGCCCGGCCACGGCGTCGATCCGCCGGACGAGGTCGAGGCGCTCGATCGTGCCCCACACGGCGGCCACGTCACCGAACGTGCGGTGCCGCGCGCCGCCCGGTTCGGCGCCGCCGGGCAGCGCGCCGGCGATGTCCTCGGCGGTGCCGAGGTACCGCTGCGTGACCACTCGCGGCGCGCCGTCCACGCGCGCGGATTCGGCCAGGTAGTAGTACGTCCGGCCGCCGATGCGCTTCCCGATCACCGATGCCACACTTTAGGTAATACACGTCCGCCGGGTGATCGACAACCTTTCCGGGCCTCTGACCAGCGCGGATGATCTCGCCTTCCGAACGGGTGAGCACGTGGCGGACAACGCACTGGCCCACTTCCGCGAGCGGGTCCTAGCGTGACGGGAATGGCACCCGAACCCGAGTTGACCGCCCCCACCCCGTCGGCGATGCGCCGCGCGCTCGCGCGGGCCAGGGACGGGAAGACGCTCGACCTCGCCGAGGCCACCGTGCTGCTGCACGCGCGCGGTGACGACCTCAAGACGCTGTCCGAGCACGCCTCCCGCATCCGCGACGCCGGTCTCGAAGAGGCCGGGCGCGCGGGCGTGATCACCTACAGCCGCAAGGTTTTCATCCCCCTCACCCGGCTCTGTCGCGACCGCTGCGGCTACTGCACGTTCGTGACCGTGCCGGGCCGGCTCGAGTCGCCGTTCCTCTCGCCCGACGAGGTTTTGGACATCGCGCGCAAGGGCGCCGAAATGGGCTGCAAGGAAGCCCTCTTCACGCTCGGCGACCGGCCGGAGGACCGCTGGACGGCCGCGCGCGAATGGCTCGACGCCCACGGCTACGACGACACGCTCTCCTACGTCCGCGCGATGGCGATCCGAGTGCTCGAGGAGACCGGCCTGCTGCCGCACCTGAACCCCGGCGTGCTGAGCTGGCAGGACTTCCAGCGGCTCAAGCCGGTGGCGCCGTCGATGGGCATGATGCTCGAGACCACGGCGACGCGGCTGTGGAGCGAGAAGGGCGGGCCGCACTACGGCTCGCCGGACAAGGATCCCGCCGTCCGCCTGCGCGTGCTCGAAGACGCCGGGCGCAGCTCGGTGCCGTTCACCACCGGCGTGCTGATCGGCATCGGCGAGACGCACGAGGAGCGCGCCGACGCGCTGTTCGAGATCCGCAAGGTCGCCAAGACCTACGGCGGCGTGCAGGAAGTCATCGTGCAGAACTTCCGGGCGAAGCCGGACACGAAGATGCGCGCCACCCCGGACGCCGACCTCGAAGAGCTGGCCGCGAACATCGCGGTGGCGCGGCTCGTGCTGGGCCCGAAGATGCGCATCCAGGCGCCGCCGAACCTGATCGGCAACCAGTACGACCTGATGATCCGCGCCGGGATCGACGACTGGGGCGGAGTCTCGCCGCTGACCCCGGACCACGTGAACCCGGAACGCGCCTGGCCGCAGATCGACGAGCTGGCCCGCCGCACCGAGAAGGCCGGCTTCGAGCTGAAGGAACGGCTCACGATCTACCCCGAGTACGTGAACGCCGGTGAGCCGTGGCTGGACCCGCGGATCACCCGGCACGTCGCCGCGCTCGTGGACCCGGCCACCGGGATGGCGCGCGAGGGCGCGATGCCGGTCGGCATCCCGTGGCAGGAGCCGGACGGCGGCTGGCAGCAGTCCGGCCGCACCGACCTGCACACCGAGATCGACACCACCGGCCGCACCGATGACCGCCGGAGCGACTTCGACTCCGTGTACGGGGATTGGAAGGAGATCGGCGACCGGATCAAGACCGGGCCGCAGAAGTTCGACTCCACCGTGCTGGAAGCCTTGCGCAGTGCGGAAAAGGACCCCGCCGGGCTGTCCGACGACGCCGCGCTGGCGCTGCTTTCGGCCGAGGGCAAGGAACTCGACGCGTTCACGAAGCTCGCCGACGACCTGCGCCGCGAGACGGTGGGCGACGACGTCACGTTCGTGGTCACGCGCAACATCAACTTCACCAACGTCTGCTACACGGGTTGCCGCTTCTGCGCCTTCGCGCAGCGTCGCACCGACGCCGACGCGTACACGCTCTCGCTGGAGCAGGTCGGCGACCGCGTGGACGAGGCGTGGGCCGCGGGCGCGACCGAGATCTGCATGCAGGGCGGCATCCACCCGGATCTGCCGGGCACCGCGTACTTCGACCTCGCGGCCGAGGTCAAGCGGCGGCAGCCGGACATCCACCTCCACTCCTACAGCCCGATGGAGGTCGTGAACGGCGCCTCCCGCACCAACCTGTCCCTGCGCGACTGGCTGATCCAGGCCAAGGAGTCCGGTGTGGACTCCCTGCCGGGCACGGCCGCGGAAATCCTCGACGACGACGTCCGCTGGGTGCTGACCAAGGGCAAGCTGCCGACGTCGGAGTGGATCAAGGTCGTGACCACCGCGCATTCGGTGGGGCTGCCGACGACGTCGACGATGATGTACGGCCACGTCGACACGCCCGCCCACTGGGTCGCCCACCTGAAGTTGCTCGCCCGGCTGCAGCGCGAAGGCCTGGAGAAGAACGGGCGGCGCGGGTTCACCGAGTTCGTGCTGCTGCCCTTCATCCACCAGAGCTCGCCGATCTACCTCGCCGGCCTCGCCCGCCCGGGCGCGACTCAGAACGAGAACCGCGCGGTCCACGCCCTGGCGCGCCTGCTGCTGCACGGCATGATCGACAACATCCAGAGCTCCTGGGTGAAGCTCGGCGAGGAAGGCAGCCGGGCGGTGCTGCAGGGCGGGGTCAACGACATCGGCGGGACGCTGATGGAGGAGACGATCTCGCGGATGGCCGGCGCTTCCAACGGGTCGTACAAGACCATCAGCGACATGCGGGCGATGGTCGAGCCGCTGGGGCGGCCGTTGCGGCAGCGGACCACCGGGTACGGGGTTCCGTCGGCGGAGCGGGTGGCTGCGGCCGGGGCTTCGGATGGGGTGGCTACGGCGGTTCGGAAGCCGTTGTTGCCGTTGTTGACTTCTTGAGATCGGTGTTGTGGTGAGGTGCCCCGGACCTGGTCGGGTCCGGGGCATCTTGCGTTGGGGGTCCTCATGCCCGGCAAGGGATTTCTCCGGTGACGGTCAGGGTCAGGCGCTGCGTCGCGGCTCGGGTCGGGGCGCTAGGTTGCGTCGTCGTGGGGATCTGGCGGGTGGCGCCCGTTGTCGTCGTGGCTGTGGTGGCTGTTGCGTGTGGTTCGGGAGAGCCGGCCATGGTGCCGGTGCCGTCGCCGGTGGGGATACCGAATGAGGTGCCCGAGCCCCAGCCGCCGGTGCCGTCGCGGGTGGTGACGTCCGGTGAGGTGCCCGAGCCGGCGCTGGTGGTGTCGGCGGGCGTGGTGGAGGCGGCACTGGGGCACCGGGCCACGGTGTTGACGCTCACCAACAACGACACCAAGAGCCACACCCTCGACGGCTACCCGGTCGTGCGGGTGCTCGGCGGCGACGGTAAGCCGCTGGAGGTGAAGGTCAGCCACGGGATCTCGTACTTCTCCCAGGACCCCGGGCCGAAGCGCTTGGAGCTGAAGCCGCACGAGAAGTTGCTCAGTGTGGTGTCGTGGTCGGGCACGGTGACGTCCGGGGACAAGGTGACCGGCGAGGCGGTGGCGGTGGTCGCGGCGCCGGGTGAGGTGGAGCAGACCGTGCCGCTGGAGACGGATCTCGGGACGACCGGGGAGATCATCGTGACGGCGTGGCTGAAGGACCTCCCGAAGTAGGGCTGCGGCAGAGCAGGAAATCCGCCGCAGCCCAGTCGCTTCTCAACTCAGGATTCGGCGCAGCCAAGGAGTTCGTGCGGCCCGCGCCTGCACCGACAGCGCGGCGTCCGGCGCCGAGCCGTCGAAGCCGTGGTAGGCGCCGGGCCAGACGTGGAGTTCGGTTTGGACGCCGGCTTGCAGCAGGCGGGTCGCGTAGGTGAGGACTTCGTCGCGGAAGGTCTCGGCGGTGCCGACGTCCAGGAAGGCCGGTGGGAGGCCCGTGAGGTCGGTGGCGCGGGCCGGGGCGGCGTAGGGCGAGACGTCCGGGCCGCCGCGGGCGGGGCCGAGCAGGGCGGTCCAGCCGATGTCGTTGGCGGTGCGGTCCCACACGCCGAGGCCGGCCATCTGGTAGGACGACGGCGTGTCGTTGCGGTCGTCGAGCATCGGGTAGAGCAGGAGCTGGCCGAGGAGCCCGGGACCGCCGCGGTCGCGGCACAGGAGGGCCACCGCGGCGGCCAGGCCGCCACCGGCGCTGGCGCCGCCGACGATCGTGCGCAGCGGGTCGATGCCGAACTCGCCGGCGTGCGCGAGTGTCCACTTCAGACCCGTGTAGCAGTCTTCGACCGGCGCCGGGTGCGGGTGTTCCGGGGCGACGCGGTAGTCGACCGACACGAACGCCAGGCCGAGTGACACCGCGTAGTCCTTGAGCACCAGCAGATCGCGGCCGCGGTGGCCGCCGAGGATCATGCCGCCGCCGTGCATCCAGTAGAGCACCGGCGCGTCGCCCACCACGTGGGTCGGGCGGCCGATCACGAGCGGCACGCCGTCGGCGTCCACTTCGGACAGTGAGACGGTGCCGTCGGCCTCGACTTCCTCCAGCGAGAGGTCACGCGTGGCCCGTTCTTCGCGCAGCGCCGGGATCGCGGCGGCCGAGTCGAGCGCCGGCCGCTCGGCCCGCATCTGCTCCAGCACCACCTCCAGCTCCGGGTCGAACGGCAGCGGCGGCCCCACCTGAGGACGGGTCGCGGTCATCTCGGTACCTCCAGGACGTCGTGGCACTCCGCCGATCATCCTGGCCCGGCCGGTCGGCGAACCGCCACCACCGGAAGCGGTTGTCGAAAATTTGCGTAAGTCCGTCCGACTATTGCGATTTCCTGTCGGGAATTCGTATGATCCAGCTCACACACTGTCCCCACCAGTGCACCCGACCCCGACGAAAGGCGAGTGCTGCCCCGTGTCTCCCCTAGGTGTCTTCAGCGCGCCCGAAAACAGGCCGACCACCAGAAACCGGCTCGTCGCCCTCGGCAGCGCCGTGCTCGCGGCGGCCGGGCTCACCGCCCTCGCCGTGGTCGCGGTGCCGGCCAGCCCGGCCACCGCCACGCCCGCGGCCGCGACCCGCGGCGCCACCGTGCCGTTCCTCGAACAGGAAGCCGAGAACGCCGCCACCAACGGCACCGTGATCGGCCCCGACCGCACCGCCGGCACGCTCGCCGGCGAGGCGTCCGGCCGCAAGGCGGTGACCTTGTCCGGCCAGGGCAAGTACGTCGAGTTCACCCTCGGCGCCGCCGCCGACTCGCTCGACTTCCGCTACAGCCTCCCTGACAGCGCCCAGGGCACCGGGATCAACGGCACGATCTCGGTGTACGTGAACGGCGCCCACAACCGGGACCTCAACCTCACCTCGCGCTACGGCTGGTACTACGGCGGCTACCCCTTCAGCAACGACCCCGGCCAGGGCAAGGCCCACCACTTCTACGACGAGGTCCGCACCCTCTTCGCCACCAGCTACCCCGCCGGCACGAAGATCAAGCTGCAGGTCGACGCCGGCGACGTCACCCCCGCCACCATCGACCTCGCCGACTTCGAGCAGGTCGCGCCACCCGCGGCGAAACCCGCCAACTCCGTCTCCGTGACGGATTTCGGCGCCACCGCCGGTGACACGAGCGACGACGCGAACGCGTTCGACGCCGCCGTGGCCGCCGCGAAGAGCCAGGGCAAGCAGGTGTGGATCCCGGCCGGCGCGTTCACGCTCAACCACCACATCACCGTCGACCAGGTCACGATCCGCGGCGCCGGCCCGTGGTACTCCGAGCTGCGCGGCGCCCGCCCCGGCATCTTCGGCAAGGGTGAGCCGGCCAGCTGCGGCACCTCGACCTATCCCGGCAACGCAGCGATTCCCGGCAGCAGCACCGGCGTCGGCCTCTACGACTTCGCGATCATCGGCGACGTCCAGGCCCGCGAGGACTGCGACCAGTCCAACGCCATCGGCGGCGCGCTCGGCGGCGGCTCCGTGGTGCAGAACCTGTGGCTGCAGCACACGAAGGTCGGGCTGTGGCTCGACGGGCCGTTCGACGGGCTCACCGTGCGCGGCAACCGCATCCTCGACCAGACGGCCGACGGCCTCAACCTGCACCAGGGCATCAGCAACACGCTGGTGACGAACAACTTCCTGCGCAACACCGGCGACGACGGCCTCGCGATGTGGGCCGAGCACGACGCCGACCACCACAACACGTTCTCCTTCAACACGGTGCTGCTGCCGATCCTCGCGAACAACATCGCGATCTACGGCGGCCACGACAACACCGTGTCCGACAACGTGGTGGCCGACAACCAGGACCAGGGCGGCGGCATCCACGTGGCCAACCGGTTCAGCGCCGTGCCGCTCTCGGGCACCACCACGGTCACGCGCAACACCGCGATCCGCACCGGCGTGCTCGACTCCAACTGGCAGTTCGGCGTCGGCGCGCTGTGGTTCGACGGCCGTGACTCGGCCATCACCGGCCGCATCGACGTGGTGGACAACGACCTGCTGGACAACAACTACGAAGGCGTGCAGTTCATCGACGGCGCCACCACCGACGTGCACTTCGACGGCCTGCGCGTCACCGGCGCCGGCACGTTCGCGTGGCAACTGCAGTCCAAACCGAGCGGCACGGTCAAGAACGTCGTCGCCACGAACATCGGCCGCGCCGGTGTGTACAACTGCATGGGCCCCGACGCCCTGACCGGCCTGGCCGACCAGGGCGGCAACTCCGGCTGGACCACCACGTTCTGCGGCTCCTGGCCCACGCCGGTCTACACCGGCGACAACGGCGGCACGACGCCGCCGACGACGCCGACCACCCCCACCACACCGACGAACCCGACCACCCCCACCCAGCCGCCCACCGGAAACCTCGCGCTGCACAAGGCCGCCACCGCCACCGGATCGCAGGGCGGCTTCCCGCCGGGCAACGCCGTGGACGGAAACGCCGGCAGCTACTGGGAAAGTAGCAACAACGCGTTCCCGCAGAGCCTCACCGTCGACCTCGGCAGCAGCCTCACCGTCGACCGGCTCGTGCTCAAGCTGCCGCCGTCGAACGACTGGGGCACCCGCACCCAGACGCTCACCGTGCTGGGCAGCACCAACGGCTCGTCGTTCAGCGCCCTCAAGTCCGAGGCCGGCTACCGCTTCGACCCGGCGAGCGGCAACACCGCCACCGTGACCTTCCCGGCCACGAGCACGCGCTACCTGCGGCTGAGCTTCACCGGCAACACCGGCTGGCCGGCCGGGCAGCTCTCCGAGCTCGAAGCCTACGCGTCCTGATCCCCCGGAAGAATCCAGAAAGGACGAAGATGTCCCCCACCTCAGCACGACCCAGGGCGGCCCTGCTGGCCGCGGCGCTGGTGTCGTCCGGGCTGACCGTGTTCGCGGTCGGCTCGGCGACCCCCGCTGCGGCGGCGACCTGCCCGGCCACGGCGTCCGGCGGCGCGACCGTCGCGTTCCGCACGGTCGAAGCCGAATGCAGTGGCACCAACGGATCCGCCGTCGGGCCGGACTACACGCAGGCCACGGTGGCCTCCGAAGCGTCCGGCCGGCAGGCGGTGAAGCTCGGCCAGAGCCAGTACGTGGAGTTCACGCTGCCGGCCGCGGCCAACTCGATCAACGTCCACTACAACCTGCCCGACGGCAGCTCCGGCCGGATGTCGGTGTACGTCAACGGAACCAAGGTCTCCAGCGGCCTCTCGGTGACGTCGCAGTACACCTACACCGACACCTCCTTCATCCCCGGCGCCAAGACCCACCACTTCTTCGACGACGCCCGGCTGCTGTTCGGCCAGAACGCCGCCGCCGGCGCCAAGGTGAAGGTGCAGCTGGATTCCGGTGACGTCGGGCAGGCCACGATCGACCTCGCCGACTTCGAGCAGGTCGCCGGCGCCGGCGCGCAGCCGGCCGGCTCGCTGTCGGTGACCGACTTCGGTGCCACCGCCAACGATTCCTCCGACGACACGCAAGCTTTCCGCAACGCCTTGCAGGCCGCCCGGCAGCAGGGCAAGGAAGTCTGGCTCCCGAGCGGCCGGTTCGAAATCGGGTCCGCGCTGCAGATCGACCAGACCACCGTGCGCGGCGCCGGGCAGTGGTACACCGTGCTGCACGGCAACAACATCTTCAACAACGGCAGCGCGTCCGGCAACATCAAGCTCTACGACTTCGCCGTGTTCGGCTCGGTCTCCGAGCGCAACGACTCGAGTCCCGACAACGCGTTCCACGGCGTGCTGGGCAACGGCTCGGTCGTGTCCGGGCTGTGGATCCAGGACACGAAGTGCGGCCTCTGGCTGATGAACGGTGCGTCCTCGAACCTCACCATCGAGAACAACCGCATCCTCGACACACAGGCCGACGGCGTGAACTTCGACGGCGCCGTCACCAACTCCACCATCCGCAACAACTACCTGCGCAACAACGGTGACGACGCGCTCGCGCTGTGGTCCAACGGGCAGGCCGACTCCGGCATCACCATCGCGAACAACACGGTGGTGCAGCCGAACCTGGCCAACGGCATCGCGCTCTACGGCGGCTCGAACAACACGGTGAGCGGCAACCTCATCCAGGACACCAACGCCCTGGGTGGCGGCTACCTCGTGGCCAACCGGTTCAACTCGGTGCCGCTCTCGGGCACAGTCACGCTCACCAACAACACCGCGCTGCGAGCCGGGGCGCTCGACCCCAACTGGCAGTTCGGCGTCGGCGCGCTCTGGTTCGACGCGCGCGACCAGGCCATCACCGGCGTGAACATCCGCGTGAACGGCTTCACCGCCATCGACAGCCCGTACGAGGCCATCCAGTTCATCGACGGCAACGGCGCGGGCAAGCAGGTCAGCGGCATCACGATCGACGGCGTGACCGTGCGCGGCACCGGCACGTTCGTGGCGCAGTCGCAGACGCAGGGCACGGTGTCGATCAGCAACCTCACGGCCTCGGGCGTCGGTGTGGTCGGCACGTACAACTGCCCCTACCCGAGCTCGATCCCGAAGATGACCTTCGGCGGCTCGGGCAACAGCGGCTTCACCGGCACCTGGAGCGACTGTTCGAGCTGGCCCGCGCCGAACTCCGGCCCGCCGCAGCCGCCGCAGTCGGGCGCGAACATCGCGCGCGGCAAGGCGATCACGGCGAGCGGTTCGCAGGGCGGCTTCCCGCCGGGCAACGCCGTGGACGGCAACGCGAGCAGCTACTGGGAAAGCACCAACAACGCGTTCCCGCAGTCGCTCACGGTCGACCTCGGTGACGCGGCGGCCATCAACAAAGTGACGCTGAAGCTCCCGCCGTCCACCGACTGGGGCGCGCGCACGCAGACGGTCACCGTGCAGGGCAGCGCCGACGGCGGCTCGTGGACGACGCTGGTCTCCTCGCGGGGCTGGACCTTCAGCCCGTCGTCGGGCAACACCGCCTCGGCGAGCTTCGGTACGACGACCCAGCGCTTCGTGCGCGTGACGATCACCGGCAACACCGGCTGGCCGGCCGGGCAGGTCTCGGAGCTGGAGGTGGCCGCGGCCTGATGCGCGAGGGGCTCCCCGACCACCGCCGGGGAGCCCCTCCGTCACACCGCCGCGGTTTCGAGCTCGACGACTTCAGCCGTCTGCCGAGCCCGCCGGCCGAGGTACAGGATCACCAGGGCGCACAGCAGCATCGGACCGGACAGCGCCAGGAAGATCGCCGCCGGCGACCACTCCGCCGCCACGGCCGCGCCGAGCACCAGCGGCCCGAGGATCCCGCCGAGCCGCCCGATCCCCAGCGCCCAGCCCACGCCCGTGGAGCGCATGTTCACCGGGTACACCACGGCGGCCAGCGCGATCAGCGCCTTCTGCCCACCGCTGACCCCGCAGCCGACGAGGAACATCGCGCCGAGCAGCACCCACACCGGCGCGTGGAACGCCGGCCCGGTCACCGCGAGGAACACCGCGCCCACCACGAACAGCGTGCCCAGCGAACCGAACGCACCGAGACGGTCCATCGCCGGGCCGACCACCAGGGCCACCGCGATGCCGCCGACCGTCGTGAGGCTCGTGGCGGTGACCACGGTGCCGCTCGCGAACCCGAGGTGGGTCAGCATCGTCGGCAGCCAGCTCTGCAGCGCGTAGAACTCACCGAGGTTCACGGCGAACACCACCCACAGCAGCACGGTGCTCAGCACCCCGCCGTTGGCGAGCAGCGCGCGCAGCTTCACGCGGCCGCCGGCTTCGGCGGCGTCGACCGTGATCGGCTGCGTCTCCGCCGGCAGTGCCGGATCGATCCGGCGGAGCAGCCGGTACGCCCGGGTCGGGTTCGCGCCGCGGCCCACCAGGAAGACGAGCGACTCCGGCAGGAACTTCAGCATCAACGGGATGATCACCAACGGCGCCAGCGCGCCCACGAGGAACACCGAGCGCCAGCCGGCCGTCGGCACGAGCCAGCCCGACACCACACCGGCCACCACGAACCCGAGTGAGAAGCCGCAGTAGATCGCCAGCACGAAGCTCGCGCGCAGGCGCTTCGGCGTGTACTCGGCGGTGAGCGCCACCGCGCTCGGGGCAGCGGCGCCGAGGCCGATGCCGGTCACGAGCCGCAGCACCACGAGCTCGGTCACGCCCCCGACCCACACGGACAGGAGGCTCGTGAGCGCGAACAACGCCGTGCCCGCGATCACGAGCCGCCGGTGCCCGAAGCGGTCGGACAGCGGCGAGAGCGCGAGGTAGCCGATCATCAAGCCGACCAGTGCCGAGGAGAAGATCGGGCCGAGCACCGCGACCTTCAGGCCCCAGTCCTTCGCGATGTGCGGGGCGAGGTAGTTGATCGCCTGCGTGTCGAAGCCGTCGAAGAACATCACGAGCCCGCACAGCACCACGGTGCCGTACTGGAACCCGCTCACCCGCCGCCCGTCGACGAACCCGGTGAGGCGCACGCCGGCCGTCACCGGACGTCCGCGAGCAGGTTCGCCACTTCACGCGCGTGCGTGAGCGGGGCCAGGTGCGGCGCGTCGAGCCGCACGACGTGGTCGGCTCCGGCGGCCATCTTTTCCTGGTCCACGGGGAAGATCGCCTCGTCGCGCTCGCACACCACGTAGGTGACCGGGTGCGTGTGCTCGACTCCGCTCGCCGGCTGGGTGAAGGTGACCGCCGCGTGCGCCTGGCGCCGCGCGTGCACTCCGGTGAACGCGGTCTCGTCGAAGTCGGCCGCGAGCACCTGGCGGGCCAGCGCGTGGTCCTCGGTCACGTGCAGCGTGCCGTCTTCGCGCGGCACGATCCACTCCTGCGGGTGCGGGGAGCGGATGTCGAGCAGGGTCTCGCCGCGGCGCGGCCGGAACGCGGTCAGGAACACGCTGTGGCGCACCCGCGGGTGGTCGGCCAGCTCGTCGACCACCATGCCGCCGTAGGAGTGACCGACCAGCACGACGTCGCGGCCGAGGCCATCGAGGACGTCACGAACGTGCGCGACGTCGGCCGCCACGTCGCCGAACACCGCCGGATCGCCGCTGGGCAGCCGGTCCACGACGTGCGCCGCGTGACCTTGCGCCCGCAGCGCTTCGGCTGCTTCCTGCCAGCTCCAGCCGGCGTACCAAGCGCCGTGGACGAGCACGAAGTCCATGGGATTCTCCTTTGAATCGTGGTGGGGAAAGGGGAACGGGAAACGCGGTCAGGCGGGAATGCGCGGCTCGGTCGCGGCCACGAACGAGTCGGCCAGGAAACTCGCCGTCGGCAGGCCGCCGCGGCGGGTGAGCAGGTCGTGGGCGTCGGTGGTCATGGCTTCGCTGCCGCAGGCGTACGTGCGGTGGCCGGTCAGCTCGGGGTACTCCGCCAGCGCGGCGTGCTGCACGTGGCCGGTGCCGCCGGACCAGCCCTTGCCCGGACGGGAAAGCACCGGGGTGTAGGAGAACCAGGGGTGCCGCGCCGCCCAGCTCCGCGGCAGCTCGGCCAGGTAGAGGTCCTCTTCCGTGCGCCCGCCCCAGTAGAGGTGCACCGGCCGGGTGCGACGGCGCGCGATGAGGTCCAGCACGATCGACTGGATCGGCGCGAAGCCGGTGCCGGTGGCGAGCAGCAGCACCGGACCGTCGCCGTCGTCGAGCACGAACTCGCCGAACGGCGTCTCGACGTCGAGCGTGTCGCCGGGTTGGAGCGCGCCCACTAGGTGCTCGGAGAACCGGCCGCCCGGTTCGGTGCGCACGTGCAGCTGCACCGAGTCGTTGTGGTGCGGCGGGTTGGCCAGCGAATACGGCCGCGGCTCGTCTCCGGGCAGCTGCACCTCCAGGAACTGCCCGGCCCGGAACGGCGCGCGCCGGCCGATCGGGAACCGCAGGTCGAGCACAGTCACGCGGGGCGCGGGGCGGCGGATCCGGTGCACCACCGTGGTGAGCTTCTTGCGCCGCGGTGGTTCGCTGCGTTCGATGCGCCGGGGGCGCACCACGACCGGACCCCGCGGTTCGGCCCGGCACAGCAGCACGCCCTCGGCCGGGCCGGTGAGTTCGCCGCGGCCGCGCAGCTGCACCGAACCCGCGACCAGCGCGCCGGTGCACGACGTGCACACGCCCTTGCGGCACGAGTACGGGATCGCCCAGCCCGCGTTCTCGGCGGCTTCGAGCACGGTCTGCCCGTCTTCGCACGGAATCTCGACGTCCGTGTCCGCCACGGTGATCATGCGGTGGTCTCCTTCGTTCGTCCGAACCGGCCCAGTGCGCGCTCCACAGCCGTCGGATCGGCGACGCCGCGGCCGGCGATGTCGAACGCCGTGCCGTGGCCGACGCTGCAGAACGGCACCCCGGCGCCCACCGTCAGCGCGGTGGCGGTGCGGCCGGCCAGCAGCTTGATCGGGATGTGGCCCTGGTCGTGGTAGTGCGCGACGAACCCGTGGTGGCCGGGGGTGGTGAGCAGCACGTCGGCGCCGGTCGGGCCGGTCACGTCGAGGCCGTGGGAGGCGAGCGCCGCCACGGCGGGCGCGGTGACGCGCTCGTCGTCGCTGCCGAACAACCCGCCCTCGCCCGCGTGCGGGTTGATGCCGAACACGCCGAGGCGCGGGGTGTCGATGCCGAACGTCCGCAGCGCTTCCCCCAACGCCAGCCCGGCCGCGGTGACCAGTTCAGGGGTGAGGCGGGCCAGCGCGTCGGCGAGGCGTTCGTGCAGGGTCGTGTGCACGATGTTCAGGCCACCGCCCGAAAGCAGCAGGAACACGCGGTCTTCGGGCACGCCGGTGAGCTGCGCGATCAACGGCGGATAACCGCGGAACGCGATGCCCGCGGCGTGCACGGCCGTCTCCGAATGCGGGCACGCGACCACGCCGCGATAACCGCCACCGAGCGCGAGCGTGACCGCGCGGCTCACGTACGCGATGGTCGCCGATCCCGCTTCGGCGCTCAGCACCCCGGGCCGGAATTCGTCCGGCGGCAGGTGCCCGACGTCCACCAGGTCGAGCACGCCAGGCTCGGCCGGCGCGCCAGGTCGGTGTTCACGCAGGCGGAAACCCCGCGCGGCGGCCAGATCCGCGAGCACGTGGTGGTCACCGACCAGCACCGGCGGGTCAACGGCGCGGGTGGCGGCCGCGACCGCGATCTCGGGCCCGATGCCGTTCGGGTCGCCGATGGCCAGCAGCACGCGGCTCACAGCGGCAGCGCCAGGAGGGTGTCGATCTCCTTGCTGTCGCACACCACCACGCGCTCGCGCAGCAGGGCCTGTCCACCGTCCACGTGGTACTTGTCGATATACCGACCGCTGGCGAACAGGTCCGTCGGACCGCCGCCGGTCACGCGGAGCACGAAAAACGGCGTCTCGCTCGCCACGTCCACTCCGGACTCGGCGAGGATCGCGGGCTGGCCGAGCATGTGCCGGTACACGTGCGGCTCGTAGATGTTGGCTTCCTTCAGCGCCGACACGCGGTCGTGCAGCATGCCGCGGGTGTCGGCCCAGATCAGGCCGGCGGGCAGGCCTCGGGCGTAGTTGTCGGCCGTGGTCACGCGGTAGTGGCAGTCCTCGGTGAAGAACGTGGGCCAGTCTTCGAGCGGTCCGTCGTCGATGCAGCGCGCGTAGTGCGCCTGGGCGCGGGCGATGGCGACCTGGTTGTCCATCAGGAACGCACCACCCGGGTGCGCTCGTGCTTGCCGATCTCGGGCAGCGGCGCGTCGTCGTCGGGCACGTAGCCCATGGACTCGCGGTAGGCCAGCCAGAACCCGCGTACCGACGCTTCCGTCACGCGGCTTTCGCTCGATTCCGCGGTGTCGCCGCCCATCTGCAGCGTGGCGTACTCGTCCGACGCGCCGGCGATGCCGCGCTGCACGAAGCCGCCGATGCCACCGTCCTCCATGGACACGTAGCCGGCGGGACCGACCAGGTTGGACTGTTTCATCCGCACCAGCCGCTGCTCTTCGGTGTCGGACTCGAAGCCGAGGTAAGTCCAGTTCAGCAGCGTGTCGTCGGTGCCGCGTGGCAGGATCTGGCGCACGGCCACGGAGTTCTGGATCTGCTGCAGCACGAATCCCGGGTACACGGAGAGGATCTGCAGCGTCACGTCGTCGCCGACCTCGCTGAAGCCTTCGAGCAGCGACGGATCGGCCAGCCGGTATTCGGACTCCGAGCGGATCTTCTGCTCGCGGTACTCGGTCGCTTCGGTGGCGGTGCGGTCGATCGCCGAGTAGCTCACGTGGTGGCCACCCGACTCGTCGACGATGATCGCGCCCTTCTGCGACAGTCGGTTGATGCCGAACGTCGTGAAGAACAGGTGCAGGATGCTCGCGTGGTAGGAGTCGCGGACGTTTTCCGCGTACAGCTTCCAGTTGTTCGGCAGCCGCTGCGCGAACCGGCCCAGCACCACGGGCTTGCGGCCGCCGAGCACGCGGTCGATGCGGTCGAGGATCTCCTCGCCGAGGTACTCCTCGATGTCGGGCAGGTCGTTGGACAGCGTGCCGAACACCAGGCCGTGGACCACGGCGATGCGCAGCTTGCGCGGCCCGTGGTCGGCCAGGCAGAAGTCCTTCGGCATCCCGCCCTTGCCGCCGACCCCCTCGGCGAACGCGACGGCCGTGAGGTCGCCCTGCAGGTTGTAGGTCCACGCGTGGTAGACGCAGGTGAAGTCGCGGGCCTTGCCGTGGTCGGCCATCGCGATCAACGCGCCGCGGTGGGCACAGCGGTTCTCGAACGCGTACACCTCACCGTCGACGTCGCGCGTGACCAGCACCGGCTGCTCGCCGATGAAGGTCGCGCAGAACGCGCCGGGCTCGGCCAGCTCGGCCTCGAGGCACAGGTAGCTCCAGTGCGGGCCGTGGAAGATCCGGTCCTGCTCGGCGCGGTACACCGCCTCGTCCTGGAAGACCCAGTACGGCACCCGCGCGAGCGACCGCGGCCAGCTGCGGTCCGGCGCGCGGCCGGCGGTCGTTCCCGTGAGGCGATCCATCGTCGGTTCCTCCCCGTCCGGAATGCCGCTCGACAGCTCGCGGCACCCCTGATAGTGTTCGAATAACGAACGTAGTTTCACTTGCCGAACACATTGAAGGCAGGCGACGGCCTGTCGTCAAGTCCCGGAGCCATGCGAACCGTGGGGAGAGCCGTGCCCGCAGCCGAAGGAATGGCAGGTCTGGCCAAAGGTCTGGCGATCCTCGAGCTCTTCGGCGAGGCCACGCCGAAGCTCGCGATCAGCGACGCGGCGCGCCTCACCGGCCTCAACCGCGCCGTGGCCCGCCGCTGCCTGCTCACACTCGTGGACCTCGGCTACCTCACCCACGACGGCAAGCACTTCCTGCCCACGCCGCGCCTCCTGCGCCTGGGCGACGCGTACGTCGAGTCCACGGCGCTGCCACAACTCGCCCAGCCGCACCTGGCCGCGGTGCGCGAGCACGTGCAGGAGTCGGCGTCACTGGCCGTGCTGCAGAACAACGAAGCGCTGTTCATCGCCCGCAGCGAGGTGAAGCGGATCCTGAACACCGGCGTCCGCATCGGCGCGAGCGTGCCCGCGTACACCTCGGCGACCGGGCACGTGCTCCTCGCCGCACTGTCCACGGAGGACTTCGCGGCCTACCTCGAACGCTGCGAGCCGCGCGCCCGAACCCCGAAGACCCCGGTGACCCCCGCCGACATCCGCCGGCGCGTGGACCTCGCCCGCGAGGAAGGCGCGGCGTTCACCGACGAGGAGCTCGAGTTCGGCCTGCGCTCACTCGCCGTGCCGGTGCTCGACTCCCGCGGCCGCACCGTCGCCGCGATGTCGGTGAGCGCCACCGCCGGGCGCATCTCGATGACCCAGCTGCGCGAGGAGTTCCTGCCGGTGCTGCGCGAACAGGCGGAACAGCTGGGGCGCAAACTCTGACGGCGAGTGGTGGCGCAGCGTGGCAGAGCCTTCGCGTGCTGCAGTCGAGAATTTGCGACGCATTGCAGTAAAGTTTCAGCCATGACGCGTCGACTTGCCGAAGTGGCCCGACAGGTGGGGGTCAGCGAAGCCACGGTCAGCCGGGTGCTCAACGGCCGGCCCGGGGTTTCCGCGAGCACCCGGGCCGCCGTTCTCACCGCGCTGGACGTGATGGGCTACGAGCGCCCCACGCAGCTGCGCGGGGAGCGGGCCCGCCTGGTGGGGCTGGTGCTGCCCGAGCTGCAGAACCCCATTTTCCCCGCGCTCGCCGAGATCATGGGCAACGCACTGGCCCAGCAGGGGTTCACGCCCGTGCTGTGCACGCGCACGGCCGGCGGGGTGTCCGAAGCCGAGTACGTGGAGCTGCTGCTGCAGCAACAGGTGTCGGGGGTGGTGTTCGCCGGCGGGCTGTTCGCGCAGGCCGACGCCGTGCACACGCACTACCACCACCTCGCCGAACGCAAGCTGCCGACGGTGCTGATCAACGCGGCCGTGGACCACCTCGGGCTGCCGCAGGTCTCGTGCGACGACGCGGTGGCCGTGGAGCAGGCCGTGGGCCACCTCAGCTCGCTCGGCCACGAGAAGATCGGTCTGGTCCTGGGCCCGGTCGACCACGTGCCCTCGCAGCGCAAGCTCGCGGCGTTCCGCTCGTACGCGGCCAAGCTCGGACTGCCGGTGCTCGACGAATTGGTGGAGCACGGCATGTTCTCCATCGAGGGCGGCCACGCCGCGGCCGCGCGCCTGTACCCGCGCGGCGCCACCGCCGTGCTGTGCGCGAGCGACCTGCTGGCGCTCGGTGCGATCCGCGCGGCGCGGCGCCAGGGCCTCGACGTGCCGGGCGACATTTCCGTGGTCGGCTACGACGACTCCGCGCTCATGAACTGCACCGACCCGCCGCTCACCACCACGCGCCAGCCGATCGAGGCGATGGGCCGCGCGGTGGTGGAGCTGCTCGTGAAGCGGATCAACGGCGGCGAGGTCGCCCCCGAGGAGCTGCTGTTCGCCCCCGAGCTCGTGGTGAGGGGGTCGACCGCGCGGCACCGGTCTTGATCTCTGCCTGTTCGTAACTTGCAAATCCTCGTCGGGTTCTTGCGGCATTCTGGTCTCACACTTTAGAGTGACCGCCATCACGACACAGCCGTCGCGACCGCGAGAAGAGGCTTGAGATGAGCAGTCCCTGGTCCCGATCAGCGAGGTCCAGCCGCACTCCCCGCACCGTGCTCGCCCTGCTCACCGCGGGCGGCCTGGCCGTGAGCCTCGCCGCGTGCGGCGGCGGCTCCGAAGGCGGTGACGCCGGCGGAAAGGTGCAGATCACCGTCACCGGGCAGCCGCCGACCACCCAACCGTTCGAGCGCAAGGTGTTCGACGCCGACGTCGCCGAGTTCGAGAAGGCGCACCCGGACGTGGACATCGTGCCCCACGAGGGGTTCATGGACCCCAAGACGTTTTCCGCCAAGCTCGCCGGCGGCCAGCTCGAAGACGTGTACTACGTGTACTTCACGGATCCGGCGCAGATCATCGCCCGGCACCAGGCGGCCGACATCACGGAAGCGGCGAAGAGCATGCCGCACATCAATGACATCCAGCCGCAACTCCTGAACAACTTCCGTGACGCGAGCGGCAAGCTCTACGGCCTGCCGACCGCGAACTACACCATGGGCCTGGTCTACAACCGCAAGCTGTTCCAGCAGGCCGGCCTCGACCCCGACAAGCCGCCGGCCACCTGGGACGAGGTGCGCGCCGACGCGAAGAAGATCTCCGCGCTGGGCAACGGGATCGTCGGGTACGCCGACTACAGCAAGAACAACCAGGGCGGCTGGCACCTGACCGGCTGGCTCTACTCGATGGGCGGCGACATCGCGCGCAAGGACGGCGACAAGTGGGTCGCCGACTTCGACAACGACAAGGGCCGCGCCGCGCTGAACTACCTGCACGCCATGCGCTGGGACGACAACTCCATGGGCAGCAAGCAGCTGCTGCAGGACGTGGACGTGCAGCGGATGATGGGCGCGGGCCAGCTCGGCATGTACATGGCCGCGCCGGACAACGTGCCGGTGCTGGTGAAACAGTTCAACGGCAAGTACGAGGACTACGGAATCGCCGGCATGCCCGGCACACAGGGCACGCTGCTCGGCGGCGAGGGCTACATGATCAACCCGAAGGCGTCGGCCGCGAAGATCAAGGCCGGCCTCGAGTGGATCCAGTGGAAGTACCTCAATCCCGACCGCTTCGACGCGCACGTGAAGCAGTACGCCGACGGCAAACAGCCGGTGGGCCTGCCCACCGAGCCCACGCCGGACATCTGGCAGGGCGCCGTGCGTGACCAGCAGCTGGCCGTGAAGAAGAAGTACGCCAACGTGCCCGCGGAGAACTACCAGTCCTACGTGGACACCGCGGCGAAGATCAAGGGCAGCATCGAACCGCCCAACGCGCAGCAGATCTACGCGGCGCTCGACAGCGTGATGCAGGCCGTGCTCACCGACCGCAACGCCAACGTGGACCAGCTGCTGTCCTCGGCGTCGTCGAAGGTCAACAGTGTCCTCGCCCAAGTCCGGTAACCTCCTCGACTGGCCCGCGGTCACGCCGCGGGCCGGTCGCCCGGCCACCTCGGCCGAAGACCACCGGCGCGCCCGGCTCAAGCGGCGCATCCGCGAGAACCTCACCGCCTACGCGCTGCTGTGCGCCGCGCTCGTGGTGTTCGCGCTGTTCTCCTGGTACCCCATCGTGCGCGGGGTGCTGCTGAGCTTCCAGCAGGTCGACTTCGTGAACCCGCCGACGTGGGTGGGGCTGGACAACTTCGTGCGGCTCTTCCAGGACCCGCTGTTCGGGGTCGCGTGGCGCAACACGCTGCTGTTCACCGGGTTCGCGCTCGTCTTCGGTTTCCTGGTCCCGTTCCTGGCCGCGGTGCTGCTCAACGAGCTGCGCCACGCGCGGGCGTACTTCCGGCTCGCGGTGTACCTGCCGGTGATGCTGCCGCCGGTGGTCACCGCGCTGATGTGGAAGTGGTTCTACGACCCGGGGCCGGGGTTGTTCAACTCGGCGTTGACCTCCGTGGGCCTGCCGGGCCTGCAGTGGCTGGACTCCTCGACCACGGCGATGCTGTCGCTGGTGTTCGTGTCCACCTGGGCCAACATGGGCAGCACCACGCTGATCTACCTGGCGGCGCTGCAGACGATCCCGGGTGAGCTGTACGAGGCCGCCGAGCTCGACGGCGCCGGGCTGTGGCGGCGGCTGCGGCACGTGACGTTCCCGCAGACGCGGTTCGTGCTGCTGGTGCTCCTGCTGCTGCAGATCGTGGCGACCATGCAGGTGTTCACCGAGCCGTACGTGATGACCGGCGGTGGCCCGGACGACTCGACGGTGACCGTGCTGCTCCTGCTCTACCGGTATGCCTTCGTGTACAACGACTTCGGCTCGGCCAGCGCGATGAGCCTGCTGCTGTTCGTGGCACTGGGCGTGTTCTCGGCGATGTACGTGCGGCTCACCCGGCGCGCGGACGACTAGGAGGCCTGCGATGACCACTGCTTTGCCGCGCAAGGGGAAACGCTCCTCAGTCCCTTCCGGACGGACGCTGGTCTCCCCCTCGCAGCTGCGCACCGGCGGCGGGAAGACCGTGTACGTGATCGTGTTCGCCTGCACGTTCGTGCTGTTCACGCTGGCGTTCCTGTTCCCGCTCTACTGGGCGGTCACGGGGGCGATGAAGTCGCCGGCCGAGCTGGCGCAGACGCCGGCGACCATCGTGCCGCGCGAGTGGCACCCCGAGTCGTTCACCGAGGCGTGGGACCAGATGGACCTCGGGAAGTACTTCCTCAACACGGTGATCGTGGCCGGTGGCGCGTGGCTGGTGCAGCTCGCGGTGGACGTGCCGGCCGCGTTCGCGCTGTCGAAGCTGCGGCCGAAGTTCGGCAACGTGGTGCTCGGGCTCATGCTCGTGACGCTGATGTTGCCGGCCGCGGCGCTGCTCGTGCCCACGTACGTGACGGTGACCGACCTGCCGCTGCTGCACCTGAACCTGATCAACTCCCCCACCGCGATCTGGCTGCCGGCCGCGGCCAACGCGTTCAACATCTACCTGCTCAAACGGTTTTTCGACCAGATCCCCGACGAGCTCGTGGAAGCCGCGCGCCTCGACGGCGCCGGCCCGGTGCGCACGCTGTGGCAGATCATCCTGCCGATCTCGCGGCCGATCCTCGCCGTGGTCTCGATCCTCACGATCGTGGCCGCGTGGAAGGACTTCATCTGGCCGCTGCTGGTGTTCCCCGACACCGGCAAGCAGACGCTGAGCGTGATGCTGCAGCGGGTGGCGATCGACATGCCGCTGAACCTGCTGGTGGCCGGCATGGTGCTGGCGAGCGTGCCGCTGATCGTGCTGTTCCTCGTGTTCCAGCGCCAGATCCTCGCCGGGCTCACCGCCGGCTCGATCAAGGGCTGAGCACTGTCCGCAAAGAACTACTGGGAGGACTACGCAGTGACCGAACTGTCTTCGGCTTGGTGGCGCGGCGCGGCGATCTACCAGGTGTACATCCGCAGCTTCGCCGACGGAAACGGCGACGGCGTCGGTGATCTCGCCGGCGTGCGGGCCCGCCTGGAGCACCTGGAACGGCTCGGCGTCGACGCCATCTGGTTCACGCCCTGGTACCCGTCGCCGATGGACGACGGCGGCTACGACGTGGCCGACTTCCGCGACATCGAGCCGCTCTTCGGCACGCTCGCCGAGGCCGAGGCGCTCATCGCCGAGGCCCACGAGCGCGGCATCCGGGTGATCATCGACATCGTGCCGAACCACTGCTCCGACGAGCACCGGTGGTTCCAGGCCGCGCTGGCGGCCGGGCCGGGATCGGTTGAGCGCCAACGGTTCTGGTTCCGGCCCGGCCGCGGCGTGGACGGCGCCGAACCGCCGAACAACTGGAAGTCGCGCTTCGGCGGGCCGGCGTGGACCCGCGTCGAGGACGGTGAGTGGTACCTGCACCTCTACAGCTCGCGCCAGCCCGACTTCAACTGGGACAACGCCGACATCCGCGCCGAGTTCGAGGACGTGCTGCGATTCTGGTTCGACCGCGGGGTCGACGGGTTCCGCATCGACGTCGCCGACGGGCTCGTGAAGGACCCCGCGCTGCCGGACGTGGCCGACGGCGACGAGACGCCGTTCTCCGATCAGGAGGGGCTGCACGAGATCTACCGGTCGTGGCGCAAGATCGCCGACTCGTACGCGGGCGAGCGCGTGCTCGTCGGCGAGATGTGGCTGCCGGACATGTCGCGGGCCGCGCGGTACCTGCGGCGCGACGAGCTGCACTCGGCGTTCAACTTCGACTTCCTGGTGTGCCCGTGGGACGCCGCGCGCTTCCGCGACGTCATCTCGCGCACGCTGCGGGCCCACGAGGAGGTGGGCGCGCCCGCCGCGTGGGTGCTGTCGAACCACGACGTGACCCGGCACGTCACCCGCTACGGCCGCGCGGGCGACACCGGCTTCTCCTTCGCCGACCGCCACCACGGCACGCCGGTGTCCCTGGAGCTGGGCACGCGGCGGGCTCGCGCGGCGGCGCTGCTCACGCTGGCACTGCCGGGCGGCGTGTACGTGTACCAGGGCGAAGAGCTGGGGTTGTGGGAGGTCGAGGACCTCCCGGCTCAGCTGCGGCAGGACCCGGTGTGGGCGCGCACGGACGGCGCCGACCCCGGTCGCGACGGCTGCCGGGTGCCGCTGCCGTGGTCCGGTACCGAGGCACCGTTCGGCTTCGGGGCGGGTACGCCGTGGCTGCCGCAGCCCGCGGCGTGGGCCGCGTACACGGCCGAGGCTGAGGAAGCGGACCCGGCGTCGATGCTGGCGCTGTACCGCCAGGGGCTGGCGCTGCGGACTTCACTGGGTTCGGCGGCGGTGTCGTGGCTGGACCTCGGGGACGGCGTGCTGGCGTTTTCGCGGGAGCCGGGGTTCGTGTTCGTGCTGAACTTCTCGGCTACAGCGGTGGCCTTGCCCGAGCACTCATCGATGGCGCTGACCAGCGGAGACCTGGTCGACGGGAAGCTGCCGACGGACACGGCGGTGTGGCTCAGGCGGTGACCTCCGCGGCCCCGTCCGGAAGGGTTTTTCGGACGGGGCCGATTTTTCTTCCGCGGTCGTGTCGAACGGCGTGGAGTGGATTCGTGGGTTGGGCAAGGACCACTCAAGGAGGACACCATGACCGCCACGTACACCTTCGACGTTTTCTCCAGCCTCGACGGCTTCGGCGCGCACACCGGCGACTGGGGCGGCTACTGGGGCAAGCAGGGCCCTGAGCTGCTCGAACGCCGCTTCGGGCTGTACGAGCAGCCCCAGCGCATGGTCTTCGGCGCCACCACCTTCCGCGACTTCGCGGAGATGTTCACCTCGCTCGACCCGGACGTCTTCGACCCGTGGGTCGCCCGCATGCGCGCCCTGCCCACCACCGTCGTGTCCAGCACCCTGCACTCGCCGCTCGACTGGCCCGACGCGACGGTGGCCGCCGGCGACGCCGTGGACGTGGTGGCGCGGCTGAAGAAGGAATCCGACGTACCGCTGCGCTCCCACGGCAGCCTGGCCGTGAACCGCGCGCTGATGGCCGCCGGCCTGGTCGATCGCGTGCAGCTCACGATCTTCCCGGCCCTCACCGGCGCGACCGGCGCGGCGCGCCTGTTCGAGGGCGCCGAGGACTTCGACCTGGAACTGCTGGAAAGCCGGACGCTGGACGGCAACACGATGGAACTGATCTACCGCCCGACGCGGCACTGACGTGCGACGGTGCGGCCGTGCGACCACCGGACCCCGGGGACGCCGCTGCCCCGGGGTTCGGCCCTGCGTCACGCCGTGAGCTTCAGGATGTCCACGCCGCGCGTGTTGTCGGCGACGTAGGCGTAGCCGTCGTGCCAGTACGGGGCCCACGAGGCCGCGTCCGCGGGGCGGTAGTAGGCGATCTGGCGCGGGTTGGTCGGGTCGCTGACGTCGAGGAAGCGCGTGCCCTGGGAGTAGAAGGACTGGACGAGCACGTGGCCGCGCAGGTCGAAGTAGTGGGCGGAGCAGTCGTCGGAGAGCGGGTCGCTGCCTTCCTGGCCGGCGACGCTCCAGGTGCCCACCGAGGACAGCCGGAACGGGTCCGCGGGGGTCGAGCGCCAGCCTTCGCCGTGGTAGGAGCCCGAGAGGTCGGAGATGGTGAGCACGCCGTCGCCCGCGCAGCCGTCGAGGAAGCTCTCCTCGGTGGCGTACACGAGGTCATGGCCGCGCCAGGCGCCGGCGTCGGCCGGGCCGACCGGGTGGAAGCTGTTGTGCAGGAACTTCGACGGGGCGGCGGTTTCGTCGACGCCGCCGCCGGCGTACGGGATCGGCTCGAGCGCGGTGGCGCGGTGGATGCCGCCGCGCACGGGGTCGCGGTGCAGGCCGCTCGTCCAGTAGCCGCGCACACCGCCACGGCCCGACACCCAGGCCACGCCGGCGCTGTCGACCTGGACGTCGTGGACGTAGTCGGTCTGGCCGTCGTTGCGGGCGAGCTCGATGGGGTCCGGGTGGACGACGGGGTGGCGCGGGTTGCGCACGTCGGTGACCCAGATCGGGCGGCCGCCCCAGTCGGCGGGCTGGTCGTCGGCCTTCGCGGGGCCGCCGGTCCAGAGGTAGCGGCAGCCGTCGACGCAGCTGGTGGTGTGGCCGGCCGGCACGCGCACGTAACTGAGGATCGTGGGCTTCTCCGGGCGCGAGACGTCGACGACGTAGATGCCCGACTCGCCGGTGTGCGTGTTGCCCTCGAACGCGCGCGGGTCCCGCGAGAGGAAGACCAGCTTGCGCTGGGCATCGACCTCGGTGTCCTCGGTTTCCCACAGCCCGGGCAGGCTCAACTGGCCGACGGCCTTCGGTGCGGCGGGGTTCTTCGTGAGGTCGTAGACCTTCAGGCCGAATTCGCCGGACACCACCATCACGTCGCGGTGGCCGATCTGCAGGAAGTTGGCCGAGATGGCGCCCGCCGCGTCGGGCAGGTTGCCGACCGCGCGCACGCCCTTCACCGCGCCCGGGTCGCCGGCGGTGTGTCGGGCCAGCGCGGCGGGTTTGTCGTCCTCACCGCACGCGGCGGCGGGCAGGCCGGTCGCGACGAGTGTCGCGGCGACGGTGGTCAGGGCCAAGCAAGAGCGAACCCACCAACGGCGCACACGAACCTCCCAGAACGCCCAGCGTGACCGTTGCACTCTAAGACGGTGACCAACCGGACACAACCGCCTTTCGTTGCTTTCCGCCTGGTATTAAGACTCCATGCGCCTGCCCGCCGCCCTGCTCGCCGCCGTGGTGGCGTTGTCCGCGCTCGCCGGCTGTTCGTCCGACGAACCGGCCCGCCCCGGCGTGGTCACGGTCGGCCTGCAGGAGCCGGGCACGCTGCTGCCCGCCGACGTCGACGACCAGGCCGGCCGCCTCGTCACCGGCGCGCTGTGGACCCCGCTCGCCGACTACGACCCGGTCACCGGCAAGCTCACGCCGCGCGCCGCGGCGTCGATCACGAGCCCGGACCGCGTCACCTGGACCGTGAAGCTGCGCCCGGGCCTGACCTTCCACGACGGCACCCCGGTCACCGCGAAGTCCTATGTGGACACCTGGCGGGCCATCGCCGGCGAGAACTGGAAGACCACCCCGGTACTCACGAAGTCGTTGCGGGCGAAACAGATCACCGCTCCCGATCCGACGACGATCCGGCTGGTGCTCGACCGGCCCAGCAGCCAGGTGCCCGCGTGGCTCTCGGCGCCCGGGCTCGTGCCGATGCCCGCTTCGGTGCTCGCGTCGCGGGACTGGAACGCCTTCGCCGGCCACCCCGTCGGCGACGGCCCCTTCCGCCTCGCCGACGGCTGGGCCCCCGGCACCGGCGGCACCCTCGTGCGCGTGACCCCGGCCGAGGGCAAGGCCACCGAGGTCGACCTGCACGTGGGCGACCCGGTGGAGCAGTACGACGCCGTGCGCGACGGCTCGCTCGACCTCGTCACCTCCGTCGCCGGCGACCGCCACGAGGCCATGCACACCGACTTCCCCGACCGCCACACCACCTGGCCCCTCCCGGAGGCCGGGTACCTCGTGTTCCCCACCGGCGACCCGCGCTTCGCCGACGCCGCCGTGCGCCACGCCTTCGCCCTGGCCATCGACCGCGCCGCCCTCGAAGCCGGCCCGCTGGCCCACCAGGTCGACCCCGCCCGCGCCCTCCTCCCGCCCGCCGACGCCCCCGGCGAACGCACCGGCACCTGCCGCCCCTGCACCTTCGACGCGGCCGCCGCGAAGTCCCTGCTCGCGCAGTCGGGCTTCACCGGCCCGACGACGGTGTACTTCGACCCCGGCTCAGGAACGTGGACTCGTCCGCTGGCTTCGGGTTTGGCCTCGGCGCTGGGCGTGCCGGTGACGGCGGCGCAGCGGCCCAACGGCCAGGCGTCCGGTCCGTCCACTGTGGATGTCAAGCCCGCGTCGGCCAGCCCGGCCGATCTGTTGTCGGCGCTGGCTTCGGCGGCCGGCTACACCGACGAAGGGTTCCGGCAGGACCTCGCCGCGGCGGAGGCGGCCGGGTCGGCGGCGGAAGCGGGGCAGTTGTACCGCGTGGCGGAGAACCAGCTGCTGCGCGACCTGCCGGTGGCTCCACTGTGGACTGGACACGGGCACGCGGTGTGGTCACCGCGGCTGCACGACGTCCGGGCTTCGGCGTTCTCAGGGATCGACTTGGCGGGCCTTTCCGTCTGAGCCGCGTCAGGGGCGCGCGTGCCGCGCGAGGACCTCGACGAACCCCCTGGTCAGGGGATCGGGCTCCGGCCGGCTGTACGCCGTGAGCACCCGGCGCACCGGCTTCGCCGGCCGCAGCACCCGGCCTTCGAACCCCGGGGGCAGCACGTTGGCCGGCACCAGCGCCGGCCCGAGACCGGCCGCCGCCAGGATCGGCGCGGTCGCCGTCTGCTCGGTGCGCACCGCCGCGCGCGGCCGGAATCCGGCCTCGGCGCACGCGGCGTCGAGGACCTCGGCGAGCCCGTGGCCGGGCGCGTAGTGCACCCAGGCGCACTCGGCGAGGGTGGCCAGGTCGACGGTGGTGTCGCGGTGCTCGTCGTCCGCGGGCAGGACGACCACGAACTCCTCCGTCCCCAGCTCCGTCACCGGCCCTTCCCAGCCCGCGGGCGCCGGCCCGATCGCGACGTCCGCCTCACCCGCGGCCATCGCGTCGCGCAGCTCGTCGGCGTGGCGGTGCTCGAACAACTGCACGTCGACCGCCGGGTGCTCACGCCGCCACACCCGCAGCGCGGCCGGCAGCACCCCGAGGCTGACCGAGTAGACCGTGGCGACGAGCAGCTCACCCGCCATGAGCCCGGAGGCCTGCCGCGCGGCGCACCGCGCGCGTTCGGCGTCGGCGAGGGCCGCGCGGGCGTGGGGAAGCATGGCGCGGCCCATCGGCGTGAGCCGCACCGCGCGCGGCAACCGTTCCAGCAGCGGCCCGCCCACGTGCTGCTCCAGCGCGCGGACCTGGTGCGACAGCGCGGGTTGCGTCACGTGGAGCTGCTCGGCCGCCCGCGTGAACGAGCCGGTGTCCACCACCGTCACGAGGTACTCCAGCTGGCGCAGGCTCGTCATAAACCCAGTTTATCGCCGACCTGAAAAGTATGCCTTGGACTCATGGTGCCCGGTCGCCGCAGGATCGAAGCATGACCACACCGCGGAAGGCCCTCGTCGCCGGCGCCAACGGCATCATCGGCCGCTCCCTCACCGACCACCTGCGCACCCTCGACGGCTGGGACGTCCTGGGCCTCTCCCGCCGGGGTGGGCCCGGCTCGCTCGCCGTCGACCTGCTCGACCCGGCCGCCACCCGCGCCGCCCTCGCCGACCACCGCGACGTGACGCACCTGTTCTACGCGGCCTACCAGGACCGCCCGACGTGGGCCGAACTCGTCGCACCGAACCTCGCCATGCTCGAAAACCTCGTCGACGGTCTCGAGGGCAGCAGTCTCCAGCACGTGAGCCTCATGCAGGGTTACAAGGTCTACGGCGCGCACCTCGGCCCGTTCAAAACACCCGCGCGCGAGTCGGACGCCGGGCACCTGCCGCCGGAGTTCAACGTCGACCAGCAGCAGTTCCTGGAGCGCCGCAGCCCCGGCTGGTCGGCCATCCGGCCCTCGGTGGTCGGCGGTTCGACGCTGGGCAACCCGATGAACCTCGCGCTGGTGATCGCGGTGTACGCGTCGATCTCGAAGGAACTCGGGCTGCCGCTGCGTTTCCCCGGCAAACCCGGCGCCTACGACAGCCTGTTCGAAATGACCGACGCCGGCCTCCTCGCGCAAGCCACCGTCTGGGCCGCCACCTCCACCCGCAACGAGGCCTACAACATCGCCAACGGCGACCTGTTCCGCTGGCGCGAGCTGTGGCCGAAGCTGGCCGCGTACTTCGAACTGGACACAGCACCACCGCTGCCCCTGTCCCTCACGACGGTGATGGCGGACAAGGAACCGCTGTGGTCGCGGATGTCGGCGAAGTACGACCTCAAGGCTTCCTACCGGGACGTCTCCGCGTGGCCGTTCGGGGACTTCGTGTTCTCCTGGGACTACGACATGTTCGCGGACACGTCGAAGGCGCGGCGAGCCGGCTTTCACTCCTATGTGGACACCGAGAAGATGTTCTACCGGCTGTTCGACGAGTTTCGCCGCGACGGGGTCATCCCCGCCCGATGAACGGCATCCGCGTGGCCATCACCGTCAGGAACTGCACGTTCGCGTCCAGTGGCAAGCCGGCCATGTACAACACCGCGTCGGCCACGTGGCCGACGTCGAAGGTGGGCTCCGCGAGCACGCGGCCGTCCGCCTGGGGGATGCCCGCGGACATGCGGTCGGTCATCTCCGTGGCGGCGTTGCCGATGTCGATCTGTCCACACGCGACGTTCCAGGCGCGCCCGTCCAGGGAGATCGACTTCGTGAGGCCCGTGACGGCGTGCTTGGTCGCCGTGTAGGCCACGGAAGCGGGACGGGGCGCGTGGGCGGAAATGGAGCCGTTGTTGATGATCCGCCCGCCCATCGGGTCCTGGTCCTTCATGAGCCGCACGGCGTGCTGGGCGCACAGGAACATGCCGGTGAGGTTCGTGTCGAGCACGCGGCGCCACGCGTCGAGCGACAGGTCCGCGACGGTGCCGCCCGCGGAGACGCCGGCGTTGTTCACCAGCAGGTCGAGCCGGCCCCAGGTGTCGTGCACCGCGGCGAAGAGGGCGGCGACCGAGTCGGGGGAGGCGACGTCCGTGGGCACGACCAGGGCTTCGGCGTGGCTGCCCGCCGTCTCCTGCAGAGCTTCGGCCCGGCGGCCGGCGAGGGCGACGCGGTAGCCGGCGTCGAGCAGGGCGCGCGAGACCCCACGGCCGATGCCCGAACCCGCCCCGGTCACGACCGCGGTCTTGCTGTCCATGCGCGAAACGCTGCCACACCATCCGGGCCACCACAATCCACGTCGTGGACGCGGGCGCGCGACCGGGGCAGACTTGCGGAAATGGGACCACGAGACACTCTGCTCGCCGGGCTGGCGCGGCAGCTCGGCCACCCCAGCGGGCTGCCCGGCCGCGCCGTCGGGCGGCTGCTGAACCGCGCCAACCGCGGCAACGTCACCGCCGCCGTCGAGGCGCTCGAGCTGAAACCCGGCGAAACCGCCCTCGACATCGGCTTCGGCGGTGGCCTGGGCCTCGACCGGCTGCTGCGCGGCGCGGCCGGCGGCACGGTGCACGGCGTCGACATCTCCGACACCATGATCGCCAAGGCCCGCGCTGCCTTCCCGGAGAACATCGCCGCCGGCCGCCTGCGCCTGCACCGCGGCACGATGACCGCGCTGCCCCTGGAAGACGCCTCGATGGACGCCGTGATCACGCTCAACACGGTGTACTTCATCGAGGACCTCACCCAGGCGTTCGCGGAGGTCACCCGCGTGCTCACGCCGGGTGGCCGCTTCGTCCTCGGCATCGGCGATCCCGAAGCCATGGCCGCCATGCCCTTCACCGGCCACGGCTTCCGGCTGCGCCCCGTGGCGGAGGTCGAGACCGCGCTCGGCGACGCCGGCCTGAACCTCACCCGCCACGAACGCGTCGGCGAAGGCGACCGGGCCTTCCACCTGCTGATCACGAGCCGGTAGCCGTCCGCGCTCTCGCTGCTGCCCGGCCGTCACACACCTGGTCGAAGCGGTGGACGTGGTGCGAGGGTCGCCAAGAAACTCGGCGGCATGCGACTACCGAGACCACTGCTCATCGTGCTGGCACGCCAACTCGGCCACCCCCGCGGGGTCCTCGGCCGGGTGCTCGCGACCGGACTCAACCGGCGCAACCGCGGCATGACGCGCGCCGCCGTGGAAGCGCTGGATTTGCGGCCCGACGAGACGGCGGCCGACCTCGGTTTCGGCGGCGGTCTGGGCCTGCGCCTGATGCTGGGCGCGGGCGCGACCGTGCACGGCGTGGAAATCTCCGACACGATGCTGGCCCGCGCGCGCACCACGTTCGCCGGACACGCCCGCCTCCGGCTGCACCGCGGCACGCTGACCGCGCTGCCCCTGCCCACCGCCTCGACCCACGCCGTGCTCACCATGAACACGATCTACTTCGTCGACGACCTGCCCGCCGCGTTGTCCGAAGTCGCGCGCGTGCTGGTGCCCGGCGGGCGCTTCGTGCTCGGCGTCGGCGACCCCGAGTTCATGGCCGCCACCGCCGTGATCGGCCACGGCACCTTCCACCTGCGCCCGCTCGCGGACGTGGAAAAGGCCCTGGCCGACGCCGGTCTCACCGTGCACCGCCGCGAGTACGTCGGCGCCGAGACCCCCACCCACTTGTTCGTCGCCGGCAAGTGAGCGGGGACCCCGCCGCGGCTCAGCTCCGCGGCACGCCCAACGCCGCCAACGCCGGGCCCGCCATGATCACGCCGGCGCCCGTCACCGGGTCGTAGCCCGGCGCGCCCAGGTCGAGCGCGCTCGACACCAACGCCGAGCGGATCTCCGCGGTCGTCGCGGTGGGCTTGCCCGAAAGCAGCAGCGCCGCGATGGCCGCGGCGTGCGGGGCGGCCGCCGAGGTGCCGTAGAAGGGCTGGAAGCCGGGCACGGAGGTGGCCACGCCGTCGGCCGCCGTGAGGTCCGGCTTCGCCCGCACCACACCGCCGGTGGCCGAGACGTTGCCGGGCGTCAGCGCGGTGCCGTCGGGGTTGTAGAACAGGCGGCGCTGGCCGTCGGAGGTGAAGCGCTCCCACTTGCTCGCCGAGGTGAACAGGCCGGGGTACGGGCCGGCCGGGTTCGCCGGGTCGCCGGCTTCGAGCGGGCGGCTGAAGGCCGTGGCCGCCGGCGCCGCGGCCACGCTGAAGGCGGCCGCCGCGGAGGAGTGGCCCGAGGTCACGCCGGCGGTGCTGAAGGCCTTGAGCGAACCGGAAGCCACGAACCGGCCGCGGATCACGTTCAGCGCGAGGAACCGGTCGGCGCCGCTGTACTTGACCACGGCGACGCGGTAGCCCGAGCCGGTGGTGGGCACCGACGCGATCTCGTACGGGTTCTGCGACCCGGTCTGCGGGTTGTCGCTCGAGGACACGACGCTGCCGGAAGCGTTGAGGATGAACAGGTCGTAGTCGTTGCCCGACTTGCCCCACGGGTCCGACCAGAACAGCGTGACCGGTTTGCCGAGCGAGCCCGCCGAGAGCGGGTCGGAGGTCTGCGTGGCCGTGCCCGGGTCGAAGTCGTGCGGGGTGCCGGTGATGCCCGGCAGCGTGGTGGCCGAAGCGCGGAAGTCGCCTTCGTAGTAGCCGCTGGTGCCGTCGGTGAGGTTGCCGGAGTTGCCGGCGGAGGAGAAGTAGAGCGCACCCGCGGCGGTCACGTCGTTCACGGCCTGCGCCACCTGCGTGTCCTGGAACGGCGACTCGTCGAAGTACGCGACGTCGTCCACGATCACCGTGCACTTGCCGGTGGTCCGCAGCGCGCGGATGTTGGCGGCGAAGCTCGCTTCGCTGGTGAACGCCGTGGCGAACCCGAGCGTGGCGCCCGGTGCGAGGTCGTGGACGATCTCCAGCATCGCCGTGCCCTCGTCGCCGCTGCCGGCCTGGCCCGCCAGCACGTCGACGGCCGGCAGCTCCCCCGCCGACTGCGACTTCGCCAGCGAGTTCACGCCGTCGGACAGCACGCACACCTTGATCCCGGAACCGGTCACGCCGTACTGCGCGCGGGCGGTGTCGGCGCCGTGCGCCTTGTCCCCTTCGGACACCTGCGTCACCGCCTGTGCCACCAGCGCGCGCTTCGAATCCTGCTCGCGCCACGTCATGGCCTGCGCGGCCGGCGCGACGCCCGCGACGTCACCCCGCGCCGCGATCCGGTCCACCGCGGCGAGCGGCAGGTCCGCGCGCACCGCGCCACCGGGCGAGGCGTAGCGGACGGTGCCGCCGGCCGCCCGAACGGCCTGGACCACCGCGGTACCGGCGGCGCCGGTGATGTCGACCGAGACCGAGCCACCGGACACCGGCAGCCCCGTGCGGTAGTCCGGCAGCAGCGCCGCGAGCCCGCGATCGGCCCGCAGCCGCTTCTCGATCACCAGCCGGCTGTCCTGCTTGCGCTCGGCGGGCGTGAGCGACTTCTTGATGCCCTGCAACGCACTGATCCCGGACTCGGTCCGGCGGGCGGCCGCGTCCGGCCCGGCCGGCTGCGCGTTCGCCACCCCGGCGCCCAGCAGCAGCACCCCCACTGCCAACGGCACCGACCGAGTGGCGGCCCGGCTGAATCTGCGCATCGGCTCTCTCCCTGCCTCGCCCGCTCCACCGGCGGTAGTCAGACGAATCTAGAGAGTCACCACCGCGCGGTACACCGACAAAAGTTTGAATCGTCCGGTGTGTCCCGTCCTGGGACGCGCCGGTCAGCGTAACCGTCCGTCACCCGACCGGGGAACCGCTAGCGTTCACAGCCATGCCGGACCTCGACCGCGCGGTGCCCGCCGACGCGCCCGCGCTGACCGCGCTCGTGCACGCCTCTTCGGCCTACGCCGGCGCGTACGCCTCGATCCTCGACGGCTACTCGGTCACGCCCGAATACGTTGCGGCACACCACGTTTTCCTCGCCCGGTCCCCCGCCGGCCCCCTCGGGTTCGCCGCGCTCGCCGGCGCCGAGCTCGACCTGCTCTTCGTGGCCGACGCCGCGCAGGGCACCGGCCTGGGCGCGCGGCTCGTGGCCCGCGTCCTCGACGAGGCCCGCGCGCTGGGCCTCCCCGCGGTCCGCGTGGTCGCCCATCCCCCGGCCGCAGGCTTCTACGAGCGGATGGGCGCCCGCCGCACCGGAACCGTGCCGCCGCGACCACCGAGGGTCACGTGGGAGCGACCCGAGCTCATGTTCGGCCTCTGACACACCGACCCGGGACAGCACGGCGCCGGACCGTCCGCAGTGGACGATCCGGCGCCGGGAGAAACCTCAGAAGTTGATCATGTGGCCGGCCAGGCCGTGGATCGCTTCCTTCACCGCCTCGCCCAGGGTCGGGTGGGCGTGCACGTTGCGGGCCACCTCGTGCACCGTCAGGTCCCACTGCTGCGCCAGCGTGAGCTCCGGCAGCAGCTCGGTCACGTCGGGGCCGATGAGGTGCGCACCGAGGATCTCGCCGTACTTGGCGTCGCTGAGGATCTTGACGAAGCCGCCCGGGTCGCCGAGGCCGTGGGCCTTGCCGTTGGCCGTGAAGGGGAACTTGGCGACCTGCACGTCGTAGCCCTTTTCGCGGGCCTGGGCCTCGGTCCAGCCGAAGCTGGCGATCTGCGGCTGGCAGTAGGTCGCGCGCGGGATCATCACGAAGTCGAGCTCCATGGTCTCCGCGCCGGCGATGGTCTCGGCCGCCACGATGCCCATGGACTCCGACGCGTGGGCCAGCATCAGCTTCGCGGTCACGTCGCCGATCGCGAACAGGTGCGGCACGTTGGTGCGCCCGCGCCCGTCCACCGCGATCGCGCCGCGCTCGGTGAGCTCGACGCCGGTGTTCTCCAGGCCGTAGCCCTTCACGTTGGGCGCGAACCCGATGGCCTGCAGCACCTTGTCGGCCTCGAGCACGTCCTGCTTGCCGTCCTTCGACACCGTGACGCGTACTTTGGCGCCCGAGTCGTCGATGGCCTCGACCTTCGTGCCGGTGAGCACCTTGATGCCGAGCTTGCGGTAGCGCTTGGCCAGCTCCGCCGACACCTCCGCGTCCTCGAGCGGCACCATGCGGTCGAGGTACTCGACGATGGTCACGTCCACGCCGTAGTTGCGCAGCACGTACGCGAACTCCACCCCGATCGCGCCGGCGCCCGCGATCACGATGCTGTCGGGCACCTCGCTCTCGAGGATCTGTGCCTCGTACGTCACCACGCGGTCGCTGCGCGACGTGCCGGGCAGCAGCCGCGCGGTGGCGCCGGTGGCGATCACGCAGTGGTCGAACGTGATGCGCTCACCGTTGACCTCGAGCGTGTGGTCGTCCACGAACGTGCCGTGGCCGTCGTACTCCGTGATCTTGTTCTTCTTCATCAGGAAGTGCACGCCCTTGACGCGGCCGTCCGCGACCTTGCGGCTGCGCTCGTAGGCGGCCGAGTAGTCGAAGCGGATCTCGCCGTCGGAGGAGATGCCGTAGGTGGCGGCTTCTTCCTTCACGGTGTGGGCGAGCTCGGCGTTGCGCAGCAGCGCCTTCGACGGGATGCAGCCGACGTTGAGGCAGACCCCGCCCCAGTACTTCTCCTCGACGACCGCCGCGCTCAGCCCGAGCTGCGTGGCGCGGATGGCGGCCACGTAGCCGCCGACCCCGGCCCCCAGGACCACGACGTCATAGTGTGCACTCATACCTTCCAAATTACCCCGAACGGGCCACGAAGGCGGGGTGACGGTGCTCGCCCCGCACCCGGTCAGCGAGGGTCGGGAACGGGCGGTGTTTCGCCCCGCAGATCGGCCAGCAGCTCCGTGATCGCCCGCATGATCCGCGCGGTCGCTTCCTCGAGCACTTCCCGGGTCAGCTCGGCGTCACGCAGGTCCGCGAGGTCCACCGGCGGCCCCGCCACCAGCGACACGGTCTTGCGCGGCACCCCGTGCGGCAGCCAGGCCCCGGGCGGCAGCAGATGGTGTGTGCCCCAGTTGGCCACGGGCACCACCGGCACGCCGGTTTCCAGCGCGATCCGGGCCGCGCCGGTCTTGCCCTTCATCGGCCAGCCTGCCGGGTCCGACGAGAAGGTCGCCTCGGGGAAGATCGTCACGCACTCGCCCGCGGCCACGGACTTCACGGCGTCGCGGTAGGCGTCCGACGCCGTGGCCGCACCCCGGTACACCGGGATGTGCTTGCCCGAGCGCATCACCGAGCCGACCACCGGGAGGTCCCACAGGCTCGACTTGGCCAGGTACCGCGGCACGCGTCCGGCGGCGAGGCAGAACGCCGTGAGCGTGGTCGGGTCGGCGAACGACAGGTGGTTCGAGGCCACCAGCACCCCGCCCGAGGCCGGGATGTGGCGCGAGCCCCGCACGCGGAAGCGGCTGAACAGCACCAGGAACTGCCAGACCACCTCGATCGCGAAGCTGTACCAGGCACCACGGCCGGCGCGGGCGAAGCGCCGGCCGTAGGCCTCCATCTGGCGAAAAGTGAGCAGCTCCCCCTCGTGCTCGAGCGGGGTCCAGCGGTCACGCGTCCGGTTTCGCAGGGCCATGAGCGTAATTCGTAGCCGAAGACCACCCGGCTCGGTGGCCCAGGGGCCCGGACGCGGCGTGGATCACACCCGCTCGAGGACCACCACGGGGATCTCGCGGTCGGTCTTCTTCGCGTACTCGTTGTAGTCCGGCCACACCTCGGCGAGCTTGTCCCACAGCTTGGCGCGCTCGTCGCCGGACACCGTGCGGGCCCGCGCCGTGAACTTGTCGGCCAGCACCTGCACACCCACCTCGGGGTTGGCCTCCAGGTTGAGGTACCAGCCCGGGTGCTTCGGCGCGCCGCCCTTGGAGGCGACGATCACGGGGTTGCCGTCCACCTCCTGGTAGATCAGCGCGAACTTGCGGTCCTCGCCGCTCTTGCGGCCCTTGGTGGTCAGGACCAGCGTCGGCACACCCGGCTTCCACTCGTGGCCGACCTCGCCGTCGGTCTCCTCGTAGCGGCGGACGTGCTCGTCACCGAAAAGCATCCGTGTCTGTCCTCTCAGATCGTCGAACTCGTGCTCGCCCCAGCGTGCCGCGAACCGGTCGGTGGTGCTGATCAGCTCGTGCAGGATCCGGGGCTCGTCGAAGGCGTGCCCGGCGTCGGAGATCATCTTCAGCTCCGCTCCGGGCAGTACCTGCGCCAGCTCCCACGCCGTGGTGGCGGGGGTGACCACGTCGTACCTTCCCTGCACGAGAACGCACGGGATGCCCGCGAGCTTCCCGGCCTCGCGGATCAGCTGGTCCTCGGCCAGCCAGCCGCCGTGGCGGAAGTAGTGGTTCTCGATCCGCGCGATGGCGAGCGCGAACTCCGGTTCGGTGAACGCCGACACCACTTCCTCCTGCGGCGTGTACTTCACCGTCTCGCCCTCCCACCGGCTCCACGCGATCGCCGCCGGGCCGTGCACTTCCGGGTCGGGGTGGTGCAGCAGCTCGTGGTAGACCTCCACGAGGTTCTCGCTGCGCCGCGCGTACGGCACCGGCGCGAGGAACCGCGACCACGCTTCGGGGAACAGGCACGCGGCGCCGCCGCCGAAGAGCCACTGGATCTCTTTCACGCGCAGGGTCGCCACCCCGCGTAGCACGAGTTCGCTCACACGGTGCGGGTGCTGCTCGGCGTACGCGAGGGCAAGCACGCTGCCCCAGGACCCACCGAAGAGCTGCCACCGGTCGATGCCGCGGTCGGTGCGCAGCAGTTCCAGGTCGGCCACGAGGTGCCAGGTGGTGTTCACCGAGAGATCGGCCTCGGCCGTGCTGCCGTGGGGGGTGCTGCGCCCGCATCCGCGCTGGTCGAAGAGCACGATCCGGTACCGCTCGGGGTCGAACAGCCGCCGGTGCCGCGCCGACGCGCCGCCGCCGGGACCGCCGTGCAGGAACGCCACCGGCTTGCCCGCGGGGTTCCCGCACTCCTCCCAGTAGATTACGTTGCCATCGCCCACCGGCAGCATCCCGTGGTCGTAGGGTTCGATTTCCGGGTACAGACCGAGCATGGGGCCACTATGCCCGAGGAACCACCATGGAGGAGCGATGAAGTCCGGGCCACACGTGACCCTGGCCGACGTGGCACAAAGCGCCGACGTGTCACTTGCCACGGCGTCGCGGGTGCTCAACGGCACCGCGTCCGTCCGCACCGACTTGCGCGACCGCGTGATGTCGGCCGCGAGTGAGCTCGCGTACGCACCGAACGCACACGCGCAGGCACTCGCCGGAGGGACACATCGGACGGTCGGGGTGATCTGTCACGATGTGTCCGATCCGTACTTCTCCGCGGTCGCCGGCGGCGTGATGAAGGTCGCCAACGGCAACGGCCTGCTCGTGATGCTGGCCGACACGTTCCGCGACCCCGACCGGGAAGTGGCGTACGTCTCGGCGCTGCGGGCGCAGCGCGCGTCGGCGATCGTGCTGATCGGGTCGGCGTTCGAGGACCGCTCGTGGGAACGCGCGATGGCGGCCGAGCTCGACCCGTACCGCCGCGTGGGCGGCCAGGTCGCGGCCGTGAGCCGGCACCGCGGCCTGAAGGTCGATACCGTGCTGCCCGACAACCGCGGCGGCGCGGCCGCGCTGGCGAAGGCGCTGGTGGGACTGGGGCACAAGCGGTTCGCCGTGCTGGCCGGGCCCGCGCGGCTCACCACGGTGTGCGACCGGGTCGACGGTTTCGCCGAAGAACTCGCCGCCCACGGCGTGCCGCTGTCCGACGAAGACGTGCTCGAAACCACGTTCGACCGCGACGGCGGCTACGAAGCGGCGAAGCGCCTGTTGGAGCGGCCGAAGCGCCGGCGGCCGACGTGCGTGTTCGCTGTCACAGACCTGATGGCGATCGGCGCGCTGGCCGCGTTCCGCGAGGCCGGGGTGTCGGTGCCGGGCGAGGTGTCGGTGGCCGGATTCGACAACATCCCCGTGGTGCGCGACCTCACGCCGGCCCTCACGACCGTGGCGCTTCCCCTGGAACAGCTGGGAGAACGCGCGATGGACCTGGCGCTCAAGGCCTCGGGCACGCGGCCGCGCACGGTGCGCCTGGGCGCCGAGGTGGTGCTGCGCGAGAGCACCGCCCGACCGAAGCGCCCGCACCGTCCTTTGTAGACGCCGAGGGGGTTCGCCGATTTCCCCGTCCCGATCGGGGCGGGGTGTTGGTTAGGCTGCCCCCGTGGCCAAGGTGCTGGTGGTGGAGGACGACGCGACGATCGGCGGCGTCCTGGAGTCGTCGCTCGCCCGCCACGGCCACGAGGTGCGCTGGTGCCGCGACGGCCGCAGCGCGCTGGCCGAGCCCGGGGCCGAGCTGGTGCTGCTCGACCTGGGCCTGCCGGACCTCGACGGCGTGGACGTGTGCCGCCGCCTGCGCACGAGCATGCCGGGCGCGGTGGTGGTGATCCTCACCGCGCGGGCCGACGAGATGGACGTGGTCGTGGGCCTCGACGCGGGCGCCGACGACTACCTCACCAAACCCATCCGCCTCGGCGAGCTGCTCGCGCGCGTGCGCGCGCACCTGCGCCGCGGCGCGCCGTCGAACCCGGCCGAGCCGGTGGTCACCATCGGCTCGCTCGTGGTCGACGCGGCCGGCCGGCGCGCGGCCATCGGCGGCCGCGAGGTGGACCTGCGGGCGCGCGAGTTCGACCTGCTGGCCCGCCTGGCCGAGCAGCCGGGCGTGGCGGTGAGCCGCGAGCGGCTGATGGCCGACGTCTGGGACGGCTACACGCAGGGCTCCACGAAAACCCTCGACGTGCACATCGCGGCCCTGCGCCGCAAGCTCTCGGAGGCCGCGCCCGACCCGGCCGACGTGCCGCGCATCGCGACCCTGCGCGGCCACGGCTACCGCCTGGAAGAGGCCTAGCGCGTGCGCCGCCGGATCGTCACGCTCACGGTGCTCGCCGCCGTGGTGGCCACGGTGCTGTTCGGCCTGCCGCTGGCGGTCGCCGCGCTGTGGTACTTCCGCGAGGACACCAGCTCCGACCTCGAACGGGCCGCCGACGGCACCGCACTGGAAGTGTCCGACGCGCTGGCCGCCGGCCGCGTACCGCGTCAGCCGGTGCAGGACACCGCGACCGTCGGGATCTACGACCCGCAGGGCCGCCTCGTGTCCGGCCAGGGCCCCGAACTCGCCGACGCGGTGGTGCGCCAAGTGTCCGGCGCCGACATCGACGTGGCGTCCGGGCAGATCGACGACAACGACGTGCTGGCGGTGCCGGTGATGGACGGCGCGCGGCTCGCCGGCGTGGTCCGCGCGGCGATGCCGCACACCGTGCTGCTGCGCCGCGTCGGCCTGACCTGGCTCGGCATGGCCGGCTTCGGCGTGGCCGCGGTCGCCGCGAGCTGGCTCATCGCGCGGCGCATCGCGGGCCGGCTGTCGAGCCCGCTCGAAGAGCTGTCCACGGCGGCCACCCGGCTCGGCGAAGGCGACTTCACCGCACGCGCGCCGCGAGCGGGCATCCCCGAGATCGACCGCGTCGGCGTGGCGCTCGACCTCACGGCCGGGCGGATCGCCGAGACGCTCGACCGCGAGCGCGCCTTCTCCGCCGAGGCGTCGCACCAGCTGCGCACGCCGCTCGCCGGCCTGCGGCTGCAGCTCGAGGCCGCGCTCGAGACGCCGGACACCGACCCGTACGAGGCGATCCGCGCCGGCATCGGCTCGGCCGACCGGCTGGAACGCACGATCGACGACCTGCTCGCGTTGTCGCGCGAACGCCGCGCCCCGCGTGCCGAACTCGACCTCGCCGCCGTGCTCGACGAGCTGCACCGCGCCGGCTCCGCCCTGCTCAACGGCCGCGGGATGCGCGTCGAGGTGCAGGACCCGCCGGTGGTGCGGGCTTCGGCGGCGGCCGTGCGCCAGGTGCTCGCCGTGCTGCTCGACAACGCGATCACCCACGGCCGCGGTCAGGTCACCGTGGTCGCGCGCGACGCGGGGGCCGCGCTCGCCATCGACGTCACCGACGCCGGCCCCGACCTCGGTGACCTCGACCCGTTCACCCTGGCCCGCAGCGCGCCGCCGGGGCACGGCATCGGGTTGCGGCTGGCCCGCAGCCTGGCCGAGGCGGAGGGCGGCCGGCTGCGGCTGTCGAGCCCGCACCCGCCCACCTTCACGCTGCTGCTGCCGGCCGGCGAGGACCCGGCCGGCGACGGTGCTGTTGGCGAAGGTTCTGCCGAAGGCGGCGCTCCCCAAGACAGTGCTGCCCGAGACGCTGCTGCCCAAGACGACGCCGGCCAAGACGGTGCCGGCCAAGACGGTGCACCCCGAGCAGGCGCGGCGACGGAAACCGTCGCGGCAGGCCGTGGTGGCGTTGCCGGGGCGTCCGCGCAGGCCGAGCTGCGGGAAGCCGCCACCACCGATTGAACAGATCACCGTTTCTCACGGTGAAAGTGCAAGAAAACACCTGGTTTTCCACCGAACGCGCAACGTTTTCCAGTTTTCGGGGCACACTTCGATCGATACCGTGACGGGCGTTCGATCTTCAGCGCAGGCCTCGACGACGAGGAGAAGCCAGGTGACGTCCACCCCGACCCGCACCGGGATCGGTTCTGCCCTCTGGCGCCGCAAGCCGGTCGCGGACCTGGTGGCCGAGGCCGGCCACGGGCCGTTGAAGCGCTCGCTCGGCCTGGGCCAGCTCACCACGCTGTCCATCGGCGCGACGCTGGGCAGCGGAATCTTCGTGGTGCTCGGCGAGGCCGTGCCGGTGGCCGGCCCGGCCGTGGTGCTCTCGTTCGTGCTCGCCGGCATCACGGCGCTGTTCTCCGCGCTGTCCTACGCCGAGCTCGCGGGCATGATCCCGCTGTCGGGCTCGTCGTACTCCTACGCCTACGCCACGCTCGGCGAGCTGGTGGCGTGGGTCTGCGGCTGGTGCCTGGTGCTCGAGTACGGCGTGTCCGTGGCTTCGGTCGCGGTCGGCTGGGGCCAGTACGTGAACGAGCTGCTGCAGATCGCCTTCGGCGTCGCGCTGCCGGAGTCGCTCAGCGGGCCGCCGGGCGACGGCGGGCTGGTGAACCTGCCCGCGATCGTGGTGGTGCTGCTGGCGATGGTGCTGCTGCTCTCGGGCGCGAAGGAAAGCGCGCGGGCCAACACGATCATGGTCGTGGTGAAGATCGCGACGCTGGTGCTGTTCTGCGCCATCGCGTTCACCGCGGTGCGGGCGAAGAACTTCACGCCGTTCCTGCCATTGGGGCTGGCGGGCATGAGCGCGGGTGGCGCGAAGTTGTTCTTCTCCTACATCGGGTTCGACGCCGCGTCGACCGCCGGCGAGGAAGCGCGCAACCCGCAGCGTGACCTGCCGCGGGCGATCCTGCTGTCGCTCGGCATCGTCACGGTGCTCTACTGCCTGGTGGCCGTGGCGGCGGTCGGGGCGCTGCCGTGGCAGCAGTTCGACGACCAGCAGGCGGCCCTGTCCCACGTGTTGAGCTCGGTGCTCGACAGCCCGTTCTGGGCCGGGGTGCTCGCCGTCGGCGCCATCGTGGCCATCTCCAGCGTGGTGCTCACCGTCCTCTACGGACAGACGCGCATCCTCTTCGCCATGTCCCGCGACGGGCTCGTGCCGAAGGCACTGTCCACAGTGCACCCGAAGACCGGTGTGCCGCGCACGAACACGCTGGTGGTCTCGGGCTTCGTGGCTGTGCTCGCCGCGTTCGTGCCGCTCGGCAAGCTCGCCGACGCCACCAGCATCGGCACGTTGTTCGCCTTCGGCCTGGTCAACATCGCCGTGCTCGTGCTGCGCCGGCGCCGCCCGGACGACGCGCGCACGTTCCGCGTGCCGTTCTCCCCGGTCACGCCGATTCTCGGCGTCGCCTGCTGCGCGTACATGATGTTCAGCCTCGACGGCGCCACCTGGGTCGTGTTCGGCGGCTGGATGCTGCTCGGGCTGGTGCTGTACTTCGCTTACGGCATTCGGCGTTCGCGGCTGGCGGTGGCGAAATGATCGTCGCCGTGCACCAGGCGCCGTACGAAGAACTGCCCGCCGCGCTCGCCACCGCGGCCGAGCGCGGGGCCACGCTGGTGGTCAGCGCCGAGATGATCACCACGGGGTACGCCATCGGCGCCGCCGCGGTCGCCGAGCGCGCGGAGCCGGCCGACGGACCTCTGGCGCAGGAGCTGGCCGCGCTGGCCCGGCACCACGGCGTCGCACTGGTCTACGGCTACCCCGAACGCGAAGGCGACGCCGTGTACAACTCGGCGCAACTCCTTTCGGCGCAAGGAGAGCGGCTCGCGAACTACCGCAAGACGCACCTGTTCGGCGACCTCGACCGCGACCAGTTCTCCGCCGGCACCGAACCCGTGGTGCAGGCCGACCTCGACGGCCTGCGCGTGGGCCTGCTCATCTGCTACGACGTCGAGTTCCCTGAGCTGGTCCGGGTCCACGCCCTCGCCGGCACACAGGTGCTGCTCGTGCCGACCGCCCTGATGCGGCCGTACGAGTTCGTGGCCGACACGCTCGTGCCGGCCCGCGCGTACGAAAGCCAGCTGTACGTGGTGTACGCGAACCGCTGTGACGTCGAAGGCGAGCTGTCCTACTGCGGCCGCTCCACCGTCGCCGCTCCCGACGGCACGACGACCCAGGCCGGCGAAGGCCCCGAGCTGTTGATCTCCGAAATCGACGGCACCGTGTTCACGCAACCGCCGAACACCTACCTGGCCGACCGCCGGCCCGCCCTGTACCGCTCCCTGACCGAAGGACCCCCGGCATGACTTCCGCCGTCCCGACCGCGATCCCCACGGACGAGCCGGCCGGGCGTCCGATCACCATGTTCGGCCCCGACTTCCCGTTCGCCTACGACGACTACCTCACCCACCCGGCCGGCCTCGGCACCGTTCCGGCCGAGCACCACGGCACGGAGGTCGCCGTGATCGGCGGCGGACTGTCCGGCATCGTCACCGCGTACGAGCTCATGAAACTCGGGCTGCGGCCGGTGGTCTACGAGATCGCCGAGCTCGGCGGCCGCCTGCGCACGCACCACTTCCCCGGCCTGCCCGACGACGTGGTCGCGGAGATGGGCGCGATGCGCTTCCCGCCGGCCTCCACCGCGTTGTTCCACTACATCGACAAAGTCGGCCTCGAAACCTCGCCGTTCCCGAACCCGCTCGCGGACGCGACCTCGAGCACGGTCGTGGACCTCAAGGGCCAGAGCCACTACGCGCGCACGCCGGACGATCTGCCGGCCGTGTTCTCGGAGGTCGCGAAGGCGTGGCAGCGCACGCTCGACGAACACGCGTCGTTCGCCGAGATGCAGACCGCGATCCGGGACCGGGACGCGAAAACGATCAAGCGTGTGTGGAACGAGCTCGTGCCGCGGCTGGACAACCAGACGTTCTACGGGTTCCTGTGCGATTCGCCGGCGTTCGCGTCGTTCCGCCACCGCGAGATCTTCGGCCAGGTCGGCTTCGGCACCGGCGGCTGGGACACCGATTTCCCCAACTCCATCCTGGAGATCCTGCGCGTGGTGTACACCGGCGCCGACGACGAGCACCGCAGCATCACGGGCGGCAGCCGGCAACTGCCGCTGCGGTTGTGGGAGCACGCCCCGGAAACGCTCGCGCACTGGCCCGCCGGCACGAGCCTCGCCACGCTGCACGAGGACGGCCGGCCGCGCCCGGGCGTCACGCGGCTGCACCGCACAGCGCCGAACAACGTGACCGTGACCGACGCGTCGGGCCACATCCGCACCTTCCGCGCCGCGGTGTTCACCGCGCAGAGCTGGATGCTGCTGTCCAAGATCGAATGCGACGAGGCGCTGTTCCCGATCGACCACTGGACAGCGATCGAGCGCACGCACTACATGGAGTCCTCGAAGGTCTTCGTGCCGGTGGACCGCCCGTTCTGGCTCGACCGCGACCCGGTGACCGGGCGCGACACCATGAGCATGACGCTGACCGACCGGATGCCGCGTGGTACCTACCTGCTCGGCGACGATCCGGACAAGCCCGCCGTGATCTGCCTTTCCTACACCTGGGCCGACGATTCGCTGAAGTGGCTGCCGCTCAGCGTGTCCGAGCGCGTGGAGGTGATGCTGCAGTCGCTGCGCGAGATCTACCCCGGCGTCGACGTGCGCAAGCACCTGGTGGGCGACCCGGTCACGGTGTCGTGGGAGGCGGAACCGCACTTCATGGGCGCGTTCAAGGCGAACCTGCCCGGCCACTACCGCTACCAGTACCGGCTGTTCACGCACTTCAAGCAGGACGCGCTGCCCGAGCGCTACCGCGGGTTGTTCCTGGCCGGCGACGACGTTTCGTGGACCGCGGGCTGGGCCGAGGGCGCGGTGCAGACGGCGCTCAACGCGGTGTGGGGCGTGCAGCACCACTTCGGCGGCGAGTCGGCGCCCGCCAACCCCGGTCCCGGTGACCTGTTCGACGATCTGGCCCCGATCGAGCTGCCGGACTGAGTTTCGCCGCGGCTGACTTGCGCGTCAGTCAACCCGTACCGGACGGTAGCCAACCGATGGTGTCCCGGCGCGCGACATCGCCGTGGATCGCTCGGCCCTGCTGAACCGATCATGCGAAAATATTACGTATGAATACGGAACCGGCGCCGAAATGGCGGAGACTGGAACCGGACGAGCGCAGAGAACAGATCTACACCTGCGCGGCGCGCCTGTTCGGCGAACGGCCCTACTCGGCGGTGTCCACTTCGGACATCGCCGCGGCCGCCGGGGTCGCGCGGGGGTTGATCAACCACTACTTCGGCACGAAACGCGAGCTGTACCTGGAAATCGTGCGGCGCGCGCTCACCGTGCCGCGGCTCGCGATCGAGATCCTGCCCGAGGGTCCGCTCGAACTGCGCGCCGACGTGGCCATCGACTGGTTCCTCGACATGGTGCGCTCGCAGGAGAAGACGTGGCTCGCCGCGATCGCACCCGAGGGCATCGGGCGTGACCCGGAGGTCGACCGGATCCTCGAGCAGGCCGACCGCGAGTCGGCCGACCGGGTGCTGGAAGCCGTGGGGCTCTCGCGCGACAGCGAGCACGGCGAGGAGCTGAACGCGGCCGTGCGCGCGTTCGCCGGCATGGTGAAGGCCGCGGGGCGGGAGTGGCTCGTGCGCGACGCGCTCAGCCGCGACCAGGTGCACACGCTGCTGAGCAAATCGCTGGTCACGCTGATCGGCGAGGTGTTCCCGCTGATCCAGGGCGAACCGTCCGCGGAATAGCGGAACCCCCGGCACCACGAGGGGGAGGAAAGTGCCGGGGGCCCCGGCCGGAAGCCTCGCGACCCCCGGCTCCCCTCCACGTTACGCCTGGTCGACGTGGGTTCGGTGTCAGTTTCCGCCGGTTCACCCCAGCGCGCTCACACGTTCGGCCCACGACGGAAGCGGGGTTCAGGCGGGTGTGCCGGCCTCGAGCTCGGCCAGCCGGTGTGCGAGCCCGTCGACGCACCGGTGCACCGCGTAGTCGTAGAGCCGGGTGAACCAGCCGGCGGCCACCTCCGGGTCGCTGAGCAGCTCCCGCATCGCGCGCCCGTGGGCCGCCATGCCGGGCAGGTCGGTGCGGTCGCCGTAGGTCGCGTACTCCTCGGTGTTGTCCAGGCGCAGCGCGAGCGTGCTCTCGCGGTCGTCTTCCATCGCGACGAACTGGCACGCCGTGGCCACGAGCAGGTTGTAGGCCAGCACGGCCTCTTCGCCGAAGCCGGCGGCGAGCAGCACGCCGATGCCGCGGTCGATGGTGACCGTGGCGGCCGAGACCGACGGGCCGAACAGCACCAGCCGCCGCGCCGTGCCGGGGTGGGCGCGCAGCACCGTGCGCAGGTCGGCCAGCAGCTCGGCGAACCACTCCTGCCACGGCAGGTTCTCGTCCGGCAGGGCCAGGAGCCCGACCACGCGGTCGAGCACCGCGGCCACCACCGCGTCGCGATCACCGACGTGGTGGTAGATCACCGCCGGGTACGCATCGACCGCCGCCGCGAGCTGGCGCAGCGTCCAGTTGTCGAGGCCGCGCTCGGCGGTGAGCGCCACCGCCGCGTCGATCACCTTCTCCGCGGTGATGGCAGGCAGTCCCGCGGCCGCGCGCGAACGAGGGCGGTTCCCGGCCCGCGGGGACGAAGACGGCATGCGAGGTACCGTATCCGGATTCTTCCGGCCCGTGCCAGGATTCGGGGATCTAGGGCAGGATCAGGGCATGTCCCGTGCCCTGGCCAACGGCCTCGAACTCGAGTACGACACGTTCGGCGACCCCGCGCACCCGCCGCTCGTGTTGGTGATGGGCCTCGGCGCCCAGATGGTGACCTGGGAAACCGGGTTCTGCGAGCTGATCGCGAGCCACGGCTTCTTCGTCGTCCGCTTCGACAACCGCGACATCGGCCTCTCGACCTACCTCGACGAGCTCGGCGCACCGGACCTCGCGGGCATCGCGGCCGGGCAGGCGTCGCCGCCGTACCTGCTCTCGGACCTCGCCGACGACACCGCCGGCCTGTTCGACGCGCTCGGCTTCGCTCAGGCGCACGTGGTCGGCGCGTCGATGGGCGGCATGGTCGTGCAGCAGCTCGCGCTCGACCACCCGACGCGGCTGCTGAGCCTCACGTCGATCATGTCGACGACCGGCGATCCCACCGTCGGGCACACCTCGCCCGCCGCGCTGGCCACCCTCACCCGGCCGCCCGCCGCCACGCGCGAAGAGGCCATCGAGCAGAGCATCGCCTCCTACCGCACCACGGGCTCGCCGGGCTACCCGGCGACCGACGAGCAATTGCGGATGAAGGCCACCCGGGGTTACGACCGCGCGCAGCACCCGACGGGCACGCTGCGCCAGGCCGCGGCCATCGTCGCCTCGGGTGACCGCACGGAGGCCCTGCGCTCCCTGCGCCTGCCCACCGCCGTCGTCCACGGCGACGCCGACCCGATGATCGACATCAGCGGCGGCAAGGCCACCGCGGCCGCCATCCCGGACGCCGAGCTGGTGGTCGTGGCGGGCATGGGCCACGACCTGCCGGAGCCGCTGTGGCCGGAGATCGTGGGCGCGATCGTGCGCACGGCGAACCGCAGTCAATAACGCGTCAAGAACTCCGCGCGGCCTGTAGGGAAAGCGTTCGCGGCTCTCGTGGGGAAGCGGTGCGCGCGCTGAGCTGGAGGCATGCGCATCACCGGTGGTTTCGGTTTCCCGTTCGGCTGCGCGGCCGTGGTGGCCGTGGCGATCGGCGCGGACGTCGCGGGGGCGACCGCGCACCCGCTCTACGCGCTCGTGCCGCTGGCCCTGGTCGTGATCGCCGCCGCCGCGACCACGGCCCCGGTCGCGGCGGCCGGTATCGCGGCCGTGGCCTGGGCGCTCGAGTCCGGTTTCGTGCTCGGCCGCGCCGGCGCGCTGGTTTTCGACCCCGCGAGCGGCCGCGCCGCCCTGGTGCTCGTCGCCGCCCTGGTTCTGGGCTTGCTGTCTCGGCCCGTGACGACCGCGGTGGCCCGCGCACGCCACCGCGGCCCCGCGCGGCCGGACCGGCTCGTGGCGTCCGTCCCCTCGCCGCGAACCGCCGGACAGCGGCGGGCCGATCACGCCGCCTCCGCCTGATCGGCCCGGCCGGTACCCCGTCCGGAGCGGCCAACCCGACCGTTGGCCGTTCCCGGACGGGGTACCGGCATGTCGGTAGGCTGGGGTGTCCCGGTGTGGCGAAATCGACTCGCGTCGGGTTCGGCGCGGTGCCAGGCTGGGACGGTCACACGTCGTCACCTTCGGAGGTAAGAATGAGTGATCCGCAACCCTCGCCCAGCGGCGAGGAGGACGACGTCAAGCGCAAGTTCCGCGAAGCCCTGGAACGCAAGCAGGCCCACGCCCGCTCCGGCTCCGCCCACGAAACCGGCGGCGGCAAGAACCAGCACGCCCACGGCCCCGCCGCGAACAAGCGGACGTTCCGCCGCAAGAGCGGCTGACCGCGGTCCGACGACGACGGCCCCCTCACCGCGTGGTGAGGGGGCCGTCGTCGTTCTCGGAGCGGGAGCGGGCGCCCGGTGAAGCCCGGACGCCCGCCGGTGAAAATCCGGTCAGACCGTGAGGATCGAGCGCAGCCGGCCGACGTCGGCCATGCGGCGTTCGGCCAGGCGGTCGGCCGCGGCGGCCGGGGGGACGCCGTCGGCGCGGGCCAGGGCGTACACGGCCTTCGTGGTGTCGAAGATGGCCGTGGTCTTGCGCTGGGCGCGGGCGAAGTCGAAGCCGTGGCGTTCGTCGTCGACCTGGATCACGCCGCCGGCGTTCACGAGGTAGTCGGGGGCGAAGAGGATGTCGCGGTCGGCGAGGAGCTTGTCGACGCCCGGGTGGGCGAGCTGGTTGTTCGCGGCGCCGCAGACGATGCGGGCCTGCAACCGGGCCACGGTCTCGTCCGTGAGCACCCCACCGAGGGCGCAGGGCGCGAACACGTCGAGGTCCGTCCCGATGAGAGCGTCCACATCGGACACCACCTCGACGCCGGGGTAGGCCGCCTGGGTCCGCGAAACCGCGAGCGCGGACACATCGGTGATCACGACCTGTGCGCCGGCTTCCACGAGGTGGCCCACCAGGATGTGGCCGACCTTGCCGACGCCGGCCACGCCGACGCGGCGGCCGGCCAGCTCGGGCACGCCCCACACGTGGTCGGCCGAAGCGCGCATGCCCTGGTACACGCCGTACGCGGTGAGCACGGAGGAGTCGCCGGCGCCGCCGTCTTCGGGCGAGCGGCCGGTGACGAAGCGGGTCTCGCGGGCCACCACGTCCATGTCCTGCACGTAGGTGCCCACGTCGCAGGCCGTGATGTAGCGGCCGCCGAGCGACTGCACGAAGCGGCCGTAGGCACGCAGCAGCGCTTCGGACTTCACCTTGGCCGGATCGCCGAGGATCACGGCCTTGCCGCCGCCGAGGTCGAGCCCGGCCAGCGCGTTCTTGTACGCCATCCCCTTGGAGAGCGCCAGCACGTCGTCGAGCGCGGCGTCTTCCGTGGCGTAGGGGTAGAAGCGGGTGCCGCCGAGCGCGGGGCCCAGTGCGGTGGAGTAGATGCCGATGATGGCTTTGAGGCCGCTGGCCTCGTCGTGGCAGTACACGACCTGCTCATGGCCGCTGTGCCGGCCGAACACGCCTTCGGTCACGGTGGTGACTCCCTTGTCTGACCGCTCGCGGCTCGTGGCCGCGTGCTCCGGAAGGTGGTGTGCCGGGTGAAGGTCGTCCACCCCGCACACCGCCAACCTAGAGCCATCCGCGCGAACCGACCACCGCAGGTCGTCGGTCAGCCGGCGACGACTTTGCCGAGCGTCGCCATCGCGGCTTCCAGCTGCGCGTCCGACAGGTACGGCGCGGGCCCGAACCGCAGGTAGGAGCCTCTGCTGTCGGTGCGCACGCCCGCCTCGGCCAGCGCCTGCTGCAGCGCCCCGGCCGAGGCGCTGCGCAGCGAAAGGAACCCGCCGATCATCCCCGGCGGTGTCTCCCGATCGCGCGTGACGACGTCCTCGGGCAGACCGAGCTCGTCGAAGCACCGCGCCAGCAAGCCCACCTGGTGCTGAGACACCTCCCGCAGGAATTCCGGCGTCAACCCCTGCGCCGCGAAGAACTGCTGCACCCGCACTCCGCGGTAGTGGCTCGACGGGTCGTACGTCGCTCCGGCGAACCGGTCACCGCCGGTGGCGTAGACGACCAGATCCGACCGCTGGCGATCGGCCAGCGCGCCGAACTCCGCGTACCAGCCGGTGACGACCGGCCGCAGCTCCTGCGCGTGGGCCGGCAGCCGCAGGAAGCAGTTGCCCTCGCCGAGCTGCAGGTACTTGTAGCCGCCGCCGACCACCCACGCGTTGGTGAGCCCCAGGTCGTGCAGCGAAAAGGGCACCACGCCCAGCGCGTGGTAGGCATCCACGAGCAGCTCCACGTTGGCCGAGCGGCACACGTCCGCCAGGTGCGCGAGCCCCGGCACGAGCCTGGCGGTCTCGAACAGCACCGCGGACACCAGCACGGCCGCGGTGCCCGCGGTGTCCTTCGAGACCTCCGCGGCCACGCGTTCGGCCAGCGTCGGCACCGGCTCCACCGGCACCCGCACGACCTCCAAGCCTTCTTCCTCCAGCCGCGCGAGCTGGCGGCGCAGCGTGTGGAACTCGCCGCCGGTGGTCACCAGCCGCGGCCGCGCGCGCAGGTCGATCGCCGACAGGAACCGGATCACCAGCTCGTGGGTGTTGGCGCCGAGCGCGTATTCACCGTGCGGATCGGCCAGCAGCGCCCGGTACCCGCCCCGCAGCTCGTCGGCCTTCGCGAACGCGGCCGACCACTTCTCGTCGACGTCGCGCGCCGCGTCGGCGAACGCCTCCAGCAGCCCTTCCTCCGCGACGTCGGGCCAAGCCTGGTGCGAGTGCGCCGAGAGCAGCAGCCGATCGGCCACGCCGAAGCGCGAGTAGTGCGGCGCCAGCGCGTTGTCGTCGGCGCGCAACGAGTCGAGCGTCGTCACAGCTTGCTCCGCACTGCCCACAGGTCCGGGAACATCGGGTGGAAGAGGGTGGTCCGCAGGTAGGTCGCGCCCGACGACCCGCCCGTCCCGGTCTTGTCGCCGATGGTCCGCTCGACCATCTTCACGTGCCGGTAGCGCCACTCCTGCATCCCTTCGTCGAGGTCGACGAGACACTCCGCGACCACCGAGGGGCCGCCGTCGTCCTGGTAGACCTTCAGCAGTACCGCCTGCAGTTCGGGCGACGGTGCCACCGGCCGGGTGACGTCTCGCTCACCGTCCACGGCATAACCGCTGTTCGCGAGGTATTTGAGGAACGAATCGAACACCGACGGCCGCCGCATCGCGGCCGCGATCCGCTCCCGCTGTTCGCCGCCTTCGGGGTAGTGCGCGAACACGCGCTCGTCGCGCCGGCCGAGCACCGCCTCCAGCTCGCGGAACTGCGCCGACTGGAAGCCACTCGACTGGTCGAGGCGAGCCCGGAAGCTCGTGAACTGGCTGGGTGTCATGGTCTCCAGCACGTCGAGCTGCGCGACGATCACCTTCAGCACCGTGAGGATGCGCCGCAGCGTACGGATCGCGTGCGCGGTGTTGCCGGCTTCGAGGTTGCTCTGCAGGAACTCCGCCTCGTGCAGGGTCTGCTTGAACCACAGCTCGTAGACCTGGTGGATCACGATGAAGAGCAGCTCGTCGTGCTCGTCGGAACGCGGCCGCTGGGCGCCGAGCACCTCGTCGAGCGCAAGGTACGACGTGTAGCTCAGCGCGGCCTGCGTGTCGTCGGTCTGGGTCACGGTGTCCTCACCTCGTCGATAATCGTTCGGAAGATCAGTCGAAGTCGCCGGCGCGCACGGCCTGGTCGAAGTGCCGCTGCGCCGCGGGAGCGAGAGCGGCGTACAGGTCGTGGAAGAGCTCCACGGCCGCCGCCCGCCGGCCCGGCGCGGGGATCAGCTCGCCGGGCAGCTCGGGGTCGAGCGACGGGAACACGCGGAACTCGTGCACCAGTCTCGTCCGCACGGTAAACGCCTGCGCGTCGGGAAGATCATCCGGGCTGTCCCCGAACTCGGTCACGAACGCGTCGTAGCGCGCCGACAGCTCGTCGAGGTCCCAGGCGCGCCCGGCGAAGCGGCGCACGTCGAGCGCTGCCGACGGCGTGCCCAGCATCAGTCCGGCGTGTTCGGTCACGCCCAGCTCGGCCAGCAGCTCCAGCACCTCGGCCTCCCGGTCGTGCGGCGCGAGCCACGTGCCGTCCTGCACCGGGCCGAAACCGAGGAACCGCAGGCGCCGCACCAGCGTCTCGCGGGACTGGCGGCGGGTTTCGGGGATGCTCTGCCACAGCACCGTCCACGTGCCGGCGGGCCGGTCGCGCCGGCCGAGGCTGAAGATGCGCCGGTCGCCGTCGGCCAGCACCGCCACCGTGCGGCCGGTCAGCGAGTAGTGCACCAGCCGGCCTTCGCGGTGGCGGGCCAGCAGGTCGCGGTTCACCAGGCGGGTGAGCGCGATGCGGGCCGCGCCGTCGGAGAACCCCAGCTCGGTGAGCAGCGTCACCAGGCCGCCCGACCACACCCGACGGCTCTCGCGCGGCTGCACGTAGCTGCCGAGCAAGGTCATGACCAGCTCCTGCGGGCCGGTCGGCGGCGGTTCGGGCGCGGGCGGTTCGGACACAGCCCCGACTCTATACACCTCAGCCCGCTGCGGTGTAGCTTTCGAAGCAAGGACGCGGTCAGGAGGCTCGGATGAATCGGCTGGTGGTCGTCACCGGCGGCACTCGCGGTATCGGCGCAGCCATCGCCGAGCACTTCGCGAAAGCGGGCGACACGGTGCACGCGCCCGGCAGACGCGAGTGCGACGTGACCGACGAAGAAGCCGTGCGCGCGTACTTCGCGAACCTGGGCCCCGTCGACGTCCTGGTGAACAACGCCGGCATCTCCTCCAGCGCCCCCACCGCCAAGACGACGCTGGCCGACTGGCGCACCCAGTTCGACGTCAACGCCACCGGCGCGTTCCTCTGCACCCGCGAGGTGCTGCCCGGCATGCGTTCCCGCGACCGCGGCCGGATCGTCACGGTCGCCTCCACGGCCGGGCACGTCGGCTACCGCTACACCACGGGTTACACGGCCTCGAAGCACGCGGCCGTCGGCCTGATGCGCGCGGTGGCCGCGGAGATCACCGGCACCGGCGTCACCGCCAACGCCGTGTGCCCCGCCTTCGTGCGCACCGACATGACGGCCGACTCGGTCGCCCGCATCCGCGAACGCACCGGCCGCGACGAGGCCGAAGCCGAAGCCGCCCTCGCCGCCGCGTCGCCGCTCGGCCGGCTGCTCGAACCCGCCGAGGTCGCCTTCGCGGTGGCGTTCTTCGCCGCCGAAGAAGCGGCCTCGATCAACGGACAGACCCTCGTACTCGATGGTGGAGGAATCCAGAAATGAGCCCGTTCCGCGCGACGCCCCCGCTCACGAAGTCGTGGGACCACTTCGAGTTCACGGTCGACGACGGCGTCGCGACGCTGACCTTCAACCGCCCCGAAAAGCTCAACGCGCTGACGTTCGACGTCTACGCCGACCTGCGGGACCTGGTCGCCGAACTGCCCCACCGCGGCGACGTGAAGGTGCTCGTGATCACCGGCCAGGGCCGCGGCTTCTGCTCGGGCGGCGACGTCGAGGAGATCATCGGCGAGCTCCAGAAGATGGAAACGGCCGAGCTGCTCGAGTTCACGCGCATGACCGGCGCCGTGGTGAAGGCCCTGCGCGAGACCCCGATCCCGGTGATCGCCGCGATCAACGGCGTGGCCGCGGGCGCCGGCTCGGTCATCGCCCTGGCGTCGGACTTCCGGATCCTGGCCAAGTCGGCGAAGTTCGCGTTCCTCTTCACGAAGGTCGGCCTCGCCGGCGCGGACATGGGCTCGGCCTACCTCCTGCCCCGGCTGGTGGGCCTCGGCCGCGCCACGGAACTGCTGATGCTGGGCGACAAACTCGAGTCGGCGCGCGCCGAGACCATCGGCCTGGCGTCCTCGGTCGTCGAGGACGACGCGCTGGCCTCGACGGCGGCCGCGCTGGCCCGCCGCCTGGCCGACGGCCCCGCGCTGGCCTACTCCACCACCAAGGTCCTGCTCACCCGCGAGCTCGACATGGACCTCGGCTCGTCGATCGAGCTCGAAGCCATGACCCAGGCCCTGCTGATGACGGCGCACGACCACAAGGAGTTCTACGCCGCCTGGTCGGCCGGGCGCAGTCCACAGTGGACCGGCCGGTAAGAAGTCACAGGACAGACTGATGCCCCGGCGCGGCTGGGGTGCGCCGGGGCATCAGGATATGTTTTGTCAGTCGCGCACGATCTTCTCAGTCAACGCCCGCCACGCCGCACCCGCGACCGCCAGCTCACCACCGGCCCGGTCCTTCGTGTCCCGCACCCCGATCACGCGATCGATCTTCACCTCGACACAGTCCTGGCCCTGACCGCTAAAGGTCGACTTCCGCCACTCACCAACACTGGCAGGCATGTTCACCTCGACACAATCCTGTCCCTCAGTGCTGTAACTCGAGGTCCGCCAGCCTCCGACCCTACCGGGTTCGGTCATGATGCCTTCTCCTTGCCGTCGATGACATTGGCAATCAGCTCCGCTGACGCCTCGGAGCTCATCGCCACCTTCTCCGCCCTCACCCCAGCAGCCAGATAAGGCGCAACCTCATCCGCGGCATCGAGGTAGAGAGCGGAAACCTTGTTCTCCAGTTGCACAACCGGTTCCCGCTCAACCGCTTCAGGGAAGGTCGCCACGCTGAAGGGTCCTTCCCAACCAGGATTCCACCTGGCTCGAGTGGGAATGATGCGAACATCGATGTTGTCGCGCTGCCCTGCTTCGAGCAGATGCGCGAGCTGATCGGTCATCACCTGCTCGCCGCCCAGCAAACTGTGCAGCACCGGTTCCCAGATAAAAGCGCGCAGTGACAAGGGGTCCCGTCGGATGAGCGCCGCTTGGCGGCCGATCCGAACCGCAACCCGCGTATCGACGAGATCCGGCAAAACGCCACCCTCAAGGTAGAGCGCGCGAGCATATTCGGGGGTTTGGAGAAGTCCCGGAACCAGCAATGGGGCAACGTGAATGAGGTCCTTCGCGGTGCGCTCGATCTCCAGCATCGCCGCATACTGGCCCTGATCATTCTGGTTCCTGCCCACACTCATGGTGAGCCATGGCTTCCGGCTGGTGTCGCGGGGCATCTCGACCAACTGCTCGCGCAGCTCGGCCGGCGTGCCGACCGCGGTCAAGTATGCGGCCACATCTTCTGGCCGAGGGCTGCGCTCGCCGGTTTCCCAGCGAGACACCGTGGGGTGTTTGACCCCGAGCAGGTCGCACATCGATCGCGCAGTGCTGTCGGGCAGGTATTGCCGACGTGCCTCGCGCATCTGAGCGCCGAGCGTCGCCGCTTTGGTTCCCCTGGTACCAGCCATGGTCCAGAGAATACGCACAGATTCTCACGTCAGCGCGATCACCCGATCGAGCCATTGCCCCCTCCGGTACCAACCTGCACTATTGGTTCCGGTACCAGTTGGAACCACTGGTACCGATCAAGCGCCCGGCTGGTGCGGTTGCCCCGACACCGCACCGGCCGGGTTCCCAGACTGTGTCCGCAGCACGGCTGGGGCGGGCACAGGGCCCGAGCCCCGACGGCCTCCCTGCGCTCCCTCGCACCGCTTCGCGCAGGGGGGCGGGTTCGTCGGGGCTCGGTGCCGAACCCGGCAACACCAGCCCTGCACCACCAGCCGAGCAACACCAGCCCAGCAGCAACACTCGACAGCAACACCCCAGCACCGCCCCAAGAACACCGGCCCAGCAAGAAGGTCACGATGAGAACCGAGTCGACCCCTCTCTCCCCCGTGCTGATCGAGCTGGGCGCGGGTATGAAGGCCGCGCGTGAGCAGGCGAAGTTCGGCGTCCGCGAGCTGGCTCGCCGGGCCGGGGTGCCCGTCGGCAGTCTGGCGAACTGGGAGGGCGGGCGCAGGTTGCCGCCGGTGGACAAGTTGTCGTTCATGTTGGGGCTGTTGCGGTTGCCGTCGCCCGAGTACGACCGGCTGCTCACCTTGGCGGCCAACGCGTCCACCTCGATGCACGCCGAGATCCTGCCGCTGCGCCCCGCGCGGCTGGCGATCGCGTACACCCGCTCGGCGACGAAGATCACCGAGTGGGCGCCGACGTTCTTGCCGGTGCACCTGCAGACGCGCGCCTACACGTGGGACATGGTCCGGCAGACCGCACCGCCCGGTACCAGTCCGGAAAGCTACCTCTTCGAGCTGACCGCCGAGGCCGACCAAGCGCCCGGCCCCGAGCCGGCGATCCGCGAGTGGTTCATCGGCCCCCGCTGCCTCACCAACCCGGCCATCGAGCCCGCGACCCTGTCCGCCCAGCACGAACACCTGCGTGACCGCATGGCCGACGCCCGAATCCGCCTGGTGCCGGAAGAACAACACGATCTACCCGGCTTCGTCGTGTACCGCACGCCCGGCCGCAAACCGATCGTCGCCCTGCGCCACCGGCACACCACCGTGTACCTCACCTCGGACGACGCCGTGACCGAATACACCACGGCGGCCCGCCAGCTCGCCAAGCAAGCCCTCACCGCGGCCGAAACCGAAGAGCTGCTTTCGAAGGAGCTGCTTACGCCGCGGCGCGACGCGTGAGGGTCACGAAGTCGGCAGCGTGAGCGTGCCCATTCCCGACACCTCGGCCACCAGCGTCTCCCCGCCGGTGAACGGCGTCGGCGCGCACAGGGTGCCGGTGAGGACCACCGAGCCGGCCGGGAGCTCCTCGCCGGCCGCGGCCAGGTGGTTCGCGAGCCACGCGACGGCGGCGAGCGGGTCGCCGTTCATCACCGCGGACACCGAGCCCGGCGCGGTGCGGTCGCCGATCGTCAGGGTGCAGGTGAGGTCCGAGAAGTCCGGCGGCACCGGGAATCGCGGGCCGATCACGGCGTGGGACGCGAGGGTGTTGTCGGCGACGAGCAGGGCGAGGCTGGTGGGGCCGCCGTCCCAGCGGGAGTCGACGATTTCGAAGGCCGGGGCGATCGCGTCGGTGGCGGCGCGGACGTCGTCGGCGGTCACGCCGGGGCCGGAAAGTGTACGGCCGAGGACGAAGGCGATCTCGATTTCCGCGCGTGGCGCGAACAGCGCGGCCGTCGGCACGGTCTCGCCGGCGGTCAGCACGGTGGACGCGTACACGCAGCCGGCGGCGGGTTCGGTGGCGCCGTAGGCATCGCGGGCGGGTTGGTTCGTGAGCCCGACCTTGTAACCCGCCACCGTGTCACCGGCGGCCAGCGTGAGGTCGCGGGTCGCGCGCGCGACGGCGCGGGCCTCACCCAGCTCGCTCAACGGCACGGGCGCCACGGCGGGGCCGCCGCGGGTGGCTTTGAACAAGAGCTCGGCCAGGTCGTCCGCCACAACGTGCTCCTCAGAAGATCCGCGGGAAAGCGTGCGCGGACATCTGATCACACGCGGGGCACGTCCGTGCAGGCGATCGCGGAGCCTTCCAGCGAGCCGAACCACAGCCGGCCCGCGTGCTCGCGTACGCCGACGAGCATGTGGAAGCCGGGGATCTCGCCCCAGAGGTCGTGTTCGACGGCGCCGTCGGCGGCGATGCCGAGCACGCCGACCTGGCGTTTCGGCGAGGGCTGCAGAGAAGTCGGCAGCGCGCGCACGGCTGCCCGCAAAACCTCGGGCAGCCGGCGGACAGCGTCGAGCGAGGGCACGCGCGGGGAGGCTTGCGTGACCCAGATCAGGCCGTCGCTGCCGGTGGCGATGTTGTCGGGGAAGCCGGGGAGACCGTCGACGAGGGTGTCGCGGCGGCCCTGGGTGGTGCCGTGGAGCCAGAAGCGGTCCACGCGGAACTCGCCGGTTTCGGCGACGGCGACGAAGGACTCGTCCGGGGGCAGGGCCACGCCGTTGGCGAACTGGAGGCCGTCGGCGATGAGATCGATGGCGCCGTCCGGAGTACGGCGCAGGAGCCGGCCGGTCGCCGTCTGTTCTATGAGCTCGTCGCGCCAGCGGTCGATGCCGAAGTGGCGGGAGGAGTCGGTGAAGTAGATGGTGCCGTCGGTGGCGACGGCGGCGTTGTTGCAGAACACGAGGTCGAGACCGGCGGCCGAGGTGGCGAGCGTGCGCACCGGCCCGCCGGCCAGGGGCATGGTGAGGAGGCCGGCGCGGGCGTCGCAGATGAGCAGGTCGTCGCCGTAGAGCTCGAGGCCCAGCGGGCGGCCGCCGGTGTCGCCGAGCACGTCGAGGTGGCGGCCGTCGGGGCTCACCCGCAGCACGCGGCCGTCGTCGACGCCGGTGTAGACCCGGCCTTCGGCGTCGACCACCACGTCTTCGGGCGCGTGGCCGTTGACCGGGACCACCTCGACTTGTCCGAACTCCATCACGACCTCCTACCGGTAGGTGAGCAGCTGCGCCGCCTCCGCTTCGAAGTGCGGGTGTTCGTTGAAGGTCAACAGGTTCACGCCACCGCGGCCCGAGGTGAGCTTGGTGATGCCGGTGTTCACGGTGACGCGGTTGAACTTCAGCAGGCCGACCTCGGGCACGCCCAGGATCGCGCCGGCGAGCGTGCCGATCACGCCGCCGGAGGTGAACACGAGCGCGTGTTCACCCTTGCCGAGCTCCTGCACGAGGTCGGTGAGGCCGGCCGTGCAGCGCGCGAGGAACGCCGGCCACGGCTCGGCGCAGGGCCCGTCGGCGCCGGCCGCGACCCACGAGCCGAGCGCGGCGTCGAGCAGGCCCTGGTACTCGCGCGAATCCTGTTGCGGGGCGCCGCCGGCGTGGTGGCGCGAAATGTCGACGTGGTCGTATTCGTTCCACCGCGGGTCTTCGACCACCGGCACGTCGGAGCCGAGCACCTTCAGCGCGGTCGCGGCCGTGTCGCGCTGGCGGGCCAGCGTGCCGGAGCGCACCTGCGCGAACTCCACGCCGCGGCGCGCGAGCTCCCGACCGACCACAGTGGACTGTTCGAAACCGCGCTCGGACAGCGCGTCGTAGTCGGCCGCGCCGAACGAGGCCTGACCGTGGCGGACGAGGTAGATCGCACCCAACGCACTAGCTCCTTCGGGGAGTCAGGAGAACTTGGCCAGCAGCCCGGCGGGCGCCCAGCGCATGACCACGCTCAGCGGCACCCAGGGCCACGAAGGAACGTACGCCAGCTTCGGCTCGGCCTCGACCGCGTGGGCCATCGCGCGCACGCCTTTCTCGGCTCCGGTCATCAACGGCGTGCTGCCGCTGCGCGCGGACATTTCGGACGCGATGTACCCCGGCCGGATCTCGGTGACGCTGATGGCCGTGCGGCGCAGCTCCACCCGCGTGCCGGCCACGAACGCCGAGATCCCGGCCTTCGAAGCGGCATACGCGGTGAGGTTCTTGGGCAGGCCGCGCAGCGCGCTGAACGACGAGACCACGGCGAGGTGACCCGCCTCCTGCTCGCGGAAGATGCCCACGGCGGCCTCGATCTGCGCGGCCGCGGCGACGAAGTTGGTCTCCAGCGTCTCGCGGTTGGCGTCGAAGCGGCCCTTGCCCACGGGCTGGCCCTTGCCGAGGCCGGCGTTCACGATCACGCGGTCGAGCGAGCCGAGTTCGCCGCGGAACTCCTCGAAGACGGTGAACACGCGGTCGTGGTCGTTCACGTCGAGCGGGCGGGTGAGGACCGTGATGCCGGGATAGGCGGCCTTGAGCTCGGCCGCGAGGGCGTCGAGGCGGTCGGTGCGCCGCGCGCACAAGGCCAGGTTGCGGCCGCGGGCGGCGAACTGGCGCGCCATGCCCTCGCCGAGCCCCGAGCTGGCGCCGGTGATCAGGATGTTCTTCCGCAGGACCATGTGCCGGATCCTACCGGTTGGTAACCACCGTGGCCCTTGACCGGTGACCCGGCGCTGGGGGCATCGCCGGGTCACCGGTACCGGGTACGGCCGCCGGCCGTACGCGGGGCGCGGACCGCGGGCCGGGGCCGAAGCAGCTGCGCCGCACCGGGATCGCCGGTGCGGGGCTCGATGGCCATACAAACGCGCCCGCGCAGGTCAGGGCAATGGTTCACAGTTGCCAGTACTAGCCCGTTCGCCCCAGTGGTGACGCGGAGTGCCTGGTCGGGTGCTGATACGGTCTGCGTGTCGGTTCGGACACTGTGGGTTTTCGGACACCCGCGGCGGACTCCACGATCGGCGGACGGCGGGCTTTTCGGGGTTTTTCGTGGCCGGGTTTGATCACGGTGCGAGGCGAGACCACGGGCGGGGGCCATGGCTGGTGGACGTGCGGACGAATCCGGGGCCGAGAGCGCCCGGACCGCGTTCGCGAGCGCGCTGCGCGCGGCGATCACCGCCAGCGGCCTGTCGCTCGACCGGATCCAGGCCCGCCTGCGTGCGCGAGGTGCGGCCGTGAGCGTTACGGCGCTGAGCTACTGGCAGTCGGGCAAACGCCAGCCCGAACGCGCGGGGTCGCTCTCGGCCGTGCGCGTGCTGGAGGAAATCCTCGACGTGCCGGCCGGCTCCCTGCTCGGCCTCCTGCCCCCGCCCCGCCCACGCGGCGCCACCCGCCGCGACCGCGTCGGCGAAGAACCGCTCACCTTCACCCGCGAGACCCTGCAGCCCCTGCTCGACCGCGTGGGCGCGTCGAACATGCTCGACCGCCAGCAGCACCTCAAACTCGTCGGCCTGCACGACCGCTGCGAAATCGCCGCGGACGGCGGCCAGCGGGCCGTCACGTCCCGCGCCATCTTCCAGGCCGCCACCGACGGCCTCGACCGCTGGCTCCTCGTCTACGCCCAGGACGACGCGGCGCCCGTACCGCAACTGCACGCCGTGCGCAACTGCCGCGTCGGGCGCTCCGAAGTGGATTCCACGCACGGCATCCTGGTGGCGGAGCTGCTCTTCGACCGGCCCCTCGATCGCGGCGAGACACATCTCATCGAGTACTCGCTGACCAACGCGGGCCCGCCCTATCCCCAATGCCGCTCCACGCACTACCGCGAATTCCGCCGGCCCGTGCGCGAGTACCTGCTGGAGATCCGCTTCGCCCCGGAAGCCGAACCCACCCACTGCTGGCACTACACCCGCGGCGACTCGGCCCCTTCCCGCCGCCCCCTGCGCCTCGATTCGGCGGGCGGCGTGCACGCGGTGGCGCTGGACTTCGGGCCGGGGATCTTCGGGATCGGGTGGGAGTGAGGCCCGCCGCCGAGACCCCGGCCGGGTAGATCAAGGAAGTACGCGGCTTCCCTACGCTGTGCCCCATGACAACAGACCTGGGGTTCGACTGCTCCTGTTGCGGCCGGCACCACGACGACCTCCCCCTCGGCTACGGCACGTTCGCGCCGGCCTTCTGGCACGAAGGCCTCGCCGGGAAACCCGGCACCGTCCTCGGCGACGAGCAGTGCGTGATCGACCGAGAGCACTTCTTCATCAGAGCTCGGCTGGTCCTGCCGACCCTGGACGACGGTGACGACTTCGAATGGGGCGTCTGGGTGTCGCTCAGCGAAGCCAACTTCGCCCGCGTCACGGAACTCTGGACCAATCCCGCACGGGAACAGGAGCCGCCGTACTTCGGCTGGCTGGCCACCGAACTGCCCACCTACGAGCCCACGACCCTGAACCTGAAAACCAACCTGCACAGCCAACCCGTCGGCGTCCGGCCGACCGTGGAGCTGGAGCCCACCGACCACCCGCTGGCCGTCGAACAACGCACCGGCATCACCCGTTCCCGGGTGCAAGCGATCGCCGAACTACTGCTGCACCCCACTCCGTAGCGACTCGTGTCGCGGTCGCGGAGACCCAGAGCTGCCGCGAGGATGGTGCGCAGCCGAGCTCAGCTCAGCTTGCTCCGCAACACCTTCCCCGTCGCGTTCCTCGGCAGTTCCGCCAGGAACTCCACGTCCCGCGGCACCTTGTACCGCGCCAGGTTCGCCTTCACGTACGCCCGCACCTCGTCGGCGTCCAGCGTCGAGTTCTCGCCGCGCACGATGAAGGCCTTGAGGCGCTGGCCGAACTTGTCGTCGTCGACGCCGATCACGGCGGCTTCGATCACGTCGTCGCGTTCGACGAGGAGGTTTTCGACTTCGACGGGGAAGACGTTTTCGCCGCCGGAGACGATCATTTCGTCGTCGCGGCCGTCGATGAACAGCAGGCCGTCGGAGTCGAAGTGGCCGACGTCGCCGCTGGAGAGGAGGCCGTCGATGATTTCCTTGTGGCGGCCGTCGGTGTAGCCGCCGAAGCTGAGGCCGCTGCCCACGAACACGCGGCCCGTCACGTGGGGCTCGGTGATGCGGCGGCCGTGCTCGTCGTACAGCGCCACGCGGCAGCCCACAGGCGCGCGCCCCACTGTGCCCGGGGCCTTGCGCCAGTCTTCCGGCGTGGCCACGGTCGCGACGGCGACTTCCGTTGAGCCGTAAAGGTTGTGCACGACGTCGCCGAACTGTTCGTTGGCGCGGTTGCCCAGGTCCGGCGACAGGGCGGACCCGGCGACGAAGATGATCCGCAGGCAGGACGTGTCGTACTTGTTCCGCACCGGAGCGGGCAGGTCGACGATGCGCTGCAGCATGGTCGGGACCAGCACGAGCGCCGTGCAGCGGTGCTCGGCGACTCCGCGCAACGTCAGCTCCGGGTCGAACTTGCGCCGCATCACCACCGTGCAGCCGAGCGCGAAGCTGAGGATGAACTGCGAAAGCCCGGTGCCGTGGAAGAGCGGCGCGCCCATGTACGTGGCTTCACCGGCGCGCAGCGGGATGCGGTCGAGGAACTGCGCCGACGCGAGCGGCGAGGTGTGCGGCCGCGGCGCGCCCTTCGGGGTGCCGGTGGTGCCGCTGGTGAGCAGCACGAACCCGCCGGGCTTGGCGGGCGCGGGCAGCGGGCGGTCGTCGGTGCTGGCGATGATCTCGTCGAGCACCGGCACAGTGTGGTCACCCGGCTCGTCGACCCACGCCAGGTAGCGCTCGACGTCGGCGGGCATGGCGTCGAGCAGGTCGGTGAACTCCTGGTCGTACACCAGCGCGGTCACCTTCTCGCGCTTCGCGACGTCGGCCAGCTGTGGCTTCGCGAAGCCGGTGTTCATCAGCAGCAGACGCGCGCCGAGCTTGCCGGCGGCGGCCATCGTGAGCACGAGGCCGCGGTGGTCGCGGCACAGGGCGGCGATCACGGTGCCCGCGCCGAGGCCGCGCTCGGACCAGGCCCTGGCCAGCGCGTTGGAGCGGTCGTCGAGCTGCTTGAACGTGAGCGGCCCGACCTCGTCGATGATCCCGACGGCCGAGGGGTCGCGGCGCGCGGCGATGTGGTTGGCGCCGGCGAACGGCCCGTACTTGCGGACGGCGACGACCGAGCGCACGCCCTCGTCGAGCCGCGGGAACGGCACCAACCCGGCGCGGCGCATCACGTCGATGCTGCGCACGGTCTCGGTGACCTTGTCCGTGACCTGGCCGGCGAGGCCGAACACCCTCATCCGCGCACCTCCGTCGCTGCTTCGGGAAGAAGGCCGCCCGTACCGTCGGTATGGGGGCTACTCGACAGTAGACCAAGCGGGGCGCGGCCGCACCAGACCACGGCGGCCGGGTTCGGTGACCGGAATTGTCGGTGCCCCCGAGCACAATGATCGCGTGCAGGTGATCACCGGCCAGGAGGAGGACTCCGGCTACACGATCTCGACACCGGCGGGCACCTCCCGCGGGCTGTCGGCGGCCGACTGGGTGGCCGAGGTGCGGCGGCTGGAGGAGGCCGAGGCGCCGCGCTGGGTGCTGCCCTCGGTCGACGAGCTGTACCCGAAACTCATCGACGCCGGCGTGCGGCTGGCGCGCTGTCACGACCTGGGGTTGGCGGAGGGGCTCCTGCTCGCGTACGAGGGGCGCGAAGGCGAGTCGCGCAGCCTGCGCGCGGCCTGGGCGCGGGCGCGCGGCGAGGAGGCGCCCGACGACGGGCCGGCGTTCGGCGAAGCGGCGCAGCCCACGCTGTTTTCGCCACGAGGCCCGGGGTTGCCCGAGGGCGTCACCGTGGCCGACGCCGCTCGGCGCGTGCTCGCGGAGCAGGAGAAGCGCGTGGCCGCCGTGGCCGCGCCGGGCCGGATGCGGCTGCTGCTGGCGGCGGAATCGGCGAGCGCGCTGGCGGCGGCGGAGATGTCGGCGGCGGGGCTGCCGTGGCGGGCCGACCTGCACCGCGCGTTGCTGGAGACGCGGCTGGGGCCGCGGGTGCCGTCGGGGCAGCGGCCGAAGGCGCTGGTGGCGCTGGCCGCGCGGATCACCGACGCGTTCGGCGGCCGGCCGGTGAACCCCGATTCCTCGCCGAGCGTGATCCGCGCGCTGGCCCGCGAGGGCATCGAGGTGCCGGCCGCGCGGAAATACCTGCTGCGCGACATCGACCACCCCGCCGTCCCGCCGCTGCTGGAGTACAAGGAACTCTCGCGCCTGCACTCGGCCAACGGCTGGGCCTGGCTCGACGAATGGGTGACCGACGGCCGCTTCCGCCCCCACTACGTGGTCGGCGGCGTGGTCTCCGGCCGCTGGGCCACCCGCGGCGGTGGCGCGCTGCAGATCCCAAAGGTGCTGCGCACGTGCGTGCGGGCCGACCCGGGCTGGAAACTCGTGGTGGCCGACGCGGCGCAACTCGAGCCGCGCGTGCTCACGGCGCTGTCGGGCGACCGCCGGCTCGCTGAGGTCTCGGCGGCCACGGACCTCTACGCCCGGCTCGGCGAGGCCTTGTTCTCGGGCGGCCGCTACGTGCCCCCGCCCTCCGGTTCTTCCGACGACCGTTCCCGCGCGAAAATCGCCATGCTGTCGGCCATGTACGGCGGCACCTCCGGCGAGGCCGGCCCCCTGCTCGCCCTGCTCCGCCAACGCTTCCCCGACGCCGTGTCCTATGTGGAACAAGCCGCGGCCGCCGGCGAGCGCGGCGAACGCGTGCGCTCCCGGCTCGGCCGCACGTCGCCGGCGCCGTCCGCCGCGTGGCGCGCCCTCACCGGCGGCCTGGCCGACGACGAGGCCACGGAAACCCGCGCCCGCCGCGCCTCCCGCGGCTGGGGCCGCTTCACGCGCAACTTCGTCGTGCAGGCCTCGGCGGCCGACCTCACCGCCGTGCTGCTCGCCACGCTGCGCGGCCGCCTCCCCGCGCCCGCCCACCTCGTCTTCTTCCAACACGACGAGGTGATCGTCCACACCCCGGCCGAACTCGCGGCCGAGGTCTCGGCCCTGATCGAGTCCACCGTCACCGAATCCGCGCAACTGCTCTTCGGCGACGCCTGCCCCGTCCACTTCCCGATGCAAGCCATTCCGGTCGACACCTACGCCGACGCGAAATAACCCACCAGAACAAGGAGATCTCCATGGGAGCCTCAGGCTGGCACTACCGCGCGCCCTACGCCGGCAGCGTCAAAGCAACCCACAAGTTCGTCCAGGCGCAACTCCTGTCCAGCGGCGACTACGTGTGGCCGTGGGAGGACTTCGATCCCGAGTACGTCACCCCGGTGCCCCGGCCCAGATCCCTGCCCGACCTCAACGCCGCCAAGGACTCCGAGAACTTCTGGGACTGCGGCACCCACAGCATCCTCGACACCCACGAGATCTCCGAATCCGACGGCGTCGGCACCATCCGCCCGTTGAGCACCACCGAACTCACCACGGTCTTCGGCACCCCCCAACCGTCGGCGGCCGACTTCGACCGCGTCTTCCAGCCCGGCCCCTCGGGCCCCCTCGCCGACCTGATGGGCGAACGCTGGACCGGCCGCAGCCTCGTGCTGTACCACAACGGCACCCCCACGGAGGTCTTCTTCTGGGGCTTCTCCGGCGACTGACCTCCTCACCCCACAGGGCGCCCTGAACCCACTCCGCTTTTCCACCAGGGCGCCCTGTGGTTGAGTTTCCTCATGCAATACACCTATTTCACGGCCAATTCGGACGCCGAAGCCGCAACCTCCCTCGAAGCCCCCGCGGGCCCGGCCTCCCTCTTCCCGTCGGCCGCGTTCAACGGCATCGACCCGAACCTCCAAGTCCCCCGCGCCGAGGCCTTCCTCACGGGCACCACCGAAGAAGCAGCCGCCGACAACCCCCGCGCCATGAAGCTCGTCGCCGAAGCCGGCGAAGGCGAGGTGGTCGTCCTCACCCTCACCGACGAATTCCGCGACGCCATCGCCACCACCGACGAACCCCGCCGCCGCGAACTGGCCGAATTCTGGTCCCACGCCGAAGACCTCGGCGGCGAGGCCACCGCCGCAGACCTCCTGCCGGTCGTCGACGAACTCGCCGCCCTCGCCAAGCAGGCCAGGCCCACGAATGCCCACTTGTACTGCTGGACCTCAGTCTGAGCGTCAGTACCGCGTCGAGTCCTGGAGCAACGGTGGGTACACGCCGTGTTCCCGACCGTTCACCGTCGCACCCGCATAGCGCAACAACGGAGCCATGTCTCGGTTCAGCTCGGCCGGGAAGTTGAGGCGCGGCGCTGAGACCTCATCCAGCGCCGCGCTGTGTTCGGCGCTCAAGGTGACCTCCAGCGCCGCCAAATTCTCCGTCAAATGCGCCACCTTCCTCGGCCCGATCAACGTCGACGTGATCCCCGGCCGCCCCCGCACCCAGGCCAACGCCACCACCGCCGGACTGACCCCGAGCTCCTTCGCAATCCCGACCACCACATCGATCACCCGGAACTCCTCTTCCGACGGCCCCACCCCGAACGCAGCACCACGCCTCGTATCCGCGGCAGCACCATCCCGGGTGTACCGGCCGGACAGGAACCCGCTCTTCAACGGACTCCACGGCAACATCGCGATCCCCGCGTCCTCCGCCAGCGGCAGCAACTCCCCCTCGATCGTGCGCTCCAGCAACGAATACTCCATCTGCAACCCCACCACTGGCGCCCACCCGCGAAACTCCGCGATGGCGGCCGCCTTCGCCGTGAACCACGCCGGCGTATCCGAAAACCCGACGTACCGGATCTTCCCGGCGGTGACCAGATCGTCCAACGCCCGCAGCGTTTCCTCGACCGGCGTGAACCGGTCGTAGTTGTGCAGGTAGTACACGTCGACGTAATCCGTCCCCAGCCGACGCAACGAGTCATCGAGCTGGTGCAGGATCGCCTTGCGCCCCGCCCCACCACCATTGGGATCCCCGGGGTGCAGGTTCACGAAGAACTTCGTCGCCAGCACCACCCGATCCCGCAGCCCGGGCGTCGCCGCGAGGAAATCGCCGACGATCTTCTCCGAGTGCGTGTTGGTGTAGAAGTTCGCCGTGTCGATGAAGTTCCCGCCGCGATCGAGGTAGGTCTGCAGGATCCTCTCCGACTCCTCGACACTGCACCCGACACCGGTGTCCTCACCGAAGTTCATCGCCCCGAGGCAGAACGGGCTCACCACAAGACCCGACCGACCGAGGTGGACGTAAGAATCAAGACTCACAGGGATTTCTCCTGACAACCGAGAGTTTCACCGACCCCTCGATTCCACCAGCGCCGCGCACCGAACCGTGAGCCCGAAACCCCCACCCTCTTGCCTGATCCTGTCACCATCGCCAGTTGCCCCCATCCACCAGCTCGTGGTCGAATCGAACCGTGTCCCTCGACGAGCTGCGCACCCTGATCACCGAACACGCCGGCCGCACCGACCTCCCCGGCAGCCTCATGCTGTCGAAGGAACCCGCCCCCACCGACCCGGCCGCCACGCTCACCGGCCCGGTCCTCGCCGTCGTCGCGCAGGGCCGCAAACGCATCGGCACCGGCGACCGCACCTACGAGTACGGCGCCGGCCAGTACCTCGTCGTCACCGTGGACATGCCGGTAACAGGCCACTTCGTCGAAGCCAGCCCGACGCACCCGTTCCTCGGCGCCGGCCTGATCCTCAAACCCGAAGCCATCGCCGCCCTCCTGCTGGAAACCGGCACCACCACGACCACTCCGGCCGCCCCGTCGGCCATCACGGTCAGCGACGCGTCACCCGAACTCCTCGACGCCTTCGTCCGCCTGCTCCGCCTCACCGACCACCCGGGCGACCGCCGCGTCCTCGCGCCGCTCATCGAGAAGGAGATCCTCTGGCGCCTCATCACAGGCGCCCAGGGCGGCACCATCCGCCAGATCGGCCTCGCGGACAGCAGCCTCTCGCACGTCGGCCGCGCCATCCGCTGGATCCGCGACCACCACGCGCAGTCCCTGCGCATCGCCGACCTCGCCCGCCTCGCCGCGATGAGCGAATCGTCCTTCCACCGCCACTTCCGCGCCGTCACGGCCATGACGCCCATCCAGTACCAGAAACACATCCGCCTCCAGGAAGCCCGCCTGCTCCTGCTGAGCCGCACCGACGACGACGTGGCCGCCATCGGCTACGCCGTGGGCTACGACAGCGCCTCCCAGTTCAGCCGCGAATACCGCCGCCAGTTCGGCATCCCCCCGGGCCAGGACTCGGCACGGCTGCGCACAGGAATCGGCTGACCCTTCCACCCCAGGCACCACACGGCGCAGCGGGAAGAAATTCTTTCGGGGCAACGAAGATCGCACACCGTGCAGTTCCCACAGCGCCAACAACGCGGGATTCCCTCTCACGCAGGTAGCGGACCGCGGTCGATGATCAGTACGTTTCCTTCGCATGATCAGGAAAGCCACGAAACGAAAACTGGGCAGGCTGTGGGGATATCTGGTCCTCGCCGCAGTCGCGTGCTGTTGGTTCGTGCCGTCGGTCGGTCCGGGCGCGATCGCGATCATGTCGGTTTTCGTGGTGCTCTACTGCCTGTTCCAGGCACCGATGTGGTGCTGCGCCCCCACGCGCGCCAACCAGCTGTGCCGCAACAACGCCAACGGCATCCTACTCGGCTGCTACCTTCGGCAGCACAAGTTCGAGAAGCTCAGGCTCGCCGTGAAACAGCAAGCGTGGAGCAAAGCGGCGGCCACTGTCTTGACCAGTATCGGCGGCAAGGCCGCCACCTTGTCGGCACTCGCCGGAATCGTGTCCGCCTGCGTGGCGACCACGACGCTCGTCGTCAAATAGCGGCCACCGCGTCGTCCAGCGACTTCGTCAGCCGCTTCAACGACACCGGATACGCGGTGCCCAACGTCTGCGCGAAGAAGGAAACCCGCAGTTCCTCGATCCCCCACCGCACTTCCGACAGCGCGGGCGACGAGGTGCCCGGTGGCAAGGACGCCAGAGCCGACCGGTACTCCCCCGTGATCCACGCGATGTCGGCCGTGCGTTGCAGGTCGCGGGTGGGTTCGGAGACGAGTTTGTCCAGGCGGCGGGAGATGCCGCGCAGGTAGCGCTCGACGTCGCGCAGCCGGGCGGCGCCGGTCTCCGTGACGAAGCCCGCGTGGACCAACCCGGCGAGCTGAGCGCGCATGTCTGACAGGGACTCGGCCGGGCCGCGCGTGTCCGGCAGCAGGGTCTCCACGTCGATCGTGGCGCGCAGGATGCGTTCGACGTCGGTCAGCACGGCCAGCACCGCCGGGTTGAGGCCGGCGCGGACCTTCTCCAGCAGCACCGCGAACCCGGCCTCGTCCCACACCGGTCCGCCCGCGGCGGCCATCAGGGAGTCGACCGCGCAGTCCACGCAATCCTCCAGCAACGCGGCGACGCTGCCGTGCGGATTGCGGTTCAGCACCAGCTTCGACGAGTTCGACAGCGATCGGGTGATGAACTTCATCGGCGAGTTCAGGTTCAGCCGCAACATCCGCCGCGTGCCGGCCCACATCGCGTGCGACTGCTGGCCCGGCGTGTCCAGCAACCGGACGGCCACGGTCGCACCCTCGTCGACCAGCGCCGGATACGCCTTCACGTCGTGGCCGCGTTGAGTAGACGCGAAAACCTTGGGCAGCGAACCGAACGACGGCTGCACCAGGCCCGCCTTCTCGATGCTGTTGGCGGCCTTCGAAATCGTCTCGCGGACCTTCGGCGCGAGGCGAAGTTTCAGCGCCTCCAAGTCCTTGCCCTCGGCCACCTTGCGGCCGCGGTCGTCGACCACGCGGAACGTGACCCGCAGGTGCTCGGGTACCGAAGCCAGGTCGTAGGCCGACAGCGGGACGTCGACCGCCCGCAGAGTGAACAGCTCGTCGGACAGGACCTCGAGCAACGGCCCGTCCGAAGGCGACACTCGCGAAAGGACGTACGCGGCCGTGTCGGGCGCCGGCACGAAGTTGCGCCGCAGGGCCTTCGGGAGGGACTTGATCAGCGAGGTGACCAGTTCCGAACGCAGGCCCGGAACCTGCCAGTCGAAGCCGTCGGGCGTGACCTGGTTGAGCACGGGCAGCGGGATGTGCGCGGTGACGCCGTCGGCGTCGGCGCCCGGCTCGAACTGGTAGGTGAGGCCGAAGACCAGCGAGCCCTGCGTCCACGAGTCGGGGTAGTCCGATTCGCGGACGCCGCCCGCGGTCTCGTTGATGAGCATGGACTTTTCGAACGACAGCAGGTCCGGGTCGGCGCGCCGGGTCTTCTTCCACCAGCTGTCGAAGTGCCGCACGGACACGACATCGGCCGGCACGCGCTGGTCGTAGAACTCGAAGAGCGTCTCGTCGTCCACGAGGATGTCGCGGCGGCGGGCGCGGTTCTCCAGGTCCTCGACCTCGTCGAGCAGCGCGCGGTTCTCGGCGAAGAAGTGGTGGTTGGTCTGCCAGTCTCCCTCCACCAACGCGTGGCGGATGAACAGCTCGCGCGAAAGCTCCGGGTCGATGCGTCCGTAGTTCACGCGCCGGTCGGCGACGAGCGGCACGCCGTAGAGCGTCACCTTCTCGATCGCCATCACCGCGCCCTGCTTGCGCTCCCAGTGCGGCTCGGAATACGACCGCTTCACCACGTGCGCGGCCAGCGGCTCGACCCACTCGGGCTCGATGCGCGCGTTGACGCGGCCCCACAGCCGCGAGGTCTCCACCAGCTCGGCCGACATCACCCAGCGCGGCTGCTTCTTGAACAGCGCCGAACCCGGGAACACCGAGAACCGCGCGCCGCGAGCCCCGAGGTAGTCGCCCTTCGCCGGGTCCTTGAGGCCGATGTGCGAGAGCAGCCCGGCGATCAGCGACGTGTGCACGTGCTGCGGGTCGGCCGGGGTGGTGCTCAGCGAGATGTCGAGCGGCTTGGCCAGCTGGCGCAGCTGGCTGAAGATGTCCTGCCACTCGCGGATGCGCAGGTAGTTGAGGTACTCGGCGCGGCACAGGCGGCGGAACTGGTTGCCCGTCAACGCCTTCTGCTGCTCGCTCACGTACTCCCACAGGTTGAGGTACGCGAGGAAATCCGACGTCGGGTCGGCGAAGCGCGCGTGCTGCTGGTCGGCGGCCTGCTGCTTCTCCGCCGGACGCTCGCGCGGGTCCTGGATGGACAGCGCGGCGGCGATGATCATCACCTCGCGCACGCAGCCGTTGCGCGCGGCCTCCAGCACCATGCGGCCCATGCGCGGGTCGACCGGCAGCAGCGCCAGCTTGCGCCCGACCTCGGTGAGCTTCGTGGTGTCGTCCGGCTCGAACGCGCCGAGCTCCTGCAGCAGCTGCACGCCGTCGGTGACCTGGCGGCGGTCCGGCGGCTCCACGAACGGGAACGCCGCCATGTCGCCGAGACCGAGCGAGGTCATCTGCAGGATCACCGACGCGAGGTTGGTGCGCAGGATCTCCGGGTCGGTGAACTCGGGCCGCGACTCGAAGTCCTCTTCGGAGTACAGCCGGATGCAGATGCCGTCGGACGTGCGGCCGCTGCGCCCCTTGCGCTGGTTGGCCGAGGCCTGCGAGATCGCCTCGATGGGCAGCCGCTGCACCTTCGTGCGGTGGCTGTAGCGCGAGATGCGCGCGTTGCCCGGATCCACCACGTACTTGATGCCCGGCACGGTGAGCGACGTTTCGGCGACGTTCGTGGCGAGCACGATCCGGCGGCCGGTGTGGCGCTGGAACACGCGGTGCTGATCGGCCGACGAGAGCCGCGCGTAGAGCGGCAGCACCTCGGTGCCCCGCAGATCGAGGCGGTTGAGCGCGTCGGCCGTGTCCCGGATCTCGCGTTCGCCGGAGAGGAACACCAGCACGTCGCCAGGACCTTCGGCGCTGAGCTCGGCGACGGCGTCGAGGATGCCTTGCGTCTGGTCGCGGTCCGGGTCGGCTTCGGGATCCTCCGGGTCGGTGATCGGCCGGTAGCGCACCTCGACGGGGTACGTGCGGCCGGAGACCTCGACGATCGGCGCGTTGTCGAAGTGCTTCGAGAAGCGCTCGGGGTCGATCGTCGCCGAGGTGATGATCACCTTGAGGTCGGGCCGGCGCGGCAGCAGCTGCTTCACGTAGCCGAGGATGAAGTCGATGTTGAGGCTGCGCTCGTGGGCCTCGTCGATGATGAGGGTGTCGTACTGGCGCAGCATCCGGTCGGTCTGGATCTCGGCGAGCAGGATGCCGTCGGTCATCAGCTTCACGAGCGTGTTCTGGCCGGACTGGTCGGTGAAGCGCACCTTGTAGCCCACCGCGTCGCCCAGCTCGGTCTTCAGCTCGCTCGCGATGCGGTCGGCCACCGTGCGCGCGGCCAGGCGGCGCGGCTGCGTGTGCCCGATCTGGCCGCGGATGCCCCGCCCCAGCTCGAGGCAGATCTTCGGCAGCTGGGTCGTCTTGCCCGAGCCGGTCTCGCCAGCGACGATCACCACCTGGTTCTCAGCGATCGCCTTGCCGATCTCGTCCTTGAGCTTGCTGACCGGCAGCTCTTCGGGGTACTCGATCTTGGGCACGCTCTCGCGCCGACGCTGCACCCGCAGCTCGGCCGCGGTCACGTCGGCGGCGATGCGCTCGGTCACGGCCTGCTTGTCACGCGAGCGGCGCGCGCCGTCGAGCCGGCGGCGCAGGCGGTGCTCGTCGCGCGACATCAGCTCGGGCAGGCGCGCGCGCAGTGCCTCAAGGGGGGATTGAGTGGACATACTTGTATCGAGGATAGCGGTGCGTGACCGGGCTGGCTTCCGAATATGCCCGGGGTCTCCCGCTCACGCGCGTAACCTGGTCAGCCGCTTCGTCACGCACGCGGTGATCCGCTCCGAGCGCACCACCGCGAGCGGCCCGATCACGGCCAGGAGCAGCACGTACCCCGCCACGAACGGGGCCACGCGCTCGTCGAGCCCGGCCGCCACCGCCAGCGAGGCGAGGACCAGCGAGAACTCGCCGCGCGTGAGCACGGTGAGGCCGATGTTCACGCCGGCCTGGCGGTCGAAGCCGTGCAGCCGGGCCGCGAACGCGCCGGCCGCGAGGTTGAGCACCAGCGTGAGCGCCACCGCGGCGAGCACGGGGACGACCACGGTGCCCACGGCGCCCGGGTCGATCGACAGGCCGAAGATGAAGAAGAACAGCGCCCCGAACGCGTCGCGCAGCGGCAGCACCAGCTTGTGCACCCGCGGCGCGACCTTCGACCCGCCGAGCATCATCCCGACCATGAACGCGCCGATCGCGTCGGACACCCCCACCTCTTCGGCGACGGCCGCGCCCAGCACCGCGACGCCGACGAAACACACGGTGAGCAGTTCGTCGTCGGCCGAGCCGAACAGGCGCGACACCACCCGGCCGCCCCAGCGCGCCAGCGCCGCGAGCACCAGCAGGAAGGCGAGCGCCTTGCCGAAGTCGGCCAGCGCCGCACCGAAGCCGTCGGCGCCGCTGAGCACGGGCTGCAGCAGCGCCAGGTAGAGCGCGAGGAACAGGTCTTCGAGCACGATCACGCCCATGATCAGGCGGGATTCGGGGTTGTTCATCCGGCGCGTTTCGAGCAGGAGCTTGGTGACGATGGCCGACGACGAGATGCCGATCGCGCCGGCGATCACCAGGGCTTCGCGCGTGCCCCAGCCCAGCGCGAAGCCGAACCCGAGCCCGCCGCCGATGTTGAGCACCAGGTAGCCGACACCGGCCGCGGCGAGTCTGCGGCCGCCGCGCGCGAGGTCGTCGAGGGAGAACTCGAGCCCGAGGTAGAACAGCAGGAACACCAGCCCCAGCCCGGCCAGCACACCGAGCTCGGCGGGGTCGTCCACAAGCGACAAGCCGGGCGTGTGCGGGCCGAAGACGAAGCCGGCGAGCATGAACAGCGGGATCGTGGGCAGGCCGATCTTCGTGCCGAGCCGCGCGACGACTCCGGCTGCCAGGAACGCGCCGCCGACGGCCAGCAGGGCATGACCGTTGGTCATGGAAACCTCCACCAAGGTGAGTACGGGATTTTCGGACGTACTCAGGGCGCGGGAGGGGCCCTGGCGGTGGTGGCGGTGGTCGTTTCGCGGTGCGGCGCCGGCGAGGCGGGGGTGCCTGCGGCGGTTTCATCGGGCCGAGGTGCCGCGGCCTGGTCGGGCGGGGTGGCGAGCGGGAGGGGATGGGCGGCGAAGGGGACGGATGGCCGGGTGATCAGGGCCGGTTTCGCGTCGTCGTGCGCCGGCCGCATCGCCGTGACTGCCCGCGGTGGCTCGGCGGCCCGGATCGGTTGCGCGGCAACGAAGTGTGGTTGAGCTTCGGCAATCGGCACCGGCTGCGGAGAAGCCTCCGCAGCCAGGCCCGGGGCGGCGATCCCCAGCGTCAGCAGCACAACGAGCAGCAGCCCGACGATGGACCGGTGCCGTGGCGCGGTGGCGGCGGCAGCAGTCATCGTACCGTCACTTTACCATCCCTTTAATGAGAACGCGGGCACTCCACAGTGGACGATGGTCACCGGGAGTGCCCGGATATGGTTCCCGCCATGCCTCTCGACGACGCGACCACCTGCAAGTGCGTGGTGTGCCGGGACTACGGGGATCGCGCACGGCTCGACGCGGTCGACGCGGGCTTGGTCGAGCACGTCGCCGACCCGGGCTGGGGGCTGCTCGCGATCCCCGAGGACCACGTGAGCGCGGGGTGGACGTTCACCGTCGGGCTGTGGCATTCGTTCCGCTCACCCGAACTGGCCGTGTTCGGCCTCGACCCGGACTCGGGCATGGACCTGCTGAACGCGATCGGCGACCAGGTGGCGGCCGGGCTGCGGCTCGAGGCCGGCTCCCCGGTGACCGTGGCCGGCGCGGCGAAGCTCACGCTCCGGCCGGTCGACATGGGCTGGCACAGAGCCTTCTTCGGCACGGCGCGGGGGTTTTACCGGGCGACCGAACCGGCGGTGCCGTTCCTGCAGGTGCTGTGGCCGGATCCGGCCGGTCGTTTTCCGACGGAGGACGGGTTCGCGGCCGAGTACGAACCGTTCCAGCCGCGGCTGTGGCTCGAGCCCACGGAGCACCCGCGCGGGCCTTGGACCGCGGACCTGTAGGCGATTCTCCGTCGCGGTCTTCGTGTACTCCTGCGCGGTCGAGCACCAGCCGACGCAGCTGAGGTCCGGCGAACGTCTGCGCGGCGGCCAAGCGACCTGCGGGTCTTCGCGCTGAACGCCCCTGCCCCTTGGACGGCGGGCCTCCGGACGTTCGGCAGCGGCCGCCGCGCCGTCGTGAATCCGCCGGCGCGGCGGCACTCCGCCGAACACCCTCGTAGACCCCGGAGAGCTACGCCGTGCGTTCGGCGGCGACCTCTTCGCGGACCTGCGGAATCGTCTCGTTGACGAACGTCCGGGTGGCGTGGTCGTCGGCGCCGGAGAGGACGAAGGTGTCGAAGCCGGCGCCGAGGGCGAAGTCGGTGAGGTCCGGGGCGGTCGGGGTGGCGCCGACGTTGAGGACGCGGCGGATCGTGGCCGGGTCGCGGCCCGCGTCGACCGCCGCGGTGTCGAGGGCGGTGGTCATGCGGAGGACGTCGGCGGGGTCGTCGCGCAGGCTCACGACCCAGCCGTCGGCGAGGCGGCCGGTGAGGCGCAGCGCGCGGGGACCGTACGAGCCGAGCCACAGGCCGATCGGGCGCGCCGGGACGGGGCCGGAGTGGGCGCCGGCGAGGGTGTGGAAGCGGCCGTCGAAGCGGAGGTTGTGCTCGCCGCTCCAGATCTTGCGGATCACGGTCAGCGCCTCTTCCTCGGCGGCGAGGGCTTCACCCGGAGAGCGGCGCGGGCCGCCGTAGGCTTCGATCGCGTCCCAGAAGGCGCCGGCGCCCACGGCCAGGTCGAAGCGGCCGCCGGAGAGCAGGTCGAGGCTGGCCGCGGCCTTCGCGAGCACGGCGGGGTTGCGCAGCGGCAGGTTGGCGACGTCGGGGAACACCCGGATCTTCGCGGTCGCGCCGAGCAGCACGCCCAGGAGCGCGAAGGTCTCCACGTACCGGCGCTGGTAGGGATGGTCCTGCACGGCGAGGTGGTCGAACCCCAGCCGTTCCAGCTCACGCGCGTGCTCGACCAGGGGGTCGGCCGCGTTCGGCACGAGGAAGTAGCCGGTGGTGATGTCCCGCCCGAAGTCCGCCATGCCTGCGTCAACCACATCGCGCGGGTGGAGATTCCGGCGGTTAACCTCGGCAGCGGACCGTCTCGGGAGGCACGCGCATGGCCGACTACGACCTGGTGCTGTTCGGCGCCACCGGCTTCACCGGCACGCTCACCGCGGAGTACCTCGCGCGCTCCGCCCCGCCCGGCTGCCGGTGGGCGCTCGCGGGCCGCAACCGGGCCAAGCTCTCGGGCGTGCGCGACCGGCTGGCGGCGATCGACGAGCGGCTGGGCACCCTGCCGCTGCTCAGCGCCGACATCGCGGACCCGGCGTCGCTGCGGGCGCTGGCCGCGTCGACGAAGGTGGTGGCGACGACCGTCGGGCCGTACCTGCACTACGGCGAGCCGCTGGTCGCCGCGTGCGCCGCCGAAGGCACCGACTACGTCGACCTCACGGGCGAGCCCGAGTTCGTCGACCGCATGTACCTGGCGCACCACGCCACGGCCGCCGCCACCGGCGCGCGCCTGGTGCACAGCTGCGGCTTCGACTCGATCCCCCACGACCTCGGCGCCTGGTACACCGTGCGGCAGCTGCCCGCGGACGTGCCGTTGCGCGTCGACGGCTACGTCCGGGTCGGGGCCCTGCCTTCGGGTGGCACGTTCCTGACCGCAATGACGGCGTTCTCCCGGCAGAAGGCGGCCAACCGGGCCGCCGCGGAACGCGCGGCGGTGGAACCGGCGCCGCAGGGCCGCCGGGTGCGGGTGCCGGTGGGCGGGCCGCACCGCGTGCCGGGCACGGGGCAGTGGGCGGTGCCGCTGCCGACGATCGACCCGCAGGTGGTGGGCCACTCGGCGCGGGCCGTGGCGCGCTACGGGCCCGACTTTCGCTACCGCCACTTCGCCGCCTTCGCGGGCCTGCCGTCGATGGTGGGCGCCACGGCCGGCGCGGGCGCGCTGTTCACCGCTGCCCAGCTGGCGCCGGCGCGGGAGGCGTTGTCGAAGCTGCTCGCCCCCGGTCAGGGCCCGAGCCTCGCACGGCGGGCGAAGTCCTGGTTCTCGGTGCGGTTCCTCGGCGAGGGCGGCGGGGAGCGCGTGACCACCGAGGTCGCCGGCGGCGACCCCGGGTACGACGAGACGGCGAAGATGCTGGCGGAATCGGCACTGTGCCTGGCTTTCGACGCGTTGCCGGACACCGCGGGGCAGGTGACCACCGCGGCGGCGATGGGGGACGCGCTGATCGAACGACTGACGAGGGCGGGTTTGGTTTTCCGGACGTTGTGACTGTCCTTTGTGGCCTGTCCGAACGACGTTAACCGCCAGTAGCCCGCAAGAACTCGACAAGACTTTGTGGACCACCTTCGTCCACAAAAGAATTGTCGCCCTTTTCAGGATGGTCTTTCCCGCTCACCGGAACCGTGTACCACCAAGCGAAATCGGCTTGACTCACGCCGGTGAACGCCCCATTCGTTCACATCCCTGAAAACTCGATCTGCCCCTTGCCGCGGGGATCACCCGCGGTTATCGTTGCGCTACGCCGCAGCAGCACCGGAGTCGGGAAAGCCCTGGTACGCCTGGGAATTCCTGGCTTCTTCCGCCTTGCCCACCTACCAGGGCACCGCCCTGGCATTCCTGCGGAAAGGGAATTCTCCCATGCGCAAGACGATGCGGCCTGCTCTCGTTGCCGGCCTCACTGTGGCGTCGGCTCTCGCCGTCGTCGTGGCGACGCCCGCGCTGTCCACGGCAGCGCCGACGACGATGAGCCAGGCAGCCTCCATCCTCGCCTCCGGCGGCGACCTCGCCTCGCCGGAGAAGAAGGACATCGCCATGCAGCTGGTGTCCAGTGCGGAGAACTCGAGCCTGAACTGGAAGGCCCAGTACAGCTACATCGAGGACATCGGCGACGGCCGCGGGTACACCGCCGGCATCATCGGCTTCTGCTCGGGCACCGGCGACATGCTCGAGCTCGTGGAGGCCTACACCGACTCCGTGCCCGGCAACCCGCTGGCGAAGTACCTGCCGGCCCTGCGCAAGGTCAACGGCACCGAGTCGCACACCGGCCTCGGCCAGCCGTTCGTGGACGCGTGGAAGGCGGCGGCGAAGACGTCGCAGTTCCAGGCCGCGCAGAACAGCGAGCGCGACCGCGTGTACTTCAACCCGTCGGTGAACCAGGCGAAGTCCGACGGCCTCGGCGCGCTCGGCCAGTTCATCTACTACGACGCCATCGTGATGCACGGCCCGGGCAACAGCTCCGACAGCTTCGGCGGCATCCGCAACTCCGCGATCAAGAAGGCCAAGCCGCCGTCCCAGGGCGGCAACGAAACCACCTACCTCAAGGCGTTCCTCGACGCCCGCAAGGTGATCATGAAGCAGGAGGAGGCGCACGCCGACACCTCGCGCGTCGACACCGAGCAGCTCGTGTTCCTCAACGCGGGCAACCTCGACCTGCACACGCCGCTGAAGTGGAAGGTCTACGGCGACAGCTACCAGATCAACTGAGCACGAAACCCGGGCCGCCGATTCACCACCGGCGGCCCGGGTTCCTGCCGTAAGGTCACGCCCCATGAGAACCGTTCTGGGGACGCTGGCCTGCGTTGCGCTGGGTACGCTCGCCACCGCCGCGCCGACGGCGACCGAGCCGCAGCCCGCGCTGAACTACCACGGTTCCGCGAGCCAGCTGCTCACCGTCACCGCCCCGAACCCCGCGTCGACCACCGCGACGCTGATCGCCTGGCAGCGCAAGGGTTCCCACTGGGTCAAGGCCCTCGGCCCGGTCCCCGCGTTCGTCGGCACCCAAGGCATCGGCGCGGCGAGTGAAACGACCTCGCACACCCCCGCCGGCGTCTGGACCCTCACCGAGGCGTTCGGCATCCGGCCCGGCAACGGTACCCGTCTGCCCTACCGCCAGGTGACCGCGAACGACTGGTGGGTCTCCGACGTGCACTCGCCCTTCTACAACACGCACTACTCGTGCGCGCCCGGCACCTGCCCGTTCGACGAGGGCGCCGGCGAAGACCTCGGCAAGGCCGGTCCGGTCTACGACCACGCCACCGTGATCGACTACAACCGCTCGCCCGCCGTGCCGGGCAAGGGTTCGGCGTTCTTCCTGCACGTCTCCAACGGCAAACCCACGGCCGGCTGCGTGTCGATCCCCGGCGCCGACCTCGACGCCGTGATGCGCTGGCTCGACCCGGCCGAGCACCCGGTGATCGACATCGGGATCGGCTAGACCAGTTCCTCGGCGGGCCGCGTGTTGATCACGCGGTCGGCGGTCAAGCCGACCTTCTCCGCACGCGCACAGCCGTAGACCTGCCAATCGAGCTGGCCGGGTGCGTGCGCGTCGCTGTCGATGGCGAACTCGCAGCCCAGCTCCACGGCCATCCGCAGCAACGGCATCGGCGGGTCGAGCCGCTCCGGGCGCGAGTTGATCTCCACCGCCACGCCGTGGTCGCGGCAGGCGGTGAACACCTTCTCCGCGTCGAACGTGGACGGCGGCCGCGCCCGCGGCCCACGCACCAGCCGGCCGGTGCAGTGGCCCAGCACGCGCACGTGCGGGTTCGCGACGGCCGCCAGCAGCCGCGGCGTGAGCTCCCGTGACGGCATCCGCAGCTTCGAATGCACGCTGGCGACCACGAAATCGAGCCGCTCCAGCAGGTCCTCGCGCTGGTCGAGCGCACCGTCGTCGAGGATGTCGACCTCGATGCCGTGCAGCAGCCGGAACGGGGCGAGTTCGGCGTTGACCCGCGCCACCTCGTCCATCTGCTTGCGCAGCCGCTCCGCCGACAGCCCGTTGGCCACGGTCAGGCGCGGCGAGTGGTCGGTGAGCACGATCCACTCGTGGCCGAGATCGCGCGCGGCTTCCGCCATTTCCTGGATGGGGCTGCCACCGTCGGACCAGTCGGAGTGGGTGTGGCAGTCGCCGCGCAGCGCGGCCCGCAGCTCGCCGCCGTCGGGCAGATCGGCTTCGGCCACTTTCGCGGCGTACGCGGGCACGCGGCCCAGCCACGCGTCCTCGATGACGCCCGCCGTGGCCTTGCCGATGCCTTTGAGCCCCTGCAGCGTGCCCGAGCGCACGCGGCTCTCCAGCTCTTCCTGCGACAGGCCGTCGACCACCGCCGCGGCGATCCGGAACGCCTTCACGCGGTAGGTCGGCTCAGCGGCGCGTTCGAGCTGGAACGCGATGTCGCGCAGCGCGCGTGCCGGGTCCATGGGTCCTGTTCTACCCGCTCAGGCGCGCCGGGGCAGCTCGTGCAGCTCCACGTCCGCCAGTTGCCCGTCCTGGATCTCGGCCGTGGCGTACGTGCAGAACTCCTGGCGCCGCCGGTCGGTGGGCGAGCCGGGGTTGAGCAGGCGCAGGCCGCCGGGCGTCACCGTGTCCCACGGGATGTGGCTGTGGCCGAACACGAGCACGTCGGTTTCCGGGAACTGCGCTTCGGTGCGCTGTTCGCGGCCCTTCGCGTCACCCGTTTCGTGGATCACGGCCAGGCGCACGCCACCGAGCGTCACCCGCGCGACCTCCGGCAGCCACTCGCGCAGCTCCGGTCCGTCGTTGTTGCCGTACACCGCCACGAGCCGTTTGCTGGCCACGGCGAGCTCGTCGAACGCGTCGAGATCGACCCAGTCGCCCGCGTGCACCACCACGTCGGCGCGCTCCACCTCGGCCCAGACCTCGTCGGGCAGTTCCTTCGCCCGCTTCGGCAGGTGCGTGTCGGCGAGGAGCAGCAGCCGCACGACCTCAGGCCTCCTCGTCCGGGATCGCGGCCAGCACGCGTTCGAGGAACGCGCCGATGTGCGTGCGCAGCAAGCCGGCCGCGCCGTCGGCGTCGCCCTTCTTCGCGGCGGCGAGCACGGTCTTGTGTTCGCTCCACTCCTTGCGCCAGCTGGGGTTCGCGTCCCAGCCGACCACAGTGATGAGTGCGGCGCGGTCCTTGAGGTCGTCGAGCATCGACACCATGAGCGGATTGCCGCAGCCGGCGTAGAGCGCGCGGTGGAAGCGGCGGTTGAGCAGGCTGAGTGTGGTGTGGTCCTTGTCCGCCAACGCGGCCTGCGCGTCCTTGAGCGCTTCACCCGCTTCGTCGAACGTCGAGCCCGCCGCCACCGAACGGCGCAGCGCCTCGGGTTCGAGCACCATCCGCACGTCGTACACCGAGCGCGCCAGCTCCGCGTCGACCACGCACACCGACGCGCCGCGGTACGGGCTGAACGTGACCAGCCCGGAGTTCGACAGCACCTTCAGCGCCTCGCGCACCGGCGTCTTCGACACGCCGAGCCGCTGGGCGAGCTCCGCCTCCACCAGCGGCTGGCCCGGAAGCAGCTCCCGCGTCAGGATCCCGCGCCGGATCTCCTCCAGCACCACTTCGGTCCGGGAGGCGGGGAGGCTGAACGTCGGTGGCATCGGACTTCTCCAGGCTCGCTCGGTCTGCCCCGTTGAACAGACCGACATTCAACCAGGCGGCAGCGGACGGTGTCCGCGACCCGCACAGCGGGCTGTGATCATATATCAGATGCCATACTGCCCGCAGAGACGAAAGGCGGCCCGGTCATGAAAACACCCGAGGACCTGCGCAGCCACCGCTGGTTCGGCGGCCAGGAACTGCGCAACTTCAGCCACCGGGCCCGAGCCCGTCAGCTCGGTTACGAACCCGAGGAGCACCTGGGCAAGCCGGTGATCGCCATCCTCAACACGTGGAGCGACATCAACCCCTGCCACATGCACCTGCGCGAGCGCGCCGAACAGGTGAAGCGCGGCGTGTGGCAGGCCGGTGGTTTCCCGCTCGAGTTCCCGGTGGCGACGCTTTCGGAGACCTACCAGAAGCCCACGCCCATGCTGTACCGCAACCTGCTGGCGATGGAGACCGAGGAGATCCTGCGCTCCTACCCGGTCGACGGCACGGTGCTGATGGGCGGCTGCGACAAGACCACTCCGGCGTTGCTGATGGGCGCGACGAGCGCCGGGCTGCCGGCGATCTTCGTGCCGGCCGGCCCGATGTTGCGGGGCCACTGGCGCAACGAGGTGCTGGGCAGCGGCACGGACATGTGGAAGTACTGGGACGAACGCCGCGCCGGCACGATCGGCGACGAGGAGCTGTCCGAACTGGAACGCGGCCTCGCCCGCTCCCCCGGCCACTGCATGACGATGGGCACGGCCTCGACCATGACCTCGGCGGCCGAGGTGCTCGGCGTGACGCTGCCGGGCGCGGCGTCGATCCCCGCCGTCGACTCCGCGCACCACCGCATGGCCTCGGCCAGCGGCGCGCGGATCGTGGACATGGTCTGGGAGGACCTCACGATCACGAAGGTGCTCGACGAACGTGCGTACGCCGACGCCATCACCACCGTGCTCGCGCTCGGCGGCTCGACCAACGCCGTGATCCACCTGATCGCGATGGCCGGGCGCAGCGGCCTGTCGCTGAGCCTGGCCGACTTCGACGAGATCGCGCGCCGGGTGCCGGTGCTCGCGAACATCCGCCCCGGCGGCGCGTGGCTGATGGAGGACTTCTACTACGCGGGCGGCCTGCCCGGGCTGCTGTCGCGGCTCACGGACCTGCTGCACACCGACCGCCTCACCGTGTCGGGCCGCACCCTCGCCGAGACGCTCACGACCGCGCGCGTGCACAACGACGACGTGATCCGGCCGCGCGACAAGCCGCTGGCCGACGAAGGCGGCGTCGCCGTGCTGCACGGCAACCTGGCGCCGTCCGGCGCGGTCATCAAGCACATCGCCGCGACACCCGAGCTGCTCACGCACACCGGACCCGCCGTGGTGTTCGACGACTACGCGGACCTCAAGAAGCGGATCAACGATCCGGCCCTCGGCATCACGGCCGACTCCGTGCTCGTGTTGCGCGGCTCCGGCCCGCTCGGCGGCCCCGGCATGCCCGAGTACGGCATGCTGCCGATCCCCGACCACCTGCTCGCGCAGGGCGTGCGGGACATGGTGCGGATCTCCGACGCGCGCATGAGCGGCACCTCCTACGGCGCCTGCGTGCTGCACGTCGCGCCGGAATCCCACGTCGGCGGCCCGCTCGCCCTGGTCCGCGACGGTGACCTGATCACGCTCGACGTGCCGGCCCGCACGCTGCGCCTCGAAGTGCCCGACGACGAGCTCGACCGCCGGCGTGCGGACTGGCGCGAGCCTGCGCCGCGGTTCGAACGCGGTTACGGTGCTCTCTACGCCGAGCACATCACCCAGGCCGACGAGGGTTGCGACTTCGACTTCCTCGCGCGCGCCGGCGCCAATCCGGAACCCGACGCCCGCTGACCGATTACTGACCGGTTTGTTACGGGAAGGGGCACTAGTCCGGCATGTCCGGCTCAGGCCGTACGCTGTGGCGCGGGACGCAGCAAACGGAGGGTCGAACAGGTGCAGTACGAACCGCGCTGGCCGGAGTCCGACGACGAACAGACGGTGGTGCTGCCGGCGGTCTCCCCTGGGCCGGAGCCCGCGTCGCGCCCGCGTCTGCGCCGAGCCCTGTGGATTTCCGGCGGCGCGCTCGGGGCGCTGCTGGTCGTGTACCTGATCGACCTGCTCACCAGCCAGGGCAGCGTGCCGCGCGGGGTCACGGTGGCGGGCGTCGACGTCGGCGGCCTCGACCGGCCCGTGGCCGAGCGCGAGCTGCGCGGCCTGATCGAGCCGCGGCTCACGCAACCGCTCACCGTCACGGCCGGCGCGGCCCGCACCACGCTGTCGCCGACGCTGGCGGGCCTGCGACTCGACTGGTCCGCGACCCTCGACCAGGCCGGCGACCAGCCGCTGAACCCGTTCACGCGGCTGGCGTCGTTCTTCAGCACGCACGAGATCGGCGTGGTGTCCCACGCCGAGGACGACCGGCTCGGCCCGGCGCTGGAAGACCTGCGCGGGCGAGTGGATCGCGAAGCGGTGGAAGGCACCGTGCGGTTCGAAGGCACCACGCCCGTGGCCGTGGCGCCGCAGCCCGGGCAGAAGCTCGACGTGGCCGCGGCCGAGGCCGCCGTGCTGAAGGAGTGGGCTTCGGGCAAGGAGCTCGCGCTGCCCGTCGTGCCCACGCCGGTGAAGACGACGCAGCAGGGCGTGCAGGCGGCGCTCGACCAGTTCGCGCGGCCGGCAGTGGCTTCGCCGGTCACGCTCACCGGCGAGGGTGCCGCGGCCGTGCTGCAACCACGCGACATCGCCGCGGCGTTGACGTTCGCGCCCGCTGACGGTGGGGCGCTGGTTCCCGTGCTGGACCAGAAGAAGCTCGTCTCGGTGGCCGGGCCGCAGCTGAAGGCGACCGAGAAGGAGGGCAAGGAGGCGACCGTCGGGTTCAGCGGCGGGAAGCCGGTCGTCGAGCCTTCGGTGGACGGCAAGACCGTGGATTGGGAGCCGAGCCTGAAGCCGCTGCCGGACGTGCTGAAGCGCGCGGACCAGCGTGAGCTGAAGGCCGTGTACAAGAACAGCCCGGCGAAGGTGACCACCGAGCAGGCCAACGCACTGGGCGTGAAGGAGGTCGTCGGCGAGTTCACCACCGGCGGCTTCGCGCCCGACTCCGGGGTGAACATCCGCGTGGTGGCCCAGAAGGTGAACGGCGCCATCGTGAAACCCGGCGAAACCTTCAGCCTCAACGGCTTCACCGGCCCCCGCGGCAAACCCCAGGGCTACGTCGAAGCCGGCGTGATCGAAAACGGCGCACCCGCCCGCGAGGTCGGCGGCGGCATTTCCCAGTTCGCGACCACGCTCTACAACGCGGCGTACTTCGCCGGCATGAAGGACGCCGGCCACAAGGAACACAGCTACTACATCAGCCGCTACCCGGCCGCGCGCGAAGCCACGGTGTTCCAGAACCCGGACGGCTCCAGCGTGATCGACCTCAAGTTCACCAACGACTCCGACACCGGCATCGCGATCCAGACGATCTGGTCACCGTCGTCGCTCACCGTGAAGCTGTGGGGCACCAAGCGGTACTCGGTCGACTCCATCCCGGGCGAGCGCACGAACCCCACACCGCAGCCGACGAAACCCGGCCCGGCCGAGAACTGCCACGCCTCGAACGGCGCGCCGGGCTTCACCACCACGGACACCCGCGTGCTCAAGGACGCGGCCACCGGGCAGGAAGTCTCGCGGCACACGCGGACGGTGCGGTACAACCCGCAACCGAAGATCACCTGCGGGGCTTGACCACCCGCCGTGAACGTGGTCACGATCGTGGAGAAGTTCGGGGCGGACGAGTGGCTCGAGCGGGAGTGGGAGCTGCCGCCCGACGTCGTCGAGCAGCTGCGCGGGCAGGTCGACCTGACCCCCGAAGGCTGGATCAGGCACGTGTGGCCGATCACGGCGGAGATCGCCGCCGTCGTGCAGCCGTGGGTAGACGAGCGCATCGACCTCGCCTCGGCCTCCTGGTACGTCAGCTCGGTGCAGGACACCGCCTGAGTCGCGGAGCTCAGCGGCGGGCCGTGACGGGCGAGCGGTCCCGACGCCGTTTCGCGAGATCGGGCGGCCGGGTTCCGGCGGTGCGGTCCGGCCGCTGATCATCAGGTGGCATCCTTCTGACCGGAGCTTCAGGAGGATGCCTTGGCGACTGTGCTGATCCCCGTCCCGGCCCGGGACTCGGACCCGTCGGAGGTGGCGGTGAGCCGGGCGGTGCTGGCCGGGCACACGGTGGTCTTCGCGACGCCCGAGGGCGCGCAGGCGACCTGCGACGAGCTGATGGTGACCGGCGAGGGCCTCGACCTGTGGAGCCGCGTGCCGGGGCTGCGGAAGGTGACCGCGCTGGGCCGGGTGCTCCGGGCCGACGACAACGCGCGGGCGGCGCACCGCGCGTTGCTCGCGGACGCGTCGTGGCAGGCGCCGATCCGCTGGGCCGACATCGAGCTCGACGACTTCGACGGCCTGCTGCTGCCGGGCGGGCACCGGGCCCGCGGCATGCGCGAGTACCTCGAAAGCGAGGTGCTGAAGGACGTGGTCGTGGACGCGTTCCGACGGGATCTGCCGGTGGGCGCGATCTGCCACGGGGTGCTGCTGGCCGCGCGCAGCGTCGACCCGGAGACCGGGCGTTCGGTGCTGCACGGCCGCCAGACGACGGCGCTCACCTGGCAGCTGGAGCGCACGGCGTGGCAGCTGGCGCGGCGCACGCGGTTCTGGGACCCGGACTACTACCGCACCTACCGCGAAGAGCCGGGCCAGCCGGCGGGATACATGTCGGTGCAACAGGAAGTGACGCGGGCGCTGGCGCGGCCGGAGGACTTCCGCGACACGACCGATCGGGTGCAAGGCAGCGGGCGCGCTCGCGACACCATGACCGACGCGCGTCCGGCGTTCGTGGTGGAGGACGGCAACTACGTGTCGGCGCGGTGGCCCGGTGACGTGCACACGTTCGCGAAGGCGTTCGCCAAGAGGCTCACGACCACGACACCGTGACCAGCTCCCGGCCCGACGACCCCAGGTCGGGCGGCAGCGCCGGGTCGACGCCGAGCTCCAGCAGCGCGTCGGCGACCTCGTCGGAGCGCGTGAGGGGCAGGCACAGCCGGCGGCGGGTCACGTCCACCAGCTCGGCGAACGTCTCGTGCTCGGCCTCCCCGGGGCGGCGCCACCGCGTGACGCGCGCGTCGATGCCGAGCTCGGCCAGCACGGCGAGGAAGTCGTCGGCGGTGGGGCCGGCCGGGCGCTGCACCCCGTGGAACCGCGTCCACAGCTCGTTGAGCTCGGTGAGCGGGTGCGCGGCCGCCGTCTCCAGCACCACGCGCCGGCGGGCGCGCCTGGTGAGCGCCTCGATGAACGGGGGCAGGTCGGGCACGTTGTAGATCACGTTCCCGCACAGCACGAGGTCGGCGTCGGCCACCTGCCCGGCCACGTCGGGCCAGTGCCCGAGCACCGCCTCGTGCGCCACGCCGAGCCGGGAAGCGCGGGCGGCGAAGGACGCCAGCAGCTGCCCATCGCCGTCGACGCCGCACACCGCCGTGACACCGGCCCGGCCCACCAGCGAAAGGCTCGTCGCGCCGGCCGCCACCCCGACGTCGAGCACCGTGCCCGGCTCGGCCAGCACCGCCGCCGCCTCGGCGAACGTCGCGCCCAGCGGCGCCGCGATCTGGGCGTCGGCGCGACGCTCGAACACGCGTCGGGGCAGCACCCACGGCGGGTCCGGCACCGCGGCGGCGATCTCGCTCGGAACCGCCCACGCGGCCAGCTGCTCCGCCCACTTCCGCAACGCCGACACGCGCACCGCCTCCCGCTCGGATCCGTCCCCGGAATCCTGCCGCAAACAGCGCGCACGCCCGAGGCAACCCGCGTAATCTCCGGATCCAGACCACGGAAGGGGGCACTCGTGGCCGACAACGGCACAGACGCCGCAATGGGCCTGTACGGGCTCACCAAACGGTTCGGCACCACACTCGCGGTCGACAGCGTGAGCCTGGAGGTGCCGCGCGGCTCGTTCTTCGGGCTCGTCGGGCCCAACGGCGCGGGCAAGACCACGTCGCTGTCGATGGCCGTCGGGCTGCTGCGCCCGGACCAGGGGCAGGCGCACGTGTTCGGCGTCGACGTGTGGCGGGAGCCCGAGCGCGCGAAGAGCCTGATCGGCGTGTTGCCCGACGGTCTGTCCATTCCGGAGCGCCTCACCGGCCGTGAGCTGCTCACCTACATGGGGCTGTTGCGCGGCCTGCCGCCGGGCACGGTGGCCGAGCGGGCGCAGGAGCTGCTCGGGGTGCTGGAGCTGCTGGAGGCCGAGCGCACGCTGGTGATCGACTACTCCGCGGGGATGCGCAAGAAGATCGGCCTCGCGATGGCACTGCTGCACGGGCCGCGCCTGCTGGTGCTCGACGAGCCGTTCGAGGCCGTCGACCCGGTGTCGGCGTCCACGATCCGCACGATCCTGCAGCGGTTCGTCGGCTCCGGCGGCGCGGTGGTGCTCTCGAGCCACGTGATGGCGCTGGTCGAGCAGCTGTGCAGCCACGTCGCGGTGATCACGCGCGGCCGGGTCGTCGCGGCGGGCGCCGTGGACGAGGTGCGCGGCGGCGGGAGCCTGGAAGACGCGTTCGTGCACATCGTGGGCGGGCGCACCGGCGGAGCGGAAGGGCTGTCGTGGTTGGCGTCCTCGTCCGACTGAAGCTGCGCGTATTGCGCAACTCCCTGCGCGGTCGCCAGGTCGCCGGGATGATCGTGGGCGGCGTGGCCGGGCTGGTCGCCGCCGTGCTCACGATCGTGCTGGCCATCGTGCCGATCCGCGGCGGTACCGACATCACCGTCGACCTGCTCACCGCGGTGTACGCGGCGTGGGCGGCGGGCTGGGTGCTCGCGCCGATCGCCACCGGCGGTGGCGACGACACGCTGCGCCCCGAGCACTTCGCACTGCTGCCGATCGGCCGGCGCAAGCTCGCCGTGGGCCTGCTCGCCGCGAGCTTCGTGGGCGTGACCACGGTGGTCAGCCTGGTCGCGTTCCTCGGCCTGCTCTTCTACGGCCTGCGCTTCGGCCCGGGCGCGGCGCTGGTCGGGCTCGTGTTCACGGTGCTGCAGCTGGCGTTCGTGGTGCTGCTCTACCGCGTGGTGATGGCCGCGCTCGGTGCGCTGCTCACCTCGCGCAAGGGCAAGGAGCTCGGCATCATCCTGGTGGCGCTCACCGGGCTGTCCGGTGTCGGCGTGAACCTCGCGATCAACAGCCTCGGGCCCGCGATCATCAACGGCCGCGTGCCCGGGTTCGTGAACGTGATGCACGTGCTGCCCTCGGGCTGGGGCACCGTCGCCGTGCACGCGGCCGGCACCGGTTCGTGGGGCACGGCGCTGGGGTTGCTGGTCGCGATGCTCGCGCTGATCGCGGTGCTCATCGCCGCGTGGGGCGCGCTGCTCGTGCGGCAGGCCACGAACCCGTCGTTCCGCGGTGCTTCGCGCACGAAGGTGCGGGCCGAGGGCGCGCGCGTGCGCCGGAGCCTGCTGCCCGCGACGCCGGTGGGCGCGGTGGCGCGCAAGGAACTGTTCACCTGGTGGCGCGACGCACGTCGGCGCGTGGCCCTGCTGTCCACGCTGATCGTGGGCCTGGTGATCACGGTCGTGCCGACGCTGTCCGGCGGCGGGCGGCCGGCGATCGTGCCCTACCTCGGGGTCGTGGTGGTGTTCTTCGCGTGCATGCAGTCGGGCAACCTCTACGGCTTCGACGGCAGCTCACTGTGGCACACGCTCATCGTGCCCGGCGCGGAGCGCGCGGACATCCGCGGGCGGCAGGTGGCGTGGGCGCTGATCGTGGCGCCGGTGGCGCTGGTGCTGGCCGTGGTGCTGCCGGGCGCGGTCGGCGAGACCGGTGCGTACCCGTGGGTGCTGGGCCTGGTGCCGGCGCTGCTCGGTGCGGGGGCCGGGGTGCTGATGCTGCAGTCGGTGTTCCTCGCGTACCCGCTGCCCGACCAGCGCAAGAGCGGCAGCCCGTGGTCGTCCGGCGGCCGTCCGGGGTGCGCGCGGCTGCTGATGATGCTGGCGACCTCGCTGCTGATGGTCGTCGGGGTGCTGCCGGTGCTCGCGCTGGGCATCGCCGGCGTGGTCGCGGATCTGCCGGTGCTGCAGTGGATCGGGGTGCCGGTGGGGATCGTGCTGGGCGGTGTGCTGGCGTGGTGGTGGGGCGACATCGCGCGCAAGCGGCTCGCCGCTCGCGGGCCGGAGCTGCTGGCGACGGTGTCGAAGGAACGGTGAGGTACGGGTGGCGGCGGTTTTGTCCGGCCGCCGCCACCCGGTGGATCACGGCAGTGCGGCCAGCGATTCGGCCAGCACGTCGTCGGACAGCTCGTTGTCCACCATCTCGCCCGAGAGGTAGGCACCGTAGGCGGGGAGGTCGAGGTGGGCGTGGCCGCACAGCGCCGTGAGGATCACCTTCTCCTCGCCGGTTTCCTTGCAGCGCAACGCTTCCTGGATACAGGCGGCCAGCGCGTGCGTGGGCTCGGGCGCCGGGATGATGCCCTCGGCGCGGGCGAAGCGCACGCCCGCCGCGAAGCACTCCTGCTGCCCGACGGCGAGCGCCTCGATCAAGCCCAGCTCGTGGATGTGCGAGATGAGCGGCGACATGCCGTGGTAGCGCAGGCCGCCCGCGTGGATCGGGTCGGGGATGAAGCCGTGGCCCAGGGTGTGCATCTTGAGCAGCGGCGTGAGGCCCGCGGTGTCGCCGAAGTCGTAGGCGTACGTGCCGCGCGTGAGCGTGGGGCACGCGGCCGGTTCGACGGCGCGGATCACCGGGTTCATCCGGCCGGCCAGCTTCTCCCGCAGGAACGGGAACGCCAGGCCGCCGAAGTTCGACCCGCCGCCGGTGCAGCCGACCAGCAGGTCGGGCGTGTCGCCGGCGAGCTCGAACTGCTTGAGCGCCTCTTCGCCGATCACCGTCTGGTGCATCAGCACGTGGTTGAGCACGCTGCCGAGCGCGTAGCGCGCGTTGGGGTCGGCCGCGGCCTGCTCCACGGCCTCGCTGATCGCGATGCCGAGGCTCCCGGTGGACTCCGGGTCGTCGGCGAGGATCTTGCGCCCCGACTCGGTGAGCGCCGACGGGCTGGGGTGCACCGTGGCGCCGAAGGTCTCCATCATCAGCTTGCGGTAGGGCTTCTGGTCGTAGGACGCGCGGACCTGCCACACCTCGCACTCGAGCCCGTACTGCGCGCACGCGAACGCCAGCGCACTGCCCCACTGGCCGGCCCCCGTCTCGGTCGTCAGCCGCGACACGCCCTCCGCCGCGTTGTAGAACGCCTGCGGCACCGCCGTGTTCGGCTTGTGCGACCCGACGGGGCTCACGCCTTCGTACTTGTAGTAGATGCGCGCCGGCGTACCCAGCGCCTTCTCCAGCCGGCGCGCCCGGTACAGCGGCGAGGGGCGCCACAGGCGGTAGACCTCGCGGACCTCCTCGGGGATGTCCACGTACCGCTCCGTGGTCACCTCCTGCGCGATCAGCGCCTGCGGGAACAGCGGCGCCAGATCCGCCGGCCCGATCGGCTCGCGCGTCCCCGGGTGCAACGGCGGGGGCGGCGGCTCCGGCAGGTCGGGCACCACGTTGTACCACTGCGTCGGGAGATCGGCTTCGTCCAGGATGTACTTGGTCCGCTCCGCCATCACGCCTCCTCGGTCGGGAAAACTCAACATAGATCGGGCGGCGGCAAGAGGCCAGCCCTGTTGTCTACAGTGGAATTCACCGGGAGGAAATTTGCCCACACGCGTTGACCGGCTCGCGGTGGCCGACGGAACCGTTCCCCTGCCGCTGTGGCTCCCGCCTTCCGGCGCGGGGCCCGGGCTGGTGCTGATCCAGGAGATCTTCGGGCTCGACGCTTACTTGTCTTCGGTGGCTTCGGAGCTGGCTTCGTCGGGTTATGTGGTGGCCGTGCCGGAACTGTTCCACCGCTTCGCGCCGGGCTGGTCGTCACCCCACGACGAGGCGGGCGTGGCGCGGTCGATGGGGCTGATGGGGCAGTTCGATCCGGCGTTGGGACTGTCGGACGTGCTGGCTGCTTTGGGCCATCTACGGTCGTTTGGCCCTCGTGCCGGTGTGTTCGGGTTCTGTCTGGGCGGGTCGTTGGCCTTCGCGGCCGCTTCGGCCGGCGACCCGGACACGGCGGTGTCGTTCTACGGGTCGACGGTGGCGGCGGAGATCGGGGCGTTGGATTCGGTGCGGTGCCCGATCCAGTTCCACTTCGGTGGGCAGGATCAGTTCATTCCGCGGTCGGATGTGGCTGTGGTGGAGGCCGCGGTGGCTTCGCATCCGGGGGCGGAGATCTTTGTGCAGGAAGACGCGGGGCACGCGTTCCACAACCGGGTGGCGCCGATGTTCTACCGGCCGGAGGCGGCGGCGAGGGCGTGGGACCTGACGGTGGACTTCCTGGGTCGGACCCTGCCGACCGGCCGCTGAAATCACTCGTCGACGACATGGCGACCTCTCTACGATGCAGCCATGGCGTGGATCTACGCACTCCGTGCCGGCCGCCTCGCCGAGGAGAATCGGCAACGCGGCGGGCAACTAGCTCGCGTCCTCTGCCGCGACCCGGTGGACGCGACCACCGGAGAGAGGACCACCATTGTCCCCCGACGATGATCAACAACGGCTGCTCGAGGCTCCACGCCGCAACCTCGCTCACGCCCGGCGGGACGAGTCGGCCTGGGCGGGGCTGGAATTCGTGCTGACACGCGACGAGCAGGGACGGGCATACGACAGCAACCGCGCGGAGCGGTTCGGCGTTCTGCGGGCACTGCAATACGACCGAAGGCCGCAGGACCTGACGTTGCTGAGGTTCTTGCTCCGCCAGGAGATCACCCGCTATCGCGAGACTGTGCCGTGGGGGCTGGCCTCTGACCTGGAGCTGGCCGGTTTCCTCGTCGCCGAGCACGGCCGGCTCGAGGACGTCTGGCTGCACTGGCAGGCCAAAGAGATCAGTTTCGACACCGCACTCGGCTACCGCACCCACCACCTGCTGACCGCCGGTGTCGAGGCGACGCTGCAAGCCGTGCGGTCCAGCTCTCACCCCGATCGTGACCGCGTCCTCCACAAGATCACCGACGCCCTCAACCCGGACGGCACACCCCATTTCACCGATGCCGTCGTCCAGGAATGGCTGGACGCCCAACGAAAGCGATTCCCGGCAGACCCCGCAGCCGAGAGCTTGCGGACCTGGGCCAACCACGCCGCCCGCGTCGGCGAGCGGGAAATGTCGCGACGATTCCTCCTGGCCTGGGCTGACCAGCAACCCCGCACCGAACACACGCTCAACACCCTCCAGTTCCACCTCGCCCAACTCGGGTTTCTCACCGAAGCCACCGAGATCCAGAAAGAAGCTGTCGCCGCGTCGGGACCAGGCTGGGCCAAGGCCAGCAAGCTCCTCACCCTCATCGAGCTCCAGCGAACGTCGGGCGACTTCGAGGGCGCCTGGGCGACGCTGCGTGAATGCGCCGACGCTATGCCCTCCGATCCGTTCTGGAAGAACGCAGGACTCTGGCGCCACTTCGTCAAAGCGCACTTCCTGCTCGTCCCCCTCGCGCGCGATCAGGCGATCGCCCGAACGCTCTTGGACGAGGGAGACCGGCAGATGCGCGGCGTCAAGCGGCTATGGATGGACGGCGTGCTCGACGCCGCCATCATCGCCATCACACACGTAGGCGATTCCGACATGCACGACCGCTACCTGGCGATCAAGGAAGCCGAGACCCGCGCGCGCGATGAGGAGATGAAACAAGCCATCAGCGGCACCACCGACGAAAACAAGAGCAGAGACCACGGCGCCAGCACCTCGAGCTGAGCGATGGCAGTCCCCGGCGCACGGAGTCCGAGTGGCAGGCAGCGTATCGATGAGCAACGACATCCGCCCGCTCGCCGGCCCCGACGGACGCCACATGCCAGCGAGTTACCCCCAGTCGCCGATGTGCAACCCCTTCCTGAGGAGCCCGCGGCTTTCACCGGCCCCTGATCAGCTTTGCAGCTTGACGAGTCACGATATGTAACAAAAGACACTCCACCTCGGTGGGCAGGATCAGTTCATTCCGCGGTCGGATGTTGCCGTGGTGGAGGCCGCGGTGGCTTCGCATCCGGGGGCGGAGATCTTTGTGCAGGAAGACGCGGGACACGCGTTCCACAACCGGGTGGCGCCGATGTTCTACCGGCCGGAAGCGGCGGCGAGGGCGTGGGATCTGACGGTGGACTTCTTACGGAGGACACTTCCGGTCGATGCCTGAGCCGAATTCAGTGGTCACGACGAAGATCGTTCGTGATGATGGCGAAGTGCAGACAAGTGCCACGTTCCGCCTCGGTGGTGACCGGGGCGCGAGCGCCCGAGCGGTGACCGACCTTCTCGAGCTCGCGCCCACCTTCGCGGCCGAAGCCGGGGAGCGGGTGGGACGCCGCAGCAGTGCGGTGCGGGCAACCGCACTCTGGTCGTTGACGTCCCCGGTGGGCGACGAAGCCGAGCTGTCCGACCACTTGACCTGGCTGCTCGACCGGCTCGAGCCGAAGACCGGTGAGCTGTGGCAGCTCGCCGACCGCGGGTACTCCGCCGACTGGTTCTGTGCGGCGGCGTCGCACGCAGCCGAGCACGCGGTCGAACTCGACCGTGCACTGCTCGTGAGGCTGGTGGCGCTTCCTGGCCCGCTTCTCATCGACGTAGCGGGCGACGATCCGGAACGTGACTTCAGTGGCGAATGACAGCGAGCTGTCCGCCTTGTGGCGACAGCGCTGGCCCGACTGCGACCCCATTTCCTACACCCTGAAGTCCGCCTACCCGGATCGCTGGGTGCGGTTCCACAGCCTGCCCGAGTCCAAGCGCTATCCCGAGACCGAAGCCGAGTACGACCTCGTGCTCGGGCGATACAACGTGGTGCTGGACGAGCTGTTCGGCGGGCAGGAGGTCCGCATCGTCACGAACTTCTGGTCGGACGATCCGGAGCCGCCGGCTGAGCCGGCGCCGATCGAGCGCAGATTCCCCGGCGCCCGCCACTGGATGTCCGTGTGCGATGACGAGGACGAAACCGACCCGGACTTCATCAGCTACGCCCACGTGTACGCCGGCCGAACCTCGTGGCGGTCCGGATTGATCGACGACACGCTTCGCGCGGTGGCCGACGACGCAGCGGCCGGGGTGATGATCACCAGTCTCTCCTTCGACCGGATCCACGCCCCGTACGACGGGGGCGCCGACGTCCTCCTGCCCACGACAGCCGAGCGCGACGCCCTCAAGCAGCGCTACAGCGAGTGGCTCTCACGGCACCCCCAAGGCCTCTGAACGGCGCGAATGGCAGCGCCGACCGACCCCGGCGTTTACGCTGACCACAAGACCACCCACCTCGGTACCACGGAGGAACTCACCATGCCCCACGTCGTGGACTTCGTAACCGTGTCGACCGCCGGTCTCGAGACCTCGCCGGTGGTCGACGCGCTGGCCGGGTTGCGGGCGAACGAGGCGCGGTACTTCAAGAACAAGTACGACCACACCTTCGAGGTCCAGCCGGCGAAGGACGCCCAGGCCACCCTCGACTGGGTGAACCGGATCCTCGAGGACGAGCGGGGCATCGTCATCGCCTCGAAGCCCCTGGAAGTCACCGAGTTCCAGGTCGAGAACGTCCGCTGGGCGTACGTGTTCTACGAAAGCGGCCTCTCGATCAACGTCCTCTACACCCTCGACGACGGCGGCAAGCGCGCGGTCGGCTTCAAGCTCTCCGACGGCATGGAGGTGCCCGAGGAGCTGGGCGCGTTCAAGTTCGCGCGGCAGAAGTCGAAGCTGGCCGGCACGATCCGGGGGTCCTACTTCGTGATCAAGAACGAGTACTGAGAACCCACCAGGATGAGCGACCACAGCGGTTACGGGGAAAGCGGCGACCGCGACCGCGAATTGACGCCCGCCGAGGTCGAGTTCATGGCGGTGCTGGAAGGGCTGGTTCCGAAGATCGACTTCTGGGTGCACGCCGACGCCGACGAGACTCCCTGGCTGATGGCCTCGCTCGACTTCGGCGAGGGCGACACGATTTCCGCCACGCTGCGGGCCGACTTCGACGCGCGGGGGATTCGGGGCTGCTGGAGTCCCTCGTGCCTCAACTGGGACGACGGTGTCCGCGCGGAAGAGGCGTTGCTCGACGTCGAGGGCCCGGACGGCATTCGCTGCCTTGACGACGGCGCCTCACCAACCGAGCTGGCACAGCGCGCCGCCGCCTGGTTCACCAGCGCCAAGCAAGGCCGCTGGGCCTACTGAGAAACCTCACCTCCGCGCACACAAATCCTGCTCACTCGCCGCACACGCGTAGTACTGGAACCCCACCATCGCATTACGCGCTTCAGGCGTCAGCAGGTAATCCCGGAACGCCGCCGCCAGTGAATCCGACGGCAACGGCCCCCGGCTGAACACGTACTCGACCGTCCAAAAAGGATACCCGGCGCGGATGTCCCCCAACGAAGCATCGCGGCCGTCCAGGCTGATCTTCTTCACCGCCGTCGACTGGGCGACGTCGGAGACGTCCGCGTAGCCGATGGCGTCGCCGAGGGTGGCGATGCGGTCGATGAGGTCGCCGGTCGAGCCTTGTTCGCAGAGGATCGGCGACGTGGCCGGGACGCCGGGGCGCAGGTCGCGACAGGAGTCGGACGTCGACGGGGCCTGGGGGCCGCCGAGGAGGTACTTCTCGAGCGTGTGGCGGGTGCCGGAGGACGTGGAGCGGCCGGCGACGCGGATGGGGCCGGTGTCGCGGGGGTTGCCGGTGATGTCGCTCCACACGCGAGCGCCGCCGGTGAAGATCTTGCGGACGTCGGCGGCCGTGAGGTCGTCCACGGGCACGTTTTTGCTCGCCACCAGCGTGAACGGCACGATCGCGAGCTGCTGCGGCACGAACGGGGCGAAGTCGGGTTCGTCGAACTTGCCGTCGGAGAGGGCGAGGTCGATGGTGCCGTCGTGGAGGCGCTGCAGGCCCTCGACGCTGCCCGGCGTGCCGACCTTCACGACCGAACCCGGGCAGTACGCCTCGTACGAGCCGGCGAGCTCCGTCGCGGCGCGGCCGAACGCGCTCGACCCCTCCACGCTCAGCGAACCCGCCACACACGTGACGCCGCGCGGCAGCTTCGTGAACGGCGCGACGTTGTTCAGCAGCAACACCACCGCCAGCGCACCCGCGCAGATCGCCGTCAACCCGCCCCACGCGAGCGTGCCGGGCCCGACTTTTTCCTTGCCCTCGCGCGTGGTGATGCGGCCGTCGCGCAGCAGGCCTTCTACCGCGATCTGGTGCCGCTCCTCCGCTTTGGTGCCCGACAGCACGATCACGAGCTTGAACGAGTGCTCCCGTTCGAGCTGCACCGCCGGCAGCTTCACGCGGTCGCCGTCGATGGTGAAGTCGGCGAGCTTGCTGATCACGCGCTGCAGCACCGGCGGCTCGAACTCGGTGGCGTCGACGGAGATCACGCGCCGGCCCGGGAAGTGGAGCGCGAGCGGCGACACGTAGTCGGCCGCCTTGATCACGGCGCCGCCGGTGTTCTTCACCCGCACCACCACCACGCCGGGGTCGGTCACGGCGGCGTGTTCGCCTTCCAGGCGCACGGTTTCGCCGATGTCGACGCCGAACGGCGCGTCGATCCGCACCCGGCACGACAGGATCTGCCGGCGGCGCACGCGGACGTAGCTCACGCTCGTGGCCAGCGCGGCCACCACGGCCGCGATCGAGAGGCCGAGGATGCCGTCGCCGCTGATGGCGGTTTCGGCGACCCACTGCCGTTCCGTGATGCCCAGCACCAGCGCCGCCAGCACCACCACGGCCGCCACCACGGCGGCGGCGACCCGCGGGCCCTTGCGCGGCTTCGGGGCCGCACGGTTGATCACGGCGTCGGACAGCTCGCGCGCGCCCGGCGACGTCGAGGGGTCGGCTTGCTCGGCGCGGCCGATCCGTTGCACGGCCACGGAAACCTGCTCGTCGACCCAGCCGGCCTCGGCGCGTTTCTCGGGATAGGCGTCCTGGTACAGCACTTTCGCGAGCTCGTCGACGCTCTGCGGCGCGTTCGGGTCAGGCGTGGGCACCGGAATTCCCGTCCTTTCCGGCGAGCTTTTCGCACACCGGGCACTTTCCCGACATTCCGTCCAGCACGTACGAAGCTTCCAGCACGGCCTGCCACATCGCCTGCCGCGGGCCGCGGCCGCGGTCGGACTCGCCGACGTTGAGGAACCGCTCCACCACGATCTCCCAGTGGTCCTGCGCGAGCTTCCAATCGCCTTGGTGGCGCAGCACGAACCGGATGCCGAAGTAGTGCGGCACCTCGAACCCGTGGCGGCTGTACTGCAGGCGGTCGAGCAGCGGGATCAGGGCGATGCGGCGCGCGTTGGAGCGGCCGCGCATCCGCCCGATGGTGCGGTTGTCCGTCACCTCGGTCACCACGTAACCGGCCACGGCACCCGCGAAACCGGTGACCACGAGCCAGCCGGCGAGCGAGAGCGGCAGGGCCAGCGCCGGGCTGGCGGTGTCCCACGGCGAGTCGATCTGCACCGTGACGTCGTAGGCGACCCGGCCGCCGATCACCACCGCGTTGGCCACGAACAACCCGAAGAACGCGGCGAGGATGTAGTAACCCCGCACGCGCAGCCAGTATTGGATTCCGCGAAACCTGCGGACGCCCCGGCGCCGGCGTCGCACCAGCGCTCTCAGGGACTCTCTCGGCGGCGGTGGATCCGCCTGGTTGGTTTCGGTCATGTGCCGCGAGACGACGCTCCAGCTGAGCGAGGCCCCCATCCGCCACCCATGGTCCAAAATCTACCGGAGACCCGGGGCCGGTGAAAGCGCGTGGCCGCTGCCCGCCCCCGGCGACGACTGAGCAGGAATGGAGAAGCACTGGTCACGGGTGCGCGCTTACCGTTTCCGGCATGACCTCAATCGACAGCATCACCCTCGAGGTGGCCGACCCGGCCGCCGCCGAACGCTTCTACGCCGACGCCTTCGGGCTCGGCTCCATCCTGCGGCTGCGCGCTTCGCAGACGCCCACCGACGGCTTCCGCGGCTACACCCTCTCCCTCACCGTCGCCCAGCCCGCCGACGCCGACGCCTTCCTCGACGCGGCCGTCGCGGCCGGTGCCACCACGCTGAAGGCGGCGGCCAAGTCCATGTGGGGCTACGGCGGCGTGGTCCAGGCCCCGGACGGCGCGATCTGGAAGGTCGCCACCAGCGCGAAGAAGAACACCGGGCCGGCGGTGCGGGAGTTCGAGTCCCTGGTGCTGCTGCTCGGTGTCGACGACGTCGGCGCGAGCAAGCGGTTCTACACCTCGCGCGGCCTCACGGTCGGCAAGAGCTTCGGGCGCGTGTACGTCGAGTTCGAGACGGCGCCGGTGAAGCTCGCGCTGTACCGGCGTCGCGCGCTGGCGAAGGACGCCGGCGTGGCGGAGCCCGGCACGGGTTCGCACCGGATCGCGCTCGGCGGCCAGGAAGCGTTCACGGATCCGGACGGTTTCGCGTGGGAAACCACCGCCTCGGCCGCGGTGTCCTGATGTGCCGGTACGGATTGATCTTGGCGCTGGCGGAGGCCAATCGTGCCCCGGCAGAGCCGCAGCTCGACTCCCCGGCCGAAGCACCGGCGGACCTGCCCCGGCCCGGGACCGAAACCCCGAGCCGGGCAGAGGTTCAGTTCTCCGCGAAGCCGGCGAACATCCCCGCTTCGTAGGAACCGCCGGGCATCGCGACGATCACGTTCATCCGGTTCGCCGCGTTGATCAGCCCGATCAGGCACACCAGCGCGGAGAGCTGCTCGTCGTCGAAGTGCTTGCGGGCGTGGGACCACGTGTCGTCGGAGATGCCGGTGGAGTCGGCGAGCCGGGTGGCTTCCTCTGTGAGCGCGAGGGCCGCGCGCTCGGCGTCGGTGTACACCGTGGTTTCGCGCCAGGCCGCGACGAGCGCCAGGCGCACGGGGGTTTCGCCGGCGGCCACGGCGTCCTTGATGTGCATGTCGAGGCAGAAGCCGCAGCCGTTGAGCTGGCTGGCGCGGATCTGCACCAGCGTCCGGATCTCGGCCGGCAGCGTGGAGCGGTCCAGCAGCGAGCTCACGCCGGCGAAGCGCTTGGCCAGCTTGCCGCCGATTTCGGTGTCCATCGGGTTCAGGCGGATCATGGGAGTCCTCACTCTCGGGTTTCCGATGCCCACCAGATGCCGGCCACCCCGCCGTTGTGACAGATCGCCCCGAGACCTGTCACGAACAGCGGCCGGGCGGCATCTGGTGGTGGACACTGTCGGAATCGAAGGGGGCACCACGCATGGCCGACCGCGCGACGGAGCTGTTCCTCACCCACCGCAACCTGCTGTTCACCATCGCCTACGAGATGCTCGGCTCGGCGGCCGACGCGGAGGACGTGCTGCAGGAGACGTGGCTGCGCTGGGTGGGCGTGGACCTCGACGAGGTGCAGAACCACCGCGCGTACCTCGTGCGCATCACCACGCGCCAGGCGCTGGGCCGGCTGCGCACGCTGGGGCGGCGCAAGGAGTCCTACGTGGGGCCGTGGCTGCCGGAGCCGCTGCTGACCGCGCCGGACGTGGCCGAGGACGTGGAGCTCGCCGAGAGTGTGTCGATGGCGATGCTGCTCGTGCTGGAGACGCTCACGCCCACCGAACGCGCGGTGTTCGTGCTGCGCGAGGTGTTCGACCTGGGCTACGGCGAGATCGCGGACGCCGTGGGCAAGAGCGGCGCGGCCGTGCGGCAGATCGCGCACCGCGCGCGGGAGCACGTGGCCGCCCGCCGGCCGCGCGGGCCTGTTTCGCGCACGGCCACGCGCGACGCGCTCGCGGCGTTCCAGCACGCCATCGAAACGGGTGAGCTGCAGGGCCTGCTCGACGTGCTGTCCCCCGACGTCGTGTTCCTCGGCGACGGCGGCGGCGTGAAGCAGGCCGTGCTCAAGCCCGTGGTCGGTGCCGAGCGCGTGGCCCGGATCCTGGCGGCCGGCCTGGGCCAGCTTGCCACCGCGACCCGGCTGCCGGCGCTGGTCAACGGCCACCCGGCGCTCACCGTGCACTTCGACGGCGCGCTGGACACCGTGCTGGCCCTGCGCATCGACGACGGGCTCGTCACCGGCATCTACGCCGTGCGCAACCCGGCGAAGCTGTCACACATGGTCGAGGAACAGAGCTTGCGAAGGTGACCGGATTCTGTCGGTGCCCGGGGGTAAGTTCGATGACATGGCAACAATGGTGACGTTCCACGCCCACCCCGACGACGAGTGCATCGTCACCGGCGGCGTGATGCGCAAGGCCGCCGACGAGGGGCACCGGGTCGTGCTGGTGGTCGCGACGCGCGGCGAGGTGGGCGAGGTGCCCGAAGGCTTCCTCGACGACGGCGAGCAGCTCTGGGAGCGGCGCGTGCGCGAAACCCACGCGGCGGCCGAGGTGCTCGGCGTCAAACGCGTGGAGTTCCTGGGCTACCGCGACTCCGGCATGATGGGCGAGCCCACGAACGACGAGCCCGGCGCCTTCTGGCGCGCCTCGATCGAGGAGGCGGCCCAGCGGCTGGCCACCATCCTGCGCGAGGAGTCGGCCGAGGTCCTCACGATCTACGACGACTACGGCAACTACGGGCACCCCGACCACATCCAGGTCCACCGCGTCGGCGTGCGCGCGGCCGAGCTGGCGGGCACGCCGCGGGTGTACCAGGCCACGTCGAACCGCGACCACATGCGCCGCGGCCTCGAGCTGGCGGTGCAGCTGGGCGCGATGCCGCGCGAGGCGGTCCCCGACGTCGACGCCCAGGAACAGCTCGGCAAGCCGGAGGCCGAAATCACGGCGGCGGTGGACGTGCGGCCGTACCTGACCGCGAAGCGCGCGGCGATGCGCGCGCACCCCAGCCAGATCGCCGAGGAGTCGTGGTTCCTGGCCATGCCGGACGAGGCGTTCGGGCACGCGTTCGGCACGGAGTGGTTCATCCGGGAGGGGCACGGGCCGGGGATCACGGAGACGAATTTGATGGCCGGGTTGTGACGCCTGAGGCGTGATGCCTGGGTTCCTGGGTTGTGATGCCTCGGGTTGTGGTGGATGGGTTGTGATGGCCCAGGCTTGTGATGGCCGAGTGGCGACGGCTGGGTCGCGATGGCCGCGTCGTGATGGCCGGGCTGCGATGGCCGGGCCGTGGTGCGCGGGGTTGGCGATGCCTCGGGTTGCGACAGCCGGATCGTGATGCCTTGGGTTGTGGTGGATGGGTTGTGATGCGCGGGATTGGCGACGCCGCAGGTTGCGACAGCCGGGTCGTGATACCGGGATTGGCGATGCCTCGGGTTCGGACGGCTGGGTCGTGATACCCGGGTCGTGATGCCTTGGGTTGCGATCGCGGGGTCGTCATGGCCGGGTTGCGATAGCCCGGCCGTGGCGCGCAGGGTTGTGATGCCTTGGGCTGCCACGGCCGGGTCGTGATGCGCGGGTTGCGAGAGTGGGGTCGCGATGCGCGGGGTTGTATGGCCGAGTCGTGACGACTGGGTCGTCATGGCCGGGTCGCCACGGCCGGGTCGCCACGGCCGGGCTGCGATAGCCCGGCCGTGGCGCGCAGGGTCGTGATGCCTCGGGTTGCCACGGCCGGGTCGTGATGGCCGAGTGGCGACGGCTGGGTCGCGATGGTCGCCAAGTCATGGCCGGGCTGCGACAGTCGGGTCGTGGTGCGCTGGGTTGTGATGGCCGCGTTGCGATGGCCGGGCCGTGGTGCGCTGGGTTGCGATGCCTCGGGTTGCGACGGCCGGGTCGTGATGGCCGGGCCGTGATGCGGTTCCGGAGTCATCAGACGGTGGTGACCATCGCGGTCGTCCGCGGCCGCTAGGCACGGTGCCGTCGGGCGGTGGACCGCGGGAGGGGGCGCGAGGTGATGATCATCTCGTGGTCATCGGCCGTCGGGTGCGGGGCGGGCGGGGCTGCCGTTGAATGGCGTCGACGCCGTGCAGCGGTGCCGACGAGGCTTCGGGAGGGCAGATGCGCAGGACAGTGGACTGGGTCGACGGTGCTGTCGTGATCATCGACCAGGTGGCGTTGCCGGGTGAGTACCGGGTGCTCGAGCTGCGCACGGTCGACGAGCTCGTGGCGGCGATCCAGCGGCTGGCCGTGCGCGGCGCGCCCGCGCTGGGGGCCGCGGGGGCGCTCGGGGTGGCGCTGGCGGCCTTCGCCGGCGGCTCGGCGGACGCGGTGCGCGCGCAGGCCGAACGCCTCGCCGCCGCGCGGCCGACGGCGGTGAACCTGCGTTGGGGCGTCACGCGGGCGCTCGGGCGGCTCGACGAGGGCGCTGAGGCCGTGCTCGCGGAGGCGTTGGTGATGCTCGACGAGGACGAGCAGCTCAACCGCACCGCGTCGGCGCACGCGGCGGAGGTCGTGCTGGCCGAGACGACCCGCCGGCCGCTGCGGCTGCTGAGCCACTGCAACGCGGGGCACCTCGCGACGGTCGCGTGGGGCACGGCGCTCGGGGTCGTCTGGCACCTGCAGGCGCGGGGGCTCGTCGAGTCCGTGCTGGTCGACGAGACGCGGCCGTTGCTGCAGGGCTCGCGCCTCACCGCGTGGGAGCTCGCGCAGGCCGGCGTGCCCTACCGCGTGCAGCCCGACAGCGCCGCGGCCACCGCCATGGCCCGCGGGCTCGTCGACTGCGTCCTCGTGGGCGCCGACCGGATCGCGGCCAACGGCGACGTCGCGAACAAGATCGGCACCTATCCCCTGGCGATCGCGGCCGCGCACCACGGGGTGCCGTTCGTGGTCGTCGCACCGGAGTCCACTGTGGACACCTCGATCGCGTCCGGCGCGGCCATCGAGATCGAAGAACGCCGGCCCGAAGAGCTCACGGAGCTGGGCGGCGTCCGCCTCGCACCGGCCGGGGCCGCGGTGTTCAACCCGGCGTTCGACGTCACGCCCGCCGCGCTCATCACGGCGGTGGTCACGGAAAACGGCGTCCGCGCCCCTCAGCCGACGTCGTAGACCACCACGGTTCCCTTGCCCAGCACGGCGATCCGGCCCGGCCCGAGCACGCGCAGCCCCACCGCCCGCCTCGCCACCCGGGTGCGCGCGAGCCGGGCGCCGTCGGGTGCGAAGCATTCGAGGTGGCCGGCGTTGTCCAGGGTCACGAGCAGGTCCGCCAGGCCGGCCGAGCCGACCACGCGCTCGCCGCTCGCCGGGCGCGGAAGCGGGGTGATCCGCGCCGCGGTGGTGCCCAGCGGCCTTCCACCGACGGTGACGCCGGCGGCCGAGACGTCGAAAACGGGCTCGGCATCAGGAACCGTCCTCCGCCAGGTGCGTTCGACCGCACCGGTGCCGGGATTCACCAGCTCGACGCGCCGGCCACCTGGCCTGCCCACGAGAAACCCGCCGTCGAACCAGGCCGGCAGCACCGTCGGACTGGTGCGGCTCCACAGCAACGAACCGGTCGCGCGATCCAGCGCGCGCAGCGGGGTGTCCCCACGCCAGCCCCCGACGAGCACGACCTCCGGCCCCACCGCGACGTGCCCCGTCAGCCACCCGACCTCCGCGGTCCAGCGCGGCTCGCCGGTGCTCGCCGACAGGCAGCACAGCCGCCCAGGCAGCTGCGGCAGCGCGAACACGTCGGCCCCGTCCGCCACGACGGCCCGCGGCCAGGTACCGAGCGGAACGTCCCACCGCACGGCGCCGTCGGCCCCCGCCAGGCTCACGAGACGAGTGGACCGCTCGTGCACCACGAGGTGACCGTCCGCCACCGCGACGTCGGACAGCACCGGCCGCTGGTGCAGGTCCCGTTCCCACCGCCGCTCGAACATGTCCACATCGGACCAGCAACCCACCCGCCCCGGCAAGCCGATCGTCGTGGCAAGACAGAACACCGCCCGCCACCGAACGGCGGACGGACCCCCGCGGCCACCTCACGGCCGCGGCCCTCCAACCACCGCACCATCGCCAGGTCAGGACCAACAGCGCCGAGAATCACCTCGTCGAGAACGAAGATCTCGACACCTCGGACCGGCAACCCACCCGCCCCGGCAAGACGATCGTCGTGGCATGACAGAACACGGCCCGCCGCCGAACGGCAGAAGGGCCCTCGCGGCCACCTCACGGCCGCGCTCCTACAACCACCGCACCATCGCCGATCGTGATCACCATCGCCAGGTCAGGACCAGCAGCGCCGAAAATCACCTCGTCGAGAACGAAGATCTCGACACCTCGGACCGGCAACCCACCCGCCCCGGCAAGACGATTGTCGTGGCAAGACAGAACACGGCCCGCCGCCGAACGGCAGAAGGGCCCTCGCGGCCACCTCACGGCCGCGGCCCTACAACCAACGCACCCATCGCCAAGTCAGGACGAGCAGCGCCGAAAATCACCTCGTCCAGAACGAACGCCTCGACACCTCGGACCAGCAACCCACCCCACCCCGGCAAGGCCGAATACCCACGACACGACGAAACAGGGCCCCTCCGCCAACGAAGCAGAAGGGCCCCGCTCCTCACCTCACGGCCGTGGTCCCACAACCTCCGTGCCGTCGCTGATCGTGATCGCCATCGCCGGGCAGGAGTCGGCGGCGTCGAGGGCCGTTTCGTCCGGGGCGACGGTGTCGGAGAGGGCGTGGGCGACGGGGCCGTCCAGCGCGAAGAGCTCCGGCATCAGCGAGGCGCACATGCCGGAGCCGATGCATGTGTGTTCGTCGACTTCCACTTTCCAGGTCATCGTCACCACCCGATCGGCATTGAGCGCGGTCCGCGGACCAGCATCTGGGTCTTCCACACGATATCGCCGGCGAGGTGGAGGTTCGGCATCTCCCGGGTGAGGGCCTTCAGCGCCTCCTGCAGTTCCAGGCGGGCGAGCGGCGCGCCGAGGCAGTGGTGCACGCCGTGGCCGAAGCCGAGGTGGTGGGTGTCCTCGCGGTCGAACACGAGGGTGTCGGCGTCGCCGAACTGGAGGCGGTCGCGGTTGGCCGCGCCGATCGCGACGAGCACCGGCTCGCCCTCGCGGACGAGCACGTCGCCGACCTGCACGTCTTCGGTGGCGTAGCGCGCGAAGCCGGCCCCTGCACCGAGGGGCACGAAGCGCAGCAGCTCCTCGACGGCCGCGTTGATCAGCGACGGGTCCTCCACCAGCCGCTTCCACTGCTCCGGCTGGTCGAGCAGCGCATACACGAAGTTCGGGATCTGGCTCGCCGTGGTCTCGTGACCGGCGACGAGGATGCCGACGCACAGGTCCACCAGCTCGAGCTCGGTGAGCCGGTCGCGCACGTCGCGGGCCTCGATGAGTGCCGTCATCAGGTCGTCCTGCGGTTCGGCGCGGTGCTGCTCGATCAGGCCGGACATGTACGCGCGCAGCTCTTCGCGGTTGCGCTCGGCCTCCTCGGCGGTGAGGCCGCTCGTGGTCAGCACCCCGTCGCTCCACACGCGGAACCTCGGGCGGTCCTCGGTCGGCACACCGAGCAGCTCGCAGATCACGGCGACGGGAATCGGCAGCGCGTACGCGTCGACCAGGTCCGCCGGCTGCCCGGCCGCCTTCATGTCTTCGAGCAGGCCCACGGCGAGCTCCTCCACCCGCGGACGAAGCAGCTCCACGCGCCGCACGGTGAACGCCTTCGCCACCAGCGTGCGCAGCCGCGTGTGGTCGGGCGGGTCCATGGCGAGGATGCCGTTGGTGCGCCGGTGCGCGGTCATCCGCGGCTCGTCCTTCTCCACCGACATCGCGCGCGAGAACCGCCGGTCGCCCAGCACGAAGCGGGCGTCGGCGAAGCGCGTGGCGAGCCAGGCCTCCTCGCCGTGCGGCATCTGCACGCGGATCATGCCCTCGGCCTCGCGGGCGGCGGCGTACGCCTCGTTGAGCGCGAGGCCGGCCTCTTCGTTGAACGGGTACGCCAGCGGCTCCGACTGCGTGGTGGTCATGCGGAGAACTCCCAATCTGACAGAAAGTCCGGTTTGTAAGCACCTGCTTACATGCACGGTAGCGGCTTCACCCCGACTTGTCAGCCGCTCCGCAGCGAAAGAGCGTGATTACTTTCCGTGGCCGTAATCGGCCGGATATCACCGTCGATGAGCAGCTGGGGGTGACCAGCGGTTAGCCTCGTGCGCGAACGGGAGGCGCCATGACCGCAGAATCGCACGCCCGGAAACGGGACGCCGCGGCCACCAAAGCGGCGCTGCTCGACGCCGCCGAGGAACTCTTCGCCGAGCGCGGCTTCGACCGCACCACCGTGCGCGACATCGCCGGCCACGCCGGCGCCAACCAGGCACTGCTCTTCCGCTACTTCGGCAGCAAAGAAGCCCTCTTCGAAGCCGTGATGACCCGCGGCGGCTTCGCCCAGCTCGACGCCACCCCACCCGAACGGCTCTTCGCCGAAACCCTGCGCGGCCTGCTCAAGGACAGCTCCGAACGCCGCGACCGCTCGCTGGAGACCTACCTGCGCTCCACCGGCAACGACGGCGCCGGCGCGGCGCTGCGCGAACAACTGGGCGAGGCCTACGGCCAGGCACTGGCCTCGCTCACCGACGAACCCGACGCCGCCCTGCGCGCGGACCTTGCCCTGGCCTGGCTACTGGGCATCGGCCTCGTCCGCGCGGTCACCCGGAAAGACCCACTGGCGAGCGCCTCGGCAGAAGACGTGGCCCGGCTGACCGGGCCGGCGATTCGCACGCTGTTGGAGCGCAGCGAATAGCCGCTACAACCGAGACCGGGCCCCAACGGCACCGCAGCGCCCGGAAACAGACCCTCCGAGCGCCCCGAACCGCCTACTTCAACGCCCGCCTCAACAACACCGCCAGGTGCACCGCCTGCCGCCCCGACTCCTGCTCGATCTGCGTCCGGCAGCTGAACCCGTCGGACAAGACCACAGTGGACTCCGCCGCCGCGCGCACAGCCGGCAGCAGCCGGTCCTCCGCCACGGCCTTGGACACGTCGTAGTGGCCCTTCTCGAAGCCGAAGTTGCCGGCCAGGCCGCAGCAGCCCGAGTCCAACGTGGTGTTGCGGACGCCGGCGGCGGCCATCGCCGCTTCGTCGGCCGCGAAGCCGAGAACGGCGTGCTGGTGGCAGTGCACCTGGGTGATCGTGTCGACGTCGAGGGAGACATCCAACGGTTTCGGTGCGTCGGCGAGGAGTTCGGCGAAGGTGCGGGTGCGCGAGGCCAGCAGTTCGCCGACCGGGTCGCCGGGCAGCAGGGCCGCCAGGTCGCCGCGGAACAGGGCGGTGCAGCTCGGTTCGAGGCCCGCGACCTCGTAACCCGCTTCGAGGTAGGGCCGCAGCACCGTCAACGTGCGGCGCAGCACGCGTTTCGCCATGTCGAGCTGGCCCGTGGACACCCAGGTCAGTCCACAGCAGACACCGCCGTCGGGCAGCACCACGTCGTAGCCGGCCGCGGTGAGGACCTCCGTGGCGGCGTCGAGCACGTCGGGCGTGAGGTAGTTGTTGAACGAGTCCGGCCACAGCACCACGCGCCGCGGGCCAGTCGCCCAGCGGCGCAAGTCCTTGCGCGCCTTCGTGAACGGCACAGCGGCGAACGAGGGCAGGTCGCGTTCCGGTGCGATGCCGCCGAGCCGCTTCAACGGCGCGGCCGCCCAGCGCCGGCGCGAGAAGAAGTTGGCGATGCGCGGCGCGACCGAAACGGCGCGCAGCCACATCGGCAGCCAGCCCATCGAGTAGTGCGACGCCGGGCGCCGCCGGCCGCGGTAGTGCTGGTGCAGGAACTCGGCCTTGTAGGTGGCCATGTCCACGTCCACCGGGCAGTCGGACAGGCAGCCCTTGCACGACAGGCACAGGTCGAGCGCCTCGGCGACCTCCTCGGACTGCCAGCCGTCGCGGATCACCTCGCCGTTCACCATCTCGGCCAGCAGGTGCGCGCGCCCGCGCGTGGAGTGCTTTTCCTCGCGCGTGGCGCGGTAACTCGGGCACATCACGCCGCCGCCGCTGGTGTTGCGGCACTTCCCGACGCCGACGCAGCGGCGCATCGCCTGCCCGAAGCTGCCGCGGTCCTCCGGGTACCCGAGCACTGTCACGTCTTCCAGTGCGAGCGGCGCGTGACGCACGCGCAGATCGGCGTCCACCGGCCGCGGGTCCACGATGATGCCGGGGTTCATGCGGCCGTCCGGGTCGAAGATGCCCTTGAACCGCGCGAACAACGCCATCATCTCGGGGCTGTACATCCGGCCCAGCAGCTCCGACCGGGCCTGGCCGTCGCCGTGCTCGCCCGAAAGCGAGCCGCCGTGCGCGGCCACGAGGTCGGCCGCCTGCTCCACGAACTTCCGGAACTGCGCCTGGCCCGGTGTCGTCAGGAGGTCGAAGTCGAGGCGCAGGTGCAGACAGCCCTCGCCGTAGTGGCCGTAGACCACGCTGCGGCGCCCGTGTTCGCGCATCAGCTCCTTGAACCCACGCAGGTACGAGCCGAGGCGCTCGGGCGGCACCGCCGCGTCTTCCCACCCGGGCCAGGCCTCCGCGCCGTCGGCCAGGCGCGTGGCCAGGCCCGCGCCCTCCTCACGGATGCGCCACAGCCGCCGCTGCGCGGCCGGGTCGTCGAGCACCACGGACCCGGTGAGCGCACCGGCCAGCGAGGCCGCCAGTTCCCGGGCCCGGCCGGCTGCTTCGGCCGGCGAATCACCCGACAGCTCCACGAACAGCCACGCCCCGCCCGCCGGAAGGCCGTCCGCCCGGCCGGGTTCGAGCATCGCGACCAGCTCGGCGTCCACGCCCTCCACGGTAAGCGGCGACCACGGCAGGATCGCCGGCACGGCGTCGGCGGCGTCGATGTCGGACGGGAACCCCAGCACGGCCAGCACCCGGTGCTTCGGCAACCGCGCCAGCTCCACGGTCGCGCCCAGCACCGTCACACAGGTGCCCTCGCTGCCGACCAGAGCCTTGGCGACGTCGAACCCGTTCTCCGGCAACAGGTGTTCCAGGCCGTAGCCCGACACGCGCCGGGAAAAGCTCGACAGCTCCGTGCGCAGCAAGGCGAGGTTGTCCCGCACCAGCGCGCGCAGCTCGCTGAACACCCGCCCTTCGGTGCCCGGACGAGCCGCCCGCGCGTCCACTTCGGACGGTGTCGTCGGCCCGACCGTGAGCCGCGTGCCGTCGTAGAGCAGCACGTCGAGTTCGCGAACCACGTCCACGGTCCGGCCCCACGCCACGGAGTGCGAGCCGCACGCGTTGTTGCCGATCATGCCGCCGATCGTGCAGCGGCTGTGCGTGGACGGGTCGGGCCCGAACCGCAGGCCGTGCGGCGCGGCGACCGACTGCAGGTCGTCGAGCACCGTGCCGGGCGCCACGCGCGCGAGCCGCGTCTCGGGATCGACCCACTCGACGCCGCGCACGTGCCGTGACGTGTCCACGACGATCCCCGGCCCACATGAATTCCCCGCGACACTCGTGCCCCCGCCGCGCGGCACCAGCGGCGCTCCCCGCTCGCGCGCCGCCGCGACGGCGGCGACCACGTCGTCCACCGTCTCCGGCAGCACCACGCCGAGCGGCACGTGGCGGTAGTTCGACGCGTCGGTGGTGTAGAGCGCCAGCGTGGCGGTGTCGCTGAGGATTCGCACGCCCTCCATTCAAGACACGCCGTCCTCCGGACCGAACAGGGGGACCCCGGAAAATTTCGACATCACCCCAGAGAACACGTGAAATGCACGACATCGGACCCGCTCGGACGGAAACTGTCGGTGGTCCGGGTTCTACTGAGGAGCGTGGAAGGAGGTACCGCGATGCCGATCGGACAGCACGCCGACCAGCCGGGCGCTCGAGAGAGCGGCCGGGCGAGTGAGCTGAACCACCGCGAGCGGGCCACCCTGAGAGCCGTCGCGTCGGGACGCGCCGAGATCAGCTGCAGCTGCGAGCCCGACCTGTTCGTCGACGGCTTGAGCTGCTGCGACCAGGCCACCACCCGCACGCTCGTGCGGCGCGGCTTCATCGAGGCCGCGGTCGAAGGTCCGTGCGGCGGGCGAGTGCTGGCCGTACTCACCGCGGCCGGAATGGTGGCGCTCAACGAATCCCTGCGGTCCGGAGCGGTCACGGCCGCCTGAACCGGCGGTCGGCCCGGCCGTCGAGCCGCGATTTCCGGTGCCCCAGGGTGATCGCACCACGACGGAAGCGGGTTTCCCGGTGCCAGGGCACAAAACCACCGGGCCCGGTCAGGAACGCACCCATTCCTCCCCGAGTTCGACAGCCTCCGCCGTGCCGCCGGTCAGGTCCGCGAGCCACGCGGCGAACGCCGGCTCCTCCCCCGGAGCCAGGCCGATCTCGAAGTGCGCCGAGGCCTCGAACCGCGTGTCGTGCAGCACATACGCCGAAGCCCGCAGGTCGTTCTCCAGCCGGCCGGCGCGGGTGTAGTCCACCTCGACGTCGAACAGCCGCAGGCGCCGGTACTCCACCACGGACGCGACGTCCAGCGCGTCGGACACCGCCTGGCCGTAGGCGCGGATCAGCCCGCCCGCCCCGAGCAGCACGCCGCCGAAGTGGCGCGACACCACGGCGACGAGGTCGGTGACCTCGCGGCGGCGCAGCACCTCCAGCATCGGGACGCCCGCGGTGCCGGCCGGTTCGCCGTCGTCGCTGGAGCGCTGGGCGCGGCCGTCGGGGCCGAGCACGAAGGCCTGGCAGTGGTGGCGGGCGGCCGGTTCGGCCTTGCGCCGGGCCGCGATCACGGCCCGCGCGGCGGCCTCGTCGGTCACCGGGGCCAGTGCGCAGAGGAACCGGGAACGCTTGATCTCGATCTCGTGCAGTACCGGGCTCGCCACGGAGAGATAACGATCAGCCATCGACGGTTCGCCTCATAGGCCCAGTCAACCAGCTCACTCAGTGGGACAACCCGCGGCCCGCACAGCAGTTTTCGCAGGTCAGCAGGGTTACTGACCAGTGGTCGGGAGGCACGGCCCGACATATGGGCATACCCCGGGGGCCGTCAACGTAAGCGTGGCATTTCCCACCCGCGCGCAACGACATATGTCGAACACAGCGAATTCACACTATCGTCATAAGACCCGGCCAACCCGGGAGCAGCACCACGCGCCCGGCCGGCCCCCACCACACAGGCTGACCGAACGGCACGTGCGCAGCACCAGAACACCGCTGGACCGACGAATCACCACAGCGTTGACGATGCCGCGACGCTGATCGACGACACAGCACCAGCTCGGTCGAGAACACCGTGTCTCGACCGGGAGCAGTTCAGACCGAGAACACACGTCTTGAGCACCACAGCGTCTCCGAGAACACGCGTCATCGAGGACACACGTCTTTGAGAACACAGCGTCTTGACCAAACACAGCGCTGGCGTAGATCGCGGCGCTGACGTAGTTTGTGGCCGCCCAGTGCTGTGCGGCTGTACTTCGGAACCGCCCCTGCCGCAGCCCGGTCGATGTCGACCGAGCCGGCCTCACGGGCGGTTTCCGCTTCTTCACTGTGTTCCCCCGACTGACCATCGCGGTTCCGGACCACTTCGTTAACCGGTTCAGTGCTGAACCACCCAATGGAGTGAGTACCGGTCGCGCCAACGCCTTGGGAGGCGGCCAGCCGTGACCCACCGTTCCACTTCCGGTTCCAGCAAACCGGCCACCACCGGTCTGTACGACCCCGCGTATGAGCACGACGCTTGCGGGGTCGCCTTCGTCGCCGATCTCGCCGGTCGCCGAGATCATCAGATCGTGGCGAAAGCCCTGGTTGCCCTGCGGAACCTGGAGCACCGCGGGGCTCGCGGCGCCGAACCCGACACCGGCGACGGTGCCGGGTTGCTGATCCAGGTACCCGACGCCTTCTTCCGCGAGGTCGTGGACTTCGACCTGCCCGAAGAAGGCGCTTACGCCGTCGGCACGGCGTTCCTGCCCCGCGACGAGAAGCGCCGCGGCCGCGCCATGACCACCATCGAGCGGATCGCCGCCGAGGAGGACATGCGCGTGGTGGGCTGGCGCGACCTGCCGGTCGACGTCGCCCAGTGCGGGCCGACCGCCGGTGAGACGCGGCCGCACTTCACCCAGCTGTTCCTGGCCGGACGCCGGCACAACCGCGACGGCCTGGCGCTGGAGCGCTCCGCGTTCTGCGTGCGCAAGCGCGCCGAGCACGAGCTCGTCGACGACGACGTGTACTTCCCGTCGCTGTCCTCGCGCACCATCGTCTACAAAGGAATGCTCACCGAGGACCAGGTCGAGCGGTTCTTCCTCGACCTGCAGGACGAGCGCGTGACGAGTGCCATCGGCCTCGTGCACTCGCGCTTCTCCACCAACACCTTCCCGTCGTGGCCGCTCGCGCACCCGTACCGCTACGTGGCGCACAACGGCGAAATCAACACCCTCAAGGGCAACCGCAACTGGATGGACGCCCGCGAGGCGCTGCTGGAGACGGATCTCATCCCCGGCGACCTCAAGCGCATCTACCCGGTCATCACGCGCGGGGCCAGTGACTCGGCTTCGTTCGACGAGGTGCTGGAGCTGCTGCACCTCGGCGGCCGTTCGCTGCCTCACTCGGTGCTCATGATGATCCCCGAGGCCTGGGAGAACCACCAGGAAATGGACCCCGCGCGCCGGGCGTTCTACGAGTTCCACTCCACGCTCATGGAGCCGTGGGACGGGCCTGCGCTGGTGGCGTTCACCGACGGCGCGCAGATCGGCGCGGTGCTCGACCGCAACGGCCTGCGCCCGGGCCGCTACTGGGTCACCGACGACGGTCTCGTGGTGCTCGCCAGCGAGGTCGGCGTGCTGGAGCTCGACCAGTCGACGATCGTGCGCAAGGGCCGGCTCGAGCCGGGCCGCATGTTCCTCGTGGACACCGTCGAGGGCCGGATCATCGAGGACGAGGAGATCAAGGGCCAGCTCGCCACCGCGCACCCGTACGACGAGTGGGTGGACAACGGCCTGCTGCGCCTGGAAGAGCTGCCCGAGCGCGACCGTGAGGTGCCGCTGCACGCGGCCCTGGTGCGCCGCCAGCAGTCCTTCGGCTACACCGAGGAAGAGCTCGAAGCCGTTCTCGAGCCGATGGCCCGCACCGGCGCGGAACCGATCGGCTCGATGGGCAACGACTCGCCGCTCGCACCGCTGTCTTCGCGGGCGCGGCCGCTGTTCGACTACTTCATCCAGCTGTTCGCGCAGGTCACGAACCCGCCGCTCGACTCGATCCGCGAGGAGCTGATCACGGCGCTGGGGACGCAGGTCGGCGCCGAGCCCAACCTGCTGGTGGCGAGTGCGGCGTCGTGCCGGCGCATCGCGCTGCCGTTCCCGGTGCTGGACAACGACCAGCTCGCCAAGCTGGTGCACGTGAACGACGACGGCAACCTGCCCGAGTTCCAGGCCGTGACCGTGCTCGGCCGCTACAACGTGCACGGCGGCGGCGAAGCGCTGCTGCAGCGGCTCGACGAGATCCGCAGCGAGGTGTCCGAGGCCATCGAGGACGGCGCGCGGCTGATCGTGCTGTCCGACCGCGGCGTGGACGAGAACCACGCGGCCATCCCGTCGCTGCTGCTCACCGGTGCCGTGCACCACCACCTCGTGCGGGAGAAGACGCGCACGCAGGTGGGCCTCATCGTGGAGGCCGGCGACGCGCGCGAGGTGCACCACATCGCGCTGCTCGTGGGCTACGGCGCGGCCGCGGTGAACCCGTACCTCGCGATGGCGACGGTCGAGGAGATGGCCCACCAGGGCCTGATCCCGGGCGTCAGCGCGAAGCAGGCGACCGCGAACCTGATCAAGGCGCTGGGCAAGGGCGTGCGCAAGACGATGTCCAAAATGGGCGTCTCGACCGTCGCGTCCTACACCGGTGCGCAGATCTTCGAGGCCGTGGGCCTGGGCTCCGACATCGTCGACACCTGTTTCACCGCCACCACCTCACGGCTCGGCGGCGTCGGGTTCGACACGATCGCCGAGGAGGTCTCCCAGCGCCACCGCCGGGCCTTCCCGACCGACGGCGTGCGCGCGAGCCACCGCGAGCTCGAGACCGGCGCGGACTACCAGTGGCGGCGCGAAGGCGAGCCGCACCTGTTCAACCCGCAGACGGTGTTCAAGTTGCAGCACTCCACGCGCAGCGGGAAGTACGAGGTCTTCAAGGAGTACACGAAGGCCGTGAACGACCAGTCCGAGAAGCTGCAGACGCTGCGCGGGCTGTTCGACTTCAAGGTCGGCGAGCGCCCGGCGGTGCCGATCGAAGAGGTCGAACCGGTCTCGGAGATCGTGAAGCGCTTCGCGACCGGCGCCATCTCCTACGGCTCGATCTCGATGGAGATGCACCAGACGCTGGCGATCGCGATGAACCGCCTCGGCGGCAAGTCCAACACCGGCGAGGGCGGCGAGGACGCCGAACGGCTCTACGACCCGGAGCGGCGCAGCGCCGTGAAGCAGGTCGCTTCCGGCCGCTTCGGTGTGACGAGCGAGTACCTCGTGAACGCCGACGACATCCAGATCAAGATGGCGCAGGGCGCGAAGCCCGGCGAAGGCGGGCAGCTGCCCGGCGCGAAGGTGTACCCGTGGATCGCGAAGACGCGGTACTCGACACCGGGCGTCGGCCTGATCTCGCCGCCGCCGCACCACGACATCTACTCGATCGAGGACCTCGCCCAGCTGGTCCACGACCTCAAGAACGCCAACCCGGCCGCGCGCATCCACGTGAAGCTCGTGTCCGAGGTCGGCGTCGGCACGGTCGCGGCGGGTGTGTCCAAGGCCCACGCCGACGTGGTGCTCATCTCGGGCCACGACGGCGGCACCGGCGCTTCGCCGCTGTCCTCGATCAAGCACGCCGGCGGACCGTGGGAGCTGGGCCTGGCCGAGACGCAGCAGACGCTGCTGGCCAACCGGCTGCGCGACCGCATCGTGGTGCAGACCGACGGCCAGCTCAAGACCGGCCGGGACGTGGTGATCGCCGCGCTGCTCGGCGCCGAGGAGTTCGGGTTCGCGACGGCGCCGCTGGTGGTTTCGGGCTGCATCATGATGCGCGTGTGCCACCTCGACACCTGTCCGGTGGGCGTCGCGACGCAGAACCCCAAGCTGCGCGAGAAGTTCAGCGGCAAGGCCGAGTACGTGGTGAACTTCTTCGAGTTCATCGCCCAGGAAGTGCGGGAGTACCTGGCGGAGCTGGGTTTCCGGTCCATCGAAGAGGCCGTGGGCCACGCCGAGGTGCTCGACAAGCGCAAGGCCGTGGACCACTGGAAGGCGGCCGGGCTCGACCTGTCGCCGATCTTCCACGTGCCCGAGCTGGCCCCGCGCGCGGCGCGCCACCAGGTCGTGAAACAGGACCACGGGCTCGACAAGGCGCTGGACAACACGCTGATCCAGCTCGCCGAGGGCGCGCTGTCCGCGGGTGACAAGGTGCGGCTCGAGCTGCCGGTGCGCAACGTGAACCGCACCGTCGGCACGATGCTGGGCTCGGAACTGACGAAGAAGTGGGGCGGCGAAGGCCTGCCGGACGACACGATCGACGTCACGTTCACCGGGACCGCAGGCCAGTCGTTCGGCGCGTTCGTGCCGAAGGGCATCACGCTGCGGCTCATCGGCGACGGCAACGACTACGTGGGCAAGGGTCTTTCGGGCGGCCGGCTGATCGTGCGGCCGCCGGCGGAGGTCTCGTTCGCGGCCGAGGACCACATCATCGCCGGCAACGTGATCGCCTACGGCGCCACGAGCGGTGAGATCTTCATCCGCGGCAAGGTCGGCGAGCGCTTCTGCGTGCGCAACTCCGGCGCGCTGGCCGTGGTCGAGGGCGTGGGTGACCACGGCGGCGAGTACATGACCGGCGGACGCATGGTGGTGCTCGGCGGTATCGGGCGCAACTTCGCGGCCGGCATGTCGGGCGGCGTCGCGTACGTGCTCGACCTGCCGGCGCACCGCGTGAACCCGGAGATGGTGGACATCGACCCGCTCGACTCCGACGACACGGACTTCCTGCGCGAGACCGTGGAAAAGCACTACAACGAAACGGAATCCGCCGTGGCGCGCGAACTGCTCGCCGACTGGGACGCGGCCGTCGACCGGTTCGGCAAGGTCATGCCGAAGGACTACAAGCGTGTGCTCGCCGCTCAGGTTCAGGCCGAGCGGGACGGGCGTGATGTGAACGAGGCGATCATGGAGGCAGCTCATGGCTGATAATCGCGAAGCCGGCTATGAGTGCCGACTGGGTGCGGGTATCCCGCAAGACACGGAGGCCGCACATGGCTGACCCCAAGGGCTTTCTGACCACCACCCGCGAAGAACCGAAGCGCCGGCCGGTGGATCTGCGGCTGATGGACTGGCGTGAGGTCTACGAGGACTTCGCGTCGACGAAGCTGGAGAAGCAGGCCGGACGCTGCATGGACTGCGGCATCCCGTTCTGCCACCAGGGCTGTCCGCTCGGGAACCTGATCCCGGAGTGGAACACGCTGGTGTGGCGGGAAGACTGGCAGGAGGCGGCCGAGCGGCTGCACGCCACCAACAACTTCCCGGAGTTCACCGGCACGCTGTGCCCGGCGCCGTGCGAAACCGCGTGTGTGCTCGGCATCAACGACGACCCGGTCACGATCAAGCGGGTCGAGATCTCCATCATCGACCGGGCCTTCGCCGAGGGCTGGGTCACGCCGCAGATCCCGGTGGCGAAGACGGGCAAGAAGGTCGCCGTCGTCGGTTCCGGGCCGTCCGGGCTCGCCGCGGCGCAGCAGCTCACGCGAGCGGGCCACAGCGTGGTGGTCTACGAGCGGGCCGACAAGATCGGCGGGCTGCTGCGCTTCGGCATCCCCGAGTTCAAGATGGAGAAGCACCGCCTCGACCGCCGGCTCGACCAGATGCGAGCCGAGGGCACGGAGTTCCGCACGTCGGTGAACGTCGGCGTGGACCTCACGGTCGAGGAGCTGCGGTCTTCGCACGACGCCGTGGTGCTGGCCGGCGGCGCGACCGCGTGGCGCGACCTGCCGATCGACGGCCGTGAGCACGACGGCATCCTGCAGGCGATGGAGTTCCTGCCGCCGGCCAACCGCGTCGCCTCGGGTGACCTCGACACGGTGCCCTACTCGGCCGAGGGCCTCGACGTCGTGGTCATCGGCGGCGGCGACACGGGCGCGGACTGCGTCGGCACTTCGCACCGCCAGGGCGCGCGTTCGGTGACGCAGCTGGAGATCATGCCGCGGCCGCCGGAGTCTCGTTCGGACGCGCACCCGTGGCCGACGTACCCGATGATCTACCGCGTGTCCTCGGCCCACGAAGAGGGCGGCGAGCGCCTGTATTCGGTGAACACGCAGGAGTTCGTGGCCGACGCCGACGGCCGCGTGCGCGCGCTGAAGCTCGTGGAGGTGCGCAACGAGGGCGGCAAGTTCGTGCCCGTCGAAGGCACCGAGACCGAGCTGCCCGCGCAGCTCGTGCTGCTGGCGATGGGGTTCCTCGGGCCGCAGAAGGAAGGCCTGCTGGAAAACCTCGGCGTGGACCTCGACCAGCGCGGCAACGTGGTGCGCGACCGCGATTTCCGGACCAGCGTGGACAACGTGTTCGTGGCCGGTGACATGGGCCGCGGCCAGTCGCTGATCGTGTGGGCCATCGCGGAAGGCCGCTCGTGCGCCGCGGGCGTCGACGCCTTCCTCACCGGCCGGGGTGTGCTCCCGGCCCCGATCGCGCCGACGGACCGGCCGATCGCCTGACCGGAGTGGCCGGCGCACCAGCGTTGTTGCGCCGGCCACTTCCTTTCCGGAGACGGGCGGGTGTGCCGACGATGTCGCACCCGCCCGTTTTCGCTTGTCCGGGCGGGAAACCGGGCTCTTGGTCAGTTCTCGGGCAGAACTGCGCTCTCCGCGACCACCGGCACCTGCGGTTCGGCCCGCCCGGTCGGCCATTCGGGCGGGTCTTCGGCATCGGTGACAGTGGCTTCGGAGAAGGTCACCAGTGCGCGGAACGACGCGCGGTCGAACACCGGCGACTTGGCGAACGACGCTCCCTTGAACGAGGAGTCCTGCGCGAACGACGCCCTCGCGAACACCGCGGCCCCACCGAACTCGACGCCGGCGAACGAACACGTGTCCGCGAAAGACGCTCCGCTGAACACCGCTTCTTCGCCGAACGTCGTGTGCCTGAACAAGGCGGTTGCCTCGAACGAGGCGCTGCCGAACCAGGTGTACTCGGCGAACGACACCTGATCGAACCAGGCCTCGTCGGCGAAAGCGGCGTTGTCGAAGGTGGTGCGCCCGGCGAACACCGCTCCGGTGAACAACGCTTCGTGCGTCAAGGACACGCGTTCGAAGGAGGTGGGTCCGGAGAACCTGGCGTTGCGGAAGTCGGCCGAAGCGAGGCGAGCTCCACCGAGGTCGAACTCGTGCAGCACCGCGTCACGCAGATCCAGGGTGACGCCGTCCCAAAAGCTCGCCGGAGCGCCTTCGGCCTTGTCCTCCCACCGAAGATGACGTTTCAGGACCTGCTGCGCGGTCCGCCGCACGTCCAACTCCAGCCGGCGGGCCGCGATCTCCGCATCGGCCGCGCCGCCGTCCGACCGTGCGACCTCGTCACCGGTTGGCAGCCGGTACGGCGCGCGCAGGTACGCACAGATCCGATCGACCACGGTCTGGCGCAGGTCGGGGTAGGACTGCGCGAGGCGCTCCAGGTCGGTGAGCCCGCCGATGCGCACCGCGGCCTTGTCGCTCCCGAGTTGTTCGCCGGCTTTGGCGGACAAGTCGGTGATCTGCGCGGCCCGATCGGCGTCCTGCTTCGCCCGATCGGCCGCGAGCTGCCGGTGGTGCTCACGCTGGCCGAGGCGCAGCCGTTCCACGGTGACCACGGCGGCGAGGATCGCCAGCACCGCGGCGGCGCTCTTCCAGCCGGTGTCGAAGGCGTCGCGGTGTTCGGCCCGGGTGGCGCCCCAGAGCAGAACGGCGACCCCGGTGCCCACCGCGATGCTGAGCACCAGGGCCAACCAGACCCACAACCACGCGAATTCCCGGTGCCGGCCGCCTGATCTCGTCTCGCCCACGCGACCATCTCAGCACAGGCGGGATGTCCCCGGTTGTCGCCCGCGTCCCGATTGCCGAGCCGGCGTTCCGGCGTTCGCTCGCCTGATGCGGCGCGCCTCGGCTCCGGTCAGATGGTGTCAGCGGCTGCGCAGCCGGTCCAGCGCCAGCAGCCCCGCACCCAGCCGCCCGGCTTCATCACCCAGCGAAGCCACCCGCAGCTCCGGCATCCGCTGGAAGGTCAACGCCGCGGCCAGGTACTCGCGCACCGGGTCCAGCACGTAGTCCGCGGCCGTGAACAGGCCGCCGCCGAGCACGATCACCTCGGGTGCGAGCAGCGTCAGCAGTGTCTTGAGGCCGTGGCCGAGGCCGTCGAGCGCGTCGGACACCACGGCGATCGCGGCTTCGTCGCCGTGGCGGGCGGCGTCGACCACGGGCTGGGCGCCGTCGGCCGGGCGGCCGGTGCGTTCGGTGTAGCGGCGGGCGATGGCCGACGCCGAGGAGATCGCCTCGAGGCAGCCCGTGGCGCCGCAGCCGCACACGATGCGGTGGCCCACGTCGATGTGGCCGACCTCGCCGGCCAGCCCGTGGGCCCGGTAGAGCCGGCCGTCGAGCAGCAGCGCGGCCGCGATCCCGGTGCCCACGGCCACGAACGCCGCGTCGGTGCAGCCCGTGCCCGCGCCCACGCGGAACTCGGCCAGGCCGCCCGCGCTCACGTCGTGGCCGAACGCCACCGGCAGGCCCAGCCGGTTTTCCAGCAGCTCGCCGAACGGCACGTCGCGCCAGTCGAGGTTGGCCGAGAAGCGCGCGACGCGGGCCTCCTCGTCGATGATGCCCGGCACCACCACGCCGACGGCGCCCGGCGACCCCGTGCCGGCCTGCTCGGCGAGCGAGGACACCACGTCGGCCACCTGCTCGGCCAGGGCCGTGCCGTCGGCGCTCTTCGCCGTGGGCACCCGGGTCGTCGCGAGCGCGTTGAGATCGCCGTCGAGCAGGGCCGCCTTCACGGTCGTGCCGCCCACGTCCAATGCCGCCACCAATTCAGCCATACCGCGATTCTCACATCGGTGGCGTGGGCTCGGCATGGTCCTCGGGAGATCCGAGGTCGGTCACCAATCCGGATCGCCGGTCATCTCACGCCTTCCACTCGGGGTGGCCCGGCATCGCCGGGGTGGTGGACCCGTAGAGCCAGTCGTGAAAAAACGTGCCGAGGTCGCGCCCGGAAACGCGCTCGGCCACGGCGACGTAGTCCTGCGTGGCGGCCGGGCGGCCCTGGAACTCGTCGAAGAACGTGCGCTCGATGCGGTCGAAGGTCGCCTGACCGACGAGGCCGCGCAGCGCGTAGAGCGTGAGCTTGCCGCCGAGGTCGGTGCCGAACATCACGCCGGTCGGGAAGGTCTGGTGGGCGACCGGGCCGTTCTGCGCGAGGATCTCGTTGTTCTGCGCGTAGCCCGATTCGGCCTTTTCGTCGAACGGCGTGCCACCGTGCTCGGAGTCGTAGAGGTCCTGGTAGTAGGTGGCGTGGCCCTCGCTCAGCCACATGTCGTCCCAGTGGCGCACCGGCACGGCGTCGCCGAAGTACTCGTGGGTGAGCTCGTGCGCCATGGTCGACACCGTCTCGTGGTGCTCCAGCGACAAGGCGCTGTAGGTCGGCATCGCCGCGGTCTCCAGCGCGACGCCGCCGCCGTAGATCCGGTTCACGCCGAGGGTGCCGGCGCTCGCGTACGGGTACGGCCGGCCGAGGCGCTGTTCGAGCCACGCGATGATCCCCGGTGTCTCGCGCGCGGTGTCGAGCGCGGCCGGCTTCGCCGCCGTGGTCACGTAGCTGCGCACCGGCAGCCCGTGCGGGCCGACCTGGTCCACCTCGGTGAAGTGGCCGGCGGCGAACTGCACCACGTCGGTGGCCGTGGGCCGGCCGACACGGAAGACCGAGGTCACACGGTCGCCCACGCGGTGCTTGCCCACGAGCGTGCCGCTGCCGACGCCCTGTACGTCGGCCGGGGTGGCGATCCGCAGGGTGTAGGTGGCCGGGTCGCCCGGCACGTCGTCGGACGGGAACACCGCGTGCTCACGGTCGGTCTGGCCCATCACCGCGAAGCCGTCCGGCGTGTTCTGCCAGACGCCGACGGCCTCCGCGAGGTCGGGCGGCAACTGGACACCGGTCGCGGGCGACTGCGGGCTCTTGGCGCGGTCGGCCAGGTAGCCGATGCGCACGGTGAACGGCACGCCCTTGCGCAGCGGCCGCGCGGGCGTGACCACGAGCTTTTCGCCCTGCGTGGTGAACTCCGCCGCCGCGCCGTCCACCTCGACCGAGTCGATCCGCGCCACGGCCGAGTCGAGCCCGAAGGACGACAGCGACTGCGTGGCGACGGCCCGCATCGTCACGGTCGCGGCCATCGTGGTCACGCCGGGCCGGTAGTCGAGGGACACGTCGTAGTCGCGGGCGTCGTAGCCGCCGTTGCCGAGGCCGGGGAACAGCCGCTCGCCCGCGCTCAGCGCGCCGGGTGCGGCGGGATCGGCCGGGGCGGCGGTCGCGGTTCCGGCCGCCAGCACTGCCGCCAGGCTCGCCACCGCCGCGGTTTTCACGATCGTTTTCACCATGCGTCCACCCTGGCGGCGCCACGGCCGCGCGCACATCGGCCGGGCAGCTCGAAGGGCGTAACCGGAAAGTCGTACGGTGATCGCCGTGCGACTGCTGCTGCTCGACGCCTGCCTCGCGATCGCCGTGGCCGGCGCGCTAGCGCTGGAGGCACTCAGCGGCGTGTCCCGACCGGCGTGGTGGCAGCTCGTGATCGTGGCCGTGCTCGTGCTGTTGCTGCTGCGGCGGCGGTTCCCGCTGGCCACGATGCTGGCGATGGCGGGGCTGGCCTGGTTCGCGCCGCCCGCGCAACTCGCCACGTTCTTCACCCTCTACACCGTCGCCGCCCGCCGTGGCCCGAAGTGGCCGACGGTGGTGGCCACGGTCGCCGACGTGGCGCTGGTGCTCGTCACCTACCAGCCCGGTGACCTGCAGGCCTGGGAAATCATCGGCTTCGTCGCGGCGCTGATGACGCTACTGCCGCTGCTGGCCGGGCTCTGGATGCACCAGCGCGCGGTGCTGCTCGAGGCGGTGAGCGACCGCGCCGACCAGGCCGAACGCGAGCGCGACCTGCTGGCCGAACGCGCCGTGACGGCCGAGCGCCGGCGGATCGCGCGCGAGATGCACGACGTGGTGGCCCACCGCGTGAGCATCGTCGCGCTGCAGGCCGGGGCGCTGTCGATGCGCGCGCCCGACGAGGAGACCGGCCGGCTGGCCGAGGTGATCCGCGAGTCGAGCGCGGCCGCGCTCACCGAGCTGCGCGACATCCTGAAGGTGCTGCGCGAAGACCTCACCGAACCGAAGTCGCTGCCCAGCCCCACGCTCGACGGCGTCGCGCAGCTCGCGGGTGATCTCGCCGCGGCCGGCGCGGAGGTCGACACGCAGGTGCCCGATCCCCTGCCGCAGGTGCCGGAGAAGGTCGGGCGGGCCGCGTACCGGATCGTGCAGGAATCGCTCACCAACGCCGCGAAACACGCGCCGGGCGCACCGATCCGCGTCCGGCTGTCGCTCGACAGCGGCAAGCTCGTGGTCGAGGTGGCCAACGCCCTCGGCGCTTCCGCGGGCCTGCCCAGCTCCGGCTACGGCGTGATCGGCATGCGCGAACGCGTGACGCTCGCCGGCGGCGCGCTGCGGGCCGGCCCCGACGGCACGGGCGACTACGTGGTGCGCGCGGTGTTCCCGCTCGCGAGTGGAGGGTGAGATGGAGGGTTCCGCGGTGATCAAGGTCCTGCTGCTCGACGACGAGGTGCTCGTGCGCAGCGGCATCCGCATGATCCTCGAATCGGATCCGGAGATCCGCGTGGTCGCCGAGGCCGGCGACGGCAAGGGCGTCGCGGACCTCGTGGCGGAGCACCGGCCCGATGTGGTGCTCACCGACATCCAGATGCCCGGCGTCGACGGCCTCGAGGTGACCCGCGTGGTCACCGCACTGCCCGACGCGCCGGCGGTGGTCGTGCTGACCACGTTCGACCTCGACGAGTACGTGCACACCGCGCTGCGCCGCGGCGCCACCGGCTTCCTGCTCAAGGACACTCCCCCGCGCGACCTGGTCAATGCCGTGCACGTGGTCCGCCGCGGCGAGGCGATGCTCTCACCGGCCGTGACGCGGCGGCTGCTCGGCGAGTTCGCCACGGGCGGGGCCGTGGAGAGCGCGAAGGCGCGGCTGACCGCGTTGACCTCGCGCGAGCGGGAGGTCGCGGTGGCCGTGGCCGAGGGCTGGAGCAACGCGGTGATCGCCGGCCACCTCGGCGTGAGCGAGGCGACGGTGAAGGTGCACCTGGGGCGGATCATGTCCAAAGTGGAGGCCGCCAACCGCACGCAGGTGGCCATCCTCGTGCACGATGCGGGTCTTGCCTGAAGCCCGGAGCGAGATCGCGCCGGCGAAGACCAGCGGCTTCGCCACCGCGGCGCTGGTGCTGGCGTTCCTGCCGATCAACGTGCTGCTGAGCGTGATCTTCGGGATCCTCGCGCTGATCCCGATCCGGCGCTACGGCCGGCGCGGCCGAGGTCTGGCGATCGCGGACTCTCCCTCAGCGGCGCGTGGTTGATCGTCATCGTCCTCGCCGTCGCGACCGGCGTCTTCGTGCCCGGCAACGGCGCCGACAGTCCCTACAGCATCTTCGCGACGCAGAAGGGCCAGTGCTTCACCGCGATCGTCAACCCGCCCGGCGCTTTCCAGCAGCCACAGGAGCCTCGCGATGTCCACTTCGGACCCGCCGGGGTCGATGGCCGGAGCAATGCCGTGCTCGTCTTGCCTGAATTGTTGTAACTCGGTCGTCTGGCACCAGTTAGGATCTTTGTCGGGTCGGGGGATTCCACGGAGAAACTCAGGGGACCCGTATGTCCGAATCTGTCCTGCCGCCCCAGCCGACGGGGCCGAGCTACCAGGACGCGCCACCGCCGCCACCGCCGCCCGCGACCGGCAAGACCAACGGCCTCGCGATCACCTCGCTGGTCCTGGGCGTCGTGCCGGTGCTGAAGGTGCTCTTCGGCTTCGCCTTGGCGATCCCCGGCATCAGCCTGCTGCTGAGCGTGATCTTCGGGGTCGTCGCGCTGCGGCAGATCCGGCAGACCGGCGACGGCGGCCGACCGCTCGCCCTCGCGGGGATCGGGCTCAGCTGCGCCTGGGTGGTGGTGCTCTTCATCACCGCCGGCGCCTCGTCCGAGTCGAGCAGCGAAGACGCGGCGGTCAACGCGGTGGTGAACGGCGGCAACAGCCTCTTCTCGGCCGAGCAGGGCGAATGCTTCACCGGCTACGACAAGGCGACCGGCGACGTCACCAAGGTCTCGTGCGACGTCGCGCACGCCGACGAGATCTACGCCGTCGTGCCGCTGCCGGAGTCCGACACCTACCCCGGCGAGGAATCCCTGGCCACCACGAGCCGCCAGTACTGCACCACCGCGCAGTCGGGCTACTTCGTCGACGCCGAGAAGCCGGCGGACCTCGTGACGGCCGAGTACTACCCGTCGGCCGGAACGTGGCAGAGCCAGGACCACTCGGTCGTCTGCACGCTGAAGGCGAAATCAGGGCTGCTGACGGCCCCGGTGGTGCACTAGCGGATCACGGCGCGCCGGGCGCGACGATCGGCAGCCCGTCCGGCGCGCCGCTTTCCAGCAGCCGCAGGAGCCCCTCGGTGTCCACTTCGGATTTCACAGCGCCGGCGGGGTGCTCCGTGCCGACGCTGGTCTTGCCTGAATTGTTGTCGCGCAGGCGATCTGGCACCGGTTAGGATCCTCGTCGGGTCGGGGGATTCCACAGAGAAAATCAGGGGACCCTCATGTCCGAATCTGTCCTGCCGCCCCAGCCGACGGGGCCGAGCTACGAGGACGCGCCGCTGCCGCCCCCGCCGCCGCGGGTGACCGGGACCACCACCAACGGCTTCGCCATCACGTCACTGGTGCTGGCGTTCCTGCCGGCCACCGTGGTGCTGAGCGTGATCTTCGGGATCATCGCGCTGGTCAAGACACGGCGCACCGGCCAGCGTGGCCGGGGTCTGGCGATCGCGGGCCTCAGCATCAGCGGTGCGTGGGTGCTCGTCCTCATCGCCGCGGTGGTGATCGTCAGCTTGGCGCCCGCCGGCGACAAGGCCGCAGTCGCCGTCCCCGCCGCGAGCAACAGCGTCTTCGCGGCGCAGAAGGGCCAGTGCTTCACCACCTACGACGAGCTGACCAGCAACATCGAGAAGGTCCCGTGCGACAAGCCGCACCACTCCGAGATCTACGGGCTGGTCGTGCTGCCGGGCGACGACACCGACGTCTACCCCGGCGACCAGACGCTGTCGGACCAGGCCCGGTTTTTCTGCGAGGCCGAGCAGAGGAACTTCTTCGCGGCCACCACGCCGCCTTCGGATCTGGTCATGGCCGTGTACTACCCGGATGAAGGGACGTGGCAGCACCGCGGGCACTCGGCGGTCTGCACCTTCGAGTCCCGGAACGGCGCGCTGACGGCCCCCGTGGCGCACTAGCGGATCACGGCGCGCCGGGCGGGACGAACGGCAACCCGTCCGGCGCGCCGCTTGCCAGCAGCCGCAAAAGCCTCTCAGTGTCCACTTCGGACTCCACCGCGTCGGCGAGGCGCTCCAGCATGTCCTCGCGCAGCGACGCGAACCCGGGCGCACCCACCACCGGCGCCCAGTCGACGCCCGCCTGTGCCGCCGCTTCCGTGAGCCACGCGCGGCGGAAGCCGTCGTTTTCGAACGCGCCGTGCCAGGTCGTGCCCCAGACCGCGCCCACGCGGAAGCCGTCCAGAAAGGACTCGGCGTCGGCGGTCGAGGCGCTGCCGTGGTGGATTTCGTACGCCTCCACGCGGTGGCCGCGCCACGAGCCGACCGGGCGGCCGAGCACCTTCTCCCCCGCGAACGTGACCTCGGTGGGCAGCAGGCCGAGGCCGTCGACCGTGCCGGCGTGGGACTCGACGTCGTCGTGGATGGTGCCGGCGAGCATCTGGTAGCCGCCGCAGATGCCGAGCACCGGGCGGCCCGCGGCGGCGCGCGCGGTGACCGCGTCGGCGAGGCCGCGTTCGCGCAGCCAGCGCAAGTCGTCCACGGTGGCGCGGGAACCGGGCAGCACCACGAGGTCGGCGGCCGCGACCGCGTCGGGGTCGGCGGTGAGGCTCACCGTCACGCCGGGCTCGGCGGCCAGCGCGTCGACGTCGGTGGCGTTCGAGGCGCGCGGGAAGCGCACCACGGCCACGCGCAACCCGCCGCCGCGCAGCCCATCACCAAGCAGTGCCTCGCGGCGCCAGCCCGCGGCGGCCAGCGCGTCTTCCGAGTCGAGCCACACGCGGTCGAGCCACGGCAGCACGCCGAGCACCGGGCGGCCGGTCACGTCTTCGAGGCTCTTCAAGCCCGGGCGCAGGAGGCCGACGTCGCCGCGGAACTTGTTCACCAGCCAGCCCGCGACCAGCGCCTGGTCTTCGGGCGAAAGGAGCGCGAGCGTGCCGAACATCGCGGCCAGCACGCCGCCGCGGTCGATGTCGCCGACCACCAGCACCGGCAGCGAAAACCGTCGCGCCAGGCCCATGTTCACGTAGTCGCCGCCGCGCAGGTTGATCTCCGCGGGGCTGCCGGCACCCTCGCACACCACCACGTCGAAGCGCGAGCTCAGGTCTTCGAACGCACCGAACGCGATCTGCGCCAGCCCGGCGCGCCCGGTCGCGTACTCGCCGGCTTCGAGCGTGCCGAACGGTTTCCCGAGCGCGATCACGTGGCTGCGCCGGTCGCTGCCGGGTTTGAGCAGCACTGGGTTCATCGCCGCTTCGGGCTCCACGCGCGCGGCGCGGGCCTGCAGCCACTGCGCGCGGCCGATCTCGGCGCCGTCGGCGCAGACCATGGAGTTGTTCGACATGTTCTGCGACTTGAACGGCGCCACCCGCACGCCGCGGCGCGCGAGCCAGCGGCAGATCCCGGCCGTGACCAGGCTTTTCCCGGCGTCGGAGGTGGTGCCGGCGACCAGCAGCCCGCTCATCGCACCACCGCCACCGCGCCGGCGACCAGCGCGGCGGCCGCGCCGACCACCCGCGACAGCCGCACCGCGCGGCGCAGGTCGACCGGCTGCGGCGCCCGGCCGTCGCCGAGCGTGCCGCGGTTCTCGACCTCGCCGCCGTAGCTGTTGGTGCCGCCGAGGCGCAGGTCCAGCGCGCCGGCGAACGCGGCCTCGACCTGGCCGGCGTTGGGGCTCGGGTGGTGCGAGCCGTAGCGCCGCCACGCACGCAGCGCCCCGCGCACGCGCCCGCCCGCCAACGGGGCGGACACCGCAGTCAGCACAGCGCCGACCCGCGACGGCACGAGGTTCACCACGTCGTCGAGCCGCGCGGCGGCCCAGCCGAAGTTGCGGTGCCGCGGCGAGCGGTAGCCGACCATCGCGTCGAGCGTGTTCAGCGCGCGGTAGCCGAGCAAGCCGGGCAGGCCCGCGACGGCGCCCCACAGCAGCGGCGCCACCACGGCGTCGGACGTGTTCTCGGCGATCGACTCGGTGGCCGCGCGGGTGAGCTCGGCCGGGTCGAGCTCGGAGGCGTCGCGGGCACAGAGGTGCGAGAGCCGGGCGCGCGCGGCCGGCACGTCGTCGGCCTCGAGCAGCCGAGCCATCTCGCGGCCTTCCGCCGCGAGCCCCCGGCCGCCGAGCACGATCCACGTCGCGGCGGCGGTCAGCGCGAAGCGCGCGAAGGGCCTTCGCCGGGTGCTCAGCTGCGCGGCCACCCCCAGGCCCGTCACCGCTCCCGCGCACACCGCCGCGTACGCCGCTCCGCGGGGCTTCGAGTCCGCCCACCAGCGCCGTTCCAGCGCGCCGGCCCAGGTGCCGAACACCGCGACCGGGTGCCCGCGCCGGGGGTCGCCGAAGACCGCGTCGGCGCAATATCCGGTGATCAGGCCGGCCGCTGTGACGGCTTGTCGGAGTGGCACGTGGCGAACGGTAGCGCGTGCACGAGAATGCCGGGTATGACCAAGCTGACGCACCGGCTCGCCGGGTATCTCGAGACCCTGGCGAAGGCCCTCCGCCGGTACGGCCGCGACGACGGGAAGGTGCTGGTCCTGGGCGGCGTTCGCTCGGGGAAGTCGAGGCACGCGGAGCGGCTCGTCGCGCACCACCCGCACCTGGTGTACGTGGCCCCCGGCCTGCCCCCGAGCGACGACGACCCCGAATGGGCCGCGCGAGTCGCCGCGCACCAGGCCCGCCGTCCGCGCCACTGGACCACCGTCGAGACCACCGACCTGGCCACGGTGCTGCGCTCGGCCACGAACCCGCTGCTCATCGACTGCCTCGGCACGTGGCTCTCGCGTGTGCTCGACGAGGTCGGCGCGTGGACGGCCAAACCCGGCTGGGAGCGCCGCCTCGACGACCGGCTCGAGGATTTCCTCGCCGCGTGGGCGCAGGCGCGGGTCCCGGTGGTGGCCGTGAGCAACGAGGTCGGCAGCGGTGTGGTGCCCGCTACGTCGTCCGGGCGGCTGTTCCGTGATGTGCTGGGCGCACTCAACAACCGGGTGTCCGCCGAGTCCGACCACTGCCAGCTGGTCGTCGCCGGGCGGGTGCTCGACCTGCCTTAAGGAGTCCGCCGTGCCGAGTTTCGACATCCCCGTGCCCGACGCCGCCGCCCGCGCCGCCGCGCAGGAGCGCCTCGACGGCCTGGTGAAGCCGCTCGGCGCGCTCGGCCGGCTCGAAGACCTGGCCGCCTGGCTCAGCGCCGCCCACGGCGTGGTGCCGCCGCGCCCGCTCGACGACGTGCGCGTGGTCGTGTTCGCCGGCGACCACGGCGTGTCGGCGCAGTCGGCCTACCCGCGTGAGGTCACGGCGGCGATGGTGCGCGTGTTCCTGGCCGGGCGAAGCGGCGTCACGGTGCTCGCCGCGCAGGTCGGCGCCAGTGTGCGCGTGGCCGACATCGCGGTCGATTGGGACGCTGCGGACGTGCCGGAGTCGGTGACCGCGCACAAGATCCGCCGCGGTTCCGGCGCCATCGACGTCGAGGACGCGCTGGCCCCGGGCGAGGCGCGCGCCGCGTTCGAGGCCGGCCGCGCGATCGCGGCCGAGGAAGCCGGCGCCGACCTGCTGATCCCGGGTGACATGGGCATCGGCAACACCACGATGTGCGCCGCCCTGGTCGCGGCCACGCTGGGCCTGCCGGCGGCCGAGGTGGTCGGCACCGGCACCGGCGTTTCGGGGCCGGCGTTGGACACGAAGACGGCGGTCGTGGAGGCGGCGGTGCGGCGCGCCGCGGGCCGCGTGGCCGACCCGTTCGAGCGGCTGACGGCGCTCGGCAGCGCGTGTGTGGCCGCCACCGCGGGGTTCCTGGTCGAAGCGGCCGCGCGCGGCATCCCGGTGGTGCTCGACGGCGTGTTCTCCGGCGCGGCCGCCCTGGTCGCGCGCGACATCGCGCCGGGCGCCGAGCAGTGGTGGCTCGCGGGGCACCGCTCCACGGAGCCTTCGCAGGCGTTCGCGCTCAAGGCGCTGGGTCTCACGCCGATCCTCGACCTGGGCCTGCGCCTCGGTGAAGGCAGCGGCGCCGTGCAGGCCGTGCCGACGCTGCGGGCGGCCCGCGCGATCATCGCGGACATGGGCCTGCTGGCCGACCTCGCGTGAGGCTCGGCGACGGCCTCCGGCTGGCCTTCGGCACGCTCACGACCGTGCCGGTGCCCGCGCCGCGCGTGATCGACCGGCCGGTGGCCGGGATCGCGATGGTGCTCGGGCCGGTCGCCGGGGTGCCGCTCGCCGCGGTCGCGGGCCTGGTCGTCGCGGGCGGTGGGGCGCTGGGGCTGCCCGCGCTGGCCGTGGCCGCGCTCGCGCTCGGGCTGGTGGCGCTGGGCAGCCGGGGGTTGCACCTCGACGGGCTGGCCGACACCGCGGACGGCCTCGGTGCGTCTTACGACCGGACGAAGGCCCTCGACGTGATGCGCCGCGGGGACTCGGGCCCGACGGGTGTGGCGACGCTGTTGTTCGTGCTGCTGGTGCAGGTCGGCGCGCTGGTGGGAGCGATCGCGGCCGGGCACGGGATCGTCGCCGTGGTCATCGGCGTGCTGGCGGGGCGCTGCACGTTGTCGATGTCGTGCGCGCGGGGAGTGCCGTCGGCTCGGCCCTCGGGACTGGGCGCAACGGTGGCCGGGTCGGTGCCGCGTTTGGTCGCGGTCGCCGTGGGGGTGGTGGCGGCCGCGCTGGCGGCGCTGGCACCGGGTTTGCCGTGGTGGCAAGGCGCGGCGGCGGTGGTCGCCGCGTATGTCGTGGCGGCGGTCCTGCTCGCCCGCTGCGTTCAGCGGCTGGGCGGGATCACCGGCGACGTGCTGGGTGCCGGAGTCGAGGTCGGGGTGGCGGCGGCGTTGCTGGTGCTCGCCGTCTGAACTCACAGCACGCGGCTGAGGGCAGCCAGGAAGCCGTCGGTCACCTCGCGCGAGCGGACGGCCAGGCGGAGGTGGCGCGGGCCCAAGCCGGGGAACGTGTCGCCGCGGCGGACCGCGTAGCCGGCTTCGCGCAGGCGGTGACGCAGGTCGTCGTCGGGGCCTTCCACGAGGACGAACGGGCCGCGCGGGTCGCCCAGCACCGGGAGGCCGAGCTCGGTCAGGCGGGCGACGAGGTAGTCGCGGTCGGACTCGGCCGCGACAGCGAGCTTTTCGGCCTCCTCCAGCGCGGCCGGGCGACAGCAGGCGACCGTGGCGACGGCCGCGAGCGTCGACACCGACCACGGGGGCTGGACCGCCCGCAGCCGCGCGAGCACGTCCGCCGGACCGAGGACATAACCCGCGCGCAGGCCGGCGAGACCCCACGTTTTGGTGAGGCTGCGCAGCACGACCACGCCGTTCTGCGACTCGGCGGCCAGGCTTTCCGCCTCGCCCGGAATGGCGTCCAGGAAGGCTTCGTCCACCACGAGCACGCGTCCCGGCCGGGCCAGCGACCGCACCGCCGCGGCGGGATGCAGCACGGACGTCGGGTTCGTCGGGTTGCCCACGAACACCAGGTCGGCGCGCGCGGGCACCCGAGCGGGATCGAGCACGAAACCGTCCGAAGCGGACAGCACCACGCGGGAGACCTCGTGCCCCGCGGCGCGCAACGCGGCTTCGGGCTCGGTGAACTGCGGGTGCACGACCACGGCGTGCCACGGCCGCAGCGCCGAAGCCAGCAGCGTGAACGCCTCGGCCGCGCCGGCCGTCACCAGCACCTCGTCCACCGGCCGGCCGTGCCGCGCGGCCACCGCGGCCCGCGCCGCCGAGGAATCGGGATACGCGGCCAGACTGTCCACAGCGGACACCAGCTCGCGCCGCAGCCACTCGGGCGGGCGGGGCAGCCGCACGTTCACCGCGAGGTCGACCAGGCCCGGCCCGACCTCGCGGTCGCCGTGGTGGTGCAGGTCGTAGTCAGCCACGCGAAGCCACCGGGGCGAACGCGCGCACGCGAGCGGCGAACCGTTCGGCCAGCTCCGGATAGCCGGCCCAGTGCACGTGCAGGTACGAAGCGTGCAGCGAGGCCGAAGCGAACCCGTCCACCGTCCGCTCCCAGCCCCACGCCGGCGCCGGACCGGCCGCGGGCGTGAGCTCGGTCCGGTGGAACTCGTGGCCGGTCACGCGCTGGCCCGCGACGGCGAGCACGTTGTCCGCCAAGGAAACCGCGGTGCGGTAGCCGAGCTTGCCGCGCTTGGTCATCACGGCCGTCGCGTCCACGACACCCGCCATCGGCACGCCGTCGAGCTCCCGGCACAGGTACAGCAGGCCCGCGCACTCCGCGCTCACCGGCATGCCGCGCCCGGCCGCGTCCGCCACCGCCGTGAGCAACGGCTTGTTCGCCGACAGCTCCGCCGCGTGCACCTCGGGAAACCCGCCACCGAAGTACAGGCCGGCGCACCCGTCGGGCAGCTGCTCGTCGCGCAAGGGATCGACGTCGACCACGTCCACACCGTACGAAGCCAGCAGCTCGACGTTCTCCGTGTAGCGGAAGGTGAACGCCGGCCCGGCCGCCGCGGCCACAACCGTGCGCGGCCCGGAGAACTCGCCCGGCGGCGTCCACTTCGGACCGGTCAACGGCGGCGCCGCTCGCGCGACGCGCACCACGGCCTCGAGATCCACGCCACCGGCCACCCACGACGCCAGCTCCGGCAGCACGCGCTGCGAGTCGGCCGCGCGTTCGGCGGCCGGCACCAAGCCGAGGTGGCGGCTCGGCGCGTGCACGTTCTCGTTGCGCCGCAACGCCCCCAGCAGCGGCACGCCGGTGGCTTCCAGCGCCGTCACGATCTCGTCCTCGTGCCGCTGCGAGCCCAGCTTGTTGAGGATCACGCCGGCGAGGCGCACGCGCGGGTCGTAGTTCGCGAACCCCAGCACGGTCGCCGCGACGCTGCGCGAGGCGGCCGAAGCGTCGACCACCAGCACCACGGGCGCTTCGAGCAGCCGGGCGACGTGCGCGGTCGACGCGTAGCCCTCCGTGCCGAGCGCGCCGTCGAACAGACCCATCACGCCTTCGATCACGGCGAGGTCGGCACCTTCGGAACCGTGACGCAGCAAGGGTTTCAGCCGGTCCTCACCCTGCAGGAACGGGTCGAGGTTGCGCGCGGGCCGCCCGGTGGCGAGCGCGTGGTAACTCGGGTCGATGAAGTCCGGCCCGACCTTGTGCCCGGACACCCGGTGCCCGGCCGCGCGCAATGCCGCCATCAGCCCCGCGGCGATGGTGGTCTTGCCGTGCCCGGAACCGGGCGCGGCGATGACCACCCGCGCTACCACTCGATCCCCCGCTGCCCCTTCTGGCCCGCGTCCATCGGGTGCTTCACCTTCGTCATCTCGGTCACGAGGTCGGCGGCCTCGATCAGCTCGGGCGGCGCGTAGCGGCCGGTGATCACCACGTGCTGGTGGCCGGGCCGGGAGGCCAAAGTGGACACCACGTCGTCGACCTCGAGCCAGCCCCACTTGAGCAGGTAGGAAAACTCGTCGAGCACGTAGAAGTCATGCGCCTCGGCGGCGAGCCGGCGTTTGATCTCGGCCCAGCCCTCGCGCGCGTTGGCGGCGTGGTCCTCGTCGGAGCCCTGCTTGCGCGTCCAGCTCCAGCCCTCGCCCATCTTGTGCCACTCGACGGGCCCGCCTTCACCGGTGTCGTCGTGCAGCTTCCCGAGCGCGCGGAACGCGGCTTCCTCGCCAACGCGCCACTTCGCCGACTTCACGAACTGGAACACCCCGATCGACCAGCCCTGGTTCCACGCGCGCAGCGCCATGCCGAACGCGGCGGTCGACTTGCCCTTCATCTCGCCGGTGTGCACGGCGAGCAGCGGCCGGTTGCGCCGCTGGCGCGTGGTGAGCCCGTCCTGCGGGACGACGGCCGGTTTCCCCTGCGGCATCAGGCAGCCCTTCCGGTGGTGCGGTCGCGCACGGCGGAGGTGAGTGCCTCGGCCGCGACGTCGGCGAGCGGCACGTGCTCGGCACCGAGGTGCCCGGCCAATTCGGCCGCGAGGCCCAGGCGCATCCGGCCGCTTTCGCAGTCCATCACGATCGTGGTCACGCCGGTCAGCAACCCGGCCGCGGCCTGCGACCGCGCCACGGCGTCGGCGCCACTCGTGGCCCGGCCGTCGGTCACGAGCACCAGCAACGGCCGCCGCCGCGGATCGCGGATCGCTTCCACGCGCAGCACGCGCGCGGCTTCCAGCAGGCCTTCGGCGAGCGGCGTGCGGCCGCCGGTCGGCAGGCCTTCGAGCCGCGCCGCGGCGGTCTCGACGCTGATGGTCGGCGGCAGGGCCAGCTCGGCCGAGTCGCCACGGAAGGTGACGAGGCCGACCTTGTCGCGCCGTTGGTAGGCGTCCAACAGCAGGGACAGCACCGCCGTCTTCACCTCACGCATGCGTTCGCGCGCGCCCATGGAACCCGACGCGTCCACGCAGAACAGCACGAGATTGCCTTCTCGGCCTTCGCGCAGCGCGAACCGCAGGTCCTGCGTCCGCACGAGCAGCCCGGGACCGCTACGGCCGCGAGACCGCTGGTGCGGTGCGGCGGCGCGCATCGTCGCCACGAGGTGCGGCCGGCCCTCCCGGACGCTCGGCGGCTGCACGCCGATCGTGCGGCCGGTGTCGGTGATGGCCCGCGACCGGCGGCCGCGTTCGCCTTCGCCGGTGCCCTTCACGCGGAACACGCGCGCCCGGAACGTGTCGCCGGACCCGACCGTGTTCTGCGGCGCGGAACCACTTCCGTCGCCCGGCTGCTGCTTCGGCTGCGGCTGATCCCCGGCCGGCTGATCGCTTCCCGCGCTCTCCCCGGCCGGCGGCTGTCCACCCGAACCCGGTCCGTCGTCCTCGGGACCGGGGCCCGGGTCCTCCGGCGGCTGCGCGTCCTGCAGCGCCTGCTCCAGTTGCTCCTCGGAAATCCCCGGCGCGTCGAACGGGTTGCGCCGCCGCCGGTGCGGCAACGCGAGCCGCGCGGCCACGCGGACGTCCTCGGTGGTCACCTCGGCGCGCCCGGCCCAGGCGGCGTGCGCGACGGCCGTGCGCGCGGTCACGATGTCGGCCCGCATCCCGTCGACCTCGAACGACGCGCACACCTCGGCGATCTGGCGCAGCGCGTCGTCGGGCAGCTTCACCGCGGGCAGAAGCCGTTGGGCCGCTTCGATGTCCGCCGCGAGCGCGGCGTCTTCGGCGGCATACGCGGCGGCGAACTCGTCGGGATCGGCCTCGTACGCGAGCCGCCGGCGCACCACCTCCACGCGCTGCTCGGGCTCGCGGCTCGACGCCACCTCCACGGTGAGCCCGAACCGGTCCAGCAGCTGCGGCCGCAGCTCGCCCTCCTCGGGGTTCATCGTGCCGATCAGCACGAACCGCGCGGCGTGCGACACGGACACGCCCTCGCGTTCCACGGTCGCGCGGCCCATCGCGGCGGCGTCGAGCAGCGTGTCGACGAGGTGGTCGTGGAGGAGGTTGACCTCGTCCACGTAGAGCAGGCCGCGGTTGGCGGCGGCCAGCAGGCCCGGCTGGTAGTCCGTGACACCCTGGGCCAGCGCCTTCTCCAGGTTCAGCGACCCGACGACCCGATCCTCCGCCGCGCCGACCGGCAGCTCCACCAGCCGTGCCGGCCGCCGGTGCGCGGCCGCGCCGGCGTCGTGCGGGCCGTCCGGACAGGCCGGGTCAGGCGCGCCGGGGTCGCAGGAAAAGCGGCAGCCCTCGACCACGTCCACCTGCGGCAGCAGGCCGGCCAGCGCCCGCACCATCGTGGATTTCGCCGTGCCCTTCTCGCCGCGCACGAGCACCCCGCCGACAGCGGGTGAGATCGAGGACAGGATCAGCGCCAGGCGCAGGTCCGGCATCCCGACGACGGCGGTGAACGGGTACGGCTTCAAGAGCTCTCCTCGTGGTCGGCGTCCGGCCGATCATCGCACAGGAAACGCGTCGTCTAGCGTGGGCGGACGTGCGCGAAAAATCACCCGACTCATCCGCGGAAGGCGCAGCGCCGGACGCGACCGACCGCCTGGTGGGCGGGGGGTCCGGGGGCGTGCCCCCGGCGCGGGGTCCGGGGGCTCGGCCCCTGGAAGACACAGCACCCCTGACCGTCGTCGGGATCGGGGCCGACGGCTGGCTCGGGCTGGCCGAGAAAGCACGAAATGCCGTGCTCGAAGCCGACGTCGTGCTCGGTTCGCCACGCCAGCTCGCGATGCTGCCCGACGGCCTCCGCACGCAGGCCTGGCCGAGCCCGCTGCTGCCCGCGCTCGACGACGTCCTCGAAGACCACGCCGGCCACCGCGTCTGCGTGCTGGCCAGCGGCGATCCCCTGCTCTCCGGCATCGCCACCACGCTGCGCGACCGCGGCCACGAGATCGAAGTCCAGCCCGCGCTGTCCTCGGTGACGCTGGCCCGCGCGCGTCTGGCCTGGTCCTTCGAGGAAACCGAGGTCATCACCGTCGTCGGGCGCGCGATCCAGCGGGTCGCCCGCGCACTCGCCCCGAAGCGCAGGATCCTGGTTCTCGGCGCCAACGCCGAAGACCTGCGCGAGCTCCTGCGCGCCCGCGGCTACGGCGACTCCACCCTCACCAGCCTGGAAAACCTCGGCGCCGACGACGAACGCGTGCGGGACGGCTGGACCCACGACCCCGGCCCGCTCACCGTGTTCGCCCTGGTCTGCGCCGGCCCGGCGCTGCCGCTCACCGGACTGCCCGACGACGCCTTCGAGCACGACGGCCAACTCACCAAGCGCGACGTGCGCGCCTCGGCCCTCGCGCACCTCGCGCCCGTGCCCGGCGAGCTGCTGTGGGACGTCGGGGCGGGCGCGGGCAGTGTCGGCATCGAATGGTCGCGCGCGCACCCGCTCAACCGGGCCGTCGCGATCGAACGCGACTCCGCGCGGGCCGAGCGCGTCACGCGCAATGCCGCCACGCTCGGGGTTCCCGAGCTGCGGGTGGTCACCGGCCCGGCCCCCGAAGTCCTCGCCGGACTCCCCCGGCCCGATGCGATCTTCGTCGGCGGCGGCCTCACCGTGCCAGGCCTGCTCGACGCGTGCCTCGCCACGGGTGCTCGCGTGGTCGCGCACGGTGTCACGCTCGAAGCCGAACAGATCCTGGCGCACGCCTACTCCAGCCGGGGTGGTGAGCTGACGAGGATCGCCGTCGACCACGCGCGCCCGCTCGGCGGGTTCACCGGGTGGACGCCGTCGCGCACCGTCACGTCCTGGAGTTCGAGATGACCGTTCACTTCATCGGCGCCGGCCCCGGCGCGGCCGACCTCATCACGGTCCGTGGCCGCGACCTGCTCGCGCGCTGCGGCGTGTGCCTGTACCCGGGCAGCATGACCCCGACCGACCTGCTCGCCTACTGCCCGCCGGACGCGCAGCGCGTCGACACGGCGAATCTCAGCCTCGACGAGATCGTCGAGCACCTCGTGACGGCCCACCGCGCCGGCCACGACGTCGCGCGGCTGGTGTCGGGCGACCCTTCGCTCTACAGCGCGCTCGCGGAAACCGTGCGCCGCCTCGACGCCGCCGGCGTGCCGTACGACGTGGTGCCCGGCGTGCCCGCCTTCGCCGCGTCGGCCGCGGTGCTGGGCCGCGAGCTGACCGTGCCGGGCATCGGCCAGAGCCTGGTGATCACGCGCGCCCAGGCCCGCTCGACGGCGCTGCCCCAAGGCGAGACGCTGGCGAACTTCGCCCGCAGCGGCACCACACTCGCGCTGCACCTGGCGATCAACCACATCGAGCGCGTGACCGAAGAGCTGATCCCCTTCTACGGCGCCGAGTGCCCGGCGGCGGTCGTCGCGCTGGCCAGCCAGCCCGGCGAGACCGTGGTCCGCGGCACGCTCACCGACGTCGCCACGCAAGCCCGGGCGGCGGGAATGACCAGGGCGGCCACGATCTTCGTCGGTCCGGTGCTCGCCGCCGGCGGATTCCCCGACAGCTTCCTGTATTCGAGCACCCGAGACCGCGCGAGCCAACCGGAGTCACTGTGACAGACCTGCGCTGGGGCCTGCTGGCCGCCGGATCGATCGCCGCCGATTTCGCGGCCGGCGTCGAGCTCAGCAAACACGGCACGCTGGAAGCCGTCGCGGCCCGCTCGGCCGACCGCGCCCGCGAGTTCGCCACGCGCTTCGACATCCCGAAGGCCTACGGCGCCTACGAAGACCTCCTCGCCGACCCGGACGTCGACGCCGTGTACATCGCCACCCCGCACCCGCTGCACGCCGAGTGGGCCATCCGCGCGATCGAAGCCGGCAAACACGTGCTGTGCGAGAAGCCCCTCACCGTCACGGCCGCCGACGCCGAGAAGGTGATCGACGCGGCGCGCCGCCACGACGTGTTCCTCATGGAAGCCTTCATGTACCGCCTGCACCCGCAGACGCGCCGGCTCGTGGAGCTGATCTCGTGCGGCGCCATCGGCGAGGTGCGCGCGGTGGACGTGACGTTCAGCTTCGACACCGGCGCCAACGACGCCCCGCGCCTGGCCGACCCCGCGCTCGGCGGCGGCGGGATCCTCGACGTCGGCTGCTACTGCACCTCGCTCGCCCGGCTCGTGGCGCAGGCCGCGACCGGCACCGACGTGGTGGAACCGACCACCGTCACCGGTATGGCGCGGCTCACCGACCGCGGCGTCGACGAGTACGCGATGGGCCTGCTGCGGCTGCCGGGCGACATCATCGCGCAGCTGTCCTGCGGCTACCGGCTCACGCAGGACGACCACATCCGCGTCTACGGCACCACCGGCCAGATCCACGTACCGAAACCGGCGTGGCTGCCGCAGATGCGCCGCTCGACCTCGGCCCAGATCGTGCTCACACCGGCCGGCGGCGAGCCCGAGGTGATCGAGATCGAGGCGACGCAGAGCGTGTTCGCGCGCGAGGCCGACCACGTCGCCGCCCACGTGGACAACCGGCAGGCACCCGAGCTGACCTGGGCCGAAACCCTGGCCAACATGCGCACGCTCGACCGCTGGCGCGCGGCCGTGGGCTACGGCGGATGACCGTGCTGGTCCTCGGCGGCACGGCCGAGGCCCGCGCGCTCGCGGCCGAGCTGCACACGCGCGGGATCGCCGTGGTGTCGTCGCTCGCGGGCCGGGTCGCGCGGCCGCGGCTGCCGGTCGGCGAGGTGCGGGTCGGGGGGTTCGGCGGGGTCGACGGGCTCGCCGCGTGGCTGCGCGAACACGACGTGCGCGCGGTCGTGGACGCGACCCATCCGTTCGCGGAACGCATCGGCGCCAACGCTTTCGACGCCACCACCGAGGTCGGCGTGCCGCTCCTGCGGCTGGCCCGGCCCGGCTGGCAACCCGGTGAAGGCGACCGCTGGCACTGGGCCGACGACCTCGACGCCGCCGCCGAACTGCTGCCCGGCCTCGGCTCCCGGGTCTTCCTGACCAGCGGACGCCAGGGGCTGGCCGCGTTCGCCGGGCTCGACGCGTTGTGGTTCCTCATCCGCTGCGTCGACCCGCCCGAGCCGCCGTTGCCGAGGCAGCACGAGATCCTGCTGAACCGCGGACCGTACGAAGTGGACGGAGAGCGCGCGCTACTGGTCGAGCACGGCATCGACGTGCTCGTGACCAAGGACAGCGGCGGCGCGATGACCGCCGCGAAACTCACCGCCGCCCGCGAACTGGGCTTGCCGGTGGTCGTGGTGCGCCGTCCGCCGCGCCCGGCCGCCGCCGAGGTCGCGGGGGTCGCCGAAGCCGTGGATTGGGTGCTGCAGCGATGATCGACGAGTTCTACGAAGTACTGCGCCGCCGCCGGGACGTGCGCGGCGAGTTCACCGGCGAGCCGATCGACGACGCCGTGCTCACGCGGGTGCTCGAAGCCGCGCACGCCGCGCCGAGTGTCGGGCTGAGCCAGCCGTGGGACTTCGTGCTCGTGCGTGATCCCGGCACGCGGCGAGCGTTCGCCGACCACGTCCACGCCGAGCGCGACGTGTTCGCCGCCGAGCTGGCCGGCGAACGCGCCGACACGTTCTCCCGGATCAAGATCGAGGGCATCCGCGAATCGAGCCTCGGCATCGTGGTCACCTACGACGCCGGCCGCGGCGCCCCGGCGGTGCTGGGCCGCCACGCGATCGCCGACGCCGGCCTGTACTCGGTGTGCCTCGCGATCCAGAACCTCTGGCTGGCCGCCACCGCCGAAGGTCTCGGCGTGGGCTGGGTGAGCTTCTACCGCGAGCCGTTCCTCGCCGAGTTGCTCGGGATCCCGGCCGGGATCCGGCCCGTGGCTTGGCTCTGCGTCGGCCCGGTGACCGCGCTGGCCGAGGTTCCGGACCTCGAACGGCACGGCTGGCGCCGCCGCGCACCGTTGGCCGAAGCCGTGCACCACGAGCGCTTCACGCCACGCAGCCAGGGGCCCGCGTAGCGCAACCGGACGACCGGATAGCTTTTCCCGATGCGTCCGATTGCCGTAGCGCTGGGGTTGCTTTCGGCGCTGTGCGCCCTCGCCTACCCGTTCCTGCCGGTCGTGCAGGACACCGCCGAGATCGGCTGGCCCACCGGAGCCGACACGCGGTCCGTCAACGCGCCCTTGACCGGCTACTGGGCCCAGGACCTCGAGGCCGAGGTGCCGTGCGCCGCGATCAAGTCGCTCGACGCGCGCACCACCGGCCCCGCGCTGATGTTCGCCACGGTGCCGGACGGGCGGACGGACCCGCGCGCGGGCAACGGCGTCGGCCTGCAGCTGCGCGTGGACAACGGCGTGCTGCTCGCCTCGAGCCAGGGCCAGCAGATCGCGCAGCAGCCGCTGCCGCCGGCCGGCTGCACGGTGACGCTGAAGTCCGACGCCACGCAGATGACGCTCGCCGTGGCGGGCACGACCGTGTTCCACACGACCGGCGACGTGCGTCCGCGCGTGGTCGGGATCTACTCGTCGTTCAACTCCGCGAAGGACCCGATCTCGGGCCTGCACGTGAAGATCGTGCCGGACACGCGCTACCAGACCTCGCCGACCGCGCTGAAGCTCGGCGTCGGCATCCTCGGCGCGCTGGCGTTCCTCGCCTGCCTCATCGCCGTGTGGCGCATGGATTCCGGCTTCGCGCGGCGCGCGCCCCGCTGGGCGCCGGTGGGCTGGTGGCGGCTGACCGGCCGGGACGCCACGGTGATCCTCGCCCTCGGCGCGTGGGTGTTCATCGGGCCGGTGACCTCGGACGACGGCTACATCCTCACCATGGCCCGGGTCACGGAGTCCACCGGCTTCCTCACCAACTACCACCGCTGGTTCGGGGTCGCGGAGGCGCCGTTCGGCTGGTTCTACCACCTGTACGAGCTGATGACGCACGTCAGCACAGTGCCGCCGTGGATCCGGTTGCCCTCGTACCTGCTCGGGGTGATCAGCTGGCTGCTCATCAGCCGGGAAGTCATGCCGCGGCTGGGCACGCAGGTGCGCGGCAGCCGCGCGGCCGGCTGGGCCGCGGCGGCCGTGTTCCTCGTGTGGTGGATGCCCTACAACAACGGCGTGCGGCCGGAGCCGGTGGCGGCGCTGGGTTCGCTGCTGGCCATCTGCGCGGTGGAACGCGCGCTGGTCACCCGCCGCCTGCTGCCGCTGTGCCTCGGCCTCACCGCGGCCGCGTTCACGCTCGCCGCGACGCCGACGGGGCTGATCGCGGTGGCACCGTTCCTGGTGGCCGCGCGGCCGTTGTTCAAGCTCGTGCGCCAGCGCGCCGCCAACGGCTGGCTGCCGATCCTCGCGCCGATCGCCGCGTCGGGCCTGCTGGTACTGCTGGTGGTGTTCGCCGACCAGACGTTCGCGACGGTGCAGGAGGCCACGCGCATCCGCACGCAGGTGGGGCCGAACCTGTCGTGGTTCGAGGAGCTCGCGCGCTACCAACTGCTGTTCGAGAACCTGCCCGACGGCTCCGCGCCGCGACGGTTCCCGGTGCTGCTCGTGGTGCTGTGCACGGTCACCTGCCTGGTCGTGCTGCTGCGGCGCGGCCGGATTCCCGGCGCCGCGCTCGGGCCGAGCCGCCGGCTGATCGGCACCACCGCGTTGTTCTTCCCGCTGCTGGCCCTCACTCCGACGAAGTGGACGCACCACTTCGGCGCGTTCGCGGCGGTCGGGGCCTCGATGGCCGCGTTGACGGCGCTGGCGACGAGTTCCACGGTGCTGCGGTCGAACCGCAACCGGGCCTCGTTCCTGGCGGGGCTGCTCGTGGTCGGCGCGCTCGCGGCGACGGGACCGAACACGTACTGGTTCGTGTCCCGGCTGGGCGTGCCGTGGACCGGGTTGGCGCCGTCGATCGGCGGGATCCCGCTGTCGACGATCCTGCTGGTGGCCGCCGCGATCGCGGGGATCTACGCGTTCGTGGAGAACATCCGCGCCCACCGGCCGGGCGCGCCCGCGCCGCAAGAGGGCCGCAGCCGCTCGCTGCGGCTCGGCTCGCTCTCGCTCGTGGTGGTGTGCGGCCTGGTCGCGGCCGGCGAGTTCTACACGATGGCGGCGGCGATCTACATCCAGCGCGGCAGCTACAGCCTGGGCGCGGCGAACGTCGGGCACCTGTTCGGCCAGAGCTGCAACCTGTCGGATCACGTGATGGTGGAGACCGACGCGACCAAGAGCATGCTGCGCCCCCAGCCCGAGCAACGCACGGTGCCGGTGAAGCAGGAAGAATCGCCGCTGCCGAACCCCGACCCCGACAACGGCCAGGTGCAGACCGGGTTCCACACGCGGCCCGTCGACGAGGACGACCCGCTCGCCGAGCCCCCGCACGGCTTCACACCCGACACCGTGCCGATGTGGAGCAGCTACTTCGAGAAGGACCGCGCCGGCCGGCTGCGCAGCCCGTGGTACGCGCTGGCCGACAAACGGCCCGACGGCCAGATCGTGATCGCGACGGCCGGCCAGCCCCGGCGTCCGGCCTCGGTGAGCCTCGACTACGGCGTGACCACCCCCGAGGGCGTGAAGGTGGTGCGCAGCCAGTTCGCCCTCCCGCCCGGCGCGGGCACCGGCGGCTGGAACGACACCCGCATCAACCTGCGCGACCTGCCGCCGCAGACCACCTCGGTGCGCGTGGACATCGTCGACAACGACCTGACCGAAGACGGCTGGATCGCCGCGTCGGCCCCGCGCGTGCCCACCTTCACCACACTCACGGACAAGCTCCAGGGCAAGTCCGTGTACATCGACTGGCCCGCGTCGTTCGTCTACCCCTGCGCCAACCCCGTGACCTCCCGCGACGGCATCTCGCAGGTCCCCGACTACCGCATCACGGCCGGCGCCCTGGCCGACGAGGCCCAGTGGGCGTCGGCCACCAACGGCGGCCCGATCGGCTGGCTCGAGGAGGTGGCGAAGGAACCCGAGGTGCCGAGCTACCTGATCGGGCAGCCCAGCCAGTCGTGGGGCCAACTGCTGCAGGTGGAGCCCTTCAGCGAAGGCATCGCCCCCACGGTGACCCGCGACCACGAGACAGTGTGGGGCTGGTGGTCACCGGGGCCGGGTCCGGCGCAGCCGAACGGCAAGGACCCCACGCGTTGAGCCGTGCCTCACTCCGCCGGCCGCGCTCCTCGGCGCGCGGCTAGCGTTGGACGCATGTCTGACACTCCTCGCCTGCCCGGGTTGACGTTGGCCGAAGCGAACCAGCTGGTGGACACGGTGCACGCCGTGGGCGCCGAACGCGGGTACTCGCCGCTGGCCGTGGCCGTGGTCGACGTGACCGGTGAAGTGCTCGTGCTCAAGCGCGCCGACGGTGGCACGCCCGTGACCAGCCGCGTCGCCGTGGCCAAGGCGCGCACCGCGTTGCGCATGTTGAAGCCCTCGGGTGAAGTGGCGCTGCCCGACGAGGTCGCCGGCGCCGTGCAGCACCTCTACTCCGGGGACTTCGTCGCGCGCGCCGGCGGCGTGCCGATCGTCCAGGACGGGCTGGTCGTCGGTGCCGCCGGCGCGTCGGGCGCGCAGAGTGCCGAGGACGAGGCGGCCGTGCGCGCCGCCATCGAGCAGCTTCAGGCGTAAGAGCGGGGGGTCCAGACGACCGTGGTGCCGTCCGGGCCCTCCTGCGCCACCGTTTTCGACGAGCCGACGATGAGCAGGCACCGCATGTCCACAGTGGACGGGTCGAGTCCGCCCAGGGTGGTCACGGTGATCTGCTCCTCGGGCCCGCCGACGTCACGGGCCACCACCACCGGCGTGGCCGGTTCGCGGTGGCGCAGCAGCACTTCGCGCGTGGTGGCGAGTTGTGTGGTGCGCGTGCGCGAAGCCGGGTTGTAGAGCGCCAGCACGAGGTCGGCGGCTCCGGCGGCGTCGAGACGGCGTTCGATGACGTCCCACGGCTTGAGGCGATCCGACAGCGACAGCACGCAGTAGTCGTGGCCCAGCGGCGCGCCGACGCGGGAAGCGGCGGCCTGCGCGGCCGTGACCCCGGGCACGATGCGCACGCGCACTCCGGCACCGCGGCCGGCGGCGACCTGTTCCAGCACCGCGGACGCCATCGCGAACACCCCGGGGTCCCCCGAGGACACCACGGCGACCCTGCTGCCGGAAGCCGCCAGCTCCAGGGCTTCCACCGCCCGGTCGGCTTCCACGCGATTGCCCGACGCGTGCCGCTGCTGGCCTGCGCGCTGCGGCACGCGAGCGACGTACGGGCCGTAGCCCACGATGTGCTCCGCCGCCGCCAGCTCGGCCGACGCTTCCGGCGTGAGCCACTGCGGGCCCGCCGGACCGAGGCCGACGACCACGACTTCGCCACCGTCCGGTGCCGCCTCGGCCGCAGCCGGAACGACCGCCGGCTCACCGTCCACTCGGGACGCATACGCCGGGCTCGGCAGGAGTGCCAGCGAGAAGTACGGCACCGTCGCCGGATCGACGTCCGCGAGCGGCTCGATGCGCTGCTCGCCCCAGGTCGCGCGCTCGACGAACCACGCGTCGTCGAGCTTGCCCGCCTCCGCGAACGCCTCGCGCACGGAGCCGAAGGTGCGGCCCAGCTTCAGCACGGCCGCGGCCTGCGTGTCGGCCAGGCGTCGGGCCAGCTCGGGCGCCGGCAGCGTGCCGGGCAGCACGGTGAGCACCTCGTCGCGCTGCACCAGCGGCCGGCCGAGCACCGAAGACGCCGCGCTCACCGACGTCACGCCGGGCACCACCTCGGCTTCGAACCGGCCGGCGAGGCGCTCGTGCATGTACATGTAGGAGCCGTAGAAGAACGGGTCACCCTCGCACAGCACCACCACGTCGCGGCCCGCGTCGAGGTGTTCGGCCAGCTTTTTCGCGCTCAGCTCGTAGAAATCGGCGATCGCGCCCTCGTACCCGCCGGGGTGGTCGGTGGTCTCCGTGGTCACGGGGTAGACCAGCGGTTCCTCCAACTGGCCCTCGCGCAGGTACGGCGCGGCCACCGACCGCGCGATGCTGCGGCCGTGGCGCGCGCTGTGGTAGGCGATCACGTCGGCCTCGCCGATGAGGCGCGCGGCCTTCACCGTCATCAGTTCCGGGTCGCCGGGGCCGAGCCCAACACCGTAGAGGCGGCCGGTCATTCGATCACGCTCGCGATCGCGTTCACGGCCGCCACGGCCATCGCGCTGCCGCCCCGACGCCCCTGAACCACCAGGTACGGCGCGGGCGCGCGCTTCACCAGCTCCACTTTGGACTCGGCCGCGCCGACGAAGCCCACCGGCACGCCGATGATCGCCGCCGGTGCCCCGACGCCTTCTTCGAGCAGCTCCAGCAAGCGGAACAGCGCGGTGGGCGCGTTGCCGATCGCCACCACCGAACCCGGCAGCCGGTCGCGCCACAGCTCCAGGGCCGCGGCCGACCGCGTGGTACCCATGCGCTCGGCCAGCCCCGGCACGCTCGGGTCGTCCAGGGTGCAGACGATCTCGTTGGCCGCGGGCAGCCGCTTGCGCGTGATGCCGCTGGCGATCATCTTCGCGTCGCACAGCACCGGCGCGCCCGCTTCGAGCGCCGCGCGGCCCGCCTCGACCACGTCGAGGGAGTAGCGCAGGTCGTCGACGAGGTCGACCATGCCGCAGGAGTGGATCATCCGCACCGCGACGCCGCCGACGTCGTCCGGCAGGATCGCCAGGTCCGCCTCTTCGCGGATCGTGGCGAACGAGTGCCGGTAGATCTCGGCCCCGTCGGCCAGGTACTCGATCACGGGTTTTCCTTCCTCACCAAGGACTCCGCCAGGCGGGACACCGTCAGCAGCCGTCCGCCGACACGGTAGCCGCCGGCTTCGGCGACCACGTCGAGGTGGTCACCCGAGGGCCGTCCGCAGCGCCGGGCGCACCCCGCCACGTGGGCCCGGACCCCGTTCGGCACCAGGCGCGCGGCGTCGGCCCGGACGTCGGCGAGCGACTTCGCGCAGCCGGGCCGGCCGATGCACGCCGTGATCTCCAGCACGGCCGGGTCCGTGCTCAGGCCGGCCGCGTGCAGGCGCGCGACGGCGTCCGGGGCCGCGTCCGGCAGCACGATCGAGCGCCACGGCGTGACCACGGCGTGGTCGGCGACCTCGGCCAGCACGCGCAGCTGCGCGGCCGTGAGCCGGCCGAACCGCGGTGCGACGCCGAGGCCGTGGTCGCCGAGCGGCCCGACCGTCGGGTCCACGCGCACCGGCCGGTCGACCGGTGCGGTCCTGGGTCCGGCCGGAAGCAGCGCGGCCGGATCGGGCAGTTCGGCCACCCGCCACGCCGTTGCGCGCTGCGCGACGAACGCGCGCGCAAGAGCCAGCAGCGCGGCCACGGCTTCCTCGCGCGGCACGGACCAGCCGGTGTCGGCGCCCGCGAGCAGAACCGTGCCCGCCTGGGGCGTCACGGCTCGCCAGCACACATCGGCACCTTCGCCGGCGACGTCACCGCGGCCGTCGTCGAACGCGAACAGGAACCGGCCCGGCAACTCGGCAAGCTCGGCTTCGGCGCACAAGGCCTCGTCGAGGTCTCCCGCGAGCCCCCGCACGTCGGCGATCCCGCCGCTCACCCCGCTCAACGGCGAGGCCAGCACGTTGCGCACGCGCTCGTGCGTCGGCGACGGCAGCAAGCCGGCCGCGGTCAGCCGCGTCGCCAGGCCGGGCCGGGTCACGCCGCGCAGCTGGACGTTGCCGCGGGAGGTGAGGTGCGCGTCGCCGTCACCGAGGTCCTCGGCGCAGTCCGCGAGCACCCGCAACCGGTCCGCGGAGACGGCCCCGCCGGGCAGCCGCACGCGGGCGAGCGGTCCGTCCGCCGCGTCGTGCGTGGCGAAGACCCCGGGACAGGCGTCGGCGCGCACGCGGGCAGGGCTGGACATGCCGCTCACTGTAGCTGGCAGCGAATTCAGCAACCTTGCGATCAGGTGTAGTAGGTGTGCTACATTTCGTCGCACACAAACGATGGGGGTGGATTCGGTGAGGAATCCAGAGGAAGTCGTGCTGCGGGTCGAGGACCTGCGCATGAGATACGGCGCCAACGACGTGCTCCACGGAGTCGACTTCAAGGCCTACCGAGGCGAAGTGCTCTGCCTGCTCGGGCCCAACGGCGCGGGCAAGACGACGACGATCGAGATCCTCGAGGGCTTCCGCATGCGCTCGGCCGGCGACGTCGAGGTGCTCGGCACCGACCCCGCGCGCGGCGGTGAGGACTGGCGGGCACGGCTGGGGGTCGTGCTCCAGTCCTGGCGTGACCACGGGAAATGGCGGGTGCGTGAGCTGCTCGCGCACCTCGGCGAGTACTACGCGCCCTACTCCACCGAAACGATTCGCCGCCCGTGGGACACGCGCGAGCTGATCGACGCCGTCGGGCTCACCCCGCACGCGGACAAGAAGATCCGGCAGCTCTCCGGCGGGCAGCGGCGCCGGCTCGACGTCGCGATCGGCATCGTCGGCCGGCCCGAACTGCTCTTCCTCGACGAGCCCACCGCCGGCTTCGACCCCGAAGCGCGGCGCGAGTTCCACGACCTCGTGCACCGCCTGACCGACGACGAGGACACCACGATCCTGCTCACCACCCACGACCTCGACGAGGCCGAGAAGCTGGCCGACCGGATCCTGATCCTCAACGGCGGCCGGATCGTCGCCGACGGTTCGGCCGACGAGCTCAGCCGCCGGATCTCCGGCGAGGCCGAGGTGCGCTGGTCCGTGGACGGGCAGCACTTCGTGCACTCCACCACGGAGGCCACGAAGTACGTGTTCGAGCTCTTCAAGCAGCACGGTGACGCCGTGGCCGACCTGGAGGTCCGCCGCGCGTCGCTGGAGGACACCTACATGACCCTGGTGCACCGCGCCGAGGCCGGACTCGTGGAAGCGGGTGTGTGATGACTGCGATGACCACGCCGATGGCGTTCGCCGCGGCCGCGAAGCGAAGGGCCCTGCGCACCGGGTTGCGCCGCGGCCTGACCGAGTTCCGCCAGCAGTGGACCAACCGCGACGACGTGCTCGGCCAGGTGGTGTGGCTGGTCCTGATCCTGACCACGCTGTTCTTCATGCGCAACGCGCACCTGCCCGGCACGACGTTCTCGCTGGGCACCGCGACCGTGCCGAGCGTGCTCGGCGCCGGGATCGTGTTCAACGGCCTCTCGGGCGCGGCCGGCCAGCTCGTGATCGACCGTGAGGACGGCACGCTCCTGCGGGCCAAGGCCACGCCCAACGGCATGCTCGGCTACCTCCTGGGCAAGATCGTGTCACTCTCGCTCATGCAGGTGACCGGCCTGGTCGTGGTGCTGGTGCCGTGCCTGTTCCTGTTCTCCGGGCTGGCCGCGGACGGCGTGTGGTCGTGGCTGAACCTGCTCTGGGTCCTGGCGCTGGGCCTACTGGCGACGCTGCCGCTGGGCGCGGCGATCGGCTCGCTGATCCGCGACCCGCGGGCGATGGCGCTGGTCATGCTGCCGGTCACGGGCCTCACCGCGATCTCCGGCATCTTCTACCCGATCACCGCGCTGCCGGTCTGGGTGCAGGACGTAGCCCAGGTCTTCCCGATGTACTGGCTCGGCCTCGGCATGCGCTCGGCGCTGCTGCCGGACTCGGCCGTGGTGGTGGAGATCGGGCAGTCGTGGCGGCCCTGGTGGACCCTCGGCGTGCTGGTCGTGTGGGCCGTGATCGGATTGGCGCTGGCCCCGGTGCTGCTGCGGCGCATGGCGCGGCGCGAGTCCGGGTCGTCGGTGGCCGAACGACGGGAGAGGGCGCTGCAGCGTGTGTGATCCGCGGTGAGCGAAAACGTCTACAACCGCATCGCGGTGCTGCGCGCCGAGCGCGGGATCTCGCGCCGGCAGCTGGCCGACGCGCTCGGCGTGCACTACCAGACGATCGGGTACCTGGAACGCGGCGAGTACAGCCCGAGCCTCTACCTGGCCCTGCGGATCGCCCAGTTCTTCGAGGTGGCCGTGGAAGTGCTCTTCTCCACCGACGCGTTCCCGCGGATCGGCGACCGGTCGGCGTAGAACGGACAGGGTGATCGAGCACCTGCGCGCCGCCGAGGACCTCATCGACCACCTCTCGCCGGAGGCCAACCGCTACAAGGCCTCCGGCGAGCCCGACGTGGTGAGCTGGGCCCGGCCGTGGCGCAACCACACGCAGTGCGCCTCGTTCCAGACGCAGCTGCTCAAGCACGTCTACGACTGGGCCGACGACGAGTTCTTCACCACGCACTTCCGCTCGGTGAGCCCGCCTTCGCGCACGTACCGGTGGGTCTTCGAGCAGCGGCGGGTGCCGCACTTCGCGCGCGTGGACACCGTGGCCGACCTGCGCGCGGGCGACCTCGTGGTGGTCGACTACGGCCACCGGGAGGCGACCAACACCGGGCACATCGCGCTGGTGCGGGGCACGCCCCTCTTGGCGGACGACGCGGCGGACGAGGACAAGGCGTACGTGGTGCCGGTGGCCGACTGCACGGCCGACCCGCACGGCACGTCGCCCGAGTTCCCCGACAGCCGCTCCCCCGCAGGTCAGGGCGCCGGCTACGGGCACCTGGTCTTCCACGCGTCGCCCGAGACCGGCGGGTTCGCGGGCTACGCCTGGAGTGTCACGGCGCAGCGGAGGCACGCGGTGGCCGACCGGCCGATCGTGGCCGTGCGCGTGGTCTGAGACGTCACCTTGACGCGGGCCCGCGGCCCCGTGAGAGTGGGGGACGAACCACGCGTCGGCAGGTGGAGGAACCCGGTGAGAGTCCGGGACGGTCCCGCCACTGTGACCCGGACCCGCTCCGGGGAGCCAGGAACTCCCGCCGGCGCGACCGACGACCCGGGGCGCGGACACCCCGAGTGAGGAACACCGTGATCCTGCTGCTGTCCACTTCGGACACCGATCTGCTCAGTGCCCGCGCCGCCGACGCCGAGTTCCGGCTCGCGAACCCGGCCCGGCTCGACGTGGCGGACCTGCCGGGGCTGCTCGAGGGCGCGCCGATCGTCGTCGTCCGGATCCTGGGCACGCCGCGGTCGTGGCAGGAGGGCCTGGACACGCTGCGCGCGTCGGGTTCGCACGTGGTGGTGCTGGGCGGCGAGCAGACACCGGACGCGGAGCTGATGAAGCTCTCGACCGTGCCGGCGGGCATCGCGGCGCAGGCCCACGCGTACCTCGCTCAGGGCGGGCCCGAGAACCTCACGCAGCTGCACCGCTTCCTGTCCGACACGCTGCTGCTCACCGGCGACGGGTTCGAGCCGCCGGCGCAGCTGCCGGCGTGGGGGGTGCTGGAGCGCGAGTCGGCGGGCCCGGCCGACGGCCCGGTCGTCGGGATCCTCTACTACCGCGCGCACCACTTGTCGGGGAACACCGCGTTCGTGCACACGCTGGCCGACGCGATCGAGGCCGCGGGCGGGCGCGCGCTGCCGATCCATTGCGCCTCGCTGCGCAACCGCGAGCCGGAGATGATGGCCGAGCTGGGCCGCGCCGACGCGTTGCTGGTCACGGTGCTGGCGGCGGGCGGCACGCGGCCGTCGGAAGCCGGTGCTGGTGGCGACGACGAGGCGTGGGACGTCGCCGAGATGGCGGGCCTGGACATCCCGATCCTGCAGGCGCTGTGCCTCACCAGCGACCGCTCGACGTGGTCCGCGAGTAACGAGGGCCTGTCGCCGCTCGACGCGGGCAACCAGATGGCCGTGCCGGAGTTCGACGGCCGGCTGATCACGGTGCCGTTCTCCTTCAAGGAGTTCGACGAAGACGGGCTGCCGCGCTACGTCGCCGACGCCGAGCGCGCTTCGCGGGTGGCCGGGATCGCGCTGGCGCACGCGCGGCTGCGGCACACGCCCCCGGCGTCGCGGCGGATCGCGCTGATGCTCTCGGCGTACCCCACGAAGCACTCGCGGGTGGGCAACGCCGTGGGGCTGGACACGCCGGCTTCAGCGGTGAAGCTGCTGCGGCTGATGCGTGCGCAGGGCTACGACCTCGGGGTGGAGGCGTTTCCCGGCGTCGAGCCCACGGGCACGGAGCAGCCGGACGGCGACGCACTGATCCACGCGCTGATCGCCGCCGGTGGCCAGGATCCGGAGTGGCTCACGCAGGAACAGCTGGCGGGCAACCCGATCCGGGTGCCGGCGGCGCGGTACCGCCAGTGGTTCGCCGCGTTGCCGGAGGACCTGCGCTCGGCCGTGGAGGAGCACTGGGGTCCGGCCCCGGGCTCGCTGTATGTCGACACCTCGGCAAATCCCGAGGGCGACATCGTGCTGGCGTCGCTGCAGTCGGGCAACGTCGTGATCATGATCCAGCCGCCGCGCGGGTTCGGCGAGAACCCCGTGGCCATCTACCACAATCCGGACCTGCCGCCGAGCCACCACTACCTCGCCGCGTACCGCTGGCTGGAGGAGGAGTTCGGCGCGCACGCCGTGGTGCACCTGGGCAAACACGGTTCGCTGGAGTGGCTGCCGGGCAAGACCGCGGGCCTTTCCGCGTCGTGCGCGCCCGACGCCGTGCTGGGCAACCTGCCGCTGATCTACCCGTTCCTCATCAACGACCCGGGCGAAGGCGCGCAGGCGAAACGGCGCGCGCACGCGACGATCGTCGACCACCTGATCCCGCCGATGGCGCGCGCGGAGTCCTACGGCGACCTCGCGCGGCTCGAGCAGCTGATGGACGAGCACGCGAACATCGCCGCGATGGACCCGGCCAAGCTGCCGGCCATCCGCGCGCAGATCTGGACGCTCATCCAAGCCGCGAAGCTCGACCATGACCTGGGCGTCGCCGAACGCCCGCACGACGCCGAGTTCGACGACTTCCTGCTGCACATCGACGGCTGGCTCTGCGAGGTCAAGGACGCCCAGATCCGCGACGGCCTGCACATCCTGGGCGAGGCGCCCGTCGGCGAGGCGCGCGTGAACCTCGTGCTGGCGATGCTGCGCGCGCAGCAGATGTGGGGCGGCCAGCAGGGCGCGGTGCCGGGGCTGCGTTCGGCGTTGGGGCTGAAGGAGAACTCCGACGCCCCGCTGTCCGAAGTGGACGCGATCGAGACCACGGCGCGGTCGCTGGTGGCGTTGATGGAAGACCGGTCCTGGGCCGTCGCGGCGGTGCCTTCTGTGGTCTCGGAGGTCCTCGGCGCGCCGGACGACGCGGTGTCGCACGTGCTCACCTTCGCGGCGACCGAGATCGTGCCGCGGCTGGCCGGCACGGCCGACGAGATCTCCGCCGTGCTGCACGCGCTCGACGGCGGCTACATCCCGGCCGGGCCCAGCGGTTCGCCGCTGCGCGGCCTGGTCAACGTGCTGCCGACCGGGCGCAACTTCTACACCGTCGACCCGAAGGCCATCCCGAGCCGCCTGGCGTGGGAGACCGGGCAGGCCCTGGCCGATTCGCTGCTGCGCCGCTACCGCGAGGACACCGGCGAGTGGCCGACGTCGGTGGGGCTTTCGGTGTGGGGCACCTCGGCGATGCGGACCTCCGGCGACGACGCCGCGGAAGTGCTGGCGCTGCTGGGCGTGCAGCCGGTGTGGGACGAGGCGTCGCGGCGCGTCACCGGGCTGGAGGCCATCCCGCTCGCCGAGCTGGGCCGCCCGCGGATCGACGTGACCGTACGCATCAGCGGCTTCTTCCGCGACGCGTTCCCCCACGTGATCACCCTGCTGGACGACGCCGTGCGCCTGGTGGCCGCACTGGACGAGCCCGCGTCGGAGAACTTCGTGCGCGCCCACGTCTCCGCGGACCTGGCTTCCCACGGCGATTCCCGCCGCGCGACCACCCGCATCTTCGGCTCGAAGCCCGGTGCCTACGGCGCGGGCCTGCTCCCCCTGATGGACTCCGGCAACTGGCGCGACGACAAGGACCTGGCCGAGGTGTACGCCGTGTGGGGCGGCTTCGCCTACGGCCGCGACCTCGACGGCCGCCCCGCCCGCGCCGACATGGAAAGTGCATACAAGCGCATCGTGGTCGCCGCCAAGAACACCGACACGCGCGAACACGACATCGCCGACTCCGACGACTACTTCCAGTACCACGGCGGCATGATCGCCACCGTCCGCGCCCTCACCGGCTCGGCGCCCGCCTCCTACATCGGCGACAGCACCACCCCGGACGCCGTCCGCACGCGCACCCTGGGCGAAGAAACGGCCCGCGTGTTCCGCGCCCGCGTGGTCAACCCGCGCTGGCTCGCGGCCATGCGCCGCCACGGCTACAAGGGCGCCTTCGAACTCGCCGCCACGGTGGATTACCTCTTCGGCTTCGACGCCACTGCCGGCGTGGTGGACGACTGGATGTACGAGAAACTGTCCGAGTCGTACGTGCTGGACGCGGAGAACCAGGAGTTCTTGCGCCAGGCCAACCCGTGGGCGCTGCGGGGGATCATCGAGCGCCTCACGGAAGCCGCCGACCGCGGTTTGTGGGCGGAACCGGATCCGGAGTTGGTGGCGCACATGCGGGATGTTTATCTGACGCTGGAAGGTGACCTGGAGGCGGAGTAGAGCCTGGTCGGCGAGGTGGGGCGAGGCCGGCGGCATTTGCGATTTCGGGGCGGTCTGCGCTGCGCTGGGCGAGCCTGCGCTGCGCCAGACGAATCCCGACCACCGCCTACGCCTGCCGGCGCCGCTCGCCGCCCGCACCGACCCGCGGCGCCGGCCTGGCCAGCGCACCGGCTCAGTGCACACGTGCGGCCCACACACTGCCCCGCGACAACCGCGGCTCGCGCAATTTGCCCCCCGGCACCCGCCCTGCCCCGCACACCGCCCCGCGGCAACCGCCGACCCGCACGTTTACCCACGGAACCCACCCTGACCCGCGCAATTGCCCACGGCACCCGCCCTGCCCCGCACACCGCCCCGCGGCAACCGCCGACCCGCACGTTTACCCACGGAACCCACCCTGCCCGCGCGATCGTCGCCGGCCAGGGCCTCGCCGCGATTTCCATGCCCACTCGCGTCGCCATCGGGGCCGACGATTCCACCCTCGCCACCGCCGACGCTCTCGCGGCGACCCTCCCGACGCCGGGTTCGTCCGCGCGCCCTGCAATCACTTCACCGCACTCGACTCACCGGATTTCGCTTCGGTGATCACGAAGTTCCTCGCCTGACCGCATCACTGGTCGGAGTCCACCCGCATCCACCTACGCGTGACCCGCCTTAGTTCCCCTTGGACGGTCGACCGCATCGCCGGCCCGAACCCACCCGCTCCAGCCTCCGCAACCCCCCGAACTCACCGCGATCCGCATGCGACACAGCGGAGACCCGCGCTGCCGGTCATCCACCGGCTGACCGCGACACAACTCGCGCCCCAGCGAGTCCAGGCTGCCTGATTCACCGATCTCGGTCGGGTCCAACTGCTCCTCTTGCTGCCAGGTCGTTCCCGACGCGTGCACACCCCTGCGCACCGCCGAGTCCGGCGGGCTCGTCGCTTGGTCGAGTCATCGGTGCCGGTTCGCGGCCTGTGCACGACTGTCGAATGGTCCATACCAACCGGAAACTGGACCACCGCCGCGGCGCGGTCCGCGTCCGTTCGGGGGCGGTGGCGTTGGGCCGCCTGAGTGATGAAACCGCGGCAATACCGGCATTTCGCCCGCGACACCCCGCCGTTCGTCGGGTCGCCGGTTGACTTCGAAATGGTCTAGTCCAATGCTATACGGACCCCGCTCGACAGCTGGAGGACAGATGCAACGAAGCAGACTGGCCGCCGTCGGGATCGCCGCCGCCACAGTGCTCGGGGCAGCCGCGACCCTTGCCGCCACCGTGAGTGCCACCGCCAGTGCCAGCCCAGAGGCCCAGCCGGCCGCCGCGGCGGCGCTGAGCAACAACTGGTACGCGTCGGCGCCGTACCTGATGCCGGTGAGCAACAACCCGCCCGACCCGGTCACCGTGATGAACGCGACGGGCCAGAAGGCGTTCCAGCTGGCCTTCATCCTCGCGCCCGACGGCGGCGGCTGCAGCCCGACGTGGGACGGCAAGTCGGCGGTTTCGTCCGACACCGCCGTCGCCGGGGTGATCAACCGCATCCGCGGCAACGGGGGTGACGTCTCGGTGTCCGTCGGCGGTTACGGCGGCACGAAGCTGGGCCAGACGTGCGGCACCGTCGACGCGACCGCCGCCGCCTACCAGCAGGTGGTGACGAAGTACGGCCTCAAGGCCCTCGACTTCGACCTCGAAGAGCCCGAGTACGAGAACACCGCGGCGGTCGCCAATGAGCTCGGCGCGGCGAAGAAGCTCCAGGCCTCGAACCCGGGCCTGTTCGTGTCCGTGACGATGCCGGGCACGTCCGCCGGCACGGGCTGGTTCGGCACGCAGCTGCTCGACCAGGCCAAGGCGATCGGCTTCACGCCCAACAACTTCTCCATCATGCCCTTCGACGGCGGCTTCAACGGCTCCTCGGCGCAGGTCTCCGCGCTCGAGAACTTCCACGGCCTGCTGGAAAGCCACCTCGGCTGGGACAGCGCCACCGCGTATTCGCACGAGGGCTTCTCCGGCATGAACGGCCGCTCGGACAACGCGGAGATCTTCAACCTCTCCGACTTCCAGACCGTCTACGACTACGCGACCAGCCACCACCTCGGCCGCTTCACCTACTGGGCCGTGAACCGCGACCGCCCCTGCACCACCACGACCGACAACGCCGTGTGCTCCAACGTCACCCAGAACGACTGGGACTTCACCAAGTTCACCACCCGCTTCGCCGGCGCGACACCTCCCCAGACGGGCCCGCCGACCACTCCGCCCACCAACCCGCCGGGCACCTGCACCGCCCCGGAATGGCAACGCGCCTCCGTCTACGTCGGCGGCAACTCCGTCTCCCACAACGCCCACAAGTGGACCGCCAAGTGGTGGACCCAAGGCGAAGAACCCGGCACCGGCGGCCCCGACAGCGTCTGGTCCGACAACGGCCCCTGCTGACCCTCCGGCTTTCCCGGTCCCCTGACTGCCGGGTGGCCCACGGTGAATCCACTGTGGACCACCCGGCGTTCCACGTCTCAGCGCACCGCCGCCACCCGCGGGAATGGCACGAACGGTCCCCTCGCGCCTCCTGGGGACCCCCGAATTCCATTTTTCCAGGGCAGCGGCGGAGCTGTCACCTCGATCGCGGCGCGAAAGGGACCGTCGTGCCGGGTGTTCGCGAGGAGCGAAGGTCCCGCGCCGAGCCTCAAGGGCGAGCGCCCGGACAGCGCGGGACACCAAGGCGAAGGCCAGGCAGGTTGGTGCTCGCGAGAAGGGAAGAGTGTGGGCAGCGCAGAGCGCCGGGGGCGGATGGCGCCGGGCGTCAGGGGCGGATGCCGGGCAGGTGGGTGTTGGCGCGGCGGACCTCGGGGGCCAGCGCGGGCACCTCGACGACCTTGCGGCCGGCCGCGGTGAGGAGTTCGACGCCTTCGGCTTCGACGAAGAGGGAGGGCTCGCGCCAGGCGATGACGGTGCGCGGGATGGGTGTTTCGAGGATCAGCTGCGTGCAGCTTTTCGGGTGGGAGGCGCGGGAGCTGCACGGCTCGAGTGAGCTGTACATCGTAGCGGTGGTGAGGCGGGGGTCGTCCGCGCGGAGTTTGGCCAGGGCGGCCTCCTCGGCGTGGTTGTGGGGCTCGCCTTCGCCCGAGTGGCCGGTGGCGAGCACCGTGCCGTCCGGGGCGGCGATCACGGCGCCGACGCGGAAGGTGGAGCTGGGTGGGCACTCGTCGGCCAGGGCGATGGCCTGGCGCAGGAGCCGGACGTCGACCGGGGTCGGTTCGGTGGCGGCGCGGTAGTGCAGCACGGCGACGTTGCCGATCCGGCGCAGCTCGGTGAGCTCCAGCGGGCGCGGGAACGCGCCGGGGCCGAGGAAGCGCGGCGCGCGCGGGTCGCCGACCAGGGTGGCGGCGATGGCGAGGCGCAGCTCGTCGGCGAGGCCCGCGTCGAGGAACTGCGTGTGGACGCTGCCGCCGCCCTCCACCAGGAGCCGGCGGACGCCACGTTCGCCCAGGTCGTCGAGGATGCGCTCGAGGCGCGGCGGGGTGCCGGCGTCGACGATCGTCGCGATGTCGCGCAGGCCGTCGACCGCGACCGGCGGCGCGTAGACGAGCTTGGGGCCGTCGCCGACGGTGAAGAACCGCGACGCCGGATCCAGCTTGCCGCTGCTGGTCACGGTCACCTTCATCGGCTGCTCCGGCCGCCCGGCCGCCACGCGCTCGGCGCGCAGCTCGGGCGAACGCACCAGCAACCGCGGGTTGTCCGCACGCACCGTGTTGGCGCCGACGAGGATCGCGTCGGCGTCGGCGCGCAGCCGGTCGACCTCGGCGAAGTCGTCCCCGTTCGACAGGAGCAGCCGGCTGGTGCTCGCGTCGTCGAGGTAACCGTCCAGCGACTGGGCGGCCGACAACACGACGTGCGGACGGCCGCTCATGCGGGTTGGACCGCGTACTGCCGCACGTACAGGTCCGTGTAGGTCACCGGCCCCCGCGGCCCCGGCACGCGGTCGAGGTTGATCCCGGTCTCGGGCACGGCGAGCAGCTTGAACCCGTCGAGCAGCCGCGTCGGCGCATTCCAGAACACGCCCGTGCCGGTGTAGCCGTCGAAGAACGCGCCGGCCGCGGCCTCGTCCTCGGTGGCAATGCCCGCCGCGAGACCCGACGTCCGCTCGTTCGCGATCTCCACGGCCTGCTCGAGCCCGCTCACGCGCTCGACCGTGACGGTCGCCTCGTGGTCGGAGTCCAGCGCCCACTCGTAGCCGAGCGCGTGCTCGTGCGGCGCGAGCGACGGCGTGACCCCGCGCTCGGCGAGCGCCGCGCTGACCGACGGCCACACCGCGTCGTGCACGTCGTCGTGGATGAGCAGCAGGTTCAGCCGGTTGCACACGCCGAGCCGGTCGAGGCTCGCGGACACCAGATCGCGCACCTTGCCCGCGTCGGCCGCCGCGTCGACGTAGAGCACGCCGCCGCCGTCCGCGTGGGCCAGCGTGCCGACCCCGTGCACGGCCGCCTCCGTGGCCAGCGCGCGCGTGCTGTCGCCACTGCCCCGCAGGATCACCAACGGCACCAGCCCGGGCAGGCGCACCAACGCCGACGCCGCCTCCCGCTCCACCCGCGGCACCAGCTGCACCACGTCCGGGTCGATCCCGGCCTCGGCGAGCGCCGGCGCGATCACCGTGTCCCGCAGCCGCTGGGCCGAGCCCAGCGCCGCCGACCCGGTGCGCAGCACCCCGGCGTTGCGCGACTTCACCAGCTGCGACGCCACGTCGACGGTCACGTTCGGCCGCGCCTCGTAGTTCGCGCCGATCACGCCGACCGGACGGCGCCGCTCCACCAGCCGCAGCCCGCCGTCCAATGTGGACACCTCGACGGACCGCTCCTGGTGCGGCGCGCCGGCCAGCAGCCGCAGCTGCTCGGCCATGCCCTCGAGCCGCTCGGGCGTGATGGTGAGCCGGTCGAGCAGGCCCGCGCTCATACCGTCCGCACGCGCCTTGGCGACGTCGGCCCGGTTGGCGTCGAGCACCTCCTCGCGGTGCGTCACCAGGCGCTCGGCCATGCCGAGCAGCGCCGCGTCCACGGCCTCCTCAGTGGCCCTGGCCAGCGACGGCGCGGCCAGCTTCGCCGCTCGCGCGCACTCCTCGACGGCCTTCGCGACCTCGTCCATCGTCGTCTCCCTCCGCGCGTTCGGCAGAGGACCAGTTTGCCGCACCGCCCACATCCGGGGACGACTGGCTCAACCCTCGGGACACACCCTCACGCGACGACGGGCTCCAGCAGCCACAGCGCACCCGCCAGCAGGCAGCTGACCGTGAGCACCACGAACACCAGCACCCACAGCACCGCGGGCACCGACGTGAGCCGGCTCAGCTGGTCGGCGTCGGAATCCCGCGCCTGCCCGCGGCGGCGCTTCACCTGCAGCTCCACCACCGGCCGCACGCCCCCGAACAGCAGGAACCACGTGAGCAGGTACGCGAACGGCGCCTGCACCACCGGCGGCGCGACCAGCGCCACGAGCCCCAGCACGACCGCGCTCGCGATCACCGTGAACACGCCGTAGGCGTTGCGCACCATGATCAGCACGCCCAGCAACAGCAACGCCACCAGCACCAGCACCGCCGTGATGAAGTCCTGCCCCACCAGGCTCGCGAACACCAGCCCGAGCACCGACGGCGCGACGTACCCGGCCAGCGCCGTGAACGCCATGCCCGGCCCCTCCGGCTTGCCGCGCGACACCGTGACGCCCGAGGTGTCCGAATGCAGCTTGATCGACCGCAACCGCCGCCCGACCAGCACCGCGGCCAGCGCGTGGCCCGCCTCGTGCACGATGGTGACCACGTTGCGCGCGAACCGCCACGGCGTGCCACCCACCAGCACCACCAGCAGCGCGACGCCACCGGTGACCAGCGTGATCGCCGCCGGGGTGTTCGCCTGGGTGAGCGCCGCCTCGACGGCCCCGGGCTCACCGACGGCACGCCCCCACCCACCGGCCAGCACCGGACCGGCGACCACGGACGAGACGTCGAACACACGCGAAATCACGCCGCTACCTCACCACAAGCGACATCTGGCCACTGTTAGTGCCCGTCGCGGAGTGCACGGGTTGGGGTCGGTATGGGCGCGTCAGTCCATCGGGTCTCCCTTCGTTCGCTTCGGACAGGACGTAGTGGAATGTCGTAGTGGAGCGACAAGGCCGGCTGGCTTGTTCGCGGGCACCTCCTTCAGGGCAAAGTCGCTGCTCCGGCACGGGCGGACGTGACCTGAACCGCATGGCCCACCACGGCCGGGCGTAGTGAGTCCGCAGCCTCATCCCGGGCCGCCGAGCACAACACCGTTCGACGAAGTTCCGTGGCCGCGACCAACCCTCCCGAGACGCCGTGACAATCGCCACCCGCTCGCATCGGCACGACCTCAGCCAGGTCCCCCTCACGGAGACAACGACTGCGGCGCGTCGAACACCGACGGCCTCTCGGTCAGGCCCGGGCACGAGGTCAGGTCAGCCCGGCTCCGGCACGCCGGCGCCGCACCCGAGCAACGCCGCACCCACGCGCCACGGCGAGGCCGCCGCCATGGACCGGTGTCACACCGGAACCACCCCCGCCACCTCCGAAAGCGGTGCCGTGGCCGACGGGGGTGTCTCCGGGGCCGGCGGTACGGCGTCGCGAGTTGCGCGAAGGAGTTGCACGAGCCAGCTGCGGTAGGGGCGCCAGTCGTCGGCCAGCAGGGCGAGCTGCGGGGTCGGGGTGCCGGGCGGGAGGGCGTACTCCTCGCACATGGCGTGGTGGAGGCGAGCGTCGGCACGGGGGAAGAGGTCGGGGTGGCCCGCGCCGCGCAGCAGGATCTGCTCGGCGGAGAAGGTGCCGATGCCCGAGATGGCGCTCAAGTGGGCGAGGGCGTCGGGGATCGGCAACGTGCGGAGTTCCACGGGGTCGAGGCGCCCGTCGAGCGCGGCCTGCGCGACGGAGCGGAGCCGAGCGACGCGGAAGCCCGCGAGGCCTTCGGCCGACGACAGCTCGGCCAGCGCCTCCGGAGCCGGGAACGAGACCACCTGGTATTCGCCGACGTCGACGATCCGGCCGTGGCTCTCGGCGAGCACGCGGCGGCGCTTGAGCGCCGAGGTGAAGCGCATGCCCTGCGAGAGCACCGACCAGCAGGCGGCTTCGTACGGCGAGGAGAACAGCACCGGCCGCAGCCCGGGTGACTCGGCCCGCAGCCGGGCGGCCACCGAATCGCGCCGGTCGACGTCGGGCAGGCCGGAGGCATCGACGTCGACGCAGAGCACACGGCTCACCTGCGTCATGACCCGGGCGGCCAGCTCGACCGGGCCGAACACCTCGACCTCCAGCGTGCCGGGCGATCTCTGGCGGATCGCGGCACCGACGTGGGTCCACTCACCGTCGACGGGGAACGCCAGGCGCAGCACCCCCGGCTCCGAAGCGGCGTCGGGCCGGGCGGCCGGGCCGTACGAGGCCAGATAGCGGCACGAAGCGGCGAGGTCGAACGGCCCGCGCACGGCGATTTCGCCGGTCGGCACGGTGATGGGCATCAGGATCGGCGCGGTCATCGGGTTTCCCTCCTCGGTGGTCTCCGGGGTCGGAGACCGTGCGAACGACGTTAGGAACGGGGTCCGACAATCCGGGGCCTCGAACGTCTGATCGGCCGGAGCTTCACTCGATCGTGGATCACGGACGGCCCGGGCATACTGCGGAGAACCGGAAGGAGCACCACGGTGGCCGACCAGCCGAGCGCCCGCGGGCGTCTAGCCGAACTGCTCGACGTACCCGCGAAAACAGCCGCCGCCGGCTACCTCGACGTGCTCGGCGACGCACCCCAAGCCGGTCCCTCCACCGGACTCGCCCAGCGCGCGATGCGCACGACGCTGCTCCCGCAGGTGTACGAGCGCTACTGGCGCCCCGCGTTCGGGCGGCTGTTCACGGGCCCGTTCGGCCCCGGCATGGCCGGGGAGGTCCGCCTGGCCACGGAGCTGCTGGCGCTGCGCCCGGGCGGGACCGTGCTCGACGTCGCGTGCGGCACCGGCCGGTTCACCCGCGCCTTCGCCGCGGCAGTGGGAGAACCGGGCCTCGCCATCGGCCTCGACGGCGCACCCTCGATGCTCACCCGCGCCGTCGCCGAAACCCGCGAAGAGTCCGTGGCCTACCTGCGCGCCGACGCCGTCGAGCCACCTTTCCCACCCTCCACAGTGGACGCCATCTGCTGCTTCGCCGCGCTGCACATGTTCGCCGAACCCGAACGCGCGCTGGACTCGTTCGCGCGGATCCTGCGCCCCGGCGGCCGCGTGGTGCTGCTCACGAGCGCACGCCACGACTGGTGGCCCGCCCGAATCGCCGACACGGCGGGCGGGATCCTCAGCGGGCAGCGGATGTTCGACCGCGGTGAGATCGCCGCCGCCTTGCGGGCCAGGGGTTTCCGGATCGTCGCCGAGCGGTTCGCCGGCGTCACCCAGATCGTGGCCGGCGAACTGATCCACTTTGTCGGTGCCCGGGGATAGCATCCCCGCATGACCCACGCCGCTCCCGTCCCACCTGACGATTCCCACCTCCGCGCCCTCATCGAAGCCACCGCCGAAGCCGTCGCCGCCGCCGAGCCCCTCGGCTCCGATCACACCGGAGCCGAACCCGGCGTGCGCGCGGCCGTCGAGCGGGAAGTGCAAGCTCGCGCGGACGAACTCGTTGCACTGAGCCAAGACCTGCACGCCCACCCCGAAGAGGGCTTCACCGAGCGCCGCTCTGTCGGCGCGCTGGCGGAGCTGCTGCGAGCCCGCGGCCACGAAGTGACTGTCGGCCTCGGCGGCCTCGACACGGCGCTGCGCGCGAGCACTCCGGACACCGGCGGCCCGCACATCGCCGTGCTCTCGGAGTACGACGCGCTGCCCGGGCTCGGGCACGCGTGCGGGCACAACGTCATCTGCACCGCCGGCGCCGGCGGGTTCCTCGGCGCCGCGGCCGTGGCCGAGCAGGTAGGCGGACGGGTGTCCCTCATCGGCACGCCGGCGGAAGAAGGCGGTGGCGGCAAGGAGACGCTCGCCCGGGCCGGGGTGTTCGACGACGTCGACGCGGTGATCATGCTCCACCCGTTCAGCCACGACATCGCGCTGCACCCGTTCCTCGGCCGGCGGCAGCTGGAAATGGTGTTCCACGGCGTCGGGGCCCACGCGTCGGCGCAGCCGTTCATGGGGCGCAACGCACTCGACGCGGCGGTGGCCGCCTACCAGGGCGTGTCGATGCTGCGCCAGCAACTGCCCTCGACCGACCGCGTCCACGGCGTCTTCACCGACGGCGGCGCCCGGCCCAACGTGATCCCCGAACGCGCGGCGCTGCTGTTCTACCTGCGCTCGGCCGATCCCGAGACGCTGCGCGACCTCGCGAAGCGGATGACCGCGATCGCCCACGGCGCCGCGGAAATGACGGGCTGCGGTGTGGAGCTCACGTGGGATTCGCAGCCGGCGTACCTGCCGATCCGCTTCAACACCACGCTCGCGGGCCGTTGGTCGGCGAATGAGGCCGGCACGGGCCGCAAACCGCTGCCGCCGGGAATCGTGCCGGAGTTCCTCACCGGGTCGACCGACCTCGGCAACCTTTCCTACCGGATGCCCGCGCTGCACCCGATGATCGCCGTCTCCGGGCCCACGGTTGCCTTGCACACCAAGGAGTTCGCCGAAGCGGCCGGGTCGCCCGCCGGGGACAAAGCCGTGGTCGACGGCGCGCTGGGCCTCGCCCTCACGGCCGCCGACTACCTCGCCGACGCGGCGCTGCGCCAAGCCGTGCACGACGAGTTCGAAGCCTCGGGAGGTGCGCTCGACGTCCCCAAGTTCTTCGACTGAAACCCAGCCTGAGGAAGGCCTGAGGATTCTCAGCTGATTCTTCTCAGCAAAGCCGAAGGGATTTCCACAGGGTTCTCACAACCACGGCCGCGAACCTGGTGACATGACCGAGAACGCGAGTCGGCCCGGCCCCGCCTCACCCGGTGGGCACCAGCCGCACCAGCCCCACCAGAGCACTGCCCACCAGGACGCTGCGCACCAGACCCAGAACCCTGCGGCCCAGAACCCGCAGGCCCACAACACCCAGCCGCAGCACGCCCAGGCCCAGCAGGCTCAGCACTCTCAGCCGCAGTACGGCCCGTACGCCCAGCACGGGCAGCAGTACGGCCAGTACAGCCAGCAGCAGGCCGCGCCGAACCCGCTCTTCACCCCGCAGCCCGCGGTTCAGGCCACGCGGCCGAAGCGGCGCGGCGGCAAGCTGGCCGCCGTCGTCGGGGCGACCGCGCTCGCCGCGGCCCTCGTCGGCGGTGGCGCCGGCGCGGCGATCGTCGGGCTCACCACCACGTCGGTGGCCTCGCCCGCGGCGTCGTCGGCGGTCACCGGACAGACGGTCAGCAACACCACCGCCAGCGGCGACGTCAGCACGGTCGCCTCGAAGGTGCTGCCGAGCGTGGTGCAGGTCAACGTGACCACCGACCAGGGCGAGGCCATCGGCTCGGGCGTGATCCTGACCGCCGACGGTCGCATCCTCACCAACGCCCACGTGGTCGACGGCGCGGTCGGCGACGTCACGATCACCACGTCCGACGGCAAGAAGTACCAGGCCAGCGTGGTCGGTGCGAACACCAAGGGCGACATCGCGGTGCTGCAGGCCAAGGGCGCCAGCGGCCTCACCGCCGCCACCCTCGGCGACTCCAGCCAGCTCAAGGTCGGCCAGGAAGTGATCGCCATCGGCTCGCCGGGCGGGCTGCAGAACACCGTGACCACGGGCATCGTCAGCGCGCTGAACCGGCCGCTGTCCGACGTCGGCGGGGGCGAGCAGCAGCAGTCGCCGTTCAGCCGCACGTCGAACGAAGCCGACAACGGCCCGAGCTACACCGCGATCCAGACCGACGCCTCGATCAACCAGGGCAATTCCGGCGGCGCGCTCGTCGACGCCCAGGGCCAGATCATCGGCATCAACTCCGCCCTCTACAGCCCGTCGGCCTCGGCCAACGGCTCCGCGGGCAGCGTCGGGATCGGCTTCGCCATCCCGATCAACGACGCCAAGACGATCGTGAACCAGATCGTGAACGGCTGACCGGACGCGGACGGACCGCGGTCGGGGCGGCCCGTCCGGCTTTTCCTCGCTCGAATTCGGGGTGGCGGGGAAACCACGGTGGAAGCCGCTCTCCCAGGGATTCGGGGCCCGGGGAGAGCGGCTTTCACGCTGCCGGGAGCTCGTAGGTCAGCGTGAACGTGTGGTGGCCGGCCTCGTCCTGCGTGATCGCGGCGGTGCCCGAGATCCCGGTGAGCTCACCGGATCCCGAGCCCACGAGGATCACCAGCGACAGCCCTTCCTCGTCCGCCGAGTGCCGCAGCACGAACGAACCCTTCCGCCCGTCGACGGACACCGACAGGCGCTCGAAGCCCACGTACGCGCGCGAAGTGGCGTTCGAGGCCGTGAGCATTTCCACGCTGCTCGTGCCCTCCACCGCACCCGTGAACGTCTTCGCGAGGGCGACCCGGGCGAACTCGGTGCCGTCCGTCTCGTCCTGGGTCTGCGGCTCCCACTTGTCGAGCTCGAACGTCGCGGTCGCGGTGGTGGTCATGGCTGGATCCTTCCGTCGGCTGCCACCAAGCCTGCCCGCCATACCTGCCAGCTTGTGTCAGGTATTTTTCACCGCCGCCGATTGCCGAACAGCCCGCGCGTGATCTCCCGGCCCAACGCCGACGCGGCCGAGCGCATGAACGACTTCATCGCCGGGTTGCTCATCGCCTGCGAAATCAGGCCCGGGTCCTCCTTCTCGGGCTTGGGCGCGGGCGCTTCGGCAGGCGCGGCCGGCGCGGTTGCGGGCGACTCGGCAGGAGCCACCTTCGCCGCCAGCTTCTCGTACGCCGACTCCCGGTCGATCGTCTCCGAGTACTTCGCGTGCAGCTCCGACGACGCGACCGTCGCGGCCACCGCCTCGTCGCCGACCGAACCCATCTTCGACCGCGGCGCCCGCAGCCGAGTCCACGCGACCGGCGTCGGCGCACCCCGCTCCGACAGCACCGTGACAATCGCCTCGCCGATCCCGAGCGACGTCAGCGCCGTCTCGAGGTCGTAGTGCGGCGTCTTCGGGTAGGTCTTCACCGTCCTGGCCAGGGCCTTCTGGTCGTCCGGCGTGAACGCCCGCAGCGCGTGCTGCACCCGCGCGCCCAGCTGGGACAGCACGGCGTTGGGGATGTCGGTGGGAAGCTGCGTGCAGAAGAACACGCCGACACCCTTCGACCGGATCAGCTTCACCGTCTGCTCGATGCGCTCCAGGAACGCCTTCGACGCGTCGGCGAAGAGCAGGTGCGCTTCGTCGAAGAAGAACACGAGCTTCGGCTTGTCGAGGTCGCCCTCCTCGGGCAGCTCCTCGAACAGTTCGGCCAGCAGCCACATCAGGAACGTCGAGAACAACGCCGGCTTCGACTGCAGGTTGTCCAGCTCCAGCAGCGTCACCACGCCCTTGCCGTCGACCTCGCGCATCAGGTCGTGCACGTCGAGCTCGGGCTCGCCGAAGAAATCCTCGCCACCCTGGGCTTCCAGGTTGGACAGTGCGCGCAGGATCACCCCGGCCGTGGCTGCCGAGACGCCGCCGATGCCCTTGAGGTCGGCCTTGCCCTCGTCGCTGGTCAGGTGGGTGATGACCGACCGCAGGTCCTTCGTGTCGAGCAGGGCGAGCCCCCGCTGGTCGGCCCAGTGGAAGATCAGGCCGAGCGTCGACTCCTGCGTCTCGTTGAGACCCAGGACCTTCGACAGCAGCACCGGACCGAAGCTCGTGATCGTGGCGCGGATCGGCGAGCCCTTGCCGCCGGTGCCCAGCGACAGGAACTGCACGGGGCTCGCGGCCGGCGCCCAGTCGTCACCCAGCTCCTGCGCGCGTCTGGTGAGCTTGTCGTTCGCCTCGCCCGCCGCCGACAGGCCCGAAAGGTCGCCCTTCACGTCGGCCAGCACCACCGGCACCCCGGCGGCCGAAAGCTGCTCCGAGATCAGCTGCAACGTCTTCGTCTTGCCCGTGCCGGTCGCGCCCGCCACCAGACCGTGGCGGTTCAGCGTGGCCAACGGCAGCCGCACGGCCGCGGCCGCCTCGGCCTTCCCGTCGATCACCACGGCGCCCAGCTCCACCGCGGCGCCCTCACTCACGTACCCCTGCGCGATCTCCGCCGCAGGCCCCGACCCCTGCTCGGCCACTGGCCGCACCCCGTTTCGAGTCCGAAATCACACTCATTCACCTGGCTGCCCGAGCGTAACGCGCCGAATGCGCAGGTAACCCGGCTGACATCCCCGTGTCGGGTTAGGGTTGTCCGGGTGACCGACCACCTAGTCTGGATCGACTGCGAAATGACGGGGCTCGACCTCGGCAAAGACGCGTTGATCGAAATAGCCGCCCTCGTGACCGACGCCGACCTCAACGTCCTCGGCGAGGGAGTCGACATCGTCATCCACACCGACGACGCCACGCTCGACGGCATGCCGCAGGTGGTCCACGACATGCACGCCAAGTCCGGGCTCACCGAAGAGGTCCGCGCCTCCGCGGTCACGCTCGCCGAAGCCGAGCAGCGCGTGCTCGACTACATCCGCGAGCACGTCCCCGACCCCGGCACGGCGCCGCTCGCCGGCAACTCCATCGCCACCGACCGCGGCTTCATCTCCCGCGACATGCCGGCGCTGGACAGCCACCTGCACTACCGCATGGTCGACGTGTCGTCGGTCAAGGAACTCGTGCGCCGCTGGTACCCGCGGATCTACTACGCGAAGCCCGAGAAGGGCCTCGCCCACCGCGCGCTCGCCGACATCAAGGAATCCATCGGCGAACTCGACTACTACCGCAGCGTCGCCTTCGTCCCCCAACCCGGGCCGACCAGCGAACAAGCCAAGGCCGCGGCCGCCGAAGTGCAGGAACGGCACCAAAGCTGACCCCGTGAAAACCCGTCGCGACGACACGCTACGATAATCCGCAGCAAGGTGATCGCGACGATCCCTCGCAGATGGTGGGCGTAGCTCAGCTGGTAGAGCACCTGGTTGTGGTCCAGGAGGTCGCGGGTTCGAAACCCGTCGCTCACCCCACTAAGCCCCTGGTCACAGGGCATGTAGTTGATCAGTGTCCCCATAGAGCCCGGAATGTGTCCCCACGGACATCATTTCCGGGGCACACTGGCCGCCATGGCGAGCATCGAACGAAGACCCCGCAGCGACGGCACCATCGCCTACCGCGTGATCTGGCGGGACCCCGACACCAGCGCCAAGGACAGCCTCACGTTCGACGACGAGGCCGAAGCCGAGCGCGCGAAGAAGTTCCTCAACGCCAACGGACAACGCCTTTCCGACGCCGCCCGCGCGCTCGGCAAGGTCCGTGGCAACGCGCCCACCATCACCGAGATCCTCACCGGCTACGTCGACCACCTGACCGGCATCCAGGAACGCACCCGCGACGACTACCGCAGCTACCTCACCAACCACATCGACCCGTTCATCGGGCATATTCCGATCGACCACGAGAACCTTGACGGGATCGCGAAGGAGTGGGTCAACGAACGCGAGGACGCGGGCATGGGCGGCAAGACCATGCGCAACGTGCACGCGTTCCTCTCGGCTGGCATCGGCTCCGCCGTTCCCAAGCACCGGCCGGACAACCCGTTCTACGGGATGCGGCTCCCCGAGTACATGCCCGACGAGATCGTCTATCTCACCCAGCGTGAGTTCGCGCTGCTGCTCGCCAAGGTCCCGCCGTTCTACCGGCTGGCGGTCAAGTTCCTCGTCTCCACTGGTGTCCGCTGGGGCGAGTTCGTCGTGTTGCGGGTCCGCGACCTCGAGCTGTTCGGCGAGATCCCTGCGATCCGCGTCACGAAAGCGTTGAAGCGTCAGAGGAACGGCAGCTACGTCGGCACCACCAAGACCGGCCGCAACGGCCGGCGCACCGTCTCGATCCCCGAACTGCTCGTGCCCGAGCTCGAGGAGATGACCGTCGGGCGGGACCTCGACGCGCCCTTGTTCCCGGGGCCGCGCGGCGCCAGGCTGCGCGAGAACAACTTCCGCGACCGGATCTGGGCGCCGTCGATCGCCGCCGCCAACGCCGAGTACGACCAGGACCAGGTGTTCGTGCCAAGGGCCCAGCGGCTGAACAAGAGCCCCCGCATCCACGATTTGCGCCACACCCACGCGTCCTGGCAGATCGCCGCCGGCGTGGACATGGCCACCGTGTCACGGCGCCTCGGCCACGAGTCGATCAAAACGACCGTCGACATCTACGGGCACCTCGACCCGACCCAGCTCTCGCGATCTGCGGACGCCGCGAACGCGGCCCTGCTGGCTATCCAGGGGTAGAGACGAAAGAGCCCCGGCACCGCACGGGTGCCGGGGCCGCAGCCGAGGGCGACGCGAAGGTCAGTCCGCCGGCCACTCGTACGACAGCTCGTAGCGGTCCGCCGCGAGCACCATGTCGTTCATCTCGACAGGCAGCCCGTCGAACGCGTACGCGACGCGGGTCACGGTGATGACCGGAACTCCGTCGGCGAGCTGAAGCAGCGAAGCCTCGTCCGGTGTCGGCATCCGGGCGCCGACGTGTTCGACGAACGATCCGAGCTGATGCCCGCGTTCCTCCAGCCGCGCGTAGGCCCCACCGGGTCCGGTGTTGACGTCCTCGATGGCGGTGCCGCGTGTGATGGTTCGCGGTAGGCGCGACACCGCCAGTTGGACCACGAGCCCATCGGCGCGCATCACCCGGTCCCTCACGGTGACTTCGGCGCCTTCGTCGATCGCGAGGTGCGCGGCGACGCGCGCATCGGCTTCCTCGAAGCGGATCTTCACTGAGGTGGAGGGAGTGAATCCGCGCGCTGCGGCGTCTGCGAGGAACGCGCCGCGGTTTCGTTCACGCGCTTCACGCGAGAGACGAGATCGGGCGACGCGCTGGATGCTGGCCGGCGGCCGCACGAACACACCGCGGCCGTGCTCGGCGACGACCAGGCCTTCGGTGCGCAGCATGTTCACGGCTTCACGCACGGTCGGGCGAGAGACCCCGTAGGTATCGACGAGGTCTCGTTCGCTCGGCAGCTGCTCGCCGGCGGCGTACGTGCCGGCGGTGATCTTCTCGCGCAGGTCTGCCGCTACCTGCCGGAACGCGGGCACGCCGCTTCTGCGATCCACCATGCCCGCCATTCTGGCACTGGTCAGCTAGTCTTGACCAGTTGCGCTACCCGTGGCACTGTGTGTTGTCAGGACGTCATAGCCAGTGATCAGCGGGGTGCAATCGTGGTGTGCGTTGCAGGTGAGCTGCCAGCAGAGGAACTCGACAAGGTCATGTTCGTCGTCCGGTTCTGGGCAAAGGACACCCGCAACCACCGGTACCTGCGCGCCGAACTCGAGGACGAGGCTCGCGGCACCTTCCAACCCGACTGCACGCTGAGCTCCTTCGTCATCCCCGCGCGGTGGGCGTTCCGCTCCGAGCTCTCCGAAGACCTCGGCGAGAACCGCGACAAGGCGCGCGACTGCCGCACCTGCTTTCGGGCGAGGCGATGACCGTGGGTGCCCGGATTGCTGTGAAGCTCGAGTGGATGCCGACGGATGACGGCAAGCGCCACGTCATCTACTCGAAGCTCACGACCGCCGCCGGCACGATCGTGAAGTCCATGTGCGGGCTTTGGCACACACCGGCCAAACCGTCGGCCAACGACGAGGACTGCCCGAAGTGCGCGCCCTACACGCTCCCGACCAACACGGGCCGATGACGATGGGCTGGCACTGGAACTTGGCGGGCGAGGTCTACGACGACGACGGCAACGTCATCGAGGTGAACGGGTACGAAGTGCCGATGACCATCTGCGAGCAGCGCGCCGCCGAGTACTGGCATCAAGTGGAAGAACCCGCGCGCCGCGCCCGCGCGCTGCGTGACGCGCCTCTGTTGTGAAAGCTCCCGGCCGCCGTGTCTGCTCCCCCGACGCGGGCACGGCGGCCGGGGTCCAGACCGCCCCTCGAGGCGGACGGGGGCCGGCGGATCAACCCCCAATCGTTCCGCCGGCCCTCGCATATTCGGTGTAACGCCGGACTCGCTTTTCGCGAGTCATCTGTGCAGGTCTAGCCAAGGGGAGCCCAGGATGAAACCGCGCACCTTCGTGATCGTCGCCGCGTTGGCTATCGCCATCATCGGCGTGGTCCTCATGTCCCTGAACGTGACCGCGCGGGCCGCCGGCGGGCAGAGCGTCAGCTGCGGAACGGGATTCAGCAAGGACACCAGCCAGGCCGAGCACGAAAAGGCCGTCGGCGACCTCACCGCCGCGATGATCGCCGACCAAGGACAGCCGAACCTCCTGGGCATCAGCGGCGCGAGCTACAGCGGGTTCGAGCAGGCCTGCGATTCCGCGCTCTCGACGCGTCGCACGTGGGGTTTCGTGCTGATGGGCGTCGGCGTGCTGGGGCTGTTGGGCGGGATCATGGTGCAGCCGGCGGCGCGACGCGAGACCGAAGACGCCTGACCCTGGGCATGAAGAAGAGGCCCCCGCGCTGGTGCGCGGGGGCCTCGTTGTTTCGGTGGTGCTCGTTGGTTAGCCGAGGTCGGCGTAGAACCTCACGGTGCCGTAGGACGCGGGCGGGAACGTCTGGGGCCGGTCGCCCGGCCACATCGCCTCAGCCTCGATCCGCATCTCCCCCAACGCCGCCGTCTCGCCGGACACCCACGCGCGGGTAAGCGTGACCCGCGCCGGGTTCTCCGGGTCGACCACCGCGGTGTCGGGCGGCCCGTCGACGACGAGCTCGCCGGCCAGCTTGCCGAGGATCCGCCACGAGCCCACCTGGCCGAAGTCGGCCATGCCGGCCGCATCCTCGGCGACCAAGACGAGCGCGGGTTCGAGGTCGTGCTGCTTCATCTGCATGCTGGTCATGCGGTTCCCCCCTGGTCGATGGACAACGTCGCCTCATTGCCCCGGATCGCGAGGGTGGCGAGGTTCGGCAGGATCGTGAGCCGCGGCTCGACGGCGCCGTGCACGGTCCCGCCGCCGACGACGCCGGTGGCGAGCAGCTCGAGCACCGCGGTCCCGGCCGCCGTGCGCACGGCGGCGTGCGTACCGACCGCGCCGAGCACCAGCGGCGCGGAGCCGACCGCGGCCCGCCGCGCGGTCTGCACACCGGTGGCGCCAAGCGTGAGCAGGGCGGTGCCGGCATCGACCGATTCGCCGGAATCGACGGTGCCGGTAGCGAGCAGGGTGAGCGCCGCGGTGCCGGCGTCGGTGGCGACGTGCAGCGCCGCACCGTCGCCGCCGAGCACGAGCTCGGCAAGCCCCGCGAGCGTGACAACCCTGGCGTACGCGCCGGTGGCGCCGAGCGTGAGGGCGGCCGCGCCAGCGTCTGCGGCGATGTGGCCGCTGCTGCCCGTGGCGCCGAGGGTGAGGCCCGCGGTGCCGGTGGCCGCGCGTTGCGCGCTCGCGGTGCCGGTCGCGCCGAGCGCCAGCCCGGCCGTGCCCGTGGCGGTGGCGACGCGGGATTGCGTGCCGGTCGCGCCGAGGGTGATGGTGGCGGTGCCGGCGTCGGTGAACTGGTCTCCGGCTCCGCTCACTGGTGTGGCCATCCAGGTGGCCATGTTCGCCGACTCGTCGCTGTCGAAGTAGCGGACGTCGTCGACCACGCCGGGGCCGATGTTGCCGGTGACGCCGCTGATGTTCATGCCGGCGATGACGAAGTTCGTGGTGCTGGCGAGCGTGCCGGCGTTGGCTACCGTGGCGATCACCGTGCCGTCGCGCCACAGCTTCAGGTTGGCGCCGTCGAACGTGAGCGCGACGTGCACCCACGTGCCGACCGTGAGTGCCGTGCCGTTGGCCGCGACGACGCCGCCGCCGAGCCGGGCGTCGCCCTGGAGCACGTTGTGCGTGGAGAAGTCGCCGCGTTGGCTCCACAGCGCGAAGTCGGTCGAGCCGCCGGTCTGCATGGCGCCGCAGATCAGCTGCACGCCGTTGGTCGGCAGTGACGATGGCTTGACCCACGCCATGAGGGTGCACGCGGCTCCGCTGACGGCGGCCACGGTGCCCGATGCCCCGGTGGTGTTCGTGCCGAGGCTGTTCTGGAACCCGGGCCCGGTGTGCCCGGACGCGGTGTAGCTGCCGGCGACGACGGTCAGCGGGTGGCCGCTGCCGGAGTCGTCGGCCACCGTCGTGCCGGTCCCGGCGCCGAACCCCGCTGCGAACTTGAGGGCCACGGCCTCCCGCCTCCCGTCAGCTCGCGGACAGGGTCGGGGTGTAGAGCAGCGTGCCGCCCGCGGTGGAGAAGTTCTCCGTGGTGGACAGCGGGATCCCGCAGATGAACGTGCCACCGGTCGACGCGGTCCAGATGCCGACGTGGGTCGCGGCGGTCGTGGACCCGGTGCGCGCGGTGACGGTGGCCTGCCCGCCGGTCGACCCTGTGCCGCCGGACGCGGCCGGGAAAGTGGTCGAGCCGCGGGCGTAGGTGGTGCCGGTGGCCTCGCTGGCACCGGTCGTACCGGGGTCGGCGGTGTGCATCGACACGAACCCCTGGTTCGAGGTCAGCAGCGCGCGGATGGCGTTGACGGCAGCGTCTTTGGCGGCGTTGGTGTACGACACGGCCTACTCCTTCGGGGGGACCGGGGTGAGGAGGGTGCGGGGGACGTCTTCGGCGATGAGCGGGTCGACCGCGGGCGCCGGGTCTGCCGTGGAGACGTAGAGACCGTGCGGTTTGAGCGCGCGCAGCGCGTCGTCGAGGCTCGGCTTGTTCGGTACGGCGGCGACCACGCCGCCGCCGGCCAGCGCGCCGGCGACCGCGACGACGGTGGCGAAGGTGCCCGCGCTGATCTCGACCCCGGGGATGAGGTTGAGTAGGCCGAGCACGCCGGGGATCGCGGCGATGGTCCCGACCAGAGCGAAGGCCTTGCGGAACCGGCCGGGCGCGGTGCGCACCCACGCGGCGAGCTTCTGCCAACGGGTGGCCGGGGCTTCGGGGGCGGTCATCAGAACACCAGCTGCACGGACGCGCCGTGGTCGGGCCCGGCGAGCTCCCACCACAGCGAGCAGGAGAGCGCGCCTTCGGGGACCGGGACGACCCACGGGTAGTGGTCGGTGACCGTGCCGTTGGAGGGAGCCACCTCCTTCAGCAGGTTCTTGTCACCCGCCTTGTTGTATGGGCCGAAGAACACGCACTGGTGGATCGTCAGGCTGTCGTAGGCGACGCTGATCACCAGCTCCTTGGCGCCCTTGCACGAGATCGAGGTGGATTTGTTGCCGGGGGTGAGCTGCACGGGGTCCTCCTGGTTGTTGTTGGCAGGCGGGATGCTCTGGCCGCCGGCCGCGGCCCCTCCGCCGCTTGCCGGCGTGGTGCCGACAGACGTGAGCCGGGCGCGGAAGGCGCCCATGTCGAAGTTCGGGTCGACCTTGCGACCCTTCGGCGCACAGACCTCTTTGTGGCCGAGCACCGCCGAGAGCGGCAGGCTGAACGTGGTACACAGCGCGCGGCACAGTCGCGCGTACGCGTCCATCTGGACGTCGGGCCACGCCGCGGTGCCGGTCGCTTCGGCCTCGATGCCGATGGCGTAGTTGTTGGACCAGGCGTTGTTGAGCACGGCGCCGGCGTGGTAGCAGAGCCCGGCCGCGACCACGTACACGGTGCCGTCGCGGCCGAGAACGTAGTGCGCGAGCGGGCCGGGCAGGTCGGACCGCCCGTTCTGCACGACGCCGAGCGAGGGGGCGTTCCCGGTGGCGGGGCCGGCAGTGTGGTGGCAGACGACCGCTTTCACGCCCGACATCTGGCCGTGGCCGCGAGTCGCCCAGCCGGGTTGCTCGACCACGTTGAGCCCGGCGGACCGGGCGATGGTGGCGAGTGAGGTCAGCATCATGGTCAGCCTCCGGTCGGGGGTTCAGGTTGGCTCGGCGGGATGCCGGCGGTGGGGTCGACGCAGGCCTTGCCCGGGCGCGGCCCGTCGGGGGTCTCGATGGTGGCGTCGGCCAGCTGGTAGCCGTCGGGGCACGCAGGGCCGGGCGCTCCCGTCGCGCCGGTGGCGCCCGTGTCGCCGGTGTCGCCCTTCGTGCCGTCCGAGCCGCGGCATGGATCGGTGTCCTGCCCGCAGTACGCGGCGACCGCGCCGGCCACGTCAGGTGTGGGCGCGTCTTTGCCAGGTGCCCCGTCCTTCGGCACGGGGATCCGCGCGAGGACGGCGTTGGTGAGCGCGTCGAAGTCGGGCGTCTCGCCGTTGGCGCCGCGGCACTCGTCCCGCGCCGAGCAGTAGTCCTCGACGGCCGAGCGCGCGGCCGCGCGCAGCACGTCCGGGTCAACCGCCACGGACACCGCGGCTGGGGCCGCGGGAGGCGGCTGCACGACCGGTGTGGCGCCCAGCGACTTCACCTGCTGCGCCAGCCGCCCGACGTCGGCGGCGCGGCTGTCGCTGGTCTGCTGCAGCTCGGTGATCTCGCCGTGCTGCGAGAAGTACTGGAACGCCAGGAACGCCATCGGCACAAGCAGTAAGGCCACGCCGACGAGGAGCAGACGGCGCAACCCCCGGTCCCGCCCCGCGTCAGCGGCGGGCTGGACGATGGTGCGGTCGATCTCACCGGTCATGAGTCGTCACCTTCTCGGCGCTTGCGGAGCTCTTCGAGAAGCTCGGCAATGGCCTCGCTCCGGTCGTCGTCTTCGTCGTCGTCCTCGTCGTTGCCGAGCACGCGGTCGATGACCTTCTCGGCGGTGCGGCGGCGTTCCCGCTTCGAGCCGCGGTTGATCGCGTAGACGGAGACGACGATGCCGCCGATGGAGGTGATGACGGCCGCGATCCCGGGAAGCAGCGACGCCAGATCACTCACTCCGCCCCCTTTCGTGCACAGTGGACGGTCACAGGCCGTTGTCGACGTTGTACTGGGCCATCGAGACGCCGTAGCCCCGGAAGTGGCCGTAGAAGAAGTTCTGCGCGCCGCCGGTGTTGGTGACCAGCAGAGTCATGGCGATCTGGTGCGCCATCGCGCTGGCGGGCAGCAGCAGTGTGGCGGAACAGTTCTGCGCGCCTGTTACTCCGTTGGTCAGGTCGGAGAAGACGGTGCCGCCGTTGTAGTCGACCTTCCACCGGTAGTTCCACGTGGTCGCTGCGGTCGGGCGGACGAGACCGGTCACCCTGAGTGCGGGGTTGTACGCGAAGTTGATGCCCTGCCCGATCCCCGTCTCAACGCCGTTGGCGATGGTCTCGGTGCCGAAGCCGTAGAACGCCGGTCCGGTCGGCAGATTCATTGACGGGTGGGACAGGCCGTAACCGGCGAGCTCGTCGTGAGCCCACATGACGATGCCATCAAGGTCGACCATGCGCGCGGCCTTGCCGCCGAAGACCGTCGAGTAGAACGTCTCGAGGACGACACCGCCTGCGCCGTTGCCGATGACGACCTTGGCGTTGCCGTCGGGGTCGTTCAGGTCCGGCACGACGGCGAAGTCCTGTTCGCCGTTGTGGCCGATGACGAACGGGTATTTCGACTGGCGGCTGAGCGCGTCGATCTGTCGCTGCAAGTCGTCGAGCCTGTTCACCAACGGGTCGACGGATTTCGGGCGTTCGATGGGTTGCTGTGCGACCATCAACAGCTCCTTCCTCAGGCTGCGCGGATGGCCTGCAGCTGGTGATCGATGCGGTCGCGCGCCGTACCGGAGGACTTGGACATGCCGACCATCCGCCATCGGTACTCGCCGTCCGGAAGCCAGTGGTGGCCGCGCACGGAGTAGGTCACGAAGTGGCCGGGCGTGTAGGTCCCGAACGGAGGGTCGCCGTCGGCGAGCACGGTCGCCTGCCACTGCTCGGGAACGTTGCTGTACAGGTCCACGTCGGCTTGCGCCCAGCTGTCGAGAGTGGACTGTTCGGTCGCATCCGTGTGGTTGCCGTCGACGAAGTCGACGAGCGGGTAGCCGTCGGCGATCCGGGCGGTAGCCGTCGCGGCACCGTAGAGCTGGCCGGCTTCGTTGCCGCTCCCCTTCACGAAGACACGGCTCGCGCTGGACGTGGTGCCGCCGGAGATCGGCAGCCGGGTGAGGTTGCGACGGTAGAAGAACCGCAGGTCAACACCTGGCTGTGTGAGGTACGGGTCACCGATGAGCAGTTCGTGGCGGATGAAACGCTGGCCGCCGGCCACGGTGATGTAGGGCTGGAACAGCACGTCCGGGCCGTTGTCGACTTGGGTCAGCTCCCGCAGACGCTGGCCGAAGTAGGCGAGGTCGTAGCCGTGGTAGGCGCGGACGTTGTCGCCGCCGGCGGGGTCGAGCGCGGGCAGGTCGATCGGCAGGCCCGACCCGGCGATGTGCTGCATGTTGATGGCGTGGTTCACGATCTCGCGGGCTATGTTGGGCAGCGAGTCGGTGAGGTTGATGTCCGCGGCTGGGTCGGTGAGCCGCTGCCCGGCGCCCGGGTTCCAGGCGGCGTTGTGCAGCACGCGCCGGTCGAGGATGTCCCAGATCCCTTTGCCGGCCACCGACAGGATCGGGTTCTCGTCGTCGGGCTCGTACGGTGTGATCGGGCCGGCCTGCGCCACCTCGGCGCCGCGCAGGATCGCGACCGAGAACTTGTCCGGCACACACCACTCGCGCGCCCGCACCGTCCGCGGGCCGCCGTCGAGCGGGACGGTGATCTTCCAGCTCCCCGAGTCGTTGACCTGGGCCGCCCACTCCGGTTCGTCGGCGAGGTCGAGGTCGTAGAGCACCCGCCCGGTGACGGTGTCGTAGACCGCGGCGGCGTACTCGCGTTCCTGCACCGTCACTCCACCGCGAGGGGGATGTAGCGGGCGAGAAACGACGCCTCGTCGGGGTAGGTCTCCCAGAACCCAGTCGTCGCGGCCACGACGTAGGTGCCCACCACGTCGGTGATCAGGGACCCGCCGAACGCCGGCGAGTACAGGCCTCCGCCGGTGCCGACGTAGGCGCTGCCGAGGAACTGGTTGATCTCGGAGAGGTTCTGGCCGTCCCAGACGGCGTACTGCACCTTTGGTTGAGCGAACGGCATGGCTTGGCTCCGTTTCAGGGTCAGCGGTTGCGCCACACGCGGAACACCGCGGGCTTCGACGACGCCGTGTTGATCAGGCGGGTGGCGGCCTCGTTGTTGTAGAAGTAGGCGCTGAGCGTTGCCCCGGCCGCGAGGTAGACCTCGCTCGCGGTGAACGCGTCGGTCTGGCCTTGCGCGAACGTCGGTGCGGACAGCCACGGCGTAGTGCTGCCGGGGATGCCGGACGCGCCGTGGATGCCGACGCCGTAGCTGCCGGTCGCCGAGAATCCGGTGTTGACCCCGGCGTAGAGGGCGTAGACGCCGGCGGTGACGACGGTGAACTGGTTCGAGCCGTTCCAGGTGATCCCGCTCGCGGCCTGGACGGTGGCGCCGAAGTTCATCTTGGTGGCGCCGCTGGCGGCCATGGTCGCCTGCGCGTTGCCCTGGTACTCGCCGCCGATCCGCGGCCGGCCCAGCTCGTTCCAGGCGGCGCCGTCCCAGTAGTCCAGCCCGTTGAACCACCGCATGTCTCCGGGCATGTTCGATGCGTCCGACAGCGAGTCGCCCGGGAGCAGCGCGCGCACGCCGCCGAGGAGGCCGGTCGAGCGGCGGATGTCGGTGAGCGTCACGGCGCCACCGGTCGAGACCCGCGCCCGCCACAGCGGCACCGCGATCCCGCCGCCGGTTCCTTGCGACGGCACCGGCAGCCCCGACCAGCTCGTGATCGTGCCGGTCGAGTCCGGCGTCACCGGGTCCACCGGGGAAGCAGCTGGGCTACCGGTGATGACTTCGATCTGGCACGGCCCCGACCCAGGCGGCGTGTCGCCCTGCGCCGCGTCGTAGATCCGCATCACCACGATGTCGTTGCGCGGGTTCGTCGCCGGCGGAGCGTCGCAGGTGACGTTCACCGCCGTCGGCAGCAACCATCCCAGGTACGGGCCCTGCCCCGGCCGGCTCGCCACGCACACCACCGGGGCGACGTTGATCGTCTGCCCGGACACGACCGACGCGAACCCGTCGTAGCCCTTGGTCTGGTCGCCGTTGGTGAGGATCACCCCGGCCCGGGTTGCGGTCAGCGGCGCGGCGGCCGCTCCGGCGAGGAACAGTGACTGCAGCAGCGCCCGGCCTTGGCGTGCGTTGTTGCGTGTGGCCGAGCTCCAAAACCCGGTCGCGGCGGCATTCGTCGTCATCGCGGCTCCTTCTCAGAGGTCGGCGTCGCGCCAGGTGGCAACGACCGTGCCGGCGCCTGTGCCGGTGAACTGGATCGCCCTGGTGCTGTTCTTCGGGATCTCGATGAAGCTCGCGGAAGCGAGCGCCCCGGTGCGGTCGATGCCGTCGAGAGTCACGGGGGTGGGGTTGAACGGGGAGCAGTCCATGCGCAGCGTCTGCCCGGCCACGATGCTGCCGGTGTAGCCGAACACATCGCCTGTCACCGGGTCGGTGAACGTGGGGTTCTGGCAGCTCGACGGAGTGGTGATCGTCAACAGCGGCCACGACGGCGCGGTGCCGTCGTTGGTGATCACAAGCGTGTTCCCGCCGGACCCGCTCACACCCCAGTCCAAACCGCCGGGGCTGCCGGCCGCCCAGTCCAGGCCACCGGGTGAGCCGCTGGCCCAGTTCAGGCCGTCGGTCGAGGTGTTCGCCAGAGTGGCCTGCGCGGTGCGCTCCACGGTGGACAGGAACCGCGGGTCGGCGGCGTAGAACCCGAGCTGCCAGTCGGCTCCGCTGTTGGCTTCCCAGATGTCCCACTTCGGGTCGGCGTCGTCGAGCTCAACCGTCAGCTGCCGAGACGTCACCCCGTCGTCGACGACGAGCAGCCCTTGCTCGCCATCGGACAGCACGCTCATGAGCCGCCGGCGGGCGGCGACGAGCAGCGGCCACTCCGGCTCGGCCATCGGTTTGCACCAGCCCTGCAGCATGAACGACTTTCCCGCGGCGTACGAACGTGACCGGTACCCGCCGATCCCGAACGGCCGCTCCGACGTGTGGGTCTTCCGCGCAGGTCCGTGGAAGATCGTCTCTGTCGGGACGGACCAGCGGCACCCGAACTCGTCGGTGCCGCCGGCCGCCCACTCGCCGATCGTGAAAGTCACCTGCATCGGCTTAGTCAGCACCACGAGAGGTCCCCCTTCACCGAAGCTGCCAGGCGAGCGCGGACACCATCGCCGCAGCGAGCCGGTTGGGATCCGTCTGTGCCGTGTTGATCGTGACGTTCGCCTGGCCCTGACCGCCGCGGCCGGCCGTCGAGGCTGGTGCCTGCACGACGACCCGCGGCGACCACTGCTGCACCGACGCCGCGCCGGAGAGGATCTGCTGCTGCAGCATTGGCGTCTTGCCGTTGCTCATCGCGACGAGCGTCGACAGGTTCCGCCTGGTGTTGGCGGCGTCCATCACGTACTCGCCGTTCGCGACCCGCGCGATGATCGAGTCCGACCGGCCCGTGCCGGGTCCGTACAGCTGGCCGCCGCCGCTCACGTCGAGCGGCCGGTTCAGGCCGCCGTCCGCGAACCGGCGCAGGCCGCCATCCGTGAACAGCCCGCCGTCGGCGGCGTGCGGGCCCACGTAGTAGCTGTCCGGCGAGCTGATGCCCGTCCGGACGCCCGGGGTGCCGACGCTCTTGTAGTACGTGACCACGTTGATGCTGACGACGCGGCCGTTGTTGTCGCGCACGAACCCGTTCACCGCGTCGCGCGCGGCCTGCGTGTTGGCGTCCACGTTCACCTGCGCCCAGGTGCCGTCGGTGTTCCGCTTCCACTGCTGGACCTTCCCCGTCGCGGGGTCGGTCGTGGTGAACGTCGTTGTGACGGCGCCGGTCGCGTCCGTGGTGGACACCCAGGTGCGCACCGCACCGTTGGCCGGGCTGATGTCCGAGGTCACGGTCGTGTTTCCGTAGACGTGGCTCGTCTCGGTCTTCCAGTCCGCCACGGCCCCTGTGGCGGGGTCGGCGTCGCCGTAGATCGAGACGGTGCCCTTGGTCTGGTTGATGTTGTTCAGCAGCACATCCGCAGCGTGCTGGCCCGCCTTGGTGTCCGCGAACACCTGGAACGTGCCGTCCGGCAGTGCAACGATCTTGTAGCCCAGGTCCTCCAGCGCTTTCTGCGCGGGCGCGGAGATGGTCTTGATGTTGATGCCTTTTTCGGCGGGGATTCCCTTGAGATCAGAGGAGATCTTCTCGATCTCCTGCTTCGCGGCGTCGTTGCCCTCGATCCCGAGAACGGTATTGATCTTGTCCGGGATGAGGCCGTAGTGGTCGAGCAGCACGCCGATCTGCTTGTCGTTCAGACCCATCTGCTTGAGCTGCTTCGCGAACGAGTCGCGCATCCCGTCGAGCTTCGTCGCGATCTCGTCCGACGGCTTACCTGCGTCGCGCAGCGCCTGCCCGTACGCGGCGAACTGGTTGGCCGCACCAGTGACGGTGTCCTGCAGTTTCGAGCCGGCCTCGGTGGTGGTGTTGATCGCGCCGGACGCGTCGATGAAGTCCTTCGACTGCTTCCCGAGGTTCAGGTCCTTCAGATTGTCCTTGAGCCCGCGGATGGTGTCGTTCCACGCCTGCATCGCCTCGTCGACCGACGGGGTCTGGCCCGCGAGGATCCGCAGCGCGCTGATGATGTCCGCCCCAGCCTGAGCGACGTCGCCGCCCGCGCCGGTAAGGTTGCCGAACGCGCCAGTCAGCTGCACGGCGGCGGTCTTCGCGGCGATCTCGGCCGGCGTCAGCGCCTTGTACGAGTCGCCGGCAGACGCGACAGCTTGGGCGTTCGCCGCTGCGCCCTGCGACGCCTCGTTGAAAATGCCGCCTTCGCTGCCGAGCGCATCGAGCAGGGTTTGCGCTGAGAGGCCAGTGTCGTCGTACGCGTACGCGACGCCGTCGACGTAGTTGATGTGGTCGTCGAAAATCGCCTTGGCCGCTTGGAACCCGGTCGCCACCTTGCGGTGCTGGTCGAGCACCGAGGTGAGCGATGCCTTCAGCGTGTCGCCGGCCTGCGAGTTACCGAGGTAGGCGTCCTGCAGCTGCTTCAGCCCCTGCGGACCCGCGAGCGTCAGGACCTCCTTGTTGAGGTTCCGGACGCTGTCGCCGACCTTGAAGTTGCCGAGGTCGTAGGCAGCTTGCGCGCGCACGTTGGCATCGACAGCGCCGCCCGACTCGCGCAGGGCATCCGCGAGGTTGCGCTCGCGCTCGGCGTGCGCGGCGGCGTTGGCAGCAGCTTCCTGCTGCTTCTTCCCGAGGATGTCCAGGCCGATACCGAGTGCTGAGACGGCGAACGTCGTCGGGTTGAACGCGCCTTCGACGAGGCCGCCGATGGCGGTGCTGAACTTGCTCGTGACGCCCTTGGCTTCCGAGATCTTCTTGCCGAGACCCTCGAATCCCTTCCCGACGTCGAGGCCGAACTTCGAGGCGATGAGCGAGGCCGCGCCGAATGCGCCAGCGAAGTTCGTGATCTCCGGCGGGAGAGCGGATATGAGGCGCAGCAGCGTCGTCATCGTCGCGACCGCGCCGGTACCCGCCAGGGTGAAGCCGTTCAGCGCTCCGATGACGCCGGATCCCTGCGCGGTCATGGCGTTGAGCGCGCCGGTGATCTGGTCGACGATGGCGTACAACGAGTTCAGCGGGCCCGAGGAGCCCTGCGCCAGGTGCGCGAACAGCGTGCCCAACCGCGCCTCGAGCAGCTGCACGGTGTTCCCGAGCAGTTCGAAGCCCTTCCCCGCGTCCTGCGAGCCGGACGAGGCGTTGGTGAAGAACTGGCCCAGACCCGTGCCGGCGGCGCCGGCGAAGTCACGGATACCTTCCAGCTCGGGGCCGGCCTTCTCCACGGCAGTGAGCAGCCCGGGCATCGCGCCTTCAGCGAAGTCCGTGACGGCGCCGGTGAGCGTGCGGATCGCGGGCGCCGACGCGTTCACCGCGGCCTGAACCTGAGGCTTGAGCCGATCCCACGCCTTCGACGCGTCGTCGATCGCGGCCATCACGTCGTCCCGCAACGCCGCGCCCATGCCCGCCGCGTCGCGCTGCACGCTGTTCTTCAGGTCGGTGAACGCCTGCGCGATCCGCACGTCCGACGAGGCGGCGTACACGCCGAGGGCGGCGAACCCCGTGGCGGCGATACCGAGCGCGGCGGTGACGCCGGCCGCACCGACCGCGGCGGCCGCCGGGAGCCCGACCGACAGGGCGGAGAAGCTCTTGATGTCGAACGCCGCGTTCGCGCGCGCCGAAACCCGGCTGAACGACTGCTCGACCCGCCGGTTCGACTCCTCGGTGTCGCTGGCGGCCTGCTTCTGCGCCGCGGCGAACTTGTCGGTCGCGTCCTTCGTGCGCAGCTGCGCCGCCTCGAGCTTCCGCAGCGACGACGCGTGGTCCTCCTCGGCGGCGGCGAGCTGCGCGACGCTGGCCTTGCCGTTGTTGCGGACCTCGTTCAGCTTCTCCGACGCGACCCGCACGCGGCCTTCGGCGTCGGCCTCGTCGTCGAGCGCCTTGCGCAGATCCCGGCCGGCCGACTCCAGATCCCGTGTGGACTTGCCGGCGGCCTGCATCTTCGCGATGTACTGGGCGACGTCGGCCAGCAGCTTCACGGAGACGGAGCGGTCAGCCATCTACGCCTCCTTCAGGAACGTCGGCCACGCCACGTAGGCGTTTGGGTGCTTGGCCTTCTGGTAGTTCTCCTGCTTCGCGGCGATCGACGTGCAGCGGTGGCAGCGGTGAGGCGGCTCGGTGAGGTAGCGGGCCTCGTTCTCCGGGTCGGTGGTTTCCGGCAGATACCCGCCACAGCCGTTGCAGGTGAGGGCCTCGAAGTCCATGAACGCCAGGACCTGCGCCCGGTCTTCGCCCGTCCATTCCGGAGTGCGGGTGGTGACCGTGCGGATGACGCGGCCGGATGTGTCGCGCTGGTACTCGGTCAGCTCTCGGGGTTCTTCGCCCGCGAAGCGCGACGGCGAGATGCCGAGGCGGACTGCTGCCGCGACTTCTCGCCGGAGGCGGGCATCACCAGCGAAGCGGCCAGGCTGAAAACCGGGGTGCTCGTGTCCTTGCGGTTGAGGGCCCACGCGGTGTCGACGAGGTCGTCGTACTGCCGCGAGGTGAGGACCTCGAACACGTTCTGCCACTCGCGAGCGGTGCGTTCCGGTTCGATGATCGACTCAGCCACGATGGCATCGGGCAGCGTCTCCCGGTTGTAGCCGAGCGCCAAGTCTTTCGGGTCGTTCTCGCGCGGCGCGTGCGAGAACATCATCGACCGCCACGCCGGCTTCGTCATCGCCCGCATCCGCACCTGAATGGTGCTCGCGGCCATCTCGTCCTGCAGAGCGTGGATCTTCTGCGCGAGGTCCTTCTGCTCCTTCGACGCGCCCAGGGTCTGGCTCGCCGCCTGCATGTTGATCAGGTCGTTGTTGAGGATCTCCCACTGCTCACGCAGATCCGCGCGCAAGCACAGCGAGACGGTCGCCTCCGGCCGCGTGGCCGCGGCCACCAGCTCGTCGATGTCTTGGGGTTCCACTCTTGGCTCCTTGGCTCCTTGGCTCCAGCAGAAGAAAGGTCCGGGGCGCCCGACGGAGCCAAGGTGCCGGGCGCCCCGGAGATCAGGCGGCGACGACCGCGTCGAGGTCGGGAACGTCGTCCACGAACCACTTGCTCGAGAACTTCACGGCCGAGTTCGCTTCGGGCTGCAGCGGGCGGCGCTCGCCGGACTGGCCGGGGAACACCTGCACGGGGTCCGCGGCGGCGTAGGCCTGGGTGGCGAGCGGGCCGTAGCGGAACACGATGAACCCGGGGGTCTTGCGGACCATCGTGGCCCAGGCCTCGTCTTCGCCGGTGACGGTCTTGCGGACGAACGTGAAGTCGATCGAGTACGTCGCCCGGCCCGGGGCCTCGGAGTTCGTGGTGTCGCACAGCTTCGGGATCGACACCGTTTCCTCGTCGACCGTGACGTTCAACCCGTCGGCGGTGATGAGGCACTCGAGGTCCAGCCCGGCGCCGAGCTCGGCCACCGTCGGTGCGGCGATGTTCGCGATCGTCGGCACGTAGGTGACCTTGATCGCGCCATCAGTCAGCATGTCGGCCATGGGTGCTACTCCTGTTCGGTGTTGGCCGACGAGCTGTCGGCGTCTTCGTTCTCCGGCGCCTCACCGGAGGTTCGGGGGAACGTGGCCGGCTTCGGCCGATCCGGGACGGGACCGTCGACGGCACGCCACGCGGGCAGGTGCTGCAGCGCGGACTCGGCGAGGGACGTGACGGCACCGGTGGCGTCGCACTTGGCGCGCACAAACTGCACGGCCATGGCTCAGACCCGGATCGCGGCGTAGGTCACCGAGGTGGCCGCGGAGACGGTGAACGACACGTCGCCGTTGTCGTCGGCGAGGTCCTTCGGGAACGGACCGAACGCGACCTGCTTCGTCGCCGCGATCGACGCGCTCGTGACGTCGGGTTCGGCCTGCCCGTACTTCGTGTTGCCGGGCACGACCACCGTGGCGGTGATCGCCGAGCCGCTGCCGTTCGTGATGAGCAGGGCGACGTCCTCGCCCCACTTCACCTTGTCGGGTCCGGCCGTCGCGGCGACCGTGGTCAGCACGACGCCGCTGTACTTGACCTGCTGTGGGGTGACGGTGGCCATGAGGATCAGTCCTTCCAGGACTCGAAGACGTAGGTGTCCACGCCGAACATCGGGTGGCGGTTGGTTGCGGTGTCGGTCACGTCCCGGTCTTCGCGGATCGGGATCGTGGTCTCTTTCCGGATCCGCACCGGGGCACGGCCGGCGATGACGGGGCGCACACCCAGCACGCGGATGCGGCTCTCATCGACGACGACGAGCGCTGCCATGGCGGTGAGCCCGACGGAGGTGACCTGGAACCGGAACGTCGCCGTGTCCGGGTCGCCGCACAGCTTCGTGGCCTCATCGATCCCGGTGTCCATGTACAGCACCGCGTACGGGTACTCCGGCTCGTTGGGGACCTGCCCGTCGTAGACGGTGAACGTGGGCGAACCGCCCTGCAGCAGACCGAAGATCGCGGCGTGGTGCGCGGAGACGACGCCGGTCACAGGATGTCCTCGGCGACATCGGCCAGTGCGTCCGCGAACCGAGGTGTTTCCTTGTCCAGCGGCGGGTTGATGTCGACCACACCGGCGGTGTCCGACCGACCGAAGTAGATCAAGTTCCCGAGTGCGCCCTGGATCAAGTCCTTGTCCGGCCCGATCTCCGCACCCAAACCGTCGTGCGTGATGTCGTAGGTGATCGACCGCGAGAAGTGCTTGAAGCTCGCGTGACCACTGGCGTCGGCGCGCATCCCGTTCTTGACGTTGTTCGCGCCCTTCTCCACGACCTTCTTCACCTTCGGCGTTGCCTTCGCCGCGACCGCTTCCAGATCGTCGGCGAGTGCGTCGACTTGGGACATGTCCACTTCAGCCACGGGCACCTCCCAGCTGGTGTCAGCCGACGATCTCCTCGACGAGGAACCGCAGCGCGGTCTGAAAGGTCTTGGGGTCACCGGCCTCGACCCGAAACAGCCGGCCCACGTTGTCCGGGTTCACCGACGAGGTGATCTCGACGACGTGACCGTTCTTCACCTGCCCGCTCCCGACGACCGGGAGGTGCAGCCACATCGGCGACCGGGTCCACTGGTGCTCGCCCGCGTCCGGTGTGGACGGAAACGGACGTTGGTTCTGGATCTTGCATTTCCCGGTGTAGACCGCGTCCCCGTACGCCGGCGTCACGTCGCCGGTGACCGGATCCGTGGTCACCTCGTCTTGGTCGACCGGGCGGATGCGGCAGGCGTCGAGCATGATGGCCTCGGCTGCGCGGCGGCCGGCGCCGGTGAGGCGAAGGACGCGCATCAGAGCTTCACGAACCGGGCCCGGGCGCCGTACGCGCGGCGCAGCGACTTCCGCAGGTTCTCCGGGATCAACCCAGACAGGTCCGAGTTCGTGGACTGGCTGAACTGCTGCGAGAAGTCGTCGATGGACTGGCCGGTGACGCCGACCGGGTTGGCGAACATCCGCGCCGCCACCGACAGCACCGCCGAACGAGCGAGGCCGAGTTTCGAGTCCCAGTCCTCATATCCGTGCGAGTTGACGACGTCGACCACCGACGGTTCGCCGGGGCAGGTCGCCCACCCACAGCGACGCCACAGCCGGTCGCCGAACCGTTTGAAGTCCGTGACCGGCCGGCCGTCGATGGATACCGAACTGACCGCGGTGACGGGCCGCTGCGGAAGCGTGAGCCACACGTCGGTGTCGCCGAGCAGCTGCGCGGTGTCGTCGACGACCGCGAGCAGATCCTGGCCGGCCGCGGCCTGTACGGCCCCGGTCGCCAACTGCAGCAGCACCGCGGCCTTGTCGTCGGTGAGCGAGGTTTCGTCTTCGTCGAGCAGGGCGCGGAGGTCCGCGGCCGTCGCGAGTGTGTCAGCCATGGACCCCCGCCTCCCTTGCTACTCGGCGGCTTCGATCGCGGCGCGGAGGTTGTCCACGCCGAGCCGCTTGTCGACGGTGAGGCCGTGCTCGTCGGCGTAGGCGAGCAAGGCGTCCTTGTCCATCGCGGACAGATCGGCCTGGTCGTCCTCGTCGTCCGGCTGCACGTCCCCGGAGGGCTCCGCGTCGAGGACCTCGGCGAGCTCGGGTTCCGGCTCGCCGTCGGCGTCCTCGATGTGGCCGAGGCGGAGCAGGTGCTGCAGCTGCTCGTCGGGCACGTCGTCCGGCAGCACGGCGCCGCGGTAGTGGTCGACGGTCGCGCGGCCGCCGGCCTCGGTCACCTGGGTTTCGGCGGACACGCGGCCCGCGGTCACTCGGTAGGCCATGCCTGCCTCACTTCAGGTTCGTGATCTTGGCGTGGGCGCGCTCGTTGCCGTACGCGAGACCGACCTCGCCGTAGATCTGGTTGCGGTCCTTGGCGCCGGTCTTCGCGAGCGGCTCCTGGAACATGTGGCCCTTGCCCGGCACGTCGAGGTACACGGGCTGGCACTGCTCCATCGACACCACCGCGAGCGAGGACTGCGACATGAGCCGGTCCAGCATCACGTTCAGCACGCCGAAGTCGGTCTCGATGCGGGTCACGTTGACGCCGCCGACGTTGCCGGTCAGCTCCTTCGTGACGTAGCCCGCGGACGAGTAGACGTTCGTGATCGCACGCTTCTGCGCCGACCCGGTGAGGATCGTCGCCGTCTCCAACTCGGAGATGCCGCCGTTGTCGTAGGCCAGCTGCAGCGTGTCGTCGACCATGTTCTTGGTCAGGGCGACGCCCTTGGACCAGATCACGGTGCCGTCGGCGCTGATGTTCACCGCGGCGCCGCCCTTCGTGCGGGCCACGGAGAACGTGTTCGTCGACGAGTTCACGACGTAGTACGCCTGGCCCGCCACGAGCGGGGCCGCGGCGCCGACGCTCGAGAACGTAACCGTGTCGCCGTTCACCAGGCCGTGGGTGGACAGCGTGATCAGGTCGGTCGATGCGGCCGCCGTGCCGGTGGCGGTGACGCCGCCGGCCGCGTCGGTCACGTTGCTGGCGATCGCGGCGAGCAGACCGCGGGTCTTGCGCGCGGTCGTGTTGTCCGACGGCTTCTGGTAGACACCGTTAATGAACGACCAGTTGATGTCGCGCACGATCTGCTTGAGCATCTGCTCGGTCTGCCAGTCCAGCTCGTCCAGCACCGGGTTGCTCTGGCCGTTGTTCAGCCCGGACTTGCGCTGCGTCGCGGCCTGCTTGGTGTAGGAGACACCGACGGTCTCCTGGTGGATCTGCAGGATGTTCGACGCGTTCGCGCGGACCCGGTTCTGGTCGGTGGGCGCGTCCTGGCCCTCCAGCACCGTGTTCTGCGCGGCGTCGCGGAGGTCGAAGGTCTCCCATTCGAACTCGTAGTCCGTCGCCTGTCCGCCGCCGGCCGACAGGCCGCCGATCGCGGAGAAGAACGGCGTGTCGGCCGGGGTCAGCTGGTAGAGGATCCCCGAGTAGTTGGGGAGGTTGTACGTGGTGCCCAGTGCGGTGATCCCAGACATCTGGGTGTCTCCTTTTCAGTCTGGGCGCACAGGGCGCCCGTTATCGCTTGGCGTTGGCCAACTTCTGGTTCTGCAGGCGGAGAACGGCCTTCACGTCGCCCTTGCCCTGGGCCTCGGCGATCTGCGCGTCGAGGTCCGGCGGCGTGCCGCCCTGGCCGCCCTGGCTCGGGTCCGGCTTCGGGGTGCCGGGCGCTGCGGGGGCGGTCGGGAACAGCGCCGCGAGCGCGTCCGCGTCGGCCGCGAGTTCCTCTTTCGAGGTGCCGACCAGCCGGGCGGCCTGCTGGATCGTGAGACCCTTTTCCGCGGCGATCTCGGCGCGCCAACGCGCCTGCTTCTCGGTCTTCAGCTCGGTTTCGTGCTGCGCGAGACGTTCGGTGATCTGTTCGATCTCCGTCTTGCCCGCGCCGGAGTCGCCGGTGGTGCCGAGCGCCTCGGCGAGCTTCTGCAGCGGCGCGAGCGCCTTCACCTGCTTTTCCAGCTCGTCGGCACGTGCACGCTCTGCCTGCAGCGCCTTGAGCCCGCCCTCGCCGAGGGGTTTGTCGTCGTCGCCCTTCGGCGGGTCGCCCGCCGGCGGGGTGGTGGGTTCCGCCGCGGCCGGGGCCGGCGGGGCCGGCTTCGGGGGCTCGGCCGGAGGTGTGGGCGTCGGCTGTCCGGCCGGAGCAGCCGACGAGGTCGGGATGGTCATGAGGTGGGTCCTCCATCGCAGAGGGTTTGCCCGGGCCGCATCGCGCGGTCGGGAGTCAAATGGCCGTCAAACGGCGGTCAAACGATGTAGCCGTGCGCCCGGAGAAGCTGCACGGCTTCATCCCGCGACACGGCATCGCGGTAGATCTGTTCCGGCATGAGCCGCGCCTGCCCGCCGAGCCGTCGCCCGGCGAGGCCGAAGCGTGTCGTTCCTTCGGTGGTGCGGCCAGGCTGGCTCACGACGCGTCCACGGTGGGTCACGGCAGTGCCGTCCGCGCGCTGCTCCACAAACGATCCGGCGACCCGCATTCCGCGCCGGGCGTTGACGACCTGCGCCAGGTTGGCGCCGTCGCGCACAGCCCGCTCGTCCGCCTTGGACAGCCCGCGCACGTGTCCTTCGTGGAACGCGCGCATCGGGTCGGTAGTGAAGTCATCGGCGACGTCTTCGGCGCTCGGGATGTTCGTGCAGTCGCACAGCGGGTGCCGCTCGAACCCGGAGCTGTACGGGTAGAACCGGCCGGCCAGGATCACGCACCGCGCGCACGATGGCCCGACGAGCATCCGCACGTACCCCGTGCGCGGCCGCACCGTGACTGCGACCCCGTCTGCCACCCGGCCGGCATCCGCGACTTGGGTGCGCACGAGCATGTCCAGCGATGCCGCACCGCGCGCGAGCGCCCGGTCCAGCTCGACGCCCTGGCCGATGGCGTACTTCGTCGAGATGACCGGGTTCAGCAGCAGCGACAGCAGGTCTCGCCCATCGGACGCGATCCCGGCCAGCGCCTGCGGTACTACCGCGCCGGCTGGCGCGGTCTCGATCTCCTGCGCGGCGAGCACCTCACCCGCATACGCGTCCGCAGTGGACGCCGCCGCCAACTGCGCGCCCTGCAGCACCACGAACATCCGCGCCATCAGCCGTGTCCACGACGTGGTCAGGTTGGCCGGGTCGACCTGCCGCCACATCGCGAGACCCGCGCGCGCAGCCGCGCCGGCAATCCGACGCCGGTTCGAGCTGTGATCGAGCGCGATCTCACGCGCCGACGACATCGGCGGGCTCCGGCCGCGGCGGCTGGTCGTTCGGCTGGATTCGGTCGGCAAGAACGCCGACCGGGTCGAGCTCGGCGGCCCTCCGGTCGGCTTCTTCGTCCTCCGCATCCATGCGCCGGATCTCTGCGTCGGACTTGCCGATCAGCTCGCGCGCCGCGCGCAGGGTGAGGATGGGCCGCATCCCGGGCGCCGGCGGCGTGTAGTACTTGTAGGCCGCATCGGCGGTCTGCGCGACCGTCGGCGTCGAGGCGTCGCGCCAGCGGGTCTCGAGCTGCTTCAGCTTCGGGTCCCATTCGCCCGACTGGAAGCGGCGCACTAGCCGGCACATCCGCTCATACGATCCGCCCCACGGCCGCTGCTTCCGCTCGGCGCGCTTCACCAGCCGGGCCTCGCTCGAGCGGATCGCGTCCGCGCTCGCGGGGTTGTCGGTGGTGAACCCGAGGTAGTGCGGCGGCAGGCCGGCCAGCGACGCGACAAGCTGCCCCAGCTTGTTGATCGACTCGTGGAAGCCGGTCAGACTCGCGCCGGAGAACTCGAACTCCTTCACGCCCTCGTCGACGCCGTTGGGGATGAGCAGGAACTTCCGCAGCAGCGCCTGGTAGGGGGTGAGCTTGTTGCCGTTCTGGTCGACGAGGTCCTCGGGGCCGAGGCCGAAGAAGCCGTGCACCGGGGTCGTGAGGAACTCGGCCGCGATCATCATGTCGGTGGCGATCTTGTTGGCCGCGTCCGACAACGGAAGGATCGGCGCCAGCTCGGAGCTGCCGTACCGCGATCGTGACAGCACGTTCGGGTCGCGGGTGCGGGTGCTGGTGAGCCGGCCTCGGTTGATCAGCGACACCACCGGCGGCTCGCCAAGCCCGTGCCTGTCCCGGTCGTCTTCCTTCCACTGGCTGCTGTTGCGGCCGTAGAAGATGGTGTCGTTCGGCAGGTACAGCGTCGCCGAGCGCTCCGTCTCGCGCGCGAAACTGTCGTCGACGACGACGCGACGCAGCGCAGCCAGGATCTTGCGGGTTCGCGGGTCGATGTAGGCGTACATCTCCAGCGGCGACTCCGCCGCCAGCAGCGGCGTGTCCCGGTCTTCTTCGTTCGTACCGACCGACACGTACGAGCGGCGCATCACCAACGAGTCCACGTGCGCAAGCTGGGACTGCTCGTCCATGTCGTTGGCCTGCCACACCCGCCACAGGTCCGTGTCGTCGCCGTCCTCGTCCGGCTGCCGGAACCCTTCGACGTCGAGGCGTTCCTCGATCGCGTCCACGACCAGCTGAGGCCACGCAATGATCACCGGCTTGATGCGGTCTCCGACCTCGGCGAAAATCTCCGGGTGCATGTAGCTCAGCGGCTGCGTGCCCTCGTAGTACCGGTTGAGGTCCTCCAGCACCGGAATCTCAGCGTCGTGGCGGACGGAGAGGAAGTTCAGCCAGCCCTCGGCGTCGTCCTTGCCCGGAACGGCCATGTGCACCTCCCCTTCGTCACCCCATCGCGATGACCTTGCGCCGCTGCTTCTTCTGCCACCCGCCCTTGGCGAGCGCGTCGAGGCGGGCCTGCCACGAGATGCAGCCGGCCATGGCGAGGTCGATGAAGAGCGGCGAGTCAGGCCGCTCTTTGTAGATCGTCCACAAGGGAGTGTCGTCGTCGTCCAGGACGTTCAGGTCACCCTTGCGTGCGTTGCTGATGTGCCGGGCGAACCGCTCGTCACCGTTGTTCGTGACCTCACCGGTGGTCTGCGCCGTCTTGTACGCGCGCATCGCCTGGCCGATCTGGCGTGGCCGGTTCGTGTACCACTCGACGACCTTCTTCTCGCCGTAATTGCCCGACCACTTCGCGACGTTCGCCTCGAACCGCGGCGGGTCCGCGTACACGAGGAACACGCTCCACCGCTTCATGATCTCGGCGAGCGCACCGTCGACCTGCTCGTCGGTGACTTCCCAGTCGTCGGTCAGCGCGTCGTTCTCCCACGAGGCGAGCGGCATCTGGAGCCCCGTCTCAATGTGGGTACCGATGAACCCGCACGCGTCCCGCCACCGGGCGCCGTCGAACCCGACCACGATCGGCTCGTCGTCCGGGATCATGCCGGGCCGCGCCAGCTCCTTTGCCCAGCGGACCGGGTTGAACACCTGCCGGCTCGACGCGACCCACCGGTTCAGCCACACCCGCTCGAAGTACGCCTTGTCCGTACTCGGCTTGGTGTACAACGCCGCGATCGAATCGATGTCCGACCACGCCGCCACTGCCGGGCCCGATGCCTCGACGATCGCCGCGCGCAGCCCGTCCTCGGTCTCGAGGTCGTGCTGCTTGCCGGCCTCACGGTGGAAGAAGAAGAACTGCGGGTTCTTCGCCTTCCCCGCCGCGATGTCCTCGGCCATCTGCTTCTCGGTCTCGGCGACCGAACCCTCACCCGGCACGCCGGCCGTCGTCGTCGACAGCGACCACGGATCCGCGATCGGCCGCTTCGGGATGTTCGCCATCATCGTCTGATGCGCCAGCAGCAGACGCGCCGTCTTCATCCGGTGCGACTCGTCGAAGTGCTGGAACGTGGTGCGCGCGCCGTCGCGCGAGTCCGGGGCCGCGGCCAGCGCGACCGCCTTCCCGGATCCGTCGACGCGGGTGATGCGCTCGAGCGCCGCGTCGAACAGGTAGGCGTGGTCGCCTTCCTCGCACATCACCTTGAGCGCCGCGTAGGCGAGCTCTTCGGTCTGCTCCTCGGTGTAGGCGACCATCGGGATGTAGGGGTCGCGCACTGGCCGGCCAACCGGTTCCCCGTCGGCGTCCCAGCCGTCGAACCGCACCGGGCCCTCGGGGTGCAGCTCGGCCCACGCCACCCACGCCGCGAGCTCCGTTTTCGCGGTGCCTTTCCGCAGCGAGATGTCGACTTCCTTGAACCGCCGTCGCCCTTCCTTCGGGTGGCCCCTCGGGAAAATCTCGTACGCCCGGTAGATCAGCGCGCGCTTCTCGTCGTCAACCACCGCGGGCTCGCCGCGAAGGTCACCGGGACCGAAAGTGGCGCCGTCTTCGATCAGGTCAACGACCTGGGGGCCGAGCGTCGGCCAGGGCTCCTCGTCGAACGGCGGGACGATCAGCCCCGGCACGTCACGCCAGCTTCAGCACGTTCCGCGGATCCGGCTTCGGCTCCTTCACCGCGTGCTCCTTGCGGGCCGCGCGGCGCTTCTGCCCCTGGTCCTGCGCCTCGTCGACCCGCTCGATCTCCCACTGCAGCCGGCGGCGGTCGATCGGGGTGAGCCCGAACGCCATCCGCTGCAGCCGGATTTCCGCGGCCAGCGCGGTAGTGGGGTTTCGCCAGAAGTCGTCAACCAGCACGGCGAGGACGAACAGGCCGTGCATGTCGGAGATCTCGAACTCGGGCGCCATCGGCGACGCCCAGATGTCCGCCCACCACGCCAGCGTCATCTCGTGCCAGCCGACGATCATGTCGTCGCCGTCGTCCGACCGGTGCATCCGCTCCGGCAACGGCGGCATCTTCACATCGTGATCGCGCGACAGGGTCGCCCTGGTCGCGGTCTTGTTCCGGCGAGCCGGGTTCTGCTTCGGCAAGGCGGGCATCGCGCCCTCCAGATGTCAGGGCAACGGCATCGCACCGCCACCCGAATTTCATGATCGAAAAACCTGGGGGATCCGTACAGCCAGAAATCTGCCTCCCCGTCGGTCCCGGGTAGATCCACTTAGGGGGTATCCCCCCGGGGGGTACCTGGTCGAGGTGATCGACTTCAGCTCGCGCCTCGTGGATCGAAGATCGATGCGCTCGCGGTCATCGGTTCGCCCAACCTCCAGGCTGATGCCTTGCGGTTGAGCTGCTGTGACAGCTTGTGCAGAGTCCGCGTCCGTGCTTCGGGTCGTTCGGGTCTTCGCCTCGCAGCACCAGCGTGCGACGGTCGACCGGATGGTGGTCCGCGTGCACTGAGGGTTCGCGCTTGCACTCGACGCAGATCGGGTCACGGGCCAGGACACGGGGGCGGAAGCGGGTGGCGTGGCGGTGGCCGTAGCCACGTTCGCGTGCGCTGCCTCGTCGCTGCTCTGCTGCGCGCGTGTGCTCTGCACACCTGCCCGTGCCCGTGGGTACCAGCTCGGGGCAGCCGGTGGTGCTGCACACCTTCATGGCCCTGGGCATGGACTGCTCGGGCTAGGGCTGGGGCTGGGTGGTGGCCAGGGCGTCGAGACCCTGCTGTGCCCACGCATCAGCCGCAGCGATGGATGCCCGCAGCGTGGCGGTGGTGTCGGTCCGGGGTGCACGGGAGGCCACGGTGTCCAGGCGGCGTAGGGCTGCCTGGTACTCCTCCACGGGGGTGGTGTCCATGGGTGCTGCCTTCCTGCAGGGCGTACTCGATTCAGGGCGCCCGTCGCGCGCTGTCGGTGTGCCGGCCTGCGCCACGGGCTCTGCCCGGCTCTGTCGAGCAGCTGGCATGAGGACGGCCCCCGCGTACGCCTGCAGAGCGGTACGACGGGGGCCGTTCTGTCGTCTGGCTCCACGCCCCCGGGACTGGCCACGGCCAGTAGACGTATCCCCGGTTTCTGCCGCTCGCGCAGAGCGACCGTGTGGCAGGCCTTCGGGCTTCTCTGCGCGTCAGCCCGAGACGGCCGTGGGCGGGCATAGCTCACGCCCGGGTAGAGCGTTGCACACCTGTTGACCTTGGGCAATCACCGGGGGTCCACTGTGGCGCGTGTCGCGGTCTACCCGGCCAGGCGCTGTGCCTCGATGGTGGTTCGGCACGCCGGGCAGAGGATGCCGCCAGGGCCAGCCGGGGCGTTGTCGCACTTCGAACAGGTCGGGTTCTCGTCGCTCATGGATCGATCCTCACACGGCGGGCGAGGCGGCCTCAGCGGGCGGGGTCCAGCCGAGGGCGACGAGGGCTTCCGCGTCGGTCGGGTTGACGGTGACGTCGGCTTCGCCGGTGTAGGCCAGGGCGGCGCTGCCGAGGTCGATGGTGACCCTGGCGAGGTCGCCAGCACGGATGTCGAGCTGGAGTCCGGTGGCGCTGTGGGAGATGTCGTGGCCTTCGACGAGCAGCGTGGTGGTGCCGTCGGGGTTCTGGGTGATGGAGATGGGCTTGATCACCGGGGTGTCCCTGCTTTCCAGGTAGGTGAGGATTTCGTGGAGGTCGTAGCCGTCGGTCTTGGGGTCGCGGGTGATGTGGCCGCGATAGACCCAGGAACGGAGCGTGGTGGGTGTGACGCGGTACCGCTCGTCGCCGGTGCGGTCAGCCTCCTGCGCGAGGAGCAGGACGACGTCGGCGGCGCGGGCGCGGGTCACGGCGATGCCATCGGGCAGGTGCCGTCGCAGCGGGTGGGGCGGGTGAAACTGATCTCCGGCTCAGGCAGCGCCATGATCCGTGACAGGCCGGCGGCGTTCTGCCACACACGCACGACCTCGTCGGCAACCACGGCCGGGTCGTGGCCGAGGATGAACCGCTGCGGGTAGGCCATGCACGGGCACGGGCGGTGCAAGCCGAGGCGGCGCGCGGTGCAGGGTCGGACCGGGGCCATGATGTCTCGGGCGAGAGCGATGTCCTCGTGCATGCGGTTGATCGCGTCCTGCATCGGGCGGAGCGACTCCAGATCGTCCATTACGGCCGCCACTCCTCTCGGTAGTCCGGGTGATCGGCGTACGGAAGAGCCAGCAGGCAGAGGGTCTTGCACGGCCACTCCTCCTCGATCCAATCCTCCTGGTATCCGATCTTCCTGGACATGCACGTCCCGCAGTCGCGCTGCTTGTGATCAGGCTGATGCAGCTCGATGATCAGCCGTTTGGCGGCGACCTCGGCGAGCACGCGAGCCGGGTCGTGGCGGGCGATGTGCTCGGCGTTGTCGCCCGCGTAGTCCACGACCTCGTCGGTCGTGTGGCCCTTGTGGATGCCACCACCGTCTGCGTGCCAAGGACCGGGGTCCGCAGTTTTGGCGATCCGCTCGTCCTCGTCGAGGCGTGCGCGGAGGAACGCGATCAGGTCATCCATGGTCATCCCCCCGAGGCCGTGACGGTCAGCTTCGCACGGCAGCGGCTGCAGATGAACGCGCCTGGAAGGGGCGAAAGCATGGGGACCATGATGGCGTCCCAGTCGTGGCCGTGGGCGCGGCATTCGGCCTCGGCAACGATCCGGCGCGCGGTCGCGAGGTCCATCGGGGTGTCGCTACGCCGCGCGAGGGCGGCATTGCGGGCTTCGTTCGATCCACCGTCGACCGGGACGCACAGGTCGGCGCCCCAATAAACCTCGCGGCCGTCCTCTTGGACGAGTACGACAGTGGGGCGATCCGAGTAGGCGTAGACGTAGCCAGTGGCGTGGACGCCGTCGCCGTGGACGTAGCGAGCCTCGACGCGCTGCCCGTCGCGGACCCACTGCTCGTAGTTGGTCATGCTGCTGTCTCCTGTGCTGCTTCGAGGCGGACAAGGTCGAGGCCGTCGTATGTGCGTTTGCAACCGGTGCATTGGGCTGGCTTGCCGACGCCGCCCCAGAACACATCCCGGCCGCAGGTGACGTTGAGGCAGGCGCCGAGGGAGCGTTGCGGGGCGTCCCCGGAGAGCTGGCGGGCCATCGCGTGGACCTCGGCCATGTCGTTGAAGGCCTCACCGATCCACGACTGACCGGCGAGCCACCACGCGTTGCGCGTGATGTAACCGGCGTCCGCGTCGAGGGTTCCGCCCGGGCGGGCCTCGTCGCGATCCTCAGCGATGGCGTTGGCGAGGCCGGCGAGGCGGCCGGGGATGGATGCAACCCAGGTAGCCCCGTCGTCGGGGCGGCGCATGACGGCGTCGCCGTGCTCGTCCACGTCGCCCGGGAGTGAGCGGGGGTCGAGGGCGGAGATCACGTCGTCACGCGCCGGAGAGCGCGGCCCGAACCCCGGGGAGCCTCGGCCGGTCATGCCGCCGCCCGGCTGCACCATGTTCGGCAGGATCAGCGTGCCGTAGACGACCAGCTCCCCCACCAGCCGGATGAACCGGTTCACGCAGTCGTTGCACGCGTACGCGACGCTCGTGGCGTTCTGCCGCACGCAGACGCGGCATTTGCCTTCGGCGATGTCGGTCATCGGAACATCCCGCGGATCGCGGCGGCGAGCCAGCCGTGGCGCCGCACCGGGGTGGGTGCGGCGGTCCATGCCGTCCCGTACGGGCGGGCCGGGATGTCGGTTCGGGGTTCGTCGTCGATGCCGGCCAGCCCGGCCGGGTCGGCGGGTCGGCGTTCGGCGGTGTGGTCGTGGCCGATCAGGCCACCGAGCTGGACGCGTTGGCCTGGGCCGGTGTGGCGCAGGCACGTGTCGACCCCGGACAGTGCCGGCATCGGGCAAGGCCCGTCCTCCGTCGAAAGGCAAGGCCGGCTCACTTCGGCTCCTTTGGGGTGGCGTCTACCCAGGGGGTGACGAAACGGGACACAGCGTGAACACCAGGGGCAGTGAGGATCGCGGCAGAAGCCTCGGAGACACGGGAGATCTGGCCGCCGGCGTTGTCGTCGCGGATGCCCCACTCGACCTCGCGAGCGGCCGGTTCGTAACATTCGCTGACCGGCAGGTAGCCCACGACCGGGCAGCCCGCCATGGTCTCGTTGTCCTGCCAGCCCGAATAGCGTTGCGGGACACCGCCGGACCATGCGATGTGCCACGGCTCCGAAGCGGGCTTCGGCAGCTTCACGTACACGTGTCCTCGAAGAAGGCGCACCGTGCCGACGGGATCGGTCTCCGGCGTCGTGGGCTCGTCTTCGCTGTCCTGTGCCGGCTGGTGCTCCACCATTCCCGCGATGAAGTCCTTCTGCCAGTCCGTCAGCTCGACGCCGAGAGTCTGTTGGACGAATGCGACCGCTTGATCGCCTTTCGGCGCCTCGCTGGACTCCACAGGGGCGGCAGAGGGCGGGTCGACGATGGCGCCGATGCGTTCGAGCATGGTCGTCGGGAGCATCGGACCGCAGTGATGGAAGTCGGCGAGCACCGTGCGGATCTGGTCGAGCGCGGCGGACAGCTCCTCGGCCCGGACCTGCGCGGCGTAGACGCGGTCTGACTCGGTGGCGAGCTGCGTCTTGAGGCTGTCGTTGTCGGCTTCGAGGCTGCCGATGTACTCCTCGGTGCTCATCGGTTCCCTCCCTCGACAAGCGGGTGGATGGGGCAATGCGGTGCCTGAGCGCACGGCGCCTCCGCCGCGACGATGACTTCGATCCGGTCGACGAGGACCTCGGTGGAGCGAACCCATGCGCTTGCGTGGTCCCAACCGCCAGCGCGGTAGCCCCGGATGAGACCGCGGATCTGAGTGATCTTGTCGGCGTCGCTCATCGGTTCTCTCCCTCGCGGACAGTGCGGAACAGGTTGTCGCTGCGGTCCCAGGTGAAGCGGGTGGCTCCGTGCTCATCGGTGACTCGGATCCGGAGCGCGCCGGCGCAGCAGGCCAGGGAAAGAGCGCTCGACCGGGCGGCGTCGAGGGAGTCCTTCGTCAACGTGACGACGTCCGGCTCCGTCTGGCCGCGCAGCGGGCGCCAGGTGATCTCGACGTCGGCAGTCATCGGTTCTCTCCCTCGACGATGGCGCGGATGCGGCGGATGGTGGCCGGCGGAACGTCGTCGGTGTCCCAGCCGGTCAACAAGCGGCCGATGAGAGCGAGCTGCTGCTTGGCGACCATCTCCGCGTGCACGGTCTGATCGAGCAGCGCTTGCAGGGCCTTGACGTCCCCGAGCTTCACGGCGTCGGAGGGCCGCCCCGCGCCAAGCGGGTTTTCTTCCGCCTCGACCTGGGCTACGTAGTAGGCGCCATCGATGCACAGGAAGACCTCTTCGTGATCTTCGCTCCACCACAGTTCGGGCACGCGCGGCGTCTGGTCGCTCATCAGATCTCTCCGTTCACAAGTTCCCATTGGATGTCGCGGTCGTAGATCTCCGACTGCCCGTCGTCCCACGTCACCAGGAGCGGGCCGGGCATCTCCTCGATCGACGTGATCCGACACCCCTCAGGGGCGTCCGTGACGAGGTCACCGACCTTCAGGTTCTCGGTGCTCACCGACTTCCGGTCGATGCCGCTCATCGGCTGGCCTCCGTGGTGTCGCGCTCGACGATCGAACGGATGCGGACGAGTGCGCACCCGGGGCATTCGTCGATGCAGTCGCCGCTTTCATCGCCGTCCATGCCGACGTCGACCAAATGCGTGACCTCGTCGAAGTTGATCTCCGAAAGGTCCTCGCGGATTTCGTCGAGTCGGTTGGCGAGGTCTTCCGCCTGCCCACACCAGTGAGGCTCGGAAGCGGCCTCGGCGAGCTTCGCACGGGCCTCGTCACGCTCGCGCTTCCACGCAACGACGTCCCGTTGGTAGGCGGTCAGCAGCCGGTTCGCCTCGGCCAACTCCATCTTGTGGTGATCATCCGCGATCGCGAGCTTCGCCTCCGCAGCATCAGCGCGGGCGCCCGCGGTTCGGCTGGCCGCACGATGGGCGTTTCCCCACCTGTTCAGCGTCTTCGCTGCCTCCCACCACGACGAGGCACGCCGGCGCAGGTTCTCCTCCGAAGCGAAGACACCAGGCAGGTCTTCGGCCGGGATCCACTGCTCGATGCCGCACGAGGGGTGATGGCCGATTCCCGCGACCTCGTAGGGCGCCTCACACGTGCACTCGCCGGTCGGACCGACGACCCAGCCGTCGCGGATGGACCAGAGGCCAGTTTCGCCCGCCTGGCTGGGCCGCTCGCTGGCGTTCCCGGGTTCGGCGGGCACAGACACCGGAGAGGACGTCTGAACCTCTGAGAGAGGCCCGTACTTCTTCGCGATCCGCTCCCACTCCATCGGGACCGTCTCCGGGGTGCACCACAACGCCCCGCCAAGGGTGACGTTGCGCTCCCACACGTCGCCCATCGAGTCGCGGATCTTGAACACATCGCGCGGCATCGGGTCGCCCGCGTTCCATACGCGCGGCTCGGTCTGGTCACTCATCGTCGGGGTTCTCCTTGGTGGGTTGGGGTTCGGCGCGGAGCTGGTCGGCGTCGAGCACCGCGCGGTGAAGACGATCCGGGCGAAGATGCGGCCGGCAGTCGTAGCAGGGACGGGGATGTTCGGCGTCGCGGTCGACCCAGCCGTTGCCGTCGCAGCGCGGGTCGTGCAACGGCAGTTGCGGTTCCGTCTCGTCGACCGGCTCACCGAAGCGATCGAGGGCGTTCACGACGCGCTCCTCTGGGGATGGCAAGCGGGGCAACGCTTGGGGCGGCCGTCGTCGAGCTCGATCTGCCGGGTGCGTTCGTCGCACTCGCCGCACCATGCGTCGACGGAGCGGAGAGAGCCTTTCGCCCCCGTCCCTCTCTCCCGAAGGGAGAGGGACGGGTCGGGTCGGGTCGGGGTCTTGTGACTAACGCCGTCGGTCACACCGTTACGACGCCGTTCTCGGAAGCGCTTTTGTCGTTCCTTGCTGGCGTTCCGGTCTGCGAGCACCTTCTCGGAACTCGGATTGAAGTCGTGCCAGTCGTGGAAACGGAACCCTGGTTCACCGTCCACTTCGGCCTCTATCCACAGGCCGACCGTGACCAAACGGCGCGCGAAACGCAGCCGCGCGTCCCACACCCGGACTTCATCCACAGGCACGAACCCGTCCGAAACGTTGTCGGCCGCCCACGACCCCGCCAGGGTCCACAAGCCCATCGCCGGCAGCCGGTCGGCGCCGAGCTTGCGCACCTTCCGGTTGCCGCGCAGCTTGTCGTCCACTTTGAACCAGGTCACGCAGCGGCCTCCTGTCCGTTCCGAAGCCGGCGGATCTGCTCGCGCTCCCGCTCGGTCGTGCCGCCCCAGATCCCGAACTCCTCCCGGGTCTGGATGGCGTACTCGAGACAGCGGAGACGGACCTCGCATCCCGCACACACCCACCGGGCGGTCGTGGTGTCTTCGCCCTTCTCCGGGAAGAACAAGTCCGGGCCGATCTCGGCGCAGCGGCCATCCAACCGCCACGACACATCACCGTCCGGGTCCCCGAGCCGCACGAGTAGTTCCGGCACCTCGCTCTGGCGGGTCTTTCTGGGCAAGAGGTTCACCTCCTTCATCTAGTCAGGTGGGGCAGGTGGGCTACGGGCCGAGAAACAGCAGGCCGCGTTGAAACCCGAGGGCCACGGCCTGCCCGCGGTCGCGGGCGCCGAGCTTGCGGAACAGCCGCCGGTTGTGGGTCTTCACCGTGTCCTCCGACAGGTACAGCTCACGGCCGATCTCGGCGTTCGTCAGCCCGCGGGCCATGCCGCGCAGCATCTGCACCTCGCGCGGCTTCAAATCGAGCTCGGCTGCTCGCTTCGTCGACGCCCCGGTCTGCGCGTACGGCGGATGCACGTTGAAACGAGGGGTCTGGGTCGCACCCCGGTCGATCTCGACCAGCAGCATCCCGGCCTGCGACAGCAGGTCCTGCAACGGTTCCCACGCCTCGTCCTGCACCAGCAGGGCCGCCCGGTAGCGGCGCACCATCGGCGCCGGCGGGGGAACGATCACGGCATCCACGGTCACTGGTTCTGTCCTTCCTGGACGGTCTTGGCCTTGCGGGCGCAGGCGAGGCACTCGGGAGCGTCAAGCTCGTGCCAAGCGGTGCCCCACGACCAGCCTTCCGAGCCGCACAGCGCGGCCGTGTTGCCGGAGTCGTAGCGGCGCTCGGCGTAGTTCTCGACGCCGACGTCCGGCACGAGGTGCTTGCGGCGCCCTCGCGGGGTGTGGACGGTTTGTGCCCACTGGTGCCCGTCGGGCACGGGCGTGTTCTCGACGCCCCACTTCGGAGTGTGCGGGCAGTCCGTGGCCAGGTTCCGCACCTCGCTCCGGAGCCCAATCGTGACCCTGAGCCCAGCCGCCTTGTCGCGCTTGCGCTGCTCAGCGTTGGGTTCGAAGTCGGCCCACGCGTCGTCTTCGGTCAGTGCGCCGTCGCGAACAGTCGAGATGCCGGACATGCAGCCGCACGGTGAATACAACAGCCACGAGCAGTCGTCGATCGGAGTCGGCTTGCCGTCGATCTCGAACAGCATCTTGGTCACGTGGGTCTCCAGGGGTAGTGGGATCTGGTTGGGGTCGACCGGGTGGTCGGGGGTGGCGTGCGCCGGCGCGGCGGTGGGGTTGGCGCGTCCCCAGCACACCGGGCCGAAACCGCGGCGCACGGACTTCTCGTCGCGCAGCGGGCGGTTGCAGGTCGGGGACTGGCAGCGCGTGGTCACGCCGTGACCCGGGTCCCCCGCTGGTGCTCGACGAGCACGGCGACGTGGCCCAACGCGATGACGCCGTGCAGCCCGTAGGCCTTCAGGTCGGCCGGCAGGGCGCGGACGGAGACGGTGACCGCGTGCCCGGACATCAACTGTCCGACCACCACGAGTCCGGTGTCGGTGGCCGACACCAGCGGGTAGACGAGGTGGCGGGCCCAGTCCTGGAACAGGGCGTACTCGAAGTCCCGCAGGCGCAGTTGGGGTCGGGGGGCGTGGAAGGTGAGGCGGGAGAGGCCATCCACGTCCAGGCCCCACGCTTTCGCGTGCTCCACGATCCGATGCATCATGTCGAACGAGTTCATCGCGCGACCCCCTCGACGTAGTCGGGGTGCTGGGTGCGCATGTGGTCCGCGACGTTCTGGAAGGTGCGCTGGCAGCACTGGCACACGCCAGCGGCGGCGCGCTTCTTCTGCTTCGTGATCACACCGCGCAGGGCGGCGTTCGAACGCTCGGCAGCCTCACGCTGGTCTCGCTGGTGCATCTCCCTGCCCTCGGCCCATTCCTGGCGCTTCTTGGCCTGATCCAGCTGGCGGCGGAGCCGAGTCGCCTCGCTCTCCCTGAACACGCGGGCGTGACCGTTGGGGCAATAGAACGCCTCACCGTTCTCCCGCTTCTCAGCCGTGAAGGTGGTCGGCATCGCGAAGCTGACGCCGCACTTCCCGCACTGGTGGACTTCCAAAGTCTCGGTCGCGTAGATGGAGGTCATGCGCTCTGTCCCTTCCGGACGAGGTGGTAGGTGTCGCTGTCGTCGGTGATCCGCACGAGCCCCCAGGAGAAGTGCTCGAACGGCACCGCGGCGGGGTCCTGGCTGCCGAGGACGGACCAGCCGCCGGCGCGCGCGGCTTCCGGGTTCTGCGTGACGAACGGGTGGCAGATGAGGGCACACAGCCGGAGGCCGTTGGCGGGGTTCCACTCGCCGCCGCGCGACCGGTTCTTCCGGTGATGCCACTCCAGCGGGCCGCCGGAGCCGCACCGCTCACAGCACGACGAGCGGCGCTTCAGCGCCTTCTTCCCCGCGTCCTCCGACCACACCGACCGGCGCTCGGCCTTCGTGCGGCCACGCTTCGGCTTCATCGCCGTGCGGGCCAGACCGGCACCACGGGCGAGGAACCCGGTCCGCTTCAACGGGGTACGGCGCTCAAGCACGGGCCGTCTCCTCTTCCAGCGTGGGCATGCCGCTCGTCTTCAGCAGCTGCAGGAACTCGGCAAGCTCCGCGACCGACGCGTCACCGGTGGCCTTGTGCATGCGCTGCTTGAACACGGCCTGCGCGTACTCGACATCCCAGGTCTTCTGCTTGCACAGCTCGGCGATGTCGCCACGCAGCCGGTTCGCCGTCGCCACGCGCTCCGACGGTGCCGACACCGGCTGCTCGCGCTCGGCCTGCCGGTTGCGGACCTCCTCCTGCGAGGCGATGCCCTGCCGCGTGTCGGCCGCCAACGCGGCCACGATCGCCCGACCCCACGCCGACGTCTCCGCGTTCTGCAGCTCCGAACCACGCGTGTACGGGGTCCGGCCCGGGAACTGCTCGTAGGCCATACCCATGCCCGGGCGCGGGTCCTCCGGGTTCCGGAACGCCGCGGCGACAACGACGATGAACGTCTGGTCGCCGATCTTCTCCACCCGAAACGGCGTCTGCGGGTCGGCCGGCTGTAGCGAGCCCTCCGGGAACTTCTCTCGGAACTCGACAATCCGCGAGGCAACGTCGATGTAGCCCTCGGCGAACGCCATCACGCACCGCCTTCAGGCTGCAGCAGCTCGGCGCCGCGCTGCTCCCACAACCGGGCGGCCGCTTCCTTGCCTCCGGCCGCCGACCGGAACGACAGGTACGGGTCACCGACGTGGATGTCCACACCAGGAGGCAGCTCACCGGACGCCGCCGCCTCGTTCAGCACGCGCTTCGCGTAGTCGGCTTCGACCTGGCGCACGATCTTCTCCGGGGCGTTCTCCTCGACCCACGCCCGGAACGCGTCGGCGTCCTTCACGTACAACGACGCCTGACCCTTGTTGTACGAGAACGACCCCAGCAGCTCACCGTCAACGTTCGCGCCAGCGCGGTCGCCGGCACCCATCGCAGCGAGCAGCTGCGCCTGTACCGCGGTCTTCAGCTTCTGTGCCTCGACCAAGGCCTGCTGCATGCCCTGCTGCGACATGGCGAACTCGCGCTTGGCCTCGTCGACCGCGTTCTTGACCTCGTCCTCGTAGAAGCGGGCCATCACCAGCTGTGCCGGCAGCGACAGGTCGCTCACGCGGTCACCCCCGCGTTCTCGACACCGAACTCGCCGTCCGTCCAGATGTGCAGCACGTGCAGCGCGCCCCGGTACGCGTCCCGTTCGGTCTCGGCGCCCCACTTGTTCATCTGGGTCGTGTAGCGATCGATCATCTTCTCGGCCTTCTGCTCGCGGTTCTTCAGCGCTTCGGCGAAGGCGGCGATGTTGTGGCGCAACCGGTCCAGGTCACGTTGGGCGGGGCTCACAGGGTTCCTCCGATGTGTCCGGCGCCGCGCTTGGCGGCGACGAGTCGCGTGTAGATCTGCCCGTACTGCTGGTAGGTGTGGGCGCCGGCGTCGGTGCAGGCGTCGACGAACTCGGCTTCGGACACGTAGGTGGGGTCGTTGGCGTGGCCGTAGGTGATGCCGTAGTAGAAGCCGTCGAGCTGGTTCACCAGGACGGACTTCCTGTCGATCGCGGCGAGCTGCTCGCGGACGGCGTCCTCGTGCTGGGTGGTCATCTGGCCACCTCCGGCGACGTCCGCGCCTCGATTCGCCGCAAGCACCCCTTGCAGGTGACCGGGTCGTCGGTCTCGACCGCGCTGTAGAGGATCCGGCCGCACAGCGGCTGGCTGGTTTGACACTCGTGCACGACACCGCCGAGCGCGCTGCGGATGTGGATCGTCATCGGTTTGCCTCCGTGCAGGTGCCGTACTGCGGGCGGCAGACGGTCATGGTCGGGTCAGGGGTCGCGTGGGTGACCGCGGCGAGCGCACCGAGCGACACGACGACGATCACGACGATCAGGGCGAGGGCGCCGGCGATCGCGACGAGCACGTCCGTCTGCTTCTCCGTCAGCCGCCGCTTCGGCGCCTCGTCCTTGCGGAACTTCCCGCAGTAGCAGGACCCGTCCGGCTCGGTGTCGCGGTCGGCGGCGCACTCGCGACCGGTCATGCAGTCGCGCAGCGTCCGGCCGTCGCCGGAGAACATCGACCAGTCGACGAGGCTCGACCAGCAGAACTTCGGCGACCGGTCAAGCAGGCTCGCAACGCGCCACCGCAGCTTCTCCATGATCTTCGGCATCACGCCACCTTCCATTCGGGGTAGGGCACGCTGTCGATGTCGGCACGCCACGCCGCGAACATCGCGTTCAGCTGCTCGGCGGGCGGGCGCGGGGCGCGCGCCGGCTCCGGCGGCCCGGACGGCAGCACGCCGTCGGCGCACCCTGCGAGCGCGGTCACCGCGGTGACGAGCGCGATGCCGACGAACCCGATGCGCGCGCCGAGGCCCTGCAGCTTCGACTTCCGCGCGTCCGTCGGCGCGCTGGTCTCCGGCTCCGGGGCGGGCGTGGGGGCCGGCTTCGGCCCCAGCTCCTCGTCGACGACGTTGTCGATCCACTTCGACGTGTCGCGCAGCCTCTTGCCGATGTTCATCGGGCACTCCTCGGGATTCGGTCGTGGGAAACCCACGCGAAGACGAACGTGATCCACCAGCCGACGAGCGCGCCGACAGCCGGGAGGACCGTGGCGGCGTCGTGCGGGCCGTACGCGAACCAGCGCGGCGGCACGATCAGCACGAGGAACACGGCCAGCGCGACGTTCAGCACCAGCCACCGGCGGTACACCGCGAGACACTGCTTCGAGGTACGGGCCATCACGCCCACCGCCCGTCGGGCATCAGCACTTCGATCGTGATGTCGTGGTCGTCGCCCTCGGCCTGCTCCCCACGCAGCCGCCACAGGAGGCCACGCTCCGGCTTCCCGCACACCCCGAACGCGCAGCACGAGCACACCTGCTTCAGCTCGTCGATCGCCTCCGGCCGTCGACCATCCGGCCGCGGGTACAGGCGCACATCGGCGAAGTGGTCAACCTCGCCGCACTCCTCACACGGCGGCACACCTCGCGCGGCCATCGACTCGGCCGCCCACTCCGCGAACCCCGCCGGCGTCTGCACCAACGGCACCGGAACCGCCGGGCCGCCGAACACGATGTGCTCGCGCTCCACCACGGGGCTCACAGGTGCGCCTCGATCAGATCAGCTATCTCCGAGAACGTGGCGTCCCGCGAGTCGTTCCAGGTCGACAACGCGTACCCGCCGACCTTGGGGTCGAAGCTCCCCAGCTTCGCCCACGCCTCCACTGCGCGCGGAAGGGACAACTCCGACACGTCCCTCGGGTCGCTCGTCGACTCGAACCCCCGCTGCGACGAAAACCGCACCACGACACCCGCTTGCGCCGCCAGATCACACAGCACGCCCAGGCAGCAGAACCGGTCGTTCTCGACCAGCACCCTTTTGCCCTGCTCGTACTCACCGGACCGCAGTGCAGCGATCCACTTCGCCTTGATCTCCGGGTCCATCCGGACCTCGGTAGACTTCGTGTCGATCATTGAGAACTCTCTTTCTCGGTGATCACGGCCCGTTCCGCGTTCCCGCGCGGGGCGGGCCCCTTCGTTTTCTGGGTCAGGCGTCCTCGGTGAGCTCGGCCAGTGCAGCGTCAAGCGCCCACGTCGGGTACACGTTGATCAGTCCGAACGTGGCGTCCTGCCGCTTCCGCGGCTCCTGCCCAGCCGCGCGCATCACCGCCGACGCGCGCTTGCCGAGCAGCGCCAGCGACGGCCGGTCTGTGGGCAGGTCGTTCAACTTCGCGTAAGCCAGCGCCGCGAACTCGCCGTACGCACCCTCGACCGACGCAACCCGCGCGTCGATCTCCCGCACCTGCACGGCCTGCCGCTGCTGCTCCACCTCGATCGCGGCCTGCTGGTCGACGAGCACGTGCAGCGCCTGAGCCCACGCCGGCAGCTTCGACGCGCGCCGCTCCACCACCTCGGCCTGCACGGTGCGCGCCGCGAAGTAGGCCTGCGCTGCCGCCACTTCCGGCTTGTTCGGGTCGCCGTTCATCGCCACGAGGTACGCCGCCTGGCGCGAGAGCTGGAAGTCCTCGCGGGTGCCAGACGCGAACTGGCCACCGCCGGACCGGTTACCGGAGTCGGTAAACGGTGCGACCTGCTCAAACTCGCGGGCAACGTCCATGCCGGTGTTGCTGGCCGACTGCTGAGCCCGAGCAATCGCCGTCATGAGGTTCTGCCATTTGGCGTAGCCCATCAGGCCTTGCAGGTGGCGAGCCGACCAGAACTCCGACCCGTCCGGGCGGTTCTGCTTGATCCGGTCGAACGGGGAACCGGACACGGGAACGAGGTCAGACACTGGGAATCCCCTGGTTTCTGTCGAGAGTGGACGGTCAGAGGAAGCAGCCGACGGCGGCCTCGACGGTGCGGGCGGCTTCACGGTCGGCCAGCGGCCCCGCCTCCCGGTCGTCCTTCGGTCCGGCTTCCCGGTCGTCACGGGCGAACAGCTGCTTGATGAGCGAGAACATGGGATTACCTCCGAGTAGGGGTGGTGCGGGGAGTGACTCAGGAAGCGCGGCGGTTGCGGTGCCGCGTGGTGGAGCGCGCCGTGGCGCCAAGGACGGACACGTCCACGTCCGGCGCCGGCTTCTGCTCGACGACGGGAACCTCGAGCTGCCGGCGAATCTCGGCGACGTGCTCGTCGGTGAACCGCGCCGATCGGCCGACCTTCAGGTGCGGGTACCGCCGCTGGCGGACGCCTTCCCGGAGCCACCAGTCGGACTCCGAGCCGAACATCGCGACGACCTCGGCGATCGAGTACGTGGTGTTCACGCCGCACCGCTTTCGGGGTGCGCGCGGTTGGGCGACTTGGTGTCGGACTGCTCGCGCTTGCGCGGCCCGGTGGTCTTCGGCTGGGGCTGCTGCGGCGGCTTGTCCGGCACCTTCTTCGCGTCGATCAGGAGCTCGGCGACGTCGCAGCCCAGGGCGTCCGCGAGCAGGGTCGCGACCATCTCGGATGCGGACTGGGAGCCGCCCTCGACGTTGTAGTAGTGGCTGGGGCTCAGGCCGATCTGCTCCGCGATCTCGCGTGCAGTGATGCGGCGCCCCCTCCTCACGGCCAACTCGAGGCGCTTGGCCCGGAGGTTTCGTAGGATCGGCATGTCACACAGAATACGTAAAATCCGTAAGTCGTCAAGCACACGCACGCAAGTTGGCTAAGCCCAGGTAGAACATTGCCAGTTCAGGTAACTTCAGGTACTTTTGCGGCATGCGTGAAAAGCGGACGGAACGCCTGCTCAAGCGGCCCAGAAAGGCCTGGCGACGCGGCGAGACAGTGGCTGATTGCGGCCCGGGCCGTCATCCTCGGCACGTGGACACGCAGAAGACGCAAGCCCGCGTGCAGCTCGGAGCGCTGATCAAGCGCGAACGCCGGGCCGCCGGCATGAAGAAGCAGGACGACCTCGCCACGAAGACCGCGCTCAGCGTGAGCGTGATCAGCCTGGCCGAGCGCGGCAGCAAGGTGGAACCGAACACGCTGCGCCAGATCGAGACCGCGCTGGACTTCCCCGCCGGCTCATTCGAGGCGTACGTGAGCGGACGCGGCGCGCTTCCCGTGCGCGAGCAAGGGGCGAGCACGGCGCTGCCGGACGCTCCGTCGGTGCAGACGATGTCCCGCGCGGAACTGGTGGCCGCGGCGATGGTCGTCGAGGAGGTCTACGGGCAGGAGGCTGGCGATCGGTTCCTGCTCGATGCGCTGGAGAAGCGCGCCCAGGCTAGTCGAACGAATGTTCGAGAGCAAGCCGGTTGATCTTCCTGGGTGACAATTTGGGAAATTCGGTAACAGAACGTTGATCCACGGAGAATTTCACGGCGATTGGGGCAATCCACTACACCCATTAGGAGGGCACGTGTCCCGAGAACCGCGCAGTGGGGGAACGGTCCGCAACAAGCGCATGGTCCAACTGGGTTACGCATTCGCCCTGATCGCTGTCGCAGTGGTCACCGTCGTGAACGCCCTGGTCGGATGGGCATCGAACGCCTACAACTGGCACCCACCGGTCTTCATCTTCACCAACGGCATCATGATCATCGCCTGGATCGGCGTCTTCTCCATGACCCACCTCGAGCGCGGCCGTCGGCAACGCGAGGACGAGCTGGAGGCGATCCGCTGCGAGCACCAGGATCTGCTCAGCACAGTCGAGGAACTGGGCGACAAGATCGACACGCTGCTCACCGAGTTGTCGCGGGCCCGCCTGGCGGACCGATATCTGAAGGCGATCGACGGCGCTGAACGCCCGTGGAACGTCGTCCCCCTCGGGGACAGGCACGCCTGATTTGAGCCAACGCGAACCAACGTGACACACGCGGTTCCCAGGTCAGCAGGTTCATACCTATGGGCCGATGGGGTGAAAACCGGGTTCGAAACCCGTCGCTCACCCCATCGCCCCAGTCTGGTCAGTGGCCTTGCGGCCACTTTCCCCAGGCTGGGGTTTTGCCGTTTTGTCTGGGGGTCGGACCCCCAGGCCCCCGCCAGGGGGCTTCGCCCCCTGGACCCCCATACCGTGGTGACGTTCCCCGGAAGCCCTGCCCCGTGGTGAGTTTCCGCCAACCGTATTCGTGGTGAGGTCCCCGGCAGCCGGACCCGTGGTGAGGTCCCCGGAGCGCGTATTCCGTGGTGAGTTTCCGGTACGAGCATGTCGTGCTGAGTTCGCGGGAGCCCTGTGCCGGTGGTGGGTGGCTGGCCAGGCCGTGTTGTGGGCGGGTGGGTCGACGGGTGCCGTGGGTGGGGTCCTTTGTGGAGGGTGAGAGGGGCTAGGGGGTGAGGAGGAGGTCGCGGAGGGTGGTGAGGAGGAAGAGGAGGAGGGAGACGTAGGGGTGGCGGGTCGGGGTGGGGCGGGCGCCGCGGCCGAGGCGGGCGAGTTGTTGTTGGTGGTGGGCGGAGTTGAGGAGATCGTCGAGGAGTTTGGGGCCGACGTGTGGGGGCGTGGTGGGGCTGAGGGTGGTCGGGTCGGTGAGGAGTTTGGTCGGGAACGTCGGATCGTGGGTGATGGGGCGGGCCAGGCCGATGAGGTCGACGGAGCCGGAGGAGACGGCGTCGGCCATGGCGGCGTGGGCGCGGAAGCCGCCGGTGAGCATGAGCGGCACGGTGAGCTCGCGGGCGAAGTGGTCGGCGAAGTCGAGGAAGTAGGCCTCGCGCGCGAGCGTTGAGGCGCGCTGCGGAGCGCCGTTGACGACGGCGATGCTTTCGTAGGTGCCGCCGGAGACTTCGAGCAGGTCGATGCCTTCGCATTCGAGGGCCTGGGCGACCACGAGGGCGTCGTCGGGGTCGAAGCCGCCACGCTGGAAGTCGGCCGAGTTGAGCTTCACCGAGAGGATGAACGCCGGCGGTGTCGCGGCGCGGATCGCGCGGACGACGTCGAGCAGGAAGCGCATGCGGTTCTCCAGTGACCCGCCCCAGCGATCGTCACGCCGGTTGACAAGCGGCGACAGGAACTGGTTGAGCAGGTAGCCGTGCGCGGCGTGCAGCTGCACGCCGTCGAAGCCCGCTGCAGCCGCGACGCGCGCGGCCGTGGCGAAGCGCTCGACGAGAGCGACCACTTCCACGTCGGACAGCGCCCGCGGCTTCCGGAAGAGCCACTTCCCGAGATCCAGGGGCACCGCCGAAGGCGCGACGACGTCCTGCTGCCGCCCGGCGAGCGCCAGGCCACGCATCGATTGCCGCCCCGCGTGCGAGAGCTGCAGGATCAGCTTGGCTTCGGTGCCGACGGTCGCCGCCGCCCAGCGCCGCAGCTCGGGCAGGAACCGGAAATCTTCGATCACGACGTTGCGCTGCGCTTCGAGCGCCGTGCCGTCGACCATCACGTTTCCACTGATCAGCAAGCCGGCACCGGAGTGCGCGAGCCGCCGGTACGCCTGCGCGAGCTGCCGCGTCGGCGCGCCCCTGCGGTCGGCCAGATGCTCACTCGTGGCGGCCTTCGCCAGCCGGTTCGCCAGGACGGTGCCGTTGGGCAGCGTGAGCGGGGTCGCGAGGACATTCTCCTGTACGTTGTACATGTCCCCAGCGTGACCTTTACGCCGTACAGTTGTCAACGACAGTGACCACGGTCACCACCCCACTGGGCCGACCGGCGCCGGCACCCGCCCGGCCCCTTGCGCTCCGCCCGCGAAGGTGCAAACCTGCAGCTAGGACGGGTGCGACCCACCCGCCCTCGGCTTGCGGCGCCGTAAGGGGACCCCCTTGAAACGGTGCCTGAACAGGCTGCTAATCTTTTCCACGTCGCCGAGGGAAACCACAGCGGCGGGCAACACCAAGCGCCATTAGCTCAATTGGCAGAGCAGCTGGCTCTTAACCAGCGGGTTCGGGGTTCGAGTCCCTGATGGCGCACCCACACTCCCCAGGTTCAGGAAGTTTCTGACCTGGGGATTTTTGGTGTCTGGGAACGTTTCTTCCGATTGCGCACCGTCCACAGTGGTCGAGCGGGAGGATCTACGCCGGGCTGGTCTCTTCGCTCATCGATGCCAGGGGCGGCGTTGGGGCCATTGCCGAATGCGCGGTGACACCAGTCGTTTTTAGGATCGGCATCAAAGTTGCCGCGGAGCTGGCTAGTGCCCTCTGCCCGCCCACGATGGGAGCCACACGTTGCCGGCTTGCCGGCCGGCCAAGTCGGCGTCGAGGTAGGCGAGCAGTTCGGCGAGGTCGGCGCGCTTGTTGTCGGTGCGCCAGACGACCCAGAGCGGGAAGACCGGGGTGGGGTCGACGATCGGGATGCGGCGAAGGTCGTAGTGGGCGGGCCACAGGTAGCGGGAGCCTTCGCCGACGAGGTTCGCGAGTGTCGAGGACTCGGCGATCTCGGTCAGCAGCACTTCGACTCCGAAGGCGGGCCCCAGGAGGTCGATGGTGATCCCGAAGGCGGTGGCGAGTTCGTCGTAGTAGGCGGCGACCTCGTCCCCACGCGGTAGGCCCGGCATCCAGATTCGGTGGTCGGCGAGTTGGTGCGGCGTCACGGAAGAGGCGCCGGCAAGCGGGTGGTTCGGGCCGACCAAGAGCTCGTGGCGGTCTTCGATGACCCGGGCGCTCGAAAGTCCCGCGCTCGCGAGTTGTTTCTTCGCTTCGGTCAGGCCGCGAAACGTGGCGTCGACGGTGCCGCCCGCGACGGCGGCGAGGGCCGCCTCGAGGTCGAGATCGGGCAAGGCGACGACGTCCAGATCGAGCTCGCGGTGCTGCTGGTAGAAGGCGTGCAACAGCGTGGCCGGCGCCGTCCGCCGGTTGCGGACGTCGACCCTGAGCGCGCGTCGGCCGGGCACCACTGATGCGAGGGCACGGTCCTCGGCCCGGAGAAGCTCTCGTGCGTGCGGCAGGAACGCCTCACCGTCCACGGTCAGCGTGGCACCGCGCGGCCCGCGGGCGAAGAGGAGCACGCCGAGCTTGCGCTCGAGCGCGCCGATGCGTTTCGAGACCGCCTGTTGCGTGATGCCGAGCTCGTCGGCCGCGCTCTGGAACTGTCCTTCCGAAGCGACCGTGAGGAAGGTCCGCACCGCGTCGAGGTCCACGCGGACACGGTAGTCGCACAACGGTTGGTTGTGGCGCGCCGTCCGCTTGGTTGTTTGGCCCGCACGTCCGCTCGGGATTGCATGGTCCGGGCAGGTACTCGCGGTTGTAGACGCATCAGGTGGAGGAACGACGTGGCACGAAGGAAGCTCGGCCGGCAGTTCGGCTGGTTGTGGGCGGCGTACGCCGTGAGCGCCTTCGGCTCCGGGCTCGGATTCGGGGCCTTCGGGCTGATCGCCATCAGCGTCCTGCACTCGAGCGCCGCCGGCGTCTCCGCGCTCACTTCCGCCGGCCTCGTCATCGGCGCCGTCGTCGCCATCCCCACCGGCCCTTGGATCGAGACCCGTCGCAAGCGGCCCGTCATGATCACGATGGATCTGCTCCGCTTAGTGGCGATGGCCAGCATCCCGCTCGCCTTCTGGCTCGGCCGGCTGACCTATGGGCAGCTCCTGCTCGTCGCCGTCGTGGTGGCCGCCGCCAAGATCGGGTTCGCCACCGCCAGCGGCGCCTACCTGAAGTCCGTGGTGGCCCGCGACGACCTCCTGGTGGCCAACAGCCGCTTCGAGTCCACCTGGTGGAGCTCGATCGCGCTCGGCCCGCCGTTGGGTGGTGCCGCGATCGGCCTGTTCGGCTACACCACCACGGTCCTTGCCGACGGCCTGAGCTACCTGCTCTCAGCGCTCGGCATCACCGCCATCGGCGGATCCGAGCCTGCTCCCGTGAAAGATGCGGTCAAGAAAATCACCCTGCGGGACCTGCCGGACAGTTGGCGGTACCTGCTCAGCCACCCGCAGCTGCGGCCGTTGCTCCTGAATCGCCTGGCGGTGGGAGGTCTCATCATGGCGACCGAGCCACTGCTCGCGGTGCTCCTGCTGCGGGACCTCCACTTCGCCCCGTGGCAGTACGGGCTTGCCTTTGCCGTGCCGTGCGTCGGCGGGTTCGTCGGCTCGCGCGTCGTGGGTCCCACTGTCGCCAAGTACGGCGAACACAAGGTGATGTGGCTCGCCGCCGTCGGGGCGGTGCTGTGGCCGATCGGACTGGCGTTCACCCCCGCCGGCATCGCCGGGCTTCTCCTGGTCATGATCATCGAGTTCGGCGTCATCATCGCGATGAGCCTCTTCAACCCCGTGGTGGCGACCTTCCGGCTCAAGCACATCGACCACGAGCGGCTCTCACGCACGCTGTCCGCCTGGCAGATCAGCACGAGTCTCACCACCGCCCTCCTCACGCTTGCCTGGGGCATCCTGGCGGCCCTGACGACAACGCGGATCGCCATCGGGCTCGCCGGCCTGCTACTGCTCTTCACCCCGCTGCTCCTGCCCCGGGTCACTGCATCGAGTGCGCCCGACCGGACGCGAGAGGGCCACCCGACAGCGCCCGCGAGCGCCGAGAAGATGTGACAGTCAGGAAGTTTCCGGGAACGCTTCTTCCCCTGGTGCACTGTCCACAGTGGTCGATGGCGAGCCCGAGCGGTGGCACCAAGCCCGTGGAGGCGGGACTGCCGCCTGGAACTGTTGCGCGAGCAGGGTTCCACGCCGTGCGCCTTCGGTTTCAAGGACGGCTACGAGCCTGCGGACGTGCCGTTCGGCGAAGTCGTCACCGGAGGGACTGGACGGCGCTCCCGATGAGCTTCAGCACGTCGTCGGGATGGGAGACCATCGCGACGTGGTTGGTCGGGACCTCGACGGTCGTGGCCTTCATGCGCGCGGCGAATTGGCGCTGGGCATCGGGCGGAATGGCTTGGTCGCCTTCGGCCACGAGGAACCACGACGGGAGCGACCGCCAGGCCGGGGCGCCCATCACCTCGTCGAGCGCGGTCCACGACAGCGGCTGCTGCACCGCGAACATCACGCGGGCCAGCGCCGGGTCGACGTCGGCGGCGAAGTGGTTCACGAAGTCGTCCTCGGGCAGCCACGCGAAGCCCCGGGCGTCGACGTCCAGGTGCGCCAGGGCCGGCGTCGGAGGCCCCTGTGCCAGGAGTTTCCCGATCGACTCGCCCTCGTCGAGGCCGAACGCCGCGATGTAGACCAGCGCGACGGCGTTCGGTGCGTCCGTGCCCAGCGCGGTCACGATCTGCCCGCCGTAGGAATGCCCGACGACGACCGTCGGCCCGCCCTGCCGGGCCAGGACCTGGCGCAGCCGCGCGACGTCGGCGGCCAGCGAAGTCTCCGGGAACTGCGGCGCGGTGACAGTGAACCCGTCGGCCTGCAGCCGTTCGATGACCGCGCTCCAACAGGACCCATCGGCCCACGCGCCGTGCACAAGGACGATGTTCGGTCGGTCCGCCATGGTGATTCCTCCGCGACAGTGTGTTCGGCACAGGTCAGCACACACTGTCGCCGCGAGCGCCGAAACCGGGCTCACCCGTCGCGAGTGAACCTTGGAACCTGACGCTGTGCCTCGGATTCCTCAGCGGACGGGCGTCACTATCGGTCGTGATTTCCGGCCGTGCCGGGACCTACTGTCGAGAGTGGAGCTTCCTGCCCTGCCGCAGGCGGGACGGGGACGGACACCTCGAGGAGGGACCGCATGACGCTGTACACCGACATCCCGACCCGCTCCGAGATCGACGCGCTGTGGCAGTTCGGCGCGGCTGCTGGAACCGTGCCCGACGCTCCCCCTCGGGAGATACGCGTGCCGGACATACCCGCGGACGTGGCGTCCGCCATCGGCAAGGCATCCATCAAGGATCGCGCTCCGAGCCGCCGGGTGCAGGGCACCGAGGGACAGAAACTGCGGATGTCGCAGTTCTCCCGGCTGGTCGACGGTGCGCTGCGCGAGGTGCTGCCCGGCCACGGCGTTCCGCTCGTGCTCGCCGCGACCGAGCCGCTCGAGAGCATCTTCCGCGTGCACTGCCGCTACCCCGACCTGGTGCCACACGGGGTGGCCGGCGACCCGGAGGACCGCGGCGACGGCGAGCTGGTCGCCGAAGCCCGCGCGGTTCTCGACAATTGGTACGCCTCGCGGCTCGACGACGAGAAAAGCACCTTCGACGAGCGCTTCGGGCAGGGGCGCACCTCGACCGACCTCGCGGACCTGGCCCGCTTCGCCACGCGCGGCGCTGTACACACACTATTCGTGGACATCGACGCCACCGTCCCCGGCGAGGTCGACGACAGGGGCGACGTGACCTTCGAAGCCTCAGGCGCGAACGAGCTCGTCGACGAGGTCACGCGCCGTGCCTGGCTGTCGGGCGCCCGCATCCTCGCCGTCCGCCACGAGGACGTGCCTGGCGGTGGCGACGTCGCCGCGACCTTGAGATACGCGCCGACGGCGTGACCGCGGACGGATCCCCAACGCACAGGGGGCTACGAGCCGGCTGTTTCCGGGGCACCCGCGGTGTGCGTGCCGACCATTTCCGCGACGCAGGACTGGTAGGTCGGGCAGGTCGCGATGTCGTCGTGGGAGCAGTGCAGCGCGGCCTCCACGAGGGCGAGAGCCGACTGCAGCGCCGCGATCCGGTCCTGCAGCGCAAGCTGGTTGCGTCGCAGCACATCTTTGCGGGCGGTGGTGTGGATAGAGCCGAGGAAGTCCGCGATGTCGGGCAGGCCCAGGCCGGCGCGTTTCATCTCCACGATCGTGCCGACCCGCACCAGGTCGGCGCGGGTGTAGCGGCGGCGACCGCCCTCGGCGCGGGACGGTGAAAGCAGGCCGACGGACTCCCAGTGGCGCAGCACGTGGGTCGGCAGGTTGAAGTGCTCGGCCACTTCGCCGATCGCCAAGAGGCTTGACTTCATGTCGGCATTAAGTCAAACCATGGGGAGCATGTCCAGTTTGCTGACTGTCCTCGACGCCGGCGACGCGTTGCCCGCGGCCGTCGAGCTCCGTACCCGTTCCTACGAACTGCTCGGCGACCTCACCGGCCGCACGGTCGTCGACGTCGGCTGCGGCGGGGGCCGCGCCGTCGCCGAACTGGCCGGTCGAGGAGCCCGTGCGATCGGCGTCGACGCCGACCCCGAGATGATCGCCGTGAGCCGCGAACGCTTGCCGCACGGCGAGTTCCACGTCGGCGACGCGTGTGCGTTGCCGCTCGAAACCGGCTCGGTCACCGGGTACCGCGTGGACAAGGTGCTGCACCTGCTCGACGATCCGGCGCGGGCCGTCGCCGAGGCCCGCCGGGTGCTCGCGCCCGGCGGGCGGGCGGTGCCGCTCGGCTCGGACTGGGACACGATCGCCGTCGACTCCGACGACCCCGAGACCACCCGCCGCCTGGTGCAGGCGAAGGCCGACTCGTTCCCGTCGCCCCGCGCCGCCCGGCGCCACCGCGCCCTGCTGCTCGACGCCGGGTTCACCGACGTGACCACCGAGGCGCGCTCCCTCGTGCTCACCGACGGCACCGCGCTGGCTCTGCTGCGCCGCATCACCGACGACGAGAGCTGGCTCGCCGACCAGGCCGAACGCTTGCGGACGAACCGGATCTTCGTCGCGGTACCGATGATCCTCGTCGCCGGACAGCGCTAAGCGCGGTGGTCGTGGCCGGCGTCCTCGACCGCGCAGGCGCAGGTTCGGCGGCCGGCCTCGTCGGTCTTCCGTGCCGGCAAAAAGAGAAGTGAAGTCACTTCTTGACTGGCTCCGACCCGCCTGTCAGGGTTGCGGCATGACGGACAGCGCTGCGCATCCCACGTTCGAGACGATCCTGTACAACGAGGACGGCGCGGTCGCCACGATCACGCTGAACCGGCCCGAGCAGCTCAACACCATCGTTCCGCCGATGCCCGACGAGATCCACGCGGCGGTGACCCTCGCGACGCGGTCGGCGGCGGTGAAGGTCATCGTCCTGCGCGGAGCCGGGCGGTCGTTCTGCGGCGGCTACAACTTCGGAAAGGGCTTCCACGCCTGGGACGAACAGATCACGACCGACGGCGAATGGGACCCGGGCAAGGACTTCTCGTTCGCCACCGATCGCAACCTGGCCCCGACGCAGCGGTTCAACTCCGTGTGGAACACCCCCAAGCCGGTCATCGCCCAGGTCCACGGGTGGTGCGTGGGCGGCGGAAGCGACTTCGCGCTGGCCGCCGACCTCGTGGTCGCCAGTGACGACGCGGTTTTCGGCACGCCCTACAGCCGGATCTGGGGCTGCTACCTGTCGGGCATGTGGCTCTACCGGCTCGGCCTGACCAAGGCCAAGGAGTACGCGCTCACCGGGAAGGCGGTGACCGGCACCGAAGCCGTGGAGCTCGGCTTGATCAACCGGTCCGTGCCGTTCGCCGAATTGGAGGCGACCGTCGCCGAATACGCCCGGCAGCTGACCGGCATTCCGCTGTCGCAGCTCTCGGCGATGAAGCTGATCGTGAACCAGGCGTACGAGAACATGGGGCTGGCCTCGACCCAGACCCTCGGACCGATCCTCGACGGGCTGATGCGCAACACCGCCGAAGCGCGTCGATTCGTCGACATCGCCGAGAACGACGGGGTCCGCGCGGTGATCACCGAACGCGACGGCCTGTTCGGCGACTACAGCCAAGCCCCGCCCGAGCTCCAGCCCGACCCGACGCACGTGATCACGCCCTGAGAGAAACCCGCGACCTCGTAAGCTGACCAGATGCCGCCGAACCGCACTCAACCCCAGGCCGCCGGCCTCACCGCGAAGGGGCGCGCCACCCGGCTTCGGCTGCTCGAGGCGGCGCAGGAGCAGTTGCGGGTGCGCGGCAGCGTCGAGATCGCGGACGTCGCCGCGGCGGCCGACGTCTCCCCGAGCGTGATCTACCGCTACTTCGGCAACAAGTTCGAGCTGATCCACGCGGTGGTGACCGACTTCTACGACGAGTACGACCGATCCGTTTTCCTTGCCGAGCTGCAGCCCGACAGCCCGTGGCTCGAACGGGAGACGCTGCGGATCGAGCGGGAGATCGACTTCCTGTACCACCACCCGCTCGGGCCACGGGTGGCCGCGGGGCTGCTGCACGAACCCGCGGCGACGCACGTCGACGCCGAGCGGCAACGCAAGCACGCCGAGATGGCCGCGCGGAACATCCGCCGCGGGCAGAAAAGCGGCGAGCTCGCGGCGACGATCGACGCCGAACTGGTCGGCGCCTCGATCATCGGCGCGCTGCGGGCCGTTCTCGCGGCGGCGCTGAGCCACGAGAAGCCGCCGCCTCCGGCGAAAGTCCTGGCGCCGATCGCGCAGCTGTCGAAGGCGTTGCTACCACCGGCCTCCGACGGCAAGTGAGCAGCGCCCGTCATCCCGGGCCGTCGGGGTGGGTGAGGTCGTACGCGCGGGAGACCTTCTGGGGCACCACCATGCGCCACGCGTCCACGACGAATTCCCGGGCCTCGGCGGGATCGAGAGCGGCGAGGTCGGCGTGGACCCAGTTGAACCGGAGGTCCGACGCCGAGGGCAGGTGGAACTTCGCCGGCTCACCGGCGACGAGCGCGGCACGCTCCTCCTTCGGGAAGGCGAAGCCCATCACCGTCTCGTCGAGAGAGAACGCCACGTAGACGATCTGCTTGACCCGGAACTTCAGCCGGCCGCGCACGTAGACCGGATAGGAGCGGTCGAGGTCTGAACCCAGGGCGCGGACGTCCTCGAGCACGGCCATGACGTACCTCCTCATCCGAGGACGAGGCTGCCAGGTCGCGGTGGGGCGCGCGATACCCGGTCGGCCTCCGTCGCCACGGTCAAGGTCGACTTGGCGGGAGATATTGCATCCAATTACAAGATTTTGCATACTGTTGGTCGGCCATCTCCCCCGTCGAACGGAGGACGTCCATGGAATTGACGGAGCGCGAGTTCAGCCCCGAACCGGGGGACACGCTGCTGTTCGAGAACGACCGGGTGCGCGTGTGGTCGATGACGCTCGGGCCGCACGAGGAGTTCGTGTTCCACCAGCACCACCACGACCACCTGATCCTCTGGCCGTGGGCCGGCGAGGTGCAGGGCCAGCAGTACACGCCGGCCGAGGCCGGGCGCGACGAGTGGGGCCTGGCCCAACGCGCGGAGCCCGGCTTCGCGATGTTCAAGACCGTGGGCACGGACCGGCCGCTCACGCCCCACCGCGTGCGCAACCTCAGGGCCGAACCGGTCGAGCACTTCATCATCGAACTGCTCGAGCCCTCGCCGAGCGCGACCGAGCAGCCGTGGCAGCACAACGGGCGCGGCGAGTTCAGCGAAAGCGCACGGTCAGGCGAGTGAGGCGCGGGTTCGGGGGCGCCGGTTCGAGCCCGTCACGCGCGTTCGGTGCGACCGGCGTGCGGGAAGCGGTTCGAACGTCAGGGCTCGATGCCCTGCTGGGCCTCGATCCAGCGCGGCGCGGGTTCAGTGGCGCCGGTTCCGGCCCGTCACGCGGGTTCAGTGCGGCCGGGGTGCGGAAACCGATTCGGCCGTCAGGGCTCGATGCCCTGCTGGGCCTCGATCCAACGCGCCGCGGGTTCGGGGGCGCCGGTTCCGGCCCGTCCCGCGCGTTCGGTGCGACCGGGGTGCGGAAAGGGGTTCGAACGTCAGGGCTCGATGCCCTGCTGGGCCTCGATCCAGCGCGCCAGCACCTGCGCCGACGCCAGGATGTGCCGGCGCATCGCGGTGCGGGCGCGCCGGGTGTCGCCGGCGCCGATGGCGTCGATGATCGCTTCGTGCTGCTCTTCGATCTGGCGCAGGACCCGGGAGTTGCCGGCGTAGGCGGAGTAGCCGGCGTTGCGCGGGAGCCGACGGCCCATGTCGGCGAGGGCGAGCGCGAGCTGGCGGTTGCCGGAGGCTTCGAGGATCACGGAGTGGAACTCGTCGTGGGCTTCGGCCCAGCGGTGGCGACGGTCGGTGTCGTCGCCGGAGGCGGTGGCGGTGTCGGTGGCGGTGTCGGTGGCGGTTTCGGTCGCACTGGCGGTGTTGAGCTCCGTCCCGCTGGTGCGGAAGCCCGCCCACGCGTTGCGCAGGCGTGCGAGCTGCCGGTCGTCGATGTGCTCGGCGGCGAGTTCCGCGGCCAGGCCCTCGAGTTCGGCTCGCACCGTGCCGAGTTCGCGGATGTCGCGCGCCGAGTGGCCGTTGACCCGCGCGCCGCGGTTCTGCACGATCGTGACGATCCCCTGCGCACCCAGCACCCGCAGGGCTTCGCGCACGGGCGTGCGCGAAACGCCGAAATCCTCGGCCAGCGCGGCGTGGCGCAGCCAGCTGCCGACCGGGATGTCGCCGCTGAAGATGCGACGCTGCAGCTCGTCGACCAGCTGATCACTCAGGGCGCTCTCGCTCATGTCCCGCCGCCGGCTCCTTCCCAGAGGGAAACTCAGCCTACTGGGTGCGCCGCCGGCCGGCCGCTCGTCCGCGCCGCCGCGGTGCGCCGCCGGATCGAGGTCCGATGAGCCGGCCGTCGATGTCGCTCCTCGACTACGACCGCCTGGTGCCGCCCGGTCTCCTGCGGCCGCCGCCGGTGCGGGTCGTGCCCGGCGCGGTCAGCCACCTGCAGGTGCCCTTCGCGGAGTACCACGGCTGGCGCGCGTTGCGGCTCGACCTGCACCTGCCCGCCGCCGGCCCCGGGCCGTACCCGGTTGTGGTCTACGTGCACGGGGGCTCGTTCCTCACCGGCCTGCCCGGGATGGGGCCTTGGCGGACGCTGCCGCAGCGAGGGATCGCCGTCGCTTCGGTCGGCTACCGGTTCTCGGGTGAGGTGAAGTTCCCCGGGCCGGTCGAGGACGTGCGCGCCGCCGTCGCGTGGACCCACGCGCAGGCCGGGGTTTACGGGCTGGACCCCGACCGGATCGCGTTGTGGGGCAGCTCCGCGGGCGGTTACCTGGCCGCGCTGGCCGCCGTCACGGAGCAGCTGGCACCCCCGCCGCGATTACTCGCCGAGCCGAGCGGCCGGCCGCTCGTGCGTGCGGTCGTCGCGCACTACCCGGTGACCGCGCCGGACGCGTTGCGCGAGGACGCGCTCGAACCGAGCAACCTCGGCGAGCTCGTGGCCGCGTTCTTCGGCGGCACGCAGCTCCCCACCGCGGTGGCCGACCACCTCGGCGACGCTGCCCCGGCTCCCCCGTTCCTGTTCCAGCACGGCGACGCCGACCGGCGCGTCGGCCTCGGCCAGAGCCGGCGCCTCCACGAACGGCTGCTCGCCGCCGGTGTCTCCAGCCGGCTGGTGGTCGTGCCCGGTGGCGACCACGGGTCGCCGGAGTTCGAGTCCCCCGAGTGCGTCGACGAAGCCGAGCGCTTCCTGCGCCGATCCTGGAACGAGGTGGCCCCGTGAAGGTCCTGATCTGCGGCGCCGGCATCGCCGGCCTGGCGTCGGCGCACTGGCTGGCCCGGGCCGGCCACGAGGTGACGCTGGTCGAGAACTGGTCCGGTCCGCGCCGCGGCGGCGTCGCGATCGACGTGCGCGGCGCGGCTCTCGAGGTGGTGCGCGAAATGGGCGTGGTGGACGAGATCATCCGCGGCCGGGTGCCCACGGAAGACGTATACCACTTCCTCGACCGTTCCGGCCGCGAACAAGCGTGCTTCACCCCGGCGACGCAGTTCTACGACAGCCCCGGCGACATCGAGATCTCCCGCGACCGCCTCCTCGACATCCTCGAGCGCGCTGTTCCGTCTCAAGTGGACGTCCGCTACGACACGACGATCGTCCGCGTCGAAGGCGGAGTGCACCTCAGCGACGGCACGACCCACGAACCCGATTTGCTCGTGGGCGCCGACGGCACGCACTCCACGGTGCGCAAGGCCGTTTTCGGTCCTGAGCAACGGTTCGCGCACCACCTCGGGCTGTACGTCGCCATCGTCAAGCACTGCGCGGCCGGCGCCGGGCTGTCCGGCTCGCACGTCTACAACACGCCCGGCCGCATGGTGATGCTCCGCGGCGACGGCACCGACTGCTCCGCCCTGCTGGGATTCCGTGCCGCGCCGCTCACCTACGACTTCCGCGACCTGACTGCCCAGCGCCGCCTCGTGCGTGAGGCCTTCGCCGACGAATCCGGCTGGCTCGTGCCCGAGGTGCTCGCCGAACTCGGCACCCCGGACTTCTACTTCGACTCCGTGGCCCAGATCCGCATGCCCACCTGGTCCCACGACCACACCGTGCTCGTGGGCGACGCCGGCTACTGCGCGTCGTTCTTCTCCGGCATGGGCACCAGCCTCGCCCTGATCGGCGCCGCGACCCTCGCGCGATCCCTGTCCGCACACGCCGACCTCCCCACCGCCCTGCGCGCCTACGACTCCGCCATGCGCCCCGTCGTCACCTCCGCCCACACCCTCGCCGACGGCGGCGCCGACATCCTGTTCCCCACCGACGTCGAAGCCCGCAACGCCCAACTCCGGGCGGCCGTGAGCTGACGCGCCGGTGTCGGGTGGGGAAACCGCCTTCGTGGCGCGGATTCCTCACTTAGGCTGCGCGCGTGAACCTCTTCAGCAGGGCGCTGCTGGGCTCAGGACGGCTCCCCGACTCCGTGCGCACGACGATGCAGGCGGAGGGGATCGAGTACCTGGCGGAGGGACTCACCGGCTCGGTGCGCTACCACGCCTACCGCGCGCCGGGGGTGCGGCGGTTCGGGGCTGTCGACGCCACAGCCGGCGCAGTGGTGGTGACGCGCAGACGGCTGCTGGTGTGGCTCACGCGCGGAGAGCAGAAGGGCAAGCACCTCGACGTCCCGCTGCGCGACGGGCAGCCGTTCGGGGTCACGGTGCGGGTGGAGGGCGGACGGTTGATTCTCGGGTATGAGCCGGCTGCGTTCCACGCGGACCGGAGCGGTCGGGTGGAGCTGCGCCTCAAGACTCCGGAGGCGGCGCGGATCGCGGTGCTGCTCGGAGCGGGTTGACCGCGCCGGTCAAGAAAGCGCGATGGCCAAGAGCCAGACGTCGTACTCTTCCGAGGTCGCAGCGCAGATCGTCCGCGCGTCCGTCGACATGGCCACGAATTCCGGTTCGCCGGGATACTCCGAGAGGTGCTGAGCGAGAGAAAGCTTTCCCGCGCGGCGAACGTGCGCCCACGGCAAGGCGCTGACGCTCGCGACACCCACGCTGATCAGGAAAACTCCGTTGTCGTCGAAAAGGCGGTGTTGTTCGGCGAGAGACTCCCACTGCCGATCGACGTCGGTCAGATGGCCGAGGTCGGGTCGATAGGGAACCGTCGCGGTCGGCACGGCGTCGCCGCTGACGACCGGGCGCCAGGCGGTCATGGGAGGTGGCGTGTGGGCGGGGAGGGTCGAGTCCACCACGACAAGACCCGCACGCTGCAGCATCTCGCTTCGCAGCAACTCGCCCACAGCATCATCGCTCACTGCCAAAGCCTAGAGCGGGCTAGCCGGACGATCACCTCACGCGGGATGGCCGCAATGCGGACAGGCCGACGGCATCGCCCGGCGCGGAGCCAGCACGTCCGCCGCGGAGACCACGAGCAGTGAGTGTTCCTCGGCGAACGCCGCGAGTTCCTCCGGGGACGCCATGTCGCCCACCGAGCGTTGCGAAACGAGCCCGCAAAGGACGGCTGCAGCGGATTTGCCAGCGAGGCGCACCAAATCCAGAGCGGCCTCGGCGCGGCCGGCAACGGTGGACGAGGCGGCAACGCGGATCGGCACGACGTGGCCCGGACGCGTGAAGTCCGCGGGGGTCGAGGTGGGGGAAGCGAGTTGGCGGAGGGTGTGGGCGCGGTCGGTGGCCGAGATGCCGGTGCCGCCGACCGCGGCGTCGACCGTGACAGCAAAGGACTCGCCGCCGTGGGCGGTGCCGGGGTGCATGGCGGGGAGGCCGAGGTAGTCGCAGGTTTCGTCCGGCAGCGCGACGCACACGAAGCCGTCGGTGTGGCGGACCGTGAAAGCCAGCAGGCTAGGCGTCGCGTCTTCCGCGGCGAAGACCAGGTCGCCGTGTGCGCCGGCGATCACGACGGGGCGGCCGGTCGCCAGGGAAGCCGCGGCTTGGTCGACGGTGGCGGTGGTGAGCAGTTCGGGCATGGGCATCTCCTTCGCCACCAGCCTCGTCGCGGCGGCGGGGTTCGGCCATAACCCCCGAGTGTCATCCGAGGCCGGCGAGTTCGGCGGAAATGCGGCGGGCCTCGGTCACGAGGTGGGCGATGAGGAGCCGCGCGCTGGCCGACGGTTCGCGGCCCACGAGCGTGGTGATGCCGATGGCGCGCGGCACGGTGTCGAGGCGGATCGGCAGGGGCGCGAGGGCCTCGTCAGCGGTGCCGACGAGCAGGGGCATCGGTGAGACGGCGTCGGTCCGGATGAGGATCGAGCGCATGGTGAGGATGGTCGAGCATTCGATCACGTTGCGCGGCAGCGCAATCCCCTGGCGGGCGAAGAGCTCGTCGAGTTCGTCGCGCAACGCGGTGGGGCGGCCGGGCAGCAGCCAGGGGAAGTCCTGCAGCTCGGCGAGGGTCCGGAGGCCGGCGTCCACAGCCGGGTGGTGGCGGCGGGCGATGAGGCCGACCGGGTCGTCGTAGAGCGAGAGGTGGCGGAACCGGCCGGTCGGCCCGGCGGGCAGGCGGCCGATCAGCAGGTCGACTTCGCCGCGGACGAGCCGGACGTCGAGGTCGGTGCCGAGGCTCTCCACCACAGTCGCGGTCAACGTCGGGTGCTCGGCTTTGAGCCGGATGAGCGCGGCGGGCAGCAGCGAATGCGCGCCGGCCAGGTTGGTCCCCACGCGCACCGGCTCGAAGCCGCCGCGGCGCAGCTCGTCGATGCGGTCCTGCGCCGAGCGCAGGTTGTCCAGCACGGCGCGGGCGTGGTCGAGCAGGATTTCGCCGGACGCGGTGGGCCGCACGCCGCGCGGACCCCGGGTGAACAGCTCCACGCCGACGATCGTCTCCAGCTCGCGCAACGCCCGCGTGACCACCGGCTGCGTCACGTGCAGGTCCTGCGCGGCGCCCAGCAGCGTGCCGTTGTCGGCGATCGCCGACACGAGCAGCAGGTGGCGTAGCTTGAGCCGATCGAGGAACCGGTCCACCGCCGTCACCTCCCACGCAAGGCATAGCCAGCTATGTTCCCAGGAGCATAACGGAGCCGCGATAGGCATTGGTGCGGCGAGAACCGCTCACACACGATGAAATCCATGTCTCCTGAATCCACCGGCACCGTGTCGACGCTGACCGCCGCTCTCACCACGGGTGCGGTGTCGGTCATCGAGCTCACCGCGCCGCTCTCGTCCGCGACCCCCGTGCTCCAGCTGCCCCCGGAAATGGCGGCGACTCCCCCGTTCCGCCTCGACGAGCTGTCGAAGTACGACGAACGCGGAACCGCCTGGTACCACAACGAAATCCACACCGGCGAACACGTCGGCACCCACTTCGACGCCCCGCTGCACTGGGTCACCGGCGCCGAGTTCGAAGACGTCGCCACCGCGCCGGTCAGCCGGCTGATCGCGCCGGCCGCGGTGATCGACAAGACCGCCGAAGCCACCGCCGACCCGGATTTCCTGCTGCGCCGCGAAGACGTCCAAGAATGGCAGCGCGCAAACGGCGACCTGCCGGCCGGCTGGCTGCTCCTGCGCACCGGCTGGGCCGCTCGGTCGCACGACCAGACGCTGTTCCTCAACGCCGACGACACCGGCTCGCACACCCCCGGCGTCGATCCCGCCTGTGCGCGGTGGCTGGCCGAGGAGACGCCGATCCTGGGCTTCGGCGTGGAAACCGTCGGCACCGACGCCGGCCAGGCGTTTCGCTTCGAGCCCGCGTTCCCCGTCCACACACATCTGCTCGGCGCCGGCAAGTACGGCATCACCCAGCTGCAGAACCTGCACCTGCTGCCCCCGACCGGCGCGCTGCTCATCGTGGCGCCGCTGCGGATCGTCGGCGGGTCCGGCAGCCCGGCGCGCATCCTCGCGCTGGTCGACACCCACGGAGCGCACTGACCATGCTCGTTCACGAAGCCATCGGCCGCTTCCTCACCGAGCACGGCGTGCGCGCCGCGTTCGGCGTGGTCGGCAGCGGCAACTTCCACTTCACGCAGGCGTTGACGGCCGGCGGCGCGCGGTTCGTCGCGGCCCGCCACGAAGGCGGCGCGGCGACCATGGCCGACGCCTACGCGCGCATGTCGGGTGAGGTCGCCGTGCTGTCGCTGCACCAGGGGTGCGGCTACACCAACGCGTTGACCGGCGTCACGGAGGCGGCCAAGAGCCGCACGCCATTGCTCGTGCTCACCGCCGAGGCGAACGACCCGAAGTCCAACTTCTTCATCGACCAGGCCGCGCTCGCGACCGGGGTCGGCGCGGTCTCGCTGCGGGTGCGCTCGCCGCGCACGGCGTTGCAGGACGTGGCCCAGGCGTTCGCCGTCTGCGCGCAGCAGCGCCGCACGGTGGTGCTCAACGTGCCGATCGACGTCCAGGACCAGGAACTCCCGCCGCAGCACGCCGAGGTGCCGGCCCCGGCCGCCCTGCCGCAGCCCGCACCCGCGCCGCTGGAGGAGTTCCGTCGCCTGCTGAGCGAGGCGGAGCGGCCGGTGTTCATCGTCGGCCGCGGTGGCCGCTCGCCCGGCGCCGCCGAGGCGGTGCGCGAGCTCGGCCGCCAGGCGGGCGCGTTGCTGGCGACGTCGGCGGTGAGCCGCGGCCTGTTCAACGACGACCCGTGGAGCATCGACGTGTCCGGCGGGTTCGCGTCGCCGCTCACCGTCGAGCTGATCTCCCGGGCCGACCTGGTGGTCTCGTTCGGGTGCGCGCTCAACATGTGGACGACCCGCCACGGTGCGCTGATCAGCAACGACGCGCGGCTGGTGCAGGTCGACCTCGACCCCACCGCGCTCGGCCGGCACCGCAAGGTGGACCTCGGCCTGCACGGCGGGGTGGCGGAAACGGCCCACGCCGCGACCAGCTTGCTCGGATCGGAACCCCGAACCGGTTACCGGCGGACCGAGATCGGTGAGCGGATCCGCACGGGCCTGCGGTGGAACCAGCTGTCGTTCGACGATGCGTCCACAGTGGACCGCATCGACCCGCGCACGTTGTCGGCACACCTCAACCGGCTTCTGCCGCGCGAGCGGACCGTGTCGGTCGACTCGGGCAACTTCCTCGGTTACCCCAGCATGTACCTCGACGTGCCCGACGAGAACGGCTTCTGCTTCACGCAGGCGTTCCAGTCGGTCGGGCTCGGGCTGGCCACCGGCATCGGCACCGCGCTGGCCCGGCCGGACCGCCTGCCCGTGGCCGCGCTCGGCGACGGCGGGTTCCTGATGGGACTGTCCGAACTGGAAACCGCGGCGCGGCTCCAACTGCCGCTGCTGGTCGTGGTCTACAACGACGCCATGTACGGCGCCGAAGTCCACCACTTCGGCGCCGATACCCCGGGCCTGGACAACGTGACGTTCCCCGACCAGGATCTGGCCGCATTGGCCCGTGGGCTCGGGTGCGAAGGGCTCACCGCGCGCTCCGTCAAGGACCTCGGCGCGGTGGCGGACTGGCTGGCGGCCGGGCCCCGCCGACCGCTGGTGATCGACGCCAAGATCACGTCGGACGGCGGTTCCTGGTGGCTGCACGAGGCTTTCGGGCACTGACGGCCGCTGAAGTCCGGTACCGCTGAACGCCAACGGCCGGGTCCGCCCTGGAGAGGACGGACCCGGCCGCGGACTCAGCTCACTCCGACGCAGCAGGCGAACGCAGCCCGGCTTCCTCCAGCCGCGGCAGCACGTCGGCGGCGAACTTCGCCAGCCCGTCCTCGTAGTCCAGCCACAGCAGCATCAGGCCGTCGACGCCGGCGTCGGACAGCTCCCCGATGCGCTTCGCGATGTCGCTCGCCGAGCCCACCAGCGGGTACGCGCCGTAGCCCGCCTTGAACTCGTAGGCCATCTCGGCCATCCGCCCGGCCGGCATGGTCTGCGAGTTGGGGATGTTGGCGGTGATCATCTCCATCACGGCCTCGTCGTCGCCCTGGGTCACGATGTAGTCGTGGGCATACGCCTCGGCTTCGGCCGTGGTGTCCTCCTGCACGACGTAGGCGGAAAGCCAGATCTGGATCTCCTTGCCGAACTTCTTGCGCGCGTCTTCGCGGTACTCGGCCACTCGCTCCTTGACCGCGCGCGGATCGGGATCGTCCGGAATGGTGAACGCGACTTCGGCGTGCTGGGCGGCGAACTGCCGACCGCGCGGTGATCCGCCCGCGTTCAGCAGCACCGGGCGCGACTGCAGCGGACGCGGTTGCGAAATGGCGTCCTTGACGCTGAAGGCCTCATTGTGCAGATCGAATTCCTCGGTCGAGGACCACAGTTTGTCGAACACCTCCATCCACTGGTCGCCATAGGCGTACCGGTCGCTGTGCTCCTTCAGCTCGACTCCGAACAGGTCGAACTCCGGCTGGAACCAACCGCACACCAGGTTCATCCCGGCGCGTCCGCGCGAAATGAGGTCGATGGTCGCTTCGGCCTTCGCCACGAACGCCGGGTTGATCAGCGACACCGCCACCGTGCTGATCACGCTGATCCGCTCGGTGACCGCGGCGATGGCACCGGCCCAGGTCAGGGTCTCCATCACATCACCCGAATAGTGACCGCCGCGGCCGAAAGCACGCCAGCGTGACGCGGACACGAATCCTTCGATGCCGAGCTCGTCGGCTTTCTTCGCCACCCGCACGTTGGCGTCCCAGTCGCCGGAGAACCGGTCCGGGTGAAAGGTGAACGCACCACCCTTCCCGTTCGCGCCGAAGACGCTCAGCTTCAGTTTGTTCGTCGAGTCCCGAATGGGATTGGGCTTGATGAAATCATCGTCCACGGTGATCACATTCCTCGGAGAGAAGACGTCTGGCGCCGAACCGATCCGGTTCTCCGACATTCTCGATCCGCCTGCCGAACCTCTCCATAACCCTCAGGTGTTACTTCCCTCCGACGCCGTTGACCGGCCTTGAGCGCTGCGCTAGCGTCGACGCATTCCGCGCCCAGACGCGGCCCGCACCGAAAGCCGGTGCGGGGCTGTACGAGCCACAAGACCTCGTACCAGCTGCGTACAGATCGCCCCTGCGGGCCGGACGGAGCAGCTATGAAAACCACCATCGTCGTGGGAAACCCCAAACCCGCTTCGCGCACGCGCCAGGTCGCCGAGGCGTTGCTCGACCGATTGGTGAAGGACGACACCGACCGTCAGGTGATCGACCTGGCCGAGCACACCGCGGAGATCTTCGCGTGGCCGTCGGAGGTCATGACCGCGCTCAACGAGCGGGTCGCCGCCAGTGATCTCGTGGTGTTCGCGAGCCCCACGTACAAAGCGACCTACACCGGGCTGCTCAAGGCGTTCCTCGACCGTTACGCCGCGGACGCGCTGGCCGGCGTGACCGCGATCCCGGTGATGACCGGCGGCGACCCGGGCCACGCCATGGGCGTCGACGCGCACCTGGCGCCGCTGCTCACCGAGCTCGGCGCCGTGGTGCCGGGCCGCGGCTGGTTCTTCACGACGTCGTCGATGGACCGCCTCGACCAGCTCGCCGACGAGGCCGCCGCCCGCTACGCGCAGCAGATCGGGCAGCTCGCGCGCCTGGCCGAGGGGGTGCGGATCCCGTGAACGACGTCCTCGATTCCCGCGCCTACCGCGATGCCCTGAGCCGGTACGCCTCCGGCGTCGTCGTGATCGGCGCGACCGCACCGCAGGGAGAACGGCTGGGGTTCACCTGCCAGTCGTTCCACAGCGTGTCCCTGGAACCGCCGCTCATCTCGATCGGCGTGGCCAAGACGTCGAGCACCTATCCGCTGATCCGCCCCACCGGCCGGTTCGCCGTGTCGGTGCTCGGGGACAACCATCGTGAAGTCGCGTCCGCGTTCGCCCGCAAGGGAACCGACCGCTGGGGCGGCGTGGTGCACCACGAGACGGCGGCGGGCAACCCGGTGCTCACTGAAAGCCTGATGTGGCTCGACTGCGAGATCGACGCCGAGCACGAGGCCGGCGACCACCACATCGTGGTCGGCCGCGTGGTGGAGATGAGCCCGGGCCACGACGCCAACCCGTTGCTGTTCTACCGCGGCGGGTTCCACAGCATCGCCACCGGCTGAGCCGCAGCCGAACACGAAACGGGCGGCTCCCGGGATTTCCCGGGAGCCGCCCGTTTCGTCGTGTAGTCCGGCGCTATTCGCCTCGGTCGGCCAGCAACCGCCGCAGCCGGTAGTGCTGGATCTTCCCGCTCGGCGTCTTCGGCAGCTCGGTCACGAACTCGACCGCCCGCGGGTACTTGTATGGTGCGATCGTCTGCTTCACGAAGTCCTGCAGCGCCTTCACGTCTTCCGCCGCACCGGGTCTCAAGTGGACGAACGCGTGCACGATGGTGCCCCGATCCCGGTGCGGCGCACCGACCACGGCGGCCTCGACCACGTCCGGATGCCGCAGCAGCGCCTGCTCCACCTCGGGTCCGGCGATGTTGTACCCGGACGACACGATCATGTCGTCATTGCGGGCCTGGTACCAGAAATAGCCGTCGGCATCCCGGACGTAGGTGTCCCCGGTGAGGTTCCAGCCGTTCTGCACGTACGTCTTCTGCCGCGGATCGGCGAGGTAGCGGCAGCCGGTCGGGCCCTTCACCGCGAGCCGGCCGGGCGTGCCGTCCGGCACCGGTTCACCCGCTTCGTCGAGCACCACGGCCTCGAAGCCCGGCACCACGCGGCCGGTCGACTCGGGCCGGATGTCGTCGTCGGCCGCGGCGATGAAGATGTGCAGCAGTTCGGTGCCGCCGATGCCGTTGATGATCCGGATGCCCGTGGCCCGCTCGAACTCCTCCCACGTGGCCACCGGCAGGTGCTCCCCCGCCGACACGCATCGCCGCAGCTTCGCCAGCGCCGGCGCCTTGCCCGAAGCCAGCATCGCCTTGTACGCCGTGGGCGCGGTGAACAGCACCGTGACGTGGTGGCGCTCGATCGCGTTCGCCAGCTCTTCCGGTGACGCCTTCTCGATGAGCAACGTCGACGCACCGAATCGCAGCGGGAACACGACCAGCCCGCCGAGGCCGAAGGTGAACCCGATCGGCGGCGTGCCGGTGAACACGTCGTCCGGCACCGGTTTCAGCACGTGCCGCGCGAACGTGTCCGTGCTGGCCAGCACATCGCGGTGGAAGTGCATGGTGGCCTTGGGCTTGCCCGTGGTCCCCGACGTCGGAGCCAGCAGCGCCACGTCGTCGGCCGCCGTGTCGACCCACGCGAACTCGCCGCTCTTGCCGGCGGCCCGCGCCGTGAGGTCGGCCGTGCCCGGACCTCCGTACTCGAGGATCGGCACCGCGTGCGCCATCGCGTCGAGGTCGGCGGCGAAACGGTGGTCGGTCACGATCAGGCCCGGCCGCGTGAGCTCCACCAGATCGTCGACCTCACCCGCGCGCAGCAGCGGCATGGTCGTCACGGGCACCGCACCGGCCTTGAGCACGGCGAACCAGGTCGCGACCAGCCACGGGTTGTTCGGCCCGCGCAGCAGCACCCGGTTTCCCGGCACCACCCCGAAATCGGCCACGAGCACGTGGGCGACCTGGTCGCTGCGGCGCGCGAGGTCGCCGTAGGTCCAGGTCCCGGCGTCGGTGACGAGACACGGGCGGTCCGGCCCGAAGCGCGTGATGGCCCCGTGCAGGAGTTCGACCGCGCAGTTGAGCCGGGCGGGGTACGCGAGTTCCGGCAGGGTGAAGCGGAACTCGGGCCAGTCCGCCTCGGCCGGCAGGTTGTCGCGGCAGAACGAGTCGACGTGGGCCGAGGGCGTGAGCGCCATGGGCGGCCTTTCCTGGGAGTCCGTCAGCGGGCGGCCGGCGGGACCGGATAGGGGGATTCGGCGTAGCGGCCGGACAGCAGCGCCCCGGCGCCGGGCGCGACGGCGGGCAGGCCGAGCGCGCGCATCATCTGGTGGGCGGTGGCGATCGAGGCCGACAGCACGGGTTTGCCCAGCTCGTTCTCGACGATGTCGATCGAGGCCAGCGAAGGCATCTGCACGCAGGCCGAGAGCACCACAGCGTCGGCGCCTTCGTGGTCGAGGTCGCGCGCGAGCGGCACGAGCTTGCGCGGATCGTGCGCGGCGACCTCGAGGTTGTCGGGGATCTCGAGGGCGACGTAGTCCGTCACCTCGGTCCCCTCGTGCCGGAGGTAGTCCACGACGGTTTCCGTCAGCGGCTTCATATAGGGGCACAACACGGCGATCGACTTCGCGCCCAGCACGTCGAGCGCGCTCACCAGTGCACCCGCGCTCGTGACGACCGGCGCCGGCGCGTCGTTCTCCTCGGTGATCCGCGTGAGCCGTTCCTCGGACGCGCGGTGGTAGCCCTTGCCCATGCTCATGATCGCGACGAGACAGGCGTAGCCGAGCACGTCCACGTGCGCGTCGGACAGCTCGGCGGCGCACCGGCCGGAGTCGGCGTCCATCGCGGCCAGTTCTTCGGCGTTCACGTGTTTCATGCGCATGCGGCTGGAGTGGAACGTGAACCGTTCCGGCGTCACGGTCTCCCGGGCCCGGAAGATCGCCGGGATCTCCGTCTCCATCGTGACGTTGGAGCTCGGCACGATCTGGCCGATGCGGTAGGAGCTTTTCATCGGGCGTCCACCACGGGGTTGCGCAGCGTGCCGATGTCCTGGATGGACGCTTCGACGACGTCGCCGGGACGCAGGAACTGCTGCGGGGTGAAGCTGGCGCCGACGCCGGCGGGCGAACCGGTGGCGATCACGTCACCCGGCTCCAGCGTCATGCCGGAACTGATGTCCGCGATGAGCTCGGCGATCTTGAAGAGCATGTACTTCGTGCTCGACTTCTGCTTCACGTCACCGTTCACGCGCAAGGACAGCTCCAGCGCGTACGGGTCGGCCAGGTCGCCGGCGGTGCGGATCGCCGGGCCGAACGGTGCGTAGGAGTCCTGGCCCTTCGAGAAGAACCACTGCCCCGAGCGGCGCTGGTCGCGGGCGCTGATGTCGTTGACGATGCTGTAGCCGAACACGTGGTCCATCGCGTCCGCGACGGACACCCGCTTCGCCGTTTTCCCGATCACCACGGCGAGCTCGCACTCCCAGTCCAGCTGCGCCGTGAGGTCGCCGTTGTGCTGGATCGGCTCCTCTGGCCCGACGACGGCGGTGGCCGGCTTGCTGAACAGCACCGGGCGCTGCGGCAGCTCCTTGTCGGTGTCGAGCGTGCGCGCGGACTCCGCCACGTGCTCGGTGTAGTTGAGGCCGACGCCCACGATCTTGCCGGGCCGCAACGGCGCGCGCAGGGTCACCGTCTCCAGTGGACGGCGCGCGCCGCGGACGTCGGCCAGGGATTCCAGCACGGCGAGGTCGCCGCCGCGCACCACGTCGAGCAGCGACGCCGGCGCCGTCACCCCGCGCTCGACCGCCGCGGCCGCGACGTCGACCACGTCGGTGCCGTCCTGGATGCCGAGCCGATCGGCACCGTCGGGCCCGGTGAACGTGACAAGCAACATGAAGGGACTCCATCTCACAAGCAGTTTCGACAGCGGTTTCGAAGAGAACAGGACTCAGGCGAGGGCCTGGTGGCCGTTGTTGTCCGAATAGGCCTCTTCGCGGAAGAAGCCGAGCGAACGCATGACCGGGAAGTCGTTGAAGGAGAACAAGCACGCGTCGTCGGAGCGGCTGGCATTGGCGTGCTCGTGCCACGCCCAGGACGGCACGCAGAAGATGTCGCCCTCGGTCCAGTCGATGCGCTGACCCGCCACGATCGAGGTACCGCTGCCCTTGGCCGCGGTGTAGATCTTCGAGCCGACCTGCCGGTGGGCCAGCGTGGCTTCACCGGGGCGCAGCATTTGCATGTGCGCGCTCATCGTCGGCATCACCGAGCCGCCGGTGAGCGGGTTGCTGTACTCCATGATGATGCCGTCGTACGGCGAACCGTCACTCGCCTTGGCCGCGTTCAGCAGCGCGTCGTAGGTCGGTTCCCACGGGTAGGCCAGCAGCGGCGAGTGGCTCTTGTGCCAGGTGTCGCCGAAGGGCCGCAGCTGTCCGGCGCCGTAGGTGAGCAGCGAGGAGTTCACCACGCCTTCCTGCTTTTGGTAAATGTCCGGGTGCACCTCGTAGAACGGCGCGTCGAGCGCGTTCACCAGCGGGATGTCGAGGCCGTCCTGCCAGATCACCGGGCCGTCGACGCCTTCGATGCCCTCGTTGCCGTGTTCGTGCCAGGTCCAGTTCGGCGTGATGGCGAAGTCACGCGGGCCGACCTTGAGCTTCTGCCCGTCGACGATCGTCCACGCGCCGGTGCCTTCGAGCACGAACCGCAGCGCCGCGGCCTGGTGGCGGTGCGCCGTCATCGACTCGCCCGGCCCCATCACCTGCAGGCCGCTGTAGAGCAGGCCCACGGTGGCCGCTATGTCACGCCGCTTCGGGTTGTACAGCGCGACCACGCGCCGGCCGGCGTCGTCACCGCTCACCAGCTTGAGCGCTTCCAGCACCAGCGGACGCAGCTCGGCGTAGCTCCACTTGATCGGTACCGACTGCGGCTGCGGGTACCACGGCTCGATCTTGTTGGCGATCGTCCACAGTGCACCGGCGTCGAGGGCCTGGAGCTTTTCGTAGTAGGCGGTCAGGTCGTCGTTGTCGGCGACCCGCGCCCGACCGAGCTGGTCATCGCTGTACGTGGTCATCGCGCCTTCCCCGGTTCGTATGTCGTTTTCTTGACGACAGTCATAGTTCAGCTATACCGTTCACGATGTCAAGGGCGCCAGGAGGAAAAACTCATGCCGACATCCGAATCCGCGAAGCCCGCCGAACTCGCCGGTCCGCAGACCACGATCGTGCGCACGGTCGAATGGCACGACACGGACGCGTCGGGCCACCAGCACAACTCCGCCGTGCTGCGCTGGGCCGAGGAAGCCGAGGCTTCGCTGCTGCGAGGCCACGGGCTCGCGTGGCTCTTCGGCCGCACCCCGCGGGTGCGCCACGAGGTGAACTACCGAGGCCGGCTCTGGTTCGGCGACGAGGTGCGCGTGACCATGCGCGTGGCCCGGATCGGGCGCACTTCGCTCACGTTCGGGTTCGACGTGGTCGGGCCGAACGGCGCGGCCGCCGACGGCACCGTCGTGGTGGTCCACGCCGAACCCGACTCCCCCGCCGCGACGCCGTGGCCCGACAAAGTGCTCTCCGCGCTGAGCTTTCAGGAACAGGAGGTGCCCGGAACATGAAGATCGCCATCGTGGGCGGTGGCCCCGGCGGGTTGTACTTCGCCGCGCTCGCCAAGCAGCTCGACCCGAACCGCGAAGTGACCGTGTGGGAACGCAACGCGGCCGACGACACATTCGGCTTCGGCGTGGTGTTCTCCGACGAGACGCTGGAGGGCATCACCAACGCCGACGCGGCCGTGTTCTCCTTGATGGAGCGCGATTTCGCCCGGTGGAGTGACATCGACGTGTGCTACCGCGGCACCACGCAGACCTCGAGCGGCCACGGGTTCGCCGCCATCGAGCGCAAGCGCTTGCTGCAGATCCTGCAGCGCCGGTGCCACGACGTCGGCGTGGACGTGCGCTTCAGCACCGAAGCGCCCGACGTCGAGCAGCTCGCGGCCGAGTACGACCTCGTGATCGCGGCCGACGGCGTGAACTCGGCCATCCGCCGGCGGTTCGAAGACGTGTTCCGGCCGTCGCTCGACGTGCGCGAGAGCCACTACATGTGGCTGGCCACCGACCGGGTGCTCGAAGCGTTCACCTTCGTGGTCGAGGAGACCGAGTTCGGCCCGGTGCAGGTGCACGCGTACCCGATCAGCGCCGACCGCAGCACGTTCATCGTCGAGGTGAACGACCGCACGTGGCGGCGCGCCGGCTTCACCGACGGCTCGTTCGGCCCGGGTGTGAGCGACACCGCGAGTGTCGAACGCTGCCACGAGCTGCTGCGCGGCTTCCTCGGGGACGCCGAGCTGCTCACCAACAACTCGAAGTGGCTGCGCTTCACCACCGTGCGCAACGAGACCTGGCGCCACGGCAACGTCGTGCTGCTCGGCGACGCCGCGCACACCGCGCACTTCTCGATCGGGTCCGGCACCAAGCTCGCCATGGAAGACGCACTGGCGCTGGCCGCCGCGCTCGAGACCACTCCCGGCGACCTGCCCGCGGCGCTGGCCCACTACGAGGCCGAGCGCCGGCCCGTGGTCGAGTCGACGCAGCGCGCGGCCCAGGCGAGCCTGGAGTGGTTCGAGACGATCGACCACGTCGTGGGCCAGGAGCCGCCGCAGTTCGCGTTCAACCTGCTCACGCGCAGCCGCCGCGTGACCTATGACAACCTCCGGCTGCGCGACCCCGAGTACATCCGGTCGCTCGACCGCTGGTTCAGCGAGAACACCGCCGGTGGCCGCGACGAGGGCACACCCCCGCTGTTCCAGCCGTTCGACCTGGCGGGGCAGCACCTGCGCAACCGCATCGTGGCCGCGCCGGTGACCACGTACAGCGCGGTGGACGGCGTGCCGGGCGAGGCCGAGTTGCTGCACCTGTCCGGCAAGGCGCTCGGCGGCGCGGGCCTGGTGTTCACCGGGATGACCGCGGTGACCGCGCGCGGTCGCGTGACCCCGGCGTGCCCGGGTCTTTACACCGACGAGCAGGCCCGGGCGTGGCGTCGGGTCACCGCGGCCGTGCACGCGCACAGCGGTGCGCTGATCGGCGTGCAGCTGAGCCACTCCGGGCCGAAGGGCTCCACGACGGTGCCGGACCGCGGCCCGCTCGGCGGCGCGCTCACCGCGAACGGCTGGCGGACCGTCGCCCCTTCGCCGCTCGCGTACGGGAACCTGCCGGTGCCGCATGAGCTGTCGGAAGAAGAGCTGCAGGACCTCGTCGACGACTTCGCGGCCGCGGCCCGACGCGCCGATTCCGCGGGCTTCGACGTGCTGGAGCTGCAGGCCGGGCACGGCTTCCTGCTCTCGGCGTTCCTCTCGCCGCTGACCAACCACCGCACGGACGCCTACGGCGGTGACCTCGAAGCACGGCTGCGGTTCCCGCTGGCCGTGGTCGCGGCGGTGCGGGCGGGGTGGCCGCGCTACAAGCCGTTCGTGGTGCGGATCTCGGCCGTCGACTGGGCCGAAGGCGGGACGACGATCGAGGACAGCGTGCGGGTGGCCGCCGCGCTGGCCGCGCACGGCGTCGACGCGATCGACGTGTCCAGTGGCGAGGTCGTCGCTTTCGAGAAGCCGGCTTTCGGCCGCAGCTACCAGACCCCGTTCGCCGAACGGATCCGTGCCGACGTCGGCATCCCCACCATCGCCGTCGGCGGCATCTCGACGTGTGACGACGCCAACTCGATCGTGCTGGCCGGCCGCGCCGACCTCGCCGGCATCGGCCGCGCGCACCTGCACGACCCGTCGTGGTCGCTGCACGCGGCCACCGAGCTCGGCTACTCCGGGCCCGGCGCCTACTGGCCGCCGATCCAGGCCGGCGGCGAGACCAAACCCCCGAGCGGAGGCCGTGCGCGTCCGCTGCTCACGCTGCACGCGAAGGAGCCTTCGCGCACGCGCTGGACCCCCGTCGCTGCCGGAACCCGAGACAGGAGCGTCTGATCGTGGAAGATTTCCCCCGGTTCACCGCCGCCGCCGTGCAGGCCGCGCCCGTGTACCTCGACACCGCCGCGACCGTGGCGAAGGCGGTCGCGCTGATCGGTGAGGCCGCGTCGAACGGTGCCTCCCTGATCGCGTTCCCCGAGGTGTTCGTGCCCGGTTATCCGTACTGGAACTGGACGATGAACCCCGTGCAGGGTTCGCCGTGGTACGAACGGCTCTACCGCTGCGCCATCGACATCCCCGGCCCGCACCTCGACGCCCTGCGCGCGGCCGCCGCGGCCACGAAGACCACGGTGGTCATCGGCGTCAACGAACGCAGCCGGCACAGCCTCGGGCTGATCTACAACAGCGTGGTCACCATCGGCCCCGACGGCTCCGTGCTCAACGTCCACCGCAAGCTCGTGCCGACGTGGGCCGAGAAACTGACGTGGGGCGGCGGCGACGGCAGCACCGTGCGCGTGCTCGACTCCGCCGTCGGCCCACTGGGTGCGCTGGCGTGCGGCGAGAACACGAACACGCTCGCGCGGTTTTCCCTGCTGGCCCAGGGCGAGCTCGTGCACGTCGCGAGCTACATCTCCCTGCCCGTGGCCCCGGCCGACTACGACATGGCCCAGGCCATCGCCGTGCGCAGCGCCGCCCACGCCTTCGAGGGCAAGCTGTTCTCCGTGGTCGCCTGCTCCACCATCACCGACGAGATGATCGAGATCGCCGCCGGCGACGATCCGGAGATCGCCAAGGCCATGCGCCGCCCGAACAGCGCGCTGTCCGGCATCTTCGGCCCGGACGGCAACCCGGTGGTCGAGCCGCTGATCGACGAGGAAGGCATCGTGTACGCGGAGATCGATCTGGCGCGGTGCATCCAGCCGAAGCAGATGCACGACATCATCGGCGCGTACAACCGCTTCGACGTGTTCCAGCTCCACCACGACACCACACCGCGCCGGCCGGTGGTGTTCGGGAGCCGGGGGCCGGTCGCGGAAGAGCCGGTGGCGCCGGGTCCGGTCATCGGCCCGTGGCCGGGCGACGGAGACGCGGTTCGAGCCGGCTGATTTCGCCCGGGCGGGCACGAACTTCCCGCTGCTGAACGACATTGTGCGTTCGACCGTGGGAAAGTTCGTGCCCGCCCGCTAGTGTTCGCGGGTGCTGTACGACTACTTCGTCGCTGTCGACGACGCGATGGCCGCCCGGACCTTCACGGAACCGGACACGGCCCGGTGCGAGGGTTACCCCGAACTCGCGGTGAAGGGGGCCGATCCGTTTTTCGACCTGCTGCCGGTCGAGGCGGTGCTGACCGGGCGGACGATCGACGAGGTCGAGGCCGACCCGGCGCACTGCCCGGTGGTCGAGGAAGTCGGCGACGGCGAGGCCGTGGTGCTGTCACTGGCCGAGTCCTTCCGTGACGGGCTGGCCACGGCCGACGACGACGCGCTGCGTGTCGCCGCCGTGGCCTTCGTGGAACGGAACGAGCGTGGTGCGGCCGAGGATCTCGTCGCGTTTCTCAAGGAACTCGGTGCGCTGGCCCAGGGCGCGAAGGCGGACGGGCATCGGCTCTATTGCACGGTCGTGGTCTAGCGGCTCAGGTCCTCGGCGCTCGGTGAAGCGACGAGGACTCTGGCGGCCGCGCCCGGCTCCGGCCGCCGCGGGGCGAACCAGACGGCGACGAACGACAGCGCGCAGACCGCGATCAGGTACAGCGCGATGGAGCCCGACCAGTTCGTGCCCGCCAGCAGGGTCGTGGCGATGATCGGGGCGAAGGCGCCGCCGAGGACGGAGCCGATCTGGTAGCCCAGCGAAATGCCGGTGTAGCGCACGCGGGCGCCGAAGAGTTCGGCGAACAGCGCGGGCGCCGGGCCGTAGGTCATGGCGAAAAACGCCTGCCCGACGACGAGCCCGAGGCCGATGAGCACGGGTGAGCCCGACTCGACGAGCCGGAACAGCGGAAACGCCCACGCCGCCAGCAATCCGGCGCCCAGCAGGAACACCCGGCGGCGGCCGACCACGTCGGACCAGGCCGCGGCGGCGGGCATCACCAGCGCGCAGACCACGGCGGACACCAGCACTCCGATGAGGACGGTGCCGCGCGACTGGTGCAGCGGGCCGGTGGCGTAGGAGACGAGGTACACGGCGAGCAGGTAGTAGCTGGTGCCGCCGACCATCGTGGCGCCGGCGGCGAGCAGGATCTGGCGCGGGTAGCGGCGGAGCAGCTCGACCAGCGGGGCGCGGCCGCCGCGGCGAGACCGGTCCGGTGCCTGCTCCTCGACGCGGCTCTGGGCGTAGAGCGCGACGCCGACGAGCAGGATGCTCAGCAGGAACGGCACCCGCCAGCCCCAGGTGAGGAAGGCGTCTTCCGACAGCGTGGCCGACGCGACGAGGAACACCACGTTCGAGAGGATCAGCGCGATCGGCACCCCGAGCTGCGCGAAGCTGCCGTAGAACCCGCGGCGGCTCGCCGGCGCGGCCTCGGTCACGAGCAGCACGGCACCGCCCCACTGGCCGCCGAGCGCGAGGCCCTGAACGAGGCGCAGCACCACGAGCAGGATCGGCGCGGCGGCCCCGATCGACGCGTACGGCGGCAACAGCCCGACCGCGGTCGTCGCCACGCCCATGGTGAGCATGGCCGTGACGAGCGCGGGTTTGCGCCCGACGCGGTCGCCGAAGTGGCCGAACACGGCGGCGCCGATGGGCCGGACCACGAAGCCCACGGCGAAGGTGCTGAAGGCGAGCAGAGTGGCGGCGAACGGGTCACTCGCCGGGAAGAAGAGCTTCGTGAACACGAGCGCGGTGGCCGAGGCGTAGACGAAGAAGTCGTACCACTCGATGGCGGAGCCGGCGAGGCTGACGAGGACCGATCTGCGCAGGGTCGAATCGCTGGACATGGACACTCCGGTGGGTCTCATGTGGACGGGGAGGGGGACCGGCGGGGGCGGCGCGCCCCCGCCGGCGAAACATCAGTTTTCGAGCGTCTGCACCGGGTCGGTGCCGGCCACGTAGGGCGGGTCGTAGATCACGACGAACTCGAGGTCAGTGTCACCGGTGTTGGAGAAGCCGTGGATCTCCCCGGACGGGATCTTGATCACGCTGCCGACCTCGACGTCCCACGAGTCCTTGCCGATGCGCACCGATCCGCTGCCGGCGGTGACGTAGAAGGCGTGGTTGTACGGGTCGCGGTGCAGCTTCGACTTGCCGCCCGGCCCGATCTTCGAGAGCTGGACACTGTAGACGGACGTGTAGTCGGCGTCGACCACACTCTCGCTGAACTCGAACCCGATGCCGGGGAAGCCGGGCTTTTCGAGGCGGTGCCAGGAGATGTCCTTCGGATTGAGCACGTAGTCCACTTCGGTTCCTTTCAGAGAGCAGCTTCGGAAGTCAGGTGTGCGCAGACCTCCGCCGACGAAGTGCCGGCGGAAAGTGCGCGGCGGCAGCCGACCAGCGCTCGCGGCCAGTTCACGACCACGGCGCCGGCGAACCGTCCGGCGGTGCCGAAGACCGCGGCGAACGAGTTCTCGGTCCGGTGCACGAACCGGCTTTCGGTGCCGGCCACGGGGGTGCCGACGATCTGGAGCTGCCAGTCGTACTGGTCGGTCCACACGTACTCCACCGGCGCGTGCGCCCGCGGGTCTTCGGGGTGCGCGAGGGTGTGCGCGACCGCCGCGGCCTGTTCGACCGCGTTGGTCCAGTGCTCGACCCGCACGGCCCGGCCGTGGCGGGAAGTCTGCCAGCGCGCCACGTCGCCGACGGCGAACACGTGCGGCGCGGCCCGGCCGAACGGGTCGCAGACCACCCCGTCGTCGACCTTCAGCCCGGAGCCGGCCACCCACGCGTCGGCGGGCACGGCGCCGATGCCGACGACCACGGTTGCGGCGTCCACCGAGGACCCGTCGGCGAGCCGGATCCGCAGCCCGTCGGCGGTCTGCGAGACGCTCTCGACCTTCACGCCGAGCCGCACCTGCACGCCGTGGCGCCGGTGCAGATCGGCGACCCGGTCCCCGACCACCCCCGGCACCGAGCGGGCCAGCAGCGACGGTGTCGCGTCGAGCACCGTCACCTCGGCCACGCCGAGCCCGCGCGCGGTGGCGGCGACCTCGGCACCGATGAACCCGCCGCCGATCACCACGAGCGGGCCACCGCGGTCGAGGTCTGCCCGCAGTGCGCTCGCGTCCGCGGCGGTGCGCAGCGCGTGCACCCCGGGGAGGTGCTCCCAGCCGGCCGGCCGCGCGGTCGCACCGGTGGCGATCACCAGGTCGGTGTAGCCGAGCTCCGTCCCGTCGGCCAGGTGGACGGTGGAGGCGCCCAGGTCGAGCCGGGTGGCGGCGCGGCCCAGCTCCAGCTCGATGCCCTGGTCGACGGCGTCTTGTGCGGTGAGCAGCCGCACGTCGTCGAGCCCGGCCGTGCCCGCGAGCACGCTCTTCGACAGCGGCGGCTTGTCGTAGGGCAGCTCGTCCTCCTGGCCCACCAGCACGATCCGGCCGTCGTGACCGGAGGTCCGCAGGGCCTGCGCCACCCGCACGCCGGCGACCGACGCGCCGACGACGACCGTGCCCGCGTTCACGCCTCGTCCACCGCCAGCGCCGCTTCCGGGCACGCGCGGGCGACCTCGCCGACCCGGCCGACCTCGTCCGGCCCGATCGCCTCGCGCAGCAGCGTGACCACGCCGTCGTCGTCGATGTCGAACACGTCGTCGGCACCCACCACGCAGTTGGCCCAGCCCTTGCACTTCGCGCGATCAGCGTGCACAACCGGCATCTCGTTCTCCTTCCGTATGTCGTCTTCGTGACGACCGCAAACGAAAGAGTAAGCTTCTGCACAGCAGAACGACAACAGGCTAATGGGCGAACCGCCCGGGTAGGTGACCCTCGGAGGGCGGCCCCGGAGCACAAAAAGCGGCGGTGACCAGGGCCTGGGCCCGGTCACCGCCGCGGTGAAAAATTCGGCGTCAGCTGTGCAGGAGCGGCGCCGCCTCGCTCACGATGGTCTGCAGCGTCTTCGCGACGATCGCCCGCTGCGAGTCCGGCATCCGGCTCGCCGGCACCGCGACGTTGAACGAGATCCGCCCCGCGGCGACCGTGCTCGGGAAAGCGACGGCCACCGACGACACCCCGGCCTCGCTCTCCTCCGAACTCGTCGCGTAGCCCTGCCGGCGCACCCGCTCGAGCTCGCTTTCGAGCTCGTCGCGCGTGCGGATGCTCTTCTCCGTGAGCCCCTCGATCCCCTCGGCCGGGTACAGCACGTGGAGCTGGTCGGTGGTCAGCCCGGCGAGCATCGCCTTGCCCGAAGACGTCGAGCTCGCCGGCAGCGAACTGCCCAGCCGCGAGGCCACGCGCACGGCCTGCGGGCTCTCGATCGCGTCGACGAACCGCACGCTCGTGCCGTCGAGCACGCCGAGGTGCACGGTCTCGCGCAGCTGCGCGTTGAGGCGTTCGAGGTAGGGCCGCAGCACCTGGCGGAAGTCGAAGCGCTCCAGGATCGAGAACGCGACGCCGGTCAGCGCGGTGCCCGGTTCATAGGCTTTCGTGGCCGGGTTCTGGCGCACGAAACCGCGGTAGAGCAGCATGGCCATGAGCCGGTGCGCCGTGGACGAGGCCACGCCGAGGTACTCGCTCACCTCGGCCAGGCGTACCTCCGAGCGTTCGCCGAACAGCAGCAACAGCTTGAGCGCGTTGTCCACGGATTCGATCGGGTACTGCGGCGGCGGGTTGGCCCCGGGCGGCCCCTCACTCCTGCTCATGCGGACGACTGTATTCGGCGCCGACCGCGGCCCTCTTGCGCCGCGACACCCGTCGCCTTTACTGTACCGTACAGTTCAGCTCTCGGAGAGCTCCTCCACCTCGGTCGAACCGGAGGTTCCCATGACCGCTCACCAGCGCAGCCCCGGAGTGCGCGAGCCCGCGACGTCGGTCGACGAGCTCGTCGCCCGGGCCCGCGCGCTCGTCCCGATGCTGTCTTCGCGCGCCGAGCAGACCGAGCGCGACCGGCGCGTGTCGCCGGAGACCATCGACGCGCTGCGTGAGGCGGAGCTGTTCAAGCTCATGCAGCCGCGCCGCTTCGGCGGGTTCGAGCTCGGGTTCGACGCGCTGGTCGACATCGATCTCGAGCTCGCGCAGGGCTGCGGCAGCTCCGCGTGGTGCGCGAGCCTCGGCATGGTGCACCAGTGGTTCACCGCGCTGTTCCCGCTCCCCGCGCAGGAGGAGGTGTGGGCCGACCCGGGCACCATCGTGGCCGGGTCGTACATGCCGGCCGGCCGCGCGGAGGCCGCGCCGGGCGGGTTCGAGGTCTCGGGCCGCTGGTCGTTCACGAGCAACTGCGACAACAGCGGCTTCTTCCTGCTGGGCACGATGTTCCCGGCCGACGGCGCCGCGCCGCGCGCCGGGTTCTCCCTCGTCCCCCGCGCCGACCTCACGATCATCGACGACTGGCACACGGTCGGTCTGGCCGGCACCGGCAGCAAGTCCGTGGCCATCGAGGAGCCGGTGTTCGTGCCGGAGCACCGGCACGTACTGGTGGAGAACCTCGCGACCGGCACGGCCCCCGGGTTCGCCGTGAGCGGCAACCCGGTGCACACGCTGCCGCTGCTCTCGGTGCTGCCCGCGTGCCTGGTCAGCCCGGCGCTCGGCATGGTCGACGGCGCGGTGCGGGACTTCCTCGACTGGATCGGCGAGCGGAAGACGACCGGCGCGGTGTCCGGCGGCGGGGCGAGCATGGCGCAGTTCGCGCACGTGCAGTCGCGCATCGCCGAGGCCACGGCCAGTCTGGACGCGGCGAAGCTGCTGCTGCGCCGCGACCTCGCCGACGCCGCGTTCCTCGTCTCGGCCGGCGAGGAGATGTCGCTCGCGACCCGGTTCCGCAACCGGCGTGACCACGGGTTCGCGGTGCAGCTGGCGGTGCGCGCCGCGAGCGGGCTCTTCGACGCCGTCGGCGGCCGCGGGCTGCACATGTCGTCGAGCATCCAGCGGGCCTGGCGCGACGTGAACGCCGTCGCGCGGCACGCCAGCCTCAACTGGGACGCGATCAGCACCATGTACGGCCAGCACCGGTTCGGGCTCGAACCGCGCGGGCAGTTCTGAGGCCGCCGTGTGGGACGAGGAGATCGTCGGCTGCCCGCCCGAGGCGGTCACCGCGCGCGAGCTGCGCACCGCGTTGGGAAAGTTCACTTCCGGCGTCTGCGTGATCACCACCCTCAGCGACGACGGCAAACGCGAGGGCATCACCGTGAACTCGTTCGCGTCGGTGTCGCTGAACCCCGCGATGGTGTTGTGGAGCATCGCGCGCGGTGCCCCGAGCTCGGCGACGTTCACCACGGCCCCGCGCTTCGGCGTGAACGTGCTGTCCGCTCGGCAAAAGGACCTCTCCACGAGGTTTTCCCGGCCGGCGGCCGACAAGTTCGCCGGCCTCGACGGGGTGACGACCGGGCTCGGCGCCGTGCCGATGCTCGACGGCGCGGTGGCGCAGTTCGAATGCCGCAACCAGTTCCAGCGCTACGGCGGCGACCACCTGATCATCGTCGGCACCGTCGACCTCGTCCGGACCTGGGACCGTCCGCCGCTCGTGTTCTTCGCCGGCCAGTACGCCGATCTCGACCCGCGGCACCTACCCCAGGAAACACGCTGATCACCGTCAACGGCCGCCACCCCGTACCGAACTCTTCTCCCGATTGGAGCCTCTTGATGTCCGACCCCCAGCAGCACCCAGGCCGGTTCGACGTCCACCACCACGCGCTGCCGCGGCCGTACCAAAAAGCACTCGACAGCTCGGGCGCGCCTCAACTCAAGGGCGTCGACCCGATCCACTGGGACGTGGACTCGGACCGGGAAGTCATGCGCGACAACGACATCCGCGGCGCCTTGCTGTCCGTGACCGCACCCGGCACCACCATCGTGCCCGGCCCCGAAGCCATCCGGCTCGCCCGCGATACCAACGAAGAATTCGCGCGGCTCGTCGCCGACAACGACGGAGCCTACGGCGCGTTCGCCCTTCTGCCCCTGCCCGACGCCACGGCCGCGATCGCCGAGATCGACCACGCCGTGGACGAACTCGGGCTCGACGGCGTCGGCCTGTTCTCCAACTCGGCCGGCGTCTACCTCGGCGACGAGCAGCTGGAACCCGTGCTCGCGCACCTCGCCGAACGCGAAATCACCGCCTTCGTGCACCCGGCCATCCCGGCGTCCACGGACCAGGCGACGTTCGGGCTGCCGCCTTCGCTCTACGAGTTCACCTTCGACACCACCCGCGCCGTGGCGAACCTGCTGTACTCCGGCACCCTCGACCGCCACCCCGGGCTCAAGCTCGTGCTCTCGCACGCCGGCGGCACCGTGCCGTTCCTCGCGCAGCGGCTCACCTACGCGGCCACGATCGCGAGCCGGCTCAAGGACCGCGAGCCGGCCGACCTGCTCGGCAGCCTGCGGCGGCTCTACTACGACACGGCGATGTCGGCCAACCGGGCCACGCTGGCGGCGCTGACCGAGCTGGTCGGACCCGAGCACATCCTCTTCGGCAGCGACTACCCCTACATGCCGGCGTCGACGACCCGCGAGACCGTGGAAGGCGTGGTCGAGTTCTTCTCCCCCGCGGACCGCGAGCTGCTCGAACGCCGCAACTTCGAGGTGCTCTTCCCGCGGTTCTGCGCTCGCGCCAAGACCTTCGCCGCGCGGTGAGCACCGACCTCACGGCGCTGCTCGAGGAGGTGTCTTGAGCCCGCCGTTCCCCGCGAATGCCATGCTGGTGCCGAGGAAGGTGGTGCGCATGGCAGCTCGGCAGAGCGTTCCGGCCCGGCAGCCGGAGGGCCAGATCGCGACGCGCAACCGGCAGGCCATCATGGCCGCCGCGTTCGCGATCTACACCGAGGAAGGCCCGGCCGTGAACCTCGACCGCGTCGCGCAACGCGCCGGGGTCTCGAAGGTCACCATCTACAACCACTTCCGGTCGAAGGACACGCTCCTGCTGGAGGTCGTCGAGTCGGAGCTCGGCCAGGCCCACCGGGAAGCCGACGACTTCCTCGACGCGCACCTCACCGGCGTCGACGACCTGCGGGCGGCCATGACGGGCCTCTGCGAAGCCTGGGTGGCGGGCTTGAGCGCCGACCGGTTCAGCCACCTGCGCTCGATCGTCGCCACGCAGGCGCAGCGGCTGCCCGAGCTCGGGCAGCTGTGGATGCGCCTGGGCCCGAACCGCCTCCACCTGCGGATCGGCGACGCCCTGCGGTCGTGGGCCTCGACCGGGCAACTGCGCATCGACGACTTCGAGCTCGCCGTGCTGCAGCTCGCCGGCCTGGTCGCGTCGCCGCACGTGATGTACGACCCGTTCGGCGGCGGCCCCGACGCCGAGCTGACCACGCGACTCATCGAAAGCGGCGTGGACATCTTCCTCGGGCACTACGGCGTCGCACCGAATTCCCCTGCGGACCACTGAGCAGGCGTCACTCGACGGCGGGGAGACCGCACCGGACGGCCTGCCGATCGGCGGGCAGCTGATCGGCAGGCCCGGCGCGGGCGGTTCAGCCCGTCACTCCATCGGCCACCGCGGCGCGGGCCGGTGGCCCAGCCGGTCCAGCGCCGTGTCCGCGACGCGGTCGACCTCCTTCGCGAGCTCCTCGACGTCCACCGTCAGCAGACGTTTGTCCTCCAGCACCACGCGGCCGTTGATCACCACCGTGTCGGCGTTCTCGCCGCTGCCGGAGTACACGAGGTCGGCGATCGGGTTGGCCAGCCGGTGCGGGGACCACGCGAGGCTGGTCGCGTCGAACACCACCACGTCGGCGGCGCGGCCGGGCTCGATCGAGCCGATCTCGTCGGCCCAGCCGAGGGCCTGCGCGGCGTTGACCGTCGCCATTTCGAACACCGAGTGCGCGCCCATGATGAGCGGGTCGCGGCGCGCGTCCCGGTGCGTGGTGGCGGCGAGATACATCACGCGCACCAGGTCGAGGAAGCGGCTCGCGGCCGCCGCGTCCGTGCCGAGTGTGAGGTTCGCGCCGGCGGCCACGAGGTCGGGGATCACCCCGTGGGCAACCCAGCCGTTGCCGCCCATGAGGCTCGACGACGGTGCGTGCGCGATCGAGGCGCCGGAGGCGGCCAGCAGCTTCACGTCGTCTTCGGGCAGCCAGCCGATGTGCGCGAGGACCACCCGCTGGTCGAACACGCCGAACCGCTGGTAGCGCTCGATTTCCGGGTTGCGGCTCGCGTCGGTCGGCTGTCCGATGAAGTGGCCCACGATCCCGGTGTCGCGTGTGGACACTCGCTCGACGACACCTTCGAGCAACGTGTCGCTCACGGCCTGCGGGAGGTCGAGGTCGTACCAGACCTTCAACCGGCCGTCGCCGGCTCCGCGGAAGCGGTCGTAGATGTCGTCGGCCTCGGCGAGACAGGCCTCGGCGCTCGGCACCTCGCCGCCGAACGGTCCGGAGCGGTCCCCCGACTTCGCCGCCAGCACGCCCCGGATGCCGAGGTCCAGCGCGGCCCGCGCCGTCGCGGCCGTGCGCGGCCCGCCAGCGTCGGCGAAGCAGGTGGTGCCGTGGCGGATCAGCTCGGCGAAGCTCGCCGACGCCGCGACGTACGCTTCGTCCTCCGTGAGCTGGTCCTCGTGCGGGATCACGCGTTCCTTCAGGCGCTGCAGCTGCGGCAGCTCGTCGACGACCCCGCTGATCAGGAACGCGCCCGCCGGGTGGTGGTGGCAGTCGATCAGCCCGGGCGTGAGCAGGCCGCCCGGCCGCTCGATCAGCTTCGCCGGCGCATGGGTCGCGAGGATCTCGTCGCGTTTGCCCACCGCAACGATCCGGCTGCCGGCGATGGCGATCGCGCCGTCGCGGATGATCCGGCGGGTCGCGTCCATCGTCGCGATCGCCCCGGCCGTGATCACCAGGTCCACCTGGGCCGGCCTCACCGCGCTGCCCCATCGACGTGTCGGGTCACTCGAATCGTCCTCTCGGGAGGTGGGCTTTCCGGGACCGTTTCCGGGCCCGCGAAGCCCACCTTCCGCCGCGAGAACGACCAGGGCCATAACCCTCAGGTGGTATTCGGTGCGGCGACTGTCCGGTTCAGCCGGTTTGCGCCAGCCGTTCCGTGGTGCGCATCGCGTCGAGCCGCGATCGGGCGCCGAGCTTGTGGTACACGTGCTTGAGGTGCTGCTTCACGGTGTTGAGCGCGATCCCGAGCTCGGCGGCGATCTCGAGGTTCGCCAGGCCGCGGGACACGAGGTCGAGCACCTCGGCCTCCCGCGCCGTGAGACTCGCCTCGAGGCCCGGCTTCTTGCTGCGCTCCTGCGTTTGCAGCGCCACACTCACATTTTCACTGAGCCGCGTGGTGCGCACCTCGACCACGCTCGACGCCGTCTTCTGCGCCACGGTCTCCTGGAACCCGGCCGGCCCGGCCGCGGCCTCGTACACCGTGGCGTTGGCCAGTGCGACCGACACGAACCGCGCCATCTTGTCGGCCACCTGCTGCTCGGGCGCGCCGAACGCGGGCCGCCCGCTGCGCCGCGACAACGTGATCATCCCGAACGTGCGGCCGTTGCGGATGAGCGGCACGGCCAGGCAGTGCTCGAACCCGTTGCGGGTGAGCACCTGCCCGACCGGTGACCGGTGGTGGTCGTCCGCGGTGCGGTGGATCATCGCGTCGTGCACCGAATACTGCGTGCTCATGGCGCGCCGCAGGTATTCGCACGGGTCGCGCAGCTCGTCGAACTCGTAGACCAGCGTCGGCGGTTCACCGATCGACGACGCGAGCGTGCGCCGGTTGTGCCGGTCGAGCAGGTACACCGCACCGGCCTCGCTCCGCGTCAACCGCGCGACCTCCGGCAACGCCCGCTGCTGGACCTGGGCGGAGCCGAGGGTGCCGCACACGAATTCGGCGAACCGCGCGATCGCCGGCCATGAATCGTCCACGGAGGTGCCTCCCGGTGTCCTCTTCGGATTCCCTGGAAACGCAGGTGTAGCACTGGTTTGGGGCTCGCCAGTGTACCCCCCGCGTTCACCGGGGCGAAGAAACGTTCAAGCGAGGACGACTTGACAGGAATCAGTTCCGGTGGGCAAAAGACCGACTCGAAACGGCCAGCGCGGTGAGGTGGTGCAGCGAATTGTCAAGGTGCTCGGGCCCGAACGGCGGAAACGTGATGCCCCGGGCCCGGATGTGCGCGGGCACGGCCGACCAGTCGTAGGTGAGCGTGACCGCGGTCTCGGCCGGGCCGAGCGGCGTGAGGTCGTAGCGCCAGAGCCAGCCGCCGAGCTCCAGCGTGCCGTCGGGCCGCTCGGTGCCGGTCAGCCAGGCGATGGTGCGCGGCCGGTCGAAGGTGTGCACCTGGTTGACCACGCGGTAGTCGCCGATCGCGCGGGCGTTGTGGTACATGGCCATGCGGAAGAGCTGGCCCACCTCGGTCAGCGGCGCGGTGTCGAGCGGTTCGCGGACCCAGCCGGTGCCGTCGATCGACGCGTGGGCGCCCGGGTCGGCGAGCACCGCGAAGATCTGCGCGGCGGAAGCCGGGATGGTGCGGGTGGCGGTGACGACTTCGGTGGTCTCGGTGTTCTCGGTCATGGCGCGCTCCTCGGTTCTCGGGTTCGTCACCCACCCCACGAACGCACCGGCGCCGTTTCGACAGGTTCGCCGGAAAAAGTTCGGCGCACGCTCAGGGCGTCTCCGGTCGACGTCCGCGCCGGGCCCGGAGGCGCGTCCGCTTCCGGGCCCGGCGCGATCATGACCGGTGAGAGGGCCGCGGATCTGCCGCGCCGAGCACCTCCGGGATCAGGCGAGCGGCGAGAACACGAGGCTGCCGTTGTGGCCGCCGAAGCCGAAGCTGTTGGACAGCACCGGCCCCGGCGTCCACGGGGTGAGCTCGCGGGCCACGTCGAGATCGAGGGCCGGGTCCTGAGTGGACAGTCCGAGCGTCGGCGGGATCAGCTCGTGGGCCATCGTGAGGGCCACCGCGACGGCTTCGACCGCACCGGCTGAGCCGAACGAGTGGCCGGTGGCGCCCTTGATGCTGGTCACGAGCGGCCGCGCCGCACCGAACACGCGCCGGAGGGCGTGCGCTTCCGCGGCGTCGTTCAACGCGGTCGAGGTGCCGTGGGCATTCACGTGCGTGATGTCGGCCGGCGCGTACCCCGCGTCCTCGATCGCCAGCCGCATGCACCGCTCGGCGCCGGCTCCGTCCGGTGCGGGCGCCGTGACGTGGTGGGCGTCGGCGGTCGAGGCGGCGCCGTCGATGGTGAGGTAGATGCTCGCGCCGCGGTCGAGCGCCTGCTCCAGCGGCTCCAGCACGAGGATGCCGGCCGCCTCCGACGCGGCGAGACCGTCGCGGTCCACGTCGAACGGCCGCGAGATCCCGCTGCGACTCAGCGCGCGCATGTTGGTGAACCCGGCCACGCACACCGGGGTGAGACTCGAATCGCTGCCGCCCGCGAGCACGAGGTCGGCCGCCCCGGACGCAATGAGCCGCGCGCCGGCGGCGATCGCGTCGGTACCGGCGGCGCACGCGGTGGTGATCACCGACGCGCTGCCGCGGAAACCGTAGCGGATGCTCAGCGCGGCAGCACCGGCGTTCGGCATCGTCATCGGCACCACGTGCGGCGAAACCTTGCGCACGCCGTGGGCGGCCAGGACCTCGGCTTGCGATTCCAATGTGGACACCCCGCCGATGCCGGTGCCGAGCGACACCGCCGCCCGGTCGGCGTCGCGCACCGAGACCGTCGGCTCGATCTCCCCGGTCAGCAGCCCCGCGTCCGCCAACGCCTCGTCGGCCGCCGCGACGGCCATCTGCGTGGCGATGTCCGCCGTGCGCGCCACCTTGTGCGACATCCACCGCCGCGGCGCGAACCCGTCGAGGCGCCGCACGCTCGCGGGGCCGGCCGGGCGCGCCAGCCCTGCCCAGAACGCCTTCACACCGATCCCGGCCGGCGAGACGACACCGATGCCGGTCACCGCGACGCGCCGGTTGAGGGCTGGCTTCATGCACGTGCTCCTTCGAAAACTGGGGTGCTTTCAGCCTAGCTCCTGACTAAGCTTTTGCAAAGTCAGATGCCGATCGCAGCCTCACGCCGTGGTGCCGGTGAGCTTCTCCACGAACTCCGTTCAGCTCCGTCGGCTTTTGCCGACGAAGGCCATGGTCGGCACCGCTGTCACGAGCAGGACGATGCCGCCGATGAGCAGTCCTAAGTGGACGGCGTCGGTGAACGCCGGGCCGGCGGATCCGGTGACCGTCGCCTGCAGGGAAGCCGGAAGGCCGGCGGTGCTGCCGCCGTGGCTCGCGCCGTCCACGATCTGCCGCGTGGTTGCGGTGGGTACGCCGCCGTCGAGCAGGCGGTCGGTCAAGTTGTGCGGGAACCGGGTCGTGACGATCGTGCCCAGCACGCTCGGGCCGAGCACGCTGCCCAGCTGCCGGAACATGTTCACCGCGGCACTGGCCATGCCGGCCTGCTGCGTGGGCACGCTGTTCACCGCGGCCGCGGTCGAGGGGGCCACCAGCAGGCCCGAGCCGATGCCGACGATGAGCAGGCCGGGGAACATCGACCCGAATCCCGAGCTCGCCCCGGCCGCCAGCAGGATCAGCGAACCCGCGCCCATGATCACCAGGCCCCCGGTGAGCATCGCGCGGACCCCGACGCGCCGCACGAGCCGCGCGGCCACGGCGCTGACCACGATGTAGGTGCCGAACATGGCCAGCATCCGCAGGCCGGTGGCCAGCGCACCGAGGTGCTGCACGCGTTCGAGGTAGAGCACGCTCAGCAGGGAGATCCCGACGAACCCGAACATCGTCGCGGTCGCGACCCCCATCACCACCGCGAACGACGGGCTCTTGAACAGCCGCAGGTCGAGCATCGGGTCGTGGTGGCGCAGCTCGATGCGCACGAAAGCGATGAGCGACACCAGGAAAACCACGTACGCCGCAACGATCTGCGCGGCCGTGTAACCGACGGACCCGCCTTCGATGATCGCGTAGGTCGCCGACGCGACCACGACCGTGCCGAGCACGACCCCGGCCGGGTCGAGCCGCCGCGTCGGGTGCTTGCTCTCCGGGACCAGCAGCGGCGTGAGCGCGATCGCGACGACGCCGAGCACCACATTGATCAGGAACACCGCGTGCCAGCTCGCGTGGTCGAGCAGGATGCCCGCCACCGGCGGGCCGATCGCGAGGCCCAGCCCGGAACAGCTCGCCCACACGCTGATCGCGCTGGTGCGTTCGCGCGGATCGGTGAACGCGTGGCTCACGATCGACAGGCTGGCCGGCAGGATCGCGGCGCCGCCGATGCCCATCAGCGCCTGCGCGGCGATCAGCAGGCCCGCGCTGTCGGAGAAGAACGCCAGCGCGCTGCTCACGGCGAACACCGCGACGCCGCCGAGGAACACGGCCCGACGGCCGATCAGGTCCCCGAGCGTGCCCGCCGAGAGCACCACGCTCACCACGGCGAGGGTGTACGCGCTGCTCACCCACACCAGCTGGGCCGGCGAGGTGTGCAGATCGGACTGGATGGCCGGCAGCGCGGAGATCAACGACGAGACGTTGACGAACGCCATCATCACGCCGAGGCAGACCACCGCAAGGGCCTGCCACCGGCCTTCGAGGGGCGCGCCGGCCCCGGCTCTCGCGGCCGCCGAGCCGGTCGCGGACATTTGCTGGCTTTCCAAAGGCATAGTCAGCACGCTAGCAGTCTGACTATGCTCGACGCTAGACAGGTAGGGTGAGGTCCATGGCACACACTCAGGAGCCCACGGCGGATCGTCCCGTCGTGTCCCGCATCGGCCGGTTCGCCGACCGGGACGCGTTCACCGCCGAAGGCTGGTGCAAGCTCGAACGCACGCTGGAGCTCGTCGGCACGCGCTCGGCGATGATCCTGCTGCGCGAGGCGTTCTACGGCGGCCGGCGCTTCGACGAGCTCGCCCGCCGCACCGGGCTCAGCGACGCGGTCGCGGCGAAGCGGCTCAAGCAGCTCGTGGACGACGGCCTGCTGCGCCAGCAGCCCTACCAGGAGCCGGGGTCGCGCACCCGCCAGGAATACGTGCTCACCGAGCGCGGCCGCACGCTGTTCCCCGTGGTCGTGGCGATGATGAGCTGGGGTGCCACGCTCGAGGGCCGCGAAGGCGGGGTCGAGCTGGTGCACGCCGAGTGCGGCGAACCGCTCACCGCCGTGGTGCGCTGCGCGGCGGGCCACGACGTCGGCATCGAGGACGCCGCGGCGCAGACCATCCGCGAAGGCCGCAAGGCGCGACGCTCGTAGCCCACGACCGTCCGGCGTGGACCGTCGCAACCTGACGCTCATCACGCGGGCACGAACCGCGGCCCGCTCGCCGCAAAGGCGGCCCGGTTCTCCCGCACGTACTGCCCGACCGACAGCGGCGCCCGGCCACCGACCTTCTCGACGATGTCGTTCGTGCCGGAGAACACGCCGTTGCGGTAGTCGATCGCGACGTTCGACAGGTGCTGCACGAGGTGCGGGTCGGTGCCACGCGCCAGCCCCGAGGCGGCGAACTCCTCGACGCTGATCGGCTCGTAGTGCACGGGGTGACCGAGCTCGGCGGCCATGGCCTTCGCGATCTCGTGGTGGTCGAGCTCGACCGGGCCATGCAGGGAGTACGCGGCACGGTTGTGCGGCTCGGGCTGCACGAGCAGCGCGGCGATCACGCGCGACTGGTCGGCCGCCGCGATCGGCGCGTGGCGGCCCTCGCCGAACGGCAGCCGCAGGTACCCCTCGCCGTCGCGCTTCTCCCACCACAGCTTGAGCCACTCGGCGAAGAACGTCGGCCTGATGTGCGTGGTGAGCAGGTCGGTGCGGTCGAGCAGCCGCTCGCCCAGCCAGTGCTGGCGCGCGGCGTCGCTCCCGGCCTCGCGCCGAGCCGAGATCTGCGACATGTTCACCACCGATCGCACCCCGGCCTCGCTCGCGGCCTGGGCGAAGATCACCGTCGCCTCCAGGAGGCCGGGCAGGATCGGGTGGCAGAAGTACGCGCCACTCACCCCTCGCACCGCGTCGGTCATGCCGTCGAGGTCGTGCAGATCGGCCACCACCACCTCGGCCCCGGCCCTGGCCAGCGCCGCGGACCGGTCGTCCTCACGGCGCACCATCGCCCGCACGCGGTGGCCGCCGTCGAGCAGCAGCCGCAGCGCGCCACCGCCGGTCTTACCGGTCGCGCCGGTGATCAGGAACAGCCTGTCGTCGGTCATCTTCATTGCCTTTCGTCGATCATCGGGCCGGCCCGGCGGCTGCCGTCGCGGGCACCGGCTCACTCAGGCCGCGGCGCCGGTTTCGACGAGGTCGCCCTTCATCAGCCACACCGGGCCTTCGGCGAACGTGGTGGCCTCGGCGAAGAACGCGCCGAAGTACGGACCCTGCGCATGGGCGTTGAACGCGGCGACGTCGGCGTAGACCTCGTTGAGGTAGAAGACGTTCGGGTCGTCCTCGTCGGCGATGACCTCGAACCGCAGGGAACCCGGTTCGTTCGCGAGGGAGTCGGCGCCGGTTTTCCGGGCCACGCGGACGAAATCGTCGCGGTGGCCGGGTTGGACGGTGAAGGAAACGAGGAACTGGTACATCGGCGGATCTCCAGGGGATCGACAGTCCAACGCAGTTCAGTGACTGAACTACGGCGACTGTAGCACGGTGCAGTTCAGTGAGTGAACTAGCGGAGTAGACTGCCGGTATGTCGCTGCCCAGCACCTACGCGGACCGAAACTGCTCCCTGGCGCGAGCCCTGGAGATCGTCGGCGAGCGGTGGACCCTGCTCATCGTCCGCGACTCGTTCTACGGCGTGCGCCGCTTCGGGGACTTCGCCACGCAGCTCGGCATCCCCCGCGCTGTGCTCACCAACCGGCTGAAGCTCCTGGTGCACGAAGGGGTGCTCACGCGGGACGACAGCGCGGGCACGGTGGACTACGTGCTCACCGACAAGGGCGTGGCGCTGTGGCCGATCGTGCGTTCGCTCATCAACTGGGGCGACGAGTTCTACTCGCCCGCCGGCGCGAAGCGCACGCTGCGCCACGACGCGGACGGCGCGCTGCTCGACCACGAGGGCCGGTGTGAGAAGTGCGGCGAGCTGGTCGCGGCCGGCGACGTGCGCATCGAGCCCGGCCCCGGGTTCCGGCCGAGCGACACCGAACCTGACCCGGTGTCGGCCGCGCTCAACGTGCCGCGACGGCTGCTCGACCCGATCTCGACGGCGCGCTGACCACCCGCCGCCGACGACCTCCTGCGGACGTGCGACCACAGTGGACGGCGGTCGCACCGACCGGAGTACCTCCTCGATCCGACTCAAGTCACACGGCGCGCGATCGACTCGGCGACGCCCGCGTTGAGGGTGGCGAGACCTTCGAGGAGAGAACCATGCCCACGACCCACACCCGGCGTTACGTGCTCGCCGCCCGCCCCGCCACCACCACCGGCCCGCTCGAAGACGGCGTGCTGCGCTACGAGGACCACGCGCCCGTGCCCGCGGTGCAGGACGGCCAGGTGCTGGTGCGGGTCGCGTGGCTGTCGCTCGACGTCGCGACCCGCGGCTGGATGAACGACGTGCGCAACTACCTGCCCCCGGCTCCGCTGGGCGAGGCGATGCGCGCGCTCGGCGCCGGCGTAGTCACGCAGTCGCGGCACCCTGATTTCGCCGCCGGCGACCGCGTGTCCGGGCTGCTGGGCTGGCAGGAACACGCGGTGGTCGACGGCTCGACGCTGCGGAAGGTGCCCGAGGGTGTGCCGCTGCAGGCCGCGCTGCACGTGCTCGGCATCTCCGGGCAGACGGCGTGGCTGGGCCTGCACGACATCGGACGGCCCGCGCCGGGTGAGACCGTGGTGGTCACCGCGGCCGCCGGCGCGGTCGGCTCGCTCGCCGTGCAGCTCGCCGTGGCCGCCGGCGCCCGCGTGATCGGGGTCGCCGGCACGCCGGAAAAGTGCGCGCTGGTCAGGGAACTCGGTGCGGTGGACTGCGTGGACTACCGCGAGCAGGACGTCGCGACGGCCATCGCCGAGCTCGCACCCGACCGGGTCGACGTGGTGTTCGACAACGTCGGCGGGGCGATGCTCGACGCGCTCCTGCCGCACCTCGCCGTGAAGGCCCGCGTGGTCCTCTGCGGCGCGGTCTCCCGTTACCGCGAGGGCGGGCCGGCCCCGCTGCGCAACTGGTTCCACCTGCTGCCGAACCGCGTCCGGATGGAGGGGTTCATCTACCTGGACCACGCCGACCGGTTCGACGAGGTCGAGGCCGACCTGCTGCCGCGGGTGCGCGCGGGCGAGCTGCGCTGCCAGGAGCACGTGCTCGACGGTCTGAAAGCCGCGCCCGACGGCATCCGGCTGCTGCTCACCGGCACCAACCACGGCAAGGCGCTGGTGAAGCTGGGCTGAGCTACTCGCCCGGGTCTTCGCCGCGCACGAGGCGTTCGAGGACCTCGGGCCGCACGATCAGCAGGCCACCCTTCGGCAGCCGGCTCAGCACCCCGCGTTCGCGCAACGACCGCAGCGACCGCGCCACCACCTCCCGCACCGAACCCACCGACTGCGCGAGCTCGTGCTGGTCGGTCGTCACCACGAGGCCCTCCGGCCGGCGCACGGCCAGCTCCAGCAGGTGGCGGCTCACGCGTTGGTCGATGGTGCCGAACACGTTGGCGCCCAACGTGTCCACGACCTCGAAGCACACGCGCGCCAGCTGCCGGGCCAGCGACCACGCGACCCGCGCGTCCGTCTGGCCGAAGCGGCGCAGCGTTTCCGCGTTGAGGAAGGAGATCCGGCACTCGGTGATCGCGTAGCCCAGCCACGGCGACCCGTTGGCGACCGCCGACGTGAGGCCGAGGACCTGGCCGGCACCCGCGTAGCGGACGGTGGCGGTGCGGCCGTCCGGTCCACTGAGGACCACGCGGGTGAGTCCCGAGTGGATCAACGCCAGCGTCGGGCGGCTGTCCTCGCCGAGCACGTTGCCGGCCGGCACGGTGAGAACCACGGCTTCCGCGAGCATGGCCGTGCGGACCTCGTCGGGCAGCTCGGCGAGGTGGCTGTGGCGCCACGCCTCGAGCGACCCACTGGGTACCGCACGCATCCCGGAGCCTCTCCACCGGCCGGTTTCGAACCAGACCGACTTTACTCACCGGGCGTACCGGGGCAGCCACTTGTCGCGGCTCGGCCACGGCGTCCGCGGATTCCCGGGCCGCCGGCGATCGACCCGGTCGCCCGGCTCAGCCCCGCGCCAGCACCGCGAGCGGATCGGTGTACCGCGGCTGCCACGCGAGTTCGCGCTGCGCCTTGGCCGGCGTGAGCTGCTGGTCGAGCGCGAACGCGTCGGCGATCGGACCCATTTCGGTGCGTGCCTGCTCGAGCGTGATCGACGTCGTTTTGCCGTCGAGCCCGGCGGCGTGCGCACAGGCCTCGGCGACCTGCTTCGCGGTCGGGTTCACGCCGCCGACCCCCACGTAGACCGAGCCCGCCGGGGCTGCCAGCGCGGCGACGTAGAGCGAGGCGAGGTCGTCGACGTGGACCAGCGCCCAGTGGTTGGTGCCGTCGCCGAGGTAGGCGATGGCGCCGTTGTTCTTGCCGGGCTGCACGAAGAAGGCGTCGATCAGCCGGTTGTCGCCGCCGTAGAGCAGGCCCGGCTGCACGATCACCGGCCGTCCGGTGTGGGCGAGCACGGCGTCTTCCACCGGCTTGCGCCATGCGACGGCGGCCGGCGGCTGCCACGGCGCGGTCTCGTCGACGACGCCGCCGGTGTCGCCGTAGACCCAGGTGCCGCCGGTGTGCACGTAGGTGCCTTCGCCGACGCCGTTCTGCATCGCCGTGGCCGCGGCCAGGTCCTCGTCACCCGAGGAAGCCTGCGCCAGGTGGATCACCGCGTCGGCGCTCGCAGCGGAGCGCGCCAGCACGGCCAGGTCGGTGAGCTCACCGCGCACGGCTTCGGCGCCGGCCGCCTCCACGGCCGCCTCGGCGCGCTCACTGCGGGCGAGCGCGGCCACGGTGTGGCCCTGCTTCACCAGCTCGGCGATCGTGGCCCGGCCGATGTAGCCGGATCCGCCGGTCAGGAAGACCTTCATCACTGCTCCTTCTGCTCGGTACCCCTTCACTGTGCTGCCGAGCCGGTGCGCACGTCCAAGACCTGTTCCGCCGTCTGTGATACCTCGTGGGCATCACCGAGTGATCCGCGGAACACTCACGCCCGCCGCGGAGTTGAGCGTGGCATGAGCCAACTCGTGGACCGCACGATCACCGCCCTGCGCACCGAGCACGACACGCTCGCCGACCTCGTCCGGAACCTCACCGACGACCAGCTGGCCCAGCCCAGCGGCGCTGCCGAGTGGACGGTCGCGCAGGCCCTCTCCCACCTCGGCAGCGGCGCCGAGATCGGCCGCGCGCCGATCGCCCGCGCGGCCGGCGAGACCGTGGCCGCCGAGGACAACCCGACGATCTGGGCCCGGTGGGACGGGTCCTCCCCGCGTGAGCAGGCCGAAGGTTTCCTCGCGCACAACGCCCGCTGGCTCGACACGGTCGAGGCGCTCACGCCCGAGCAGCGCTCGTCGCTGACCGTCGACCTCGGGTTCCTGCCCGAGCCCGTGCCGCTGCTGACCGCCGTGGGCATGCGGCTCAGCGAGGTGGCCAACCACTCGTGGGACGTGCGCGTGGCGTTCGACAAGACCGCCGGCGTGAACGCCGACTCGGCCGCGGTCCTCGTGGACCTCTACGCCGGACCCGTCGGGTTCATGCTGGGCTTCCTGGCCAAGCCGGCCGAACTCTCGGCCCCGGCCTCCCTCGCGATCCCCGGCGGCGCCCTCGTGATCGACGATGCCGTGACGTTGGTCGACCACCTCGAATCACCGTCGGCCACCTTCAACGGCCCGGCCGAGGCCTTCGTCCGCCTGATCAGCGGCCGCCTCAAGGCCCCCTACGACACCGGCGTGACCGTCGAGGGCACCCTCACCCTGGACGACCTGCGCCGCGTTTTCCCCGGCTTCTGACCCGGCTGCCGAAGCTCAACCGAGCGGGCTGACCGAGCCGGACCACGGTCAGCCCGCTGTCGCACTCTCGCGCGATAACCTTCGTCCGTGATCGGCTCTGGGGTGTGCGAATTGCCGCACGAAGTGGGCGAATTCGAACCGGCGATGGTGTTCGTGCCACAACTCGTGGTCGGCTGAGAACACGTGGCCGTCGACGAACCACCGGCCGTCCGGGTCCTGCGGTGGGTGTTGTGGCTGGAGGTCCTCACCGCCTTGCTGGCGGTGGGCTTCGCGGTCGCCGAACTCGGGGACAGCAGCGGCTGGTGGCGGGGGTTCCTCGTCGGCGGCGTGGTGCTCGACGTGGCCGCCGCGGCGTTGTTCGCGACGTGCGCGGTCGCGCTCGGCGGGGGTGCGCGGTGGGTTCTGCACACCATGACCACCCTCGCCGTGCTCATCGGTGCCCAGGGAATCGGGCTAGCGCTGAACGGACACTTCTTCGCGGTCCCCGCCGCGGTGCTCGCGTTCACGCACCTTCGGGCCGGGCGGCTCGGCATCGCGGGCTGGTTCGACGCCTGAGCCGAGCGCTCACGTCCGCTCCACCACTCCCCGGACCCGGCGCGCCGACCGCGGAATCCACGTCCACATCGCGCCCGCCGCGGCGAAGCCGACCAGGCCGCTCGCCACGATGCCGAGCCCGAGCCCCGCCAGTGCGGTCACCGCGGCCAGCAGCAGCGGCCCGAGGCCGGTGCCGACGTCGGCCAGTTCGTTCCAGATGCCGAGGTGTGTGGGGCGGCCGACAGTCGGCGACACGTCGGCGCCGAGCGTCATCACGATGCCCGAGCCGATGCCGTTGCCGAAGCCCATGACCATGGCCACGAGGCCCAGCAGCACCGGCCCGTGCGTGAACGGCATGAGCACGAAGGAAACCCCGAGCACGAACGACGACGGCACGGCGACCCACCGCCGGCCGCGCCGGTCCATCAGCTTGCCGGCCGGGTAGAAGACCAGGGCGTCGATCGCGCCGGCGAAGCCGTAGATGAGTGAGCTGACCGTGGGCGAGAGGCCGAGGTGTGCCGCCCAAAGCGGGACCACGGTCTGGCGCGTCTGGCGGATCGCCGAGAGGAGCAGGATGCCGACGCCGAGCGTCGCGTACACCCGCCACTTCTGCTTGGCCATCCCCCACGTGGTGATCGACGCCGCGGCCGCGCGGTGTTCCTCGGTCGTCTCCAGGTCGGGCACGCGGTAGGCGACCACGCCGGCGGCGACCACGGCCACGAGGCTCAGGTAGTACGCACCCGCCGGGCCCCAGATCTGCATCGCGGCGGCCCCGCCGAACGGCCCCACGAACAACCCGACGCGCATCGTGCCGCCGAGCGTCGACAACGCCCGGGCCCGCATGTGCAGCGGTACCGCTTCCGTGAGGTACGACTGGCGGGCCAGGCCGTAGACCGAGCCGGCGGCGCCGATGAGCAGCACGCCGGCGCCGTAGATCACCAGCGCCGACTGACCTGAGCCGATGTTCACCAGGCACAGCGCCAGCCCCACCGCCGACACGAACGCCGCCAGCAGCATCGACTTCCGCTCACCCACGCGGGTCGCGAGGATGCCCGCCGGGATGTTCGTGATCAGCGCGCCGATCCCGATCAACGCGCCGATGAGCGCCGCCACCGAGGTGGTGGCGCCGCGGTCGATCGCGCTGATCGCAACCACCGGCAGCATCGAACCTTCCGCCAGCCCGAACAACGCGGCCGGGCCGTACACCGCGACGGCCACCGACCGCAGCCGGAACTCTTCAGCCACGCCCGGCCACCGCCACGGTGCCCGCACCACGCCCGGATCCGTCCGCTCTGCGAGCGAGCGGGTGCCGCAGAGCGAGGAGTCCTGGTATTTCGGCCACGAGAAGTCCTGAGCTCACGGCCCGATCTTCGCAAGCCCGCCCGCGTCACCGGCCCGCTCGTGTCCAGTGCCACACAAACCCGGCGGAGAACACGACAATGTTCGTGCAACGGACGTTTCCCGCCCGCGGCGTGGTCAGAACTTGTCGACGTCCACAATGGCCTTCGCGAACGGCTGGGGTGCTTCCTGCGGAACGTTGTGCCCGATTCCGGTGAACGTGCGGTGCTCGTACTTGCCGGTGAACTTGTCGCGGTACGCCTTGCCGTCGGCCGCGGCGGCGTCGAAGTCACTGCCGATGGTGATCGTCGGGACGCCGATGGTGGGCGCGGTGGCGAGCTTGCGCTCGTACTGGTCGTACTGCGGTTCACCCGGCGCGAGGCTCAGCCGCCAGCGGTAGTTGTGCTCGACGATCGCCACGTGGTCGGGGTTGTCGAACGCGCTCGCCGTGCGGTCGTAGGTCGCGTCGTCGAAGTCCCACTTCGGCGAAACGTTCTTCCAGATCAGCTTGTTGAAGTCGTGCCGGTACTTCGCGTAGCCCGCCACCCCGCGGTCGGTGGCGAGGTAGTACTGGTACCACCAGCCGTACTCGGCGAGCGGGGCCAGCGGCTGTTTGTTGGCTTCCAGGTTGTTGATGCCGTAGCCACTCACCGCCACCATCGCCTTCACGCGCTCGGGCCACAGCGCCGCGATCACGTCGACCGTGCGCACCCCCCAGTCGTAACCGCCGAACACCACCCGGTCGAGGTGCAGCGCGTCCATCATCGCGACGATGTCGAGCGCGACCGCCGCCTGCTGTCCATTGCGGACGGTGTCCTTCGACAGGAATGTCGTGGGCCCGAAGCCGCGCAGGAACGGCGCGAACACGTGGTAGCCGGCCGCGGCGAGCAGCGGGCCGACGTCGACGTAGCTGTGCGGGTCGTACGGCCAGCCGTGGAGCAGGATCACCGGCTTGCCGGTGGCCGGGCCCCACTCGGCGTACCCGACGTCGAGCAGGCCGGCCTTCACCTGCTTGATCGTGCCGAGCGAGGTGTTCTTGCCGGACCCGGCCCTGAGGTCGGCGCCGGGAGCCGCCGACGGGGCCGCCGCCGACGCGCCCTGCCCGGTGGAACACGCGGCCAGCGAGGCCGCGGCCGCTGTCGCAGCGAAGGCCTGACCGAACTGCCTTCGGTTGATCATCGAAACTCCCTGAGGGATAGTGCTTTTGCGTGGACACCGGAAGCCTATGTGGACAGTGATCTTCCCGGCGAGCGTCAGGTGACGCTGTCGGTGTACGTCATCACCACGGTCGCCCGTCGACCCCGAACGCCTCGCCGTCCGGTCACTTTTCCGACGCGGCAAGGGTTCCGTGCACGGTGATCGTCTCGCCGTGGCGCACGAGCCGGATGTCCGGCAGCCGGCGCCGCAGCCAGTCGAGCACGAAGTAGTTGGCGCCCAGCACATCGCAGCGCACCTTCGTCGACCCGCCGTTCGCGAGGCAGGACGTGAGCTCCCGCAGCAGTCTTCGGCCGATGCCGCGGTACTGGTAGGCCTCGGCCACCACGATGCCGATGTCCACCGCGCCCCCGCCGGCGTCGGTCGCCATCAGGTGCCCGACCACGGTGTCGCCGTCGAACGCGAGCAACACGACCTGGCCGGGCGCCACCGTGGTCATGAGGCGGAGCAGCGCCGGGGAAACGTGGCGGATCCCGGAGAAGAACCGGTGGTAGCGGCTGGCGAGCGGCAGTCCGACGAGGAACCGGCCCACGGGTTCCCCGTCACTCGCCCTCGGCCCGCGCACGACCAGCCGCGCCGCCAGCGCGGGATCAGGCGCCATGAACACTCACAGCGTCGGCACCGGCAATCCCAGGGCCTTCGCCGATTCCGCCCGCATCTCGATCTTGCGGATCTTCCCGGTGACCGTGGTCGGGAACTGCTCGACCAGGCGCACGTACCGCGGGATCTTGTAGTGCGCCAGCTTTCCGGTCGCGAACGCGCGGATCGCGGCGGCGTCGAGCGGCGCCGCGCCCGCCCGCACCTTGATGCACGCGCACAGTTCCTCGCCGAACCGCTCGTCGGGCACGCCGACCACCTGCACGTCCTCGATGTCCGGATGGGTGTAGAGGAACTCCTCGATCTCGCGCGGATAGACGTTCTCGCCGCCGCGGATCACCATGTCCTTGATCCGGCCGACGATGAGCGCGTAGCCGTCTTCCCGCATCACGGCGAGGTCGCCGGTGTGCATCCAGCCGTCCGCGTCGAGCACGTCCGCCGTGCGCTCCGGGTCCTGCCAGTACCCGATCATCACCGAGTAGCCCCGGGTGCAGAACTCCCCCGGCCGGCCGCGGTCCACCGTCTCCCCCGTTTCCGGATCGACGATCTTGATCTCCACGTGCGGGTGCACCCGGCCGATCGTCGCGGTCCGGCGGTCGAGGTCGTCGTCGACCAGGGTCTGGCACGACACCGGCGAGGTCTCCGTCATGCCGTACGCGATGGACACCTCGGCCAGGTGCATCTCGGTGACGCAGCGCTTCATCACCTCGACCGGGCACGGCGCGCCGGCCATGATCCCGGTGCGCAGCGAGCTGAGGTCGTACTCGGCGAACGCGGGCAGCGCCTGCATGCCGATGAACATCGTGGGCACGCCGTACACCGCGGTGCACCGTTCGTCCTGAATGGACTTCAGCGTGGTCGCCGCATCGAACGCCGGGCCCGGGATCACCATCGTGGCGCCGTGGGTGGTGCAGCCGAGGTTGGCCATCACCATGCCGAAGCAGTGGTAGAACGGCACCGGGATCGCGAGCCGGTCCTCCGGCGTGAAGCCGATGGTCTCGGTCACGAAGAAGCCGTTGTTGAGGATGTTGCGGTGGCTCAGCGTGGCACCCTTGGGAAAGCCGGTGGTGCCGGACGTGTACTGGATGTTGATCGGATCGTGCGGGCTCAGCGACGCCAGGCGGCCGGCGAGGTCCTCGGCACCGGTCGCGCAGTCGAGCAGCTGCGGCCAGTCGTCCGTGTCGAGGTACACGACCGTGCGCACCGCGGTGCCGGCGCGGACCTCGTCGATCATCGCCCCGTAGTCGCTGGTCTTGAACGTGCTGGCGGAGATCAGCAGCGTCACGCCCGACTGTTCGAGGGCGAACGCCAGCTCGTGCGTGCGGTAGGCGGGGTTGATGTTGACCAGGACCGCGCCGATCTTCGCGGTGGCGTACTGCGTGATCGTCCACTCGGCACAGTTCGGCGCCCAGATGCCCACCCGGTCGCCCTTTGCGACGCCGACGGCCATCAGCGCCCGGGCGAGCGCGTCGACGTCGGCGTTGAGCTCGGTGTAGGTCCACCGCCGTCCGGTGGCGAACTCGACCAGGGCCTCGCGGTCACCGTGGGCGGCGACGGTGCGTTCGAAGTTCTCCCCGATCGTCTCTTCGAGCAGGGCCGGACTTTCGGCGCCGCGGGCGTAGGAGAGCATGCTCCACTCCGATCACTTGAGTTCGGCGGACGACTTGCCGAGCAGCCGGCGCGCCACGATGAGCTGCTGGATCTGCTGCGTGCCTTCGAAGATGTCCATGATCTTCGCGTCACGCGCCCATTTCTCCAGCAGCGAGTGCTCCGAATAGCCGAGGTTGCCGGCGAGTGCGACGCAGCCGAGCGCGATGTCCGTGGCGCTGCGGCCGGCTTTCGCCTTGGCCATCGACGCGTGTTTCGAGTTCGGCCGCGCGTTGTCCGCCAGCCAGGCCGCTTCCAGTGTGAGCAGGTAGGCCGCTTCGTAGTCGGCCTCCAGGTCCAGGAAGGTCGCGACGGCCGCGGGTTGACGCGGGCCGGCGCGGTCGTAGTCGACGGTGAAGCCGGCCTCGGTGAGCAGCGTGCGCGTCTCGTCGAGCGCGGCACGAGCCACGCCGACGGCCATCGCCGCGACCAGCGGGCGGGTGTTGTCGAACGTCTGCAGCACCCCGGCGAACCCGCGCTCGACGTCGACCTCCGGGTCACCGAGCAGGTTCTCCCGCGGCACCCGCACGTGGTCCAGCCGGAGCTGCGCGGTGTCCGACGCGCGGATGCCGAGCTTGTGTTCCAGCCGCACCACCTCGAACCCCGGCGTGCCCTTCTCGACCACGAACGACTTGATCGCGGCCCGCCCCAGCGTGCGGTCGAGCGTCGCCCACACCACGACGACGTCGGCGCGCTCGCCCGAGGTCACGAAGATCTTCTCGCCGTTGAGCACGTAGTGGTCGCCGTCGAGCACGGCGGTGGTGCGGATCGCGGCCGAGTCGGACCCGGCGTCCGGCTCGGTGATGGCCATCGCCGCCCACTTGCCGGCGAACCGCCGCGCCTGCTCGGCGTTCGCCACCGAGGCGATCGCGGCGTTGCCGAGGCCCAGCCGCGGCAACGACAGCAGCAGCCCGGCGTCACCCCAGCACAGCTCCATGATGCCGAGCACACTGGCGAGATTCCGGCCGTTGCGGACCTGGCCGGCGGCTCGACTGGTGGCGCGGCCGGTGGCACGGCCGGGATCAACGCCGCGGTCCGGCACCCGGCCGCCGCGGCCGGCCGTGTTCAAGCTGTCGGCGAGCGGCTCGAGCGCGTCGAGCTCCGGCGGGCGCGTGTGCTCGGCGCGGTCGTTGCGCCGCGACCCCGGCCGCAGCAGGTGTTCGGCCGTCCGGTGGACCTGTCCGACCACTGTGGACAGTGACTCCGGCACTTCGAGGTGGATCACTGAGCTGCTCCTTGCGTACCGGGGTCAGACGAGCACGACGCCGCTGGCGACGCCGACCGCGCGCAGGTCGCGGTACCAGCGTTCGACGGGGTGTTCGCGGGTGTAGCCGTGGCCGCCGAGCAGCTGCACGCCGTCGTTGCCGATGCGCATGCCCTGGGCCGCGCACAGCCGGCGCGCGAGCTCGGTCTCGCGGGCGAACGGCAGCCCGGCGTCGGCGCGCGCGGCCGCTCGGTAGGCCGCCAGCCGCATGCCTTCGAGCTCGATCGCGATGTCGGCGACCTTGAACGCCACGCCCTGCCGGTGGCTCACCGGCTCGCCGAAGGCGACCCGCTCGTTCACGTACGGGATCACGTAGTCGAGCACCGCCTGCGCGGTGCCCACCGCGAGCCCGCACCAGGCCAGCCGCGACAGCCGCACGCACTCGGCGTACGCGGCCGGCTCGGCGTCACCCAGCAGGGCCGTTTCCGGTACGGCGACCGCGGCCAGGTCTAGCCGCCCGGTGCCCGCCGCGCGCAGGCCCATCGCGGGCTCGGGCTCCACGCGCACGCCCGGCGTGGCCGCTTCGACCACGAACAACGCGGGCCCGTGGCCTTCGAGCTCCGCCGCGACCACGAACAGCTCGGCCTGCGCGGCCCGCGGCACGAGCGACTTCGCACCGTCGAGCACGAACCCGCTCGTCGTGCGGCGCGCGAGCGTGCGCAACTCGAACGGGTCGAACAAGGCATGCGGCTCGAGGATGGCGAGAGCCGCCGCCGGCCCGTTCTCCCCGGCGAACGCGGGCAGGTACGCCGCCTGCGCCTCGCCGCTGCCCCACAGCACGAGCGCCGTGCTGACCGCCGAGGACGCGAGGCACGCCACGGCGAGCCCCAAGTCACCGCCGGCCAGGGCCTCGGTGACCAGCAGGGCCGTGACCGCGGACCGCTCGGTGGCCACCCCGCCCAGCTCCTCGGGCACGCCGAGCAGGCCGAGCCCGAGCTCCGCGGACTTGGTGACCAGGTCATCGGGGGCCGCGCACGCCGCGTCGGCCTCGCTCGCCCTGGCCCGCAGGTGCTCGGCGGCGAACTCGGCGACGGTGTCGCGGATCAGCCGCTGGTCCTCCGTCGGGGTGAAGTCGAGCAGGTCGGGCGGGGTGCCGAAACCGAGCCGGCAGGGCTCAAGGCTGGCCATGACGAGTCTCCTGATGTGCTGAATCGGGTCCTGAGGAGAAGCTCAGGCCTGCGTGCTGCGCGCCCGGCGGCGAGCCGGGGCGGGCGCCTGGCCGAGGCCGGCGATCAACGCGTCGAGGCCCAGGCGCCAGCGGCGGTCCACCGCCTGCTTCGAGCCGCCCAGCCGGCCGGCGCTCTCGGCCGAGGCGATGCCCTGGACGTAGGCGAAGAAGACGTGGGCGATGTCGGTGGCGTCCGCGGTGAACACCCCCGCGTCGACCGCCGTGCGCACGTGGTGCACGAAGATCTTGCGCACCTTCACCCCGGCCTTGTCCTCGGCCCGCGTCGGGTCGAAATCGGTGAACGGCCGGGCGAACATGATCTCGGCCAGCACCGGGTTCGCCACCACGAACCCGCGGAACGCCTCGGCCAGCTGCCGCAGCGCCTCGAGCGGGTCGCCGGTGGCCGGCAGCGCCGCCAGGTCGTCGCCCAGCCGCCGGAAGCCCTCGAAGAACACCTCGCGGACCAGGCCCGCCTTGTCGCCGAACACCTCGTAGATGGCCGGCACCGAGGCTTCGGCCCGGCGCGCGACCGTGCGTGTGGTCAGCCCCGCCACGCCTTCCTCGGCGAGCACCGCGAGCGCACTGGCGAGCCCACGCTCGCGCAGCGCTTCGGTGCGTTGCTTCACCCGGGGCACAGCGCGATCGTAACACTCTGCCTCCTTGGTGTGAACCGACGTTACGGAACGTCGATACGGAACAACGTTACGCTTGCCGCCACTATGCCCAAGGCGCGCGGCCCGCCGCTACCCTTGAACGGGGGTAATCGCGTTGTCGCCTCCGGGAGCCTCTGTCACGATCACGCGCATTCCCCTTGTCTGCCAAGGAAATCACGCGAGGAGAGCGGTGTACGTCACCTGGACAGCCCGCCGGGCCGGAGTTAGCATCAATCGTGTTAACGACCGCTAACAACGGTCGGGACGAGCAGATGTGCGCCGGTCAGGCGCGGCTCGTGACCGAAGCGACGAGAGTGCCGCACACACGATCACCGCCCCGGGGTTCCGCACCGGGTTCCAGCGGTCCGCCTCGGCCACCAGGTGACGCCGAACGAACAACTGTCCTTTCGGACTCGAGGGAGTCATCGTGATCGACAACAGGCTCGACGAGGAATACGAGGAACTGCGCAAGACGGTCGCGGCGTTCGCCCGCGACGAGGTGGCGCCGGTGATCGGCGAGTACTACATGCGCGAGGAGTTCCCGTACGAGATCGTCGCGAAAATGGGGGAAATGGGCCTGTTCGGCCTGCCCTTCGACGAGGCCTACGGCGGCATGGGCGGCGACTACTTCGCCATGTGCCTGGCCGTGGAGGAACTGGCGCGGATCGACTCGTCGGTCGCGGTCACGCTCGAAGCGGGCGTGTCGCTCGGCGCCATGCCGATCTACCGGTTCGGCACCGAGGACCAGAAGCAGGAATGGCTGCCGAAACTGTGCAGCGGGCAGATGCTCGGCGCCTTCGGGCTCACCGAACCGGGCGCGGGTTCCGACGCCGGCGGCGCGCGGACCACCGCTGTGCGCGAGGGCGACGACTGGGTCGTCAACGGCTCGAAGGCCTACATCACCAACTCCGGCACGGACATCACCGGCGTGATCACCGTCGCCGCGGTCAGCGGCAAGGACGCCAAGGGCGCCAAGGAGATCTCGACCGTGATGGTGCCCTCGGGCACGCCGGGCCTGAGCGTGTCCAAGCCGTACTCGAAGGTCGGCTGGGCCGCGTCGGACACGCGTGAGCTCGGCTTCGACAACGTGCGCGTGCCGGCTTCGAACCTGCTCGGCGCGCTCGGCCGCGGCTACGCGCAGTTCCTCTCGATCCTCACCGAAGGCCGCGTCGCGGTGTCGGCGCTGGCGACCGGGCTCGCCCAGGGTTGCGTGGACGAATGCGTGCGCTACGCCGGGGAGCGCGAGACCTTCGGCCGGCCCATCGGGAAGTACCAGGCCATCCAGTTCAAGATCGCCGAGATGGAGGCCCGCACGCACACCGCGCGGCTGGCCTACTACGCGGCGGCCGCGAAGATGCTGCGCGGCGAACCGTTCAAGCGCGAGGCCGCCATCTCCAAGCTCATCTCGTCCAACGCGGCCATGGACAACGCCCGTGACGCCACGCAGATCTTCGGCGGCATGGGTTTCATCAACGAAGCACCGGTGGCGCGGTTCTACCGCGACGCCAAGATCCTCGAGGTCGGCGAAGGCACCAGCGAGGTGCAGAAGATGCTCATCGCCCGCGAACTCGGCCTCTGACCTCGGCAAACCTCGACGGGTCCCGGGGTGCGCACTCCGGGACCCGTCGCCACAAAGTATGACGACCAATAGTAGGTCGTCCGAGTAAATCGGAGGTACGATCCCGCCATGGAAGGCACTCGGACATACAGCTGGGTGGACCCCCAGGAGATGGCCAAGCTCAGCCGCGAGATGCACGGGCTCGAGTTCAGCCGGCACCTGCTCGACGCCGGGGAGGCCGGGATCATGCCGATCGCCGCGACGCTGGGCTTCCGGCTCGCCGAGATCGAGCCGGGGCACGCCGTGCTGGTGGGCGAGGTCGGCGAGCACCTGTACAACCCGATCGGCATCGTCCACGGCGGGGTCGCCGCGACGCTGCTCGACAGCGCCGCCGGCTACGCGGTGCAGACGACCGTGCCGGTCGGCAGCACCTACACCACGCTGGACCTGTCGGTGCACTACCTGCGTCCGCTCACCGCCGACGTCGGCACGCTGCGCGCCACCGGCGAGGTGATCAACCGGGGCCGCCGCACCGCGCTGGCGCACGCCGAGATCCGGGACGCGAAGGACCGGCTGCTCGCGCACGCGACGAGTTCGTGCATGGTGTTCACCACCGACGCGTGACCGCGGTGAGGCGGACATGAACGGAAACGAGCTGCGGTCGCGCCGGCCCTCGCCGGCGTGGCCGGCGACTTCGGCCACAGTGGACGAAGGACTCGCGACCCGGCGGATCATCGACGAACTGCTGCCCGAGCGGCTGGAGCGGCTGCGGAAGGTGACCGGCCTGCCGATCGCCCTCGGCGGCACCACCCGCCACGGCAGCGCCGGCCTGCACCTGGTGCTCGACCGGCTCACCGGGAACTCCGGCGACGCGTTGCGCGGACTCGTGGTGCAGCCCGGCAAGGGGCTCGGCGGCTGCGTGCTGCGCAGCCGAAGCCCGTTCCGGGTCAACGACTACGCGTCCACCATGGCCATCACGCACGAGTACGACCCGGCGGTGCGCCAGGAGGGTCTCACGTCGGTGTTCGCCGTGCCGGTGCTCGTGCGCGGCGAGGTGCGCGGGGTGCTGTACGGCGCGGTGCGGGCGGGCAACCCGATCGGCGACCGCACTGTGCGCAGCGCGCTGGTGGTCGCCGAGCAGCTGCAGTCCGATGTGGAGGGCCGGCTGCGCCGCGACCCCGGTCACGTCGCCACCCGCTCCCGCGGCGCGCTGGCCGAGCTGGCCGCGCTCATCCGCGACACCACCGACCCGCAGCTGCGCACCCGGCTGGAGCGGATCCAGGCGGACCTCACCGGCGAGACCTCCCGAGCCGAGCCCACGGCGTCGCTGGCGCCGCGCGAGATCGACGTGCTGCGGCTGGCGGAGGTGGGCGCGAGCAACCTCGAGATCGCCGCGCGGCTGGGCCTGAGCCTCGAGACGGTCAAGGCGTACCTCCGATCGGCGATGCGCAAACTGGAAGTGCACAACCGCACCGCGGCGGCGCACCAGGCCCGGCTCAACGGTCTGTTGTAGACGATTCGTCCGCGGACCTCGGTGGGGCCACGACGGTCGCCGTGGCCCCACCGGATCACGCGAGCTTGAACACCGGCAGCACCGGCCGGCCGTAGGTCGCGGTCATGACGTCGGCCGCGCCGCGGTAGAGGCCGAGCACCGCGAACACCACGGTGACGTACCCGGACGCGTGCACGAAGCCTTCGCTGCCACCGCGGACGCCGATCATGAGCAGCACCAGCGCCACCAGCAGCAGCGCGAGGACGCTCACGAGCACCACGTCGGTGCGCAGCGCCGAGATCAGGAACACGAACGTGAGCACGGCGAACATCGCGAGGAACACCGTGAGGCCACTCGACACCGCGGCGACCGGGTCGGCGTTCGCCTTCGTCGCGGCGGCCACCACCTTCTCCTCGAACGTCGTCTGGATGAAGCCGTAGATCACCCAGAACGGGCCGAAGCTGCCGAACACCACGGCACCGAACACGTTGCCGCGCACCACTTCGAGCACGGCGACGAGGATCTGGATCGTGCCGCCGAAGAAGAACGCCACCGGGATCACGAGGGCGGCGCCGGCGGGGTTCACGAAGTTTCCGTTGTAGAGGCCGAGCATGAGCGAGGTCGCGGAAAACGCGAGGATCGCCCACGCGCCGGGGTCGGCGATCGGCTCGGTGGGGGCGGCCGGTCGGGCAGAACTCCGGTCGGGATCGCGGCCGGAGGTGTGGTCGTGGGCAAGGGATTCGTGCTGAACAACACTGGTCATCCGAGTTCTCCTTGGGGGTCGGCGACCAGTAAAGGTCGTGCGCGCGAGCGCGGCTACCCGCTGCCGGGGGTGACTTCGCGGTCCACAAGCGACCGGCAGCGGGGCCGGCGAGTCAGCCCTTGGCCTGGCGCAGCAACCGGCGGAAGCGGAACCGGGAACCACTCGTCGCCGCGGCGAGGTCACCACCGGCGAGGTCGATCGCGGCCTGGTCCAGTGTGGACATCACGTGGCTGTAGAGCGCCGACCCGAGGCTGATCCGCTTCACACCGACGCGCCGCAGCTCGGCCACCGGCACCGTCTTGTCCGCCGGCGACACCACCACGTTCACCGGTTTGGGCGCCACCGCCAGCACGATCTTCTCCACCGCCGCGAGGTCGGGAGGCAGCGGCGCGAACAGCACGTCGGCGCCGGCTTCGGCGTACGCGGTGAGCCGGCGCAGCGTGTCGTCGAGATCGTTGATGCCCTGGATGAAGTTGTCGGCCCGGGCGGTGACCACGATCCGCTGCCGGGCGGCGGAAACGGCGTGGCGCACGCGGTCCACCGACTCGTCGAAGGGCCGGATCGGGTGCTCGCGCGTGCCGGTCGTGTCCTCCACGCCGAGGCCCGCGAGGCCGGCCTCCACGGCGGCTTCGACCGTGGCGGCGACGTCTTCGGCGGTCTCGCCGTACCCGTCTTCGAAGTCGCCGTTGACCGGCAGCTCCGTGAGCCGCTTGAGCAGTTTCGCGTGAGCCAGGTGTTCTTCGCGGCTCACGGCGTGGCTGCCGTCGAAGCGGCCGAGCGTGGCGGCGAACGCGGCCGACGACGTGCCGAGCGCCTCGAAACCGGCGTCGGCCAGCAGCAGGGCCGAAAGCCCGTCCCAGGCGTTGGGCATCACGAGGCCTTCGGGGCGGGTGTGCAGGGCGAGGAAGTGTTCGTACAGCTCGGAACCGGGCATGGTCGTCCTTCGGTGGTCGGATCAGCGGGCGAGGTCGGGGAACTGGTCGTCGCGCCACTCGGTCGCCGGGTCGAGTTCGCGCGCCCGCAGTTCGACGCGGCGGATCTTGCCGGAGATGGTCTTGGGCAGGTCGGCGAACTCGAGCCGGCGCACGCGCTGGTACGGGGCCAGGTTCTCCCGCGCGTAGCGCAGGATGGACAGCGCCGTCTCCTTCGTGGGCTCGTGTCCGGGCGCGAGCCCGATGTAGGCCTTCGGCACGGCCAGCCGGACCGGGTCCGGCGCGGGCACCACCGCGGCCTCGGCCACGGCGGGGTGTTCGATGAGCACCGACTCGAGCTCGAACGGGCTGATCTTGTAGTCGCTCGCCTTGAACACGTCGTCGGTACGGCCGATGTAGGTGAGGTAACCGGCTTCGTCGATCGAGGCGACGTCGCCGGTGTGGTAGAAGCCGCCGGCCATGGCCTCGGCCGTGCGGACCTCGTCGGCCAGGTAGCCGGTCATCAACGTGAGCGGCCGCCGCGCCAGGTCGAGGCAGATCTCGCCCTCACCCGGGCCGGTCACGACCAGGCCGCTCGAGGGGTCGACCAGCACCACCGGGACACCCGGCAGCGGACGGCCCATGGAGCCCGGTTTCACCTCGGCCTCGGGGGTGTTGCCGACCTGCGCCGTGGTTTCGGTCTGGCCGAAGCCGTCGCGGAGGGTGAGGCCCCACGCGGCGCGCACGCGGTCGATCACCTCGGGGTTGAGCGGCTCACCGGCGCCGATCACCTCGCGCAGGTGCGCCGGCCGGTCGCCGAGGTCGGCGTTGATCAGCATGCGCCACACGGTGGGCGGCGCACAGAACGTGGACACTTCGCGCTCGCGCAGCTGGTGCAGGAGCGCGGCCGGGTCGAAGCGGACGTAGTTGTAGACGAAGATCGTGGCCTCGGCGATCCACGGCGCGAAGAAGCACGACCACGCGTGCTTCGCCCAGCCCGGCGACGAGATGTTGAGGTGGACGTCGCCCGGCCACAGGCCCAGCCAGTACATCGTGGTGAGGTGGCCGGCCGGGTAGGACACCTGTGTGTGCTCCACGAGCTTGGGCCTGGTCGTGGTGCCGGAGGTGAAGTACAGCAACAACGGGTCACCGGGCGCGGTGCCGGGGTGCTCGACCGGGGTGGCGGGCAGCGCGGCGGCTTCGCGGAGATCCTGCCAGCCGGCGGCCGGGCCGACGCTGAAGCGGCGGTAGTCGCCGGGCACGTCGGCGAACTTGCCGGTGTCGGCCGCGTTGCACACCACGTGGCGCGGCTCGCCTCGGGTGATGCGGTCGGTGAGGTCGGCGGGCCCGAGCGCGGTCGTGGTCGGCATGATCACGGCGCCGAGCTTCATGATCGCGAGCATGGTCTCCCACAGCTCGACCTGGTTGCCGAGCATGAGCAGCACCCGGTGTCCTTTGCGGACTCCCCGCGCGGCGAACCAGGCGGCCAGCCGGTCGGACGCGCGGGACAGCTCGCCGAACGTGCGCTCGGTGGCCGAACCGTCCTCGTCCACGATCACCAGCGCCGGCCGGTCGTTGTCGGCGTTGTCGCGCGCGACGGCGTCGAACCAGTCGACGGCCCAGTTGAACCGCTCCCCCAGGTCGGGCCAGCGGAACTCCTCGACCGCGCGCACGTGCTGGCCGCGCAACGCCAGCAACTGGTCGCGGCTCGCCTTGTAGGCCCGATGTGCCTCGCTCGTGCTCAACAGCGATCCTTCCGTCGGCGGTGTCGGTGCGACTATGCGGTTTTCCGGGCGGAGATCGCTACCCTTGAACGGGGGTAACCGCGTTGATCCGCGTTTTTCCTTCTGCGACAATGAATCCCGTGGAGCCAGGCAGTGGAGCTCCGCTCCCGCGCGCGTGCGCGCGTGGCCTGTTCGTTCCACATCGGACAGTCGGACTCGACTTGGCCACCGTCCCTTCAGCCGGTACTCGCGAATTTCTCCAGGAGGATCCGTGCCCTTCGACACCGACCGCTTGCCGCCGTGGCTGGTCTGGCAGCAGCGGCCGTTCCCCGACGCGAACCTGCTCCTGCTGCCCGGCCGCGCGCCGGCGTTGGTGGACAGCGGGTTTGTCGGGCACGCGCAGGAGACGGCCGCGTGGGTCCGGGAGCGGACCCCGACCCTCGACCTGGTGGTGAACACCCACTGGCACTGCGACCACGTCGGCGGCAACGCGCTGCTGCAGAAGAACGGCGCCGGGATCGCCGCCAGCGCCCGCGACGCGCTCGCCGTCGCGCGCCGCGACCCCGGCTGCTGCCAGATGGAGTACCTCGACCAGCCGGTGCCGCCGTACTCGGTCGACGAGCTGCTCGACGACGGCCAGGTGCTGCTGCTCGGCGACACCGAGTGGGAGGTCGTGCGCACCCCCGGCCACACGCCGGGCCACCTCGCGCTGTGGCAGCCCGACGAGCGGATCCTCGTGGTGGGTGACGCGATTTCGGACTACGACGTCGGCTGGGTGAACATCGCGCTCGACGGTCCGGAAGCCACCACCACGGCGTTCGAATCCGTGCACCACCTGATCGATCTCGCACCGCGGGTGGTACTTCCCGCACACGGGCCGATCCCCGCCGACACCGGTGCCGCGCTCGCGAACGCCGCGCGCCGCGCCCGGCGCCTGGTCGACGACCCGGACGGCGCCGTCTGGTACGGCGCGCGCCGCGTGTTCGCCTACGCCCTCATGATCCGCGGCGGCCTCCCCACCGACGCGGTCGAGCCGTACCTGCACGCGCGCGCCTGGCTCAAGGACGCCGCCTGGTTGCTGTGCCGGACGCCCGAAGACCTCGCCGCGGAGCTGGTGTCCACCATGCTCGGCGCGGGTTCGATCGTGCTCCGCGACGGCCGGCTCCACGCCGCGGCCGAACACACCCCCGTGCCGGCCGCGGCGCTGCGCCAGCCCCCGCCCGAAACCTGGCCGGCGGTGGCGGCCGCCCGGCTGCCCTGACCCGGTTTCCCCCGGGCCACCACTTTTCGGAGAGGAGCTGATCGTGCACGAGTCCGCACCGAGTCGGACGACCTGGGTTCGGGCGGGCGCCGCGTTGTTCGGCGTCGCGTGGGGTGCGAACCATTTCACGCCGCTGTTGCTCGTCTACCGCGGTGAGCTGGGACTGCCGGAATCGGCGGTCACGAGCATCTTCGGCATCTACGCGGTCGGGCTGGTGCCGGCGCTGATCTTCAGCGGCCGCGCGGCCGATCGCCACGGCCGGCGTGCCGTGCTCCGGCCCGCGATGCTGATCTCGGTGCTCGCCACGCTCGTGCTGATGCTCGGGCCGGTGTGGTGGCCGTCGCTGTACCTCGGGCGGTTCCTCGCGGGCGTCGCGTCGGGCGCGGCCTACAGCGCGGGCACGGCGTGGGTGAGCGAGCTGTCCGGTCCTGGCCTGGGCGCGCGGCGTTCGGCGGCCGCGTTGTCGCTGGGGTTCGGCATCGGACCGCTGGTGGCCGGCGCGCTCGCGCAGTGGCTGCCGTGGCCGGTGGAGCTGCCCTACGGCGTGCACCTGGCGCTGATGGCCGGGGTGCTCGTGGTCGCGTGGCGCGTGCCGGAAACCGCGCCGCCCCGGACGCGGGCCGAGCGCGTGCAGTGGCTGCCGCGCCCGGCGGTGTCGCGGCACTTCCTGCTCGGCGTGGTGCCGTGGGCGCCGTGGGTGTTCGGCACGGTCGCGATCAGCATCGCCACGCTGCCCGCACTGCTGCCCAGCAAGCCGGCCGACGCCATCAGCACGCCGGTCGCGTTCAGCGGCCTGGTCGGCGGGTTGACGCTGCCGCTCGGCGCGCTCGTGCAGCCGATCGCGCGCCGGCTCGCGCACGCCGGGCACCTGCACGCGCCGGTGGCCGGGCTGCTCGTGACCACCCTCGGCCTCGCCGGCACGGCACTCGTGGCGTGGCACCCGGCGACCCCGCTCGTGCTCGTCACGGCCGTGGTCCTCGGCACCGGCTACGGCATCCTGATGGTCACCGGCCTGGACAAGGTCGAACGCCTGGCCGCGCAGCACGAGTTCGCCGGACTCGTGAGCATCTTCTACGCGCTGGCCTACCTCGGGTTCGCCGCGCCGTACCTGCTCGCCGCGCTCGCCGGCGGGGCCTCCTACGCCGGGTGGCTGGTGCTCGCCGCGCTGCTCACTCTCGCCACCATCCCGCTGATGGTGCTCGCCGGACAACCCGTGTCCCTTTCCGCACAAGATGGAGACCGTCATGAACCAGCTGTTCGCGAACCCTGACTTCGCGGCGTTCCGCTTGTCCGAAGAACACCACGAACTGCGCGCGGCCGTGCGGGCGCTGTGCGAGAAGCACATCGCGCCGCACGCCGCGGACGTGGACGAGAACTCGCGGTTCCCCGAGGAGGCGCGCGCGGCGCTGACCGCGGCCGGGTTCCACGCGGTCCACGTGCCCGAGCAGTACGGCGGCGAAGGCGCGGACGGGCTGGCCGCGTGCCTGGTGATCGAGGAGGTCGCGCGGGTGTGCGTGAGCTCGTCGCTGATCCCGGCGGTCAACAAGCTGGGCAGCATGCCGGTGCTGTTGTCGGCGTCCGAAGAGCTGAAGCAGCAGGTGTTGCCGACGTTGGCAACCGGACAAGCCTTGTTCGCCTACGGACTTTCCGAGCGCGAGGCGGGTTCCGACGCCGTAGCCATGAAGACGCGGGCCCGGCTCGACGGTGACCACTGGGTGCTCAACGGCGCCAAGGCCTGGATCAGCAACTCCGGCGTCGCCACCTGGTACACGGTGTTCGCCGTGACCGAGCCCGGCCAGGGCGCGGCCGGCATCTCGGCGTTCGTGGTCAACGCCGGCGACCCGGGTTTCGAGGTGGGCGCGAAGGAACGCAAGCTCGGGATCAAGGGCTCGCCGACGTGCGAGCTGTACTTCACCGACTGCACCATCCCGGCCGACCGGATCGTCGGCGAGCCGGGCACGGGGTTCAAAACGGCGATGCGCACGTTCGATCACACGCGGCCCACCATCGGCGCCCAGGCGGTGGGAATCGCCCAGGGCGCGTTCGACGCCGCACGCGCGTATGTCAAAGAACGCACGCAGTTCGGCAGGAGGATCGCCGAGTTCCAGGGGGTGCAGTTCCTGCTCGCCGACCTGGCGATGAAAATCGAGGCCGCGCGCAGCCTCGTGTACCTCGCGGCCGCCAAGGTCGAACGCGGCGAGCCCGACCAGACCTTCTTCGCCAGCAGCGCGAAGTGCTTCGCCTCCGACGTGGCCATGCAGGTGACCACCGACGCCGTGCAGCTGTTCGGCGGCGCCGGCTACACCCGTGACTTCCCCGTGGAACGCATGATGCGCGACGCGAAGATCACCCAGATCTACGAGGGCACCAACCAGATCCAGCGAATGGTGATGGCGCGTGCGCTGCTCAACCGATGACTTCCGCACACGCCACTGCGAGTCGGCGAACACCTTCGGTGATTTCCCGGACATCCGCGGTGCCGGCGAACCCCAGCCGCAGGTGCGGGGCCGGCGCCTCGGCGGCGAAGTACGCGCGGCCCGGCGACACCGCCACCCCGGCGCGCAACGCGGCCGCGGTCAGGGCGTCCTCGTCGGTTCCCGCCGGCAGGCGCACCCACAGGTAGTGGCCGCCGGTCGGCACCCGCACGGGCGCCAGCTCGGGCAACTCACGGCCGAGCGCGGCCACCAGGGCGTCGCGCCGCTCGCGCAGACCGGCGGCCAGCGTGCGCAGGTGCCGCGGCCACGACGGCGCCGCCACGAGGTCCAAGGTGGCCTCTTGAACCGGCCGCGGCACGAACAGGCTGTCCACCACCTGGATGGCGCGCAACCGTTGCAGCACCGGGCCGCGCGCGGCCAGAGCCGCCACCCGCAGGTTGGGCGACGTCGCCTTCGTCAACGAGCCCACGTGCACCACACCGCCGTGCGGATCGTCGGCGATCAGCGGAGCCGGCACCGCCTCGCCGTGGCCGAGGTGGCGCGCCCAGTCGTCCTCGAGCACGAACGCACCCGCGGCGTGCATGAGCTCGAGCAGCTCGCCGCGCCGCGGCGGGGCGAGCACGACGCCGGTCGGGTTCTGGAACAGCGGCTGGTGGTAGAACACCTTCGCGCCGGACGCGGCGAGCGCGTCCTGCAGCAGGTCGAGACGCACACCCCCGTCGTCCACGGGAACCGGCACCGGCCGCAGACCCGCCGCGCGGGCGGCCGCCAGCGCCCCGGGGTAGGTCGGCGACTCCACCAGCACCGCGGCGCCCGGTGGCGCGAGCGCGCGCAACGCCGTGGTCAAGGCCGCCTGCCCACCCCCGCTGATCAGCACTTCGGCCGCGGTGAGACCGAGCTCGCGCGCGAACCACGCGCGCAACGCCGTGAGCCCCGCCAGCGGCGGCCGGTCCCACGCGCCCGGCCGGCGTGCGGCCGAGGCCAGCGCGGTGGCGAGCGCGCGTTCGGGTTGCAGCGAAGCGTGCAGGTAACCACCGTTGAACGCGATCACGTCCGGCGGCGGCACGGCCAGGTTGGCACTGAGGCCCGACGCGTCGACCACGCGCTCGCCACCGAACTCGTCGGCGGTGAGCGCGACCTCCTGCCACGACGTGTCCACGATCGTCCGTTCGCGCGCCACCGCGTCCGCGCGATACGCGCCGGCGCCCGGGCGCGTGTGCACCAGCCCCTCCGCGGCGAGCGCCGCGAGGGCGCGCGACACCGTGACCGGGCTGACGCCGAACCGCTCGACCAGAGCCCGGCTCGACGGCAGTTTCTCACCGGGCGAGTAGTGATTCAGCTCATCTCGCAGCACATTGGCCACGTTTTGTGCACTGCTATCGTAGGACATGAAGGTGAATGATAGCGCTATCGACGCCACCGCAGTAGCGGTCGGCACCCAGGTCCTGCCGTCCGTGCTCGACGCGATCGGGCAGACCCCGATGGTCCGGCTCGACCGGCTCACCGAGGGCCTGTCGGGCACGCTGGTCGCGAAACTGGAGTACCTCAACCCCGGCGGGTCCAAAAAGGACCGCGTGGCGCGGCGGATCATCCGCGCCGCCGAGGAAGCCGGCACGCTGCGGCCCGGGCAGCCCGTGGTCGAGGTCACCAGCGGCAACACCGGCGCCGGTCTCGCCATCGCGTGCGCGCTGACCGGCCACCCGTTCGTCGCCGTGCTGTCGGCGGGCAGCTCGGCCGAACGCGCGCGCATGATCCGCGCGCTCGGCGCCGAGGTCGTGCTCGTCGAGCAGGCGGAAGGTTCGGTGCCGGGCCGGGTTTCGGGTGCGGACATGGCGCTCGTCGAAGACCGGGCGCGAGTGCTCACCGAAGCGCGCGGAGCGTTCCGTTCCGATCAGTTCGAAAACCACCACAACGTGGCCGCCCACTACACCGGAACGGGCCCGGAGATCTGGGCGCAGACCGGCGGCCGGCTCGACGCGTTCGCCGATTACGTCGGTACCGGCGGCGGCCTGGCCGGGATCACCCGCGCGTTGAAGGAGCGCGACCCCGCGATCCGGTGCTTCGCCGTGGAGCCCGCAGGCGCCGCGGCGCTGGCCGGGCAGGATGTGGTGGAATCCCACCATCCCATCCAGGGTGGCGGCTTCGGCCGGGCCGACCTCACCCACCTGCGCGACGTTCCGCTCGACGGGTACCTCCAGGTCTCCGGCGACGAAGCCCGGCGCACCGCGCGGCTGCTCGCCACCCGGGAAGGCATCTTCGCCGGCTTCTCCGCGGGCGCCAACGTCGCCGCGGCCCTCACCCTGATGCGCGAAGACTTCGCCGGCGGCACGGTCGCCGTCGTGATCCCCGACACGGGCCTGAAGTACCTGTCGACCGACCTGTGGGAGTGACGATGGCCGCCGGTTCACCGCCGTCCGGCGAACTTCGCCGGGCTCACGCCCAGCATGCGCTTGAAGTGCCGGGTGAGGTGCGACTGGTCGTAGAACCCGACCTCGGTGGCGACCGTCGCCGCCGGAACACCGTCGAGCAGCAGCCGCCGCGCCAGCTCCACGCGCCGGCCGGTGAGGTACAGGTGCGGCGGCAGCGAAAACCGGCGGGTGAACGAGCGGATGAGGTGGGTCGAGTCGGCGTGCAGCAGGTGCGCCGCTTCGTCGAGCGGCAGCCCGGCCACCACGCGGGCGTCGAGCAGGTCGCGCAGGTCGTCGGCCAGGCCGCGGTCGGGCTCGCGGCGGCGCCCGGCCCCGGCCGGGTCGCCGCTCAGGTCGTGGTTCAGGTGGGCGCCCAGGCGTTCGACCACGAACGCGAGCCGGCTCTCGGCCTCGAGTTCGTCCCCCGGCGCGGCCAGCGTGTCGTGCAGCCGGCCGATCCGGTTCCACAGCAGCGGATCCCGCAGGTTCGGCTGGTCGGTGGCCGGGCCGATCAGCCGCTCGTCGAGCGCGGGTTCGGGCAGGTACAGCACACGCTTGCGGAACCCGTGGGGCGCCGCGGTGCGGCCGTTGTGCGGCACGTGCGGCGGCAGCAGCACGACCTGCGAGCGCAGGGTGCCGTGTTCGTGGCGGTCGAGGTCGTACTGCAGCACGCCGTCGTCGAGGATCAGCAGCGTCCACACCGTGTGCGTGTGGACCGGGTAGGCGTGGCGCACGAAATGGGCGTGGAACACCTCGCTGATGCCGGGAACGCCGGGGCGCCAGGCACTGATCGCGGATTCGCCTGCCATGCCAGGAACGTACAAGAATTCCGCTCGCGCGGCGGCGAGGATCGGTGTGATTCCCAGCCTTTTCCTGTCGCCGGAACGAAGTGGACCGTGGTCATGACCGAAAAACCCGACGGTGGGGTGGCCCCGTACTCCTACCTGCTGGTGACGATGGCGTTGTTCGGCGCCGCGTTCACCAGCTCGAAGGTGGTGGTCGGCGAGCTGCCGCACGACGTCGCCGCCTGCCTGCGCTTCGGCGGCGGCGCGCTGATCCTCGTGGTGCTGCTGTGTGTCCGACCGGGCACGGCGCGGTTTTCCTGGCGTGACCTGGTGAAGGCCGGGCTGGTCGGGCTCGTCGGGGTGTTCGCGTACAACTTCTTTTTCTTCTGGGGACTTTCGCTCGCGCCGGCGATCGACGGGAGCATCATCGTGCCCGTGCTCAGTCCGGTGCTGACCACGGTGTACTTCCTCGCCACGGGCAAGGAAACGGCGTCCCGCGCGCGGATTTTCGGGCTGGCGTCGGGGATCGTGGGCGCGGTGGTGTTCTTCGTCGGCATCGGCGGCGGCGACGCCGGCTTTTCCGGATCGCGCCTCGCCGGTGACTTCGTGTACCTGGCGGGCGCGGCGTGCTGGGCGGCCTACAGCATCGCGTCGAAGAAGGTGCTCAGCGGCATGGAACCGTTGCGGGCCACGACGTACGCCACCGGGGTGGGCGCGCTCGCGCTCGTGGTCGTCGCCGTTCCGTCGTTCGCCGGTACCGAGTGGACCTCGGTGTCCACCCTCACGTGGGCGAACCTCGCCTTTCTCGCGATCGGCCCGACCGCCGTCGCGTACCTGTTCTACTACCGCGGGCTGCGGGCGGTGAGCCCGGTGACCGCGACGATCACGATGTTCGCGGTGCCGGTGTTCGGCACGGTGACCTCCGTGGTGTTCCTGCACGAATCGTTCACCGCCGGGCAGGTCGCCGGTGCGGTGATCACCGTCGTCGGCGCGGTGCTGGCTGTCACACAAGGAAAAATCTCCACCACCGAACGAAAGAAGGTGCACAGGTGACCGAAGCCGTCGTGGAGCTGCTGCGCGAACGCAGCCGCAGCGCGAGCACACCCGGGAACCGCGACGACGACGCGCGCTTGGTGCTGCTGATCGAGGGCGGCAGCTCTCGAGGTGCGTATTCGAGCGGGATGACGATCGCGATCGAACAGCTCGGGTTGCTGCCCGCGTTCGACGCCGTGTACGGCAGCTCGGCCGGCGCGCTCAACGGCGCGTGGCTGCTCTGCGGGCGCGCGGAAAGCACCCAGCACGCGTGGTGGGACCCGATGATCATGGGCCGCACGATCGACCCGAAGCGCATCGTGGGCCGGCGGCCGGTGGTGGACACCGAGTTCCTCGTGCACACCCTCTACACCGAGATCGTGCCGATGGGCTTCCGGGAGATCCTCGACAACCCCGTCGAGTTCCACCCCACCGCCACCGACGCGGACACCGGCGCGTCCACGGACCTGCACGAGTACCTGCGCGACCAGGCCGGGCTGCAGGCCGCGCTGCGGGCGTCCACCGCCATGCCGCTGCTCGCGGGCCCGCCGGTCGAGCTCGGCGGCCGGCGGTTCGTGGACGCGGGCGTGAGCGAGTCCGTGCCGGTCCGAACAGCGCTTGCGCACCAAGCAACACACGTTATCGCTTTCCGAACACGGCGGCTGGACGAGGGGGTCGCGACGGCACCGTCGCGCACCGAGCGGCTGGTGGCCTCGCGCTGGTTCACCCGGCACGCCCCGGGCGCGCTCGAGCCGTGGCTCGACCGCGCGGCCCTGCGTGCGGAAGAAGAACGCCTGCTGGCAGCGCACCCCGCCACCCTGCAGGTCCGCCCACCGCTCGGCAGCCCGCGGATCGGGCGCACCGAACGCCGGCCGCACCTCATGCGCGCCGCGGTGGACACCGGACTGCAGGCGGCACTGTCCGAACTCGCCGGCGTGAAGGAAACACCATGACCGACACCACGAACCCGGCCGAGCGCGTGCGCGTGGTGTCCTGGGCCGACCACCTCGAGTTCGCCACCGCGGCCAAGCTGCTCAGCGGCCTGGACTTCCTGCGGGCCATGGCCCGCGGCGACGTGCCCTCGGCGCCGATGATGGACCTCGTGGGCCTCCGCCTGATCTCGGCGGCACCCGGCGAGACCGTCTTCCGCCTGACCCCGGCCGAATACCACTACAACCCGATGTGGACCGTCCACGGCGGGCTCTACGCCACGATGCTCGACTCGGCGGCCGCGTGCGCGGTCCACACCACGCTTCCGGCCGGCAGCGGGTTCAGCACCCTGGACCTGTCCGTGCGCTACCTCAAGGCCATCCGCGCCGAGACCGGCCCGATCACCGCCACCGGCCGCGTCGTCCACTCAGGACGGCAGGTCGTGCTGGCCGACGCCCGCCTGGAAGACGCGGCGGGCACCCTGCTGGCCACCGCGACGGCGAACTGCTTCGTCCGCCGTGCTCCCGATGCCGCAAAGGTAACGAAGGAGGCGATCACGACGATCGAATGACCGGTTCCCGCGGATCATCGAGGAGCACCCCGTGTCACCACGCACCATCGTCGCGACCGTCAGCCTCCTGGCCATCGTCGTCGGGTCCTACCTGACCTGGCGCGACCTCGCCGCGGGGCCTGATTTCGTGACCTCCGCCGGCGCGGCCTGCGACCCCGGGATCGAATGGCAGGACTACGACCTCGGCGACTGCCTGCCGGCCGAGCACCACCCGTCGTTCGTCGCCGGTCTCCTCCCGATCGGGCTGCTGGGGCTGATCTACGCGCGTCTCGCCATGCGGCCGGGCCCGCGCAGCGCCGCCTAGTACGGGAACACGCGCCGGCCGCGGTGCACGGAGATCCACTTCAGCGTGGTGAATTCCGCGAGGCTCCACTCGCCGTTGAGCCGGCCCAGGCCCGAGGCCTTCTCACCGCCGAAGGCGACGATGGCCTCGTCGTGGATGGTGGCGTCGTTCACGTGGACCATGCCGGTCTCGATGCGCTTCGCGAACTCCACCCCGTGTTCGAGGTCGCGCGTGTGCACGGCGCCGCTGAGGCCGAAGGGCGTGTCGTTGGCGATGGCGACGGCTTCGTCCTCGTCGTCGAACGGCATCAGGCACGCGACGGGACCGAACAGCTCGGCGTGCGCGATCGGCAGGTCGGCGGTGACGTCGGCCAGCACCACGGGTTCGAAGCGCGTGCCGGACACCTCGCCGCGCAGCAGCGGGCGGGCACCGGCGGCGATGCCCTCGTCCACCTGGCGGGCCAGGGTTTCCGCCTGCTTGGCGTTGATCAGCGGACCGATCACCGTCTCCGGGTCCCGCGGGTCGCCGACCGGCAACGCGGCGATCGCGGCCACGTACGCGGCCGCGAACTCCTCGTACCGCGACCGGTGCACGAGCACGCGGTTGGCCGACATGCAGATCTGGCCCTGGTGGGTGAACCGGCTGAACACGGCCGCGGCCACGGCGAGGTCGAGATCCGCGTCCGCCAGCACCACGAGCGCGCTGTTGCCGCCGAGTTCGAGCACGGGCTTCTTGAACTCCTGCGCGGCCACCTCGGCGATGTGCCGGCCGACGGCGGTCGAGCCGGTGAACGACAGCACGCGCGGCACCGGATGGCGCAGGAACGCGTCGCCGATCACCGGGATCTCGGTCACGAGCACGTTCAGCGCGCCTGCGGGCAGATCGGCCTGCTCGAAGATCTTGCCGATGAGCGTGCCGCCGGTGATCGGGGTGTCCTCATGGGGTTTGAGCACCACGCCGTTGCCGGCCGCGAGTGCCGGCGCGACCGACTTCATCGACAGGAAAAACGGGAAGTTGAACGGGCTGATCACCCCGACGACACCCACCGGCTCACGGTAGAGGCGGTTTTCCTTGTCCTCGATCGGCGAGGGCAGGATGCGACCTTCCATCCGCAACGGGAACGTCGCCGCTTCCTTGAGGATGTCCACGACCAGGCCGATCTCGAACGCCGCCTTCAGCCGGGTGCCACCGAGTTCGTCGATGATCAGCTCGGTGATCTCCGCCGTGTGGTCCTCGACGTAGCGCACCGCCTGCTCGAACACGGTGCGCCGCCGGTAGGCGTTCGTTTTCCACCACCCGCGCTGGGCGTCTTGTGCGGAAACGAACGCGCGATCCACGTCGGCGGTGTCGGCGACGGTGAACTCCGCGACCAGGGAACCGTCGTACGGGTTGGTGTCGCGCAGCTGCTTGCCGCTGCCACCCGGCTCCCAGGCACCCGCGATGAACTGCTTGTCCAGATCGGCCCATCCGGTGGCCGGCGTCGAGATCATGCTCCACCGATAGCGCCGAACTCGGGACGAGCCAAGGGAAATCGCGGTCCGGCGGCGAAGTCGGATCGAACGGTCACTCCAGGCCGGTCTCGGAGCCGGGTGGCCGTCCGGTCCGACATCGTGGGCCGTTCAGTCCGTTTCCGGGGCAATTCGCCCGGCGCGGCGGACACTGTGTCGGCGGAGCAGCCGCTTCCCTCCCCCAGCTGCTCCGCCCCCTTGCCGGCAGGTGGTGGTGGAGTTCCCCGGCGACCCGCCACTGCCTGCTTCCCACTCGTCTCGTTCTCACTACCTCGTTCCCGCCTGCCCAATTGCCCTTTGGGAGATGGACTTTGCCTCTCGGGCAAACGTGCGGCATAGTGGAACTCGCCAGCACCCCCTGAGCGAGGAGGACGAGCGTGAGCATTTCCACCGAAACCCCGGAAACCGACACCGCCGACCAGCTCGACCTCGGTGACCTGCCGGCCCCCGCGGACACGATCGAGGCCGAACGCGCCGCGCGCAAACGCGATCTGGCCGTGGCGTTGCGGCTGTTCGCCCGGTACGGCTTCGACGAAGGCATCGCCGGGCACCTCACCGTGCGCGATCCCGAGTTCCCGGACCGGTTCTGGGTCAACCCGTACGCGGTGCACTTCTCCCGCGTGAAGGTCAGCGACCTGCTGTTGCTCGACGAGGACGGCAAAGTCGCCGAAGGCTCACGCCGCACGAACAAGGCCGCGTTCTGGATCCACTCGTCGGTGCACGGAGCGCGCCCCGATGTGGTGGCGGTGGCCCACGCGCACAGCGTGCACGGCCGCGCGTTCGCCTCGCTCGGCAAGCCGCTCGACCCGATCATCCAGGAGTCCTGCGCGTTCTACGGCGACCACGTGGTGTTCGACGAGTACCGGGGTCTTGTCCTGGAACAAACAGAACGGTGCGCGAATTGCCACGCGGCTCGGCGGCCGGCGCGCGGCCATCCTGCGCCACCACGGCCTGCTCACCGTCGGCCGATCCGTGGCCGAAGCCGCGTGGTGGTTCATCGCCATGGACCGCGCGTGCCAGATGCAGCTGCTCGCCGACGCCGCCGGCACCCCGCGCGTGATGACGGACGAGGAAGCCACGCTGGCCCACCGCCAGTTCGGCAACGCCAACATGGCCCGCCACAGCTTCGCCATCCTGGCCGACGTCGTGGTGGAAACCGAACCTGACGTGCTCGACTGAGCACACCCACCACGTCCCGACACCACACCGTGTTCGGCGCACCACAGAGTTTGTTACTTCGCGAACCTGCGGCGCTCTTGGGCGAACAACCCTTGTCGGATTTCGAACCGGACCACGGTTCGACCGCCCGGGCAGAAGCGGGCCGGCGACCGGATCACGGGCTCCGGTCACCGGCCCGCCGGAGCCGCGACCGTTCACGACGGGGAAGGCGTCGTGAACAGCCGCGGCCGCCTCGAGGAAAGCCGCCGGCGCGAGCGAAACCGGCCCTGCGCCGCGAGAAGGCCTCAGCCGGCCGTCGGGATCCGGCCGAGGAAGTCGCGGATGCGGTCCGCGACCTCATCGAGCGCGGTCTCCAGCAGGAAGTGACCGCCGTCGAGGAGGTGGATCTCCGCATCCGGCACGTCGGCCGTGAAGGCGGTGGCGCCGTCCGGGCCGAAGATCGGGTCGTTCTTGCCCCACACCGCGAGCACCGGCGGCTGGTTCGCGCGCAGGTATTCGTGCAGCGCGGGGTAGAGCGGCGCGTTGGTGGCGTAGTCGCGGAAGAGCGCGAGCTGGATCTCGTCGTTGCCGGGGCGCGACAGCAGGGCGAAGTCGTGGTTCCAGGTGTCCGGGCTGACGAGCGTCTCGTCGGGCGCGCCGGTGAGGTACTGCCACTTCGTGAGATCGAGGCTGAGCGCGGCGCGGATCCCGGCTTCGGTCTCGGCGTTCTGCTCGGCCTGGTAGTCCCACACGACCTTCCAGAAGCCCTCGACGAAGCCGGCGTCGTAGCCGTTGCCGTTCTGGGTCACGATCGCGGTGATGGCGCCCGGGTCCGCGAGCGCGAGGCGCCAGCCGATGGGGGCGCCGTAGTCCTGCACGTAGATGGCGTAGCGGGTCACGCCGAGCTGACGCAGCAGGCCGGCGGTGAGCTCGGTGAGCGCGTCGAAGGTGTAGTCGAACTCGTCGGCCGAAGGCGCGTCGGACAGGCCGAACCCGAGGTGGTCGGGCGCGATCACGTGGTAGCGGTCGGCCAGGGCCGGGATCAGGTCGCGGAACATGAACGAGCTGGTCGGGAAGCCGTGGAGCAGCACGATCACCGGGACGTCGGCGGGGCCGGCCTCGCGGTAGAAGAGCTGCCGGCCGTCGACGGTCGCGTACCGGTGGTGAACTGCGGTCATGATGCCTAACTCCTAACGTGAAGTTTGATAGTTAGAACTGAAACAGGCACCGCCTAACTTGTCAACCCCGAGTTTGAGGGTTAGCCTGACACCGTGACCGACGAGAAGCTGCTGCTCGACCTGCTGAACACCACCCCGGTGGTCGACGGCACGCCGCGCGACGAGCTCGCCGACGCCGAGCTGGGCCACACCTGGCTCACCGCCCACGACCAGCCGGCGTCGCCGCAGGAGTGGCGCGCGCTCGTCGACGTGCGCACGGCGTTGCAGAACGTGGTGCGCGGTGACGCGGAGCCTGGAGCGCTCGCCCCGTTCGTCGAAGGCCTGAGCTACCGCGCGGTGTTCGACGGCACCGGCATCAAGTGGGACCTCGAGACCGCCTCCGGCCGCGCCGCCGCCTCGCGCGCCGTGCTGGCCTGGGACACGCTGCGCCACGAGAACCCCGGGCGGCTGCGGCCGTGCGCGAACCCGGAGTGCCGGCTGTTCCTCATCGACCACAGCAAGCCGAACACCGCGCGCTGGTGCTCGATGGCCGTGTGCGGCAACCGGATGAAGGCCCGCCGCCACTACCAGCGCACCCGCCAGGCCGGCGGGTAGTGTCCGATCATGGGTGACGACAACGAAATCGACCGCCTGATCGCGCGCAAACTGCAGCAGCTGCGCACCGACCGCGGCCTCACGCTCACCCACCTCGCGGAGCTCACCGGCATCTCCGTGGCGCACCTGTCGCGGCTCGAACGCGGGGAACGGCAGCCCTCGATCGGCAGCCTCCTGCAGCTCGCCCGCACCTACGGCATCTCGATCGGCAAGCTCGTGTCCGACCAGCCCGACGAGGAGTACCACCTCGTGCGCGCCGGCCAGGCCGTGGCGCACGAGACCGCCGAGGGCCGCTACGAAGTGCTCAGCGGGCCGCGCGCCACCATCGCCGTGGTCGGGCTCGAGCTGCCGCCCGGCACGAAAACCGGCGCTGTGCACCACACCGGCGAGGAATGGCTGCACGTGCGCAGCGGCGCGGTCGTGCTGCACCTCGGCGACGAAGAGCTCGCGCTCAAGTCCGGTGACTCCGTCCAGTTCGACTCGGGCCGCACGCACCGCGTGCACAACGCGTCCGCCCGCGCCGCGCGCGTGCTGATCGCCTCGACCGCCGCGGCCGTGCACCACCCCGTGACCGGCGCGGAAAACCGCTGAAGGAGACCACCGTGCGAGTGCTCGCGCTGCGGCGCTACCCCGTGAAATCCCTGCTCGGCGAAGACGTGACCGAAGCCCGCATCGACGCCGCCGGCCTGCACGGCGACCGCACGCTCGCCGTGATCGACACCGACACCGGGCTCGTCGCCACCGCGAAACACCCGCGGCTGTGGCGGCGGCTGCTCGAGCTCGCCGCCGAGACCGACGGCCAGGTGCTCATCACCTTCCCCGACGGCACCAAGCTGCCTGCCGAAGACCCCGAGGCCGGCTCGCGCCTGTCGGAGCTGCTGGGTCGCGCGATCACGGTGTCCGGGGTCCGGCCCGACGGCGCGTCCGTGGAACGCCCCGCGCCGGAAGACGTGCTCGACCAGGGCGTGAGCGCGGTGGTTCCCGCGCAGACGCTGCAGATCGGCCAGGGCACACCCGGCTCCACGTTCGTGGACCACTCCCCGATCCACCTCATCAGCACCGCGACGCTCGACCACCTCGACACCGAGGCCATCCGCTACCGGCCCAACCTCGTGATCGCGACGCCGCCCGGCACCGGCGCCTTCGTGGAGAACCACTGGCTGGGCAAGGAAATCCGGTTCGGCGACGCGAGCACGGGTGCGCGGCTGCGGGTCACCCTGCCCACGCCGCGGTGCGCCGTGCCGTCGCTCGCCCACGGCACGTTGCCGCGCAATCCGCAGGCGGTGCGCGCGGTGCTGGAAGGCAACCGCGTCGACGTGGCGGGGCTCGGCAAGGCGATGCCGTGCGCCGGTGCGTACGCCGAGGTCGTGCGGCCGGGCACCCTGCACCTCGACGACCCGATCACGCTCGCCTGACCCCCACCGGCCCTGATCAAGTCGGCGAACCACGACGGCCGGCCACGCCGGCCTGATCACCTCGGCCGAGCACACCCCTGATCACGCCGGCCTGATCAGTCCCCCACGAACACCAGCGCTTCGGACAGCGGTTTGCGCGTGAGGTCCGGGACCTCGCAGTCGTCGGCCGGATACCCGACCGGGAACAGGATGTACGGGCGCTCGTTCGCCGGACGGTGCAGCACCCGGTTCAAGAACGCCATCGGGTTCGGCGTGTGCGTGAGCGTCGCGAGTCCCATCGAGTGCAGCGCGGCGATGAACAGTCCACACGCGATGCCCACGCTCTCCGACGCGTAGTACGTCTTCTGCTGCTGTCCGTTCTCCCTCAGCCGGTGTTTCTGCGCGAACACCACCACCAGCCACGGCGCGACTTCCAGGAACTCCTTGTGCTCATCGGTTTCCAGGTGCGCCAGCGCCGCCCGCCACTCCGGAATCTCGCGCTCCCGGTAGAACTTTCGCTCTTCCTGTTCGGCGGCGAACCTGATCTGGTGCTTCACCACCACGTCTTGGGTGGCGACGAACGTCCACGGTTGCTGGTGCGCACCGCTCGGCGCGGTGTTGGCCGCGCGCACCGCCAGCTCGATCGCTTCCACCGGCACCGGATCGGGTGAGAACCAGCGGACGGATCGCCGCCGGTCGAGGTGCCGGTGGAACTCGGCGCCGCGGCGCAGCCCTTCGTCGAGGGGCAGCCGCGGCGGGGCGTAGGGCACGAACGGGTACTGGTGTTTGCGCGTCTGACTCACTTTCCCCACCTTTCCCACCACCGATTACCAAGTCCAGCTTGATTCCCTCAACGCAGTCATATGCTGGCCTCATGAATCTGCCGAACGTGACGATCCGGCAGCTCGAATACCTGATCGCCATCGCCGAAACCGGCTCGCTCACGACCGCGGCCACCCGCTGCCACGTGTCGCAGGCCGCCATTTCCCTCGCCCTCACCGAGGTGGAACGCGCGCTCGGCCTGCGCCTGGTCATCCGCTCACCCCGCCGCGGCGCCTCGCTCACCGCGGCCGGCAAGCAGGTGCTCACCGACGCGCGACGCGTGGTCGGTGCGATGAGCGACCTCGGGGTGGAGGCGCGCGGCCTCGGCCGGCACATGAGCGGCACGCTGGTGGTCGGCTGTTACGGGCCGATCGCGCCGTTCCACCTGCCGGCCGCGATCGCCACGTTCGAAAACGACCACCCCGACGTCTCGGTGCGGTTCCTCGAAGGCACGCTGCCGGAGATCCAGGACCACCTGCTCGACGGCCGCTGTGAGATCGCGTTCCTCTACGACCAGGACGTGTACCCCACGATCACCTTCCGCACCCTCTACGACCGGCGACCGGCGGTCCTCCTGCCCGGTGGCCACGCCCTGGCCGGCCGCGCCTCACTCGCCCTCGCCGAGCTCGCCGACGAGCCCTTCATCCTGCTCGACGTGCCACCGAGCGAGCGCTACTTCCGCTCCGTGTTCGATGCGGCCGGCCTCGTGATGTCACCGACCCACCGCGCCCGCAGCTTCGAGCTGGCGCGCTCACTCGTGGCCCGCGGCCTCGGCTATTCGATGACCGTGCAGCAACCGGCGCTGTCCCACTCGTACGAGGGCCGGGAAATCGTCGCCCTGCCCTTGCTGGACGAGGCACCGACGACTCCCGTGGTCATGGGCTGGCCCGCCGGCGGCCCGCTCACACACCGCGCGCAGGCCTTCCTCGACCACTGCGAAAAACTGTTCGGCCGCTGACCTCAGCGGCCCGAAGCGAACGCCCGGTCCAGCCCGCTCTTCGCCCCGCGCCGGCCGAGCACGTCGTGCAGCCGCTTGCCGTCGAGCTGCACCACGACCTTGTTCGGGTCGAACGCCACGAAGTCCGCGACCGCCGCCGATTCGGCGATCGCGTCCACATAGGACCACGCGGCGCCGGCGTGGCGCCCGACGGTGTAGTAGGTCGCCACGCCCTTGTACGGACACGTCGTGCGCAGGCTCTCCTGGCGCAGCAGGGTTTCGTCCACATCCGCGCGCGGGAGGTACCACTGCGGGTCGCGATCGGACTCGTACAGCACCCGCGGCCGGCGCGACTTCGCGACCACGCGACCGTCCACCGACACCACGACCTCACGCGACGCGCCGCGCACGTCGATCCGGTGGTACGGGTCCGCCGCGTGCGCGGTCACCGGCTCGTCCTCCTCCTGGAACCCGTCCATCGCGCGCCACGAAAACGCCACGAGGTTCGCGAAGTCGGCGGCGTGCTCGGGCGGGCGCACGTGCTGCCAGGCCGCGCCTTCGTGCACCCGATCCCCGACCCGCACGGCGTACCACGCCGTCCGCCCGAGGTCCGGGTGCACGGTCGTCCGCTGCCGGAACTCGAGCACTTCCACCCGCACGTCGCCGGCCGGGAAGTACGCGACCGGGAACCGGCCGGGTGCGTGCAGCAGCACCGCGTGCTCGCTGTCCGCGATCCACTCGCCCGCGAACCGCACCCGCAGCCTGCGCCGCAACGGTTCCCGGTACGAAAGCCGCTCCGGCAACCGGTCGGGCACCAGGAACTTGCCCCGGAACACCCCCGGTTCAGGAGTGTGCAGCCACGGCAGAGGCATCACGACCGCCCTTCCTCGATTCGACCCGTTCGACGCCGGCTTTCCCTGGCCGGTGTCACACCAGCGCTTCACCACCGTCGACACCGAGCGACACGCCCGTGACGAAACCGTTGGTGAGCGCGAACAGCACGGCGTCCGCGATGTCCTCCGACGTCCCGATGCGCCGCGCCGGGTTGCTCGCCGAACGCTGCGCGAACAGCGCGGCCTTCTTCTCGTCGCCGAGCGCGTCGTACGCACCGGTGTCGATCGTGCCCGGCGAAACGGCGTTCACGCGAATCGGGGCGAGCTCGACCGCGAGCGCCTTGGTCAGCGAGTCGACCGCGCCGTTGGTGGCGGCGACCGCCAGCATCCCGATCGACGGCTTGCGCGCGGTCGCGCCGGAGAAGATCACCATCGAGCCGTCGGCCGGCATCTTCGGCGCCAGGTGCTTGGCCAGCAGGATCGGGCCGATGACCTTGGTCTCGAACGACAGCGCGATCGTGCCCTGCGCCAGGTCGCCGACCAGGCCGCGAGCGCGGGCCGACGCCGTGGACACCACGTGGTCGACCTGCCCCAGCCGCTCGGCGAGCGCGGCCACGCTGGTCTCGTCGGTCAGGTCGACCGTTTCGACCGAGATACCCGGATCGTCGTAGGCGCCCTTGAGCTTCTCCTCGTCGCGGCCCGCGACCACGACCTCCGCGCCGGCCGCGCGCACCGCGAGCACCACGGCCCGCGCGATGCCGCTGCCCCGGCCCACCACGAGAACCTTGCGCCCCTTGAGGGATTCGGACATGAGTGTCTCCTTTGTACAGTGCCGCGAACCGAAGCGGTGCCGCGCCGAAGCCTAGGCCGCGACCCCCGGCCGCAGCATGAAAGTTTTCTTCACCGAAGCGAGAGCCGGCGAATCCTTCCTCGCCGCTCGGCTAATGTCTACTGGCACGTTATACCCATTAGTCATGGTCAAGCCAGCCCCAGCTTGCCGCCCCACCCACCCGATCGAGCGTCATCCCGCCGAATCACCTAACGGGTCACGCGAACCATGCAGCAAACCTCCCCTGACCAGCCAGAACATCGATGGTTCTCCGGGCCGCCCGGACCGTACGGTGGAAGAGTCCACAGAGGAGCACGGGAGGGACGAGGCGTGGAGACAACGCTGAAAGATCGCACGGTTCTCGTCATCGGGCGCTCGAGCGGCATCGCGCGCGCGATCACGCTCGCCGCGCGGGCCGAAGGCGCCCGCGTGGTGGTCGCCGGCCGCGACCGGACCAAGCTCGAGCAGGCCTACGACGACGAGGGCATCCGCGCCGAAGAGATCGACGTGACAGTCGACGAGTCCATCGCCGCACTGGCCGACCGGCTCGGCTCGGTCGACCACCTGGTGACCACGGCGTCGTCACGCGCGCGGGGCCGCCTCGACGAGCTGGACCGCGACGCACTGCGGCGCTCGTTCGACACCAAGGTGATCGGCCCCGTGATGCTGGCCAAGCACTTCGCGCCGCACCTGGCCGAAGGCGGCTCGTTCACGCTCTTCTCCGGGGTGGCCGCGTTCAAGCCCGCAGTCGGGTTCCTCGGCGTCGCCATCACCAACGGTGCGGCCGACTTCCTCACCCGCTCGCTGTCGCTGGAACTCGCGCCGATCCGCGTCAACGCGATCTCGCCGGGCGTGATCGACACCGGCATCTGGGACGCGCTGGGCGAGGACGGCAAGGCCGCCTACTTCGAGCACTTCCGCACGCACAACCCGGCCCGGCGCATCGGCACCGTCGACGACATCGCGCAGGCCGTGGTCTTCGCGATGACGAACCCGTTCCTCACCGGCGTGACGTTGCGCGTCGACGGCGGCGAACCCCTGACCTGACGGGAAGGTGGCCTCGATTCCGCGCGGAATCGAGGCCACCGCCGGGATCAGCGGGAAACCTCACGGCCGAGCCGCACCGGCAGGTCCACGTGCCCGTTGGACAGGAACGAGCTCATCGGCGTGAGCCGGCCCTCGGCGAACGCCAGGTCCGGGAACCGTTCGAACAGCGCCCGCAACGCCGTCGTCGCCTCGAGTCGCGCCAGCGGTGCGCCGAGGCAGTGGTGGATCCCGTGCCCGAACGACAGGTGCTGCTTCACCGCGCGCGTGATGTCGAACTCGGCCGCGCTCGCGCCGTACTCCGCTTCGTCCCGGCCCGCCGCGGCGTAAGCGGCCAGGATCGCGTCGCCCGCGGGGATCACCACGTCACCCAGATCGATGTCGGCCACCGCGTACCGCAGCGGCAGGTACGCCACAGGCGCTTGCCAGCGCAGGGTCTCCTCCACCACGTCGCTCCAGCCGCGCTCCCCCGACCGCACGAGCGCCAGCTGCTCGGGATGCGTGAGCATCGCCGTCACGGCCTGGTCGAGCAGGTTCACGGTCGTCTCGTGCCCGGCGGTGAGCATGAGGATCAGCGTGTCCACGACCTCGGCGTCGGTGAGCCGGCCGAAGCGCTCGGAGTCGGCCTGGATGATCGCGCTCGTGAGGTCGTCGCCGGGCTGCGCGCGCTTCTGCGCGGCCAGCTCGGTGAGGATCCGGTACATCTCCTCGGCGTTGGCCTGCGCGGCTTCGGGTGTGGTCGTGGTGTCGAACACGCTGTCCACGACGTGGCGCAGACCGGCGCGCTGGGCGTCGTCGACCCCGAAGAGCCGGCAGATCACCTCGACCGGCAGCTGGTAGGCGAACGCCGCGCGCAGATCCACCACGTCGTGCGTGCGACCCAGCTCGGCCACCTCGTCGAGCAGGGATTCGGTGATGCGCTCGATCCACGGCTTGAGCTCCATCGTCCGCTTGGCCGTGAAGCCCGACGCGACCAGCGACCGCAACCGCCGGTGGTCACTGCCGTACGCGGTGAACATGTTGCGCACCGACACCCACAGGCGCAGCGGCCAGTCGGCGGCGATGCGGTTTTCCTTCCAGGCGGCCCAATGCAGCTGCGGGTCCTTCGACACTCTGCTGTCGGTGAGCAGCGCCTTCAGCGTGCCGACGTGGCCCACGGCCCACGCGCGGACCCCGCCCGGCAACTCCACCACCACCGCCGAGCCGCCCGCCCGCAACCGCGCGCCTTCGCCCGGGAGATCGGTCCCGTCGACGTCGAGAACATAAGCCAACGACTGATTCACGTGTGCGCTTCTTCCGTAGTACGGGAACGCACGCCGGGAAACCCTTGCGGGGGCGGCGATTCGCCGCACACCTTGCGTTCCCGGTCGACAACCAGGTCGACCGTCACGCTAGCCGCGCGCCGCGATCCGGATCACGGATCGGCGCCACCGAAAGAATTCCGTCACACTTTCAGTTCGCCCCGGGGCCGGTCGCCCGCCCACCCGGCAACCCGCGCCGCCGCAGGTCGTCCACGAACAGCGCGACGAGCGAATCCGACGGCGCCGCCACGACCACCACGATCTCGCGCTCCACCAACGGATCCAGCCGCCGCACCACCCCCGGCGGTCGCGCGGGAAGCGCGGACACGGGCACGATCGTCACGCCCATACCCGCGGCCGCGAGCTGCGCGGCCGTGCGCGGGCTTCTGGTACGCAGCACGGGATCCAGCACCACACCGTGGTCGGCGGCGATCTGGTCGACCGACACCGACAGGCCGTTGTCGCTCACGAAGTGGACGAAGGGCTCCGCCGCGAGATCCGCGAACGGCACGGAAAGCCGCTCGGCGAACGGGTGCCCGGCCGGCGCGACCACCACCATTTCCTCGTCACCGAGCACTTCGAGGTGCTCGGTCGTCTCCGACGGCCGTGGCCCCACCGCCACGTCGACCTCCCCCGAGGTCACGAGCTCCACCATGCGGTCGGAGCTCGTGTGCTCGCTCAGCTCGATCAGCACCTCGGCCCGGCGGGCCCGCCAGTGGCGCAGCACCGGCACGAGCAGCCACGCCGTCATGGTCTCCGCGCAGGCGATCCGCAGCCGGCCCGAGCCGCCGGAGCCGATCCGGCGGCCGACCCGCACCGCGCGTTCGGACGCTTTCAGCGCCACCCGCGCTTCTTCCGCGACGGCGTGGCCGGCGGCGGTCACCCGCACACCCCGGCCCATCTTCTGCACCATCGGGGTGCCGATCTCGCGTTCGAGCGAGGCGAGCTGGTGCGACAACGCGGGCTGCGACATCTGCAAAGAGGCCGCGGCCCGCGTCACCGAGCCCTCTTCCACGAGGGCGACCAGGCATTCCAGGGCGCGCAGAGTTGTCATTCGGAAAATCTAACAAGATCCTCCGGAAAATTCACAGGACGTGGTCATTTCCGCACCACTAGGGAAATACGTTTGTTCGAAGACGAACACCACCGGTGACTCATCGACCACGCAAGCGGGGGGACACCAACCCGGCGATCGAGGCGATCGCCAGAACCACCCCCAGCACCGCCACGACGATTTCCAGGGCAGGCAGGTGGGTTCCGCCGGAACCGAGTGTCACCACGGCCTGCGCGGCCAGCGCGAGGCCGATCACGAGCCAGAGCACACAGAGCCCCGCGGTCCGCGGGATCACGTGCCATCGAGTGCCAGCCGCCATGAGAACTTCCCTTCGTCCGGGTCGGAACCTGACTACCCGCCATCCGTTCCGGTGAAGCGGTCCCACGCCGAACTTGGCCGGACGGCCGGATTTCAGTACCCGAACGGACAGTCCCTCACCGCGCCGGCCGGGTCGCGAACCCGGCCGCCACGAGCGCGAGCACCACCACGCCGGCGAGCACCCCCAACGCCACCGGCAGCCGCGCGGTGAACACCGCCGTGTTCAGGATCGCGCCGAGCACCGCCACCGACATCAGCGCACCCGTCTGCCGGCTCGTGTTCTGCACGCCGGACGCGATCCCCGACTGGTTCACCGGCACGCTCGGCACCAGCAGCGACGTGAGCGCGGAGAACGCGATCGTGCTCGACACCCCGACCAGCAGCAGGCCGACCGCGATCGGCGTGTACCCCGCGGCCCGCGTGAACACCAGCAGCACCACGACCCCCGACGCGCAGCAGGCGAACCCGCTCACCAGCGCCACGGCGTCGCCGAACCGGCGGGCCAGCGGCCGGTAGAGGACGAGCGAGCCGATCGTGGAGCCGACGGTGAGCGGCAGCAGCGCCACCCCGGCCTCCCCCGCCGACCAGCCGCGCACCTGCTGGAAGTACAGCGACATCACGAACAGCGTGCCGTAGAAGAGGAACCCCATGAACGCCGCGCTCGCCACCGCGACCGAGCGCACGCGCACCGAGAAGAACGCCGGCGGCAGCATCGGCTCGGCGACCCGGCGCTCCACCAGCCAGAACGCCGCGGCCGACACCACCCCCGCGGCCAGCAGGCCGAGGCTGAGCGGCGCCGTCCAGCCGGCGCCGCCGCTCACGATCACGCCCGCCGTGATCAGCCCGAGCGCGGCCACGGCCGTGAGCTGGCCGGCGTGGTCGACCCCGCGCGCGTGCCGAGGCGCCTCGGTGATCCCGGCCCGGCCCAGCAGGATCGCGACGACGCCGATCGGCAGGTTGATCAGGAAGATGGCGCGCCAGCCGAACGCGTCGATCAGCAGACCGCCCACCATCGGCCCCACGGCGGTGGCGATCGCGCCGGTCGACACCCAGATCGCGGTGGCGCGGCCGCGTTCGCCGGCGTCGGTGAACAGCGTGCGGATCAGCGCGAGCGTGGCCGGCAGCAGCGCCGCCGCGCCCACTCCCTGCACGACCCGCGCCAGGATGAGCACGGGAACCGACGGGGCGAGCGAGCAGGCCAGCGACGCGACGGTGAAGATCGCCGTGCCCCAGAGGAAACACCGCCGCAGACCCCAGCGATCGCCCAGCGCCCCGGCGGTGAGCAGCAGCGCGGCGAGGCACAGCGTGTACGCGTTGATCACCCACTGGACCGAGGCCAGCGAGGTGTGCAGGTCGCGGCGCAGGGCCGGCACCGCGATGTTGAGCACACTGCCGTCGAGAATGATCGCGAAGTACCCGAGGCAGATGCCGGCGAAGCCGACCTGCCGGGAACCGAACCGGGCCGCCTGCCGCATACCGCGCTCCATTTCCCGAACCGTCCTGACGACGGTAGCGGCCACTACCGAACTCGCGCGGCGTGACTGCGACCATTCCTTAAGCGAATGATAAGGATTCCTGTTCCGAATTCATCGCACCCGGCGACCTAGAATTCGTGCGGCGGCAACCAGTCGCGAGAAGCGTGCTTAAGATGTGGCGAATGTTCGCGGAGCGGTTCAGAGGTGGTCACCGTTGTCTCTCGACTTCCGGCTCCTGGGCAACGTCGAGGTGCTCCGCGGCGAGCAGCCGCAGCCGATCGGGCCGGCCGGCCCCCGCGCCATCCTGGTGGCGCTCCTGCTCGAGGCCGGGCAGCCGGTTTCGCTCGACGACCTCGTGGTGCGGGTGTGGGGCGACCACGCGCCGGGCAGCGCGCGGGGCATGGTGCACAGCTATTTCACGCGGCTGCGCACGGCGCTCGCGGGTGAGCACCAGATCGTGCGCCACGGCCACGGTTACGTGCTCGACGCGGCACCCGAGCGCGTCGATGTGCATCGATTCCGGCACCTGATCTTCCGCGCCCGCCGCGCGGAGGCCGCGGAAGAAGCGGTCGGCTGCTACGACGAGGCGCTGGAGCTCTGGCGCGGTGAACCCTTCGCCGGGCTCGACAGCCCGTGGCTGCGCGAATTCCGCACGGCGCTGCGTGCCGAACACGAGGAAGCGCTGCTGGCCAGAACGGATCTGCAGCTCGAGCTCGGCCGCCACGCGCAGGTGCTGCCCACGCTCACCAGCCGCGCCGGGCGCCATCCGTTCGACGAACGGCTCGCCGGCCAGCTGATGCTCGCGTTGCACCGCACCGGCCGCCAGGCCGACGCGCTGCGGCACTTCCAGAAGGTCAAGGCGATGCTCGCCGACGAGCTCGGCGTGGACCCCGGGCCGGCGCTGCGCTCGGTGTACCAGGCGATCCTGCGGGACGAGACCATTGTGGACGATCCATCGCCGCGAGCCGGGGCCGCCCAGCACGATCCCGGGCTTCCGCCCCCGGTGCCGCGGCAGCTGCCCGCGCCGCCCCGCGCGTTCACCGGGCGCGGCCGCGAGCTCGAAGCCCTGGCGAGTGCACCGGTGTCGGTGGTCGTGGGCCCCGGTGGTGTAGGCAAGACCTGCCTGGCGTTGCGCTGGGCCCACGACCACGCCGGCCGGTTCCCCGACGGCCAGCTGTTCGTGGACCTGCGCGGGTTCGCGCCGTCCGGGGAGCGGGTGGCCCCGGAGACCGCGGTGCGGGCGTTCCTGTCCGCGCTCGGGGTGAAGCCGGCGGCCGTCCCGCCGGACCTGGCGGCGATGTGCGGGCTCTACCGCAGCCTGGTGGCGGACAAACACCTGCTGGTGGTGATCGACAACGCCCTCGACGCCGACCAGGTCATCCCGCTGCTGCCGGGCAACCCGCGGTGCCCGGTCGTGGTCACCAGCCGCAACCGGCTCACCACGTTGGTCACGAGCCACCACGCCGACCTGCTCACCCTCGACGTGCTCGACGGCGCCGCCGCCCGGCAGCTGCTGGTGGCGCGGCTGGGCCCCACGCGCACCGGAGCGGAGCCCGCGGCCGTGACCCGGCTCGCGGACGCGTGCGGTGGCCTGCCGCTGGCGCTGAGCATCGTCGTCGGCCGCGCACAGGAGCACCCGGAGTTCGCGCTCACCGCGCTGGCCGACGAACTCGCCGATTCGGGCTCGCCCCTCAACGCCCTCGAGATCGGCACCGACCTCAGCATCCGCGCCGTGCTGCGGACCTCGCTCGCGGCGCTGGCCGGCGAACCCGCGGAGCTGTTCACCCTGCTCGGCCTCGTGCCGGGCCCGGACATCACGCTGGACGCCGCCGCGTCGCTGGCCGGCACCACCTACGCGGCCACCCGAACCGCGTTGCGCGTGCTCGAACGGGCGTCGCTGGTGCAGCAGTACGAGCCGGGTCGCTTCCGCCTCCACGACCTCGTGCGCGCGTACGCGAGAGAACTCGCACACGATTCGCGCGACAACGAACACCAGACGTCCGCATTGCACCGTCTCACGTGCTTTTACCTCCACTCCCTTGTTCGTGCGGTCACCTTGGCCGACGCCGGGCGCCCGCCCATCACGCCGGTGCCGCTGCCCCCGGGCTGCACACCCGTGCCGCTGCGCGACGCCGCCGAAGCCAAGCGGTGGGTGAACACCGAGGCCGCGAACATCGCCGCGGTGCGCTCGGCGGCGATCGACCGCGAGTGGCACCGGATCGTGTGGCAGCTGACGTGGGGAAGCAGCTCGCTGTACGCCACCCAGGGCGACGCGCACCACGCGATCGGCGTCTGGCGCGAAGGCCTGGCCGCCGCGCAGATCCTCGGTGACCGCGGCTCCGAGTGCCTGGCCGAGCGCGTGATCGCGCAGGCCTTCACCCGCACCGGGGCGCACGAGGAAGCGGTCGAGCACGTGAAGCTCGCGCTGGCCATCGCCGAAGAGCTCGGCGACGTGCCGCAGCGGGTGCTGTGCCTCAACGCGTGGTCCGAGATCTGCGTGCGCGCACAGCGGATCCCCGAGGCCATCGAGCTGAGCTCGGGCGCGTGGGAGCTGGCCACCGACCTCGCCCCGGCGATCCGGGCGTGGGTCGGCAACCACCTGGCCTGGGCGCTGCAGTTGGAGAAGCACCACGACGAAGCCCTGGTCATCTCCGAACAGACGCTGGTGCTCGCCGACGAGGCGAACATGAACAACATCCGGCCGGCCATCCTGGACACCCTCGGCACCATCCACCTCGGACTCGGGAACCTCGACCGGGCCGTCGCCTACCTCGAAGAGGCGCTGGCCCTCTTCGGCGACGAGATGTTCTCGATTCCCGACACACTGCTCACCCTCGGCGCGGCCTACCGGCGGCTGGGCCGCACCGACCTCGCGCTGAAGAGCCTCCGCCAGGCCGTCGAGCTCTACCACCAGCAGCACCGCGAGCACGACGAGCGCCAGGCCCGCCACGCGCTCGACGAACTGGTGCGGGAAGGCCCATGATCGCGCGGCCGCCGTTTCCCGGCTTTCCGGCCAACTCCGGGCCTTCGGGCCGCCCGGGCGAGAAGAATCGTCCACACCCCCTCGCCCGGACGTAAGGAAAGCCCGATGCCGCTCCCGACCCCCGCCCCCGTCCACGGTGAAGTCGCCGAAGGTTTCGAGCCGGTGGCCGAGGCGTTCCGGCAGAACTTCACCGACCGCGACGAACTCGGCGCCGCGGTCGCCGTGGTGGTCCGCGGCCGCACCGTGGTCGACCTCTGGGGCGGCTGGACGGACGAGACCCGTCGGACGCCGTGGCAGCGGCCGACCCTCACGAACGTGTGGTCGGCCACCAAGGGCCTGGTCGCGCTGTGCGCGTTGCAGCTGGTGGAGAGCGACGACCTCGACCTCGACGCGCCGGTCGCCCGCTACTGGCCCGAGTTCGCGGCGGCGGGCAAGGCCGCCATCCCCGTGCGGTGGCTGCTGTCCCACCGCTCCGGCGTCACCGGGGTCTCACCCGAGCACCCGGTGCAGGTCGAGGATCTGCTCGACTGGCCGAAGATGACCGGCCTGCTCGCCGCGCAGGAGCCGCTGGTCGAACCGGGTTCGGCGAGCGGGTACCACGCGCTGTCCTACGGTTTCCTCGTCGGCGAGGTGATCGCCCGGATCACCGGGCAGACCGTCGGCGAGTTCTTCCGCGCCAACGTGGCCCGACCGCTCAACGTGGACGTCCACATCGGAGTGAGCCCCGACGACCTCGCCCGCTGCTCGACCGTGGTCGAGCCGGCCCCGGGTCCGGGTCCGGAAAGGACGGACGTGGTGCCGGACCGCGCGACGCTGGCCGCGCTCGCCAACCCGATCCCCCGGGGCACGATCGCGAACCTCACCCGCTGGCGCGTCGCGGAAGTGCCGGCGGCCAACGGACACGGCACCGCCCACGGCCTGGCCACGGTCTACGGCGCGCTCGCCGACGGTTCGGAGCGGCTGCTGCGCCACGACACGATCGAGCTCGGCCGCACCGGCCAGGGCCGCTGCCGGGACCTGGTGATGGGGCTCGACAACGAGTTCGGCCTCGGCTTCTGCCTCGGCAGCGAACAGCTCAGCTTCGGTCCCAACCCGCGTGGCTTCGGCCACGACGGATTCGGCGGCTCGACCGGGTTCGCCGACCCGGAGAGCGGAGTCGGCTTCGGCTACGTGATGAACCGGATGGGCACCCACCTCCGCGATGACCCCCGCAAGATGGCGCTCGTCGAAGCGACCTACGCGAGCCTCGCGCTCAGCCTTCGCTGAACGTGCGGTACTCCTGCGCGGCCATCAGCTTCGTCTCCCCGGCGCGCACGTCGACCGTGACGAGCCAGCCTTCGCCGTACGGGTCGTCGTTCACGATCTCCGGGCTGTCGGCGAGCAGGCCGTTGACCGCGGTGACCACACCGGACACCGGCGCGTAGACCTCCGCGACGCTCTTGGTCGACTCGATCTCGCCGAACGGCTCGCCCGCGGCCAGCGTGGCACCGACCGCCGGCAGCGTCACGGAAATGATGTCCCCCAGCTCGTCCTGCGCGAAATCGCTGATGCCGATGCGCGCGGAGTCGGCCGGCAGCCGCCGCACCCACTGGTGGGTGTCCGTGTACTCGACCTCGGGGTCCACTTCGGCCATTTCGGTGCCAACCCTTTCGCTGCCGGACGCCATGCGGTTCACTGCCGGACGAGCGTAGAACGTCCGCGACCGCCGCGACGGCGTCGTCACATGAGTCTTTCGAAGGCTCACGCTCGGAAGATCGAATGCTTCCCGGCCGGCACCCAGCGTGCGCGGCCGAGCGCGGCGCGCGATAAAACTTCTGTCAATGTCCCGCCAACGCGCGCGCGGCATGCTGGCCGGGCGCCGGTCCCCGCACCGGCTCGCGAAATGCGGACGAGCAAGGAAAGAGCACCATGGAACACGTTGCGGTCCGGCCCCACCCCGTCGCCCTGCGGCCGCGGGTCACGCGGCAGGTGTCGATCCGGGTCGAAGCCACCGACGCGCTCAGCGCCACCGGTCTGCGGCTGGTCCTCGAAGGCCACGCCGGACTCGTCCGCACCCGTCCCGGCACGCGGCCCGACGTGCTCGTGTTCTCGGCGCCGCACGTGAATGCCGGCGCCGTGGCACAGCTGCGAAAGCTGCAACCGGCCGAGAGCGTGCCGGTCGTCCTGCTCACCGCCGGGGTGGACGAAGAAGCGCTGCTCACGTTGATCGAGCACGGTGTCGTCGCCATCGTCGACCGGAAGTCGGCCGACGGCGCCGAACTCGCCGCCGCGGTGTTCGCCGCCACGCACCGGCACAGCGTGATGCCGCAGGAGCTGCTCGGCACGCTCATCGGCCTCGTGCGGCGGATGCAGCGCGAAACGCTCGGCCCGCTGGGCGTGAACAGCGCCGGCCTCACCGAGCGCGAGGTCGAGGTGCTGCGCCTGCTCGCCGACGGCGCCGAGACCGCCGAGATCGCGCGGAAGCTGACGTATTCGGAAAGCACCATCAAACACGTCCTGCACAGCCTCACCACCCGCTACAAGCTGCGCAACCGGGTGCAGGCCGTGGCGTTCGCCCTGCGCGCCGGCGTGCTGTGACCGGTGCGCTCACCCGCACCGCTTGCCCTGGGTGGATTCATTCGCGTTCCCTGGGCGCAAGCACCGGATTTGTCATGTGACCGAACTCTTGCGAACCCCGTGAACGGCGACCCCGCTCAGTATCTTCGAGGGGAGAAGGGCACCGCAGGAGGAAGGATTCGCCGTGACGTCCTGGTCACCCCCCGCGGCGAGGCCGCGCCGATCGCTCACCGAAGTCGCCGTGGCGGTCTTCGGCCCCGACCCACTCACCACCGAGGCCATCCGCAAGCTCCTCGGCGTCGAAGCCGCTCGCCTCACCGACGCCGAACCACCGGACGTCACCGTGGTCGCCGACGACCGCTTCGCCCCCACCACCCTGCGCTGCGTCCAGGCCGCGGCCGCCCTCGGCGCGCCGATCGTGCTGCTGACCACCGACGTCCGCGAGCATTCCCTGCTGTCGCTGGTGAGCCACGGCGTGGCCGCGGTCCTCGACCGCGCGACCACCACGGGCGCCGACCTCGCCGACGCGGTGCTCTCGAGTGCCAACGGCGCCGCCGTGATGTCGCCGCAGCTGCTCGGCAGCCTCGTCGCGCAGATCCGCGGCCTGCAGAGCAACGTGCTGGAGCCCCTGGGCTACACCGGACCCGGACTGTCCACGCGGGAGGTCGAGATCCTCCGCATGCTCGCCGAGGGCGTCGAGACCCGCGAGATCGCGAAGACGCTGGTCTACTCGGAGAGCACGGTGAAGAAGGACCTGGCCTCGATCATCGGCCGGTTCAACCTGCGCAACCGCACACAGGCGGTGGCGTTCGCCTTGCGGGCCGGGGTTCTCTGAGCCGGCCGGGCCCGGCTCAGCCGATCGCGGTGACCAGCCCGTTGCGGCTGCCGATCACGAGCGCGCCGTCGCCGGTGAGCGCGGGATAGCTGTCGACCTTGCCACCGAGATCGACGTCGAAGAGCCGGCCGCCGTCGGGGCCGAACCCGTAGGCGTGGCCGTTTTCCCCGCCGAAGTAGAGGTGGTGGGCCGGATCGACCACCGTCGAGCTCCAGATCTGCGCGCCGATGGGACCGTAGTCGGCGACCGCACGTCCGGTGTGGACGTCGAACACGTGCACCTGTCCACTGTGGTCGGCCACGTAGGCGAGACCGCTGGGCGTGACCGCGGGCGAGGAGTACGTGATCACGCGGGGCGCCTGCCAGGCGAGCGTGCCGTCCGGGTGGTAGGCCCACTCGGCGCGGCCGTTGGTGCCCAGCAGCACGGTGCCGTCCGGCGCGAGCCCCGCCGACACCTCCGTGAGGTCGTCGTGCGGATCGGCCCGCCACGCCACCCGGCCGGAACCGCCCCGGTCGTCGAGCGCGATCAGCGCCGAGTCGGCCGTGGTGTACACGCGGCCCTTGCCGTCGGTGACCACCGAGCCGTACGAGGTCGTTCCCGCGTCGACGGTCCAGGCGAGGTGGTGGCCGCCGGTAGCGGTCACGTCGAGCGCGGACACGCTTCCGTCGCCGGCGCCGAGGTAGACCCGCTGCCCGTTCACGGACACCGGTGACGTGACGCGGGACGAGAACGCCTGAGTCCACAGTGGCCGGCCCGCCGCGGTCAACGCGATCAGGTCCTCGCCGCTCGGGAGGAGGATCGTGCCGCCGGGGAGCACGAGCGGGGAGATCGAGAGGTCGCCGCCGACCGGGTTCTTCGTGTCGTAGGTCCACTTGTCGTGACCGTCGGCCGGATCGAGGGCGTGCAGCACTCCGCCGTTCGAGGCCACGTAGACCGTGCCGTCCGCGCCGACCACCGGCCCCGGTGTCACGGCGCCTTCGAGCCGGCGCTGCCAGCGGATGGTGCCGTGCGTCGGGCCGGTGGTAGCCGAGGTCCCCGAGTGCCGCGCGTCGTGCAACGCCGAAGGCCACGGCGCCCACGCCGTGGTGCCGGCCGGTTCCGTCGGGAACGGGAACGAGGGCGCCCGAGCGGGCGTGACCGGAGCCGCGCCACAGGCGGCCAGCAGCAGCCCACCGGCGACGGCGAGAGCGGAACGTCGGAACAACACGATCCCGAAGCTACTGGCGAGCACCGCCACGACGGGGTGAGGCGGTGATTACGAAACCCTGACCACCACAGCGATTCACGGCCCGGGCGCGAAGCACGGCGAGCGTTAGCCGACGGTAAGGGATCTTTGTCGTGACGCGGCGCACACTACGAACAGTTGCCGTCGAGTCCGAGGAGCGAGCTCATGCAGAGGTCACCCGAAACCGCCCGCCCCCAGCACCTCGGCCGCAAGGCGTGGGTCATCCCCGTCGCGGCGGCGGGCTTCGCCCTGTTCGTCGCCGCCGGTGCGCGCGTGGCGGCCATCTTCGCCGAGTCGATGATGAGCGGTGTCGCGCTCATCGGCTCGTGGCTGATCCTCACGCTGGGCCTCGCCTACGCGGGCACACGGCTGCGGCCGGGCCTCGGCGCCGCGTTGTTCGTCGGCTTCGCCGTGGGTGTCCTCGCTGTCGCGTTCTTCGGCGGCATGCACATGCTCACCTGAAAATCACTGCTGTGCCGGGAAAACGTGTCGGTTCGGCCGAGAACGAGTGACCACGCGGCCAGTGCACGCCGACTTAGGCTCGGAGCATGATCAGTCCGCTGAGCGCGGCGCTCACCCTGACCCTGCTCCTGGGTTCGGCACCGAGTGCGTCCGCCGCCACCACCACCCGTGATCCGGTCGCCTCGGACGTCGTGGCCCCGGCCGTCTCGTCAGCCACGAACGTCGCGCCGGGTACCACCGTGTCCGGCCGCGTCTACCTCGCCGATCGCGATCCGGCGGGCCTGGCCGCGTATGCCTCGGCCGTGTCCGATCCGGACTCGAGCTCCTACGGCCACTACCTCACCGCCGCCCAGGCGCTGACGCGCTTCGGCCCGGCACCGGAGCAAGCCGACCGGGTCGCCGGCTGGCTGACCTCGAACCACCTGCGCGTGACCGCGCGCACGCAGAACTACCTCACTTTCGCCGGCCCGGCCTCCGCCGTGGACACCGCGTTCGCCGTGACCCTCAAGAGCTTCTCCCGCCACGGCGCCACGTACCGGTCCACCGCGCAGCAGCCCTCGGTTCCGGCCGCGGTGGCGCACGACGTGCTGGCCGTGACCGGACTCGACGACACCCCGCGCCGCACCACCTCCGGCACCGCGCTGCCCGCGCACCCCGCGCCGGTCGAGGGTGCTCCGGCGCCCTCGGTCAGCGACACGGTTACCCCTACCGACGCCCAGCCCGAGCCGGTGTTCCGCAACGCCGGCCCGTTGTCCGACTACTACGGCGAAAAGGTCGCGACGAACCTGCCCGCGGTCGACGGTGCCCAGGTGCCCTACGCGGTGCGCGGCTACACCGGCACGCAGCTGCGCGACGTCTACGGGGCGAAGCCCGGGATGACCGGCGCCGGCGTGAAGATCGCCGTGATCACGGCGTACGCCTCGCCCACGCTGCTCTCGGACCTGGGCCAGTACGCCGCGCGCAACGGTGACGCCGCCTACCGTCCGGGCCAGATCCGGCAGGTGACGCCCACGGCGTACACCAACCTCGACGTCTGCGACCCGGGCGGCCAGTTCGGTGAGCAGACATTGGACACCGAGGTCGTGCACGCCCTCGCGCCGGCGGCCGACCTCACCGTGGTGAGCTCGGCGTCGTGCCGCAGCGAGGACTTCTACGACTCGATCGCGACCGTGGTCGACCACCACCTCGCCGACATCGTGTCCAACTCCTGGTACGCCGTCGATCCCGTCACCCCCGCCGACCACGCCACTGTGGACAGCCTGCTGCAGCTCGGCGCCGTGCAGGGCATCGGCTTCTACGCGGCGTCCGGTGACAACGGCGACCTCGGTGACTTCCGGCTCGACAACACCCACACCGGTGAGGTCGACTTCCCCGCGCGCGACCCGTGGGTCACGGCCGTCGGCGGAACCACGCTCGCCATCGGCGCCGGTGACAAGTACCTGTGGGAGACCGGCTGGGGCTCGCACAGCGCGCCGCTGAGCGCCGACGGTTCCGCCTGGCAGGGCCCGCCCGGCGGCTTCATCAACGGCACCGGCGGCGGCGCGGTGCCCGGCACCGCGCAACCGGCGTACCAGCGCGGAATCGTGCCGGACGTACTGTCGCATCCGGACGGATCGGCCACCGCGGTGCGCGTGACGCCGGACATCGCCGCGGTCGGCGACCCCACCACCGGGTTCGTCACCGGTGACACACAGCTCTTCCCCGACGGCACCAAGCAGTACAACGAGCACCGCATCGGGGGCACCTCGGTGGCGGCGCCGGTGATCGCCGGCATCCAGGCCCTCGCGCAGCAGCTCACCGGCAAACCGCTCGGCTTCGCCAACCCGCTGATCTACCGGAAGTACCGCGACCGGCTGTTCCGCGACCCGACCGGAAACCCGCTGGGCACCGGCCGGAACCCGGCCCTGGTGCGCGTCGACTACGCCAACTCGCTCGACGCGAGCGAGGGTTTGGTCACGACGCTGCGCACCACCGGCCTCGACACCTCGCTCACCACGACACCCGGCTACGACACCACCACCGGCGTCGGCACGCCGACCGCCGCGTACCTGGCGTCCTTCGCGCGCGAATAGCCCGAACCGGCCCCGGCAGCGGCAGCCGGGGCCGGCCCGGTCAGCTCACCGGCAGGGTGATGCTCGTCAGGTCAGGCTGACGGCCACCCGTGAGCACCGGCGGCCGCGGGGTGCCGACCGAGCCGTCGGCGGCCAGGGGGTAGCTGGTGACGCTGCCGTCGCCGTTGGTGTTGAAGTTGGCGTTGTACAGGCTTTTGCCGTCGTGGGACAGCGCGATGCCTTCGGCGCCGTTGCCGCCGGTCGCCACGGCCGGGCCGGCCGGGCGCAGGCCCGTGGCGGTCACGGTGAACGTGGTGATGTGGCCGGGACCGGTGCCGTTGGCGAAATTGGCGATGTAGGCGCGATCGCCCTGGGCCGTGAGGGCGATGCCGCGGGGTTCGTCGGCCGGGTTCGCCACCGTGCTCACCACGGCGGGCCGCGAATCGGTGCCCAGGCGGAGGAAACTCACGCTGTCGGCGAGTGAGTTGGTCACGAGCGCGTGGGCGCTGTCCGGCGTGATGGCCGCGAAGAACGCGCCCTTGCCGGTGGCGACGGTCGTGACCCAGGTGAGGCTGCCGTCGGCGGCGACGGAGAACGCCGAGACGTCACCGGAGGCGCTGTTGGCCGTGAGCACGGTGTGGCCGTCGGGCGAGACGGCGACGGCGGTGGTCCCGCGGCCGTGCGCGGGGACCGTGGCCACGCCGTGGGGCCGGCCGTCGGCGGAAACGCGGTAGTGGGAAACGGTTCCGTCGCCGCCGTTGCTGAAGTTGGCGGTGTAGAGGTTCTTGCCGTCCGGGCTCAGCGCGATGCCCGACGGGGTCACGGGTTCCGGCGCCGGCCCGTGTTCGGCCGGGAACGCGGTGAGGCGACCGTCGGCTTCGATCCGGTATGGCGTGACATCACGGGTGCCCCAGTTGCCGACGTAGAGCCATTTTCCGTCGTGCGAACGGATCGACGCCTGCGGGTGAGTGTCGCCCTTGCCCACCGGCAGGGAGATCGCCGGGGCTTTCAGCGAACCGTCGTCCGCGAGGGTGAATTCGGCGATGGTGTCCGACGCCCAGTTGGTGACGTACACCGCGCGTGGACCGGGGGCCGCGGGCGTGGTGGGCCCGGCCGAACAAGCCGTGAGCCCGGCCACGACCACGAGGCCGCCGGCCACCAAGCGCTTCACCATGGATGTTCCCCCGCGTCGAAGAGTCCGATCGGAACCAGACTAATCGGCGGCGTGCGGGAACCAGTAGTTTCCGATTCCTTACGGCGCTTGACTCAACCCGCGCCGCTTCCCTCCACTTCGGACGTCAGCGCACCAGGGCGGTGGGCGCGTCCTCCTCGCTTTCGGCCAGCGGCTCGAACTCGTGGACGCCCGCGAGATCGGCACCCATCGAGATGTTGGTGACCCGCTCGAGGATGACCTCCACGATCACGGGCACGCGGTACTCGGCCGCGAGCTGGCGGGCCTTTTCGAAGCCCGCGCGCAGGTCCTCGGGCCGGCGCACGCGGATCGCCTTGCAGCCCAGGCCCTCGGCCACCTTCACGTGGTCCACGCCGTAGCCGGCGGTCTCGGGCGAGTTCACGTTCTCGAAGCCCAGCTGCACGTTGTAGTCCATGTCGAACGCGCGCTGCGCCTGCCGGATCAGGCCGAGGTAGGAGTTGTTCACCAGCACGTGCACATACGGCCGGTTGAACTGCGCGCCGACGGCCAGCTCTTCGATCATGAACTGGAAGTCGTAGTCGCCGCTGATCGCCACGACCTCGGCTTCCGGGTCGGCGCTGGCGACGCCGAGCGCGGCCGGCACCGTCCAGCCGAGCGGCCCGGCCTGACCGCAGTTGATCCAGTGCCGCGGCCGGTACACGTGCAGGAACTGCGCGGCGGCGATCTGCGAGAGACCGATGGCCGAGACGTAACGGGTGTCCGGGCCGAACACTCGGTTCATCTCCTCGTACACGCGCTGCGGCTTGATCGGCACCTCGTCGAAGTGGGTCTTGCGTTCCATCGTCGCCTTGCGCCGGGCGCAGTCGGCGGCCCACGCCGACCGGTCGGCCAACTCCCCGGCGGCCTGCCGATCCCGCGCGGCCGCCACGAACTGCTGGAGCGCGGCCTTCGCGTCGGACACGATGCCGTAGTGCGGCGCGAACACGCGGCCGATCTGCGTCGGCTCGATGTCGACGTGCACGAAGGTGCGCTCGCCGCGGTACACGTCGAGGTCACCGGTGTGCCGGTTGGCCCAGCGGTTGCCGATGCCCAGCACGAAATCGGACTCGAGCATGGTCGCGTTGGCGCCGCGGTGGCTCGTCTGGATCCCCGCCATGCCGACCATCAGCGGGTGGTCGTCGGGGATCGTGCCCCAGCCCATGAGGGTCGGGATCACCGGCACGCCGGTGAGCTCGGCGAACTCGACCAGCAGGTCGGCGCCGTCGGCGTTGATGATGCCACCGCCGGCCACGATCACCGGCCGCTCGGCCGCGGCCAGCAGGTCGAGCGCGCGGTCGACCTGGGCCCGAGTCGCGGCCGGCTTGGCGACCGGCAGCGGCTCGTAGGAGTCGATGTCGAACTCGATCTCGGCCAGCTGCACGTCGATCGGCAGGTCGACGAGCACCGGACCGGGCCGGCCGGTGCGCATGAGCCAGAACGCCTTCTGGATCGTGCCCGGGACCTGCGCGGGCTCCATCACCGTCACGGCCCACTTGGTCACCGGGGCGGCGATGGCGGCGATGTCGACGGCCTGGAAGTCCTCCTTGTGCAACTTCGCCACCGGCGCTTGTCCGGTGATGCACAGGATCGGGATGGAATCCGCGCTCGCCGAGTACAGACCGGTGATCATGTCCGTGCCCGCCGGCCCCGAGGTGCCCAGGCACACGCCGATGTTGCCCGGCTCGGTCCGCGTGTACCCCTCCGCCATGTGCGAGGCTCCTTCGACATGGCGGGCGAGGGTGTGGGCGATGTTCCCGTCGCGGCGCAGCGCCGCGTAGAACGGGTTGATGGCGGCGCCGGGCAGCCCGAACGCCTGGGTGATGCCTTCTCGGCGCAGCACGGCGACGGCGGCGTCGGCCGCGGTCATTCTGGGCATGGTTCCACTCCTGACTGAGGAACTACTGGTGGGTCCGGCCGGCGAGCTCTTCGGTGAGCTTGAGCAGACCGGAGTGGTCGAGTCCGCCGTCGCCACGCGCGACGAGGGCGGCGATCAGCTGGGCGACCGCACTGCCGAGGGGGATCGCCACCCCGGCCTCCCGTGCAGCCGCGGTGACGATGCCCATGTCCTTGTGGTGCAAGGAAAGGCGGAAACCGGGGGTGAAATCGCGCTTGAGCATGCCGGCGGACTTGCGCTCCAGCACGGTGCTGCCGGCCAGCCCGCCCCCGAGCACCTCGACGGCCACCGCCGGGTCCACATCGGACGCTTCGGCGAGCACGAGCGCCTCGGCCAGCAGCTGCAGGTGACCGGCCACCATCAGCTGGTTGGCGGCCTTCACCGTCTGGCCCGCACCGTGGGGCCCGACGTGCACGACCGTCCGGCCGACCGCGTCGAACACCGGCTTGGCGGCGGCGAAGTCTTCGGCGGCACCACCGACCATGATGGACAGCACACCCTCGACGGCACCGGCTTCCCCGCCGGACACCGGCGCGTCGAGTACCCGCACCCCGACCTCGGCACCGGCCTCGGCGACCTTGCGCGACGTCGCCGGCTCGATGGTGCTCATGTCGATGAACAGCTGTCCGCGGTGCGAGTGCTCGAAAATGCCGCCCTCGCCCATGGCCAAGGCCGCGACGTCGGGCGAGTCGGGCACCATCGTGATCACGAAATCAGCCCCGTCGACCGCTTCCGCGATGCTCGACGCACCTCGGCCACCCGCGGCGACGAAGGCCTCGACCCGCCGCGGGCTGCGGTTGTAGCCGACGACGTCGTGCCCGGCCTTGACCAGGTTCTCGGCCATCGGCAGGCCCATGATGCCCAGCCCGAAGAAACCCACCGTGCTCATCGTGAGAACTCGCTTTCGGAAAACCGACGCTCAGGAACGCGTCTCGAGGGGATCGACGCCGCGGATCGACGCGTCGAGCAGCTGGATCGGGTGCACGACCGGGATGCCCTGGTCGAGGAACCGGCGGATCTGCAGCAGACAGCCGGCGTTGGCGGTGGCCACCACGTCCGGCTCGACGTCCGCGAGGTGCTTCGCCTTGCGACGGCCCAGTTCCTCGGCCGTCTCGGGCTGCACGAGGTTGTAGATCCCGGCCGACCCGCAGCACAGCTCCGCCTCGGCGATGTCGTGCACGGACAGCCCGGGAATGCTTCGCAGGAGCTCACGCGGCTGCCGGCGGATGCCCTGGGCGTTGGCCAGGTGGCAGGCGTCGTGGTAGGCGACCTTGGTGCTCAGCTCGTGCCGCGGCGCGCGGGCCGGCAGGTCCGCGACGAGTTCGTTGACGTCGCGCACCCGCGCCGAGAAGGTCTTCGCCCGCTCGGCGTACTCCGGCACGTCGGCCAGCAGATCGCCGTACTCCTTGAGCGTGGAGCCGCACCCGGCGACGTTGGCCACCACGACGTCGAGGTCGTACCGCTCGAACATCTCGATCGTCGCCTTGGCCCGGGTGAGCCCGTCGGCCTCCTGTCCCGCGTGGACGGACAGTGCACCGCAGCACTGATTGTCCTGCGGCACGTAGACGTCACAGCCTTCGGCGGCGAGCACGCGGATGGTCGCCGCGTTCACGTCGCCGAAGAACACGCGGTTCGCGCAGCCCGCGAGCAGGCCCACGCGCAGCCGCGCCTCGCCGGGTGCCTGAAGCGTGCGTTCGGGCGTCTTGCGGAACAGCGCCCGCAGGGTCACCGGCGGCAGCAGCGCCTCCAATGCCCGCAGCCGCGGCGGCAGCGCTTTCAGCACGCCCAGGCGGTGCACGAGCGCACGGATGCCGAGACGGCTGTAGAGCAGGCCACCGAACGCCGCGAACCGCAGCCGGCGCGGGTACGGGAAGAGCGAGAACACGAACGCGCGGAACACCTTGTCGAAGAAACCCCGCGGCACGTGGCGCTCGACCTGTGGCCGCACGGATTCGATGAGCTTGTCGTACTGCACGCCCGAGGGGCACGCCGTGGTGCACGCGAGGCAGCCGAGGCAGGTGTCGATGTGGTGGCCGAACGTCTCGTCCAGGCCGATCTCGCCCTTGGCGGCCAGATCCATCAGGTAGATGCGGCCGCGCGGCGACTCCATTTCCTGACCCGTGACCACATAGGTCGGGCACGTGGGCAGGCAGAAGCCACAGTGGACGCAGTCGTCGAGCAGGTTCTGCCGCGGCGGGTGGTGCTCGTCGAACGAGCTGTCGACGGTCGACGTCATGACGCACGCTCCTCGTTCTCGAGCCAAGGGGTGAACCGGCCCGCACCGAACCGGCCCGCGGGGTCGAACTGTCGCTTCACGGCCCGCAGCACACCGACCGGTGCCGGCGGCGGACCCCAACCACTGCGGTCGGAAAGGCCTTCGCGGTGCAGCACGGTCACGGCCGCACCGAACTCCGTGTGCAGCCGGGCGAGGAGCTCGTCGTGGTCACCGCCTTCGAAGCGCGCGGTGTGCACCCCGATCGCGACGGAACTGGTGGCGCTCGCCAGCTTCTCGACCACCGCGGGACCCGCGGCCGGCAACGTGCCGATCCGCACGACCGTCGCGTTCGGACCGCCGTCGGCCACCGCCGCGACGCTTTCCCAAGCCGTGGCGGCTTCCTCGTCGCTGAGCGCGCGGGCCGATGCACCGGCGAGCCGGCACACCTCGGCTTCGCGCTGCCGGACCCCGGCCTCGGTTCCCTCGAGCTTCACCAGGAGCCGCCCGTCGCACCATTCGAGCGCCGACGCTTCCCAGCCGGTCATCACGATCTTCCCGGCCAGCTCGAACGCCTCGGCGACGCCGGCGTCCACGGCCACCGTGCTCGTCGCCTGCGGAAGCGGATGCAGCCGCAGCACGACTTCGGCGACGACCCCGAGCGTGCCGAGCGAACCGTGGAAGAGCTTCGCCAGGTCGTACCCCGCGACGTTCTTGATCACGTGCCCGCCGGAGCTCGCGACCGTGGCGTCGCCGAGCACCACGGTGGTGCCGATGACCAGGTCGCGCAGGCTGCCGAACGCCGTGCGCAACGGCCCGGCGTCGGCCGTGGCCAGCAGTCCGCCGACCGTGGCGCCGTGGCGGGCCCGGGCCGGGTCGAAGGCCACGCGCTGGCCCGCTTCGGCGAGCGTCTGCTGGATCGCGGTGAACGGCGTGCCGGCCAGCACCGCGATCGTGAGGTCGGCCGGCGCGTACTTGACCACGCCGGACAGCGCGGTGGTGTCGACGATCGCGTCGGCCGGCGCCGCGGGCGCGCCCCAACCAGCCGCGGTGCCCGCACCGGTGATGAGCAGCCGCGGATGCGTCCCGGCGGTGTCGGCCACCGCGGCGCGCACTTCGTCCACAGTGGACGGGGAGAGCGAGTGCACGGCCCTCACATCCGTTCGATCAGGCCGGCGGCTTCGAGCGGGTGCGGTTTGTAGACACCCGGCCGTTCGCCGCACAACCGCGGCGTCGGCAGCAGTTTGCCCGGGTTGCTGATGCCTTCGGGGTCGAAGGCGAGCCGCAGCCGGGCCATCGTGGCCAGATCGTCGGCGCTGAACTGCCGGGGCATCGAACACGCCTTGTCGGTGCCGATGCCGTGCTCACCGGAGAGCGAGCCACCGAGGTCCACGCACAGCTCGGCGATGGAGCGCGACAGCGCCTCGGCCTCCTCGTGCTCGCCGGCGGCCTCGCTGTAGAGCACCAGCGGGTGCAGGTTGCCGTCGCCGGCGTGGAACACGTTCGCCACGCGCAGGCCGGCGGCCGCGGCGAGCTCCGCGATCCGCGTCAACGCGGTGGCGAGCTGCGTGCGCGGGACGACACCGTCCTGCACGAAGTAGTTGGGGCTGATCCGCCCGACCGCGGCGAAGGCGGCCTTGCGGCCCCGCCACACGAGCGCGCGCTCCTCCGCGGTGGCGGGGATGCGCAGCTTGGTGGCACCGAAGCGGTCACACAGCCGGCGGACCTGCGCGAACTGCGCGTCGACCTCGGCCTGCGGGCCGTCGAGCTCCACCACCAGCGCCGCGGCCGCGTCGCGCGAATAGCCGGCGTCGACCGCGGCTTCGACGGCTTCGATGGCCAGCGCGTCCATCATCTCGACCGCCGCCGGCACGATGCCGTCCTCGATCACGGCGCTCACGGTGTCCCCGGCCTGCTCCACGGACGGGAAATCGGCGACGAGGGTTTTCACCGCGGCCGGTTTGGCCAGCAGCTTCACGGTGATGCGCGTGGCGATGCCGAGTGTGCCCTCGGAGCCGATGAACGCGCCGAGCAGGTCGTAGCCGCCGAGGTGCGGGCTGTCGCCGCCGAGCACCGTGGTCGTGCCGTCGGGCAGCACCACCTCGGCGGAGTGGACGTGGTGCACGGTGAAGCCGTACTTGAGGCAGTGGGCGCCACCGGAGTTCTCCGCGATGTTGCCGCCGATCGTGCACACCTGCTGCGACGACGGGTCCGGCGCGAAGTACAGCCCGTACGGCGCCGCCGCCCGGCTGATGTCCACATTGGTCACTCCGGGCTCGACGACCGCGCGCCGGTTCACCACGTCGATCTCGACCACGGATCGCAGGCGCTGCAACGAGATCACGACTCCGTCGGCCACCGGCAGCGCACCACCGGACAGCCCGCTGCCGGCGCCGCGGGCGACGAACGGCACGCCGTGCTTCGCGCAGACCCGCACGGCCGCGGCCACCGCGTCAGCCGTGGCCGGCACCAGAACCAGCGACGGGACCACGCGGAACCCGGTCAACCCGTCGCACTCGTAGGACCGCAGCGCGACCGGGTCGGACACCACCGCTCCGGCACCGACGGCCTCGACGAATTCAGCGTGCAAGTGCTGGAGCACCGTCGCCACCTCCACCAGGTCGTCCCCGGGCGTCCGGGAGGGCTGAAAGTCAAGTCGTCGCCCGACCAACGCTAACCCTCAGCCCACGGCGTCACAAGGCCTGAGGCCCAGAAATTTCCACCAAGTGTAATTTAGCTTCCGCATTGTGAAATTACTCCTGGCTGTCGCGGAGCGCTCGGAGGCGGTCCGCGAGGTCGGTGAAGCTCACGGCGGCGAGGTCGCAGTCGGTGTTCCCGGCGGTGTCGGCCGGGCGGTCAGGTCCCTTTTCCCCGGGCCGCTCCACGAAGGCCGTGTGGAACCCGGCGTCGCGCGCGCCGTGGATGTCCCAGGTGTGGGCCGCGACCATGAGGACGTTGCGCGGTTCGACGTCGAGCAGCTTCGCGGCGTTGAGGTACGCGCGGCGGTCCGGTTTGTACGCGCCGACGTTCTCGGCCGACACGATCGCGTCGAAGCCGAGACCGGCGCCCTTCACGACGTGGGCCAACTGGGCGAAGCCGCCGTTGGACAGCGCGACCACCAGGAAATCGCGGCGCAGCTCGGCCAGCCCCTCGGCGGCGTCCGGCCACGGCGGCAGCGCGTCCCAGGCGCGCACCATCCGTTCGCGGGCTTCGGCGTCGATCCCGGAGACGCCGAACTCCGCGAGACACTGATCGAGCGCTTCGCGGTGCACGGCGTCGAGGTTCGCCCACTCCCGTTCGCCGCTGTTGATCTGCGCGACGGCCGGCAGGTAGCGCTCGCGCCAGGCGTCCACGAGCGCGGCGTGGTCGAAGTCGTTCTCGTGGTGGGCGCGCAGGCCGTCGAGCACGCCGCGGCGCCAGTCCACAGTGGTCCCGAACACGTCCACGGCGACCACCGTCACCTCGCTGACATCGAACATCTCGCTCCGTTCTCGTTGCTAATCCGGGCGTACTCCCAGCCACGCGTCGAGCTCGTGGCGGCCCGCGTCGGTGAGGTCGACGGCGCGGCTCGCCTCGAGCAGGTCGATCCAGCCCAGCTCGAGCAGCCGGCTCTTCACCGCGGCGCCGAGGCTGCCCGCGAGGTGGTGGCGGCGTTCGCTCCAGTCCATGCACGGCCGCGCCAGCGGTCGCGCGCGCCCGCTCAAGTCGTCGACGTCGATTCCGCGCGCCGCCAGCTCCGCGCGGCCTTCGGCGGACACCCGGTAGACGTCGCGGTCCTCCACGAGGAAACCCTTGCGCAGGAAGGCATCGTTGATCGCGACGCCCACGGTGCCGGCGAGGTGGTCGTAACAAACCCTGGCCTCACGCAGCTTCCGGCCACGCGTGGCTTCCCGCAACGACTTCGCGGGCCCGGGCGGCGCGAGCAGCAGCAGGCCCTCGATCGCGTCGGCCACCGGGCTCGCGATCCGGTACAGCCGCTGACGTCCGGACACCTCGACCACCACGAGGCCGCCGTCCTTGAGCTTGCGCAAGTGTGTGCTCGCGAGTGAGGCCGAAATGCCGACCTCGACCATCAGGGCCGACACGGGCTGCGGGCGTCCGTCGAGCAACAGCAGCAACATCGCCGCGCGGTTGCGGTCGGACAGGAGGAAGCCGATCCGGGCGAGATCCGCGTCACCTGCCATGAAGTCACGATAACTCGGGAACAGTTGAGCGGCGGTTGAACAATGGCCGGTGTGCCTGGGCTGCCGGCTCGCGTCTTCGGTCGCGGTCAGCGTCCGCGGTGTATCGGCCTGGCGCGCTCGGATCGCCTATCGGTTTTCGAGGATCACCTCGGCGCTATCCGACGCTGCCGGTTCCGTTGCCGTTGCCCGTTCCGTGGTTGTTCGTGCCATTGCCGTTGCCGTCGCCGTTGGTCGTGCCGTTGCCGTTGGCCGTTCCGTTGCCGTTGGTCGCGATCGGCCCCACGGCCAGCTCCGCCCACACCGTCTTCCCGGTCGCCGTCACCTCCTGGCCCCACGCGACGCACACGGCGTCGACGAGGTGGAGGCCGCGTCCGCCGTTGTCGTCCGGGGGGCGGGGGTGCGCGCGGGCCGCGGTGCTGTCGTCGACCTCGATGCGGACGAGGCCAGGGCGGCGCAGGAGCCGCACGCAGCGTGGTGGGCCGCCGTGGGAGACCGCGTTGCTGGTGAGCTCGTCGACGACCTGGACGATGTCGATCACCACGTCGGGCTCGACGTCCGTGAGGTGCGCGCGCGTCCAGCTCCGCACCAGGTGCAGCTCGTCACCGCCGCCGGTCAGCGGCAGCGCCGTCATCGCCGGGTCCGGCTCGAGCGCACAGGACAGTCCACCAGCGGTCAGGGCTCCTTAGGGAACTTCGGCATGATCCAGCGTCCTGATACCCCGATCGGCGGCAGTTGAAGCATCCCGAGGCCGGCGCGGTGTGATCCCGGTCGCGTGGGTCCGGACCACGGGGCGCGGCCAGTAGGCTCGGGCGCCATGGGGTTTCGGCGCGGGCTGGCGCTGCTGGTCGCCGCCACGTTCTTCATGGAGATCATCGACGCGACCGTGATCGCGCCCGCGGCACCGCTGATGGCGGCCGATCTGGGCGTGAGCTCCGTCGACGTGAACGTGACCATCACGGCCTACGTCCTCACGCTCGGCGTCCTCATCCCGATCAGCGGCTGGCTCACCGACCGCTTCGGCGCGCGCCGCGTGTTCGCGACCGCACTTGTGTTGTTCACGTTGTCCTCATTGGCGTGTGCGTTCGCCCCCAACCTTGTTCTTTTGACAACAGCCCGCGTGGTGCAAGGCGTCGGCGGCGCGATGATGGTGCCCGTCGGCCGGCTGGTCGTGCTCCGGGCCACCCCCAAGAAAGACCTGGTGCGCGCGGTCGCGTACCTCACCTGGCCGGCCTTGCTCGCACCCGTGGTGGCGCCGGTCGTCGGCGGGCTGCTGGCGCAGTACGCGTCGTGGCGGTGGATCTTCGTGATCAACCTGCCGCTCGGGGTCGCCGCGCTGGCCGTGGCCTGGGCGATCGTGCCCGACCTGCGCGCGGAGCGACCGGCCCCGTTCGACCGGGCCGGGTTCGCGTGGGTCGCCGTCGGCACCGCGGCGCTGGTCGTGGCGCTCGAAGGCCTCGGCTCGGGCTTCGGCCCCGTGACCGCCGTGGCGCTGGCGGTGGCGGCCGGGGGGCTCGGCTCGGCCGTGCGGCACCTGCTGCGCGCCCCGAACCCCCTGCTCGACCTGCGGATCCTGCGCATCGCGACCTACCGCATCACGGCCGCCACGGGCTCGATCTACCGCGGCGTGATCACCGCGATCCCGTTCGTGCTACCGCTGCTGTTCCAGCTCGGGTTCGGCTGGTCCGCCGCGCGCGCCGGGCTGGTCGTGATCGCGTTGTTCGTGGGCAACGTCGGCATCAAACCCGCCACCACGCCCCTGATGCGCGCCTTCGGCATCCGCACGGTGCTGCTCGCGTCGATCGTCGTCGGCGCCGCCTGCCTCGTCGGCCTGGCGTTCGTGCGAGCCGACACCCCGCTGCCGGTGCTGCTCGCCCTCCTGCTCGTGAGCGGCATCGCACGATCCACCGGCTTCACGGCCTACAACAGCGTGGCGTTCGCCGACGTCGACGAGCCCCTGATGAACCACGCCAACACCCTGCTGTCGACCCTGCAGGAGCTCGGCGCCGGCCTCGGCGTGGCCATCGGCGCCCTCCTCATCCGCGCCGGCGGCCTGCTCACCACGGACGCGCCCGGCCCGTTCCGCGTGGCGCTGGCCCTGTTGGCCGTACTGCTGGTGATCCCGTTCGTCGCCGCGATCCGGCTGTCGCGCAGCGCCGGCAACGTCGTCACCGGGCGGCTGTCCCGGCAAGGATGAGGTCGATCCCGGCGAGGAACTGCTCGCGGTCGTCGTGGTCGCGCGCCTGGCGCGCCACGGCCCGGGTGAACGGGTACTCGTCCGGGTCGAGCTCCTCCCACGCCGCCGACACGGCGTCGAGGAACTCCGCACGGCCCACCTCGGACCCGGCGACGCGCGCGTTCGACGCGTTCTGCGCGGCCGCGCCCAAGATGTAGTGCATCAACGCCGAGGCCGCCGTGAACCAGCTCTCCTGGGGCACGCCCAGCGCGCCGACCTGGCGGCCGAGGCTCTCGAACAGCCGCAGGGGCACGGGTTTCGCCGGCCCGAGCGACAGCTGCAGCGTCACCTGCGTGGCGAGCCAGGGGTGTTCGGCGATCGCGGTGAACAGCCCGAGCGCGACCGCGCGGATCTCGTCCTGCGGCGAGCGCACCGGTGCTTCCGGCTTGGCCAGCTCGACGCACTCGTCGGCGGCGACCGGGGTGACGGGCGCGGGCAACGCGGCGGCCACCACGGCGTCGGTCGCCGCTTCGAGCAGCTCGCTCTTGTTCGCCACGTGCCAGTAGATCGCGCCGGGCCCGGTGGCGAGCCGCTCGCTCAGCGCGCGGAAGGTGAGCCCGCCTTCGCCGGCCGCGTCGAGCAGCTCGACGGCGGCCGCGGTGATGCGCTCGCGGGAGAGCGCGTCCGTCCGCCGCGGTGACTTGCGAGTGGTGTTGCGCTCGACCATGCCGCCATCTTGACACATCATGGAATGTTGTTCCAACATTGGAACAACATTCCATAGCGATCCCCGAGGAGTCACTCATGAACACCGTCACGATCATCGGCGCCGGGCTCGGCGGTCTCGTGCTCGCTCGCGTGCTGCACGTCAACGGCATCCCGGCCACGGTCTACGAAGCCGAGGCCTCCGCCGGCGCGCGGGCACAGGGCGGGATGCTCGACATCCACGACTACAACGGCCAGCTCGCCATCGAGGCCGCCGACCTGGTGGACGAGTTCGGCGGCCTCGTTCTCGACGGCCGCCAGCAGATGCGCGTTCTCGACCCCGACGGCACCGTCCTGCTCGACCGAGCCGACGACGGCACCGGAGGCCGCCCCGAAGTGCAACGCGCGCAGCTGCGGCAGCTCCTGCTCGACTCACTGCCCGCCGGCACCGTGCGCTGGGACCACAAGGTGGTCGAGGCCCGAACGCTCGCCGACGGCCGCCACGAGGTGACCTTCGCCGACGGCCGCGTCGTCGCCACTGACCTACTGGTGGGCGCCGACGGCGCCTGGTCGCGCATCCGGCCGCTGCTGTCGGACGCCGTCCCGGTGTACGCCGGCACCTCGTTCGTCGAGACCTACCTCTACGAGACCGACACCCGCCACCCGGCCGCCGCGAAGGCCGTCGGCGGTGGCTCGCTGATCTCGCCCGCGCCCGGCCGGGAGATCCACGCCCACCGCGAAGCCGGCGACACCCTGCACACCTACGTGGTCCTCACGCGTTCCCAGGAGTGGTTCGCCGCCATCGACTTCACCGACCCGGCCGCGGCCGCGGCCCGCGTCGCCGAGGAGTTCGCCGGCTGGGCCCCGGAACTCACGGCGCTGATCACCGACGGCGACACCCCGCCCCTCCTGCGTCCGCACCACACCCTGCCAAACGACCACCGCTGGTCCCGCGTCCCGGGCGTCACCCTCCTCGGCGACGCCGCCCACCTCATGCCCCCCAACGGCGAAGGCGCCAACCTCGCCATGCTCGACGCCGCCGAACTCGCCCAGGCTCTCGCCGCCCACCCGGACGACGTGGAGGCCGCGTTGTCCGAATTCGAACACGCGATGTTCCCCCGCAGCCAGGCCGTCGCGGTCGAAGGTGCGGAAATGCAGGAAGTCTTCGCCCGCGAAACCTCGGCCCGCGACCTGGTCGCCCTCTTCACCGCAGCCGAGTAAGCCGCGAACCCGCCCGTGGGCGCCGGCCACACCGCCGCGCCCACGGCCGGATCCGCGGAACTCCTAGCGCGGCTCCTCCCGAGCAGCCAAAGCCCGACCACGCTCCGACTCCGGAAACTTCGCCAGCATCGCTGTCAACTCCCCCGTCCCCACGTCCGCCCCGAACGCGGCTCGAGCCGCACCCCTTCAGCCAAGCCGCCCGCATTCACCGGATCGAAGCCGAACGCATCAACCACAGCGGACACCGCCTTCACCGCCACAGGGTCATCGCCGACCACACCGCCCCGCCCACAGCGAGATCCGCAGGGCCGCCAGCGCGGCTCTGCCCGAGCAACCAGCGCCCGACCACGCTCCGACCGCCGAAACCTCCCCATCGGCCTCGAACGCCGCCGCGCTCGACTCGAGCCGCACCCCCTCAGCCAACCCGCCCGCATTCACCGGATCGAAGCCCAGCCCATCAACCACAGTGGACACCGCCTTCACGACCACGGGATCGTCACCGGCCGCACCACCGCACCCACGGCGGGATCCGCGGGACCGTTAGCGCGGCTCCGCCCGAGCAGCCAAAGCCCGACCACGCTCCGACTCCGGAAACCTCGCCAGCATCGCCGTCAACTCCCCCGCTTCCACATTGGCCCCGAACGCCTCCGCACCCGGTTCCAGCCGCACCCCCTCAGCCAGCCCGCCCGCGTTCACCGGATCGAAGCCCAGCGCATCGACCACAGTGGACACCGCCTTCACCGCCACCGGGTCGTCGCCGGCGACGGCGATGGCCTTGCGGCCCGGGGTGCCGGCGGGGCGGGCCTCGTCTTCGAGGTCGTGGTAGCCCATGTGGTTGAAGGCTTTCACCACGCGCGCGCCGGGCAGGAAGCGTTGCACGGTCTCGCTCGTGGACACTTCGAGGTCGGCGCGGCGGCCGTCGACTTCCCACCAGTAGTTCATGGCGTCGATCACGAGCTTGCCGTCCAGCGAAGCCGCCGGAATGGACTGGTACTTGCCCAGGGGCAGCGCCAGGATCACGACGTCGGCCGAAGCGGCCTCGGCCGGGGCGACGGCGACCGCGCCCGGTGCGAGGACCTCCACGGTGAGCGCGATCTTCGCCGGCGCGCCCGAACCCGCCACGAGCACGCGGTAGCCGGCCGCCACCGCGAGGCGCGCGAGGACCGTGCCGACCTTGCCGGCGCCGAGGATGCCCAGCGTCTCGGTCATGTGCCCGCCGCCAGCAGGTCGCGGACCATCGGGATCACCTTCGTGCCGTACAGCTCCACCGCGTGCAGCCGCGCGCTCGCGGGCTGCGAGCCGCTCGAGTAGATGAGGTCGAACCGGCCGACGCCGAGGTCCTTCACCGCGCCGGCGATCTTGCGCGCGACCGTTTCCGGCGAGCCGATGTACATCGAGCCGTGCTCGATTTCATTGTCGTACTCCGCGCGTTGGATCGGCGGCCACCCGCGCAGGCGGCCGATGCGGTCGCGGATCACGCGGTAGCGCGGCCAGAACAGTTCGCGCGCTTCTTCGTCGGTGTCGGCGATGAAGCCGGGCGAGTGCATGCCGACCGGGTGCGCGGTGGTGCCGAACTCCGCGGCCGCGCGGCGATAGAGGTCCACGTACGGCGCGAAACGTTTCGCCGGCCCGCCGATGATCGCGAGCATCAGCGGCAGCCCGTAATGTGCGGTGCGGATCACCGACTGCGGCGACCCGCCGACGCCGACCCACGTCGTGAGCCGGCCCGACTCCGTCTTCGGGAACACCTCCGCCGCGTCGAGCGCCGGACGCAACGTTCCGCTCCACGTCACCGGCTTCTCGTCGAGCAACTTAACGAACAGATCGAGTTTCTCTTCGAACAACTGGTCATAGTCGGCGAGGTCGTAACCGAACAGCGGGAACGACTCCGTGAACGAACCGCGGCCGAGAATCACCTCCGCCCGTCCGCCGGACAGTGCGTCGACAGTCGCGAAGCGTTGGAAAACTCGCACGGGATCGTCGGAACTCAACACCGTCACCCCGGAGGAGAGGTGGATCCGCGACGTGCGCGTGGCGATGCCGGCCAGCACCGTCTCGGGAGTGGTGATCGAGTACTCGGGCCGGTGGTGCTCGCCGAGCGCGATCACGTCCACGCCGATCTCGTCGGCGAGCACGGCCTCGTCGACCACGTGCCGGATCGCGGCGGCGTAGGACATCGGGGTGCCGGAGTCGTCCTCGGGGACGTCACCGAAGGTGTCAAGGCCGAAAACCAGGTCAGACATGGGAAGGCGCCTTCGTGAGCAGTTCGCGGACCCGCGGCGCGACCTCGCGGCCGAACAGCTCGATCGACCGGGCTCGGGCTTCGCGGGGCAGGTTCATGATGTCGTACTTCAGGTCGAACCGGTTGAGGCGCAGGTCACGCGCCACGGTCGCGATCTTGCGCGCGACGGTGTCGGGCGAGCCGACGAACAGCGCGCCGCCGTCGATCTCCGCCAGGTAGCGGCGCCGGTCGGGTTTGTAGAAGCCGCGCTCGGCCGAGAGCTTCTCGACCACCGGCTGCCAGTACTCCCACCACGTCTCCACGGCTTCTTCGTCCGTGTCCGCGATGAGCCCGAGTGAATGTTGTCCGACGGGCAACACCGGTTGTTCGAATTGTGCCAACGCACGGTGGTAAAGCTCCACGTGCCCGGCGAACCGCTGCGGCCGGCCGCCGATGATCGCCAGCATCAGCGGAAGCCCGTACTTCGCCGCGCGCACCACGGAATCCGGGCTGCCGCCCACCCCGATCCACGTCGGGATCCCGCCCGGGCGCATCCGCGGGTGCAGCGTCTCGTTCACCAGCGGCGCGCGCACGGTGCCCGACCACGTCACGGACTCCTCGCGCTGCAAACGCATGAACAGGTCGAGTTTTTCTTCGAACAACCGCTCGTAGTCGGCGAGGTCGTAACCGAACAACGGGAACGACTCCGTCGCCGACGCGCGGCCCAGCACGATCTGCGCGCGGCCGTCGGACACGGCGTCCACCGTGGAGAAGTCGTGGTAGAGGCGCACCGGGTCGTTGGTGCTCAGGACCGTGACGGACGTGCCGAGCTTGATGCGCTCGGTCGCCGTCGCGACGGCCGCCAGCAACACGGGGGTCGCGCTGTCGTTGTGGCCTTCGCGGTAGTGCTCGCCGACGCTGAACACGTCGAGGCCGGCTTGTTCGGCGAGGCGGGCCTCGTCGACGAGCAGGCGGACGGTCTCCGCGTCGCTCAGGGTGCGTGGTCCGTCGGTGGCGACTTCACCGAAGGAGTTCAGCCCGAACTCGAAGCCGGGATTCTTCGTCATGGCACCAGGATGCGACGGCCGCGGGTCCGGCTGCCGCTCCCTGCCGTGGAGACCTTCAGTCATGGGCTTCGATGCGACTGGTGATCTTGTCCGCGGCCGTGCGCAGGGTGCGCAGCTCGGTTTCCGACAGCACGTCGTACACGAGCTCACGCACCCGCGCGACGTGGCCGGGCGCCGATTCGAGCAGGTGGGCGTAACCGGCGTCGGTGAGCACGGCGTGGGTGTAGCGGCCGTCCTCCGGGTCGGGCTCGCGGCGCAGGAACCCGCGCTTCTCCAGCCGGGTGATGAGGTGCGACAGCCGCGAGAGCTCGGCGTTGGTCAGGATCGCCAGCTCGCTGAGCCGCATGCGCCGGGCCGGCGCGTCCGAAAGCCCGGCCAGCACGTAGTACTCGACGTAGCTGAGCTGTGCGTTTTCGCGCAGCTGCTTCTCCAGCTCGGCCGGCAACAGGTGCAGCAGGTAGGTGAACGAGCGCCACGTCTGGAGCTCTTCGGAGTCGAGCCAGCGCGGAGCGGCCTGCCGGTGTGTCATGCGTCCCAGTCTAGCGCGTGACTTGAATGTTCAAGTCGCGGTGTTTACTTTTTGACATGAAGGTTCAAGTCATCACTTCGGAAGGAACCGGCTCGTGAGTGACCTCAGGATCGCCGTGATCGTCGGCAGCACCCGTCCCGGACGCAACGGCAAGCAGGTCGCCGACTGGGTGTTCGCCAAGGCCAAGGCGCGCACCGGCGCGGACTACGAACTCGTGGACCTCGCCGAGTTCCCCTTGCCCCACCTCGACGAGGCGCTGCCGCCCACCCTGGGCCAGTACGCCGGCGAGCACACCAAGGCGTGGGCCGCGAAGATCGATTCCTACGACGGCTTCGTGTTCGTGACGCCCGAGTACAACCACTCGACCTCGGCCGTCCTCAAGAACGCCATCGACTACCTCTACGCGGAGTGGAACGACAAGGCAGCGGCCTTCGTGTCGTACGGCTCACTCGGCGGCGCCCGCGCGATCGAACACCTGCGCGCGATCTGCAGCGAGCTCCAGATCGCGCACGTGCGCCAGCAGCTGTCGTTCTCCTTGTTCACGGACTTCGAGAACTTCGCGTCCTTCAACCCGGCCGCCCTGCACGACGACGCGGCCAACACGCTGTTCAACCAGCTGGAAGCGTGGTCAGGCGCACTGAAGACGCTGCGGGACTGACGTGGTCAGGTGGTCGCCGCGCCGGATCTCGGCCGGCGGGGCGACCACTGTCCACTGAGCACTCACCAGTGCCAGCCGACGTGGGGACCGTGGACATGGCAACCGCTGAGGCCGCAGTTCACACCAGGGCCGGACACGTACCCGTTGCCTGGCGGATCCACGTCGACACCGCCACCGGAGTCGGCCGGTGTCGAATCCTCCACTTCCAGCACGTCCGTGGGCAAGCTCGACCGAACGACCGCTCGTGTCGTCACCATTGCACGCACGGACGATCGCGAAGATGGTTCCAAAAAGGACGGCAAAGCCCCATCCAGCGGGAGAAAGTTTTGCCTCACACGGGAGCCAAGTTCGTTTCGTCCCAGAACAGACGTTCACCCGTTCAGTCCAACACCGGCCCGGCTCCGCCGGTGGTCACGTGGTTGGCAGCTGGGGTAACTCCAGGTTTACGCTCACGACCATGCGATTCGCCATCAAGACTTCTCCCCAGAACACTGTCTGGCAGGACATGCTCTCGGTCTGGCAGGCCGCCGACGACATCGAGCTGTTCGAGTCCGGCTGGACGTTCGACCACTTCTATCCCATTTTCTCCGATTCGACCGGCCCCTGCATGGAGGGCTGGGTCACGCTGACCGCGCTCGCGCAGGCGACCAAGCGGCTGCGCCTGGGCACGCTCGTGAGCGGCATGCACTACCGCCACCCCGCGCTGCTCGCGAACATGGCGGCGACGCTCGACATCATCTCCGGTGGGCGGCTGGAGATCGGGATCGGTGCCGGCTGGAACGAGGAAGAGTCCGGCGCGTACGGCATGGAGCTCGGCACGATCAAGGAACGCAGCGATCGCTTCGAGGAAGGCTGTGAAGTTCTTCTCAGCCTGATGACGCAGGAAACCACCACGTTCAAGGGCACGCACTACGAGCTCACGGACGCCCGCAACGAGCCGAAGGGCGTGCAGAAGCCGCACCCGCCCATCTGCATCGGCGGCAGTGGTGAAAAGCGCACCCTGCGCACCGCCGCGAAGTACGCCGACCACTGGAATTTCACCGGGGGCACGCCGGAGCAGTTCGCCCACAAGGTGGAGGTGCTGCACCGCCACTGCGCCGACATCGGCCGCGACCCGAGCGAGATCACGCTGTCCTCGCACGTGCGCCTCGAGCCGGACCTGGACTACGCCGCCGTCGCCAAGCAGGCGGAAGGGCTCGGCGAGGCCGGCCTCGACCTGGCGATCGTCTACTTGCCGCCGCCGCACACCCCCGCCGTGCTGGAGCCGCTCGCGAAGGCGCTCGAGCCGCTGCTGGGCTGACGTTTCCTACCAAGGGGCCGTGCGATGGTGAACACCGTCGCACGGCCTCGTGTTCGTCGCCGGACGACAACCGTCCGAACTCGACCGGCCACTGGTAAAATTCGGCCATGCCCGCGAGCGAAAACCCCCAGGTCTCACCCGAAGAACTCCGGAACCGAGCCCGGACCGTGATGGCCGACCTGGCGCGCGAAGGCAACACGAAAGAACTCGCGGACTTCCTCGACCACGGCCTGGACGTGAACTCACTCGACGAGTCCGGAAACTCACTTCTCATGCTCGCCGCTTACCACGGCCGTGGTGAAACTGTGTCATACCTGCTGGCGCACGGGGCCGACCCGGACATCTGCAACGCCCGCGACCAGTCGCCGATCGCCGGGGCGTTGTTCAAGGGTGAGACGGAGATCGTCGCCGCACTGAAGAAGGCCGGCGCGAACCTGGACGCCGGCACGCCGAGCGCCCGCGAAGCCGCGAAGATGTTCGGACAGACCCTCTGAAGCCACTCGCCGGCCACGGGCGCCGAGTCCACGAAGCCGGCGACAAGCCAGTCAGAAGCTCAGACACGGCAACCGAATCAGCTCCTCGACGTGAAGCCGCGAAGCCTGGCAAAAGCGAACTGCCCCGCCGCGGAACCCTACCGCGACGGGGCAGACCACAAAGGACTTACAGAGCGCCCAGGGCCTCGCAGGCCTTCTGCACACCCTCACCGTAGGCCGGGTCAGCCTGGGTGCAGTTGGCGATGTGCCGCTGCACGGTTTCCTTGCGGGCACCCTTGATCGCGCGCGCGGTGTTCTCGAACAGACGCTGCTGTTCCTCGGCGCTCAGCAGCCGGAACAGGTTGCCGGGCTGGGTGAAGTAGTCGTCGTCATCCTCGCGGAAGTTGAAGTGGTCCGCGGTGGACCCGATGGCCTGGGCGGGGTCCGCGTAGGACGGCTGCTCCTGCCAACGGCCGAAGTTGTTCGGCTCGACGCCGGGCACGCCACCCTGGTTGCCGTCGACGCGCATGGCGCCGTCACGGTGGTAAGTGTTCACCACTTTGGCGCCACGCGGGTAGTTGACCGGGATCTGGTGGTGGTTCACGCCCACCCGGTAACGCGCGGCGTCACCGTAGGAGAACAGCCGGCCCTGCAGCATCTTGTCCGGGCTGAACGAGATGCCGGGGATCAGGTTCGCCGGGGTGAAGGCGGCCTGCTCCACGTCCTGGAAGTAGTTGTCCGGGTTGCGGTTGAGTTCGAACTCGCCGACCTCGATCAGCGGGTAGTCCTTCTTGCTCCACACCTTCGTGAGGTCGAACGGGTGGAAGCGGTAACCCGCGGCGTCGGCCTCGGGCATGACCTGCACGAACAGCTTCCACTTCGGGAAGTCGCCGCGCTCGATGGCCTCGAACAGATCGCGCTGGTTCGACTCGCGGTCGGCGGCGATCACGGCGCCGGCTTCCTCGTCGGTGAGGTTCTCGATGCCCTGCTGGGTGCGGAAGTGGAACTTGACCCAGTTCCGCTCGCCGGCGGCGTTGATGAGGCTGTAGGTGTGCGAACCGAACCCGTGCATGTGGCGGAACGACTTCGGGATGCCGCGGTCGGTCATGATGATCGTGACCTGGTGCAGCGACTCGGGCAGGTTCGTCCAGTAACCCCAGTTGTTCTCCGGGTCACGCAAGTTGGTGCGCGGGTCACGCTTCACCGCGCGGTTGAGGTCCGGGAACTTCAGCGGGTCGCGGTGGAAGAACACCGGCGTGTTGTTGCCGACGACGTCCCAGTTGCCCTCTTCGGTGTAGAAGCGCAGCGCGAACCCGCGGATGTCGCGCTCGGCGTCGGCCGCACCGCGCTCGCCCGCGACGCTGGAGAAGCGCGCGAACATCTCGCACTCGTTGCCGACCTTCGCGAAGATCGCGGCCTTCGTGTACTGCGAAATGTCATGCGTGACGCGGAAAGTGCCCCACGCACCGGAGCCCTTCGCGTGCATGCGCCGCTCCGGGATCACCTCGCGGTCGAAGTGCGCGAGCTTCTCGATCAGCCACAGGTCCTGCAGCAGCACCGGACCGCGCGGGCCCGCGGTCACGCTGTTCTGGTTGTCCACGACGGGCGCACCTGCCGCGGTGGTCAGCGGTTTGGTGTTTTCCTCGAAAGCCACTTCTTCTCCTCCTGGTGGTGGACAGTCAGTTTTCCTGGCAGGAAGGGCAATAGCCCCAATACGTCACTTCGGCCTCGTCGACCACGAACCCGCCGGTGTCCGACGGCGCGAGACACGGCCGCTCCCCCACGACGCAGTCGACATCGGCGACCGCGCCACAGCCCCGGCACACCACGTGGTGGTGGTTGTCGCCCGTGCGCACCTCGAACCGCGCCGGCGACCCGGCCGGCTCGATGCGCCGCACCAGCCCGACCTCGCCCAACGCGGCGAGGATGTCGTACACCGCCTGCGTGGACACCGCGCCGAGCTCCGCGCGCACCTCCCGCGCCACCGCCTCGGCTTCGACGTGCGGCCGCTGCGCCACGGCACGCAACACGGCGGTCCGCTGCTTGGTGACTCGCAGTGAGACACTCCGCAGCTCCTCCGCGGGATCGGTGACCGGCATGAGGGCATCAGACCATGTTTTCTGGAACAAGTCCAGACTAGAGAGTGGACACGTTCAAGTGAAGAGCCGCGCACGCGCCAGGGATGCTCTGTGGTCTTTCCACCACCCTGAACAGCGCAAATACCGTTCCCGCGGCTGCCGACCCCCCGGGTCGACCGTCAGCCGTGATCGAATTTTCGCACCCAGTGAGATGGTAGTCACAACAGTTGATCATCGACCAACACTGAACGGGCGTTCTCGCCCACGAGTACCCAAAGTGATGATCCCGGCGACGCTCAGTGCCCCGCTACAAGCCAACCGCGAACGCGCCGCTGCCTCGGCTACGGCTACGGCTACGGCTACGGCTACGGCTACGGCTACGAAGAGTGCTCCCACGCCACCATTCGCCGTTCGGCGACTCCCAGCGCCCAGGCCAGAAAGGCCGCCGGAACCGAACCCCGGTGAGGATGGACCGCCACGGTCGCCTCGGTGAACGCGCATCCACGTGGCAGGGACACGACAAGAATGACCGCATCCTCCCGCCAGGTCGGATCGACGAAATTGAGAGTGCGCTCGGTCGCGGTGATCGTGTCGTCCTCGGTCAGCTCGATTTCGGTGCCGTTGAAGGTTTCCTTCGTCGTGCGCCGGGCTCGAGCCATTCGCGAACCGCCGGCCCGCACCGGACCGCGGTTCGACAACCGAGCCGGCCGGTCGATGCGCTCGGCGCCGTCGAGCACGTACGCGGGCAGCTTCGACCGGGCCGCCAACACCTCGATACCGAGAACCCGGCCGTCCGCCAGGAAATCGAAGTTGATCATGCCGCTCACCTCGACAGGGTCACACGGGTACATATACACGGACCTCGGCTCGACCGCCGGGTCCGTGAAATACACGTACGCCGCATCCGCTGCGGCGTCGTAGGTGACTTTCAGGTTCCCCACGGGGCCGCGTGTCCTTTCCCCAACATTGCGCGTGCGAAGTCCAACGCACCGCCGTCACGGTAGCGGGAGAACCTCCCAGCCGTGCAGGTAGAACGTCCGCTGTTCGGTGAACGTCTGCACCGACTCCGCGCCGCCGAGGCGGCCGGAGCCGGAAGCCGCGAGGCCGCCGAAGGGGACGTGGGGTTCGTCGCCCACGGAGGGGCCGTTGACGTGGACCGCGCCGGCGCGGAGGTGGCGCGCGAGGTGCCAGGCGCGGGACGGGTCGGTGGACACGACGGAGGCGATGAGGCCGTAGGCGCTGTCGTTGGCGGCCGCGACGAGGGCCGCGTCGTCCGGGTGGGGCTCGATGCTCACGACGGGCGCGAAGGCTTCTTCGGAGTGCAGCCGCGAAGCCGGGGTGACGCCGGTCAGCACGGTGGGCTTCGCATAGCGGCCGTCGGCGGAGCCGCCGGTGAGGACTCGGGCGCCGTGGGTCGAGGCGTCGGCGATCAGACCGGTGAAACGGGCCGCCGAGGCGTCGGTGATGAGCGGGCCGAGCGCGACGTCGTCGTGGCGCGGGTCGCCGACCGCAAGGGCCGAGGCGCGGGCGACCAGGCGTTCGATCAGCCCGTCGAGAAGAGACGCCGCCACCAGAACGCGGTCGGTCGCCATGCAGACCTGGCCGGAGTTGGCGAAAGCGGCGAACGCGATCTGGGTGGCCGCGACGTCGAGGTCGGCGTCGGACAGGACCAGCGTGGCGTTCTTGCCACCGAGCTCCAGCACGGCGGGCGTGAGCGCGTCACCGGCGACCGCGGCGATGGCGCGCCCGACCGGCGTCGAGCCGATGAACACGACCCGCCGGACCTCGGGTGCCGCGATCAGCGAAGCCACCAGATCTTTGCTGCGCGCGGGGTTGCAGGTCAGCACGTTCACGACACCCGCGGGCGCGCCCGCCCGCGTGAGCACGTCCGCCAACAGATGTCCGGCCGCGAACGGCGCCTGTTCACTCGGGCGCAGGATCACGGTGTTCCCGAGCGCCACCGCGATCGCGACCGACCGCGCGGCGAGCACCACCGGCGCGTTCCACGGCACGATCGCCAGCACCACCCCGGCGGCGGTCCGCAGGCTCAGGTTCGTACCCGACGGGTCCGCGGACGGCAGCACCGTGCCCTGCGCACTGCTCGCCAGCCCGGCGGCTTCGCGCAACGTCGCGGCCGCTTCGGTGATGTTCATTTCCGACCACGCCCGAACAGCACCGACTTCCAGCGCGAGCTCCGCGCGGAAGTCCGCCCCTTCGAGCAGGTCGGCTGCGCGCAAAAGCACAGCCCGGCGTTCGAGAAATGACACCCGCGACCACTCCGCGAACGCCCGCGTCGCCGCCGCGACCGCGAGCTCGCCGTCGGCCACGGAAGCGTCCGCGACGTCGGCGATGCGCGCACCGGTGACTGGTGACAAAGACACAAAGGTTGCGCGGTCTCGCGCAGGAACCTGGTTGCCGTCGATCAGCAGGTGGTGGATCTCGGACATGAAGTGACTCCCCGAACACGTCGCAGCAAGACCGGAAACAGGACAGCTCAGAACAACAGGATCGGCTTCACGACCGCGCCGGATTCGGCATCGGCAGCGGCGGCGTTGATGTCTTCGAACGCATAGGTCTTCTGGAACCTCTCCATCGGGAACTCGCCCCGCGTGTGGGCGGCGGCCAGCAGCGGCACGAACGTCTCCGGCTCACCGTCCCCGAGCGTCACGCCCACGATCGACCTCCCCGGCAGCATCCGGTTCACGTCGAACGACGCCCGCGAACCCGCCCGCGGCGCACCGATCAGCGCACACGTGCCCCCGACCGCCAAGCCGGCCACGAGCTGTTCGATCACCCCGACGTTGCCCGTGGTGTCCACCGCGAAATCGGCACCGTCGAGCGCGTCCGCCGAGGTGGCCACCGTCGTCGCCCCGAGCTCGCGAGCCAGCTCGAGCCGGCTCTCCACCCGGTCGACCACCACTATCTCCGGTGCCGGCGACATCCGCGCCGCCGCCATCACCGCCGCCAGCCCGACCGCGCCGGCGCCGGCCACGACCACGGTGGACCCGGGAGTCGGGCGCAGCACGTTGAGGATCGCGCCGGCCCCCGTCTGCAGCCCGCACCCGAGCGGCGCGAGCACCGGCAGGTCGGCCTCGGCGACGTGGTCGAGAACCACCAGGCTGCGTTCGTCCACGATCGCGTGCTGTGCGAAAGACGACTGCCCGAAGAAGTGCCCGCCGAGGTCCTCACCCTTGTGCCGGATCGTCGCCGAGCCGTCGGCCCGTCGGCCACCGAAGAGGTTGAGCGGAAGGTGGAATTCGCACAACGCCGGGTGCCCACCGCGGCAGTTGCGGCAGCGCCCGCACGACGTGAAGGTCATCAGCACCCGGTCACCGGGCTTCGCGCGAACGACCCGCGACCCGACTTCCTCGACCACCCCGACACCCTCGTGCCCCAGCACGCCCGGCAGCGGAAACGGCGTGACCCCCTTGGCCACGCTCAGGTCGGTGTGGCACATCCCCGCCGCCACCAGCCGCACGCGGACCTCGTCCGGCCGCGGCTCGTCGAGCTCGACGTCTTCGAGGGCGAACTCCCGCCCCTCCTGCCAGATCACGGCTGCGGTCGTCACGAGCGTGGTCCTTTCCGTCGAAGTCGAGTCGAACCAGCGCCTCCAGTGGCGCGCTGAATCCACCATAACGCAAGCAGTCCTATTTTGCAGGTCTTGACTCCTGAAATTCGAAACAGCTACTCTGGTCGGCACGTGCGACGCGGCACCGGGAAGGACACGGCCATGAGTGCAGCACCGACGACCAGGCCGGCGGCGTGGACGAGGTTCCGCCACGGCGACTTCGAGTGCACAGTGGTCAGCGACGGCGTGCTCGAAATGGGCCCCGCCCGCGAAAACTTCCCCGACGCCGACCCGGCCGAGGTCGACGCCCTCCTGCACCGCCACTACCTGCCCACGGAAAACGTACGGCTGCACCAGAACCTGCTCATCGTCGACACCGGCACGCAGCTCGTGCTGATCGACACGGGCGTCGGCCGCTCCCCCGACCTCGGCCGCGGCTTCTTCGGACCACAGACCGGCCAGGCCGTGAACAGCATGCGCGCCGCCGGGTTCGAGCCGGCCGACATCGACGTCGTCGCGATCACCCACGCGCACCCGGACCACTGCTGGGGCCTGATCGACGAGCACGACCAGCCGCTGTACCCCGACGCCACTGTGGTGGTGAGCGACGCGGACTTCACCCACTGGACGGATCTGTCCAAAGTCGACACCGCGCCCAACCAGCACCTGCGCGACCACTACATCGGCGCCCACCGCAACCTCCTCGCCTACGGTGACCGCGTGCACCGCGTCGGTGACGGCCACGAGGTCGCCCCGGGCATCACCGCGATGGCGACACCGGGCCACAGCCCGGGCCATCTCGTGTACCGCATCGAAAGCGCCGGCGAAACCATGCTGTGCTGGGGCGACCTCTGCCACCACTACGTGCTCCTCCTGCAACACCCCGAATGGCGCTTCCAGTTCGACCACGACGGCCCGGCCGCCACCGCCCAGCGCAACCGCGTGTACGACCTCGCCGAACGCCACCGCCACCGGGTTTTCGCCTACCACTTCCCCTTCCCCGGCCTGGGTCACCTCAAGCGCGACGGCGACGGGTACGCCTGGCTGCCCACCGACCTGGAGCTCGATCTGCCCGCGGGCTGACCACGAAAGGACCCCACCATGGCCACCGACCACGTGGACCTGCACGCCCACTACGTGCCCGAGTTCTACCGCGAAGCACTGATCGCGGCCGGCATCACGCAGCCCGACGGCATCAAGGCCATTCCCGAGTGGAGCGAGGACCTCGCACTGTCCACCATGGACCGGCTCGGCGTGCGGACCTCGATGCTGTCCATCTCCACCCCGGGTGTCCACTTCGGAGACGACGGCGAGGCCGCAGAGCTCGCCCGGCTCGTGAACGAGGAAGCCGTGCGGCTGCGGGAAAGCCATCCCGGACGGTTCGGGTTCTTCGCGAGCCTTCCGCTGCCGGACGTCGACGCGGCCGTGGCCGAGCTCAAGTACGCCCTCGACGTGCTGCACGCAGACGGCATCGTCCTCGAAACCAACAACGACGGCATCTACCTCGGCGACGAACGCCTCGAACCCGTGTACGCCGAGGCCGAAGCCCGCGGCACGGTCGTGTTCCTGCACCCCACCACGCCCGCCGCCGCCGAGCACCTCGCGCTCGGCTACCCGCGACCGATGCTGGAGTTCATGTTCGACTCCACGCGCGCGGTCACGCAGCTCATCCTGTGCGGCATGCTCGAGCGACACCCCGCGCTGCGCGTGATCGTGCCCCACGCCGGCGCCGCGCTGCCCGTGCTCGCCAACCGGATCGAGCTCCTCCTGCCGCTGCTCTGCCGGCCCGGTACGCCGATCCCCGACTTCCGCAAAGCGTTGCGCGCACTGCACTTCGACCTCGCCGGCGCCCCCGTGCCGGAGCTGCTGGGCGCACTGCTGTCGGTCGCGGACCCCGCACACCTGCACTACGGCAGCGATTTCCCGTTCACCCCGGCCGACGCGTGCGTGGGCCTCAATGAAAAACTCCTCGCCACGGACCAGCTCGATGGCGAGACGCGCCGCGGTGTCTTCGGCGGTAACGCCCACGCGCTGTTCCCCCGCCTGGCCCGATGACCACCGACGGCTCACCGTCGAGGGCGACGCCCGGTCGCCGGTCCGGAATGTCAGATATAGTTTCCCGCATGGCAGGACCAGCAGAGAAAACGAGCGCCTACCGGGAGCGCAACTCCACCGCCGACCGGGCTCTCGACATCCTCGGCATGTTCACCGACGCCGAGCCCGTGCTGTCGGGCAACGCCGTCGCCGGGAAGCTCGGCGTCGCGAAGTCGACGGCCTACCGCTACCTGCAGAGCCTCGTCACGAACCGGTTCCTCGAAGAGGCGCCCGGCGGGGGTTTCCGGCTGGGGCTCAAGGTCCTTGAACTCGCCCGGATCGCGCGCCGCACCTACGGTCTGTCCGAGGTCGCGGCGCCGGTGATGACCGAGCTCGCCGAAACCGTGCACGAAACCGTGCTGCTCACCCGCCGCAGCGGCAACCTCGTGGTCTGCCTCGACCGCGCCGAATCCCAGACGCACCGCGTGCGGATCTCGTACGAACGCGGCAGCACCCTGCCGCTCAACGCCGGCGCGTCCGCGCTGGCCCTGCTCGCGTGGAGCGACCGCGCCGAGGTGGAGAGCGTGCTGCGCGCCGCGCCGCTGCAGCGCTTCACCCCGGCCACGCTCACCGAGGTCGACGACGTGCTCGATCGCCTCGACCGCATCCGCGACGACGGCTACGCGAGCACCCGCGCCGAGGTGGACCCCGAGGTGCTCGGCATCGCCGCGCCGATCCGCGACGAGTCCGGCGCCGTCGCCGCGGCCATCAGCGTCGCGGCGCTGGCCACGCGCGTGGCCCCGAAGGCCGAACGCGAGATCGTGGACCAGGTGCTCGCCGCGGCCGCGAAAATCAGTGACGGGCTTCGCCTCACCACTCAGTGACCGCTTGTTTTCTCCCGGAAAGCACGAAAACCGCGGAGGCCGGGGATGGCGGCCTCCGCGGATTTCTGCCTTCGCTCAGCTTTCCGCGCGCACGCGGTTCACGAGCCGGCCGATTCCGTCGACCTCGACGGTGATCTCGTCACCGTCGGCCAGGAACAGCTGCGGTTCACGGCGGTAGCCGACGCCGCCGGGGGTGCCGGTGAGGATGAGGTCACCGGGCAGCAGGGTGGTGAACTCCGAGATCGTGGACACCAGCGTCGGGATGTCGAAGATCAGGTGCGAGGTGTCGGATTCCTGCAGCTTCTCCCCGCGCAGCAAGGTGCGCACGCCGGCCGCGGACACGTCGGCTTCGCCGGGCGTGACGAGGTAAGGCCCGAGCGGCGTGGACCGGTCCCACGCCTTGCCCTGCAACCACTGGTGGGTCTTGTACTGGTAGTCGCGCATCGTGATGTCGTTGGCCACGGTGTAGCCGAGCACGTGCTCGAGTGCGTCCTCCTTGGACACTCGCCGCGCCGTGCGGCCGATCACCACGGTGAGCTCGGCCTCGTAGTCCACCTGGTGCGATTCGGCGGGCAGCACGATGTCGTCGTCGGGACCGACGAGGCTGGACGCGAACTTCGTGAACAGCACGGGGTACTTCGGCAGTTCGCGGCCGGTTTCGCCCACGTGGGTCAGGTAGTTGAGGCCGACGCAGATGATCTTGTCGGGGTTCGGCACCACCGGGCAGAGCCGCACCTGGTTGAGCGCCACGGCTTCGTCGGGCAGCTCGGTGGCCGCGGCGAGCACGTCGGCCGGTGTCTCGAGGCCGAGCTCCGTGAGGCCGCGCAGCGGCACGAGCCGGTCGCCGTCCACGCGGCCGACGCGGCGGCGGCCGTCGAATTCGTAAGTGGCGTAGGACATGTCAGTTTCCTTCCGAGGTACGCCGCCAGCCGGCGAGCTGCCCGCCCCACAGGTTCACGCTCGCGGGAACCGGGTCCCAGCGGCGCGGCACGTAGGTGACGCGGTCGTCGTGGAACTTCTCCATCTCGGCCGAGAGCTCGATGTGGTTGCCGGCCGGGTCGTCGAAGAACACGAACAGGTTGTTGCCCGGACCGTGGCGACCGGGGCCCCAGGCCACCGGCACGTCCTCTTCGGTCAGCCGGTCGCACCACGCCTTGAAGTCCTCCCACTCGGCGAGGTCGTAGGAGTAGTGGTCGATGTCGCCGGAGCGGCCGGTGTTCACCACCGCCAGCGTGTGGTGGTCACGATCGCTGCGCAGCCAGGCGAACCGACCGTCGGCCAGCTGGTCGGAGATGCGGAAGCCGACCACGTCGACGTAGAACGCGGCCAGGCGCGCGACGTCGGTGGTCGCGAGGGTCACGTGCTGGTACTTGATGGGCCGGCGGCCGGTGTCGGCGGCGTGCTCGCCGGCGCGACGGACGGCCGTGTGCAGGTGCACGACGTTGCCGTCCGGGTCGCGGGTCACGAGCCCGGTCGCGTCACCCGTGGCTTCGTCCAAGTAGGACGGTTCGAGCTCACCGACCTCGTTCCCGTTCTCCCGCAGCCGCTTCTCGACGGCGGCGAGGTCGTCGCGGACCTCGAACGCGATGTGGTCGAGGCCCTGCTCCCCCGGCAGCAGGTCGAGGACGTGGTGCCCGCTGCCCCAGCCCAGGCGCGCGCCGCCGTCGGCGAGGTCGGCGTGGCGCACGAGGCCGAGCACGCGCTCGTAGAACTCGACGGCGGCGGCCACGTCGGGCACACGCAAGCCGATGTGCGAGGTGGCCGTGCGGCGGAGGGTGCCGGCGGCGCCGGCCTCGGTCAGCACGTGCCGAACGGGTGTCTGCATGGGACTTGCCTTTCGGGTCAGGGAGTGGACAGGGCGGGCTCGCGCCACGGCAGGCCGAGCGCGGAGAGGTCCGGGAGCTCGCCCGGCCGCCACGCGGCGGCGACGAACCGGTCGGGGCGCACGAGCAGCATCCGCCCGTGCCAGTCCTGGAACTCGCGGTCGAGGGAACCGTCGACGTCGACGAGGTAGGGACCGTCCGAACGCGACACCGGCAGGTGCTCGTCGACGGTCACGTACGCGCGCAACGGTGCCAACGTTTCGCGCAGGAACCGGGTTTCCTCGAGATCCTCCGTCGCGCCGACCGACAGCAGAGCCCAGCCGGTGCCGAGGACCTCGTCGAGCAGCCGGGTGCGGTGCGCACCCGTGTCGAACACGCGGGGCTGCCCGATCGGCCGGCCGGTTTCGCCGGGCGTGACCAGCCCGGCGCGGTAGCGCTGCACGGGCCGGTACCGCATGTGCTCGAAGTAGCTGCGGCCTTCCGGTGTGCCCAGGGCGGAGCGCACCAGCGCGTCGCGCCGCTCGGCGTATCGGCGGTCGGTGGTCATCACGATGCGGCCGAGCCGCTCCGACAGCCGCACGGTTTCCTCGACGTGGGGCCGGCGTTCGCGTTCGTAGCTGTCGAGGGCGTCCGGGGTGAGCCGGCCGGCGAGGACATCGGCGATCTTCCAGGTGAGGTTGGCGGCGTCGCGAATGCCGGAGTTGAGGCCCTGGCCCGCGAACGGCGGCATCATGTGCGCGGCGTCGCCGAGCAGGAACGCGCGGCCCACGCGCCAGGTGTCGGCGACCACCGCGTTGAAGCGGTAGCTCACCGCGCGCTCCACCTCGTCCGGGGTGATCGGCCGCAGCGGTTCGAGCAGCTTCCGGATCAGCTCGAACGGCGGCGTCACCCCGGCTTCGCCCTCACCGGGGTAGAGGTAGAACTCGTAGCGGCACCGGCCTTCGCGGCCCGGCACGATCACGTGCGGCCGCGCGGGATCGCCGTGGTGCATGCCGTAGCGCTCGGTGTGGCTGTCGCCGAGCACGTCGGCGACCAGCCACACGTCGTCGTGACTGCGCCCGGTCATGCCGATGCCCAGCAGCTCGCGCACGGTCGAGCGGCCGCCGTCGCAGCCGAGCAGGTAGCGCGCGTCGAGGCGCAACCCGTTGCCACACCGCAAGGTGACGCCGGTGGCGTGCTCCTCGAACGCTTCGAGCTCGGTTCCGAGGTGGACGTCCACTCGGGACTTCAGGTGCTCGAACAGCTCGCGTTCCAGCTCCGGCTGCGCGAAGGGGTTCTTGAACGGGAACCCCAGCCGGAACGGGATTTCCGCGCCCGCCTGGAACAGCGGCGCGCCGTCGCTGCCGTAGTACCGCGTGCCGGTGCCCGGCACGATGATGCGCTGGATCCGCTCCGCGAGGCCCGCGGTCGCGTAGACCCGGATCGCCTCGTCGTCGATGCTGATCGCCTTGGGTTCGTCGCTGGTCGACGCGTTGCGCTCGACCACCGCGACCCGGAGCCCGCGCGCCGCGAGCAGCGCGGCGGCCGTCATGCCGACCGGCCCCGCGCCGATCACCGCCACGTCGACGGTTTTCGTTTCGACGTCCACGAGCCCTCCTGTCGTCCGGGTACGGACTCACGATAGAAGGTTCGTGTCCTGAATTCAAGGACTGTATTTTTGAAATTCAGGACTCGTCTTCGCCGTCGGCCTCCAGCATCGCGATCCGGACCGCCTCCCCGAGACACACCACGGCTTCCGACGGGCGGCCGGGCAGGCGCGCGAGCAGGACGCGCCTGCGCTCGGACGGCCCGCCGCGGACGGGCAGGATGCGCACGCCGGGCGGCAACACCGAGGTCAGAGCCGTGGGCGCGGTCGTGATGCCGCAGCCGGCGGCCACGAGGTGCAGCTTGGCGAGCCAGTCGCGCGCGGTGTGGGCGATGTCGGGGCGCTCGTCGAGGCCGGGCCACACGCCCATCACGTGCTCGGTGCGCGAGCCCGCGATCCACCGCTGGCCCGCCAGGTCGGCGACGTCGATGAACTCGCCGCGCGCGAGGGGGTGGCTCGTCGGCACGGCGACGCACAGGCTGCGTTCGGCCAGCGTCTGCACGTGGAGCGCGGGAGTTTCGCTGTCCGGCGGGCGAAACGGTGGGGCCGAGGCGATCAGCGCCAGGTCGAGGGTGCCCGCGCGCAGGGCACGGACCAGGGCGGGGGTGCTGCCTTCGCGGGTGGCCACGGTGATGCCGGGGTGCGACTGGCGCAGCCGCGCCAGCGCGCGCGGCACGACCGCGGCGCCGGCGCTGGCGAACCAGCCGAACCGCACGGTGCCGTGGCCGTCGGGCAGGCCGGCGAGGTCGCGGGCCGCGGCGTCTACCTGCTCGACGACGGTGGTGGCGCGGCGCACGACCAGCCGGCCGGCCGCGGTGAGCCGCACGCCGTCGTGGCGGCGTTCGACGAGCGGGGCGCCGGCGGCGCGCTCGAGCGACGCGATCTGCCGCGAGACGGCGGACTGCGTGTAGCCGAGGGCGGCGGCCGCGGCGGTGAACGAACCCCGCTCGGCCACCTCCCGGAACACCCGCAGTGCGGTGAGGGACGCGTCGGTGAAGGCCATGAAGGTTACGCATACCAGACTTGCCGAACCGTCGCTGGTGACATGGTCGTCGGCTGCTTAGCGTGGAAACATGACTTTGATCGAGACTCCTTTCGGTTTCGCGAGCACCGCGGCGGAGGTCGCCCGGGGCGTCGACTTGCGCGGGCGGCGGGCGGTAGTGACCGGGGCATCGTCCGGGATCGGTGTGGAGACCGCGCGAGCGCTGGCCTCGACCGGTGCCGAGGTGACCCTGGCCGTGCGCGACGTCGGCGCCGGCGAGCGCACCGCAAAAGACATCACTGCGAGCACCGGCAACACCGCGGTGCGCGTCGCGGAGCTGGACCTCACTGCTCCGGCGTCGATCGCGGCTTTCGCGTCCACTTGGGACGGTCCGCTGCACCTACTGGTGGCCAACGCCGGCGTGATGGCGAGCCCCGAGCAGTACACCGAGCAGGGGTGGGAGTGGCAGTTCGCGACGAACCACGTCGGGCACTTCCTGCTGGCCGACGGGCTGCGCGGTGCGCTCGCGGCTGACGGCGCGGCGCGGATCGTGGTGGTGAGCTCGAGTGGGCACCAGCTTTCGCCGGTGGTGTTCGACGACGTGAACTTCGCCTTCCGCCGGTACGACCCGTGGCTCGCGTACGGACAGTCCAAAACGGCCAACGTGCTGTTCGCGGTGGAGGCGACACGGCGCTGGGCCCGTGACGGGATCACGGCGAACGCGGTGATGCCGGGCGGCATCTTCACCAACCTGCAGCGGCACACGAGCGGGCGAGGCAGCGGGACCGTGCCACCGGAGCTGATGAAAACCGTCGAGCAGGGTGCGGCGACCTCGGTGCTGGTCGCCACGTCGCCGCTGGTCGAAGGCCTCGGCGGCCGGTACTTCGTGGACTGCGCCGAGACGCCGACCATCGACCGGCGCGGGCAGGCACCCCAGCTGCACGGGGTGGCGCGGTACGCCCTCGATCCCGACGGTGCGGCGCGGCTGTGGGACTACACGGAACGGCTGGTGGCGACAGCCGGGTGAGGATCCGCGAGCGATCGTGGGCCGGACCCCGGACGTTCGTCGAGGAACATTCCGTGTTCGTCCGCGGACATGCTGTCACAGGATCGTGACGGTCCGGTCGACGTCCACGCACACCGCGTGATCATTCTGGGCGGGTTCCGTGATCCCAGGCGAGAGGGAACCCGTTGAAATTCCGAAGTGTGGCGGCCGTTGTGGTGGCCGCGTTGTCCGTGGCCGCGTTGGGTGTTGCTCCGGCAACAGCGATTGTGGGCGGAGCACCAGCTCCGCGTGCGTATCCGTTCACCGGGTCGCTGAACCGGCCGGCCGACTCGCCGCGGCCCGACGGGCACGTGTGCGGGGTGACGCTGGTCGCGCCGCAGTGGGTGGCGACGGCTTCGCATTGCGCGCGCAACGACCTCGAGACGCAGGTCGGCTACCCGCACGACTGGTCGGTGCGACTGGGTTCGGTGAGCGCGACGTCCGGGGGCGAGGTGATTCCGGTGGAGAAGTTCGTGCGCCGTTCGAACGGCACCCTGCCCAACATCTTCGGCAAGGACATCGCGCTGCTGAAGCTCGCGCGGCCGGCGAAGGCCGCGCCGATCAAGATCAGCGCGAAAGCGCCGGCCGTGGGCACCGCCGCGCGCATCCTGGGCTGGGGCATGACGTGCAACCAATCGGCGCCGCAGTGCTACCCCGACCACCTGCGCGAGGCCGACACCGCGGTGCAACCGACCTCGACGTGTGTGGTTTCGCTCAGCGACCTGTGCATCGGCGCACTCGACGGCAAGATCGGGCCGACCAACATGGATTCCGGTGGCCCCGCGCTCGTGAAGGAAGGCAACGCGTGGACGCTGGCCGGCGTAGTGAGCGGCGGTGACAGCAACGGGCCGGGCATCTACACGAACGTGCCCGCGTATGCCGACTGGGTGCGCGCGACCATCGCGGAACGCCACCCGACCGTCGAGGGCGCCGTGAACCTCGGTTCCTGCGCCGGCTCGCTGGTCCGCAAGGCCGACAGCCGCCCCGACGACCCGGCGCTGCTGCTCACCAACGGCCACTGCATCGCCGGCGACCACCCCGCCGTCGGCTCGGCCGTGACCGACCGTGCCGAGGCCCGCGACCTCGCGGTGCTGTCGGCCTCCGGCGCCGTCAAGACGGCCCTGCACACCACGAAACTCCTGTACGCCACCATGACCGGCACCGACGTCGCCCTGTACCAGGTGGACAAGACCTACGCGCAGCTCGCCGGCGCCGGCGCGAAGGTCTTCGAACTCGCCACGCGCGAACCCCAGCAGGCCGACCAGATCGACGTGCTCAGCGGCACGCACCGGAAGGCCTGGGCCTGCGCCGTGGCCAACATCGTCCCGGAACTGCGCGAGGGTGGCTACACCCAGCACCAGGCCATTCAGTACAGCGAAGACTGCGTCCCCGGCAGCGGTGACTCGGGTTCCCCCGTGCTCGATCCGCGCACCGGGCAGGTCGTGGGGATCCACAACACGTCCAACGGCCTGGGCGGGGTGTGCACGGTGGACAACCCGTGTGAGGTGGATCAGGACGGGAAGGTGACTGTCCATATGGGACGGTCATATGGGCAGCAGACGGCCGGGATCCCGGCTTGCCTGGGTGCGGGGTCGACGGTGGACCTTTCGTTGGCCGGGTGTGGGTTGACGAAGCCGAAGGCTTGACGATTCGCGGTGGCCCGGGTCTTTCGCGCGACCCGGGCCACCGCACATCGCGGACAGGTCCGAGGCGGCTCAGGATCCCCCGAATACGCTAAAGGCCCCACAATCCCTGATTAAAGGGATGATTCGGATGATCACGAGTGGATCTCCGAGACCGGGATATCCCCGAAGATCGGGCAGGATTCGGGGCATGTTTTTGCCCAGAAGACTGATCGCCGTCGCCTTTGTGGCGGCGGCTGCCGCAGGGTGTTCGGCCACCGCGGCGAACGGACCCGTTGTCGCGCCGAGCACGGTGAGTGCGGCGGCCACGACGAAGGCGAACACGAAGACCAGTGCCCCGCCGTCGACGGTGTCGACGTTCGTGCCGGCGGCTTCGCCGGCGAAGCTGAGCGCGGCGTGTCCGTTCATGGACACCGCGGAGTACAAGCGGGCGTTCCTCGACAACCACGAGTTGGTCACGAGCGAGGAACCTCCGGACGAGGACGGTGGCCTCACGTTCTACAGCTGCGACTACATCATGACGAGCAGCCACCAGACCTCCTCGGGCACGTTGACCGTCCTCGCTTCGCCGGGCGAAACCTCCGTGAAGACTTCCCTCAAGCAATCGGCCGAAGCCTGCTCCGACAAACCGAAGTACCTCAGCGACAACGCCTTCTACTGCAGCGTCACCCAGGGCTACGTCACGAACACCTTCCTCGTGGTCACCACGATCAGCCGTGGTCAGCTGCGGGTCGCGATGGTGACGGCGGGACCGCCGCCTGACCTCGCACACCCGGACGGCTACGCCACCCTCGCGAAGATCCTGGCGGACCGGCTGTGACGAGTCAGCGCACCCGGTGGTCCGGGAGACTCGTCGCCGTCGTCTTCGTGGTGGCAGGCGCCGCAGGGTGTTCGGAAGGGGCGACGGGCACTGGCGAGGTGACGGGACCCGGGCCGGCCGGGAAGCCGGCGCCCGTCGCGAGTCCCGCCACCAGCGCGGCGGCGCCGTCCACGGCGTTCGTGCCCGCGAAGTCGCCCGCGCGGCTGGGTGCGGCGTGTCCGTTCCTGGACGCCGCGGAGATCGCGCGAGCGTTCGGCGACGACAACGGCTACGCCAGCAGTGAAGATCCGCCGGACACCGAGGGCGACATCACGTCGTACACGTGCGAATACCGTCGTGCGGACGACCAGGACTACGAGTGGGCCGAGCTCACGGTGATCGCCGCGCCGGGGCATCCGTCGCGCAAGACGGCGCTGCAGGTGTCCACACAGGATTGTTCGGACAAGCCGCAGGCGCTGAGCGAGGCCGCCGTCTACTGTGGAAACTCCGACCACGGCACCGACATCACGGTGGCCAAGTCGAGCCACGGCGAGATGCGCGTGGCCCTGCTGACGCTGACCCTGGCCTCCACCGACACGTTTCGCGAGGGCTACACCACGCTGGCGAGCACCATCGCCGAGCGGTTGTGATCACCGCAGCGCCGGGGCCAGGGACACGAGGTGCTCGATGCCCACGCCGAACTCCGTGCCGATCGGGGACAGCAGGGTGACGTGGTCGGCGCCGGCGTCGAGGTGGGCCTGCACCGCGGCGGCGACGGTGTCCGGGCTGCCGAAGGCGACCAGGGCGCGCACGAGGTCGTCGTCGAGTTCGGTGCCGTAGCCGAGATCCGCGAGGGTGGTGCGGAACGCGGCGCGGCCGAGCCAGGTCGAGACGGTCTGGCGGGCCGTCTCGGCCGAGTCGGCGATCGACTGGGCCACCACCAGGAGCTTGTCCGGCCCGAGCACCCGGCGGGCGAACGCCGTGTGCTCGGGCGGAAGGCCGGCGGGCAGGGCTCCATCGGCGTGGGCGGCCGCGAGGGAGAGCATCTTGGGGCCGTTGGCGCCCAGGATGACCGGGTACGGCGCGTCCGGTGCCGGCGGCTGGGTTTCCGCCGCCAGACCGTCCAGGTAGGACCGCATGGTGGCCAGCGGTGTCCCGAAAGGACGGTCCACACTCGACGCCTGCTGCGGGTAGCCGACGCCCAGGCCGAGGGTGAAGCGCGCGGGAAAGGCTTGCGCCAGGAAGGCCGCGGCGGCATGCGCGGTCTGCGGCGCCCGAGCCCAGATGTTGGCGACGCACGTGCCGAACGCCAGCGTCTCGGTGGCGCCGAGCAGCACGGCGAGCTGGGCCAGGGCGTCTTTGCCGATGACCTCGTTGGTCCACGCCGCGTGGTAGCCGGCGCGTTCGAGGCGGCGCACGGCCGTGCGCTGGTCGTCCGCCGACGGGGTGCTCGTGAAGGTCACCGGCAGGCAGACGCCGACCGGACCGGCTGCGAACTCCGCCATCAGCGGGCGAAGTAGTGGCCGGCGTCCAAATCGGACAGCAGACCGGGGTGGGTGGGCCGCCAGTCCAGCAAGTCCTGCGTGCGGGCGCTCGAAGCCGGCATGTCCGCGGCGAAGATCGGGCCCAGCCACCCGAAGTGCTCGGCGGCGCGCTCGACCGAGATCGACTCGACCGGCAGGCCGAGGTGCTTGCCGATGCGTTCGGCGATCTCGCGCACCGGGATGCCCTCGTCGCCGACGGCGTGCAGCCGGGTACCGGCCGGGGCGTGGTCGAGGGCCAGGCGGTAGAGGCGCGCGGCGTCGAGGCCGTGGACGGCGGGCCAGGCGTTGGCGCCGTCACCCGGGTAGGCCGAGACGCCGTGCCGGCGGGCGGTTTCGATGAGCACCGGGACGAAGCCGTGGCGATCCTCGTCGCTGTGGACCGAGCGGGGCAGGCGCACGACGGAGCCGCGGACTCCGCGCGTGGCCAGCGAAACCACGATCTCCTCGGCGGCGAAGCGGCCGCCGGCGCGGGAGCCGGCTTCGGGCACGGTGTCCTCCGTGGCGAGGCCTTCGGAGGCGGTGGGGGTGCCCGAGCTGATCACGAACGGACGGCCGGTGCCGGCCAGGGCCTCGCCGAGGGTCTCCACCGCGAGGCGATCGGTGTCGACCGAGCGGGCGAAGTCGCTGAAGTCGTGGACGAACGCGGTGTGGATCACGCCGTCGGCCGCGGCGGCGCCGGTGCGCAGGCTGTCGAGGTCTTCGAGGGTGCCGCGGTGGACGTCGGCGCCGAGGGCGGTGAGCTTGGCGGCGGAGGCGTCCGAGCGGGCGAGACCCAACACCTGGTGTCCGGATTCAACCAACTCGCGCACGACCGCCGTGCCGATGAACCCGCTCGCGCCGGTGACGAAAACACGCATGATGGTGGTCCTCCAACAAGGGATGTTCTGGTTCTTTCAGCCTGCCGCCGGCACCCGCGCTTGGGCCAATGAAACCTTCGCATCGCGTAATACGCTTCGCGCATCACCACAGGTAGGATTGCTGTCATGCCCGAACACCAGGTCGACCTCGACCTCCGGCTGGTGCATTGCTTCACGGTCGTGGCCGAGCACCGGCACTTCGGCCGCGCCGCCGAGGCGCTGCACGTGACGCAGCCTTCCCTCAGCCGGCAGATCCGCAGGCTGGAGCAGCAGCTCGGCGCGCGGCTGCTGGACCGCACCCCGCAGGGCAGCCGGCTCACGGCGGCGGGTGAGGTGTTCCTGCCGGAGGCCAAGGCGTTGCTGCGCACGGCGGCGCGCACCATCGCACGCACGCGGGCCGCGGCGCAGCCCAGCCGGCTCGCCGTGGGGTACGCGGGCGGGCTCATCGTCACGCCGGCCGTGCGGGAGATGCGCCACCGGCACCCGGAGGCCGACGTGCGGTCGCTGCACGTGGCGTTCGACGACGTGCCGGCTTCGCTGCTGGAGCACCGCCTCGACGCCGTGGTGAGCCGGCTGCCGTTCCCGACCGAGGGGCTGCACGTCACGGTGCTCTACGACCAGCCGCGGGTGGTCCTGCTCCCCCTCGACCACCGGCTGGCGGGCAAGGAATCGGTGAGCATCAACGACATCGCCGACGAGCCGCTGCCCCGCGTGCGCGACTCCGACCCGGCGTGGAGCGCGTTCTGGCGCGTGGAACCACGCCCCGACGGCCGGCTCGCCCCGGACGGCCCCGTGATCGACGCGCTGGAAGACAAGTTCGAGCTCGTGGCCGCCGGGCAGGCCGTGGCCATCTCCGCGGGCCACGACGTGCGGTTCCTGCGGCCGGACCTCACGTCCGTGGTGCTGGAGGACGTCGAACCCGCGCACGTGGTGCTCGCGACGCGCGCGGACGACCGCGGCCGTCTGGTCACGGCTTTCCGCAAGATTGCCCAGACCCACCTCACGGGCCGCTAAAGTGAACGGGAGTTGAACGAAAGGTTTGCCACCGTGCGCTGACTCCCCGCTCTCGCGGCCGCACCGCCGCTCTCGCGACACACCTGTTTCCGCGCGACCCCGAGGGGCCCGTTTGATGAGCACCGAAAACAACACCGTCCGGCAGTGGCGCGCGCCGAAAACGGTGGCAGAACTGGCCTCCGGCCCGGCCTGGACCGTCGAGCGCAGCGCCACCACCGGCCAGTGGAGCACCGCCGAATGGCACCACGGGCCCTGGCAGATCGGCCTGACCCCCGTGCGCCACGGCGTGGTCGCCGCCATGCTCTGGTCCCAGGACAAACTGGTCGAACACACCCGCGGCGGCGAGGCGACGATCTGCGTGAAGGTGACCGGGTGGCTGGAGGAGATCGCTCGCAAGGGCTGAGGTTCGGGCGGTAGGTGCCGGCCTGCGGGCTTGGGTCGCGGACGTCGGGGCGGGCGAGCTGGGGAATCATGCCGCAGGAGCCGGACGCCGGACGGCTGCGGGGCTCTGGCCGGTCTGCGCGACCGGTGCCCCGGGACCGTGCCGACCTCGGCGCGGCGAGCAGCCGCAGCCCGCTGGAGCAGGAACAAGCCGCACTCGGAGCGCAGCGACGTGGGGCCGGGCCGAAGCCTGAAACCGCGGGCAATCAGAAGCGAGCCAAGCAGGACCCTCGCCGATCCCGATGCGGCGAGTAACCGCAGCCCGGTGGGCAGGAACAGCCGCACCCTGACCGACCAACGTCGGACAAGGCCAGAAGTCTGGAGCCGGCGAAAGCGGAAGCGGGTCAAGCAGGGCCCCACCGATCCCGGCAAACCGACCAGCCGCAGCCCGCTAGAGCAGGAACACACCGGACCCCCACCGTACCGACGTCAAGCCGGGCCGGAAATCTCGAACCGTGAAAGCAGAAGCGCCCGGACCGTGCAGGATTCCCGCCGACCTCGGCGCGGTGAGCAGCGGCGTCCCCGCTGCAGCAGGAACTAGCCGTACCCGGACCGCACCGCCGTCGAACCGGGCCAGAAGCCTGCTGCAGCGAAAGGCGGAAGCAGGCAGTGCAAGACTTCACCAATCCCGGCAAGGCGACCAGCCGCAGCCCGGTGGGGCAGGAACAGGCCGCACCCACACCGCACCGACGTCGACCGTGCCGGAAAGACTCCGCAGATCCCGGCGTGGCGAGCAGCCGCAGGCTGCTTGAGCAGGAAAGCCGCACCGCAGCGACGTGGGGCCGGGCCAGAAGCCTGGAACCGCGACAGCAAAAGCGGTCATGCAGGATCCCGCTGATCCCGTGCGGCGAAGTGGCCCGGCTCTGCGAAAAGCGCCATCCAACTGCAGAGGGTGGCGCAGGAAGCCCCCGCACCACCCTCAGCCAAGCCGACCCGCGCCGCGCCAAGCGGTGCCGCGCCACGCCGCGCCGGGCCTGTCCGAGGTAACCCCTCGGACAAGCCCAACCAAGGCGCAGTGAAGCTCAGTAACCCTCGGGGTCATCCACCACGTGGACAGCCGCCTCTTCCGCCGACGCCGCACCACCGTCGATACCGATGTCGGAGGCGTAGAGCTCGTCGTCGGAGTCTTCGCCGGAGCCCTCGTTGCTGGCGACCAGGCGGCCCGCGCGGGTGTCGCCGAGTTCGTCGTCGCGGAGTTCGCCGTCGGTGTCGTCCGTGTCGCCGAGGTCGTCGCCGTCCTCGTCGAGCCGGACGTCCGGCAGTTCGCGCGACAGGCGGCCTTCCCAGCTTTCGCCCTCGCGCTCCTCCTCGGGCGTGGTGCCGAACTCGTCGACCTCGTACGGGCGCTCCGGCGGCGAGTAACCCTCGTCGTACGGGTCGCCGTCCTCGAGGGTGTCTTCAGGGTCGAGCACGCCGGTGTCGGCGTTGTCCTCGATGTCGTCGTCCACGAACGGCTCCTCTCTCGGGGCGCCCCTAGTCTCGCGCCCGCGCCGGGAAGTTACCAGGTGAGCCCGCCGCGCCTTGTTCAGCGCGGCTGGAGGATGCCGGACGAGATCACCGACGCCGTGAGGTGCTTGTAGCCGACGCTCGGGAAATACACCAGCAGCTCGTGGTCGTCACGGCTCAGCAGCTGGCCGTCGCCCCACAGGCGGTGGTGGACGGGCGCGCCGCCGGTCACGGTGGCACTCGAACGTTCGCTGGTGGAAGCCGCACGGTCGTTGTCGCAGTTTTCACACGGCGGTGTGTAAGTCTCACCGAAATACGCGAGAAGTTCCGCACGGCGGCACCGCGTGCTCTCGGCATACGCCCGCGCGGCCTCGATCCGGCTCGTGAGCACGGCCTGCCGGCGCCGGTCGAGGTCCACGAGCTGGTCGGCGAGCTCGGCCGGTGGCGTGAGGTCCTGTTCACAAGCCACCACGCGGTGGTGGCCCGACCCCGTGACGCCGACGAACCCCAGCTCGGCGAGCTCGTTCACCACCCGCTCCACCGCGTGGCCGGGCACCCCGGCCTGCGCGGTCAGGTCCGCGAGCGTCGCCTGGCCGGGCGCGTTCTCGATCGCGTCCACCACGTGGTGCACCGCGTCCTCACCCAGGTGCGTGCGAGCGGCGAGCAGGCGCGGGATGCGGATCGTGCGCGGATCGTGCACGAGCACGGCCACCGCGGGTTCCCCGTCCCGGCCCGCGCGGCCGATCTCCTGGTAGTAGTCGTCGATGCTCGCGGGCACGCCGGCGTGCACCACCGTGCGGATGTCGGATTTGTCGATCCCCATCCCGAACGCGCTCGTGGCCACCACCACGTCGAGCTTCCCCGCGAAGAAATCGTCCTGCACCTGCGCGCGGGCCGCCGCGGTCATCCCACCGTGGTAGGGCGCCGAGCGGAACGCGTCGAGCCGCAGCCGGTCGGCGAGCGACTCGCACCGGGCGTGGGTCAGGGCGTAGACCAGGGCCGGGGTGTCGTGCTGGATCAGCACGTCGACGCACCGGTCGTCGACGGCCCGCGCCTCCGGCTTGCTCGGCTGCGTCGGGCGCATCGACAGGGAGATGTTCGGCCGGTCGAAATCGGCGATCACCACCTCCGCGTCGCGCATCCCGAGCCGCCGCGTGATGTCCGCCTGCACCGGCGGCGACGCCGTGGCCGTGAGCGCGAGGATCGGCGGCCGGCCGAACTCGGTGATCGCGTCGCCGAGGCGCAGGTACTCCGGCCGGAACTCCTGTCCCCATTCGCTCACGAGGTGTGCCTCGTCCACCACGAAGAGCGTGACGTTCCGGATGGCCGCGCGGGTCTCGGCGTTGGTGAGCTGCTCGGGCCCGAGGTAGACGAAGTCGAGCTCGCCCTTTTCCAGCCGTGCCAACGTGTCGCGACGCTCGTGCACCTTCTGGCTCGAGTTGAGCAGCGCGGCGTTGATCGTCCGGTCACCGTACGCGCGGCCCGCGATCGACCGCAGCTGGTCGCGCTGCAGGGCGATGAGCGGCGAGATGACCAGCGTCAGCCCCCCGCGGGCAAGGCCGGCGGCCTGGTAGATGGCGCTTTTCCCGCTGCCGGTGGGCAGCACCGCCAACGTGTCGCGCCCCGCCGCCGCCGAGTCGGCCGCCTGCAGCTGCGCGGGCCGAAGTGAGAATTCGAACAACGCTCCCGCCACCGAGGCGGGGGTCGGACGTGAGCTGGTCATGGCATCGAAGGTACTGGCAGTCGGGCCGGCCACCGCGAGGCGACCGACCCGACGGCCGCCTAGTGCAGCTTCTCCGCCCAGTCCGCCGGCAGGCGGTCGGCCGGGCCGGGGGCGGCCTGGGTGAGCGGGTGGTGCGTCGGCGCGGCCAGCGCGGGGCCGCGTTCGTACATCACTTCCTCGACGTAGTCCCAGAACCACTCCTCGCCCGGCTCGAAGCTGCGGACGATGCGGTGGCCGGACGTCGCGGCGTGCGCGCTCGCGTGCTGGCCCGGCGACGAGTCGCAGCAGCCGATGTGGCCGCACTGCGCGCAGCGGCGCAGGTGGAACCACCAGCCCTGCGGGCTCGCCGCGTCACAGTCCGCGCAGCCGTTGCCGCTCGGCGCCACGGCGGGGTCGACACCCTCCACGTGTTTCTCCTTTGCGTGAAAAGTCCTGTGCCACCAGCTTAATCACAACCGCGGTGCCTGCTCGGCCAGTTGCCACAGGTACAGGCTCGCCAGCGTGCGGTAGGGCCGCCACGGTTCGGCCAGCCGCGTGAGCTCGGCCGGTGTCGGGCGCGCGGCGAGGCCGTACACCTGCGCGACGCTGCGGCGCAGCTCGAGGTCACCGACCGGCAGCACGTCGGGGCGGTGGAGGTGGAACATCAGGAACATCTGCGCCGTCCACACGCCGATGCCCTTGACCAGGGAGAGCTGAGCGACCACCTCGTCGTCGGGCAGGCCGTCGAGTGCGTCGAGGTCGAGCCGGCCGGACAGGATGCAGTCGGCGAGCGAGCGCAGCGACACCGTTTTCGCGCGCGACAGACCGGCGGCCGGGCGCAGCTGCTCGGGGTCGTCGGCCAGCAGCTCCTCGGGCGTCGGCACGCGGCCGCCGAAGCGGTCCTTCAGCTTCCGGAAGATCGCGCGCGAGGCGTGGATCGAGATGTTCTGGCTCACGATCGCGCGCACGAGCACGCCGTAGTCGTCCTTCGGGATGTCCGGGTCGTCGGCGGCTTCGCCGTCCGGCGGCAGCTTCGGTGGCCGCCCGGTGATCTCGGCCATCGCCCGGCCGAGAACCGGATCGGCCTGCCGCAGGTGCTCCTCGGGGGTCATCAAGGGGATGTTACGCCAGGTCAGAGGGGGTGCTTCACATCGTTTGGGTGAGGCCGCCGTCGATGATGAGGTCGGCGCCGGTGAGGTTGCCGGCCCGGTCGCTGGCCAGGAACGTGACGAGATCCGCCACCTCCTCGGGCCGCGTGAACCGGCCGGTGACCGAGCCGGCCGCCGCCTGCGCCGCCACGCTGCCGGGCTCGGCGCCCACGGCACCCCCCACCGTCTCGGCGACGCCGCCCTTGCCGAGCCACAGGTCCGTGGCCACCGGGCCGGGGCTCACGGTGTTCACGCGCACGCCCCGCGGGCCGACCTCCTTCGACAGGGACTTGAAAAAGCTGAGGCACGCCGCCTTCGCCGCGCTGTAGTCGATCACCAGCGGGTCAGGCAGGGTCGCGTTCACCGAGCACACGGTCACGATCGCGCCGGTGCGCTCGATCAGCGACGGCAGCGCGGCGCGCGTGGTGCGCATCCCCGAGAGGAAGTCGAGGTTGAACGTCGCCAGCCAGTCTTCGTCGGTCACCGACGCGAAGCCGTCGGGTCGCGGCCGGACCGCGCCGACGTTGTTGACCAGGATGTCGATCCCGCCGACGCGCGCGACCGCGTCTTCGACCACCCGCGCCGCGCCGTCCGGCGTGCCGAGATCGACCGCGACGGTCTCCACCGGCAGTTCCTTGAGCTCGCCGTCCACGTTGCGCGCCGCGGCGACGACCCGCACACCCTCCTCGACCAGCGCCCGCGTCACCGCCAGCCCGATCCCCCGGCTCGCGCCGGTCACGAGTGCCGTCTTGCCACGCAACCGCAGGTCCATCGGTGACTCCTCGATCGATCAGGTGCTTCGGCGGCAGCCTAGACGGCCCGGGCACCGGCGAGCGACCGCCGATGTTCACCGACGAACAAGGACGTGGTGGCCGTGTTCACGGATCACCAACGGCGATCAGCGCAACGGTGCGGTCGAGCGTCGGATCACCAGCTCCACCGGCAACACGATCGACCGCGGCCCGCCCGTGGGGTCCTCGAGCAGGTCGACGAGCAGCTTCGCCGCTTCCCGGCCGAGGTCGTACTGCGGGATCCGGATGGTGGTCATCGGCGGCGCCACGTGGTCCATGAACGGGGTGTCGTTGAAGCCGATGATGCTCACGTCGTGCGGACAGGTCAGGCCGCGTTCGCGCAACGCGTCGTAGCAGCCGAGCGCGATGAGGTCGTTGCCCGCGACGATCGCGGTGAAGTCGATCTTCTCGTCACGCAGGAGTCCACTGAGGACACGGTGCCCCTCGCGCTGCGACCACGCTTCGCACTGCGCCACGCGTTCGGGCTCGCGGTCGAGCCCGTGGTCGGCGAGGCCCTGCACGAACGCGCGCTTGCGGTGGACGCCGGTCGAGAGGTCCTGCGGACCGGCCAGGTGCACGATCTTGCGGTGCCCCAGCTCCACGAAATGACTGAGCGCGAGGCGCACACCGTGGTCGTCGTCGGCCGTGACCGAGGGGATGTCGGCGCGGTCGACGGCCCGGTTGACCAGCACGAGCGCGTGGCCTTGCGCGGCCATCTGCTCGGCCGTGCCGTCGTGCAGGCGCGAGCCGGCGGAGATGAACCCGTCGACCCCGCGCGCGAGGAACGCGTCGATCGAGGCGGCGGTGATCTTCGGGTCGTCGTCGGTGTTGGCGATCCAGGTGCTGTAGCCGCGCTCGCGCAGGATGTCCTCGGCGCCGCGGACGATCGGCGGGAAGATCGGGTTGGTCAGGTCGGGCAACAGCATGCCGATCGCCATCGACCGGGCGGTGCGAAGTGTGCGGGCGCTGAGGTTGCCCGAATACCCGAGGTCGGCGGCCGCGCGGAGCACCCGGTCGAGCGTCGCGCTGTTCACCAGGTGGCGGCTGGTCTCGTTGAGCGCCCTCGACGCGGTCGCGACGTGGACCCCGGCGCGCGCGGCCACGTCCTTCAAGGTCGCTCTTCGCACGACGGCAGTATACGCAGAGGTGCTGGTGGTCTTCGCGCATTTCACCGGGTGCCCGTGGTGTTTTTCGAACGTCGCCACCACCGCACCGCACCGGTGGCACGCCGATCGTGGTGATCTTCTGTCACAGATCACCACCCCGTCTTGTCTCAGCTCGCGAAAGGTTCATCCGACGCGCCTGAAGGAAGACCATGAGCGTGGAACATTCGCACCACCTGCCGAACCCCAAGTCGACCGCGCCGCCGCCGAAGATCGAGGTGGTGGGCACGGCGGAGGGAGCTCCGGCGGCGCCCGAGGGGGCCGTGCCGATGACGATCCTGGTCACGTTGCCGCCCGGGAGCGACGGGGCGCCGCCGCACCGGCATTCGGGTCCGGCGTTCGGGTACGTGCTCAAGGGCGAGATCGTGTTCGAGCTCGAGGGTGATCCCGAGCGGGTGGTGAAGGCCGGGGAATCGTTCTGGGAGCCCGGGTTCGACGTGATCCACTACCAGGACGGCAACCACCTCGACGACGCCGAGTCGCAGTTCGTCGTCACGATGTTCTGCGCGCCCGGGCAGCCGATGCTGATCCCGGTGAGCGACGAGGAGCTCGAGGAACGCAAGCACCTTCGCGCACCCCGCCCGTGACCCGGCTGTGGGGCCGGCGAACGCGAAGCCGGCCCCACAGCGGTAAACCACGGCGCAAACTCACGGTGTGAATCCCCCGCGCCAATCCAGAGCGGACAATCGAGAGGAGCCGCATGAACCTCTTCACCCTCGCCGAAACCCACACGGGGCTCGCCACGCAGGCACCGGCGCGGCGCAGCGCCGTGACTGTCCACGGCGGACACGAACACGCGTTGCGCCAGACCGTGATGGCGCTGAGCCAAGGCGAACACCTGCACGAAACCGAGCACCCGGGCGGCGAAACCACCGTGCTGGTCCTCCACGGAAACATCCGGCTCGTCACCGGCGCGCAACAACAGAGCGGCGCACCCGGCGACTACTTCGTTCCGGCCGCGGGCCGGCACCGCATCGAGGCCGAGACCGACGCGGCGATCCTGTTCACCCACGTCGTCCCACGCTGAACCGTGGGGGCGCTCCCGGCACACCAGGAGCGCCCCCAGCGTCACTCGACCAGCTTTCCTTCCGAGGAAACCTCGCGCATCAGCACAGCGATCTCCGCCGGCACCGGCGGCAGCTCTTCCCGCTCGAGGCGACCGGGCCCCGACCACACGAAGTTCACCCGCATCGACTCGTCCAGCTCCGGGTAGTCAGCGCGGTTGTGGCACCCGCGCGTCTCCCGGCGTTCCAGCGCCGCCTCCAGCGTCGCCCGGCAAGCCAGCGCCGAGGACTTGAGGTCGAACGCGTGCGCCAGGTCCTGGAACCCGGCGAGGTCCGGGTGCACTCCGACGTTCTTCATCCGGTCCTCGAGCTCGTCCAGTTCGGACAGTCCCGCGAGCAGGCCGTCCTCGTCGCGCACCACACCGGCGTGCTCGGTCATCGTGTTGCGCAAGGACCGCTGCAGGGCCCGCACGTTCTCCGGGCCGTCGGCCGCGAGCAGCTCGTCGATCTCGCCCCGCGCCTCGGCCACGGCACCGGCCGAACGGCGCTGTGCCGAAAGCGAAGCGGAGTACTCGGCCGCTGCCTCGCCGACGATCCGGCCGTAGACCAGCAGCTCGATCAGCGAGTTGCCGCCGAGCCGGTTGGCGCCGTGCAGACCGCTCGCGGCCTCGCCGATCGCGTACAGGCCTTCGACACCCGTGCCGTGGTCGGAAGACCGCACCCACACGCCGCCCATCGAGTAGTGCGCGGTGGGCGCGATCTCGATCGGGCTCTTCGTGATGTCGAGCATCTGCAGTTCCAGCAACGTCTGGTACACCCGCGGCAGCCGCTGCATGATCGTCTCGCGCGGCAGGTGCGACACATCGAGCCACACTCCGCCGTTCGGCGTGCCGCGGCCCGCCTTGATCTCGGTGTACGCGGCGAGCGCCACGCGGTCGCGAGTGGACAGTTCCATTCGCTGCGGGTCGTAGTTCGCCATGAACCGCTCGCCCAGCGCGTTGCGCAGCTGGCCGCCCTCACCGCGCGCGGCTTCCGACACCAGCGTGCCCGCCGCGTTTTCCGGTTCCAGCAGCCCGGACGGGTGGAACTGCACCAGCTCCGGGTCGCGGATGCGGCCCCCGGCCAGCACGGCGAGGCGGAACGAGTCGCCCGTGTTCTCGTCGCGCCGCGAAGACGTGCGGCGCCAGATGCGAGTGTGCCCACCGGCGGCCAGGATCACCGAGTCGGCGTGGATCACGTAGCGGGTGCCGGTGTCGAGGTCGAAGCCATAGGCACCGAAGACCACGTTGTCCTGCACGAGAATCCGCGTGATGTACACGTTTTCGAGCATCCGGACGTCGAGCTGCGCCGCGCGGTTCACGAGCGTGCGCTGGATCTCCAGCCCGGTGTAGTCACCCGCGAACGCGGTGCGCCGGTAGGTGTGCGCGCCGAAGAAGCGCTGCGAGATCCGGCCGTCGGCCTCGCGCGCGAAGGGCATGCCCCAGCGTTCGAGGTCCTCGATGCCCCGCGCCGCGTTCTGCGTCACGACCTGCACGGTGTCGGGGTGCGCGAGGAGGTAGCTCTCCTTGATGGTGTCGGCCGCGTGCTGCTGCCAGCTGTCCTCGGGGTCCATGGTGGACAGTGCCGCGTTGATGCCGCCGGCGGCCAGCGTGGTGTGGGCGTCGCCCTTGGCCCGCTTGCCGACCACGAGCACGTCGACGCCGCGCTCGGCCAGCTCGATCGCGGCGCGCAACCCGGATCCGCCCGTGCCGATCACCAGTACCGACGTCGCGACCTGCTGCTCTGTCATCGAAATTCCCTCCTGACACCGGGAGCGCGGGTGGCGCCGGAAACCGGGCCACCCGCGGCCGGGGTCACTTCCTGGGCGGGTTGGCCGGGAGCCAGTCCGCGAACTTGATCTGCCCGAGCTGCGCGCCCTCGTCGGGCAGCAGCCCCTTCGGGCCCGGCTTCTCGCCGAAGTAGCGGGCCTCGGGGTCGACGGTGACCTCACGCGGGTCGTTGCGGAAGGTCAGGGCCTCGCGCACCCAGCCGGCCATCGTGAACACCTCGGGGCCGCCGATCTCGGTCATACCGTTGAGCGGCGAGCCCGCGGCGGCCTTCGCCACGGCCCCGGATACCTCGGCCGCCGCGATCGGCTGGATGCCCGCGTCGGGCAGCTTCACCACGTTGCCCTCGGTGCCGCCGTCGGCGATCGCGCCGACGAACTCGAAGAACTGCGTGGCCCGCACGATCGAATACGGCAGGCCCGAGGCCTTGATCAGCTCTTCCTGCACCACCTTCGCGCGCAGGTAACCGGAGTCGGGCAGCCGGTCGCTGCCGATCACCGACAGCGCCACGAAGTGGCCCACGCCGGCGCCCTTGGCGGCCTCGGTCAGGTTGGTGGTGGCCGCGCGGAAGAAGGCCAGCACGTCGTCGTCGGCGAACGACGGCGAGTTCGACACGTCCACCACCACGTCGGCGCCCTGCAGCACTTCCTTCACCCCTTCGCCGGTCACGGTGTTCACGCCGGAACTGGGCGTTGCCGGCACCGCCTCGTGACCGTGTTCCGTCAGCAGGCTCACGACCCGCGAGCCGATCAGGCCGGTACCGCCGATGACGACAATCCTCATGATGCGCCTTTCGCCGAGCGTCCCCGGCCGGCCCGGGGACTTCGCACCAGGCTGGACAAGGCGCCCCGCGGATTTGTGACAGTCCGGCCGACAATCACCTGATCGGGTCGCCGCCGGACACGAACGCGTCGCGCGGGTGCTCGACCGAGGCGAGCGACACGATGTCGCGGCCGAAGAACGCCGCCGTGAGCCAGATCGCGAGCACGCGCACCTTGCGTTCCCAGCTCGGCACGGCGAGCACGTGGTAGCCGCGGTGCATCAGCCACGCGAGCAGGCCCGTGATCACGATCCGCCGGTACTGGAAGATGCCCTTGCCGATGCCGAGCGTCGCGACGGAACCCAGCCCGTGGTGCACGTACGGCTTCGGTGTGCGGCCACGAACATGCGCTGTGAGGTTTCGAGCAAGCAGCTTGCCCTGGCGCACCGCGTGTTGTGCGTTCGGCACCGTCCGCGCACCCGGGATCGGCGACGCGAGGTCCGGCACGGACGCGTCGTCACCCGCGCCCCACGCCCCCGGCACCGGTTCCTCCTCGGTGCCCACGCGCAGGTCGGCGCGCACCTTCAGCAGGCCGCGTTCGTCGATCGGCAGGTCCGTATGGTTGTGCACCACGGGGTTGGCGGCGTTGCCGGCGGTCCACACGATGAGCGCGGAATCGAACTCCTCGCCGGTCGAGAGCACCACGTGCCCGTCGACGGCCGAGCGCAGCTGCGTGTTGAGGTGCACGTGGGCGCCGCGTTCTTCGAGCGAGCGCACCACCCACTGGCCCGGCTTGTCGGTGACCTCCGGCAGGATCCGGCCCTGGGCCTCGATCAGGTGGAAGCTCAGTTCGTCGCGGCTGATCTCCGGGTAGTGCTTCAGCAGCGCCGTCGCCAGCGACAGCAGCTCGGCGAAGCCCTCGACGCCGGAGAACCCGCCGCCCACGAACGTGACGGTGAGCAGCTTCCGGCGCGCCGGACCCGGCTCCAGCACCGACGCACGGTCGAACGACGTCAGCAGCCGGTCGCGGATCGCGACGGCCTCTTCCACGTGCTTCATGCCGATCGCCTGCTCGGTGACGCCGGGGATCGGGAACTTGCGCGTGACGGCGCCGGCCGTGACCACGATCTCGTCGTAGGTGAGCTCGAACTCCGAGCCCTCGGCCGGGAGCACGGTCACCTTGCGGTGCGCGTGGTCGATCTCAGTGACCTCACCGGCCACCACCCGCGTGCGCCGCAGGTGCCGCCGCAGCGACACCGCCGCGTGGCGCGCCTCGATCGAACCGGCCGCGACCTCGGGAAGGAACGGCTGGTACGTCATGTACGGCCGCGGGTCCACCACGGTCAGCTCGGCCTCCGCCGGCTTCAACCGCTTCTCGAGTCCCCAGGCCGCGTAGAAACCCGCATACCCGCCACCGACCACCAGGATCCTGCGCATTTCGCTCCTCGTTTCCTCGCTTGCACAAGGGAGACAAGGCAGCAGTGCGAGACGTGACAGTTTTGTCCGGTTGAGTGGGCGCGGTCACGGGGTGGGCGCCGTCACGCCCACCCCGCGGCTTCAGGCCGAGGTCGGGGCCTGTTCGGCGCCGGAAACCGGGGCCGGCTGGGTGACCGGGGCGGGCTTCACGAACCGCAGCGCCACCATGCCCAGCGCGGCGAGCGCGAGGGGGATCGCGAACAGTTCGAACAGTCCCACTCCCGACCAGCCGGCGTCGACCAGGACTCCGGCGATCAGGGGGGTCACGATGGCGCCGATGCGCCCGACGCCGACCGCCCAGCCGAGTGCCGTCGAGCGCACCCCGGTCGGGTAGAGGGCCGGGCCGAGTGCGTAAAGCGACGCGCCGAGTGCGTAAAGCAACATCCCCATCACCACGGCTACCACCAGGGTCGCGGTGAGGTTGCCGAGCACGAACGCCATGGCGAGGAACACCACGGCGGCGCCGGCGAGCGTGACCACGGCGAGCACCCGGCTGCTGAAGCGCAGCGCGATCAGCGTCATCAGCAGCGAGCCCACGATGCCGCCGAGGTTGATCATGATTCCGCCGCCGATGCCCTGCCGCGCGGACAGCCCGCTCTGCTCCAGCAGCTGGGGCATCCAGTTGCTGGCGAAGTAGAGCGCGCCGAACAATGCGAAGAAGCCGAGCCAGAGCAATGCGCTCCGCACGCCGTTGCGGCCCGTCAGCACCGCGGCGCGGACGTTGCCGACCTCGTGCGCCGCCGGCTCCGGCAGCTCGGTCACGCGCTCGAGGCGCAGGCGTTCCAGCAGCCGGTTCACGCGTACGAGTGCCCCGCGGGGTCGGCGAGTGAGCAGGAAGTCGAGCGACTCCGGCAGCAGTTTCAGCATCGCCGCGGCGGTGACGAAGCTGAGGATCGCGCCCGAGACGAACGTCGCACGCCAGCCGTAGTGCGAAGCCACCAGCGCCGCGACGCTGCCGCCCAGCAACCCGCCTGTGGGCAGGCCGAGCGCGAAGAACGCCACCGACGTGCCCCGCGCCCGCCGGCTGCTGAACTCGGCGATGATCACCGGCAGGCTCACCATCACCCCGCCCACTCCGAGGCCGGTCACGAACCGGCAGGCCCACAGCTGCCCGTACGCGCCGGTCGCCGCCGAGAGCGCCATACCGAGCGTGGCGACGGCGAGGCAGACCAGCGTGAGCGGCCGTCGGCCGATGCGGTCGGCCAGCGGCGCCACCAAGGTGGACCCCACGGCCATGCCCATCAGGCCGGCGCTGATGAGCAGCCCGACCGCGGACGCCGAAACTCCCCACTCCGCACGCACACCCGAGGCCGCGAATCCCATCACGAGGATGTCGTAACCCTCGATCACGTTCATGATCACGCACAACGCGATCACCAGGACCTGGAACCTTGTCATGGGACGGTTGTCGATCAGATCTCGTACACTCATGATTCACCCTTGAATCGAGGAATGACCAAGAAGATCCGTGCTCAGGGCACGGCGAAGCGACCTTGCCCGACCCCTGGCAAGCGTGGCGGCCGATCGGCTGCCGGGTGTGGAACTCCTTCCGGTGAACGGGATCGGCTCGTTCCCGCTCCCCCGGGAACGAGCCGATCGGTCAGGCGCGGCGGGCGATCGCGTCGATTTCCACCGACGCGCCCCGCGGCAGCCCGGTGACCTGCACGACCGAGCGTGCGGGCCGGGGTTCGTCCCAGGTGGCCACGTACTGGTCGTTGGCCAGCGCGCGGTCACCCATGTCCGTGACGAAGTAGGTGAGCTTCACGACCGCGTCGAGCGTGAGCCCGGTCTTGCCCAGCCGGCGTCCGACCGTCGCGAGTGCCGCGTCGAGGGCTTCTTTGCGGCCCTGCACCAGGTTTTCGGCTTCGTCCACCGGCAGGCAGCCGGACACGAAGACCACGTCGCCGACCGAAACGCTGTCGGAATAAGGGTGGTCGAAGTCCGCGGACGTCATTTCAGGAACTCTCCTCGGTATCGGGGCGGGGTGGTCCCCACAGGGGCTGGCCGGAGTCCACGGAGAACACCGCGCCGGTGACGGCCGCACCGTCCATTCGCGACGCGAGCATCGCGTAGACGCCAGCGATGTCGTCGGGTCCGGGCGCGAACCCGGTGGGCAGGCGGTGCACGACCCGATCGACGTCGGGCAGCGAAGAACCACCGCCGAGCGCCTGCGGCCCGACGAGGTCCGTGGTCACGTAACCCGCGGCCACGGTGTTCACGCGCACGCGCCCGGCGAGCTCGAACGCGAGCTGCTTGGCGAGCCCGGCCACCGCGTGTTTCGACGGCACGTACAGCGCACCACCGAAACCGGCCTGCAGGCTGGAGATCGAGCCGGTGAAGATGATCGAACCGCGTGACTCGATCAGGGCCGGCAGCGCCGCGTGCACGGTGAGCAGCGCGCCCTTCACGTTCACGGTGAACACTTCCGCATACGCCGCTTCGAGTTCTTCGAGCGAGAGCTGCGACAGGGCCGCGTTCTGGTCGTACATCCCGGCGTTGGGCACGAGCACGTCGAGCTTGCCGAAGTGCGAGAGCGCCAGGTCCACCGCGTCGCGGCAGTCGGCGGGATCCGTGACGTCACCGGGCATCGCGACCACGGCCGGGCCCAGCGGCTCGACGGCTTCGCGCAGCCGGTCGGCTCCGCGGCCCATCGCGACGACCCGCGCGCCTTCGCGCACGAACCGGCGCATCACGCCCGCGCCGATTCCCGAGCCGGCGCCGGTCACGAGGGCGACGCTGCCTTCGAGCCGGGCCGGCCACGGCTGAGCCGGCACGGTCTGGGCCGTCATCAGTCGACCTCGGCGGCCACCAGCCGGCGCCGGTTGCCCCCGTCGACGGCCTCGCCCGCCCGGAACACCGAGTCCGGCTTGTCGAGGTAGTTCATCTCGTTGATCGGCCAGCCCATCGACGCGATGATGTGCAGCGGCTCGTCGCCGATGCTCACGAACCCGTGCACCTGCATGCTCAGCGCGATCACGGTGTGCCCGGGACCGAGCTCCACGGTCTCACCGTCCACGGTGAACCGGCCACGTCCTTTGAGGATGGTGATGTTCTCCTCGAAGTAGTGCCAGTGCGGCGGCGCCTGCATGCCGACGTCGAGGATCTGCTCGGCGATGCGCACCTGCCGGGCCCCGGTGGACGCGCTGGCCCACGCCCGCGACCGGACCCCGGGCCGCCACTGCTCCCACTCCACCTTCTCGTGCTCGACCACCAACACGGCCGGCCTCCCTTCCTGTTGTTGCGGAACCGCGTGCGTCCACTCAGGACCCGCGGGTGAACGACTCCGGCCGCTGCGCACCCCACGCGCTGAACGAATTGAACTCGCCGGCCTTGCGCACCAGCGGATCCGTGCGCTCGCCGAGGATCCGCGGCATCTCGGCGGACAGCTCGTAACGGTTGCCACCCGGCGTCCACAGGTACGAGTAGAGGTTGCCGCCGACCCCGTGGCGGCCCGGGCCAGTCTCCAGGAGGTGCCCGGCGCTCGCAAGCGTGTCGGCCGCGCGCTTGTGGTGCTCCATGTTGTCCACCGTCCACGCCAGGTGGTGCAGCGAAGCGCCGGCCTGGCACCGGATCAGGCCCACGTCGTGGTGCACCTCGCCGGCCCGGGTCCAGGCGGCCAGCCACTCGTCGTCGGCGTTCACGAAGAGGTCGGAGATCCGGAACCCCAGGCCTTCGGTGAGCACGTGCGCGGTAGCGCGGGCCTGGGCGTCGTCGCTGAACGCGATGGTGATGTGGTCGAGGTCGGCCACCCCGACGCCCCGGCGCATCGAGCTCACGTCGAAGCCCTGGTGGCGGTACAGCGGCCGGCCGGGGCGCGGCACCAGCACCACCTCCTGGCCGGTCGGCAGCCGGAACGCGAGGCTCACCGGCTGGTGCGGCCGGGCGTCGCTGCGGCGTTCGGTCGCCACGTCGAGCTCCGCCAGGCGCGCCTCGAACCGGGCCAGCTCGTCCTCGGAGTCGACGCCGAGTGCGAACGACCGCACGCCCGTGCCGCCCGGTGACACCACGAGTTGCGCGTGCGGGTCGTCGAGGTCGCAGCTCAGGTGCACCGATTCGCCGTCCTTGGCGACCACGCTCAGCCCGAGTACCTCGACGTTGAACTCGAGCGCCTGCTCGAAGTCCTCGACGGCCAGCTCGGCCCAGATCAGTTTCTGCAGGCCCATACCCACTCTTCTCTCGTCACGATTCGGTTCCCACCGCGGGAAAATCCGCGCTGAAGCCCAGCTCCGGCTCGGGTCCGAACGGGGTTTCCAGCGCTTCCAGGTACCGGCTGACCGGCAGCCGGCTCAGCCGTTCGACTTCTTCGGCCGACAACATCCGCGTGCGTTTGGTCCGGATGGCCGCAATGCGCAGCCGATCACCGTCCGGACCGGACACGACCTCCAGCCGCACGCGGGCGAACTCGTTGCCGAGCACGATTTCCCTGTCCATCACCGACTCCTCCTCACGGCCTCGGTCGCCTCCCGCCACGACACCCCGGCCGCGATCGCGCGGCGGTGACGGGCGACGAAGGCCGGCCGGTTGAGCGCGAGCGCGGCCACGAGCCGGTTCCCCCGGCCGTACAGCAGGGCGCGCCCGTCCTCGACCACCTCGCGGCGGTCGTGCCCGCCGGCCCAGCCGGCGAGCTGCAGCTTCGTGTCGTACTGGTCGGTCCAGAAGTACGGCACCTCCGCGGCTTCTTTTCCGCCGGGCACCCCGGTTTCCAGCTCCGCCAGGAGGTTCGTCGCCACCGTGCGCGCGTGGTCGACCGCCGTCGTCCAGTGTTCGGCCCGGATCGAGCCGAACCGCGGGTGCTGCCAGCGCGCGACGTCACCCGCCGCGTAGATCCGCGGCGCGGCCCGCAGGCCCGCGTCGCACACCACGCCGTCGGCGACCGGCACCGCGTCGCCGAGCCAGCCGGTGACCGGCGCGGCACCCACGCCGACCACGACCACGTCGGCCGGCAAGTGCTCGCCGTCGGCCAGGTCGACGCCCCGCACGCGACCGTCGGTCACGGTGAAGCCGGAAACCTCGGTGCCACAGGCGAAACGCACGCCGTGGTCCCGATGCAGGTCGGTCATCCAGCCGCCCGCCACCGGCCCGATCGCGTGGGCCAGCGGAACCTCGTCGCGTTCGACGACCGTGGTGGCCACGCCCTGCCCGACCGCCGCGGCGGCGACCTCCAGACCGATGAAGCCACCGCCGATCACCACGAGGTCGCGCGCGGTGGCGAGGTGTCCGCGCAACGCCAGCGCGTCGGCGAGTGTCCTCAGTGGATGAATGCCGGCGACGTCGGGCTGCCCCGGCACGCGCCGAGCCGCCGCGCCGGTGGCGATCACCAGGCCGTCGAACGGAACCTCGGCACCGTCGGCCAGCGCCACCACCCGGTCGCCCAGACCCGAAACGGTGACACCCGCACGATGGTCCACTTCGTACTCGGCCAGCCGCGCGGCATCGGGCAGCAGGATGTCTTCGGGTTCCGCAGTGCCCTTGAGCAGCTGCTTGGACAGCGGCGGCCGGTCATACGGCAGCCCGGCCTCACGATCCAGCAGCACAACTTCGCCGCCGAATCCGCGAGCTCGCAGCTCCCGGCACACGCTCACCCCGGCCAGGCCACCGCCGGCGATCACGATCCGCATCGCGCTACCCGTCCAGCCGGATCGCCTGCACGGGACAGCTTTCCCGCGCCCGGCGGGCGTCTTCGGCGAGCTCGGCCGGGATGTCGGCGAGCAGGACCACGGCCTGGCCGGTGCCCTCGTCGATGTCGAAGACCCGGTCGGCTTCCACCACGCAGTTGGCGTAGCCCTCGCACAGGGCCAGGTCGATGTGCGCTTTCACTGCTCCTGCTCCTTCGTCCCGGGGTCCGGTTCGGCCAGCACCTCGTCGGGCACCCACGTGAGCGCCTCGAGCATCAACGCGTCGGCGAAGGCGTGTTCGCCGGTCAGCGCGGAGGTGATCTTCAAGCGCTCGCCGTTGGCGGACTCGTCGACCGCCAGCCGAGCGAGCACTCGGCCGGTGCCGTCGCGCAGTTCCATCGGGCCTCCCTCAGAGGAAGATGTTCATGTTCTCGGCGGCCAGGCGCGCGCGGTCCAGTACCACGACCCGCTCGGCGATCTTCCACTCGCCCGCGACCTCGACGAAGCGGTCGGTGCGTTCGCCGTAGTAGGTGTGCTCCTGGTCCTCGTTGCGGGTCCGGAACACGAGGATGTTGCTCACGACCTCGAACCCACCCTCCCCGACGGTGAGATCGAGCACCTGCACGAAATAGCGCAGCCGCGAAGGCGGGATCTCCGTCCAGGCGTGGGAGCTCGCGAGCTTGCGCACCCGCAGCTCCATCGTGGTGCGGTCCTCGTCGTAGTAGGCGAGCTCGCCGTCGCGCGCGATCATGTCGGCGCGCGCGTCGGTGTTCTTCACCACCGGCATGCGGTAGCGGAACTCCGGTGCGAAGAACGCCAGCCAGTCGAGGTACGCCGATTTCTGCAGCACGCGGATCTCGCGCCGGTAGATCTCGTCCACTGTGGACATCAACGCCGCGGTTGTGCTCGTCATGTCACTTCTCCATCAGCTGACGCCAGCGGCGGTAGAACGAGCGCTGGTTGCCTTCGGTGATGAACGCCTCGCCCATCACACCCGGCAGGTCGACCCCCGTGTGGTCCTTCACCGCGACCTCGTGCCCGACGCCCATCGTGTAGTCGAACGAATGCCGCTGCGCCACGACCCCGCGCGTCGCCTCGCTGATGGAGGTCCAGATCTCACCGTCGTCCTGCTCGAACATCCCGCTGGGCCCGAAGGACAGCACGTACTGGCGCATGGCCGCGTCCTTCAGCTCGTCGGACAACGCGCTGTCCACCAGGCACCACGAGTTCACATCGATGCGGTGCGGCCCGCGAGGCTGCCACTGGCGCAGCGTGAGAAAGCGCATTCCGTCCATGAAGGACAGGTTCGGGAAGATCGAGCCGACCCCGAGCGGCACGAACTCCGCCAGCTCGGGACTCCGGTCGCGCAGGCCGTCCTGCACTCGCCGCACGTGTTCGGTGTACGCGGTCACCGCCGCGGTCCCCTGCTGCGCACCACCCTTCTCACGCGTGAACCCGTGGCCGCCCTCGACGTGGATGGTGTGGCCGTACTCGGTCACGCGGTTGCGCAGCCCCACTTCGACGCTGGAGGCGTGCGTGGACGAGAGGTGGTACTGGTCGCCGGAGAAGTTCTCCGCGGGGATCTTCCAGTTCGTCTCGATCGTCCACTTGTGCACGCCGCCCACGGCCTCGAAACCGGCTTCCGAGCGGCCCAGCATCAGGTCCAGGTACGGCAGGAAGTCACCGAGGTACTCGGCGAGCGTGGGCGCGTCCGGGTCCCAGGTGGCGAAGATCAGGCCGTGGACGGTGTCGAGCCTCGCCACCTCGATCAGCTTGACCGCGCTGCGGTCGAACTCGCCGTGGTAGGCGGTGCGCAGCCGGGGCACGCCCACGAGGTTGCCGTCGAGGTCGTAGGTCCAGCCGTGGTACGGGCAGCGAAGCGCCTGCGAGTTGCCCTGGTCGGCGCGGCAGAGCTTCGGGCCGCGGTGGCGGCAGCTGTTGAGGAACGCACGCAGCCGGCCGTCCTTGGTGCGCGTGACCACCACCTCGTCCTCGCCCATGCGCGTGGAGAGGTAGTCGCCGGGGCGGCGCAGCTGCGTCTCGTGGCCGAGGAACAGCCAGCACTTCGCGAAGATCTTCTCCAGTTCTTCGCGGTACACGCCTTCGTCGTGAAACGCCTTGATCCCGACCTCGACGCCGCCTTCGCGGACCAGCGAAGCCGGCTCTGCCTGCGAGCTGTCGGTCATGCCTGCTCTCCTTCCCGGCTGTCGAAGCCGCGCCAGTGCTGCCGCAGACGCTCGTTGACTTCGGCGGGTTTCTCCTGGTTGAGCGCGTGCCCGCCGCCGGGCACGACCACGTACTCGGCGCCGGGGATCCCGTCGGCGAGCACGCGGCTCTCGGGCGGGCCGGTGATGAGGTCCTGGTCGCCGCACAGCACGAGCGTCGGCGCGCGCACCTCGCCCAGCTCGGGGCGGTGGTCGGTGTCGGCCAGCGTCCGGGTGGCCGCGGCGAAGCCGGACAGGCGCACGGAACCCACGGCCGTCTCCACGATCCGCTCCTTGAGGTAGTGCGGCGCGGCGGACGACACGAGCCGGTCGACCCGGGCCCGCGCCCAGTTCCGCACACCTTCGTGGTCGAGCTCGGCCACCCGCTCGCCGAACCTTTCGAGCACGGCGGCGTTGTGCTGGCGGCCGTACGTCGAGGAGATCAGCGTGAGCGTGCGCACCCGGCCAGGGTGGCGCAGCGCGAGCCGCGTCGCCACGACGCCGCCCCACGAAACCCCGGCCACGTGGGCGTTTTCCCGGCCGTGGGCCGTGAGCAGATCCGCGGCGGCGTCGGCGTAGTCGTCGAGCCGCGGTTCGGCCGGCGGCTCGCTCGACGCGCCGTAGCCGAACGCGTCCCACGCGATCAGCTCGTAGTCCTCGCGCAGGGCCGCGAACTGGGCCCAGTACGACGGGCTCGCCGTGCCGACTCCGTGCAGCAGCAGCACCGCCGGGCCGCGGCCGGCCGTGCGGGCCGAGATCTTGCCGCCGCGCACACCGTGCACAGTGGACTCGGGCACTGCGCGCTCGGATACGGCCGACTCGGGGACGGTATCCGTGGGCCGCCGGGATTCGGGAGCTTCGGGTGACGGCGCACCCGCACCGGGCGTCATCGCCGACTCCGGAGCATTCGCCTCGAACTCATACCTGTCTGCTTCCTCCCGCCGCGAGCTGTGTTCCTCTCGTTCGGCGAACGCTAGCATACTACGGTTGTGTGCCACAATGTTCGCTCAGCTACGCAGGCAGACTGGTATGCTCACGTAGTGTCGTTAGCTACCGAGTCCCCCGCCGGTGCGTCGGATGAGTGACGCAGCCGAACTGTCCGAGGACTACCTGGGCCAGCAGGCCTACCAAGCGCTGCGCCGAGCGTTGCGCGACGGTGGGATCAGCCCCGGCCGCTTCTACTCGGAAGCCGAATTCGCCGAGCTGCTCGGCGTTTCGCGCACGCCGGTCCGCGAAGCGCTGAAGGCGCTGGAGCGCGACGGCGTGGTCGTCGCGGCCCGCCGGCGTGGCTACCGGATCCGCGAGTTCACCGAAGCCGAGGTCGACGAGATCGCCGCGCTGCGCGAGCAGCTCGAGATCCTGGTGGCCCGCAGCCTCACGGCGCAGCAGACCCCGGAAGGTCTCGCGCGCCTGGCCGACATCCTCCGTCGTCAGGACGAAGGCAACCCCGACGAGACGATGTTCGCCCTCGACGAGGAGTTCCACCTCACCGCGGCCGAACTGGCCGGACTGCCGCGCACGCGCAAGATCCTCGAGGGCCTGCGCAGCGTGATGGCCGCGGTCACGGCCGGCGTCGCGGTGCCCCACGAGGAGTCGAAGCACCGGATCTCGGAGCACCACGCGATCCTCGCCGGGATCGCCGCCGGCGACGCCGAGGAAGCCGTGCGGCTGATGCGTGAGCACGTGCGCGCGTCAGACAAGACGTTCCGCGACGCGATCCGCGCGGCGGCGGCGGCCGGGCCGATCATCAAGCCGTTGAACTGGAAACGGGCCACTTCCCCGTCGGCCTGAGGTCCCGAAGCCCGCGCTCTCCGGAGTGCGGGCTTTTTTCGTCGGTTGCCCTAGTACACTTGATAAGTATACTAAGACCATGGACTTAGGGATTTCCGGTCGCGTCGCCGTGGTCACCGCCGCTTCGCGCGGGCTCGGCCGGGCGTCGGCCATCGCGCTGGCCGCCGAGGGCGTGCGGCTCGTCGTCAACGCCCGCTCCGCTGACCAGCTGCAACGCCTGCGTGACGAGGTCGACGTGGACGTCGAGATCGTGCCGGGTGACGTGACCGACGAAGCGCTGCCGCAGACGCTGGTGGACCGCGCGCTCGAGAAGTTCGGCCGGCTCGACATCGTGGTGGCCAACAACGCGGGCCCGAAGCCCGGCGGTGCGTTCGAGGTGAGCGAGGAGCAGCTTTACGGCGCGCTCACGGCGAACACGATGTCGGTGATCCGGCTCGTGCGCGCGGCGCGCTCGGCGCTGGTCGAGCAGGGCTGGGGCCGGCTGTGCCTCATCGCGTCCGGCTCGGCGCGCCAGCCGATGGACAACCTCGCACTGTCCAATGTGGCCCGTCCCGCGCTGTGGGGCTGGGCGAAAACCGCGGCCAACGAGCTCACCGCTTCGGGCGTCACGCTCAACCTCGTGTGCCCGGGCGCGCACGCCACCGAGCGCATCGTCGAGCTGGGCCGGCAGGACCGCACATACATCGGGGATCCGGACGCGTTCGGGAAGATCGTGGCGTTCCTGTGCTCGGCGCACACGGCGTACCTGACCGGTGCGGCCGTTGTCGTCGACGGCGGGCGCATTCAGGGTCTCTGACGAACCTGCTTCCGATTCCGCGGGAGCCGCCGGTCTGGCTCGACCCGCGGAACCTGTTCGCCGCGGCGCCGGGTCAGTCCTGCGTGGCCGGTGCGGCCAAGCCCGTCAGCGCGCCGTCGACCACGGCCTGCAGCGCGGCGCGGCCGGGGTTCGTCTTGGCCAGCACGTTCATGCCCTGCACCACGGCCACCAGCAGCGGCGCCGATTCCGGGCCGGCGCCCGGGCGCAGCTCGCCGGCGGCGCGAGCGCGGATGAGGGCGCCGGCGAAGCTGGTGTGCAGGTTGGCGAGGTGTTGTTCGAACATCGCGGCCAGGGCGGGGTCGCGGCCGGTGAGCTCCACGAGGGAGTTGGTCACGAGGCAGCCCCAGCGGCGGCGGCCGTCGACCATGGCGTCCACGAGGTGGGCGAAGTAGTCGCGCAGACCTTCCAGACCACTCGGCGCGGTGTGCAGGCGTTCGACGGCCTCGGCCGACACCGTTTCGGCGTACGAGCGAAGTGCGGAAACGAACAGGTCGCGTTTGTTTCCGAACGCGGCGTACACACTGCCGGGCTGGAGGTCCATGGCCTGGCACAGTGCCTGCATCGACGTGGCGTCGTAGCCGCGCTGCCAGAAGGTGTCCAGAGCCGCGCCGAGTGCGTCCCCGACGTCGAAGGTGCGTGTTCGTCCCACGGTCGTAATAGTAGGGTAAGCGTTCAAGAATATCGACGGCGTCGTCCTCGACGTGGTAGAAATCCAGGGTTAGTGAACTGGGACGAGTACTCAACTAAGGAGAACCGATGCGGGTCGTGGTGATGGGCACCGGCGGCGTGGGCGGCTACTTCGGGGCGCGGTTGGCCCAGGGCGGCCACGACGTGAGCTTCATCGCCCGCGGCAAGCACCTGGACGCGTTGCGCGCCAACGGGTTGCGGGTCGAGAGCCCGCTCGGTGACCTGCACTTGCCGAAGATCGACGTGACCGACGACCCGAGCACGCTCGCACCCGCGGACCTCGTGTTGTTCGGGGTGAAGCTGTGGGACACCGAGGCGTCGGCCGAGCTCATCAAGCCGCTCATCGCCGAGCAGACGGCGGTGGTGTCGTTCCAGAACGGCGTGGTGAAGGACGACATCCTGCGCCGCGTGCTCGGCCCCGAACACGTGATCGGCGGTGTCTGCTACATCGCCGCGACGATCGCCGAGCCCGGCGTGATCCGCCACACCGGCACCCTGCAGAAGCTGGTGTTCGGCGAGTACGACGGCACTGTTTCACCGCGCGTGCAGGCGTTCCACGACGCGTGTGCGGAAAGCACCATCGACGCGGAAATCAGCGAACAGATCGAACAGACGATCTGGGAGAAGTTCGTGTTCCTCGTGGGCCTGTCCGGCACCACGACCACCACGCGCACCCCGATCGGCCCGATCCGCGCCAACCCGCGCTCGCGCGCTTTCCTGCACGACGTGATGGCCGAGGTCGTCGAGGTCGCGCGTGCCCAGGGCGTCGCGCTGCCCGCCGACTTCGCCGACGACCGGCTCGCCTTCACCGACAGCGTGCCCGAGGGCATGACCTCGTCGATGCACCACGACCTCGACCGCGGCAACCGGCTGGAAGTCAGGTGGCTCAGCGGTGACGTGGTGGACCGGGGCCAGGCGCTGGGCGTGCCGACGCCGTGCAACCGCGCCATCACCGACATCCTCGCCGTGCACAGCGAAGGCCACCACTGATGAGCCTCACGATCCGGTCGGTCGAAGCCACGCTGGTGCTGGTGCCGATGCGCCGGCCGCTCGGCACCAGCGCCGCGCGCGTCACCGCGGCGCCATTGCTGCTGCTCGACCTGCACACCGAGGAAGGCGTGACCGGGCGGGCGTATTCGTTCTGCTACCTCGAATCCGCCGGGCACGCCTCACTCCCGCTGGTGCGGGAAGTGCACGAAGCGCTGGCCGGCACCCCGGCGGACCCGGCGTCGGCGCGGGCCGTGCTGGAGGCAAGGTTCAAGCTGCTGGGCGTGCGCGGGCTCGTCGCCGCGGTGGTGTCGCTTGTGGACACCGCGTGCTGGGACGCACTGGCCCTCGCGGCCGGGCTGCCGCTGGCGCGGCTGCTGGGCGCGCCGCTCCGGCCGATTCCCGCGTACAACAGCAATGGCCTCGGTCTGATCGAGGCCTCGGCCGCGGCCGACGAGGCGCAGGAACTGGTGGCGGAAGGCTTCCGCGCGGTGAAACTGCGGCTCGGCCGCGCGCCGGAGGACGACCTGGCCGCGGTGCGGGCGGTGCGCGCGGCGGTCGGCCCGGACGTCGAGGTGATGGCCGACTACAACCAGGCGCTTTCGCTGCCCGACGCCCTCGTCCGGTGCCGGCTGCTGGACGACGAGGGCCTGTCGTGGATCGAAGAGCCGGTGCGGCACGACGACTACGCGGCCAACGCCCAGCTCACCGCCGCGCTGCGCACGCCCGTGCAGATCGGCGAGAACTTCGCGGGTCCGCGCGCGATGGCCCTGGCGCTCGCGCACGACGCGAGTGACCTGGTGATGCCCGACCTCGACCGCATCGGCGGCGTCACCGGCTGGCGCGACGCCGCGGCGCTGGCCAACGCGCGGGGCGTGCCGCTGTCGTCCCACCTGTTTCCCGAGGTCAGCGTGCACCTGCTGGCCGCGACGCCGACCGCGCACTGGCTGGAGTACGTCGACTGGGCCGCCCCGATCCTGCGCGAGCCGCTGCGGATCGCCGACGGCCACGCGACGCCGCCCGACCGCCCCGGCAACGGCCTCGACTGGGACCCCGAAGCGGTCGCGCGGTACCGCGTGGGCTGAGCTTTTATAGTCCGCTCATGAACATCTGCGTCTTCCTCTCCGCCGCCGACCTCGACGAGCGCTACACCGGGCCCGCGCGCGAGTTCGCCGAACTCGTGGGAAAAAACGACCACACGCTGGTGTGGGGCGGCTCCGACAGCGGCCTGATGAAGGTCGTGGCCGACGGCGTGCGCGCTTCGGGCGGCCGGCTCGTGGGGATCTCGGTGGAGCTGCTGCGCGGCGCCGCCCGCAAGGACGCCGACGAGATGGTGATCACCGCGGACCTGTCCGAGCGCAAGGCGCTGCTGCTCTCGCGGTCCGAAGCCGTGGTCGTGCTGGCCGGCGGCCTCGGCACGCTCGACGAGGTGACCGAAGTGCTCGAGCTGAAGAAGCACGGGCTGCACCACAAGCCGATCGTGCTGCTCAACACCGACGGCTTCTACGACGGCCTGATCCTGCAACTGCGCCGCATGGAGGACGACGGCTTCCTGCCACTGCCGCTCGACGACCTCGTGCGCTTTGCCGCTGAGCCTGGTGACGTGCTCGCGTTGCTGGGCTGATTCTGGTGTCGGTGGTGGTGCGGAAACTCGTTTTGCTGCTGGAGCTGTCGGGGCTGTCGCCCGTGCGCGCGGCGACGCGCTCGCACTGCCGGGCCGACTCAGACGTCGGTCGCGGTGCGGAACCGTGTTACCGCTGAAGCTGTCGGAAGTGTTGCCCGTGTGCGGCGGCGCGCTCGCACTGCTGGGCCTGCTCAGACGTCGGTGACGGTGCGGAGACCCGTGTTGCCGCTGGAGCTGTCGGGGGTGTTGCCCGTGCGCGCGGCGACACGGTAGCGCTGCTGGGCCGATTCAGACGTCGGTCGCGGTGCGGAACCCGTGTTGCCGCTGGAGCGGACGGGGCTGTTGCCCATGCGCGCGGCGACGCGGCGGCGCTGCTGCGCCGACTCACACGTCCGCGGCGGTGCGGAACCCCGTGTTGCCGCTGGAGCTGTCGGGGGTGTTGCCGGTGCGTGCGGCGACGCGGTAGCGGTTGCAGTAGGACTCGTGGCACAGGTACGAGCCGCCGCGCATGGCTCGGTTGGCCGGGTCGGCGGGGCTGGTGGGACGGTTGGTGCTGGTGGGGCTGCTGGGGTCCACGAGATCGAACCAGTCGGCGCACCACTCCCAGACGTTGCCGGCCACGTTGTACAGGCCGAAGCCGTTGGGCTGGAATGCGTCGGCGGGGGCGGTGCCGAGGTGGCCGTCTTCCTCCGTGTTGTGCACGGGGAAGCGGCCTTGCCAGATGTTGCACCGGTGCTCGCCGCCGGGGGTGAGGTCGTCGCCCCAGGGGAAGCGGGCCTGGTCGAGCCCGCCGCGCGCCGCGTACTCCCACTCGATCTCGGTCGGCAGCCGGCGGCCGGCCCAGGCGCAATAGGCGAGGGCGTCGTTCCAGGAGACGTGCACGACCGGGTGGTCCCACCGGTCCTCGACCGTGCTGTGCGGGCCTTCTGGCGCGCGCCAGTACGCGCCGGCGACACCGCACCACCACGGGGTCTGGTCCGGCCGCGGTGAGGTTTTGCGCAGCGGGCCCGGCACGAACTTCGCGAACACGTAGGTCCAGCCGAACTCCTCGGCCTCCGTGCGATGGCCGGTCGCGTCGACGAACTCTGCGAAGCGCGCGTTGGTGACCGCGCACGCATCGATCGCGAACGGCGCCACGGTCACCTCCCGCACCGGGCCTTCGCGGTCACCCGGAAAGCCGTCGGCGTCGTCGGTGCCCATCCGGAACGTGCCACCGCGCAACGTGATCAGCCCGGCGGTGTCCCCCACCTTGCCGACGGCGACCTCCCGGACCTCGGGGTCGTGGGCCTGGACCCGGGCTGGGGTCTGGTGGTGGGAACTGCGTACCGGCTGGCAACAATCGGACACGGAATGGGGACCTCCTCACCCGCACAGTAACTTCCCGCACACCGACCAGCACTTCCCACACACCGAGTGAGACTTCTCGAACACCGCTCGGCACTCCCCGAACAACGACCGCGCCTTCTCGAACATCCTCCGGCGCCTTTCGGACAGCCGAGGGTGGTCCTCACACCCGAGGAGACTCCTCGAACACCCGCCGGCGCCATCCGAACAGCCAGCGTTGGCACTCACACATCCGACGCGACTCCGCGAACACCCGGTGGCGCCTTCCGAACATCCAGCGGTAGCCCTCACACACCCGAGCAGACTCCGCGAACATCCGGTGGTGCCGGCCGCACAGCCAGCGTTGGCACTTGTCCATCCGACGAGACTCGGCGAACACACGGTGGTGCGTTCCGAACATCCAGCGGTAGCCCTCACACGCCCGAGCAGACTCCGCGAACATCCGCCGGTGCCTTTCGGACAGCCGAGGGTGGTCCTCACACACCCGAGGAGACTCCGCGAACACCCGGTGGCGCGTTCCGAACATCCAGCGGTAGCCCTCACGCCCGAGGAGACTCTGCGAACATCCGCCGGCGCCTTTCGGACAGCCGAGGGTGGTCCTCACACACATCGGAGGAGACTCCGCGAACATTCGGAGGTGCCGGCCGCACAGCCAGCGTTGGCACTAACACATCCGACGAGAGTTCTCGAACGCCCGGCGGTGCCTTCTGAACATCCAGCGGTGGTCCTCACACACCCGACGAGACTCCGCGAACACCCCGTGGTGCCTTCCGCACAGCCGCAGTAGTCCGCTCACCCCCGACGAGACTTCTCAAACACCCGGCGGTGCCGGCCGAACAGGCGCCGGTGGTCCTCGCACACTCGAGGAGACTTCTCCAACACCCGGCGGTGCCATCCGAACAACCAGCGGTAGTTCTCACACACTGGACGAGACTTCTCCAACACCCGGTGGTGCTACCCGCGCAGCAGCACAACGACACAACGGCACATCACCACAGCCGCGAGCCTCAGCCCCGGTAACCGATCTCCTGCACCACCCACGTATTCCCGTCCGGATCCGCGAAGTCGAAGATGCTCGCGTAGTCGAGGCGGTCGGGTTCGAGGCCCGGGGCCCAGTCTCCCTGCCAGTCCGGCAGGTTGGCCTTGTGGCGCAGGTCGCCGACAGGCACGCCGCGGGCGGTGAGTTCGCGGTGGGCCGCCGCGAGGTCGGTGACGGCGAGGTAGGTGGTGCGCGACGCGCCGGGCGTGGCGTCCGTGAGGCCGATGCCGAACTGGATGGAGCAGGCGGAGCCGGGCGGGGTGAGCTGCACGACGCGGTAGCGCTCGTTCGCCTGCCAGTCGACGTCGAGGGTGAAGCCGACCTGGTCGGTGTAGAACTTCAGCGATTTGTCGACGTCGCCGACGGCCAGGGTGAGGACTTCGAGAGCCCAGTTCATCGAGGTGTTCCTTTCGAGCGCGAGTCACATGTCCAGGACGAGGTCGGTGTGCGGCGTCGCGCAGCACACCAGGGTCTGCCCGGCCGCCGGGGGTTCCAGTGGCGAAGGCGAGTAGTCGACGGAGCCGGAGAGCACCGGGGTCACGCACGTGTGGCAGACGCCGCTGCGGCAGGCGTACCGCGTCGGCACGTCGCAGGCCTCGGCGAACTCCAGCAGCGTGCCGCCGGGGAACGGGGCGGAGACGCCGCTGCGCGCGAACGTGACGGTCGGGCCGGTTCCGGGCGGGCCTTCCGGCTGGTGCGGCGGCCGCGCCGGCTGCCCGACGAGGCCGGGGTTGATGGCGTCCAGCGCGCCGAACAGCTCGGTGTGGATGCACGACGCGTCGAGGCCGGCCGCGGTGAGCGCGGCCGTCATGTCGGTCATGAACGCCGCCGGCCCGCAGAGGTAGGCCGACGCGTCGGCCGGCACACCCAGCTGCACCAGCGCGTCCTTGGTGAGCCGGCCGGCGTGGGCGCCCACCGCGACGCGCTCATCGGCAGTCGCCGCGCTGAAGAAGATGTCCGAGCGCCCGCCGGGCAGCGTGGCGAGCAGCCGAGCGGCCTCCGCGGCCAGCGGGTGCTCGGCCGGCCCGCGCGCGCCGTGGATCCACCACACCGGCCGCGAACTGCCCTGCGCCGCCAGCTGGTGCAGCATCGCGAGCACCGGCGTGACCCCGATCCCGGCGGAGACCAGCAGCACCGGGCTCGTGCCGGCACCGAGCACGAAGTCACCGCGCGGCGCGGCCACGTCCAGCACCGCGCCCGCGGCGAGCTCGGTCGTGAGGTACGTGCTGGCCACGCCTTCGCGCTTCACGCTGATCCGGTAGCCGGCCGTGCCCGGCGCCGAGGAGATCGAGTAGCTGCGCACCGGCGAGGCCGCGGCCGGCACCCGCAGCGTGAGGTACTGCCCGGGCAGCGCAGCCGGCAGCTCGGCGCCATCTTCGGCCTCGAGGTACACCGACGTGACCGACGTGCTCTCGGGCCGCACCGCCGTGACGCGCAGGGGCCGGAACCCGGCCCACGCCGGCGCGGCTTCCGGCGCGGCGGTACCCAGCAGCTGCTCGAACGACTGCCGCCACCCCGGGCTCAGCGCCGGGATCCCGGCAGCGACGTGCAGCTTCGCCTCGTCCTTGTCGGGCAGGTACAGGAGCGCGTCGGTGTCGGCGACGCTGAGCGCGCCCGGCCCGGTCCGCGTCTTCACGATCCGGTCGCCGGCCGAGACCTTTCCCTCGCGGATCACCCGGAAGTAGAAGCCGGGCCGGTGGTGGCTCACGAGCAGCGACGGCAGCTCCGGCTCACCGAGCCGCATGCCCACGCGGTAACACGTGACCCGCGGCTGCGTGACCTCGAACTCGGCCTCGCCGATGCGGTAGCGGTCGCCGATGCACACCTCGTGGTCGGGCAGGCCGTCGACGGTGAAGTTCTCGCCGAACGAGCCGTATTCGAAACCCTCCCGGCCGAAGTGCTGCTCCCAGTGCCGGTACGAGTCGATCTGGTACACGAACACGGCCCGCTGCTCACCGCCGTGCCCGGCCTTGTCACCCTGGCCGTCGCCGTCGATGTTGAGACGGCGCACCATGGCCGGCCCCTCGACGGGGTGCTTCCACACTCCCGTGTAGACGGTCTTGCCCTGCCAGGACACGTTTTTCGGCATCCCGACGTTCACCGCGAGCACCGTTGCGGTCATACCGGCACCTCCTCGGCCACGACGACGTACCACTGTGCCACGGTTTCCGCCGGATTCCCCGGCCCGTGAATGGTCTGTCGGGACCGTCCTCGTCGGACTTTCAGACAGTGCGCTTCTCGATCTCGTCGGTGTCGAGCCCGCGGTCCACGCCGTGCGGGACCACGGTCTGGCCCGGCGCGAGCGTCTGGCGCACGCCGTCGAGGTAGACCTCGATCTTGTCCGGCTCGAAGGACACGAGGCCGGAGATGCGCTCGACCTCCGTCCAGGCCTGCTCGTACCCCCACGCGGCGCCGGCGTGGGAGCCGATGTCGTAGTAGCTGGCGAGGCCCTTGTAGGGGCAGAACGTCTGGCCCTCGACCGGCGTGAGCGCGGCCTCGTCGAGGTCCTCGCGCGGCACGTACCAGCGCGGCGCGAAACCGGATTCGTACAGCACCACGGGGCGGTGGGTGTCGGCGATCACGCGGTCGCCGTCGCGCACCACGAGGTGGCGCGAGGTGGTGCGGATGTCGTTGCGGTGATACAGGTCGGCGGCGTGGCCGACGATCCGCTCGTCCTCCTCGTAGAACGCCTCCATCGCGCGCCAGGCGAACGCGACGCGGTCCTTCAGCACGTCGGCGTACTCCGGCAGGCCGGTGTACTCCCACGCGGCGCGTTCGGCGCGGCCTTCGCCGGCGGCGACGGTGTACCAGCTGGTGTCGCCCAGCTCGCGGTGCTGCGTGACGCGGTCGCTGCCTTCCAGCACGCCTTCGGCGATGGCACTCTTCGGGAAGAAGGCCACCGGGTAGTGACCGGGTTCGTGCAGGAGCACCACGTCTTCACTGTCGACGATCCACTCGCCACCGAAGCGCACGCGCATGCGCCGGCGCAGCGGCTCCGCGAAGAGCAGCCGCTCGGGCAGCGGCACCGGGGAGAGGAACCTGCCGACCGACCTCGTGGAAAGCGGTCCCTGTTGCCATGCCAGTCCCATGACGTTCGCCTTCTCTCTGCCTCAACCTCTTGTCTAACGGCTATCTGGAATCTATACCCGTTAGGTCGGAGAACACAACACCCGATCCCAAACTTGTCGAAGCCGATGACTAATGCGTACACTCGCGTCATGAGCAGTAGCTTGAGCCTGGAGGACATGCAACGGGCCGGCTTCCCGATGGGCGGCGAGCCGATCGTCGCCCTGGACCTCGCCGACACGCTCGCAGCCGAGACGGAACCCGGCAACGGCGACCTGCTCGCCTCCCCCGAGCGCAACGCCACCTGGTGGAGCCTCGAACTGCCCCGGCTGCCGAACTCCGTCGCGCCCGACCTCGTGCCCACGCGCCGCCTGCGCTCGGCGATCCGCGACCTGCTGGAAGCGCACCTCGACGACCGCGAGCCGGCGCCGGCGTCGCTCGAAGAGGTGAACGCCGTGGCGGCGGCCGTGCCCACGAGCCCGCGGCTCGAAGCGCACGAGGACTGGGAGGCGCACACGCGCTGGCACGGCGAGCACGGCGGCAACATCGCGCTGGCGGCCATCGCGCGGGAGACGATCGAGCTGTTCGCCGACCCCGCCCGCCTCGCGCGGCTGCGCCGGTGCGCGAACCCCGACTGCACGATGCTCTTCCTCGCCACGAACCGGCGCCGGCAGTGGTGCGCGGGCAACGTCTGCGGCAACCGCGTGCGGGTGGCGCGGCACTACCAGCGCACTCACGAACAGCACCGCACTCACGACCAGCACCGCAACCCCGAGCAGCAAGCCGGCTGAGAGGACACGCCATGAAGACCATCACCGGGTTCCACAGCGGTGAGCTGAGTGTGCAGCGCCAAGCCGGGCTCGAGGCCGAGGCGGCCCGGCTCGTCGGCATGCTCGCGCCCGCGCACTTGAGCCACGGCGCCGAAGGGTTCCTCGCCCAGCGCGAGTTCGCGGCCGTGACCGCGCGCGACGCCGACGGGACGCTGTGGACCTCTCCCCTGCTCGGCCCGGCCGGGTTCCTGGAGGGCTTCGACACCACGCTGGTCGTGCACACCCGTCCCGGCGCCGGCGATCCCCTGCGTGAGCTGCCCGCCGGCGAGCCCGTGGGCCTGATCGCCGTCGAGTTCGCCACGCGGCGGCGGCTGCGGGTGAACGGCAGCGTCGTGGCGTCGGCCGAGGGCGGATTCCTGCTCGACGTGGAGCAGGCGTACGGCAACTGCCCGGCCTACATCCAGCAGCGGCACCTCGAAATCGGTCCGGCCCCGGCCACCCCCGACGCCGAGCGGACCGGCTCGCTCACCGACGCGCACCGCGACCTCATCCGCCGCGCCGACACCTTCTTCCTCGGCACGATCCACCCCACCCGCGGCGCCGACTCCTCGCACAAGGGCGGCGAGCCCGGCTTCGTCCGCGTGGACGGCGATGACCTGTGGTGGCCCGACTACGCGGGCAACAACATGTTCAACAGCCTCGGCAACATCACCACCGACCCCGAGGCGTCGCTGCTGTTCCTCGACTTCACCACCGGCACCACGCTGCAGCTCACCGGCACGGCGGTCCTCGAATGGGTCACACCGGGCACCGCGGGCGAGGACGACGCGACGGGCCGCCGCGTGCGCTTCCACCCGGCGCAGGTGGTGTGGCGGTCGGGGGTGCCGCTGCACGCGTCGGAAGTGGTGCCCTCGCCGCACAATCCGCGGATCACCGGCTGATCAGTCCACAGTGGATTTCGGGACGGGCTGAGCGCGTTCGCGGAAGGCGGCGGCTTTGCTGCTGTTGCCGCAGCGTTGCATGGAGCACCAGCGGCGCGGCCGGCCGCCGGGTGCGTCGAGGAAAAGCATGCGGCACAACGGTGAATCGCACGCGTGCACGGCCACCCGGCGGGCCGGGTCGGTGACGAGGTCGATCGCGTCGCGCGCGACCACCGCGAGCATCGACGCGGCGGTGTGGCGCCGAGGGCCGGGCGTCAGCCGGCCGTCGGCGGCCAAGGCGAGCCGGGGCGGGTCGGCGTGGTGCGCGGCCCAGGTCTCGACGATCGCGGCCGAGGCGGGGTCCACCGGCGCGTCGGCCAGCGCGTCGGTGACCACGCGGAACACGGCCTCCCGCAAGCGATGCGCCTGCGCGAGCGCCTCCTGCGTAGCCTCGCCCGGCACCAGTGGCAGGCCGACGCCGGTGGCCCACGCGTCGAGGCGCGTGGGGTCCGAGAGGCGCTCGACGGCCACGGTCGGCCGGCGGCCGACGGTGGCCACCAGGTCGAGGGCACGGGAACCGGCGTCGAAGCGGAGTTCCCTGAGCTGCGCGGTCACCCGCACGCGCGGGGTCATCGGCTCGTCCGCGCGCGGCCGGGCGCGGTGACCACGACCAGCACCACACTCACGCCGGCAGCGATCACGAACGCGACCGGTGGTGGCAGGACGACATCCACCGCCGCGAACAGGTACGGCGCCGCGAAACCCAGGTACGCCAAGCAGTAGAACACCGCTGTGACGCCGGCAAGATCGGCCGCCTCCGCGAGCGCTTCGACGCGGCTGAGCCCGCCGACCAGCAGCATTCCGTACGCGGCGCCGAGGACCACAGCGGCGGGAAGAGTGAGCAGCGCCTGGCCCAGTTCCGTCGACAGGGCCGCGAGCAGGAAGCCGGCCACGGTCAGGCCGAGACCCCAGGTGAGCACGAGCGGGCTGCGCCGGCGTTCCAGCGCCCGGGCGAAGGGCTGCACGAGCAGCCCGCTGCCGAGCGTGAGACCGGCGAGCACGCCGCTGCTCGCCACCGGTGCGACCGGTGCGGGCAGCAGCGTCGGCAGCACCGCGAAACTCGTGGTCGCCACGCCGAACACCAGCGGCGCGCTCGGCGCGACCCGGCGCAGGAACTCGGGGCTGGTCAGGGCGGTTTTGAGCTGGTGGCGCCGTTCGCCGGGAACCGCCTGCGCCGTCACGGTTTCCGGCACGTGCCAGGCCAGCACACCGACCACCGCCGTCACCGCCAGGTGCACGAGGTACGGCAGCACCGCCGGGGCCGTCAGCCACTGCGCGATCACGCCGGCGACCAGCGGGCCGCAGCCGAACCCCACCGACAGCGAGATCGCGGCCCGGCGCGCACCCGCGCCCGGACCGGCGTCGGCGGACAGCTCCTTGATCCACGCGCTGCCCGGCCCGAACGCGGCCCCCGAAGCGACCCCGGCCACCAGCCGGCCGAGCGCCAGCACCCACGTGGACCCGGCACCGAAGAGCAGGATCACCGACGCCAGCGCCGAAAGCACCAGCACCGGGCGCATCACGCGGCGGCGGCCGAGCCGATCGGAGAACCGCGCGCCGAGCAGCAGCGCCGGAATCAGGCCGACCACGTAGGCGCCGAAGATCGCCGTGACGACCGTCGGCGAAAGGTGCTCCTGGTCGCGGTAGACGATCAGCAGCGGCGAAAACTGGTTCGCTCCCCAGCCGACGGCGAGCACCGCCGCGCCGACCCTGGCCCACGGGCTCATGCCACCTCCAGCGTTAGTAACCTGAGTATGGGTTACTAAGCGCGCCTTGCCCACCCCGCGGCGGTGTGACGGATATCGTGGGACCCATGACCGCCGGACCGACCCTCGAGGACGTGCAGGCAGCGGGGTTCCCGATGGGCGGCGAGCCGCTCGTGGCCCTCGACCTGGCCGACACCCTCATGACGGCGGTGGACCCCGCCGTCGACCTGATCGAACCGACGGACGGGTACGAAACCTGGTGGCGGCTGCAGCTGCCCCGGCTGCCCGAGGCGAGCGTGCCCGCCGCGGCCGCCACCCGCCGCCTGCGCACGGCGATCCGCGACCTGCTCGTTGCGCACCTCGAAGCCCGCGCGCCGCTGGCCGTTTCGGTGGAGGACCTCAACGCGTTCGCCTCCGCCGTGCCCCGCAGCCTGCGCCTCACCGCGGACGACTCGGGCGCTCTGACCGCGACCACCCGCTGGCACACCGAACACGGCGGCAACGCGGCCCTCGCGGCGATCGCCACCGAGACGATCGACCTGCTGTCATCGCCGGCGCAACTGGAGAAACTGCGCCGCTGCGCAAACCCGGCGTGCTCGATGCTGTTCGTGGCGGAGACCAAGCGGCGGCAGTGGTGCACGGGCAACATCTGCGGAAACCGGGCGCGAGTTGCGCGCCATTATCGGCGGACGCACGCGGATTCGGCTTCCTGAGTCGCGGACCTCGGCCGCTCGTGGCGTGGACGCGTCCGTTGCCGGCCGAAGCGGTGGGGCGGGTCTGGTGAGTCCCGAAGGTACCCAGCGGTAGGCCGGATCTACGCCGGGAGATCAACGCCGGCGGGATCAGCTTCTGATCGCAGAAATCCAGGCCTGAACCGGAGCGGCCCGAGCCTGGCTTTGTGGTGCGACTACTGGACTGTACGAACGCGCGAGCGTCCGGCTGAGCGCGCAAAACAGGCCCGGACCGAGAGTGGTCCGGGCCTGCTTTGGTGCTACTGGGGCGAAACTCAGTGACCGAACAGCGGCAGGTGGCCGAGGGCGTCGGTCGCGGCGTGCAGGTCGAGGCCGTGGGCCAGGTCCTGCGCGTGGGTCTCGACGCCGCCCAGCGGGGAGCCGGTGTGGGTCGCGTCGGTGACGTCGGCCAGCGGGGTGTGCTGGATGCCCGCGGTGTCGGCCTGGCCGACGGTGTCGAGCACGTGGTGCACGGTGTCGCCCACGACCGGGGCCTGCGGCGCGGCGGCCGACAGGGTGTGGGTGACGGAGCCGACGACGCCGGAGGCGTTCGGGACGGCCGGCACAGCCGGGACGCCCGGAACCGCCGGGAGGGCGGGCACGGCCGGGAGCGCGGGCAGGCCCGCGGCCGGGACGACGTGGTCCAGCGTGTGCGACAGGTCGCCGGCGGCACCGAAGTCGGCGCGCTCGTCGCCGGCCAGCGCGGTGCCGACCGGGGTCGAGCCGATGGCCTCGTTCACGTGGCCGAGCAGGCCGGCGCCGGTGACGCGAACGTCCTCGACGAGACCCGACACCGGGCCACCGACCGCCGGCACGCCGGCGAGCGCGGCCACGGCGGCCTGCGGCATGAGGGCGTCGCCCAGGTGGTTGGTGGTGGCGTCGACCGCGGAGCCCACGAGCTTGCCGTCGAAGACGTGCTGGCCCACGGCGTCCACGGTGTTCTCGAGGTCGATCGCACCGGCGGCCACGACCGGGCCGGCGATCGGGACACCGTTGACCGCGCCCGCGACACCGTCGACGGCGTCCGAGACCTGGGCCAGCGTCGAGTGGGTGAGGGTGTTGAGGCCGGTCTGGTCGGCAACGTCGCTGACCGTCTCGAACACACCGCTCAGGTTCGGCAGGCCGCTCGCCGCGTCGGTGAGGTTCGGCAGGTCGGCGCGCTCGCCGGCCGCGTGGCCCAGGACGCCGCCGACCATCGGCAGGTTGGCGCCGGCCAGCGGGGTGGTGTCCATGACCAGCGGCATGATGTCCTGCACGTCGCCCGCGGTCACGTCCGGCAGACCCGCCGCGTTCAGCACGCCCTGCGGGTCGGCGGTGTAGTCGGCCAGCGCCTGCGGGTCGCTCAGCAGGGTCATGGCGAATTCGTGCAGGTTCTGCACCGCGTCCATAGTCAGTTGTCTCCTGTGCACTGATGAATCGGCCGTCGAGGACATGCCGAGAAGTAGAAGGCTTCGGGGACGAAGATAGGACCCGCCCGATCGGCGGCCATCGGGGGCCACCCCGGGGGTTGGCCACCCCGGCATTAGGGATTTCGACCCGTGCCCCATTAGGGGGACTAGGGAAATGCGGGCCGCCGCGCCGATTAGCCGTGGTCAGCGCGGTGCGGCCGGATTCACTCGCCGCGCCTGCCGAGCGACGACCCTTCAGGCTCCTTCGGAGACACGCGGTGCACCGCGGAGTGATCGTCGAATAAACCACCCGTTGGTGTGACAACCTTGCCCGATTTCACGGCCGCCAGACATCAACGACGAACTCGCGCATCTGCTCACGGAACTTTCCGGATGAGCTCGCGGCCCCCAGAAGGCGCCTTAAATCGCCCTCGAAAGCACTTCGACGCGCCCCGAAGAGGTGCGGCGCGGAACTCGACAAAGAGAACACGCTGGCGACGATGTCGTCGATATCGCGGATCACTGTCGGACCTGGCACGGAGATGCTCTCGGGACCGCTGAAGCCGGCGGCGCGGTAGATCTCGGTCTCGCCGCCGGGCGTGCCCTGCGGGAGGGTGCCACGCCCGGCGCGGCGGGTGGAGCCGAGGTAGTGGTGGACGAGGGCGGTGATCTCGTCGTGGGGTGGGGCTGGGTCGGCGGCGTGGTGGGTGCGGTTTTCGGCAGTGGTGTGGGTGGCGCCTTGGGCGGTGTCGGGGACGGCGCGGCGGGGGGCTGGTTCGGTGTGGCTGTCGGCGGTGCCGCGGGCGGCGGCGTGAGCAGCAGGATCGGCAGTGCTGCGGGTGGTGGCGCGAGCAGCGGCACCGGCGGTGCTGTGGGTGGTGGCGCGAGCAGCAACATCAGCACTGCCGCGAGTAGCGCGCCGAGCTGCAGCATCAGCGGCGCCGTGAGCAGCCGCATCAGCAGTACCGCCGGCAGCGCTGCGATCAGCAGCATCACCATTGTCGCGAGCGGCAGCATCGGTGCAGCTGCGGCTTGTGCTGCGAGTGGCAGCATCAGCGGCATCGCCGGTTGCGCTGCGAGCGGCAGCATCCGTGCCAGCGAGGGCGGCAGCATCAATAGCGCCGTCAGCTGGCGCGGGGAGAACAAGATCAGCGGCGTCGCCAGTCACGACCGGCGCGGTCGCACCGCCGATTGCGCTGCGAACGGCAGCATCCGTGGCAGGGCGGGCGGCAGTATCAATGGCGCCGTCAGCGGACGCGGGAAGAACGCGGTCGGTGGCGTCGCCAGTCACGACCGGCCTGGTGGCGCCACCGGTTGCGCTGCGAACGGCAGCATCCGTGCCAGCGCGGGCGGCAGCATCAATGGCCCCGTCAGCGGGCGCGGGGAGAACACGATCGGCGGCGTCGCCAGTCACGGCCGGCGCGGTGGCGCCGCCGATTGCGCGGCGAGCGGCAGCGTTCGCGGCGTCGCGGGCCTTGCCAGGAGTGGCGACGTCGGTGGTGCCGCGGGTGGCACTGGGTGCACCCGCGGGCAGGGTGCGGTAGGTGGCGTCGTCGGTCGCACTTGGGGTGGCGAGGCCGCGGTGGGTGGTGGCGTGGATGTGGGCGCAGGCGCCGTCCGGGGTGAGCATGGTGTGGACGGCGGCGGCGACGCGGGGGCGGTCCAGCCAGTGGAAGGACTGGGCGAACGTGACGAGCCGGAAGGTGCCGAGGCCGGCCGGGAGGTGTTCGGCGCGGGCGCGCACCCAGGAGGTGGTGGTGAGGCCCGCTTCGGTGGCGAGTCGGGCGGCTTCGTCGAGCATGGATTGGTCGGCGTCGAGGCCGATGGTCGAGGCGAAGTGGCCGGCGAGGAGCAGGGTGAGGGAGCCCGGGCCGCAGCCGATGTCGAGGAGGCGGCCGGAGCCGTCGAGGCCGAGCACGTCGGCGAGGGCCTCGGCGAGTGCCGGTGGGTAGGCGACGCGGCCGCGGGCGTAGTAGGTCGCGCTTCCCGAGTACAGCGATTCGTCCCATTCCCAGTCGGCCATGACCTTGAATCTAGAGTCGCGGGTCGAGACTGCACAGGGAATTGCCTGCCGCCGCACCCGGCGCGGAGGTGTGGTGACTCGGCGCCGGATCGGCGACGGGGCGAGGCGGCGGTGCGTCAGGCGAGCGACTTCGCCCAGTTTTCGAACCACGCGCGAGGCCGCAGCCCGCTCACGCTCTGACCACCCGCGACCCACGCGGGTGTGCCCTGCACGCCGTTTTCGTAGGCGAGGATCGCCGATTTGCCGACAGCCCGGTCCGCTTCACCCGATTCCCAAGCGGCGCGCACGATCTCGGGGTCGCCACCCGCGGCTTCGGTGAGCGCGAGGAGCAGATCGCGGGACTCGAGGTCCTTGCCTTCGCCGAAGTAGGCGTTGAACACCGAGGCCGCGAAGCGATCTGCGACGGTGGTGTCCGCAGTCCCGGTGCCCGCGCCGGCGGTGGTGTCCGCAGTCCCAGTGTCCGCGCCGGCGGTGGTGTCCGCAGTCCCAGTGTCCGCAGCGGCGGTGGCGTCCGCGCCGACGGTGGCGTCCGCAGCAGCATCGGTGCCCGCGACGACGCCGTGCCCAGCGGCATCAGTGTGCGCGGCAGCGGTGGTATCGGCAGTGCCAGTGTCCGCAGCAGCATCGGTGTGCGCGGCGGCAGTGTCCGCAGCGGCGAGCGTCGCGTAGGCGCCGAGCGCGGGCAGGGAGTAGGCGATCCGGTCGGTCCACGTCAGCGGAAGGCCGGCGGCTTCGGCCTCACTGGCGAGAAAGTCGTACGTGGGGCCGACGCGGGGTCCGACGGCAGTGCCGCCGGGGCCGATCTCCGGGTGGATCTGCAGCGGGTGTTCGAGAACCACCACGCCGTGTTCGCGCAGCACCCGGTTGCGGTCCTGGGCAAGATAGCAGAAGGGGCACAGGAAGTCGAACCAGTGGTCGACAGTCGGGGTGACGGACATGCCGGGACTCCTCGGGCTAGTTTCGATACGTTCACACGGTGTAACGAAATAGCGAGGCGTGTTAGTCCCGCGACACTTCGGTGGTAGACGCCGAACACCGCGAACACCCCAAGCACACAGAACAACCCAAACATCCGGCTGATGGTGGAGTTCCACCATCAGCCGGATGCCAGTCACACGGGCGAGCCCGAAGCCACCCCAGACGACACCACCGCCGCGTCCCGATGCGGCCCCACCGAGTCGTAGAACGTCGTGAACGAAGCCACCGGCTCCCGCGTCGTGCGGTGGTCGTCAAGCCGGTGACCGTCGTCCGCGTAACCAAGGGCGATTCCGCACACCACGAGGTGGTCGTCCGGAATCGTGAGGTGGCGGCGCAACACCGGGTGGTAATCGATGAACGAAGCTTGTGCGCAAGTGTGCAGGCCGGCGCCGCGCGCGGACAGCATCAGGCCCTGGAGAAACAGGCCCGCGTCCACCAGCGCGCCCTGCAACGGCGCCCGGCTCACAGTGAGCACCAGACCCACGGGTGCGCCGAAGAAGTCGTAGTTGCGCCGGTGGTGGCCGCGGCGGCCGGCGGAGTCGTCGGCCGCGATGCCGAGCGTTTCGGAGTAGAGGCCCTCACCGAAGCGACGGCGGCGAGTGCGAAACGGCTCCGGCCACGCGTCCGCCGCCGGCTGGTAGGCGAACTCGCCGACGGATCGGCGGCCTTCGTCGTGCGCGCACAGCAGGTCGGCCGTGAGCGCGCGCTTGGCGGCACCCGTGAGCACGTGGACCTGCCACGGCTGGCTGTTGGAGTTGCTAGCCGAGGACGACGCCAGCGCGAGCAGCCGCTCGACCTCCGCGCGCGGCACGGGCGTCGGCAGGAACGCCCGGCAGCTGCGCCGCGTCGCCATCGCTTCCTCGATCGTGGACGCCAGGTTCATGGCGCTGGGCTCCCGGGTCAGGCCGCGGGCGGCTGGATGTCGTAGGAGATCCGGCCGGCCGGCAGGTAGAACAACGCGATCAGCGCCCCGCCCTTGACCTCCGGGTAGTGGTGACTGCCGGGGCCGGGCGCGGTCCAGCCCGGGCCGCTCCAGCCGTTGGGGCCCATCAGCTTCGCACCCGGGTCCAGCGGCACCACCAGGTTGAGCTCACCGTAGGGGTGCTGGTGGTACTGGCCGCGGAACGGCTCCACGCTGTCCATGTACACCGCGGTGACACTGAAGTAGTTGAGCGTGTCCTGCGGGTCGGAGATGCGGCTGCGCCGGTACTTGCGGCCCTCGATCTCGATGTTGGCCGCCCAGCCGGCTTCCACGCCCTCGGTGATCATCCGCGCGAGGTCCTGGTAGAGCTCACTTTCGGGGCCGTAGCGCGTGTTCAGCCACGTTTCCAGCTCCCCGCCCGCGGTGCGGTTCTTCACCTCGGCGAGAAACGGGATGCTGCGGTCGATCAGCTCCTGGGGCGTGGTCATCGTCGACTCCGTTCGTCCGCTGTGGTTCGGCGTCCTTCGACCATATGACGTAGTTCAGTTACAGTCAAGTATCGTAACTAAACTAGGTACCCGATCGAGCCGCAGGCCGAAGTGCTCGCGGTAGGCGGCGAGAACCCCGGCGTCGCCGGCCAGGACCGCCTCCGAGCGCCGCTCGCCGGTCGTCACCAAGAGCCGGGACCCCGCCACCGTCACGCGACCGTCCGGGGTCGCCCGCGAACACGTCGGCCCCCGCGTGAACGGCGAATCAGGCGAGTTCGTGTGGAACCACGCCATCGCGGCGAACTCGTCGAGCTCCCGCGGCCGCGATTCGAGCCGGTAGACGATCGCGCCGTCGCACACCACGTCCACGTCACCGTGCGGCGCCGGCTCGACGGTGAACCGGCCGGCCGGATCGACCTGCACCGCGGACGTGCCGAACCGCAGCGGCGCGAGGCTGAAGCGCCCGTAGCCGACGTCGACCAGCCACGGCTCGTCGAGCTCCACCCGCAGCGCCAGGTGATCCAGCGGCGGCCCGAACGCGCCGGTCCGGCGCATCACGCGCCCGGCCAGCAGCTGCACGTCGAAGCCGACCTCACGCAACAGCCACGCGAACGCCCCGTTCAGCTCGTAACAGAGCCCGCCGCGCCGCCGGCGCACGATCTTGTCGAGCAGCACGCCCGGCGCCAGGTCCACCCGCTCCCCCAGGTAACCCGCGAGGTTCTCGAACGGTACGGCCTCGAGATGCCGGCGCTGCAGCTCGCGCAGCGCCGCCAGATCCGGCACCTCCGGCCGGACCGCGCCGATCCGCAGCAGGTAGTCCTCGACGTCCACGCCGGCCTCCAGGCAGTTTCGTTACATGAAGTACATGTAATTCCAGGATAACAACCCGGTCGTGTAACGGATCGGTTATGCTGCGTCGATTCTGTTTCTCGGCGAGGTGGAGCCATGGCACGGGCACGCGAAACGACGGCGGACGAGCAGGCCGGCACCGAAGACGGCCCGCGGCCGGGCGGGCGCCCGCGCGACGCCGCGCTCGACGAGGCGATCATCCAGGCGACGCGGCGGCGGCTCGCCCTCGACGGCTACTCGCGCATGACGATCGGCGACATCGCCACGGACGCGAAGGTCAGCCGCCCCACGCTGTACCGGCGCTGGGCGACGAAGTTCGAGCTGGTCGTCGACGCACTCGACTACGGTTTCCGCAAACAGGCCGACATGTACGAGTTCGACCTCAGTGGACTCGAGCCGCGCGAAGCGCTCACCGAAGCCGTGCGCCGGCTCGACCCCGCGTACTTCAACCCCGACGCCATGGTCCTCATGGGCAACTTCGCCGGCGAGGCGATCCGCACCCCGGAGCTGCTCGACATCCTGCGCAAGCACGCGGTGGAGCCGCGCGTACAGCTGGTGGAGAACGTGCTCACCCAACTGCAGGACCGCGGAGCCGTGCGGGACGACATCGACAAACACACCATCGCGACGATGTGCTTCGGCAGCTACTTCGCCTCGTTCTACCGCGGGGAGACCAAAACGGAGATTCCGGCGGCGGTCGTGTCCGTGCTCTGGCCCGCTCTCGAGAAGAAGCCGGCGCCGCGGCGGCGCGCGACCGCTCCGGGCAAACGCGCCCGATGATCGGACCCGCGTAAGTTTCGCGCATTGACTGTAACGTAAACCGAGGCATAATCGGCGCCATGCCGCCCGTGCCCCCGATGGACGTCCACGAAGCCCTCTACACCACCCGGATGATGCGGCGCCTGCATCCGGACGCGATCCCGCTCGACGTGCAGGCCCGCATCGTCGACGCCGCGATCCGCGCGCCCAACGGCGGCAACACCCAGCGCTGGCACTTCCTCGCCGTGGACGATCCGGACACCAAGGCCGAACTCGCCCCGATCTGGCGGCGCTGCCGCCAAAAGGAATACGAGGACATCGCGGCCGGCACGTTCGCGAAGCCGATCCACGACCTGGAAAACCACCGCACCACCATGCGGCAGATGGCCAAGTCCGGCGACTACCTCAGCGACCATTTCACCGAGATCCCGCTGCTGCTGTTCGTGTTCTCGATCGACAACCACGAAGGCGCCAACATCTACCCCGCCATCTGGAGCGCGTTGCTCGCCGCCCGTGCGGAAGGTGTCGGCGGGGTGCTCACCACGATGCTGCGCCTCGAAGCCGATCGGGTGATGAGCCTGCTCGAGGTGCCCGCGGACGAGGGCTGGGAGCTCACGGCCATGCTCGCCCTGGGATATCCGCGCGGCCGCTGGGGCGTGGCCGCGAACCGCCGGCCCGTGCACGAGGTGAGCAGCCGAAACCGCTGGGGCCGGGCCTTCGGGGTCACCGTCGCCGAACCACTGTGGAGCGACCAGCAGGTGAACACCCGCCCGCGGTGAGTTGCCGCGGTTCAGGGTCCGTCATTACAGTCGGGTGCGGTGACTGACCGCGCCGCCCGGAAGCCCGCCGGGTGACGCGGAACCGGCTCGGCGCGTGTGCACCACGGGCGGAAAAAGCCGACTACGCAGGGGAAGTCCGAGTCCAGTGCCCGATACCGAAGCCACCGCTCCCACCACCGCCCGCCGCGTCCCGCGGGGCTGGACGGCCACCGACACCCGCGCCGTGGACACCGTGCGCGTGCTGGCCGCCGATGCCGTCGAGAAGGCCGGCAGCGGCCACCCCGGCACCGCGATGAGCCTCGCGCCGCTGGCCTACACGCTGTTCCAGCGCCAGCTGCGCCACGACCCGGCCGACCCCGCGTGGCCGGCGCGCGACCGGTTCGTCCTGTCCGCCGGGCACTCCAGCCTCACGTTGTACATCCAGCTCTTCCTCGCCGGCTACGGCCTGGAAATCGACGACCTCGCCCGGCTGCGCACGTGGGGCTCGCGCACGCCGGGGCACCCCGAGCACGGCCACACGCCGGGCGTCGAGGTGACCACCGGCCCGCTCGGGCAGGGCCTGGCCAACGCGGTGGGCATGGCGATGGCGGCCCGCCGCGAACGTGGTCTGTTCGATCCCGAACCCGCGCCGGGGCGGAGCATCTTCGACCACTTCGTGTACGTGATCGCCTCCGACGGTGACATCGAAGAGGGCGTGACCTCCGAGGCGTCGTCGATCGCCGGGCGCCAGCAGCTGGCGAACCTGATCGTGTTCTACGACGACAACGACATCTCGATCGAAGACGACACGAACATCGCGTTGTCGGAGGACACCGACGCGCGCTACCGCGCCTACGGCTGGCACGTGCAGGTGGTGGAGGACGGCGAAGACGTCGCCGCGATCGAAGACGCCGTGGTGGCGGCGAAGGCCGACCCGCGCCCGTCCTACATCCGCGTGCGCACGGTGATCGGTTATCCCGCGCCCACCAAGATGAACACCGGCAAGATCCACGGCTCCGCGCTGGGTGCCGACGAGGTCGCGGCGGTGAAACGCGTGCTCGGCTTCGATCCCGAGCAGCACTTCGCGGTGGACGACGCCGTGCTCGCCCGCACCCGCGAGGCGCGCACGCGCGGCGAGGCCTGGCGCACCTCCTGGCAGCGCGACTACGACCTGTGGGCCGCGACGAACCCGGAGCGCCACGCCCTGCAGCAACGGCTCTCCACGCGCGCGCTGCCCGAAGGCTGGGACGCCGGGCTGCCGTCGTTCGAGATCGGCGGCCCCGAGGTCGCCACGCGCAAGGGGTCCGGCGCGTTCCTCGACGCGGTTTCCGGCGTCCTGCCCGAGCTGTGGGGCGGTTCGGCCGACCTCGCGGAGAGCAACAACTCCACGATGACCGGCGCCGATTCCTTCGGCCCGCTCGCGGCCGCCACGAAGATGTGGGCCGCCGAGCCGTACGGCCGCACGCTGCACTTCGGCATCCGCGAGCACGCCATGGGCTCGATCCTCAACGGCATCGCGCTGCACGGCGGCACCCGCCCGTACGGCGCCACCTACCTGGCGTTCAGCGACTACATGCGCCCGGCGGTGCGCCTGGCCGCGCTGATGGCGCTGCCGGTCGTGTACGTGTGGACCCACGATTCCATCGGCGTCGGCGGCGACGGGCCCACGCACCAGCCGATCGAGCACCTCTCGGCGCTGCGGGCGATTCCCGGCCTCGCCGTGGTGCGTCCCGGTGACGCGAACGAGGCCGTCGCCGCGTGGCGGGCCGCGATCGCGGACGGGCAGCACCCGACCGCACTGGCGCTGACCCGCCAGCCCGTGCCGGTGCTGCCGGGAACGTCGGCCGAAGGGGTCGCGCGCGGCGGGTACGTGCTGGCGGAGGCGTCGAACGGCACGCCCGAACTGATCCTGATCGGCACCGGTTCCGAGCTGCAGCTCGCCGTCGAAGCCCGGCTGCGGCTCGAGGCCGAAGGGGTGGCGACGCGCGTGGTGTCACTGCCGTCGTTCGAGTGGTTCGCCGCGCAGGACCAGGCTTATCGCGACGCGGTGCTGCCGCCGTCGGTGAAGGCGCGGGTGGCGGTCGAGGCCGGGATCGCGTTGCCCTGGTACGAGTTCGTGGGTGACGCCGGCGAGATCGTGTCGATCGAGCACTACGGCGCTTCGGCCGACTACGCGACGTTGTTCCGGGAGTTCGGATTCACTCCCGACGCCGTGGTGGCCGCGGCACACCGCACGCTCGCCGAGAGCCGAAGCTGATGCTCGCCGGCCGGGAATCGTCCGAGGAAAAAACGACGTCCCGGCCGGTTCCCTTCGGTCCGGGACCGGTTCGAAGGGATGGCTCGCATGGGAACCACGCACGCGATCACCGATCGGCTCGCGGCGTTGCTCGACGAAGAACACGAGCTGCGCACGCGCGCCATGCACCACGGCGGCGGCCTTTCGCGTGACGAGCAGTCGCGGTTGAGCAAGCTCGAGTCCGAATTGGACGCCGTGGTGCGGCTGCTGCAGCAGCGGCGGGCCTTGGAGGTCTTCGACGACGACGCTCGTTGACCCCGGCGTTCGGCAGCCGGGGTCAGCGAGCGGATGTTTACCGAGGCTCAGTGCGTCGGAGCGGCGAGGCCGTAGCGCTGCACGACGTCGTCGAGCCAGTCCGGTGTGCCGTACGTGAGGCCGTACCGGTCGGCCAGCCGCGCGAACTCGTCGGTCTCGTGCAGGTTCTCGGCCTCCCCCAGCTCGCCGTCGGCGTGCGCGAGCAGGAGCTCGCTCAGTTCACGGAAGTAGATCTCGAACCCGCCGGGCGTGATGACCTCGACGATCCGGCCGGGGGTGGTGCCGGCGTTCCACATCGCGTGCATCTCACCGCGCGGCTTGGTGATGTAGCCGCCGGGCCCGAGCACGACCTCGCTGTCGTCGGACCGGAAACCGATCTGCCCGGCGAGCACGATCGAGTGCTCGTCCTCGCGCGTGTGCCGGTGCGGCGCGGTGATCGAGCCGACCGCGAACGGGTGCTCGAGGATCGCGACCTCACCCCCGTTGTTCTGGTGCGTCAGCTTGAACACCGCACCGAAGCCCGGCAGTGCCACCCGGTCCGACTCGTCCCCCGGCTGCACCACTGCGACCTTCGTCCGGTTTTCCTCGCCCACCTGGTTTCCCCTCTTCCTCGTCCGTCCACGACGGACTCCACTCTCACAGGTCCAGCACCAGCTTGCGACCGCAAGCCCGGCTCACACACGGGAAGAACGTCTTCCCCGCCGCCCGCTCCGCCTTCGACAGCACGACGTCCCGGTGGTCCGGCGTACCTTCCAGCACTCGGGTCTCGCACGTGCCGCAGTAGCCTTCCTCGCAGTCGGACTCGAGGTCGACGCCGGCGTCGCGCATCGCCTGCAGCAGCGTGGTGTCCGCGTCGGCGACCACCGTGAGGCCGGACCGGCGCAGCTCGAGTTCCACCTCTTCGCCCGATTCGTCCACGTCGAGCGCGGCCGCGCCGAAGTGCTCGGTCTCACACCGCACGCCAGCCGCCTCGCAGACTTCCGTGACGGCGTCGAGCAGCCCGGCCGGGCCGCAGCAGTACACCGCCGCGGCCGTACTCCCGATCAGCTCCTTGAGGTCCGGCCGCGGTTCGAGCGCGGTGTCCACGAAGGACACCCGCTCGCCGCAGATCCGCGTGAGCTCGGCGCGGAAGGCCATCGTGGCCCCGCCGTGTCCGCAGTAGACCACCGAGAAGTCCGCTCCACGGCCGGCGAGCGCCCGCGCCATCGGCACCAGCGGCGTCACGCCGATGCCGCCGGCGATCAGGAGGTACGACTCGGCTTCGGCCAACGGGAAGTGGTTGCGCACGCGCTCGAGCACCAGCTCGCGCCCGATCAGCGCCGTGCCGTGGACCTCGGCCGAGCCGCCGCGCCCGGCGGCTTCGAGCCGCACGGCGATGTCGTAGTGCTCGCGCTCGGCCGGGTCGCCGCAGAGCGAGTACTGGCGGCCCAGGCCCGACGGCAGCTTCAGGTCCACGTGCGCGCCGGGCTCCCACTCGGGCAACGGGCTGCCATCCACACTGGACAGACGCAGCCCGACCACGCCCTCGGCTTCCCAGGTCACGCGGGTGACCCGGACCTTGAGGTTTTCAATAGAGGTCGAAGTACTCACGATGCTCCCAGTCGGTGACCGTACGCTCGAAGCGCGCGATCTCGGCTCGTTTGATCGCCGCGTAGTACGCCACGAACTGCTCCCCCAGCGCTCGCCGCAGCCCGGTGTCGGCCTCGAGCGCGTCGACGGCCGCGGCGAGGTTGGCGGGCAGGCGGCCGGCGTCGGCCGTGTACGGGTCGTCGGCCGAAGGCGGCAGCGGCAGCGCGGCCTCGATGCCGTTCAGGCCCGAGTGCAGCTGCGAAGCCAGATACAGGTACGGGTTCGCCGCCGATTCGCCGACGCGGTTCTCGATGTGCGTGGAGCCGTCCTCGGCCGAGCCGACGAGCCGGATCATCGCGCCGCGGTTGTCCCGCGCCCACGCGATGCGGTCCGGCGCCATCGAATACGGCTGGAACCGCTTGTAGCCGTTGATCGTCGGGTTCGCGAACACGCACGCGCCGCTCGCGTGCGCGAGCTGGCCCGCGATGAACTGCCGCCCCACGGCCGAGATTTCGCCCTCTCCGTCGGCCGGCACGAACACGTTGTGCCCACCGGCACCGACCAGGCTCTGGTGCAGGTGCCAGCCGCTCGACTTGCTGTCGGCGATCTGCGGCCGGCACATGAAGGTGGCGTGGTAGCCGTGGCGCCGGGCCACCTGCTTCACGCTGCTGCGCAGGAGCACCATGGCGTCGGCCGGCTCCAGGCCCGCCGCCGGGTCGAGCGTGACCTCCAGCTGGTTCGCACCGAGCTCCACCTCGATGCTGCGCAGCTCGATCCCCATCCGCTCCAGCACTTCCCGCAGGCGCCGCGTGGCCGGCTCGACCTCGTCGCCGAGGTTCTCGCTCAGCAGCTGGTTGCCCTGGTTGATCGGCTCGACCGGGGTCGGCGTGAGGCCGTGGCCGATGCCGTCGCCGTTGGGCGAGTGCCCGGCCCGGCGGTACAGGTGGAACTCGATCTCCAGCCCGGTCACGAAGGTGAACCCGGCGACGCTCGCGCGCTCCAGCGCCGTGCGCAACACGCCGCGGCTGCAGAACGGCACCTGCTCACCGTTGCCGAACCGCAGGTCGCACAGGATGCGCGCGGTGTCGGGCGCCCACGGCACGAGGTGGAACGTGGTCGGGTCCGGCACCATCACCACGTCGGCGGCGCCGGCCATCTCGGCCACGCCGAGGCCGCCGTCGGCGTTGAAGGCCGAGAACACCGTCTTTCCCGAGGTGTCCTTCGACAGCAGCGTGGACACGCAGGCGAGGCCACCACGGAACGCGCTCGCCAGCCCGCTCGCCGGGATCGTCTTGCCGTGCAGCACACCGTGTTGGTCCACAAAGGACACCCGGATCGTGCGCAGGCCCTCTTCGTCGACCCGGGCCAGAACGACTCTGGCCGCTTCCTGTTGTTCTTCGGTCCAGAGGCCGAACTTCTCGATGAACCCCATGGCGACGGCCCTCAGTCCCGGGTGCGGTCGTAGGCGTCGGCCGACTGCGACCGATCGGGTTCGAGCGCCGAGCCCGGCACGCCGGCCGGGCCCGTTGCCAGCGCGGCCTGCAGGTGCGCGGCCCACGGGCTCGCCTTGCGCAGATCGGCGATCGAGCTCGCCCAGTAGTCCTCCCACTCGCCGGTGGGGCCGATGCCGTCGAGCGGGATCGGGCCGCGGCTCTCGACGTCGGCGGTGTCCTTGAGCAGCAGGTCGGGGCTGGCGCCCTCGGCCACGGCGTCGATGGCCTGCAGCGCCATGCGGCGATAGGTCACGATGGCGCGGTCCGAGCGGCTGAGATGCTCGCGGCTGCGGTCGTAGATATAGCCCTGGCCCTCCACGGCCATCTGGTCGTGGACGTTGATGTCGCGCCCGAGCCCGGTGTAGGTCTGCGTGCGCTGCTCCTCGAAGTCGAAGCGGTAGTTGTTCGCGCGGTTGCGCACCGGTTTGTAGTCGGGCAGCGTGATGCCGTCGAGGCGCTGGGCGCGCATGGTTTCGGCGTCCACGGGCTCGTCGAGGCTGGTGAACATCGCGTACCAGTAGCAGGAGACGTCGTCGATCGGCACGTGCCACTGCGTGATCGCCATGGTGGAGCTCAGCGGGATCGTGATGCCGTGCGGGAACACCTGGTGCGTGATGCGCACGTGGGTGCTCGAGCCGTCGAGGCCGTCCTGGTCGAGGGTGCGCAGCGCGACGATCCGCTGGCCGTATTCGGTGCGGGCGTTGAGGATCTCGGGCCGGCCGTACTCGCGCAGGATCTTCGTCATCGGCAGGTTCGTGCCGAGTGACGCGCCGCGGAACTGCTTGCCGTAGCTGTCGCCGGTGTCCTCGTCCTCCTCGAAGCGGTGCAGGTAGGACGCGTGGGCCGGGTCGATGCCGACTTCCAGCGCCTGCAGCCAGTTGCAGTCGAGGTAGCCCTTGAACGCGAAGGTGTACTCGCGCGGCGCCACGAAGCAGTCGAGCGCGGGCAGGTTCGGCGGCTCGCCGGCACCGAGGTAGCCCCACACGATCCCGTTGCACTCGCGCACCGGGTACGCGCGGATCTTCACCTTGGCCTTGAGCTTGCTGTCCTCGGGTTCGGCCGGGGTGTCGAGGCAGGACCCGCCGCCGTTGAACAGCCAGCCGTGGAAGTAGCAGCGCAGGCCGCCGTCTTCCAGGCGGCCCAGGGAAAGGTCGGCGCCGCGGTGCGCGCAGCGGCGGTCGATGAGGCCGAGCGAGCCGTCCTCGTTGCGGAACAGCACGAGGTCTTCGCCGAGCACCCGCACCGGCACCACCGGGCGTTCGGTGTCGAGCTCCTCGGTGAGCGCCACGGGCTGCCAGTACAGCCGCATCCAGTCGCCGCCCGGAGTGCCGGGGCCGGTTTCGGTGATCTTCCGGTTGTCGTCCGCGCGCATCGCAGCGTTCTCCTCGCGACTTCGTCGTCCAGCGTGGTGGAAGCAGTCAGGATGTTCAATTAACGAACACTTGGTTCTGATGTGAGCACTGTAGGCAGCTGTGCTGCCTCGCGGCAAGGCCCAACGGGGCAGACGTGCTACATTTCGTGACAAGGTGTGCGTTAATCGAACGGAGCTGGTGAAGTGGCGAAGCTCAACGCGCGGGACGAAGCCCGGCGCGCGGCTCGTGAAGTGGACGGCACCAGCCGCTCGGACTACTCCGAAGCCCTCGAACGCGGCCTGCTCGTGCTCACCGCATTCGACCACACCGCCGAGCGGCTCACGCAGGCCCAGCTGGCCCGCAAGCTCGAACTCCCCCGCGCCACCGTGCGGCGTGCGCTGCTCACGTTGGCGCACCTGGGTTACGTGGTGACCGACGACAAGGCCTACCGGCTCGCCCCGAAGGTGCTCACGCTCGCGTCGGCGTACCTCACGACCAACCCCGTGAGCCAAGTACTGCAACCGGAGTGCGATCGGCTGGCCGAGCTGTTCGGCGCGTCGTGCACCGCCGCGGTGCTCGACGGGCCGTCCGCCGTGATGATCGCGCGGGCGCTGCCCCGCCACACGCTGCCGATCGGTGCGGGCCTCGGGTTCCAGGTGCCCGCCGCGCAGTCCGCGCTCGGGCTCGTGCTGCTCGGCGGCCTCGACGAGGAGCGCCGCCACCACCACCTCGTGACCCACGCCGGCCTCGACGAAGACGGGATCGCGGCCCTGGAGAAGAAGGTCACGGAGGTGGCCGAGGCGGGTTGCGCGTACGTCGCCAACGAGGTCGAGGCCGGTTTCCACTCGGCCGCCGTGCCGTTGCGGCGCTGGGACGGTACGCCGATCGCCGCGCTCAACGTCGGCACGAGCATCGAGCGGATCTCCGAGGCCGAGATGCGCGAGCGCGTGCTTCCGGTGCTGCGGGAGACCTCGGACGAGCTGCAGCCGCAGCTCGTGTGACCGCTCGACTGTCCACTTCGGACGTCCGAACAGCCGAAATGCCCCCGCCGGACGGATCCGGCGAGGGCACCCCACGGACGGGTCAGACCCGGGCGATCAGCTTGATCTCCACGAGCTGCTCGGGAAAGGCGAGCCGCGTCGTGCCGACCAGGGTGCTGGCGACCTGCGGGTCCTCCCGTCCGTAGGCCGCCTTGCGCACGGGACCCGCCACGGCGAAGGCGGCATCGATGTCGAGCACGTAGAGCACTTCCTCGACGACGTCGGCCAGCGTCGCGCCGTAGCGCTTCAGCAGCTCCGCGGCGTTCACGTACGAGCGGCGCATCTGCTCTTCCATGGCCGAGAAGTCCGTCACGGCACCGTTGGCGTCCACGGGCGCGGGCGCCACGAGCTGGTCGCCGTCGTTCGACAGCTGGCCGGACACGTAGATGGTGTCGCCGTGTCGCACGGCCTGGACGTAACCGTAGGCGCTTTCCCACGGGACCCCGAAGTTCTCCGTGGTCCGCTCGATCGGCTGGGTCATGGGGTTCTTGCCTTCCTGCCTCGTGATCAAGACCGAACACTACGAGCGCACGCACCCCCGTCACCAGCCGATCCGGTGCCAGATTGGGCAAGGATCGTGCCACCGCGAGTAACCTGACGGCAGGCCCCGCGATCCCGAGGAGTAGGCCGTTGTCCCCTGCGAAGCTGGTCGTGGCACTGCTGGCCGTCCCCCGCGTGATGGGGCTCGATTTCAGCATCCCGGCGCACATCCTCGGCGGGCACGACGGGTACCGCGTGCTCGTGTGCGGCACCGCCGGGCCCGCGGGTGCGCTGCTGGGCATCACGCCCACGCATTCACTGGCCGAGGTGCCGGAAGCCGACATCGTGGTCGTGCCCGGTTACGACGAGCCGGAAGCGCCGCTGCCCGAGGAGTACCTCGACACGATCCGCCTGGCCGCCGACCGCGGCGCCCGCGTGGTGGCGATCTGCACCGGCGCGTTCGCGCTCGCGGAGAGCGGCGTGCTCGAGGGCCGCAGCGCCACAACGCACTGGCGTTTCCTCGCCGCGTTCCGCGCGCAGTACCCGTCGGTGCGGGTGCTGGAGAACCAGCTGTTCGTGGAAGACGGAAAGATCCTCACCTCCGCCGGCGCCGGAGCCGGCATCGACGCGTGCCTGCACCTCATCCGCACCGACTTCGGCGAGGCCGCCGCCCACGAAGCCGGCAAGGAAGTGGTGGCCTCCCCCGCCCGCGGCGGCGCGCAGCCGCAGTACGTCGACGTGCTCACCGCGCCGCGCGCGAACCTGTCGGACACGCGCAGCTGGGTCATGGAACACATCGGTGATCCGATCACGGTCGGACGCATGGCCGAGCGCGCCAACCTGCCGCTTCGCACGTTCATCCGGCACTTCGAGCTGGAGACGGGCATGTCGCCGATGCGGTGGGTCGTGAGCCACCGCATCCTCAGCGCGCGGCGGCTGCTGGAAACCTCGGACTGGCCGGTGGAACGCATCGCGTCGGCCACCGGGTTCGGCACGGCGGCGAACTTCCGCACGCTCTTCCGGCGGGAGGTCGGGACCACGCCGACCGGGTACCGGAGGTTGCACGGGTCCGCCGTGCACTGAGCCGTTGCCGGTCAGGGCGTGGTTTTCGCCGCGGTGACCATGGTGGCCATCAGCTTCGCGGCGTCGCGGGTGCTGAGCCCGGCTTCGCGCACGAGGGAGCGCCAGGTGTCGAACGCGAGCGCGTGGCGCACCGCGGCGACCACGAACCGTTTGCGGCCGCGGGCCGGCGCCCAGCCGGTGGACAGCAGGGCGGTGGCGGCGTCGAGGAAGGCGCGGAACTCGTCGAAAGCGCGGTCGACGGCGGGCATGTCGGGAGCGTCGCGCAGCGAGTTCACCAGCATCGGCTCCACTTCTGCGTAGAAGCGGTAGAGCTGGTGCAGGGCGAGCGTGAGGCGCTCGGCGGGATCGTCGAGAGACCGCCACTGCTGCGGATCCGGCCAGGGGTGGTTGCCCCAGTAGTGCGCGGAGCAGGCGGCGAGCTGGTCGTCTTCGGTCGGGAAGTAGCGGTAGACGGTGTGGCGCTGCACGCCGGCCGCCTCGGCGATACCCGCGACGGTGGTGCGCGCCGGGCCGATCGACTCGTGCAGTGCCACGATCGCCTCGGTGATCCGGCGGCGCGTGTCCTCCATGGCGTCGGCGCGCCGGCTCATCCGGTAGGTCCGGGTCGCCTTGTCCGTCGCCATGCGTTCGCTCCTCGCCGTTGCCGATCAGGATATCGGCCGATTCTGTCGGGGGTGGGTGGCACCATGAGGGCATGTGGGGACGCAAGCGCAAACAGCCGCCGGTCGAGAACGAGGGTGCGGCCGCCTCGACGGTTGATGTCTCGCCGGTCGATGTTGCCTCGACGGTTGACGCCGGCTCGACGGTCGATCCGGCGGTGACTGCCGCCGAAGCCGAGGAATTCGCGCGGCCGCTCGTGCACGGCGGGTTCAGTACGCCGGAAGACATCGCGGTCGCGATCACGGAGTACTTCGACCCGGACGAGCAACCGGTGTCGCTCGACGAGGCGCGCGCGATCGTGGACCGGTTGTGGCGGGAGCGGCTGGCGGAGCAGCGCAGCTGGCCCGCCGTCACCGACGCGGATCGGGTGCTGGCGGCGTTCTCGGCGCTGTCGGGTTCCGGCGTGGTCGCCCGGCCCGACTTCACGTGCTGCCAGAACTGCGGCGTCACGGAGATCGGCGCGGAAGCCGCTCCGGGCGACCGGGGGTTCGTGTTCTTCCACCAGCAGGACACCGCCCGCATCACCGAGGGCGGCGAACTGATGCTGTCGTTCGGCCCCTTCTCGGGCTCGGGCACCGCGACGGCGCAGGTCGGGCAGACGGTGGTGGCGGCGTTGCGGGCTCAGGATCTGTCGGTGACGTGGGACGGGTCGCCGGACGAGCGGATCCGGGTGGCGGTGGACTGGCAGAAGCGACTGAGCTGACGCCGGCGAACGCGGTCGAGCAGCGCCGGTGTGCCGGGGTGCGCCCTCGCCTCTGTGCCGAGAGGTCGCCGGAGCGGCTCGCTTGAACCAGCACGGATGTCCACAATGGACCTATTCGTGGTCTGACGGCGCGGTGTTTTCCGGGAGCGTGCTCGGCGACTGAGGGTTTTCCGCCGGCGAATCTCCCTGCGGCAAGCCCTCCGACCCCGCGTCTCCCGGCGCTGCGCCCTCCGACAACGCGTTCTCCGACACCCCACCCGGCCCCGCCGGCAACGGCACGTTCGGGTCGAGCACGAACCCGCCCGCGCGGAGGGTGTCGTCGAGGATGTGCCAGGTCCAGCCGGCCAGGAGCGTCGCCAGGTCGGATTGGTCGAGGCCGCGGGGGTTCTCCAGCCAGCGCGCGGTGCTGGACTCGACCAGACCCACCAGGCCGAACGCGATCGTCTCGGCCACGCGGGTGTCGAGGGCGTACGCGGCGAGGTAGCGCTCGAACAAAACAGTGAGCTGGCGCGCGATGGCGGTTTTCACATCGGCGACCACGTCGTGGGTGCCGGGGCGGCCGGAGAGCGAGTGGCGCGTGAGGTAGTGGTAGAGGTGCGCGTGGTCGGCGAGCCAGCGGGTGTGGGCGCCGATCGCGCCGCGGATCATCTGCATCGGGGTGCCGGGCGGGTCCCACAACGGGGTGAACTCGGCGGTGATCAGCTCGCCCGCGCGGTCGGCGATGGCGCACTGCAGATCGGTGGCGTCGGCGAAGTGCTTGTACAGCCGCGTGCGCGCGACGCCGGCTTCTTCGGCGATCTGCTCGGTGGACACGTCCGGGCCGTGCCGGGCGATCGCGCGCAAACCGGCCTCGACGAACTCCCGGCGGCGGCGTTCGCGCTGGCCGGCCCAGCGCGCCGCCCGGCCGTCGGCCTTGGGGGAGGTGCGCGGGGGCGTCATCGGCCGGAAGTGTAGCGCTCTCCGAGTTGTCGGGTACACTTCTGTACCTGTTACTTTAGGTGCTCGGTGAGTGCGTAATTGAATACACAGAGTGTGTAACACGAGCAGTATCCGGACAACCTGGGACACGCGGTGGGGACTGGCGCGGTGAATACTTCCGGGGACGACGAGCCGCCGGACCCGGTGCTGCTCGCAGCCGTCCGTGCCGGTGATCTGCGGGCGAGCGGCGCGCTCTTCCGTCGGCACGTCGAGCCGATGCGCCGCACCGCCGCGCGCTGGCGCCACCAGCCGGCCGAGTGCGAAGACCTCGTCGCCGAGGCGTTCACGCGCGTGATCACCACCGTGCGCGCGGGCGGTGGGCCGCGGGGTGACGCCCGGCCGTACCTGATCGTCACCATGCGGAACCTGGCCGCGCGCTGGAGCCGGCACCACAACCGCGTGGACCTGTACGAGACGGTGCCCGAGCCGGCCGACGCGCGAGCCGTGGCCGAGGAGGAAGCGCTACTGCGCTCCGACGTCGACCTCGTGTGGTCGGCCTACTGCACGCTGCCGGGCCGGTGGCGAACGGTCCTGTGGCGCACCACCGCGGAGGGCGATTCGACCGCGGAAGCGGCGCTGCTGCTGGGTGTCTCGCCGAACGGCGCCGCGGTGCTCGCCGGACGGGCACGCGAGGGGCTGCGCCAGGCGTACCTGCAAGTGCAGGTGCCGCACGCCGAAGACCCGTACTGCGCAGAAGCGCGCCGCAACCTCGGTGCGTGGGTGCGCGGCGGGCTGTCGCGCAGGCGCTCGACGGTGATCGGCGGGCACGTCGCGGCCTGCGCGCCGTGCCGGGTCGTGACCGCGGGGCTCACGGAGGTCAACGACGAACTTCCGGCTTGAGGGGAATCGCAGGGGAACACCACGAGGAGGGGAACCATGAACGACGAACCACTGGTGCGCGGCCACCGCGTCACCTACCTGCCGGGCAAGCGCAAGCCCGGCCCCCAACGCCTGTGCCGGCGCGGCATCGTGACCGGCCCGCCCGTGCTCGACACCGACACCGACGTGACCTGGGTCCCGGTGCAGGCCGACGGCACCCACGAAACCGTGGCGGAATGGGTGCCCACCGACGCCATCATCGACGTGGTGGCCCCGACATGACGCAGCCCGACACGCCGATCTTCGACACGCTGATCATCGAGACCGGGCTCGACTGGCCCGACGAGCCGCCGGCCGACGAACCCTCCTGACGGCAGTATCTTCTTGCTGCCAGGCAAGGAAAACCGTCCGGGAGGAACCACTGTGAAGATCGGTCTCGTCGCGCCGCCGGATCTCGACGTCAGCCGGTTCGGCGCGTACGCGTGCCACGCCGAGCGGCTGGGGTTCGACGAGCTGTGGGTGGTGGAGGACTGCTTCTTCCGCGGCGGCATCGCGCAGGCGGCGGTGGCGCTGGCCCGGACCGAGCGCATCACGGTCGGCGTCGGCGTGCTGCCGGCCGCCGCGCGCAATGCCGCGTTCGCGGCGATGGAACTGGCGACGCTGGCCGGGATGTTCCCCGGCCGCGTGATCGCCGGGCTCGGGCACGGCATGCCCGGGTGGCTGCGGCAGGTCGGCGCGTGGCCGGCGAGCCCGCTCACGCTCCTGCGCGAGTACTTCACCACGGTGCGCGCGATCCTCGGCGGCGCGCGCGTGAGTCACGACGGTGCCGCCGTGCGACTGCGGGACGTGCAGCTGCAGAGCCCACCCACGGTCGTGCCGCCGCTGTACGCCGGAGTGCGCGGGCCGAAGTCGCTGGCGCTGGCCGCCGAGGTCGCGGACGGCACGATCCTGGCCGAGCCGGTCACGCCCGAATACCTGCGCGCGGTGCGGGAAATCGTCGGGCCGGGCCACGATCTGGTGGCCTACAACGTGGCCGCCGTCGACGATTCCCCCGACCACGCACGGGCGCTGGCCCGGCGGGCGCTCACCGCGATCGGCGAGCCGGACTGGGCGCCGCACCTCGCGCCGTTGCCGTTCGCCGGCGAGTTCGCGGCGTTGCGGCAGGCGGCCGGCTCAGGCGAAGAGTTCGCGGCGTTGCGGCAGGCGGCCGGCTCAGGCGAAGAGTTCGCGGCGGCGCTGCCCGACGAGTGGGTGGACCAGCTGGCCGTGGTCGGCACCCCCGCCGACGCGCGGGCGCGGCTGGCCGAACTCGAGGCCGCCGGGGCGGGTCACCTGGTGTTCATCCCGGCGGGGCCGGACCCCTTCGCCGCCGCGGAGTCGCTGGCCCGCGTACGAGCGTAGTTTGTATCGCTGACCGGAACAGGCGGGTCCCGAAAACGTCCTCGAAACGGTAAAGTGGCCGCCAGCGCGTGGTCACAACGTTCCTACCAGCGAAACACAACCAGAAGTCGAGGATCCCCGGTTTGAACAACCAGAGTACCGCCGGGCGCAAGCCCGCCGCCGCGCCCGACAACGCCGGCACCGAAGCGGCCGCGCGCGTCGCCGACGTGCTGCTGCTCTTCACGGGCGGGCCCCGGTACCTGGGGGTCAGCGCGATCAGCCGTGAGCTCGGGCTGGCGAAGGCCGTGGTGCACCGGATCCTGCAGTCGCTGGTGTCGCGCGAGATGCTGGCGACGGATCCCGGCGTGGCCGGCTACCGGCTGGGGCCGGCGGCGGTGGCGCTCGGCGCGAGCGCCCTGCGGCGGTTCGACGCGCGAACGGTGGCGACACCGGTTTTGCGGCGGCTGCGCGACGAGACCGGCGAGACGACGACGCTGTCCGGCTTGGTCGGGGACGAGCGGGTGTACCTCGATCAGTTCGAGAGCCCGCGCGAGATCAAGATGACCGTCGACATCGGACGGCGGTTTCCGCTGCACGCCGGGTCGTCCGGCAAGGTGATCCTGGCGTTTCTGCCGGAGGATCGGCAGGCGGCGGTTCTCGGTCGGGAGCTGCCTTCGTTGACGGAGAAGACCATCACCACCGCGGACGAGCTGCGGACGGTGCTGGCGGAGACCGCGCGCGAGGGCGTGGCGGTGTCCCTGGGCGAACGCCAGCCGGGCGCGGGCTCGGTGGCGGCGCCGCTGTTCGGGCCGGACGGCGAGATTCACGGGTCGATCAGCATTTGCGGGCCGCAGTACCGGTTCACACCGGAGGCGGTGGGCCGGTACCGGGGACTGGTGCGGGACGCGGCGGAGGAGATCCGGCACAGCTGGGAGTGGTTGCGGGAGCCGGGGGACTCTGCCGGGCACTGAGTCGTCCGTGCAGGCTGTGGGAACGCGAAAGTGGGCCCTCCGCCGCAAACGCGACGGGCCCTCTGCCCCAAGGATCAGCGTCCGCGCTTGAGGTACCGGACGACGGGAAGGTCCATTGTGTCCCGGACGAGCGCTGCGACGAGATCTTCCCGCACCAGTTCCCAGCCGTGCTGCGCGCGGCTCACGGACGGGACGAAGCGTGTCGACGTGAACCGGGGTGGACCGGACAACTCGCTGTCGGCCGAAGAGCCGGCCACCAAGTTCCGGCTGACCGCGACGCGGGGTGGTCACGGACGCGGTGGTGGACCGGATCACGGAACTCACGTACGGGCTGGCGGGCCTGGGTGAGCTGTGCGAGCTGACCGGGCTGCTGCACGCCTGACTCCTCACCGGGCGTGGCGTTTTCGGCGCTACGTCCGGCCGGTCACCACACTGTTCGCTGGTCGGCCGCCGCGTTCACCGGCGCTGGAAACTGCTCCGGTAGGCCTGCGGACTGGTGCCGACCACCCGCTTGAACCGGTCCCGGAACGACGTCGGCGACCCGAACCCGACCTCACCCGCGATGCGGTCGACACCGTGGTCTGTGGCTTCCAGCAGGTGCTGCGCCTGGCGGATGCGGGCGCGCAGCAGCCACTGCAACGGGCTGGTGCCGGTCTGTTCGCGGAAGCGGCGGTTGAGGGTGCGGCTGCTCATTCCGGCGTGCACGGCGATGTCGTCGAGCGTGAGGTCCTTCGCGCAGTTCTCGTCGAGCCAGCGCAGCACCGGTTCGAGTACCGAGCCGCGCGGTGTCGGCGCCTGGTCGTGCACGATGAACTGCGCCTGGCCGCCTTCGCGTTCGAGCGGCATCACCGAGAGGCGGGCGGCGTCGGCGGCCACCGCGGAGCCGTGGTCGCGGCGGATGAGGTGCAGGCAGAGGTCGAGACCCGCGGCGGCGCCGGCCGAGGTGAGCACGGCGCCGTTGTCGACGTAGAGCACGTCGGCGTCGACCTCGATCGCCGGGTGGCGCGCGGCGAGTTCGGGCGCGGCGGCCCAGTGCGTGGTGGCACGGTGGCCGTCGAGCAGGCCGGTGGCGGCGAGGATGAACGCGCCGGAGCAGATCGACGCGAGGCGCGCGCCGTTGGCCGCGGCCGCGCGTAGGGCTGCGACGACCTCGGCCGGCACGTCGGCGATCTCGGCGCGGCCGGGGATGATGATCGTGTCGGCCTCGGCGAGCGCTTCGAGGCCGTGGCGGACCTGGATCGTGAACGCGCCGGCGTCGATCACCGCGGTGGGCCCGCACACGCGTACGCGGTAGGCGGCGCGGCCGCCGGACAGGCGAGTGCGGGTGAAGACCTCGATGGGCGTGGCCAGATCGAACGGCACGACGTCGTCCAGGGCGAGGATCACCACGGAATGCATGGCGGGATTCTAGTGGTCGGCGGCGTTCTCGCCAACGCCCGATTCCTTCACTGTGGCTTCCCGGAGTTCACACCGGCTTCGCGCTGCGGGTATAGCGTGAGGCGCGTGACGCCGATCTTCCAGCTCTCCGACGAGCACGTGACCGCCGAAGCCGCCCTCGACCCCGTGGCGGCGACGATGCGCGGGATCACCACCCCCGACCCCGCCACGCTCACCGACTTCTCCCCCGACGGCTTCGACGCGCGCGCCGACCTGGCGCGGCGCACGCTCGCGACCCTGGCCACCCTCACGCCGGAGTCGACCGAAGACCGCATCGCGGGCGCGCACCTGAAGGAACGGCTCGAGGCGCAGCTCGCGTGGCACGACCTCGGCGAGCCGCTGCGCACGGTGAAGGCGCAGTTCGGCGTGCTGACTTCCTTGCGCGACACCGTGGACATGCTGCCGCGCACCGGCGACGACGACTGGCACGTGATCGGCGTGCGCCTGGCCGGTATCGAGACGATGCTGGCGGCCTGGCAGACGTCACTGCGGTCCGGCCTCGACCGCGGCCTCGTCGCGGCGCGTCGGCAGGCACTGGAGACGGCTTCACAGGCCGACCGGTTCGCCGGCGTGCACGAATCCCTGGTTTCCGCCTACGGCGACGGCCCGCTGTCGCGCGACCTTCGCTCCGCCGCCGACGCCGCGCACCGCGGTTACGCCGAGCTGGCCCGCTTCCTCCGCGAGGACTACGCCCCGCGCGCGACCACGACGGAGGGCGTCGGCGCCGAGCGCTACGCGGCCGGCGCGCGGCTGAGCCTCGGCGCGGACATCGACCTGGCCGAGGCGTACGAGTGGGGCTGGGCCGAGCTGGCGCGCATCGAGCAGGAGCTGGCGGCCGAGGCGGCCGCGGTCCGGCCGGGCGCCTCCGTGGCCGAAGCGATGGCACTACTGGACGAGCAGTACTTTGTGGACGGTGAACCGGCCTATGTGGACTGGCTGCGCGCCGCCCACGACCGCGCGATGGTCGACGCCGCCGCCCACTTCGACATCCCGGAACCCCTGCGCGCCATCGACGTGACCATCGCCCACGGTTCGGCCTCGGGCGCGCCGTACTACACCGGCCCCAGCGAAGACGCCTCCCGCCCGGGCCGCACCTGGTGGCCACTCGGCGGGCGCTCGCGGTTCGCCGTGTGGTCCGAACTCACCACGGTGTTCCACGAGGGCGTGCCGGGCCACCACCTGCAGATCGGCACCGCGAAGCTCACCGCCGACCGCGTGAGCCGCTTCGCGCGCGTGCACTCGGTGAGCGGCCACGCCGAGGGCTGGGCCCTCTACGCCGAACGCCTCGCCGACGAACTCGGCTGGTACACCCAGCCCGGCACCCGCCTCGGCATGCTCGCGGGCTCCGCCATGCGCGCCGCCCGCGTCGTGATCGACATCGGCGCCCACCTCGACCTCCCCCTGCCCGACGGCTCCCACTGGGACTTCCCCACGGCCTGCCGCATCCTCCACGACCGCGGCCTCGCGGCCGAACACCGCGTGCACGCCGAGGTCGTCCGTTATCTCGGCTGGCCGGGCCAAGCGATCGCGTACAAACTTGGGGAACGGTCTTGGCTGGCTGCCCGTGCAGAGGCGGCGGCGCGACCGGAGTTCTCGTTGCGGCAGTGGCATCAGGATGCGTTGGCGGTGGGTCCGGTGGGGTTGGCTTTGTTGCAGGATGCGTTGCGCTGACGCGGTGTCGGGGGTGGGTGTGCCGGACCGGCGCGCCCACACCTCGGCGTGCGGGGCCTCGCGCGCGAGGTCTACTCCAGATGGATTTCCTTCGTCACGACGGGAGAAACCGGTCAGATAGCGCGTTTCCGCTGATGCTCCGGTGCCGATCACCTGGTGGCGCGGGCCGAAAAGCGCAGGAGGCACTTCGCTTAATCCGGACGCCCGGCAGTCGAACGCGCTACGCTCGGACGGCCGCACCGCAACGAGATCGGCAGGTCGAGCGTGAACCCGTGGTGGCAAGCCGGGCTGTCACTCCTCGTCGGCTTGTTGACCGCGGCCGGCGCATTCCTCGGCGTGCGGCTGTCGGTCCGCGCCAACGATCGGGCCACCGTGCAGCGGGAGCTCTCCGCGCGACGCGAAGAGTGGTGGCGCAGGTTCACCTGGGCGGCCGAACTGGCGCTGGACGAGTCGCCGGTCCGCCGCGTCACCGGGTTGAAGCTGCTCGCGAAGCTGGCGCAGTCGGAGCTGGCCGAACGCGACGAGTGCTTGTTGCTGGATGTGTTCCAGGGGCGTGTACTGGACTCGTTGCTCGACGAACTCGACCAGCCAGACGAGGAGCGGTCGGCATCGTGACCCGACAGACCCCGTTCACCCCGGAGCAGGTCGCCGCGGCGCAGCTGCGCGTGATCCTGGACGAGAAGCTGAGCCGGGACACGCCCGATCTCGTGCGCCGCATCGCGAATTCGGGCTCCGGCGAGTCCGGTCCGCCGCCGACCGGAATGGACGGCAGCCCGCCACAGCCGCGGAAAGCGGGTGCCCCGGGCAGTGGTGCCGACCGGCTCGCGGATGCCACCCCCGAGGAGCGGGCGGAGTCCCGTCGGGCTTGGCGGGAGGAGATCGCGGGCGGCATGGGAATCGGCGCTACCCCAGCCGGATCGGGCGCGGGGCAGGCCCCGAACGAGGGCCCGATCGCGCCGGGCGGCAGCGGCGAGAGCCTGCACCGGGCCGAAGAGGCAGTCAAGGTGCTGGCCCAAACGCTCGCGACACTTCGGAGGTCGGGCGACCGGCGAGGTGCGGCGACTGTCTTCGGCTACCTCGCGGAGGCACTCGCCGAGGCTGACGAGGTTGCCGAGTCATCGGCGACAAGCCCGCCGACCGTCGACGTGGAGGGAACCATCGTTCGTCGGAAGCCGACGTGGCTGGTGGAAACCGACGATGTGTGGGGCACCGCCGAAGAACACCCGTCGAGGCCCTCCTCGCCCGAGTGAAACCCGTCAGACAGTGCGTTTCCGCTGATGCTCCACCACATCCAACAGCACCGTCTTGAACTGCGTATACGCCTCCCGCCCCAGCCTCCGCGCGTGGCGTTCCTGCAACGCCGTCATGATGCGCCCCGCGGCGCGCATTTCGGCGAGGCCGCGTTCGGTGGGGCAGATCAGCTTGGCGCGCCGGTCGGCGGGGTCGGGGCGGCGCTGGACGTAGCCCAACGCCTCCAGCTCGTCGATCATGGTGCCGATCACCTGTTTGTGCTGGCCCGACAGCCGGGACAACTCGGTGGCGCGTACGCCTTCGGTGTCGAGGTAGGCGAGGACGGCGCCGTGGCGGGGGTGGAGGTCGGCGAAACCCTGGGCGGCGAGGGAGGTGAAGAGTTCGTGTTGGACGGCGAACAGCAGCCGGCCCGCGAGGATGCCCAGGTCGGGGTTCGTTTCGTTCTTCTCGGCCCGGCTGACCACCGCTGCCGCCTCCTCCGCGTCGTCCGGTGGCGGCGTCCGCGCGCCCGGTGAGGAGGCAGTCTAGGCGACCGGTCAGTCGCGGTCTTCGGGGTTGACGTAGCCGTCTTCGAGGAGGCCGTGGCGGCGCACGACGGTGTCGAGCGCCGTGACCCAGTGCTGGTAGTACTCCCAGCGGCCCTTCTCGTCGTCGGGCGCCGACTGCCAGGAGCCGATGGCCGCGATCAGCTCGCGCTGGAAGTCCTCCCACGCGTAGTGGCCGAATTCGGACAGCGCCACCGCGAGGCCGAACGCGCGCCGCTGCCACTCGGCGTCGAACACGGGCTGCTCGAGGTCCGTGGAGCAGGACGAGTGGAACTTGACGTGGCCGGACTCGTCGTAGTCCAGCGTGCTGATGTCGATCGCCACGGTCGTCCCCTCACGCCGCCGGGCCCGCGAGGGCCACGCCGATCATCGACTCGGTCGTCACGAGCTCCGCGAGCTGTTCCTCGCTCCAGCCCTCCGTGCCCGCGGGCCGCGCCGGCACCACGAACCACCGCGAGTGCCCGCTCGAATCCCACACGCGCACCTCGGTGTCGTCGTCGAGGCGCACGCCCAGCTCGGCCAGCACCACGCGCGGCTCGCGCGCCGCGCGGGCGCGGAACACCGGGTCCTTGTACCAATACGGCGGCAGGCCCAGCACCGGCCACGGGAAACACGAGCACAGCGAGCAGATCACCAGGTTGTGCACACCGGGCTCGTTCACCACGGCGGCGATGTGCTCACCCTCGGCGCCGGCCATGCCCTCGGGCAGGTCGAGCTGCGCGATCGCCCGCGGCGTGTCCGTAGCCAGCAGCCGCGCGAATTCCGGGTCCACCCACGCGCGGGCCACGATCTTCTTGCCGTTGAGCGGCGTCATCTCCGACTCGAAGTAGCCGAGCACCTTGTCCACAGTGGACCCGGTGATCACGCCCTTCTCGATCAGCAGCGCCTCGAGCGCCTGCACTTGCGCCGCGCTCGCCTCTTCGCGGTCGGCGGGGTAGGAGAACAGCTCGCTCATCGGTCTCCACTTCGGGTCAGGTAGGCCTCGTACAGCTCGGCGTAGAGCGGGCCGGCCGCGCGCTCGGTTTCCTCGCCCCACAGCTCTTCGGGCTCGAACCGCACGATGTACACCGACATCGGTTCGCCGAGCCCGTCGCCGCCGGTGGAGACGAAGTACGAGTAGTTGCCTTCGAACACGCGCTCCACGCGGCCGCGGTGCCCGCGCAGGTAACCGGGCAGCCGCGTGTGCTCGGTCGCCGGCGGGTTGCGCACCACGATCTCGTCGCCCACTGCGAACGCGGGCGTGGCCGGGCCGCGCCTCGGCGTGTCCCCGCGCCGCAGGTAGTCGAGCACCTGGTCGTCGACGGGACTGGCGGCCGCTTCGGCGGCTTCGCGCTCGGCCGGCTGCTCGCGGAAGCGCTGCGTGGCCGCGTCGAGCTCTTCCTGCGTGAGATAACCCTGCTCCACGAGGTACGCGCTGATGCCGCCCAGCCACTTCTCGTAGTAGCGGTACTTGAAGTACTCGAACGGGTGCATCGCCTCCGCGCCCGAACGCAGGTGCGCCCACGTCCACGTGGTGCGGAACGTGGTGGGCACGGCGTCGAGGTCATAGTCGGGCACCGAATCGCGCAGCGAGGCGCTCAGGCCCATCATCGCCGCGTGGATGCCGAAGATGCGCTTCTCCCAGTCTTCGACGAACACCCGCTTCTCGTAGTCCAACGGGAACCCCTCGAGGCCCTCGAGACCGCCGAGACCGTGTTGCAGCTTCATCCTGGGCACCGCCTTCGCGTCGTCCACGAAGAAGCTAACACCGCGTAACCGCCCGGCAGCGGACACGCAGCCCACACATCCGGCCCTTTCCTGTGGCCGGGAGCCGTCGTAGATTCCCTGGGTGGGCCTGTCGAGACCGAGTGTCCCGGTCGCCGTGCTCGTGTTCGACGGCGTCCGGCTGCTCGACGTCACCGGCCCGCTGGAGGTGTTCGACGTCGCCGCCGAACTGGGCACCGGCTACGTCGTCACGGTGTGTTCCCCCGACGGCCGCGACATCACCACGTCGAGCGGCTTGCGCCTCGGCGTGGACTGCGCCGTGGCCGAGGTCGCCGACGTCGACACGCTCGTGGTGCCCGGCGGCGAATGCCTGGTGAAACCCGGTGCGGACGCCGAACTGCTCGGCGCCATCGGGCACCTGTCCCGCGGCGCGCGGCGCGTCACGTCGGTGTGCGCGGGCGCTTTCGCGCTCGGCGCCGCCGGCATGCTCGACGGCCGCCGCGCCACCACCCACTGGCGCCACGCCGACCTGTTGCAGGAGCGCTACCCGGCCGCCGAGGTCGACGCCGAAGCCATCTACGTGCGCGACGGCCGCGTGCTCACCTCCGCCGGCGTCAGCTCCGGCATCGACCTCGCGCTGGCCCTGGTCGAAGAGGACGCCGGCGACGTCCTGGCCCACGAGATCGCACGCGAACTGGTGGTGTTCATGCGCCGCCGCGGCGCCCAGCCCCAGCTTTCCGTGCCCGCGCGCACGCCGCGTCCACGCCGCGACCTCGTCCGCACCCTCTGCGACGAGGTCGCCGCCGACCCGGCCGGCGACCACTGCCTCACGAGCATGGCTCAGCGCGCGGGCCTCAGCACGCGCCACCTTTCCCGGCTCTTCAAGGAAGGCACGGGCCAGACGCCGGCCACGTACGTCGCCGCCGTGCGTCGCGAGGCGGCCGTCGCGCTCGTGCTGAGCGGGGAAACCGTGGCGGCCGCGGCACGGCGCAGTGGTCTGGGCAGCGACGAGACACTGCGCCGCCACCTGCGGGCGCACCCGGAGGACTAGCGAACTCCGCGCGCAACGAGTCCGTTGTGGACGGACCTCAGCCGGCCGCGCACGCGTCGCACGTGCCCCACCACGTGACCTCGGCCGCTTCCACGCGGAAGCCCGGCGCGGTCACGGGTTCGAGGCACGGCGGGGCGCCCACGGCGCACGGCACGTCCTGGATCGCGCCGCAGCGGCGGCACACGAGGTGGTGGTGGTTGTCGTGCAGTTGCGGCTCGAAGCGCGCGGGCGAGCCGGCGGGTTCGAGTGAGCGCAGAAGATCGGCGGACACGAGGTCTTCGAGGACGTTGTAGAGGCCCTGGCGCGAGAGACCGCCGGCCGCGCCGTCGGCTTCGAGGGTGATGGCGAGCTCTGCCGCCGTCGAGTGCGGGTGGCGTTCGACGGCGGCCAGCACCGCGCGCCGCTGCGGCGTGTTGCGCAGGCCCTTGTCGCGCAGCCGCACCCCGAATCCGTCCATTCAGGCAGGGTACCTCAGAATGGACTGCATCAAGTCTGTCGTGCACTAGCTCACAGCCGACCCCCCGTGAGCACCTCAAACCTGCCCGCCACCTGCCGATCCGTCACCGCCGCAGCAAGACTTGACTCTCTCTGACAATTGACTCCATCAACTCTAGGGACTACAAAGAGTCCTGTGCCTCCCACACCCACGCTTCCCCAGCCCGGCAACCTCGACGCCGGCGCTCGCCTGCGCCGCGCCGGTCTGCGCGTGACCACCGCGCGCCAGGTCGTGCTCGAGACCCTCGCCGAGCAGCCGCACACCACCGTCGCGGAGCTGCTCCCCCACGTGCGCGACCGCCTCCGGTTCGCGTCGACCCGCGCGGTTCACGACGTGCTCGCCACCGGAGTGTCCGCCGGGCTCGTGCGGCGCTTCGACACCGTCGGCGTCGCGCAGCGCTACGAGCTCACCGGGCCCGAGCACGGCCACCTGCTGTGCACGAACTGCGGCCGCCTCGACACCCTCGGCACGCACGAAGAAGCCGCGATCCACACCGGCCTGTGCTCCCACTGCGCTCCCGACGGGCACGCGCACGCCGAACCCGCCCGCTGAGCGGGATTCCGCCACACCCCGTCGTCGCTCGGGTGCGGTCGGAGATGGTGCCGTTTCGAAACGATCTCGGCACCCACTGAGGACGAGCGGCTTGTGTGAAACTCCTCGACATGCCGAGGAGGGGGTTGGCCACACCGTGGTCGCGCGCGGTGCGGACGGGGTGGCGCAATCCGGCGGTGGTGATCGCCGTCGCGGCGGCCGCGGTGCTCGTGGCGCTGCCCGCCACCGCCGTCGCGCTGTTCCTTTCGGCCGCGGGCAACGCGACGCTTCAGCAGCAGACTTCGCTCGCCTGCCAGTGGGCCGTCGGCGCGCAGTGGCAAGGCGGCCTGCCGATGCGGCGGAGCGATCCCACCGAGCCCGAGCCCGTCGGCAGAGCGCTGTACGACACCCGCACGAAGCTCGCGAGCCAGGCCCTCGCCGACGTGCCGAAGGCCTCGCACACGGTGACGACCGTGCTGGCCGGCGCGTCCGTGGAAACGGCGACGCGCACGCCGACGCACCCGGAACAGACCATCCTCAACCTCGTCTCCCGCACCGGGTTCGAGAACCACCTCCAGGTCGTGCAACGCGGCACCGGGCCGGGCATCTGGTTGCCCGACCAGTTCGCCGCGCTCAAGAACCTGCACGCCGGTGACCTGGTCGACGTCCGCGGCGGATCGCGTAACAGCCTCGCGCCCTCCGGCAAGGCCGCGGTGCCGGATTCCGGGGTCACGCGGCAGCTGCGCGTCGCGGGGATCTACCGCGACCTGCGGTCGATGCCCGACCAGCCGTACTGGTGCAGCATCGCCGGCGTCTACCGGGGTGATCCGCTGGCCAACGTCGGCACCTACCCGGTCGCGCTCGTCTCGCCCGACGACTTCTTCTCCCTCACCACACCCGATTCCGGCGTGCAGAACCTCGTCGAGAGCTCGGTCGACACCACCGGCATGACCACGGCGAGCGCACCCGCGGTCGTCGCCGGGCTCGAACACGTGCGCACCCGCACCGAAAACCCCGCCGATCCGCTGGAGCACGCCTTCCACCGCTTCGGCAGCACCGAGTACACCTCCTCGCTCGGCGGCATGGTGACCCGTGCCGACCAGGTCACGGCGCAGCTGGCCACCACCGTCGTGCCGATGGGCGCGGTCGGCGCGCTGGCGGGGCTGGTGATCGCGGCCGCCGCGGGCTCGTTCTGGGTGGACCGGCGCAAAGCCGAGCTGGCCGTGTTGTCGTCGCGCGGAGTCGGGCCGGCGGCGCTGGTCGGCAAGGCGGTGCTCGAAGTCGGCACCGTCGTGGTGCTCGGCAGCGCCCTCGGCTGGCTCGCCGCGCGCTACCTCGTGGCGGAGCTGGGGCCGAGCCCGCTCGTGACACCGGGCGCGCTCACCGGGTCCGTGATCGGCGCGGCCGCCGCGTTGCTGGTCACGCTCGGCGCCATCGCAGTGGCGAGCGGGCGGCGCATCACCGCGATGTTCGACGCGCACACCACCCGCCGCCGCAATTGGCCGTGGGAGCTGCTGCCGCTCGGCGCCGCGCTCGTCTGCTACTTCGTGCTCGGCGACGATCCGGAAGCCGGTGCCGGCGCGGCCGGCAGCGTCGCCCGGATCCCGCCGCGGCTGATCGTGGTGCCGCTGCTGCTGGTGATCGGGCTGGCGCTGCTGGCCGCGCGGATCGTGCGCTTCACCGTGGTGCGCGTGCGGCCGGTTTCACTGCACCGGGCCGTCGCTTTCCTTTCGTGGCGGCGGCTCGCCTCGGCGCCGGCGGCCGCGGCCGTGCTGATCGCCGCCACGGCGATCCCGATCGCGCTGTCGGTGTACGCGACCACGGTCACCGGCTCGGTCGACCGCACGCTGCACGCCGAGGGCCAGCTCGTGGTCGGCACCGACGTGGTGGTGGACCTCACCGGGCCCGCGCAAGCGCCGCCGGGGTTCGCGGCGAGCTTCGCCGACCGCTACGACTCCGCCGCGATCGGGCACACCACCGTGAACGTGATCGGCGTCGACCCGGCCACGTTCCCGGACACCGCCTTCTGGGACAACGCCTTGCCGGGCCCCACGCTCGACGACCTGATCGCGAGTCTCACCGCGCCCGGCGCTCCCGTCGGTGTGCTCGCCGGGATTCCCGGCACGAACGGGCCGACGAACGTGACCATCAACGGCCACACCGTGTCGTTCGAGGTCACGAGCGTCGCGCAGCTGCCCGGCAAGAGCGCCGGCTTCCCGCTGATGTTCGTGCGGCGCGACGTGCTGGCCGGGCTGGCCGGCGAGAACCTGCACCACGAGCTGTGGCTGCGCGGCGACCCCGATCGCATCATCCCAGCGCTGTCGGTCGCCCACGTGCCGGTCGGCACCCTCGGCCAGGCCGGCGACGTGACCGCCAACGGCGTGTACGCGGCGATCACGTACACGTTCCTGTTCCTCACCGCGGTTTCCGTGCTGGCCGGCGCGATCGTGCTCGTGGGGCTGTTGCTGTACCTGAACTCCCGGGCCCGCGCGCGCCGCAGCGCGTACTTGTTGTTGCGCCGCATGGACATCGGCCCCCGCGCGCACTGGCGGGCCCTGCTCTACGAGGTCGGCGGACTGCTGGCCACCGGCTTCGTCGCGGGCCTCGGGTTCGCGGCGATCGCGGTGGCCGTGACGAGCGCGGGTTACGACCTCGACCCGGCCGCCGCGCCGGGCACGCTGATCTCCGCGCCGTGGTCGCTCACCGCGCGCCTGGCCGCGGCGACGCTGCTGGCCGCCGTGCTCGCCACGCTCGCCGCCCAGCGCGCGGTGTCGCGCGCCCGCCCGTCGGAGGTGCTCCGTGACACCAACTGAGGCGCTCCGCTGCGAGGACGTGCACCAGACCTACCAGACCGCGACGCACGAAGTCGTGGCGCTGCAGGAGGTTTCGGTGTCCGCCGCGCGCGGCCGGGTCACCGCGCTCGTCGGGCCGTCGGGCTCCGGGAAGTCGACGCTGCTGCGGATCCTCGCCTGTCTCGAGCGGCCCGTGCGCGGCCGGGTCGAGATCGACGGCGTCGACGCGACCGCGATGTCCGCGCGAGGCCGCCGCGGTCTTCGGCGCCGACGGCTGGGGTACGTGTTCCAGAACCCCGTGGACAACCTGCTCGGTTACCTCACCGTGGACGAGCACCTCGAGCTCGCCGCCCGCCTGCGCGGCACCGGCCGCCCGTCGGGTGAACTGCTCGCGACGCTCGGCCTCGGCCACCGCGGCGACAGCCGGCCCAGCGGCCTCTCCGGTGGTGAGCAGCAACGCGTGGCGCTGGCCTTCGCCGCCGCAGGTGATCCGGCGGCGCTGCTCGCGGACGAGCCGACGGCCCAGCTCGACCGAGCCTCGGCCCACCTCGTGGGTGACGCCGTGCGGCGGCTGGCCGCGCTCGGGCACGCCGTGGTGGTCGCGACCCACGATCCCGAACTGGTGGCCGTGGCCGACGACGTGGTGGAACTCGTGGACGGACGCATCCGATGACCGTGCTGACGCTGGCCGAGGTGTCGAAGAGCTACCGCGGCACGCAGGTGCTGCGCCCGATCAGCTTCGAGCTGCACCCGGGTGAGCTCGTGGCGCTGACTGGTCCGTCGGGCTCCGGCAAGAGCACGCTGCTGATGATCGCCGGCGGCTGGGAAACCCCGGACACCGGCACGGTCACGCCCGGCGCACCGCTGCCCGCCGTCCCGATGGCCCGGATGCCCTGGCAGCACTTGGGGTTCGTGCCGCAGTCGATCGGGCTGTTCGAAGAGCTGACCGTGGCCGACAACCTCGCCTTCGCCGCCCGGACCGTCGATACCGGCGCGGATCTGGCGAAGCTGCTGGAAACCCTCGACCTCGCGAAGTTCGCCGACCGTCTGCCCACGGAAATCTCGCGCGGGGAACAACAACGCGCCGCGGTCGGCCGCGCCCTGGCGACGGCGCCGGCCCTCGTGCTCGCCGACGAACCGACGTCACACCAGGACCGCACCCACGCCGAAGTGGTCCTCGCGCGCCTGCGCACCGCGGCCGACGCCGGTGCGGCCGTGCTCGTCGCCAGCCACGACCCGCTGCTGGCGGCGCACACCGACCGCACGATCGCGCTCACGGGAGCCGGCGCCGAGCACTGAGGCCGCACGCGCTCGCCGTCACCGCCGCGAACTCAAGCGCAACGCCAGCGCCATCACGGCCGACAGACCCACCAGCACCACCGCGGAAACAATCGTGCCCATGCTCGCCACCACCTTCTCGTCCGGGAAAGACGAATCTCTCCCGGACGAAGGCGTGGCGGGCATGGGCCCGACGAAGACTTGACTCACCGACAGGAATCCCTGACGAGCCCTTGACGGTGCGTCTGGGGAACGCTCAGCTTTCGGCGGCCACGGTCTCGCGTGTCTCGACCTCGTCGGCCCGCGCCGCCGAGCGCGACAGCCGGTCCGACACCTTCGCCGTGGTGACGAAGGAGATCGCGATGAGGATGGCCAGCACCACCCCGATGCCGATCACACTGCCGCTCAGCGTCGGGTCGGCCGGGTCGCCGGCCTCGGCGCGCGCGGAGCCGGTGAGGAACGAGAGCACGAACAGCACCCCGATCGCGAGCACGACCTCCACGGTCACCAGCACCGGGAACGTGCGCAGCGCGAGCTTGAACACCGAACCCTCGGCACCGGCCGCGCGGGCGCGGGCGATGCGCGGCATCATCACGAACTCGTTGGCCGCGCCGATGCAGATCATCGTGAACACCAGCGACACCTTGATGACGAGGAAGCGCCCGAAGCTCGTGGTGAACAGCTCCGACGGGCTGCCGATCAGCGTGTAGGCCAGGTACAGGCCGGTGATCAGGATGCAGCCCACGGCGACCATGGCCAGCGTCGAGAACCGCGTCCAGATCTGCGCGAACGTGTCGCCCGCGCCGCTGGTGAGCTTGCGCCGCGAGAAGGCCAGGATCACCAGGCCCGCGATGCCGCCGACCCACGTCGAGATCGAGAACACGTGCAGGTGGTCGAGCAGCGAGTTGGCCACGGTGTCGCCGGTGGCCTTCGAGAAGTTCGTCGGCAGCAGCGTGACCTGGTAGGCGATGAAGTTGATGATGAGCGACGTCAGGGTGAGCAGGCCGAGCCGCTCCCGCAGCCGCGGCGAGAACGCCAGCATCAGCACGATCGCGGCGAGACCCCACAGGGAGTACTGGATCAACGCCTCGGTACCGCTGGAGATCCAGTCGCCCTTCTTGCCGGGCACGGCCACGAACCGGCCGATCGCGGCGGGCGAAAGGGCGTCGCCGAACGGGATTTCCTTGCCCTTCACCCGAGCGCCCTTGCCGGCGATCTGGAAGTAGAGCGCCACCAGGAACCAGGTGCCGACGATCGCGTAGTAGATCCCGGCGCGGCGCTGCAGCACCGCGCGGTCGGCGGCGGCCACGGACGGGCGGCGCAGCACCGGGCGCAGCACGATCAGATACAGCATGCAGCCGCCGATCGAGCCGATCAGACCGGCGAAGTACGCCATTTTCGTGATGACCCGCCACACCTCGGGGGTCGGGTTTGCTTCGGCCGCGGACACGGCCTGGGCGAGCAGCAACGACATTGTCAGCCATCTCCTCGAGCGGGGGACCTGAGCCGGACAGGCGGGGAGGCTCTTCGGCGGTGAAAGGTAGCTGATCCTACAACGAATGTGAAGTCTGAAGCATCCACTACATTGATGGTATATTGCTAGAGTGAAAAACCAGCGGGTGGAAAACCGGGAGCGGACCACCCGCAGTCGGAAGGAGCGTTCGTGAAAGTCCTCGTCCTGCCCGGCGACGGCATCGGCCCGGAGATCACGGCGGCGACCCTGGACGTGCTCAGGGCCGCGGACCGGCGGCTCGGGCTCGACCTGAGCTTCGAGGTCCGCGAAATCGGCCTGGCCTCGCTCGCCACCGACGGCACCACGCTGCCGGCCGCGGTCCTCGAGCGCGTGCCCGAGGTCGACGGCACACTGCTCGGCCCGGTGTCGCACTACGAGTACCCGCCGCGTGAGCAGGGTGGCATCAACCCGTCCGCCGCACTGCGGACCACCTTCGAGCTCTTCGCCAACGTGCGCCCGTGCCGGTCGCGCGAAGGCCTGAGCATCCTGCGCCGGCCGATGGATCTCGTGATCGTGCGCGAGAACACCGAGGGCTTCTACTCCGACCGCAACATGTTCGCCGGCACCGGCGAGTTCATGCCCGACCCCGACCTCGCGCTCTCCGTGCGCAAGGTGAGCGCGCGCGCCTCGGCCCGCGTCGCGAGGGCCGCGTTCGAGCTCGCGCGCGGCCGCCGCGGCAAGGTGACCGCGGTGCACAAGGCCAACGTGCTGAAGCTGTCCGACGGCCTGTTCTTGCGCGAAGTGCGCGCGGTCGCCCAGGACTTCCCCGACGTGGAGCTGGAAGAGCTGATCGTGGACGCCGCCTCGGCGCTGCTGATCCGCGAGCCGCAGCGCTTCGACGTGCTGGTGACCACCAACATGTTCGGCGACATCCTGTCCGACGAGGCCTCCGAGCTCTCGGGCAGCCTCGGCCTCGGCGGCTCGATCAACGCCGGCCACGACGTGTGCGTCGGCCAGGCGCAGCACGGTTCGGCGCCCGACATCGCGGGCCGGGGCGTGGCCAATCCGGCTTCGCTCATCCTGTCCGCCGCGATGCTGCTCGACTGGCGCGGCCGCCGCGACGGCAACGACGCGCTCGTGGCCGGCGGCGAACTCGTGTCCCGCGCCGTGGATTCGGTGCTGGACAACCCGGACACCCGCACGGCCGACGTCGGCGGCACCCTCGGCACCGAGGCGTTCGCCGCCGCGGTCGTCGCCTCGATCACCGAACTGGGAGTGGCTGCGCAATGATCGAATCGGTGAACCCGGCAACGGGCAAGGCACTGTCCACTTACGACCTGCACACGGCCGAAGAGGTCGACGCCGCACTGGATTCGGCCGTGGCCGCGCAGGCGCGGTGGCGCGAGAAACCGCTTTCCGAGCGCGTGGTGCTGTTGCGCGAGCTGGCCGCCGTGCTGCGGGCCGGGCGCGGCGAGTACGCGCGGCTGATCACCGAAGAAATGGGCAAACCGCTCGCCGAGGCCGAAGCCGAGATCGACAAGTGCGCGCTCAACTGTGAGCACTACGCCGAGCACGCGGCGGAGTACCTGGCCGAGCGGCCGGTGCTGGCGGAGGCATCCGTGGTCACCGAACCGCTCGGCGTGGTGCTGGCGGTGATGCCGTGGAACTACCCGTTCTGGCAGTTCTTCCGGTTCGCCGCGCCGGCGCTGGCCGCGGGCAACGGCGCGATCCTCAAGCACGCCACCAACGTGCCGGGCTGCGCGCTCGCCATCGAGGACGTGTTCCGCAAGGCTTCGGCGCCCGCCGGGCTCGTGCGCGCGCTGCTGGTGGACGTCGGTGAGGTCGCGAAGCTCATCGCCGACGACCGCATCGCCGCCGTCACGCTCACCGGTTCGACGCGGGTCGGCGCGCTCGTGGCGAGCCAGGCCGGGGCCGCGCTGAAGAAGCAGGTGCTCGAACTCGGGGGTTCGGACCCGTTCGTGGTCCTCGCCGACGCCGACATCCCGGCCGCCGCCGAGACGGCCGTGCGCGCGCGGTTCATCAACAACGGGCAGAGCTGCGTCAACGCGAAGCGGTTCATCGTGGACGAGGCCGTGGCCGACGAGTTCGCCGCCGCCTTCACCGCGGCCGTGGCCCGGCTCCAGGTGGGCGACCCGGCCGAGGCCGGCACCACCGTGGGGCCGCTCGCGCGCGAGGACCTGCGCGACGGCCTCGACGACCAGGTGCGCCGCACCGTCGCCGCGGGGGGCGTGCTGCGCCACGGGGGCGAGCCCGTGGCCGGGCCGGGCTACTTCTACGCGCCGACAGTGCTCGACCACGTGAAGCCGGGCATGGCGGCGTTCGACGAGGAGACGTTCGGGCCGGTCGCGGCCATCGTGCGCGTCTCGGGCGACGACGAGGCCCTGGCGCTGGCCAACGACACCGAGTTCGGTCTCGGCGCGGCCGTGTGGACGCGGTCCGAGGAGCGGGCCCGGCGGTTCGCGCGCGAGCTGCAGGCCGGCGCGGTGTTCGTGAACAGCATGGTCGCGTCCGACCCGCGGCTGCCGTTCGGCGGCATCAAGAAGTCCGGTTACGGCCGGGAGCTCGGCGCGGACGGGATCCGCGAGTTCGTGAACGTGAAGACCGTGGTGTTCGGAGGAACCCGATGAGCGAGCAGAAGCCGTTCCCCGCCGTGGTGCTGCGCCCGGCCGAGCTCACGCCGGCCGACCGCGGTGGCGGCGCGCGCACGATCCCGCTGGTGAGCAAGACCCTGGGCGCCGAGGTGTTCCTCAACGGCCAGACGCTCTTCGACGGCGGCGCGGGCATCCCGCTGCACACGCACAACTGCCCCGAGAGCGTGGTGATCCTGCAGGGCGAGGCGATCGTGGAGATCGACGGCGCCGAGCACCACCTGTCCACTTGGGACACCACCTACGTCGACGCGGGCGTGCCGCACCGGTTCCGCAACGCCTCGGCCACCGAGCCGATGCGGATCCTCTGGACCTACGCCTCGGTGGAGGCCACGCGCACGATCGTCGCGACCGGCACGACCACCCGGGTGGATGCCGAGCACCGGCGCTAGCCTGGACCGGTGGAACAGACCCCGACCCCGCTCACCCGGCAGGTCGCGGCGCGCATCGTGGGCTACATCCGCGAGACCGCGGCCGAGCCGGGCACGCGGCTGGTGGAACGCACGCTGGCCGCGCACCTGCGGGTCTCCCGCTCACCCGTGCGCGCGGCGCTGCGCCTGCTGGCCGACGAGGGGGTGGTGGCCGTCGCCGAACCGGGCGGCGGCCACACCGTGGCCCGCGCGGTCACCGAGCTGGCCGTGGAGACCGCGGACGAGGACGAGGAGCAGTACCTGCGCATCGCCTCGGACCGGCTCGACGGCGAGCTGCCCGACCGCGTGAGCGAGAGCGAGCTCGCGCGCCGCTACGCCCTCACCCCGGCCCAGGTCACCGCCGTGCTGCGGCGGATCTCCGCCGAGGGCTGGATCGAGCGCCTGCCCGGCTACGGCTGGGAGTTCCAGCCGATGCTGACCTCGCAGGAGTCCTATGAGGACAGCTACCGCTTCCGGCTCGTGCTGGAGCCGGCGGCCGTGCTCGAACCCGGCTTCGCCGTGGACCACGCGGCCATCGAATTCGTGCGCGCGCAACAGCTCGAGCTCGCCGAGGGCGCCGCGCGCACCGTGAGCAACACCGAGCTGTTCGCCCGCAACCGCGCCTTCCACGAGGCCGTGGTGGCGTGCAGCCACAACACGTTCTTCATCGACTCGCTGCGCCGCGTGGACAACCTGCGCCGCCTGATCGAGTACCGGCGCACCCTCCCGCGCGACCGCGCCGCCGTGCGCTGCCGCGAACACGTGGACATCGCGGACCTGCTCCTCGGCGGCCACACGGCCGAAGCCGCGGAGTACCTGCGGCGGCATCTGAGCACGGTCGGTGTGGAGAAGACGGCCAATCCCGGCTGAGCTGTGCTGTGCTGCGACGCCGTCCCGCCGCCGCGGGGCAACGGTGTTGTGTCCCCCTGGCTCCGACGTGCTCGTCGCGCAACCCTCGCCCGGAGAGGCCGCTCGCAGCCCAGCGCGTCGCCGAGGCCCTCGGCGACCCGCTCCTCGCCAGCCCACACCACCGAGGCCGCCGAGTGCCTGCAACGGCGCCTCAGCACCCGGCAACACCCGGAAGCCGCCCGCCCCGGCCGAGCCGTCCCGGCTAAGCCACCCCGTCACCACGCGGCAACCGCGTGGCCCGCAGATCGCTGTTGATCAGATCCGACCGCAGCGACGTCAGCAGCTCCGAGGTGTTCGTCGCCCGGCTCTCGTCGCGCGAGGCCAGGCGCAGCACCAGCGCGTCGGTGAGGACCTCGGCGCTCAGCATCTCGCCGGTGAAGTTGCTGGCGCTCTGCGGGGCCGTGAGGGTCACGTCCACGCGCGGGCCGAACAGCGGTCCCAGGGAGCTGGACACGAGGACCACGCGGGCGCCGACTTCCTCGGCGTGGTCGAGGAGAACCTCGATCTCGCCGAGGATGCGGCCGGGGATGTAGAGCACGACCACGTCGTCGGCGCCGAGGGCGAGGAGGTCGTCGGCGAGCTGGAAGCCCGTGGCGCCCGTGGCGCGGGCGCGGCGGCCCATGCGGACCAGGCGCATGCACAGGTACCGGGCGAGCAGCCCCGAGGCCCCCAGGCCGAAGGCGAGCACCTCGCGCGCGCCGTCGAGCAGGTCGACCGCGCGCAGGAAGTCCTCCGACTGCACGAGCCGCCAGGTGGCGGCCAGGCGTTCCGTGGCGTCGGTGAAGACCTTGTCCACCACGGCGTCGCCGGCGGTGGCGCCGTCGGGCAGCTCGGTGAGCAGCCGGTGCGAAGGGCTCGTCTCCAGCGCGACCTCACGCGCGAGGCTGCGCCGCAGGTCCATCAGCCCCGCGAACCCCAGTGACTTCGCGGTGCGCACCACGGTCGCGTCGCTCGTGCCCGTGGCGCCGCCGATCTGCTCGGCCGTCGCGAAAATGGCGTAGCGGCCGTGGTCGCGCAGGTACTCCGCGACGGTCCGCTCGGCCCGCGACATCTTCGGCAGGCACCGCGCGATCCGCGCGCGCAGCGACTGTTCGTCCTCGTCCATCCCACCCTCGATTCCCGTCCACGTGCCCACGGGAGGGCCGCCACGGCGCGGCCGGACCCCGTGAACCCGCCCCCGCTACGGCCGGCGCGCCAGCTCTCCGGCGATGAACTCCTGCACCACCGGCTGGATCAGCATGCCCCGGTGCGCCACCCCCGGCACCACATCGAACCGCACGTCGATGCCGTTGCTCTCGAAATTCTTGCGCAAGGTCGTGAGCCGCTCGATCCGCGTGTCCCCACCGGCGTCGATGCCCGGCTCCGCGATCTCCCAGGTGTCCTTGTCCTCGCCGCCCACGATCATCTGCACGGGCAGCTTGCGCAGCGTGTCCACCTGCACGTCGGTGCCGAACAGCTCGCGCACGTCGGAGGTGCCGAGCCACCACGGCACGTCCGGGTCGATCCGGGTGACCCGGCCCGGAGCGCCGATCGACAACGCCGCCAGCCGGTCGGCGTGCAGGTAGGCGAAGCGGTGCGCGAACTGACCACCACCGGAGAAGCCGTGCAGGTAGAAGTGGTCGGCGTCCACGCGGAAGCGCCCGGCGACCTCGGCGATGATGTCGAGCAGGATCAGGTCGTAGCGGATGCCCTCGAAGCTCAGGCGCTTGAAGCCGTGCAGGTCACCGGGCTGCGCGATGCCGGCCGGGAACAGCGGCGCGAGCACCACGGTGTCGTTCTTCTCCGCGAACTCACGGTATTCGTTGCGGTAACGCTCCGCCGTGCGCTGCGTGCCGTGCATCAGGACCAGCAGCGGCAGCGGCGTCTCGGAAGTGCGGTGGGCACTGGGCACGTAGAGGCAGTACGAGAAGCGCTGGTCGCTCTGCAGCGCGAAGAACGGCGTCGGCCCGCCGTAGTAGAACTCCGTGGGGTCGAGGACTCGCGCGGAGTCGGGGGTCGCTTGGGGGCTCGTCATGGAGCGGATCTCCTTGGCATGGCGTGGGACCGTCCTGGCCGTCGTAACCATGTAGTAACGACGACAGGTGTTGACAACTTCGTAGCACGGTCTATCTTATCCGTAGCTGCCACTACAAGTTCCTGATGAATGTAGCGCAAACCTTCAACGAACCGCCAGCACCGGAGATGAGGTATTCATGGCAGTCCGGTTGGTCCAGATCGAAGGCGGCCCCCGCGACCGGGGGCTCGCCTACGGAGAGGCCGCCAGGGCGGAGATCCGCACGTCGATCGCTTACTACCGCGAGGCTTTCCGGCTCTCGTCGGGTCTGGAGTGGACGGACGTACAGGCCTCGGCCCGGCGCTGGCGCGAGCCCGTGGCCGCCGTCGCGCCGCACCTGCTCGAAGAGATGGACGCGATCGCCGACGGCGCCGGCGTGCACCAGGACGAGATCCTGGCGCTCAACGCCCGCGGCGAGATCGTGCGCAACACCGACAGCGGCTTCAACCCCGCCGTGTCCGAGGAAACCCCCGAGGAACCCGCCGACGGCTGCTCCTCCTTCGCCCTGCTGCCGGAAGCCACCGGCGACGGCCACGTCTACTGTGGACAGAACTGGGACTGGCGCGAGGGCACGCAGGACTCCGTGGTGCTCGTGCGCGTGGTCCAGCCACCCAAGCCCACGATCATCATGCAGGTCGAGGCCGGCCAGATCGGCCGCCACGGCGCCAACTCCGCGGGCATCGCGCTCAACGCCAACGGGCTCAACGGCCGCTTCGGCACCCCGATCGGCATCCCGCAGCCGGTGCTGCGCCGCCTGATCCTCGACCACGACTACCTGAAGAGCGCCCTGCAGGTGCCCTTCGACGTGCACCAGCACATCGCCACCAACCTCCTGGTGACCCACCGCGGTGGCGTCGCCGTGGACTACGAGACCACCCCGGTCGTGCACCGCTGGGGCCTGCCCCAGAACGGGATTCTGGTGCACGGCAATCACTACCAGTACGGCGTGCCGCCGGAGATCGCCGCCACGCACAAGGTCCGCCCGGTGGACTCGCTCTACCGCGTGCAGGTGATCGAACGCGGGCTCGCGGCCGCGCGCACCGCCACCAGCTCGGCCGAGGTGCGCAAGGTCGTCGCCACGACGATGAGCGACCACGTCGGCCACCCCGACGGCGTGTGCGCCCACGTGGATCCGCGCGCCACCCCGCTGCAGCGCTACAAGACGATCGCCTCGAGCCTGGTCGACCTGACCAGCGGCGAGTACCGCGTGGCGGTGGGCAACCCCTGTGAAAACGACTACGAGCTGCTCCCCTGGCAGCTCTACGACGGCCCCGGAGGTCAAGGATGACCGGACCCGTGCTCGCCAGTCTGCGCGGTGTCAACAAGAGCTACGGCGAAGTGCAGGTGCTGCACGACGTCGACCTCGACATCCACCAGGGCGAGGTCGTGGTGGTCCTCGGCCCGTCCGGGTCGGGCAAGTCCACGCTGTGCCGCTGCATCAACCGCCTGGAGAAGATCAACTCCGGCACCATCACCCTCGACGGCAAACCCCTGCCGGCCGAGGGCGAGGAGCTGGCGCGGCTGCGGGCCGACGTCGGCATGGTCTTCCAGTCGTTCAACCTCTTCGCGCACCGCAGTGTGCTCGAGAACGTGACGCTCGGGCCGATCCGCGTGCGCGGGATTCCGCGTCGTGAGGCCGAAGCGACCGCGCGGCGGCTGCTCGACCGCGTGGGCGTGGCCGACCAGGCCGACAAGCTGCCGGCCGAGCTTTCCGGCGGCCAGCAGCAGCGCGTGGCCATCGCCAGGGCGCTCGCGATGAACCCCAAGATCGTGCTGTTCGACGAACCGACCAGCGCGCTCGACCCCGAGATGGTGAGCGAGGTCCTCGACGTGATGACCTCGCTGGCCGCGGAGGGCACCACGATGGTCGTGGTCACGCACGAGATGGGCTTCGCCCGCCGGGCCGCCCACCGCGTGGTCTTCATGAGTGAAGGCCGCATCGCCGAAGAAGGCACCCCCGAAGAGTTCTTCGACCGCACCGGCACGGCCCGGGCGCGGGACTTCCTGTCCAAGGTCCTCCAGCACTGACGTTCCCCGATCTTGACACCGCCCCGATATGACAAGCCCCACCGTGACAAGGAGAAAGCAATGAAGCTGACCAGAATCACCGCCGCCGTGGGCGCGGTGGTCGTCACGGGCGCGCTGCTCGCCGCTTGCGGCAGCGCCCCGGCCACGGCTCCGGGCGGTGCCGCCGCCAAGCCGGCGGCCGCCGATGTCGCCAAGATGATCAGCCAGGACGACGCCGTCGCGGCCGGCCCGGTGGGCCAGAACCTGCCCAGCTCCCCGATGCTGGACAAGATCCGCCAGCGCGGCGAGCTCGTGTGGGCCGGCAGCCGCAACACCCTCGGCTTCTCGCAGCTCGACCCGGCCACCGGCAAGATCTCCGGCTTCGACGCCGGAATCGCCGACCTGCTGTCGAAGTACCTGCTCGGCAAGCCGGCGGCGAAGATGCAGAGCGGTGGCTCCGACACCCGTGAGGGCCTGCTCGGCAACCACACCATCGACGTCGCGATCCAGACGTACACGATGACGCCCGAGCGCGCGAAGCTCGTGAACTTCTCCGGCCCGTACTACATGGCCGCCAGCGGCATCGTGGTGAAGGCCGACAACACCACCATCAAGACGGCCAAGGACCTGGCCGGCAAGAACGTGGCGACGGAGTCCGGCGCGGCGAAGACCGCTCTGGTCACCGAGGTGCCCACCGCGAAGCCGGTGCTGTTCGACACCACCGCGCAGTGCATCGCGGCCGTCGAGCAGGGTCGCGCCGAGGCCGTGACGCTGAACAACGCGTCGCTGCTCGGTGCCATCCAGACGCGCTCGGACGTGAAGCTGCTCGACGCGACGTTCAGCTCCAACCCGTTCGGCATCGGCGAGCCCAAGGACGACCCGGTGTTCAAGCAGGTCGTGGACGAGTTCCTGCAGAAGATCGAGTCCGACGGCACCTGGACCAAGCTGTGGCAGGGCACCGTCGGCAAGCTGCTGAAGACCCCGCCGCCCGCGCCGCCGAAGCTCGGCTCCGTCCCCGGCGTCTGAGTCGAACCGAAGAATCGGAGACCCCATGTCCGTGCTCTTCGCGCACATCGGCGAGCTGCTGACCGGTCTGCTGACGACCCTCGAGCTGGCCGCGATCGCGTTTCCGCTGGCGCTGGTGATCGGCACCCTGCTGGGTGTCTGCCGCGTCAGCCCGATCGGGCCGCTCCGGGCGGCCGCCGGGTTCTACGTGCACTGCCTGCGCAACTCGCCGATGCTGCTCGTGATGGTCATGGTGGTCTTCGGGCTGCCCTACCTCGGCGCGACCGTCCCGCTGTTCGGGTCGGTCGTGCTGGGGCTGGGGCTGTACTTCGGCGCCTACATCTGTGAGACGGTGCGCTCCGGCATCGCCGGCGTGCCCCTCGGCCAGATCGAGGCCGCCCGTGCCATCGGCCTCACCTTCTCGGGCGTCCTGCGGCAGGTCGTGCTGCCGCAGGCGTTCCGGTCGATGGTGCAGCCACTGGGCAACATCCTGATCAACGTGTGCCTCGGTTCGGCACTCGGCGCGGCGGTCGGCGTGCAGGAGCTCACCGGATCGGCCCGTCAGTTCAACCTCGACTTCGCCCAGCCGGTGCCGACCTTCATCGCCGCCGTCATCGGCTACCTCCTGATCACCCTGACGATCGGCCAGCTGACCGGCGTCGTCGAACGGAAGGTTCGCATCCGACGATGAAGTCGCGCACCCCCGCCCTTTTCGACGAGCTGGGCCCCCGCGGTCAGAAGCGGCTGCGGATCGCCACCATCGTGGCCGTCGTCGCGTTGATCGGCATCGTGGTCGGCATCATCGCCCAGCTCGCCCACGTGCAGCAGCTCACCGCGCGCCTGTGGTCACCGCTCATCGAGTGGTCGAACATCCGCTACCTGTTGCAAGGCCTGCTCACCACGCTGGAAGTGGGCCTGACCGGCGCCGCGATCTCGCTCGTGTTCGGCACGCTGATCGGCCTCGGCCGGCTGTCCACGCACAAGTGGGTCTCCGTGCCGTGCGCCGGGCTGATCGAGCTGTTCCGCGCGATCCCGCTGATCCTGCTCGTGTACTTCTTCCTCATCGGCCTGCCCATGTTCGGCGCGAACCTGCCGCCGTTCTGGGTGCTGACCATCCCGATCGTGCTGCACGCCGGCGCGGTGTTCGCCGAGATCGTGCGGGCCGGCGTGAACTCGCTGGACCGCGGCCAGTTCGACGCCGCGGCCGCGATCGGCTTGCGCCGCGGGCAGACGATGGTGCTCGTGGTGCTGCCGCAGGTGTTCCGGGCGCTGCGCCCGGCGCTGGTCACGCAGGTGATCCGCACGCTGAAGGAATCGAGCCTCGGTTACGTCGTCGGCTATCCCGAGCTGCTGCGCGACGGACAGGTGATCGGCGAGTACAACGCCAACTTCCTGCAGACCTACGCGCTCACCGCGGTGATCTACATCGTCCTCAACTTCGGGCTCTCCCGGCTGGCCGAGCTGCTCGACCGGCCGAAGAAGCCGCGGCGACGCCGCCCGGCCGCCACGGAGCCCGAGCCCCAACCGGCGGCCGAGCCCGCCGGAACCCTCGTCTGACCCTGTTTCTCGAAGCGGAGCTGAGTTCCCGAAATGTCCCTCACCGGCGAAGAGATCGACCGCGCCGAAGCCGCACTGGCTCACAACTACCACCCGCTGCCCGTGGTGCTCACCGAAGGCAAGGGCGCGTGGGTCACCGACGTCGAAGGGCGGCGCTACCTCGACCTGCTGGCCGGCTACAGCGCCCTGAACTTCGGCCACGGCGACGACGAGCTGCTGGCCGTCGCCCACGCCCAGCTCGACCGGCTCACGCTGACCAGCCGCGCGTTCCACCACGACAAAATGGCCGCCTTCGCCACGGAGCTCGCCGAGCTGTGCGGCATGGAGATGGTGCTGCCGATGAACACCGGCGCCGAGGCCGTGGAGACGGCCATCAAGACGGCGCGCAAGTGGGGCTACCGCGTGAAGGGCGTGCCGGCCGGGCGCGCGAAGATCGTGGTGGCGGGCGGCAACTTCCACGGCCGCACGGTGACCATCGTCGGGTTCTCCGACGACCCCGAGGCCACCGCCGACCACGGGCCGTTCACACCCGGCTTCGTGACCGTGCCGTTCGGCGACGCGGCCGCGCTGCGCTCGGCGATCGACGCCGACACGGTGGCCGTGCTGATCGAGCCGATCCAGGGCGAGGGCGGCGTGGTGCTGCCCCCGCCGGGTTACCTCACCGAGGTGCGGGCGATCTGCGACGAGACCAATGTGCTGTTCATGGCCGACGAGATCCAGTCCGGGCTCGGCCGCACCGGGCGTACGTTCGCGTGTGACCACGAGGACGTGGTGCCGGATCTGTACGTGCTCGGCAAGGCCCTCGGCGGCGGCATCCTGCCGGTGTCGGCGGTCGTGTCGCGCCGGGACGTGCTCGGTGTGTTCCGGCCCGGCGAACACGGCAGCACCTTCGGCGGCAACCCGCTCGCGTGTGCCGTGGCGACGGCGGTGGTGCGGAAGCTGAAGACCGGCGAGCCGCAGCGCCGGGCCGCGGAGCTGGGTTCGGTGTTCGCTTCCGCGCTGGCCGAGCTGCCGTCGTCCGCGGTCGAGGCCGTACGCGTGCGCGGCCTGTGGGCCGGCATCGACGTGCGCGGCCGCACGGGCCGGGACGTCTGCGAAGGCCTGCTTCGCCGGGGCGTGCTCGCGAAGGACGCCCATGGCAGCACGATCCGGCTGGCGCCGCCGCTCGTGGTGTCCGAAGAGGACCTGCGCTGGGGTGTCGCGCAGCTGGCCGCCGAGCTTTCCTGACCCATCCCCCTGTGCCCGCCACACCGCGTGTGTGGCGGGCACAGTTTTGCCTCGCGTTTACATACAGACTGTATGTATGTATCGTGGTCGCATGACTCCTCAACTCGGCTCCGACCACCGCATCCGCCTGCCGCAGGGCGAGGTGCGCTACTACGAACGCGGTTCCGGGCACCCGGTGGTGTTCGTCCACGGCGTGCTCACCAACGCCCTGCTGTGGCGCAAGGTCGTGCCCACGGTCGCCGACGCGGGCTTCCGGTGCCTGGCCCCGGATCTGCCGATGGGCGCCCACGAACTCCCGATGCGCGCCGACGCCGACCTCAGCGCCCCCGGCATGGCCACGCTCCTCGGTGATTTCCTCGAGGCCCTCGACCTGCACGACGTGACCCTGGTCGCCAACGACACCGGCGGCGCCGTGACGCAGCTCCTGCTGGCACGCCATCCGGAGCGGGTCGCGCGGGTGGTGCTGACTCCGTCGGACTGCTTCGAGTACTTCTTCCCGCCGATCTTCAAGCCGTTGCCGGTCGTGGCGCGCGTGCCGGGTTCGATGGCCGTGCTGGGGCAGTTGCTTCGGGTGCGGGCGCTGTGGCCGTTGCCCCTGTTGTTCGGCTGGGTCACGAAGAAGCCGCTGGATCCTGCCGTGGCCTCGTCGTACCTGTTGCGGCTGCGGTCTTCTCACGGTGTCCAGCGCGACCTGCGGAAGCTGCTGTCGTCGGTGGATTCCGCGTTGACCCTCGCCGCCGCCTCCGAGTTGCGCACTTTCGACCGCCCAGTGCTGCTCGCCTGGGCTTCGGAGGACAAGCTCTTCCCCGTGCGCCTGGCGCACCGCCTGGCCGACCTCCTGCCGGACGCGCGCGTGGTCGAGATCGCCGACTCCTACACGTTTGTTCCCGAGGACCAACCCGCCGTGCTGGCCGGGCACATCGTGGAGTTCGCGCGGGTCATGGCAGATTAGGCCGGGTGAGACGCACCCAGCAGGAACGCTCCGACAGCACCCGCGCGGCCCTCGTCGGCGCCGCCCGCGAACTGTTCGGCGCGCGCGGCTACCACGACGTGCCGGCCGAGGAGATCACCCGCACCGCCGGCGTCACGCGGGGCGCGCTGTACCACCACTTCGGGGACAAGGTCGGGCTGTTCCGCGCGGTCGTGGAGGAGCTCGAGATCGAGCTGACCGCGGAGGTCGCCTCGGCGATGTCCGATTCTTCGGTGGCCGGGATGACCAGGGCGCTGGGTGTTTTTCTGGACGCCTGCCTGCGGCCGGAGGTCCAGCGCATCTCCCTCACGGACGCGCCTGCGGTCCTTGGCTGGGACGTCTGGCGTGAAATCGAGGCTGAGCACGGGTTGGGGCTGTTGATTTCGTCTTTGTCGGCGGCTCAGACTGCTGGGTTGATCGTCGACGTCCCGGTGCGGGCCTTGGCGCAGCTGGTGATGAGCGCGGTGATGGAAGCGGCGCGCATGATCGCGGCGGCCCCGGATCCGGCTGCGGTGCGTGGTGAGACCGAGGTTGTGCTGGCCGGTTGGCTCGGCGGATTGCTGCGGTCATGACTCTTTACGACTCCATCGGCGTCGGCTACTCCCGCTCTCGGTGTTCCGATCCGCGCTGGTTGGCTTCGGTGCTTCGGGCGGTCGGTACCGGCTCGGTCGTCAACGTCGGCGCGGGGGCCGGGTCGTATGAGCCGCCTCGGACGGTGGTTGCCGTGGAGCCGTCGCTTCGGATGCTCGCCCAACGTCCGGCTGGTTTGGCTCCGGCGGTGCAGGGCGTTGCCGAGGGGCTGCCGTTGGGGTCGGGTTCGGTTGATGTCGCGTTGGCCGTGCTGACGGTGCACCACTGGTCGGACTGGCGACGGGGTCTTGCCGAGCTTCGTCGCGTGGCTGGGCGTCAGGTCGTACTCACTTACGAGCCGGCTCTCCATGCGGACTATTGGCTGACCCGGGAGTACATCCCGGAGGTCGCCCTCTTGGAACGCTCGCGCCCTTCGGTGGCCGACATCGCCGGTGAGCTTTCCGCCCCTGTGGTTTCGGTCCTCCCCGTGCCGTGGGACTTCCAGGACGGGGTCTATCCGGCCCACTGGCGCCGTCCGGCCGCTTATCTCGACCCGCGCGTTCGGGGGTCTTGCTCCGCGCTCGCGCAAACCTCACCGTCCGCGGTGGCCCGCGGCATCGCCCGGTTGGAAGCTGACTTGGCTTCCGGCGCTTGGGCTGCCCGTCACGCGGACCTTTTGGCTCTGCCGGTTTTGGACGTCGGCTTCCGGCTGATCACCGCAGGCGCTTAGCCGTAGTGCGGTTGCTGCTGCTCCGGGTCTGCTTCGATCGCATCGAGCTCTTCGTCCGCCGTGAGCGCCCGGATGGCGTCGCGCGCGGCTCCCACCCCGGCCCAGTGCGGGTCCACGTCCGCGGCGAAGCACCACGCCCGGTCCGTTGGCCAGACGAATGCCGGTGGATGCTGGGCGCCCATGTCGGTGACCCAGTCGTCGATGGCGTTCAGCGGTCCTTTGAAGATCGCGTAGCGGCGGTGGGGTAGCTCGAAGAGCCCGTCGTAGGTGGGCAGGGGCAGGTCGGAGTAGCCGTCCCAGACGGCGAAGTAGCCGTGGTCCGTCGTGGTGAACTCGGTGAGCCTCGCGATCACGCGCTGGGTCTGCCACAGATCACTCTTGTGACTGCGGGCAAGGGTTACGTCAGCTTCACGTTCTCCCGGCCGCTGCGGATCCCGAATGAACCTGACTCGCGCGTACGCCTCGAAACCCTTCGGCCCAAACAACACCAGCCGACCGCCTGCCCCAGTCTCGACAAGCCACTGGGCGACGCGGGTGTCCGCTTCGTACTCGAGACCCATCGCTCTCCCCACCCCCACTGTCGGAGTGGATCTTACGCCGTGGGGCCTCAAACTTCGTCGCGTTGCGCGAGCGCCCGTGAAAGACTGGGCTATGACAACCGAGCTGCCCGAAAGCCGTAAGCGCTCGAGCCTCTTCGCGGAGGCCCGGCAGTGAAGGTGCTGCGCGGTACTGAGTACAGGGAGCTGGAGATCTCCGGGTCTCGCGCCGAGCTGCAGGCCTTGGGCCAAGCGCTACAGAGCGGCGAGGGGCAGATCGACGTCCCGAAGGACCCGAATCCGGAACCGTACGACAGCTCGTTGTCACGGATCGATTTTCGGGTGACGAGCGGAAAGATCACCATGTCCACGACCGGCGAGACCCTGAAGATCCAAGGAGCGCAGGAGTTCTTCGCCGTCCTCGCGGACCACATCGAAAGCTTCGGCGCGGAAGCAGATCTCGACAGCCACATTCACATCGACTACTTCCCCGGCCACGACTACCTGACCGAAGGCTCGGAGTCCCTGGTTCTCTGCTTCGACAAGGCGACCCAGGCTGCCCCGGACGAATCCAGGACGGCCTGACGTCGGCCGAACAAGCGATCCGCACAGGTCAGAGGCGGATCGACATCCTGTTCATGCACTATCCAGGCGGGCGGGAGGCCTGGGCAGGTCCAGCGCGGACCGCCACTGATCTGCTTCATTTGCTTCGGTTGGGTCCAGTCGCGTCCGCACCCAACCTTGATATCTGACGACCTGGCCCTCGTCGCCCCGCCCGCCCTCTGAGTGGTGGCCCGGCGAACCCGTTACCTCGTCCCCTGCCACCTTTAGCACCGCCTCGACGCCGGCAAAGGAAGACCTGCACGAGTTCGACGGTGACGGTCCCCACCTTGGGAATCGGAGCGGCCGGGCAGAACCAAAGCGTCAGAGGCGTATGGATTTCTTGTTCATGAATTCCTCAATCCCCAACGGACCCAGCTCCCGTCCCATCCCCGAGCGCTTGATCCCGCCGAACGGCAGGTCCGCCTGCGAGCCGCCGGACTTGTTGAAGTACACCATCCCCGACTCGATCCGGTTGGCCACGCGGCGCATCCGCGCCGGGTCCGTGCCGAACACGCTCGCGCCCAAGCCGAATGGCGAGTCGTTGGCAATGGAGATGGCCTCGTCGTCCGAACCGGCCGGGAACAGCAAGAACACCGGCCCGAAGATCTCCTCCCGGTAAGCATCCATGTCCGGAGTCACGTCCGTCAGCACGGTGGCCTCCAGATACGCCCCGGGCCGATCCACCCGATGCCCACCCGTCCGCACCACCGCGCCCTGCGAAACAGCCGTGGCCACCTGCGCCGCAACCTCGTCGGCCGCGGCCACGGACGCCAGCGGAGGCAGCTTCGTGGCCGGATCCGACGGGTCGCCCGGCAGGAACACCGCAGCAACCCGCGCCGTCAGCTTCTCCACAAAGGACTCATACAAGTCCCCCACCACGATGATTCGCTTGGGCGCGTTACAAGACTGCCCACAGTTCCGCATCCGAGCCGTGGCCACCGCGTCCACCGTCGCATCCAGGTCTGCGCTGTCCAGCACGATCAGGGGATCCGAACCGCCCAATTCCAAAACACAGCGCTTCAAGTTCCGCCCCGCCTCGGCAGCCACGGAAATCCCCGCCTGCTCACTGCCCGTCAGCGAAACGCCGGCGATCCGGGGATCCGCCAAGATGGCCGGAACCTGACGCGAAGAAGCCCACACGTTCACATACGCATCCGAGGGAACTCCAGCATCCCGCAGCACCGACTCGATCGCCACGGCCGACCGGGGGCAGATGGACGCGTGCTTCAGCAGGATGGTGTTACCCAGCACCAGGTTGGGCGCCACGAAGCGCGCGACCTGGTACATGGGGAAGTTCCACGGCATCACGCCGAGGAGGGCGCCGATGGGTTCCTTGCGGATAACGGCGGAGCCGCCGCGGATCTTCAGGGGTTCGTCAGCGATGAGAGCGGGCCCGTGTTCGGCGTAGTAGTTGAAGATGTCCACGACGATGCCGACTTCGCCGCGGCCCTCGTTGATGCGTTTGCCCATCTCCTGGGTCATGATGGCGGCGAGTTCGTCGGCGCGTTCGGCGAAGAGCTCGCCGGCGCGCGCCACGATCTCGGCGCGTTCGGCGATCGGGCGTTCCCGCCAGGCGAGGAAACCGCGGTGGACGCGGGCGATCGCGTCGCGCACCTGGTCGTCGGTGGCGTTCTCGATCTGCTCGATCAGTTCACCCGTGGCCGGGTCGGTGACGGTGTACATCGCGGCAAGGGCCTCCGTGCTCGGCTGAAGAGGTCGAGCACACGGTACCAAATTGCATACAGTATGCACTAGTCCCGACCGGTTACTCCATAAGTTTGCGATCTCTTGACCGAAACGCCCGAATCGCCTTATGGTCTAGACCACATTCCCCCCTTCCCGCCCGCGCACCTCCCTCCGCGGTCGCTCGAACGCGCCCGCGAACCGGGAGCGGGCCCAGCTGTCGAAGGAGCCCGGTATGAAAACCAGTCGCAAGCTGCTGATCGGTGCCGCGATCGCCCCCGTGATCGCGCTGGTCGGACCCGTGGGCACGGCCAGCGCCCACGGTTATGTGAACGCCCCGGCGAGCCGGCAGGCGCAGTGCGCGCAGAACGTCGTGTCCTGCGGCGACATCAAGTGGGAACCGCAGAGCGTGGAGGGCGCGAAGGGCCAGCGCACCTGCAACGGCGGCGTCGCGCGCTTCGCCGAGCTCAACGACAACAGCAAGCCCTGGCGTGCCACGGCGACGGGCCGCACGGTCCAGTTCAACTGGACCTTCACCGCCCGACACAAGACCAGCACCTACGAGTACTACATCGGCAACACGCGCATCGCCAGCTTCAGCGGCAACAACCAGGTGCCGCCCGCCACCGTGTCGCACTCGGTGAACCTGGGCAACCGCACGGGCCGCCAGACCGTGCTCGCCATCTGGAACATCGCCGACACGGCCAACGCGTTCTACTCCTGCGTCGACCTGCAGGTGAGCTGACGAAAGCGGCGGACGGGGCCCCGACCCCCGTCCGCCGCTTTCCTCCACAGTGGACGACTCAGCGATACGCGCCCGCGAACGCGCTGCGCCGGCCGACCAGGAACCACAGCAGCGGCCCGAGAAAAGGCGCGCAGAACGCGAACACGACCCACACCAGCTTCATGCCGCCGGTCAGCGGACTGCCGAGCACGCTGATCAGCGCGGCGAGGAAAAACACCAGCGGGGTCAGGATCAGGGCGATGATCCCGACGACGACGGCGATGTTCGCGGCCTGGTGGCCGTCCTGGGCGACGGCGGCCAACGCGGTGGGGATGGTCATCGGTCCTCTCCTCGATCTCTCGGTCCACTTCGGACGCGATTTCACCCAGTATGGGAGCGACCGACGACCCGGCGAATCGGCTCGACGGCTCGACCCGCGTAATCCTTAAGTAGTAGCCGCCACCGCCGCAGGGATCACGCGCTCCAGCAGGCGCAACGCGACCGCGGCCAGCACGTTGACCACGCCCAGCACCAGCCACGGCAGCCAGTACCCGACCTCGAACAACGTGGTGAAGAACGCCGGCGCCACCAGGCTCGCGATCGTGAACGAGTACTGGAACACCGCCAGGTACCGCCCGCGCTCGGCGGGCAGCGAAAGCTCCGTGGCCAGCGACTGCGACACCGGCCCGTGCACGGTCTCGGCCGCGGTGAACAGGAACGTCGCCGCCAGCAGCACCGGCACCACCCACCCGGCCTGCCCCGGCACGAGGACCGCGAACGCCAGGCACCACCCCGCCCACAGCACCGCCGCGCCCATCAGCACCCGCGTGCGACGCAGCGGCGCCACCAGCCGCACCGCCGGCGCGGTGAACACGGTGAGCAGCACAGTGTTGCCCACCAGCATCGCGGGCGCGAGCCACGGCGGCCCGTGCAGGCCCACGGTCACGAACACCGGCAAGCCGAGCGCCAGCATCATGCTCGTCAGCGCGAACACCGCGTTGAGCCCGGTGAACGCCAGGAACGGCCGCGCCCGCAACATCCCGCGGTACCCGCCGGCGTCGCCGACCGCCCGCCGCGGCGCGCGCACGAACACCGCGATCGCCGCGCCCGCGCAGAGAAAACAGGCCGCCGACCCGTACGCGAGCGCGCGGTAGGCCTCGGCGGTGCCGATCGTGACCACGACGCCGGTGATCAGGCCGCCGATGGCCAGCCCGGCCGTGCGCGTCGCGTTCGCCCACGCGAACCAGGAATCGCGGCTGCGCGGCTTCGCGCTGCCGTCCACGTAGTCCGCCACCGCGGTGAAGATCGACGACCAGAAGAACCGCACCCCGATCGCCACGAGCGCGGCGCTGAAGAAGATCCCGACCGGCCCGGTCACGCGCGTGAACAGCAGGAACCCGATCCCCTGCGCCACCTGCGCACCGACCACCGGCGCCCACGGCCCCACCCGGTCGGCGAGCTTCCCGGCCAGCAGCGGCACCGGCAGTGTGAGCGTGTTCGCCGCGCTGAGCAGCACCCCGATCAGCGCCAGCGGCACCGTGGTCAGCTTGGCGAAGAACAGCACCGACAGCGGCTGGAACAACCCGTTGCCCACCGCGTCGACCACGAGGGCCGCCAACAGCACCGCCCCACCACGGCTGCGCACGTTCCCTCCCCAGGCCGGGCCCGAGGCTAACGACCTTCGCGGCCGCGGTCGACGGGATATCCCGCTGGCCGGGTCAGTGCCCCTCGAACATCGCCACCAGACCGTCGGGGGTGTTCTCGGCGAACATCGTCACCAGGTTCTCCGCAGAATCGCGCGCGGCCTCCTCGCCGCGCGGGAACATCGCCTTCTCGTACCGCGCCAGGGCCGCCTCGACATCGCCGCCGGACTCGACCAGCGCCAACGCCAGCTCGGCGCCGTCGATCATGGCCAGGTTCGCGCCTTCCCCGGCGAACGGCGACATCAGGTGCGCCGCGTCGCCGAGCAGCGTCACGCCCGGCACGCGCGCCCACTCGTGGCCCACCGGCAGCGCGTGCACCGGCCGCGGCACGACCGCGCCGTCCGCCGACTCGATCAACGCCCGCAGCCGCGGCGCCCAGTCCGCGAACTCAGCCGACACGGCCGTCTGCGCCGCCACCGGGTCCGGGCAGTGCGCGGCAACCCAGTCCTCGGCCACCTGCAACGCCACGTACAGGTGCACACTGCCGTCCGGCTCGCGGTGCGCCAGAATCCCGCGACCCGCTCCGAGCCCGAAGAACATGCCGCCGCCGACGAGCGCCGCGGCCTCCGGGTGCTGGGTGGCCACGTCGAGCAAGTCCAGCTCCACGAACGAAATCCCGGTGTACTCGGGCCGCGCGTCCGACACCAGCGGCCGGATCCGGGACCACGCGCCGTCGGCCCCGACCAGCACGTCGGTGACCAGGGTCGAACCGTCGGCCAGCGCCACCTCGTGCCGGCCGTCGCCCAGCGGCCGCGCCGACACCACCTTGGCGCCCCAGCGAACGGTGCCCGCCGGCAGCGACGAAAGCAGCAGCTCACGCAGCTCGCCGCGCTCCACCTCCGGCCGGGCGCCCTGGCCATCGTCCTCTTCGGACATTCGCACCGCACCGTGACGGTCGAGCACGCGCAGGGCCTCGCCGCCGCGGTGGATCAGCGGCAGGAAGGCGTCGTACAGGCCGGCCGCGCGCAGCGCGACCTGGCCCGATTCCTCGTGGATGTCCAGCATTCCGCCCTGCGTGCGGGCCGAGGCCGACGCGTCGAGGTCGAGCACGGTGGCCTCGAAACCGTTGCGGTGGAGCACGGACGCGAGCATCAGCCCGCCGAGACCGGCTCCGACGATGGTGATGTTCATGGTGTTCTCCTTCAGGTTCGTGGGGTGTGGGCGATGCCGGCGATCAACGCGCGGAACGCCCAGGACATCCGCTCGCCCGGCGCTCCGGACAGCAGCTCGGGTCCGGACGCGGCCAGGTGCGGGTACTTCTCCGGCGAAGCGGTGCGGATCACGGCCGCGAGCGCCTGCCACTCGTCGCTGTCTTCGGGACGCTCGTCGGCGTGCTCGGCCGCGGTCGCCGTGGCCACCTGCAACAGCAGGTCGACGCCCCACGCGGCCTGCGAGCGCGGCACGTCGCCTTCGGCGAGCAGCGCCAGCAGCGTGTCCACCAGCCGCAGATAGTGGTCCCCGCGCGGCCGGGCGACGAGGGCCGACTGCGCCAGCCCGGGATAACGGAACAGCACCGCCGTGTACGAGCCCAGCACGGCTTCGAGCCGCTGCTCCCACGAGCCGGCCGACGGCGGCGGCTCGACTTCGCCGAGCAGCTCGTCGAGCACCGCCGCGTGCAGCTCGACGGTGTTGCGCACGTAGACGTACAGCGACGCCGCACCCGTGTCGAGCTCCTGCGCGAGCCGGCGCATCGTGAGCCGGGCCAGGCCCTCGGCGCGCAGGATCGCGAGCGCGGCGGAGATGATCCCGGCCCGGGTCAGGGCCGGCTTGGCCGGACGTTCCCGGCGGCTGCGTGGTGCGGTCATGCCACCACGATAACGAACATGTTCGTTGCGAACAAGGTCGTGACGAACATGTTCGTCGTCACAGACGCGCAGGCCTTTCGAACGAAAGGGAGGTAAGTTCGGCAACCATGCGAGGCAATCCCCGGCACGAACACATCCTCGAGCGGCTCCGGCGCGACGGCCGCGTCGACGTCGGCGAGCTGGCCGTCGCGCTGGACACGTCGGAGGTCACCATCCGGCGCGACCTCGACGCGCTCGCCGAGCAAGGCACGCTGCGCCGGGTGCGCGGCGGCGCGGTGAGCCTGCTGATGCGCGGCGAGGAGCTGCCGTTCGCGTTGCGCGAGGTGGAATCCGCGGCGGCGAAGGACCGGATCGCGGCCGTGGTCGGCGGCCTGGTGCGCGACGGCGAGGCCGTGGTCGTTGACAGCGGCACAAGCGGGCTGGCCGTCGCGCGGGTGCTCGGCGGCCGGCGCCTCACGGTGATGCCGCTGGCGCTGCCGAGCGCGGCGGTGCTCTCGGCCAGCTCGTCGGTGAACCTGCTGCTGCCCGGCGGCACCACCCGCTTCGGCGAAGGCTCGATGGTCGGCCCGCTCGCGGAAGCCGCAGTCGCGGCGCTGCGCTTCGACACGTTCGTGCTCACCTGCTGCGGCCTGTCGCCCGACGACGGCATCACCGCCCACGATCTGCAGGACGCCGCAGTGAAACGCGCCGCTCGACGTTCGTCGCGGCGCACGGTGCTGGTCGCCGAAAGCGCCAAGTTCTCGCGCACGGCACTGGCCACGGTGTGCGGGATCGAAGAGGTCGACGTGCTGGTCACCGACGCGCAGGCGCCCGCGGACGCGTTGGCGCGGTTTCGCGAAGCCGGGGTCGACGTGCGGGTGGCGTGAACACCGCCGGCTTAATGCAGGCTGATCTGAAGCGGGTCGGTCTACAGCGGACGGACCGCTCCTCCCACTCCTAAGCTATAGCGCACCCCCGGGCTTGCCACAAGCCCCCCGTGCTGCCGCAGAATCTGCGCTCGTGACGAAAACCTGGGGGAACGTGATGCACGACGTGATCATCGTGGGCGCCGGCGCGGCCGGGCTGGTCCTGGCCGCCGAGCTGCGGCTGGCCGGGGTGCGGCCGGTGGTGCTGGAGCGGCAGCCGCGGCGCCGGGAAGTGCCGCGCGCCAACGGTCTCGGCGGCCAGGTCGTGCACCTGCTGCGCTACCGAGGCGTGCTGGCCCGGCTCGAAACCGCCGCCCGGAAGGTGCGCCCGGCGCCGAACCTGCCGTTCGGCGGCGTGCAGCTGGACCTCTCGCACCTGAGCGAGCCGGAATTCCTGTCGCTGGCCATTCCGCAGCCGGTGCTCGAACGCACGCTCGCCGAGTACACGGCCGAGCTCGGCGCGGAAGTGCGCGAAGGCCACGAAGTGGTGGGGCTGCGGCAAGACGCGAATTCGGTGACCGTGGCGGTGCAGGGTCCGGACGGGCCGTACGAGCTCCAGGCGCGCTACGTCGTCGGCTGTGACGGCGGCCGCAGCCGGGTCCGCGACCTGCTGGGCCTGGACTTTCCGGGCACCACCTACCCGGAGGTGAACCGGCTCGTCGAGGCGACGCTGCCGGCTTCGGTCAGCCGCCGCGCCGACGGTGGCCTCGACGTGCCGGGTCTCGGCGAGGTGCGGCCGGGGTTCACCCGGACCGCCGGCGGCGTGTTCGCGTTCGGCGCGATCGGGCCGGATCACCTGATGATCAACACCGTCGAGGAGGATTCGACCGAGTACGACGACAACCCGATGACCGAGGCCGAGTTCCAGGGCAGCATCACGCGGATCCTCGGCGCCGCGCTGCCGCTCGGCGAGGTGCGCCGGCTGTCGCGCTACCAGTGGCAGGGCCGGCAGGTGGAGCGCTACCGCACCGGACGCGTGTTCCTCGCCGGCGACGCAGCCCACCTGCTGGCGTCCTCGGGCGCGTCGCTGAACCTCGGGATGCTCGACTCGGTGAACCTCGCGTGGAAGCTCGCCGCGGCCGTGCAGGGCTGGGCGCCCGAGGCGTTGCTCGACAGCTACCACGCCGAGCGCCACCCGGCCGGCGCTCGCGCGCTCCTGCAGACGAGCGCGCAAGCCGCCCTGCGCCGCGGCCACGACACCGCCGCGGACTCGCTTCGCGCGCTGTTCCAGGAACTCCTGACCGACGAGCAGCCGCTGCGCCGGCTCACCGCCGTGATCGGCGGCGCCGACCTGCGTTACCCGATGCCGGGCTCGGACCACGCGCTGGCGGGTACGTTCGCCGCCGACTTCGCGCTGACCACCGACGACGGCCCGACCGACCTGGCGGCGCTGCTGCGCGACGGCCGGCCGGTGTTCCTCGACCTCGCGGATCGTCCGGACCTTCGCGCGGTCGCCGAGGAGTGGTCCCCGCGCGTCGAAACGCACACCGCCAAGGCCGACGCCGGTCCGGCCGACGCGCTCCTCATCCGCCCGGACGCGCACCTCGCCTGGATCGCGGCCGGCTCGCCCCTCGACGCGACGACGTTGCGCGAGGCGCTCACAACCTGGTTCGGCGCCCCCGGCCGTCTCACCAGAGATGATCACCAAGAGTAGAGGTTTCCAAGATCAATTCACCGTTTCGTGGACTGATCTTCGATCGACTTCTACCGCTAGTGTCTCCGACAACCCGCTCAGCCTCGACATTCCCCCGACCGGGCGAGCGGGCCAGGCCCCCTGGTAGTCCCCCTTCCGCGCCCAGGGGGCCACACAAAATCACTCCTCACCGGCCCGAGAGGCGAGCGCTTGCCACACGCGGTCACGCGTCAGCGGAAGCGACGTGAACCGAACGCCGGTCGCGTCGCGCAGCGCGTTGGTCAGCGCGAGAGCAACGGGGTTGAACGGGCTTTCGCTCATCGACTTCGCCCCCAGCGGGCCGACCGAGTCGTCGGTGTCGGCGAAAACCACCTCGGTACGCGGCACGTCGGCGAAGGCCGGCAGCCGGTACTGGCGGAAGGCGGCCGTGGTGGCCCGGCCCGACGCGTCCACGCGCACGTTTTCGAACAGCGCCGCGCCGAGGGCCTGGGCCACGCCGCCTTCCACCTGGCCCCGGCACTGCATCGGGTTCATCACCTTGCCGGCGTCGGCCGCGTGCACGCTGCGCAGGATCCGGATCTCGCCGGTACCCGGGTCGACGGCGACGCGGAACCACTGCGCGTTGAAGGCCACCGACCTCGGCGTGCCCTCGAAGTGCCCCTCGCCCACCAGCGCCAACCCGTGGGCCGAAGCCGCCTGGTGCAGCTCCTTGAGCAGCACGCGTTTCCCTTGCGCCACCACGGCTTCCTCCACGAGCGAGCACTCCGCCGCGGCCACCCCGAGCTGGGTCGCCGCGAACTCCAGCACCCGCTCGGCCAGCTGCTGGGCCGCCCGCAGCACCGCCTTCCCGGCGACCACGGTGCCGGTGGAGCCGAAGGCGCCGGTGTCGTGCCGCACGACGTCGGTGTCGGTGGCGGGTTGCCGGGTCGAGAGCTGCGCCGTCGTGCCGAGTGAGCCGGCTGCGATCTGACGGTGGACGGTGGTGGTGCCGTTGCCGAACTCCGCAGTGCCCACGTCGACCTCGAACGTCCCAGCGGGCAGCAGCGTCAAGCCGCCCCGGCCAACGCGGATCCGCCGCCGTTCACGGCGCCTGCGCGCCGGGGCACCGCTCCCAAGACCTCCAGGCGATCGACGCATCCGCGGCCCTCGCCGGAACGGCAGTCACTCACGGCGGCGGCCCACCTGCACATCGCAGCCGGCACCTCCCGGCTTCAGCTGGGTCGGAGGCCACCCGCGGCGACGCATCTGCGACCGGCAATCCGCCGCACGACTCCGGCAGCCGCCCCGGCCAACGCGGATCCGCCGCCGTTCACAGCGACCCGCGCGCCGGCATGCCAAGGCACGCTCCCAAACCACCCCAGCCATCGGCCCGCACCGCCCGGCTTCAGCTGGGTCGAAGACCGCTCGCGGCGACGCATCTGCAACCGCCATCCGGCGCACCACCCCCCAAGCCGCCCCGGCCAACGCGGATCCGCCGCCGTTCACCGCGACCCGTGCGCCGGCCCGCCTGGGAACCACTCCCAAACCCCAACCATCGGCCCGCACCTCCCGGCCCTCACTGGAACAGCAACCGCTCACGCGACACATCAGCGACCCGCAATCCAGCGCACCACTCCGGAAGCCGCCCCGGCCAACGTAGTTCCGCCGCCGTTCACAGCGACCCGCGCCCCGACCCGCCAGGCAACCACTCCCAAACCACCCCAACCTTCGGCAGATCCGCGGCCCTCGCGGCGCCGGCGCGCCGATCGCGAGGCCGAGCCTGCGCCTCCCCGCCGTCAGCAGATCGGCAACCCTCGCCACCGCACTCCCGCGCCACACAACCGCCGTCCTGTTCCCCAAACCTCCCCAGGTCACCCGATCGGTCGCGACCCACGTCACTCGCCGTCGCTGGAACATTCGCGCGGCGCGGGCGTTGTACCCAGTGTCGGTACGGAGGGGTCCCCCGGGCCTCACAACTCCACCTTCCCGGACAGCCGGTTCGCCGGCCCCGGGTAGCGTCACTCGCCGAGAGGCGACCCCCGTACCGGCGCCAGACCACCCGCCCCGCCGCCTTGCTCCCCCAGCGGCGCGGGGTGGGCGCCAGTGCTCCTGCTCTCGCCCGCCGAGCCCCCAGTCGGCGGAGTCGGGAGCGGGAGCACCCTCTACTGTGGATCATGGCCGGGTGGGGGAATATCCCCGGCGCACCAAGAGTTACACCCCTTGCCGGTGCGGTGGTGTCCCCGGGCTCCACCCACTGCCTTCCCGGGCCGTCGCGAGACGCCGGGTCGTGCCACTCCGCCGAGAGGCGACCCCCGCACCGGCCAACCTCACCCCGACCCACCCCCAAGCCACCCCGTCCCGCTGCGCCGCAATTGCCCCGAGGCCGCGCGGGGCGGGCTCATGTGCTCCCTGCTCCTGCCGCCGGAACCCACTGCCGCGGCGGGAGCGGGGGCATCCACGTCCGTCCACAGTGGATCTTGAACAGCGGATTACCTCAGCGAGTTACCCGCGTCACAAGGGAAATCCGGAACACCGGCCCGGCGCGGACGTTGTACAGAGTGTCGGTACGGCGGGTGTCCCCGGGCCTCACCTCTTGCCTTCCCGGGCCGTCGCAAGACGCCGGGTCGTGCCACTCGCCGAGAGGCGACCCCCGTACCGACACGACAAAGCTCCCGCCCGCACCCGCCGGTCCCCCCATCGGCGTGGCGCCGAGGCGGGAACCAGTGCCCCCGCTCCCGGCCCGCGCGACTCCCCCTCCGCAGCGACGGGACCGGGGGCACGCCCTTATCCGGAGCCGGGCCAGGGCAACGCGTCCTGCAGCAGCCCGAGCATGCCCGACACCAGCCGCATCTGTTCCACCGTGCGGATGTCGGCCTCGAGCAGGTGCGGCGAGCACACCAGCACCGCCACGGACTGCGCCCGCGAGAGCGCGACGTTCAGCCGGTTGCGCGAGAGCAGGAAATCCAGCCCGCGCGGCAGGTCGACGGCCGAGGACGAGGTCATCGTGGTGATCACCACCGGCGCTTCCTGGCCCTGGAACCGGTCGACCGTGCCCACTCGCACGTCGCCGAACCCGGCGTCGGCCAGCGCGCGTGTGACCACGCGGGCCTGCAGGTTGTAGGGCGCCACCACGAGGAAGTCCTCGTCGGTGAGCGGACGGCCCTCCCACGGGCGCCCGTGCAGCGCCGAAATCACCGCGACGACCTCGGCCGCTTCCTCGACCGAACGCGTGGTGTTCCCGCGGTGCTCCACCGACGCGAGGTACAGTCCCGACGCGACGCCGTCGACCGACCGCGACGCCGACGGGTGCGAATGCAGCAGCCCGGCGTAGGACAGCCGCGACACCGGCGCGCACACCGCCGGGTGCATGCGCCGCGTCTGGTCGAGGAAGTAGCCCAGGTGCGGCGGCATGATGTCGGCGTCGCCGATCAGGTGTCCCAGCGCTGAGGCCTCCGCGCCCGCCGGGTGCGTGCCCTGCACCACCTGCGGCAGCTGCTGCGGATCCCCGAGCAGCACCACGTTCTTGGCGCACATCGACACGGCCAGCGCGTCGGCCAAGGCGAACTGGCCGGCCTCGTCGATCACGAGCACGTCGAACGGTTCCGCGCGCACGGCCGCGTTGGCGAACGTCCACGCAGTGCCGCCCACGAGGTGCCCGGTGTCGTGCTCCTCGCGCCAGCGCACGAGCTGGTTGTTGCCCTTCGGCTGCTCCCACGGCGCGTCGGGGTCCGGCGTGCGCTTCGCGCGCTTGGCGCACGCCAGCGAAGGCGCGTTGCCCAGCGCGGCCGAGAGCACGTTTTCCACGGCCTTGTGGCTGTTGGACGTGACCCCGACCGTCTTGCCCGAGCGCACGAGGTGCGCGATGAGCTTGCCCGCGAGGTAGGTTTTCCCGGCGCCCGGCGGGCCCTGCACCGCAAGCACCGAGCCGTCGAGCGCGTCGACGGCCTCGATCACCGTCGCGACCAGATCCTCACCCGCAGCGGGCAGAGCGTCGCCGGTCCGCAGGCGCGGCGTCGAGCGGCGCAGCAGGTCCACGCCGGGGTGTTTCGGCAGCGCGGGCAGGGTTTCGCCGACGAGCCGCGCGAGGTCCGCCACGGCCTCGTCCTTCGGCGAGGGCCGCACGGGGCTGCCGGCCAGCACCGCGGCCGGGCGGTCGTTCGAGGTCGCGTCGGGCGCGCTGCTCTCCTCGAGCGTGAGCTCGACGGCGCTCGACGCCACCACCTTCGCGTCGCGAGCTTCAGCGCCGTAGCGCAGCCGCACGTCGTCGCCGGGCGCGAACGGGTGCGGCCGGTCCGGGTCGCACCTCACGACCAGCGTGCGCTTCGCCGTGCGCAGGCGGCCCGACGGCGGCACCCACTCACCCACCGACACCGCGACCGGCACAGCGCACGTCGTGTCCACTTCCAGGTCACCGAGCGGCGCGGCCAGCTGCCGGAAGAACTCCCACCACGCCGGATTCGTCTCGCGCCGGTGGTAGCCGACGGACGCGGCGAGCAGCGCGCGGGCGTGGTCGTCGGGGGTGAAGTCGGCCGGGTCGTCGGGCAGGCCTTCGAGCAGCGGGTCGACGAGCGCCGCCATCGCCGCCGCCCGCTCGGCCCGGCGCTGCGCGGCGACGTCCTCTTCGGACTCGCGCAGCAGAGCGTCCTCTTCGGACTCCGGCTCGGGCGTGAGCAGCTCGATGCCTTCGTCTTCACGGACCTGGTGCAGGAATCCCAGCAGCCGCAAGGTGGAGACGCAGTCGTACTCGTTGTACTCGCCGATGCCGTTGAGCACTTCGGACGCGCGCTCGGTCTCGCCCGCGGTGGTGAGCGTGAGGTAGTCCTCGTAGGCCTCGATGCTCGAAGCCGCCGTCTTCACGTCGCCCTCGCGCGCGGCGGGCATGTAGAGCGGCTCGAGGTACTTGATCGAGTACGACCGCTGCCCCACGCGCAACGCCTTGCGCACCACTGCATACAGGTCCACGAGCGCGCCGTTTCGCAGCAGCTCGTCGACTTCCTCCTCACGCGTGCCGTGCACGGCGGCGAGGCGCTTCACGGCCGTGACCTCGTAGGGCGCGTAGTGGTAGATGTGCGCGCCGGGGTGCTCGGCCAGCCGCGCCTTCGCGAAGTCCACGAACTCCTCGAACGCGCGCTTCTCCTGCGCCCGGTTGTGAGCCCAGAACGGGATGAAACGGTGGTCGGTCGTCACGGCGCCGAAGAGGTACTCGAGGCCGGTGCCCGCCAGCGCGTACGGGTCGCCTTCCATGTCGAAGAACACGTCACCCGGGCTCGGCGCGGGCAGCTCGGCGAGCGCGGCCGGGTCGATCACCTCGTAGGCGAGCTCGCCGGTTTCGTCCTGGCGCACCTGGATCGCGGCCTGCGCGCGCAACGTGGTGTACGTGCCGGCCGACATGTCGCGCGGCCGATCGTCCGGCCCGGCGGCGGCGAGCTTGTCGATCGTGGCGAGGCCGGCCGTCACGAGCTTGCGCCGCTGGTCCCCGCGCATCCCCGCCACCAGAGAGAGGTCCCGGTCCGCCTCGCGCGCCGTCGCGCAGTGCTTCTCGAACCGGCACGCCCCGCACGCCGGCCGCTCGTCGGCCCACAGCTGCAGCGGCACCTTCGCGGGCCGATCCTCGAGCCGGGCCTTGAGGCGATCGACCAGCGGCAGGAAATCGTCGACGCGCAGGGTTTTCGTGGTGCCGTCGCCGAGCAACAGGTGCATGTCCGGCCCGCTGGGCCACCCCTTGCGCCTGAGCGCGTCCGCGTACGCCGCGAGCTGCACCACGGCCGACGGCTTGGCGTGCCGCGCGAGCTTCGTGTCGTACACCTCGTAGCGGCCCTGGTCGTCCCGCAGCAGGAAATCCGCGCGGCCGCTGAACTCGTCGTCGTGGAACACCGCCTGGTACACCACGGCCGCCCCGGCCCGCAGCGCCTCCTCCGTCGCCTTCGCCGCCACGGCCGGCTCCCGCTCCTCGATCTCGACCACAGCGGTCTCCTCGCGCAGCCTCGTGAGCGTGGCTTCTTCGTGCGCGCGGCCGTGCTTCACAGCCAGCTGATCAGGCTTCCCGGTCGGCTCGGGCGCGCCGGGCAGGCCCGCCTGCAGCGCCTGGTTGAGCACGCTCCGGTGCTCACACTCGAGCAGATCGGCGAGATCGGAGGGGGTGTACATCGGTGGGGATTTTGTCATGTCGGGTGGGGTGGGCTGGTGAGCGTGGGTGTCGACACGCCGGGTGGGTGGTGTAGGCGATGGTGGGTGTGGGTTGGGTGGGGTTGAGGTTTGGACCGGGGGGCGGGTTGGGTCGTCGCGGCTTCTCCGGTCAAGCGCGCGGGCTAGGAGCTAGCTTCGCCATTCGGGCGCGCGCGTTGGAGCTGGGCTTCGCGGTTCGGGCGCGCGGGTTGTCGCCGTCGTCGGCGGACGAGCGCGCAGATCATCACCGGCCTAGCTGATCAAGCACGCGGGTTGTCCATAGTCCAGCCTGGTCTTCGACGAGCTGCCCACAGGCCGTCTGCGTTTTCGAGAGTTGTCCACAGATTGCGGATTCCGGGTTTCCGAGCCCCTGACCTCGGTAGACTGGAACAGGGACCCCCCCCGAGGAGGGCGGGGGTCTGTGTGCGGGCCTGGTGAGGGGCCAAACAACATCGCTCGGTCGAGGCTAGCGAGACGTCTCCGGCGGATGGGGCAGGTGAAGCCTTAAGCCGTGCTTCACCGAAGCGTTGCCCCACAGCCCAATCGCCGTCGCCTGACCGCCCGCCTAACGCCCACCTAGCAGCGCCCGGCCACCGGCAGCCTGACCGCTCTGGCACCGCCCGGCCACGGCAACCGACCACCAGACCCTCACCGCCGCCGAGGCAACGGGATCACATCAAAATCCCGAGCCACCTGGATCTCCCCGTCGAACACCGCCGCCGCTTCCTCCCCGAACGCGTCCGCGTCCTCGTACGGGTACCGCTGCGAGAAGTGCGTGAGCACCAGCTTCCGCACCCCCGCCTCCGCCGCCAGCCGGCCGGCGTCGGTGCTGGTGAGGTGGCCGTAGCGGGTGGCGAGGTCGGCGTCGGCGGCGCGGAAGGTGGATTCGGCGACCAGGAGGTCGGCGTCGCGGGCGCAGGTGAGGGCGCCGGGGCAGGGGCGGGTGTCCATGACGAAGGCGACGGTTTGGCCGGGGCGGCGTTCGCTCACCTCGTCGAGGCGGATGACGCGGCCGTCGACGAGCACTGAACCCTCGCGTTGCAGGCGGCTGATGGCGGGGCCGTGGAGGCCGGCCGCGGCCAGGCGGTCGGGGAGCATGCGGACGCCGTCGGGTTCGGTGTAGCGGTAGCCGAAGCAGTCGATGCGGTGGTCGAGCGGGTGGGCGGAGATCGGGCCGTCGGTCCAGTCGTCCGCGAGCACCGGCGCGGGGACGACTGTGGCGCGCTCGTGGTAGACGGTGGAGTAACGGAGGCGCTCGAAGAACTCCTGGCCGGAGGCCGGGTAGTGGCAGCGCACGGGCCGCGGCACGGCGTCGAGCGACAGGCGCTGGAGCACCGCCGACAGGCCGAGGCTGTGGTCGCCGTGGAAGTGGGTGATGCAGATGCGCGTGAGCTCGGCGGCGGCCACGCCGGCGTGGGTCATCTGCCGTTGCGTGCCCTCCCCGGGGTCGAACAGCACGCCGTCGGTGTCGAAACGCAGGAGGTACCCGTTGTGGTTGCGGTGCCGGGTCGGCGTCTGGCTCGCCGACCCGAGCACCACGAGCTCACGTCGTGACATGCCGCCATCTTCGACGATCACCGGCCGCCGGGAAAAGCGGACGGCCACCCGGATGAATTCCGGGTGGCCGTCATGATCGAAATTGCTGTGCGAATTCAGCCGGACACTTTCCGTTTTATTCGATCTTCGAATCGCGTCATATTCCGCCGACGGGACTGAAGAGCGTTTCCCGGTAGAAGTCCGCCGCCTCGGCCAGGCGCGCCGCGAGGCCCGGGCCCGCCGAGACGCCGGTGCGCGCCCACACGCGGCTGCTCTCGTACCAGTGGTCCCGCGTGAGCAGGGAAAACTGGTGATCGCTGAGCCACGGCAGGGCCTCGCGCGTGCGTTCGCGGTGCTCGGCCAGCGGCAGGTCCGCCGCCGGCACAGGCTCGCCGAGCAGGTCGCACACGGCCGTGACCAGGCGCCGCATCCGCACCGGCCGCGGGTCGGCCACGTGGAAGACCTCGCCCGGCCGCGCCGGCCGCCGGATCAACGCCACGACCACCGCCGCGAGATCCGTCACCGACACCACCGAGGTCCGCGCGTCGCCGCCGGCCGCCCACGCCGGCACCGCGCGAAGCCACCGCACCAGCGCCGGGACCACGTGCCGGTCGCCGACGCCGTAGACCAGGTGCGGCCGCAGGATCACGCCGCCGGCCGCGCGCACCAGCCGTTCGGCGGCGAGGCGGCTGCGGCTTGTAGCCGACGCCGGGCCCGTGGCCAGCGCGGATTCCGTGGCGCCGCGGTGATCACCGTCGCGGTAGACCGCGCAGGTGCTCAGGTGCAGCGCCCGCGTGGTGCCGGCGCGCGCCGCCTCCGCGAGCAGCGCGCGGGTGCCGTCTTCGTTGACGGCGGTGCAGACCTGTTCGTCGCCGCCGACCTGCGCGGCGAGGTGCACGAGCGTGGTGACTCCGGTGCACGCGCCGGCCAGGCTCGCCGGATCGGTGAGGTCGCCGGCGAAGGGCCGCACGCCCGCTTCAGCCAGCCAATCGGGCAGTGGCCGGCGCGCGAGCACACGCAGGCGCGGGCCGAAACCGTTCGCCAGAAGTTCACGCGCCACGGCCGAGCCGATGAAGCCGGTGGCGCCGGTGACCAGGATGTCTGTCGTACTGACCGCCCCCAGGTCGGCAGTCATGACAGGCGCATCGCCAGCGTGGCCGTGACGGCGGTCTTGCCGCGCTGCTGGATGTCGACCTGGACGAGGCGGGTGCCGTCGCCGGCCGTGCCGAGCTCGCGGCCGACGATGAGGCATTCGGCGTCGAACTCCAGGTAGGAGTGGAACTCGAACTCCGCGCGCAGCGGCAGCGCGTGCGGGTCGGCCACCGTGAGGAGCGAGGCCTGGCGCGCGGCTTCCGCCACGACCATGCCGGGCACGTGGTCCACGGTGTGGTCGAACAACACGGGGTGATCGGGGTCGAACTGCAGCGACCACGCTCCCGGCGTATCGGTGGCCGCCACCAGCACGTCCTGCGTGTTGTGGCGCCCGACCTCGGCCGGCTCGACGGTGGGCCGCACCTTGACCTGGAACGGCGTCGCCGCGAAGTGGTCTCCGCGCACCCGGCGGTACACGGCCGAGGAGACGCAACGCCAGCGTTCCGAGGCGTTGCCGACGTACGTGCCGTCGCGGAACACGTCGAACTCGAAGCGCATGCCGCCCACGTTCTTGCCGCGGTACTGCACGTCGTGGGCGCTGACCTGCAGCTCCACGTTCACCGGCCGGCAGTCGGTGGCCAGCCCGGCCGCGCCGATCGCGAAGCTCTTGTGATCGGACAGGAAGTTGTAGCCGAGCGGCACCCCGTACGCGCGGTGGGCCAGCAGCATCGCGGCCTGGCGGCAGGTTTCCGTGTACAGCAGCGGATCGTGCGACGACGGCGTGGCCGGGCCGAAGAAGCCGTGGCGGCGCGGCCACTGGGCGCCCACCTCGAAGCGGTGCGGCCCCAGGATGTTCAGATCGGTGACGAAGACCTCCGAGACCGCCGCCCGGTGCACGAGGCTGCGCGGGATGGTCTGCTGGAAGTCGAGTGACTTCTTCGCCGGACCTTCATCGATCGTTTCTGTTGATGTTCTTCCTACGGTCTTCTGAAGCAGCGTGCCGACCATGTCGGACCTCCCAGAAAGATTTTCCCCAGTTTCCCCAGTACTCCCCCGTTCAATTTCTAGCGGAATTCGACCCGCAAAACCATACCTACCTACCGGTTTTTTTCGCTGGCTCTACGGCCCGCCAGCCGGTACACTGATGGCTTGCCCGGGTCCGGCACGGACCGTTTTTCCCTGTGCACGAAGGAGTTTGGCCGTGGCTCGCCAGGAACGCGCGGAGCAGACCAGGAGAACCATCCTCGCGGCGGCCGCCTCGCGGTTCGACGCGGTCGGCTTCCTCGGTGCGAGCCTGTCCGACATCCTGACCGAGGCGGGCGTGACCAAGGGTGCGCTCTACTTCCACTTCAAGTCGAAGGAAGACCTCGCGGACGCGCTGATGCAGGAGCAGTTCGCCGTGCTGGACTCGTCGCCGATGCTCGAGAACCCCGGCCTGCAGACCGTGATCGACTGGTGTCACAGCCTGGCCGTCGGCCTGCAGAACGACGTCCACGTGCGCGCCAGCATCCGACTCGTGATCGAGCAGGGCTCGTTCGTCACGCCGGCCGCCAGCGCGTACAAGCAGTGGATCGACCTGGTCCACGCGTGCCTGCTGGCCGCCAGGGCCGCCGGCGACCTGCGCAAGGACGTGAACGCGCACGAGCTCGCGCAGTACACGGTGTCCTCGTTCACCGGGATCCAGCTCAGCTCCCAGGTACTCACGGGCCGCACCGACCTGCGCGAACGGGTCACCTTCATGTGGGCGACGATGCTGCCCTCGATCGTCCCGCCGCGCCGCCTGCACAAGTTCGCGGCGGCCGGGAACCTCGAGGAACTGCCGGCCTGATCCGGGTGGCGCCGATCCTGGGCGACTGGGACTTCTTGGGCTGATCACGCGGCTGCCTGCTTTGGCGGCGGCCTCTCTGTGCTCTCACCAGCGGGTTTCGCGTTGTCCACAACTCGCCCGCCCTGTGGACAACTCCGCCCGCCGGGGCCTCACCGGCCGTTTTCGTCGGTGGCGGACGGTAGAATGGGACGGGGACGCCCCCTTGGGAGGGCGGGGGTTCTGTAGAGGTGAGTTGCTCAGGGCATGGCATGGCATGGCTTGGTCGTCCGGTGCAGGCTCGCGCGACTTCCGGGGACGGATCGGTTCAGCTCCCGGGCGGCGAGGTCAGGACCGTCGCGCGGTGGTGGTCGGGACCGGCTCGGCCAGCTCGATCACGTGCCAGACCTTGGAAGCGGGAACCTCGAGGAACCACCTGCCTGACCGCTGCACTCGCTTCGCGCGCGGTCAGGACCGACGTACGCCGACACTCGGGACCGCCTCGGCCAGCTCGATCACGCGCCACAGCTCGGAAAGCGTGCGGGTGAGGTCGGTGTCCGGCGCGATGGTGCCGCTCGCGACCACGGATTCGAGGCCCACGCAGGTGACCACCACCAGCAGGGTGGCCATGTCGGGCAGGACCTCGGCGCTGAGCTCGCCCGCGTCGTGCGCCTCGGAGATGTAGCTGCGCACCTGGGCGAGCCAGGCGCGCGTGAAGGTGACGTAGCGGGCGTCTTTCGCGCCCATCTCGCGCGTGAGCCGGAAGCTGGCACCGATCCGCGGATCGGTGCCCAGCCAGTGCATCAACGCGCGGCTGAGGTCGGCCAGGCGCCGCAGCGCGGGCGGCGGCGCGGTGATGCGCCGGTCGATGCGGGACACGTGCTCCCGCAGCACGGCGACCGCGGCGTCCTGGACCTCGTCGCAGATCTCGTCCTTCGAGGAGAAGTGGAAGTACAGGCCGCCCTTGGTGATGCCCGCCTGCCGGGCGATGTCCACCATGCTGGTGGCCGCGTAACCGTCGCGGTGCAGCAGCTCCGCGGCGGCGGCCAGCACCAGGATCCGGGTCTGCTCCGCGCGCGCCTGCTTCGTCACCGTCGTTCCCCATCTCACTCGGGCCGGGCGCGGGCGAACCTCACGCTCGACCTCTCCAGAGTAAGATACCAACCGCCCGGTTTACAAGATTTCGGGGCATAAATCAGGGGCTCTCACCAGGTTGAAGGCCATTTTCCTTGATCAAAACCGACCAACCTCCCGGTTTTGTCTTGAAAACCGACCTCCCGGTTTGGTAAGTTGCTCACGTGAGCCGGGCACCACACCGGCAGGCAGGGGCGCTGGGGGCGCCGCCGGAGCCGGCTCCCGACGACGCGGACACCGGAGGGCACTCATGACGAACTACGAAATTCTCGGGCAGATCAGAGTCAGCGGCCGGCCCGGTGTCAGCGCGCCGAGGGCGCGCAAGATCGAGACGCTGCTCGCCGTGTTGCTGGCCAAGAACAACCAGGTCATCACCACCGAGCACCTCATCGGCGAAATCTGGGGCGAAAACCCCCCGGCCCGCGCGAGCGCCGCCCTGTACGTCTACGTCTCCCAACTGCGCAAACTCCTCCGCGGCACCACCGCCGACGCCGAGGACAGCCCGGTGGTCACCAGCCCCCGCGGCTACTCCCTCCACGTCGGCATCGACGAACTCGACGCGGACCGCTTCACCCGCCTCTACCACGAAGGCCGCGCCCTCCACTGGGACCGCAGCTACGGCCAAGCGGCCACCGTCCTGCGCCACGCCGCCGACCTCTGGCGCGGCCCCGCCTTCGGCGGCTTCACCGACTCCCCGGACGTGCAGGCCTACGCCACCCTGCTCGAAGAGAGCCGCCTCGAGTGCCTCGAGCTCCTCATGGAAACCGAGCTGCTCATCGGCCGCCACCGCGAGGTCGTCGGGCAACTCTCCGCGCTCGCCAAGGAACACACCCTGCGCGAAACCTTCACCGAGTACCTCATGACCGCCCTCCTCCGCTCCAACCGCCGCGCGGAGGCCCTCGAAACCTTCGCCTCCGCACGGCAGAACTTGGTGCAGCAGCTGGGAATCGAGCCCGGGGTGTCGCTGCGAAAGCTGCACCAGAGCATTTTGGTGGGGGAGATGTCTGACGCGGTGTGATTGCTGCGGCTGTCGCTTGCTTCCGCTTGTGGGCCCGGTTACTGCTGTTGCAGTAACCGGGCCTTTTTGCTGCCGGTTGGTGGATTGGTGGACCGAAGGTCGTTAGATCGGGACCGGGGGCTGCCGGGTTGGTGGTCGGCGCTCAAGAGCTGGCGGTCGGTAGTCGGGTGGGTTGAGGGATCACCGCTCGGCGATCCAGCGATCAGCGCGCCGGCGGTCGTTGAGTTGGTCAACCAGCAGTTGGTGGTCGGCGAGTTCGGGCTTCGTGATCCGCGGCGGGCTTGCGGGCTCGGTGGGTTGGTAGCGCGGTGGTCGGTGGCCCCGGAGGGTTGGTAACTCGGAGAGTTGGTGGCTCGTTCGGTCGGTGGCTCCCTCGCTGGCGGCACGCCAGCTCGCGGGTTGCGTGTTGCGTGTTGCGGACTCACCGGCTCGCGGGTTGCGGCTCACCGGCGCGCCAGCTCGCGGGCTCGCATGGTCCCGGGGTTGCGGGCTAGCGGCTTGCAGGGATCACGGGTTCTCAAGTTGCGGGGTTGGGTTTCGCGGGGGATCGCCGGCTTGCGGGTGCGGCGGTTCGGGGCGTGCGAGTTGCGAACTCGCCAACTGCGGGTTGGCAAGCTGGTGGATTGCACCGGTCGGCTCGTCGGTTGGTGGCGCGCAGGTTGCGGGCTCGCCGGTTCGAGGGTCACGGCTCGAGGACTGTGGCTCGAGGATTGCGGCTCGCGAGCCGGTGGGCTCGCGGGTGGCGGGTTGGTGGGTAGCGGTTCGCGGGCTCGCACGGCTCACGGGTAGCGCGCCTCGCGGGCTCGCAAGGCCAGTAGTTCCCGGGCTCGCGGACACACGGGTTCGCGACTCGCAGGGCCACCGCTTGCGGGCTCGCCGGTTCGCACACTGGGCTCGCGGGCCAATCGCTCGGCGAACGAGCGATGAGCGCACCGGCGGTCATTGAGTTGGCGAGCCGGTAGTTGGCGGGTCGGCAAGTTCGGACTTCGTGGTGCTGGCGGACTTGCGGGCTCGATGGGTTCGTAGCGCGGTGGTTGGTCGCCCGGCGGTTGGCGGCCCGGTGGTCGGTGGCCCCGAGAGTTGGTAGCTCGGGGTTGGTGGCTCGTTTGGTCGGCGGCTCGTTTGGTCGGTGGCTCGTTTGGTCGGTGGCTCCCTGGCTGTCGGCTCGCCGGGTCGCGGCTCGCGGGTTGCGGTCTCGCGGACTCACCGGTTCGCGGGTTGCGGCTCGAGCACTACGGGGCTCAAGGACTGCGGCTCGCGAGCGGATGGGCTCGCGGTCGGCGGGTTGGTGGGTGGCCGGCGCACAGGTAGCGATTCGCGCGCTCGCAAAGCCAATAGCTCCGGGCACACGGGTTCCGGGTTCGCGACTCGCAGGGCCACGGGTTGCGACCTTGCGGGCTCGACGGTTCGCATGTAGCGCTCGCAGGCCAGCGGCTCCTGGCTTGCGGGTCGCGGGTCGCGGGTCGCGGGTCGCGGGTTGGGGGCTCGCCAGTTCGCACACTGGGATCGCGAGCCAATGGCTAACAAGATCGCGGGTTGTACGCACTTGGATGGCGGGTTCGCGACTCAGGGCCCGCGGGTTACAAGTCGCGAACTCACCGGCTCACGTGTTGCGCTCGTGAGCTCGCGGGCCAATTGATTCCTGGCGCACCCGGCTCAAGGGTTGCGGGCACATGGGTTACGGCTTCGCCACCCGCAAGGCTCACGGGTTCGCCAGCCTTGCGGGTTCGAGACGCACGAGAAGCGGGTTCACGGCTCATAGGTCGTGGGGTGGCGGCTCGCAGGTTGGTGAGCTTGGTGGCTTGATGGCATGGCGGGCTCGCAGTCGGCGAGCTTGATGGCTTGGCGGCTCGCAGGTTGGCGAACTTGGCGGCTTGGCGGCTCGGTCGCTCGGCGGCTTGATGGCACGGCGACCTTGATGGCACGGCGACCTTGGTGGCTCGCAGGTTGGCGGGCTCGGCGGCTCGGCGGCTCGGCGGTCTACCGCAGCTCACCACCAACTCAACTCACAACGCCGACTCACCAACCGCCGGCCGCCGACGCACCGGGCCAACCCACCAAACCCCCGCGCCCCACCCACAAAACCGGGAGCCGGCAGCACAAACTCACCCACCCCCCAAACCCTCCCCGAACCCCTTCCCCCGCCCGGCCCCCGATGCCCTTCAAAAACACGGTAGGGATCGGCTTGTCAAGGCATCTTTCCCGCCTTGACAAGCCGATCCCTACCGTCGTCACACTAGAAAATCGGGGTGCCCACCCACCAGCTCACCCGGCGCAATGGTGCGCTCCGCGCGCCGAGCCGCAGTCAGTCAGCCAGAACCCCAACCTCAACTCCGATACACAGACACAACCGCTCCCCCACACTCCACCGGTTCCCCGTACCACCCACCCCACCGAGAATCCAACGCCAACCCCACCATCTCCCCCATCAAATCCAACTCCCCAGGCCACACGTACCGCACAACTCCACCAACGCCACCCAACACCACCCGCTGCCCCACACAATCCACCGACCTCACAAACCCCCCACCAACCCACCGCCCAGGATCCGGCACCCGCCCCTGCACCACCAACGCCCCACCCGGCCTCAGCACCGAAGCCCACCGCCGCACAGCCCGCACCTGCTCCGCCTGCGACCCCAACCTCGCCAACACATCCCCGCCGGCATACACACAATCGACCCGGCCGAGCTCCGCCGAAGACACACTCACCGAGTAGTCCTCCCCAGCCAACGCATCCGCAACCGGCCCCCCACCGACCACCAGCACCCGCCCACCCCGACGCCGGCGAGAGACCCGATCGGTCACCTCCGCGAGAAAAGCCACAGCTCCAGCCGGATCATCAGCCAACGGGGCAAGCCACACGTCGAGCACATCCACCGGCATTTCGTCGATGCGGGTCGGCATCACGGGGGCCACCTCACTTCACGCGCTGGTCTTGGCTGCACCCAGCGTGCCCGGGGCATCTAAAGCACGGCCAAAAGGCGGCCCGCCGAATGGCGGACCGCCTCTCGAACCAGGCGAACCTCACACGGCGGCGCGCTGGTGGTACTTGCGCACCGTGAACCACGCCGCGAGGACCGTGATCGGTACCCACCAGGCGAGGGCGAGCCAGCCCGTGGAGCCCAGCGGCAAGCCGTTCATCAGGGCCCGGGCCGCGTCGATCAGGACGGTCACCGGCTGGTTGTCGACGATGACCCGCAGGACGCCGGGCATCGACGCGGTGGGCACGAGCGCGCTGGTGGCGTAGGGGATGAACACCAGGATCATGCCCAGCCCGCTCGCGCCCTCGATCGTCTTGGCGATCGTGCCGAGCAGGGTGGCCAGCCAGAAGACGCCGGCCGCGAACAACACGAGCAGGCCGACCGCGCCGAGCCAGCCGAGCACGCCGCCGCCGGGGCGGAAGCCGATCGCGAGGCCGACGGCCACCATGACCACCAGGGAGATCACGCTGCGCAGCACGCCGGAGACCACGTGCCCGACCAGCACGGCCGAGCCGGCCATCGGCATGGAGCGGAAGCGTTCGACGAGACCGTTGGTGAGGTCGGCGGCGACACCGACCACAGTGGACGTGGAGTTGAAGCCGATGCTGACCACGACCAGGCCGGGCACGAGGTAGTCGATGTAGGCCATGCCGGGCAGGTTGATCGCGCCGCCGAACATGAAGCGGAAGAGCAGCAGCAGGACGATCGGCAGGGACACCGCCTGGATCAGCATCTCGGGGTTGCGGGTGATGTGCTTGATGTTGCGCCCGATCAGCACCCGGTAGTCGGACACCGCGAGCGCCAGCGCCGAACGGGTGGGAGTGGCGGGGATCTGCGTCCCCTCCGTCTCCCGCGACAGGGTCTGGGTCATCACTTCTCTCCCGCGGTTGAGGTAAGGGTGTGGAACACGTCGTCGAGGGTCGGTTCGGAGAGTTCGAGACGCGTGGTCTCGAGGCCCGCGTCGGCGATCTGGTTGAGCACCCGCCGGACCTGAGTGGGCTGGTCGATGGCGACGCTCAGCGTCTCCGCCAGCACCACCCCGCCGACCACGGTGTGCGCGCGCTCGGCCTCGAGCGGCGTGGCGAAGGTGAGCTTGAGGCGTTCGGTGCCGACCGTGCGCTTGAGCTCGGCCGCCGTGCCCTCGGCGACGACGCGGCCCTTGTCGATCACCGCGATGCGGTCGGCGAGCTGGTCGGCCTCTTCGAGGTACTGCGTGGTGAGCAGGATGGTGGTGCCGCCGTCGAGGAGCTTGCGGATCGCGTCCCACATCGCCGAGCGGCTGCGCGGGTCGAGGCCCGTGGTGGGCTCGTCGAGGAACAGCACCGGCGGCGAGGTGATGAGGCTGATCGCCAGGTCGAGCCGGCGGCGCATCCCGCCGGAGTACGTCTTGACCTGCCGCGTGGCCGCGTCCACCAGGTCGAACTGCGCGAGCAGCTCGGTGGCGCGCGACTTCGCCTCGGCGGCCGGCAGGTGGAACAGCCGGGCCATCATCTCGAGGTTCTCGCGCCCGGTGAGCAGCTCGTCGACCGCCGTGTCCTGCCCGGTCAGGCCGATCTGCTCGCGCACCTTGCGCTTCGGGCCGGCGAGGTCGTGCCCGTTCACGGACACGGTGCCGCCGTCGGCCTCCAGGAGCGTGCTGAGGATCCGCACGGTCGTGGTCTTGCCGGCGCCGTTGGGGCCCAGGAGCGCGAACATGGTGCCCCGCTCCACGCTGAGGTCGACGCTCTCCAGCACGTCGACATCGCCATAGGACTTGCGCAGCCCCCGTGCTTCTATTGCGTAGCCGGTGACCATCGGTTACCTCTCCTCGTTCGGGTCAAGATCGAAAACGGGTGTCTCGCTCGGATACCGGCCAGGAGCCCCGGTGAACTGTCCGCACCAGTGGACCGCAGGCGCCGCGGCAGCGGCAATAATGGCCGGGTCGGGCCGGGTTAGGGGTCGACTGTGGCTAGTCGTCGTCGCCACCCCCGATCGCCAGGCTGATGAGGGCGTCGGCGTCGAGCTCGTCGATCGCCGACGCGGCCACGGCCGGCTGCTCGTCCTCTTCTACCGCCACGACAACGGCTTCCGCGGCCTGAGGCGCCAGCTCGCCGACGAGGTGCTCGGCGAGGATCCGCGGCGTCGGGTAGTCGAAGATGAGGCTCACCGGCAGCTTCAGCCCCGTCACGAGGCTCAGCTTGTTGCGGAACCCGGTGGCGGACAACGAGTCGAAGCCCACCTCGTTGAACGAACGGTCCGCCTCCACCGCCTCCGGCCCGGCGTGACCGAGCAGTGCGGCCGCGTGGGTGCGCACCAGGGTGAGCACGGTCGGCACGCGCTTGGCCACCGGGAGCGCCGAAAGCTTCTGCGCCAACGACTCCGAGTCGCCCGCCGAGTCCTGCGCCGCCCGCCGGCCCGGTGCGTCGGCGAACTCCCGCAACACGGCCGGCAGATCGTCGACGCTCGAAGCCGCGAGCACTCGCGGGTCGAGCGCGATCGGCACCAGCAGCGGTTCCGCCGAGCCCGCCGCCGCGTCGAGCAACCGTAGACCGTCCTCAGTGGACAAAGCGGTGATGCCGGTCTCGCCGATGCGGTGCGCGTCGGCGTCCTGCACCGCGTCGCCCATGCCGCCTTCCCACAGGCCCCACGCGAGTGAAGTGCCGGCAAGTCCTTCGGCACGGCGGCGGGCCGCCAGCGCGTCGAGGTAGGCGTTCGCCGCCGCGTAGCTGCCCTGGCCCGGTGCGCCGAGCACGCCGGCGGCCGAGGAGAACAGCACGAACGCGGTGAGGTCCGCGTCGCGGGTCAGCTCGTGCAGGGTCACGGCGGCGTCGACCTTGGGCCGCAGCACCGTGTCGAGCCGCTCCGGCGTGAGCGAGGTGAGCACGCCGTCGTCGAGCACACCGGCCGCGTGCACCACAGCCTGCAGATCGACCCCCTGCAGCAGCTGGGAAACGGCGGCACGGTCGGCCACGTCGCAGGCGGCGAGCGTGACGTCGGCACCCAGGCCGGTCAGTTCGTCGCGCAGTTCCGCGGCGCCGGGCGCGTCCCCACCGCGGCGGCTGACGAGCAGCAGGCTGCGCACATCGTGTTCGGTCACCAGGTGCCGCGCCACGGCGCTGCCCAGCGCGCCGGTGGCGCCGGTGACGAGCACCGTGCCCTCGGCTCGCCAGACGGGTGCGGCCGCCGCGTCGCTAGCCCGGCGCAGCCGCGGCACGAGCACTGAACCGGTCCGCAAGGCGACCTGCGGTTCGTCCGAAGCGGACACCGCCGCCAGCGTGCGCCCGGTCGGCGTGCCGGTGCCGAGGTCCACGAGCGTGACGCGGTCCGGGTGCTCGGCCTGCGCCGAGCGCACCAGCCCGGCCACGGCCGCGCCGACCGGATCCGGGTTCTCGCCCAGCTCCGTGGCGACCGCGCCGCGCGTGACCACGACCAGCGAACCGTCCGGCTGCGCCAGGAACTCCTGCAGGAGCCCGAGCACGCGGTGCAGTTCGGTGTGCACGTCGTCGCCGCCCGCGGACAACACGAGCAGGCCCGACGCGTCGGCGAAGTCCGCTGTGGTCCGCGCGCCGAGCTCACAGGCCAGGCCGAACGGATCCGGCCCGACCACGGTCCAGTCGGTGACCTCGGCGACGGCGTCGAGCTCCGCCGGTTCCCAGGCCACGCGGAACAGCGAGTCGCCGCCCGTCGGCTCGGCCGCCTGCGGCACCGCCGACATCGGGCGCAGCAGCAGCGATTCGACCGAGACGACCGGCGCGCCCGTGCCGTCGGCGATGTCCAGGGCCACGGCCCCGGTGCCGATCGGCTTCACGTGCACCCGCAGCGTGGTCGCGCCGACCGCGTGCAGCCGCACGCCTTCCCACGCGAACGGCAGCATCGGCTCGGTGCCGAGCGCTCCCGACACGCCGATCGTGTGCAGGGCCGCGTCGAGCACAGCCGGGTGGATGCCGTACCGGTCCACTTCGGACACCGAAGCGGGCAGCTGGATCTCGGCGAACGCCTCGCCGTCGTGTTTCCACGCCGCCACGAGACCGCGGAACGCCGGCCCGTACTCGAGACCGTCGGACGCCAGCTCCTCGTAGGTGCCGTCGAGCCGCACCTGCTCGGCTGCCGGCGGCCACGGGCCCAGGTCGAACTTGCCGGCCTTGTCCGCCTTCGCGAGCCGGCCGGTGGCGTGCCGCGTCCACGGCGTGCCGTCCCCTTCCGGGCGCGAGTGGACGGTGAACGTCCGCGTGCCGGTGCCGTCCGGTGCGGTGAGGGCGAACTGCACGCGCACGCCGCTGCGCTCGGGCACCACCAGCGGGTACTCCAGCGTCAGCTCGTCGAGGCGCGGGCACCCGGCCTCGTCGCCGGCGCGGATCGCCATCTCGACGAACCCGGTGCCGGGGAAGAGGATCGCGCCGCCGACGACGTGGTCGGCCAGCCACGGCTGCGTGCCCACCGACACGCGTCCGGAGAACAGCAGCCCGCCGGCGTCGGCCAGTTCGAGCGCCGAGCCGAGCAGCGGGTGGTCTTCCTGCGCGGCCGCCGAAGCGGTGCTCTCCAGCCAGTAGCGCTGCCGCTGGAACGGATAGGTCGGCAGCGCGACCGGGCGAGCGCCGGTCGGCTCGTAGACGGCGGCCCAGTCCACGTCGAGGCCGCTCACGTGCAGCCGGGCCAGCCCGGTCAGCGCGGTCACGGCTTCGTCCTGGTCCTTGTGCAGCAACGCCGTGAGCACCAGACCGTCCGGCCGGTCGTCGAGGCACGCGGTGGCCATGGCGGTGAGCGTGGTGTCCGGGCCGAGTTCGAGGAACCGCGAGGCGCCGTCGGCGGCCGCGCGGGTCACCGCGTCGAAGAACCGGACACCTTCCCGGACCTGCCGAACCCAGTACTCCGGCGACGTGAGGTCCGCCGGCTCGCCGGTCACCGTCGAGATCACCGGGATCCGCGGCTCGGCGTAGGTCAGTCCTTCCGCGACCGCACGGAACTCCGCGAGCATCGGGTCCATCAGTCGCGAGTGGAACGCGTGCGAGACCCGCAGCTGCTTGGTGCGCTCGAACTTCGCCGCCACCGCGGCCACGGCGTCGGCCGCGCCGGAGATCACCACCGAACTCGGGCCGTTCACCGCGGCGAGATCGACCGTGCCGGCGGCGGCTTCGAGCACCGCGTCCGGCGTCGCGTCGATCGCGACCATCGCGCCGCCCGCCGGCAACGCCTGCATCAACGCACCGCGGGCGACCACCAGCTTGGCTGCGTCAGCCAGCGAAAGCACGCCGGCGCAGTGGGCCGCGGCGAGCTCGCCGATCGAGTGGCCGGCCAGCACGTCGGGCTTCACGCCCCACGACCGGACCAATCGGAACAACGCGACCTCCAGCGCGAACAGCGCCGGCTGCGTGTAGCGCGTGTCGTCGAGCGCCTCGCCGCTGTCGATCACCGCACGGATCGGCCGATCGAGGTGCCGGTCCAGCTCCGCGCACACCTCTTCGTACGCGGCGGCGAACACCGGCTGCTGCTCCGCGAGCCGCTGTCCCATGCCCACGCGCTGCGAACCCTGGCCCGCGAACAGGAACGCCGTGCGCCCCGAGGTCGTGACCCCGCTGACGACCCCGCGCGCCTCTTCCTCGTCGACCAGCGCCGCGAGACCCCGCACGAACTGCGGCGACCGGCTGCCGATCAGCACCGCCCGGCGGTCGAACGCGCTGCGCGTGGTGGCCAGCGCCAGGCCGATGTCGGCGAGGCTGCCGTCCGGCTCCTCGTCCACATAGGACATCAACTGCTCGGCCTGCGCCCGCAGCGCGGCCGCGCCACGGCCGGACACCGGCCACGCGACCGGTCCGTCGTGCTCCGGCACGCCGCCGGACACCACCTCACGCCGGTCGCCTTCCTCCAGGATCACGTGCGCGTTGGTGCCGCTCACGCCGAACGACGAGACGCCGGCGCGGCGCGTGTGTCCGTTCGGCAGCCACTTCACCGGCTCGACCAGCGCCCGGACCGCACCGGTCGACCAGTCGATCTCGGTCGAGGGCCGGCCGACGTGCAGCGTCGCGGGCAGCTCACCGTGCTGCATCGCCAGCACCATCTTGATCACCCCGGCCGCACCGGCCGCGGCCTGCGTGTGGCCGATGTTCGACTTCACCGAGCCGATCCACAGCGGACGCTCGACCGACGTCTGCGTGCCGTAGGTCGCCAGCAGCGCCTGGACCTCGATCGGGTCACCGAGCTTGGTACCGGTGCCGTGCGCCTCGACCGCGTCCACTTCGGACGGTTCGAGGCCGGCGTCGGCCAGCGCCGCGCGGATCACGCGCTGCTGCGCGGGACCGTTGGGCGCGGTGAGGCCGTTGGAGGTGCCGTCCTGGTTGACCGCGCTGCCCTTCAGCACCGCGAGCACCGGGTGCCCGTTGGCCCGCGCGTCGGCGAGGCGTTCGAGCACCAGCACGCCGACGCCCTCGGACCAGGTGGTGCCGTCGGCGTCGTCGGAGAACACCTTGCACCGGCCGTCGGCCGCGAGCCCCTGCTGGCGGCTGAACTCCACGAACGTCTCCGGCGTCGCCATCACCGTGACACCGCCGGCCAGTGCGAGCGAGCAGTCGCCGCCGCGCAGGGCCTGGGCCGCCATGTGCATAGCGACCAGCGAAGACGAGCACGCGGTGTCGATGCTCACCGAGGGGCCTTCCAGCCCGAGCGTGTAGGAAACGCGCCCGGTCACGATCGAGCCGGCGCTGTTGGCGCCCACGTAGTCGTGGTACTGCACGCCCGCGTACACGCCGGTCGGGCTGCCCTTGAGCGACACCGGGTCGATGCCGGCGCGCTCCAGCGCCTCCCACGACGCTTCGAGCAGCAGCCGCTGCTGCGGGTCGATGGCCGGCGCTTCCTTCGGCGAGACGCCGAAGAACGTCGCGTCGAAGTCACCCGCGTCGTACACGAACCCGCCGCGCGCCACGTAGGTGGTGCCGGGGCGACGGCCGGTCGGGTCGAGCAGGCCGGCGACGTCCCAGCCGCGGTCGGCCGGGAAATCGCCGATGGCGTCGCGGCCCTCGGCCACCAGCTCCCACAGCTGCTCGGGCGAGGTCACCCCGCCCGGCAGACGGCAGGCCATGCCGACGATGGCGATGGGTTCGTCGGACGCACCGGCCGTGACCGCCACGACTTCTTCGGCCGTGCCCGCCAGCTCGCCGAGCAGGTGCGCGGCCAGCGCGGCCGGCGTCGGGTGGTCGAAGATGAGCGTGGCCGGCAGCCGCTGGCCGGTGGCCGCGGTGAGGCCGTTGCGCAGCTCGATCGCGGTGAGCGAGTCGAACCCGAGCGACTGGAACTGGGCCGTGGGCTCGATTTCGTGCGCACCGCCGTAGCCGAGCACGGTGGCGGCGTGGCCGCGCACCAGCTCCAGCACGGCGTCGCGACGGTCTTCCTCCGGCAGTCGCAGCAGGCGGCCCGCGAAGGAATCCACCGTGGTCTCGGCCGTCGCCGCCACGCGCCGGGTCGAACCGACGAGCTGGTCCAGCGTGCGTGGGATCCGGTCGAGCTTGCGCAGCGCCGGCAGGTCGAGCTTCGCCGGGACCACGGTCGGCTGCCGCACGGCGAGCGCCCGGTCGAACAGCGCGAGACCGTCCGCAGTGGACAGTGGCACGATGCCGCTCGACGCGAGCCGCGTCACCTCCTCCTGGGTGAGCGTGCCGCCCATGCCGCCGACCTCGCCCCACAGGCCCCAGTCGAGCGACAGGCCCGGCAGGCCGTGCGCGACGCGGTGGGCGGCCAGCGCGTCGAGGAACGCGTTGGCGGCGGCGTAACTGCCTTGGCCCGGCGCGCCGAGCACCCCCGAGACCGAGGAGAACAGCACGAACGCCGAGAGAGCGGTGTCGCGAGTCAGCTCGTGCAGGTTGAGCGCGCCGTCGACCTTGGGCGCGAGCACGGTGTCGACGCGCTCCGGCGTCAATGCGGTGACCACACCGTCGTCGAGCACCCCGGCCGCGTGGACCACGGCGGTCAGCGGGTTTTCGGCCGGGATGGCCGCGAGCACCTCGGCCAGCGCCACGCGGTCGGCGACGTCGCAGCGCGCGAGCCGCACGTCCACGTCGAGTTCCCGCAGGTCGGTGGCGAGCTGTTCCAGCTCGGGCGTGGTCCGGCGGCTCACCAGCAGCAGCCGGCGCACGCCGTGTTCGGCAGCGAGGTGGCGCGCGAGCTTGCCGCCCAGCGCGCCGGACGCGCCGGTGATCAGCACCGTGCCGTGCGGGCAGAAGTACGGCCGCTCCAGCTCCGGCGCGGTGCGCACGAGCCGGGGCGCGAGGAGCACGCCGAGACGGACGGCGACCTGAGGTTCACCCGAAGCCAGCACCCGCGGCAGCACGTCGGCGGCTTCAGCGGTGTCCTGAGGGTCGAGGTCGAGCAGCAGGACCGAATCCGGGTTCTCCTCCTGCGCCGAGCGCACGAGCCCCCACACGGCGGACGCGGCGAGGTCCGTGACATCGCCGCCGGCCGCCACCGCGCCGCGGGTGACGACAACCAGGCGTTCGTGGTCCTCGTGCGGCTCGGCGAGCCAGGTCCGCAGCGCGGCGAGCACGCGGTGGGTCGCCTCGTGCGCGTCGCCGGCGCCGGTGGCGTCGAAGACCTCGAGCCCGGACGCGTCCACTTCGGACTCCGCTACGCGCTGCCACTCCACGCGGTAGAGCGGCGCCGCCTGCTCGGTCGCGACGGGCGTGGTGAACGCGCGGAACACCGTCTCGGCGACGGTCGCCACCGGTGCGCCCGTGGCGTCGGCGAGCACGACTTCGAAGCCGTCGTCGGTGGTCGGCGTGAAACGCACCCGCAGCGAGGCCGCGCCGGTGGCGTGCAGCTCGACTCCGGTCCAGCAGAACGGCACGCGGCCGACCCCACCGTCGCCGCCGCCGGCCACGCGCAGGGCGTGGGTGCAGGCGTCGAGTGCGGCCGGGTGCAGGCCGAACCGGCCTGCGTCGCTGTCTTCCGGCAGCGTGACCTCGGCGAACACCTCGCGCCCGCGCTGCCACACGGCGCGCAGCGAGCGGAAGAGCGGGCCATAGGTCAAGCCGGTGTCGGCGAAGTCGTCGTAGAGGCCGTCGATCGCGACCGGTTCGGCGCCGGCCGGCGGCCACTCGGTGAGCGCGGTTCCGCCGCGAGGCGACTGCGGGGCAACGGTGCCGGACGCGTGCAGCGTCCACTCGGTACCTTCCTCCGGTCGCGAGTGGACGGTGACCGGGCGGACGTCGTGCTCCCCCGCGGCACCCACCGTCACCTGCACCTGAACACCACCGCGAGCCGGCAGGACCAGCGGGCTGCCGAGCGTGAGCTCGTCGATGCGGCCGGCGCCGACCTGGTCGCCGGCGTGCACGACCAGCTCGAGGAACGCGGTGCCGGGCACGGCCACCACGTCGCCGAGGCGGTGCTCGGCCAGCCACGGGTGCGTCTCGACGGCGAGCCGCCCGGTGAGCACGACCCCGTCGCTGCCGGCGAGCGCGACGGCCGCGCCGAGCAACGGGTGCCCCACCGAACGGAGGCCGGCACCGGTGATCTCGTCGCGGTTGGCGCGCGCGGCGAGCCAGTAGCGCTTGCGCTGGAACGCATACGGCGGCAGGTCGACGCGCTGCGCGCCACGGTCGGCGAAGACCGAGGCCCAGTCGGGCTCGAGACCGCTCACGTACAGCTCGGCCAGCGCCGTGAGCGCGGCCTGCGGCTCGGGACGGTCCTTGCGCAGCACCGGCACCACGGTGGCGGTACTCGTCCGGCGGACCAGCGCGGACAGCACGCCGTCGGGCCCGACCTCGACGAACCGGCCGACGCCGTGGGAGGTCAGCGTGGCGATCCCGGCGTGGAACCGGACCGCCGCGCGGACCTGGCCGACCCAGTAGTCCGGAGTGGACATGTCGACATCAGGGCCGACGGTCGAGACGATCGGGATCTCCGGCGTGCCGTAGGTCAATCCGGCGGCCACCGCGCGGAACTCGGCGAGCATCGGCTCCATCAGCGGCGAGTGGAACGCGTGCGAGACCTTGAGCTTCGAAGACTTGCGCCCGGCGAACTGCGCGACCACGGCCGCGACGGCGTCCTCGGTCCCCGAGAGCACCACGGAGTCCGGACCGTTGATGGCGGCAATGCTCACGTCCGCGGTCAGGTGCGGCGTGACCTCGTCCTCAGTCGCCTGCAAGGCAACCATCGCGCCGCCGGCCGGCAGCGCCTGCATCAGTTTCGCGCGAGCGGCGACCAGCGTGGCCGCGTCGGCCAGCGACAGGATTCCGGACACGTGCGCGGCGGCCAGCTCACCGATCGAGTGGCCGAGCAGGTAGTCGGGCTTGATCCCCCACGACCGCAGCAGCCGGAACAGCGCGACCTCGATCGCGAACAACGCCGGCTGCGTGTACCCGGTCTGGTTGATCAGCCGCGGCTTCTCGACCACCACCGTCTTGAGCGGCCGGTCGAGGTGCTGGTCCAGCTCCGCGCACACCTCGTCGAAGGCCGCCGCGAACACCGGGAACGCGGCCGCCAGCTCGGCGCCCATCCCGGCGCGCTGCGCGCCCTGACCGGAGAACAGGAACGCGGTCTGTCCCTCGGCCTGCGGGGCCGTGATCAGGCCCGGCGCGGTCTGCCCCGCCGCCAGCGCGGCGATCGCGCCCGCGTGGTCGTCGGCCAGCACCACGGCCCGGTGCGACAGCGGCGACCGCGAGGTGGCCAGCGACAACCCGAGATCCAGCGCCGAGACGCCATCCACTTCGGACAAACGTGAAGCTTGCGCCGCCAGCGCAGCCGCACCGTGTCCGGCCACCGGCATCGGCACCGGAACACCGAGAGGCCAGCTCGGCGAAACCACGTCGGCCGCTTCCGGCTCCGGCGCTTCCTCCACGATCACGTGCGCGTTGGTGCCGCTCACGCCGAACGACGAGATCCCGGCCCGGCGCGGTCGTCCTTCCGAGGCCCACGCCCGAGCCTCGGTCAGCAGCTCGACATCGCCGGAAGCCCAGTCGACCTCGGTCGACGGCTCGGTGACGTGCAGCGTCTTCGGCAGCAGGCCGTGGCGCAGCGCCTCGACCACCTTGATCACGCCACCGACGCCGGCCGCCGCCTGCGCGTGGCCGATGTTCGACTTGATCGAGCCCAGCCACAACGGCTTGCCCGCCGGCCGGTCCTGGCCGTAGGTGGCCAGCACGGCCTGCGCTTCGATCGGGTCGCCCAGCGTGGTGCCGGTGCCGTGGCCCTCGACCGCGTCCACTTCGGACGCCGAGAGCTGCGCGTTGGCCAGCGCCTGCCGGATCACGCGCTGCTGCGAGGGCCCGTTGGGGGCGGTGAGGCCGTTGGACGCGCCGTCGGAGTTCACCGCGGAGCCGCGCACCACGGCGAGCACCGGGTGACCGTTGCGGCGAGCGTCGGAAAGGCGTTCCAGCAGCAGGGTACCGGCGCCCTCGGCCCAGCCGGTGCCGTCGGCGCTGTCGGAGAACGCCTTGCAGCGGCCGTCGGCGGCGAGGCCGCGCTGGCGGCTGAACGCAAGGAACGGGCCGGGCCGCGACATGATCATCACGCCGCCGGCCAGCGCCAGCGAGCAGTCCCGCTGCCGCAGCGACTGCACGGCCAGGTGCAGCGCGACCAGCGAAGACGAGCACGCCGAGTCGATGGTGACGGCCGGGCCCTCCAGGCCCAGCGCGTAGGCGATGCGGCCCGAGATCACCGAGCCGGCGTTGCCGGTGCTGAGGTAATCCTCGACCTCACCGGCGAGCACCGAGGCCGGCAGCTCGTCGTAGTAGTCCTGGCCGCCACTGCCCACGAACACGCCGACCTGCTGCTTCGCCAGCGAATGCGGCGCGATGCCGGCGCGTTCGAACGTCTCCCATGCCAACTCCAGCACGATCCGCTGCTGCGGGTCCATGGCCAGCGCCTCACGCGGCGAGATCCCGAAGAACGGCGCGTCGAACTCGCCGGCGTCGGGCACGAAGCCGCCTTCGCTCACGTAGCTCGTGCCGGGGCTGTCGGGGTCGGCGTCGAAGAGTGTGTCCAGGTTCCAGCCGCGGTCGGCCGGGAACCCGCCGATGGCGTCGCGGCCCTCGGCCACCAGGCGCCACAGGTCCTCGGGCGAGCGGACGTCGCCGGGGTAGCGGCAGCCCATCGCCACGATCGCGATCGGTTCGGCGCCGGCGGCCTCGACCTCACGCAGCCGCTCGCGCGTCTCCTGGAGGTTGGCGGTCACCCGCTTGAGGTAGTCGACCAGCTTGTTTTCGTCAGTCATCGCCAGATTCCTCTTGTCGCTGCGGTGGGCGGGTGTCAGGCGCCGAGCTCGTTGTCGATGAAGGCGAACAGCTCGTCGGTGGTCGCGGCGGCCAACGCGGCTTCCGCGCCGCCGCCGGTGCCGGCCAGCGTCTTGTGCAGGGTGGTGACCATCGCCTGCAGCCGCGCGACGATGCGCGACCGGTCGATCTCCGCGGCGTCGAGCGAAGCGGCCACGGCCTCCAGCCGGTCCAGCTCGACTTCGAGCGGCACCTCGGCCTCGCCTTCGCACAGCTGCGTCCACAGGTGTTCGGCGAGCGCCTGCGGGTTCACGTGGTCGAACGCGACGGTCGCCGGCAGCTTCAGGCCCGTGGTGGCGCCGAGCCGGTTGCGCAGGTCCACGGCGGTCACCGAGTCGAACCCGAGCTCCTTGAACGCGCGCGCCGGCTCGACCGAACCGGCACCGTCGTAGCCGGCGACGGCCGAGACCTCGCCGCGCACCAGGTCGAGCAGCGTGCGGCGCTGCTCAGGCGCGGTGAGACCGGCGAGCTTGCCCGCCAGGTCGCCGGTGGCCTCGACCGGCGCTTCGTCGGCCGTGACCTCGGGCAGCGCGCGCAACAGCGGGCGGGGCCGGGCGAGCTGGTAGACGGGCGCGAACGCGGCCCAGTCGATGTCGGCCACGACCAGGTGCGTCTCGTCGTGCGCGAGGGCTTGGCCGAGGGCTTCGACGGCCAGGCTCGGCGCCATTTCGGCCAGGCCCATGCGGCGCAGCAGGTCGCTCGCCTCGGCGTCGACCATGCCTCCGCCACCCCAGGAACCCCACGCGACGGCAGTGGCGGTGCGGCCGTGCGCGCGCCGACGGCGGGCCAAGGCGTCGAGGTAGGCGTTGCCGGCGGCGTACGCGGGCTGGCCGCTCGTGCCCCACACCGCCGCGCCCGAGGACATCAGCACGAACGCGTCGAGCGCGGTGTCGCCGAGCAGCTCGTCGAGCAGGGCCGCGCCCGTGACCTTGGCGTGCAGCGCGGCGGTGAACTGCTCGGGCGTCACGTCGTCGAGTGCGGGCTCGTGGGTGAGCACGCCGGCGGCGTGCACGACGGCCGTCGGCGGATGGGCTTCGAGCAGGGCCGCAAGCGCTTGCGCGTCGGTGACGTCGCACGCCGCGACGGTCACGCGCGTGCCGGACAGCTCGTCGACCAGCTCGCGCGCGCCCTCGGCGTCGAGGCCACGGCGGCTGGTGAGCACGAGGTGTTCGGCGCCACGCGCGGCGAGCCAGCGGGCGACGTGCGCGCCGACCGCGCCCGTGCCGCCGGTGATGAGCACGGTGCCGCGCGGAGTCCACTCGGGAGCGTCGCCGGTGAGCGGTGCGTGCGTCAGGCGCTTGGCGAACACGCCGGACGGCCGGATCGCGACCTGGTCCTCGTTGTCCACTCCGGACACCACGGCGGCGAGCTTCGCGGCGTCACCGGGGCCGTTCAGGTCGACCAGACCACCCCAGGTGCCGGGCCGGTCGAGCGCGGCGACGGTGCCGAGGCCCCACACCATCGCGACGGCCGGGTCGGCGTCGGCGAACGCGTCGACCGCGACGGCACCCTGGGTCACGACCCAGACCGGCGCGTCGACGTCGCCGAGGGCTTGCAGCAAAGCGATCGTGGTGAGCACGGGGTTTTCGGCGCCGAGGGCGAGCAGCGAGAGCACGCCGTCGAAGGGCCGCAACGCCGTGGCTTCGGTGATCAGGGCCGTGAGGTCGTCGCCGCGGTCGGCGAACACCCGGACGACGTCGCCCTGGTCGGCCAGCGCGTCGGCCAGCTCGGTGTCACCGGCGTTGGCCACGACCAGCCACGTGCCGACGAGGCCGCTCGTGACGCCGCCGAGCGGTGTCCACGACACGCGGTAACGCCAGGAGTCCACCGTGGACAGTTCGGTGCGGCGACCGTGCCACGCGGCCAGCGCGGGCACGACCTCGGCGAGCGGCTGCGGGTCGACACCGAGCCGGGTCGCGAGCGCGTCGACGTCACCCCCGGCGATGTCGTGCCAGAACTCCTGGTCGGCGACCGGCGCGGCCGGCTGGGCCGGGGCTTCGTTCTCGAGCCAGAAGCGCTTGTGCTGGAACGGATAGGTCGGCAGGTCGACGATCCCGGCCGCCGGCAGCAGCGACGGCCAGTCGACCGAGCCGCCACGCACCCAGTACTCGGCGAGCGAGGTCGCGAAGCGCGTCAGGTCGCCTTCGTCGCGGCGCAGGGTCCCGGCGACGGCGCCGGCGTGGCCGGTCTCGTCGAGGGTCTCCTGGATGCTCATGGTCAGCACCGGGTGCGGGCTGATCTCCACGAACCGCGTGTAGCCGGCGGCGGCGAGCTGCGCGACGACCGGCGCGAAGCGGACGGTCCGGCGCAGGTTGGCGAACCAGTAGGCGGCGTCCACAGTGGCGTCTTCGACCGGTTCGACCGTGACCGTCGAGGTCATCGCGACCTCACCGCGGCGCGGCCGGATCGGGCCGAGGTCGGCCAGCAGCCGGTCGGCGAGGTGCTCGACGTGCGCGGAGTGCGACGCGTAGTCCACCGGCACCCGCTTGGCGCGCAGGCCGTCGGCCACGAGCTGGTCGCGCAGCTGGTCGAGCGCGTCACCGTCGCCCGAAAGCACGCACGACGTGGCCCCGTTGTCAGCGGCGACGGAAATGCGACCGTCCCACGCGCTCAAGCGGGATTCGAGGTCGGTGGCGGCCAGGCCCGCGGCGAGCATCCCGCCACCGCGGCCGCCGAGGATTTCACCGATCGCCTTGCTGCGCAGCGCGACCACACGCGCGCCGTCCTCAAGCGACAGTGCACCCGCGACAGTCGCGGCCGCAATTTCGCCCTGCGAGTGTCCGATGACCATGTCCGGCTCGACGCCGTGCGCGCGCCACACCGCGGCCAGCGACACCATCACCGCCCACAGCATCGGCTGCACCACGTCCACGCGGTCGGCCGGCGGCGTGCCCGGCACGCCGTGGAGCACCGCCAGCACCGACCAGTCGGTGAACTTGCGCAGCTCGGCATCGCATTCGGCCATGCGCTCGGCGAACACCGGCGACTGCGTGAGCAGCGTCGTCGCCATCCCGGTCCACTGCGAACCCTGGCCCGGGAACACGAACACCGTCTTGCCGCGCACATCCGCGGCGCCGGTGACGACGTCGGGGCGCGAAGTGAACGCCTGCAACGCTTCCGCGGCCTGGGCCGGATCGTGCGCGAGCACCACGGCCCGGTGGTCGAGCCGGGCCCGGCCGGTCGCGAGGGTGTGCGCCACGCCGGCGAGACCGGTGTCCACGACCGGCGCCAGCTGCGTGGCCGTGTCGGCCAGCGCGGCCGGGTTCTTGGCCGACAGCACCAGCGGGTACACCGACGCCTCGGTCGGCTCGGTCACCGAAGATTCCGGTGCCTGCTCCAGGATCACGTGCGCGTTGGTGCCGCTGACCCCGAACGACGACACCGCACCCCGCCGCGCCCGAGCGACCTCCGGCCAGTCGCGCGGCTCGGCCAGCAGCTCGACGGCACCGGACGTCCAGTCGACGTGCTTCGACGGCGTGCCCAGGTGGATCGTGCGCGGAAGCTTCCCGTGGCGCAGCGCCTGCACCATCTTGATCACACCCGCGACACCCGCGGCGGCCTGCGGGTGGCCCATGTTCGACTTGATCGAGCCGAGCAGCAGCGGCTCGCCCGAAGTCCGGCGGCCGTAGGTCTCCAGGAGCGACTGCGCCTCGATCGGGTCACCGAGCGCGGTGCCGGTGCCGTGCGCCTCCACGGCGTCCACATCGGACACCGACAGGCCGGCGTCGGCCAGCGCCGCCTCGATCACGCGCACCTGTGAAGGACCGTTGGGCGCGGAGAAACCATTGCTGGCCCCGTCCTGGTTCACCGCCGAGCCGCGCAGCAGCGCGAGCACGCGGTGGCCGTTGCGCTGCGCGTCGGACAGCCGCTCCAGCACGAGCACCCCCACGCCCTCGGCCCACGACGTGCCGTCGGCGTCGTCGGAGAACGACTTGCTGCGCCCGTCGGCCGCGAGACCACGGCGGCTGCAGAAGTCCACGAACATCTCCGGCGTGCCCATCACGGCGACCCCACCAGCGAGAGCGAGTGAGCAGTCACCACGGCGCAGGGCCTGCGCGGCCAGGTGCAGCGCGACCAGCGAAGACGAGCACGCCGTGTCGACCGACACCGAAGGGCCTTCGAGGCCGAGCGTGTAGGAAACCTGGCCGGACACAAGGCTGCCGTCGGGGCTGCCGCCGCTGTAGTCGTGGTACATCACGCCGGCGTAGACGCCGGTCGGGCTGCCCTTGAGCGAGTGCGGGTCGAGGCCGGCGCGCTCGAACGCCTCCCACGACGCCTCGAGCAGGATGCGTTGCTGCGGGTCGGCGCGGCGCGCGTCGCGGGGGCTGATGCCGAAGAAGTCGGCGTCGAACTCCGGGGCGTCGTAGAGGAAACCGCCGTGCCGGGTGTAGGTCTTGCCGGGCCGCTCGGGCGTCGGGTCGTACACGCCTTCGACGTCCCAGCCGCGGTCGGCGGGAAACTCGCCGATCACGTCGCGGCCCTCGTCGACCACATCCCACAGGTCGTCCGGCGTGCGCACGCCACCGGGGTAGCGGCAGCTCATGCCGATGATCGCGATGGGCTCGGTGTCCCGGGCCTCCAGCTCGTGCACCCGCCGGCGGGCCTGCTGCAGGTCCGCGGTGGCGCGCTTCAGGTAGTCGCGGAGCTTGTCCTCGTTGCTCATGGTCTGCCTGTTCATCCGATGCCCAATTCGTCGTCCAGCACGGCAAAGAGCTCGTCGTCGGTGGCTTCGCCGAGGTCGGCGGTCGTTTCGCGGTCGGTGTGCGCGTCCGCCCACTTGCGCACGAGCGCGTCGAGGCGGGCGGTGACCTTGCCGGTCGAGCCGTTGAGCGACCCGGCGGCGCCCGTGAGCAGGGCCTCGAGCCGGTCGAGCTCGGCCAGCAGCGGGTCGGCCGGGCCGCGGCCCTCGCCCAGCAGGTCGTGGAGCCGGCGCGCGAGCGCGGCCGGGGTCGGGTGGTCGAACACGACCGTGGCGGTGAGCTTGAGCCCGGTCAGCGCACCGAGCTGGTTGCGCAGCTCCACCGACGTGAGCGAATCGAACCCCATCTCCTGGAACGCGCGCCCGGGCTCGACCGACGCGGCACTCGCGAAGCCGAGCACGGCCGCGACCTGCTCGGCCACGACCTCCAGCAGGTAGGCCTCACGCTCGGCTTCCGGCACCGTGGCCAGCCGTGCGGCGACGGCGCCGTCGGAGCGCGCTGCCCGCTTCGGAGTGGTGGCGCGGACCAAGCCCCGGAGCACCGGCGGCAGGTCCTGGCGCGTGCGCAGCGCTGCGCGGTCGAGGCGCACGAGCGCGAGCACGGCGTCGTCGGCGGTCAGGCAGGCGTCGAGCAGGGCCAGGGCCTCGTCGGTGGCCATCGGCGGCGTGCCGAGCCGGCGCAGGCGGCGCAGGTCGGCGGCGGTCAGCTCACCGGCCATGCCGCCGTCCTCGGCCCACGCGCCCCAGGCGAGCGAGATTGCCGGTTTGCCCTGTGCGCGGCGGTGTTCGGCGAGCTGGTCGAGGAAGGCGTTGGCGGCGGCGTAGCCCGCTTGGCCGGCGGCGAGCACCGAGCTCGCGGCGGAGGAGAACAGAACGAAGGCGTCGAGGTCGCCGGCGAGCTTGTGCAGGTGCCAGGCGCCGTCGACCTTCGGGGCGAAGACGCGATCGGTCTCGTCGTCGGTGAGGGCCTCGACACGGCCGGCCGACGCGACGCCGGCGGCGTGGATCACGGCGCCCACCTGCGTGCCGGCGAGCAGCTCCCGCACGGACGCGGGGTCGGTGACGTCGCAGCTCTCGATCGCGACCTGGGCACCGAGAGCCGTGAGCTCGGCCTGCAGCTCGGCGGCGCCCGGCGCGGTCGCGCCACGGCGGCTGGTGAGCAGCAGTTCGCGGATGCCGTGGTGGGTCACGAGGTGGCGCGCGACCACGGCGCCGAGGCCACCGGTGCCGCCGGTGATGAGCACGGTGCCGCGCCACCCGAGCGCACGGGGTTCCGGCGTGGCGGCGGTGAAGCGGGGCACGTACGCCTGGCCGTCGCGGAAGGCGAGCTCGGGCTCGGCGGTGACCGGGCCGTCGCCGTCGATCAGCAGGAACCGGCCCGGGTTCTCGGCTTCCGCCGCGCGCAGAAGGCCCCACGCGGTGGCGAGGGCCGGGTGGACGTCCTCCCCCGCGACGGACACGGCGCCGCGGGTGACGACCGCCAGGCGGCCGGTGCCGTCGAGGGTTTCGCGAACCGCGGCGAGGACCTCACGGGTGACCGCGCGGGCGGCGGCGGGCACGAGCCCGTCCGGAGTGGACAGTGTGAGCACGCGTACGTCGTCCAGTGCGGCGCCCGGGGTGACCGGTTCCCACGTGGTGCGGAACAGGGAGTCGCGCGCGGTGAGCTTGTCGAGGGAGATCGCGCGGGCGGCGAGGGCGTCGACCGTGAGTACGGGCGCGCCCGTGGTGTCGGCGAGCTGCAGCGTGATGGTGTCGGGCCCGGTCGGCGACACGCGCACGCGGACCGCGGCGGCCCCGGCCGAGTGCAACGTGACCCCGGAGAAGGCGAACGGCAGCATCGGTGCGGCGCCGTCCTCGGGCGCCGGCCCGAGCAGCTGGGCGTGCATGGCGGCGTCGAACAACGCCGGGTGCAGGCCGTAGTCGCGGGCTTCGGCGCCGTTCGACAGCGCGACCTCGGCGTAGACGTCGTCGCCGTGGCGCCACACCGCGCGTAGACCGCGGAAGGCCTCGCCGTAGTGGTAACCGAGGTCGGCGAGCACGAGGTACGGGTCGTCGAGCGGCACCTCGGTGGCACCGGCCGGCGGCCAAGCGCTGAGGTCGAACGCCGGGGCCGCGGCCGTCGGTGTGACGAAGCCGGTCGCGTGGCGCAGCCAGTCGTCGTCGGTGCGCGAATGCACGGCGACGGCGCGGCGGCCGTGCTCATCGGCGGCTTCCACGGTGACCTGGATCGCAGCGCCCGTCGCTCCGGCGAACGCGAGCGGGGCTTCCAAGGTGAGCTCTTCGATGGTGCCGCAACCGGCTTCGTCGGCGGCGCGGCGCACCAGCTCGACGAACGCGGTGCCCGGCAGCAGGGTCGAGCCGAGCACCACGTGGTCGGCGATCCAGCCGGTGGCCGACAGGCGACCGGTGAGCACGAGGGTGCCGTTGTGGGCCACGCGCACCACGGAGCTGAGCATCGGGTGCGCACCGCGCTCCTGACCGTGCTCGGCCGGGTCGCCCGAGGCCGTGGTCGCGGGCAGCCAGTAGCGCGTGCGGCGGAACGCGTAGGTCGGCAGGTCGACGCGGCGGGCGCCGGCGTAGAACGCGGCCCAGTCGACCTCGACCCCGCGCGTGTGCAGCGTGGCGACGGCGGTGACCAGCGCGTGGGCTTCGGGCCGGCCCTTGCGTTGGGCGGGGATGAACGTGGTGTCCAGCGCGCTGAGCACCGCGGCCGGGCCGACCTCGAGGAACGTGGTCACGCCGTGGCCGATCGCCGTCTGCACGGCGTCGTGGAACCGCACGGCCGCGGGGACCTGGTGCACCCAGTAGTCCGGAGTGGACGGATCGCCGCCGGCGGTCGAGACGATCGGAATGCGCGGCTTCGTGTAGGTCAGTTTCTTCGCGACAGCAGCGAACTCCGCCAGCATCGGCTCCATCAGCGGCGAGTGGAATGCGTGCGAGACCTTGAGCTTCGTGGACTTGCGCCCGGCGAAGTGCGCGACCACCGCGGTCACTTCGGCTTTGGTGCCGGAGAGCACCACGGAGTCGGGGCCGTTGATCGCGGCGATGCTGACCTGCGCGGTCAGGTGCGGCGTGACCTCGTCCTCGGTCGCCTGCAGCGCGACCATCGCGCCCCCGGCCGGCAACGCCTGCATCAGCTTCGCGCGTGCCGCGACGAGCGTGGTCGCATCCTCGAGCGACAGGATTCCGGCGACGTGCGCCGCGGCCAGCTCGCCGATCGAGTGGCCCACCAGGTAGTCGGGCCGCACCCCCCACGATTCGAGCAGCCGGAACACCGCGACCTCGAACGCGAAGAGCGCGCGCTGCGTGTAGCCGGTCTGCTCCAGCAGCTCCGCGTTGTCCAACGCCGGGGTGAGGTCCTCGCCGAGGGCCGCGCAAGCTTCGTCGAACGCGGCGGCGAACACGGGATACCCGCGCAGCTCACGGCCCATCCCGGCCCGCTGCGCGCCCTGGCCAGTGAAGAGGAACGCCGTGCGGCCGGTGCCGCGGACGCCGCGGATCCCGCCGGCAGCGAGGCTCGCCAGCAGCTCGGCGCGGTCGGCCCCGACGGCGACGGCGCGGTGGTCGAACGTGGACCGCGTGGTGGCCAGCGAAAAGCCGAGGTCGGCCACGTCTTCGGTGCGGTCGGCGAGCTGCGCGGCCTGCGCGTCGAGCGCGTCGGCCGAGTCCGCCGAGATCGGCCACGCCACCACCGGCAGGGTGACGCCCGGTGCCGGCTCGTCGGCCGGAGCGGCCTGCTCGATGATCACGTGGGCGTTGGTGCCGCTGATGCCGAACGACGACACCGCCGCGCGCCGCGGCCGGCCGGTCTCGGGCCACTCGCGCGCCTCGGTGAGCAGCTCTACGGCGCCCGAAGCCCAGTCGACGTGCGGTGAAGGCGCGTCCACGTGCAGGGTTTTCGGCAGCACGCCGTGGCGGATCGCCTCGACGACCTTGATGATGCCGCCGACGCCGGCCGCGGCCTGCGTGTGGCCGAGGTTGGATTTGAGCGAGCCGAGCCACAGCGGTTCGGTGCGGTCCTGGCCGTAGGTGGCCAGCAGGGCCTGCGCTTCGATCGGGTCGCCGAGCTTCGTACCCGTGCCGTGGCCCTCCACGAGGTCGACGTCGGCCGTGGTGAGCCCGGCGGACGCGAGCGCGCTGCGGATCACCCGCTGTTGCGCGGGTCCATTGGGGACGGTGAGGCCACTGGACGCGCCGTCGGAGTTCACCGCACTGCCGCGCACCACGGCGAGCACCGGGTGGCCGAGCCGGACCGCGTCGGAAAGCCGCTCCAGCACCAGCATTCCGGCGCCCTCGCCCCAGCCCGTTCCGTCGGCCGCGGCGGCGAAGGCCTTGCAACGGCCGTCGTCGGACAGGCCGCGCTGCTCGGTGAAGTACACGAACGTTTCGGGTGTCGCCATCACCGTGACGCCGCCGACGAGCGCGAGCGAGCAGTCACCTCGGCGCAGCGCCTGGCCGGCCCAGTGCAGCGCGACGAGCGAAGAGGAACACGCGGTGTCCACGCTGAGCGCGGGACCTTCCAGCCCGAGCGCGTAGGCGACCCGGCCGGACACGACGCTGCCGGCGGCCGCGTGGCCCGCGTAGTCGTGGTACATCACGCCGGCGAAAACGCCGGTGCTGCTGCCGCGCAGTGTTTCCGGCACGATTCCCGCGCGTTCCAGCGCTTCCCAGGCCGTTTCCAGCATGAGCCGCTGCTGCGCGTCCATGGAAAGGGCTTCGCGCGGGGAAATGCCGAAGAACTCCGGGTCGAATTCGGCCGCGTCGTAAAGGAATCCGGCTTCCCGCGTGTTCGTGGTGCCGGGGCGTTCGCCGGTCGGGTCGTGCAGCGTGTCGAGCGGCCAGCCTCGGTCGGCCGGGAACTCGCCGATCGCGTCGGTGCCGGTCGCCACCAGCTGCCAGAGGTCTTCGGGGGTGCGCACGCCACCCGGAAAGCGGCAGGCGGTGCCGACGATCGCCAGGGGCTCGGTGTCGCGGTCACGCGATTCCTGAAGGGCGCGTTTGGTGTCGCGCAGTTCCGTCGTCGCGCGCTTGAGGTAGCCGAGCAGTTTTCGCTCGTTCTCACCGGACGGGCTTTCGGTACTCACGGATTCGACCCACCTAACCGCGGAAAGGGGTGGAAGGTGCCACGCCGAAAACGCTACCCAGGGCCCGGTTGCCGCCCCACCCCTAACGGCGGTGGGGCGGCCCCACAATCACCGTGTCAGCTCGGCCACAATGTCGCGTGGGGCCGGCAAAGCGACCATCTCGTCGCGCACCGCGAGCGCGCCTGCGCGCAACTGCGGATCGCTGACCACGGACGAAAGCCAGCCGATCACGCCGGCACCGGCGGCCGCCACCCGCGTGGCGAGCGGCGTCTCGACGAGCGAGAGCTGCGGCACGCCGTGAGCGAGCGCGGCCAAGGTGAGCTCGTCGTCACCGTCGTGCGCCACGGCGGCACACGTCGGCAGTACCGCGGCCGGGGGCGCCGAGTCCACGAGCTTCACGCTGGCGGGCAAGGAAACCCCGACCGGTGGGGTGCCCGCGCAGATCAGCTCGAAGTCCACAGCGGACGCTTCGGCGAACACCACTTCGTAGAACTCGGGATTCGTGATCGACAACAGCACTCGAGGTCGGCGAGCCTTGCGACGCAACCACGTCGGCACTTCGCTCGGCCCGAAGTAGGGCACGTGCCGCATCGGGCGAGCCGACGAATCTTTGTCCCGCAACGAAGGCGGCACGAGGTCGAGAAGCAGCTCCGAGGCGTCGGCCGGCGGGGAATCGAGCGGGCCGAGCACCCGAACCGCCTTCGCGCCCACGGAGTTCGCCGCCGCCGTACCCGCGGCCTCGCCGTCGGACACCACCACGTCGGGCCGCCACAACGCCGCGAACTCCGCCAGGTCGAGCTCGGCGGCCACACAGCCCGTGGTGAGGATTTCCCCGGTGAAATCGGGCTTTCCCGCGATCTTCACGTCGTGGCCCGCAGTGCGCAAGGCCCACGCGAGCGGCACGAGCGTGCGCAGGCGGGCAGCGGACGACGTTACGGCCAGGAGTACACGCATGGTTCTGCTCCAAGCAGGACGAAACCGGGCCGGCCCGGTGCGGACAGTCGTGAAGCGAGACTATCCACACCGGACCGGCCCGGCGTACCCCTAGAAGCCCGTTACTGGCCGGGGATCTTCACCGCCTCGATCGGGCTGCGCCGCATCGCGAGCCGCGCCGAGAGCGAGGTGACCGGCCACACGATGAGGAAAATCGCGAGCACCACGGCGAGGAACACCCACACCGGTCCCGACGGGATGATCTCCCCCGTCGAGATCGCCATCGGCAGCACGGTGAACAGCGAGATCACGATGCCGAGGACCAGGCCCGTGACCGCGACCACCCCGCCTTCCACGAACAGCATCCGCCGCACCTGACCGCGGTCCGCGCCGGCGAGCCGCTGCGCGCCGAACTCCCGCCGCCGCGCCAGCACCGCCACCGCGAGCGTGTTCACCGCGGCGATGGCGGCGTACGCGATGGCCAGCACGGCCAACAGGTAGTTGATCATCGCTTCGACGTCGGCACCCGCCTGGAAGCTCGCGGTGAGCGCGTCGTCGTCACCAACCGCGACCCCGGGCCAGGGCTTGGCCCGGTCCGTGAGCGCCGAGACGACGTCGCTCGCGTCGGCGCCGTTCGCGGCCTTCACGAGAACCTGCGACGCGAGGCCGCTGGTCGTGTGCGCGGCCAGCAGCTCTTCGGGCAGGACCATGCTCGCGTAGCTCGACGGGCTGTCGAGCAGCGCGACCACCGTCACCGGCACCGAAGCGCCGTCACCGAGGCGCATGGTGACCTTGTCGGCGACCTTGATGCCCAGGTCGTCGGCGACGTCCCCGGGCAGCGCCACCGTGTTCCCGCGCAGGTCCTTCAGCGAACCGGCCGTGGTTTCGGTGGCGAGCACGGTGCCACCCTGGTCTTCGGCGGAGACGCCCAGCAGCCGCAAGGGATCGCTGCCGTTACCATCGTAGGGCTGCTCGAGCCAGCCGGAGCTGGTCACCAGCGGCGAAGCCGTGCCGACGCCCGGCGTGCTGCGGATCTGCGCCAGCTCGTCGGGTGAGAAGCCGCCCACACTGCTGGTCACCACCGCGTCGGCCTGGAGCTGATCGGCGTACGCGGCGACCTGCGCTTTTTGCGCTGTGGTCTCGGAGTACACGTTGCCCAGAGCCACCGCGCTGGCCAGCGTGATCGGCGTGAGCACGGCGGCGAACGCGACCGCCCGCGCCCGGGTGTTGATCACCGCGAGCGTGGCGTCGGGCCCGGCGATCCTGCGGATGAGCGGCCCGTAGCGGTCGACCACCCACGCCATGATTTCCGGCCCGAGCAGCGCGACCGCGATCGCACCGGTGAGCACGGCCGGGCCGCCGATCGCCGACGCAGTGTCGGCCGGCATGAACAGCGTGGTGGCCGCGAGCAGCACCGTGGCCGCCCCGAACACCAGCGCGCCCGTGCGGCGCAACGGGTTCACCTTCGCGCCCGGGATCGCGGCCTCGGCCAGCGCCTGGATCGGCCGGGCCCGCGCGGCGGCGAGCGCGGCGAACCACGCGGCGGCGTAAGTGATCGCGAGTGAGGCGATGATGCCCGCGGCGAACGCGATGATGTCCTGGCTGAACGCCAGCTCGCTCGGCACGATGCCGATCGACATGCTCGTGTCGAAGATCCGGTTGCCCAGGAAGCTGCCGAGCACCGCGCCGCACAGCGCGGCCAGCGCACCGACGGCCATGGTCTCGGCGATCACCATGCGCTGTACCTGTTTCGGCGTCGCGCCGGTGGCCCGCAGCAGCGCGAGCTCCTGCTGCCGCTGCCGCACGGTGAGGCTGATCGTGGCCGACACGACCAACGCCATGACCACGATCACCATGCCGCCGAACACCGCGGCGAGCAGGATCAGCGGCAGCTGCGCCGCGTCGACGCCGAGGAACTCCGCCGAGCCGCGGTCGTCACCGGTCAGCACACTCATGCCGGGCACCTGCCCGGAGATCCGCGCGGCCAGCTCGTCGGCATCGACGCCGGCGGCCGGGAACACGCCGGCGAGGCCAACGTTGCCCGGGTGCGCGGCGAAGCGCTGCGCGTCGGCACCGGAGAAGAAGAACGCCGGCGCTGCCACTTCCTGGGAGGGCGTGGCGATGCCGGAGACCACAAAGGACTGTTTCTGACCGTTCACGGCCAGCTCGACGTTCGCCCCCGGGTGCAGCCCGGCCGCGCTCGTCGCGTCGACCACGACCTGCCCGGCCGTGCGCGGCTGTTCGCCCTCGGTCAGCTTGTACCCGCCGAGCGAGGCCGAGTCCCAGCCGTGTCCGGAAAGGACGGACGAGCCGGCGTCACCCGGCTGACCGTCGTGCAGCAGCACGGCGGCGAACGACACGTCAGGCACGACCTGCGCCGCGCCGTCGACGGCCGCGATCTTCGCCAGCTGGCCCTGGTCCAGCCCCGCGCGCTCGGCGTAGGGCACGACCTGCGACTCCTCGTCGGGCAGCTTGAATCCCGACGAACCCGTGACCACGACCGGCGCGGCGGCGAGGCGCTGCGGCTCGGCCTTGAGCACGATCGCCGTTTCGAACAACCCGGCACACGCGATGAGCAGCCCGCAGCCCACGAGCACCGCGACGAACGACGCGATCGACGCCGCCGCGCGGTACCGCAGGCTCGACAGCGCGAGGCCGAGCACCACCCGCCGCGAACTCACCGCTGCCCCCTGGCCTGCTTGGCCCGCGCGCCGAGGTCGGCGAGCGTGCCCGCGACGGCCTCGACGGTGGGCGTGGCCATCTGCGTGACGATGCTGCCGTCCACGAGGAACAGCACGGTGTCCGCATAGGACGCCGCCACCGGGTCGTGGGTGACCATCACGATCGTCTGGCCCTCGCTCACGAGCTCGCGCATGAGCGTGAGCACCTCGAGCGCCGTGGTCGTGTCGAGCGCGCCGGTCGGCTCGTCGGCGAACACCACGGCGGGCCGCGACGCCAGCGCACGGGCGATCGCCACGCGCTGCTGCTGCCCGCCGGACAGCTCGCCCGGCCGGTGCTTCACGCGCTTGGCCAGCCCGACGCGCTCGATCACCTGCGCCACCCACGCGCGGTCCGGCTCGCGGCCGGCCAGCAGCGTCGGCAGCGTCACGTTCTGCTCGACGTTGAGCGCCGGCATCAGGTTGAACGACTGGAAGATGAAGGACACGTGCTGGCGGCGCAGCTCCGTCAGCTGCGTTTCGTTCTTGCCCTTCAGGGGCGTGCCCACCAGCGTGACCGAGCCCGAGGTCGGCTCGTCGAGGCCCGCCGCGCAGTGCAGCAGCGTGCTCTTGCCCGAGCCGGACGGGCCCATCACCGCGGTGAACGACCCCGCCGGGAAGGACACGGAGACCCCGGCGAGCGCCTCGACGGCGCTGTCGCCGGAGCCGTAGGTCTTGCGCACCGCGTCGAGCTGCACGGGCGACGCGACCGCGGTCATCGTCGGCATCTCGTTCACTCGGATCCCCTCCGGGCGTCCCGGCGCGCCGGGTCGAAGTACCACCACAAGGCCAGCAGCACGCCGCCGCCGACCACGGTCCAGAGCCAGAACGGCGATTTCACCGAGCCGCTGATGATGCTCATCAGCAGCCAGATCACGAACTGGACGCCGCTGACGACCACCCAGATGACGGTGATGATCCGGCGGGCGAGCCCGCCCGTCACACGGGTTCCTTGGTTGCTCTCCGGCATGAGCCCCCCATATCGGCATCGGCGGAGCGGACCGGGTACGTCCCGGCCCATAACTGTGTATGGCTTGCACAGTTTAGCGGATCACCGCAAACGGGGGAAGTCACCCCCGCACAGAGGTTGTCAGTCAGGGGTTTTCAGTCAAGGGGTTTCCCGCACAGCGGCACGCGTCCGCCGGTCGCGGTCGCGCACGCTCCACACGCCGGCGACCAGCACGCCGCCGCCGAGCAGCACCCAGAGCAGCCAGCTCGGGTCCCACTGGCCGCCGATGAGGCCCATCAGGAACCAGATCAAGATGTTCGCCGCCCCGACCACGGCCCACAGCCCGAACGCCAGCCGCGGCGCCGCCTCCAGCAAGGCCGGCGCGGGCGCGTCGGTCGCACCGTCGATCGCCGCGCGCAGCCCGGCGTGCGAGCCGGCGCGCCGCACGCGAGCCAGCCGGCGGGCGGCCTCCTGCCCGTCGTAGTGTCCGAGGGAGCGCGCGTGCTCGACCTCGGTCGCGGCCAGCTTCCGATCCAGCTCGGTGACCTGCCCGATCCCGAACCGGTTGGTCTTGCTCACGTTCGCCCCCAGTGTCCGCCTCGACGATGCGCTCAAGCACGCGGTCGATTAGTGTAAGACATACACAGTTTACTGAAGGACCCACCGGAGCGGAAGATGCCGATCGAGCCCGATCCTCGCGACCTGCCCCCGGGCCTCGCGCCCGCGTGGGCCTCCAGCGCGCCCAAACAGCCCCGCCGGGGGCCGAAACCCGCGCACACCGTCGAGGAGATCGTGACGGCCGCCGTCGAGGTCGCCGACGCCGAGGGCCTGGCCGGCGCGTCGCTGCCGAACATCGCCGCTTCGCTCGGGCTCACCACCAACGCGCTCTACCGCTACGTCGGCTCCAAGGAGGAACTGCTGGTCCTCCTGGCGGACGCCGGCTTCGGCCCCCCGCCACTCCTCGCCGCCGGCGCTTGGCGCGACGAGGTGCGCGCGTGGACCGAGGCCGCCCTGCTCCGCTACGAAGCCCGCCCGTGGCTCCTCGACATCCCCTTCCACGGCGACGCCCTCACCCCACACCGCCTGCGCTGGACCGAACTGCTGCTGCGCACGTTCACCACGGCCGGGCTCCCTGATAGCGACGCGCTGGGGTGTGCGCAGTTGATCACGGATCTGACCCGCACCACGGCGGCGCGGCGCCGGGCGGCTTCGGACCCGGACGCCGCGACCGCCCCCGGGCGAGCGGAGGCGGTGCGGTCGTTCCTGGCGCCGGTGTTGGGGGAGGACGGGTATTCGTCGTTGGCCGCACTCACGTCGGCTGGGCGGTATCCCGCTGAGCCGGCGGAGGGGTTCGCGTTGGAGAGGGTGTTGGAGGGGATTGGCGGGTTGGTGGTGCGGGAAAGCACCAGCTGAGGCTCAGTTTCAGCAGCCCCGGCCCCGCTAGACCTCGCTCTCCAGCCGTTTCTGGGGGGGGTCGTTACAACACCTGAAGCGTTCAGGGAGTTGCACTGCTGCCCAGATCTGGAGTGGATCGGGCGCAGGGCGGCGTTTCCGCGGGCGCTGGTGGGCGTGGCAAGCGGATGTCTGGGGAGTCGGTGGCCCGTTTCGCGGTGAGGAAGCAGGAAAGCGGCCCGGGGGTTGGGGAATCAACTGCCGGACGGCCACCGCGGCCGAGGTGACGACACCGGCGTGCCGGGTTGGTGTCGTCGCGGTTTCCGAACCGGCAAAGCGGATCCTGATCGGGGTGCGCCGGGCTGGGGTGTCGTTGCCCTTAGCAACGCTGATCCGACGAGAACCCACGACCTGCCCCGCCGAAGCTTCCCCACCGCCGACCTCGCCTCCCACACCTCGAGCACCTCGGGGCGGTCGCCACCATGTTCAGGCGACCGCCCGCGTGGTCCTCATCCGGGACACCGAGCCGAACGCTGGACGCACCTACTAGGCACCAGCCACCACCGGCCCCCGCAGACAGACCCCCGCCCTCCCAGGGGGCGTCCCTCGTTCCATTCTATCGGCCACCCCCGACAAAAACCCTGGCGAGCGCCGCGTGAGCGCCAGTTGTCCACACCCTGGGCGAGTGAACATCCACCGGCAAACCGCAGCGGGAAAGCACCAGCTGAGGCTCACTTCCGATAACGCATCAGCGCCGCCGCGCCCTTCTGTTCCACCGACGTCAACCGCAGGTCCATCGGCTGCGCCGAGAACAGGCGGCGGCCGCTGCCGGCGACCGTGGGGAACACCATCAGGCGGTATTCGTCCACGAGGTCGGCCAGTTCGTGGGCCAGGCTGACGCTGCCGGTCATGATCACGTCCTGCGAAGCTTTGGCGCGCTGGACCGAGGACACGAGGTCGCCCGAGATCAGCGTCGAGTTGCGCCAACCGGTGGCGCTGGTGAGGGTGCGGGACGCGACGAGCTTCGGGATGGCGTTGAGCTTCGCGGAGAACGGGTCGGTGCGGCCGGACCAGATCTTCGTGAACAGCTCCCACGTGGTGCGCCCGAAGAGCATCACGCCGGTGTCGAGCAGGGGTCCGAGGTCGAACTTGTCGCCGGCCACGGCTTCGGGGCCGTGGCGGAAGGCCCAGCCGCCGGCCAGGGTGGCGCCGGAGCCGTCCGGGTCCTCGACGACGCCGTCCAGCGTCACGAACTCGATCACGATCAGCTCGCCCATGGGGTGCTCCTTCGTCCGGTGATCGTCGCCGGCCGGGTGGCTCGACACCGGTACTTACCGGCGCCGGTCCTCGAACTCATCGCTCTCGCCGCCACGAATTTCGCGAGCCGGCCGCGGGGCCGCTCCGGGCGAGAGGATCACGGCGCGCGAAGCCAGGTGCAGCGCCAGCCGCTCGTCCGGTTGTGCCAGGTCCACGCCCAGCAAGCGCTCGATGCGCGACACCCGCGCGGCCACGGTGTTGCGGTGGATGCCGAGGGCCAGCGCGGTCTCGGCGAGCGAAGATTCGGCGTCGAGGTAGGTGGCGAGGGTGCGCAGGAGGTCACCGGTGGCCGAGAGCAGCGGGGCGACCAGGGCGCGGGCCGCGGGTTCGAAGGTGTCGGTGCGGGTCCACTCCAGCAGGAGCTGCGCCAGGCCGAGCTGGTCGACGTGCAGGAAGTGGCCGGTTTCGGGGCGGGTCGCGGCGAGGCGGGCGGCGTCGCTCGCTTCGGCGACGGTGGTGGCGAGGCCGTCGGGACGCGGGTGCGGCCGGCCGACGCCGAGGTGCGTACCGAGATTGCGGCGCAGCTCGCGGTGCGCGGCCTGCAGGCTGGCGGCGAGCGAGCGCACGCGTTCGGCCGTGGGTTCCTGATCGAAGGTGACCCAGCCGGTCCAGCCGTCGCCGCGGGCGACCACGACCGCGTCGACGCCTTCGACCCGCAGCGCGCGCACCACTTCCTGCGTGCGCGCCACGGTGTCGACCGCGGACGGCACGCCGACGTGCAGGCCCACGTGCCAGCCGCCGAGCCGCCAGCCCGCGTCGGCCACGCGGCGACGCAGGTCGGCACCCGGCTCGGTGTCGAGCCGCAGCAGGTCGCCCAGCAGGGCGGTGCGCGAACGGGCGTCGCGCTCCAGCTCCAGGCGGTTCGCGAGCAGCCAGCGCTGCACCGCCCCGGCCGCGACGGCCAACACCGGCGGCACCACGTCCGCCCGCGCCGCCTCCGCCCCGGTCAGCTCCACCGCGACCCAGACCGTGGCCGCCGGGTGCGCGAGCAGCACCCCGTCGGCGAGGTCGTGGTGCTGCGGCACGGGTTCGCCGAGCCGGATCCGCGCACCCTCGGCCACCGCGCCGGCCAGCGGCTCACCGCGGTCGTCGAGCAACGCCACCGGCGACCGCAACAACCGCCGCAACACCCCCACGATCTCCTCCGGCGGCCGCAGCCGCTCACCGAGCGCCCGGTGCGTGGCCAGCACCAGCTCGGCGCGATCCAGCTCCGGCGCCGCCAGCGACAACCGCGCGTCCACGACCAGATCGAGCGGCGCCGCCGCCGTTAGCAACAACGGCACGGCCAACCGATCCGCCAACAACCGCGACGCAGCCGGCGGCGCCGTACCCGCCAGCACCACCCCGGCCGAACCGGCGTCCGCGCACCGCCGCAGCAACGCGTCGATCTGCCAATCCGTCCCGGCAACCGGCCGCACCACGACCACCAGCTCCCCGGCGGCCGGCACGTGCGCCGTGTCGACCGCCCCACGCACCGTCGTGAGTGGACGGTCCAGGCCCGCCGCCCCGGCGAGCACTTCGACCGCACCGGCCCAGGACTCGAGGGTGAGCATCCGCCGTACGGTCACGGCGCCACCACCAAGCCGCAGCCCGTGCTGCACGCGCCTGGCGACGCCTCGGCTGCCCAGGTCCGGACCGCGAGGGTCAGCAAACGGCGCAGAGTCGCCGCACCACCAGCCGGCCGCAGCACCGGCAGCCCTCCACCGACGCCACGCCAGCCCATCACGCAAGCAGCGAACGTCCGCCACAGACTCATCGCGACACCACCGAGCCGCACATGTCGACCGGCACCTCGACCGCGCGAGTTCGGAGCACGGGGGTGAACAACCGCCGCAGAGTCACCGCATCACCAACCAGCCACAGCCGCCCACCACCCCGACCACACCAGCCCACAACCGCGACGGCGAATTCCGACCACAGACTCATCGCGACACCACCGAGCCGCAGCCCGTGCGGCACGCGCCGTCCTGCGCCTCGCCCGCGCGGATCCGGAACACGAGGGTGAGCAATCGGCCCAGAACCACCGCGCCACCGGCCGGCCAAAGCCCCAGCCGCCGTCCACCGAAGCCACGCCAGCCCATCACCCCGACGACAAGCAGCCACCACGCACTCATCCCGCCACCACCGGATCACAATCGATCCCATACGCCCGCGGCTGCAGCACCGGCAGCCGCGTCGGGTCGGTCCAGAAGGGGGCGGCCGCGAGGCGGACGACGTCGACCTCCAGGCCCATGCGGATGGCGTCGCAGGGCAACGGGACGCCGGTGCGGTGGTCGAGGACCGAGAGGACGTCCGGGGTGGACGCCACGGGGGCGCCGTCGCGCAAGGCCAGCAGGTACTCGTTCTCCATTTCCAGCCGCAGCAACTGTCCACTGTGGTGGTCGGCGAGGGTGACGCTGCCGCGGCCGAAGCCGGGGCTGCCGTGGTGCCCGGGGCCGACGTGGCGGGCCACCTCGAGCACTCGGCCGCGCGCCAGCACGGTGCCGTCGAGTGCGGCCTCCAACGCCGACCGCGGGGGGCTCTCGCCGGCCGCGAGGGCGCGGCGGCCCAGCGCCAGCGCGGCCGTGGTGGTGCCGAGGACCGCGCACGCGGCGAGCTCGGCGGCCGGGATCGGGGCGAGCGCGAAGGCCGCCCAGCCGCCGAAGCCCGCCAGGAACGCGCGGGCGCCGCGCTCGACCATGGCGTCCGAGCCGGCCGCCAGCACCATCACCTGGCCGCCCTGTTCGGCCAGCGCGGCGGGCGCCACGCCGCGGCCGGTGGCGGCCACCGACAGCTGATCGAGGCGCGGCAGGCCGCGGCCGGAGAGGTCGGCGTCCACGTAGGACAGCCCGAGCTGCCCGGCCACGGCGAGTGGCACCAACCCGTTGAGGCCACCGATCTCGATCGACATGAGGGCGTCGGCGCGCTCGCCGGTCCAGCGCTCGACGGCGGCCACCGCCGAGGCGAACTCGTCGCCGCCCGGCAGCTTCTCCGTGAACGCGGCCGTGGCGCCGACGACGCCGACCGGCACCACCCGCGCCTCCGGCGGCAGCTCGTGCACCGCCTGCACCACCGGCTCGGGTTCCCGGGACAGGACCCGGCGCAGCAGCACGGCGGCGGTGACGGTGTCGCCGCCGCCACCGGACCCGAGCAGGGCGACCCCTCGTTCGAGGGCGGGCACGTCACCGGCCGTGATGCGCATGGGAAACCACAGTAGACGAGGTCACCGCAGCGCGTAGCCACCGTCGGGGTACAGCGTGGACCCCGTCGTGTAAGTGCTCGACAACAGGTACAGCACCGCTTCGGCCACTTCGGACTCCTTCCCGACGCGGTGCAGCAGCGTGTCCGCCTCGTACTGCGCGAAGCTCGCCTCCCGCACCGCCGCCGGCCGCTGGGCCCACAGGTTCCCGTCGATGGTGCCGGGCGCCACCACGTTCACCCGCACCGGCGCCAGCTCCACCGCGAGGCCACGGCCGAGCCCTTCGACGGCGGCGTTGCAGGCCACGTACGCCGGCGCCGCGCCCGGCGGCCGCACGCTCGCCGCACCGGACATCAGCACGATCGAAGCGTCGGCCGTCAGCTTCGGCACCGCGTGCTTCACGGCGTGGTACTGGCCCCAGAACTTCGTGGTGAACGGGCTCGCCGCGTCCTCGTCGCTCAGCTCCCGCAGCGGCCCCACGCGATACGCGGCGCCGGGCGTGAACAGGTGGTCGATCTCGTCCAGCGCCCCGAAGAACGCGGCCAGCGACGCCTGGTCGGTGCTGTCCACCACCTGCCACTTCGCCCCGATCTCCCCGGCCGCGGCGGCCAGCTTCGCCTCCGTGCGCCCGCCCAGGTGCACCTGCGCTCCGGCCGCGACGGCCCGGCGGGCGACCTCCAGGCCGATGCCCGACCCACCACCGATGATCACCACGGTCCGCCCGGCCAACGTCATGCGATCTCCTCCACCGGCACGAACGGATGGGTCAACCCGAACGCGCCCGGCCCGAACGTGTCCAGCGCCTCCGGCGTGCGCATCAACGGCGGCGTCGAGATGCCGACCACGGTCACGCGCTGGCCGTAGCGCAGCGTCTCGGTCGTGATCGGCTCGGCCGTGGCCGCCTCCAGCACGCAGATCAGGTCCGGCACCAGGCAGCGCACCTCGTCGTCGACGGTGGCGAGCAGGTTCTCGTTCTGGAACAGCAGCTCGAGCTTGTGGGCGCCGTCGTAGGACACCGCCGCCGCGCGGCCGCGCGCGAAGCCGGCCTCCGTGCGGCGCTCCACATCGGACACTTTGCCGCGGAAGAGCACCCGCAGGTGCGCATACGGCGTCGGCCGCAACGCCGCGGCCAGCCGCTCGATCGCGTCCTCGTTGGCTTCCCGCGCGAGCCGGATCGCGCGGCCGACCGACAACGCCAGCGACAACGTGTTCGGCACGGCCGTGCGCTTCACGTCGGCGCCGCTCATCGCGTATTCGGCGATGTGCGCCACCCCGCCGAGCCGGATCGTGACGCCGCGCGCCAGCCACTCCATCCGCCGGTTGTCCGCGCCGGTGTCGATCACGGTCGTCTCGCCGCGCTCGCCGCCGATCGCCATCGGCGAGCCGGACACGCCGTAGACGCCGAACGTCTCCATCTGCAGCTCCGGGAACGCGCGACCCATGCCGTCGGCGTCCACCACCGGCAGCCCGAGCCGCGCGCCGACGAGCAGCGGGATCATCGAATTGATGCCCCCGCACTCGATCGGCATGGTCGCGTCGGCGCGCTTGCCGAGGTGCTTCTCCAGCGTGCGCAGGGCGAGCACGGGTTCACCGCCGCTGGGCAGCTTCTCGTGCACCACCGTGGGCGCGCCCATCTGCGCGGTCGGGATCACGAGCGCGTCGTCGTCCACTTCGGACGGATCGAGCACCGCGATCGGGCCGTGGGCCCGGATCGCCTCGCGCACCAGCAGCCGACCCACGTACGGGTCGCCACCGCCGCCGGTGCCGAGCACCGCGGCGCCGCGCGCGAGGTCGGGCAGGTCGTCCTCGGTCAGGGTCCAGCTCACCCGGCCACTCCGATCGGGTCGATGTCGTAACCGAAGTACCGCGGACCGGCCAGCGCGATGCCTTCGGGGGTGTACCAGCGCGGGTCGGCCGGCGCGGCGAGCACCGTCACGCGCTGGCCGTACCGCAGGCCCTCGGTCGTCACCGCTTCACCGGACTCGCGCTCCAGCGTGCAGATGAGGTCCGGCACGGAAGCCTCGACCACGCCGTCGCGCTCGGCCACCAGGTGCTCGTTCTGGAACCGCAGCACGAGCTCCGCACCGGTGTCACCGTCCATTCCGGACAGCCGTGCTTCACCGCGCGCGAACCCGGTCACCGTGCGCCGGGCCACGTCCACCACCTTGCCGCTGAACAGCCGGCGCCCGCCCAGCCGCGCCACGACGGCGTCGACCGGGTCGCGGAACTCGGCGCGCGCGGAGCGGACCAGCGCACCCAGCTCCGCGCACAGGCTCAACGTGCCCGGCACGAGCGACTCCCGCGCCTGCGAACCGGACATGGCGTAGTTGCTGATCATCGCCGAGCAGCCCATGTCGATGGTCGCCGAGCGCGCGAGCCGTTCGGCCCAGCGGTTGTCCACCGTGTCCAGCACCCCGCGGTTGCCCTTCTCGTCCGCGATGGACATCGGCGTCGCGCTGATGCCGTACAACGTCGGGATCACCATCTGCAGCTCCGGGAACGCGCGGCCCATGCCGTCGGCGTCCACCAGCGGCAGGCCCAGCTGCGCGGCCGCGACCACCGGGATCAGCGAGTTGACCCCGCCGGCCTCGGCACACGCGATGTGGGTGAGCTCCTTGCCCAGGTACGCCGCGAGCGTGCGGGCCGCGAGGCCCACCTGCTCAGCCGAAGGCAGCTTCTCGACCATCACGGTCGGCGCGCCCATCATCGCGACGGGCAGCACCACGGCGTCGTCGGGCACCTCGGCCAGCGGCACCAGCGGCACGGCTCCGTGCTCCCGCACCGCCGAGCGCGCGAGCAGCCGGCCGATGTACGGGTCACCTCCGCCGCCGGTGCCCAGGATCGCCGCGCCGCTCGCGATGTCGGCCAGGTCCTGTTCGGTGATCTCGCGCATCACGCCCCCAGCTGCAGGTCGCCGACGGCCTTCACGCGGATGCGCGTGGCGTTGCCGGGCAGGTACGGGATCGGCACCTCGTCGAAGTCGACGATGCCCACCGACGCCGGTGAGGCCCCGGCGGCCACCGCGCGGTCCACGGCCTCCTGCTTCGCCTCGTCGACCACGGCCTCCCGACGGCCGGGCTCGATCACGTACACGCGGTCGACCTCACCGCCGATCTGCGCGATGGCCGCGCCGATCGCGTTGGCCACCGCGTGGTTCTCCGGCCGGCGCACCTCACCGGCGCCCGCCAGCACCTCGGGCAGCAGGATCGACCCGCCGCCGACCGCGACCACCGGCAGCGGTTCGGCCGAGGTCCGCATGCGTTCGACCACATCGGACACGTCGGCGGCGATCCGGTCGAGCGCCGCGCGGACCAGCCCGCGGTCGAGGTGCTTCACGAGGCTCGCGTCGCCGATGTCGGCGCGGCCCGCGGCCACCGCGATGTCGGTGGCGGTGAGCGTGTCGCCGCCGAAGACCAGGGCCTTCGAGGTGAGCTCGTAGCCCACCGAATCCGGCCCCACGGTCACGTTCCCGGCGTCGCCGCGGACCCGGCTGCCGCCGCCGATGCCGATCGAGAGCACGTCCGGCATCCGGAAGTTGGTGCGAATGCCGGCCACGCTCACGTCGGTGGTCGCCTCACGCGGGAAACCCTGGCGCAGCACGCCGACGTCACTGGTCGTGCCGCCGACGTCCACCACCGCGCAGGTGTCCAGACCGGACAGCACGGCCGCGCCGCGCATCGAGTTCGTCGGCCCGGACGCGAAGGTCGCCACCGGGTAGCGGCGAGCGAAGTCGACGTCCATCAGCGTGCCGTCGTTCTGGCTCAGGTAGAGCGGCGCGGTGATGCCCGCGCCGGTGACCGATTCGGCCAGCCCGTCGACGATGTGCGCGGCCAGCTCCCGCAGGGCCGCGTTGATCACCGTCGCGTTTTCCCGCTCCAGCAACCCGATGCGGCCGATCTCGTGCGACAGCGAGATGGCCACATCGGGCAGCTGGGCGGAGATGAGCTCGGCGGCGCGCGCCTCGAACTCGGCGTTGACCGGGGAGAAGACCGAGGTAATCGCGACGCTGCGCACCCCGGCCGCCCCCATGTCCTCGGCGGCCTTGCGCAGCTCGCCCTCGTCGAGCTCCGCGATGTGCCGCCCGTCGAACTCGTGCCCGCCGTGCACGAGGTAGCTGCGCCCCGACACGGCGTCGACCAGCCGCTGCGGCCAGTCGACCATCGGCGGCAGCGACGCCCCGGCCGGCAGGCTCAGCCGCACGGCCGCCGTCGGCGCGAGGCGGTGGGCCTCCACGAGCGCGTTGATGAAGTGCGTGGTGCCGATCATCACCGCCTGGACGCCCGCCGGGTCGAACGCGCGCTGCTGTTGCAGGCCCGCGATCGCCGCGACGATGCCGGAGGTGACGTCGGCGGTGGTGCTGGTCTTCACCGAGGCGAGCACCTGCCTGCCGTCGAGCAGGACGGCGTCCGTGTTGGTGCCGCCGACGTCGATGCCGATGCGCACGAAGATCTCTCCTTAAACGGTTTTGGCGGACTGGGACTCAGGGCTGGACGCGGGCTCGGCGTCGGCGGTTCGGCTGCTGCCGATCCCCCGCACCAGGCCGAGCTTCCCGGCGACGACGTAGAGCACGAACGCGACCACGAGCGAGTTGATGCTCGGCAGGCCCCACTCCACGAACTCGCCGAACAGCGCGGCGGCCACCCACACCACGAGCGTGGCCGGCACCCACACCGGCGCCGATTCCGGCACGGTGCCGCGGGCGCGGGCCGATTCCAGGTCACCGCGCCAGGTCTTCACCACGAAGTACTCGGCGACCATGATCCCGGCGATCGGCGGGAACGCGACGCCCAGCACGGTGAGGAAATCGGTGAACTTCGCCAGGATCCCGGCCGCGGCCAGCACACTGCCGACCACCCCGAGCACGGCGGTGACGAGCCCGCGGTGCGCGCGGCGCTTGGTGACCGTGCCGATGAAGTTCACGACGCCGAGCCCGGAGGAGTACAGGTTCCAGTCGTTGATCTTCATCGTGCCCGCAATCACGATGAGCAGACCGACCCAGCCGACCGACGACGTGACGATCGTGGTGATCTCGGCGCTGCCCACGGCGTGCGCGAGCAGCACGCCGGCCAGACCGATCACGTACTCGCCGAGCGTGATGCCGACCAGCGTCTGCTTAACGACGTCGCCGGTGGTGCGGTTGAACCGCGTCATGTCCGGGGTGATCACGGCGCCGACGATGAAGCCGCCGGCCACGAGCGTGGTGCCCTGCAACAGGCTCATCGTGGGCCCGGGCGGGGCCGAGGCCACGAGCGTGCCGAGGTCGTGGCGGGTCAGCTCCGAGATCACCGACCAGCCGACGAGGACGAGGAACGCCGGGACGGTGAAGTAGGCCGTCCAGGCCATGGAGTGGAAGCCGCGCACCACGATCGCCGTGACGAGCAGGCCGAACACGAGCGCCCAGCCCCACTCCGGCAGGCCGCCGATGAGCGAGACGAGGCCTTGGGCGGACACGGCGGACTGGATGCCGAACCAGCCGATGAGGCTGATCCCGATGGCGAGCCCGATGAGCGCCGACCCGCCGCGGCCGAAGCCCGTCCAGCGGGCGATCATGGAGGTGGACAGGCCCTCGCGCACGCCGATCACGCCCACGAGGATCGTGATGAGCTCGAGGATCACCGAACCGAGGGTGAACGCCAGCACCGCCTGCCAGAACCCCATCCCGAAGCCGACGGTGGCTCCGAGCAGGAACTGGGACAGGGCGGACACCTGGCCGAACCGCTGGACCGCGACCGACCACCACGAGTACCGGGCCTGATCCGGCACTCTGGTGAGGGCGTAGTCGTCGACACCGACTGCTGAGGCCACGCCGACCTCCTATCCGGGAAGGGAAACGGTTCCCCGCACCGTAGGCAGCGTCGGTGGTCACGTCACCGTGCGATGTGCCCAGCCACCCGCTGGGCGCTGTGCACATCGCACGGTCGTGGTTGTCCGATTGGACTGGAGTTGATCGACCGGTGATCGACTCGCCTACCCGCGGACGATCTTCCCTCCGTCGGTCACAGCCCGCCCAGCCAGTCGGCCACCGCCTTCGCCGTGGTCTCCGCGTCGGTGTCGACCAGGGAGAAGTGGTCCCCCGGCACGGTGAGCACGGCGTCGGCGCGCTGCCAGGTCGTGCGCCACGACGACGGGTCCTCGTGGGCGCGTGCCGGATCGTCGGCGGCGGTGGTGAAGCGGAACTCCGGGCGCACGAGCACCGTCGGCACCACCGGCTCGGCCAGCGGCAGGCCGTCGAGCAGGCCGAGGTAGTGCGCCATGGCGGTGAGCTTGTCGCGGTCGAAGGGCCCGTATTGCTCCTCGCGTTCGAGCATGCCGCCGGCCATGTCGGCCACGGTGTCCGCCGTCTCCTCACCGCCGCCGGCCATCTCGTAGCTGTCGAGCAGCACCAGCGCGGCCGGCCGCGGCCCGATCTCCGCGAGACGAGCGGCCAGCGCGTACGCCAGCACCCCGCCCGAGGAGTAGCCGAGCAGCACGTACGGCTCGGCCGAGGTGCGCACGCCGTGCGCGAGCACGTCCAGCACCGCGTCGAGGTCCGCCGGAATCCGTTCGCCGGCCAGGAAACCCGGCGTCGGCAGTGCGGCGAAGGCGTGGCTGCCGCGGAAGCGGGCGGCCAGCTTCGCGTACTGGTACGCACCGCCCATCGCCGCGGGCGGCGGCACCGCCAGGATGCGCGTGCCCGCGCCCGCCGCGAGCTCCAGCGGCCGCACCGGCTCGCCGAGGTCGTCGGCGCCGGTGAACTTCGGCCGCAGGTTCGCGGCCGCGCCCAGCAGCGTGATGCCTTCCTCGACGCGGCCTTCGCGCACCGCGTCGAAGAACAGGTCCCGCACCGGGTCGCCCGGTTCCGCGGTGGCGGGACCGGTGAGCACCCCGAGCAGGTGCGTGGCCAGCCCGGCCGGCGTGCGGTGGTCGAACGCGACCGACGCGGGCAGCGCCACCCCGAGCACCTCGGTGAGGCGGTTGCGCAGTTCGACGGCGGTCAGCGAGTCGAAGCCGAACTCCAGGAAGTGCGAGTCCGGGTCGATCTCGTCCGTGCCGGCGTACCCGAGCAGCGTGCCGGCTTCGTGCAGCACCAGGCGAAGCAGGCCGGCGTCGGTCAGCTCCACAGTGGACGGATCCGGTTCCACGACCGCGGTGCGTCGTTTGCGAGCGGTCCGGCTACCTGAGTCCGGCTCGGCCGCCGAGCCAGCCCCGCGGCGCAGCACCACCGAGGCCTCGGCCACGGGTGCGCCGGACCGGTCGGTGAGCAGCAGGGCCAGCGTGTCTTCACCCGCCGGCGTGAGGCGCACGCGCAGGCGGGCCGCGCCGGTCGCGAAGAGGCGGAAGTCGTGCCACTCCACCGCGGCCGCGCCGACCGAGGCCACGGTGGACAGTGGGGCCGCGTGCAGCGTCGCGTCGAGCGCGGCCGGGTGCAGGCCGAAGCGTTCGGCCCCCGAGTCGACGTCGACCTCGGCGAACACGGCGTCGCCGGCTCGCCAGGCCGCGCGCAGCCGCCGGAACGCCGGACCGAAGTCGGCGCCCGCGTCGGCGAGCAGGGTGTACAGCTCGGTCACGTCGGCGGCGACCGCGCCGGCGGGCGGCCACGCCGTGAGCGGCTCCGGTTCGGGGCCGTCGTCGGCGACCAAGGTGCCGGCCGCGTGTTCGACCCACGTGTCGCCGGTCGAGGAGTGCACGGTCACCGCGCGGGCGCCGTCGTTCGGCGCGCTCACCACGACCTGCAGCCGCGTTTCGCTGTCGCCGAGCACCAGCGGCGTGCCGACGGTGAGGTTCGCCAGGCGGGAGAACCCGACCTCGTCACCGGCGCGCACGGCCAGCTCCACGAAGCCGGCCGACGGGAACTCGTCGCGGTCGGCCAGCCACGGGTGCGTGGTGAGCGAGAGCGAGCCGGTGAGCACCACCGAGTCCGTGCCCGCCACCGTGAGCACCGCGCCGACCAGCGGGTGGTCGCTCGCACTGAGCCCGGTCGTGGCGAGGTCGCCGATCGCGCGCCGGGCCTCCATGTCGACGGAGGGCCAGTAGCGCGTGCGGTGGAAGGCGTACGGCGGCAGCGCCACCGCGGGCCGGCCACCGGTGACCATGCGCCGCACGTCGAGGCCGGCGCCGGACACGTGCAACTGGCCGGCGGCGAGCAGGATCGCCGGCACCTCGTCGCGGTTGCGCCGCGAGAGCGCCACGAACTCGGCTTCCTCGGCCACGACCTGCGCGGCCGCGGTGAGCACGCCGTCGGTGCCGAGCTCCACGAACCGCGTTGCGCCGGACGCGGTGACCGCGTCGGCGAAGCGGACCGTGCCGCGGCAGTTGGCGACCCAGTGGCCGGGGTCGGCCAACTCGGTGCCGGCCGGCGCGCCGGTGACCGTGGAGACGACCGGGACGGTGGCTTCGCCGTAGGTCAGCTCGTCGGCGATCTCTTCGAGTTCCTCGAGGATCTCGTCGAGCAGCGGCGAGTGCACCGCGCAGTCGATCGTGAGCCGCGTGGTGCGTCGGCCCAGCTTGGTGAAGTGCTCTTCGCAGCGCCGCACGGCGTCTTCGGCACCGGACACGACCACGGCCTGCGGGCCGTTCACCGCGGCGACCGACGCGTCTTCACCGAGCACCGGCGTCACTTCCGCGACGCCTGCCTCCACGGCGAGCACCGCACCGGGCCGGGTCTCGGCCATCAACTGCCCGCGGTGTGCGACCAGCTTCACCGCGTCGTCGAGGGACAGCACACCGGCCAGGTGCGCGGCCGTGATCTCGCCGACGGAGTGTCCGATGAGGACGTCGGGCCGCTGGCCCCACGACTCGAGCAGCCGGGCCTGCGCCACCGCGAAGGCGAACACCGCGGCCTGGCTGAACTGCGTGCGGTCGAGCAGTTGTGCGTCGACAGAACCGGCCTCGGCGAACATCACGTCCCGCAGCTTGCGGCCGAGGTACGGGTCGAACTTCGCCATGACGCGGTCGAGTTCGTGTGCGAAGACCGGGAACGTGGCGTGCAACTGGGCGCCCATGCCGGCGCGCTGGGTGCCTTGCCCCGGCAGGAGGTACGCGGTGGTGCCGCCGGAGCGAGCACGGCCGGTGACCGTGATGTCCGAAGTGGACAGGTCGATCAGCGCGGCCCGCAGGCCGGCGAGATCGGTCGCGGCGACCGCGGCGCGGTGGGCGAGCAGCGGACGACGATGAGCCTGCGCAGCGACCAGTTCACCGACCGCGAGCGAGGGGTTCGCGTCGAGGAGCGCCAGCAAGGCGTGGGCCTGGTCCGGCACCGCGGCCGCCGTGCGGGCCGATAGGACGAGCGGTGCCACCGCGGTACGCGGTTCAATCGGCTCGACGGGTTCGCTCGCCGGGGCCTGTTCCAGGATCACGTGCGCGTTGGTGCCGCTGTACCCGAACGCCGACACGGCGGCGCGGCGCGGCCGGTCGACCTCGGGCCAGTCACGGCGGTCGTCGAGCAGCCGCACGGTGCCCGCGGACCAGTCGACGTCGTGCGTCGGCTCGGTCACGTGCAGCGTGCGCGGCAGCACGCCGTGGCGCAGCGCCTGCACCATCTTGATCACGCCGGCGACCCCGGCGGCGGCCTGCGTGTGGCCGATGTTCGACTTCACCGAGCCCAGCCACAGCGGCTGCTCGGGGGTGCGCTCACGGCCGTAGGTGGCCAGGAGCGCGGCCGTTTCGATGCGGTCGCCGAGCGGGGTGCTCGCGCCGTGGCCCTCGATGGCGTCCACTTCGGACGACGGAATCCCGGCCGTGGCCAGGGCCCGGCGGATGAGCCGTTCCTGCGCCGGGGCGCTCGGGGCGTTGAGGCCGTTGGACGCGCCGTCGGCGTTCACCGCGCTGCCCTTGATCAGGGCGAGCACCTCGTGGCCGTGGCGGCGCGCGTCGGCGAGCCGCTCGACCACCAGCACCCCCACGCCCTCGCCCCAGCCGAAGCCGTCGGCCGCGGCGGAGTAGGGCTTGCAGCGGCCGTCGCGGGCCACGGCACCGTCCACGAACTGCGCGAACGGGGCCGGCGAGACCAGCGCGGACACGCCGGCCACGAGCGCGAGCGAGCAGTCGCCGCCGCGCAACGCCTGCGTCGCCTGGTGCAGCGCCACCAGGGAAGACGAGCAGGCGGTGTCGACCGAGACGGCCGGGCCTTCCAGTCCGAAAACGTAGGCGACACGACCCGACACCACGCTGCTCAGCGCCCCGGAGCCGCGGTAGAGGCCGCCGCCCTGTTCGAGCGCGTCACCCGGGTCGTAGTCGGTCTGCATCACGCCGACGAACACGCCGGTGGTGCTGCCCTTGAGCGACAGCGGGTCCACGCCGGCGTCCTCCAGCGCGACCCAGGTGGACTCGAGCAGCATGCGCTGCTGCGGGTCCATCATCACGGCTTCGTTGGGGCTGATGCCGAAGAACGCGGCGTCGAAGTCCGTGGCGTCGGTGACGAAGCCGCCCCGCGGGGTGCCACCGTCGGGCGCGACCTGCGGTAGCCAGTGCTCCATGTCCCACGCGCGGTCGGCCGGGAAGTCGCCCGTGCCGTCGCCACCGGCGGCCACCAGGTCCCACAGCTGCGCCGGTGTGGTCACGCCGCCGGGGAAGCGGCAGGCCATGCCGACGATCGCGATCGGCTCGTCGGCCGCGAGCACCGCCTGCTCGGTGTCCTGGTCGGCCTCGGCGAGGTCACCCAGCAGCGATTCGTGCAGGTGCGTCGCGAGGTCACCGGCGGTCGGGTGGTCGAAGACCAGCGTGGCGGTGAGGCTCAGGCCGGTCACCTCGTTGAGCGTGTTGCGCAGCTCCACCGCGGTCAGCGAGTCGAAGCCGAGGTCCTTGAACGCGCGGTCGGCGTCGATGACCTCGGCCGAACCGTGGCCGAGCACCGCGGCCGCGTGGCGCACGACCAGGTCGCGCAGGTGGTCGAGGCGTTTGTCGACCGGCAGCCGGATCAGCTTGCCGAGCAACGAATCCGCGCCCGCCTCCCGGTCGGACACCGTGCGGCGCGCGGCCGGCACGAGGCCGCGCAGCAGGTCCGGCACGCTGCCGGACTCACGCCACGCGGGCAGGTCGAGCTTCACCGGCACGAACACGTCGCCGGTCGAGCCGACGGCCGCGTCGAACAACGCGAGCCCCTCGGCCGCGGTGAAGGCGCCGAGGCCGCGCTTGCCGTGCGTCTCGCCGGCCATGCCCGCGGCCGACTCCCACATGCCCCAGGCCAGCGAGTGCGCCGGCTTGCCCTCGGCCCGCCGGTGCGTGGCCAGTGCGTCGAGGAAGGCGTTGGCCGCGGCGTAGTTCGCCTGGCCCGGCGCGCCGAGCACACCGGCGGCCGAGGAGAACGTAACGAACGCGGCGACGTCGCCGGCCAGCTCGTGCAGGTGCCACGCGGCGAGCGCCTTGGGGTCGAACACCCCGGTGACGCGGTCGGCGGTCAGCGACCGCAGCACGCCGTCGTCGAGCACACCGGCCGCGTGGACCACGGCGTGGACCGGGTACTTCTTCAGCAGCCGCTTCACGGCCGCGCGGTCAGTGAGGTCGCACGCGGCCACGATGGCCTCGGCGCCCAGCTCGGTCAGCTGCGCGACCAGCTCGGCGACTCCCGGTGCCTTCTTGCCGCGGCGGCTGACCAGCAGCAGCTTCTTCGCGCCCTGGCGAGCCAGGTGCGTCGCGACGATCCGGCCCAGCGCCCCGGTGCCGCCGGTGAGCAGAACGGTGCCGGCCGACCAGTCAACGGGACCGGCCGCCTCGGTCGTGGCCCGCGCCAGGCGAGGTGCACGGACCTCGTCGCCCGACACGCGCACGGCCGATTCGTCGGCGGCGACGATCGCGGCGAGCTGCTCGGCGTTGGGTGCGCCTTCGACCAGCACGATCCGGCCGGGGTTCTCCCCCTGCGCCGACCGCACCAAGCCGGCCACGGCGGCACCCGCCAGGTCGGTGCCGGTCACGACGACCAGCGTGCCTTCGCCGGCCAGCCGGTCCTGCAGTGCGGCCAGAGCACTGTGGACGGCCGCTTTCGCGCTGTCCGCATCGTTTCCGGCGGCGGCCTCGTAAACGGTGTAGTCCGTGGTGCCGGCGTCCGGCAGGGTGGCCGGGACCCAGTCCACGGTGTAGAGCGAGTCGGTGCCCGATGTCGACCTCGCGGCGGCGAGCTGCTCTTCGCTGATCTTGCGCAGCGAGAGCGCTCCGACTCGGGCGACCGGTGCGCCGGACGAATCGGCCAGGCTCAGCTCCACGGTCTGCTCACCGGTCGGGCGCACGCGCACCCGCAGCGAAGCCGCGCCGGCCGCGTGCAGCTCGACGTCGGACCAGGCGTACGGCAAGGTCGTGCCCTCACCGGCCGCGCTGCTCAGGCCCACGGCGTGCAGCGTCGCGTCGAACACCGCGGGGTGCAGGCCGAACGCCTCGGCACTCAGCCGGTCCTGCTCGGGCAGCGCGACCTCGGCGAACACGTCGTCGCCGCTGCGCCACGCGGCCCGCAGGCCCTGGAACACCGGGCCGTAGGCCATGCCGTGCTCGGCGAGCAGGTCGTACATGCCCTCGACGTCGATCACCTCGGCGCCGGGCGGCGGCCAGGCGCTCAGGTCGAAGGCCGCCGCCGCGGTGGCCGGAGCGAGGGTGCCGTCGGCGTGGCGGGTCCAGCCGGCGTTCGCGGCGAGGTCGTCGGGTCGCGAGTGGACACTGATCGGGCGCGTGCCGTCGGCGGCGGGAACCCCGACGCGGACCTGGATCCGTGCGGCGCCCTGATCGGCCAGCACGAGCGGTGCGTGCAGCGTGAGCTCCCGGACGCGACCACAGCCGACCTCGTCGCCCGCGCGCACGGCGAGCTCCACGAACGCGGTGCCGGGCACCAGGATCGCGCCGCCGACCACGTGGTCGGCCAGCCACGGGTGGGTGGTCGCGGAGATGCGGCCGGACAGCACGAGACCTTCGGCGTCGGCCAGCAGCGTCGCCGCGCCGAGCAGCGGGTGGTCGACCGGGTCGAGGCCCATCGACGTCACGTCACCGGAGTCCGACGAGACCTCCAGCCAGTAACGCCGGTGCTGGAAAACGTACGTCGGCAAGTCGGCACGCTGGGCGCCGCGGGCCGCGAAATACGTGGCCCAGTCGGGCGAAACGCCGCGCACGTGCAAGGCCGCCAGAGCCGTGGCCAGCGCGAGGTCCTCGGCGACGTCCCGGCGCTGGGCCGCGACCGCGACACCGTCCGAAGAGGACTGCGGGACCACGGCCGTGAGCGGTGCGTCCGGCCCGAGTTCGAGGAACCGGTTCACGCCCTCGGCCGCCAGCGCTCGCACGGCGTCGGCGAACAGCACCGGCCGGCGCGCGTTGTCCACCCAGTACGACGGATCCGTCAGCTCGGCGGACACCTCACCACCGGTCACGCTGGAGATCACCGAGAGCACGGGCTCGGTGTAGGTGATGCTTTCGGCGACCGCGCGGAACTCGGCCAGCATCGGGTCCATCAGCCGCGAGTGGAAGGCGTGCGACACCTTCAGCTTCGTGGCGCGCCGGCCGGTGAACTTCTCCGCCACGGCGAGCACGGCGGCTTCCGTACCCGAGATCACCACGGACCGCGGGCCGTTCACGGCGGCGACGTCGACCGTGCCCTCGGCATCGTGCGCGGCGACCTCGTCCGGCGTGCCCTCGATCGCCACCATCGCGCCGCCGGTCGGCAGCGCCTGCATCAGCTTCCCGCGCGCGGCCACCAGCTTGGCCGCGTCGGCCAGCGAGAAAACGCCGGCGCAGTGCGCGGCGGCCAGCTCGCCGATCGAGTGCCCGCACACCGCGTACGGCGCCAGCCCCCACGAATCGACCAGCCGGAACAACGCGACCTCGAACGCGAACAGCGCGGCCTGCGTGCAACCGGTCTGCGCCAACGCGTTCGCGTCGCCGTCGATCACCTCGCGGATCGGCCGGTCCAGGTGCCGGTCGAGCTCGTTGCACGCGGCGCCGTACGCCTCGGCGAACACCGGGAACTTCGCGGCGAGCCCTGCCCCCATGCCGAGCCGCTGGGAACCCTGGCCGGAGAACAGGAACGCGAGCGTCGCCTCACCCCGGGCGAGTCCGCTGACGCCGCCGGGCTCACCGGCGGCCAGCGCGCTCAACCCGGCCAGCAGCTCGTCGTGCGTGTGCCCGAGCACGGCGGCGCGGTGGTCGAGGTGCGTGCGGCCGACAGCCAGCGTGCGTGCCACATCGAGCGGCAGCGCGGGCTGCTCGGTCAGGTGCGCCACGAGCTGCGCGGCCTGGTCACGCACCGACTGCTGCGTACGGCCCGACAGGACGAACGGCACCGCGGCGTCGTCCCGCGCAGGCCCTTCGGCCACTTCCGGCTCCGGCGCTTCCTCGAGAATCACGTGCGCATTGGTGCCACTCAGCCCGAAGCACGACACCGCACCCCGGCGCGGCCGCTCACCCCGCTCCCACGGCCGCGCTTCGGTGAGCAGCTCCACGCGCCCGGAAGTCCAGTCGACGTGCCGGGTCGGCTGGTCGACGTGCAGCGTCTTCGGCAGCACGCCGTTGTTCAGCGCCAGCACCAGCTTCAGCACCCCGGCGACGCCGGACGCGGCCTGCGTGTGGCCCACGTTCGACTTGATCGAACCCAGCCACAGCGGCTCTTCGCGGTCCTGCCCGTAGGTGGCCAGCAGCGCCTGCGCCTCGATCGGGTCACCGAGCTTGGTCGCCGTGCCGTGCGCCTCGACCACGTCGATCTCGGCCGGCGTCACCCGCGCGTTGGCCAGCGCCTGGCGGATCACGCGCTGCTGCGCCGGGCCGTTGGGCGCGGTCATGCCGTTGGAGGCGCCGTCCTGGTTGATCGCGGTGCCGCGCACGATCGCGAGCACCGGGTGGCCGTTGCGCCGCGCGTCCGAAAGCTTTTCCACGAGCAGCATGCCGCAGCCCTCGGACCAGCCGGTGCCGTCGGCGGAATCGGCGAACGTGCGGCAGCGCGCGCTGCGGGCGAGCGTGCCGTCGAGCGAGAACTCCACGAAGGTGCGCGGCGTCGACATCACCGAGACCCCGCCGGCCAATGCCAGCGAGCATTCGCCGTTGCGCAGCGCCTGCACCGCCAAGTGCAGCGCGACGAGCGAGGACGAGCACGCGGTGTCGATCGTGACCGCGGGTCCTTCGAGCCCGAAGGTGTAAGCCAGGCGTCCGGAGATCACGCCCGACGAACCGTAGCTGCCCTGGTAGTTGTGGTACATCGTGCCGGCGAACACGCCGGTGGCGCTGCCCTTCACCGAATGCGGCGCGATGCCGGCGCGTTCGAAGGCCTCCCACGACGTTTCGAGCAGCAGCCGCTGCTGCGGGTCCATGAGCAGGGCCTCGCGCGGGCTGATGCCGAAGAGGTCGGCGTCGAAGTCCAGGGCGTCGTGCAGGAACCCGCCCTCGCGCACGTAGCTCGAACCCGGCCGTTCGCCGGTGGGGTCGTAGAGGCGGTCGAGGTCCCAGCCGCGGTTGGTCGGGAACTCCCCGATGGCGTCCACGCCACCGGCCAGCAGCCGCCACAGCTCTTCCGGGGTGTTCGCGCCCCCGGGCAGCCGGCAGGCCATGCCGACGATCGCGATCGGCTCGCGCGCGGCCTCGGTGAGCCGGCGGTTCTTCTCGCGCAGCCGCTCGGTCTCCTTCACCGAGGCTCGGAGCGCACCGACCAGCTTTTCTTCGGAGTTGCCCACGTGTCCTCGTTCCTTCCCGGTGACGTAACGCCAGACAGGCGAACGATACGAGCGCGAACACGGCCGGACCCACCCCTAAGGGCCCCTGCGCCAGCGGCTCGGCGGCGCACCAAGGTCCGCTTTAGACGGTCTTTAGGGGTTGTCGGTCGAGGCGGCCGGATGACAGATTTTTCCCACGTTCACAGCAATTCTCTCGCTCGTTTTCGCTCGAGGTTCCGCTGGACTCAGACTGGGGATCGGTTATGCACAGGAAGATTCGGAAGCTTCTGGTCGTGGGGGCCCACGGCGACGACGAGACGCTCGGCGCCGGCGGCACCGTGGCACGGCTCGCCGACGAAGGCGTCGTCGTGTCGCTCTGCATCCTGACCAACGACGACGGCTCGCGGTCGGTGAGCGGCAGCGGGATCGTGAACCGCACCGCCGCGATCGAACTCGCCGCGAAGACGCTCGGCATCGAGCGCGTGAGCGTGCACGAGTTCGGCGACAACCGCCTCGACACCGAGCGCCACCTGGACCTCAACCGCGTGGTCGAGCAGGAGGTGCGCGAGTTCGAGCCGGACACGGTGTTCGCCACCAGCATGTGCGACCTGTCCACCGACCACGCCCTGGTCAGCCGCGCGGCCCGCGTCGCCGGCCGGCCGGGCCGCGGGCCGGTCAAAGAGGTCCGCACGTTCGAGATCCGCTCCGCCACCGACGTCGGAGAAGCTTCGGGGCTGCCCAACGCGTTCCGCCCCAACTACTGGCAGCTGCTCGACGAGTCGCACCTCGACCGCAAGATCGACGCCCTGCGCGCCTACGGCAAGGAGCTCGAACCGTGGCCGAGCCCGCGCAGCGAACGCGGCGTGCGCGCGCTGGCGGAATACCGCGGCTCGCAGGTCTCGGCCGGGCTGGCCGAGGCGTTCGAAATCGTGCGGATCGTGCATTGAGCGCGTTTTCCCGAGCTCTTTTCCAGCTTTTTCCTGCCCAGCAAGAAACGGGTGACGAGAAATGACCAGTACTGTCGCTGAGTTCCAGACCACCGCCGAGCTGACGAAACTCACGTCGGTCGCCGTGATCGGCATGGGGTACGTCGGGCTGCCGACGGCACTCGGCCTGCACGCCGGCGGCGTCGAGGTGATCGGCATCGACCTGTCGCAGAACCGTCTCGACGCGATCCGCTCGTGCGAGGTCGACCTCATCGAGTCCGACCACCGTCGCCTCGAGAAGGCCGTGCACCAGGAGGACTTCCAGCTCACCACCGACTCGGCGCGCATGGCCGAGGCCGACGCGGTGCTGGTGTGCGTGCCGACCGGGCTCGACGAGTACCTGATGCCGGACCTCGGCCCGCTGGAGAGCGCGTGCGCCGCCCTGATCTCCCACGCGCGCCCCGGCCAGACGCTGATCCTCACCTCCACCAGCTACGTCGGCACGTCGGAGCGGCTGCTGGTGAAGCCGTTGACCGCCAAGGGCTTCACGGTCGGGCGCGACATCTTCGTGGCCTCGAGCCCCGAGCGCATCGACCCCGGCAACGTCACCCACACCCAAGCCGAGACACCGCGCGTGCTCGGCGGCGTGACGCCGGTGTGCACCGCGATGGCGCAGCGCGTGATCAACGTGCTGACCCCGGCCGTGCACTGCGTCAGCTCGCCCGAGACGGCGGAGATGACCAAGCTGTTCGAGAACACCTTCCGCGCGGTGAACATCGCGCTGGCCAACGAGTTCGCCGAGATCAGCGACGGCATGGCCATCGACCCGATCGAGGTGATCGACGCGGCCGCGAGCAAGCCGTACGGGTTCATGGCCTTCCACCCCGGCCCCGGCGTCGGCGGCCACTGCATCCCGTGCGACCCGCACTACCTGCTGTGGCAGCTGCGCGCCACGCAGAGCAACGCGCCGCTCGTGACGCAGGCCATGCACGCCATCGCCGAGCGGCCCAAGCAGGTCGTGGACCGCGTGCTCAACACGCTTTCGCGTGACGGCAAGGGCATGGCCGGCACCCGCGTGCTCGTGGTCGGCGTGACCTACAAGCCCGGTGTGCAGGACGTGCGCTCGTCGTCCGCGCTCGACATCCTCGACCTGCTCGCCGCGAAGGGCGCCAAGGTCGGCTACCACGACCCGCTGGTCCCGAACGTCCGCGTGACCGGCGGCTCGCTCGACAACGTCGTGGACCCGTGCGGCGGCGACTGGGACGTCGCGCTCATCCACACCATCCAGCCGGGCCACGACTACACGTGGCTCGCCCAGTGCGGCACCGTCATCGACGCCACCTACCGCTTCGACCGCGCGCTGTTCGCGAACTGAGAGGACTCCTGACGTGCGTTACCTCATCACCGGCGGCGCCGGTTTCATCGGCTCCCACCTCACCGAGCACCTGCTGGCCCGCGGCGACGAGGTCGTCGCGCTGGACAACCTCAGCACCGGCACCCTCGACAACCTCACCGGCGTCGCCGGGCACCCCGGTTTCCGGTTCGTGCGCGGCTCCGTGACCGACCCGTCGGCCGTCGAGTCGTGCATGGCCGGCGTCGACGCGGTGTTCCACCTCGCCGCGGCCGTCGGCGTGTTCACCATCCTCGACAAAACGCTGGAAAGCCTGCGCACCAACCTGCACGGCACCGAGAACCTGCTCGACGCCGCACTGCGCCACGACGTGCCGATCCTCGTGGCGTCCACGAGCGAGATCTACGGCAAGAACACCGCCGACGGACTGTCCGAAGAGGACGACCGCATCATCGGCTCGCCGCTGAAGAACCGCTGGTCCTACGCCGAGGCCAAGGCGCTCGACGAGACCTTCGCCTACCTCTACGCCAAGGAACACGGCCTGCGCACGGTGATCGTGCGCCCGTTCAACACCGTCGGCCCGCGCCAGACCGGCCGCTACGGCATGGTCATCCCGCGCTTCGTCACGCAGGCGCTGGCCGGCGAGCCGATCACCGTGTTCGGCGACGGCCAGCAGACCCGCTGCTTCTGCCACGTGCACGACGTCGTGCCCGCACTGGTCGACCTGATCGCCGACGAAACCGCGTACGGCAAGGTGTTCAACCTCGGCAGCAACGAGCAGACCACCATCGCGCAGCTCGCCGAGCGCGTGATCTCCGCGACCGGCTCGGCCAGCACCATCGCGAAGGTGCCCTACGAGCAGGCTTACGGCGAGGGCTACGAGGACATGCAGCGCCGCATCCCCGACTGCACCCGCGCGTACAACCAGATCGGCTTCGTGCCCACCCGCACGCTCGACGACATCATCGCCGCGGTGGTCGCCGACCGCCGCTGACCCGCTGCACCCGTTCTCCCGGAGGCCACCAGGTTCGCGCCTGGTGGCCTTCGGCGTGTCGACCCCACCCCGATGTGGCATTCACCGAATGCCACATCGGGGCGCTAGGGACCGAGCTTGCGGTATACGGCCGTGAGGTGCTCGGTCACCGCGTTCGTGGAGACTCCCAGTAACTCCGCGATCGCGCGCACGCTCGTGCCGTGTGCGGCGAGGTCCGCCACCTGCAGCTCGATCTCGCTCAGCACAGCCGGTTCCTCTCTCACTGACCGCTGTCGGCGAGCTCGCCGGCCAGCGCCGCCCGGCCGGCCACTCCCAGCTTCCGGTACACGCGGGTCAGGTGCTGCTCCACCGTGCTCACGGTGATGTAGAGCGTCTCCGCGATCTGCCGGTTGGTGCGCCCGTGGGCCGCCAGCTCGGCCACGCGCAGCTCGGCTTCGCTGAGCGACGTCTGCGCCGGCGTCACCTCGGTGCGCGGCGCGGCCGCGGGCCGGGGCGGCACGGGTCTCGACGGCACCGAGCGCGTGGCCTGGCGCGGCACGTGCACCGGTTTCACCAGACCCGCCGAGCGTTCCGCGCGTTGGCCGAGCTGGTTGAGCGCCCGCGTGGTGCGGGCCAGCTCGAGCCGGTCACCCGAGGCCTTGAACGCCTCGGCCGCGCGGTTCAGCAGCCCCGCCCGCGTGGCGGCGTCACCCGCGAAGGCCAGCACCCGCAAGGCCGAACCACGCGAGTACGTGTCGGTCGGCGCCGCGCTCGCGAGCTGCTGCTTGGCCAGCTCCACGGCGAGCGTCGGGTTGCCCAGCCGCAGGTTGGCCTCGGCGAGGTCGGTGCGCCACGGCACCACCGTCGGCAGGTCCAGCTCCTGCTCACGCAGGATCCGCTGGCACTGCTGGAAATCACTGACCGCGGCCAGCCCCCGGTTGGTGGCCAGGTGGAACTGGCCCCGCGCCCGCAGGTACCGCACGCCACCGAGCGTGGTGAACACCGCGTCCGGCAACGGCTGCCGCAGCACGGCGGCCGCGGCTTTGAACGCGCCGGCCGCGGTGTGCGCGGCCAGCAGCGTGGCGAGCGGATAGCTGATCGCGACACCCCAGTTGGGCGCGTCGAGCAGGGCCAGCGCGCGCTCGGCCCGCTCGGTCGCCTCGGCGAGGTCACCGCGGCGCAGCACCAGGCTCGCGCCCAGTGCGTCGAGCATCGCCTTCCACGTGACCGCGCCGCGGTACTCGGCCTCCTCGCTCAAGGACGTGCACCAGCCTTCGGCGCGGTCGGCCTTGTCGGCGTAGGCGAGCGCGACGATCGCGGTGCCCAGCGCTTCGAGCGAGGTGTCGGAAAGGCGGCAGTTCTGCAGGATCTGCTCGGCGCACGCCGAGGTCTGCTCGGTGGCGCCGGTGCGCCACACGCCGGCCAGCGCGTTCGCCGTGTGCAGCCACGGATCGTCGGCGCTCGGGGTGGCCGGGGCGACGCCGTAGTGCCAGTGCCCGGCGAGCGTCAGCTCGGCCGCGGTGCGCGGGTCGACCGGTTCGAGGTCGGCGTGCAAGGCGGCGTACGCGCGTTCGAACGTGTCCCGCTCACCGAACCAGAGTGACTGGCGGGCCAGCGCGATCCGGTCGGACTGGTCGAGCGAGTCGCCCGCCGCGCGCAGCGAAGCCAGGTGCGGCGCCGCCGCGGCCGGGTTCACGCGCCAGGTGATCTTCGCGAGCAGCTGCGAAATCGTCTGCTGCTCCCACGCGGCGGTGCTCACCGAGGCCGCGAGTTTGAGGCAACGGGTGGCGAACTCGACGTCGTCGCCGAGCATCACCTGCTCCGCCGCCTCCACGAGCACCGGCAGCGCCCAGTCGGGTTTCGCCTCGTCGGCGGCGACCAGGTGCCGCGCGACGTCAGCGGCCGGCAGGCCCCGCGCGTGCTTCACCTCGGCGGCCCGTACGTGCAGCCGCACTTTTTCCGAACCGCGCAGCCCGCCGACCACGGCAGCCGCGGCCGGCTGCTGCCGGAAGCGCACGCCGGCGACCAGGCCCGATTCGGCCAGCAGCCCGGCCGAAGCCGCGGCCTCGAGCGGGTCGACACCGGCGACGGTGGCCACGGCTTCGGTGGTCACGTCGGTGTCGAGCACCGCGATCGCCGTCGCCACCTCACGCAGCGGTGAGCCGTAGCGGTGCAGCAGCCGCTGCACCGCCTCGGAGAAGGCCGAACCGGAGTCGGCGCTGCTGCGGTGCGCGTCGACCAGCGCGGTGACCAGCAGCGGGTTGCCGGCGCTGAGCTCGTGGATCTGCTCGGGCAGACCGTCGGGCCCGGCCGGGCCGTCGCTCGCCACCAGCTCCGCGATCGCCGCCACGGAAAGCGGCGTCAGCTGCACGTGCCGGTGCGGCTGCGCGGCGAACTCGTGCCCGCCGTCGGTGTACCAGCTGTCCGGCTGCGTGAGCACCAGCAGCAGTGCGGCCGAACGGGTGCGCCGCTGCAACCTCAGCAGCAGCCGCGCCGATGTCTCGTCCACGTGCTGCAGGTCGTCCACGGCCATCAGCACCGGCCGTTCGCCGGCCAGGTTGTGCAGCGCGCCGCACAGCTCGGCCAGCTGCTCGTGCTGGCGCACCACGGCTTTCGGCAACGCCGGGGCGGCCAGCAGCTGGTCGATCACCCCGCCGTCCACCTCACGCTCGTCGGCCGCACCGGTGGCGGTGAGCGTGAGGATGCCCAGCTCCTTCGCCCGTGCCACCACCTGGTTCAGCACCTGTGTCTTGCCGCTGGCCGGCCCGCCGCCGACCAGCACGGTCTCCCCCGCCCCGGCGTCGCATTCGATCAGCAGGCCTTCGATCAGCCCCACTGCCTCCTGCGGATCGGTTCGGCGGTTCTGCCCCCAGTTCACGCCCATCGCAAGCTCCTCGACCCACTGGTCATCTTCCTGCGATTCCGAGACTCGCAGTGACCCCCTAAGGGCAACCAACCGCGATCTAAAGTCACCCGAAGAGGTGATCACGTCACGTTCCGTTGCTGCGAGTTTTTCTTGTGCCGCAACCACTCCCCGGGCGGTAGGGGTTGTCCGGCGGGGAGAAGGCCCGAACACTTCCTGAACTGTGACTGCCGTGAACGAAAGAACGAGCCGGTGGGTCCGGCGCTTCCACCCGACCGACGACGCGCGCGTGCGCCTGGTGTGCCTGCCGCACGCCGGCGGCTCCGCCACCGCCTACTTCCCGTGCTCCCGCGCCGCCGGCGCGATCGGACTGCCGGTTGACGTCGTCGCCGTGCAGTACCCGGGCCGGCAGGACCGCCGGGGCGAGCGTTGTTTCGACGACCTCGGCGCCATGGCCGACGCGCTCGCCGAAGACCTCCGGCCGTGGTTCGACCGGCCGGTGGCGTTGTTCGGGCACAGCATGGGCGCCACACTCGGCTACGAGGTCGCGCGCCGGCTCGAAGCCCGTGGCGCGGAGCTGATCGGCCTGTTCGCTTCGGCCTGCCGCGCGCCGTCGGCCCAGCGCATCGAGTACGTGCACCAGCGGGACGACGACGGCCTGATCGCGGCGTTGAAGGAGCTGAGCGGCACCGACACGGCCGTGCTCGGCGACGACGAGCTGCTGCGCATGGTGCTGCCCGCGGTCCGCGGCGACTACACCGCGGTGGAGACCTACCGCCACGACCCCGGGGCCGAGCTGCGCTGTCCGATCCAGGTGCTGGTCGGCGACACCGACCCCGTGACCGACCTCGCCGAGGCCGACGCCTGGCGCGTCCACACCGCCGGGACCTGCGACGTCGCCGTGTTCCCCGGCGGGCACTTCTACCTGAACGACCAGCTCGACGCCGTTCTCCGCACGGTCACCGCGACCCTGGCGCGCTGGGGCGCAACCCCGGACCCGGGGTCAGGGTAGGGGTGGGGAAACCCCCAGGCCAGGTTCAGGAGTCCACCCTATGGTCCCGGGAGCCCGGTTCCGCGAAACTTAAGTACATCAAGGAAACACCCGGAACCACTTCCCACGGAGGTAGTCATGATGGCCATCCAGACCGCTCCCGGCGTGACCCAGCGGATGCTCCCCAACGGCCACCTCGAGCTCACCTGCCGCGCCACCCGCCGCCACGTCGAGTGCGAGCCGGTCGCCGCGGCCATGTGGATCGCGCTCAAGCAGCAGAACGGTGACGTCGACCGCGCCGCGGCCGTGCTGGCCGCCCTGTGGGGCACCGACGAGGAGGACACGCGCTACGACATCATCGCGCTGGCCGGCTCGCTGTGCTCCCTGGGCCTGCTCACCGAGGCCTGATCCACCCCCGCCGCACCGACGCGTTCAGAACGCCCTGGGGCACCACGGCTCCAGGTTCGCGATCCGCGTCCCTCTCCCCCGAGCGTCGAACCCCCGCGGTTCCGCTCCCCGGACACACGAAACGGGCCGTCCACAGTCTCCACTGTGGACGGCCCGGTTTTCGTGGCCCGCTAGTGCGCGCCGAGTTCCTCGTCCAGGAGCGCGAACAGCTCGTCCGCGCTGGCTTCCTCTACCTCGGCGTCGGTGGCGAACTCGCCGACCACGCTCTTGAGCCGCTCGAGAACCTTGCTCCGCACGTCGAGGTCGGCGGCCCTGATCGCCGTCACCAGCTCGTCCACGCGCACCTCGACGTCCGACGGTCCGTCGGCCACCGAGCCGACCAGGAACTCGGCCAGCACCTCGACCGACGGGTAGTCGAAGATCAACGTGGCCGGCAGCCGGAGCCCGGTCACTCCGTCGAGCCGGTTGCGCAGCTCGATCGCCGTGAGCGAGTCGAACCCCAGCTCGATGAAGCCCTTGCGCGGGTCCACCGCCGAGGCGTTGTCGTGGCCCAGCACGACCGCGGCCGTGCCGCACACCAGCTCCGCCACGGCTCGAGGCCGCTCCGCCGCCGGCAGCGCCCCGATCCGGCCCCACGAGTCGTCCACCGCTTCGACGCGGCGCCGCGAAGACCGTTTCACCAGCCCACGCAGCATCGCCGGCACGCTGTGCGCGTCGGCCCGCAGCCCGGACAGGTCCAGCCGCACCGGCACGAGCGCCGGCTCCGCGGTGCCGAACACTGCGTCGAACAGTTCGAGGCCGTCCGCGAAGGACAGTCCGAACACGCCGGAGCGGGCCATGCGGATGAGGTCGGTGTCGCCGAGCTCACCGGACATCCCGCCCTCGGACCACAGGCCCCAGGCCAGCGAAACACCCGGCAGTCCGGCCGCGACGCGGTGCTGCGCCAGGGCATCCAGGAACACGTTCGCCGCCGAGTAGTTCGCCTGCCCGGCCGCACCGAGCGTGCCACCGGCCGAAGAGAACAGCACGAACGCCGCCAGATCCATCGACGCGGTCAGCTCCGACAGGTGCCACGCGGCGTCGACCTTCGGCCGCAGCACCGCGTCCATCCGTTCCGGCGTCAGCGACAGCAGCACGCCGTCGTCCACCACCCCCGCCGTGTGGATCACGGCGGACAGCGAAACGCCGTCCAGCAACGAAACCACCGCGGCCCGCGAAGCCAGATCACCGGCCACCAACGACACCGACGCCCCGAGTTCCTCCAGCGAAGCCACGAACTCGCGCGCCCCCGGTGCGTCGAGGCCGCGCCGGCTGGTGAGCAAGAGGCTCCGCACGCCGTACTCCGTGACCAGGTGCCGGGCGATGAGCTTGCCGAGCACGCCGGTCGCGCCGGTGACCAGCACCGTTCCGGTCAGCTTCACCGGCTCCGCGGCCGGCACGTACTTCGCGAGCCGGTGGGTGAGCACCTGGCCGTCGCGCACGGCGACCCCGGGCTCGTCCGCGTACATCGCGCCGAGGATCCCGGGCAGCGGCACCGGGCCGTCGTCGAGGTCCACGACCATGAACCGGTCCGGGTACTCCAGCTGCGCCGTCCGCACGACACCCCACAGGGCCGCGTGGGTCAGGTCGAGCACGCCCTCGTCCGGCCGCGTGCCGATGGCCCGCCGAGCCACGACGACCAATCGCGACGCCGCCAGCACGTCTTCCCCGACCCACGCCTGGCCGAGCGCGAGCAGCCGGTTGGCCGCCGCTCGGGCCTGCTCGGGCGTGGCCTGCTCGGGTGCCGCGAACGGCACGAACACCACGTCCGGCACCGCGGCACCGCCGCGGATCCCGGTGACCAGCGCGTCGAGGTCGGCGAAGGGCTCCCCGCCGAGTCCGAACACGTCGGCACCGAGCACTGCCGACGTGACGGCCGACGCCGGTTCGCCCGACCACACCGGCCAGTCCACACGGAACAGCGAATCGTCCACCGCCGAGCGCTCGGCCGGCGCGAACGCGTCGTCCGCGATCGGCCGCAGCGCCAGCGCCTCGACGCTCAGCACCGGCGCGCCGCTCGGGTCGGTCGCCGTGAGCGACACCGTGTTCTCCACTTCCGACGAGATCAGCACCCGAAGGCTCGACGCGCCACCGGCGTGCAGCGACACCCCGGACCACGCGAACGGCAGCACCGGCTTGTCCTCGGTCGGCCCGGCCAGCCCGATCGTGTGCAGCGCGGCGTCGAGCAACGCCGGGTGCAGGCCGAACGCCTCGGCGTTCGCCTGCTCGGGCACGGCCACCTCGGCCGCCAGCCGATCGCCGACCGACCAGACGCGCTGCAGCCCGGCGAACACCGGGCCGTAGTCGAACCCTTGGGCCGCGAGGTCGTCGTAGCGGCCGGTCACGTCGATCTCCACGGCACCGGCGGGCGGCCACTCGGCCGCAGCTACGGGCACGTCCACAGTGGAGGAAAGCCGTCCGCTGCCGTGCTGCACCCAGTCGTCGTCAGCCTGCGAGTAGATGCCCAGCGACCGCGTGCCGTCCTCGACTTCCGCCCCGACCGTGACCTGCAGTCGCACCGAGCCGTCGGCGGGCAGGATCAGCGGCGCGGCCAACGTGAGCTCGTCCAGCCGCGCGCAGCCGACCTCGTCGCCGGCTCGCACGGCCAGCTCGACGAACGCCGTGCCCGGGAACAGCGCGGCGCCCTGCACCGCGTGGTCGGCCAGCCACGGCTGCGCGCTCAGCGACAGCCTGCCGGTGAGCACCACGCCGCCGGAGTCGGCCGCGACGACCACCGCACCCAGCAACGGGTGCCCGGCTTCCCGCTGGCCAACCTCGGCCACCCCGCGCACCCGCGCGCCGGTCGGGTTCTCGAGCCAGTAGCGCTTGCGCTGGAACGCATACGTCGGCAGCTCGACCCGGTGCGCGCCGGCGAAGAACGCCTCGAAGTCGACTTCGGCGCCGACGGTGAACAGGGTGGCCACCGCCGTGGCCGCGCTCTCGGCCTCCGGCCGGTCCTTGCGCAGTACCGGCACGAACGTCGCGCGCTCGCCGTCGAGGCAGCTCTGACCCATCGCGGTCAGCACCGCGCTCGGCCCGACCTCGACGAACGTGGTGACCCCGTCGGCCAGCGCCGCATGCACCGCGTCGGCGAACCGCACAGCTTCCCGCACCTGCCGGACCCAGTAGTCCGCGGTGGACAGATCACCACCGGCCGTGGAGATGACCGGGATCGTCGGCGCCGAGTACCGCACCTTCGCCGCCACCGCACCGAACTCCGCGAGCATCGGCTCCATCAGCGCCGAGTGGAACGCGTGCGAGACCCGCAGCCGCGAGGTCCGCGCGAACTTCTCCGCCACGGCGAGCACCGCGTCCTCGGTGCCGGACAGCACCACCGACTCCGGCCCGTTCACCGCGGCGATCCCGACACCGTCGGTCAGCAGCGGAAGGATCTCGGCCTCCGGCGCCTGCACCGCGACCATCGCGCCTCCACGCGGCAGCGCCTGCATCAGCCGCGCCCGCGCGGCCACCAGAGCACACGCGTCGGTCAGAGAAAAGACGCCGGCGCAGTGGGCCGCGGCCAGCTCACCGATCGAGTGCCCGATCAGCCGGTCCGGCCGCACGCCCCACGCCTGGAGCAGCCGGAACACCGCGACCTCGACCGCGAACAACGCCGGCTGCGTGTACCCGGTCTCGTCGAGCTTCTCGGCGTCGGCCAGCAGCGCACGCACGGGCGTGTCCAGGTGCGGATCCAGCTCCGCCGCCACCTCGTCCAGGGCCGCGGCGAACGCCGGATGCTGCGCGGCCAATTCCAGCCCCATCCCGGCCCGCTGCGCCCCTTGCCCGGTGAAGAGGAACGCCGTCCTCCCCGGCACCGCGACACCCGTCACCACACCGGCCGACACACGACCGGCGGCGTACTCCGTCAACGCCCGCACCGCGGCTTCGCGATCGGCCGCCACCACACCAGCACGGTGCTCGGTCAACGTCCGCGTGGTCACGAGCGACAGCCCGACGTCCGCCGCCGAACCCTCGGCTTGCGCGAACTGCCCGGCCTGTGCCGGGAGCGCGTCCGCCGTCGGCGCCGAGAACAGCCAGGTGACCGGCGCGGAGCCGGCCGACGGCTCGGCCACCGGATCACCCTGCTCCACGATCACGTGCGCGTTGGTCCCGCTGATGCCGAACGACGACACCGCGGCGCGCCGCGCCCGGCCGGTCTCCGGCCACGCGCGTTCGTCGGCGAGCAAAGCGACCGTGCCGTCGGACCAGTCGACGTGCGGCGACGGCTCCTCGGCGTGCAGCGTTCTCGGCAGCACCCCGCGCCGCAGCGCCTCGACGACCTTGATCACGCCACCGACGCCGGCGGCGGCCTGCGTGTGCCCCACGTTCGACTTGAACGACCCGACGTACAGCGGCCGCTCGGGCGTGGTCACCTTGCCGTAGGTCGCGATGAGCGCCTGCGCTTCGATCGGGTCACCGAGTCTGGTGCCGGTGCCGTGCGCCTCGACGAAGTCCACATCGGACAGTTCGAGTCCGCCGTCGGCCAGCGCCGCCCGGATCACGCGCTGCTGCGCCGGCCCGTTGGGCACCGTGATGCCGCTGGAGGCGCCGTCGGAGTTCACCGCGGATCCGCGGAGCACGGCGAGCACATGGTGCCCGTTGCGCCGGGCGTCCGAAAGCCGTTCCAGCAGGAGCATGCCGGCGCCTTCCGAGCAGCCGACGCCGTCGGCACCGGCGCCGAACGCCTTGCAGCGCCCGTCGGACGAGAGCCCGTGCTGCTCGCTGAAGTACACGAACATGTCCGGCGTCACCATCACCGTCACGCCGCCGGCCAGCGCCAGTGAGCATTCGCCCCGCCGCAGCGCCTGCGCCGCGAGGTGCATCGCGACGAGCGAAGACGAGCACGCCGTGTCCACCGACACCGACGGACCCTCCAGCCCGAGCGTGTACGAGACGCGCCCAGAGATCAGGCTGCCGTCGCTGCTGCCCGCGCCGTAGTCGTGGTACATCACGCCGGTGAACACGCCGGTGCTCGAGCCGCGCAACGTCGCCGGCACGATCCCGGCGCGTTCCACTGCTTCCCACGCCGTTTCCAGCAGCACGCGCTGCTGCGGGTCGAGCGTGAGCGCCTCGCGCGGCGAGATCCCGAAGAACTCGGGCTCGAAGTCGGCGGCACCGTGGAGGAAGCCGCCTTCGTTCGAGTACGTGGTGCCCGGCCGGGCACCGGTGGGATCGAACAGCGCCGCGGTGTCCCAGCCGCGGTCGGCCGGGAACTCGCCGATGGCGTCCACGCCCCCCGCGACGAGCTGCCAGAGCTCACCGGGGGTCGTGACGCCGCCGGGGTAGCGGCAGCCCATGCCGATGATCGCGATCGGCTCGGACAGGCGGTCGTTGAGCTTCTTGTTGTCCGCCTTGAGCCGTTCGTTGTCCGTGAGGGACTGCCGCAGCGCGGCGACGATCTGCTCGGTCGACGGTGTCTGGGTCACCGGGACTCACCTCGTTCGTCGGTCTGGTCGCCGCCCATGGCGGAGCGGACCAGGTCGGCCAGGTCCATCGCCGCGACGGACGCCGCGGCTTCGTCGTTTTCCTCGACCACGGTCTCTTCGGTCTCCGGCAGCAGCTCCGCCAGCAGGTGGCGGGCCAGCGGCAACGGGCTCGGGTAGTCGAAGATCAGCGTCGCCGGCAGCCGCAGCCCGGTGGCCGCGCCGAGCCGGTTGCGCAGCTCCAGCGCAGCCAGCGAGTCGATGCCGAGGTCGGTGAAGCCCTTCTCCAGGCCGACCGCCGAAGCGTCGTCGTAACCCAGCACCGCCGCCGCGTGCTCGCACACCAGCTGCAGCGCCGCCGTTTCCCGCTCGGCCGCCGGCAGCGCGGCGACCTGGTCCGAGAAACCGGCTTCAGGCGCGGCAGTGACCGCGGCCGTCGCCGTGCGCCTGGTCGGCGCGCCGACCAGGCCCCGCAGCAGCGGTGCCACGCGGTCGGCGGCCTTGAGGTCGGCCAGCTCCACCGGCACCAGGGCCGGCAACCGGGCCGCGAGCGCCGCGTCGAACAACGCGAGCCCGGCTTCCGCGGTCAGTTCCGCGACGCCGTACCGGGCGATGTGCGCCAGGTCGACCTCGCCGTCGGTCCCTTCCCACGGACCCCAGGCCAGTGAAGTCGCCGGCAGGCCCTGTGCCGCCCGGTGCTCGGCCAGCGCGTCGAGGAACACGTTGCCCGACGCGTAGTTGGCCTGCCCCGCGGCGAGCAACAGGCCGCCTGCCGACGAGTAGAGGACGAACGCGCTCAGCTTTCGTGACGCGGTGAGCTCGTGCAGATTCCAGGCCGCGTCGACCTTCGGCCGCAGCACGGTCTCGACCTGCTCCGGAGTGAGTGCGCCGAACACCGCGCTGTCCATCTGCCCGGCCGCGTGCACCACGGCGGTGAGCCGCGGCAACATGTCGAGCAGCCCCGCGAGTTCGCCGCGGTCGGTGACGTCGCACGCGGCCACGGTCACCTTCGCGCCTTGTCCGGCGAGCTCGTCGACCAGCTCCCGAGCACCCGGCGCGTCGAGGCCGCGGCGGCTCGTGAGCACGAGGTCCCGGGCACCACGAGCGACCAGGTGCCGGGCCAGCAGGCTCCCGAGCAGGCCGGCGCCACCGGTGATGAGCACCGTGCCGTCCGGAGTCCACTCGATCGGTTCGCCGACCTCCGTCACGCGGGCCAGCCGCGGCACGCGCACCTCACCGGCCCGGACGACCGCCTCGGGCTCACCCGAAGCCGCCACCGCCGGCAGTGCCTGTGCCGACTCGGCCTTGCCGTCGACGTCGACCAGCTGGATCCGGCCAGGGTTCTCCGCCTGCGCGGCCCGCACCAGGCCCCACACCGGCGCCTGCGCCAGGTCCGGCGTGTCGGCCACGACCGCACCGCGGGTGACCACCAGGAGCTTGCCGTCGTCGAACGAGCCGAGCCAGTTCTGCAGCAGCGCCAACGTTTTCTGCACGGTCGCGTGGACGCGGGCCGGCACGTCGCCGTCCTCGGTCGAGACGGGCAGTACCAGCACGTCGGCCGCCACCGGCTCGGCGTGCACCGGCAACCCGAGACCGAGGTCGTCGGCCCCGAGCACGGCCCAGCCGTCGATCGACGGCGCCAGCCGTACCCCTGAGGCGGGCTGCCAGTCGACGCGGTAGAGCGAGTCCGGCACCTTCGCGCCGAGCTGGCTCTCCGACACCGGCCGCGTGACCAGCGACTCGATCCACGCGACCGGCGCACCGGCCGTGTCGGCGAGCGCCAGCTCCGCGCCGCTCTCGGTCTTGCGCACCCGCACCCGCAGCGCCGTGGCCCCGGCCGCGAAGAGCGACACCGTGTTCCACGCGAACGGGATCGTGGTCTCGGTCAGCGCCTTCGGACCGCCCTTCACGAGGAAGTCCGTGGCGCCGAGCGCGGAGTCGAGCAGCCCCGGGTGCAGGCCGAACTCACCGGCCGCCGTGCCCTCGGGCAGCGCGACCTCGGCGTACACCTCCCCTTCGTGCAGCCAGACCGCGCGCAGGTTCCGGAACGTCGGGCCGTACCCGAAGCCCAGGCCCGCGAGGTCGTCGTACAGCCCGGTCAGGTCCACGGCCTCGGCGCCGGCCGGCGGCCAGGCCGCCAGATCGAACGCCACGGCCGGGGTCGTGGTGGTGAGCGTGCCGGCCGCGTGCTGGGTCCAGGCGCCGCGTTCTTCGGCCCGCGAGTGCACCGAGAACTCCCGGCGGCCACTCGTGTCCGGCGCCCCGACGACCACGCGCAGGTCCACGCCGTCCTCGGGCAGCAGCAGCGGTGCCTGCTGGGTCAGCTCTTCCAGCACGCCCGCGCCGACCTGGTTACCGGCGTGCGCGGCCAGCTCGACGTACGCGGTGCCGGGCAGCATCGTGCGGCCCATCACCACGTGGTCGGCCAGCCACGGCTGCGTCGCGGTGGACAGACGGCCGGTGAGGACCGCACCGCCGTCCGGCAGCTCGACCAGCGCACCCAGCAGCGGGTGCTTCGCCGACTTCGCGCCCAGCGATCCGACGTCACCGCTGCCCTTGGTCGCGTCGAGCCAGTACGACTTGTTCTGGAACGCATACGTCGGCAGGTCCACAGTGGACGCACCGCGGCCGGCGAACAGCGCCCGCCAGTCGAGGGTCGCGCCGCGCGAGAACAGCGTGCCGAGCGCGGTGAACAGCGTGGTCACCTCGTCGCGGCCACGCCGCAGGGCCGGCACCTGCACCACGCGGTCGGGCCGTTCGGCGGCCGCGGTGTCGCTCTCGCGGGCCATGCCCGTGAGCACCGCGTCCGGCCCCAGTTCCACGAACCGCGTCACGCCGGCGCCCAGCAACGTGGTGACACCGTCGGCGAACCGCACGGCCTCCCGCACGTGGCCCACCCAGTACTCGGGCGAGCACAGCTCAGCGGCAGTGGCGATCGTGCCGGTCACGTTGGAGACCACCGGAATCGCCGGCGCGGAGTAGCTGAGTCCCTGCGCGACCGCGCGGAACTCGGCCAGCATGGGCTCCATCAGCGCCGAGTGGAACGCGTGCGACACGACCAGCTGCTTCGTGCGGCGTCCTGCGTCCGCGAACCCGGTCATGGCCGCCTGCACCGAAGTCTCCGGCCCGGAGATCACGACCGAGCGCGGCCCGTTGACCGCCGCGACGTCCACCCCGGACGGCAGCGCGGCTCGCACTTCCTCCTCCGTGGCGGCGATCGCGGCCATCGCGCCTCCGCTCGGCAGCGCCTGCATCAGGCGGCCACGAGCGGCGACGAGCGTGCACGCGTCGGCCAGCGACAGCACCCCGGCCGCGTGGGCCGCGGCCAGCTCGCCGATCGAGTGTCCGGCCACGAAGTCGGGCGTGACACCCCACGACTCGACCAGGCGGAAGAGCGCGACCTCGATCGCGAACAGCGCGCACTGCGTGTAGGCGGTCTGGTTGAGCAGCGCACCGTCGGGCGAGCCCTTCTCCGCCCAGATCACCTGCTTTAGCGGCACCTCCGTGGCGAAGAGACCGCAGATCTCGTCGAACGCGCCGGCGAAGACCGGGAACGCTTCGTAGAGCTCGCGGCCCATACCCGGCTGCTGCGCGCCCTGACCGGTGAACAGGAACGCGGTCAGGTCGGCCGCGCTGATCGTGCCGGTCACGGTGCCCGCCGGGGTCCCGCCGGTGGCGAGTCCGTCGAGCGCCTTCAGCGCGGCCTCACGGTCAGCAGCCAGCACCACCGCGCGGTGGTCGAGCGCCGCGCGGCCGGTGGCCAGCGAGTAACCGACGTCGGTCAGGTCCAGCTCCGGGTTCGCCCGCAGGTGCTCGGCGAGCCGCGCGGCCTGGTCGGCCAGCGCCTGGCCCACCGAACCCGCGAGCGCCAGCGGCACCACCGGCAACGCGGGAGCACTGGCCCGCGGCGCCTCCACCGTGGACGGCGGCGCCTCCTCGATGATGATGTGCGCGTTGGTGCCGCTGATGCCGAAGGACGAGACCCCCGCACGGCGCGGACGCCCGTTCGGGAGCCACGGCCGGGCCTCGGTCAGCAGCTCGATGTCCCCGGTCGTCCAGTCGACGACCGGCGACGGCGCGTCGACGTGCATGGTCTTCGGCAACAGGTTGTGCCGCAGCGCCTGCACGACCTTCATCACGCCGGCCGCACCACCGGAGGCCTGCGCGTGGCCGATGTTCGACTTCACCGAACCCAGGTACAGCGGCTGCCCCTCGGGCCGGTCCTGGCCGTAGGTGGCCAGCAGCGCCTGCGCCTCGATCGGGTCGCCGAGCTTCGTGCCCGAACCGTGCGCCTCCACGGCGTCCACTTCGGACGGTCGCAGGCCACCGGCGGCGAGCGCCGCGTGGATCACGCGTTCCTGTGAGGGACCGTTCGGGGCGGTGAGGCCGTTGGACGCGCCGTCCTGGTTCACCGCGCTCGAGCGGACCACGGCGAGCACCTCGTGGCCGTTGCGCTGGGCGTCGGACAGGCGTTCCAGCAGCAGCAGGCCCGCGCCCTCGGCCCAGCCGACGCCGTCGGAGGCGGCCGAGAACGACTTCGAGCGGCCGTTGGGCGAAAGCACGCCCTGGCGGCTGGAGTCCACGAACAGGTCCGACTGCGAGAGCACCGTGACCCCGCCGGCCAGGGCCAGCCCGCACTCCCCGGCCCGCAGCGCCTGCACCGCGAGGTGCAGCGTGACCAGCGAAGACGAGCACGCCGTGTCCACGGTCATGCACGGGCCTTCGAGGCCGAGCAGGTAGGAGATGCGGCCGGAGACGACCGCGCCGGAGCTGCCGTTGGGGATGTAGGCGGCGACGTCGGCGGGCGCACCGGGGGCGCGGGAGCCGTAGTCGTCGTACATGGCGCCGGTGAACACGCCGGTCAGGCTGCCGCGCAACGACGTCGGGTCGATGCCGGCGCGTTCGATGGCCTCCCACGCCGCTTCCAGCAGCAGGCGCTGCTGCGGGTCCATCGCCATGGCCTCACGCGGGCCGATGCCGAAGAACGCCGGGTCGAACTCGGCGGCGTCGTGCAGGAAACCACCCTGGTTGGCATACGTCTTGCCGCGCTTGCCGCGTTCGGGGTCGTAGATGCCCTCGGTGTCCCAGCCGCGGTTGGTCGGGAAGCCGCTGACGGCGTCGACCTCGTCCACGAGCAGCCGCCAGAGGTCCTCCGGCGAGCGCACGCCACCGGGGTAACGGCACGCCATGCCGACGATGGCGATGGGTTCCTGCATGGACGCGTTGGTCCGGGTCGTCGTCGCGGGGGTCTTCGTGGCGGCGCCGAGCAGCTTGCCCTTCACGAAATCGGCGACGGCCTTGGCGGTCGGGTGGTCGAAGATGAGCGTCGCCGGCAACGACAGACCCGTGGCGGTGCCGAGCAGGTTGCGCAGCTCGACGGCGGCCAGGGAGTCGAACCCGAGTTCCTTGAACGCTCGCGTGCCGTCCACTTCGGACTTGTCCGCGTAGCCGAGCACGGTAGCCACCTGCGTGCGCACGAGGTCCAGCAGCACGCGGTCGCGCTCGCTCTCGACGAGGGCGGCCAGCTCGTTGGCCAGCGCGTTGTCCGCGCTCGCGGCCTTGGCCTTCGCCACGCGCCGGGCCTTCGGCGGCACGAAGCCACGCAGGAGAGCCGGCAGCTCGTCCGCGCGGGCCTTCAGAGCCGCAATGTCCACGCGCAGCGGCGCCACCACGGCGTCTTCCGTGGCCACCGCGGCGTCGAACAGCGCGAGGCCCTGCTCGGCGGTGACCGCCGGCAGGCCGAGGCGAGCCATGCGGGCGAGGTCGGCCTCGGCGAGCTCGCCACCGAGCCCGGTGTTCTCGGCCCACAGGCCCCACGCCAGCGCGGTGGCGGGCCGGCCCGTCGCCCGGCGGAACTGGGCGAGACCGTCGAGGAACGCATTGGCGGCGGCGTAGTTCGCCTGGCCCGCGGGCAGCACCTGGCCGCCGGCGGAGGAGAACAGCACGAACGCGGACAGCCCGCGGTCCTCCGTGAGCTCGTGCAGGTGCCAGGCGGCGTCGACCTTGGGCTTGAGCACGGAGTGCAGCTGCTCGGCGGTGAGCGAGTCGAAGACGCCGCTGTCGGCCGTGCCCGCCGCGTGGACCACGGCCGACAGCCGCGGCAACGCGTCGAGCAGTTCGGCCACGGCGGCCCGGTCGGCGACGTCGCACGCCGCGACCGTGACCGTGGCACCGAGGTCGGTGAGGTCGTCGGCCAGCTGCGCCGCACCCGGCGCGTCGAGGCCCCGGCGGCTCGTGAGCACCAGGTCCCGCACGCCGTGTTCGGCCACGAGGTAGCGCGCCAGCAGGCTGCCGAGCCCGCCGGTACCGCCGGTGACCAGCACCGTTCCCGCACCGAACGGCGACACCCCGGTGGTCTCGGTCCGCGTGTACCGCGGCACGAGCACCGCGCCGGCGCGCACCGCGGACTCCGGCTCGCCGGAGGCCACCGCTGAGGCGATGTCCGCCGGCGTTGTGGCGGTGTCGGCGTCCACGAGGAAGACGCGGCCCGGGTGTTCGGCCTGGGCTCCCCGAGCCAGACCCCAGAGCGCACCTTCGGTCACGTCCACAGTGGACCCACCGGCCGCCGTCGCGGAGTGCGTGACGACCGCGAGCTTCGTACCCGCGAACCGTGATTCCGTCAGCCAGGCCTGGATCTCGGCCAGCAGCCAGGCGGCGTGCTCGCGCGAAACCTCCGGCACCGTACCTTCGCGTTCGGGCACCGACAGGGTCACCAGCTCCGGCACCGGCTCACCGCGGTCGACGGCCCCGATCAGATCCGCGAACCCGGCGTAGGTGGCGGCCACGCCGACCCGGCCGCGGCCCACAGCCACCACACTGATGTCGGAAGCCGGCGCGGTGACCGGCTGCCACGCGATCTTGAGCAGCGAACCGTCCACTGTGTCCGGTGCGGCCGAGAGCTCCTTCTGCACGGGCCGCGACACGAGCGATTCGATCGACGCGACCGGGCGGCCTTCGCTGTCGGCTACCTCGATGGCCGAGAGCTCGTCACCGTCGAGGCGCACGATGCGCACCCGCAGCACGGCGGCGCCGACCGCGTGCAGCGTCACGCCGTTCCACACGAACGGCAGCAGCGTCGAGCCGCTCGGGTCGCCGAGCAGGTCGGCGTGCATGGCTGTGTCGAGCAGTGCCGGGTGCAAGCCGTAGGCGCCGGCCGTGGCGGCGGCCGGTTCCGGCAGCGCGACCTCGGCGAACACCTCGTTGCCGCGGCGCCACGCCGCCTTGAGGCCCTGGAACGCCGGGCCGTAACCGTAACCGCGGTCGGCGAGCAGCTCGTAGGCACCCTCGACGGGGATCACGCTCGCGCCCGGCGGCGGCCACTCGGTGAGCCCGGCGGGCTCGGGCCGCGTGACGGCCGACAGTGTGCCGAGCGCGTGCTGCGTCCACTCGCCGTCGGTGTCGGCCGGGCGCGAGAACACCGTCACCGGGCGGCGGTCGTCGGCGGCGGGGCCGACCACGACCTGCAGCGACACCGCGCCGTCGGGCGGCAGGACGAGCGGCGCCTGCAGCGTCAGCTCCTCCACCACCGGGTGGCCCACCTGGTCGCCGGCCGTCACGGCCAGCTCCAGCAGACCGGTGCCGGGCACGAGGATCGCGCCCTTCACCACGTGGTCGGCCAGCCACGGCACCGATCCGGCCGAGAGCCGGCCGGTGAGCACCGTGGTGTCCGAGCCGGACAGCGGCACGACCGCACCGAGCATCGGGTGCGCCAGCGCCTGCTGGCCCACGGCCGTGACGTCACCGGACGGCGCGGCGTCGAGCCAGTAACGCTTGTGCTGGAAGGCATACGTCGGCAGGTCGAGCCGGACCGGGCCGTCGCCGAGCAGCGGCCCGAGCTTGGCCGCGCCACGGGCGTGCAGGCGGCCGACGGCGGCCAGCGCCGTGCGAACCTCGTCCTGGCCCCGGCGGCCGAACGGCACGAACGCGGCCTCGTCGGTGTTCTGCGGGCCGAGCACCGACAAGACACTGTCGGGCCCGAGCTCGAGGAACGTCCGCACCCCGCTCGACACCAGCGCTTCGACGGCCGCGCCGAAGCGCACGGTCTCGCGGACGTGTGTGACCCAGTACTCGGACGAACGCAGCTCCTCGGCGGTGGCCAGGCGGCCGGTCACGGTGGAGACGATCGGGATCCGCGGCGCCGCGTAGGTGAGACCGGCGGCGATCGCGGCGAACTCGTCGAGCATCGGGTCCATCAGCGGCGAGTGGAACGCGTGGCTCACGCGCAACCGGCGCGTCTGGATGTCCCCGGCCGCGCGCTCGATCTCCGCGACCATGTCGGCGTCACCCGAGACCACCACGGCGGCGGGCCCGTTCACGGCGGCGATGCTCACGTCGTCGTGGCCGGTCAGGAGCCCGCGCACGGTCTCCTCCGGCGCGGCGAACGCGACCATCGCGCCCCGCTGCTCGGCCAGCGCGCCCATCAGACGGCCGCGCGCGGCGACCAGCTGCGCGGCGTCGTCGAGTGACAGCACCCCGGCGACGTGCGCGGCGGCCAGCTCGCCGATCGAGTGGCCGGCCAGCGCGTCGGGCACGATCCCCCACGACTCGGCGAGGCGGAAGAGCGCCACCTCCACGGCGAAGAGGCCGGTCTGCGTGTACTGCGTCTGGTCGAGAAGTCCGCGATCGGCGAGCGCGGTCGTGCCGAACACGACGTCCCGCAGCGGCACTTCGGTGTGCTGGTCGATGGCCGCGCAGACTTCCGCGAACGCTTCGGCGAACACCGGGTAGGTGTCGGCCAGCTCGCGGCCCATGCCCACGCGCTGCGCGCCCTGGCCGGAGAACAGGAAGGCGAGCTTCCCGTCCACGACCTGGTCGCCCGCGGTCTCGCCGGTGGCCACGGCGTCGAGCCCGTCGGCCAGCTCGGCCACGGTCCCGGCGACGACCACCGCGCGGTGCTCCAGGGAAGCCCGCGTCGCGGCGACCGAACGCGCGACCTCGGCGACACCGACGTCCTCCTGCTCCGCCAGCCAGGCGCGCAGCCTCGCGGCCTGACCCCGCACCGCCGCGGCCGAGCGGCCCGACAGCGCGATCGGCACCACGGTCCGGGTCTCTTCGGACTGCGACGCCTCGACCTCGGGCGCCTGCTCCAGGATCACGTGGGCGTTGGTGCCGCTGATGCCGAACGACGACACGGCCGCACGACGCGGGTGATCGCTCGCGGCCCAGTCCTGCTGCTGCGTGAGCAGCCGCACCGCACCGGCGTCCCAGTCGACCACCGTGGACGGCCGGTCGACGTGCAGCGTGCGCGGCAGCTGTTCGTGCCGCATGGCCATCACCATCTTGATGATGCCCGCGACGCCGGCCGCGGCCTGGGTGTGGCCGATGTTGGACTTGATCGACCCGAGCCACAGCGGCTCTTCGCGCTCCTGGCCGTACGTCGCCAGCAGTGCCTGGGCCTCGATCGGGTCGCCCAACGTGGTGCCCGTGCCGTGGCCCTCGACCGCGTCCACTTCGGACGGTGCGAGACCGGCGTCGGCCAGTGCCTTCGCGATCACGCGCTGCTGCGAGGGACCGTTGGGCGCGGTGAGGCCGTTGGACGCACCGTCGTGATTCACCGCGGAGCCGCGCAGCAGCGCGAGGACCGGGTGACCGTTGCGGCGCGCGTCGGACAGCCGCTCGACGAGCAGCATGCCCGCGCCCTCGCCCCAGCCGGTGCCGTCGGCCGCGTCGGCGAACGAACGGCAGCGGCCGTCGGCAGAAAGGCCGCGCTGGCGGGAGAAGTCGACGAAGGTGTCCGGAGTGGACATCACCGTGACACCGCCGGCGAGGGCGAGCGTGCACTCGCCGCGACGCAGCGCCTGCACGGCCCAGTGCAGCGCGACCAGCGACGACGAGCACGCGGTGTCGACCGTGACCGTCGGGCCTTCCAGGCCCAGCGCGTAGGACACGCGGCCGGAGACGACGCTGGCGAGGCTGCCGTTGCCGAGGTACCCGGCGATGTCGTCGGAGACCGTGCCGAGGCGGGTGCCCCAGTCGTGGTACATCACGCCGGCGAACACCCCGGTGGCGCTGCCGCGCAACGAAACCGGGTCGATGCCGGCGCGCTCGAACGCCTCCCACGAGACCTCCAGCAGCAGCCGCTGCTGCGGGTCCATGGCGGCGGCCTCACGCGGGCTGATCTCGAAGAAGTCGGCGTCGAACTCTGCGGCGTCGTGCAGGAAGGCGCCGTGCTTCACGTAGGAGTGGCCGGGCTTGCCGGGCTCGGGGTCGTACAGCGCGTCGACGTTCCAGCCGCGGTCGGCCGGGAACGTGGTGAGCGCCTCCTCGCCCTCGGCGACCAGCCGCCACAGGTCTTCCGGCGTGGTCACGCCACCCGGATACCGGCAGGCGATGCCGACGATGGCGATCGGTTCCTCCGGGTCGGCCGTGGTCACCGGCGCGATCGGCTGCGCCGGCGCGAGGCCCGCCAGCCGGCCCACGAGGTACTCGGCCAGCGCGCGCGGTGTCGGGTAGTCGAACACGAGCGTGGCGGGCAGCCGCATGCCGGTGACGGAGTCGAGGATGTTGCGCAGCTCCACCGCGGCCAGCGAGTCGAACCCGATCTCGCCGAACGGGCGGGCCGGGTTGATGGCCTCGGCGCTGTCGTGGCCGAGCACGGCCGCGACGTGCGTGCGCACCAAGTCGAGCACCGCGCGGTCGCGGTCGGCCTCACCGAGGTGCGCGAAGCGGCCCGCGAACTGCTGCTCGGGCGTGAGCTCCCCCGTCGCGACCGCGGCGGCGGCCCGGCGACGACCGGCCGGCGCGAGACCGCGCAGCACGGCCGGCACGTCTTCGCCCCGCGCCCGCAGCGCGGACCGGTCGACGCGCGTCGGCACCACGGCTGGTGCGCCGGACGCCAGCGCGGCGTCGAGTGCGGCCAGGCTTTCGGCGACGGTCAGCGGCGCGAGACCGAGCCGGGTGATGCGGCTGCGGTCCACTTCGGACAAAGTGGCACCCATGCCGGCTTCGGTGTCCCACAGACCCCACGCGAGCGAGGTGGCCGTCTTGCCTTCGGTGCAGCGGTGCTCGGCCAACGCGTCGAGGAACGTGTTGCCGGCCGCGTAGTTCGCCTGGCCCGCGCCGTCAGCGAGACCCGCGGAGGAGGAGAACAGCACGAACGCGTCGACCTCGCCGACCAGTTCGTGCAGGTGCCAGGCGGCGTCGACCTTCGGCGCCAGCACGGCGTCGAGCCGGTCTTCGGTCAGCGAGCCGATCATGGCGTTGTCCAGCACACCGGCGGTGTGCACCACAGCCGACAGCGGGTGCTCGGCCTTCTTCAGAGCGGCGGCCAGCGAACGCTTCTTGCTCACGTCGGCCGCAGCCACGGTCACGCTCGCGCCCAGCTCCGTCAGGTCCGCGACCAGCTCGGCCGCACCCGGCGCGTCGGCACCGCGACGGCTGACCAGCAGGAGGCTGCGCACGCCGTGGTTGGTCACCACGTGGCGCGCGACCTGCGCGCCCAGGCCACCGGTACCCCCGGTGATGAGCACGGTGCCCTCGGCCGGCCAGGCCGGCTGCTCGGCGTCCGCGGTGAGGCGCACCAGGCGGGCCGCGTGCACCGCGGACCCGTCGACGCGCAGCTCCGGCTCACCCGAGCCGAGCGCGGTGGCCAGCGTGGCCGGCGTGACCGCGCCTTCGATCAGCACGACCCGGCCCGGGTGCTCGGCCTGCGCCGAGCGCACCAGGCCGCGCACGGCGGAGTCGGCCAGCTCACCGCGGGTCAGCACGACCAGGCGCGCCGACTCGTACCGCTCGTTCTCCAGCCACTGCCGCAGCACGGCGAGCACGCGGTGCGTGGCCTGCTTGGCAGCGGTGGCCACGTTCTTGCCGCGCACGGAAACCGGCAGCAGCACCACTGGCGGCACGTCGACCAGCGACACCAGCGCGTCGGCCACCGGCACGTCGAACCCGGCGACCGAGCCGAGGGCGGCGAGGGCGGGCAGCTCGGCGTCGGCGGTGACCGGCGTCCATTCCACGGTGTAGAGCAGATCGCGCGCCTGCGTGCCGAGGTCGGCGCCGCGGACCGCGCGGGAGCGGAACGACTCGACCGACAGCACCGGCGCACCGGCCGGGTCGGTGATCTCCAGCGTCACCCCGCCGGTGGCCGGGGAGGTGATGCGCACCCGCACCTCGGTGGCGCCCGACGCGTGCAGCCGCACGCCGGTCCACGCGAACGGCAGCCGGATCTCGTCGGCCTCGCGCGCTTCACCGGGCGCGAAGTCGGTGGCGTGCAACACGGCGTCGAGCAGCGCCGGGTGGATCCCGAACGCGGTGTCAGTCTCGGCAGGCAGCGCGACCTCGGCGTACACCACGTCGTCGCGGCGCCACGCCGTGCGCAGGCCCTGGAACAGCGGCCCGTAGCCGTAACCCTGCTCGGCCAGCTCGCCGTACAGCTCGTGGGTGGCGACGACCTCGGCGCCGGCAGGCGGCCACTCGGTCAGCGAAGCGGGCTCGACGACCGGACCGGTCGCGAGCACGCCCACGGCGTGGCGCGTCCAGGCGGCGTCGGCGTCGTGGTCGGCGCGGGAGTGGAACTCGATGCTGCGACGGCCGTCGTCCTCCGGACCCACCACCACCTGCAGCGCGACCCCACCGGTCTCCGGCAGCGCGAGCGGCGCCTGCAGCGTCAGCTCGTCGAGCACACCACAACCGGCCTGCTCACCGGCGTGCAGCGCCATCTCGACGAACGCCGTACCCGGCAGCACCGCCGTGCCCGCGATGGTGTGGTCGGCCAGCCACGCGTGCGTGCGCAGGCCGACGCGACCGGTGAACACGAGCCCGTCGCCCGCGAGGCCGATCTCGGCGGCCAGCAGCGGGTGGCTCGAGGCGAGCTGGCCGAGGTCGGCCGCGTCGCCGTGGGAAACCGGGGCGGTGAGCCAGAAGTGCTTGCGCTGGAAGGCGTACGTCGGCAGATCGACCCGGCGGGCCGGGCCGAAGAACGCCGGCCAGTCCACCGCCACACCGCGCGTGTGCAGCTTGCCGAGCGCGCCGGCCAGCGTGGTCACCTCGGCGTGGTCGCGGCGCTGCGCGGCGGTGAAGGTGATCGTCTCGGCGTGCGGGCCGGTGGCGGCCATCGCCGAGAGCACGGCGTCGGGGCCGACCTCGATCGCGGTCGTGACGCCGGCCTCGGCCAGCGTCGACACCCCGTCGGCGAACCGCACGGCGCGGCGCACGTGCCAGAGCCAGTAGCCCGGCGAGCACAGTTCTTCCGCGGTGGCGAGCCGGCCGGTCACGTTGGACACCACCGGGATCGTCGGCGGCGCGTAGTCCACGACCTCGAGGATCTCGCGGAACTCGGCCAGCATCGGCTCCATCAGCGGCGAGTGGAACGCGTGCGACACGCGCAGCTCACTCGTCTTGCGGCCCTGCAAGCGGAACACGGTGGCCACGTCCTCGACGGCGTCACGCTCACCGGAGACGACCACGGACGACGGGCCGTTGACGGCGGCGATGCTCACGCGGTCGTTGAGCAGCGGCTGCACTTCGTCCTCGGTCGCGGCCAACGCGACCATCGCCCCGCCCTCGGGCAGCGCCTGCATCAGGCGGCCGCGCGCGGCCACGACCATGCACGCGTCGGTCAGCGACCAGACGCCGGCGAGGTGTGCGGCCGCCAGCTCACCGATCGAGTGGCCGAGCAGGATGTCCGGCCGCACGCCCCACGATTCGAGCAGCCGCGCGAGCGCGACCTCCACCGCGAACAGGGCGCACTGCGCGTACCGCGTGTGGTTGAGCTCCTCCGGGTCGTCGCCGAAGAGCACGTCGCGCAGCGGCTGGTCCATCTGCACGTCGAGGTTGTCGAGCGCCTCGTCGAAGACCTCGGCGAACACGGGGTAGGCGAGGTAGAGCTCACGGCCCATGGCGAGCCGCTGCGAACCCTGGCCGGTGAACAGCATCGCGAGCTTGCCGGGCGTGCGCTCGCCGGTGACCACGGCGGCGTCCTGCTCACCGGCAGCCAGCGCTTGGAGCCCCCGGACAGCGTCGGCGGTGTTCTCGGCGACGACCACGGCGCGGAAGTCGTGAGCCGCGCGGGTGGTGGCGAGGGAGAAGCCGATGCTCGCGAGGTCCACGGTGTCCACAGTGTCTACAATGGACGCCAGCTTCGCGGCCTGCGCGCGCAGCGCCTCCTCGTCCCGAGCGGACACGAGCAGCGGCACCACCGGCAGCTCAGCCGGCTCACCTTCGGCCTCGACGGCGGGCGCCTGCTCGATGATCACGTGCGCGTTGGTGCCGCTCACACCGAACGACGACACGCCGGCCCGGCGCGGCCGCTCGACCGACGGCCACTCGCGGGCCTCGGTGAGCAGCTCGACCGATCCCGCGGTCCAGTCGACGTGCGGGGTCGGCGCGTCGACGTGCAGCGTCTTCGGCAGCACACCGCGGCGCATCGCCTCGACCATCTTGATCACGCCCGCGACCCCCGCCGCGGCCTGCGTGTGGCCGATGTTGGACTTGAGCGAACCCAGCCACAGCGGCGTCTCACGGTCGCGCCCGTAGGTGGCGAGCAGCGCCTGCGCCTCGATCGGGTCGCCGAGCCGCGTGCCGGTGCCGTGGGCCTCGACCGCGTCCACTTCGGACGGAGCGAGGCCGGCGTCGGCGAGCGCGCGCGTGATCACGCGCTGCTGTGAAGGGCCGTTGGGCGCGGTGAGCCCGTTGGACGCGCCGTCGGAGTTGATCGCCGAGCCGCGGACCACGGCGAGCACGGTGTGCCCGTTCGCCACAGCGTCGGAAAGCCGTTCGAGCACCAGCACGCCGACACCCTCGGCGAACCCGGTGCCGTCGGCCGCCGCGGCGAACGCCTTGCAGCGCCCGTCCTCGGCCAGACCACGCTGGCGGCTGAAGGCGGTGAACGTGCCCGGCGCGCCCATCACGGCGACACCGCCGGCGAGCGCGAGGTGCGTCTCGCCGCGGCGCAGGGCCTGCACGGCGAGGTGCAGCGCGACCAGCGAACCCGAGCACGCGGTGTCGACGGTGAGCGTGGGGCCTTCGAGGCCCAGCGAGTAGGCGACGCGGCCGGAGACGACGCTCGGCGCGTTGCCGGTGAGCAGGTACCCGTCGAGGCCGTCGGGAGCTTCGTGCAGGCGCGGGCCGTACTCCTGGGCCTCGGCGCCGATGAACACGCCGGCGGGCGTGCCGCGCAGCGTGGTCGGGTCGATCTTCGCGCGCTCCAGCGCTTCCCACGCGGTCTCGAGCACGAGCCGCTGCTGCGGGTCCATCGCCGAGGCCTCGCGCGGCGCGATGCCGAAGAAGCCGGCGTCGAACTCGCCGGCGTCGGGCAGGAAGCCCCCGGCCGCGACGTAGCTGCTGCCGGGCCGGTCGGGGTCAGGGTCGTACAGGCTGTCGAGGTCCCACCCGCGGTCGGTCGGGAAGCCGCTGATCGTGTGCACCTCGTCGGCGACCAGCTGCCACAGCTGCTCCGGCGAAGCGGCGCCACCGGGATAACGGCAGCCGATGCCGACGATGGCCACCGGCTCGTCGTCGTCGCGGCCACTGGCGATGAGTCCACTGTCGACGGTCTCCTCGCCGAACACCCGCGCGAGCAGGAACCGCGCGACCGCGACCGGCGTCGGGTGGTCGAACGCGAGCGTCACCGGCAGGTCGAACCCGGTGGCGTCGGTGAGCTGCGCGTGCAGCTCCACCGCCGCCAGCGAGTCGAACCCGTGGTCGGAGAACGCCTTCTCGGGGTCGAGGACGGCCGGCACCTCCGGCAGCACCGCCCGCAGCGCGGCCCGCGTGGCGCCGTGCACCACGTCCGCGACGAACGCCGCCCGATCGCCCGGCGGCACTTGCGTCAGCCGCTCCGCGAAGCCGGATTCCGGATTCTTGTCCCACTCAGACATAGCGCACTCCACCGCGGTAGCAAGGCAGCATTCAAGGGTCGTCAACGGGATCGTAGGTCGGCTCCAAGCCGCACCGGATCCCCAGAAAAGGCAGGTAGGGGCGGGAAAATCACCAGGCGATGCGCAGCAGCGACGGCCCGCGCACGATCACGCCGAATTCCCACTTCACACCCTCGCGCCCGTCCGCGAGCCGCAGTTCCGGGAATCGCGCGAGAATGGCTTTCAGCGCTTCCTGGAGTTCGAGGCGCGCCAGCTGCGCACCGATGCAGTGGTGCGGACCGTGCCCGAACGCGACGTGCGGGTTGGGGCTGCGGGTGAGATCCACGGTGTCCGGGTTCGCGAACACCTCGGGGTCGCGGTTGGCCGCGTGCAGCGCCGGCAGCACCGGGTCGCCCGCGCGCACCACCACGTCGCCGAAGCGCACGTCCTCGGTGGCGTAGCGGGCGAACATCGCCGCGGTGTTGATCGGCACGTACCGCAGCAGCTCCTCGACGGCGGTCGGCATCAGCTCGGGGTCGGCGCGCAGCTGCGCGAGCAGCTCCGGCTGGGTGAGCAGGGTGAACAGGAAGCTCGGCAGGGCCGTCGACACCGTCTCCACACCGCCGGTGAGCAGTCCCGCGCCGGCGATGGAGATCAGCTCGTTCTCGGTGAGCTTGTCCCCGGCGTCGCGCGCGTAGACCAGCGCGCCGAGCAGGTCGTCGGTCGGCTCCTCACGCCGCTGCGCCACCAGGCCGGCCACGTAGTTGTCGAGCTGGTCGCCGTAGACGTCGAGCACGTCGCCCTTGGCCGTGGCGTCGCTGACCAGCGCCTGCGTCCACTCGCGGAAGATCTTGTGGTCCTCCTGCGGCACGCCGAGCAGGTCGCAGATCACCGTGACGGGCAGCGGGCGCGCCAGCTCCTCCACGACGTCGGCCGCGTCGCCGCGCTCGACCATGCCGTCGAGCAGCTCGTTGACCAGCGTCCGCACGCCTTCGCGCATCTGCTCCAGCCGCCGTGCGGTGAACGCCTTGGACACCAGCCGGCGCAGGCGCGAGTGGTCGGGCGGGTCCATGCCCATGATGCCGTCGCCCATCTGCTGGCGGCGCATCCGCGGCTGGTCGAGGCCCTGCGCCAGCTCGCGGCTGAAGCGCTGGTCGGTCATCACGAGCTTCACGTCGGCGTACTTCGTGGCGAGCCACGCCGGTTCGCCGAAGGGCAGCTGCACCCGGCTCATCGGCTCTTCGCGCTGCAACTGGTGGTACAGCTCGGAAACGGAGATCTCCTGCATGTCGAACGGGTAGGCCCGGACAGTCCGGCGCGTACTCATCGCGAATCCCCTCCAATCGCGGTCATCGGCTTCTCCAAAACCTGGGCGTCGTGGGTGTGCTGGACGAACGAGAGCGCCGACATCAGCGTCGACGAGGTGATCGCACCGCCGGGGCCGCGCTCGACCACGCGGCGCAGCGGCAGGGACCCGAGGTCGGACCAGCAGAGCCGGCCTGCCGGGTCGAGGTAGCTGCGCGCCTGGCCGGCGTTGTCGGGGTGCAGGCAGAACGGCACGTCGAGCAGGCCGCGCTTGAACGCGACCACGATCGCGCGGCCGAGGTCCTCGTGGCTGTTGAGCACGGCGTCGACGAGCGCGTAGGCCTCGCGGTACACCTGGTTGTCGGCGTCCACCAGCGGTTGCTGCGGGGTGCGCACCGCGCCGGCGTGCTCCAGCGCCTGGATGTTCTCCGCGACGGTGGGGATCCGGTGGGCCTCGGCGACCGTCTTCACGATCAGCCGCTCCGACCCGGTGCTCAGCGCCAGCTCCGCGGCCTTGCCGAGCAGGCTCAGCGAGCCTTCCGGCGTGCGCGGGAAGAGGCCCATGTACGCGTAGATCACCACGTGCCACTGTGCGCCGGGCAGCAGCTCGGCGCACAGCCGCTTCAACGCGGCCACGGCTTCCTGGTCCTGGCGCATGTTGGTCTGCTGCGCGTAGCTCACCGAAATGCTGCGCAAGCCCTTGCGGTAGAAGAACAACGCCTCCAGCGCACTCAGCGCCACCAGCTCGCTCGGCGGGCACAGCTGGCCCATCATGCAGCCGCCGAACGTCTCCAGGTGCGCGCGCCCGCCCGGCAGCTCGGCGTCGGCCAGCAGCTCGCAGCAGTAGGACCAGTTGCGCACGGACTCGTCGAGCGGCGTGCGGCTGTAGGGCAGGCAGTAGGACACCGGCCCGCCCTCGGTGGCGTGCAGGCCGGCGGCGAGCATCGCGCGGAAGATGTCGGCGGGCCGCGCGGAACCATGGCGAACCTGCACCGGGAAGTCCGGGCCTTCGAGGCCGTCGAGCATCGCGCGCGTGACCTCGGGCGAGTGGTTCACGATGGGATAGCCGTTGAGCGCGATGCCGTTCGCGAGCGCGTGGGCCACGGAATCGGTGTCGCACACGCGGGTGTAGCTGTCGAGCGTCACCGTGCCGACGGTCGTGGCGGCCGCGTTTTTCGTGGCCGCCAGCCCTTCGCGCATCACCACGGGATCGGCGAACCCCATGCGCGGCTGCACCACGAGCCGGCCGGCCGCGTGGCTGCGCTCCACGAACCGCTCGAAGCTCACGCCCCCTCCACCCGCACGGGAAGCTGGGCCGCGCCGGCCGTGAGCGTCGCCGCGAACCGGCGGAACGAGGCGGTGTTCTGCTGGTCGTCGAACACCGCGTCGAAGCCGGCGAGCAGCAGCTGCGCGATCTCGTCCGCGGTCAGCGGGCCGCCGACGCCGAGCTTGCCGCCGATCACCACCGGCAGCGCGCGCAGCTCGGGAAACGCGCGCAGCCGCTGGATCACGCGAAGGCCGTCCTGGTAACCGTGGCCGTTCACGCTGCTGAGCACGAGCATCGTCGGCCGGCGGCTGAGGCACTCGGATTCGAGCAGCTCGTCGGGCACGCACGCGCCGAGGTTCACCACGTCGAAGCCGAGCTCATCGACCAGCAGCTCCAGGTACACGAGGTTCCACGTGTGCGAGTCCGACGCCATGCTGCTCACGAGCACGGTGCCGCGCGGATCCGTGACGACACCGCCGCCGTACGCGCGCATCTCCTCGCTCACGGCGAAACCTCGTAGGCGCGCTGGTAGTCGAGCCGCGACACGGACACGACCTCGTCGCCGCGCACCACGACCTCGGTGGGCGCGGGCCGACCGAGGAAACTGATCAGGCTGGCGGTCACGCCGTACGCGCCGACGTTGGGCACCGTCACCACGTCACCCGGCGCGAGCTCGGGCAGCTTCGCGGCCTTGGCCAGCGAGTCACCCGGAGTGCAGAGGGGACCGACGAGGCTGCCGGTCGCTCCGTTCGGATCGGTGTCCTCGATGCCGACAGCGGCGGGCAACAGCCGGCCGATGCCGGACAGGCCACCGACCACGTTGATGCCCGCGTCGAGGATCACGAACCGGCTGCCGCGGCTCTCCTTCACATTCACCACGCCGGCGAGCAGCGAACCGCAGCTGCCGGAGAGGTACCGGCCCGATTCGCACGCCAGCTCGATCTCGCCCGTGCGCCACTCCGGCAGGTACAGGTCCAGCAGCTGCTCCAAGCCCGCGCGCAGCTTCGGGTAGTCGGTGCGCACGCCCGGCACCGCGTACGGCGAGGAGAAGCCGCCGCCGATGTCGAGTAGTTCCAGCGGCAGGCCGGCTTCCTGGTGCAGCTGTGCGGCCGACTGCAGCACGAACTCGTACTCGCCGAGCAGGCTGTCTTCGTCCTTCGCGTTGCTCATGGTGAAGAAGTGCGCGCCGACCACGCGGGTGCCGGGCGTGGCCTTGAGCGCGGGCATGAGCGAGGGCAGCGTCTCGGCGTCGATGCCGAACTGCGAGGGCCGGCCCATCATGCGGATGCCGGTGGACGCGCTGCCCTGCGTGGTGTTCACGCGCAGCAGACAGGAGGCGACCACGCCGTGCTTCTCGGCCGCGACACCGACGTGCTGCAGATCGGTGACCGACTCCACCGAGAACAGCCGTACGCCGGCCCCGATCGCCTGCGCCAGCTCGGCGTCGGTCTTGCCGGGGCCGGTGTAGAGGATCTCGCCCGGCTCGAACCCGGCCTGCAGCGCGTAGGCCAGCTCACCGGTGGAACTGATCTCCGCGCGGCAGCCGCCGCGGTGCAGCTCGTGGGCGATTTCCGGGTGCGGGTTGGCTTTCAGCGCGTAGAAGACCTGGAAACCCTCGGGCAGCAGGCCGAAGAGCTGGTCGCGCGACTCGGCGACCACGTCGAGGTCGTACACGTAGGTGGGAGTGCCGAACTTCTCGGCGAGATGCTGGTTCATTTGCGCGCGCCTTCCACGAGCAGGGCCAGTTCCTTCGTGGCGTTCTTGCCGTGTGCGGTGAGCGGGAACTCCGCCACCACGTGGCACAGCGACGGCACCTTCTGCGGTTCGAGCCGCTTCGCCAGCTCACGCAGCACGGTGGTCGGCGGCAGCTCGGTCTCGACGCAGATGGCGAGGTCGCGCGCGTCACTCGGCGGGATCGCGCCGGCCGCGCGCACGCCGGGGATGTCCATCGCAGCGGCCTCGATCTCCAAAGTGGACATCCGGATACCCTTGCGCTTGAACATGTCGTCGCGGCGGCCTTCGAAGTAGAGGTACCCGTCGGCGTCGAGCCGGCCGTAGTCGCCGGTGTGCAGGCGCGGCTCGCCGGTGGTCTCGTCGCGGCGGAACGCGCGGGCCGACAGCTCGGGCGCGCGCCAGTAGCCGGGCATCACGTGCGGGCCGGCGGCCACGATCTCGCCGATGTCGCCGGCCGGCAGCTCGGTGCCGTCGGCCGCGAGGATGTGCACGGACGTGCCCGGCAGCGGCAGCCCGGACGCACCGGGGCGCTGGTCGTCCTCGTCCGGCGGCATGATCGTGATGCGCTTGCACTCGGTCTGGCCGAACTGGCGCACCACGCGCGTGCCGGGGAACGCGGCGCGCAGCTGCGCGATCGTGCTGTCGGGCAGCGCGGCGCCGGTGTTGGTGAACAGCCTTACGGGCGCGGCCGGCTCGGTCTCGCGGCCGGCGAGCGTGGCGATCATCGTGGCCAGCGAAGGCACGATGGGCACGATCGTGGCGCCAACCTCGCGCATCCGCTGCAGCAGCCGCAGATCGGACTCCGCGTCGGCGAGCACGATCTCGCTGCGGCCGAGGGTGGCGAGCAGGACCTTGTACAGGCCGTAGTCCCAGGACATCGGGAAGCGGCAGAACACCACGTCGTCGCCGCGGTAGCCGAGCACCTTTTGGATCGCGCCGGCGGCGAAGGTGACCTGGCGGTGCGGGCCGATCACGCCCTTGGGCGCGGCGGTGCTGCCGGAGGTGTAGATGAGCACGGCCACGTCGTCGGGATCGACCTGCGTCTCTTCGATGCGTTCGCCGTGGGCGGCCTCGACTTCAGTCCACAGTGGATCCAGGTCGGTGATCACCAGCACCGGTTCGGCGTTGGCCACCACGGAGTCGAAGTGGAACGCCTTCATCGCCGGGTTCACGGGCACGAACACCGCACCCCGGCGGGTCGTCCCGAAGAACAACGCGACCAGCTCACGCGTGGTCGGCAGCTGCACCACCACGCGGTCACCGCGCCCCACCCCCCGGCGCGCGAGCACCACTTCCACCGCGTGGCTCCACGCGGCGAGCTCGGTGTAGGTCCACGCGCCGACGCGGTCGCGCACCGCCACCGACGCGGGCGCGTCGGCCACCGCCTCGTCGAGCAGGGAATGGACGAGCGAAGTACCGTTCACGACTGCTCCCACCAGAACTCGAGAACCGGGGCCACGAACCGCCCCTCGACTTCGGGAAAGCTAGCCGCGCCGGCGCGGGTGGCCACACCCCTAAGCGCCCCTAACCACGGCCACGCGAACCGGCCTGCTCCGCCCGGAAACCCAGGCGGAGCAGGCTTTTTCAGCTTCGCTTCAGCTCAACGCGGTGAACGGCACAAGGGGCACGAAGCCGGTGAGCTCCCGTGCCAGCCGCTCGTCGAGCGTCACGAACGCGTCGCCGTGCAGCCGCGTCAGCGCCACGTATTCGGCGACGAAGGTGTCGGCCCAGCCGAGCTCGTCCGCGACGCGCCACGCCGTGGCCTGCAGCACGCGGTCGCCGAGCAGGCGCAGCTTGAGCCCGCGCAGGAAATCGAGGTGGCCTTCGGCGTCCTTCTTGGTCAGCTCACCTTCGCGCACCCGCGAGTACAGCAGCGACAGCACGTGGGAGCGGATCAACGTGGGCGCGAGCAACTGGTGCCCGACCACGGCCCGTTCCTCGGCCAGCCGGATCGCCACGTCCGGCCCGATCACGTACTTCGCCACCCCGTCAACCTACCGGCGCCAGCAACCCGGCCGCCTCCGCTGCCAGGGCCTTCCGGTCGATCTTGCGGTTCGAGTTGAGCGGGAACTCGGCCAGGTGCCGGTAGCGGCGCGGGATCACGCCCTCAGGCAGCACCTTCCGCAGCGCGCGCACCAGTTCGATCGCCGGCCGTTCGCCGCCGGTGTAGAACACGAACAGCTCCAGGCCCGCGTCGCCGGGCACGCCCAGGGCCACGGCGTCGCGAACCCCGCAGTCGCGCAGCGCGTGTTCCACCTCGGTGAGCTCCACGCGCCAGCCGAGCACCTGCACCTGCGAGTCCAGCCGGCCCAGGTAGGCGAGGTCGTCGCCGATCCGGCGCACCCGGTCGCCCGTGCGGTAGTAGCGGCGGCCCGCGCGCTCGAGGAACCGGCCACGTTCGTCGGCCGGGTCGAGGTACCCCGGCGTGAGCTGTGGGCCCGCGATGGCCAGCTCGCCTTCCTCGGCCTCCTCGACGTCCCCGTCGCCGAGCAGCAGGTGCTCGTGACCCTCGTGCACCGCCCCGATCGGCACGACCCCGTTCACGGCGACGCGGGGAGTCTCCTCGTCGTCCCAGCGGTAACCGGCGACGGTGATGGTGAGCTCGGTAGGGCCGTAGAGGTTCTCGACCGTCGCGTTCACCGCGGCTTCGCGCCACGCGGCCGTGTCACCGACCATCAGCGCCTCGCCCGCGAAGAAGCTCCATCGCAGGCCCGGCAGCGCGCCCGGCGTGAGGCCACCCGTGCGGCGGACCAGGTCGATCGCGCTCGGCGTGGAGAACCACACCGTGAGCCCGCGCTCGGCCACGAACGCCGGCAGATCGCGATAGGCCGTCCCCGGCAGCACCACCGCGGGCGCCCCCGCGCCCCACGCGCAGAACAGGTCGAACATCGCGCAGTCGAAGTTGAGGTCGAAGGTCTGGGAGAACACGTCTTCGGGCGTGAAGTCGTACCGCTGGTCGAGCAGGCCGAAGTAGTGCTCCGTGGCACCGTGGCCGATCCGCACGCCCTTGGGCCGGCCGGTGGAGCCCGAGGTGAACAGCACGTACGCCGAGTCCTCCGGCCGCACCTGCTTCGGTTCGCTGAGTGCCCCGCGCACCTTCGTCTCGGGTGAAAGCACAGTCGGCCCGGTGAAGACCTCGGGCAGCAACGCCGAGCCACGCGCGTCGACCACCATCGCGTCGACGCCCGCGGCCTGCACCATCTGCGCGGTGCGCGCCGCGGGGAAGTCGGGCCGCAGCGGCACCACAGTGGCGCCCGCGTACAGCCCGGCCAGGATTCCCGCGTACGCACTGATTCCCTTGCCCGCCAGCACCCCTACGGTGCGCGCGCCCGCGTCGGCGAGCGCACCGCCCCACTGCAGCGCCTGCTCGTGCAGCCGGCCGTAGGTGAGGTCCTGGTCGCCGACCCGCACGGCCGTGCCGCCTTCGGAAAGGGCCAGGCCGCGCAGGAAGCGCGAGTGCAGCCCGCCGGTGAGACTCGTGTCCATCATCGTCCTCCGCGTCGAATAGGGGTGCTGATGCGTCGATCCGGAGCGGCGACGCGAGGTAGAGTCCAAAACCGAACCGGGCGGTCGGTTTTCCTGCCTGGTAGATACCGATCTAGCCATCCGGAGTAGTCATGTGGGACAGCTCATTCGACGAGACCCTTCGTTCGTTCCTCCCGTTCCTGCCCGCCGAAGAGGCGCTCACCACGGAGACCCCGCTGCGTGAGTACGGCCTCGACTCGCTCGCGACCGTCGAGCTGCTCGCCGTGCTGGAGCAGAACTACAACGTGCGCTTCGAGGACGACGCCCTCAACCTCGAGACCTTCGAGAACCCGGGCCGGCTCTGGGCCACGCTGGCCGAGCTGCAGCCGGCTAGCTGACCCGCGAAGGTCCTGCACCCCGACGCCGGGGCTGCAGGGCCAGCCTCGGGTTGATCGTCACGACCTCGAACCGGCTCGTGGTGGCGCGCACGCGGCCGAACAGCGTGTCCGGCCCGGCCACCCAGAGCTTGCGCACGCCCAGCTGTTCCAGGGAGGAGACGACGTGCGGCCACCGCAGCGGCTTGACGATGCTGTCGAGCAACATCGTGCGCACCTGTTCTCCCGTCCGCAGGATCGAGCCGTCCTGATCGGCGACGATCGGCAGCAGCGGGTCGTGGAAGTCGAGGCCGCCGAGCACCTCGTCCTCGGCTTTGCGGCGCAGCGCCCCGAAAGCTCGCGAGTGCAGCGGCGGGCGCATGGTGTACAAGGACAAGCCGCCCATGCTGCGCACGGTCTGCTTGAGCCAGTCGAGGTTCCGCTCGCGCAACGAGACCATGTAGAAGTCGTGGTCGATGTAGCACGAGATGTCGGACCACTCGCCGCGCCCGTCGAGGTCGTTGAGCGCGTCGAGCAGCTTCTCCTCCGGTGTGCGCACGAACGAGTGCGTGACCACGTCGGTGTACTCGGTGGCGAAGAACTCGGTGAGACAGCGGGCGAGCTCCGCGGTCATCCACACGGCGTCGGGGAAGGTGAGCGAACCGGCGTACACACTCGCCGGCTTCTCGCCGAAGCTCGGGCCGGTGCAGTAGTCGGGGCTGATGTCGTACTCCTGCTCGGCCCACTCGGCGAGCGCGAGGCAGGTGAGCATGAACCCGACCTGGGCGTATTCGGAGTAGTCGCCCTCCGTCTCGCGGAAGCGGTCGACCAGCGAGTAGCCGAGCCGGTCGTTGGCCTCTCCGATCAGGCGGCGGGCGAACGGGTTGATGAGCAGGAACTTGCCGAAGTCGACAAAGCGGCAGGGGCTCATCCCGGGGAAGACCACCGCCGATCCTCTGGCCTCATCCATGGCTGGTTGCCTCACTTTCGGCGTTGGCGACGGGATGGACCTCCCGCAGGAAACTCAGCAGGACCTCGTGGAACCGTTCGGGTTCTTCGAGGTGGGGCACGTGGCTGGAATCCTCGAAGATCTCCCAGCGCACGTCGTGGATCCGGTCGTAGTACGGCTGCACCGTCTTCTCGGTGGCTTCGTCGTGCCGGCCGGAGATGAGCAGGGTCGGCACCTCGATGTCGTCGAGGTCGTCGATCACGGAGTGGTCCTTGAGCGTGCCGGTCACGGTGAACTCACTCGGCCCGTTCATCACGGAGTAGACGGTGTTGTTGTCCGCCATCTCCATGAAGGAGGCCAAGTAGTCACTGGGCCACGGCAGTACACGGCACACGTGCCGGTCGTAGAACACCCGCATGGCGTCGAAGTACTCCTGCGTGTCCGTGGTCCCCGCTGCTTCGTGCGCCCGCAGCTCTTCGTCGACACCGGGCGGCAGCTGCGCGCGCAGCACGTCCATTTCGGACCGCCACAGCTCGTACGACGCCGGCGAGTTGGCGATCACCAGCCCGCGCAACCCGTCGGGCCGCTGGGCGGCGTGCCGCGCGACGACCAGGCCACCCCACGACTGTCCGTAGAGGAGGTAGTTGTCCTCGATGCCCAGGCGCCGCACGAGGTTGTCGAGCTCGTCGCCGAACAGCTCGGGCGTCCAGAAGTCCGCGCCCTTCTCCGGCAGCCGCGTGGAACCGCCGCTGCCGAGCTGGTCGTAGTGCACCACCGGGAACCCGTGCTCGGCGAGCGAGCAGAGGTTCAGCAGGTAGTCGTGCGTGCTGCCGGGCCCGCCGTGTACCACGACGACGGCGGGCAGCTCTCCCCCGACGACACCGGTGACCCGGTACCACGTGCGGTGCTCGCCGAAGGGAACCCAGCCCTTCGCGGTGGGCGCCACGGCCATGCTCATCACCTCGTTCGTATCCCTCGGCCGGCGGGTGGTTGCCGCCGGACCCACGTTCATGTCTATCCGTCGCGGCGCTGTCGTCACCAGCCCCTAAGGGGCGTCTAAAGCCGGTCTAAGTCCTTGTTCTCCTTAGTCCACCGGGACTTTCCGGGGCAAGGGCGCCAGGGGTGCGCGACCCCTAGCGACGCGTTGCCGGGTCGGCCGGGCGCGGCGTTCGCACTAACGTCTTTCCCGCCAGCAGAACGAGGAGAGTGCGTCCCATGCGTGTCATGTTGATGGTCTTCCCGACGAGGACACACGTCTACAGCATGGCGCCGGTCGGCTGGGCGCTCGCGGCCGCGGGCCACGAGGTCCGCTTCGTCGGCCAGTGCAACCCGCGCGAGGTGGCGTCGTTCGCCGAGACGGGCCTCGACGCCATGTGGTTCGGCAGCGAGCTCGACATCGCCCGCCACCGTCAGCTGCAGGTGGACGGCAACAACGCCATGCAGGGCGACTTCCGCATTTCCGAGAGCCGGCCGGAGCACTACACCGAGGAGTACGTGCGCAACGTCTACGAGCACTGGGTGGACGTGTTCCGCTGGACCACGCCGGATTCGCTGCTCGATGAGCTGGTGCGCTTCGCGCGGCAGTGGCAGCCCGACCTCGTGGTGTGGGACCCGATGATCTACGCGGCGCCGATCGTCGCGCACGCGCTCGGCGTACCGCACCTGCGGATGATGTACGCGATGGACCAGACGGCCCGCATCAACGCGCAGTACCGTGACCTTCGACTGTCCACTCCGGACCCGTTCGTCGAGTGGATGTCCGACGCGGTGGCCCGCTTCGGCGCGGTGTACGACGAAACGCTGCGCCACGGCGTGAAGACTATCGACTGCCACCCGTCCTACCTGCGCTACGACGGCGTCGACGTCGACTACGTGCCGGCGCGGTTCATCCCGCAGAACAAGCCGATGGCCATCCCGCCGTGGGTGCTCGAGGAGCCGGCGCGCCCGCGGGTGATGCTCACGCTCGGCATCTCCAACCGGCAGGTGCTCGGCGTCGAGGAGACTTCGGTGTCCGACCTGCTCGACGGCCTCGCGGACCTCGACGTCGAGGTGATCGCGACGCTCAACGCGAGCCAGCTGGCGTCCGTGCGGAAGGTGCCGGACAACGTGCGCGCGGTCGACTTCGTGCCGATGAACGAGCTGCTCGCGAGCTGTTCGGCCATCATCCACCAGGGTGGTGGCGCGACGATCGGCAACGCCGTGGTGAACGGGGTGCCGCAGCTGGTGATCCCCGGTACCACGTGGAGCGAGCGGGGCTCCGCGGTGGCGCAGGTGAAGCGGGGCAACGGACTCATGCTGGACCTGGAGGACGTGACTCCGTCGAGTGTCCGGGGTGGACTTCTGCGGCTGCTCGACGAGCCGTCGTTCCGCTCGTGCGCGCTGGAGGTGCGCGACGAGATGCTGGCCACGCCCACGCTCGACGACCTCGTGCCCGAGTTCGAACGGATCGCGCGATGCCGGTGACCACGCGGCCCCACGCGGTGCGCACGATCGGGTTCCTCCTGGGGAACTTCCCGATCCGCATCTTCGCGTTCGTGGTGGTGCTCGTGTCGATGATCGTCGGGGTCGCGACGACGATGCTGTGGGTGGGCATCCCGTTGCTGCTCGTCGCCACCGGCGTGATGCGCGGCTTCGCGGACCTGGAACGGCGGTCGGTGCGCGCGTTGCTGGGCGTCGTGGTGGACCAGCCACGGCGTCGACCGGCTCGCGGCAGCGGCCTGCTCGCGGTGTGGCAGGCGCGGCTGATCGACCCGACGACGTGGCGTGAACTGATGTTCGTGCTGGTGGCGCTGCCGCTGGGGATCGTCGAGTTCGTGGCGGGGATCGTGTCGGTGGCGGTGCCGCCGTTCGGGATCTTCGTGGCGCCGCGCATCGGGGCACTGCACGCGGCGCTCGTCCTGTCGATGCTGGGCCCGGACCGCACGGCGCAGCTGGAGGAACGCACCCAGCACCTGCAGCACTCCCGGGCGCGCGGCGTCGACGCGGTGGAGGCCGAACGCAAGCGCATCGAGCGCGACCTGCACGACGGCGCGCAGCAACGGCTCGTGGCCGTGGCGATGAGCCTGGGGCGCGCGCAGCTGAAGCTGGACTCCACGGGGGATGCCGAGGGCGTGCGCGAACTCATCGGCGCCGCGCACGCCGACGCCAAGCTCGCCGTGTCCGAACTGCGCGACCTCGCCCGCGGCATCTACCCGCCGGTGCTGCAGGACCGCGGCCTCGACGCGGCGCTGTCCTCGCTCACGGCGCGCATGCCGATCCCGGTCGACGTCGAGGTTTCCGTCGACCCGCGCCCGCCCGCGCCGGTGGAGACCACCACGTACTTCATCGTGGGAGAGGTGCTCACGAACATCACCAAGCACGCGGGCGCCGACCGCGCCTCGGTCCGCGTGACCCGCGACGACGACACCGTGGTCGTCGAAATCACCGACAACGGCCACGGCGGCGCCTCCGTGCGCCCCGGCGGCGGCCTGGCCGGCCTCGCCGACCGCGCCGCCACGATCGACGGCGTGCTCACCGTGGTCAGCCCCGTCGGCGGCCCCACGGTGGTCCGCGCCGACCTCCCCGTCCGCTGGTAGTTTTCAAGGAGCCGTTCATGCGTGTCGTCATCGCCGAAGACTCAGTGCTCCTGCGCGCCGGCGTCCAAAGCCTGCTCGCCGACGTCGGCATCACCACGGCCGCCGCCGTCGACAACCCGGACGCCATGCTCGTCGCCATCCGCGAACACCACCCCGACCTCGTGATCGCCGACGTCCGCATGCCCCCCACCTTCACCGACGAAGGCATCCGCGGCGCCATCGCGGCCCGCAAGGAAATCCCGGGCCTGCCGGTCCTGGTGGTTTCCCAGTACGTCGAGGGCAGCTACGCCGTCGACCTGATCGCCGAAGGCACCTCTGGCGTCGGCTACCTGCTCAAGGAACGCGTCGCCGACGTGGCCGACTTCCTCGAAGCCGTCCACCGCGTGGCCGCCGGCGGCTCCGCCATCGACCCCGACGTGGTCGCGCAGATGCTCTCCCGCAGCCGGGATCCCTTGGAGAGCCTCACCGCGCGCGAAGCGGAAGTCCTCGGCCTGATGGCCCAGGGCCTCTCGAACGCGGCCATCGCGAAGGCACTGGTGGTGACACAGGGAGCGGTGGAGAACCACATCAGCAACATCTTTTCGAAGCTGGGCCTGGAGGCCAGCCGTGACGAGAACCGGCGGATCCGGGCGGTGCTGACCTATTTGGACAGTACCGCGGTGCGCGTGTGATTCACTCGATCGATATCGTGCGGGTGTTCGAGTGAGGTGGGTAGTTTGGGGGTATGGATCTTTCTTCCGCTCCTGGACCTGTTCGACTTTCGACCATTGTGGATGGTGTGCTCGCCACCGTGTGGAGAGCGCATGTCGCCGCCGCCGGCTCTCGAAGACGGGTGCGGCTCGGCGTTGGTTGTGCTTCGCTGAGCCGCAGGCTTGAGTTGCCGTCGCGCCTGGCCTTGCTCGTGGCCGCGCGACGATCTTGGCGTACTGTCAATGCAACGCGCGCTCAGGCGCCAGCGCCACCTGGGCTAAGAGCGCCGGTTCTGCCGGGTGCGGACTCGCCTTCTACACCCAGGCTGCTTCCCCGCACTCGAGCGGAATCAGCTGCGTCTGCACCACCCGCGCCCAGGAAGGTCGGCTCAAACCAGGTCGCCGCGACCGCACAGCTTCGGCCGGCCACCACACAGAGACCGGCCGCACCTACACCGCCCACGCCCGATCCATCCAGCGCCGCTCGGCCCAGCCTTCGCACCACGCCGACCTTCATCGCCGCGCCGCACAAGCGCTCCGCACTCGCGCACGACGCGACCCACAAGAACCCCATCCCCACGCGCGCAGGGCTGCTCTTCGCTACTCAACCGAAGCGAGGCGCACCCACGCTGCCGCCAGTCGCCACGGCACGAGAGCAACCGGCCGTCGAAGCGCTTGCGCTCAAGCCAATCCTCGCGGGCCGAATCTCCATGCCCGCGCGGCTCTTGTATTCCGCCCCGCAGAGCCCGGCCACACCAGCAGCGCCCGCGCTCGGGGCGACCTTCACGATGCATACGTCCACCACAACACGACTTCCCGCCACATCCACGCAGGAACGAGCCGCACCCGCACCACCTCTCCGTGGCACGGATGCGGCTCCCGGGGAAAGTCTCAGCGTGCTCCCTGCCACGTCGTCGCCGGCACGAACCGCGTCGGTCGCCGTGGCCGCGGCACCATCACCTCAGCCACCTCGGGAACCGGCGGCGACACCTGCACCGCGGCCAGCACCGCCATCAGCGCGGCCAACTCCTCATCCGTCGGATTCCCTCGCACCACCCGCACCACCGGCACACCGGCCGCGACCACGTCCGCCATCTCCACGCCCCTCACACCGGCGGATTTCCGTGCTTGCGCACCGGAACATCGGCGTGCTTCGTCCGCAGCATCCGCAACGAGCGGATCAACACTTCCCGCGTCCGAGCCGGCTCGATCACGTCGTCCACCAGCCCGCGCTCGGCGGCGTAGTACGGGTGCATGAGCTCCGTCTTGTACTCCTTGATCTTCAGCCGCCGCTCGGTCTCCGGGTCGTCGGCCGCCTTGATCTCGCGGCGGAAGATCACGTTCGCCGCGCCCTCGGCGCCCATCACGGCGATCTCGTTGGTCGGCCACGCCAGCGACACGTCGGTGCCGATCGAGCGGGAGTCCATCACGATGTAGGCGCCGCCGTAGGCCTTGCGGAGGATGAGCTGCACGCGGGGCACCGTGGCGTTGCAGTACGCGTACAGCAGCTTTGCGCCGTGCCGGATGATGCCACCGTGCTCCTGGTCCACGCCGGGCAGGAAGCCGGGCACGTCGACCAAGGTCACCAGCGGGATGTTGAACGCGTCGCACGTCTGCACGAACCGCGCGGCCTTCTCGCTGGCCTCGATGTCGAGCACGCCGGCGAGCGTCGCCGGCTGGTTCGCCACGATGCCGACCACGCGGCCGTCGAGGCGCGCCAGCGCGCACACCACGTTCGTCGCCCAGCCGGCGTGCACCTGGAGGAACTCGCCGTCGTCCACGATCTCCTCGATCACGGCGCACATGTCGTACGCGCGGGCCGAGTCCGTGGGCACGAGGTCGAGCAGCCGGTCCGTGCGGCGGTCGATCGGATCGTCGGTGGGCTCGACCGGCGGAGCCTCGTTGTTGTTGGCCGGCAGCAAGGACAGCAGGTACCGCACGTCCTCCAGGCAACTCTGCTCGTCGTCGTACACGAACGCGGCCACCCCCGACGTCCCGGCGTGCACATCGGCGCCACCGAGGCCGTTCTGCGTGATCTCCTCACCCGTCACGGCCTGCACGACGTCGGGTCCGGTGATGAACATCTGCGACGTCTCACGCACCATGAACACGAAGTCCGTCAGCGCCGGCGAATACGCCGCACCCCCCGCGCACGGTCCGAGCATCACCGAAATCTGGGGGATCACCCCGGAACACCGCGTGTTCCGCTGGAAAATGCCGCCGTACCCGGCCAGTGCCGTCACGCCCTCCTGAATCCGCGCGCCGGCACCGTCGTTCAACGACACGAGCGGCGCACCGGCAGCCGCGGCGAGGTCCATCACCTTGTGGATCTTCTGCGCGTGCGCCTCGCCGAGCGCCCCGCCGAAAATGCGGAAGTCGTGCGCGTACACGAAAACCGTCCGCCCGTGCACGGTTCCCCACCCGCACACCACGCCGTCGGAATACGGTCGGCGGTGCTCGAGCCCGAAGCCCGTCGCCCGGTGCCGACGCAGGGCCTCGATCTCGGTGAAGCTGCCGGGGTCGAGCAGCAGCTCGATGCGTTCGTGGGCGGTCAGCTTGCCGCGCTCGTGCTGCCGTACGGTCGCCGCGTCGTCAGGCCCGCGGCGCGCCGCCTCCTTGATCTCGCGCAGCTCCACGAGCCGGTTGCCGAACGCGCCCTCTACGGCCAGTGCCTCAGACATGTACACGCCCCTTGTCGACGAGCCGATCACCCAGGTACCGCAGAATCACGTCTTGGTGGCGGGTCAGGAAAAAGTGCCCGCCCTGCAGCGTCACCAGCTCGAAGCCCGCCGCCGTGTGGCCGGCCCACGAGCCGACCTCGTCCACGGACGCGACCGGGTCGTCGGTGCCGGTGAACGCCACCACCGGCGCGTCGAGCAGCCGCCCCGGCGCGTGCCGGTAGATCTCCACGGCGCGGTAGTCGTTGCGCACCACAGGAAGGATCATGCGCACGACATCCTCGTCGCCGAGCAGGTCCATCTCCGTGCCGCTCAGGCGCCGCAGCTCTTCGAGCACGCCTTCGTCGGTGCGCGTGTGCACACTCTCGACACGCTGCCGCGAAGGCGCCCGCCGCCCGGACACGAACAGCGTGTCCACCGGCACGCCGCCGTCCTCCAGCCGCCGCGCGACCTCGTAGGCGACCATCGCCCCCATGCTGTGGCCGAACAACGCCAACGGCTTGTCCGTCTTGTCCCGCAACAGCCGCGCCACCTCGTCGGCCATCGCTTCGATCGTGGTCACGAACGGCTCGTGCCGCCGGTCCTGCCGCCCGGGGTACTGCACCGCGAGCACCTCGACCTCCGGCGCCAACGCCCGCGACACCGGGAAGTAGAAACTCGCCGACCCCCCGGCATGCGGCAGGCACACCAACCGCGCCCCAGCCTCCGGCGACGCGTGGAACCGCCGAAACCAGGCGTCTTCCGCGTGGGCGACCATGTCGTCCCACCGCCTTTCCGTCTGTCACACCGGGACCGTCCCAACGACCGAGTCCCCCGACGCACCAAGCTAGCCCGGCCGACAGCCCACAACGACCCCTAAACCGCCCCTAAAGCCGCCCGCCGAGCAGCACGGAAGTCCACCTCAGTTCCATAAAGGACACTCATCGAGGAACGAGAGGATGCCGCCCCAAACCCACCAGCCCCCAACCAGGACGATCATCCACAATGGACCTCAGTCCGAAACGACCCCATCCTCCAACTGCGCCAGAAACGCCCGCGCCGCCGGCGACGCACTCGCACTCACCGCCACCGCGACCCTGCGTTCCGTCCGCGGCACCAACGGCCGCAATACCGTGCCATCCAGCCGAGGCACGCCCACGGACGGCAGGATGCTCACGCCCAATCGCGCCCGCACCATCTCCAGCACGGCCGACATCTCGCGCGCCTCGAACGTCGCCTCGAGCCGCACCCCGACCTGCTCCGCCGCGGCCGAGAAGACCTGCGCGCAGCCACCCGTGGGCCGCACGAAGGGCTCCTCCTCGAGCTCGGCGTACGACACCGCGTCCTTCTCCGCCAACCGGTGGCCCACGGGCAGCACCGCGCACATCTCGTGGGTGTCGAGCAGCACCGTGCGAAGGCCGGGCGCCGGCAGCGTGACCACGGCGGCATCGACCACCCCCAGGTCGAGCCAGTCACGCACCTCCTGATCCACACCCTCGATCAGCCGCACCGCGACCAGCGGGTGGCGCTCGGTGAACAGCCGCAGCTCAGCGGGCAGCCGGGTGCCCGTGGCGGTCGGCAGGCTGGCGATCCGCAGCGTCCCGGTGATCTGCCCGGCGACCTCGGCCACCTCCGCGCGCAGCAGATCGACCTGCCGCACGGCCTCGCGCGCCCGCCGCACCGCACGTTCGCCGGCTTCGGTGAGGGCGACACCAGTGCGCTGGCGAGTGAGCAGCGGCGCACCCAGCTCGGTCTCCAGCGCGGCCACGGAGCGGCTCACCGCGGGCTGGGCCATGCCGAGCCGCTCGCCCGCGGCCGTGAACCCGCCGTGGTCGGCCACGGCCAAGAGCACCTTGAGCTGCTGCAACGTCGTCACGAGACCTCCTGCCATGATCCCCGCGCCATGCCGCCATAACACTCACGACATTTCACACGGGCTGTCCAGAACATTACCGTCATGACCACACCGAGCAAAAGGAGTCATGAGAAATGCGAGTGCTGATCACCGGGGCGTCGAAGGGCATCGGCCGCACGGTCGCCGACCGGCTGGCCGCCGAGGGCCACCACCCCATCGGCCTGGCCCGCAGCGCGCCGGAGGGTTTCCCCGGCAGCTTCCACGCCGTCGACCTCGGCGACGTCGCCGCCACCGCCCGGGCACTCGACGAGGTCCTCGCGGCCGGCCCGGTCGACGCCGTGGTGAACAACGTCGGCACGGCCACCCTGGCTCCCCTGGGCGAGATCGACCTCGACGACGTCTCGCGCGCCTTCGACCTCAACTTCCGCACCGCGATCCAGGTCACCCAGGCCGCGCTCCCCGGCATGCGCGCCGCCGGACGCGGCCGCATCGTGAACGTCACCAGCCTGGTCACCCTCGGCACCCCCAACCGCACCACCTACGGCGGCGCCAAAGCCGCCCTCGAAACGGCCACCGGCGTCTGGGCCGCGGAACTCGGGACGACGGGCATCACCGTGAACGCCGTGGCCCCCGGCCCCACCGAGACCGAACTCTTCCGCCGCGGCACCCCCGCCGGCTCCGACCGCGAAACCTGGTTCCTGAGCAAGATCCCCGCCGGCCGCCTCGGCCGCCCCGCGGAAATCGCCCACGCGATCTGCTTCCTGCTCTCCGACGACGCGAGCTACATCACGGGTCAAATCCTGCGCGTCGACGGCGGCGGCAGCATCCCCGCGGCCTGACCCCAGTCGTTACATCAGGAGCACGCGAACCACTGCGGCGACAGTGCCGTCACCGCAGCCGCGTACCCATCGGCGCCCCAAGTCTCCCTCGGACAGCCATCCCCACCCGAGCAGATCCGGAAACTCCCAGCGACCACCTGCCCGATTCGGGCAGAATCGCCGCTATGGCGCCCACCTTCGTCCTCGTCCACGGTTCCAACGCGACCAGCCGAGGTTTCTCGGCGCTCCAGCGCGAACTCGCGCTCCGTGGTCACCGCTCCCTCGCCGTCGACCTGCCCGGTCACGGCACGGCGGGCTTCTCGGTGGCGTACCAGGCGCAGGACCTGGCGACGTTCGCCACCGAGCCGTCACCGCTGGCCGGGATCACCCACGCCGATGCGGTGGCGTCAGTCACGGACGTGGTGCGACAGGTGCGGGAACACGGCGACGTGGTGCTCGTCGGCCACAGCCGCGGTGGGCTCACGGTCACGAGCGTCGCCAACGCCGTGCCGGAGTTGCTGGCGAGGACGGTGTACGTGTCGGCCTGGTGCTGCGTGGACGGCACCCCGGCCGACTACCTGCAGAACCCGGCGTACTCATCACCCGCGCTGGCCGAAGCGGCGAAGGTGCTGGCCGGCGATCCGGCGCAGCTCGGCGCGATCCGGATGAACTGGCGGTCCGCCGACCCGGCCCACCTCGCCGCGCTGAAGCAGGCGCTGCTCGCCGACGGCACCGAAGCCGAGCTGCTGTCGTTCCTCGCCGGCATGGATCCCGACGAGACCCTCGACGCCGGCAACGACCGCGCCGCCGCCGACACGTGGGGGCGCGTGCCCCACACGTACGTGCGGCTCACCCGGGACGAAAGCCTGCCGCTCGCGTTGCAGGACCGCTTCATCGAGGAGGCCGACGCCCTCACGCCGGCCAACCCGTTCGACGTCCACTCCCTCGACGCGAGCCACGTCGGCCCGCTCGTGCGCGCCGGCGAGCTCGCGTCGGTGCTGGCGGGCCTCACACTCCGGTAGACGACCCCGGCCGCACGATCATCAGCACCGTGACCACGGCCCACAACAGGTTGAACACCCCCGTCGTCATCGCCAACCGCCCGGCGACGCGGGTGTCCAGCGCCGGAACCGCCGTGGCCACCGCTCCCTCGGCCACCGCGCCATCACCCGACGGCCCACCCAACGCCGCTCGCTGCCCAGGCAGCACGAACACCAGCAGTACCACCGCGGCCACCGCCGTCAACGCGATCGAGACGAGCACCCACGCCTGCCCCGTCACCTTCATCGTCCCGGCCACGGCGAACCCGAACACCGGCACGGCGATCGACACCCACGCGTACACGCGGCAGATGCGGTGCAGCAACGCGAGCGTCGAGCGATCACCCCGCTTCAAGGCGGCAGGAAACATGCTGGCGGCCACGGCCACGGGTCCGACGGCGAGGATCGCGGCCAGCACGTGGATCGACAGGAAGACTTTGCTCACGGCCCTGACGCTAGCCCTCGCATTTACCCGCCCGGAACCGGCTGGATCGCCGTGTTCCGCCGGATTCCCGCCACTCGTCGCAAACGCCGACCGCCACCGCCGGCCGCCGCGCGACTAGCGCCGGCCCACCTCGGGCACCTGCACCGCCAGGAAAACCAGCTCCCGATTCAGCCGGAAACCGAGGTGCTCGTACAACCGGATCGCGCCGACGTTCGACCCCGCCGCGTGCAGGAACGGCACTTCACCGCGAGCCCGGATCCCCGCGCCGACCGCGCGCACCAGCCGAGCCGCCAACCCCTTGCCCTGGAACGCCGGGTCGGTGCAGACCGCGCTGATCTCCGTCCAGCCGGGCGGGTGGAAGCGTTCACCCGCCATCGCGACCAGCGCCCCCTCGCGGCGAATGCCCAAGTAGGTGCCGAGCGCGATGGTCCGCGGCAGGAACGGCCCAGGCTGGGTGCGGGCGACCAGATCGAGCATCTCCGGCACGTCGGCCTCGGTGAGCCGCACCGCTTCGTCATCGGGCGCCACCGCCAGCCCGGTGCCCTCCAGCTGCACGCCCGGCGTCTCGCCCAGCACCGTCCAGCCCGCGGGCGCGGGCCCCGTCGCCCCGGCGATCACGACCGTGCCACCAGGTCCGGCGAGGTCGGCGACGTCGCGCCACACGTCCTCGTCCGGCCGGTCCGGCAGGCCGACGAACGGCGCGACGTCGGCAGGAAAGCGCCGCACCTGGCCCTTCTGCTCGGCCAGGTGCGCCTGCGGTCCGGTCAGCGCTGCCCACACCGGGTTGTCGAGGGGCGACGAGCTCATGCTGCCTGCCATTTCGTAGTCGGGGCGACACTTCAGAATGCTGCGCCGGCCACGCGGTTTGCCACCCGATCCCACATGCTGAGGCAGGGATTACCCCCGCAGCGCCTCGAACGACGCCTTCAGCGCCGGGTAGTAGTCGTCGAAGGAGGGCCGCACGCTGTCGTCCCGCGCGGCCACCAGCAGGTCCAGGTAGTACTCCCAGCCCGGCCCGATCTCACCGATGCCGTCGGCGCTCCTCAGGTGGTGCACCAGCCTCAGCTCGGTGCCATCCTCCACTTCGGACACCAGCAGCTCGAGCGGCCACCCGCCCGCGTCCTCCATCCCCATCAGCGCGAGCCGCACCGGCGCCTCGCACGCCTCGATCCGCATGTCGACCCACGGCTCGCCCTCCTCGAACACCATCCGGACCCGGATGTTCTTCCCGTCCGTGACCTCCCACGGCCCGAACCACAGCGCCGTGCGGTGCGGCTCCGTCACCTCGGCCCACACGTCCTGCACCGACGCCGCGAATGTGCGCCGCAACACGAGGTCGAACCCGTCCTCGGTGCGCACCAAGTCAGCCATCGCGATCCCCTTCCGCTCCGAACCGCCAGGCTAACCCGGACAATTCCGGCCGGAAACTGACCGTTATGGAGCCTAACGTCGGACTTCCGAGACGTCCGAAAGGAAGCCCGATGTCCTCCGTCGACACCAACCAGCCCCTGGGTACGCCGACCTGGATCGACCTGGCCGTTCCCGACCTCGACCGCGCGCGGTCCTTCTACGGCAGCGTGTTCGCCTGGACCTTCGACGACGGCGACTGCCTCCTGCGCGGCCTGCCGGTCGCCGGCCTCCACCAGGACCCCGACGCCACCTCGGCGTGGCTGGTCCACCTCGCCACCGACGACTGCGCCGCCACCGCCGGCGCCGTCACCTCCGCCGGCGGCAAGCTGCTGCGTCCACCGCACGACGTCGGCACCCGCGGCCGCGCCGCCCTCGCCGTGGACCCCTCCGGTACACCCTTCGGCCTCTGGCAAGGCGCCACCTTCCCCGGCGCCCGCCTGGTGAACGAGCCCGACACCCTGGTGCGCAACGACCTCATCACCCCCACCGCACCGCCCGCCCGGGCCTTCTACCGCACCGTTTTCGCCTTCACCCTCGACGGCAACCCCGATCTCGCCGAAGCCGACTTCACCTTCCTGCGCCGCCCCGACGGCCACGAGGTCGGCGGCATCTTCCACCAGCCCGACGCCCCGGCGTCCTTCTGGGCCACCACGTTCGAAGTCGCCGACGCCGACGCCTCCGCCACGAACGCGCTCAACTCCGGTGGCAAGGTCACCGCGGTCACCGACACCCAGTACGGCCGGATGGCCACCGTCACCGACCCGTTCGGCGCGGAGTTCACCGTGATCGCGCGGCCGTGACCAGCTCGCGGCGGACGTGCCCGGGCACCCACATCTCACCCGCGGGCAGCACCCGGTCCCGCCGCACGAACGCCACCAGCTCGGCCAACCCGCGGTGACCGGTCCCGTCGCGCCAGACCAGTGACCACGGGTAACACAGCACCGGCTCGACCACCGGAATGCGCCGCAGGTCGTGCCGTTCGGGCCACGCGATGCGGATCTTTTCCCCGACGAAGGTGACCAGCGTGCGCGACTCGGCCAGCGTGTCGAGGAGGGCTTCCAGGCCGAAGTCGGGGCCGGTGGGGTCAACGTCCACGCCGAACTCCGCGGACAGCTCGGCGTAGAACCCCTCCCACTCGCTGCCGCGGCGGATGCCCGGCACCCACGCCCGGTGTGCGGCCACCTCGGCCGGCCGCACCTGCTTGCGCCCTGCCAGCGGATGCCCCGGCCCGACCACGATCTGCAGGGGTTCGAGGTAGGCGTACTCGTGCTCCAGGCCCTCCGGGGGCTCACGCAGGTACGTGAACCCGGCGTCGACCGCGCCGGCGCGCAGCTCGCGCAGGGTCTCGGCCGCGCCGCTGGAGGTGAGCATCTCCATCGGCACCTCGCGGTGCTCGCGGTGGAACTCCCGGAACAGCTCGGCCGCCGCCAGCCGCCGCCCGAGCACGTCCACGCGCAGCGGCCGCGTGGCCCGCTGCACCGAGTCCACCGCCTCGGCCACGGCGCTCAGCACGGCCTTGGCGCGGGGCAGGAAGGTCCGGCCGTCCACGGTCAGCGCGGCCCCCGCGGCCACCCGCTCGAACAGCGCGACCCCCAGCTCCGCCTCCAGCCCCGCCACCCGCTTCGACACGGCCTGCTGGCTGATCCCCAGCCGCCCGGCGGCCAGCCGGAACTGCCCCTCCTCCGCGACCGCGACGAACGCCCGGAGTGCCTCGAAGTTCATGCCCCCAGTGTCGCCCCCTCGTCGGCGCGTTCGCCACGACCCGCGCCTGTCCACTTCGGACAGCCCCGAACCCGATTGCGCTCACACCCCCGCGCCCGCTAGACACACACCGTGGACCTCACCGACCTCCCCGGCACCCGCCTCCTGCCCGCGACCCCCGCCGACGCCGCCGAGCTGCTCGTGCTGCAACGCTGCTGCTGGGTCGAGGAGGCGCTGCTCAACAACACCCTCGACATCCCCGCCCTCCACGAGTCCCTGGACGACATCCGCGCCGACCTCACGTCGTGGCACGTCTCCCTCGTCCGCCAGGGCCCTCGCCTGATCGCCGCCGTCCGCGGCCGCCTCACGGGCGACGCCTGGGAAATCGGCCGCCTGATGGTCGCCCCCGACCTCGCCGGCCGCGGTCTGGGCCGCCGCCTCCTCGCCCACGTCGAAACCGCGGCCCCCGCCGAGGCAACCCGCTTCGAACTCTTCACCGGCGCCGCCAGCAAACGCAACATCACCCTGTACGAACGCGCCGGCTACACCCTCACCACCCAGCCCGGCCCCGCCAACGGCCACATCGCGCACGCGGTGTTCCTCGTCAAACCCCGCAGCCGGGGAGACGCTGGGGCCTGACGGGTGGGCGGGCCTTGCCCTGCGTGGGGTCCGCCCAGCCTCACTCACCTGCGCGACTCACCCGGTGTGCAGGTGGCCTGCCCCATGCGCGAAGCCTCACCAACCTGCGCAACTCACCCGGTGTGCAGATGTGCCGCCAACCGGATCCGCAGCCCCCGCACGTCGGCCAGCGCCACCGCGAACGTCTCGGTCGGCCGGTGCCCCACTGTGTTGTTCCAGCGTCCGCAGGGGCCGGTCACGTACGTGAACCCGTTACGCGTCAGCGGAACCGACCAGATCTGCTCACTCCCGCGCCCCGCCCCGCGCGCCTGCCAGAACTGCGGCGTCCCCATCACCTCACCGAGCGCCCCGACGAACGGCGGCACGTCCTCGTCGCGCAGCCCCAGCCCTCGCCCCGCCCACACGCGCGGCAGCTCCGGCTCCCCCTCCCCCGGCCGCAACACGCGCCCGAAGACCACCTCGGCCTCCCCCACCAGAACACTCCAGCCCCCCACCGTGATCCGCAACATGGTCCGACTCGCTTCCTGAGTGCTCGCGCCGAGTGAACCACGCGCCCACCGAACCCGACTGAGCGATCACCGCCTCAGGAATCGAGCCTTCGCTGGCACCTCCACGCCACTCCGGATCCCGCAAAGCCGAAATTCCACCGATTGGGTACTCGGCCGCCCTCAGGACTAAGGAATCAGAACAACCTTCCCCTCCGCCCGCCCACTCGCCAGCAAAAGCTGCGCCTCCGCGGCCGACGCCAAAGGAAACGTCCGAGCCACCCGCACTGACAACACGCCGGACGACGCCAACTCCGCCAAAGTCGCCAAATCACCAGAAGCAAGCCGCGCGAACACCGGAATCACCCCCGGAAACGAGAACTCCGCGATCGACGCCACCCGAACCCCGGGGCGCACCAAGTCCGAAGTGGACGCCACCGCACCGAGCCCCGCGCCATCCAGCACCGCGTCGACGCCGGGCACCACGTCGAGAACCCGAGACACCACCCCCGGCCCATACCGAACCGCCGAAGCACCCAACGATCGCACGTACGCCAGATTCCCGGGAGAGCCGGCCGTCCCGATCACCCGGATCCCGCGCGAGACCGCCAGCTGCACGGCCAGCGAACCGACGCCACCCGCGGCCCCGTGGACCAGCAGCGTCTCTCCCGGTGAGAGCGCCAGCGCGCGCAAGGCCTGCAGCGCCGTCAACCCGCCCAGTGGCAACCCCGCCGCAGCGGCCCACGACATCCCGGAAGGCTTGCGCGCCAACGTGCGCACGTCCGCGGACACCTTTTCCGCGTAAGCGCCGTTGCGGTGGGCGACCGGGCCACGGACGTAACCGATCACCTCGTCCCCGGGCGAGAACTCCGCGGCACCCGGGCCGGCGCGCTCCACGACGCCGGCGACGTCCCACCCCGGCACAGCGGGAAAGTACGTCTCGAACGACGACTCGTCCGCCTGCACACCGAGGTCAGCCGGGTTCAGCGCCGCCGCCTTCACGCGCACCAGCACGCCGTCGACGTTCACGCGCGGGTCCGGCAGCTCCATCACCTCCAGGACCTCCGGCCCGCCGAACCGTTGGTACACCACGGCTTTCACGAGTTGAGATCCGGCACCAGATCCCCGAGGACATCGTGCCGGGTGATCTTCCAGGTACCGTCGATCAGCATGAGCTCGGTGTCGTAGTAGCCCGACTCGATGGGCCGGATCGCCTGGTGCGGCAGGGAACGCACCTCGAACACCACGTACTGGGCCGACAGGTGGGCGCGGTCGCCGTTGACCTCGATGAGGTGGTCGGCCGTGACGTGGTGCCCGGTGCCGCCTTCGGGGTGGGGCAGCATGAGGTGCTCCACCGCGTGCTGCACGCCGGCGCTGCCGATGATGGGGTCGCCGAGGGGCTTGTAGGTGCCGGGGCCGGTGCGGACGTGCACGTGGACCTGGGCGTCCTCGGTGAAGAGGGCGCCCTGGGCGGCGCCGTCGCGGGCGTCGGTGGCGCGGACGTAGCGGGCCAGGACCTCTTGCACTGCGCGTTCGGGAGTCATGGAACTCTGCCTTTCGTTCAGGGAACACCTCCAGCCAACGCCGGCGTGACCTGCGGAACGATGACGACCCGGTCGCCGATCATTACCCTGCAGGTATGGATCGCCTCGAGACGCGCGAGCTCGCCTATTTCGTCGCCGTGGCCGAGGAGCTGCACTTCGCCCGCGCGGCCGAGCGGCTCGGCATCGCCGCGCCGCCGCTGTCCCGCGCGATCGCGCGGCTCGAGAGGCGGCTGGGAGTGCGGTTGTTCGAGCGCACGAGCCGTCGGGTCGACCTCACCGACGCGGGCACGGTGTTCCTCGCCGAAAGCCGGGTGGCACTGGCCGCCGTGGACACCGCCGTGCGCCGGGCGCAGCGTGCGGCACGACCCGCTCGGCTGGTGGTCGCCGTGCGCTCGGGCACGGGTGCGGGCCTGCTGTCCGACGTGCTCGAGACCTACGCCCACCGACCGGGCGCCGTGCCGGTCGAGCTGCTCTTCACCACCGACCAGCCGAAAGCCCTGCGCGAAGGCACCGCCGACGTCGCGCTTTTCTGCGCCTCCGCCGACACCGCCGGGCTCACGACCACCGAGCTCGCCCTCGAAACGCCCGTCGCGCTGCTGCCCGCGTCCCACCAGCTCGCCTCGCGCGCGGCCATCCCGATCGACGAGCTGCGCCGCGTCGACGCCTTCCGCGCGTCGTGCCCGCCCGTTTCGCTCGACGAGATCGTGGACCGCGTCGCCCTCGGTGAGCTCGTGGTGGTGGTCGGGCACAGTGCCGCGAGCCGGGTCGGCGACGCCGTGGTGGCGGTGCCCGTGGTCGGTCAGGCGGGCACCACGCTGGTGCTCGGCCGGGCCGCCGGCAAGCCGTCCGCGGACCTCCGGGCGTTCGAGCGCGCGGCCAGGGACGTCGTCGCGCGCCGGCGGGCGACCGCGTAGCCAAAACCGCCTGACCTGCACGGATACCCATTTCGGGCGAAATCCTTGACTTCAAATTGAGCAAGTGATTTAGTCAATTCACTCTCAGAACGGAGTCACCGATGACCGAAGCGCACCCGAAACCCGGGCTGTCCGAGCAGCTCGTGGCGGGGCTGCTGGAGCTGATCGCCGACGAGCGACTGGCACCGGGCGACAGCCTGCCGACCGTGCGCGTGCTGGCCGAGCGGTTCTCCGTGACCACCCCGACGATCCGCGAAGCACTGCGCCGGTTGCAGACCACCGACGCGGTGCGCATGCGCCACGGCTCGGGCATCTACGTGGGCGACGGAATCCACCGCACGCTCATGCCGAACCCGAACTCCGCGCCGATGAAGGACGAGCTGATCGTGCAGCTCATCGACGCCAGGCTCACGATCGAGCCCGGCATCGCCGCGCTCACCGCGAACAACCGCACCGAGGAAAGCCTGCAGCGCCTGCAGCTCGCCCTCGACACGGCCAAGCGCGACAGCACCGACCACCGCCCGCACCTCAACTTCCACCGCGAGCTCGCGGGTGGTTCGGGCAACCAGGTGCTGTTCGAGGTCGTCGACTCGCTGCTGGCCGCGCGTGGCCGGGAGCAGAAAGCGTTGCGCGCCCTCATCGAGGACCGCCGGCGCGACTACGAGGAGCACCTCGCCATCTACGAGGCCGTGCGCGCGGGCGACGCGGCCGCCGCGGAGCGGCACACCCGCCACCACCTCGCCCAGCTCCGCACCGAAGTGGCCCGCCAGCTGGGTTGGGCCGAATGACCCGGAAAGACACCATGCCGATCGCACCACGTTCACACCGCCTCGCCGATCTCACCTGGCCCGAGATCGACGACCTGCGCCCCCACGCCCCCGTGGCGATCGTGCCGCTCGGCGCCACCGAGCAGCACGGCCACGGTCTCGCGCAGCGCACCGACACCACCCGGGCCGAAGTCGTCGCCGACCTCGTGGCCAAGGAGCTTTCGCCGAAGGTCGTGGTCACGCCGGTGATCCCGGTCGGGGTTTCCGAGCACCACATGGCTTTCCCCGGCACACTCACGCTTTCGCCGGTCACGCTGCAGCAGGTGATCGTGGAGCTCGTCACGAGCCTGCACCGCCACGGCTGGCGCAAGGTCTACGTGCTCACCGGCCACGGCGGCAACAACGCCACGGTCGAGGTCGCCGTGACCCGGCTGCGCACCGACCTGCCCGACCTGCACATCGCGTGGAGCGGCATCACCCCCGTGGTGTCGGACCTCGTGGCCAAGCTGTCCGAGAGCCGCGTCGGGGGCCACTCCAGCGAAATCGAGACGTCACAGGCGATGTTCGCCGACCCGGACCTCGTGCTGCCCGAGCGCCTCACCCCGGGCAGCTCCACCTTCGACGACCTCGACCAGGCGGGCAAGCTCAGCCGCTCGCGGCCGGGGATCCACTTTCCACAGTCCTATCACGACCTGAGCAAGACCGGCACGCTCGGCGACGCCACGAAGTCGTCCGTCGAGATCGGTGCTCGATTGGTCGAAGCGACCGTCGAGCGCATCAGCGGCTTCCTGCAGGAGTTCCTCGACCTGCCGGAACGCCAGTCCACCCCCACCCTCACCCGCATTCCCCAGGAGACGCCATGACCGCCCCGACCCGACGCCGTATCGGAGTGGCCACCCTCGTGCTCGCGGCCGGCCTCACGCTGACCGCCTGCGGTGGCAGCGACGACCAGGCCGCCAACGCGCTCGGTACCGCCACCGCCGGCAAGGTCCACTTCGCCTTCCGCTCCGACGACAAGCCGACGTCGTTCATCGACGGCGGCAAGCCCGCCGGCTTCCTCATCGAGCTCACGCAGGCGATGGCGCAGAAGATGAACCTCACCGCCGACTACACGGCCACCGACTTCGCGAGCATGCTGCCCAACATCCGCAACCACAAGTACGACTCCGCCGCGTTCGGCACGCTCGTCACGCCGCCGCGCCAGGAGGTCACCGACTTCACCACCGCGGTGAATTACGGGCAGGCGCAGCTGATCTCGCGCAAGAGCGCACCACTGGCCACTGTGGACGCTTCGGGCGGCAAGACCATCGCCATCACCCGCGGCAGCGAGCTCATCCCGCTGGTGAAGAAGCGCGTGCCGACGGTCACGGTCAAGGAGTTCCCGAACATCGCGGCCAGCTCCAACGCCCTCACGGCCGGCCAGGTCGACGGCCTGTTCACCGGCGTCGCCACCACCAACGACCTGCTCGAGAAGCACCCGGACTACCAGGCGTCCCCGGCGATCACCAGCGGCATGACCGCGTTCCCGGTGGCGAAGGACAAGCCGGAGCTCAAGAAAGCGCTCGACGACGCGCTCAAGGCCGTGATCGCGGACGGCACGTACACGAAGCTGTTCGACAAGTGGAACCCCAAGGGCGTCGCGATCCCGTCGGACATGCTCAAGGCCTACCCCGGCATGCAGCAGCGCCCCGGCGTGACCGCTGACGGGTCCTGAAAGGACAGTTCCATGGACGGTCTGAAACAAATCTGGGACACGTTCTTCGACCTCGACCTCATCGGCAGCACGCTCCCCACGCTGCTGAAGGAAGGGTTGCTGAACACCCTGTTCCTCACGGTGCTCGCGAGCGCGATCGGTCTCGTGGTGGGCATCTTCCTCGCCAGCGGCCTGATGTCGCGCTTCCGGATCCTGCGCCTGCCGTGCCGCTGGTACGTGGACATCCTGCGCGGCCTGCCCCACATCCTGAGCATCTACCTGATCGGCCAGGGCCTGCCGCTGGCCGGGCTCACGATGTTCGGCAACTGGACCTACGGTTACGCGGCGCTGGCGATCGGGCTCATGGAAGGCGCTTACATGGCGGAGATCTTCCGCTCGGGCTTCCAGAGCGTGGACAAGGGCATCGTGGAAGCTTCGCGCAGCCTGGGCATGTCGCACACGAAGACCATGCGGCTCATCGTGATCCCGATCGGGTTCCGGCGCGTGCTGCCGGCGCTCACCGGCCAGTTCATCCTGGTCATCAAGAGCACCGCGCTCGTGTACCTGCTGGGCCTCGCGGCCGGGCAGCGCGAGATGTTCGCGATCGCGCAGGACACGTCCACCAACAACGCTTCGCTTTCGCCGCTGGTGGCCGCGGGCCTGTTCTACCTCGCGATCACCGTGCCGCTCACCTACGTGGTCAACCGCTGGGACAAGCGGATGCGCGAAGGCCGGCCCGCCGAAGCGACGGCACCCAAGGCCGTGCGCACCGAGGAGGCACTCGTATGACCGCTCGGATCACACAGGCGAGCACCGCGGCGACCGACGCCGCGAGCACCACCGGGACGACCGTCCGCTACGAACACATCGACAAGAGCTTCGGCAACACCCCGGTGCTGCACGACATCGTGCTGGAAGCCCCCGGCGGCACCACCACGTGCATCATCGGCCCGTCGGGTTCCGGCAAGTCGACGCTGCTGCGCTGCACCAACCTGCTGGAGATCCCGTCGGCCGGGCGCATCTTCATCGGCGACCAGGCGATCACCGACAAGGGTGCCGACGTCGACCGCATCCGCACCCGGGTCGGCATGGTGTTCCAGAACTTCCACCTGTTCCCGCACCACACGGTGCTGGACAACGTGACGCTCGCCCAGCAGCAGGTGCTCGGCGTGTCACGCGACGAAGCTGTGGAGACCGCGCGGGCGAACCTCGCCGCGGTCGGGCTCGCGGCGTACGAGAGCCGCCGGCCCTCCCAGCTCTCGGGCGGCCAGCAGCAGCGCGTGGCCATCGCGCGGTCGCTGGCGATGAACCCCGAGGTGATGTTGTTCGACGAAGCGACGTCCGCACTCGACCCCGAGCTCGTGAAAGGCGTGCTCGCCGTGATGCGCGACCTGGCATCGCGAGGCATGACGATGATCGTGGTGACGCACGAGATGCGCTTCGCCCGTGAGGTCGCCGAGCAGGTCGTGTTCCTCGACCACGGGCGGCTCGTGGAAGCCGCCCACCCCACCGAGTTCTTCGAGTCCCCCCGCAGTGACCGGCTCCGGTCCTTCCTCGACGAGGTGCTCTGAATGAGATTCGCCAAGCTCGCCGCTGTCGCCGCGCTTGCGCTCACCGCCACGGCGGTGGTGCCCCAGACGGCGTCCGCGACGCCGTCCGCGCGCAACTACCCCCGGGTTTCGATGGGCTGTACCGCGCACTCGACCACCCTGCCGCCCGGGCAGACGGTCACGCAGACCATCACCTCCGGCGGGCTCGCCCGCGACTACCTGATCCACCTGCCGGCGAACTACCAGCCCGGGCACCCCAAGCCCGTGATCCTGGCCTTCCACGGCCGCAAGGGCGACGGCAGCGACATCGAAGAGTTCTCCGGCATCGACGGCCTCGACACCATCGCCGTGTACCCGGTGGGCGCCAAGGGTGAAGCCGACCAGCGCGCGTGGCAGAGCGCCCCGTACGCCGCGGCCGGAGTCGACGACGTCCGCTTCGTGAGCGACCTGCTCGACCACCTGCAGTCGACGCTGTGCGTGGACCCGCTGCGCATCTTCGCCACCGGCAAGTCCAACGGCGCCGGGTTCGTTTCGCTGCTGGCCTGCCAGCTGCCGATGCGCATCGCCGCCTTCGCCACGATCGCCGGCGCGTTCTACCCGGGCACCACGGTCGGCTGCTCCTCGAGCGTGCCCGCCCCGATCGTCGACTTCCACGGCACGGCCGACCCGACGATCGAGTACAACGGCGGCACCAGCCACAGCGAGCCCATCCCCTACCTCATGGACTGGGCCCAGAACTGGGCGAACCACAACCACTGCGCCGCGACGCCGGTCAGCACCCCGATCGGCTCCGACGTGATCCAGTTCTCGTGGCAGAACTGCGCCGTGAACGCCTCCGTGACCCACTACCGCATCCTCGGCGCCGGCCACACCTGGCCCGGCGAGCTCGTGGACAGCGGCCCGGGTTCGGCCACGCAGACGGTGAAGGCCCAGGACGTGATCTGGAGCTTCTTCACCAGCCACACGCTGGGTTCCGGTTTGTTCCGCTGAGCCCCCGGTGATGTCCGGTCGGGCGCGCAACCGCGCCCGGCCGGGCATTTCTTTTGTCCGGACCATTGTCGCCGGGATCGCTTGCCGGTCAGATCTCTTTGGCTCGTCACACAAGTCGAAGAGGGGACAGTCATGGGTTCGGACTACCAGATGAGACGCCGCCGAGCGCTGCAGGCGTTCGGGGTCACGGGGGCGGCCACGCTGGCGGCGATGTACACCGCCGATCCGGTACTCGGTGCGACGTTGGGCTACGACGAGAAGATCGGCGTCGACCCGGCCACCTACACCGCGCCCATGGGCGTGGCGCAGGACAGCCCCGGCAAAACGACCGCGTTGACCTGGCTGCGGGACAACGCGAGCGCGGTGACCGGCCTGTCGGACAAGGTCTGGTCCCACGCCGAGCTGTCGCTGCGCGAGTGGAACTCCGCGCTCGACTCGGCGGAGCTGCTGCGGCGCAACGGCTTCACGATCGAATGGGGCGCCGGCGGCTTCCCCGCCGCGTTCGTGGCCACCTACGGCTCCGGCAAACCCGTCCTCGGTTTCAACGCCGAATATGACGCGCTACCAGGACTTTCGCAGAAGAGCGGCGTCTCGACGCACGACCCGCTGATCTACAACTACGACGCCTACGGCCCCACCTACGGTGCCGGCCACGGCGACGCCCACAACACCCTCGGCGCCGGCTCGATCGGCGCCGCCATCGCCGTGAGCAAGGCGATGAAGCAGAACGGGCTCGCCGCCACGCTCAAGGTGTTCGGCGCGAGCGGCGAGGAACAGCTCGTCGGCAAGCCGTACAGCGCGAAAGCCGGGCTCTACGAGGGCCTCGACGGGTACCTCGACTGGCACCCGTTCACCGTCACCCGCGCCGACTGGGGCACCACGTCGGCCCTCATGTCGGCCACGTTCACCTTCCTCGGCGCCGCCGGCCACGGCGCGACGCCGCTGGGCAACAAGAGCGGCCTCGACGGCGCGCTGCTGATGGCGACGATGAGCGAGTTCCTGCGCGAGAAGAACGTCGCGGCGTCCGGGCGCTTCCACTACGCCATCATCAACGGCGGCGGCGCCCCCAACGTGACGCCGGACATGTGCTCGATCTGGTTCTTCGTACGCGAAGGCAGCCCGGCTCGCGCGCAGGTGCTCTACGACAAGATCGTGGCGTGCGCCAACGCCGCCGCGCAGGCGAGCCAGACGAAGCTGATCCACAAGTTCCACTCCGGCACGTGGAATTCGCTGGGCAACAAGGTCGCGGCCGAGGTCCTCAACGACAACATGACCAAGATCGGCCCGCCTCGGTTCACCACCGCCGACCACGACCTGGCGAAAGCCCTGCAGCGCTCGCTCGGCAAGCCCGAGATCGGCATGCCCACCGAACTCGTGCCGCTCACCGCACCCGACCCGGTGTTCCTCGGCGGCCCGTCCGTCGACACCGCCGACGTGAGCTGGCGGACCCCGAAGGTCACCGCGCTCATCGCCACGTTCCCGCCGGGCCTGCCCAACCACAACTGGGGTGTCACGGCCACCGCGGCCACCAACATCGGCCACCAGGCCGCGCTCTCCGCCGCGAAATACCTCGCCGCGACGGCCGTCGACCTCATCACCCAGCCCGAGCTGCTCCGGCGCATGCAACAGGAGTTCGCCGACCGCACCCGCGACGCGAACTGGAAGAGCATGATCCCGGACGGCACCCAGCCGCCGATGTACGAACCGCCCGCCGACTTCCTCGCCAAGACGGGGCAGAAGTTCCCGCCGCCGGGGATCACGTGGCCGGTGCCGGAAGTCGTGGCGCAGGAACAACTCGGCACCACGGGCCCGGCGCTCCCGCCGCAAGTCTGACGGTCGCGTCCGGCCCGCACCGGGGCGATGGGCTTCCTGGTGGGTGACGACCACAGCCGTCACGGACTGAGCCGCGGCACCTTCACCGCCGCGGCTCAGTCCGCCATCAGCTCCCGCACCATCGGCGCCACCCGCGTCCCGTACAGCTCGATCGCCCGCAGCACCGAGCCGCGCGGCAAACCGGCCAGCCCGTACTTCAGGTCGAAGCGCGTGGCGCCCAAGGTCTTCATCGACGCGGCGATCTTGCGCGCCACCGTTTCCGGTGAACCCACGTGCCACGCGCCGCGCTCGGAGACCTCCTCCAGGAACTGCTCGCGCGACGGCGGCCGGAACCCGCGTTCGCGCGCGACGCGGGCCAGGACGTCGACGTAGTGCGGGTACAGCTCTTCCAGCGCGCTCTCGTCGGTGTCGGCGATGTGGCCCGGCATGTGCAGCCCGATCGCCTTCTGGGGTTTGTCGAGGCGCCGCTGCACGTCGCGGAACAGGTCCGCGAACGGCTTGAACCGCGAAGCCGGGCCGCCGATGATCGCGAGCATCAGCGACATGCCGTACTTCGCCGTGCGCAGCACGGATTCCGGGCTGCCGCCCACGCCGAGCCACGCCGGGATCGGGCCCGCGTCGGTGTGCGGCACCACCTCCTGCGCGTGCAGCGCGGGCCGCAGCCGGCCCGACCAGGTCACCGGCTTCTCCTCGAGCAGCCGGGAGAACAGGTCCACCTTCTCGTCGAACAGCTCGTCGTAGTCGGCGAGGTCGTAGCCGAACAGCGGGAACGACTCGGTGCTCGACCCGCGGCCCAGGATCACCTCCGCGCGCCCGCGGGAGATCGCGTCGAGGGTCGAGTAGCGCTGGAACACGCGCACGGGGTCGTCGGAGCTGAGCACGGTCACGGCCGAGCCCAGGCGGATGCGCGTGGTGCGCGCCGCCACGGCCGCGAGCACCACGTCGGGCGCCGAGAGCGGCATGTCCACCGTGTGGTGCTCACCGATGCCGAAGAAGTCGAGACCCACGTGGTCGGCGAGCACGCCGTGCTCCACCAGGCCGCGGATGGTCTCGGCGTGGCTGACCGGCGTGCCGCCGTCGTCCGACAGCACGTCCCCGAACGTGTCCAGGCCGAGGGTGACCGAATACTTCGTCATGCCCCGATGTTGTAACCAGCGCAGGAACCGCGCCTGACCACTCGCTGGGTACCCACACGAGGGGACGGCAACGGGCGCACCTGGGGAGGAGAATCGAGGTCATGAGCGAGCAGCGCAACACCGAACTCGGAGACTTCCTGCGTTCGCGCAGGGCGGCGCTGACCCCCACGGAGACGGGCGTGCCGACGTATGGCACCGCGCGGCGCGTGCCGGGGCTGCGGCGCGAGGAGGTCGCGCAGCTCGCCGGCGTGAGCGTGAACTACTACACCCGCATCGAGCAGGGCGAGAGCCACCAGATGTCCGACTCCGTGATGGAGGCCATCGCCAACGCGCTGCGCCTCGACGAGAGCGAGCGGATGCACCTGCTGCGCCTGGCCTGGCCCGCCCAGGTGATGCGGCGGGAGGCAGGTCCCGAGATGGTGCGTGACACGGTTCTCGCGCTGGTCGAGAGCAACATCGACCAGGCGGCGATCATCGTCGGCCGGCGGACCGACCTGCTCGGCGGCAACCGCCTCGGCTTCGCGCTGCTCGGCATCGACCGCGACGCCCGGCCCAACCTGACCAAGCACATGTTCCTCGAACCCACCATGCGCGACCTCATGCCCGATTGGGAGGCCCAGGCCCGCAACGCCGCGTCCTACCTGAGGATGGCCACCGGCGAGCTCACCGACGACCCGAAGTTGGCGGAGCTGATCGGCGACCTGAGCATCCACAGCGCCGAGTTCGCCCGCATCTGGGCCGCGCACCCGGTGGCGGAGTGCCTGCACGCGGTGCGCGAGTACGACCACCCGCTCGTCGGCCGGATGACCCTCAACGAGGAGAGCCTGCGCATGCCCGACGACTCCGGCCAGCGCATCATCTTCTCCGGCGCCGCGCCCGGCTCGCCCTCGGCCGAGCGCCTGAAGCTGCTCGACTCGCTCGTGTCCTGAGCGCTACAGCTCGTCGAACACCAGCACGGTGTGCGTGGAGAGCACGTCGGACATGTTCTGCAGCCGTTCGAAGACGAGGTCGCGCAGGCTGTCCGCGTCGCGCGTGCGCACGAAGAGGATGAGGTCGTTGTCACCCGACACGAGCCCGCCGTGCTCGATCTCGGGGATGCTCTTGAGCGCGGCGCTCACCGTTCGCCAGGAGTTCTGCGTGACCTTGAGGTACACGTAGGCCGCGAGCCCCTGCCCCAGCCGCCGCGGGTCGGTCACGGCCGCGTAGCCGGTGATCACACCTTCGCGGTGCAGCCGCTCCACCCGGGTGTAGCAGCCCGCTCGCGAAATGTGCACGCGTTCGGCCAGCGCGCGCATGGACGCGCGGCCGTCGGTCTTCAGCTCGGCGATGAGTTTGAGGTCGACCTCGTCGAGCCCGGCCGCCATTCGTCCACCCGGCTCGGACATCCCCGCACCTCTCGAAGCCATTCATCCGGCTCTCGCCGTTCTTCCCGGCCATTGTTCCACACTTGTGCGCGATACCTGGATACCTGATCGGCGGAGAGCGAAGATCGGCGTAAGACGTCTTTCCTGTCCCCCGTCGATCGGAGCTGTCGGTGACCACCACGGAACGCACCGCCGCGTCGTTCTTCCTCCCGAGCGACGAACCGCTGGGCCTCATCACCGCCGACGGCACGCTGGCCCCGGACCCGGCGCTGCCGATGCCGGCCGACGACGTGCTGCTGCGCCTGTACTCCGCCATGGTGTCGGGCCGCCGCTTCGACACGCAGGCCACCGCGCTGACCAAGCAGGGCCGCCTCGCCGTGTACCCGTCGGCGCGCGGGCAGGAGGCCGGCGAGATCGGCTCGATCCTGGCGCTGCGACCGCAGGACTGGCTCTTCCCGACCTACCGCGACTCGATGGCCGTGGTCGCGCGCGGCGTCGACCCGGTCGAGGTCCTCACGCTGCTGCGCGGCGACTGGCACTGCGGCTACGACCCGAACCGCACCCACGTGGCGCCCCAGTGCACGCCGCTGGCCACGAACACGCTGCACGCGGTGGGCTTCGGGCACGCCGCGAAGCTCAAGGGCGAGGACACCGTGGCGCTGGTGCTGCTCGGTGACGGCGCCACCAGCGAAGGCGACACCCACGAGGCGCTGAACTTCGCGGCCGTGTGGAAGTCGCCGGTGCTGTTCCTCGTGCAGAACAACGGGTACGCCATCAGCGTGCCGCTCGCGAAGCAGACCGCGGCGCCGTCGCTCGCGTACAAGGGCGTGGGTTATGGCATGCCGTCGGTGCTGGTCGACGGCAACGACGCGGCCGCGGTGCACGCCGTGGTCGAGCAGGCCGTGGCGCGCGCTTCCGCCGGCGAGGGCCCGACGCTGATCGAGGCCGTGACCTACCGCGTGGAGTCGCACACCAACGCCGACGACGCCACCCGCTACCGCGACCGCGCCGAGGTCGAGGCCTGGCTCACGCGTGACCCGATCGCGCGGCTCGAACGGCACCTGGTCGACCGCGGCCTGCTCGACGACGCGGCGCGCGAGGAGATCGCCGCGCGCGCCGAGGCCGAAGCCGCCGCGCTGCGCGAGCGGATGAACGTCGACACCGTGCTGGACCCGGCCGAGCTGTTCCGCCACGTGTACGCCGAGCCGACGGCCGCGTTGCGCAGCCAGGCCGAGAACCTCAGCGCCGAGATCGCTTCCGGAGACGACGAATGACCGCGACCCTGGAGTCCACTTCGGACACCGTGACCATGGCCGGCGCGCTCAACCGCGCCCTCGCCGACGCGCTGACCGAAGACGAGCGGGTGCTCGTGTTCGGCGAGGACGTCGGCACGCTCGGCGGTGTCTTCCGCGTCACCGACGGGCTCGCCGCCCGCTTCGGCGAGGCGCGCGTGTTCGACACGCCGCTCGCCGAATCCGGCATCGTCGGCACGGCCATCGGCATGGCGATGAACGGCCTGCGCCCCGTGGTGGAGATGCAGTTCGACGCGTTCGCCTACCCCGCGTTCGAGCAGATCACCAGCCACCTCGCGAAGCTGCGCAACCGCACGCGCGGCGCGGTCGAGCTGCCCATCGTGATCCGGATCCCCTACGGCGGCGGCATCGGCGGCGTCGAGCACCACTGCGACTCCTCCGAGGTCTACTACACGCACACCGCCGGTCTGCGGGTCGTCACGCCGGCGACGCCGGCCGACGCGTACGCGCTGCTGCGCCAGGCGATCGACTGCCCCGACCCGGTGATCTTCCTCGAGCCCAAGCGACGCTACTGGGAGAAGGAGACCACGCGGCTCGACCACCAGACGTCCACTCTCGACAGTGCGCTCGTGCGTCGCGCGGGCACCGACGTCACGCTGATCTCCTACGGCGGTGCGCTCGGCACCACCCTCGAAGCCGCCGCCGCGGCCGAGGAAGAGGGCTACAGCGCCGAGGTGATCGACCTGCGCAGCCTCGCCCCGTTCGACCTGGAGACGGTGGCCGCTTCCGTGCGGCGCACCGGCCGTGCGGTTGTGGTGCACGAGGCGAGCCGCTTCTGCGGTTACGGCGCTGAGGTCGCGGCCCAGCTGTCGGAAACGTGCTTCCACTACCTGGAAGCGCCGGTGCTGCGCGTCGGTGGCTTCGATATCCCCTACCCCGCCCCGAATCTGGAGAAGCACCACCTGCCGAACGTCGACCGCGTGCTCGACGCGATCGAGCGGCTGCAGTGGGACGACGCGGCCCCGCTCGCGGGCGGCGGTGCGTGATGGCCGTGTTCAAGCTGCCCGACCTGGGCGAGGGCCTGACCGAGGCCGAGATCGTCGCGTGGCACGTGGCCGTCGGTGACACCGTGACCATCGACCAGACCGTGGTCGAGGTCGAGACGGCCAAGGCCAGCGTGGAGGTGCCGGTGCCGTTCGCGGGCCGCGTCGCGACGCTGCACGGTGCGGCCGGTGACGTGCTCACCGTCGGCAGTCCGTTGATCACGGTGGAAGAAGCGCCGGCGTTCCTGGAGCCGGGGGTGGTCACGCCGACACCCACGGAAGGCAGCGGCAACGTCCTCATCGGTTACGGCACCGGCACCGCGCAGGCGCGCCGGACCCGTCGTGGGCGCGGCACGCGGCGCCCGGCCTCGGCGCCGACACCTCGGCCCGCGAACGAGCGCGTGCGCGTGGTCTCGCCGCTGGTGCGGCAGCTGGCCCGTGAATCCGGGGTGGACATCCACTCACTCGCCGGCTCGGGCACCGACGGGATCATCAGCCGGGCCGACGTCGAACGGGCGATCGCGGCCACCACCGCCGGCACCCCTGAAGCGCCGGCCACCCCGGCCGCCGACGAGCGCCGCATCCCCCTGCGCGGCGTGCGCAAGACCGTCGCCGACAAGCTCACCCGCTCGCGCCGCGAGATCCCCGAGGCCACCGTGTGGGTGGACGTCGACGCCACGGCCCTGCTCGAAATCCGCGCCGCCCTCAACGCCGACCCGAATGCGCCGAAGATCAGCCTGCTCGCGTTGCTGGCGAAGTTCACCGTCGAGGGCCTGCGCCGCTTCCCCGAGCTCAACGCCCACCTCGATGGCGACGAGATCGTGATCCCCTCGGCCGTGCATCTCGGCTTCGCCGCCCAGACCGACCGCGGCCTCGTGGTCCCCGTGGTGCCCGGCGCCCACGACCTGTCGCTGGAGCAGCTCTCCGGTGCGCTGGCCGAACGCACCGAACGCGCCCGCACCGGCGGGCTTTCACCGGCCGAGCTCACCGGCGGCACGTTCACCATCAACAACTACGGCGTGTTCGGCGTCGACGGCTCCGCCGCCATCATCAACCACCCCGAGGTCGCCATCCTCGGCATCGGGCGGATCATCGACCGGCCGTGGATCGTCGACGGCCAGGTCGTGCCACGCAAGATCACTGAGCTCACGCTGGCCTTCGACCACCGCGTCTGCGACGGCGGCACGGCCGGCGGCTTCCTGCGCTTCGTGGCCGACTGCGTGGAATCACCCCTGCGGCTCCTGCGCGGCCTCTAGCATCCGTCCACTGTGGATCCGCTCAGGCGAACCTGATGTCGTCGAGGTCGATCGACACCAGCAGCGGCTCGAGCACCGGCCGGCCGTCCTCGCCGGCGGTGTAGACGCGGCGCCGGGTCGGCACCACGATGCCGTCGACCTCGCGGTGGTCCGTCGAGTAGTGCGCCGCGAGGCCGCCGGCCACCATTTCCGCGTCGTAGTCGTGGCGGCGAATGAGGCCGTCGGAGTCGAAGTAGAACGTCTGCACCTTGTTGTGCGTGGTGATGTCGTCCGGGAACTCCACGCGCAGGCGCCGCCACGTCTCGCCGTCCTCGTGCCACGGGTCGAGCTCCTCGGTGCGGAAGCCCGGCCGCATCAGCGTGAACGGTGTGGTCAGGTAGGTCCACATCGCGTAGCCAGCGAAGTACGCCGTCTGCAGCCGGTCCCACTTCGATTCGAGCGTGTGGCCCGCGAACGACGCGCGGGTGTGGTCGCGTTCGGCCACAACCTCGCCGGCCTCGTTCTCGATCGCCACGTGCTCGCCGCGGAACGCCGTGCGCAGGCCGGGTTCGCCGAACGGCGCGTGGCTGGTGAACTGGCGGTGCAGGTCGACCTGCACGGTGATGTCGTCGAGCACGCCGGCCTGGCCCTTGAGCGGGAACACGACCCCGCCGTTGGCCAGGTGCGCGGTCACGGTCCGCAGCTCGCACCACCGCTTGAGCCCGCCGTGCGCTTCGACGGCGAAATCCAGCAAGTCACCCATGTCCGTTGCTCCGATCCGGTCCTCGTGGCGCGGCTCCTGCCGCCGCTGTGTCTGAATTGAATATGACCGGTCGTCTCAGCTTCTGTCAAGCCCCTCCGCAGAGGGGGCCGATCGGCTACTACCGCCTCGCTCGCGCGAAGAACTCCCTCGCCGCAGGAACCCAGAGCAGCACCACCGCGGCGATCTGCAGCGCGCCGACCACCGGGATCACCGCGTGGAACATCGCGGACGACGACCACGAGACCACGCTGAACAGCAGGCCCAGCGGCTGCGAAATCGTGACGAGCCGACGCGCCCACGAGCGGCCGGCGCCCAGGCGCCACGCCGGCAGCAGGCACAGCACCACGAGCACCGCGTGGAACACCGCGGCCGAAGCGACGGCGATCTCGGCCGAACGGGCAACCTCGGCCGCACCGAAATCCGGATGAGCGGCCGCGATCTCATTGCGCAACGCGGCTTCCCTCGCCCACATCACGAGCGCCACCACCACATGACTCAGCGCCACGACGCAGAGCAGCAGCCGGACGGCTTGCACGACAGCGGGAACTCGAATTCGAACAGCAGCGCTCGTGGTCATGCCGGGTTCCCCTCGTCCGCGAGCTGTCGTTTTCTCCGCCACCGCGGGCCACCGTCGCGCCGGGCCGCCGCGGAGGCGGCCTCGCCGCGCTGCGCCCACGCTTCGTTCAGCCGGGTGATCAGGTCGCGCGCGGTCGTCACGTCTTCGTCGGACCAGTCGGAGATCACGTCGGCGAACACCGCCGCGCCCGCCGCGACGGTGGCCTCGGCGTCCGCGCGCCCGCTTTCCGTCTGCCGCACCAGGAACGTCCGCGAATCCACCGGATCCGGCTCCACGGCGATCTGCCCGGCCTCCTCCAGCGCGGCCAGGTGCCGGCTGGTCGCCGACGTCGTGAGGCCGAGTTCGGCCGCGATCGCGCTCGGGCGCACCGGCCCTCGCACGGCGACCGTGCCCAGTACGCGGACCCGGGTCAGGTCGAGGTGCCGCGAGATCCGGCGGTGCCCCGCGTCGATGAGCTCCATGACCGCCCGGGCCAGCTCCGCGCGTTCATTTCGTTGCGGCATGAAACGAGATTAGCACGAGCTTCCGCCCGCGGACACCAAAAAGCCCGAACCCGCTGGTCAGCAGGCTCGGGCCGGGTGAATCGGCGCGTCAGATCACTCGACGCCGAGCATGACCTCGGTCGACTTCACGAGTGCGGTCACCGGCTTGCCGACCTCGATCCCGAGCTCTTCGGCCGCGTCCTTGGTGATCGAGGCGACCACGGACTGGCCGCCGTCGAGCTGGACCGTGACCACGGTCATCACGGCGCCGGGCTTCACGGCCGACACGGTGCCGGCGAGCTGGTTGCGGGTTGACAGGCGCATGTGGACAGTCCTTTGTACTGAGTGCGGAAGTACGACAACGCCGCCACGGTAACCTTTTTCCGGCGCCCGCGCCGCCACGTCGATCACCTCGGAAACCGACCTGCGGCACCACTCATCCCCCTGGCACCGCACCTGCACCCCCAGCGAACCAGCGGAGCAGCACTCGCGAATCCTGTGATTTTCACCGCCGGGCGCGCCACGCTACGTTTATCGCCGTGGAACTGCGCACCCGCGACGCCCGCCGGCTGGCCGTCGGCAGTCAGCACCTCGACGCCGCGGGCGCGGCCGACGTCGGCGAGGCCCTGGACTCGCTGCGCTGCCTGCAGCTCGACCCGATCACCGTGGTCGCGCACAGCCACCACCTCGTGCTGCGCAGCCGCGTCCGCGACTACGACCCCGCGCACCTCGACACGCTGCTGTGGGGCGAGCGCCGGCTGTTCGAGTACTGGGCGCACGCCGCGTCGATCGTGCTGGCCGAGGACTACGCGCTGCACCACGCGCTGATGCGGGTCTACCCGGCCGGCAAGTCGGCGTACGGCCGCCGCGTCGCCGAGTTCCTGCACGGCAACGAGGCGCTGCGTGACCACATCCTCGACCGGCTGCGCGAGGCCGGACCGCTGCCGGCCGGCGCATTCGAGGACCGCTCGACCGTCGGCTGGGTGTCCGGCGGCTGGACGACCGGGAAGAACGTGGAGCGCATGCTCGACGTGCTGTGGTTCCGCGGCGAGATCATGGTGGCGGCGCGCGCCGGCGGGAAACGCCTGTGGGACTTGGCTTCCCGCTGCCTGCCCACCGGCCTCGACCGGACGCCGCTGCCCGAAGCCGAAATTGTCACGCGGTCGGCCGAGCACGCGTTGCGCGCCCTCGGCGTGGCGCGCCAGGCGGACATCGAGCAGCACTTCGTCCGCGACCGCTACCCCGGGCTCACGGAGGTGCTGGCCACGCTCGTCGAGGCCGGCCGCGTGGTGCCGGTGACGCTGGAGAAGGACCCCACGCAGTGGTACGTCCACGCCGATCGGCTGCCGCTGCTCGAGGCCGCCTGGTCACCTCGCACCACGGTGCTCTCGCCGTTCGACAACCTGATCTGCGATCGTGCGCGGACCCGGCGGCTGTGGGACTTCGCCTTCCGCACCGAGATGTACGTGCCGAAAGCCAAGCGCCGCTACGGCTACTACGTGCTGCCGATCCTGCACGGCGACCGGTTGATCGGCCGGATCGCTCCGCGCGTCGACCGCCGCCGCGGGGTGCTGGAGCTGGAAGGCGTGTACGCGGAAGACGGCGCGCCGGCCCGCGCGGGAGCCGCGGTGCGGCGCGCGATCACCGAGCTGGCCACCTTCACCGGAGCCGAGCACGTGGAGTACTCCGGCCCCGTGCCGGAGCCGTGGCGGGCCGCGTTGCTCAGGAATTGACGTTTTCCTTGCGGCTGAAGATCATGTGCTCACGGCGAGGTTCGTCGTACGGTAAAGCTTAGCTTTCACAAGTATTACCGTGAGAAAGGACCACCCGCCATGTGGGCGCCCGTCACTGTTGCTCTGCTCATCGGCTTCTTCGGGAATCTGTCGCTGGACCGCGTGGGAACCGGAGTCGTGTTCCTCATCCTGGCCGTGGCCGTGGTCGTGACCACCGCGGTGCTGCACCGGGAGAAGACCGCCGCCTGAGTCAGGCGCGCACGGGCTTGCCGGGCAGCGCGTCCGGCACGATCTCCCCCGCGCGCACCACCGGCGTGCCGTTCACGAGCACGTGCGCGATCCCCGCGGACGGCTGCGTGCCGTCCACATAGGACGCCTGGTCGGTGATGCGGTCGGGGTCGAACACCACCACGTCGGCGTCGCTGCCCGCCCGCAGGCGGCCCTTGCGCCGCAGCGCCGGCACAGCTTCGTCGAGCACCTGCGCGGGCAGCAGTGAACAACGCGCGACGGCTTCGGACAACGTCAATTTCCCGCTCTCGCGGTGCAGCCGGCGAATGGCGCGCGAGAACGTGCCCGCGCCCCGCGGGTGGCCGAGCGCACCCGGCGGCAGCGGCCACGCCAGCGGATCGGGTCGCCCGCCCGGCCAGGTCAGCGGCATGGCGTCGCTCGCGATCGCGGTGCCTTCGAAGAGCAGTGCGCGCTGCAACGCCGGGTCGTCCTCGTCGAGAAAGTGCAACAGCGCGAGAGCACCCGGCGTGGCGGCCCGCACCTCGGCCAGCCGCTCTGCGTCCGCGATGCGCTCCCCCGTGCCGACCAGCACGAGCGAGTCGGGCCGGATGCCTTGGTGGGCCAGCACTTCCGGAGCCAGGAAGGCCGCGCCGACAGCCGTCGAGCCGGCCCCGTACGGGTAGGCCTCGGTGGTCACCTCGGCGCCTTCGAGCCGGCAGCGTTCCACGAGCCCGAGCACGCGGTCGACCTGCCGGCCCGACGTGCTGTTCACGTGGCAGTAGTGCAGATGCACGCCGGTCTGGCCCGCGACGCGCACGATCTCCTCGGCGCCGTCGATCGGCACGTCCGGATCCGCCTCCACGAGCGGGCGCGCGTGCGTGAACGCGGGCAGCCCGGCCTCGGCGGCCAGCTCCGCCACCGCGACGAACTCGGCCGGGTCGAGGTGCGGCGCGTAACCGGCGAGCACGCCGACGCCCAGCGCGCCGTCGGCGAGGTCGCGCGACAGGTGCTCGAAGATCCGCGCGCGCTCGGCCGCTGACGCCTCGGCGCGCCAGGCGGGCACGCCCAGGTAGGTGAGCACGGTGTCGGGCGGGCCTTCGAGCGGCGCTCCCGCGAGCACGGCCATGCGCGCCAGGGCCCACGACGTCGAGTAGCCGTAGTTGATCGGCCGGCCCTCCGCCGCCGCCCGGGCGTAGGCCGCGCCGACCGGCGTGATGCCGGCTTCCAGCTCGAGGGCCGTGGTGACGCCGTCGAGCGCCTGCAGCCGTTGCTCGGGGATCGCCTGGCCGTGGCTGTGCAGATCCACGAAGCCCGGAGCGACCACGAGACCGGTGGCGTCGATGGTCCGGTCGCCGTGCAGCGGTGTTGCGGACACCACACTCACGGTTCCGCCGGTGATCCCGACGTCGGCCACCGCATCGAAGCCACTCTCCGGGTCGAGCACGCGTCCGCCCCTGATCACGAGGGGGTAGCTGTCCGGTGAAGGGGTCACGATTCACTCCTGTGAGTGGGCGAAGGCACGCACAACGTACTGCTGATTCACCCGACCGAGGAGACGACCCTCACTCCCGGTTCGTTGACACGTCCTCAGACGCGGGCGTAACTTGTGGACGTGTCATCAAAGCGGCCTGGATCAAGCCCCGACCAGCGCGAACTGAACCGGTGACCACCCCCTCGAACCAGGAAAGTCGGACATGACGAAGATTGCGATCATCCTCGGCAGCACCCGTCCGGGCCGCAACGGTGAAGCCGTCGCGAAGTGGGCCCTCGACATCGCCAAGCAGCGCGGCACCGCCGAGTACGAGCTCCTCGACCTGCTCGACTACGAACTCCCGCACCTCGACGAGCCGCTGCCGCCGGCCATGGGCCAGTACGCGCAGGCGCACACCAAGCGCTGGGCCGAGAAGATCGCCGAGTTCGACGGCTACGTCTTCGTGACCGCCGAGTACAACCACGCCATCCCGGGCCCGCTGAAGAACGCGATCGACTTCCTGGGTGCCGAGTGGAACAACAAGGCCGCCGGCTTCGTCGGTTACGGTTCCGTGGGCGCCGTGCGCGCGGTGGAGCAGCTGCGTCTCGTGCTGAGCAACCTGCAGGTGGCCCACGTGACCAGCCAGGTCGCGCTGTCGCTGTTCACCGACTTCGAGAACATGTCCGTGTTCAAGCCGGCCGAGATGCACACCGGCTACCTGAACACCACGCTCGACCAGGTCGAGTCCTGGAGCAACGCGCTCGCCGCCGTTCGCGCCTGAGCTTTTCCGTGTTTGCCCTCCCACCCGCCGGGTAACCGGAGGGGGTCGACACAAGGGAGGCGACACCATGACGGACAAGGCGCAGAACAAGGCCGAAGAACTCAAGGGCCGGGCGAAGGAAGCCGTCGGCAACGCCACCGACAACGAGCAGTGGCAGGCCGAAGGCAAGGCGGAGCAAGGCAAGAGCAACTTGAAGCAGGCCGCCGACAAGGTCAAGGACGCCGTGAAGGGCGTCAAGGACTGAGGTCGGGAAAGCCCAGGGTCACGCGCCCCTGGGCTTTCTTGTGTCCACCGAACTTGCGCATCACGCAGACTTTGCGTGGTGCGCAAGTTTGCGCTAGCCTGAGGACATGACCGAACGGCCGAGCCTGCGTGACCGGCGCCGCCAGGAGACGCGTACCGCGATCTCCTGGGCCGCGATCCGGCTCGCCGTCGAACGCGGTCTGGCGAACGTGACCATCGAGGACATCGCCACCGAAGCCGGCGTTTCGCCGCGCACCGTGAACAACTACTTCTCCAGCAAGGCCGAGGCCATCGCGGCCCGCCACTACGACCGGGCCCAGGGCATCGCCGACCTGCTGCGCGCGCGGCCGGCCGAAGAGCCGCTCTGGGAAGCCATCACCGAAGCCGCACTCGAGCGCTTCGAGGCCGACCGCGCCGACACCACGGTGGATCCACTGTGGACACAGGGCGTGCGGCTGATGACGGCCGAACCCGCGTTGCAGGGCGAGTTCCAGAAGGCGAACGTGGCGGCCGAGATCGCGCTCACGCAAGCGATCGCCGACCGCACCGGAACCGATGCCGACCACGACCTGTACCCCGTGCTCGTGGCCAAGACGGCCAGCGGCGCCATGCGCGCGGCCATGGCCCACTGGCAGCGCGCCGATCCACCCGTTTCCTACAGTTCGGTGCTGCGCACGGCGTTCGACGCCGTGACCGTCACTCTTCCCTGATCTTCCGGTTTTCTTTTCCTGCCAAGGAGAAACCATGCCCGCGATCGACGTCGTGATCGCCGGCGGTGGGCCCAACGGGCTCATGCTGGCGTGTGAACTCAGCCTGGCCGGCGTGCGGCCGCTCGTGCTGGAACGCCTCACGGAACGCAGCCAGGAGCAGCGGGCCAACGGGCTCGTCGGCCAGGTGGTGCGGCTGCTGCACCGCCGTGGCCTCTACGAACGGCTGGCGCAGGGCGAACCGAGGCCCGTGCCGCAGTACATGTTCGGCGCGTTCCCGCTCGATCTCGCGCGACTGCCGGAGAATCCCGTGTACGTGCTGCCGGTGCCGCAGCAGGAGCTGGAACGCGTGCTCGAGGCGCGGGCGCTCGAGCTGGGGGTGGAAATCCGGCGGGGCCACGCGGTCACGGGGTTCTCGCAGGACGACTCGGTGCGGGTTTCCGTGGCGGGTCCTTCCGGTGAGTACACTGTGGACACGTCCTTTTTGGTCGGTGCCGACGGTGGCCGCAGCACCGTGCGCAAGCTTGCCGGCATCGAGTTCCCGGGCGTCACCAGGGTGAACGTGGTGTCCCACACCGCACACGTGAGCGTGCCGGATTCCCTGCGCGACCCGGCGACGGGCGGGCTGCGGGTCGAGGGCGTCGGGGTGATCCCGCCGTTCCGCCACTTCCGCACGGAGAAGGGACTGTTCGTGTTCGCGCCGTTCCCGAACGCGGCACCGCTGGTGTCTTCGTCGGAACGCGACCGTCCGCAGGTGCCCGACGAGGTGGCGCCCACCTTGGCCGAACTTCGCGCCAGCGTGCAGCGGGTGCTCGGCGTCGACCTTCCGCTCGACCCGCCGACCGGGCCCGGGCCGCACCAGCTGCGCCGGGTGTCGAGCGGCAACACGCGCCTGGCGTCGACCTTCCGCACCGGCCGCGTGCTGCTGGTCGGCGACTCGGCCCACGTGCACTCGGCGATCGGCGGACCCGGCCTGAACCTGGGGCTGCAGGACGCCGCGAACCTGGCGTGGAAACTCGCCGCCGAGGTGCGCGGCTGGGCTCCCGCCGACCTGCTCGACACCTACGACGCCGAGCGGCGGCCGGTCAGCCGCCGCGTCGTGATGCACACGCAGGCACAGGGCGCGCTGACCGCACCCGGGCCCGAGGTCACGGAGCTGCGCGAGCTGGTCGGGGAGCTGCTCGGCTACCAGGACGTGACGCAGCACCTCGCGGACCTGTTGTCCGGCGCGGACATCCGGTACGGCGACGACCCGCATCCACTGGTGGGGCGCTGGGCTCCGGAGCTGCCCGTGGCGGCTTTCCGGACGGCGCGGCCGGTTTTGGTGACTTCTTCGGCTTCTGTGGCTTCGTTGGCTTCTCTGGCTTCGGGTTGGCAGGACCGCGTCGACACGGCCACCGCCACTCTGGCCGACGACGTCACCGCCCTCCTGATCCGCCCCGACGGCTACGTCGCCTGGGCCTCTTCCGACGCCCAACCGGACGCCACTGGACTCGAGAAGGCACTGACGCGTTGGTTCGGCCCCGTCACCGCAGCCGGGTAACGGCCACGTCGATGCACGCCGACGCGGCCAAGCGGCCCTCGGCCGTCACGAGGTTGCGCGTCGCGACGGTGAACGCGGTGCGCAGGCCCTTCTTGTGGGTCTCGTCGAGGGTCACCATCTGGTAGTAGCTGTCGTGACACGTCTGCCACACCTCGTCGGGCGTCCCCCCGAAATCGACGACGATCCGTTCCCACCCAACGGGTTCGAAGCCTTTCGGGGTCAGCAGCTGGTCGAGCCCTTCCCGCGTGCGCGTACGCGGGTCCCCCGCCACCGGCACCCGCCGCTCCTGCGGCACCACCGCGAACAACGGCCGCGCGACCTTCAGGAAGACCTCCATCGCCTCCCGCCCCCCACCCCCGACGCCGATCGCGAGCGTCCCCCCGGGCGCCAACACCCGCGCCACCTCCGCGACCACCTGCTCGACGTCGGCCATGAGCATCAAGGCCATGAACGACACGACGGTGTCGAACTCGTTGTCCGCGAAGGGGAGCTTCTGGGCCCGGCCTTCCTTGAGGTCCGCCTCGCCGAGCTCGGGCCGCTTCCTCGCCGCGGCGAGCTGCCCGGGCGACAAGTCGAGTCCGGCTACTTTGGCCACGCCGCGGGTTTTGAGGGCGGCGAGAAGGGCTCCGTCACCACAACCAAGATCAAGGACGGCTTGTGGTTTGGCTTCGGTGTTGGTGTCGGTGTTGCCTTTGGCCGCGACAACCCGATCCGCGAACACCTCATACACGCTCCGCCCGTCACCGACCACGCGTCCCCGCTCGGCCAACTCGGACGCCGCCTCCGGGCGGGCGTCGTGGTAGCTGCGCAGGAACTCCTCGGCGGACGTCATGGCGGTGACGTTAGCGCGAATCACCACACCGTCAGGGGCGTTCGGGCAATGTCGGGGCCGGGGACGGCCGCGTCAACCCGCCAGGCGCGTCCGGGCGATGCCGATCCCCACGGCCGCGGGTACGACGCCGTCGTCGGTGATCAAGTCGCGGGTTTCGTCGAGGAACGCGGTGTGCAGGCCGGCGAGGGTGGTGTCGTCGAGGGTGGAAGTCGGGTAGAACATCTCGGTGCACGTGGCCCACACCTGCTCGGGCGGAGCGGTGTAGTCAACCACGATCTCGTCCCACGCAACCGGTTCGAAGCCCAGTGGGCCGAGGACCTCGTCGAACCCCTCGGCCGTGCGCGTGCGCCGGTCACCTCTGACCGGCGCCCGGTGCTCCTCCGGCACAGCCAGGAACATCGGCTTGGAGAGGTCGAAGAAGACCTTCGCCGCGCCGGACCCGCCGCCGGCGCCCACCGCCGCCGCGAACACCCCGCCCGGAGCCAGCACCCGCACGGCCTCCGCGACGACGCGGTCCAGATCGTCCATCAGCATCAACGTCATGTGCGACACCACGGCGTCGAATGCGTTGTCCCCGAACGGCAACTCCTGCGTCCGCCCGTGCTCAAGCCGCGCGGACGCCAACTCCGGCCTCCTGCGCGCCAACGCGAGCTCCCCGGCGGACAAGTCGATGCCGGCCAGGTGCGCACTGCCCTGCCGGGCGAAGGTCGCCAGCAGCGCCCCGTCACCGCACCCGAGATCCAGCACCCGCGGCGGCGTGCCCACCAGCTCCGCGAACACGTCGTAACTCGCCCGCCCGTCGCCGACCACCTTCCCTGCCTCGATCAACACGGACTGCGAATCCGGCTTGCGATCGTGGTACTCCCGCAGCCACAGCTCCCCCGGCGTCGTCATGCCCTCGACGTTAGCGCGGAAGATCCACCCGCAACCGCGTTTCGACGATGCGCATGGTCATCCCCGCGCGCAATTCGCCGTGCTCGACGAGCTCGCGCGTCGCGGTTCGGAAGGCTGTTTCGAGGCGCTTCAGTTGTCCGGAGTCGAGGGTGTCGACGTGGTAGAACGTCTCGCGGCAGCGCTCCCACACGGCTTCTTCGGGGCCGCCGAAGTCGAGCTCGATCGCGGCTCTGTCGCGGGGGTGACCGACTCGAAGCAGCCAACCAAGCTGAGTACCTCGTCGGCCCGCTCCGGCCTGCGCGCCCATCGACTGTCGGCTACCCCACCGCGCTCCTTGAACGGCGCTGTCAACCACAAATCCCGAGTTGTCCACAGCGACGGGGCAGGTTTCCCAGTTGTCCACAGATTCCGCTCCGACGGCTTTTCGGGGGTCACCAACGATAGAATGGGATTGGGGACGCCCCCCTAGGGAGCGGTGGGGTCTCTGCGCCGGTGGGGTCTCTGCGCCGGTGGGGTCTCTGCGGCATTAGCTATCCCCGCGCAGCCAAGGCCCGCAGCCCGCGCGTAGGTTTCGCACGACCCGGCTCGGACAAAATCCGCACTGACCCATGCGCGCCCACAGTCGGACAACTACCTACGAACTCGGCCTTGGCGCCAGCAGGTCCATGCCCGCGAAGCGCGTGGCGAAGGCCGCGATCGTCAACCCGCGAGCCCACGGCAGCCGTCGACAGCTCGACACAATTCGGCCAACCGACCCGCAAGCGGCACCAGCCGGGACCCCAGCCCCGCGGCAACCCAACCGCGACCCCGACCGAGTGACATCACCCGCCCACCACCGCAAATTTGATACTCCTCTTCCATGAACTCCAACCGCCTGGTCCTCGGCATCGACATCGGCACCACCGCCGTCAAGGTGGCCGCCTTCGGGGTGGACGGGCGGCTGCGCGGGGTGCACAGCGTGGGGTATCCGATCGCGCGGCCGAGGCCCGGCTGGGCGGAGCAGGATCCGGAGGACTGGTGGCGCGGCTGCACCGAAGCGCTGGAAGCCGTACTCGCCGAGCTCGAAGGCGAGCAGATCCAAGCCGTCGGGATCGTGAGCCAGGTCAACACGCACCTTCTCGTCGACGAGCACCTCAGGCCGCTGACCGAAGCCGTGATCTGGCAGGACCAGCGGTGCGCCGCGGTGGCGCGCGAGTTGGACGCGCGGTTCACGCCCGAGGACAAGCGGCGGATCTGGGGCGGGCCGGTGGCGCTGGACGCGTCGTTCGTCGGGGCGCGGGCGGCGTGGTTCGCGAGGGAGCGGCCGGAGGAGTGGGCGCGAGCGCGGTGGATCCTGGGGCCCAAGGACTTCATCGGCGCGCGGCTCACCGGGCGGGTGGCCACGGACAAGCTGGCGAGCGTCCGGGTCGCGAACCAGGGCGGCTATCTGCCGGAGGCCGTGGCGCTGGTCGACGGGCTCGGCGAGCGGCTGCCGGAGCTGCTGGAGCCGGAGGAGGTGCTCGGGGAGTCGGCGGTCGTGCGGGCGCCGGTGGTGGTCGGGACGATGGACGCGTTCGGGGCGGTGTTCGGCACGCGCACCACGGAGGTGGGGCGCGGCATGATCTCGTGCGGCACGTCGCTGGTCGTGGCGGGAGCGTCGCGCCGCAAGGAATCGGCGCGCGGAGTCGTGAGTTTTCCGCCGCGCAACGGCCTCACCGTCCACGCGGGGCCGACGCAGGCCGCGGGGGACGCGGTGCGGTGGTGGGCCCAGGCATCGGGGCAGAGTGTGGCCGAGGTGTTCGCGGGGGCGGCGGGCGGGGGAAACCGCGTCGTGTTCACGCCCTACCTCCAGGGTGAGCGCGCGCCGCTGTGGGACGCCGACGTGCGGGGCAGCTTTCTGGGGCTGACGTCGGCGGCGACGCGAGCGGACCTGTCGCGCGCGGTGCTCACCGGGGTGGCCTTCTCGGCGCGGCACGTGCTGGAGCAGGTGGAAGAGGCGTGCGGCCTGCGCCTGCCCTCGCTCACCTTCTCCGGCGGCGGCGCGCGCAGTGACCTGTGGACGCAGCTGCACGCCGATGTGCTCGGCCGGCCGATCGAGCGCCTTCGCGTGCGCGACAGCGCCGCGCTCGGGGCGGCGCTGCTGGGTGCGGTGGGCGTCGGTCTTCAGCCGGACGTCGAGACGGCGGCCGCCGCGGCCGTGCACGTCGAGCGGGTTTTCGAGCCGCAGACGGACCTCACGCGGTGGTACGAGGCATACCGCGCTTCGTACGAGGGGCTCGCGAAGGTGCACGAACTCCTGCGCGACCCTGGTGTAATGGCGGAATGAGGACCCTCCGCTACGGCAGCGAGCCCAGCCAGTTCGCCGAGCTGCACGGCGACAACCCCACGCGCGGCACGGTTTTCCTGCTCCACGGCGGCTGGTGGCGCGCCCAGCGCGACCTGCACCTGATGGACGGCCTCGCCGCCGACCTCGCCGCCGCGGGCTGGCTCGTGGCGAACCTCGAGTACCGCCGCATCGACGGCGACACCGGCGGCTGGCCCGAGACGCTCGACGACGTGCTCGCGGGCATCGCCGCCGTGCCCGTCGCCGAAAACCTGCCGCTCATCGCGATCGGACACTCCGCGGGCGGTCACCTGGCGCTGCTCGCGGCCGCCGTCACCCCCGGCCTGAACGCCGTGGTCGGTCTCGCGCCGATCACCGACGTGCCTCGCAGCGCCGCGGAAGGCCTCGGCGAAGGCGCCGCGCGCCTCTTCCTGCCGACGCCCGACCCGGCCGCTTCACCGCTCACGCGCCTGCCGATCGGCGTGCGGCAGCTGGTGGTCCACGGCGACGCCGACGGCCGCGTGCCGATCGAGCACAGCCGCGCCTACGTGGCCGCCGCCCGCGAAGCCGGCGACGACGTCACGTTCACCGAACTCCCCGGCGTCGACCACTTCCAGGTGATCGACCCGGCCGACGAACCCTGGCGCCACGTGCGCGCGTGGCTCGGCTAGACCGTCCGAAGTGGACGGCCCACGCCGGTTTGCCCGAACGCACCACCCGCCGGGGCAGGACGCCCCGAAGGTCAGACGTTCGCTTCCACGAACTGGTGGCCCTGGGTATTCTCGACCACGATCGAAGCGACGTCGGCGGGGTCGACGAGGGCGGAACCGTTGAGGTCCGCACCATCGTGAACCGCCTTCTGCGACACGAGCCAGCCGCCGGCGATTTCGCGGTCGCCGTTTTTGCTGACCACGATCAAGCGGCACTTTTCGCCGGCCGGAATGCCCGTCACGGCGGCCTCGACGCGAACCCAGCCGGCGGCCGGGACGATGCTCGCGGTGAGCCGCGTCTCGCCCGAGGTGCCGCTGAGGAACTTCGTGCCGGGCACGGTGCTGGTGGCCGTCGACGGCACCGGGGCCGGCGGCAGCGGCACGGCGACGGCCGGGCCCTCGGGCGAACCCGACTTGCCGACCACCACCCCCACACCCATGGCGGCGGCGGCCACCACCACGGCGGCTGTGGCGGCCAGGAACCGTCCGCGGCCGGCCGAGCTGCGGGCTTCCGACCGGACCTGGCGCAGCGTGCGCTGCAGCAGCAGGTCGCCGCCCTCGGGCGGGCCGTCGAGCAGCGCCTCGGGCGGCACTTCGCCCAGGAACTCCTGCATTTCGCGCAGCGACTCGACCTCCGCGCGGCAATCCGCGCAGCCGGCGAGGTGCGCCTCGATCGTCTGCTTCTCCTCCGCGGAGACGTCTCCGGCGACATAGCCGGCGAGATCCGCGTGGTCCGTCTCGCTGAACCCGCTCATCACGCCGCCCCCACCCGCTGATCCTGGAACTTCTCCCGCAGTGCCCGTAAACCGTAGTACGAGCGGGACTTCACGGTGCCCGGCGGGATTCCCAGCTTCTCGGCGGCCTCGGTCACGGTGCGGCCGTGCAGGTACATCTGTTCCAGGACTTCGCGGTGCTCGGGTGAGAGCCCGTCGAGCGCCGACAGCACCACCATCGAGTCCACGACGTGGTCGGCGTGGTCGTGCTCCACCGGCACGGTGGTCGGCGACTCGGCGACCTCGGCCGGCCGCGCGTCGCGCGCCCGGACCTTGTCGATCACCAGGTTGCGCACGACGGTGAGCAGCCAGCCGCGCACGGAGCCCTTGCCGTTCACGAGGCTGTCCGGGTTGCGCCAGGCTCGCACCAGGGCTTCCTGCACCACGTCTTCGGCGGCCGCGCGGTCGTTGAGGAGTCTCGTGGCGTAGGCGAGCATCGCCTTTCCGTGTTCCTCGAACAACGAGCGGACGAGCGCCTCGTCGGCCACCTGCTGGCGCTGACGAGTCCTCAACCCGGCCATTCCGGACCACCCTCCCCGATCCGGCAAGATCACCCTTGCCGTGCTGCGCAGAACTGTAGGACAGCACCGGAGGCCGCCCGCACGAGGTGCACCGTCCGCGACCACCACCCACAGTGGCCGCTTCGCACCCCGCGACAGTCAACCCTTCCCCTGAACGGACGAATGCCATCACGGGAGGCAACCGAGACCTTCGGCCCCGGACGGTGCCCGTTCGTCCCCCATTCGGCGCAGTTTTCCGGCGCGAACGCATCCGGGACGTGACCGCTTGCACGCGGACAGTGGAGAGCGCCGCGCGAAGTAGCGACTACCCCGCGTGACGAACAAGGCCTCGGTCGCTCCGGTTGCCACTCAGCCGATCGGACCACTCACCGGAACCAGCGTCACCGTCGCCGTTTTGCCGCCCTGGCCGGCGACCGTGACGCGCAGGTGGTCGCCCGGGTGGTGGGTGTCCATGAGCGCGATGAGGGTGGTCGCGGAGGTCACCGGTTTGTCGTCGATGCCGACCACGAGCAGGTTGGGCTTCAACCCGAGCTTCGCGGCCGGCCCGCCCGCGACCACGGACTTGATCAGGGCCCCCGAGCCATTGCCGCCGTCGACGACGGTGAGGCCGACGAACGCGCTGGGTCCGATGTGGATGGTGTCGGACGACTGCCCGGCCAGGATGCGCTGGGCGATGGCCGCGGCCGGCGTGATCGGGATCGCGAAGCCCTCGTGCGGCCGCAGGCCCTTGTCGAACACGTAACCGGCGTTGGCGGCGGTGTCGATGCCGATCACGTGGCCCTGCACGTCGGCGAGCGGCCCGCCGGAGTCGCCCGACTGGATGTCGGCGTCGACCTGCAGCAGGCCGGTGAGGGTCTCGGTGGCGCCGGTGACCTCGTCGGCCGCCGTCACCTGCTGGCCGAGCGCGGTGACCTTGCCCGGCGACGCGCTCGGCGCCCCGCCCACCCCGCCCGCGTTGCCGATCCCGACCACACCGTCGCCGACCTGCACCGCACCCGAATCGCCCAGCGTCGCGGTGACCAGGCCCGAAGCGCCGGACAGCTTGAGCAGGGCGATGTCGTGGCTGCGGTCGTAGCCGAGCACGGTGGCGTCGTAACCGCGGCCGTTGCCGACGTCGGTCACGTGCATCGCGGTGGCGCCCTCGACCACGTGGTTGTTGGTGAGCACCAGGCCGTCGGCGCTCAGCACGATGCCGGTGCCCGCCGCGCCGCCGCCCTCGAGCCCCAGGTCCACGTCGATGTCCACCACCGCAGGGCTGACCTTCGCGACCACCGCGGCGACGTCGAACGGCGGCGTGGCGCGGACCTGGCTCGCCGGCGGCGCGGGCGGTGCCTTCGGGCCCCACGCGTAGTGGCCGACGGCGACCCCGACGAGCGCCAGCAGCACCACCAGTCCGAGTGAGATCAGCACGGCCCGCAGCGGCCGCTTGCGCCGCGGCGGCTCCCCGCTCTCCGGCGGTGGCGCCGGGACCTGCGGCTGCGGCTCTTGCTGCTGGTGTGCCCACGGCGCGCCCAGCGGGGCGTCGGTGTTGTGGCTCATCTTCGGTTCCCTGCCGCTCGCATCGGACCGCACCGGTGCCTCGTCCGCACCGCCTCGATCGGGGAACAGTACTGGCTGGCACGCCGGGGCGTGGGTTACGTTCGGAGTGATCTTCCCAGCCTGCTCCTCTCACCAGGTCGGCACGCGCCGGCGGCTGTGCACTGGGATCACCGGCCCTCGGCGCTCGACCGCCCGGCCGTCGGGAGCGCGGTGTGTTCGCCGCGTTCCCGACGGCCCTGGTTCGCGCCACCGCTGTGACACCGCTCACACGGTCCTTTGTAGACGGTTGCGCCGCTCGGCTGAATCCGCGGGTCTGGTGCCGGCTCGGTGCGCGGACGTACCGTCCGGAGCGAGACCGAGGAGAGGTGGGCCGATGCCCGAACACTTCAAGATGCTCATCGGCGGGCGCGCCGTCGACGCGATCAGCGGCAACACGTTCGAATCGCGCAATCCGTACACCGGCGAGACCTGGGCCGTGCTGCCCGACGGCGGCCCCGAGGACGTCGACGCCGCCGTGCGCGCGGCCCGCGCCGCCCTCGACGGCGAGTGGGGCTCGGCGACCGGCTTCACCCGGGCCGCGCTGCTGCGCCGGCTCGGCGACCTGATCGGCGAGAACGCCGAACGGCTCGCGCGCCTCGAGGTGAACGACTCCGGCAAGCTGCTGCGCGAGATGCTCGGCCAGCTCACCGCTCTCGGCGGCTGATACCACTACTTCGCCGGGCTGGCCGACAAGATCGAGGGCCGCCAGATCCCGTCGCCCAACCCGAACTACCTCGTGTACACGCGCCGCGAGCCGGTGGGGGTGGTCGCGGCCATCACGCCGTGGAACTCGCCGTTGTTGTTGCTCACGTGGAAACTCGCGCCCGCGCTGGCCGCCGGCTGCACTGTGGTGGTGAAGCCGTCGGAGCACGCGCCGGTGTCGACGCTCGGGTTCGCTTCGTTGATCACCGAAGCCGGTTTCCCGCCCGGCGTGGTCAACGTCGTGACCGGGCTTTCGCGCGAAACCGGCGCTTCGCTGGCCGGGCACCCGGGCGTGGACAAGGTCGCGTTCACCGGGTCGACGGCCACCGGGCGCGCGGTGGCGAAGGCGGCGGCCGAGAACCTGGTGAAGGTGACCCTGGAGCTCGGCGGGAAGTCGCCGCAGGTGGTGTTCCCCGACGCGGACCTGGAGGCGGCCGCCAACGGGATCGTGGCCGGCGTGTTCGCCGCCACCGGCCAGACGTGCATGGCCGGCTCGCGGCTGATCGTGCACGCGGACGTGCACGACGAGCTGGTGCGGCTGGTGGCGCGCCGGGCCGCCGCGATCCGGCTCGGCGACCCCACCGCGGCGGACACCGAGATGGGGCCGGTGGCCAACGAGCCGCAGTACGCGAAGGTGTTGTCGTACCTGGAAACCGCGCGCGCGGAGGGGGCGACGGTGGCGTACGGCGGCGTCGCGGATCCGGGGCTGGGCGGGCTGTTCGTGCAGCCGACCGTGCTCACCGGGATCACGCCGGAATCCACGGTGTACCGCGAAGAGGTGTTCGGGCCGGTGCTGGCGGCGCTCACGTTCACCGAGGAGGACGAAGCGGTGAAGCTGGCCAATGACACGCCGTACGGGCTCGCGGGCGCGGTGTGGACCAAGGACGTCCACCGGGCGCACCGCGTCGCCGGGCGCATCCGGGCGGGCACGGTGTGGGTGAACGCCTATCGGGTGGTGTCGCCTTCGGTGCCGTTCGGCGGGTTCAGGAATTCGGGGCTGGGCCGGGAGAACGGCGTGCACGCGGTGGACGAGTACCTGGAGGAGAAGGCCGTGTGGGTGGAGCTGACCGGCGGCACGCGGGATCCGTTCACGCTGGGGTGATCAGGTCCACTGTGGATTCTTCGGCGGGCGGTTCCTGCCGGTAATCCGGTGCCGTTCGCGGCCGGGATCTGGCAGGATCCGCACGGTGCTACCGCGAGGCACGATCGCGTGCGACGAGTCCGGCTCGGAGGGCGTGAACCTGATCGGGGCGAACACGTCCGTGTTCGCCCATGCCGGCGTGCGGATCGGCACCGCCGACGCCGCGGACTGCGTGGCTGAGCTGCGCGAGCGGATCGGCTCGCCGGCCTTGGAGTACAAGGCGAACCACCTGCTGCGGGCGAAGAACCGGGCCGCGCTGGTGTGGTTCCTGGGCCCGTCGGGGCCGCTGGCGGGCCGGGCGGGTGTGGTGCTGGTGGACAAGGCGCTGTTCCTCACCGGCAAGGTGGTGGACCTGCTCGTGGACCGGGTGCCTTACCCGGAGTGCCTGCGGCGGCGGCCGGACGCTCGGGCGCGGGCACTGCACGTCGACGGGCCGCAGGTGCACGGTGCGGCACGGTGGAGCGAGTTCCTGCGCGCGTTCACGGCTCTGCTGCGCACTTCGCAGCGGCGCGAGCCGATCACTCCCGACGAGTTCGCCGTCCGCTACGAGGACCTGCTGTCGCCTGGGGCTCGAGAGCACGTGACGGCGCTTCGCGAGCGGTTGCGGGACGCGACGCTCGTGCCGCCGCTCGACCCGCTCATGCCGGCGCTGGCCGACACCGTCACCCACTGGCGTCCCACCACCGTGATCCACGACGAGCAGCCCTCGCTCACCCCGGCGCGCCTCACGACGCTACTGGGGCCCGGCCAGGCCGTGGAGTTCGTGGACTCGCGCACCGACCCGCGCGTGCAGCTGGCCGATTTCCTGGCCGGCACCACCCGTCGCCTGGCCGAGCACGCCCTGCACCACCACGGCGACGCCGAGCTCACCGCCCTGGTGCGGCCCTACCTGCTGCCGACGTCGATCTGGGTGGTTCCGCTCTGATCGGTGGTGCGCGCGCGGCGGGCGTCGGCCACGCGCAGGCCGCTCACCAGCCCGCTGAGGCCGCGGTGGCCGCGGGTGAAGATCGCGAGCAGGCCGCTCAGGAGGATCCACAGGCCGGTGAACGTGGACGGCTGCGCGAGGGCCGTGGTGATGCCCACCGCCACGAAGTAGCCGCCGGAACCGAACACGAACCGGACCACCATCTGCGACGGTGAGGGTTTCTCGTCGTCCTTCGTCACCATCGTGAGCAGCACGGCGCGCTGCCCCGGCGTCGCGCCGTTGCCGACGAGCGGGACCACGAGCAGCAGGACCAGCGCCGGCACCCACTCGCCGAGCACCGCGCTGAGCACGGGGTTGCCGACGCCCTTGTGGGGGTCGAGCAGCAGCTGGACCGCGACCACCGCGACGTTGAGCGCGACGCCGAGCAGCGTCACCGCGATCAGGTCGAGCAGCATGCCGAACAGGCGCCGTCCGCTGCGGACGGGGCGCGGGGCCTTGGCGTCGAGGCGTTCGTGGGGCCGGCCGAACACCGGGGCGACCAGCGCGCCGACCGCGGCGCCGATCGTGTTGGACAGCAGGTCACCGGTGTCGAAGAGGCGGTAGGGGCAGTCGACGAGGAACCAGACGCCGGTGAGCTGGGTCGTCTCGATGAGCAGCGACACCAGGAACCCGGACGCGATCGCGAACGCCGGGCCTTTCAGGTAGAGACGGCGCAGGAACACGCCCCACGGCACGAAGAGCGCGACGTTGAACAGCACCTGCCGCAGGGCCGGGTTGCCGAGCAGGCCGGTGTGGAACTGCTTCATGTCCGAAAGGAACTGCAGCGGGTTCACGACCGGGTGCCGCAGCGACTCGTGGGTGGCGCAGTAGGCGGCGTCGATCTCGGGCGTCGGCAGGAGCGTGTAGGTGATCAGCGCGCAGCAGTACACGAGGAACCCGAGCGCCGCGATCGCCCGCCCCGGCCCGAACTCGCCGCGGCGGCGGTAGCTCATCACGGCGTAGGGCACCACCAGCAGGAACGCCAGGCCGAACCCGCCGAACAGGGCCAGCAACGTCGGCCCGCTCCACTCAGTCACTGATCCCCTCCACGTGCGTCAGCGCGCCCGAGACTAGCGATCTTCGCCGGCACCCACCGTTCGAGGGACACTGGCAGCGGTGCGTAATCTTCACGTCGAGGGCACGGTAGAGAGGAGCCGTTCGTGGACGACGACATCGAGGACAACGCCGACACCGGCGTGCTCGACCCCGAGGACACCCTCGAGGACGGCGACCCCTACGACGAGGGCTACTCGCCGCCGGAGAAGCCCCTGGCCGTACGCGACTGGGGCATGACCGCCGCCGAGGAGCTCACCGGCGAAAGCTGGGAGGGCCGCCTCGCCCGCGAACTACCCGACCTGACCCCCGACGACAGCGACGACCTCGGCGACACCACCGACACCGACGGCGAACTCCTGGACGACGAGGTCGGCGCCACGCGCGCGGGCCGCCTGGTCGCGCAGGACGCGGGGTTCGGGCCGGATGTTGACGACGAGCTGTACGCGTCGGATGCGGGGATCGACGGGGGCGCTGCGTCGGCGGAGGAGGCTGCTGTGCACATCGTGGTGCCGAGGGATTGATCTTTCGGGGCTGTGAGGGGCTTCGCGGCTGCGTAGTGGTGGAGTCCTTGCGCGACGTGGTTCGTGCGGTCGGAGTCTTGCGCGTTCGACTTCCCGTCCGGTGGCAAAGGCCCCTTCACAGCTTTGCCGTGGTGTTCGTTGGGCGGACTCGTGACGCTTCCGGCGTAGCTCCCTCCCGCGGCGCGTCACGTTCTCCAGCGGCACGCGGCCTTCCGCCGGCTCTTCCTCGGCAACTCGGTTTCCCTGCTCGGTTCGAGCGTCACCTCCGTGGCGTTGCCACTGGCCGCCATGGTCACCCTCCACGCCTCCACCCCCCACACGGGAGTTCGCCCAGAGCGACCCCGTAGTACACGACGTTATCGAGCCACCGGCGGGGTGCGGCGATCGCGTGCATCCTCATCCCGCGAAGATAGGCAGTGGCCATCGCAGCTGGTGTGGAGGGAGTCATATGTGGCCCCGGTGCGTGACCATCCTCGAACAACCGGAAGATCAGTGCTCGGGTGTGCAGGTCAGCGGCCTCGCCCGATGCTTAGCTCACCTAAACTCAGCCGAGCTCGGTAGTTTTCTTCGGCATCTTTCGCCAGGCGCGGAGCTCGACGTTCGTGGTACCACCCTTGACCCGGCGCTACTTCGCCACCTCAAGGACGCGCTCACGCCGTCAGGTGTAAGAGGAGCGCGAACACGGGTAGGTCATGCCCAGTTCAATGGCACGACCTTTACCGGCGAGGCCGACTTCAGGGACACTACCTTCGCCGAAGACGCTGACTTCAGCGGCGCGACCTTCGCTGTCGCTCTCTTCGCCCGCTCAACCTTCGCCGGGAACGTCCGCTTCTTCCTCACGTCCTTTACGGAGGGCGCCGGCTTCGTCGGCACGACCTTCAAACAACGCGCCGACTTTACCCGCGCAACCTTCAGCCAACGCGCTGACTTCAAAGGTACGACCTTCACGTGGTCCGGCCGCTTCACCAGCGCGACCTTCATGGGGGACGTTTACTTCGATTCCATGCTCGGCGCCGCGACGACTTTCGCCGAAGACGCTGACTTCAGCGGCGCGACCTTCACCAGCGCCGCCAGTTTCTGCGACACGGCCTTTGTCCAACATGCCCGCTTCAGCGGCGCGACCTTCACTAATAGCAAGCGTCTGGGACCGCTGACGGCTGGTCGACTAGATCTTCGGGGAGCACAGTTTGGAGGTGCCGTCGTGATTGAGGCCGAAGCTGGCGAGGTGTCATGTCGAGGGACACGGTTCGCCGGCGGGGTGGAATTGCGTATCCGCCGTGGCCGTGTCGATCTCGCTGACGCCTTTCTCGGGGCAGTTTCGTCGCTCGCGCCTTCAGCTACGAAGTCCACGGGCTGCCAAGCAACCGACCTAGAATACGTTCCGGCGCATCGTCCAGTATTGACGTTTCTGAGTGGCACCGACGTATCGGAACTTGCGCTGACCGATGTTGATTTGCACTGGTGTCGATTCGCCGGAGCGCACCATCTGGACAAGCTACGCATCGAAGGTGACAGTCCGTTCCCGCGTCAGCCCCGGGTCTGGTGGCGTTCCTCACGGCAGGTGCTGTTCGACGAGCACCTCTGGCGGGCCCGCCGCGCGCCGAGGTCCGGGTGGCTGGCCTCCGATCCGCGCGACAGTCCTGAGGGCCGGATCGAGCAAGTGGGGCCGGATCGCCTGGCGGCGTTGTACCGCTCGCTGCGGAAGGCGCTCGAAGACGGCAAAAATGAGGCCGGAGCCGGCGATTTCTACTTCGGCGAGCAAGAGGCACGCCGACGCGCCATAAACACATCCGCCGTAGAACGGGGCGTACTGCTCACCTACTGGCTAGCCTCCGGCTACGGGCAACGAGCATCCCGCGCCATCAGTGCACTCATCGGCTTGGTCGCCGTCGTCACCATTCTGTTAGTCAGTTTCGGCCTCGCGGCCCCCGGACCTGTATCGCAGTCCACAACGGCGACTCGCGCGACCCTTGGCGGCGGGCAGGAGACTGTCACCATCGTCGATGACATCCCACCAAAGTTGCCGGCCACCGGTGCCCGCTGGGCCTGGGATCGAGTTGATACGTCTGCTCGGATTGCGCTGGGCGCGGTCGTCTTTCGCGACACTAGCCAGAAGCTGACGACGGCGGGCACGTGGACGGTCATGTTCGCCCGGTTCGCGGGCCCAATCCTGCTCACACTTGCCGCACTCGCCGTGCGCGCCCGCGTGAAACGCTGACCCGTTGCCGGGGCCTTCTGATCCGTAGTTCGAACGCTGACGCGCGGATGCGCGGGACGCCTGATCACGGCAGGCAGCAGTTGCGCGAAACTGGGCGCGCCCGGCATCCGTGCGCAGCAGTTCGTGGACCAGGTGGTGGACCAAGATCACCGGCGTTGAGGCTGCGGGCAGCTGCGTAGAGCGATCAGGGCCGGGGTCAGCGAGTGACCGCGCGCACCACGTCGCCGCCCAATAGGGGTATGTCGGCAGGCCCCTTGATGTAGGGACCCTGGTAGATGACCTTGTGGGATCGCTCGGACGGGCACCACTGGCGGACCTTGCGCATCCGCACTACCCACCGGTAAGGCTCGACGCTTGTGTCATGCAGCAGCAGAACACCGTGCAGAAGTGGTAACTCCGGTTCTCGTCTGAGGCACCACGTGTGGGGTTCCAGAGGCGATATTGCGTGAAAACGAGCCGCCGTCCCCGCATGGCCGCGCGAGTCAGCAACTCGCGGGCGTCCAAAGTCCGCGAAGCGTCTGATTGTTAGGCCACGCGGCGAAAGCGCAAAGGAGCTCGCTCAACCGTCAGCTCGAGTAAGCCGCCAGTTCCACCAGCCGCGAGTACGCGTGGTCGTTCGAGTCCAGGGCCACGATCTGCACCGCGGACGCCTGCACCGGTGGGAACGTCGAGGTCACCGAGCCCGCCGTGTTGCCGCGGATCGAGGCGACGGTGACCCAGGCGCCGGAGACTTGGGCCTGGACGTCGAAGTCGCGGAGGCCGTATTTCGGGGCCGGGTACTTGGTCGAGTCGAGGGTGGTGGTGACGGTGCGGGCGAGGGTGGTGGGGGTGGGGAGGGCGACGGCGTAGGTGTCGGGGAAGGCGGACTTCGTGCCGTCGTTCCAGCCGGTGGTGGTGGACCAGTGGTCGCCGTTCGAGTCGCCGTCGACGGCGCCGCAGGGGGAGAAGCTGCCGTTCGTGGAGGAGGGCGTGGCCTGTTCGCCGAGGAGGAGGTTGTCGCCCGGGCCCTTGGGGGTAAGGGAAGTACGTCGACCGGTACGGCGAGGTGGGAGTGGTCCGTGGTGAGGCCGACGGTGTAGTGGCCGGGGCGGGCGGTGCGCGGCACGGTGACGCCGACCTTCACCGTCACGGGCTGGCCGACGGGCAGCCACGACGAGAACACGCGCCGGTCGAGGGTCAGTGGTTTCGGGGCGGACAGCTCCATGTCCGCGTACACCGAACCGTTGCCGGGGTTGGTCATACCGACGGTGAGGGCGCTCGGCAGGCACGGCAGGCCGACGACCTGCACCTGCGCGGGCGTCGCGGAGAGCTGGACGCCGCGGGGGCCCGGGCTGCTCTGCGCGGCGGTGGTGAGGGCCACGCCGAGCACCACGGCGCCGGCGGCCACGACGAGGTGACGTCGCTGCATCGGGGAACTCCTGTCAGTGGACGTGGATCGCGGGCACGCGGTCTTCGACGGTGAGCTTCGCGCGCGTGGTGACCTTGCCGTCGCGGACTGAGACCTTGTCGACCACGCGGTAGTCGGCGGTCCATTCGCGCGGGGTGACCTCGCAGCGCACGTAGCCGCGCTGGAAGTTGCCGAACTTCACGTGCGGGTTCTCGTCGAGGATGGTCTGGCCGCCGGCGTCGAGGTCCATGCCGTCCTGGCCGGACGTGATGGACGTGCCGACGAACTCCGTCGCCACCACCGGGGAGCTCGGGTCCGCGTAGTCGGGCCGCAGTTCGGAGGCGACGCTGCGGTGCAGGTCGCCCGCGATGCTCACCAGGTTGCGCACCTTGCGGTCCTGTGCGCCGCCGAGCACGCGTTTGCGGGAGGCGACGTAGCCGTCCCACGTGTCCATCGGCACGAGCACCGAGGGGCCCGCCGCGGTGTCGAGCTGCGCGATCGCGGTCTGGTGCGCGAGCACCTCCCACCGCGCCGAGTGCTGGGCCATGCCGTCGAGCAGCCACTTCTCCTGCGCGGCACCGGTGATCGTGCGGTTCGGGTCGAGCGAGCCGGCGTTCGGGGCCTTGGTGCCGTCGCCCGCGGCCTGGTCGTCGCGGTACTGGCGGGTGTCGAGCACGTTGAAGCGGATCAGGTCGCCGTATTGGAACCGGCGGTACATCTGCACGTCCGGCCCTGTCGGCAGCTGCGCGACCCGCACCGGCTGGTGCTCCCACCACGCGCGGAACGCGTTGGCGCGGCGCACGAGGAACTGCGCGACGGGGTCGTTGTTCTCGGAGATGTCGCCGGCCCAGTTGTTCTCGACCTCGTGGTCGTCGATCGTGATCACCCAGGGTGCGGCGGCGTGGGCGGCCTGCAGGTCCGGGTCGGTTTTGTAGAGGGCGTAGCGGCCGCGGTAGTCGTCGAGCGTCGTGGTCTCGCGTTGGAAGTCCACGGCCATGTCCTGCTTGCGCAGGCCGCCGTCGGCGCCCACGCCGTATTCGTAGATGTAGTCGCCGAGGTGGAAGACGACGTCGTGGTCCTTCGCGGCCATGTCGCGGTAGGCGGTGTAGAAGCCCTCGTACCAGGCCTGGCAGCTCGCGTAGGCCAGCGAAACGGCGGCCACCGACTGGTGCGGGGCCGGCGACGTGCGCGTGCGGCCGACCGGGCTGCTGTGGCCGCCGACGTGGAAGCGGTAGAAGTAGTGCCGCCACGGCCGCAGCCCGCGCACGTCCACGTGGACGCTGTGCGACTCCTCGCGCCGGGCGAGCGCGGTGCCTGAGCGCACGATCCGGCGGAAGCGGTCGTCCTCCGCGACTTCCCAGCGCACCGACACCGGGCGGTCGTTCATGCCCCCGAACGGATCGAGCGGCTTCGGCGCGAGACGGGTCCAGATCACCACCGCGTCGGGCAGCGGGTCGCCGGAGGCGATGCCGAGGGTGAACGGGTAGCCGGGCACGCGGTCGGTGTCCACGGTGGTGGCGCCGGACGCGGTGAGGCCGGGCAGGGTGCCGGCCAGGGCCAGCGCGGCGGCGGCTCCGGTGACGGTGAGGAACTTGCGTCGCGTCGGGTTGTCCACGTCGCTCCGATTCGAGGCGGCCCGTCTTCAGGCACGGGCTTGAGGGTTCGGCGGTCACCGGTGGCGGCTTCCCCAGTCGCGGCTTCGCCGGTGGAGCGGGCGCTTCGTCCCGCGTCGCGCAGGTTATCCAGCTGCGGGTGGCGCGCGAACGATCACGGCGGTGAATTCGAGCTGAAGCCTGGGGCAGGTTGTCTGTGTCGCTTTCCTGCCAGGTTTTGTCGGTGGGCCGAGGCACACTGGCTCGCGTGTACGAGGACATCGAACGCTGCGTGCGCGCGGTGCGGTCGAAGGACGCCCGGTTCGACGGGTGGTTCTTCACGGCCGTGGTCACCACCGGCATCTACTGCCGGCCGAGCTGCCCGGTCGCGCCGCCGAAGGCCGAGAACATGCGCTTCTACCCGAGCGCGGCGGCGGCGCAGACGGCGGGCTTCCGCGCGTGCAAGCGGTGCCGGCCCAACGTCACGCCGGGCTCACCGCTGTGGAACGAGCGCGCCGACCTGGTGGCGCGCGCGATGCGCCTGATCGCCGACGGCGTGGTCGACCGCGAGGGCGTGCGCGGGCTCGCCGCGCGGCTCGGCTACAGCGTGCGGCAGGTCGAGCGGCAGGTGCACGCCGAGCTGGGCGCCGGGCCGCTGGCGCTCGCGCGGGCCCAGCGCGCCGAAACCGCGCGGCTGCTGGTCGAGACCACCGACATGCCGATGGGCGACGTCGCGCACGCCGCGGGATTTTCGAGCATCCGCACGTTCAACGACACCGTGCGCCAGGTCTTCGCCCTCACGCCGAGCGAGCTGCGGTCCCGGGCCTCGGGCGCGCCGTCTTCGCCGGGCTCGCTGTCGCTGCGCCTGCCGTTCCGCGCGCCGCTGTGCCCGGACAACCTCTTCGGCCACCTCGCGGCCACGGCCGTGCCGGGCGTCGAGGAATGGCGCGACGGCGCGTACCGGCGCACCCTGCGCCTGCCCCACGGCCACGGCCTCGTCTCGCTCGCGCCGACACCCGACCACATCGCGTGCCGCCTCAGCCTCACCGACCTGCGCGACCTGTCCGCCGCCATCAGCCGCTGCCGTCGCCTCCTCGACCTCGACGCCGACCCGATCGCGGTCGACGCGCAACTCTCGGAAGACCCGGTGCTGGCCCGGCTGGTCCTGAAGAGCCCCGGCCGCCGCGTGCCGCACACCACGGACCCGGAGGAGTTCGCCCTCCGGGCCGTGCTGGGCCAGCAGGTGTCCACCGCCGCGGCCCGCACGCACGCCGCCCGCCTCGTCACCGCCCACGGCACCCCCGTCGACGACCGCGACGGCGGCCTCACCCACCTCTTCCCCACCCCGGCCGACCTCGCCGCGCTGGACCCCGCCACGCTCGCCATGCCGCAATCACGCCGGAACACCCTGCTCCAGCTGATCACCACCCTCTCTTCAGGCGACCTGGACCTCTCCCCCGGCGGCGACTGGGCCCGGGCCCGAGCTTCGTTGTCCGCCCTGCCGGGCTTCGGCCCGTGGACGGTGGAGACCATCGCGATGCGCGCGCTCGGCGACCCGGACGCGTTCGTGCCGACGGACCTCGGCGTGAAGCTGGCAGCCGCCGCGTTGGAGCTCCCGACGTCGCCGTCGGCCCTTACCCGGCACGCCGTGGTCTGGCAGCCTTGGCGTGCCTATGCGGTGCAGTACCTGTGGGCGACAGGTGATCATCCGATCAATCGGCTTCCTTCCTGATCTGGTTTTCTCCAAGGCGTTCTCCTCGCAACCACGACGTTCGGCCGGCGCAGGGCCGGGTCGCGCGGCCGACCGGGGAAGTCCGACGCCGTGCGCCGAGGTAGCGGTCTGGCAGCCACCCCGATGTAGCCGACAACGCGGGCCACTCGCGATGTATGACCTGAACGGCCGCGAAGTTCGGGCAGCCACAAACCCGACACCGCGGTCCAAGCACCTCAGGCGACGGCACACGACCAACGGCGAACCGGGTGGCGCCGGCGCCCCTGACAGTGCGACGGCGCGCGCCCGCGGAGCGGTCTGGCAGCCACCCCGAAGCAGTCGACACCGCGGACCACTCGCAACCAACGGCCGGCCCGAACGGCCGCCAAGCTGCGGCAGCGCCACAAAACCCAACACCGCAGCCCGAGCGCTTCAAGCGGCAGCGCGCGACCAACGCCGAACCGGGTCGCGCGGACGACCCTGACAGTGCGACGGCGCGCACCCACACAGCGGTCTCGCAGCCACCCCGAAGTACCCGGCACCGCGGACCATTCGCGACCGACAGCCGGCCCGAACGGCCGCGAAGGTGGGCAGCGCCACGAAACCGGACACCGCGGTCCGGGCGCCTCAGACGACGGCACACGACCAACGCCGAACCAGGCCGCGCGGACGACCCTGACAGTGCCACGGCGTGCCCAGCGAGCGGTCTCGCAGCCACCCCGAAGTAGTCGGCGCCGCGGACCACTCGCGACCGACGGCGGCCTGCCCGGGCGGCCGCCAAGCTGCGGCAGCGCCCGAAACCCGACACCGCAGCCCGAGCGCCTCAGACGACGGCACACGACCAACGCCGAGCAACGTCACGGATCACCGGCTGCCGCACACCCACGCCGCGAATCCCCGGCTCCGCAGCGCCGACGTGCCAACCCCCGGCCATCACCTCCTCACCACCAGGTGATCACCCCCTCATCCAGAACCGGCAGCCGTCGCCGCAGGAGACCATGCCGCCGTCGCCGGAAAGGCACATCAGCCGAACAATCCGTTCAGAGCCCCGAAATCCATCGCCGAGGACAGTTCGTCGTACGTGCCGCCGGTCAGCATCTCCTGCGTGGCGCGCAGGGCGACACCGTAGGCGGCCTGGGCGAGAGCCGTCCCGACGGTGACGCGGCGGACGCCCGCGGCGGCGAACTCCGCGACCGACGGCGCGCCCGCCCACGCCATCACCGCCACCGGGATCGGGGACGCCGCGGTGAGCTCGCCCAACGCCTCCAGATCGACCAGACCCGGCACGAAGATGCTGTCCACACCGGCCTCGGCATAAGCCGTGGCGCGCGAAAGGACGTCGGCGAGCCGGCCCGAAGGCTCGCCGACGCCGAATAGGAAAACGTCGGTCCGCGCGTTGATCCACAGCTCCGGCAAACCCGCCTCGTCCGCCGCCGAACGCGCGGCCGCCAGCCGAGCCGCCTGCTCCGACGGCGAGAACAGCGTGAGCGTGCCCGCCCGCGAGTCCTCCAGGTTCACCCCCACCGCGCCGGCGCCGAGGACCTCTGTGACGGTGGCGGCGACGTCTCCGGGATCAGGGCCGTAACCCCCCTCGATGTCCGCACTCACCGGCACCGAGACGGCGGCGGTGATCTGCCGGATCGCTTCCGTCATCTCGGCGCGGCTCAGACCCTGCCCGTCGCCGTGGCCGCGGGCCCACGAGACGCCGCCGCTCGTGGTGGCGACGGCCGGCGCACCGGCGTGTTCGAGCACGGCGGCGCTGCCCGCGTCCCACGCGTTCGGCAGCACGACCATGGGCTGCGCGTGCAGTGCTCTGAACGCCTTTGCCTTGTCCCGCAACGATTCCATCCTGTCCCTCCCGGGGTCTGATCCGATGAGGAGGACGCTAGCAGCGGGCACCGACAAAAACTCAGCGCAGCGAAATCTCGCTCAGGTCGATCGCCACCATCACCGTCTCGCCGCGGTACGCGCGCCGCCGCGTCGGGAAGCTCAAGCCGGCGAACCGCTCGTGGTCGTCCGTGTACTGCACGCCCGGCAACCCACCCGCGATGTCGACGTGATAATCGTGGCGCCGCACCAGAAAGTCCGGCCCGAAGTAGAAGCGCTGCACCCGCGAATGGCTCGCCACCGACTCCGGGAACGTCGCCTCCAGCACCTCCCACCGCTCGCCGCCCTCCCACACCGGCTCGGCCTCGACGACGGAAAACCCTTCACCCGCCAGGAGGAACGGAGTGGTGAGATACGTCCACAACGCGTACCCGTTGAAGTACGCGCGGTGCAGCGGGTCCCACGGAGTCGTCAACTCGTGCCCCTCGAACGACTCGCGCGGGTTGTCCCGCGAAGCCACCACCGTGCCGTCCAGCTTCTCGATCGCGATGCGCTCCGGCGTGAAGTGCGTGCGCTGATCTGGCGCACCGAAGGGATGCAACGAAGCTTCCTCACGCACGAGCGAAACCGTCATCCGCCGCGGGTTCGGGTCCTGCACGAGGCCCTTCAACCCCCAGAACTCACCGCCGGTCACGATCGTCGCGGTCACTTCGCTGAACTGCCGCCAGCGCGCCAGGCCGCCGTGGGCGTCGAGAACCTCGTCGAGCAGCGACATCTCAGGCCGCCAGGTCGAGGACGATCCGGAAGCGCGCCTGGCCCGCCAGCATGCGCTCGTACGCGGCCGGCGCCTCGGTCCACGGCACGATCTCGTTCATCGGCCGCACGCCGCGGTCGGTGGCGAACGCGAGGCTGTCCTCGTTCTCGATCGACGAGCCGGTGAGGCTGCCGGTCACCGTGCGCGTGCCGAAGATCAGGTCCGACGTCGTGATCGACAGCGGATCGGCAGCCGCGCCGACCACCACCAGGCGCCCACGCGGAGCGAGCCCCGCCGCCAGCGGCGACATCGACGCGCCACTCGCGGCCGTCGCGACGATCGCCGCCGCCCCGCCCAGTTTCTGCAGCGCCGCACCGGGATCGCCCGCCGTGCTGTCCACATACTCGTCCGCACCGAGCCGCGCGGCGAGCTCGGCCTTGTCCGTACCGCGCGCGATCGCCGCGACGCGGTAGCCCAGCGCCTTCGCGTACTGCACGCCGAGGTGGCCCAGCCCGCCGATCCCCTGGATCCCGACCAGCGAACCCGGGCGCGCGTCGAGAGTGCTCAACGCGCTGTACGTGGTGATGCCGGCACACAGCAGCGGTGCGGCGTCCGAAGAGGACAGTCCCGCCGGGATCCGGACCAGGCCGCTCGTGCGCGCATAGGCGTACTCGGCATAACCGCCGTCGACGTTCGTGCCGGTCCACGGCTGGTCGGTGCAGTTCACGAAATCACCGCGGCGGCACGAATCGCACTCGCCGCAGTGCCCGCCCAGGTACCCGATGCCCACGCGCTCCCCGACGTGCCACGCCCGCACGCCCTCGCCCACGGCATCGATCACGCCCACGATCTCGTGCCCGGGCACCACCGGCCGGCTCGGGTCGGCGCGCAGGCCCTCGACCGCCAGCACGTCGGAGTGGCAGACACCGCAGTACTCCACCTTCACCCGGACCTGCCCGTACGACGGCGCGACCAGCTCCCTCTCGCTCTGCGCGAACTGCCGCGACCCGGTGACTTCCAGCGCTCGGTAAGTTGTCATGAGTTGAATATGACCGGTCGTCTTAGAATCTGTCAACCCGCCGACCGACATTCGCCCTACGCGTTTTTCAGGGCAGGTCGAAGCCCAGTTCCTTCGCCGCCTCGGCCGCCGTCACGTGCGCCCACCGCTGGGCCACCGCCTCGTGCGTCGACAACGACCGAAGCTCCGCGCGGTCGAGGTACAGCACCCCACCCAGGTGGTCCGTCTCGTGCTGCACGATGCGCGCCGGCCAGCCCGCGAACTCCTCGTCGACCGCCGCGCCCGTCTCGTCCTGCGCCTGCAGCCGCACCCGCAACGGCCGCGCGACCACGGCCTGCCAACCACTCACGCTCAGGCAGCCCTCGAAGAACGCGACCCGCTCTTCGCCCAACGCGGTGTATCGCGGGTTCACCAGCACACGGAACGGCAGCGGCACGATCCCCCGCGCCTCACGCACCTCGGCGGGCGTGTTCGGCCGCTCGGCGTCCTCCACCACGGCGAGCTGCACCGGCAGCCCGATCTGCGGCGCCGCCAGACCGACGCCGGGCGCCGCGTACATCGTCTCCCGCATGCCCTCGATCAGCCCGGCGAGCGCAGCTTCGCGCAGCTCACCTTCGTACGGCGCCGCGACCGCACGCAGCACCGGGTCACCGGCCTGGACGATGGGCCACGGAAGCGGCTGGGCGAGCAGTTCGTCCACCAGGTCGGCAAGCACGCGCGGGGGCACCTTCCTACAGCAGGGAGCCGAACACGACGTCGAAGAAGTCGTCCAGCGGGGCGACGCTCTTGGCCACCTTGGTACGGATGATCGCACCCTCCCACGCGTCGAGCACGAACCGCCCGAGCACCTCCGGGTCGCGGTCCGCGTCCACCTCGCCCGCGGCCTGCGCCTGGCGGATCGAGTCGGTGATGCTGTCGGACCAGTGCCCGAGGCTCTCCCCGACCTGCCGGCGGATCACCGGGCTGTGGTCGGCGCGCTCGGACCCCATGTTGCCGATGAGGCAGCCGCGGGTGAACTCGTTGTCCACCAGCACGTCGCGCATCACGGTGAACCGCGCGCGCAGCGTGTCAAGTGGGCCGAGGTCACCGTGGTCGGCGCGCCAGCCGGAGCTTTCGGCGTAGCGCGCGACGACCTCGGCGCCGAGGTCTTCCTTGCTCTTGAAGTGGTTGTAGAACGAGCCCTTCGGCACGCCGGCCGCCCGCGTGATGGTGTCGACCGAGCACGCGGCGAAACCGTAGCGGTGGAACTCGGTGACCGCGGTCTCGACGATCACCTCACGAACACTGGCACGAGGCATCCCGCGATTATATGACCGGTCGTCTCGGCTGTCGACCAACCCGAAACGGCGGACGACCCGCGCGGGCGAGCCGGCCCCGCCGTCCGGCATGCTGGACCTCGTGGCCTATGACGTGAACGCGATCCGCAAGCACTTCCCCGCCCTCGCCGAAGGGGCCGCGCACTTCGACGGACCCGGTGGCTCGCAGGTGCCGGACGTGGTCGGCGAAGCCGTGGCGGGCGTCCTCTGCTCCGCGATCGCCAACCGCGGCACCGTGACCCCCGCCGAGCGCCGCGCCGACGGCATCGTGCGCGAAGCGCGGCAGGCGGTGGCGGACCTGCTCGGCGCGCAGGCCGAGGGCGTGGTGTTCGGCCGCAGCATGACGCAGGTGACCTACGACTTCTCCCGCACGCTGGCGAAGACCTGGTCACCCGGCGACGAGGTCGTGGTGACCCGGCTCGACCACGACGCGAACATCCGGCCGTGGGTGCAGGCGGCGCAGGCGCGCGGGGTCACCGTGCGGTGGGCCGACTTCGACCCGGCCACGGGCGTGCTGCCGGTCGAGGCCGTGACCTCACTGCTCACCGACAAGACGCGCCTGGTCGCCGTCACCGCCGCATCGAACCTGCTCGGCACCCGCCCGGACGTCGCCGCGATCACCGCGAAGGTCCGCGAAGCCGGAGCGCTCAGCTATGTCGACGGCGTGCACCTCACGCCGCACAGCACGGTGGACGTCGATGCGCTCGGCGCCGATTTCTACGCCTGCTCGGTGTACAAGTTCCTCGGCCCGCACCTCGGCCTGCTCGCCGCCGCGCCCGCGCTGCTGGAGACGCTGCAGCCGGACAAGCTCCTGCCCTCCAGCAACGCCGTGCCGGAGCGGTTCGAGCTCGGCACGCTGCCCTACGAGCTACTCGCCGGCACCGCCGCGGCGATCGACTTCCTCGCGAACCTCGTGCCGGCCGAAGGCACGCGGCGCGAGAAGCTCGCCACGTCGCTGGCCGAGCTCGAAATCCACGAAGGCGAGCTGCTCACCCGCCTCGACAACGGGCTCGCCGAGCTGCCGAAGGTGGTGCGCCACGGCTCCCCCGACCGCGAGCGCACGCCGACGGTGCTGTTCTCCGTGACCGGCCACGAGCCGAAGGCCGTGTACGAGCACCTCGCGCAGCACAACGTGAACGCGCCGGCCGCCAGCTTCTACGCCCTCGAATGCTCACGCCACCTCGGCCTCGGCGACGCCGGCGCCGTGCGCGCGGGCATCGCGCCGTACACCACGGCGGCCGAGGTCGACCGGCTGGTCAGCGCGGTGGCGGAACTGTGACCGGGGTGCCCCGCACGGCGACCCCTCGCACGTAGACCGCGCGGATGTCGTGGAGAGCGGCGGGATCGGTGAACGGGTCGCCGCGCACCGCGAGCACGTCGGCGTCGAACCCCGGCGCCAGCCGGCCCTTGCGGTGGCCGAGCCCGCACACCCCGGCGGCCACCGAAGTCACCGCGCGGTAGGTGTCCACTGTGGACATGCCGCTGAACTCGAGCATGTGCACGGCGTAACGCAGCACGTCGGGTGGCTTGATCGGCATGATGCCCGCGTCGGTGCCGGCGGTGAGCTGCACACCGGCGCGGTGGTACGCGCGCAGGTTGGCGACGAGCGCGTCCCGCCGCGAAGCGATCGGACCCGGCAGCGGCGTGCCGTCCGGCACGACGATGCCGAGCGTCACGCCCACGGTGACGTGCCGTTCGGCGATCTCGCGCACCAGGTCCGGCGGCGCTTCGTCGACGCCGTCGGTGGTCATGAAGGTGGCGTGTTCGAGGCCGTCGACACCCGCGGCCAAGGCGTCGATCACCGGTTGGGTGCCGTGGGCGTGGGCGGTGACCGGGAGGCTCAGCCGGTGAGCCTCGGCCACGGCGGCGCGCAGCACGTCGGGCGCGAACTGCGGCACTTCGAGCCGTGTGCCGGGCGTGAGGTTGCCGCCGCTGGCGATCAGCTTGATCACGTCGACCCCGCGCTCGGCGTGCTCGCGCACGGCGGCCCGGGCGGATTCCGCCGACGTCACCTCGCCGCCGAGGTAGTGGCAGTGGCCCCGCGGCGTCGTCAGCGGCGGCCCGGCGGCCACGATCGTCGGCAGCGCCGGGTCGTCCGACGCGCGCAGCACCAGGCTCAGGTAGTCGCGGTCGCCGAGGTCGCGCACGGTGGTGACGCCGCCGTACGCGGCCTGCCGCCCGGCGGCGGTCATGGCGGCGAGCGTCTGCGCCTCGTCGCGCGCCAGCAGCGCCCCGACGGGGTCTTCACTCGCGTCGAAGGCCAGGTGCACGTGGGTGTCGACCAGGCCGGGCAGCAGCGTCGCGTCGCCGAGGTCGACGACGGTCGCGCCCGGCGGCACGGCGTGGTCGACCGAGCGCACGACACCGCCTTCGAGCACCAGCACGGGGTCGGCGACGAGTGCCGACGCGGTGCCGTCGAACAGCCGCGCCGCCCGCAACGCGAGGAGGGTCATGCCGCAATTCTGCGCCGCCCAGGGGCGACGCGCGTCTGCCCGATTGCTCAGCCGCGGTACTCAGATCCGGTTGTTCCGCGACGACCCACGCCCGGCTTCTGAGCGCGGTTGGTGAATCCCAGCTTGCCGAGGATGTGGTGCACGTGGTTCTCGGCCGTCCGCTCGGTGATGTGGGTGACGGCCGCGATCTGCCGGCTCGTGAGGCCCTGCGCCACGAGCCGCGCGATCTCCTGCTCCCGGCGCGTCAACGGCCCCGGCCGGTCCCCCGACACCTGCGCCGCCAGCCCTTCCGAACGCCGAGCCCGCGGCGTCATCCCGAGTTCGCGGCGGCCGAGCTCGCCAGTTCCGCGGCCTCCGCTCGGTCGCCAGGCTGGCGGCGCCGCGCGAGTGTCTGCGCCAGCCGGTAGCGGGAAACGACGCCGTAGGGCGGCATGCCGTCGCGGCCGCAGACCTCGATCGCCGCACGCATGTGGCGCACCGCGTCGTCGGCGAAGGGCGCGAGGCGGCGGTACACGTCGGCCGCCGCGTCGCGGTCGCCGAAGTCCGCGGCCAGCTCCGCTGTGCCCGCCCACGCGGGCAGCCCCATGAACACCGGCACGGCGTCGAGCGAGGGCAGCGAACGGTAGAGCCGCCGGGCCTCCTCGGCATGGCCGAGGTCCATCAGCAGCCGCGCGGCGAGCGGCCGGAATTCGCCGGGCTCGCTGTACGGCGGATCGTCGGGCAGCGCCACGAGCGCGGCGCACCATCTCGGCGGCCAGCCGGCTCTTGCCCACGCCCGGATCGCCGGCGAGCAGCACGGCGCCTCCGGTGCCGTCGGCTGCGGCCCGGGTCAACCCGTCGAGCACGGCCGGCTCGTGCTGCCGCCCGACGAAGCCGGCTTCGTCCGTGTCCCTTCCCCCAGGCGGTGTCTGCCCCATGGCTCGGCACCGCCGTGAGGAGCGTGTCAGTTTCGCCGGTTTCGGGTCCTCCGGGCCCGGGCGGCTCGCGTTGACCGGCTGAGTTCCGTTGTGGAACTCTCGGGGTCATGAGCATCGACGTCGTGGCCGCCGAAGCCGTCACCACCGTGACGATCAACCGCCCGGACAAGCGCAACGCGCTCACCACGGCGATGTACTCGGCGCTGGCCGAGGCGCTGGAGACCGCGGGGACGCCGATCGTCGTGCTGACCGGGGCCGGCGGCACGTTCACCGCCGGCAACGACCTCGGCGATTTCCTCGCCCACGACGAGGGCGGCGGGGACAACACGCCCGTGCGGCGGTTTCAGGAAGCGCTGCTCACGACCGGCGCCGTGGTGGTCGCGGCGGTCGACGGGCCGGCCGTGGGCATCGGCGCGACGCTGCTGCTGCACTGCGACCTCGTGTACGCGACGGAGAGCAGCTACCTGCAGTTCCCGTTCACGTCGCTGGGGCTCGTGCCGGAGTACGGCAGCAGCTTCGCGCTGCCGCGCCGGGTCGGGCCGCAGCGCGCGGCGGAGCTGCTGCTCTTCGGCGACCGCGTGCCGGCCGCCGAGGCGCACCGGCTGGGGCTCGTGAACGAGGTGCTCGCGGACACCGCGGCGCTGCAAGCCCGCGTCGCCGAGCGCACGGCCGCGCTGGCCGCGCAGCCGCGGACCGCGCTCGCGTTGACGCGCGAGCTGCTGCGCGACACCGGGGACACGAGCGTGCGCGAGCGGATGGACGCGGAGTCCCGGCACTTCGGCAAGCTGCTGCACGACCCCGAGACCGTGGCCAACCTGCGCGCGAAGCTGGGCCGCCGCTAGCCGGTGCGGCGGCGGCGCTTCTCCACGGCGCCGTCCAGCAGCGGCCGCAGCTCTTCGACGATCGCGTCGAGCGGGGCCACGTCCTGGTCGGCGCGCGCGAGCACGAGGGCGCCTTCGAGCGAGCTGATCATCAGCACGGCCAGCGACGCGGCCCGAGTAGCGGATACGCCCATTTGCTCGAGTTCCGCCACGAGTGGTTTACGCCATTCGGCGAACGCGGCGGCCGCGCTCTCCCTCAGCTTTTCGCTCAACGCCGCGGAATCGGCGACCGTGGCCACGATCGGGCAGCCGGACCCGAATCCGCGGTCGGCGAATTCGGCGCGCCACGGCTGCACCATCGCGGCGAACAGGTTGCCCGGCGTCGCGTCTTCCATCGATTCGGCGCCCCGGCGCACGCGGCGCGCCGCGTACCGCCCGGCCCACTCGACGGCCTCGCCGACGAGCTGCTCCTTACCGCCGGGGAAGTAGTGCTGCAGCGAGCCCCGCGGCGCGTTCGCGTGGGCCACCACGTCCCGCAGGCCCGTACCGGCGACGCCCTGTGTCCGCAGCAGCTGCGCGGCGCTGAACACCATCCGCTCCCGCGCCGGCCTCTCCGATTCCGCCACCGACGACCTCCTTCATGACACCGGTCATGCTAGTGGGCAGGACCCGTTCGAACTCCTTCTCGCCACGCTCGAACGCCGGAACCGGCCCGAAGCCGTGGGCGCGCAGCAGCCCCTCGGCCGCCGCGTTGCCGATGCGCACGGAAGCGTGCAGCGTCCAGCCGGCCCGGCACGGGTCTTCGACGAGCCGGCGCACGAGCGTGCTGGCGATGCCGCGGCGGTGCCAGGCGTCGGCCACGAGCACCCCGAGCTCGGCGCGGCCGTCGCCGTCCGGCACGAGGTTGACCAACCCCACCGGCGCGTCGCCGATCTTCGCGACGAGCGCGGTACCGGCGAGCAGGAACGCGCGGTAGCGCACCAGGACCCACTCCGGATCCGGCCGCCCGGGCAGCGTGAAGCGCCACGCGAGGCTCTCGACCGAGCACGCCCGCACGAGGCGTTCGACGGTCTCGGCGGTGGCCGGCTCGACGATTATGACAGCTGTCATACATCCAGGGAAACACGTCGCGCGTGATCGACTCACTATGACGGCCGTCATAGTGAGTCGTCACCCTGCCGACACGGCGGCGCCCGGCGTAGCCCACAGCGCCCAGTGGAACGGTGGCGCGTGACCGGTTCCGGGTATTGCGATTTCACTTCCCGTGTCCGCCATCACCCGGTGCGCTGAAAAGTGGCGCCAATTCATGCGCGAATGGCCATCTGTCGCGGCGTGAGCCTCATCGGGTGAAAACGGTTCCCGAAACCCGCCGGACTCGTGATTCTTCCCTATCTTCTAATGGAATCTCCGAAAACCGTGCGCGAAGGGGACGAGGTCATGACCCAGTCGATCGAGGCTCCGACGAAGGAATTCAGCGTCGACTGGGAGATGGAGGGAAACGACGGCGGCCGCGTGAACGTGATGCTGTCGGGTCAGGTGAGCCTGCTGGACGGCAACCGCTTCTACAAGGTCGACGGCGTGCTCTACATCGCCGAGGGCAGCGAGTTCTGCCGCGAGGTGGGCAACCCGCGGCTGTCGGTCCGGCGCAACGGCGTGGAAGCCAGCGGGCGGCACTGGGGCTGGGAGACGATCAGTTCGCGCAAGAGCGCCAACCGCCTCTGCACGATGGACGGCTACTTCGTGCGCACGGGTTACTGGGCCCCGGCCGACCGGTCGATCCAGTTGAGCATCGTGGCGGAGCACGGCCTCTCGCGACGCAAGTCCTACAGCACCACGGTGACCGTGCGGCTCGTCGACTGAGCCCCGTTGTTTCCGGGCTCGTCATTCAACGCGTGGCGAGCATCCGGCAAGTCGATCACAACGCGAAGTGACGGCGTTCACCCACAAGTGGAGTGGCGCCCTTGAGCGTGCTGAGGAACACACCGTTTTCCCAGGAAAACCAATGAAAACGTTGTGCTGGACACAGCGCGCGCGGGCGTGTAAGAGGACCATGGAGCTCATGCGGAACAAGGCCCGGGCTGGCAGACCACCTCTACCCCTCACCCGATTCCTGCGACGAGTGGGCTTCTTGAGCAATCCCCTCGTGCGGCGCACTGATCGCGTAGAGGGACTCCTCGTCGGAATCGCGGTGGTCGTGTCGCTCGTGGCACTCCCGTTCGTGATCATGCTCGCCAAGGCCGACGTGTCGCACGAAACGGCGGCGTCCGACGCGCAGCTGAAGACGCGCCACCAAGTCACCGCGACGGTGGTCGCGACCGCGCCGAAGCCGGCGTCGGTCGGCGACAGCGCGCCGATCGCCCACAGCTCTCGTGTCACGGCCACATGGCGGCTGGCGAACGGCTCGCCGCAGACCGGTGTCGTCACGGTGCCCGCGGGCGCCGGCAACCCCGGTTCGCAGGCGCCGATCTGGCTCGACAGCGACGGCAAGCAGACCACCGCACCCCTCACCCACGCCGACGCCGTGACCAACGGCGTGCTCGTGGGCACCTTCACCTGGCTGTGCGCGATCGGCGTGCTGGCCGGTGGCTTCTGGATCGCCCGGCGCGTGCTCGACCGCCACCGGTCGGCTCGCTGGGCTGCCGAATGGGCCCAGTTCGCCGGCCCGGAGGCAGTGCGCTGAAGCCGGCTGCCTCCGGGCCCGGCCGGCGGACCGGCGGAGCGACACCCCCAGCGCCGCCCCGGAGCGGTACAACGCCACCGCTGAGCCAGAAGGATCGAGTTAACTAACAGCTAACTCGACCTGCTCACAGTGTTGTGTAGGGTCACCCTGATTGTCAACTGTCAGCTAATCTGGGATAGTCGACCTAGCTGAGAGCAATCAGTCGCTGACCGGAGGGGGCGGACATGTCCAGTGACTCGAGCGAAAACACTCGGCCGACGTTGGCCTCTCGGCTCGACGACCTGTTCCGGACCGTGCGGCCGCAGGGCAAGCACTGGACGAACGCCGAGGTGGTGGCCGAGCTCAAGCGCGAGTCGCCGGAGCTGAAGGTCGGGTCGGTGTACCTGTCGCAGCTGCGGTCGGGCAAGCGCACCAACCCGTCGCAGGAGCTGCTGGCGGCGCTGGCGAAGTTCTTCGGCGTGTCCGTCGCGTACTTCTTCGACGAGAAGGTGGCCGGCGACGTGCTGAGCGAACTCGCCGCCCTCGAAGCGATGCGGCAGGCGGGCGTGCGCGCGGTCGCGATGCGCGCGGCGGGCATGCGCGAGGAGAACCTGCAGGCGATCACCACGATCATGGACCAGTACCGCCAGATGCAGGGCCTGCCGCCGGTGAGCGACGAGGCCGCGGGGTGAGCGTGGCCGAGGACCGCCGCGACCAGCTCAAGCGCATGCGCGAAGAAGGCGCCCGGCGCATCGCCGAACTGGACCTCCCGGAAGGCTGCGACCTCCCGACCCTGTGCGAACGCCTGGGCACCCTTCGCGAACGGCCCATCACCCTCGTGCCGATGCCCATGCCGGCCTCCCACCCGTGCGGCATGTGGGTCGCGGCGCAACAAGAAGACCTCATCTTCTTCGACGCCAACACCACCGGCGCACACCAGGAGCACATCATCTTGCACGAGCTCGGTCACATCATCTGCTGCCACCGCGGCTCCGGCCTGCTCGACGACGACAGCGCCCGCTCCCTCTTCCCCAACCTCGACCCGGACATCGTCCGCGACATGCTGATGCGCGCCACGTACGACGACGTGCAGGAGCAGGAGGCGGAGATCATCGCGTACCTGCTGTCGGAGCGGATGGGGATGGTTCGGGCTGCCGCGCCGTCGGTGGTGCCGGCGGAGGAAGAGAAGCCGATTGATCGGATTGAGCGGATGTTGTTGTAGGGCTTGGGTTTTCGGTGGTTGAGGCGGTTTGGTCTTCACTCGATGAGGTGGGGACAACTACCCGGGTCTGGGGTGGCTCGGCCGAAATTGTCGGGGGTGGCGGATAGACTGGGCAAGGGCCGTTCCCCCTGAGGAGGGCGGCGGTTTGTCTCTCTCCTCCCGGCGGCCGGAGCAAAATACCTGCAGCTGGGTGAGGCTCCTTGCGAACGTCTCAGCCGTGCCGAGTTCGGAGGGCCGTCATGAGCCGCGAAGACAGCGATGAGGCCTACGTGCTCGACCTGTGCGACGAGGTTCTGGGCGAGCGTGGCCGGCGGCAGGCGCGGTTCGATTGGCTTCTCGGCGACATCGGACGAGACGGGCGCGCGCGCAAGTTGCCGGTCGACGGGTACTGGCCGGGCCACGAGTTGGTCGTGGAATACCGGGAAGTCCAGCACGATCAGCCAGTCCGGCACTTCGACAAGCCGGACCGGCTCACCGTCAGCGGAGTGCATCGCGGCCGTCAACGCGCGCTGTACGACCAGCGCCGGGACGAGCAGATCCCGGCCCATGGGCTGCGCTTGGTGATCGTCAGGCCGGCCGAGCTGTCGGCCAACAGGAGAGGTCGGTTGCTCCGCGACCGAGAAGCCGACCTGTCTGCTCTGCGGGTGAAGCTCAGCTCTCTCGCAATCGGGTGAGTTCGCGTGCGACCGTCGCGACCGTGTACTTCAATTGGTCGGCTTCGTGGTCGCTCGTCAGGAAGAAGCGCAGGCGCGTCTGGGATTCGTCGACGGCCGGGTAGAGGATCGGGTCGACGATGATGCCGTGGTCGTACAGCGTGGTGGCGAGGCGGAGTGTGGTGGTGGAGTCGCCGACGACGCAGGGGACGATGGGGGTCGCGGAGGCCGAGCCGGTGGGCAGGGCGGCGGCGCGGGAGAGCTCCAGGAAGAGCCTCGAGTTGACGCGCAGGCGCGCGAGGCGGACGGGTTCGGCGCGCAGCACGCGCAGGGCCGCCAGGGAAGCCGCGGCGTTGGCCGGCGTGAGGCCGACGCTGTAGACGAAGCCCGGCAGTGAGTAGCGCAGCCACTGGATCGTGCGGGCGGAGCCGGCGAGGTAGCCGCCGCAGCCGGCGAGGGACTTGGACAGGGTGCCCATCCAGAGGTCCACATCGGACCGGTCCACCGAGTAGTGCTCGCCGACGCCGGCGCCGGTCGCGCCGACGGTGCCGATGCTGTGCGCCTCGTCCACCATCAGCAGGGCGCCGTAGCGCTTCTTGAGGTCGATGAGGCCCGGCAGGTCCGCGAGATCGCCGTCCATGCTGTACGCGCCCTCGACCACGATCAGCACGCGCCGGAAGCGCGCGCGGGTGCGGCGGAGGATGTCGGCGAGCTGGGTGACGTCGTTGTGCGGGAAGGGGCGCCGCGTCGCGCCGGAGAGCGCGCAGCCCTGCAGGATGCTGTCGTGGGCGAGGGAATCGTGGATGACGAGGTCGCCGGGGCCCACCAGGTGGCCGATGGCGCTCACGTTGGTCGCGTGGCCGCTCACCAGGGCGAGGCAGTCGTCGGTGCCGAGGAAGGACGCGAGTTCCGTTTCGAGCTGCCGGGTGAGGTCGCGGTCGCCCGCGAGGAGGCGGCTGCCGGAGACCGAGGTGCCGTAGCGTTCTACGGCGTCGTGCACCGCGGCGGTCACGGTGGGGTGCCCGGAGAGGCCGAGGTAGTTGTAGCTGGAGAACGACAGGAACTCCCGCCCGCCGACGGAAGTCGTGCTGGTCATCCGGCCCTGGTGCTTGCGGAAGTACGGATTCGCCACGCCCAGGTCCGAAAACTCCCGCAACCGCGCGTCGATCGCGGCGGCCTCGGGGAAGTCGTCGATCGACGCGGTGGCCGGATCGAAGGCGACGGTCTCCGGAGCCGGCGGCATCCGCACGGCACGTGTTCCCGCCACGGCAGGCGTGACGGCCGCCGGTGTCATCGGCACTGTCGCGGAGGGCGAAGTCCTGCCTGCCGCAGCCGGCACGGTCCCCGGCACCAAGGGCGCAGCCCCAGGAGCGGTCAGGCCAGCCTCATCGGGCCCGACGGCCTTCGGCACCAACGGCGCCGCCGGCGCGGTCGGGCCCGCCACGCCGGACGCGAACGACTCAGAGGGGGAAGCCGACGACAGTCCCAGGGCAGGCGCGTCAACCGCCGGTGCCGTCAGCACGGTCGCGGCGGGCGTAGCCCAGCCCGCCCCATCCGCCACAACGGCCTCCGGCGCCAAGGGCGCTACCCCAGGCGCAGTCTGGCCCGCCACACCGGACGCGAAGGCCTCAGCGTGCGACGACATCCCCGGCGCCGGAGCATCAGCCACCCCGGCAGGCGCGACAGACTCCGGCGCAGCGAGCCCGGCGTCGGCAGGCGACGCGAAGGGCACCGCCATCGGAGGTGCAGCAACCTCCGGCGCCAGCGACACCTCCGCAGCAAGCCCAGCGTCGCCGACCGACGCGAAGGGCACCGCCACCGCAGGCGCAACGACCTCCGGCGCCAGCGACACCTCCGCCGCAAGCCCGGCGTCGGCAGGCGACGCGAAGGGCACCGCCACCGAAGGTGCAACGACCTCCGGCACCAGCGACACCTCCGCAGCAAGCACGCCGTCGCCGACCGACGCGAAGGGCACCGCCACCGCAGGCGTGATCAACCCCGCCACCGCGCCGATCGTCACCCCGCGCTCCTGGTCGATCTCGAAGCGCTGGCCGGGGAAGCGCTTCCGCAGGTTCGCTTCCAGCTCGGTGAGCATGAGGGAGTCGAAGCCGAGGTCGTCGATGAGGAGGTGCGCGGCGGACAGGTCGGTGGCCGGGAAGGCGCTCGTGCGGGCGACCTCCTCGAGGACCACGGCGAGGACGTCGCGCGCGGAGGGAAGTTCCTGCGTGGCAACGGGTTCAGCGGAAGGCCGGCCACCGAGCGGCGCCAGCGCCTGCGCCTTCGCGCGCTTCGCCGCGTCGACGACCCAGTGCTCGCGCGGGCTGAGCGGGCTGGGCGGCAGGGTGCACGGCGGCGTCGCACTGAGAGTGGGCCGCAGGCCCGGGCCGGTCACGGCCAGCGCGGCCAGTTCGAGCAGCGGCAGGTCCGGCGCGGGCACCTCGGCGCCCGGTGCGACGACGCCGGCGTACGTCCCCGGTGCCAGCTCGCCCGTCTGGCCCGACTCGAGCGCCACCGAGGCCGCCATCAGTTGCGCCACGGCGCAGTCTTCGGCGACGACCGCGAGGCGTTCGGCGAAGAGGGTGCGGCGGGCCAGGGTGGCGGCGACCGTGGCCAGCGGCAGTGGCTCGCGCGAAAGCACCTCCGCGACCTCGCGGGCGTGCCGGGCCAGGCCCGCCCGGTCGCGGGCGGTGAGCAGCAGCAGCTGCGGGCCCGAAGGAGGAACCTCAGCAGCAGCGGGGAATTCCTCCAGGACCACGTGCACGTTCGTGCCGCCGAAGCCGAACGCGCTCACGCCCGCGCGGCGCGGCCCGTCCGGCGAAACCCATGGCGTCACTTCGCCCGCCACGCGCAGGCCCGCCTCGTCGAGCGCCAGGTGCCCGGCCGGCTCGAAGTCCGGCTGCGGCAGGATCTGTCCCTTGTGGACCGACAGCACCGACTTGATGAGCCCGGCGATGCCCGCGGTCCCCAGCGAGTGCCCCACCACGGACTTCGCGGCGCCGAGGTACGCCGGCGCGGCCGCGTCGCGACGTAGCTCGCCGAGGGCGTTGATCTCCACGTCGTCGCCCACCGACGTCGCGGTGCCGTGGGCTTCGAGGTAGCCGACCGAGCCGGGCTCGACGTCGGCGTCGCGATACGCGCGGCGCAGCGCCAGCAGCTGGCCCGACTCCTGCGGCATCATGCCGCCCTTCACCGTGCCGTCGTTGGACAGCCCGACGCCGCGGATCACGGCGTACACGCGGTCCCCGGCCGCCTGCGCGTCGGCCAGTGGGCGCAGCACCAGCACGCCCGCGCCTTCGCCGAGCACGAAACCGTCGGCGCGCTCGTCGAACGGCCGGCACTCGCCGGAGCGCGAAACCGCGCCGATCCGGCACAAACCGACCAGCAGGTCCGGCGTGAGCACCAGCTGCGCGCCACCGGCCACGGCGATGCGGCAGCGGCCCGCGCGCAGCGCGAACACCGCGTTGGCCACCGCGGTCAGCCCGCCGGAACACGCGGCGTCGAGCGCGTAGCTCTCGCCGTGCAGGTCGAACACCGAGCTGATCGAGCTCGGCCCCATGTTGAGCAGCAGCCCGGCCATCGCGGTGGCGTGCAGGCCGCCGACCGCCGAACCGGCTTCGGCCAGCTCGGCGCCCGCCGAGCGGCCGAACTCGCCGCCCGCCAGCTGCCGCAAGCGAAGGTGAAGCGTGCTCATCTCGCGGTAGCCGCTGTCGGACAGCGACATGATCACCGACGTGTCCTCGCGCTCGAAGCCGCCGGCCTCCCAGCCCGCGTCCTGCAGCGCCTCGCGCGTGAGGTCCACCAGCAGCCGGTGCTGCGGGTCGAGTGATCGGGCCCGGCGCGGCGGGATGCCGTAGTGGCCGGCGTCGAACTGCCCGACGTCGTCGAGCAGCGCCATCTTGTCGGAGTACGCGGCCGAGGTGTCCCGGAAATCGTCGTTGTAGAACGCGTCCCGCCGCCACCTCGAATCGGGGACGGTCCTGAGCTGTGGTTTCGGCTCACTGAGCAGATCCCAGTACTCGTTCACGTTCCGCGCACCGGGAAAACGGCACCCGATGCCGACAATAGCGATGTCCGTTCGATTTCCGATTTTGCTCGCAGCAGATCCCCAAGACGCCATGACAGAACTTCCTCGCGCCGATCGCCCACCCAGTAGGTGAGAGATTGCACCGAAGCGATCGGATTTTCAAGGGCGTCCCGGAATCAGTTGCAAAATTACCCCACCGCAGGTCAACTCACGGTAGCCGAGTGATCACGCCACCACGCCACCGTCGCCGCCGCCTGCTCGGTGAGCGGAGTGGGCTGCTCACCCGAGAATTCCGTGAAGGCACGGGAATCCACCACGAACGGGCGATCGAACTGGTAGCGCACCTCCTGCAGTTCTCGCAGCAAGGGGGAAAACGCGGCCGCCATCCGCAGCAACGGCGCCGGAAGCCGTTGTACGCCGACCGGCGGCACCCCCGCGGCTTCGCACAGCACGCCCACCATCACGCGCGAAGAACGCGCCGGCAGCGTCGGCACGTGCCACGCCTGGCCCCACGCCTTCTCCTCCGCGGCCACCCGCACCAGCGTGCGCGCGACGTCCGGGATGAACGTCCAGCTGTGCGGCGCGTCGGGGTCACCCATCACCTGCACCTTGCGGCCCTTCAGCACCGCCGGCACCACGCGCGCGCCGAGGTGCCCGCCGTCGGTCACGCCCGGGCCGAAGAAGTCCGACGCCCGCACCTCGGCCGCGCGGATCCGGCCCTGCTCGTGCAGATCGTGCAGCTGCTTCCACAACTGCACGCGCACGCGGCCCTTCGGTCCCGTCGCTTCCAACGGCAGGTCTTCGGTGAGCGGACCGTCGACCGGCCCGTAGCCGTACAGGTTCCCCAGCGCCACGAGCACGGCGCCGGTCGCCTCGGCCGCCGCGGCGGTGGCGTCGGCCAGCGGCGGCCAGTCGCGCGTCCAGCGGTGGTACGGCGGGCTGGCGCACTGGTAAATCGCGTCAGCACCCTCGGTTGCGGCGGTCAGTGCCGCGCGATCGGCGGCGTCGAGCACCACGTGCTCGAGCCCCGCCTCCTCCGGCCGGGGCGACCTCGCGATCACCTTCACCCGCTCGCCCCGTTCGGCGAGCAGCCTCGCCGTCGCCGCCCCCGCCGGGCCGAACCCGATCACCACGTGAAGACTCATGCGCCACACCATAGTCAGCCCGCTGAGCGGGAACGGCTTTTCAGGTATCCGTAACGCGGGGTTCACCGCGAACTTCTTCGGACAGATGTCCGTAAACCTCGTGGACGCCGTGAACGTCCTCGACTGTGCTGGTCATTACCAATCCGACCACAGCCACGGCGGGAACAGTCACCGACCGCGGTAACCGTCCCGTCGCGTGCCCGCCTCCTTTTGGTCGGATTGGCAAGGCGGCACCGCGATTAATCGCAAAAGGCGCCGGGCAAACCCCCGACTTCTTACTGGCCGGAGCGGCTTTTCGGCCTCTAGGCGGCCGCCGGGCGTTGGTGTAGGGTCGCCGATCATGGACAGTTCCGACAAGGATGCCTATGTCTTCGATACCCATGTCTTCTGAAGAACTCCCGCGGCTCGTCGTGCGGACCGCGCGCCGTCAGCTCGCCGAGGCCGGTGCCACCGGCCTCACGCTGCAGACGGTGGCGGTCGCCAGTGGCGTCACCGTGGCCGAGGTCCAACCTTTTTTCGCCGATCGTGACGATCTGCTCACGGCGTTGATCATCGACGCCTACAATGCCTCCGGCGAAGCCATGGAACAGGCCGATCCCGGTGAGCAGGAGACCGATCCGGGCGCGCGCCTGCTGGCCGTCACGCGTGGTCTGCGCGAGTGGTCGCTCGCGAACCCGGCCGAGTTCGCCTTGCTCTACGGCTCGCCGGTGCCGGGTTACGCGGCGCCGGAAACCACCGTGGGCCCGGCTTCGCGCACGCCGGCCGCGCTCGCCGCAGTACTGCGGTCCGCGCTCGCGGCCGGATCACTCACGCCGCCGAGCCGGCCGCTGCCGGGCCCGACGCTGGTGACCGCCGAGGCCGTCGCACTGTTTGGCGGACAGCCCGAGGCACCGTACGGCGATCTGCTCGAACGCGGAATCGTGTTGTGGAGCAACCTGATCGGCCTGTTGGTGTTCCAGGTGTTCAGCCGCACGCACGACAGCGTCGCCGACCAGTCGGCCTTCTTCGACTACGCGGTGGCCGTGGCGGCGGAAGCGGTCGGCCTCGCCGTGCCGCTCGAAGGCAGCCGGCGTGAGGCCGTGAACGCCTGATCTTTGAGTTCCACGACTGGGGTGGTCTGGTGTGAACGCGCTGAAGATCGTGCTCTTCGCGTCGTCCGCGGTGTCGTCGTACGCGGCGTTCCTGTACAAGCTCGCGTCGATCCGGCGCGGCTGGGGTGACATCGGGTACGTCACGATGATGGTGACGCTGGTGCTGCAGTGCCTCACGTTCACGATGGGGGCGGTGTCGCTCAGCGTCGTCACGTTCTTCGGCGTACAGAACCTGGCCATCCTCGTGCTGCACCTCTCGGCGGTCGCCTACTGCATCAGCGCGCAGATCCTGCTGATGCAGTGGGCGAACCCGCTCGCGGAGGTCCGGCGCGCGATCCGGGCGTGGATCATCGCCGGGGTGGTGCTGTGCGTGGTGCTCACCGCGTTGTTCTTCGTCGGCAACCGGCCCGGCACGCCCGCGTCGGCGTTCGGCACCGGCAGCAGCAACCCGGTGATCCTCGTCTACCTGTTGCTGTTCATCGTTTCGCAGGCGGTGCCGTGCGTCACGATCTACCGTCAATGCATCCCGTACGCGCGCAGCACCACGAAACCGTGGCTGCGCCGCGCGTTGCGGATGCTCGCGGTCGGCGCGGTGGTGCTGTTTCTCTACTGCGCCGCGCGCACCGTGAACATCGTGAGCCCCATGTTCGGCCTCTCGGTGGGGCCGTGGGCCATCGCCGCTTCGCTGTTCAGCGCGCTCGGCATCGTGATCGTGTCGCTGGGGCTCACCATGCCGTCGTGGGGCGGGCACGTGTCGAACCTCGTGGCGTGGGGCCGCAACTACAGCTCCTACCGCGCGCTCTACCCGCTGTGGCACTCGCTGTACGAGTCCTCGCCCGGCATCGCGCTCGAGCCGCCGTCGGGCGCCGACCGGCAATGGTCCGACCTGCACTACCGCCTGCACCGCCGCGTGATCGAGATCCGCGACGGCTGGCGCGCGCTACGCCCGTACATGGACCGCGCCGAGGCCACGCCTCCCCAGGCGAGGGACCAGGCCGTGGTCGAGGCCACGAAGATCAAGCAGGCCCTGCTCGCGAAGCACTCCGGGGTCACGCCGGCGCTGAGCCAGGACAACGGCAGCTTCGACGACCACGACGCCAAGACCTTCGCCGCGGAAGTCGAGTGGCTCACGCAGGTTTCCGCCGCGTACGGCCGGCTGAGCTGACCCCGTCGTCCGTCGTTTGTGGACGAATCGGTCAGGTCTGGACCAGTTCGGCCCGCTCGTGGGGCAGGTCGGCCAGCAGCGCTTCGCCCTTCACCAGCCACGACACGCCGAACGCGATCACCGCCAGGGACTCCAGCCACACAGTGGGGTGCAGCGACGCCGTAGCCGCGTCGAAGAAGACCCCTACGAGCACGATCAACGCCAGCGCCGCCAGGATCACCCCGCCGCACACGCGGTAGACGACGTTGCGCGCGGCCTTGCGTGAGGTCGGCGCCGGATCGTCGGACTTGGTGAACAGGAACAGGCAGAAGAACGCCAGCGTGAGGAAGAAGACCGCGGCGCTCACCTCGTGCACCACGCCGACCGCGCGCTCGGTGGCCGTGGCGGAGACCGGGCTGGTCGGGAAGAGCCCGACGCAGACGGCCGCGACCGCCGCGATGTTGCCCGCGATGTCGTCGATCCGCCCGTAACCGCGGTAGGAGACGAGGAAAACGCCGATGGCGCACAGCGTGCCGACGAAGACGTTGCGCAGGTCGCTGTAGTAGTAGCCGCTCAGGGAGCCCTGCAGGCCGCCGCCCTGCAGCAGCTCCTTGCCGATGATCACCACGAACGGCAGCGCCAGGCCCAGCACCCCGATGGCCCGGCGGAGGAAGAGGAACGAGCGCACGAGGGTGTTCACGGTTGCCTCCCCGGAATGGTCCACACCTAGTTCTACCGGGTCGGCGGCGCCTTCACAGTGTGGATGTCACAGTGTGGCGGCGGATCCCGTCACGCGGTCGAGCTCGGCCAGCAACCGGGCCTTCGTCCGGGCGCCGACGAACGTGGCCACCGGCTCGCCGCTGCGGAAGACGATCAGCGTGGGCAGCGACATGACCTGGTACCTGCGCGCCGTCTCGGGGTTGGCGTCGGTGTCGATTTCGCGCACCGTGAGGGAATCCGCGCGCTCGGCGGCGATCTCGGCCAGCACCGGCGCGATCATGCGGCACGGCGGGCACCACTGCGCGCCGAACTCGACGAGCACCGGACGCTCGTGCTCGAGGACGTCGGCGGCGAAGGTGGCATCGGTGGTCATCGGGTCTCCGTGATGTCGGCGGTGTCAGTGGTGTTTGCGGAGTCGGCGGTGTTTGCAGCCGAACCGGCTGGTTCGAGCCGGCACGGGTCCTGCCGGGCCGAGGCCTCGGCGAGCTTGTCCATCAACGCGGTCCGCACGGCCCCGAGGTCACGCAGGCACCGCTCCACCTCGTCGAGCTTGCGCCGGTACACCTCCACCGACGCCGGGCACGCGTCGCCGGACTCATGTCCGGTGCGCAGGCAGTCGACGAACGGGCGGGTGTCCTCGAGGGTGAACCCGACGGTGCGCAGCGTCTGGATCTCGCTGACCAGCCGGAGGTCGTCCTCGTCGTAATCCCGGTACCCGTTCGCCGACCGCCCCGCCGGCAGCAGCCCCTGCGCCTCGTAGAAGCGCAGCGCCCGTGGTGTGATCCCCGCCCGCCGGGCGAGCTCGCCGATCCGCATGCGTCCGACGCTAGACCTTGACGTGGGCGTCAAGGCAACGCTCAGCCCGCGACCTTGCCGGCGTACTCGCGGAACTGCACCGCGTTGGCGGCTCGCGAGCTCATGTAGTCGAACACCTTCCCGAACACCGGGCCGGTCAGCATCTTGTACATCCGGTTGCGGCTGCGCAGCTTCTTCTCGTTCTCCGGCACCAGGAACCCGCCCGAGCCGGCACCGTTCTTGTGCCCGACGTGCGCGGCCTTGCGCAGGCGCTGCTCGTACCTCTCGAACGCGACCACGTGGTCGCCGCCCGCGGCCGCCAGCTCGCCGGCGAGGATCTGCGCACCCATCATCGCCAGGCCGGTGCCGGAGCCGCCGGGGCCGGCGCACCACGCGGCGTCGCCGAGCAGCACCACGCGGCCGGTGGACCAGCGGTCGAGGCTGATCTGGCCGACGGTGTCGAAGTAGAGGTCCGGCGCGTCGTCGACCGCGCTCAGCAGCCGCTGCATCTCCCAGCCCGCGCCGGCGAACACGTCGGCCACGATCTCCTTCTGCCGCTCGAGGTCCGGGCGGCCATAGCCCCGCGGGTCGCCACGGAAGTACAGGATCACGGTCACGCTCTCGCCGTCGCGGCCGCTGTAGACCATCGCGCCGCGGCCCGGCTCGTTGAAGATGAGGCCGCTGTGGTCGAGCCCGAGGTGGTTGGGTGCGGTGAAGCCGGCGACGTGGTAACCGAGGTCCTTGCGGAAGCGCGCCTCGGCACCGAACGCGGCGGTCCGCACGCCCGAGTGCACCCCGTCGGCGCCGACCACCAGGTCGAACCGGCGCGGCGCGCCGTGGCGGAAGGTCACCTCCACGCCGTCGGCGGTCTCGGTCAGCGAGGTGACGCGGTCGCCGAACACGTACTCGGTGTAGTCCTGGGTGCTCTCGTAGAGGATGCGGGCGAGGTCGCCGCGCAGGATCTCGAGCTCGCCGCTGGCGAACGAGCTGGGCACGGTCACGATCGGCTTGCCCGCGGTGTTGAGCAGGAGCTGGTCGCCCATGCCGGTCTCATACGCCCGCAGCTGCTCGGTGAGGCCCATGGCGTCGATGACCTTCATCTGCTCGCCGCGGAAGTCCACGGCCTGGCCGCCGGGGCGCAGCTTCGGGGCCGCCTCGACCACGGTCACGGAGTAGCCGTAGTGGTGCAGCCAGAAAGCGGCGGCCGGACCTGCCACGCTGGCACCGGAAACAAGCACGGTCTTGGTCATCGCTGGAGTCCCTTCTCGGGGTTCGGCTTTCGATGACGCAAGACTGCGGCCCGGCGCTGACCGTGCCCGCACGGTCGGCTGACAGCGCCGGTGCGCGGTGGTCAGCGGGCGGCGGAACCGGTCAGCGAAGTCCCTGCACGCCGGAAACCAGCAGGTCGACGCCCCGGGCGAAGTACGAATCCTCGTCGCCGCAGTCGGCGAGCGCGTCGGACGCGGCCGACACGTTCGGGAACCGGTCGGCCGGCAGCGCGGCCAGCGCCGTGCGTTTGCGGGCCACTGCTTCGTCGCGCGAAGCAGCGGGGTGCGCGTCCGTGGCGCCCGGTTCGGCCGTCACGAGCGTGACGCCGGCCGAAAGGAGATACCCGCCGAGCTCGGCGGCCTCTTCGGCGGTGAAGCCGCCTTCGCGCAGCAGGCCGAGCACGTGGTCGGCGACCGTGAGCCCGGCGTGGGACTCGAGGATGCGGGGCGGCACGAGGCCGGCCACCGCCGGGTGCGGACGCACGGCGGCCAGCACCGCCACCAGCGCGGCACGCAGCCGCTCGTGCCACGAACCCTCGGCCGCGGGCAGGTCGACGTCGGCCAGCAGCCGCTCGGCGAGGCCCGCCACCAGCTCGTGCTTGTCCTTGAAGTGCCAGTACAGGGCCATCGGCGTGACGCTGTGGTCCTGCGCGAGCCGCCGGATCGTCAGCGCGTCGAGACCTTCACGGTCGACCAGGGCGAGGGCGCCTTCGACGATCGTGTCGCGGCTGAGCTTCTCGCGCGTTTTGGCCACGATCGCGACTTTACCTCGTACAGGGGCCGTCTTCGTCGTCCGCGTTCAGGCGCGTGACCATGCGGTCGAACACGCGGCCGAGCACCTCGACCTCGTCGGGTTCGAGCTGGTCGAAGAAGTACCGGCGCACGGTTTCCACGTGCTCGGGCGCGGCCGCCTCGATGGCCTCGCGCCCGGCCGGCGTGAGGCGCAGCATCGCTCCGCGCGCGTCTTCCGGACAGTCCTCACGCGTCACCAGGCCGCGCTTCTCCATGCGGCTCACGTGGTGCGAAAGCCGGCTGCGGTCCCAGCTGATCTGCATGCCGAGGTCACGCATGCGCAGCACGTCACCCGGCGCTTCCGAGAGGGGCACCATGACCATGTAGTCGGCGCCGGACAGCCCCGCGTCGTGCACGAGCTGCCGGTCGATGGCACCGTTGAGCGACCGCTGGAGCAGGTGGAACAGCTTCCAGACGTGCAGCTCCCGCTCGTCGAGCCAGCGTACGTCCGTCATGATGCGAGTCTACCTAAATTGTTGACGTATCACCATATTGTCTGCCCCGCCTCCGGCAGGGCGTGCGAGATCGCCTAGAAGCCGGCGTCTCGATCGGGCGGTCGGATCGGCCGGGGGGCCGATCGCACCGCCCGATCGAGACGCCGGCGCGATCTCGCTCCGGGGTTGCTTTTAGGGGCTGGGCTGGGGGGTGAGGGCGACGATGACCGCTGGGTCGCGTTCGCCGGCGTAGAGACGCTCGACGAACGCCACGCGACGGGCCAGCACGCGGCGCTGGTTGAGGTAGCCCTTGTCCGTGATCTCGCCCGCGTCGAGGTCGGGCGGCTCGGCGAGCACGACCAGGCGCTCGACCCGGCCCGCCGAGCCCGCCGCCGCGTTCATCGCCGCCAGCAGCTTGCCGACGTGGGCGTGCAGCTCGGCGTGGACCACGCAGCCGTCGGTGGCGTCGAGCGAGCCGGGGAACAACGCGCGCGCCTCGGCCTGGTTGAGCCAGGCCAGTGCGCTCACGTACGAGCGGTTCTCCCCCGCGATCACCGCGTCGGACAGCAGCGGCACGGCCGAGAGCAGCGCCGTGCGCAGCGCGCCGACGCGGACGAAGGTGCCCGTGTCGAGCTTGAAGTCCTCCGCGATCCGGCCGCCGAAGAGCAGCCCGGTGTTGCCGTCCTCCGACACCGGCACGGCCGCGTCGCCCGTGCGGTAGAAGCCCTCGTCGTCGAAGGCCGCTTCGGTGAGGTCGGGCCGGTGCAGGTAACCCGGGGTCACGGCGGCGCCGCGCACGCGGATCTCGCGGGCTTCGCCGACGGGCGCGAGCTTCACCTCGAGGCCCGGCAGCGGCACGCCGATGCACCGCGCGTCGTCGAACGGGAAGTGCGCGCTCGTGACGGCGGGCGCGGTCTCGGTCGCGCCCCAGGAGCTCGTGAGCGGCACGTCGGCACCTGCCGCCGCGGCGGCCTTCATCAGCCGCGCGCGCAACGCCGCCGGCAGCGCGGCCGCGGCGTTGAACAGCAGCCGCAGCCGGGAGAAGAACACACGCGCGAACTCCGGGTCCTGTTCGAGCACCGGCACGAGCTGCGCGTAGCCCGCGGGCACGTTGAAGTACAGCGTGGGCGGCACCGAGCGAAGGTTCTCCAGGCTGCGGCCGAACAGGTGCGGCGCCGGTTTGCCGTCGTCCACGTACAGCGTGCCGCCGTTGTGTAGCACGAGGTTCAGGTTGTGGTTGCCGCCGAAGGTGTGGCTCCACGGCAGCCAGTCGACGAGCACCGGCCGCTCCTCACCGAGGAACGGCCACGCCTGCCGGATCGCCTGCTGGTTCGAGCACAGCATCCGGTGCGTGTTCAGCACGCCTTTCGGCGAGCCGGTGGAGCCGGACGTGAAGAGCACCTTCGCGAGCGTGTCCGGCCCGGTTTCGGCGTACGCGGCTTCGAGCTCCGGGCCCGGTGAAGTCGCCAGCAGATCGTCGAGGGCTTCCGCGCCCGGCACGGCGTCGACCTCACGCGCCAGCACCACCGTGGCGCCGTCAGCTCCGACCGCGGCCAACGCCTTCGCGAACGGCCCGCCGGCCTCGGCGAACACCAGGCCCGGCCGCAGCACCTTCGTGATCTCCCTGATCCGCGCGTGGTCGCCGCTGAGCAGGGAGTACGCGACGCTGATCGGCGCCACCGGCACACCGGCCGTGAGCGCGCCGAGTGTGAGCACGAAGTGGGCGACGGAGTTGCCCGACAGGATCATCACCGGCCGGTCGGGGCCGAGACCGCGGTCGAGCAGGGCCTGGCCGAGCGCGTCGGCCCGGCGGCGGACCTCGCCGTAGGTCAGCGTGGCCCAGCCGTCGCCGGAGCGTTCGGCCACCAGTGGGTAGTCCGGGTCGACCTGCGCCCAGGCGCGCAGCATCGTGGCCACGCCACGCGGGTACGGACCGAGCGGGTCGCGGGAGCGGAAGACGACGCTTCCGTCCGGCCGGTCCGCTCGTTCGATGTCGGGTTCGGCGAACATTCGACCGCCTCCAGGTGAGACCACACTGTCTCACATAACTATTGCGGCTCGCGAGGAATTTGTCGAATGTCAGTTTCGGACGCCTCGGTGAGCCGCCGCAGCACGGCGCCGGACTTGAGCAGCAGCTCGATCTCGTCGTGTTCGAGGTCGCCGATCCGCTCCACGAACACGCGCGACTCGTCGCGCACCACGTCGCTGAGCCGGCGCCGGCCCTGCTGCGTGAGGTGCACCCAGCTCACGCGCTTGTCGGCCTTGTCCGCGGCGCGCGCGACGAGGCCGGCCTCCTCCATGGCGTGCACGACCTTGGTGGCCGTGGGCTGGGAGCAGCCGACCTCGTCGGCGAGCGCGCCGATGCGCAGGGGTCCGGAGCGGTTCAGCTTCACGAGCACGAGCAGCTGCGTGCGCGGCAGGCCGTCGGGCGGCGCCGCGCGGTGCAGCTCACGCAGCAGCCGGTGCAGCGACAGCACGAACTGGAACGCCTCGTCGGCGTCGATGTCCGGTGGCTCGCTCACCATGGCCCGCTCCCTCACCCTCGTGTCACCGGATCCGCAGCTCCGGTGAGTACAGATCGAACCAGGTCGCGAAGTTCAGCACACGCTCCAACAGCGGACGGAGGAACGGCACGGTGTCCTTACGGGCAAGCAGGCCCGCGAACACCTCGCGGTCGAACAGGTCGAACACGGCGTGCCCCGGCGTGGCGAGCACGTCGCCGACCTGGTCGCGCAGAGCTTCAAGGTACTTCGGATCCTGCGTGGACGGATACGGGCTCTTCACCCGCTCGGCCACCGACGTCGGCAGCACGTCGCGAGCCGCCGCGCGCAGCAGGCTCTTCTCGCGGCCGTCGAAGGTCTTCGTGGTCCACGGCGTGTTGTAGACGTATTCCACGAGCCGGTGGTCGCAGAACGGCACACGTACTTCCAGCCCGGTGGCCATGCTGAGCCGGTCCTTGCGGTCGAGCAGGATCCGCACGAACCGCGTGAGGTGCAGGTAGCCGATCACGCGCATGCGGCGTTCGTGGTCGGTCTCGCCGGCTCGCGTGCCGGCCTCGGCGACCGCGGCCGAGTACGAGTCGCGCAGGTACCCGCCGAGGTCCAAAGTGGACCGCAGGCCGCCGGTGAAGATCCGGCTCATCCCGCCCTCACCCGACTGCAGCCGCCGCGCGAGCCACGGGAAGGTGTCGGCCTGCTGCACCTTCGGGTCGTGGAACCACGCGTAGCCGCCGAACACCTCGTCGGCCGATTCGCCGGACAGCGCCACGGTGGACTGCTCCCGGATCGCGCGGAACAGCAGGTACAGCGAGTTGTCCAGCTCGCCGAGCCCGGTCGGCAGGTCGCGGGCCCGCACCACGGCGCGGCGCACGGCCGGGTCGGCCAGCGCCGCGGGGTCGAGCACGATGTCCTGGTGCGTCGAGCCCACGTGCCGGTGCACATCGCGCACGTACGGCGCGTCCGGAGTGCCGCGCATCGCGTCGGGCACGAAGTTGTCTTCCTGCCCGACGAAATCCACCGCGAAGCTGCGCACCCGCTCGTCCTGCTCGGCCAGCTGCTGCGCGGCCAGCGCGGTGATCACGCTGGAGTCGAGGCCGCCCGAGAGCAGCACGCACCGCGGCACGTCGGCCACGAGCTGGCGGCGCACGATGTCGTCGAGCAGCTCGCGCACGTGGCGCACCGTCACGTCGATGTCGTCGGTGTGCTCCGCCGGCTCGAGCTGCCAGTAGCGGCGCACGCTCAGGCCGGTGCGGTCGAGCGTGACGACCGTGCCCGGCTCGACCTCGCGCATGCCGGCCCACACGGCCTGGCCCGGGTTCTTGGTGAACGACATCAGCTCGCGCAGGCCGTCGGTGTCCACCACCGGCCGGATCTCCGGGTGCGCGAGGATCGCCTTCGGTTCCGAGCCGAACAGCAGCCCGTCGCCGTGGAGCGAGTAGTACAGCGGCTTGATGCCCATGCGGTCGCGGATCAGGACCAGGCGCTCCTCGCGCGGGTCCCAGATCGCGAACGCGTACATGCCGTTCAGGCGTTCGGCCAGGCCGGCGCCCCATTCGAGGTAGCCGCGCAGCACCACCTCGGTGTCGCTGGCGGTGGTGAACCGGTGCCCCCGGGCCTGCAGCTCGGCGCGCAGCTCCTCGAAGTTGTAGACCTCACCGCTGTAGGTCAGCGCGACCGTGCCGCCGGCTTCGGCGGTCATCGGCTGCGTGCCCAGCTCGAGGTCGATGATGGCGAGGCGCCGGTGGCCGAACGCCGCGTGGTGGTGGAACCACGTGCCGCTCGCGTCCGGCCCCCGGCACGCCATGGTGGCGGTCATGGCCGCCAGCGTCTCCTGCTCGGCCGCCAGGTCGCGGCCGTAGTCCACCCATCCCGTGATCCCGCACATGTCCAGCCCCCGCACCCGTCAGAGAGAAACATTCATAGGGAATGAAACTGGTTGACGAGGGTCCGGCGCCACTCGGACGAACCGGACACCGATGTGCCGATCCGGCCGGGGCGCCGGTGTTTCCGCTGCTGAGGTGCCCGCCTGGACGAGCGCCGTGACCTGCGTCACGAAGTGGGGTAGAGCCGGCCCATCAGTTCGAGAACCTCCTCGATCATCAGCCCCGCCTTCGCCTTCGACGGAGCGGCCGCGACCTCGCGGCCCGCCTCCGTGGACATCGCGGTGAGCGAGAGCACGAGCATGTCCGAGAGCGGCCGGGTGTGGCCGTTGACCAGCGTGGCGTTGGCCGTGAGCCACTCCCGGAACCGCTCGCGGGTGAGCAGGCCGAAGCCCGCCGGCCCGTTGCCGGACAGGAACAGCCGCGCGAGCTTGCGCTCCTGCCAGCACCCGTCGAGGTAGGCACGCGCTCCGGAGATGTAGAGCCGGAGCGCGTCCTCCTCGCCCTGCGCCAGCGCCGTGCGGAACGCCTTCGCGGACCGGTGCTGCTGGCGGCGGTTGTATTCGTTGTAGAGCGTGATGTACAGATCGGACTTCGCGACGAAATGGTGGTACAGGCTGCCGATGCTGGCGCCCGCCCGTTCGGCGATGGCGGCCATGCTCGCCTGGTCGTACCCCGACGCGGTGAAGACCTCACCGGCCGCCTCGAGCAGCGCCGCGCGGGTCGCTTGCGCCCGCTTGCTCCCTGTCGCCTCCGTCATGGCGTGATTGTGCCGGACGGACTCACGCCGCGGGGATGCCGTTGGCCGGAGCCGGTGGTTGCGGTTGTGTGTAGGGGGTCACGGGACCGTCACCGTCGTCGGTGGTGAGCGGCGTTCCCGACGACACCTGCTTGCCGTCCTTGATCATCGCGATCTGCCCGCCGGTGTAGCCGGCGTGCGAATCGGCGCTGTAGCGGAACGGCACCAGGCCCGGCCCGGTGAGGCCGCCCTTCTGCAGCGCGTCGACGATCCCCTGGCGCGTCGGGTTCTTCCCGGCGCGGGCCAGCGCCTGCGTGAACGTGTAGGCGTAGGACATGGCGTAGTAGACGTTGCCGTCAAAAGGAACGTTCGGGATGTACTGGTCGTGGATCTTCTTGAACAGCGCGGTCCACGTGTTGCTCAGGTCGTCGACCGGCGGCAGGTAGGCCGAGGTGACCAGGCCTTCGATGAGGTCCTGTCCCTTCACCGACGATCCCGCCTGCTTGGCGAAGTTCTCCAGCAGCCCCGACACCGTGATCGGGTCGGCACCGACGCTGGAGGCCACGAGCGTGGGCGAGTAGCCGAGCTTCAGCGACGTGAGCTTGAACAACGCGGTGTAGGCCGGGATCGCCTCCAGCACCACCACGTCGGCCTTCGTCGCGGCGATCGCCGACACCTGCGCGGCCACGTCGGTGTTGCCCGGCTGGTACGGCTGGCGCGTGACGACGGAGGACTGGTCGATGTACTTGTCGAGGCCCTTCATGCCGTCGCGGCCGAAGTCGTCGTCCTGGTAGAAGTACGCGACCTTCTTGCCGGCGAAGTTCTTCTTCACGTAGTCGCCGAGGATCTTGCCCTCCACCGTGTAGTCCGGCTGCCAGCCGAAGGTGTAGGGGTTCTTCTTCGGCTGGTCCCAGCACGTGCAGCCGGACGCCACGAACAAGTCCGGCACGCGGGAGGAATTGAGGAAGTCCACCACCTTCGTGTGCGTGGGCGTGCCGAGCGAGCCGACGATCGCGAACACCTTGTCCTGCAGCACGAGCTGCTTGGTCAGCGTGACGGTCTGCGCCGGGTTGTAGGCGTCGTCGAGGTACTTGAGGGTGATCTTGCGACCGTTGATGCCGCCGTTGGCGTTCACGTAGTCGAAGAACGCCTTCGCGGCCGGGCCCTGCTCGCTGTAGCCCGGCGCGGCCGTGCCCGTGAGCGGGATGGTGGAGCCGATGGTGACGCTGTCGGCGGTGATGCCGGGCGTCGACTCGGCGGAATCGCCGCCCGAGGCGCAAGCGCCGGCGGTGAGGGCGACCACCGCGGCCAGGGCGACCGCGGCGGATGCAGGTCGGCGTATGGTCATCTTCTCGTCTCCTGACGGTTCTCCGGCGGCTGTGCTTCTTGGGTCGGTGTCTTCGGTGTCTCTTGTGGACGGTTCAGCCGGGCCTTGAGCACGGCGCCGAGTTTGCGCACCCCGGACTGGATGCCGCCGGGGAACGCGATGATCACCACGATCAGCACCAGCCCGTAGAGCACGAGCGGGATGTTCGCGTAGATCGCGCGGGGCAGGTCGGCCTGCTGCGCGAGGTCGGCGGTCCAGTTGGGCAGCAGGGTCACGATGACCGCGCCGTAGACCGCGCCGGCGAGGCTGCCGAGGCCGCCGAGCACCGCCGCGGTGAGCAGCGAGAGCGAGAGGCTCAGCGTGAACGCGCCGGGCGCGGCCAGGCTGTTGACGATCGCGAACAGCCCGCCGGCCAGGCCGGCGAACGCGGCGCTGATGCCGAACGTGACGATCTGAGTGCGCGCCACGTGTACGCCGGACAGCGCGGCTGCCTGCTCGTCCTCGCGCACCAGCCGCATGTCGCGCCCGAGCCGGCTGCGCGTGAGGTTGGCCAGCAGGAAGAGTGAGACCACCAGGCACAGCCCGCAGATCCAGGCCTGCCAGCGTTCGAGCGGGAAGCTCTCGCCGAGCGAAAGCGGCGGCGGGTCGGAGGTCACGATGAGGCCGTTCGCGCCGCCGAGCAGGTCGCGCAGGCCGTGGTAGTCGGCCAGCGACGGCAGGCCGACGGCGAGCGCGAGCGTCGCACCCGCCAGGTACGGGCCGCGCAGGCGCGCGGCCGCCACGCCGACGAGCGAGCCCAGCGCGCCACCGACGACCACCGAGCCGAGCAGCACGAGCACCAGCGGCCACTCGAGGTGCTCCAGCAGCAGCGCGGTCGTGTAGGCACCCACGGCCACGAACGCGCCATGGCCCAGGGAGATCTGTCCCGACAGTCCGGAGAGGACGGTGAGACCCGCGGTCGCGATGGCGGTGTAGCAGATCTGGGAGAACTGCAGGTTCGCGAACGCGTCAAGCGAAGTCGTCACGAAGTACAGAACGATCAGGCCCAGCACGGACAGCGTGAGGTGGCGGACCAAAGTGGACCGTTGCCAGAGGCGGACCGGGGCCGCCGCGGCGAGCGCCGTCATACCCGCCTGCCCTTCGTGGAACCGAACAGCCCTTGCGGACGCAGCATCAGCACTCCGATGAGGACGACGAGCGAGGCCAGCGTGACGATGTCGGACCCGAGGTACCCGGCCACGTAGCTGAGCACGATGCCGAGCGCGAGCCCGCCGACGACCGCGCCCGGCGGGCTGTCGAGCCCGCCGATCACGGCCGCGGTGAAGCCGAACACCAGCACCGCGTCGAACGCCGTGGGGCTCACGAACGTGCTGGGTGCCACGAGCACACCGGCGATCGCGCCGACCGCCGCGGCCAGCGCCCAGCCGACCGTGAGCATCCGCCCGACCCGCACCCCCAGCAGCCGCGCCACTTCCGGCGCGAACGCCGAGGCCCGCATGCGCAGGCCCAGGTTCGTCTTGCGGAACACCAGCGCCAGCACGGCCATCACCACGAGGACCACGAGCACGATCCACAGGTCGTTGGGCGCGAACAGCAGCTGGCGGTCACCCGCCTTGAACCCGGCGATGCCGAACGCCGGCGGGTACGAGCGCGGGGTGCCGCCGAACAGCATCCCGGCCACGCCCTGGAGCAGCACGAGCAGGCCGAAGGTGACCACCACCGCGTCGAGCGGTGATCTCTTCTCCACCGGCCGCACCAGCACGCGTTCCACCACGGCGCCGAGCACGAGTCCACTGAGGACGGCCACGATCAGCGCGAGCCAGTAGGACCCGCCGTGCGAGACGATCGTGTAGGCGATGAACGTGGTGATCATCAGCATGCCGCCCTGCGCGAAGTTCACGATCCGCGTGGAGCGCCAGATCAGCACGAGGGCCAGCGCGACGGCCGAGTACACGGCCCCGCTCGTGAGCCCGGCGAGGGTCAGGTCGAGGAAGCGGCCCATCACACCTCCAGGTAGGCGCGGCGCACGCGGTCGTCGGCCGCGAGGGTGTCGGCGGTGTCGTCGGCGACCTTGCGGCCGAGGTGCAGCACCACGGCCCGGTCGGCGACCGAGAGCGCGGTCGCCGCGTTCTGCTCCACGAGCAGCAACGTCAGCCCGCTTTCCTCGCGCAGCGTGCGCAACACGGCCTCGATCCGGGCCGACACGCGCGGCGCGAGGCCGAGTGAGGGTTCGTCGAGCAGCAGCAGCGCGGGCCGGCTCATCAGCGCGCGGCCGATGGCGAGCATCTGCCGTTCGCCGCCGGAAAGCGCTTCCGCCCGCTGGTGGCGGCGTTCGGCCAGCGGCGGGAACAGGTCGTACATCTCGCCGGTGCCGGTCCTGAGCCAGGCCCGGTCGCGCCGCCACAGCCCGCCCAGGCGCAGGTTCTCCTCCACCGTGAGCTCGGCGATCACGCCGCGGCCCTCGGGTACGTGGGCGACGCCGAGACGGACGAGGTCTTCGGGTGCCAGTCGCGTGATGTCGCGGCCCTGCAGCTGCACGGCGCCGTCGCGCGGGCGGTGCAGGCCACTGAGCGCGCGCAGCAAGGTGGTCTTGCCGGCGCCGTTGGAGCCGAGCACCGCGGTGATGGATCCCTGTTCCACCACCAGATCCACGTGGTCCAGCGCCCGCACCGGGCCGTAGTCGACCACGAGTCCGCTCACGTCAAGCATGCGCACCGCCCTCCCCCGCGACGGCTGCGACCGGGTCGCCCAGGTACGCCCGCTGCACCTGCGGGTCGGCCCGCACCTGCGCCGGGGTGCCGCGCGCGATGACCTCGCCGAAGTCGAGCACCACCAGCGAATCGCACAGGTTCATCACGAAGTCCATGTGGTGTTCCACCAGCATCACGGTGGTGGCCGGCGCGAGGCCGCGGACGATGTCGGCCAGCTCGCCGACCTCCGTCGCGGAAAGGCCGGCCGCGGGTTCGTCCAGCAGCAGCAGGCGCGGCTCGCTCACCAGAGCGCGGGCGAGAGCGACACGTTTGCGCACGCCGTAGGGCAGGCCGGCGCAGATCCGCTTCGCCTCACCGTCGATGCCCAGTCGGCGCAGCACGTCCATCGCGCGGTCGGCCAGCGCGCGCTCGTCCTTGTCGGCCCACGGCGAGGCGAGCAACGCGCCCGCGAGGCCGGTGCGGGAGCGGTGCGTGGCGCCCGCGACCACGTTGTCCAGCACCGTCAATCCCGCGAACAGCCCGAGTCCTTGCAGCGTGCGGGCGATGCCGTGGCGCGTGAGGCGTTCGGGCCGCGGCCGGTCGAGCGACTGGCCGGCGAAGGTGATCGCGCCGGAATCAGGACGGACGAAGCCGCAGATGGTGTTGAACAGCGTGGTCTTGCCCGCACCGTTGGGACCGATCACCCCGAGCACACAGCCGGTGCTCACTTCCAGCGAAACCTGCCTGAGCACCTCGAGCCCGCCGAAGGAGACACAGAGCCCCTCCGCCCGCAGCAGTACAGGATCCCCGACCACGCTCACCCCACCGCCTCGTTGCAGTGACACCGGCAAAGCAGAATCCGATTCGGACGCGACGAACAGTACAGACATCTCCCTGGCTTGCCCAGACCTGTTATCGGGCCGAGTTCAGGGATACCTCGGATTGACGCGAACGACCTTGATCAACTGAGCTCGACCGAATGTTGTTCTGGCTAAGTAATGCGTGCTATACCCGGCACTTGCGTGGTGCCGCACCGTGCGGCGCCGTGAGCAACGAGGTGCGAAGTTGAGAAACCGTACTTGGCGCTCGACCGCGGTAGTGGCCGCTCTGGCCGTGCCGATCCTCCTCACCACAGCGGCGACCTCGGCCGTCGCGCAGCCGGGTGGACATGCCCGGTTGGGAATCACGACCGTGTCCAACCCCCGTCCCGATCTGGTCAGCGGAGGCCAGGTCCTGGTCAGAGTCACGCCGCCGGACGCGCACGCAAATGTTCGCGTGTCCGCCGGCGGCCACGACGTCACGCGGGCGTTCCACAGCCAGCGCGACGGCAGCCTGCTCGGGCTCGTGACCGGGCTGCGCGACGGCGCGACCGACCTGGTCGCGACGGCCGGGCACGATCGCGCTCGCTTGAGCGTGGTCAACCACTCGATCACCGGCCCGGTGTTCTCCGGACCGCAGCAGAAACCGTTCTACTGCGAGACCACGGCGTACGGCCTGCCGCCGGCGACCATGCCGCTGTGCAGCGCGCCGACGCAGGTTACCTATCAGTACAAGAACACCGCGGGCAAGTTCGTCGCGCTGGCCGACCCGGCTTCCCGCCCGGCCGACCTCGCCACCACGACGAGCGGCGCGCCCTACATCGTGCGGCTCGAACGCGGGACCATCGACCGGGCCGTGTACGAGATCGCCGCGTTGGCCTCCGGCCCCGCCACGCCGTCGCCCTTCGTCGCGACGCCCGACTGGAACGGCAAGCTGGTCTACACCTTCGGCGGCGGCTGCAACTCCGGCTATCACCAGGGTGCCGGCACCGGCGGTGTGGTCAACGACCTGTTCCTCTCCCAGGGGTACGCGGTGGCGTCGTCGAGCCTGAACGTGCTCGACAACAACTGCAGCCCGATCATCTCGGCCGAGGCCGCGATGATGGTGAAGGAACACTTCGTCGAGACCTACGGCCCGGTGCAGCACACCATCGGCTGGGGCGGCTCCGGCGGCGCGATCCAGCAGTACGACATCGCCGAGAACTACCCCGGCATCGTCGACGGCATCATCCCCGGCGTGTCCTTCCCGGACCCGATCACCACGGCCGGGCCGGTGGCCGACTGCCGGTTGCTGAACCGGTACTTCACCACGGCCGGCTTCACGGACGCCCAGAAGCTCGCCGTGGCCGGCTGGAACTCCTACTCCAGCTGCCTCTCGTGGGACGCCACGTTCGCCAGCCGCGCGACGGCCACGGACTCCTGCAACTCGGCCATCCCGGTCGCGGTGCGGTGGGACCCGGTGACCAACCCACACGGCGTGATCTGCAATTCGAACGAGCAGTTCGCGAACCAGCTGGGCCGTGACCCGAAGACCGGGTTCGTGCGCAACACGCTGGACAACGTCGGCGTGCAGTACGGCCTGGACGCTCTTCGGTCCGGCGCGATCTCGGCGGCCCAGTTCGTGTCGTTGAACGCTTCCATCGGCGGGCTGGACTACACGGGCAAGCCGGTGGCCGCGCGCTCCTCGGCCGACCCGCGAGCCCTGGACACGTTGTACCGCGACGACATCTTCAACACGGCGTCGCAGGGCCTGGCTTCCACACCGATCATCGACCAGCGCACGGACCTCGACCTGGCGGGCGCCGGCAACGACATCCACACGTCGGAATGGTCCTTCGTGATGCGGCAACGGTTGCTTGACGCCAATGGCACCGCCGCGAACCAGGTGATCATCGCCAACCACCCGACGGCCGGCGAACAGGCGGCGGCGAGCGTCTACGAGCTGGACGCGATGGACCGTTGGCTGACGGCGATTTCTTCCGACCACTCAGGTCGGGGCGCCGCCGCGAAGGTGATCGCGAACCGGCCGCACGACCTGTCGGACGGCTGCTACTTGTCCGCGACCCAGCGCGTGCAGGAGAAGCTGACCGATCCGTCGTCGGGCCAGTGCGGTGCGCTGTACCCGGTGGCGGAGAACACCCGGATGGCCGCCGGTGAAGGGTTGGCCATGGACGTGCTGAAGTGCCAGACCCGTCCGCTGGACTTCGGTTCGTACCCGGTTCACTTCACCGCCGCCGAGAAGGCTGCCCTGAAGAAGACCTTCCCGACGGGCGTCTGCGACTACCGTCGCGACGGTGTGGGCGAGCGTGAGCCTGCGGGTGTGTGGCGGAACTATGGGAGCCGCGCGTAAGCAGTAGCAAGGGAAAAGACGGCTCCTCGCTTCCTCGCGAGGAGCCGTCTTTCATCTCAGCGGAACGCGGAGCTCAGAACAGCTTGCGCTTCGCTGCCTGTTCGACCAACGTCTTCCCGTCCTCAGGGAGGAGGAAGTGCTGGTTTTCCAACCGCTGCACGACGTCCGACACCTGCTGCCGGTAGTCGTTGTTGTTGTAGTACAGCGACTTCAGCACGCCGGCGTCGAAGTCTCGATGCGTGCCGTACAGGACGCAGAATGACGACAGGGGGTTGTCGAGGTTGGCGGGAGAGTTGATGCCGTCGTTGAGACCCGTCGGGGTTTCCACGTCGGGGAGGCGGATGCCGCCCTGGGCGAGGCCGAGGGGGTCGCGGGCCAGCGTCGCGGGTGGGCCCGGGTCGATGAGGGCCAGGGGTGCGGCGCGGCGTGGGGCGATGCCGCGGCTGACCCACTTGTCGAGGGCGTCGTAGGCGGCGTGGAAGACCGCCCAGGACTCGACCTGGCTCGGGCCCGGGTTGGTGCAGGCGAAGGGGGCTTGCTCGCCGAACTCGCGGGACTGGATGGCGCCGAGCGTGGTGCGGAAGTCGGTCGGGTCGGTGCCGGTGGAGTAGGCCGGCACGTGGGAGGCGCCGGCGATTTCCCAGGTGCGCAAGGTGTCCGAGTCGGGCGCGGTTTTGCTCGGCACGCCGGCGCCGCGGTAGACGTCGTTCTCCGTGTAGACGCGGATGGCCTTGGTGCCGACACCCTCGCGCGGGGGCAGGGAGCTGTCGGACAGTGCGAAGAGGAAGCCGTCGTAGGCGTGGCGCAGGGGCTGGACCGTGTTGTAGTACACGCCGAGGTAGCGGCCGGACTGCGAGGCGCCGCCGGCGTACACGCGGTCGATGCCCAGGTCCGCCAACGGGTTCTTCTTGCCGCGGCCCTTGAGCAGCTGCGCGATCTGCGTGTAGATGTCGAACGACTGCGAGTCGTCCGTGACGGCGCCGCCGTTGGTCACGTCGAGGGAGCCGTAGCGCTGCGGGCTCCACTGCGTGAGGCCGAGCCCGGCAGTGCCGCCGGTCGTGGCGCCGTTCACGCCGACGCGCTGCACCGAAGCGCCGACCCACGTCCAGCCGTTGCGCACGTAGTAGTCGGCGCTCGTGCCCCACTCGGTGTCGATGTCGTGCCCGGCGGTCACGTTCTGCCAGTCGACCACGGCCACGCCGGCCGATTTCGCGGGCTTCACCGGCCGGCGCACCACGATTCGCGTGGTGTACGGCGTGGTGCCCATCGGCGTCGCGGCCTGCTTCTGCTGGTCGACGGTCGGGTTCGGGTTGTAGCGCGTGGCCGTGCCCGAGATGAAGAACTCTTCTTCCTCGTAGCCGGCCTTCTTCAGGTTGTACGGCGTGGAGTAGAAGACGTAGTCGTGCGCGGGATCGCCGGGTTTGCCCTGCGCCGGGATGGGGCCGGTGATCGTGGCCGGCCCGTTGCCGGGAGCGGTGGTCGGGGGTTTCGACGCAGCAGAAGCGGCAGAACCAGAGGGAACAGCAGGCGCGGCGAGCGCCGGCGTCGCGGCGAGCAAGAGGGTGAGCGGTGCCAGGAGGATGGTGGTACGCAGTCTTCGTTGAGTGCGGTTTCCGGACATGTACGTCCCTTCACGAGGGTGACAGCCTCTTTCCGGCGCGGCCAGTGAACGCCCGCTTAGTCAGCCATGTCAAGAATCTCATTCGGTTTTCCCTCGTGACCGAGCCCGGATTAGCCCGGACGTACGAGAGTCGAGACCGAATCCCGTTCTACTTCCACGAAGTCCACATCAGACCACCCCGAAGCCTCACCCGGTCGCGCTGGTGATCTTCTGGCAAGATTCCCCCTCAAGCGGTTGATCTTCACCCCATCGGCGAAAGGCGCGGCGCATGGCCCTGGGCAGGAAGCTCGCCGTGGTCACCACGGCGGCCACCACGATCACGGCCCTGCTCGCACCGGCGGCCGGCGCGAGCACCGAGACCGTGGACTGGAAACCGTGCCCCACCGCCGCCGGCGTCGAGTGCGGCACCGTGACCGTGCCCATCGACTGGGCGCACCCCGGCGACGGCACGATCCAGCTCGCCCTCGCCCGCCGCAAGGCCACCGACCCCGCGCACCGCATCGGCTCGATCCTCATGGACCCCGGCGGCCCCGGCGGCGCGGGCGCTGCCGAGGTGCAGGACGGCTGGACGCTCTCGCCCGCCATCACCGCCCGCTTCGACACCGTGGGCTTCGACCCGCGCGGCGTCGGCCAGAGCAGCCCCGTGCGCTGCGGCCTCACCGAGGTCACCGCGCCGAACCCGCAGCTGCCCAAGAGCAGCACCGAATTCCGCCAGCTCACCGCGCGCAACCAGGCGCTGGGCGCCAGCTGCGCGAAAACCACCGGCCCGCTCGCCGACCACGTGGACACCACCAGCGTCGCCCACGACATCGACGCCATCCGCGCCGCGCTCGGCGAAGCCAAGCTCACCTACTACGGCACTTCCTACGGAACCCTCATGGGCCAGGAGTACGCCGAGACCTTCCCCGGCCGCGTGCGCGCGCTGGTGCTCGACGGCACCATGGACCACTCCGTGCGCAGCACGTGGGAGTTCCTGAGCTCCCAGACCCGCGCGACGCAGGAGATGTTCGACCAGTTCGCCCACTGGTGTGCCACCACCGCGTCGTGCGCCCTGCACGGCCAGGACGTGCACGCGGTCATGGCGCAGCTCTACTCGCGCGCCGAACAAGGCCGGCTCGGGACGCCCGACGACCCGCTGGACCCGGTCGCGCTGGTCGGCATGATCACGCACGCCTTCTACGGTCCCGACTGGGCCGGCCTCGCCACCAGCATGGTCAACCTGCGCGACGGCAAGCCCGCCGAATCCGCGTTCGGCGACATCACCGTGCCCACGTCGTTCAGCAGCATCTTCTGCTCCGACTGGCGCCTGCCCATCAGCGGTTACGGCGAGCTCGAAACCTTCCGCCGGTCCCTGTCCGCCATCGCCCCCGACGTGCGGTTCTCGCCCCTGGCCTGGACTTCCGCCACCGGCTGCCTCGGCTGGCCCGCGCCCGTGCGCGACCCGCAGCGCACCCCGGGCTTCCTCGGCCACCTGCCGGTGCTGCTGCTCAACAGCCGCTACGACCCCGCCACCCCGTACTCCTGGGCCCAGCACCTGTCCCGCCAGACCGGCGCGCCGCTGCTGACCTACGACGGCTGGGGCCACAGCGCCTACTTCAAGAACAGCGACTGCATGGTGTCCACAACGGACAAGTTCCTTCTCGACGGCACCCTGCCGAGGCGCGGAACCCACTGCGCCGCCGTGCCGGTCGGCCCCGCCGAGTCCCGCGTCGACCATCCGGCCTATTGACCGAAAACGGGCCTCCCCGATACCCCGGGGAGGCCCGTTTTCCGTTTCAGGTCAGTAATCGTCGCGCCCGGTGAACTGCTGCTCCAGCAGCTCGGCCGAGCCCGCCACCAGCTCCAACGGGTCGGTGAACTCGTTGATGTCGAGGTTCACCAACGGCAGCGAATGGCGCAGCACCAGGTGCTCCCCCATCACCACGATCCCGCCGACCACCAACGTGTGCCCCACCTCGGTCAGCACGTCGAGCAGGTCCACCTCATCCACGCGCGCGAACGGCGTCGCGATCTGCACCCAGTCTTCCTTCTTGTCGAAGATCTCGTGCGCGATCACCACCACCTGCGCGCGGCCCGTGGTCTCCGCGTCGTCGCCGAACGCCATGCGGATCCGCACCTCGTCCGGCTCCTCGCGGATCACCCGGTACTCCTGCCTCATGAACGCGACCAGATCGGCCCATCCCGCCACGCGGCTTCCTCCCGTTTTTCGTGAGTGACAAGAAGAAGCGTAGTGAACCCGGACCGTCTCGGCTGACCCTTGCCAGATCCGTCCTGTTTGCGCATTTCGCGCGGCCGTGTCCCTCGTTTACGCTGACCGCATGCGACCCCTGCGCTACACCATCAACGTGACCCTCGACGGCTGCGTCGACCACCGCGCCGGTGAGCCGAACATCGACGTCCACCGGCACGCCACGGCCACCCTGAGCCGCGCCGACGCCCTGATCTTCGGCCGCGTCACCTACCAGATGATGGAAGAGGCCTGGGGCCCCGGCGCGAACGTCGACGCGATGCCGGCGTGGATGCTGCCGTTCCGCGAGGTGATCGACCCGGCGAAGAAGTACGTCGTGTCCAGCACCCTGCCCTCGGTCGGCTGGAACGCCGAACTGATCACCGGCGACCTCGGCGAAGCCGTACGACGGCTGAAGGCCGAGCCGGGCGAGAGCCTCTACGTGGGCGGCGTGACGTTGCCGCTCGCACTCGCCGAGCTGGGCCTGATCGACGAGTACGAGTTCATGGTGCAGCCCAGTATCGCCGGCCACGGCCCGAGACTGTTCGACGGATTGCCGGCCCAGCTCGACCTGCGGCTGGTGAACCGTCAGGAGTTCGACTCCGGGGCCGTGGCCCTCACCTACCGGCCCAGGGGTTAGAGCAGCTTCCACGCCCCGGTGAGCGCCTCGCGCAGGATCGACTCCATCTCGTCGAACTCCGACTGCCCGCAGATCAGCGGCGGCGACAGCTGCACCACCGGCTCGGCCCGGTCGTCGGCCCGGCAGTAGAGCCCGGCCTCGAACAACGCATCCGAGAGATAGCCCCGCAACACGCGCTCCGACTCCTCGGCGGTGAAGGTCTCCTTCGTCGCCTTGTCCTTCACCAGCTCGATGCCGTAGAAGAAGCCGGCACCGCGCACGTCCCCGACGATCGGCAGGTCCAGCAACCGGTCGAGCGTGCCGCGGAACGCCGTTTCCTGCGAGAGAACGTGGCCGTACAGGTCGTCGCGCTCCATCAGGTCGAGGTTCGCCAACGCCACCGCGCACGAAACCGGGTGCCCGCCGTAGGTCGAGCCGTGCATGAACGTGGTGCCGCCGGAACCGAACGGCTCCGCCAGCCGGTCGCTCACCAGCACCGCGCCCAGCGGCGCGTAACCCGACGTGAGGCCCTTGGCGACGGTGATGATGTCGGGCTGGTAGCCGTAGCGCTTGGCCGCGAAGTCGTGGCCGACCCGGCCGAACGCGCAGATGACCTCGTCGGACACCAGCAGCACGTCGTGCCGGTCGCAGATTTCGCGCACCCGCTGGAAATACCCGGGCGGAGGCACGAAACAGCCGCCGGTGTTCTGCACCGGTTCCAGGAACACCGCCGCGACCGTGTCCGCGCCCTCGAACTCGATGGCCTGCTCGATCTGGTCGGCGGCCCAGCGGCCGTACGCCTCGTAGTCGTCGGCGTGCACCGGCGCGCGGTAGAAGTTGGTGTTCGGCACCCGCAGCGTGCTGGGCACCAGCGGCTCGAAATCGGCCTTGGCACCGGGAATGCCGGTGATCGACAACGCGCCCTGCGAAGTGCCGTGGTATGCCAGCGCCCGGCTGATCACCTTGTGCTTGGTCGGTTTCCCGACCACCTTGAAGTACTGCTTCGCCAGCTTCCAGGCCGTCTCCACGGATTCGCCACCGCTCACGGTGAAGAACACCCGGTTCAGGTCGCCGGGCGCCGCCGCGGTGAGCCGCTCGGCCAGCTCGATGGCCGGCGGGTGCGCGTGGCCCCACAACGGGAAGTACGCCAGCTGCTTGGTCTGCCGCGCCGCCGCCTCGGCCAGCTCCTCCCGGCCGTGGCCCACCTGCACGGCGAACAGCCCGGCCAGCCCGTCGAGATACCGCTTCCCCCGCGAATCCCACACGTACGCGCCCTCGCCGCGCACGATCACCGGCACCTCCGAGGACTCGAAACTCGAGTGGCGCGTGAAGTGCAGCCAGAGGTTGTCCCGCGCGGACTCGGCCATCCCGGCGGCAGCGGCGTGGGGTTCGGCGGTAGTGGTCATGGCTCCTCGCAGACCTCGAAGCACCGGACGCGCTCAAGCGGCGCGAACCGGCCGGACCTCTCGGTTATCGCACGAGCCGACCTTCGGACGCAAGCGGATCAGTCGACCGGACGTACCCGGTCAACTAATTACCGGCCGAATTCCGATGAGAGCCTTCGGATTTAGTCGTCCGGACTCAGCGGGTTCCCCACTGGTACGACTGCTTGCGCAGCTTCAGGTACATCAACGTCTCCGCGGTCCGCACGCCGACCAGCGTGCGGATGCGGTTGGAGATCAGATCCAGCAGTGCGTCGTCGTCGGCGCAGACCACCTCGCACAGCACGTCGAACCGCCCGGCGCACAGCACCACGTAGTCGATCTCCGCCATCTCCGCGAGGGCGTCGGCCACCGGTTCGAGCGGGCCGTCGACGGTGATCGCCACCATGGCCTGCCGCAAAAGCCCTACCTGCAAGGGATCCGACACCGCGACGATCTGGATCACGCCTGAATCCGACAGCCGCTGCACCCGCTGGCGCACCGCGGCTTCCGACAGCCCGACGGCCTTGCCGATGGTCGCGTACGCACGGCGGCCGTCTTCCTGCAGCTGCGCGATGATCTTCTTCGAGATGTCGTCGATCACCGGCGGCGCGGGGCGCGGGTGGCTCGGTTCCTGGCTGGTCACCCCCGGGATCATCCCCGACCCGCCCGACGCCCGGCAAGCCAGCGAATCCGTGACTGAAAGCGACTGTCCACAGTGCGCCAGGCGACGGATTTAGTCGTCTTGGTGACGTTGACAACACCGAATCAGTGCTGTTCCATCCGTCGAAACATTCCGCCGCCGACGGAGGGACCGCGCGAAAATGCCCCCTGATCAGGCTCTTGCCGACCCGACCTCAGCCACCGCCGGAACTTCCCGCACGCTGACGCGGTCGATCGGCGTCACCGGCGGCACGCTGCTCACGCTGAGCTGCGTGACACCCGCGTCTTCCTTGTTCGTGCTCGTTCCCCCGCTGTTCGCCGACCTCGGCACCGGCACGGCGCTGGCCATCGCGCTGGCCGTGCTGCTGTGCGTGGGCATCGCGTTCTGCTATTCCGAGCTCGGCACGCTCGTGCCCAGCGCCGGCGGCGAGTACGCCATGGTCACCACGGTGCTCAATCGCTTCGCCGGCTGGATCACGTTCGTGCTGTCGTTCATCGTGATCCTGGTCGTGCCCCCGATCATCGCGATCGGCGTGGCCGACTACCTGGCCCCGATCGTGCACCTCGACCCGTCGGTGGCCGGCGCGGCGGTGATGCTGGCCTCGACCGTGATGGGCTTGGCGAACCTGCGCTCCAACGCGTGGATCACCGGCGTTTTCCTGGCCATCGAGCTCATCGCCGTGGTGGTGGTGTCGGTGCTCGGCTTCGCGCACGCCGAGCGCTCGCCGGCCGTGCTGGTGCGCCCGAGCCTCGACGGTGTGAGCGGGGTCGGGCTCGTGACGGTGATCGCCGGCCTCGCCGTCGCCCTCTTTGTGGTGCAAGGGTTTTCCACGGCCGTGTACCTCGCCGAGGAAATGCGCGAACCCCACCGCACGGTGTCACGCACCGTGTTGTGGACGCTCGGCATCAGCGCGCTGGTGATCCTCGTGCCGGTCGTCGCCATCACGCTCGCGGACACCGGCCCGCTCGGCGACGTGGACCTCACGGCGCTGGTGGTGAGCTGGAGCGGCTCGACGCTCGGCACGATCATCAGCCTCTGCATCGCCGCCGCGATCGTGAACGCGGTGATCGTGATGGTGATCCAGAACTCGCGCGTGCTCTACGCCTCGGGCCGCGACCGCGCCTGGCCCGACCCGGTGAACCGCGCGCTGAGCGTGGTCGGCCAACGCTTCGGCTCACCGTGGGTCGCGACGCTCGTGGTCGGCCTGTCCGAGGCGGTGCTGTGTTTCGTGCCGGTCGAGACGCTCAGCGGGGTGACCGGTGTGGCCGTGGTCGCCCTGTACCTGGCCATCGCGCTCGCCGCGTTCGGTTCCCGCCGGCCGGCCCACCGCGGCTCGCACGTGTGGCGGATGCCCGGCTGGCCCGTGATCCCGGTGGTCGTGGTGCTGGCGCTGGGGTACGTGCTCGTGGAACAGACCGCGCTCGACCTCGGCATCACGGCTGCGGTGCTGGTGGTTTCGGCGTTGTACTGGCTGTTCTACCTGCGGCGGCGGCCGGATCGCTGGCTGGTGACGGTGCCGGGCAGCTGAACCGGTGCGTCGGAAGAATCAGGGACGGGGAAGTGCCGGCGCGGAGAACTCAGCGCAGGGCTTCGGAGACGGTGCGGCACGAGTCCGGCACGGGGTCCAGCTCGTGGATCAGGCACGCGGCCTCGTAGGTGAGGTTCTGGAACAGCGCGCGCTGCTCAGGGGTGAGTCCGCCGAGCACGGCTTCCTCCACGGCGGCGACCTGGCGTTCGGCCTCGGCCAGCGCTTCGCGGCCCTGGGCTGTGGCGACGATGCGGCGCACGCGGCGGTCTTCCGGCGAGGGTTTGCGTTCGACGAGACCCGCGTCCACGAGCTCGTCGATCAGGTAGGTCATCACGGTGCGGTCGATGCCGAGGTGCGCGGCGAGCGCGGCCTGCGTGGGGATGTCGGCGTGGACCACGGCGCCGAGCACCTGGAAGCCGCGCGGTCCTTGGGGCAGGCCGGCGAGGACGTGGTCGACCTCGCCGTTCCAGCGGCGCAGCACCGTGCCCAGTGCCCAGCCCAGGTTGCCGGCCGGCCGTGGTCCGGGCCCGTGTGTCGCCATGCTTTCGAGATTACCTCCCGCGCTCAGGCGGCGAGCGCGGCCGGCGTGCCGAGCGACACGGCGACGCGGGCGATGAACTCGGCGTTGGACTTCGTGGTGCGCACCTGCTCGAGGAACTGCTCGGTGGCGCGCTTGGGGTCCTGGCCGGACAGCGCGCGGCGGACCTCGTTCATGACCTGGAGCTCGGCGGCGGGCACGAGCAGCTCGTCGCGGCGGGTGCCGGAGCCGAACAGCTCCACGGCGGGGAACACGCGGTGGTCGGCGAGCACGCGGTCGAGGCGCAGCTCGGAGTTGCCGGTGCTCTTGAGCTCTTCGAAGAACACAGTGTCGGCGAGCGAGCCGGTGCCGACGAGCGCCGTGGCGATGATCGTGAGGGAACCGCCTTCCTCGATGTTGCGCGCGGCGCCGAGGATCCGCTTCATCGGGTGCAGCGCACCGGCGTCGACACCACCCGAGAGGACGCGACCCGACGGGCGGGCGGCGAGGTTGTAGGCACGGCCGAGGCGGGTGAGGGAATCGAGCAGCAGCACGACGTCGCGGCCGCTTTCCACGAGCCGCTTGGCGCGTTCGACGGCCAGCTCGGCCACGGCGACGTGCTCGGCGGGCTTGCGGTCGAACGTGGAGGACACGACCTCACCGCGCACCGAGCGCTCGATGTCGGTGACCTCCTCGGGCCGCTCGTCGGCGAGCAGCACCATGAGGTGCACGTCGGGGTGGTTCTCGGCGACGCCTTGCGCGATCGCCTGCAGCACCGAGGTCTTGCCGGTGCGGGGCGGCGCCACGATCAGCGCGCGCTGCCCCTTCCCGATCGGCGCGACGAGGTCGAGCACGCGGGTGGTGAGCTGGTGGCGGGTGGTTTCGAGCGCCAGCCGCTCGTCGGGGTGCACCGGGGTGAGCTGCTCGAACTCCGGGCGGCGCTGCGCCGGCGGCGCACCGTTGACGGACAGGACCTGCTCGCCGTCGACGACGATTTCGTCGCCGCGGCGCAGGTTGTACTTGCGGATGAGTCCGAAGGGGACGGACGGGCCGCCGGGCTCGTAGCCGAGGCTGGCGGTCTTGCCGTGGATGTCGAGAATTCCTTGGTATGACATGGTTTTGCTCCTAAACAGGGTGAGGGTCGCGATGAACGGACCCCAAGATGACCGAACGGGACTTCGAACCGGGCGGGATGTACAAGCCGCGGTGGTGAAGAAGTGTTCGAGAGAGGGAAACTCCTCCGGGCGGCGAGGCCGACTTCCATGAGGATCACGGTGAGCATAGCGCAGAGGCGCTCTGAACCACAAGCGCGACCACAATCTTGACCGCAAGCATGACCGCGAACGGCTATCATCGGGACGACACCGGAGGGGGATCGTTCGCATGCACGCACTGCTGCAGCTCGTGTTCCCCGCCGCGCACCTCTTCGACCAGGGTGGCCCGGCCGCGCTCCTCGCGTTCGCGTCCGTGGTGGCCGCGAGCCTGATCGTGGTGCTCGCCGTCGGCAACGCCAACCGCGGTGAGCTGGCCGCCTGGGCCGTGCCGGTCCGCGCCCGCCGCACCGCGCTGAACCAGCGCTCCCGTCGCGCCGCCTTCCTACGGCTGCGCGATCCCGGCGCACCGGGCCGAAGCCGGCCCCGAGCACCCGGTTCCTCCTCGCCGGCTGCGTGACGTTCGCCTGATCCGACGGATCTGTCCGATGAGGACAGTCCCTCGGTCGTGGCACCACGCCGTCGGCCTCGGCGCCGGTTCAACCCCATCCGCCCCACTGCGGCATTCAATACTGCGGCGTTCAATACTGCGGCCTTCGATGCGCTCAACGCATCCAACGCCGGATTGGGCGTACTCAACGCGCCCAACACCACAGTGGAGTGGTCGGAGCAGTGGGGGCGAGTGAGCGTCGAGTCGTGTTGGTGTCCTGAACCGACTTCTCCCTTGGGAGTTCCGTCATGCTCGAATTCCTCGACGTGCCCGTCGCCGGCGCGTACCACCTCGTCCACTGGCTCGCCGACGCGACCGAACCGGTCACCGGCTCACTGGCGGCGGCCGCCGCGATCGTGGTGTTCACCGTGGCCGTGCGGCTGCTGCTCGTGCCGTTCGCCCGGGCCGCCGCCCGCGGTCAGCAGGCCCGCACCGCGCTGGCGCCCGAAATCCGCAAACTGCAGGAAAAACACGGCAAGAACCGCGAAAAGCTGGCTTCGGAGATGGCGAAGCTGCAGCAGGAGTCGGGCACCTCGATCTTCGTGGGATGCCTGCCGATGCTCGTGCAGCTGCCGTTCTTCTGGGTGATGTACCACCTCTTCAGCACGGCCGTGATCGCCGGCGCGCCCAACGCCTTGCTCGGCAGCACGCTCTTCGGCGTCGCGCTCGGCGCCCACGGCCTCGCGGCTGCCCCGGTGGTTCTCGTGGTGGCCGGCCTGCTCGCCGTGGTGGCCTGGCTCTCGATCCGCTGGCAGGACCGCCAACGCGACCTGACCGCGCCCGGCGCTCGATTCCTGCGCCTCCTGCCCTATGGAACAGTCGCGGTCACCGCTTTTGTTCCCCTGGCCGCTTCGCTGTACCTGCTGACGACCACGACGTGGACCGTCGTCGAGCGGATGGTGCTCAACCGGTAGGTCCGGCAACCGCGGGCAAGCCGGGTCAGTCGGCGAGGGCCAGGTAGGCCTCGCCGGCTGCGAGCACCTTGCGCCCGTCGAGGTCGCCCGACATCTTCGGGGCCACGAAGTCGGTGGTCCACGGGGTCGTCTGGAACCGCAGCGGCGGGTTCTCCTGCGTGAGCAGGTCCAGGATCTGCTCACCGACCTCCTCGGCGGGCTGCATCGCGCTCGCGCCGGCGCCGGCGATGATCCGCGACAGCAGCTCCCACGGTTGCGGGTACGGGCTGTCGTCGAGGTGCTCGTTGGGCAGCAGTCGGTCGAACCGGTGGGCCGCGACGAGGTCGGTGGCGACCGGACCGGGCTCGACCATCGTGGTCTTCACGCCGTACCGGGCCACCACCGGCGCGAGCGACTCCACCGCGCCCTCCAGCGCGAACTTCGACGCCGCGTACGCGTCGTTGTAGGGCGCGCCGACGAGACCGTTGGCGCTGGTGGTCACGATCAGCCGGCCCCGGCTCGCCCGCAGGTGCGGCAGCGCGGCCTTGATCACGGCGAGGTTGCCGAAGAAGTTGCGCTCCATCACGTACCGGTAGCCGTCCATGGTGATCTGCTCGGCGGTGCCGAGCGTGTAGATCCCGCCGGCCTGCGACACGACCGCGTCGAGGCGCCCGTGCGCCTCGGCCACGTCGGCGACGAGCGCGGCGACGGCCGGGTGGTCGGTGATCTCCAGGAAGCGGACGTCCAGCTCCGTGCCGCGGTCGGCGGCGTCCTTCTCCAGCCGCGCCATCCGGTTCGCGTCCCGCCCCGTGGCGACCACGGTGTAGCCCGCCGCGGCCGCGCCGAGCGCGACGGCCCGTCCCATGCCGGACGTGGCTCCGGTGACGATCAGGACCTTGCTGTTCCCCTTGTTCACGGCCATCCCTCCACTTATCGCACACCTTGTGCGTTAAGAACGGTAGCCGCGAGCCGGGAATCCGTCAACGCACACCGTGTGCGTTACAGTGGAGGACGTGGAAACCACCCCGTTCCGGCGCGCGCGCTCGGCCGAGCACAAGGCGCGGCGCGCGCAGGATCTGGTCGAAGCCGCGCGCGAGCTCGCGCTCGAACACGGCGTGAAGTCGGTGACGCTGACCGCGGTGGCACAGCGCGCCGGAGTGCACCATTCGGCGGTCCGCCGCTACTTCGATTCCCATCGCGACGTGCTGTTGCGGCTGGCCGCGCAGGGCTGGGACCGATGGGCGGACGAGGTCGTGGCGGAGCTTCACGAGCGGCAGGTCTCCTCCGCCGAGCTGGCCGGCCTGCTCACCGCGGCGCTGGCCCGCGATCCACTGCTGTGCGATCTGCTGGCGAACGTGCCGCTCCACCTGGAGCACGACGTCGAGGTGGCGCGGGTGGTGGAGTTCAAGCACACGAGCGGCGCCGCGATCGCGCGCATGCGGACGGCGATCGAGGCCGCCGCCCCGGGGCTGGGCGAGGCGGCCGCTCTCGACGTGATCACGGCGACCAGCGCCCTGGCCGCGACGTTGTGGCAGGCCACCCACCCCGGTGCCGCGCTGGCCACCGCCCTGGAATCCGATCCCGGCCTGAGTTATCTCGCGGTCGGCGACTTCGAGCCGACGCTCGTGCGACTGCTCACCGCCACCATCGCCGGGCTCACCCGCTGAGCGATTCGGTCAACCCCGCCGAAGACCCGGCGGCAGCCGCAGATCCGTGACCGTGCCGTCGGCCGCCACGGTCACGTCGAGCGTGCCGCCGGCCAGCGGCAGGCCCGTCACCTTCAGAGCGCCGACCGGGCTCGGGCGCGGTGGGTCCAGCGTCACGACGCCGGCGGGGACATCGACGCGCAGGCCCAGGAAGGTGACCAGCAGCGTCACCGCCGAGGCAGCGGCCCAGGCCTGCGGGCGGCACGACGCGGGATACGGCAGCGGTGCGGACACGTCGGCCGAGCCGTAGCCCGAGAACAGTTCCGGCAGCCGATTGTCGAAAGCCCCTGCCGCGGCGACGAGTTGCCGGCCCAGGGAAGCGGCGTGCGACGACTGGCCCGAAAGGTGCAGACCGCGCACGACCACCGCCGTGTCGTGGGGCCAGACGGAGCCACAGTGGTAGCTGAGCGGCGAAAAGCCGCCGTTCGTGGAGGACATGGTGCGCAGGCCGAAGCCGGCGGACAGCGCCGGACCGAGCAGCAGGTCGCCGATCGACGAGCTTTCCGCCGGGTCCAGCAGGCCGGTGCCCAGGAGGTGGCCGATGTTGCTCGTGAGCGAGTCGACGGGTTGTTTGGCGCCGTCCAGAGCCAGGGCCGGGTAGTGACCGTCCGAAGTGGACACCCAGAAGCGCGAGCGGAAGCGGGTGCGCAAGGTTTCGGCCCAGTCGAGCAGGCCGTCGGTCGGTTCGCCCAGCGCCGCCAGCAGTTCGGCAGCTCGCACGGCGGCCTCGTACTGGTAGCCCTGCACCTCGGCGAGGGCGACGGGCGGCTTGGCGATCGTGCCGTCGGCGAAGCGCACGGCGTCGCCCGAGTCCTTCCAGCCCTGGTTGGCCAGGCCGCGGCCGCTTTCGTCGAGGTATTCGGCGAAGCCGTCGCCATCGGTGTCGGAGAGGCCGGTGATCCAGAACAACGCGGCGCGCAGGTTCGGCAGCAACGCGCGCACCTCGGCTTCGGGCAGACCCCAGCGCCAGGCGTCGTACAGCAGGCCGACCCACAGCGCGGTGGCGTCGACCGTGCCGTAGTAGCGCGCGGGCAGCGACATGCCGTGCACCTCGAAGCCGGTGCGGCGGCGTTCGTGCAGGATCTTGCCCGGCGCCTCGCCGGTCGCCGGGTCGTGGTGCTCACCCTGGGCCCGCGCGAGCGTGCGCAGGGTGCCGCCGGCCAGTTGGAGCGACAGCGGCAACGCCAGGCGCGCCGCCCACAGGCTGTCGCGGCCGAAGAGCGTGAAGAACCACGGCGCGCCGGCGCCCGCAAACACGTCGGCCGGGTGCTCGCGTTCGGCGAGCAGCAACGCGTCGAGGTCGTCGAGCGAGCGGTCGAGCAAGGCCGTGAACCGCCGGTCGTCGGCCTCTACCACCGGCTTCGGCAGCCGTGCGGCGGAGCCCGGCACGAAGGGTGCCTCCGGGTCGGTGGCGGTGAGCGTCCAGTGCAGTTCCACGCGGTCTTCCACCCGCACCCGCCACTTCACCAGCACGCGTCCACCGTCCACAGTGGTCCCGCCATCGGTGGCGACCACCGCGCCGACCAGGCCCTGCGACCACCGCACCCCACCGTCCACGCGCACCGGCACCAGCGGTGAGGACGACTCACCCGACTTGATCACCTCGATCGACGCGAAGTCCGCCGCCAGCACCAGCTCGACCACGCACTCCACCGCCTCGGCGGCCGACGACACCAGTTCGAGCTCCTCGGTCACCCCGCTCGCCGTGACGCGACGGTGGCGGCGCAGCCACACCGTCGGATCCGGGCCGGGGTCACCGAGGTGGCGCAGCAGCCCGGTGAAGGTGCCGCGGTCGGCCGCCGGCTCCTCGAACCCGATCGGCACGGGCTCGTGGCCGTCGACGGTCACCACCGCTTCGCTCACGAGCCGCAGGTCACCGTGCAGCAGGCCCTGCGTGCCGTTGCCGCGGATCTGGCCGTCGCGACCGGAGAGGACGACGGTCGGGGCCCGCAGGGCGATCGCGAGGTCGTGGAGCAGGGGCTGCATGGAAACGTCCTCCGGTGGGTCGGCTGTCCCTCGATTGGATCGATCAAACCGGGTTCGTGTCAAGTTCGATTGAAGTCTTGACAGGTCAGCGGCCAACGATCAGAGTAGCCGCCAGATTGAACGTTCAAATCGCCATGACCACGGACAGCAGGAGGTGCGAGATGGCTCAGCGGGCCACGCTGAACTCGGTCGCGGAAGCCGCCGCCGTCTCGCGCCAGACCGTGTCGAACGTGATCAACTCGCCGGAGCTCGTGAGCCCGGACACCCGCGAACGCGTGCTCGAGGCCATCGACCGCCTCGGTTACCGCCCGTCCACCGCGGCGCGCCAGCTGCGCACCGCGCGTTCGCAGATCATCGGCCTGCGCATCGCGCCGGTCGGCAACGGCGTGAGCGGCGTGGTCCTCGACCAGTTCCTGCACTCGCTCACGGCCACGGCCGAGGAGTACGACCACCGGATCATGCTCTTCACCGCCGCCGACGACGAAGCCGAGACGCGCGCGTACGCCGATCTCATCGCCTCGGTCGGCGTCGACGGGTTCGTGCTCACCCACACCCACCACGACGACCTGCGCACGCGCTGGCTCAAGGAGCGCGAGCTGCCGTTCGTGACCTTCGGCCGGCCGTGGGGCGCGGAGAACACGCACGGCTGGGTCGACGTCGACGGCGCCCGCGGCACTCGCCTCGCCACGGAACACCTGGCTCGCCAAGGCCACCGCCGCATCGCGTTCGTCGGCTGGCCCGCCGGGTCGGAGACCGGTGACGACCGGCGCGCCGGCTGGGAAGCCGGGCTGGCCGCCGCGGGACTCGCCGATCGACCGCAGATCCCGGTGTTCGACGGCGTGGAAGGCGGCCGCTCGGCCGCGGCCCGGCTGCTCGACGAACCCGTGGCGCCCACCGCGTTCGTGTGTGCCAGCGACTCCCTCGCGCTCGGCGTGGTCGGCGAACTGCGCGAGCGCGGCCTGCGCCCCGGCGCCGACGCGTCGGTGATCGGCTTCGACGACACCCCCACCGCCGCCGTACTCGGCCTGAGCTCCGTCGCCCAGCCGATCGCCGAGGTCGCCGCCGAATGCGTGCGCCAGCTGCGCGCGACGCTGCGCGGCACCGCCGGCGCCGAACCCACCTCGACCCTGCTCGCCCCGAGGCTCGTGCTGCGCACGACCTGAATCCCCACCTGCACGATCAAGGAGGATCGATGCGCCACCCCGGTCTTTTCCCCCTCCCGCTCCCCCGACCCATCACCGCTGTAGCCGCCGCCGGCCTGTTGCTCACCCTCACCGCGTGCGGCAGCGGTTTCGACGACTCGACGGCGCCCGCGACCCAGCAGTCCGGGCCCGCCCAGCTCAAGCTGATGATCGCCTCCAGCGGCGGCGCCGAGCTCACGGCGGTGCAGGACGCCACCGCGAAGTGGGCGGCCGGGTCCGCCGGCTCGAAGGTGCAGGTGATCGCCGCCAACGACCTGCCGCAGCAGCTGAGCCAGGGCTTCGCGGCCGGCAGCCCGCCCGACGTGTTCGCCGTGGACGCCACGAAGTTCCAGGGCTACGCCGACGAAATGCTCCCGTACGGCGACTCGGTGTCCTACAAGGACGATCTCTACCCGACCCTGCGCACCACGTTCACCAAGGACGGCAAGCTCTACTGCGTCCCCAAGGACTTCTCCACGCTGGCGCTGGCGATCAACACCGACCAGTGGGCCGCCGCGGGCCTCACCGACAAGGACATCCCGAAGAACTGGGACCAGCTCAAGGCCGCGGCGCAGAAGCTCACCACCGGCGGGCACACCGGGCTCGTGTTCAACGACACCCGCGACCGCGTCGGCGCGTTCCTCGTGCAGGCCGGCGGCTGGCCGCTCGACGCCGACCAGAAGAAGGCCACCGCCGACACCCCGCAGAACCTGCAAGGGCTCACGTACGTGCGGGACCTGCTCGCCTCCGGCGTCGCCAAGTACCCGAAGCAGATCGGCGCGGGTGACTCCGGCGAGGCGTTCGGTCTCGGCAAGGCCGCGATGAGCGTCGACGGCAACTGGATGGTCGGCGGGATGACCAAGGACTACCCGAACGTCAAGTACCAGGTGGTGCCGCTGCCGGCCGGTCCGGCGGGCGCGGGCACGCTGTCGTTCACGCAGTGCTGGGGCATCGCGGCCAAGAGCAAGTTCCAGGACCAGGCCAAGCAGCTCGTCGACGCGTTGATGCAGCCGCAGCAGGAGCTCGCGTTCGCCAAGACGTTCGGCGTGATGCCCTCGCGCCAGTCGGCTCGCGCGCAGTACCAGCAACAGTTCCCGCAGCAGGCGGCGTTCCTGGCCGGCGCCGACTCGGCCCACGGGCCGGTGACACTCACCAAGATGGACCCGGTCCTCACCGACTTCGACGCCCAGATCCAGCAGCTGCCCGGCGCGGACCCGAAGCACATCCTGCAGCAGCTGCAGACCAACACCACCGCCGCGCTCGGTCAGTGAGGCCCCGGTCATGACCACGGTGCTCACCACGCCCGCCACCCCCGCCGCGCCACCATCCCCGGCGCGGCGGGGCGCGGGCCCGAGCCGCCGCGAAGGCCGGGTGGGCTGGTTGTTCCTCGCGCCGACGCTGGTGGTGCTGGCCCTGTTCTTCGTGCTGCCGATCGTGATGGCGCTGTGGGTGAGTGTGAGCGACTGGACCGGCAACGGCAGCCCGTTCTCCTCGCGGGTGCACTTCGTCGGCGGTGACAACTACTCCGCGCTGCTCGCCGAACCCGGCCTCACGCAACGCAACTTCGCCACCAGCATCCGCAACAACGGCTACTTCGTGCTGTTCGTGGTGCCGCTGCAGACCGCACTCGCGCTGTTCCTCGCCATCGTGCTGAACCAGCGCCGGCTCAAGGGCAAGCAGTTCTTCCGCACGGCGTTCTACTTCCCCACCGTGACCAGCTCCGTCGCGATCTCGGTGGTGTTCCTGTTCCTGTTCTCCAGCAGCGGCACGGTGAACGCCGCGCTGAAGCTGTTCGGCATCAACGGGCCGAGCTGGTTCGCCGACCCGCGCGGGCTCTTCCAGATCATCCTCAACGGACTCGGCGTGCCGCAGAACCCGCCGGCCCTGACCGCCCACGGATTCCTCGGACTGTCCTGGTGGGACTGGCTCTCCGGCCCGAGCGTGGCGATGTGCTCGATCATCGTGCTCGTGATCTGGACGACCACGGGCGGGTTCATGCTGATGTTCTACGCGGCGCTGCAGAACCTGCCGCCGGGCATCGACGAGGCCGCGGTGATCGACGGCGCCAACGCGTGGCAGCGCTTCTGGCGCGTGACCCTGCCGCAGCTGCGGCCCACGTTGTTCCTCGTGCTCACCCTCGGCCTCATCGGCACCTGGCAGGTCTTCGACCAGATTTACGTGCTCAGCCGCGGCGCCCCCGCCAACACCACACTCACGCCCGCCTACCTCTCCTACTCGACGTCGTTCATCGGCAAGCAGTGGGGCCAGGGCTCGGCCATCGCGTTCCTGCTGTTCGTGGTGATCGTGGTGCTCACGCTGGTGCAGCGGTGGCTGCTGCGCGAAAAGGACGGACGGAGGAGCCGGCGGTGAAGCGACGCGGATACCTGCGCTGGGTCGGCCTCGGCGTGCTGCTGCTGGTCGCCGTGGCCTACATCTACCCGTTCCTGATCCAGCTGGCCACGGCGTTCAAGACCGACGCGGACGCCACGGCCCACCCGCTCACCCCCTGGCCGCACGAGTGGTCCGTGGCGGTGTTCGCCACGCTCGCCCAGCAGGACTTCCCGCGCTGGGCACTGAACTCGATCTTCATCTCGGTGACGATCACCATCGGCCGGGTCGTGTTCAACTCGATGGCCGGCTACGCGCTGGCCCGGCTGCGCTTCCGCGGCCGCGGCGCGGTGTTCGGCGCGATCGTGGCGATCCTCGCCGTGCCGAGCGTCGTGCTGCTGATCCCGAAGTTCCTGGTGCTCAACCAGTTCGGCATGTACGACACCTACGCGGCGATGATCATCCCGCTGCTGGCCGACGCGTCGGGCGTGTTCATCATGAAGCAGTTCTTCGAAAGCGTGCCGCTCAGCGTCGAAGAAGCCGCGCGCATCGACGGCGCCGGGCCGCTGCGCACGTTCTGGTCCGTGGTGCTGCCGATGTCGAAGCCGGCGCTCATCACCATGACGATCCTGGCGTTCCAGGGTTCGTGGAACGAGCTGCCGCACTACATCGTGTCGCGCCAGGACCCGGCGCTGAACACGCTCACCACCGGCGTCGCCTCGCTCGTGTCCGGCGAGCTCGGGCAGGGCAACCAGTTCCCGCTCAAGCTCGCCGCCGCGCTGCTGATGACGGTGCCGGTGGCGATCGTGTACTTCGTGTTCTCGAAGCGCTTCACGCGAGGCACGTACGAGGGTGTCGACAAGTAGCCAAGGCCCGGAAAATCAAGGCCCAAGAAATCAAGGCATGGTCCACGGCTGCTGCGGCAGCACGTGCCCCGTTTCCAGCAACGACTTGAGGTTCGCCAGCACGGCGGGCCAGCCGCGGCCGACGTCGCGCTTGGCCTGCTCGTCGGGCAGGTCCTCGTGGGTCACGGTGAGTCGCACGATCGCGTCGTACTGCTCGATGTCGAAGGTCGCGCGCGACGGCGGGACCTCGGGGTTGCCCACGTCGTACCAGCTGGTGACGAGCCGCTTCGGCGGCACGGCTTCGAGCACGTCGCCGTACACGTCGGCGACGCCGGAGCCGTCGAGGCGCACGTGCTCCCAGCGGGAGCCGACCTGCCAGTCGGATTCGTTGCGGTGGCCCCAGAACTGCCCGGTCAGCTCGGCGCTGGTGAGCGCCTCCCACACCTTGTCGGGCGTGCTCTCGATGTAGGTGACGTAGACGTAGCTCGGTTTGTCGGTCATGGCTTCCTCTGCTCGGCGTTTGACGGCGCTCAGCGCGCGCAGCCGGGGGCGTTCGAACTTGTCCACCCAGCGTTCCTGCATCTCGTGCAACGGCACCGGATTGAGGTAGTGCAGCTTCTCCCGGCCGCGGCGCACCGTGCTGACCAGGTTCGCCGCTTCGAGGAGCGACAGGTGCTGCGTCACCGTCTGGCGCGTCATGTCCAGGCGCGCGCACAGCTCGGTCAGCGTCTGTCCGTTGTCCTCGTGCAGATGGTCCAGCAGGTGGCGCCTGGTCGGGTCGGCCAGCGCCTTGAACACCTTGTCCAAAAACATCCCGTCCAGTCCCTCTTGCACACCCTAAGTTAGGCAGTCATCTGACTGCATGTCAAGCCCTCAGGCATACTGGCCGGGTGAAGAACGCGGTCAAGGCGTGGACCGTGGCAGCGACCGGCAGCGGACTGCCCTCGACCCTGCACGCGGTGATCACGCGTGGTGATCCGCTGGCGGCCACCCGAGCGGCGGGCACGCTGGCCCCCGGCGGCAAGGCCGGGCTCGTGCGCGGCGCGCTGGTCCACGGCCTGGTGTCGGCCGGCTGGACGGCCGCGCTGGCCTACGTGGACTCACGCCGGCCGCTGTCCGTGCGCGAAGGGGTGGCCGCGGGGGCGGCCATCGCGCTGCTCGACCTGGAGATCGTCGGCCGGCGCAACTCGGCGATCCGCGCGCTGCCGCGCGGGCCGCAGTGGCTCGACCACCTGGCCTACGGCGCGCTCACCGCACTGGCGCTCAAAGCAGCTCGGGCTTCAGCGCCGGCTCCGCCATCTCCTCGTCGAACGGGAACATCGGCCGCTCGATCCCGGCGTGCCCGAGGCGCAGCAGGTCTTGGTCGACGCCCCCGGGCGTGAGGGCCAGCAGCCAATCGGCGGCCATCTCGTACAGCTCCGGTTCCAGGTAACCGATTTTCACGATCACCACATCGGCTTCACGCGGCCGTAGCCCGAGCGCGAGGAAATCCGCCTCGAGGTGGTACGGCTTGCGCCGGGCCGTCACGATCACGCGCAGGCCGCCGACACCGAACGCCACGGCGGTTCCGGCGACCGGGTCTTCGGCGTCGATCGCCTCCACGCGGGCGGTCACCGGCACCGGACCGTGCGGGCCGGAGTCGACTTTTCCGCCCAGTGCCACCGAAACGGTGGCACCGACCCCGGCGGCCACCGCCGTCTCCACCGCTTCCGGGTCGACGATGGCCGCGTACAACGTGGTCAGCGCCGAGTCCACGATGGCCGGAGTGCGCAGCAGTACGTCGAGGCTCCAGGACGTGTCCCCCGCACCGCCGGCCGTCGGGTTGTCCCCGGAGTCGCTGACGAAAAACGGCCGCCGCTCCGACGCCACGGCCTGCGCCAGGCACTCCGGCAACGTGCCGGTGGGCGCCACGAACGCGAAGTCGCGGCGAGCGTCCCAATAGGACTTGGCGAGCCGCTCGGCTTCGCGCACCAGCACGTCTTCGTCATCGCCGGACACGACCACGGCGGCCTGGCAACGGGGTTCGTCCGCCCAGGCGTACCCGACCCAGATGGCGGCGTCGAGCACGCCGTCCAACGCCTCGATCTCGTCGACCGCCGCGTAGACGCTCTTCGCCGGTTCCAAGCGCGTGCTGGTCTTCTCGCCGGGCAGCAGCACCGGCACCTGCACCCAGGCCTTCTTCGGCTTGCCCCCTTCACGCAGGCGCGCAACGAGGTTGCGCGCCGCGCGTTCGCGCGTGTCCCACGCGTCGGTGTGCGGAGCCTTGCGGTAGCAGGTGATCAGGTCCAGCGCGGTGGCCAGCTCGCGCGAGACGTTGCCGTGCAGGTCCATCGACGCCGAGATAAGCACGTCCGGCCCCAGCAGCGCGCGGATCCGCGTGGCCAGCTCGGCTTCCACGTCGGTGCGCCCGACCACGCTCATCGCGCCGTGGATGTCGAAGAACAACCCGGCGAGGTCCTCGGCCGCCCCCACGCGGTCGAGGATCTCGCCGGACAGCTCGGCGTACGCGGCCTCGGTCACCGCACCGCCGGGCAGCGAGCGGGCGTGCACCAGCGGCACCCACTCGACGTCCTCGGTCCAGGAAGGACGGTTCTCGCGCAGGAAGGGATAGCGCGCCAGCAGGTCTTCGCCCCGGGTCACGTGGAAGTCGGCCACGGTGGAGCGGTGCGGGGAGAATGTGCTCGACTCGATGGCGATCCCCGTGATCCCGATCCGCACCTTCGTCATCGCTTGCTCCGTATCGCTTCGTCGAAAACCTCGTCCAGCACCAGCGCGCCCGCGCCGTAGAGCCCGGCGTCCGGGCCGAAGCGCACCCGATCGATGCGCAGTTCGCGGGTGGCCAAGGGAAGACAGCGCTCGTACAACGCGCCGCGCACGGCCGCCACGAACGCTTCCGAGCCCGACAGCGCGCCGCCGAGCAGCACCTCGTCGGGGTTGCCGAAGTTCACCACCGTGGCCAGCACCTCGCCGAGCTGCAGGCCCGCTCGCCGCACGGCCGTGGTGGCCGCGGGGTGGCCGTCTTCCGCCGTGGCCATCACCTGCGCGGTGTTGGTCACGGCCATGCCCTGCTCCCGCAGCTGCGCCACGAGCGCGGCGCCGCTCGCCACCGTCTCCAGGCAGCCGCGGTTTCCGCAGGAGCACGGCCGATCGCCGGCCGCGGGCACGCGCACGTGGCTGATGTCCCCGGCGACGCCGGCGCGGCCGCGGTAGAGCCGGCCGGTGACCACGAGCCCCGAGCCGATGCCGGTGCCCGCCTTCACCACGAGCAGCGTCCGCCCGGGCGGACCGGCCACGGATTCGCCCAGCGCCAGCAGGTTCGCGTCGTTGTCCACCGCCACCGGCACCTCGAAGTGCTCGCGCAACGCCTCACGCACCGCGAACCCGCGCCAGCCCGGCATGCGCGAGGGCAGCGTGATCGTGCCCGCGCCGACGTCGACCGGCCCGGGGAACGCGACCCCGATACCGAGTTGCCGGCCCGGACACCGCGCTTCGGCGGCGACCTCGCGCACGGCGGCCGCGAAGTCGGCCACGACCCGCGGTGGCTCGCCGCCGATATCCAGCGGCCGCTCGGCCACGTGCAGCAGGTTGCCGGCGATGTCCAGCGCGCCGATGCGCACGTGGCTCGACCCGACGTCGGCGGCCCACACGTGCCCGAACCCGGCGTTCACCGACAGCAGCTTCGGGCGCCGGCCCCCGGCCGAGCTGCCTTCCCCGGACTCGCTGAGCACGCCCGCGGAGATCAGGGCCTGCGTGCGCACGGACACCGTCGACTGCGGCAGCCCGAGCACCCGCGCGAGGTCCATCCGCGAGACGGCGTGCTCGTGGGCCACGAGCCAGAGCAGCCGCAGCAGACCGGCGGGATCCTGCGCCACGGCTGTCACCTACTCACTGCGAAAGCTACTTGCATCAACTTGGATGCAACTGTCCGGAAACTTGCTTCCGAAATCGCCTCTTGGCAATTTCCAACGCGCATGCGACATTACACGGCAACCAAGAACACGCACAGACCCTCGGTATCGACTTACACCAAGGATGTTGGAAGTGATGCGGATGGCTCGACACCGGTGGCGCGCCGCGCTCGGGGTCACGCTCGCCGCCGCGCTGGCGCTGTCCGGCTGCGCGACGAGCCGTGAGCAGCACGGCGGCGGCGCGGGCAAGCCGGTGACCGGCGGCACCGCGCGGTTCGCGCTGCCCCCGTCGGCGACCCCCAACTGGATTCTGCCGATCTCGATCCCCGGCTACGGCGCGAGCTACAACGGCGTGGTCCGCAACGAGCTGTACGTGCCGCTGTACAACTACGACGGCAGCTCGGGCTCGGTCACGCTCGACGATCCCTCCAGCGCCGCGAACCCGCCGAGCTACTCGGCCGGCGGCTCGACCGTGACCATCACGCTCAAGCCGCTCAGCTGGTCCGACGGCACGCCGCTGTCGAGCCGGGACGTCGAGTTCTGGCTCAACCTGGTGCGCGCGGGCAAGGACGACTGGGGCAAGTACTCCGAAGGCCTGATGCCCGACAACATCAAGGCTTTCCACCTGGTCGACGAGCACACCTTCACACTCACCCTCGACAAGCCGTACAACGCCGACTGGTTCACGGCCAACCAGCTCAGCCTGGTGGTGCCGATGCCGCAGAAGGCCTGGGACCGCACGAGCGCGGCCGGCCCGGTCGGCGACTTCGACCGCGACCCGGCCGGCGCCAAGCAGGTGTTCGACTTCCTGGTGGGGCAGGCGAAACAGCTCGGCACGTACGCCACGAATCCACTGTGGAAGGTCGTGAACGGGCCCTTCACGCTCGGCGGCTTCACCGCGTCGGGCCAGGTCACGCTGAACAAGAACCCGAAGTACACCGGCCCGGACGCGGCGAAGCTCGACACGGTGCAGTTCCTCACGTTCACCAGCTCTTCGGCCGAGTACAACGTGCTGCGCGCCGGCGGCGTCGACTACGGCTACGTGCCGACCACGAACCTCGGCCAGCGCCCGGAACTCGAGGCGCAGGGCTACCGGGTCGAGCCGTGGAACGGCTGGTCGATCACCTACTCGCCGTTCAACTTCAACAACCCGCAGCTGGGCAACGCGTTCAAGCAGCTGTACGTGCGCCAGGCCCTGCAGCGGGCCGTGGACCAGGACGCCATCACCAAGGTGATCTGGCGCGGCACCGCCCGCGTCGACTACGGCCCGGTGCCGCAGGACAACGACGGGAAGTACCTGTCGCCGCGGCAGAAGACCAACCCGTACCCCTTCGACCTCACCGCGGCGCGCAAGCTGCTCACCGACCACGGCTGGGCCCCGGGCTCTGACGGCGTGCTGCAGTGTGCGTCGCCGGGTAACGCGCCGGCGCAGTGCGGCGAAGGTGTCGCCGGTGGCACGCGGTTGTCGCTCACCATGCTGACCGAGTCGGGCTCCGACGAGACCGACGGCACCATGCAGGAGCTGCGCTCGGAGCTGTCGAAGATCGGCGTCGAGATGAAGATCAACGCGCAGCCGCTGAACACCGTGCTGGCCAACGGCACGGCGTGCAAGCCGCAAGAGCCGTCGTGCTCGTGGCAGCTGTCGTACTTCGGCACGCAGGGCAGCTGGTACTTCCCGGCCAACCCGAGCGGCGAAGACCTGTTCGCCACCGACGCGGGCACGAACTTCGGCAGCTACTCCGACCGCCATGCCGACGAGCTGATCACCGCGACCAACCGGGCCACCGGCGCCGAGCCGATGCTCGACTACAGCGCCTACCTGGCCGAACAGCTGCCCGTGCTCTGGCTGCCCAACCCGCCGTACCAGGTGTCGGCGATCGACACCGCGCTGCGCGGGGTGAGCCAGGATCCGCTGGCCGGGCTGCTGCCGCAGCGCTGGTACTGGACGAGGTGAGGACATGACCCGCTACATCGTCAAGCGGCTCGTGCTGGCCGTGGTCGTGGTGCTGCTGGTCACCGTGGTCACGTTCGTGCTGCTGCATCTGCTGCCCGGTGGTCCGGCGCGCGGCGTGCTCGGCGTCAAGGCCACGCAGGAGCAGATCGACGCGTTCAACCAGGCGCAGGGTTTCGACCAGCCGCTGCCCGTGCAGTACTGGGACTACCTGGTGCGCCTGCTCCACGGCGACCTCGGCGACTCGTACACGCAGAACTCGCCGGTCTCGACGCTGCTGGAAGAGCGCGTGCCGAAGACGCTGCTGCTCACCGCGATCTCCACGCTGCTCGCGATCGTGATCGCGCTGCCGGTCGGCGTGTGGCAGGCCGTGCGCCGCGGCAAGGCCGCCGACCACGTGACCACCGGCCTCACCTTCCTGCTCTACGCGACGCCGGTGTTCTTCCTGTCGCTGGTGCTGATCATCGTGTTCGCCCAGGTGCTGCCGTGGTTCCCGGCGCAGGCCGCGCAGGGCGAGACGATCGGCGAGCTGCTCTCGCAGCCCGGGTCGCTGGTGCTGCCGGTGGTCGCGGGCATGGGCGCGGCGCTGGCCGCGTTCAGCCGCTACATGCGGGCGTCCACTCTGGACAACCTCGCCGAGGACTACGTGCGCACGGCGAGGGCCAAGGGCACGCCGGAGCGCACGATCATCTGGCGGCACGTGTGGCCGAACTCGCTCACGTCGGTGGTGTCGATGCTCGGCTACTACGTGCCGGTGGTGTTTAGCGGCTCGCTGGTGGTCGAGTCGATGTTCAACTACCCCGGCGTCGGCCTGCTGTTCTGGACGGCCGCGCGCAACGCCGATTTCCCGGTGCTGCTCGGCGTGGTGCTGATCATCGCGGTGGCGACCGTGCTCGGTTCACTGCTCGCCGACGTGGTGCAGCTCGTGATCGATCCGCGCGTGCGGGTGAAGGGAGCGCGGTCGTGACCGTCCTTTCGCGGGTGTTCGCGCGGCGCACGCCGCTCATCGGCGCGATCCTGCTGCTGCTGGTGATCCTGTTCTGCTTCTTCGGCCCGCTGCTCTACGGCACGGACCAGTCGCACACCGACCTCGGCGCCGCGCGCCTCGGGCCTGGGAGCTCGCACCCGCTCGGCACCGACGACCTGGGCTACGACGTGCTCGGCCGGCTCATGGTGGCCGGGCGGACGTCGCTGATCATCGGCGTGCTGGCCGGGCTCATCGCCACCGCGATCGGCGCGGTCTGGGGCGCGCTCGCCGGCTACACCGGCGGCTGGCTCGACACCGTGCTCATGCGCGTGGTCGACACCGGCGTGGCGATTCCCGCACTGTTCCTGCTGCTGGTCGCGGCCACGCTGGTCACGCCGAGCGTCGGCGTGCTGGCGCTGATCATCGGCTGTGTGTCGTGGCTCGTGCCGGCGCGGCTGATGCGCGCGGAGACCGTGAGCCTGCGCGAACGCGACTACATCCGCGCGATCACGGTGCTCGGCGCGAGCCGCACCCGCGTGGTGTTCCGGCACGTGATCCCCAACGCCATCGGCACCGTGGTGGTGAACGCGACCTTCCAGATCGCCGACGCCATCCTGCTCGTGGCCTACGTGAGCTTCCTCGGCCTCGGCGTGCCCGCCCCGGACACCGACTGGGGCGCGATGCTGTCGAAGGGCATCACCTACACGTTCGACGGCGCGTGGTGGCTGATCCTGCCGCCCGGCATCGCGATCGTGCTCGTGGTGTGCGCGATCAACTTCCTCGGCGACGGACTGCGCGACGCGTTCGCGGTGAAGGGACGGCGATGAGCGAGGCGGTGCTCGACATCCGCGACCTGCGGGTGTCCTATGGGGACGGTGACCCGGCCGTGGCCGGCCTGTCGTTGACGGTGGCGCCGGGCGAGATCCTCGCCGTGGTCGGCGAATCGGGCTCCGGCAAGAGCACGGCCGCGCTCGCGGTGCTCGGTCTGCTGCCCGCGTCGGCCTCGGTCACCGGCTCGATCGAGCTGGCCGGGCAGCAGGTGCTCGGCTTGGCCGGTGAAGAGCTGCGGAAGCTGCGCGGCCAGGGCGCCGGCATGGTGTTCCAGGAGCCGATGACCGCGTTGAACCCGTTGCTGCGCATCGGGTTCCAGCTCGCCGAGGCGATCCGCAACCACGATCCCGCGCGGCGGCGGCACAAGACCTACTACCCGCGCTGCGTCGAGCTGCTCGACCGCGTCGGTGTGCCGGAGCCGGCGGCGCGGCTGAAGCAGTACCCGCACGAGCTTTCCGGCGGCCTGCGCCAGCGCGTGATGATCGCGATCGCGCTGGCCGCGCGGCCGAAGCTGATCATCGCGGACGAGCCGACGACGGCGCTGGACGTGACCGTGCAGCAGCAGATCCTCGACCTGCTGCGCGACATCCGCGACACCGAAGGCACGGCGACGCTGCTGATCACGCACAACATGGGCGTGGTGGCCGACGTCGCCGACCGCGTGCTCGTGTTGCGCTCGGGGAAGCTGGTGGAAGAAGCGCCGACGGCGAAGCTGTTCGCCGCACCGCAGGCCGACTACACCCGCGCGCTGCTGGCCGCGGTGCCCCGGCTCGGCGCGGCCGAGCACGACGCCGTGGCCGCGCAGCCGGCGACGGCGGTGCTGGCGATGCACGACATCGTGGTGGAGTACAGCGGAAAGCGGGCGGTCGACTCGGTGTCGCTGAGCGTCGGGCCGGGCGAGATCGTGGGGCTGGTCGGCGAATCGGGCTCGGGCAAAACGACGCTGGGCAACTGCGCGCTGGGCCTCGTGACACCGAAGTCGGGCCGGGTCGAAGTGCTCGGCGGCCCGCTGCCGCGCGGCACCGGACGCAACGCGCGGGCGGTGCGGCGCCAGATCGGCGCGGTGTTCCAGGACCCGGCTTCCTCGCTCGACCCGCGGATGACCGTGGCGCAGACCGTGGCCGAGCCGTTGGTCATGCACACCTCCGCCGGACGCAGCGAGCGTCGGCGCCGCGTGCGCGAGCTGCTCGACGCCGTCGAACTGCCCGAATCGCTGCTGGAGCGCTACGGCCACGAGCTGTCCGGCGGGCAGCGCCAGCGCGTGAGCCTCGCACGGGCGCTGGTGCTGGGACCGAAGCTGCTGATCGCCGACGAGCCCACGAGCGCGCTCGACGTGTCGGTGCAGGCCGTGGTGCTGGACGTGTTCAAGCGGCTGCACGAGGAGTTCGGCTTCGGCTGTCTCTTCGTGAGCCACGACCTGGCGGTGGTCGACAGCCTGTGTGACCGCGTCGCCGTGCTGCGCGGCGGTGAGCTGGTGGAACAGGGCCCGGTCGCGCGGGTGCTGCGTGAGCCGACGCATCCGTACACGCAGGCCTTGCTGCTGTCCTCCCCCGTGCCGGATCCCGCGGTGCAGCGCGGCCGCCGCGAGGCGCTGGCGGACGTGGACCCCGCGGCGTGAGCGAACTGTGGGCCGGCGTCGACATCGGCGGGTCGAAAACGCTGGTGGTGGTGTGCGACGCCGAGGGCCGTGCGCTGGCGTCGGCCACGGCGGACTCGGGCGCGCACCTCGGTGGCGCGGCGATCTTGGACCGAGCGGCCGCGTTGGTCACCTCACTGGCACCCGCCGGGTTGGCGGGCGTCGGCGTCGGTGCGGCCGGGGTCGTCGAGCCGGCGACCGGCACGATCGTGGTCACCGGCGACTCGTTCACCGGCTGGGCCGGCACCTCCGTGAACACGGACCTGTCCGCGCGGCTCGGCGGCGTGCCGGTGGTCACCGAGAACGACGTGAACGCGTTCCTGCTCGGCGAACTGTCCCAGGAGGACCGGCACGTGCTCGGCGTCGCGCTGGGCACCGGCGTCGGTGGCGCGGTGTACGTGGACGGTGCGCTGCTGCACGGCGGCGGCACCGGCGCCGGCGAGATCGGCCACGTCGGCACCTACGGGCCCGCGCCCTGCACCTGCGGGCAGACCGGCCACCTGGAGGCCTACGCGTCGGGCCGGTCGCTGGCCCGCCGCTACACCGAGGCGACGGGCGTGGCCCTGCCCGCGGAGTCCGTCGCGGCCGCCGCGCTGGCCGGTGACGAAGCCGCGCTCACGGTCTTCACCGACGCCGGCCGCTTCCTCGGCGAGGCCATCACCCACGCGTGCGGCCTGCTCGGCATCGCGACGGCCGTGGTCGGCGGTTCGGTCACGAACTCGTGGGCGCTGCTGGAAAAGCCGATGCAGGAGGCGCTGACCGAGCACCCCCTGCTGTCCGGCGCCCCGGTGGACGTGCGGCTGGCCCGCGGCGGCGCGAAGGCGGTCGCCCTGGGCGCGGTCGCCCTCGCGCGGACGGCGGTCAGCCGAGGCTGACTTCCTGGCCCGGTTCGAGCAGGTGCAGCCGCGCCGGCTTGCCCTCGAACGCGGCCGTGAGTGTGTCCGGCCCCTGCGTGAAGTGGCCCCAGCCCTGGAAGTGCAGCGGCACGACGTCGGTGGCCTGCAGCAGTTCGGCGGCCTCGGCGGCGGCCGTCGACTCCAGCGTCAGGTACGCGTCGATCAGCGGCGTGCGCGCGGCGCCGGCGAACAGCACGGCGATCGGCACCGGGCCGTAGCGCCCGGCGATCGCCCGCACGCGGTCGAGCGACGCGTTGTCCCCGCTCACGTACACGGTGGGCCGGCCGTCGGCCGACAGCAGGAAGCCGGTGACCTCGCCGACCTTGTCCTCGGCGCCTTCCGGGCCGTGCAGCGCCGGCACGCCGGTCACGCGGACGCCGCCGGGCAGGTCGACGTGGCTCCAGTTCGGCAGCGCCTGCGCGGTGCCGCCGAGGCGCTCGGCGGCCGAGGCCGTGGTGAGCGTGAGCGGCGCCGTCTCGAGGTAGGCGCGGCCGCCGTGGTCGAGGTTGTCGGCGTGCTGGTCGTGCGAAAGCAGCACCGCGTCGACGGCGCCGACCTCGGCCGCAGTCGCGACCGGGCCCATGGTCTTCACCAGCACGCGGTTGCCGATCGGGTACTCGCCGGCCTCGTCGAAGGTCGGGTCGGTGAGCAGCCGCACGCCGGCGTAGGTGATGAGCGAGGTCGGGCCGCCGAGGTGGCGCAGCGTGAAGGAGGTCATGACGACCATCCTGCCCCGGATCGCGCCCGGGCGGTGAGTGGCAGAGATGTCGGTCAGCGATGAGATCCTGCCAGCTACCCTCGAAGCCATGCAGAAGATCGCGCTGGTGCTCTTCGACGGCGCCCGTCTGTTCGACACGGCCGTGGTCGACGAGGTGTGGGGTGCGCGCAGCGGGCCCGACGTGGAGCTGCGGCGGTGCGCGGCCACCAAGGACCCGGTGGAGCTGGTCGGCGGCGCGGTGTTCAAGCCCGAGCGCACGTTCTCCTGGCTGCGCACCGCCGACGTCGTGGTGGTGCCCGGCCTGGCGAACCTCGACGCCGAGCCGTCGCCCGAGCTGCTGGCCGCCTTGCGCGCGGCGCACCGGGCCGGGGCGCAGGTCGCCGGCCTGTGCCTCGGCGCGTTCGTGCTGGGCGCGGCCGGTCTGCTCGACGACCGCCCGGCCGTCACGCACTGGCGCTTCACCCGCGAGCTCGCGCGCCGCCACCCGCGCGCCGAGGTCGACCCCGGCGTGCTCTTCACGGGTGCCGACGGCGTGTGGACCTCGGCGGGCGTCGCGGCCGGCATCGACCTGTGCCTGCACCTGGTGCGCCTCACGCTCGGCGCCGACGTCGCGGCGTCGATCGCGCGCTCCATGGTCACGGCGCCGTTCCGCTCCGGCGGCCAGGCCCAGTTCATCACCGCGCCGAGCCCGGCCCGCGACGAGGAACCGCTCGCCGCCGTTCGTGAACGAGCGCTGCGGGAACTGCGCCGGCCGCTCACCGTCGCCGAGCTGGCGGGCTGGGCGGCGATGTCGGAGCGCACCTTCGCGCGCCGCTTCGTCGCCGAGACCGGCACCACGCCGCTGCGCTGGCTGCTCGACCAGCGCATCGCCCGCGCGCAGCAGCTGCTCGAGAGCTCCGACCTGCCGGTGGCCGAGATCGCCGGGTGCTGCGGGTTCGGCTCGGCGGTGTCCTTCCGCCAGCACTTCACGCGCCACGTCGGGATCGCGCCGAGCCGCTACCGCACGGACTTCCGGCCGGCTACGGCGTCAGCGTCCAGGTGACCGTGTCGGTGTAGGCGTGGCCGCCCTTCACACCGCTCACCTTCACCACGTTCTTGCCGGGCGCGAGGGTGACCGGCCAGGTGTAGATGTGGTCGGGTGACGCAGCGGGCGCGCCGACGGGCGTTCCGTTCAGGGTGAGCGAAACCGTGTCCACGCCGTTGCCGTACGCCTTCACCGTGGTCGCGGCTTCGGTGCGCGAGGTCCAGCGGCGGCTGGTCAGGTAGACGAACGGCGTGGTCGTCCAGTTGGCCTTGTACCAGTAGAAGGCGTCCTTGCGGGTCTGCCGGTCGTAGGTGACCAGGCCTTTGTCGTTGCGGCCCAGGGTGTCGCCCTCGGTGCGGCCGTCGGAGGCGAAGTCGAACATGTTCCACACGAACGTGCCCCACAGGTAGGGCCGCGTTTCGATCTGCTTCCACGAGTTCTCGTGCACGAAGGTCTCGTACTCCTCCGGGTGCACGCGCGACGGGATCACCGGCGGCTTCACGGTGGAGTTCTCGACGTGGTCGAACACGCTGCCGCCGGCGCCGTACTCGCTGATCGCGATCTTGCGCGCCGGGTCGGCCGCGTGGAGCTGGTCGGTCCAGGGGCCGGGGCCGGGCGCGGACAGGTCGTACCAGCCGTAGTACTTGTTGTAGGCCGCGAGATCCGCGTGGCCGGACACGGCGTCCTGGCCACCCTTGTGGTTGGCGTACACGGAAAGCCGCGCCGGGTCCTCGGCCTTCACCTGGTCGGCGAGGTCCTGCAGGATCCCGTTGGTCACCGCGTCGTTCTTGGCCTGCTCGTTGCCGATGCCCCAGAACGCGATGGACGGGTGGTTGAAGTTCTGCCGGATGAGCTCGGACATCTGCTGCGTGGCGTTGGCGCGGAACGCGGCGCTGTCGGTGATGCCGTTCACGAGCGGGATCTCGGCCCACACCACGTACCCGCGCTGGTCGGCGAGGTCGTACACGTGCTGCGACTGCTGGTAATGCGCGGTCCGCAGCGCGTTCACGCCCATCTCGTCCATGAGGTCGAAGTCCTGGTCGCGCTGCCGGTCGGCCACGGCCCAGCCCTCGTCGAGGCGGTCCTGGTGGGCGTTCACGCCGTGCAGGGCCAGGTGCTGCCCGTTGAGGAAAAAGCCCTGGTTCGCGTCCACAGTGGACGTCCTGAGGCCGAGCGGCTGGCTCACGGTGTCGGTGACGCGGCCGGTGCGCGCGTCGAGCACGTCCACGCTCGCGCGGTACAGGTACGGGTCGGCGGTGCCCTGCCAGCGGTGCGGATCGGTGATGGCCAGCTGCTGGGCCACGTCGAGATCGCCGGTGATCCGCTGCGGCTCGGACATCGTGCGCGTCACGACCCGGCCCCGCGCGTCGGCGACGGTCGTGCGCACCCGGACGTCGCGAGGGGCGCCGGAACTGTTGCGCACCTTGGTGACCACGTCGACCAGCGCCTGCTCGGCCGTGACCGAGCGCTGCGTGAGGTAGAAGCCCGGGCCGCCGAAATCGTCGAGCCGCACGGCGAGCGGATCGACCGCCACGAGCGAGACGTCGCGGTAGATGCCGCCGAAGAACGTGTAGTCGGCGCTGAGCGGGGCCACGTCGGCCTGCGCCGAGTTGTCCACGCGCACCGCGATCACGTTGTCGCGCCCGGGTTTCAACGCGTCGGTGGCGTCGAAGCGGAAGGTCGCGTAACCGCCGCGGTGCTGACCGAGGTGCACGCCGTTGACCCACACGTCGGCCACTGTGTTCACGCCGTCGAACTGCAGCCACAACCGCTTGCCGGCCAACGCCTTCGCCGGGGTCACGTGTTTTCGGTACCAGCCGGCGCCCCGGTAGTAGTTGCCGCCGCCGTCCTGGCCGTCGAGCGCGTTCCAGGTGTGCGGCACGCTCGTGCGCGTCCACGACGAGTCCGCGTACCCGGGCTGCTCGGCACCCGGCACGTCGGCGCGCACGAACCGCCACCCGGCGTCGAGGTCGGTCTCGCCGCGCGTCACGCCGCCCGCGCGCGGCGCCACCTCCGCCGAGATCGCCGGGGTGACGGACAAACTCAGGGCCAGGGCCAACACCACGGGCAACCAGCGCCGCACGACACACCTCGTCATTCACAGATATGAACGGGGTTCAACAGATTGAACGGACTGTAAGCGGCTCGTCACAGCGTCGTCAACGCGTCAACCGGACAAACGCTCCGGAGGTGGTGGAAGCAGTACCAAAGTTCTGAACCGCGTCCGCGCACTGGTCCGCACAGGATTCACCAGAAGTGATCGCACGGTCACGCCTCGTCGCCGACCTGAAGCAACGGGAAACCGGAGGTATGGTCTGCCGGGTCGGCGTAGGGAGGCACCGGCGTGGGCCGTGCGACGGAGCACACAGTGGACCCCCCAGACTGCTGACATACGCCCACTTGGTCTATACCATTCGAAGGTCAGTGATCCACTACCATGCAGTGGTCCGGGATCACGGCGGCGCAGCCCACGAGGGGGACCCCATGCCCGCCATCAGGCGAAACATCGTGCCGCTCAGGTACTCCGACCCGAGCGTGGTCGCGTATGTCCGGAGCCCGGCCGACTGGCTCGTGTCCAACTGCGGCTGGATCCGCGGCCGCGAGGGCGTGCTGCTCGTGGACACGTGCGGTACCGAGCGCGACACCCTCGACCTGGTCAAGGACGTCCGCAAGTACTCGACCGTCGAAATGCCGCTCACGCTCGTGCTCACCCACGCCCACGGCGCGCACCACAACGGCGCCGGCGTGGCCCTGCGCAACGGCGGGCGCATCCTCGCCGCCGAGTCGGCCGTGTCGGCCGTGCGCGCGGGGCCGCAGCGCTACGAGGACACTTTCGACTGCGAAAACTGGGGCACGCTCGAAGCGCCGAAGCCCGAGGCGGTGCACGCCGTGATCAAGCCGCGCGAGGTCGACCTCGGCGGCGTGACCGTGGAGGTCGTGCCGTTCCCCGGCGTCGCCCACACCGACGGCGACCTCGTGGCGTTCGAACCCAAGACCGGCACGCTGTTCACCGGCGACCTGCTCTCGGTCGGCTCCACGCCCATGGCGATCCACGGCTCGATCCCCGGCTGGCTCGACGCGCTTTACTGGCTGGACAAGACTTTCCCGACGGTCCGCACCTTCGTGCCGGGCCACGGCGCGCTGAGCCACCCGGGCAGCTTCCCGGTCGCCGTGCTGCGCACCTACCTCAACTGGCTGCTCGACGCCACCACGCCGGCCGCACCGGATTTCGCGGAGCTCGCCACGATCGCCCGCCGCCGCTGGCCCACGTGGGCCAACCCCGAACGCCACATCGGCAACCTCATGCGCGCCCACGCCGAACAGCACGGCCGGCAACTCCCGGAGAAAACCGCCCTGCGCGCCATCCTGGACGCCGTGGGCGGCAAGATCGACCTCGACGCGCGGCTGGGTCTTTGAGCGAGTGGTCGAGAAGTCGATCTCGCCAGAGCAGTTGATGACCGACGAGTACGCCCACGATCCACAACCTGACCGACGAACAGATCATGCGGACAGCCATGCTGGCCAGGTTCACCGTCGACTTCGCCTCGGCCACCCGGCTCGACCTCGCCGACCTGGCCGACGAACCCACCTGACCTTGAGCACCCCGGCCGCGAGCAGCTTCTCGACCGCGTGGCTAAGACCCGGTGACCCGCCGCCGCAGGCCTGAGGGCGTGACGCCGAACTCCGCGCGGAACGCGCGCGAAAGCCACGGCTGGTCCGTGATCCCCCAGCGCGCCGCGACGGCTGCGATGCTGCGGCCCGCGAGCAGGGGGTCGGTGAGGTCGCGGCGGACCGCGTCGAGGCGGAGCTTGCGGACGGTGCCGCCGAAGGTTTCGCCCGAGTCCTCGAACAGGCGGTGCAGCGAGCGTGGCGACATGTGCAGCGCCGTGGCCACCGCGGCCGGCGAGAGGTGCGGGTCGGCCAGGTGCACGCGGACGTGGTCGAGCACGCGTTCGCGCAGCACCACGTTCGCGTGGCCCGCGGGGAGGTCGGTGCCCTCGGCGAAGGCGCTGCCGAGGGTGGCCGCGAGGAGCGCCACGGCGGCCTCGCGCAGCCGCACCGGTGGGCCTTCGGCCAGGGTCTCGCGCTCGTCGAGCGCGCTGCGCAGGTACGACGCGAACACTTGCCCGACGCCGCGGCCGGTGGGGAACCGGTGCTCCATCATCGCCTCGAGCGTGGACTCCGGCAGGCCGAGCACCTTCCGCGGCACCGTCATCACGGCGCAACGGAACTCCCCGTGCAGCGTGAGCTGGTACGGCCGGCGCAGGTCGTAGAGCGCGAAATCGCCGAGGTCGAGCGACACGCGCCGCCGGCCCTGTTCCACGAGCGCGGAGCCGCGCTCGATCAGGCAGATCTTCAGCAGGTCGACGCTTTCCGAGTGCGCGGTGCGCGAGGTGCGGCGCACCACCTGCGTGGTGCCGCGCACGTCGTACATGCCGACGTCTCCGAGCTGCATCACCGCCAGCGCTCCGAGGGGCAGCTCGCCGTTGTCGTGCCGCTCGGCGTGCAGCCCGGCGAAGGCCTGGGCGAGCTCGTGGCTCCACAGCTCGTTGCTCAGCCGCTCGACCGGCCGACTTCGCCCCATCAGCTTCTCCCAGGTCGTTCTGGGTGCAGTTGATCCAGCATACGCCGAGGAACAACAAATCTGGCGCGCTGCGACAACTGTTGTGTAGAGCTTCGGTCCACGCTGTGGTTCGCGCCGCAACGAGGCGGCGCCGAAGTGGCCGAGGAGTCTTGCGGTGAAGCACGTACACGACGCGCTGTTCATCGGCGGAGAATGGACGGCGCCGTCCACCGACGCCACCATCACCGTGCTGTCGGCGAGCACGGAAGAAGCCATCGGGCAGGTACCGGAAGCCGGGCCCGCCGACGTCGACAAGGCCGTGGCGGCCGCTCGGGCGGCGATCCGCGACCCGCAGGGCTGGGCCCACTGGGAGCCGTCGGCGCGCGCCGACGTGCTCGACCGTTTCGCCGGGGTGATGGCCGAGCGCAGCTCCGAGTTCGCGCAGTTGGTGAGCGCCCAGAACGGCATGCCGATCGCGAGCGCCGCGATCCAGGCCGAGACCGGGTATCCGGCGGGCCTGCTGCAGATGTACGGCGGGATCATCCGCGAGCAGCCGGTGGAGGAGACCCGCCAGGGCGCCTTCGGTGGCAACGTGGTGGTCCGGCGCGACCCGGTGGGGGTGGTCGCGGCGATCGTGCCGTGGAACTACCCGCAGACGCTGCTGTTCTTCAAGCTGGCCCCGGCGCTGGCGGCCGGCTGCTCGATCGTGATCAAGCCTTCGCCGGAGACGGTGCTCGACACGTTCCTGCTGGCCGAGGTGCTCAAGGACCTGGGCCTGCCGCCGGGAGTCGTGAGCATCGTGCCGGGCGGGCGCGACCTCGGCGCGTACCTGGTGAAGCACCCCGGCGTGGACAAGGTCGCGTTCACCGGCTCCACGGTGGCCGGCCGCGCGATCGCCTCGGCGTGCGCGGAGCTGCTGCGCCCGGTCACGCTCGAGCTGGGCGGTAAGTCGGCCGCGATCATCCTCGCCGACGCCGACGTCGCCGGCAGCGTCGAAGGCCTCTTCGTGGCCACGATGATGAACAACGGCCAGACCTGTTTCCTCGGCACCCGCGTGCTCGCGCCGCGCAGCCGCTACGCCGAGGTCGTGGACGTGCTCACGGACATGGCGTCGGGTGCGGTGGTCGGCGACTCGCTCGACACCGGCACCGCGATCGGCCCGATGGCCAGCTCGGCGCACCGCGCGCGGGTCGAGGGCTACATCGCCAAGGGCAAGGCCGAAGGCGGCCGCGTGACCACCGGCGGCGGCCGTCCGAACGGCCGCGACGTCGGCTGGTTCGTGGAGCCGACGATCTTCGCCGACGTGGACAACTCCGCCACGATCTCGCGTGAGGAGATCTTCGGCCCGGTGCTGTCGGTGATCCCGTACGCCGACGAGGACGACGCCGTGGCCATCGCCAACGACTCCGACTTCGGGCTCGGCGGCACCATCTGGACCACCGACACCGACCGCGGCATGTCCGTGGCGCGGCGGGTGGAAACCGGCACGATCGGCGTGAACACGTACCTGCCGGACCCGGTGGCGCCGTTCGGCGGGGTGAAGGCGAGTGGCATCGGCCGGGAGCTGGGGCCGGAGGCGCTGGGGAACTACCAGCAGTTCAAGACGATCTACCGCACGGCCTGACCAGCCGCAAAAAAGGGCGCCTTGGGGGAATCCGATTCCCGCAAGGCGCCCTTCCCGGCTCACGCCGGAACCGACCGGCTCAGCCGAGGTACTTCTTCAGGTCGTCGAGCACGTGGTCGGCGCCGATCGGCCCGAGGCCGAGGAACCACACCTCGTCGTTCACGCGGATGGCCTGCTTCGCCTTCACCGCGCTCAAACCGTTCCACAGCCCGCTGCCCGTCACGGCCTTCTCGTCGGCGTTCGGGCCTGCGCCGTAGCTGGAGTAGAAGATCCAGTCGCCGTTGGCCTCGTCGATGCGCTCGCGCGAGATCTGCTTGGCCAGCTCGGTGATGTGCTGGTTGTCCGGGCGCTGCAGGCCGACGTCCTTGAAGATCACGCCGATGAACGACAGGTCGCCGTAGATCCGGATGCCGGTGGAGTGGAAGCGCAGCAAGGAGATCTTGGGGTTGCCCTTGATCCCGGCCTTCACCTCGTCGGCCTTCTTCTGATACGCGTTGAGCGCCGCCACGGCCTTGTTCTCCTGGCCCAGCGCCGCCCCGATCAGCAGCAGGTTTTCCTTCCACGGGAAGCCCGGGCGGATGCTGAACACCGTCGGCGCGATCTTCGACAGCTGCGGGTACAGGTCGTTGGCGCGCAGCTTGCTGCCGAGGATCAGGTCCGGCTGGAGCGAAGCGATCTTCTCGAGGTTCAGGTTGTCAGTGCTGCCGATCGTCGGGATGCCCTTGGCGCGGTCGGCGAGGTAGCTCGGCACGCCGGTCTGGCCGGCGGTCGTGGCCATGCCGACGGGCGTGACGCCGAGCGCCAGCACGTCGTCGAGCTCACCGCTGTCGAGCACGATCACCCGCGTGGGTGCCTTCTCGATCTTCGTCTGGCCCAGCGCGTGGGTGACCGTGCGCGGGAAGACGCCGGGGCCGACGTCGGCCTTGAGCTTGGCGGTCTCGGTGTCGGCGGTGGAGAACAGGCGGCCGCCGGTGGCGACGTCCTTGTCCCCAACCCCCGAGGTGGTCGTGTTGGCGGGCTGGCTGCACGCGCCCAGGAGCGTGGCGGCGGCGAGGACGCCGACGACCTTGGTCCATCTGGCCATCGTGAGGTGTTCCTTCCTAGGGCTGTGTGGTGGGGGTGCCGGCGCGGTGGCGGCCGATCGGGACGACCATGGGGGTGCCGGACACGGGATCGGCGATGATCCGGCACGGCATGCCGAACACGTCCTCGACGAGTTCGGCGGTGAGGATTTCGCCGGGGGCTCCCTCGGCGGCGATCGACCCGTTTTTCATGGCGATGAGGTGATCGCCGTAGCGGGCCGCGAGGTTCAGGTCGTGAAGCACGATCACCACGGTGGTTCCGTCGTGGTGGTTGAGGTCCGCGAGCAGGTCGAGCACCTCGACCTGGTGGCTGATGTCGAGGAACGTGGTGGGCTCGTCGAGCAGCAGCAACGGGGTGCGCTGCGCGAGCGCCATCGCGATCCACACGCGCTGGCGCTGCCCGCCCGAGAGCTCGTCGACCGGCCGCGACGCCAGCTCCACGGTGTCGGTGGCCAGCATCGCGCGCGCCACGGCGTCGTCGTCCTCGGCGTTCCAGCGGCGGAACACACCCTGGTGCGGGTAGCGGCCGCGGCCCACGAGGTCGGCCACGGTGATGCCCTCGGGCGCGGTCGGCGATTGCGGCAGTAGGCCGAGCACGCGCGCGACGTCCTTGCTGCGCAAGGAAGAGAGACGTTCGCCGCCGAGGAAGACCGCGCCAGACGAGGGCGCGAGCAGGCGGGCGAGGCCGCGCAGCAGCGTGGATTTCCCGCACGCGTTGGTCCCCACGATCATGGTGACCTTGCCCTCGGGGATGCGCACCGAGAGGTCCTTCACCACGGTCACCGGTCCGTAACCGAGCTCGAGACCTTCGGTGTGCAGGCTGGGTGTCGTCGCTTTCACGCTTTTTTCTCCGAGACTCGGTTCAGACCCGGCCGGCCCGGTTGGCCGTGGCGAGGAGGTAGAGCAGGTACGGCGCGCCGACGGCTCCGGTCACGACACCCACCGGCAGCTGCGTGCCGAGCAGGTGCTGCGCCACGAAGTCGCCGAGCAGCGTCACGAGCGCGCCAACGAGGGCGGGTGCGACGAGGCCCACACGGGCGCCGCCCACGAGCCGCGTCGCCACGGGGTTGGCCACGAACGCCACGAAACTCACGGGCCCGGCCGCCGCGGTGGCGAACGCGGCGAGCGCGGTGGCCACGAGGAGCAGCAGCAGGCGCGTGCGCTCCACGCGCAGGCCGAGCCCGGCCGCGGTGTCGTCGCCCAGCTGCAGGCCGGTGAGCGCACGGCTGAGCAGCAGGGCCGCGGGTCCGAGCACCACCAGCGCGATCGCGAGCGGCACCACCTTGTCCCAGCTCACCCCGTTGAGGTTCCCGGTGAGCCACACCAGGGCCTGCTGCGCGAGCGTGACGTCGGCCCACGTCATCAGGTACGACACGATGCTGGCGAGCACCGCGCCGACCCCCACGCCGATGAGCACGAGCCGGTAGCCGTTCACGCCGCCGCGGCGCGAGAGCACGTAGATGATCGCGCCGGTGAGCAGCGCGCCGACGAACGCGGCGGCCGAGAGCACCGAGCCCGACACCCCGAGCAGGACCAGGCAGATCACCGCGGCCGCACTCGCGCCCTGCGTCACGCCGATCACGTCGGGGCTCGCGAGCGGATTGCGCAGCAGGCGCTGGAAAAGCGCGCCGCCGAGTCCGAACGCGACACCCACCAGCACGGCGGCCGCGGCCCGCGGCAGGCGCAGATCCGTGACCACGTAGGCACCGGCACCGGTCCCGCCGCCGAAGAGGATGCCGGGCAGCTGTCCCAGCGGGACGTCGAAGTCGCCGACGGCCAGCGACAGCGCGAAAACCACGACCAGCAGCACGAACAGCGCCACCGACACGAGCCACCCGCGCGCCGAGCCCTGGCGGCGCGCGGACGACACCGCGCGCAGCGCTTCGGCGAGCCCCGCGGAGCCGGTCGGGGGCGTCACACCTTCACCAGCTTCCGGCGCCGCACCAGCACGATGAACACCGGCGCGCCGATCACGGCCGTCACGATGCCCACCTGCACCTCGGCCGGGCGCGCGATGACCCGGCCGACCACGTCGGCCACGAGCAGCAGCAGCGGCGCCAGCAACGCGGAGTACGGCAGCAGCCACCGGTGGTCGGGCCCGGTGATCAGCCGCGCGACGTGCGGCACGGTCAGGCCGACGAACGCGATCGGCCCGGCGATCGCCGTCGCCGATCCACAGAGGACGACCACGGCGAGCGCGCACACCGCTCGCGCCACGGCCACGTTCTGGCCGAGCGCGCGGGCCACGTCCTCCCCCAGCGCCAGCGCGTTGAGCATCCGCGCGGACACCAGCGCGAGCACCACACCGACCACGATGAACGGGATCGCCTGCGTGATCGTGGTCGTGTCGCGCCCGGTGAGCGAACCGACCTGCCAGAACCGGAACTGGTCGAACGTGGTGGTGTCGGTGAGCAGCAGCCCGCTCGTCACCGACTGCAGTGCCGCCGTGACCGCGGCGCCCGCGAGCGCCAGTTTCACCGGTGTGGCACCGACCCGGCCGAGCGCGCTGATGCCGTACACGACCACCGCGGCGGCGGCCGCGCCGGCGAAGCCGAACCAGACGTATCCGGTGACGCTGGTGATACCGAGCGTGCTGATGCCCAGCACCACGCACAGCGCGGCGCCGGCGTTCACGCCGAGCAGACCCGGGTCGGCGAGCGGATTGCGCGTGGCGCCTTGGATCACGGCGCCGGACAGTCCCAGTGCGACACCCGCGAGCACGCCGACGAGCGTGCGCGGCAACCGCAGCTCGTGCACCACCAGGTGATCGGGATTCGAGGCGTCGTAGTGGAACAGCGAATCGAGAACGGTGCCGAACGACAACCCCCGTGACCCCACGGCGATGCTCAGCACCACGGCGAGCACGAGGGCCACGAGGAGCACCACGATCCCGGCCGTCAGCGAGAGTGTTCTCGGGCGGGCTCTCTCGGCCACAGTCGGTTACCTTCACTCACAGGGCATTTAGGCTTGGCTACCCTACCCCGAGCATCGCGCGGTTGTCGTGTGGCCGTCACCACCTTCGTGGCGCGTCACCCCGACTACACAGGCCCGGCCACTGCACGCAGTCGGAGCCCCGGAAACACCGAAGGGGTCCGTCACCGCGGTGACGGACCCCTTTTTCGCTGAGCTCGGCTCAGGCGCTCGCCTTCTTGCGCGGCGCGCGCTTGCGGGCCGGCTTGGCGGGAGCCTCTTCGACCTCGTCGATCTCTGCTTCACGCTCTTCGTAGGCCTTCACGATCTCCGCGGGCAGCCGGCCCCGGTCGGAGACCTTGAAGCCGTTGCCCTCGGCCCACTCCCGCATGAGGCGGTTGCGCTCGCGGTCGGCGGCGGACGAGGTCGCCCGCGGCGCCTGCCCGGCGGCCATGCGCACCTTGCGGCCGCCCACCCGACGGGAAGCGGTGACGTAGCGCGCGAGCTCATCACGAAGCGCGGCGGCGTTGTCTTCGGACAGATCGATCTCGTAACTAACCCCGTCGAGCATGAAGGGGACGGTCTGATCGGCAATGCTGCCGTCGATGTCGTCCACCATCTCGACGTGAACCTTCTGCGCCATGGTTCGTCGTTCCTTCACCTTCTACAGGACGTGCCTGGGAGAACCCTATCGTGTCGACTAATGTCGCGCGGTGCTGGACACCCATTCCTCTCTGGACAGCGCGTACTCGACATCGCCGTGTTCCGCGCCTTCCAGGTATTCCGGCCACTCGAGGAAGAAGGTGCGCACGAGCTTCAGCCCCACCTTCTCGAGCACCCGCCGGGAACGCGTGTTGACCGTCATCGTCGTGGCGACCACCCGCTCGGCATCGAGTTCGGTGAATGCCTTCCACACCAGGGCACCCAGCCCTTCCGTCGCGAAACCACGGCCCCACACCGCGGGCACCAGGCGATAGCCGACTTCGGTGCCACCTGCGTCGAGGCCCCGGCTCGCGGCCGGCTTCAGCGAGAACCACCCCGCGAATTGGTCCGTGCGCGCATTCACGGCGGCGAAACACCCGTGCCCCGCGGGAAGATCCCGGTATTCCGCGAGGATCTCCGGAAGTGTCTTGTGCTCGACCACTTCCCGGGACACGGGCCGGCCGTCGTCGACGAAGCGCATCACCGCGGGATCTCCGTGGAGATCCGCGAGCACGCCGGCGTCGGCGGACGTGAACGGACGCAGCCGCAAGCGCGGCGTTTCGGTCCACGTGGCCATGGCGGGGATTGGACCAGTGCGGTAACCCCGAGCGCAAGGGGCATTCCCGAACTGTGGCCTGCCGCGGGAAAATCGCGACGGAATGCGCTCAGTCGCGAGTGAAGCCGCCGAGGTGGTGCGGGAACACGGTGATGGGCACACCCGCGCCGGCCAGGTCGCGCAGCATCGCGAGGATCGCCTCGGTGGGCGTGCCGTACACGCGGATGCTCGTGGTGGCCGTGAGGTTCTCGCGGAACGCCGGGTCGGCGTGCTCGGTGAGCACGCGCATGTGGTGCTCGAACGAGTCGGTGTCGGGGTGGATCTGCACGAACTCCACCTCGGTGCCGTCGGCGTTCGCGTACTCGTGGAACCCGATCAGGCGCGGCTCGTGCTCGTCGACGAACCGGGCCCAGCCGGGCGCGCGGCCGGCCTCCGCGTCGAACCTGCCGGGAACCACGCTGTTGGTGGCGACGAAAACGAACGGACCGGACATTTCTGTGATCTCCATGTAGTATCCAACCAGTTGGTTACTTGGTTCGATACCGCTGCTCGTTGTCTCGTGGGCCACACCGGACACCGCCGTGATCCACCTGGGACGGTGCGGGCGGCCCGGAACCCACACCGTCCCAGGTGGCCCGGAAACGGCCGAAGGCCACCGGATTCGACGAACCCGGTGGCCTTCGGAGTTGAACTGCGTACTACTGGTGTTGCCGAGAAGCGCTACTGAGTACTACGAGTGCTCGGTGCTCAGTAGTGGTGGCCGCTCTTCACGACCGCACCCGTCTTCGGGTCCAGCGGGAGCTTGCCCGCCTGCGGGTACCAGAAGTTGAACATGTTCCACAGACCGCCCGCACGCGAGTCGAACGACGAGCCGCCCACGCGCCCGGTGAACCAGTTGTCCTCCACGAACTGCAGCACGGAGGTCTGGTCGGTGCGGGTGTGGTCGACGAAGTTCACCTTGCTGTAGGGCGAGATGACCTGCAGCGGCAGGCGCGGGCCGTAACCGCAACGGTCCGCGGTGGTGCCCAGCTTGGTCTTGGTGCCGGTGCAGACGGACTGGTCCTGCGCGGCGTCCTGCGACCCGTTGATGATGGTCGACTTCTGGTGGTCGTACCAGCCGTCGGAGTCGTCGTAGGCGAGAACGATCGCGGTGGACTTCCACTCCGGCGACTGCTGGATCTTGTTGATCTCGCCGACCACGAACTGCTGCTCGTCGAGCGGGTCGGAGTTGGCCGCGTGGGCGTCCTCGTAGGCCGGGGCCTTGAGGAAGCTCACGGCGGGCATCGAGCCGGCCTTCAGCGAGGCGTCGAAGTCCGTCATGTCGTACTGGTGGTTGGCGCGGTCGGTCTGACCGATGGCCTGCACCGAGGACGGCGGGAGGTGCTTCGGGTTCGACGTCGACTTGTAGTACTGGAACGGCTCGTGGTGCGGGCTGTAGTCCGTCACCGGGATGCCGCCCACGTTGTTGTGCGAGGCGCCGCAGACCGAGAACCCGTTCTGGGTGCCGGTCGGCTTGAACCCACCCTGGAACCAGCCCCAGGTCACGTGGCGCTGGTTCAGCATGTCACCGATGTTCTTGCCCTGCATGGAAGCCAGGTTCTCGGTGGCGGTGTGGTTCTTGTCCGAGCAGTCGTCGTACGCCGGGTCCGGGTCGTTGATGACCGTGCCGATCCCCTTCTTGTCCGGGGAAACGACGGCGTAGGCGTCGGTGGTCGGCTGGTGCGTCACCGAGGTGACCGCCTGCGCACCGCCCGTCTGGCCCGAGATCAGGTTGAGCGCACCGGGGGTCGACGGACCGAAGTTGGTGTTGTAGGAGTTGTCGCTCATCGCGTAGTTCTGAGCGTAGTTCCACATACCGGTGACGGTGTTGCCGTCGTAGTAGTCCATGACCAGGCCCGGCTCGCCGAAGAGGATCGGCTGACCCGTGCACTTGTCGGTCTCGGTCTTCTCGACGAACTTGTCCATCTTGCCGCCGTTGAACGCGGCCTGCTCAGCACCGTAGGAGTGGTTCTGGTCGCAGGTCAGCGCCTGGTCGGGGGAAAGGCGCTTCGGGTCGTAGGCGTTGGGGTTGTTGTTCAGCAGCTTCTTGTCGAGGCCGTTGACCTTCGGGGTGTTGCGCGCGGCCTTGAACGGCGTGCCGTCCTGGTTGGTCGCGTTCGGGTAGGTGCCGAAGTAGTGGTCGAACGAGATGTTCTCACCGAAGATCACCACGACGTGCTTGATCGGGGTGAGAGTCGGCAGCCACGAAGCCGGCAAGGTGTGCAGCGACTGGGCGTCGGCGGTCGACGCCGTGGAGCCGGTGACGATCGCCAGCGCGGCCGCGGAAGCGAGCGCACCGGCGCCGAGCAGCCGCCGCGTGCGGCGCCGCCGTCTGCCGATTCCTGTGTCCACTGGGGAATCCTCCTGATTTCGGTGACTTTGTGGTGGGAACTGCAACTGCGGGAAACGGTTCAGGCCAGCAAGGCCCGGCCGTAGTGGTCGTCGGGACCGGTCACCCCCGGCAGCGCCAGGAAGTAACCGCCACCGAACGGGGAGATGTAATCGACCAGCGGCTCGTCGATGAGCCGCTTCTGGACCGCCTCGAACTGACGCTCGAGGTCCTGCTGGTAGCAGGTGAAGATCAGGCCCATGTCCAGGTTGCCGTTCGTGTCCACGCCGCGGTCGTAGTTGACCGCACGGCGCAGGATCCGGCTGTCATCGGTTTCCGGTTTGCGCGGGTTGGCCACCCGGATGTGGCTCGTGAGCGGGATGACGGTGCCGATCGGGTCGTCGGCGTACTTCGGCACGTCCTGCTCGTTCGCGCCGTCGAGCGGTGCGCCCGTGTCGCGGCGGCGGCCGAACATGTTTTCCTGCTCGGTCAGCGAAACGCGGTCCCAGAACTCGACGAGCATGCGGATCAGCCGCACCACCTGGTACGTGCCGCCCTGGGCCCACGCGGGTTCGCCGGCCCCGACCCACACCAGCTTGTCGAACTCGGACTCGATCGGGTTCGAGATGCCGTCCTTGAAGCCCATCAGGTTGCGCGGCGTGCCCGAAGGCCGCGGCTGCGAGGCGAAGCCGTTCATCTTCCAGCGCAGCTGCATGCCGCCGCGGGTCGCGCGGGTGATGTCGCGCAGCGCGTGGAGCACGGTGTCGGTGTTGTCGGCCGAGAGCGTGAGCGACAGGTCACCGTGGCACTGGGCCGCGTCGAGCGCGTCGTTCGGGAACATCGTCATCGGCTTGAGCTTCTTCGGCTTCAGCGCCGCCAGGCCGTAGCGGTCGTCGAACAGCGACGAGCCGACGCCGAGCACCACGCCGAGGTCACCGACCGGCACGATCGGGCCCAGCACACCGGAATCGGCGGGCGGCGCGGTGATGCCGAGCGCCGCGGGCGCGCCGCCGGTGGTGAGGAAGCGCGCCCGGTCGGTGATCTCCTTGAACAGCTCGGTGAGCTCGGCCTTGTTGTCGGCCACCACGTCGAACGAGGCCACCACGCTCTGCGCGGGCGGCTGGCGCACCGCGGCGGCCTGGTGCGCGCCGTGGAAGGCGACCCCGGCCGAGCCGGCGCCGGCGGCACTCGCGGCCACCGTGCCGGCGCTCACGCCGGCGACCGCGGTCAGGCCGGCGCCGACGACCGTGCGGCGCAAGAAGGTCCTGCGGGAGGACTCGGCGGGTTCCTGCACGGTCACGAAACCCTCCGGGGCTCGGCGATGGCCGCGATCGGGGCGAGCCGCTCGGTGAGCTCGCTGACGTCGGCGTTGATCTTCTGGCGTTGCGGTGCGGTGAGCGCCGAGACGGGCGTCCACGAACCGTCGGCGCGGTGGGCGCCGTCCAAAGTGGTCTCGGTGCGCTTGAGCCAGCTGTCCACACCGGACAGTGCGGGGTAACGCGGGGCGAGCAGCGGGCGCAGCACGTCGAGCACCGTCTGCACGCCGTCGAGGTTCGCGCGAGTGGTGGCGAGGTTGGTGCCGCTGCCGTAGTCGGTCTTCGCGGTGAGCTCGAACTGCAGGGCGTTTTCCACGATCTCGTGGGCGCGCAGGCCGAGGTCGTTGGGGTCCACCTGGCTCTGGGGGAACGCGGTGCGCAGGTCCTGGACGTCGGAGGCGAGCTGGTCGACGACCCCGCCGAGCGCGCTCATGTCCTCGTTGTGCCAGAGGCCGTACTCGAGGCGGTGGAAGCCGGTGAAGTCCGGGTCGCTCGTGCCGCCGGGCAGGCCCTGGGTGGTGCCGTTGATCGCGCCGTCGGAGTCGCCGAAGGCGTCGTACGCGGCGCCGAGGCGCTCGTAGGTGAGGTGCGCCGTGAGCCAGGTGGACTCGCTGCCGGTGCGGTCACCGCGGTGCACGGCGTCCTTGAGCGCGGTGACGTCGGTGTTCAGCTGGTCGAGCCCTTGGGTGACCTTGGCCTGGTAGACCTTCAGCGGCTCGAGCAGGTCGGTCTGGGTCACGGGCGCGACCCCGGGCCCGCGCTCCGCGCCGCCACTGACCGTGGACGTCGGCCCCACGATCGCGGACGAGTCCTCCGGAAGGCATCGGAAGGCGTAGGCGCCATTACCGAGCGTCACCGACATCGGCCGGGTCGTGCCGGTGCCGAGGCCTTCGACCTCGCCGTAGATCACGCCGGTCTTCGGGTCGATCAGATCGACCTCCGAGGTGACCGCACCGGTGTTGTGCAGGTTGAAGATTTGCGGACCCGGCTTGGGGTCCGTCCAGCCCTGACCACAGGCGGAGCGGGAGATCTGGATCTCCGGATCCTGGGCCGAAGCCCCGTCCGGCCAGACCGCGAAGGCGATTCCCACGGCAGCGGCGACCACCACGACACCAGCGGCCCCCACCACCCAACGGGCACGTACAGACCCCGGCACGCACACACTCCTGCCACTCGATCGGACTACCGGGAGGGAATTATGCGTGCGGAACGTGAAGAAACAGGGGGTCGAGACGGCCTCCCGACCGTGAATTCACCAGGACTTCAACCAGAAACCAACGAAATCGGATATAACCGCCATAATTTTGGCCCTGTCTCCGGCGACCCATGACTGCCCGAGCTGGCGCGACGGCGCAATTTGCCCGAATTGTCAATCTCCCGATGATCGGTACATTGTCCGGTTCGGTGCGTTCTCGGGAAGGCAAGATCGGCGATCCGCGGTGCTCGCCGGTGCGCAGAAATCGTTTCTGGTAATCGCCACTCGGGCCGTGGAGTCCCACCCACGCAGCCCCCGCAGGCAACCCCGGAGCGAGATCGCGCCGGCGTCTCGATCGGGCGGTGCGATCGGCCCCCGGCCGATCCGACCGCCCGATCGAGACGCCGGCTTCTAGGCGATCTCGCACGCCCTGCCGGAGGCAGGGCAAAAGATACAGTCTTGACGCATGGATAACGAGAAGCTGCAGCGCCGTTTCGAGAACCTGACGACGGCACACCTCACCGACGGCTGCATTCGCGCTCGTCTGCAGGTCCGCTGTGCTCCGGCCGGAACACATTCGGCGTTCCCCGGCGGCCGCCTGGCGGGACGAGTGCTCCCGGCCCGGCACGCGGGCAGCGTCGACGTGTTCCTGGAGGCGTTGACGAACGCTGCCCCGGGTGACGTCCTGGTGGTCGACAACGGCGGCCGCCTCGACGAAAGCTGCGTCGGGGATCTCGTGGCCCTCGAGGCGACCACCGTGGGCGCCGCGGGCATCGTGATCTGGGGCCTGCACCGCGACACCGCCGACCTGCGTGCCATCGGCCTCCCCGTGTTCAGCCTCGGCTCGATGCCCACCGGCCCGCTCACCCTCACCGACCGCGCCGCGAACGCTCTCGACTCCGCCCGCGTCGGCGAGTGGGAAGTGACCTCCGCCGACCTGGTCTTCGGCGACGACGACGGCGTGGTCTTCGTGCCCGCCGCCGAGGCCGACGACGTGGTCCGCCTCGCGGAGTCCATTCGCGACACCGAGCGCGGCCAGGCCGACCGCATCCGCGCCGGCACCACGCTGCGGGAGCAGGTCGGGTTCACCGACTTCCTGCGCGCTCGCGAAACCAACCCCGCGCTGACCTTCCGCGACCACCTGCGCTCGGTGGGCGGTGCCATTGAAGAGTGACCGCCCGGTCGCGCTGATCACCGGCGTCGGCCGCCGGGCGGGGATCGGGGCGGCCATCGCCGAGCGGCTCGGGGCGGATGGCTGGGCCGTCGCCTGCAGCAGCTGGCAGGCCTACGACGCCCGGATGCCGTGGGGCCCGGATCCGGTGCGGGTCGGCGATTTCACGGTCGAAGCCGACCTCGCGGACCCGGCGACGCCGGCGCGGCTGTTCGACGAGGTGACCGCCGCCCTCGGCCCCGTGAGCGCGCTGGTCCTGGCCCACTGCGAATCCGTGGACTCGGGATTCCTCGACACCACGCTGGAGAGCTTCGACCGCCACTTCGCCGTGAACACCCGCGCCGCCTGGTTGCTCATGCGGGAGTTCGGCACCCGGCACGCCGGGGGCGAGGGCCGGATCGTCGCGCTCACGAGCGACGACGTGGTCGGCAACGTCCCCTACGGCGCCAGCAAAGGCGCCCTCGACCGGCTCGTCGTCGCGGCCGCCGCGGAGCTCGGGTCGCGCGGCATCACGGCCAACTCCGTGAACCCGGGACCCACCGACACGGGCTGGCTCGACGGCCCCCTGAGCACGGCCATCCGCACCCGCACGCCACTGGGCCGGCTCGGCACCCCACGGGACTGCGCCAACCTGGTGTCGTTCCTCTGCGGCCCCGACGGCGGCTGGGTCACCGGCCAGGTCCTCACCGCCAACGGCGGCCTGACCTGAGCCGTCGGGGCACCCCGACCTCAACCCTGGCCCGCCGCCAGCGCCCGCACCTCCGAGTCCGCCAACGCGCGGCCGTAGAGGCGGAAGTCGGCGACCGCGCCGCGCAGGTACGGGTGTTTCGGGTTCTGCGAACGGCCGAGGTAGTTCAGCTGGGTGGCGCCCAGCAGGAGCGGGCTCATCAGTGGCGCCGGGTTCACCCCGGAGAGCTCGCCGTCGAAATACACGCGCAACCCGGCCCCCGCGGTCACCGCCACGTGCGTCCACACGCCGGCCGGCAGAGCGGTGGCGGCGTCCACGAAGTCCTCCGCCTCCATCCCACCGAGCTTCATCGCGCAGCGGGCCACCCCGTTGCCCGTGCGTGAGGTCAGGAACAGGTACGACTGCGCGTTGAACCCGAGGTCGAACACCCGCGCCGAGTTCACGATGGTGTCCGCTCGCACCCACATCGACACCGTCAGCTCGGTCAGGTTCGCCGGCAGGCCCGGGGCCAGGCGCACGTGCCCGTCGACGCCGTCGAGCTCGATGCCCCGCGCGCCCGCCACCGCCCCACCGGCGAGCACCGCGGCCGGCCAGTGGCGCGTCGACTCGGCCAGGTCCGCGGCGAGCGGGTACACCGCCACGGTCTTCGGCGCGGGCCGGTCCGGTGGCGCGGCGAGGTAAACGCTGTAGTGCTCGTGCTGCACGTCCAGGAACGGGCTCAGCCGCAGCCGCTGCTCCCCCGCCCGAACGCTGAACTCGGCCCGCCCGGGCTCGCGCCGCAGCGTGCTCGGGTCCACCGTCGGGATCACCGGCGGCACCGCCGAACCGTGCCGGGCCGCGAGCACCAGCGGGCCGTACGTCAGCGCGCGCACCGCCGGGTTGTCGGGCGCGGGCAGCCAGCGCGGCGCCATCGGCAGGTGCAGCTCGACGACGTCCCCCGCGCGCCACCGTCGCCGGATCGTCGCGAAGCGCCCCGGCGAAGCGGCCACCGGCGTGTGGTTCACAGTCAGGCGCGGATGCGAGACCCACGCCGGGATCCGCACGCGCAGCGCGAACTCGCCGGTTCCGTCGACCCGCAGCCGCACCGTCTCGTCGTACGGGTACTCGGTCTCGAGCCGGACCGAGGCACCGTGGAATTCCACTGTGGACGGAATGAACAGGTTGACGTACAGCGTGTCGCCCGAGGTGAAGTAGATGTTCTCCGCGTACTTCACGTGCGTCTCGAGGCCGGTGCCGTGGTCGCAGGTGAAGTTGCCGTAGTCGCTGCTGTACGTGCCGGGATCGGAGGTCACGCCCTCCTTGCCCTTGCGCTCGGTGCCCGGCACCAGCCCGGTGTAATACGTGACGAACCCGTGCGGCGAGTCCGGGTCCTGCTCGCCGAGCAGCTGGTTGAGCAGCGTCCACTCGTAGTGGTCGAGGTAGTCGGTGCGGCTCGGGTCCTGCTGGAACAGCAGCCGGCCGAGCTTGAGCATGTTGTAGCTGTTGCAGTTCTCGCAGGTGTTCTCGCCGAGCTGGCTCACGATCTGGTCCGGCGGGCCGAAGAACTCCGCGTTGGCGTTGCCGCCGATCACGTAGCTGTGGTGGTGCACCACCTGGTCCCAGAAGTACGTGGCGATCGTGCGGTAGCGCTGCTCGCCGGTCACGTCGTACTCCGCCGCCGCGCCCACGATCTTCGCGATGTCGGTGTTGGCGTGCCGTCCGGCCAGCGTGTCCTGGCGCGCCGAGAGCGGCGTGAAGATCTCTTCGTGGTCGAACCGGCGGGCCAGCGCCAGGTGCAGCGGGTCCCGCGTGATCGCGTACAGGTCGGCCAGCGCCTCGTTCATCCCGCCGAACTCGGTGTGCAGCACCTTCTGCATGGCGTCGTGGGAAAGCGGCGCCGTGCGCGCGTCGATCCAGCGCGCGATGCCGCGGGCGACGTCGAGGGCTCCGGCGGTGCCGAGCAGCCGGTGCTGGTCCAGCAGTCCGGCCAGGATCTTGTGGATCGTGTAGTACGGCGCCCACACGGACTTCCCGGCTTCGAGGTTCACGAAGTCGGACTCCGGGAACGCCGACAGGTAGCCCTCGGTGAACCCCGCGGCCGGCGCCGCGTCCTGGCACTCGGCCAGGGCCGCCACCAGCCGCGCGCCCTTCGCGGCCAGCTCGGCGTCGCCGGTGTTCGCGGCCGCCAGCGCCAGGCCGGAGAGCAGGTGCCCGGTGGTGTGCCCGCGCAGCTGGATGTCCGGCGCCTCCCAGCCACCGCACGGCTCGGCGGCGCTCGGCAGGCCGACGGTGAGCCGGAACGTGTGCAGCAGCCGGTCGAGGTCCACGAACTTCAGGTACGCCACGGTCCGGCCCTGGTTCGCCAGGTACCGGCTCTCCAGCAGCCGCACGCCACCGAGCGCGACTGGTCGCACCGGCGGGCTCGATACGGAAGCGGACGCCGCCACCGGCGCGACCGCGGCCAGACCGAGTGCGGCACCGAGGCCGAGCGCGGCCCGTCGGGTCACCCTCATCGGATCTCCTCCTGCCGGTAGGGCAGCAGCCGCACCGGCCCGACCAGCCCGTAGGCCTGCCGCGCGGCGATCGCGAACACCTCGGGCCGGCTCACCCGCAGCCGGTTGTTGAGCGTGGTGGCGATTTCCACCTCGAGCGTGTTGCGCCCGGACCGCAGCCAAGCCCCGACGTCGACGATCGTGTCGAGCACGTCGGCCGGCGGCAGCGCGGTGCCGTTCACGCGCACGCGGTAGGTGTCGAACACCTCGCCGAGGTCCAGGTAGGCGCCGAGCCCGCGGTCCCACCGGCCGAGGTCGACCGTGGTGCGGTAGCGCCCGACACCCGACACGTCCTCGAGCCCGGGGATCGACGGCCAGGCCGCGAGCGCCGTCAGCGAGACCCGTCGTTTCGGTTTGAGCGTGGTGGTCGGGGTCGCGCCCGGCTGCCAGTCCTCGACTTCGAGGTCCCAGGTGGACAGTGCGATCGGCGCCGGCGCGGCGGCGACCGAAGTCCGTGCCACGCGGCCGTTCGACAGCGTGGTCGAGTACGTGCCGGCCGCCGCCGAACGCACCACCAGCTTGCCGTCGAGGTACCGCACCTCGGGCGCGTCCGTGGCCACGGCGCTCGGGCCGCGATCACTCCTGTCGAGCGCAATGATCACCGACTGCCCCGGATTCAGCGACACGGAAACCCGGACCTTGTCACCGGAGCGCGAGAACACGCCGAGCCGCTCGCGCTCGCCGGTCCACGCGTTGAGCACGTACGGCTGCGCGTCGCGGTCCTGCGCGGTCAGCCACACGTCCTGCGTGACGGCGGTGATCTTGCGGTTCTCCGCGTGCCGCGCGTTGCAGAGGTAGTAGTAGTCGGTGTCGCCGTCGATGCGGTGCACGCTCATCACGGTGGACGGGTCGTGCTCCACCTCGCGCGTCACGCCGAGGTCGGCGAGCGCGGCCGGGATGCCGGTGGCGTCGGCGACCACGCGCACGGTGCGCTGCGCGAGCAACGCGGTGATCAGCGCGCGAAGCCGGTCGTTCTCGCCCGGCAGTGCGATGCCCTCGGCGCGCACGTCGGTCCAGGTGCCGATGACGATCGTCGGCAGCCCCGCGCGGGCGAAGTCCAGGAGGCGCTGCGCCGCGTGCACGGACAGTGTGTGCTCGCTGCCGTGGAATTGGTCGCCGCCGAGGATCATCGCCTTGTAGGCGGGCCCGTCGGGGGCCAGGCGGCCGTGGCGGACGACGGCGCTGGGCAGGTCGAGCACCCCTTCGCTGAGGAAGCCGTGGGTCCAGCCGGCCGGGATGCCGTCGTTGGTGGCCCACGGCGCGCCGATGCCGGTGGAGGTCCAGCCCTTCTGCCGGAAGAACACGAGGTCCACCTGCGGCCGTCCGGTGCGCAGCACCAGCTGGGTGCGGGCGAACCAGCCGGCGATGTCCGGCACGTGCCCCCAGGTCGGCTGACGCGGACCCCACGCCTCGGCGTACCCGATGCCGTTCCCGTTGTACGGCGAGAAAGCCGCGAACCCCGGCCACTGCGCGCCGGGAGCCATGGCGTAGGCGAACCCGTGCAGCACGGCCTGGTTCACGCCGCCGGCGAAGACGCTGCCCATCGTCTGCAGCACCTTGTCCCAGGTCGTGTTGTACGCGCCGTTCGCGTATGCCGCCGACTCGCACGACAGCAGCCGCCGGCCACCCAGGTCCCGGCCGGACGCGAGCACCCGGTAGTCGTCGAGGTTCTTGAACCCCAGCGACTCGCTTTCCGGCACGTCCAGCAGCGCGGCGCTGCGGATGGCGTCGGTCTGCAGGCCGTAGGGCTGCACGCGCATCGTCATGCCGAGGTGGTGCGCGAAGTCCCGCACCGGGATCAGGTGGTTTTCGTGGTAGAGGTCCGAGAGCACCTGGTTGTAGTCGTCGCGCACGTGGTTGGAGGTGTCGGAGTCGAACGCGAACAGGTACTTGCCCTTGCGTTGCACGACCACCGGCAGGTACGGCAGCAGGTCGTACCCCGCGCGCTTGCGGAACTCGGCGAGGAACGCCGGTGTCCAGATGGTCGCGTCGGTCTCGATCTCCAGCGAGTCCTCGAACAGGTCGCCGCCGACGTCCTTCAGCAGGCCGCGGATGGCGTGGGTGAGGATCGTCGAGTTCCACTCGTCCAGCACGACACCGGTGCCGGTCGCGCTGAAGTGGTCGACGACGTAGGCGAGCGGCGTGGTGTGCGGGCCGGCTTCCGGTTGCTGCGCCGAGCCGCGCGCCCAGTACGCGAGCAGCACCCAGGTGCCCTCCGGCGCGGTCCAGCTGATCTGTCCGTTGTGGACCTCCACGGTCCGCACCGAAGCGGGGTCCAGCGTGACCGTGGCCGCGGTGGGCGAGCCGATCACCTGCGCGGCCTGCACGGCGATCAGGTCCTGCTTGCCCACCGCGCTCTCCGCGGGCACCAGCGCGGCCGGCGGCGGTCCGCTGTAGCTGCCCTCGACCGTGACCACGCCGTGGGCCAGCTCCTTGCTCGCGGCGACGTCGTCGGGGGTGATGGTCGGGACCGCGGTCGGCCAGCACGGGCCCATCGCGAGGTCGACGGTGAGGCCGCGGGCCTTCGCGCGCCGCAACGCCGTCTCCACCGCCGCGAGCCACGCGGGCGTGCCCCAGCCGTGGTGCTCCGGGTCCATCACGGTCTGCACGCTGTGGTGCACGTCCTGGATCTCGACGCCGCCGAACCCGGCGTCGGCGATCTGGTCCACCTCGCGGGCGATCTCGCCGAGGTCCACGAGCCCGTGCGGCCACCACCAGCGGAACTTGGCGGCCGTCGAGGCGTCGGGTTTCGCGAACTGCCGCGCGAACGGCTTGCCGGGCGAGGCGAGGGCGGACGAGGTCCACGACACGGCGGCGCCGACGCCGAGCGCGGCTCCGATCGTGAGCACCGTGCGTCTGCTGACAGTCATCGGGTGGCCTCCAGCCGGGCGGTGACGGTGGCCTGCGGGCGCAACACGACCGGGCCGACGAGGCCCGACGGCAGGATCTTGTTGCGCGAGTTGGCCAGGGTGTTGGTGACGCGCACGCTGATCGTGTTCACGCCGGGGCGCAGCGCCGCGGTCGCGTCCACTGTGTACGGATGCCAGAGCGCGGCGGGCAGCTCGGTGCCGTTGACCGTGGCCGTGGCGAGGTCGTGCACCTCGCCGAGGTCGAGCACCAGCTTGCGCTGCCGGACGTCGGCCGCGGTGAGCGTGACCGTGGTGCTGTACACGGCGCTGCCGGAGAACGTGGGCGCGAAGGTGGTCCATGAGCCGAGCGGCCGTTCGGTGGCGACGGCACCGTCCTGGTCCAGGCGCACGGTCCACGGCCCGTCGAGGGCGATCGGAGCCAGCGCGTCGGTCACGCGCACGCTGCCGCGGTAGGTGCGGCCGCCCGCCTGGCCCGTGAGCGAGTAGCTGCCCGGCGCCGTCGCGGCGACGGTGGCCCGCAGGTCCCGCCCGGTCACGGAAACCGAGGTCGCGGGCAGTGTGCCGTCGGTCAGATGCGCGGTGTCGTGCACGCCCTTGCGGAACACCACCCCCAGGGTCTCGTACGGCTGGAGCGTGACGGGAACGCCGGTGGTGCTGTGCCCGGCCGAGTACGCCGTGGCGGTTTTCGCCGCGCCGGTGCGCGGGTCCCAGATCTCGGGGGTGCCCTCGACCGGGAACGTCGCGGTGGTGGTGACCACGGCGTCGCTCTCGTTGTTCAGCAGGAAGGCGGTGTCCGCGCCGCGGCCGGTGCGCTGCACCCGCACGGCGTCGGCCGCGGGCTGCAGCCGCGCCGCGCCGAACCCGGCGTTCTGCGCCAGGCCCGCGATCGCGGCCACGTCGGTCACGAGCGCGACGTGACCGGCTCCGCGCCGCTGCCACGAACCGCCCGCGGAGCCGAACAGATTCCGCAGCTCCCGCGCCAGGTCGGCGTCGTGGCCGGCCGCCTCCCTCGTGGGCAGCGGGCCGACCGCCACGAGGTGCCCGCCGCTCTGCACGAACTTCGCCAGCGTGCGGGCCGAGGCGAGGTCGAGCACCGGCGTGTGCGGCAGCACCGCGAGCCGGTAGTCCGCCTGGCCCACGCGCAGGGTTCCGCCACGCGGCTCGGCCTGGAAACGCGCGGCCGGATCACCGGACAGCGACGAGTCGCTCAGCAGGTCGAAGTCGACCTGCCCGCGTTCCAGCGCGAACGCCGTCGCGGAGAAGTCCTTGTCCAGCTGGTGAGCCGAGTCGGCCACCCGGGTCTGCTCGGCCGCGCGCTGCGGCTGGACGATGGCGGTACGGGCGAGGTTCGTGCCGCGACCCAGCTCCATCACCCGGCCGATCCACGCGTCGACGTCGGGCATGTCCTCCCAGAACGTGCTGCGCGGCCCGATCGGCGGCGCGAAGGTCACCGAGGTCTCGTCGGTGTACATCGCGTGCAGGAACGTGAGGTTGTCGCCGCGGGTGGCCAGCGCGCCGACGGTGGCGTGCATGTAGTCCGGCGCCACCTGCCAGCCCGCGTTGCCGAAGGTCTCCATCAGCGACCGCGGTGCCCCGCTCTGGTGCGCGGCCGAGGAAGCGTTGCGCGCCAGCGTGGTCTGCTCACCGGCGGTGTAGTCGGTGGTGATCATGTCGCTGCCGGGGACCTGCGCCCACTGGTTGTCCTTCGACAGGTCACCGGTCGAGTTGATCCGCTGCTGCGGGCCCTGCTCGTCGAGCAGCGGGTTGGAGATCAGTTTCAGGCCGTGCTGAGCCATCCACGTGGCTTCGCGCTTGTAGTAGCTGGTGGAGAACAGGTTGTCCACGGCCCGCCAGTAGCTTCCGGCGGCCTGGTCGGCCACGGCGTCGAGGCCGTCGGCCGCCGCGGTGTAGGCGACGCCGGGGGTGCCGCCGGCCGCGCGCACGGCGTCGGCGAGCCCGGGCGAGGACGGCAGGCGCTTGAACGGGTGCGGCTGCGCGGAGGCGATGAACGGCTCGTCGTCCCAGAAGCCGGGCACGACCGTGCCCATCGCCCACGGGAAGCGGCGCACGTACTCCTCGGGCGCGATGCTCAGGAAGGCGTCCGTCGCCTTCGGGTCGAGCAGGTCGAGGTAGCCGCGGGTGTAACCGCTGGAGTCGTCCTGCAGGAGGATCTGCGAGTACACGTCGACCTGCCAGCGGCCCGCGGGCACCTGCCACGTGCTGCCCTTGAGCTCGACGGCCGCGGTCGTGCCCACCGGCCGCGCGGCCGCCGCGGTGACGCCGGCGAGGTTCACGCGATCCTGCGGGAAGTCCGCGAGCGCGGTGGCGTCGTCGAAGGTCGAGGACCACAGCTTGGTGCCGTCCGGTGCGGTCACGGTCAGGTCGTCCCACAGCGAACGCTGCGTGCCCTCGGCCGACACCGCCGCGGCGCCCGTCGGGTAGCTCGCGTCGGTGGCCGCGGGCTGCACGGTGTTGTTGATCTTCGGCGTGATCGTGTTCCCGGAGACGGTCACGCTCACCGTCTGCACGTGGGTCGGGGTGAAGCCGGGGGTGTTCACGCCGGTGGTCAGCCGCGTCCGGTTCGCACCGTCCACTTTGTACACACTGGCCGCGCCCTTGGCGTCCACGTCCACGAGGTAGCCGTGGGTGCCGTCGGACCGCACCGCCAGCTGCACGCCGCCGGTGGTCAGCGTGACCTTGCCGCTCACGGTGTAGTCGGTCCAGCCGGCGCCGGGGGTGAGCGGGGCGGCGCCCGGCGCGGTGGCCGGGTCCACGACCAGCTTGCCGGTGTCCACACTGAGCCCCGAGGTCTCGGCGAGCTTCAAGGTCGACGGGCCGGTGACGATCCGGGTCGAGCGCAGCAGGCCCTTCAGCCGCAGGTCCGGCCGCGCGGCGATCGTGCGGTCGCCGAGCGTGCCGCCGTTGACCACGTAGTCGGCGCCGCGACCGCTCGGGAAGTTGTTGTCGTTGAACAACCACATCTTCATGCCCGTGCGCTGCGCCTCGCGCAGCACGTGGCCGACGAGCGTGAACCAGTCCTCGCTGAGGAAAACGGGCTTCATCGTGTCGCCGCCGAGCGGGAAGATCACCGCCTCGTACACGCCCTTGGCGCGCATCTCGGCCATCTGCCGATCGGTGATGTCACTGGTGATGGTGTTGTTCCAGTACCAGTAGATCGCCGGCCGGCTGTCCTTCGGCGGATTCTTGAAGGCCGCCGGGTCGAAGTGGGCGAGGCTCGTCGTCCCGGCCGGGCCGGGGTCGTGCCCGGCGGCCGCCGGCGACACCAGGCTCAGCGCCGTGGCGACCGCGAGCACGAGGGACATCAGCGTCCTGCGCATGGGATTTCCCTTCAGCCGCGCGGAATGGAGGATCGGAAGGTGGAGGAGCCGGAGCCGACCCGGAACACGGCGTCGTCCCCGTCGATCCGCGTGAGCCGGGCGCCGGTGGGCAGCGCGTAGTGGCCGCGGGCATCGCGGAACAGCGGCACGTGCACCTCCGCCGTGCTCCCCGGCGGCACGGTCACGGTCAGCCGGTATTCGCGGTCGGACTTCGTCCACGCCGTGCTGATGCGGCCGTACTCGCTTTCGTAGCTGCCGGAAGCGGACTTCAGGTCGCCGACCACCGCCGGGTCGATCACCAGGTCCCGGAAGCCGGTCGAGCCGGCCGCCTGCCCGATCCCGGTCAGCCGCGTGGTGAGCCAGCCGTCCATCGCGCCGAGCATGAAGTGGTCCTGCGACTGGCCGCTGCCGCCGTCCCAGGTCTCGCCGAGCGCCGTGAGGCCGGCCTGCACCTGGTGACCCAGGCTCGGGCTGGTGGTCTGCGTGGCGATCCGGTACACGACGTCATCGCGGCCGGCGTTCGAGAGGACCCGCAGCACCGAGGGGAACGAGATCTCGCCCATCACCAGGTGCCAGCCGGCGGCTTCGATCGTGTCGATCAGGTGCTGGATCTGGCCGGCCCGCAGGTCGCCGGGCACCGCGCCCATGTCGAGCGCGAGCGCCGTGGCGCCCTGGCCGCCGCCACCGAACAGGCCGGTCGCGGGGTCGTAGTACTTCGTCCACACGGCGTGGGCCAGCGTGTCGGCCTGCGCGCGGTAAGTCGCGGCGTCGGCGCTGTGGCCGAGGGCCGTGGCAACCTGCGCGAGCCCGTCCGCGACCGCCCAGACGCCGAACGTGCCGACGATCGGGCGCGGCATCGCCGGCGACTCGGTGGTGATCCAGTCGCCGAGGCCGTAGTCGTACACGCCGCCGACCCACCGGGCGGACTGGCCCTGCAGGTAACCCAGGTAGCGCTGCATCGCGGGGTAGTACTGCGCGAGCAGGCCCTTGTCGCCGTAGGTCTGGTACGCCTTCAGCGGCACCTGGACCAGCGCGCCGCCCCAGTTCGGGTCGTCCCGGTAGGCGCCGGCGAGCGTCACGTAGTCCGGCACGGTGCTGGGCACCAGGCCGCTCGCCTCCTGCCCGTCGGCCATGTCCTGCACGATCTTGCCGAGGTAGGCCTCGACGTCGTAGTTGCGGGCGATCGTGTCGAACGCGAGGTGGTCCTGCTCCAGCCAGCCGAGCTTCTCGCGGCTCGGACAGTCGGTGAGGATGCTCTGCATGTTGTTCTCGAGGGCGGCCCGCGTGAGCCGGTGGATGCCGTCGAGGGTCGGGTCGGAGGAGTCGAACTCGCCCGCGGAAGCGTTGTCCGCCATCACGCGCAGGCCGGCGACCGAGAGCTTCGCGGTGTCCGGCACGCCGACCACTTCGAGGTAGCGGAAACCGTGGTAGGTGAAGTCGGGGTGCCAGGTCTGCGTGGCGCCCTTGCTCGTGAAGCTGTCCCAGATCGGTGCGCCGACGTTGCTGATGGACTGGTCCACCTGCCCGTCGCGCAGCGCCTCGGCCGGGTACACCCGCACGGCCGTGCCCGCCGGCGCGGTGAGCGTGATCTGGGGCAGGCCGGCGATGTTGCGGCCGACGTCGTACACGCGCACGCCGGGCGCGGGGCGGGAGATCTCCTTGCCGGGCAGCTGTTCCACCACCCGCACGGGCTCGGTCTGGCGTCCGGTCAGCTTCGCCGTGCTCGTCGCGGGCACCACGGGAGACCAGCTCCTGCGGTCGGCGCCTGGCTGGTCCCACCCGGGGATCTCGCGGCGGGCGTCGTGGTCCTCGCCGCCGTACCAGTAGGACGCGGTCGTGGCGCCGAGCGTGGTGCGCCAGCTGGCATCGGTGCCGATCCGCTGCACGGTCCCGTCGGCCAGGGTGACCTCGAGCTGCGCGATCACCTGCGGGTCGCTCGCCGTGCGCGCGAACTTGCGGTAGCGGCCGGAGGTGTGCAGTGAGTCGGCCGTGCCGTTGCCGACCGTGAGGCCGATCGTGTTCGCACCGGCGCGCAGCTGCTTCGTCACGTCGTAGGTGGCGTAGGCGACGCGGTCGGCGTAGTCGCTGTTTCCGGGCTCCAGCACGGCGTCGCCGACGCGAGCACCGTTGAGGCTGGGCACGTACACGCCGAGGCCGCTCACGTACAGCCGGGCGCTGGTGACCCGGCCATGCACGGAGAAGTCCTTCGCGAACACCGGCAGCGCGGGCGGCAACCAGGGAGCGGGCGCGGGCTGGCCGGTCACGGTCTCCGCGACGGTGAACGGTCCGGCCGCGTCGGTCGCGGTCTGCACGGTGTAGTCCACCGGGAAGTTCGGCGTTTTGCCGTCGGCGGTGAGGGTGTCGGTGCGCGGGTACAGTACGACCTGGTCGAAGGTGTGCGCGGCGCCGAGGTCCACGGTGAGCCACACGTCGGCGTCCGCGCTGGGGTGCGCCGCGCTCTGGTAACCGGCGTTGCCGGCGTCTTCCGGGTTGGACGTGGTCGCGCCGTCGGCGATCAGGCCGGGCTCCCACTCCTTGCGCACGGTCTCGGTCTCCGACGCGGTCACGTACTTCTGGCGTCCGTCGGCGAAGTTCACGCCGGGGTTCGCCGAATCGCGCACCTGCAGCTCGGCCAGCTGCAGCCGGTAGGTCAGATCCGGGAAGCGGCGGGTGGTGCCGGTGGTGACCATGCGGTTCTGGCTGTCCAGCGGCTGTTCGGCCAGCGGCAGGCCGAGCTTCGTGACGTCGAGCTTCACGTACCGGGCGGACTGCGCGGGCAGGGTCACGACCACCGGCTGCGTGGGCTTGGTGCTGAGCTGCCACTGGCTGTTCGCGACCCAGCCGGCGGACCAGTCGCCCGGGGTGGTGAGGCCGGTTTCGAACCAGGTGGGGGTGCTCCACGCCGACGGCGTCCGGCCGGACCAGGCGCGCACCCGCCAGTACACCCGCTGGCGGCTGCCGAGAGCGCGGCCCGCGTAGGCGGCTTCGGGGGTGCTGCCGGAGACGCGGCCGGTGTCCCAGAGGTCCGGGTGCGCGAGCCGGGCCTCGGACGTGGCGGCCTGGACCTCGTACGCGGTCTGGTCGCGCGCGAGGGTCTGCCAGCTCAGCGCGGGGGTGGTGTCGTCCGTCCCCAGTGGACGGTCGAGGTGGTCCGAGCGGAGATCGGTGGCCGTGAAGTGGCCGCTTCCGGGCGTCGCGCCGGCGGGCACGCCACCACCGGCGATCACGAGCGAAGCCAGTGCGGCAAAGGTGAGGAGGCGGCGGGAGGTGAGCACACGACGGGGTCTGTAACGCACAGCGGCTCCTGGGGCGACGGCCGGCGGGGAGGTGGCCTGTAGTGCACGGATAAAACGTTTCAACTCAACGGTCATGCTGCCGAGGTCTTCACCGGGACACACGAAATTGCCCGGACCAGACCGGGCGGTGGTGGTTCACGGAAAGGTGCGCCGAAGTCGGGGCGGGCGCGTGGTTGCGAGGTTCCTACTGGTCCCGCGCGAGTGCGGCGACCCGTCGCCCACACCCGGCGTCACCTCGTCGCACGGTGCCCAGGCGCGCCGGGACAGCTGTGCCCGGCGTGACCTGCTCACGCAGGTTCACCTCACGCGCCGCCGGAACAGGCGCGCGACCCCACCCCTGCCGCACCATCGCGACCTCCGGATTGAAAGGTTTCATGAACCTGGCGCGGTGACGCTACTATGCCGTTGAAGGCGGAGTCAATGACGAGCAAAGCCGGAGCTGAAGCGGTACCTCCGAATGGACTGCTCCACTTATTGCGTAGCAACGACCGGCCCTCGCCTGGCTCGACGAAGCCGGTGGGCCGGCCGGGACCGCCGGAGTGGCGAAGCCTCGTGGGAGCCGCTCACCTGCGCAGACACCAATGCCGCCGTCGACCGGGCCCGGTCGACGGCGGCGATCTGGACGTGCGGCTCAGGAGACCGCGATGTGCTCCCGCGCGAGCCCCTCCGCGAGCTGCCGCAGCAGCGGCGCCGCGTGAGTCATGCAGCGCGTGGCGTCCGGTTCGAGGTCGGCGAGAGCGTGGACGGCTGCGAAGCCCGCCGCGCGCCATTCGGCCGGGGGCAGGAGGCAGCGACCGGCCACCGCGACGGTCGGGACGCCGGCCGCGGTGGCCGCGCGCAGAACGCCGACGGGCGCCTTGCCGTGCAGGGACTGGGTGTCGAGGGAGCCCTCGCCGGTGATCACGAGGCGGGCGTCGCGGACGGCGGCCTCGAAGCCGAGCAGGTCGAGGAGCAGGGCGATGCCCGGGCGCACGCGGGCACGCAGCGCGGCGAGGGCCGCGAAACCGACGCCGCCGGCCGCGCCGGCGCCCGGCACCGTCGCGAACGAAGCGCCCAGCACTTCGGACCAGCGGCACAAGCCGGCTTCCAGCACGGCGACATCCTCCGGCAGAGCGCCCTTCTGCGGCCCGTACACCGCGGCCGCACCGGACGGGCCCAGCAGCGGGTTGTCCACATCGCACGCCAGCGAGATGTCCACCGTGGGCAGCCCGGACAAGTCCACACTGGACACCGAAGCCAGGCCGATCCCGCCGAGCGGCACATCGGCGCCGGATGAATCCAGCACCCGCGCGCCCAGTGCCATGAGCATCCCGGCACCACCATCGGTGCCCGCGCTGCCACCTACGCCCAGCACCACCCGGGACGCACCTGCCGCGACCGCCGCCGCGATCAGCTCCCCCGTGCCGTAGCTCGAAGCCGTCAGCGGAGCCGGCAGTCCCCCCGGCAGCCGGTGCAGGCCGGACGCCTCCGCCAGCTCCACCACGGCGACGTCGCCCCGCAGCGCGAAGAACGCCGTGATCCGCCGCCCGGTCGGCCCGGACACGCGCACCGGGATCCGCCGGAACCCGGCCGCGACGGCGGCGGCGACCGTGCCGTCGCCGCCGTCGGCCACCGGGAGTTCGCGCACCGGCTCGCCGGGCAACGCCGTCCGCAAGCCCGCGGCCACCGCGGCGGCGACCTGCGCCGCCGTGAGGGAGCCCTTGAACTTGTCCGGCGCGACCAGCACCGTCATGCCGAGGCCCGGAACGCCCGCCAGTCACCGAATTCGGTGATGTCGCGCAGCGGCACGTGCGAGGTCTGCGGCCGGCGCAGCAGCATCGCGAACGCCGAGGTGCCGTCGGCCAGCTCGATCACCCCGAGTTCGAGCTCGGGTGGCTCGGCGGGCAGCACGCGGTCGCGCAGGGCGTCGAGCGTCAGGTCGTACACCTCGCCCGTGATCGCGCCGCCGCCGTGGGCGACCGGGACCAGCGCCGGGCACTGGCCGCCCACGGAGTAGAAGCGGTACTTGGGCGCGGTGGTCGTAGTGGCCACCAGCGGAGCACCGTCGAGCAGGTGGTGCAGCGGTTCGCCGCGCATGGCGCCGCCGTTGAGGAACATCAGGGCCACAACAGGTCCTTTCCCGACTGCTACAAAACTGCCTTGACGAGGTCGATTCCGAAGTAGACGGTGAACACGAGCGCCAGCACGGTGAGGATCCAGCCGGCCTCGCGCCACTTGCCCTTGAACGTCTTGATGAGCACGAACGCGATGAGGCCCGCGCCCACACCGTTGGTGATGGAGTACGTGAACGGGATCAGCGCGACGGTGAGGAACACCGGGATCGTGTAGTCGCTGTCGTTCCACGGGATGTTGCGGCACTGCGCCACCATCATCCCGCCGATCACCACCAGCGCCGGCGCCGCGGCCTGCGCCGGCACGATGCCGGCGATCGGGGTGAACAGCAGCGTCGCGGCGAACAGCACGCCGGTGACCACGCTCGCGAGCCCGGTCCGCGCGCCCTCCCCCACGCCGGCCGCCGATTCCAGGAACACGGTGTTGGGCGAGGAACCGGTGAGCCCGCCGGCGATCGCGCCCGCGCCGTCCACGAACAGGATCCGGCCCATCCGCGGCACGCGGCCGTCCTTCGACAGCCCGGCTTCGGCCGACACGCTGGTGATCGTGCCCATCGCGTCGAAGAAGCCCGAGAGCACCAGCGTGAACAGGAAGATCGTGGCGGTCAGTGCGCCGGCCGAGGCGAAGCCGCCGAACAGGTCGATGTGGCCCAGCAACCCGAAATCGGGGACGGCGACCACGTGGCTCGGCAACGTCGGGGTGGTCAACCCCCAGTCGCCCACGCCCAGCCCGTCGTGCAGCACCACGGCGAGCACGGTGGACACCGCGATGCTGATCAGCACCGCACCCGGCACCTTGCGGGACATCAGCACTGTCATCAGCAGCAGGCCGAAGCAGAACACCGCGATCGGCCAGCCGTCGAGGTGCCCGTCGAGCCCGAGGCGAACGGGCACCGTGGACTGGGCCGCGTCCGGGGTCCGCGTCACGAACCCGGCGCTGACCAGGCCGACGAGCGCGATGTAGAGCCCGATGCCCACCGTGATCGCCATCTTCAACGGCGCCGGGATCGCGTTCATGATCCGCTCGCGGATGCCGCTCACGGCCATCAGCACGATGCACACGCCTTCGAGCACCACGAGCCCGAAGGCTTGTGGCCACGTCATCGTCGGCGCCATCTGGAACGCCACGATGCCGTTGATGCCGAGACCGGCGGCCAGCGCGAGCGGCGCGTTGCCGACGAGTCCCATGAGGATGGTCATCACCGCGGCCGCGAGCGCCGTGGCCGTGGTGACCTGCGCGGCGCTGAGCTTCGCGCCGGTGATGTCGGCGGAGGCGCCGAGGATGAGCGGGTTGAGCAGCACGATGTAGGCCATCGCGACGAACGTGGTGAGGCCACCGCGCACCTCGCGGCCCACGGTCGTGCGCCGGGCGGTGATGTCGAACAGCCGGTCCACGACGGACTTTCGCGCCGGTCCTGGTGCCGGGGTCACAGCGTCGTCGATGTGTACCTGGGTCATGCGTCGTCCCCTTGCCGGTGGGTGTGCTCCACCGCGCCCCGGATTCGCACCGGGGCGGGGTGGGCCTGACGAATTGCGGTTTTTGGTGCTCCGGTCAGCACCGGGAGGGGCCCGGGTAGGGGCTTCCGGTGTCGGGCGCTGGAGGGCCGGCCGGGGAGAACCGCCGGCCCGCGCGCCTAGTAGTCGACGCGGTCGGGCCGGTCCAGCCAGGCGTCGAACGGGGCGAAACCGTCCTTGAGGGACAGCTGGGAAACGGGTACTTCCCAGGTTTCGCGGGACTTCTCGAACAGTTCGTAGAACGCGCGGTCGTCGAAGCCGGCCTTGGCCGCGTCGTGGCGGTCGGCCGCGTAGACCACGCCGTCGACCCGCGCCCACAGCGCGGACGAGAGACACATCGGGCACGGCTCGCACGAGGACACGAGCACGCAGCCGTCGAGCTTGAACGAGCCGAGCGCCTGGCAGGCCGCGCGGATCGCGACCACCTCGGCGTGGGCCGTGGGGTCGAGCGAGGGCGTGACGCGGTTGACGCCGGTCGCGATGATGTCGCGGCCCCGGGCGATCAGCGCGCCGAACGGGCCGCCGCCGTCGGCGACGTTGCGGGTCGCGATGCGCACGCTCTCCAGCAGCCATTCACGCTCGAGCTCGGCGTCGAGGTAGAGGGTCATTTCGCTTGGTCTCCCAACGTTCTCAGGTACCGGTGATGTGCTCGGGCCGGATCGGGACCCGGGGCAGCTCGAGGCCGGTCGCCGCGCGGATGGCGTTGGCGATCGCCGGCGTCGAGGAGATCGTGGGCGGCTCGCCGACGCCGCGCACGCCGTAGGGCGCGTGCGGATCGGGCCGCTCCAGCACGTCGATGCGCATCGGCGGCATGTCCAGCACGGTCGGGATCAGGTAGTCGGTGAACGACGGGTTGCGCACCTTCCCGTCCACCACCTGGATCTCCTCCATCACGGCCAGGCCGAGGCCCTGCGCGGACCCGCCCTGGATCTGGCCGAGCACCGCGTCGGGGTTCATGGCCTTGCCGACGTCCTGCGCGCAGTCGAGCTGCACGACCTTCACCAGGCCCAGCTCCACGTCGACGTCCACCACGGCGCGGTGCGCGGAGAAGCCGTACTGAACGTGGGCGTCGCCCTGGCCGGTCTCCGGGTCGAGCGGGTAGGTCTTGCGGTGGTGGAACTCCCGCGTCTCCTCCACGATCTCGTCGCCGAGCAGGTCCACCAGCGACGCCACGACCTCACCGTCGGCGGCCACGATCTTGCCGCCGGCCAGCGACATGCCGGTGGCGGAGAGCCCCAGCCGACGTTCGGCCAGCGCGTACACCGCGTCGGCCACCGCGCGGCACGCGTTGCGCACGGCCCCGCCGGTCACGTACGTCTGGCGCGAAGCCGAGCTCGACCCCGCGTCGCCGACGCTCGTGTCGGCCGGGTGCACGGTGACCCGCGGCACGCCGAGCTCGGTGCGCGCGATCTGCTGCTGCAGCGTCACCAGGCCTTGGCCCACCTCGGCCGCGGCCGTGTGCACCATGGCCACCGGCTCGCCGCCGATCACCTGCAGCCGCACGCGGGCGGTCGAGTAGTCGTCGAGGCCCTCGGCGTAGGAGATGTTCTTGATGGTCACGCCGTAGCCGACCCCGCGCACCACGCCTTCGCCGTGGGTCACGTTGGACGCTCCGCCGGGCAGGTCGCGGATGTCGGCCTCACCACGGCGTTCCGGCGGCAGCGGCATGGCCTTGAGCCGCTGGATCAGCTCGGCCACCGGGGCCGGGAAGTCCACGAGCTGGCCGGTGACGTTCGTGGAGCCCTCGCTCATCGCGTTGCGGATCCGCAGATCCGCCGGGTCCATGCCGAGCGCGGCGGCGAGTTTGTCCATTTGGGACTCGTAGGCGTACGTCGGCTGCACCGCCCCGAGGCCGCGCATCGCGCCGCACGTCGGGTTGTTGCTGTACACGCCCCAGCCTTCGATCTTCGCGTTGGGCACGTTGTACGGGCCGACGGACAGCGTGGTGCCGTTGCCGACCACCACCGGCGTCTTCGACGCGTACGCACCACCGTCGAAGTACATGCGCGCTCGCACGTACACGAGGTCGCCTTCGCTGGTGGCGCCGTGCTCGTAGTACATCTTCGCCGGATGCCGGTGCACGTGGCCGAAAAACGACTCTTCGCGGTTGTAGACCATCTTCACGGGCCGGCCGGTGCGCAGCGCGAGCAGGCACGAGTGGATCTGCATCGACAGGTCCTCACGGCCGCCGAACGCGCCGCCGACGCCGCTGAGCGTGAGCCGCACCTTCTCCAGCGGCAGGCCGAGGGCCCGCGCGGTCTGCTTCTGGTCGACGTGCAGCCACTGCGTGGCGAGGTAGAGGTCCACGCCACCGTCGTCGTCGGGCACCGCGAGGCCGGACTCCGGGCCGAGGAAAGCCTGGTCCTGCATACCGATCTCGTAGACCCCGGACACGACCACGTCGGCCTGCGCCGCCGGGTCGCCCTTCACGATCCGTTGGTAGCGCACGAGGTTGCCGCCCGGGTGCAGCTTCGGCACGGTCTCGTCGTGGGCCGCGCGCTCGGGGTCGGTCACGGGTTCGAGCACCTCGTACTCGACCACGATGTGCTTGAGCGCCTGCCGGGCGATCTCCGGGTGGTCGGCGGCGAGGATCGCCACCGGCTCACCCTGGTAGCGCACGCGGTCCTCGGCCAGCGCCGGTGTGTCCTGGTACTTGAGGCCGTAGCGGTTCTCCCCCGGCACGTCCTCGTGCGTGAGCACCGCGTGCACGCCGGGCTGCGCCAGCGCCGCGGACACGTCGAGGCGCACGATCCGAGCGTGCGGGTGCGGGCTGCGCAGCGTGGCGCCCCACAGCATGTCCTCGTGCCAGAGGTCGGAGGAGTACGCGAACTCGCCGCGCACCTTGAGCGTGCCGTCGGGCCGCAGCGGGCTGGTGCCGATGCCGCCGGTCACGGTGTCGGCCAGCTCCTGCGGCGAACGCGCCGGCGCCGGGCGGGTCATGCCTGCTCCTTCCGCGCGGCGGCGAGCCGGACCGCGTCGAGGATCTTCTCGTAACCGGTGCAGCGGCACAGGTTCCCCGCCAGCGCCTCGCGGACCTCGGCGTCGCTCGGGTCGCTGGTGCGCGCCACGAGGTCATGGGCGGTCACGAGCAGACCCGGTGTGCAGAAACCGCACTGGACGGCTCCGCACTCCACAAAGGACTCCTGGATCGGGTCCAGCCGGTCACCTTCGGCGAGGCCTTCCACGGTGCGCACCTCGCGGCCCTCGGCCTGACCGGCCGCGACCAGGCACGCACACGCCGGCACCCCGTCGAGGTACACCGTGCACGAGCCGCATTCACCCTGTTCACAAGCGTTCTTCGAGCCGGCGAGACCGAGCCGCTCCCGCAGCACGTAGAGCAGGCTTTCGCCTTCCCAGACGTTGTCCGCCTGGCGGCCTTCGCCGTTGACAGTCACGTTCACGCGCATTCCGTGCGCCTCCCTCCGCAGTATTCGGTCCAGGCCCAGCCGAGCGTCCGGCGCGCCAGCACGCTCAGCGCGTGGCGGCGGTAGTCGGCGCTGCCCCGCACGTCGTCGATCGGCGCCGCCGCGGCCGCCACCAGCTCACCGAAGCGGCGTTTCACCGAGTCGGCGAGCGCGCGCGGCCGGTCCCACTGGTCGTCGGCCGCGAGCTCGCCGGCGAGGAACTCCTCGGCGTCGAGCGCGCGCCGCGGCGTCGGAGCGGCCGAGCCCACGCCCGTGCCGACCCGGCGTTCGGCCGGGTGCACGGCGAGGCCGAACGCGCAGACGGCGATCACCATCGCGTTGCGGGTACCCACTTTGCTGAACTGCTGCGGCCCGCCCGCCGGGGCGAGGTGCACGGCCGTGATCAGCTCGTCGGGTTCGAGCACGTTGCGCTTCACCCCGACGTAGAAGTCCTTCACCGCCACGCGCCGGGTGCCCCGCGTCGACGCGATCTCCACCTCGGCGTCGGCCGCCAGCAGTGCCGGGTGCGAGTCACCGGCGGGCGACGCGGCGCCGAGGTTGCCGCCGACGCTGCCGCGGTTGCGGATCTGCGGCGAGCCGACCGTGCGGGCTGCCATCGCGAGGCCGGGCAGGCGGTCGCCGAGCTCCGCGATGATCCGCGTGTACGGCGTCGCGGCGGCGATCCGGATGCGGCCCTCCTCCATGTCGTGCCCGCGCAGCTCACGCACGCGGTTGAGATCGAGCAGCGCGGACGGACGGCGGTGGTCGAAGTTGATCTCCACCATCACGTCGGTGCCGCCGGCGATCGGCACGGCTTCGGGGTGCACCGCCTTGGCTTCGAGGGCCTCGGCGAGCGTGGCCGGGCGCAGGAACTCCACTGTCTGCCTCCGTCTCAGGTCCAGGCCGGGCCGGCGGCCGGCGCGTCGTCGCGCAGCACCGTGCCCTCGATCAGCCCGTAGGGCCGGTCGGCGGCGTGGAAGACCTCACCGGGGTTGTCGAGCCCGAACGGCGACAGGTCGGTGAGGAAGTGGTGCTTGTTCGGCAGCGACAGCCGGACCTCGACGATCTCGGGCACGGTCTCGAGCACGCGCGTACCCATCGCGTACAGGGTCTGCTGCAGCGACTGGCTGTGCGTTCCGCCGAAGGCGTCGAGCAGCGAAGCCAGCGCCGTGTCGTACGCGCCCGCCCAGTCGAGCGCTTCGCCGGCGAAGCGCCAGCTCGCGTTCACGGCCGTGGCGAGGATGCGGTCCTTGGTCTCCGGCAGCGTGGTGTAGCCGTCGCGCGGGAAGCCCCAGAACTCCGAGCCGGTGGTGTTGAGCACCGTGAGGTCCTCGACGCCGCCGAGCACCCAGGCCTGCTCGCCGTCGTAGTGCACGGTCGTGGTGCGGACGCCGCCACCGGAGCGGGCGAACGAGTGGTGCGCCGGCTGTCCGCCGACGGTGAGCCGCTGCCACGGGTACGACTCCACGCGCACGCGAGCGCCGTGGATGCTCTCCTGCGTGGTGACGAAGTGGCGCGCGAGGCGCAGCGCGTAGTCCTCGATCTCGCCGACGCCTTCGCGGGCGAACGCGAACACCGTGTTCTTCTGCGTGTCGGTGGCCAGCACCTTGTCGTTGGCGCCGGTGAGGTGGGTGTCGCTCATGTCGCCGGACAGCGAAACGCTGACGTTGAGATCGGTGATCCGGTGCTCGTCGCCCTCGCGGTCGACGCGCACGACCCGGTTCTCCGCCTTCCCGTAGCGGTTGTCGCCCAGAACGATCGCCATGGTGGTCCTTCCCTTCGCTCGTCGAGCAGTACACACGCCGTGACGTGGCGCGGACCACGGCAGATCCACCGAAACCGGGTGGGCGTCGAGGGTGGTTTTTCGTAGGTTCCTCCAAACGACGGAGCGGCCGCGGTGTGCGGTACTGGAGGCGTTGAGGAGGTGCTGCGTGCGGCTGGGTGCGCTGCTGGACACGCCGGAGCTCGGGCTGACGCTGCTGACCGGAGCCGAGGCGCTGGAGCGCGAGTTCGGACGCGTGTTCCAGGCGACGCTGCAGGACCCGACGCGGTACCTGAGCGGCGGCGAGATCGTGCTGTGCGGCCTGCGCTGGCTGCCCGGGCCCACCGAGGCCGAGGAGTTCGTGGGCGTGCTGGCCGCGGCCGGCGTGGTCGCGCTGGGCGCCGGCACGGCCGAGGTCGGCGGGCCCGTGCCCGAGCACCTGGTGGAGTCGTGCCGGCGCGTGGGGCTGCCGCTGTTCGAGGTGCCGCTTTCGGTGTCCTTCGCGACGGTGACCGAGCGCGTGATCCTGGGCCTGGCCGCCGAACGCTCGGCGCCCGCGCACGACTCGCACCGCCGGCTCGTCGCCGCCGTGACCAGCGGCGAGGGGCTGCCCGCGCTGGTGGTCGCGGGCGCCGCCGAGCTGGGCGTGGACTGCTGGGTGCTCAGTGCCACCGGCCGCTTGATCGCCGGCACGGGCGCGCTGCCGGGTTCGGCTCGCCGGGCAGCCCTGGCCCGCCGCTTCCTGCGTGCGGAACGTCTGCCGCTGACCGTGCCCGGCGACGACGGACCCGTGACGCTGCTCGCCGCCGCCAGCCGGTCGGGCCACCGCGTGGCCAGCTGGTTCCTCGTGGCCGACGGCGACCTCGGACGCTGGGCGCCCGCCCGCCGTGAGCTGGCCCTGGAATTGGCGCCGCTGATCGGCCTGGAACGCTCCCGCGTCGACGAGGCCAAGCGGATCGAGAACCGCGTGGCCGAACCACTGCTGCGCCTGGCCCTGTCCGACGACGCGTCGGCCGCCGAGCTGAGCTCGCGCCTGGCCGCGGCCGAGTTCCCCGCCCACGCCCCCGTGGTGACCTTGTCCGCCTCCGTGACCGGCGGCGGGCCGGGCCTCACCCAGGTGCTGGTGGAGGAACTGCTGGCCGCGGTCCCCGGCCCCACGCTGGTGGCCACCGTCGACGGCGAGACCTTCGGCCTGTTCCCGGCTTCCGGGCGCGTCGCGGAGTCGCTGCGCGAATCGGTGCGCGCCCTCGAACCCGCGCTCGGCTCCGCCCGGCTCGCCGTGGGCCTCAGCCGTGCTCCGGACGCCGCCGGCCTGCGCGCGGGCCTGCAGGAAGCCCGCCACGCGCGCACCCTGGCCGCGCTCTCCCCGGGCCGCGCTTCGGTGCTGGCCGGTGACGAAGTGGCTTCGCACCTGCTCCTGCTGGCCGCCGTGCCGGACGACCTGCGCCGGTCGTTCGGGGAGAAGGTGCTCGGGCCGGTGCTGGCGTACGACGCGGCGCACGGCTCGGAGCTGCTGGGCACGCTGAAGGCGTTCCTGGAGCACTCCGGCTCGTGGACGCAGACGTCTTCCGCGCTGCACCTGCACGTGAACACGTTGCGGTACCGGATTTCGCGGATCTCGGAGCTCACGGGCCGCGATCTCGGGAGGTTCGCGGACCGGGTGGATCTCTACCTGGCGGGGTGCTTCACGCAGGACTGGGGCTGGTCGTGATCACCACCGCGCGCTCCTAGCGGCGCCGGGTGTGCAGCCGCCAGTACTGCTCGGCGATCACGTCCGGGTCGAAGGCCGTGCCTTTCTCGACGGCGCCGTCGACGCGCACCGTGGCGAAGTTCAGCATCGGGTACTGCTCGGCGAACAGCTCGACCACCGCGCGCAAGCCCGCTTTGCCCAGGGAGAGGCTGGTGAACGCGGCCTGCGGCGCGGGCAGTCCGCCGGTGGCGAGGAAGGTCCCGTGGCCCCGCTCGGCCAGCCGTGGCGCGAGGTGCGCGGCCGTCACGTACGCGCCCAGCACGTTCACGCGCCACAGCCCGAGGTGCTCCTGCGCACCGAGCTCCCCTGGCTCGTCACGCCGGATCGCGGCGGCGTTGTAGACGACGACCTCCGGCAGGCCCTGCTCCGCGACCACCGCGTCGAGGGCGGCGCGCAGCTCGTGCTCGTCCGCGACGTCGGCCAGGTGCGTCACGGCGTCGATTCCGGGGTCGTGCCGCCGCCGCGCCACCAGCGCCACGCGGAACCCCTCGCGCGCGAACCGCCGCGCGACCGCCGCCCCGATCCCCGGCCCCGCCCCGACCACGACCATGCCTGCCATGGGTCGACGTTAACCCGAAGCGGGCGGCCGCGGCGCCGAACCGGTCGGTCCACTGTGGATCGTCAGTGGCGAACCAGGTAGCGCAGCATCAACGATCCTTCGTCCTCCAGCACCGACACCAGCTCGATCCGGGCCGGGTCGATCACGTCGCCGGCGGCCGGACGCGGCGCGTCGCCCGCGATGAGGAACGGCGCGACGGTGAGGCGGAACTCGTCCACCACGTCGGCGGCGAGCAGGGACGCGAACAGACGCGGGCCGCCCTCGCAGTCGATGCGGGTGAGGCCGCGGGCGGCCAGCGCCGACACGGCTTCACCGAAGTCCACGGCGGCCGAGCCGGCCACGACCACGTCGGCGCCCGCGGCGGCCCAGCCGGCGCGCAGGTCGGGGTCCGTGCCGGCGTGGGTGATCACGATCGTGGGAACCAGGGCCTCGGTGATCACCGGCGCGTCGGGGCGCAGGGAGCCGCCGCCGGTGACCACGGCGACCGGGGCGATCGGGGCCAGGCCGTGACGCCGGCGGCGGTCGGCCGAGTGCTCGTCAGGCCGCATGCCCTTGAAACCTTCGAGCAGGGCGGTGCCGGCGCCGACCAGCACGACGTCGGCGAGGTCGTTGCCGAGGCGGTAGATCACGCGGTCGGCCGGCGTCGACAACGAGGCCGAGCGGCCGTCGACGGTCACCGCGCCGTCCGCGCTGGAGACGAAGTTCACGGCGAGCCACTTTTCGGGCGCGCGGTAGGCGTAGAGGGCTTCGAGGTCGGCGTTGGTCAGGTCGCGGGCGCCCGGGAAGATCTCGCGCATCAGATCGACCGCACCACGTGCGCGGGCGGGCGCGTGCCCGCGATGCTGGCCACCATCTCCGCCACCTGGCGCGTCTCCACGACCTGGTGGGCGCGGAACATCGCGGCGCCGTGCAGCGCCGCGACGGCGGTGGCCGCCAGCGTGCCGATCACGCGCTCGCCGACCGGCACGTCGAGCGTCTCGCCGATCACGTCCTTGTTCGACAGCGCCATCAGCACCGGCCAGCCCGTGTCCACCAGCGCCTGCGTGTGCCGCATGAGTTCCAGCGACTGGTAGGAGTTCTTGCCGAAGTCGATGCAGGGGTCGATCATGATCCCCTCGCGCGGCACCCCGCGCTCCAGCGCGCGCCGGGCGAGCTCGGTCGTGCCGTCGATCACGGAGCCGACCACGTCGTCGTACACCGGCTTCGCGGCTTCGGTGCGCGGGGTGAGGCCGTTGGTGTGCGAGCAGATGTAGCCCGCGCCGTGCTGGGCCGCCACGTCGAGGATCTCGGGCTCGAAGGCCGCCCAGTTGTCGTTCACGATGTCGGCGCCGGCCGCGCACACGGCGTCGGCGACCTCGGCGCGGTAGGTGTCGACGCTGATCACCAGGTCGGGGAAGTTCTCGCGCGCCCACTCGACGGTCGGCACCACGCGGGCGATCTCGTCGGCCGTGGTGACCTCGGGGCCCTTGCCGGCCGGCACGCCGCCGATGTCGATGAGGTCCGCGCCCTCGGCGCACGCGCGGCGGATCGCCTCCTGCGCGCGGGTCTCGAGGAAAGTCGCACCGTTGTCGTAGAACGAATCAGGGGTGCGGTTGATGATGGCCATCACCAGCGCGCGATCGCTGGTGAGGCGGCGGCCTCGGAAGACGAGGTCGGGCGTGTGCATGGCTTCTCCCGTACCGGAACGTCGATTGCCGCGATCATAGGCGAGCACACGACGGAGATACGGCGGGCAGGTGGCGGGCAACACCGCCGAAGGCCACCTGCTCCCGGGCCGGCGACTTCAGGAGGCGAGTGCCTCGTTGATGGCGTGGAATTCGTGGGCGGTGCGAGTGGCGGAGAATTCGATCACGGTGTAGTGCGCGAGGCGCTGGATCACGAGCGGGTCGGTGGCGAGCACGGCGTCCAGCTTGCCGCGCACGCAGGGGCGGGTGAGGATGACCTGGTCGTGGTCGATGTCCCCTTTCCCGGAAACGAGGAACAATCCCCGGGAGAAGTGCGTGCGCAGCCACTCCGCGTGTTCTGCCAGAGCGTAGTCGACTTCGTTTCGAGGCGCCGTGTAGGCGAGCAGGGCTATGTACATATCCTCAGAGTAGAACTCGGGAACGACCCGTGCATCCTCCTGCCGAGTGGCACCCCCCACGCGTTAACCAGGAATTGCAATGTGTTCTTTACGTGCTCTTTTTTGAGCTTTTTCCACCGGACGCCGTACGTAAATCTGCGTACGCGGGTGTCGCCCTGGATACGACGACGAAACCTTGTCACCACACCAAACTCGGGTCATGACTCAGCCGGTGGTGAACGCCGTGACCCGCATCTGGCGGGACGGCAGGCGCGGGGAACGCGTGGCGTACGTGGTGGGGGCGGTGCTCTTCGCGAGCGGCGTCGTGAACGCGGTGGTGCTGCTGGCCAGCGGCGGCACGTGGCTCGGGCCGGTGTCCCTGCGCAAGGCGGTGACGTTCGGGTTGTCGTTCGGTCTCACGCTGGTCTCGGTGGCGTGGGCGACGTCGTACGTGCGGCTGCGGCCGCGGGCGCGCGCCGGGCTGCTGGGCGCGTTTCTCGTGGCGTGCGTGGCGGAGGTCGTGCTCGTGACGATGCAGGCGTGGCGAGGGGTGCCGTCGCACTTCAACTTCGAGACCGGCTTCGACACGGTGGTGTCGATGTCGCTCGCGGCCGGCGGTGGCGTGATCGTGGTGACCGCGCTCGGGTTCACGGCCGCGGCGTTCCGCTCGCCGGGCGGACTGGCGCCGAGCATGCTGGTGGCCGTGCGCTTCGGCCTGTTGGTGCTGATGGTCGCGCTCGCCACGGGCGCGGTGATGATCGGCCGCGGCGTGACCGAATCGCGCGGCGGCGACGCACAACTGGCCTACACCACCGCCGGCGCGCTCAAACCCCTGCACGCCGTGGCGATGCACGCGATCCTCGTGCTGCCGGCGATCGCGTGGCTGCTGCGCTTCAGCGGCTTGTCCGAACGCGCGCGCCTGCGCACGGTGTGGCTCGCCGTGGCGGCCGACGCCGTGCTCACCGCGGTGATCGGAATCGAGGCGTTCACGGGAATTCCGCCCTTCACGGCGCCGTGGGGCTTACTCGCGCTGTCCGGAGTGGCGGCCGCCGTTTTGGCCGGCACCGTTGTTTTTTCGTTGATTTCCGGGAAAAGCTCTGGCTATTTGAGCGCAAGTAATCCCTGAACCGCGTCGACGATCGTCTTGCGCCGGCCCGCGCGTCCACTCGGCAGGTGCGGACCGAGTTCCGGGTTGGTGCTGTGCCACGCCGTGGAAAGCGCCTGGATCAGCACGAGCAGCTGCACCGGCGAAAAGTGCCCCGGGATCTCGCCTTCGTGTTGCGCCCGCCCGATTTCCTTCAGGCGGACCTCGTTCACGTCGGTGATGGCGGCGAGGTGTTCGGCGTCCGAGCGCTCCAGCCGGTACCAGGTGGAGAGCCGCAGCGTCTCGGGGTGCTCGTCGAAGTAGTCGAACGCCCGCCCCGTGTAGCCCGCGAGGTCGGCGGCGTCGAACGGCACGGCCGCGAAGAAGGCGCTCGTCCGCTCGTGGAACGCGGCGTCGAACAGGCCTTCCTTGCTGCCGAAGTAGGAGTAGATCATCGCCTTGTTGCAGCCCGCCGCCGCGGCGATCCGGTCCACCCGCGCCCCGGCGATGCCGTACCCGGCGAACTCGCTGGTGGCGGCTTCGAGCAGCCGCCGTTTGGTCTGTTCCGCGTCGCGCGCCATCCGGCCAGCGTAGCAACTCACCGACTGGTTGGTTGGTAGTTGTGAGCAGGGTCAGCCCAGCAGCTCGAAGTCCGCCTTCCCCAGCGACGTGCCGTTGACCTGGATCTCCAGCGCGTGGGCGCCCGGGTGGTACACGCGGGTGGTGATCAGGCGGAACGAGTGGGTGCGGTCCAGCCGCAGCTCGCCGCCCGGTTCCAGGGTGCGGGTGGTGAGCTTGAAGACCTTCGGCGTGGTGGTGCCGTTGGCCTTGCGGTGGTGCACCACGTAGTCCACCACCAGGTTCTGCGCGGATTCGCCGGTGTTGCGCAGGATGCCGGTGAAGGACAGCTCACCGCCGACGGACACCGTCGGCACCGACAGCAGCGGCCCCTCGAAGGTGATGCCGTCGGGTGGCGCGAAACCGAGCAGGGTCAACGCACCGGGGTCGCCTTGTTTGACCAGCGTGCGCAGGCCGTGGCGCACGAGCTGCGCGGTCTGTTTGTCCGCCGAGGCACTCAGCCAGCGTCCCGCCGCGGCCACCACCACCTCGGGCCGCGCCCGGCTCACGTCGTTGAGGTGATTGGCGACCGAGCGCCGCACGTACGCGGACTCGTCGCGGTGCAGCGCGTCGAGGATCGGCACCGTGACACCCGGGCGCGCCGAGATCGCCGGCACCCGCCGCGCCCACGGCAGCAGCGGCCGCGTGCCCTCCGAGGCGAGCCGGCGGACGTGCTCGGACGGGTCGGTCGTCCACGCGAGCACCTTCGGCAACGCACGGTCGAGGTCGGCTTCGAGCAGCTGGCGGATGGCGAACTCGGCCGTGAGCCGCGGGGTGAGCAGCGCCAGCAGGTCGAGCGCCGCGTCGAACGCCGCCGGCCCACCGTCCTCCAGCGCCCGCACCGAGGCCGCCTCCGAGACGGGCCAGATCATCCAGCCGGAGAACGACTCGTCGGCCAGCGCGGTGTGCACCACGTCGGCCAGCTCACGGTAACCACCGGGCAGGTCGGCCAGCACCGCGTCGCGCACGGCGTCGGTGCGCTGCCGCAGGCCCAGCCCACCCAGGCGCACCCGCCGCAACTCCCCGAACGCGACCCCGGGAGCCGCCACCTTCAGCGCCTTGAGCAGCCCTTTGACGGCGGCGTCGTTGAGCATCTCGTCGGCCAGCGGCATCCGCTTCTCCCCTTCGCTACATTCGTTACCTGCCCATCCAGAACACCAGCGCCAAGGACCGGCTGCTCCTGATCTGTGAACGGGCCGGCGTACAGGCGCCGACGCGCTACCACCACTTCGGCAGCAAGTAGGGACTGCGCGAGGCGGTGGTCGAGTTCGGCTTCACCCAGTATGTGGAGAGCACCGACAAAAACCGCTCCGACGCGGTGGGAGTGGTTGGCCGGTTGCGGTCGCTCTCGGTGAGCTGGGAACTCGTGGTTTTCTCGAACGACTACCTCGCGCCCAGCGGGCAAGCGCTGCTGCGAGACTGCCTCGGGAGGCTCACGTCGGCCACGCAGGTCACCTCGAGGCCTCGGTTGGCCGGAGTTATCCACAGGCGGCCCGTCGCCTCCGAAGTTGTCCACAGATTCGCCACTGACCCCCTTCGGCCCTCTGACCTCGGTAAACTGGAACAGGGCAGTCCCCCCAGAGGAGGGCGGGGGTGTTGTCGAGGCGGGCGGGGGTGTTGTCGAGGCGGGCTGTCGGCGAGGGCGCACTGTGCGAGCAGCGCCGCAGCATCTGCTGCACCGCTCGGTCAACGCAGCCGACCTCGTTGGTGTTCGGCCGCGGCGGGGCACCCCCTGACCGTGGCGGTGAGGGAAGAACCTCCGGCCGGAAGGGCCGTTCCCTGGACCAACGCAACGCCGAGGGTGGGTAGGCCAACCGCGTACTCGCGGCAAGGAAGGGCCGGTGACTCGAAAGCGTGGCCCGGTGCGCATCCGTATCTCGTGGTGCCCGCACACACCAAGCGCGCTCGCGGGGTGCTCGGGGAAGGTCCGCTGCTCGCGCCTGAGCACAAGGTCGTGGTGGACGACGACGCGGTGGCCGCGCGGGCGGTCGGGCGGCCGTTCGTGCACAAGCCCTACCTGGGGCTGAGCAACTACGTGAACAACCTGCGCCGCCTGGGCTACAGCGAGGCCGACGTGGCCGGGGCGGGCAGCGACCGGCTCATCGACGACCTCGTGCTGCACGGCACGCCCGCCGGGATTCGCGGGCGGTTGGCGGAGCACCTCGATGCGGGCGCCGACCACGTCGGCGTCCACGTGCTGGGCCCCGATCCCCTCACGGGTTACCGGCGGCTCGCCGAAGTGCTGTGGTGAGTGAACTCGCGCACGGCGTCGTCGGCCTTGTCGAACGCCGCCCGTGCCGTCGAGAGGTCGGCGGCGGCGTGGGTGGCGCGTTCTTCGGCGTCGGCCAGGCGCTCGCGTAGTTCGGTGACGCGGGCGTCGGCCTGTTCGGCGATGCGTTCGGTGCGCACGAGCATCCGGGAGGCTTCGGCGCGTTCGCGCGTGGCGGCGGAAGCCTTGCGCTGCCACTCTTCGCGGGCGAGGCGTTCGCGTTCGCGGTCCTTTTCGGACTTCTCGGCCGCGGCCTTGTCCGGCTTGCGGCGCGCGTTGTCCTTGACCGCAACGGGTTTCTTCGGCGGCGCCTTCCTCGAACCAGCACCAGCACCAGAGCGCGAGCCAGAACCCGCCGGCAACGACAACCACTGATCCACATCCTGATGCGCCACCGACGTCAACCGCCCCGCCAGCACGAGCGCCGCGACGTCCGGGTCCGCCACCATCGTCTCCAGCGTCTCCTCCACCTCCCGCGCCACGGAGTCACTCAGCCCCGGCGCGTCGTGCAGCACGGTACGCACCAGCGTCGCCCGCCGCTGCGCCAGCTCGCGCAGCTGGTCCCCGGCGAGCCCGGCGTGCGCCTCGCGCAGCCGATCACCCAGCTCGGCCAGCTCGCTCAGCGCGCCGGACCCGTCGCGGGCCAGCCGGTTCACGAAGAACGCTGCCGTGGTCGGTTTGCGCAGGGCCTGGATCCGGCGCGCCAGCTCGGCGTCGCCCGCTTGCTTCGCTTCCTTCGCCGCGGCGGTACGCGACGCGACGAACGAAGCGGGCTCGCCCGCGTAGAGGTCGTCGGCGACAGTGTCGAAATCCACCGCACCACGGAACCACACCGGTAGTCCGAACGCGACGCATCACGTACGGTGGATGCTTCGGTGACCCCGAAACCAGCAGGTCGAGCGACGCTGAGCCAGGGACGGTGCCCATGACGCCTTCGGGCCGGCTCACGCTCGCGGCCAGCCCGCTGGTCACCGGAGCGCTGCAGGCGCTGCAACGCGCGACCGGGCTGCCCGTCGCGCTCGGCGGACCCGTGTCGGCGAGCTCGCGCACCCTCGTGATCGACCAGCTGCGCGGCACCGCCACGCGCTCGCTGCAGCACCTGCGCGTGCACACCGGCGCGGGGCTCGGCGGCAAGGCCGTGGCACTGGGCCGGCCGTCCACGGTCATCGACTACCTCAGCGCGCAGGGCATCACGCACAAGTACGACCGCGCCGTCGCGCCCGAACAACTGCGGGCGATGGTGGCGCTGCCGGTGCGGGTCGGCGCGTCCACGCGGGCGGTGCTGTACGCGGCGACGCGCGACTCGATCACCTTCGGCGACCGCGTCCTGCGCGCCGCGAGCACCGTGGTCGCCAGGCTGGAGCGCGACATCGAGGTCGAGGAAGAAGTCCGTCGGCGCGTCTCGCAGCCGCCACCGGCCGAGCGCCACGACCTGCACGCCGAGCTGCTCGCCATCGCCGGTTCGATGCACGACGACGAAGCCCGCGCCCGGCTGCTGGCGGTGTGCGAGCGCCTGCGGCCCGCCGAACCCGCGGCCGGGATCACGCTCTCGCCGCGCGAGCTCGACGTGCTGCGGCTCGTGAGCGAGGGCTGCACCAACGACGAGATCTCCGAACGGCTCGGCCTGCTGCCCAACACGGTCAAGTCCTACCTCAAGCACGCGATGCGCAAGCTCGACGTGACCAACCGGATCCAGGCGGTGAACCGGGCCCGCGCGGCCGGCCTGCTCGGCTGACCACCTCCTTTGTGGGGTGGCCGGGTGGGCACCGCGGGGGCATCATCGCCGCACGGGCACCGCTGCCCGTTCGACGCGAAGGGATCGGCACGTGTTCTACGACCTCGCTGTCCGCGATTTCCTCGACCGCGCGGAAACGGTGTACCCGGACCGGATCGCGGTGGTGGACGAACCCGACCAGCCCGCCGCCTCGTGGGGCTCGATCACCTACGGCGAGCTGGCCCGCCGGGCCCGCGCGCAGGCCGCGAACCTCGACGCGCTGGGCGTGCCCGTCGGCGGGCGCGTCGCGATCGTGTCGCACAACTCCGCGCGGCTGCTCACCTCGTTCTTCGGGGTGTCGGGCTGGGGCCGCATCCTGGTGCCGGTGAACTTCCGGCTCGCGCCGGCCGAAGTGCGCTACATCGTGGAGCACTCCGGCGCCGAGGTCGTGCTGATCGACCCGGAGCTCAAGCCGTTGCTGGACTCCGTCACGGCGAAGCACGTGTTCGTGCTCGGCGAGCAGGACGAGCAGATCTTCGGCGGCGAAGGCGAACCGCGGCCGTGGACGCCCGACGAATCGGCCACCGCCACGCTCAACTACACCTCCGGCACCACGGCGCGGCCCAAGGGCGTGCAGCTCACGCACCGCAACCTCTGGCTCAACGCCACCACCTTCGGCCTGCACACCACGCTCAACGACAACGACGTGCTGCTGCACACGCTGCCGATGTTCCACGCCAACGGCTGGGGCATGCCGTATGCCGTGACCGGCCTCGGCGCGCGGCACATCGTGCTGCGCAAGGTGGACGGCACCGAGATCCTGCGCCGCGTCGAAGAACACGGCGTGACGATCATGTGCGCCGCGCCCGCAGTGGTCACCGCGGCCCTCGACGGCGCCGCGACCTGGGACGGCGAGATCCCGGGCCGCGACCGCGTGCGCATCGTCGTGGCCGGCGCGCCGCCGCCGACGCGCACCATCGAGCGCGTGCGGGCAGAGCTGGGCTGGGAGTTCCTGCAGATCTACGGCCTCACCGAGACCTCGCCGCTGCTCACCGTCAACCGCTTCCGCTCGGAGTGGGCCGACCTCGACGCCCACGAGCAGGCCCGATTGCTGGGCCGCGCGGGCGCGCCGGCGCTGGGCGTGCGCGTGTCGATCGACACCGACGGCGAAGTGCTCGTGCAGTCGAACACCAACCTCGAGGGCTACTGGGAAAACCCGGACGAGACCGCGCGGGTGCAGGAAGGCAACTGGTTCCACACCGGCGACGGCGGCCGCTTCGAAGACGGCTACCTCACGATCGCCGACCGCAAGAAGGACGTGATCATCACCGGCGGCGAGAACGTGTCGTCGATCGAGGTGGAGGACGCACTCAACTCGCACCCGGCCGTGCGCGAGGCCGCCGTGATCGGCATCCCCGACACGAAGTGGGGCGAGCTGGTCACGGCGTTGGTCGTGACCGACGGCACGCCGGTGTCGGCCGAGGACCTGATCACGCACTGCCGCCAGTACCTGGCCGGCTACAAGTGCCCCAAGCGCGTGGACTTCCTCGACGAGCTGCCCCGCACGGCGACCGGCAAGATCCAGAAGTTCAAGCTGCGCAAGCCGTTCTGGGACGGGCAGGACCGGCAGGTGAACTAACCGACCTGCCGCACCAGGTCCAGTGCCCGGCCCAGCGTGGTGAGCTTCTTCTCGAGCGTGTCGCCCGAAGGGTAGAGCCGCACGGTGTCGACGCCCGCGTCGCGCCACACGCGAAGCCGGGCGCGGACCATGTCCTCGGTGCCGATCAGCGTGGTGCCGAGCACCATCTCGTCGGTCACCAGGGTCGCGGCGCCGTCGCGGTCGCCCGACTGCCAGCGCTCGCGGACCTCCGCGGCCACCTCGGCCCAGCCCTGGCGGCTGTAGGCGTCGTTGTAGAAGTTGGTGCTCGCGGAACCCATCCCGCCCAAGGAGAACGCGAGCTCCCTCTTCCGGCTGCCGACCATCGTGCGCAGCTCGGCCTCGTCGGCGGCGAACGCGACTTCCGCGCCCTGGCACACGTCGAGATCGTCGCGCCGGCGGCCGGACTTGGCGAGGCCCGCGTCGAGGTGGCTGAAGTACGCCGCAGCGCCTTCGGGCACGAAGCTGGTGCCGAGCCAGCCGTCGGCGACCTCGCCGGTGAGCTCCAGCATCTTCGGCGAGAGCGTGGCGAGGTAGATCGGGATGTCCTCGTTGGCTTTCGACGACAGCCGCATCGGCCGGGCCTCGCCGGGCAGCGGGATCTCGAACGCCTTGCCGGAGAAGGAGATCTTCTCCCCCGCGAACGCGCTGCGCACGATCTCCACCGTCTCGCGCATCCGCGTGAGCGGCTTCGCGAACGGCACCCCGTGCAGGCCTTCCAGCACCTGCGGCCCGCTCGGCCCGAGGCCGAGGGAGAAGCGGCCGCCGGACATGTCGGCGAGCGTGAGCGCGGCCTGCGCCACCGCCACCGGCGTGCGCACGCCGACCTGCATGATCCCGGAGCCGAGCTGCAGCCGCGACGTGCGTCCGGCCAAAAAACCGAGTACCGACGGCGCGTCGGAGCCCCACGCTTCGGCGACCCAGCACACGTCGAGGCCGAGCTTTTCGGCCTCCAGCACGAACTCCAGCGTCTCCGGCCAGTTGTCGGAGCCCTGGACCGTGGTCGCGGTGCGCATCACCGCGCCGCCTCGACGCGGTCCTTGATCGCGGCGACGGTGGCGGTCATCGCGGCCTCGAACTCGCGCATGCGCACGAACACGATCTTCTGTTCCTTGTCCGGCATCCGGTCGATCGCGAACGACAGGCCCGAGCGCGCCGGCCCCAGCCGCATCCACTGCGTGAGCTTCGTGCCGCCGTTTTCGGGCTCGAGCGTGAAGCGCCAGGTCGCCGTGGGCGTCGCCACGTCCTCCACGGCCCACCCGAACACCCGCGGCTCCTCGTACTCCACGATGAACGAGGTCGTGGACCACTCGCCGAGGGCGTCGTGCTTGCTGTGCCCCACGAAGCTGCCGCCGAGCTTCGGGCCGGTCGCGCCGTCGCACCACTCGACGCGCTGCAGCTCCGCACTCATCTCCGGCATGCGCTGCACGTCGGAAACGTAGGGCCACACCGCCTCGGGCGGGCTGTCGATCCAGGTGGCCGCCTCGGCCGTGGGGTTGTCCGCATACCGCGCGCCGGTCCACTCCATCGTGGTGCGCCTCCTCAGCGTCGACCGTCAAGGTGCCTCTGACCACGATAGTTTCGTAATGAGACCCTCCTGTCAAACGCTCAGCGCGCGGCCTCCTGCTTCGCGAACCGCTCCTCGACGTCGGGCCGGTGCGCGATCTTGGACGGGAAGCCGGGGCCGCGGCGCATGCGGGTGTCCTCGGCCGTGAGCGGCTCGCCGCAGTGCGCGCAGACGACCTCGGCCTGCGTGTCGTGGCCGCACTTCTCGTGGTGCGTGGTGATCGGCGGGCCGGCCTCACCGGAGAGCCAGCGGTCGCCCCACGCCGTCATCGCGGCGAGCACGCCGAAGAAGTCCTTGCCCTTGTCGGTGAGCAGGTAGTCGTAGCGCATCGGCTCGGTCTGGTAGGCGACCTTCTCCAGCAGGCCCTCGTCGACCAGCCGGCGCAGCCGGTCGGCGAGGGTGTTGCGCGCGATGCCGAGCGCCTGCTGGAACTCGTCGAAGCGCGTGACGCCGTAGAACGCGTCGCGCAGCACGAGCGGCGTCCACCAGTCCCCGAGCAGGTCCATGGTCCGCGCGATGGAGCACGGCCACTGCGCGAAGGAAGTCCTTTTCATGGACCGGAGAATACGCCGTCTCAGTCTGAAACTCAGCTGTTGAACGCCGTACTCAGGCGGTTTCCACACGATGGCCGACGGTCACGTCCACGTGGTCGGGCACCTCGTCGTGCGCGTCGCCGACCGAGAGCGTGCCCGCGGGCTCCACGAGCAGCACGGCCGCGCCCTTCTTCGACGACGGCTTGTGGAAGGTGCCGCGCGGCACCACGAACACCTGGCCGCGGCCGAGGGCGACCACGCGTTCGCCGGCCGGCTCACGCAGGCCGATCTCGATTTCGCCGTCGAGCACGAGGAAGAACTCGTCGGTGTTCTCGTGGACGTGCCACACGTGCTCGCCGGAGAAACGCGCGAGGCGCACGTCGTAGTCGTTGAGGTTCGCGACGATGCGGGGGCTCCACACGGCGTCGAAGCCGTCGAGCACGGACTGCAGATCGATGGGTTGGCTCATGAGGTCGATCGTCGTCCTGTCCCGCAGGCGGCGGGAGTGCTAGGAATAGCACATGTCGCAAGAATCCTCGCACCGCGTGGTGATGGTCGTGGACGACGGCTCGAACCCGTTCGAAATGGGCGTGGCGACCGAGCTGTTCGGCCTGCGCCGCCCGGAGCTGGATCGGCCGTGGTACGAGTTCACGCTGGCCTCGGCGCGCACCGAAGTGGGTATGCACCTGGGGATGTTCACGCTCTCGGGCATCGCGGGGCTCGACGCGGTTGACGCCGCCGACACCGTGATCGTGCCGAACCGGCCCGACCCGCAGGTGCCGGCCGACCCGGGTGTGCTGGCCGCGATCCGCCGCGCGCACGCCCGCGGCGCCCGGCTGATGAGCTTCTGCACGGGCGCCTTCACGCTGGCCGAGGCCGGCGTGCTCGACGGCCGGCGCGCGACCACGCACTGGCGGTGGGCGGCCGAGTTCACCGCGCGCTACCCCGACGTGCTGCTGGAACCCGGCGTGCTGTTCGTCGACGCGGGCACGGTCTTGACCGCGGCCGGCAGCGCGGCGGCGATGGACCTGGGCCTGTACGTGATCCAGCGCGACCACGGCGCCGAAATCGCCAACACCGTGAGCCGGCGCCTCGTGTTCCCCGGCCACCGCGACGGCGGCCAGCAGCAGTTCGTGGAACGGCCGGTGCCGGTCGTCGCCGACGCGTCGCTCGCGCCGGTGCTCGAATGGGCCCGCGAGCACCTCGACCGGCCCCTCACCGTCGCCGACCTGGCCACGCGCGCGGCGACCAGCCAGGCCACACTGCACCGCCGCTTCCGCACCGAACTCGGCACGACACCGCTGGCCTGGCTCACGACCGAACGCGTGAGCCTCGCCTGCCGCCTCCTCGAACGCGGCGAACTGCGCCTCGACCGCGTTGCCACCGACTGCGGCTTCGGCACGGCCGCCAACCTGCGCGCGCAGCTGCGCCGGCACACCGGACTGAGCCCTTCGGAGTACCGGCGCCGCTTCGGGCCGGCGGCCTGATCAGCTTTCGAACTCGCTGAGCGCAGTGGCGATCGCCTCGCGGTGCACGGCCGGCGGATAGGCCTCGGGGTCGGCCGCGGTCAGCGCGTTGAGGCCTTCGACCAGGGCGATCAGGCGCTTCGCGGCCCGCTCGCGGCGCGGGTGGGCCCAGCGCGGCCGGCAGTCGCCGACCAACCGGGTCACGCGGGCGATGAACGCGCGGTTGTGCGCGCGGTGCCGCTCGGCCAGCTCGGGGTCGGCCAGCGCGGCGGCGAGGAACCCGACCCAGACGCGGGCCTCGTCGGCGGCTTCCGGGGTGAGCGTGGCGGCGTGGCCGAGCACCTCGCGCAGCACGACGAGAGGCGGGCTCCCCGAGGCCTCGGTGGCGTCGGCGCGTTCGGCGGTGCGCTGGTGCAGCAGGTCGCGCGCCCGCAGCAGCAGGGCCTGCTTGGTGGGGAACGCGTGCATCACCAGCCCAGTCGTGCAGCCGGCCCGCTCGGCGACCGCGCGCACGGTGAGCCCGGGCAGCCCGTCGGCGGCCAGCACCTGCCACACCGCGCCGGACAGCAGCTCACGCTGCGCTTCGACGTCACGCTGTCTCGGCACGCGGTCCTCCGTTCCGTAACATCGGTTACGGTAACACTTGTTCCGGAACCTTGCCCGCACGCCAGGAGGAGTACCGGTGATCGAAATCCAGGCCGAACACTGGGACGCCCCCGAGGCGAGAGCGCTGCGCGCCGCACAACGGACCGAATTGGACGCCCGCTACGGGACCGGCGACCACGAAGCCGGCCCACTGCCCACCGCCGGAAGCGTGGCCGTATTCCTCGTCGCCCGCTCGGCCGGCACGGCCGTCGGGTGCGGTGGCCTGCGGTTGCTCGGGCCGGACGAGGCGGAGATCAAACGGATGTACGTGGTGCCCGGTGCACGCGGCACCGGCGTGTCGACCGCGCTGCTGCGAGCGCTCGAAGATCACGCCGTGGCCCGCGGGATCACGCGGCTACTGCTGGAAACCGGCGTCCGCCAGCCCGACGCGATCCGGTTCTACCAGCGGGAAGGCTACGAGCCGATCCCGTCGTTCGGGTCTTACGCCGGTGATCCACTGGCCCGTTGTTTCGCGCGATTACTCCATTCGGCGCAAGGGCGGGAAAAGTGAGCGGCACTCCTTGTCAAACCTCGGTGAAAATGTCCGGTCGACCAACGAAAGATTTAGGCCGGATGGACAAAACCTCGCCTTCACGAACAGATTCGCCTCACGCCCTCACCCCCGGCGGCAGTCTTCGGCTAGCTTGACGAACGACGATGCTCGAGGGTGAAAACGGGGAGCGACGATGGCGAAACACCGGCCACGCCGGCGGTCTGTCCGCACCAAAACGGCGGTCGCCCTCGCGGGCGGCGCGCTCGCGGTGCTGCCGACGGTGACCGCGTCGGGGCTGCCGGTCCCGCTCGCCACCACGGCCAACACGGTCGCGGCGGGCAGCAACCAGCCGTCGGTGGACCTGCCGTGGCTGCCGCCGAACGTGACGCTGCCGCCGATCGCCGTGGACGGCAGCCTGCCGCAGCCGCCGACACCGCTGCCGCTGACCGTGCCGGGGTTCCACGTGAACACGGGCTCGGCCACGCCGTCCGGTCCACTCGGGATTCCGGGCAGCATGCTCAAGGCCTACCAGAACGCGGCCGACATCATGTCCCGCGAACAGCCCGGCTGCCACCTCGACTGGGCGCTCATCGCGGCCATCGGGCGCATCGAGTCCAACCACGCGCGCGGCGGCTACGTCGACGCGAAGGGCAACACGCTCGAGGCGATCCTCGGCCCGGTGCTCGACGGTTCCGGCCCGTTCGCCGCGATCCGCGACACCGACGGCGGCAAGTACGACGGCAACGCGGTCTGGGACCGCGCGGTCGGCGCCACGCAGTTCATCCCGTCGACCTGGAAGAGCTACGCCTCCGACGGCAACGGCGACGGCGTGTCCGACCCGAACAACGTCTACGACGAAACCCTCGCCACGGCCCGCTACCTGTGCTCGGGCGGACTCGACCTCTCCAGCGACGCGATGCAGCGCGTGGCCGTGCGCCGCTACAACAACTCGCAGTCCTATGTGGACACGGTGATGGCCTACGCCGCCGCCTACCGCGGTGGCGTGTCGCAGCTGCCCGACAGCCAGGTGCCGATCGGCGCCCCGCCGGGCCCCGACGCGGTGGCCGCCGCGGCCGGCAGCCCGCTCGGCGACCCGGCCCCGCCGCCGCCCCCGGTCGTCACGCCGCCGGGCACGCCCACCGAGCTGCCGCCGTCGACGACGCCGGGCGACCCGAGCACCACGCCGACCGACCCCGGCACCACGCCGACGGACCCGAGCACGACCCCCACCGACCCGAGCGGCACGCCGTCCGGCGACACCCCGCCGCCGTCGGACAGCTCGACGCCGCCTTCGGACCCGCCGTCGAGCCCACCCACCGACCCGACGACCCCCACGACGCCGACCACCACGCCGGACACCACGGCGCCGTCGGGTTCGAACCAGTCGTCCACGGGCTCGGACACCACCACCCCGGACCCCACGAGCACCACGCCCACCAGCTGATCACGATGAAGCCGGCGGCCGGTCCGAACTGGACCGGTCGTCGGCTTTTTCAGCGGAACAAGGCTTAGGAAACGCGCGCCCCGTCGTAGCTCTCCCGCGCCTCGACCACCGCCGGCAGCTGCCGTTCCACCCAGTGCGCCAGCGCCCACACCTGGTCGGCCGCCTCGCGCCCCATCACCGTGAGCGAATAGTCGACGCGCGGCGGGATCACCGGTTTCGCGTCGCGAAGGAGAAATCCGTCGCGTTCGAGGGTCTGCAACGTCTGGGCAAGCATTTTCTCGCTCACCCCGCCGATTTCGCGGCGCAGCTCACTGAAGCGAAACGAGCGTTCCCGCAGCGCGGCGAGCACGAGCAGGCCCCAGCGGCTCGTCACGTGCTCCAGCACGATGCGCGAAGGACATGTCGCGCGGTTCACATTCGGCGCCTCGGTCATCTCGCCCTCCTCACTTACTACAACATCAGTACCTTACTCTGAAGTGGGTACTTCCCGGTAGAGAGTAACCATCCTACGGTGAGTGGCAGAAGATCCGCCGAACCGAAGGAAGAACATGAGCATCGTCATCACCGGCGCCACCGGGCAGCTCGGCCGGCTCGTGATCGCCGACCTCCTCGCCGCCGGCGTGCCCGCGGGTGAGATCACGGCCGTGGCCCGCAGTGCGGAGAAGGCCGCCGACCTGGGCGTCCGCGTGCACGTGGCGGACTACAACCAGCCGGACACCTTCCAGGGCGCCTTCGCCGCCGGCGACCGCGTACTGCTGGTCTCCGGAACGGACAACGGCCAGCGCGTGCCGCAGCACGCCGCGGTGGTCGAAGCCGCGAAGGCCGCCGACGTCGCACAGCTCGCATACACCGGCGTGTTCGGCGGCCCGGCCGCCGACTTCACCCTCGCCGACGACCACCGCGCCACCGAGCAGCTCATCCTCGACTCCGGGCTGCCGTACACGTTCCTGCGCAACAACTGGTACACCGAGCTGGCCGTGCCCGACGCGGCCGGCGCGCTCGCCCGCGGCGCCGTGGTCAACAGCGTCGATGCCGACGGGCGCATCGCCACCGCGCCGCGCGAGGACTACGCGGAAGCCGCCGCCGTGGTCCTGCACACCGACGGCCACCTCGGGGCCGCCTACGAGCTCGGCGGCGACCACGCCTGGACGTACGGCGAGTACGCCGCCGAGCTCGCCCGCATCGGCGGCCGCCCGGTCACGCACAAGACCGTGTCCGGCGCCGAGTTCGAAGCCATCCTCACCGGCGCCGGCGTGCCGCCGTTCATGGCCGCGATCCTGGTCGACGTCGACGCCGCCATCGGCCGCGGCCGCCTCGCCGGCACCCCCGGCGACCTCGCGAAGCTCATCGGCCGGCCCACGACGCCACTCGCCGACACCATCGCGAAGCTGCTGGCCTGACGCGAAAACCGGATTTCCCGGTGACCGCCGCCGCCTACGATCGTGAGCGGCGGTGATCCCGGCACCGCACCGACGGGCGATCGGATGCCGAGCACCGGGAGTTCCCGGCATCCGCGCCCGTACCACTTTCCGCACCGGTACCCGGCGCTAGGCTGCACGCGGCCCGAGCCCGAGGAGCACCCGTGTCCTGGAACCCCGAAGCGTTGCCCGATCTGTCCGGCCGCACCTACGCCGTGACGGGAGGCAACGCCGGCATCGGCTACTTCATCTCCGAACAGCTGGCCGGGGCCGGCGCGCACGTCGTGATCCTCGGGCGCACCCCGGCCAAGCTGACCCTCGCGGCCGACGCGATCAAGAGCCACCACCCCCGCGCCGAGATCAGCACGATCCGCCTCGACCTGGCCGATCTCGCGTCCGTGCGGGAAGCCGCCGAGGCGCTCAACGGCCTCGGCCACCTCGACGGCCTCGTCGAGAACGCCGGCTCCACGTCCCCCGGTCGCCGGCGCCGGACCACCGGCGACGGCTTCGAGCTCGCCGTGGGCACCAACCACCTCGGCCACTTCGCCCTCACCGCGCTCGCGATGCCCGTGCTCACCGCGTCGGGAGCCCGGGTGGTGCCGATGGGCAGCCTGATCACGCGGCTGCAGCCGTTCGACCTCGACGACCTGCAGACCGAGCGCAAGTACTCCGAGTTCCGCGCCTACGCCCAGTCGAAGCACGCCGTGCAGTCCTTCGGCTTCGAGCTCGACCGGCGCCTGCGCGGCGCCGCCTCGAAGGTCACCTGCGTGCTCGCCCACCCGGGCTTCAGCCTCGGCAGCGCCAGCCCGCACCGCGAGGGCATCACGAACCCGAACCCGGTGATGCGCCTGTTCGGGGCCCTCACCCAGGGCAAGGACCGCGGCGCCTGGCCCGCCGTCCGCGCGGCCGTGGACCCGGCGGCCGAGGGCGGTCAGTTCTACGGCCCGGCCCGCCTGGGCGTCGGCCGGCCCGTGCTCAACACGCCCGTGAAGGTCGACCTCGACCCCGAACGGGCCGCGAAGCTGTGGACCCTCTCGGAGAAGCTCACCGGCGTCACCTTCGACGTGCGCTGATCACGCCGGCGGTTCGAGCCCCGAAGCCAGCGCGTCCATCGCCCGGTGGAGCAGCTCGACCAGACCCGGCTCGCTGCCCGGGTACCAGCACTTGAACGCCGAGCGGTTCGCGGCGAACGCGGCTTCCACCGTGATGCGCACGTAGAGGTCGTCGCGGGCCAGGCCGGTGCGCTCGGCGATCGCGGCGATCGCGGCCTCCTCCACGACCTTGTTCACGTGCGCCAGGCGACCCCACAGTTCGGGGTACTCCCGCAGCAGCAGCGCGCGGTCGCCGAAGGTCGGGTCGTTCGAGACTTCCTCGAAGCGTTCGGTGAACACGGCGCGCAGGCTCGCGAGGGGGCTTTCCTTCGCCGGCCGCGCGGCGACGCCCGTGCGCACGCCATCGGCGGTCAGCGCGATCGAGAAGACCGCCGCCTCTTTGCTGTCGAAGTAATTGAAGAACGTGCGCCCCGAGACACCGGCCTTCTCACAGATCTGGTCCACGGTCACGTCGTGCGGCCCACGCGAGCGGTACAGCGCGACGGCCGCGGCCCGGATCGCCTGCCTGGTGGCCTCTTTCTTGCGCGCGCGAAGTCCCGGCTCTGTCATCTTTCTTACACTACTGAAATTTTGCAGCACTGCAAGATAATGTGTCCGGCATGGCGGAACAGCCCCTCGAAACGGCCCAGCCGAGGCTCGTGCGCACCCTCGCCGAGAACCTTTGGTTCCCCGTTGTCGTTTTTCTCGGGTTTGCCGTGGTGTACCTGGCCGCGTTCCACCACCCGCGGCCCCACGACGTCCAGGTGGCGGTGATCGGCCCGGCGGCCGAAGTGCAGCACGCTCTCGACAAGGCCGCGCCCGGCGGCTTCCACGTGGTGCCCGTGCCCGACGTCGCGGCGGCTCGCGACGCGATCCTCGACCGCGCGGTCAGCGGCGCCTTCGCCGCGGACCCCGCGCACCCGGTGCTCTACGTCGCGCGCGCCAACGGCTTCACGCTCCAGTCGCTGCTGACCCAGACGTTCACGCCCCTCGCGCACTCGCTCTCCGTCGTCGACCTGGCCCCGACCGTCGCCGGCGACCCGCTGGGCAACGGCTTGTTCTACCTGCTGCTCGCCTGGAGCCTGCCGAGCTACTTCGTGGTGATGATGCTGCTGCGCGCGGTCGGGCTCAGCCGCCGCGCGCGTATCCTCACGTTCGTCGGCTGGGCCGTGTTCCTTTCCGTGGCGGGGTTTCTCATCGCGCACGCGATGGACGTGATCCCGGCCGACCCGGTCGCGATCCCGCTGGCGTTCCTGGCGAGTCTCGTCGTTTCCCTGGTCTCGCAAGGGCTCGTGCCGATCTTCAAGCAGTACTTCCCCGGCGTCGCGATGATGACGTTCGTGATCCTCAGCTCCGCGTCGAGCGGCGGCACCGTGCCACCGCAGATGCAGCCCGGCTTCTTCCGCTTCCTGCACCCGATCCTGCCGATGGGCAACCTCAACGACGCCCTGCGCGGCGTCTTCTACTTCCACGGCACCGGGGTCGCCGAACACGTGCTCGTGCTGTGCGCCTGGCTCGCGCTCGGCATCGTCCTCAACGCGGGCCACGCGCTGTGGCTGCGCCGCCAGGTCACGCGGGAAACCGCGCCGCCGGTGGAAGATCCGGTGATCGAGATGCCGCGGCCCACCGCGTTGCCGGCCACCGGTCGCCGCTTCGGTGAGCTCGAACCGATGCTGGTCGGCACCGTCCGCTCGACCAGCGGCGAACGCGTCGGCGGCGCGATCGTCACGGTCACCGACGGAAAGGGCCGCCAGCTCGTGCGCACCACCGCCGACGGCGAAGGGGCCTTCGCGGTCGGCGGCCTGCCCGAGCAGTTCGTGGACGTCGTGGTGACCGCGCCCGGCCGTCAGCCGGCGGCGCGGCGCACGTTCTTCCGCGAAGGCGTGTTCCGGCGCGAGGATTTCGTGCTCGCCCCGGAACCCGTGCTCACGCCGTCCAGCCACCGTCCACAGTGAGCGTGGAGCCGGTCGTGTAGGACGACGCGTCGGAGGCCAGGTACACCACCGCACCGCCGAGTTCCGGCGGCGCGGCCACGCGGTGCTGCGGGATGTTCGCGAGGATCCGCTCGCCCCACCGGCTCGTGACCAGGCCCTCCGACAGGTCGGTGTGGAAGTAGCCCGGCGCCAGCACGTTCACCCGCACCCCGCGCTCGGCCCACTCCACGGCGAGCACCCGCGAGAGCGCCTCGACCCCGCCCTTGCTCGCGGCGTACGCGGCGATGCGGTCGAACCCGGTGCGCGCGTGCACCGACGACACCGTGATGATCGAACCAGACCCCTGCGTGAGCATCTGCCGGCCGGCCGCGCGGGCGCAGTAGTACGTGCCCGACAGGTTCACGTCCAGCACATGCGCCCAGTCGTCGTCGCTGCCCTGCTCGCTGCGGCGGAACGTCGGGCTGATCCCGGCGGCCGTCGCGCAGACGTCGAGCCGGCCGTGCTCGGCCACGATCGCCGCCACCGCACTGTCCGCAAAGGACGGATCCGCCACCGAACCGGGCAGCACCAGCGCACCACCGACCTCCGAGGCCAACGACGTGAGGTCGGCTTGCGTGCGGGAGGTCACGGCCAGCGTCGCTCCGGCGCCGGCCAGCGCGAGCGCGATCGCCCGGCCCAGCCCCTTGCCCGCACCCGTGATCCAGGCGACCTTGCCGGTCAAATCGAAGCCCGCGTGCTCGAAGCCGCTCATCCGCGCAGGTTCCGCTTCAGCACCTTGCCCGACGGCGTGCGCGGCAGCTCGTCGAGGAACACCAGGTCCGCCGGCACCTTGAACTTCGCCAGCCGCTCCCGGCAGAACGCCAGCAGCCCGTCGCGGTCTCGCGCCGCCCCCGCGCGCAGCACCACAAACGCCTGCGGCACCTCACCCCAGCGCGGGTGACCCATTCCGACCACCGCCGCCTCGACCACGTCCGGGTGCTCGTACAGCACGCGCTCCACCTCGGGCGTCGCGATGTTCTCACCGCCGGACACGATCATGTCCTTCTTGCGGTCCTCCACGTACAGGTAACCGTCGGCGTCGAGCCGGCCGACGTCACCGGTGTGGAACCAGCCGTCGCGAAACGCCTTCGCCGTGGCCGCGTCGTCGCGCCAATAGCCGATGCTCACCTTGGGCCCGCGCAGCGCGATCTCGCCGAGCTCCCCCGTCGGCAACGGCGCCCCGGACTCGTCGACGATCCGCACCTCCAGGTGCACCACCGGCCGCCCGACCGAGCCGACCTTCGCCAGCATGTGCTCGGGGTCGTTGAACGTGTCTCCGGACACGGTCTCGGTGAGGCCGTAGGCGTCGGAGAACCACGCCTTCGGGAACGCGGTGAGGATCTTCTCCACCAGCGGCACCGGCATCTTCTCGCCACCGCCGATGATGAACCGGATCGACGACAGGTCGCGCTCGCGAAGGTCCGGCAGCTGCAGGATCGCGTTCATCATCGACGGCGCGAGCCAGATGTTGCTCGGCCGCTCGCGCTCGATGGTGGCCACGACCTCGGCCGCGTCGAACTTCCGCAGCACGATCAGGGATCCGCCCACGTGCAGCGTGCCGACGCCGGGCAGGTCGAACCCGCCGACGTGGTAGAGCGGCCCGCACACGAGCGTCACGTCCTCGGCCGTGATGCCGAACTCCACGAGGTGCCCGAGGTTCTTCCACACCAGGTTCCCGTGTGTGATCTGCACACCCTTGGGCCGCGACGTGGTGCCGGAGGTGTACATCAGCCGTTGCAGGTCGTCGGCGCCGACCGAAGCCGGCTCGACGGTGCGGCCGAGGTTCGCGGTCACGAGGTCCTCGTACGCGGTCCAGCCCGGCGCGTCGCCGCCGAGGAGCAACCGGTGCTTCAGTCCGGGCAGCGGCAGACCATCCACTGCGGACTGGAACTCGGGCTCGGTCAGCAGCGCGACCGAGCCCGAGTGCTCCAGGATGTAGCGCCACTCCTCGGGCGAGAGCCGGTAGTTGAGCGGCAGGAACGCGGCGCCGACCCGGTTCACCGCGAACACCGCCTCCAGGAACTCGAGGTGGTTGTACAGCAGCAGCGCGACCACGTCGCCGCGACCGAGGCCCAGGTCGGCGAGGCCCGCCGCGAGCGCGTCGACGCGGGTGAGCAGCTCGCGGTTGGTCAGTGTGCGCGGCCCCTGGCTGAGCACCACCTTGTCGGGAGCGCGGCCGGTGTTGTGGTCGAGGATCGTGGCGAAGTTCGACATCAGCGCTCCTGTGCGTGGAAGCTGTGCAGCTCGCCCCCGGCCGAACCCCAGTGGATGGTGCTGATCATGCCGCCGTCGGCCACCAGGTCGGTGCCGGTCACGTAGTCCGCGCCCGGCCCGGCCAGGAACGCCACCACCCGGGCGATGTCGTCCGGCTCCCCGATCCGGCCCAGCGGCGTGTTGGCCACGGTGGCCGCGCGGATGGTCTCGTTGCCGAGGGTGTCGCGGTTCAGTCCGCTGTGGACGACCCCGGGGCTCACCGAGTTGATGCGGATCCCGTCCACGGCCAGCTCGGCCGCCAGCTGCTTCGTCAACGCCAGCACCCCGCCTTTCGCCGCGGTGTAGGACGAGAAGCCGTAACCCGTGTGGCCGGCGATCGACGCGATCTGCACGATCGAGCCGCCACCACCGGCGGCCATCGCCGGGATCACCTGCTTGAGCAGGAGGAAGTAGCCGGTGAGGTTCACGTCGAGCACGCGCCGCCACTCGTCCACGGTGGACTCGAGCAGCTTCTTGCGGATGATGATGCCGGCGGCGTTCACCAGCACCTTCGGCGCGCCGAACCGTTCCACCGCCTCGCGGACCGCGCCGGCCACCGCGTCCTCGTCCGTCACGTCGACCGCGAACGCGGCCGCGGCACCGGGAATCTCCTTGGCCGTGCGCTCGGCCGCCGTGCCGTCGGCGTCGAGCAGCACGAGCGGCCGGCCGTCCTCGGCGAGCCGCAGGGCGCACGCGCGCCCGATGCCCGAACCGGCCCCGGTCACGACCGCGCACCCGGCCTTGTCCACAGTGTTGTCCACACTATCCACAGTGGATCTCCTTCCGCGGGGCACTCAGCCCATCGCGTAGCCCCCGTTGACGTCGACCACCGCACCCGTCATGTAGCTCGCCGCCGGTGAGGCGAGGAACGCCGCCACGCGCGCGATCTCCTCCGGGCGCGCCAGGCGGCCGAGCGGGTTGTAGTCGTCGGAATAGCCCTTGCCCACGATCATGTCCGTGTCCACCACTCCGGGCGCCACGGCGTTGGCGACGATCCCGTTGCGGGCTTCGGTCTTCGCGAGCCACTTCACCACCGCGTGCACCGCGCCCTTGCTGGCCACGTAGTGCGGGCCGGCGAGCACGCCGCCGACCTTGCCCGCCACCGAGCCGATGCACACCACCCGCGCGTCGTGCCCGCGCAGGAACGGCAGCGCACCGCCGATGCACCACAGCGTGCCCTTCACGTTCACGCCGAGCACCGCGTCCACTTCGGACTCGGAAAGCTCGTCGAGCCGCATCGTCTCGCCGTAGACGGCCGCGCAGGTGACCAGCGCGTCGAGCCGGCCGGCCGGACCCGCTGCCTCGGCCATCGCCGAGGCGACGGCTTCCCGGTCGGTGACGTCGACCACCAGGCCGGCGGCGGCCCCGCCGGCCTGGGTGATCTCGGCGACGGTCGCGGCGGGATCCCGGGCGTCGAGCACCGTGACGTGGGCCCCGGCGAGCGCGAGCTCGACCGCGATCCGGGCACCGATCCCGCGCGCCGCACCGGTCACGACCGCGCGCGCCCCGGCCAGGGAGGCCGGGCCGCGCGGGTCGAGCACTCCGGGACTCACGCCGTCTTCTGCTCGTGCGCCGCCAGTTCCTCCATCAGCACCGGCACGCCGAGCGTGCAGGTGTGGATGCCGAGCACACTGGTGAGCTCGAGCACCTCCATGATCTCCTCTTTGGTGGCGCCGTAGCCGAGGGCGTTGCGGATGTGCTGACGCAGCCCGGGTTCGTAGAGGTGCGTGGTGGACGCGTCGATCGCGGTGTAGATCAGCTCCTTGACCTTCGGCTCCAGCACCCCCTTGCGCCACGGCACGGCCGAGAAGTTCAGGTACGCCTCGAAGAAGTCCGGATCGAGGCTCAGCAGCCCCTCCCAGAACGTGTTCCAGTACCCGCGCTCGGCCAGGAAGGTCTCCCGCAGCTTGTTCTGCCGGTCGACGTCCGTCCCGTTGTCGGACAAGGCGGTCCTCCCTACTTCGCGGCCAGCTCGGCGCGACGCTTGGCGGTGGCTTCCTGGTCGATCTTGAGGTTCTCCGGGTCGCCGTGCGGGTCGCCGGAGATCACCACGCCGTAGTCGCGGTACGCGCCCTCGATGGTCACGTACTCGTCGCGCACGTCGCGGCACACGCGTTCGGGATCACGCTGCAGCGGTGAACCCCAGCCGCCACCGCCGTTGGTGAGGTAGCGGAACACCGCGTTGGGCTTGGTGTGCCACACCGGCGTGCTGGCGAAGTAGAAGTACTCGCCGGCCGGGTCCACGGTCTTGGTTTCCGGGTCGAGCATCCCGGCGACCGGCGTGGCGCCGGCGTACACCTCGGGCCCGGTGCCGATGAGGTCCTTGTCCTTGGTCACGTTCTTGTAGTCCGGGTGGAACACCCAGGTGGCGCCGAGCGCGCCGGCCTCGCCGCCGTACACCCCGACCCCGCTCGCGGTCTTGGTGTGCAGCGGGCTCGACCAGTGCTCCGCGTCGGTGAGGTAGAGCGTGTCCTTGAGCACGGCCGCGCCACCGCGGTTGTCCCCCGCTCCGCCGCTGTCCGGCGCGTATTCCTTGCGCAGCACCACGGCCGGCAGCTCCGACTCGATCGCCTCCGTGGCCGGGTCGAGGTTGTTGGCCTGGTACACCACCGAGTAGCTGTCGGCGTCGCCGTGCTCGGTCGCGCCCCACGGCCCGTGCTCGCCGCCGCACTGCGCGGTGGTGACCCAGGGCGTGCCGTCGGCGAGCACCCCGTTGGCGTTGTGGATGTTCAGCGAACCGTAGTCACCGCCCACGGCCTTGCGGCCCAGCGCCTTCTCCAGCGCGCGGAACACCGCGAGCAGCACGGGACCGGTGCTCTCCCAGTACAGGAACACCGCGCCGTCCGGTGGTGTGGCGCTGATGAACGTGCCGGCGGGCAGCACGATGTCGATCGGCCGGTAGGCGCCCGAGGTGAACGGCGTGGCCGGGTCGATGAGGAACTTCAGCGCGACTCCGACGGCTGTTTTCGTGTCGAGGATGCCGGCGTTGATGCTCGTGCGGGCCTGCGGCGAGGTGCCCGAGAAATCGAGTTCCATCCGGTCGGCGGCCTTGGTGATCTTCAGCCGGATCTTGTACTCGACGGTGTCGTCGACCCCGTCGCAGTCGATGCCCTCCTCGGCCTCGTACACACCGTCGGGCAACTCGGCCAGCGCGCTGCGCATGGACTCGGCCGACACGTCGGTGGAGTAGCGGATCGCGCCGAGGTAGGCCTCGACGCCGTAGCGCTCCACGCTCTCCTTGATGAGCTTCTCGCCCAGCAGCAGGTTCTGGTAGATCGTCTTGATGTCGGGCAGCAGCAACGCGCAGTAGCGGGCGTTGTCGAAGATCAGGTTGAACGCCGACTTCACCGGCTTGTCGTTCTTGTACAGCTGCATCGGCGCGATCACGAGACCGTTTTCGTACACGTTGCGCTTCGTGCCGGAGAAGCCCGCCGGGATCACGCCGCCCATGTCGAGCTGATGCGCGCGCAGCGTGACGAGCGAGACCAGCTTGCCCTCGTGGAACACCGGGCGGATGAAGCAGATGTCGTTCACGTGGTTGCCCGCGCGGTACGGGTCGTTGCAGATCACCACGTCACCCGGCTCGAGGTTCTCCGGGCCGTACTCCTCGATGGTGTTGCGCACGGCCTCGGACATCGTGCCGAGGAACATCGCGAGGCTGTTGCTCACCGACGACATCGGGTAGTTCTGCTCGGGCGGGCCCGAGATCGTCGCCGCGAAGTCGTACCAGTCGCGCAGGATGAGGGAGAACGCGTTGTTGAGCAGGCCGGTGCACATGTGCTGCACGATGTAGCGCATGCGGCTCGACAGGACCGAAGCGGTGAAACGATCGGCGCCGTACAGCTCGGCGAACTGGGCGTCGTCGAGGTCCTTCAGAGAGGTCATGGTTCACGCCTTCCGGATGCGCAGCTCGCCGTAGGTCCCGACGGTCGCGACCTGACCCGGGACGAGGAACGTGGTGGACAGCGGTTCGCGGACGACCGCGGGGCCGGGGACCTTGTCACCGACACGCAGGTCCGCGCGCTGGTACTCACCGGCGTCGAGGACTTCGTCGGTGAGGTAACGGATCTTCAGCGTGCGCGTGGGCTGCAGCGTCTCGCCCGACGCGCGTTCCGGGATCTTCGGGTACTCGACCTTGTCGGCCTTCGCGACGGCCTGCACGCGGTAGGTGACGCCCTGCACGGGCAGCGCCTCGAACTTGTTGCCCGAGCGCTCGGCGTAGGCCTCGTGGAAGTTCGCGACCATCGTGGCCACGGCCTCGGCGTCGATCGTGCCCGCGGGCACCCCGATGAACGGCGTTTCCCACGTCTGGCCGGCGAGGCGGCCGTCGAAGCTGCGGACGAACTCGATGTTGTCGCGGTCCTTTTCCTGCAGGCGTTCGCGCAGTCGTTCTTCCATCGAGTGGTAGACCTTGTCGACCTGCTCGGCCGCTTCCGAGGTGAGCAGCGTGTAGGCGCTGCGGCTGTCGGCGTAGACGAGGTCGGAGCTCACGAGGCCCAGCGCGGAGAACAGGCCCGGGTGCGGCGGCACGATGACCTCGGCCGCGTGCACGAGGTCGAGCACCGCGGGCAGCAGCATCGGGCCGGCCGCGCCGTAGGCCACGAGGCTGTAGTCGCGCGGGTCGACACCGTGCTGGATGGCGATGTTCACGACACCTTCGGCGATGTTGTTCACGCCGATGTTGAAGGCGTAGCTCACGCGCTGCTCGAACGACAGCTTCGAGTCGAGCGCCTCGAACGCCTGCCGCGAGAGGTCCGGGTCGAGCTTCATGCGGCCGCCGGCGAACCCGTCGGGGTCGATGATGCCCATCAGCAGGCAGGTGTCGGTGGTGGTCGGCTGCGTGCCGCCGAGGCCGTAACACGCCGGGCCGGGGTCGGCGCCCGCGCTGCCCGGGCCGACCTTGAGCTCACCGGCCGGGTTGATCGTGACGAGGCTGCCGCCGCCGGCGCCGATGCTGGAGACCTCGTTGGAGAGCGCGTTCACGATCAGGTCGTGTTCGAGCTCGAACGTGGTGTTCACGAACGGCTTGCCGTCGCTGACCATGCTGATGTCGCACGAGGTGCCGCCGACGTCGGCGCACAGCAGGTTGCCGGCGCCGATCAGGCCGCCGAAATGGGCGCTGGACACGGTTCCCGCCGCCGGGCCGGCGAACACGATGCGGAACGGGTGCTCCATCGCGACGTCGGAGCGCACGAGCTGCGCGGCGCAGTCGGCGAAGTTGAGGTCGCCGGTGAAGCCGAGCTCGCGCAGGCCGGCGTCGAGGCGCTGGGTGTAGGCGTCGTAGGTCAGGCGCATGAACACGTCGATGACCGTGGTCGAGGCGCGCGCGAACTCCTTGGCCAGCGGCGAGACCTCGCTGGAGATCGACACCGGGATGTCGCCGAGCTCTTCGTGCACGAGCTGGCGCAGGCGTTCCTCGTGGTGGTTGTTCACGTAGGCGTTGATGAGGCAGATGGCCACGCCTTCGACGCCGCACTTGCGCAGCACGGCCAGCTCTTCGCGCGCGTGGTCCTCGTCGAGCTGGATGAGGATGCCGCCGTCGGCGGTGAGCCGCTCGCGGATGCCGCGCCGGAGGTACCGGGGCACGAGCGGCCGGTTCGCGTCGCCGTAGGAGCGGCGCCACGCGGGGTTCGTCAGGCCCTCGACCGGGCGCCAGGTGCGGCCGATGTCGAGGATGTCCCGGTGTCCCAGCGTGGTCAGGAACGCGATCTTCGGCAGCCGCCGCGTGATGATCGCGTTGAGGCCGTGGGTGCTGGCGTGGTTGAAGACCGCCGAAGCGCTCACGCCGACCTCTTCGGCCCCGCGCAGCACACCGCGTTCGGTGGTGCGCACGTCCGTGGCGACCTTCACCGTCTTGATCTCGCCATCGGCGATCGCCACCACGTCCGTGAACGTGCCGCCGACGTCTACTCCGATCATGGAACTTCCCGCCTTTCGGTGATTCGTGGTCAGTTGACGTCGAGGCCGGTGGAGGTGAGCACGATCGGGCCGAGCAGCGGCCCCGTTTCGCGGCTCACCGATTCGAGCGTTTTCTGGTGCTTGACGACGGTGAACCAGCCGCCTTCCGAGAGCACCGGGTAGCGGCGGAAGTCCGCTGCGGTGGAACCGGGGAAATCCCGTCCGAGGTTCACTCCGAGCGCCTGCAGATCGGCGTCGGTGACCTCTTCGCGGGGTACCGAAAGTCCTTCGGGGACGGATGATTCGACTGCGTCCATGGGCCATCACTCCGGTGTGTTGTGCCGCTGCCGAGTTTCGTGTACCAATCGGTCTAAGAAACCGTGATGGGAAGCACTGTAAGACCCTGATCGCGGCCTGACAAGCCCGGACCGGGTGAGGCGAGGAGCTCCAGTGATGACGGAACGGCTACACGTCGAAACCACCGGCCGGGTCGCGACGGTCCGCCTGGACCACCCGCCCCTCAACGCCTTCGACACCGGGATGCGCCACGCGCTCGACGCGGCGGCGGCGTCCTTGGCCGACGATTCCGACGTGCGCGCGGTGGTGCTCTACGGCGGGGAGAAGGTCTTCGCGGCGGGCGCGGACATCAAGCAGCTGGCGGGGTTCTCGTTCGAAGAGGTGCTCGGCTGGAATCGCGCGCTGCAGAAGGCGTTCACGCGCTTCGCCGAGCTGCCGGTGCCGGTCGTCGCGGCGATCAACGGCTACGCGCTGGGCGGCGGCCTGGAACTCGCGCTCACCGCCGATTACCGCGTCGCGTCGCCGGACGCGGTGCTCGGCCAGCCGGAGGTACAGCTCGGCATCATCCCGGGTTCGGGTGGCACCCAACGGCTGGCGCGGCTGATCGGCCCTTCGCGCACCAAGGAGCTGCTGATGACCGGGCGGCGCGTGCGGGCACCGGAAGCGCTCTCCCTCGGGCTCGTGGATCGGATCGCGCCGGATCCGTACGCGGCGGCGCTGGAGTACGCGCAAGTTCTGGCAGCCGGCCCACGCTTCGCGATCCAGGCGGTGAAGGAAGCCGTGGACCACGGGCTGGACTCGCCGATGGCCGCGGGGCTCGCGCTGGAGCGTTCGCTGATCGCCGGACTGTTCGCCACGGGCGACCGTGACACCGGCATGGCGTCGTTCCTGCGCGACGGACCGGGCAAGGCCGTCTTCAACCGTGACGCTTAGAGTGTTGTGTCTGCCAGCAGCGGAGGGGAAGCATGCCGAGACCACCGGGACACGGCCCCGGCTACGAGGTCAAGCGCCAGGAGATCATCGACCAGGCCGCCGCGCTGTTCGCCAAGCAGGGCTACGCCGCCACCGGTATCGCCGAGATCGGCCAGGTCGCGGGACTCGCGAAGGGCGCGCTGTACTACTACATCGGGTCCAAGGAGAACCTGCTGGTCGAGATCCAGGACCGGGTGCTGCGGCCGCTGCTCACCGCCGCCCGCCGCATCGCCACCCTCGACGAGGACCCCGTGCTGCGGCTGCGCCTGCTGTCGGAGACGCTGCTCGACATCATCCTCGCGCGCCTGGACCACATCTGGGTGTACGAACACGACTACCGCCACCTGCGCGGCGCCAACCGGGCGCGCCTGCTGCGCCAGCGTCGTGAGTTCGAGCGCATCGTGCTGGAGATCTTGACGGCCGCCATGGATTCCGGCGCCTTCCGCCGGCTGGACCCGCGGCTGGCCATGCTGCAGTTCCTGAACCTGCACAACCACACCTACCAGTGGGCCCGCCCGGACGGCCCGTGGGACGCGGCCTTCCTCTCGCGCGAGTACTGCGCGACGTTGATCTCCGGCTTCTGCAGCCCGGGTTACGACGTGGCCGACCTGGAGGAACGCGTCGCCCAGTTCCGCGCCCGCGTGCCGGCCTGACTCCCCAGGTGGCGTCGAGCGCCACCTGGGGAGCGGGCTAGCGGACGAGCGTCACTTCAGGTGCCGGGCGAAGAACCGGTCCCCGGTCTCACCTTCGAACGCGGGGACACCGGCGTGCCCACCCATGTTGGCGTGCAGCGTTTTCTCCTTGGCGCCGAACGCGTCGAACAGGTCCAGGGCCGCCTGCCGGTCGTTGCCTTCGTCGTCCCACTGCAGCAGCACGTGCAGCGGAATGGTCACGTCGCGAGCCTCGGCGAGGATGGCCCGCGGCACGTAGCTCCCGGCGAACAGGATCGCGGCCGCGATGCGCGGCTCGACCAGCGCGAGCCGTACCGCGATGGCGATCACGCCGCCCGAGAACCCGACCGGACCGCAGATCCCGGGCAGCTCGAGCAGGGCGTCGAGCGTGGTCTGCCATTCCGGCACGGCCGCTTCGACCAGCGGCAGGACCAGCCGGTCCACGAGGTCGTCGCTGACCCGTTCGCCGGCGTCCAGCGTGCGGTGCAGCTCGGTGCGGACCTGCTCGGCCGCCGCGGACCGCGGCCGGTCACCGCCGCCGGGCAGCTCGATCGTGGCCGCGGAGAAACCCGCGGCCACGGAGTGCCGGGCGCGGGCCGCCAGCCGCGGGTACATCCGGGGCAGCCCGCCGGGGTGACCCAGCAGGATCAGCGGGGTCGATTCGGTGGCGGATTCGGGCGTCCACAGGAAACCGGGGATCTCGCCGAGGGTGAACCGGCGCTCGACAACACCGTCGTCGAAGCGCTGTTCGGAAGTGAATCGCATGGTCGTGCCTTTCGGGAGTGCTCGTGAATCGGCGCTCCCGGACGACCTATCGCCCGACCGTGACCCCAGAGGGGAGCACCCATGTCATAACGGTCACGGGTACCACCTCCTCGTTCGCTCGCACGGTCATCAGAAAGGTAGCAGAGCCCGCCACCGAATTACGCGCGAGCGACCTCAGCCGGCCTCGATCGACGCCGGCTCGGCGCCGTCCGAGGTGATCTGCAGGGCTTCGCGCACCTGCTCACCGAGGCCGAGCAGCAACACGCTCAGGTAGCGATACCGTTTCACCGCCGCCCGCAGGTCACGCGCACCCAGTGCGTAGTCGTGGCACTGGCGGAACTCCAGGTAGACCTCGTCGGCCGACGTGGCGAGGCTCCGCGGCCCGAAGACCATGAGGCCCGACAGCACCTCCTGCACGCGGGCGGCCAGTGCCACCAGCTCTTCGAGGTCCGCGGGTTCGTGGCCCGCCTCGCGCGCGGCGACCGGTTCGGCCAGCGCGCGTTCCCAGTCGCGGAACGCCGCGAGCACGGACACGTGCACGTCGAAGCGCTTGTCCCGCCAGTGCGCGTCGATGTCGCGCCGGCGTTCCCGAGCCCAGCGCCGGTCGTCGCGGGCGGCCTCGCGCACCCACCGGCGCTCCTCGCGCCACACGTTGATCAGCTGGCCGCTCACCACCCCCAGGATGCCGAGCACCGCCACGACGATGGGCACCCACACCGAGACCTGACCCGCGTCCATGCGGGCAGCGTAGTCACGCGCGAGCCGACTCCCGTACCGCCGAAGCGATCCTCTCCTTCGACGGCAACCACACTCGTTCGAGTGAAGGCGCGTACGGCGCCGGCGTGGGTTCGGCGCCCACGCGGATCACCGGGGCGTCGAGGGTCCAGAAGCCCTCGCGCGCGGCCACCGCGGCCAGCTCAGCGCCCACGCCGAAGTCGCCGACGGCCTGGTGCGCCACCACGAGCCGGCCGGTTTTCGCGAGCGAGCGCAGCACCGTTTCGGTGTCCAGCGGCGCGATCGTGCGCAGGTCGATCACCTCGACGCTGATGCCCTCGGCCGCGATCTCCTCGGCGACGTCCACGCAGTCGTGCACCAGCTTGGAGTACGACACCAGCGTGACGTCCGTGCCGGACCGGCGGATCGCGGCGCGGCCCAGCGGTATCAGGTGTTCGGGCGGCGGCTGCGGGCCCTTGCGCCCGTACATGAGCCGGTTTTCCACGAACACCACCGGATTCGGGTCGCGGATCGCGGCGCGCAGCAGGCCGTAGGTGTCGGCCGGCGTCGAGGGCATCACCACGGTGAGGCCCGGGATGTGGGCGAGCAGCGCCTCGAGGCTCTGCGAATGCTGGCTTCCGGACGACTTCCCGGCGCCGAACTGCGTGCGCACGACCATCGGCAGGCTCACCGCGCCCCCGGTCATGAAGCGCAGCTTCGCGGCCTGGTTCATCAGCTGGTCGAGGCACACGCCCACGAAGTCGAAGTACATCAGCTCGACCACCGGCCGCAGGCCCGCCATCGCCGCGCCCACGCCGGCGCCGATGATCGCGCTCTCCGAGATCGGCGTGTCCCGCACGCGGCCCGGGTACTTCTGCGCGAGTCCCCTGGTCAAGCCGAAGACGTTGCCGCCGGCGCCGACGTCGATGCCGGCCACGAACACCGTGTCGTCGCGGGCCAGCTCGTGGTCCAGCGCACCGCGGATCGCGTCCATGGTGCGGAACACCTCGCCGGTCGCCTCGGCCGGTTCGGGCACGGGCTCGCGGGGTACGCCGACGAAATGGTGCAGCGTGTCCGGCGAAGGCTCGGCCGCCGCGCGGGCGGCCTCGACCGCGGCGTCGATCGAGGTGTCCACCTCGGCGTCGATCGGCGCCACGTCCGTGCCCAGCTCACGCAGCCGCGCGGCCAGGCGCACCAGCGGGTCGCGGTCCTTCCACTCCGCCAGCTCGGCCGGGTCACGGTACTTCTCCGGGTCACCCTCGTAGTGGCCGTGCCAGCGGTACGTGTCGGCCTCCACCAGCACGGGCCCGCCGCCTTCGCGCAGGTCGCGCACCAACCCGTCGACGAGCGACGCGACCGCGGCGACGTCGTTGCCGTCCACGTGGTGGTAGTCCAGCGCGTAGCCGGGTGCGCGATCGGCCAGCGAAGCGCGCGTCTGTGTGGCGATGGGCGAGAACTCGGCGTATTTGTTGTTCTCGCAGAAGAAGATGACCGGCAGCTGCCACACCGAAGCGAGATTCACCGCTTCGTGGAACATGCCCTGCGCCACCGCGCCGTCGCCGAAGAACGCCAGCACCACGCCACCTTCGGCCCGCAGCTGCGCGGCCGTGCCCGCGCCGACGGCGATCGGCAGCCCCGCGGCGACGATCCCGTTGGCACCGAAGATCCCCTTGCGCGGGTCGGCGATGTGCATCGAGCCGCCGCGGCCCCGGCACGTGCCGGTCTCCTTGCCCATCAGCTCGGCGAACATGCCCTCGACGTCGAGTCCTTTTGCGATGCAGTGACCGTGGCCGCGGTGCGTGGAGGTGACCACGTCGCGGTCGTCCAGCGGCCGGCACGCGCCGACGGCCGAAGCCTCCTGCCCGATGGACAGGTGCAGGAAGCCGGGGATCTCGTTGTTCCGGTACAGCCTCGACGCACGGTCCTCGAACTCGCGGATCAACCGCATCCGCCGGTACATCTCGGCCAATGCGCTCGGGTCGCCGTCGAATGCCGTCGCCAGGTCGCTCACCCGGGTGGAAGTCATCACGCTCCTGCCCTTGCCGTTCACCGGTTTTCGCCCCGGCCCTTGACATCACGCCGGGAACCACGATTCTTGTACCGACTGTTCGAAAAAACAACTCCCGTTCGGAGGTGGTCGCGTGCACGCGCTGCGCTGGCACGCCAAGGGCGAGCTGCGCCTGGACGACGTGCCGGAACCGCCGGCACCGCGCCCGGGGCAAGCGGTGCTCGCCGTGTCGTACTGCGGAATCTGCGGCACCGACCTGCACGAGTTCACCCATGGCCCCAACCTCATCCGCACCGGGCCGCACCCGCTCACCGGCCTCGAACCGCCGTTCACCCTCGGCCACGAGATGAGCGGCACGGTCGTGGCGCTCGGTTCTCCGGTGCCCGGCGTCGAAGTCGGCACCCGCGTGGCCGTGGACCCCTGCCTGCGCTGCGGGGTGTGCCGCTGGTGCACCCACGGCGAGTACCACATCTGCGCCAAGGGCGGCTCGATCGGCCTCGCCGCCGACGGCGGGTTCGCGTCGAAGGTCACCGTGCCGGTCGAGGGGCTCGTGCCCATCCCCGACGGCGTGTCCGACGAGCTGGCCGCGCTGGCCGAGCCGCTCGCGGTGGGCCTGCACGCCATCCGCCGCGCGGGCGTGCAGCCGGGTGATCACGTGCTCGTGCTGGGCGCGGGGCCGATCGGGATCGCCGCGCTGCTGGCCGCGAAGCTCGCCGGCGCGGCCGGGTTGTACGTGAGCGAACCCGTGCCCGACCGCGCGCGCAAGGCGGCCGAGGTCGGCGCCACCGAGGTGTTCGACCCGGCCCGCACCGACGTCCGGCGCGAGGTTTTCCTGCGCACCGGCCGCGTCGGGCCCGACGTGGTGGTGGAGGCGACCGGCCGTCCGGAGCTGGTGGAGCTGGCGGTGAGCACCGTGCGCCGAGGCGGGCGGGCGGTGCTGTGCGGCATCAGCGGTGCCGCCGCTTCGCTGCCGATCACGCAGATCGTGCCGTTCGAGCGCACGGTGCTGGGCTCGCTGGGTTACAACTTCGACATCCCGCGCGTGCTCGACCTCATCGCGACCGGCCGCCTCGACGCGACCCCGATGCTCACCGGGGTGCGGCCGCTCTCGGCCGGGCGCGACGCGTTCGCCGAGCTCGAAGCCGACCGCGGTGGCCACCTCAAGATCCTGCTGACGCCCGAGGAGCATTGATGGACTTCGACCTGCCCGAGGAAACCGTCGCGCTGAAGCAGCTCTGCCGGGACTTCGCCGCCAAGGAGATCGCGCCGTTCGCCGCCGACTGGTCCGAGCGCAGCCACTTCCCCACCGAGGTGTTCCACGACCTGGGCAAGCTCGGGCTCATGGGCATGCTGGTGGACGAGAAGTACGGCGGCGCCGACGCCGGCTTCGTGTCCTATGTGGCCGCGATGGAGGAACTCGGCGCGGCCGACCAGTCGATCGCGTCGGCCTGGAACGCCCACTCGACCATCGCCTCGCTGCCGCTGGCGACGTTCGGCACCCACGAACAGAAGGAACGCTGGCTGCGCCCGCTCGCGACCGGCCAGGCGATCGGCGCGTTCGGCCTCACCGAACCGACGGCCGGCTCCGACGCGGCCGGCATCCGCACCCGCGCGCGCCGCGCCGACGGCGGCTGGCTGCTCGACGGCACGAAGATGTTCATCAGCAACGCCGGCACGGAGATGAGCCTCGGCGTCACCGTGCTCGCGCTCACCGGCTCCGACGACGGCGGCGCCAAGCGCTACGGCACCTTCTTCATCCCCGAAGGCACCGCGGGCTACACGAAGGGCCAGCCGCTGAAGAAGCTCGGCTGGCACGCACTCGACACACGGGAGCTGGTGTTCGCCGACTGCTGGGTGCCCGACGACCACCTGATCGGTGAGGAGGGCAACGGGCTGCGGCAGTTCCTCGAGGTGCTCGACGGCGGGCGGATCAGCGTGGCCGCGCTGTCGTTGTCCCTCGCGCAGAAAGCCCTCGACCTCGCGGTGCGCCACGCCGGCGAACGCGAGCAGTTCGGCCAGCCGCTGAGCCGGTTCCAGGCCGTGGGCCACAAGCTCGCCGACATGGCCACGGAGATCGCGGCGGCGCGCTGGCTCGTGTACCACGCGGCGTGGCTCGGCGACGAGGGCCGGCCGTTCAGCACGGCGGCCGCGATGGCGAAGCTGTACGCCTCGGAGGTCGCGAACCGCGCGGCGAGCCAGAGCGTGCAGATCCACGGCGGCTACGGCTTCATCCGCGAGTCCACGATCTCGCGCTTCTACGCCGACGCGAAGATCCTGGAGATCGGCGAGGGCACGAGTGAGGTGCAGCGCAACGTCATCGCTCGCGCTCTGGCCCGCGGCACCGCGTGACGCGCAGCTCGATGCCGTCGAGCAGCCGGTCGAGGCCGAACTCGTAGGCCTCGGCCGCCTGCTCGCCCGCGCCCTGGTCGAAGCCGCCGCCGAGCCACGCGCGGTTCATCGCCGGGTGCGCGGTGAGGTCGAAGTACTTGCCCCAGAAGGAAGAACGCTGGTCCCACCACGAGTCGTTCGACTGGCCGGTGCTGCGTTCGAGATGGATGCTCTCGGCCTCGAGCGCGGCGTTCGCGTCCACGTAAGCCGTGATGCTGTTGGCGGCGGCCACGGTTTCGCGCGGGGCGAGCCCGAGACCGTCCACGGTGGACAGCACGTACTCCTGCCCAGCGAGCTGGCCGGGGCCGAGCGCCGGGCGCACGCGGGACATCTCGCGCAGCCACGGGTGGCGGCGGTGTGCTTCGCGCGTGCGTTCGGAGTAGAGCCGGATCTGCGCGCGCCAGTCGCCCGCGCGCGGTTGGCCGGGGCTCGGCAGGCGCCGCTCCACGAGCACGTCGTCCACCATCAGGTCCACGAGTTCGGTCTTGCCGGGCACGTAGGTGTAGAGCGTCATCGTGCCGGCGCCCAGTTCCTTGGCGACGCGGTGCATCGACGTGGCCACGAGCCCGTCGGCGTCGGCCACCGCGATGGCCGCGCACACGATCTGGCCCACGGTGAGCGTCGGCCGGCGGCCGCGCGCGGGCTCGGACGGCGCCGAACGTTGCCGCCAGAGCAGGGCCAGCGTGCGGTCGATCTGCTCGGCCGCGGCGCGCTCGTCAGCACAGTCTTCGGCGCGGCCGTCGATGCGGTCCTCGGCACGATCGTCGGTGCGGTCGTCGCTGTCGTGGTCGACGGTCATCGCGTCGCCCCCTCCCCTGCCCCGGCTCGGTCGTCGGGGATCCTACCTGCCGGTTCGGGACCTTCGACCCATCCACGAGCCCGCCGGCGCGGCTACGCTGGGTGGGGATCGGAGGTGTCCGAGTGACCGAACGCAAACCACCCGGCGTGTCCTTCGGCTCGTGGGTCGACCGCCTGATCTCCGCCGCCCAGTCGCGCGGCGAGTTCGACGATCTGCCCGGCGCCGGCAAACCGCTGCCACCGCCGTCGGGCCGCGACGCCGCCACGGACTGGGCCGTGCGCCGCGCCCGCGAAGGCGACCTGGACACGGGCTCGTTCCTGCCGCCGTCACTGGCGATTCCGCGCGAGATCCAGGACCTGCCGAAGAAACTCGCGTCGGTGCGCAGTGAGAAGCGCGTGCGCGAGATCGTGGCGGACCTCAACGAGCGCATCCGCGAGACGCACCGGCGGCCCCAGGAAGGCCCGCCGCTGCGCGCGATGCCGCTCGACGTCGAGGAGACCGTGGAGAGCTGGCGGCTCACCCGCTGAACGCCGCCAGTGGGGCGAGCGGCAGCGTGATCGACGAGGCCGGCGTCTTCACCTGGTAGATGCCGCCGAGCAGGCGGGGCAGCTGGGTGAGCGTGGGCGTCAGGTGCGGGGTGTCGGCCGTGGTGAGCACCACGCGGAGGCGGTGCCCGGCCGCGAGCTGCGCGAAGGTGGGGAACACCTCCACGTCGTAGCGCGTGATTTCGTTCGGTACCACCCACTTCTCCGTCGCGCGCGTGTACGGGTGGTACGGCATCAGGAGTTTTCCGTCGGGGCTGTACCAGCTGCGCGCGGTGTCCGTCGCGCGCTGGGAACCGATCAGCGCGCCCTCGGTGAGCGGCTTCGACGAACCGTCCGGGCCGACGTCGGTCACCGTCACCACCCACTCGGTGTCGAGGGTGTTGGCCTGCGCGGAGATCGACGCGGTGATCGGCCCGGCGAGCACGGTCGGCTGGGCGAGCGGCGCGGACGTGTAGACGAGTGAGCCGGGGCCGTGTTCGCGGTCGAGGTTCGTGGTGTCGCACGCCGGGTTCGGCAGGAACCCGCCCAGCCACTGGGCCGTGGACCGGGTGCAGGTGCTCGAGTTCGTCCAGGTGATCCAGTCGGTGCCGCTGCCCGAAGGTGGCGTGGTGCTGAGCGTGCCGTCGTTGGCCGAGCGCGGTGCGGTGCCGGTGCGCCCGCCGCCGAGGTAGTAGGTGGTGGCGGCTGCGCCCGTGAACGGGTAGGTGGTGGTGTCGACCCAGGTGTCGGTACCGAACACGTTGGCGTGCAAGGGTTTCGTCGTGTCGGTGATCCCGGTGTCCACACCCTTGAGCCAGTGGTCGTACCAGGCGAGCTCGATCGGGTGCAGGTCGATGTCGCCGGTCGGATCGTGGTACCAGGGGCCCATCATGAGCTGGTAGCGGCTGGTCACGGCCTGGCCGGCGACCATCGGTGCGCCGGTGGGTCGGCCGGCCCAGGCGTTCTGCAGCGCGGCGTAGTTCATCAGGGCACCGCGCTGGAAGAGGTCGTTCCAGCCGCCGACGAGGTACGCGGGGATGCCGTTGGCCACCACGTCGCCGAGCACGCCGGCCGGGTTGCGCTGCTGCCAGTAGTCCTCGTCGAAAGCCTGCTCGCCGCCGGTGAACTCACCCGTGAGCAGCGGCAGCGTGCCCGCGCCGAGACCGCCGAGGTGCTGCAGCTCCGTGGTGAGCGCCGCCAGCAGTGCGGCCGGCGAGCCGCTGTCGAGGGCGTCGAGCACGGGCTGGGTCACGGTGCGCAGGCCGGTGAGCAGTTCCCAGAGCGGCATGAACTCGGCGTTGGGCAGGCCGCCCATGGCCGCGAGGTCGCGGTAGAGGTCGTTGCCCGCGACCACCGGGAAGATCGCCTTCACCGGCGAGCCCGGCCCGACGGCCGCCGCCGTGGTGAGCTGGTTGATGCCGACGTAGGAGCCGCCGTTGAGGCCCACGTCGCCGTCGCTGCCGGGCAGCGCGGCCGCCCAGTGCACCAGCGCGGCGCCGTCCTGGCGTTCGATCGGCGCGAACGGCACCCACTGGCCGCCGGACCCACCGGTGCCGCGCACGTCGGCGATCACCGCGACGTAGCCGCGCTGCACGAAGTAGCCGAGGTCCGCGTGCAGGTCGGCGCGGCCGTAGGGCGTCTGGGCGAGCAGCACCGGGTAGGTGCCGGGCGCGTCGGGACGCAGGACGTCGGCCTTGAGGACGGTGCCGTCGGCCATCGTCACGGGTACGTCGTTCGTCTCGGTCACGGCGTACCGAGCCGGGCCGGGTTCCCACGCGGCCGCTCCGGCCGGGGACACGAGCTGGGTGAGGAACAGGACGAGCAGGCCGAAAACTGCCACGGAACGCCGCATACCGGTAGTCAACGCCCGCACCGGCCGACCGGGCACCGCCGCCGGGGTGAGGCGCCGTCGACCGATCGTGGTCGGCAGTTTTCCCGCCAGGGCAACGGTTTCCGCGTCCGCGCATCGCCGGCTTGGCCCTGCCGACCGTCGAGCCCAGCTGTCAGCTGCAAACTGTTGACAGCAGACAGGTGGCTACCTATCGTTCTGGCCATCCCCAGTCCCCCTGGTCCGTGTCCGGAAGGCGAATGCCATGGAAAACCGCAGCGCAGCGGTGAGAACCCCCGCCTCCGCCCCGCCGGGCGACGTCGACCGCAGGGTCATCGCCGCCGGGTTGGTCGGATCGGTCGTCGAGTACTTCGACTTCGGCATCTACGGCTATCTCGCGACGGTGCTCGCGGTGGTCTTCTTCGCCTCGGGCGCCGACCCGACGGCGTCCCTGCTGGCCACGCTCGCCACCTTCGCCGCCGCGTTCGCGCTGCGCCCGCTCGGCGGCCTGATCTTCGGGCACCTCGGCGACCGGCTCGGCCGCAAGCGCATGCTCGCCGTCACGGTGCTCGCCATGTGCGCCGCGACGCTCGCGGTCGGCTTGCTGCCCACCTACGCCGCGGTCGGCAGCGCGGCCGCGTTCCTGCTGGTCGCGGCCCGGTGCGTGCAGGGTGTCGCCGCCGGTGGCGAGGTCGGCGGAGCCGCGTCCTACGTCGCCGAGCACGCCCCGCCGGCGCGCCGCGGGTTCCTCTGCTCGACCGTGCAGTTCGGCGCGCTCGGCGGCGCGCTGCTCGCGTCGGCCGTGGTGACGACGCTGACCAGCGTGCTCAGCCACGACCAGATGGTCGCGTGGGGCTGGCGCCTGCCGTTCCTGTTCAGCCTGCCGCTCGGCGCGGTCGGCGTGTGGATCCGGATCAAGCTCGAGGACTCGCCCCAGTTCCACACCCTCGCCGCCCACGGCAAAGTCGCGAAGGCACCCGTTCGCGAGCTGTTCAGTTCGCACCGCGGCCCGCTCCTGCGCACGCTGGGCCTGTCGATCCTGCTGTTCTCGCTCTACTACGTGGTGTACGTCTACGCCTCGATCCACCTGCAGCGCGTCGGCGGCTTCACCGCACGCGAGGCGTTCTGGTCGACCACGGTGACGTTGATCGTCTCGTGCGCCGCGATGCCGCTGTTCGGCGCGCTGTCGGACCGGATCGGACGGCGCCCGGTGTTCCTGGGCGCGACGATCGCCACGCTGGTGCTCACCGTGCCGGTCTTCCTCGTGATCAACGCCGGGCACTACCTGCCGGCCGTGCTCGCGCAGGTCGTGCTGGGGCTGCCGGAGTCGGCGCTGATGGCGGTGGCGTTCTCCACGTTCGCGGAACTGTTCACCACCCGCGTGCGCTACAGCGGCATCGCGCTCGGCTTCAACCTCGCGAGCACGGCCGTCGGCGGCACCGCGCCCTACATCTGCACCTGGCTGATCCAGCGCACGGGCAGCACGCTGGCCCCGGCCGGTTTCGTGCTCGTGACCGCGTTGATCACACTGGTCGCCGCGGCTCGGTTGAAGGAGACCCGCGGAACCGTGCTGCGCGAAAGCTGAACGACCACAATCGAAGAAGGCAGGAAATGGCGACACCGCCCCCCTTGGAACGACGGACCGACACCTACGCCGGCCGCAGCGTCGACGTGCTGCGCGGCATGGTGCGCGACGGGCAGCTGCAGCCCGGCCAGCGGCTCAACGAAGTGGAGCTCGCCCGCGCGCTGGGCATCAGCCGCGGGCCGCTGCGCGAAGCGATCCAGCGGCTGGCCAGCGAGGGACTGCTGGCGGTGGTGCCCCACCGCGGCGCGTACGTGCGTACGTTCGACGCCGGCGAGCTGCGGGACCTCTACGAGCTGCGCACGGCGCTCGAGACCCACGCCGTGCGGCTCGCGGCCCGCCGCGCCGACACCGAGGACCTGCGGGACCTCGAGGAGCTCCTGCGGGCCACCGAAGAGGTGCTCGAGTCCGATGTGGACACGGCGTACCCCAACGAGTTCGACTTCCACCACCGGGTGGTGGCGTTGTCCGGCAACCAGTCGATGCTGCGCGCCTTCGCCGACGCCAACAACCAGATCCAGCTCGCGCGGTCGCGGTCGGGCCGCCAGCCGCGGCGCGCGCGGGACGCGTTCCAGGAACACCGCGAAGTGGTGCGAGCGATCGCCGAAGGTGACGCCGAGCTGGCCGCGCGCCTGCTCGGCGAGCACCTGCAGCACTCGCTCGACAACGCGCTCGCGCTGTTCGACACCTCAGTGCCCGACAGCCCCGGTGGGCTGGCCGGGCGCATCGACGACAAGGAGTTGTGACCTCCGTGACGAGTTCTCCGGGTGCCCGGCTGCGTGCGCGGGTGACCGCGCGGGACCAGGCACCGCTGCTGCTGGCCGGTGCGCCCAACGCGCTCACCGCGCGAGTGGCGGAAGAGACCGGGTTCGAAGCGATCTACCTCTCCGGTGCCGGGATCACCAACACCTACCTCGGTGCCCCCGACGTCGGCCTGCTCTCGCTGCCGGAGCTGGCGGGCCACGTCGAAGCCACGCGGGACGCCGTGGACCTGCCACTGGTGGTCGACGCCGACACCGGCTTCGGCAACGCGCTCGGCGTGCAGCGCACCGTGCGCACGCTCGAACGCGCCGGCGCCGACGCGATCCAGCTCGAAGACCAGGTCTCGCCCAAGCGCTGCGGCCACTTCACGGGCAAGGACGTGATCGACGAGGACGAGATGATCGGCAAGATCCACGCCGCCGTCGACGCGCGCCGCAGCGAGGACTTCCTGATCGTGGCCCGCACCGACGCGCGGGCCGTGCTCGGGCTCACCGCCGCGTGCGACCGCGCCAACGCGTTCTTGGCGGCGGGCGCCGACATCCTCTTCGTCGAGGCCCCCGGCTCACCCGAGGAGCTGGCCGAGATCACCCGGACCGTGCCGGGCCCGCACGTGGCCAACATGGTCGAGGGCGGGCTCACGCCCATCCTGCCGCTGGCGCAGCTGCAGGAGCTCGGCTTCGCGGTCGCGCTGTACGCCAACACCGCCATGCGCGGCGCCGTCGCGGGCATGCGGATCGCGTTGCGGCACCTGAAGGAACACGGCGACACGACCGAGATCGGCGACGCGATCATCAGCTGGGCCGACCGTCAGAACCTGGTGCGCAAGCCGCTGTTCGACGCGCTCGACGAGAAGTACGCGGGAAGGACCACCGAATGAAGCCCTACGACCTGCGCCTGCACGGCGGCGACGTGATCCTGCCCGGCACCGGGTTCAGCCGCGTCGACGTGTGCCTGCGCGACGGGAAGATCGCCGCGATCTGCGACCCCGCCGACGAGCTGCCGGCCACCGAGACCGTGGACGTCACCGGCCGCTGGGTGCTGCCCGGCGCCATCGACGCCCACGTGCACCTGGGCCAGGACCTCTCCGTGCCCAAGACCGTGGCGGACGCGGCCGCCGAAACCGCTTCGGCGGCGGCCGGCGGCGTCACCACGATGCTGGCGTACCTGATGAGCCCGCAGCCCTACGACGAGCTCTTCCCGGCCGCGCGCGACCTGATGGCCGAACACGCGCACACCGACTTCGGGTTCCACTTCTGCGTGGTCACGCCCGAGCACATCGAGTCGATCGGGCACTACGCGCGCGACCTCGGCGTGTCCAGCTTCAAGGTCTTCACCAACTTCCGCGGCAACGAGGGCGCCTACCTCAACCTGCCGGGCAACGACGACTCGTTCCTCTTCGACGCGCTGCAGGCCGCCGCCGATTCGGGCGCGATGATCGCCCAGCACGCGGAGAACATCGAGCTGGTCTGGCGCCTGCGGGAACGGCTGAGCAAGGACCCGGACGCCGGGCTGGACGCGTGGCACGCCGTGCGTCCGCCGTACGTGGAGGCCGAAGCCGAGGGTCGGGTCGCGTACCTGGCCAGCGTGGTGGGTGCGTCGAGCTACGCGGTGCACGTCACGAGCCGGGAAGCGCTTTCGGCCCTGGAGCGGCAGCGCGCGGAGTACCCCGACGTGTTCGTGGAGACCTGCCCGCACTACCTCACGCTCGGCATCGACTCCGGTCTCGGCCCGCGCGGCAAGGTGAACCCTCCACTTCGGACGCGGGACGACCGGGAAGCGTTGTGGGAGGCGGTGGCCGACGGCCGCGTCGACGTGATCGGCTCCGACCACGTGCCCCGGCACTTCAGCGCGAAGGACAAGGACCTCTGGAGCGCGTCGGCCGGTTTCCCGGGCACCGGCACGCTGTTGCCGCTGCTGCTCAGCGAAGGGCACTTCACGCGGGGCATCCCGGTGGAGCGGCTCGTGGACCTCACCGCGACGCGGCCGGCGCAGCTGTTCGGCCTGTGGCCGCGCAAGGGCGCGATCCGCATCGGCGCCGACGCCGACCTCGTGGTGGTGGACCCGAACCGGCCGAGCACCGTCGCGGCGGCCACGCAGCACTCCGGTGCCGCGTACTCGGTGTGGGAAGGCTGGGAGTCGAAGGTGAGCGTGCAGCACACGATCCTGGGCGGGGCGTTCTCCTTGCGGAACGGCGAGGTCCAGGCTCCGCGCGGGCAGTTCCTGTCGCGGCGCAACAGCGGTCGGGCGGCACTGGCCGAGCTGTCTTCGAAGCAGGAGGTGCGGGCGTGAGCGACCAGCCGTGGGCCGACGTGATCACCGCCGACGACGAAGCCCGCTACGAAGCCGCCGGGTTCGGCCGGCCCTCGGGTCTCGGCGAGCGTCCGGCGTTGCTGATCATCGACGTGCAGTACCGCACCGTCGGCAACACGCCGAAGCCGTTCTTCGAGTCGGTGGCCGAGGACTACCGCACCAGTTGCGGGCAGGCCGGGTGGGACGCGGTGGCGAACATCAGCCGGCTGCTCACGGCGTTCCGCGCGGCCGGCCGGCCCGTGCTGTATCCCTACGTGGCGCCGAAAGCGGCGTACGACTCGGGCCGGCTCGGGGCGAAGGTACCGTCCATCATGGACGTTCCGGAGCGCGGGTACGACTTCGTCGCGGAGGTCGCGCCGGTCGAAGGTGACGTGCTGCTGCCGAAGCGGCACCCGAGCGCGTTCTTCGGGACGCCGCTGGTGAGCTACCTGATCGACCGGGCCGTGGACACGCTGGTGGTCACCGGCTGCACCACCAGCGGCTGCGTGCGCTCGAGCGTGGTCGACGCCTTCGCGTACAACTTCCGCGTCGCCGTACCCCATGACGCCGTGTACGACCGCACGCCCACCGTCCACCAGGCCAACCTGTTCGACATGGCGCAGAAGTACGCCGACGTCGCCAGCACCGACCGGATCCTCGCGGAGCTCTCGGCATGACCGCCCCCGAGCCGGACGTCGACGTGATCGTGGTCGGCGCCGGCGGCGGCGGGCTCACGGCCGCACTGGCCGCACACGACGCCGGCGCGAGCGTGGTGGTGCTGGAGAAGGCCGAGCAGGCGGGCGGCAACACCGCACTGTCCACCGGCTCCGTCCCCGGCGCGGGCACGCGATTCCAGGCCGCGGCCGGCATCGACGACTCCCCCGAGCGCCTCGCCGCCGACCTCCTGGCCCAGTCCGGCAGCCACGACGCCGACGACCTCGCCCGGCTGCTCGCTGCCGGCTCGGCCGGGCTGGTCGAGTGGCTGATCGACACCCACGGCATCGACCTCCGGTTGATCACCGACTACAAACACGTGGGCCACTCCGTCCCACGGCTGCACGCGCCACCTTCCCGCAAGGGCCGCGACCTCGTCGCCGACCTCCTGCGCGCGGTGCGCGCCACCGGCACCGAGGTGCTCACGCATTCACCCGTGGATGCCTTGCTGCACAACGGAACCCGCGTCCACGGCGTCCGCGTCTCAGGTCCACGCAGCGGCACCTACGACATCACCTCCCACGCGGTCATCCTGGCGGGCAACGGCTTCGCCGCCAACCGCGACCTCCTGCACCAGTGGGCCCCCGCGATCGCCGGCTTCGAGTACTTCGGCTCCCCCGGCAGCACCGGCGAGTCCCTGCGGTGGGCCCTCGCCCTGGGCGCCCGCCTCGGCAACACCGCGGCGTACCAGGGTTACGCCGCGGTCGCCTACCCACACGGCTCCATCACGTCCTGGACCACGGTCGAAATGGGCGGCCTCCTGATCAACGGCACCGGCCACCGCTTCGGCGACGAATCCCACGGCTACTCCGGCTTCGCCGACGCCGTGCTGGCCACCCCCGCCCCCTGGCACGTCGTCTTCGACACGACGATCCGCGACTACGTGGCCGGGCACGAGGAGGAGTTCGCGGACCTGGTGGCGATGGGGGGTGCGCGGGAGTGTGCTGATGTCGAGTCGCTGGCTGCGTTCTGTGGTGCTCCGATTGCTTCTTTGACGGAGACACTCGCGGCCGCTGCCGTGGTTGCTTCTGGCGACGACAAGGACGAGTTCGGCCGCACGGAGTGGGGCTTCGGACCGCTGCGCGCGCCTTACGTGGCGGTTCGGTCGGTGCCTGGTCTCTTCCATACCCAGGGCGGGCTCCTCGTCGACGGCCAGGCTCGGCCGGTTACGGATTCTGGCTTTGTTGAGGGGCTTTATGCGGTGGGTGGGGTGGCGGCTGGGATCAGTGGAGCTACGGGCGGTGGTGGATATAGCTCGGGCAACGGGCTGCTGAGCGCCCTCGGATTGGGGCGGATCGCCGGGACGCATGGTGGTTCTGTTCGCGGGTGAGGAGATGGCCGCGACTGTCGATGATGGCTCGCTTGACTAGCTGAGTCTGGCTTTGCTCGGCTTGCCAAGCTCGGCCGGCTGAGCCTGGCTTGGCTCGCGGGGCTTGGCGGGCCGAGCCAGGCTTGGCTCGCTGGGTTTGGCGGGCCGAGCCTGGCTTGGCCTTCCGAGCTTGGCGTGGCCTGGTTCGATCTGCTGAGTTAGGCGGGCTGGCCGGGCTTGGCCTTCTGATTTTGACCTGGCCTGGTCCGGTTCGCCAAGCTTGGCGGGCCGGCCTGGCTTGGCAGTCTGAGCTTGACCTGGCCGGGCTCGGTTTACTGAGCTTGGCTGGATGACTGAACCTGGCTTAGTTTGGGGAGCTCGACTGGCTGGCCGACCCTGGCTTGGTTTGCTTGGCAGGCTTGGTTTGCTGGACGGCGAACCGACCTCCGCTACCTGACCAGTGACCGGTCGCCGGCCGCTGACTGCACAGCTGGCTCAGCTCGACTGCCTGACCTGGCCGGGGACTTGTCGGGTTGAACGGCTGACTTGGCCAGATTGGCTGGATTTGGCTTGGCCGCCTGATCGACTGGCAAGCACAGCTTAGGGCATTGACTGGCCCGGCTTCCTGGCATCCCGGTTCCTGACACCCGGGCCTCCCAGGTCCCGGACCTCCCGGCTTCCAGGCTCCCAGGCTTCCCACCTTCCCCGGTTCCCAGACTTCCCGGCTCCAGGCCTCCCGGCTTCCCGGCTTCCTGGCTTCCTGGCTTCCTGGCCAAGCTCGGCCGCCGACCACACGGCTGTCTGAGCTCGGCTATTTGGCCGGCTGGCTGACTTAGCAGCCTGGACTTGGCCAACTCGCCGACCGACCGGCCGGAGTTGATCGACTCGACTTGCCCAGCCCTCAGCAACACCCGATTCAGCGACTGCACACTCGATCAGACGTTCGATAAAGTTTCCTCATGAAGACCTCCACCGCACACACCGCCACCGAGATCTCCCGCCGAATCACCTTGTCCCACCCCGAAACCGAAGCTGTGACCGCCCTGCACGACGCCCTGGCGTCCCACCTGCCCACCACCCTCACCGCCCTCCACAACGGCACGATCGACATCACCACCGCCGCCGGCCTGGCCTACCTCGGCGGATTCCTGCCCGCGACCCAAGCCCACCTCGCCACGGAAGTCCTCACACCAGGCCGCCGCGAATGGAGGTGGGTGACCTAGCTCGAGCCCGCTCCACAGTGGACCAGCGCACACCATCCACTGTCCGCATGAGACAACGGCGAACCGGACAGGTCAGGCCGCGCGGCGCAACGTGACCCGATCTCGCGTAAACACCCGGACCAGAGGACCTCAAACTCCGAGCCGCGACTTTGGTACGGCCGCGCGCAGCCCGCCATCCACCCGAAAGGACCACGGCCCGACAGGTCAGGCCGCCCGGCACAACGTCAGAAACGTGATCTCGTTCGGCGCGAACACCCGGAACCGCGGACCCCGAACTCCGACCCGCGCCTTTAGTGCGACTGCTTGCGCAGCTCCCGCCCATGCGAAAGGACCACGACCCGACAGGTCAAGCCGCCCGGCGCAACGTCAGCAGCGTGATCTCGTTCGGCGCGAACACCCGGAACGGCGGGCCCCAGAAACCGGACCCGCGGCTGTTGTACAGCTGTGTGCGCGGTCCGTGGGAGCTGAGGCCGGACAGCGTCGGCTGGTCGAGGCGGACCAGGAGGTGAAAGGGCCAGATCTGGCCGCCGTGGGTGTGGCCCGAGATCTGGAGGTCGATGCCGGCTTCGCGGGCCTGGGTCACCTGCTTGGGCTGGTGCGCGAGCAGGACGACGGGCACGTCGGGGTCCGCGCCGGCGAGGGCGGCGGGGAGGTCGGGGCCGTGGCCGGGGAGGCCGGAGGAGGCGCCGGTCGGGTCGTCGATGCCGGCGAAGAGGATGTGGTCGCCGCCGCGTTCGAGGAGGGTGCTGCGGTTGTGCAGGGTGTCCCAGCCGAGGCTTGCCATGTGGTCGAGCCAGGCCTGGGCTTCGCCGAAGTACTCGTGGTTGCCGGTGATGTAGAAGCGGCCGAGGCCGGCCTCGACTCCACCCAGCGGGTCAACCTGCTTGCGCCGCTTCGCCACCGAACCGTCGGCGAGGTCGCCGGCGTGGCACACCACATCGGCGCGCAGCCGGTTCAGCTCGGCGACCACCTTCTCCGACCACTTGGTGCGGTCGAGCGGCCCGTAGTGCGTGTCGGTGATGACCGCGACCCGCAGCCCGTCGACGCCCGCGCCCAGCCGCGGGATCACCACGTCCACTTCCTTCACCGGTGGCACCCGCATCGCGATCCGGTTGCCCACCACGAGCAGCACCACCGACACCGCCAGGCTCACCGCCGCCACGATCCGTGGCCGCGCGGGGTCGTCGACGCCCGCGATCAGCAGCGCCAACCGCAGCACGTGCCCCAGCACGCTCCACGTGAACAGCACCCACACGGTCCCCAACAGGACATCCCCGGCCCGCGCCGCCGCGTCACTGTGCCGCGGGCCGTGCCCCAGGAACATCAGCACCGGGAACGCCACCATCGCCGCCGCGAACACCACCGTCCCCCCGGCAGTGCCCGCCCCGGACCACCCCGGCAACAACACGAACACCGACCAGGGCTCCCCGAACAACAACAGCAACGCCACCACCAGGGCAGCCGCCCGACGAACCCCACGCATCACGCAAGCCATCCCTTCGCCAACCCAACCCAGAGTAGCCGGACTCTGCACCTAACGGCCCAATGGGCTGTTAGCCCCCTCCCGACACCCCGCGCCACATCCCGCCACGCCGCAAACCGCCGACCATCACCCGAAACCAAGCCGGCCCCGCGAGCCCAGCCCCCGACCACGCAGCCGAACCCGACGAGCGCAAGAAGCAGGCACCGCCCACACGATGCTCGGCAAATGGCCGCGCCGCGATTCACCCCAGACCGCCGCCGGACTCGCCCAGGTCGCAGAACACACCGCCTCACACAGTGCTCGGCGATGGTCGCGCCGCCGATCGCCGCACGCCGATACCCGCCTCGACCGCAGCGCCAGACCCGCACCAAACTCGCCTCAGCCGTAGACCGTGGCCCCTAAACGACAGTGCGCGGCAAATGCTCGCACCCGCGGTTCGCCGCACGCCAGGACCCGCCTCGACTCCCACGCCAGACCGCCGCCGGACTCACCTACGCCCTGGAGCACCGCGTACACGGTGCTCGGCGATGGTCGCGCCGCCGATCGCCGAGTGCCGATGCCCGCTTCGGCTGCCACGCAAGATTGGCATTCGAACTCAGCAAGGCCGGAGATCGCGGCCCTGTGCACAAGGGTGCGGGGCGAATCGCCGCGCCGCGGTTCACCGCGTACCAAACCCACTCCGGCTGTCCTGCCAGACCGGCACCAAACGCGACAAGGTCGCGGAGCACAACGCTGCGCACACGATCGTCGAACGAATAGCCCGCGCCGCGGTTCGCCATGCGCCGGTGCCCACCGCTGCTCCCGGGCCGGACCGGCGCCAACTCAGCTGGGCCATGGACCGCCGCCCAGTACATGAAGTGCCGGGCGAAGGTCGCGCTGCCTATCGCCGCGCGCCGAAACCCACTTCCGCTCCCGCGCCAGGGCGACACCAAGCTCGGCCGGGCCGTAGAACACAGCGCTGCACACGGTGCGAAGGGTGAATGGTCGCGTCGTCCACCGCCGCACGTGAGGGTCCACCTCGGCTGGCGAGCTAGACCGGCATTCGAACCCGGCAAGGCCGTAGACCGCGACGCGGTAAACCCCGAGCTCGACAAGCGGATAGCGCCTCATTTCGCCATCACCCCACACCCGATGCGGATCGAGCTCAATCCCGCCTACCGCCCCTGCCCGCCTCCCTCAACCACGACCCCAGCCACCACCGACAAATCTTTTTGTCTTGACAATCCAAACCATCGGTGACAACCTTCTCCCCAACAGACCAACCACAAACCCAGCACCCCAAGAAAGGACACCCCCATGCCCACCACCGTTTCCACCGACGGAACCACCCTCGGCTACACCCGCATCGGCACCGGGCCGGCACTCGTGCTCGTCGATGGGGCCATGTGTTACCGCGGCTCGACGCCCAACGACGCCATCGCGAAGGAGCTCGCGGGCCGCTTCACGGTCTTCACCTACGACCGGCGCGGCCGCGGCGAGAGCGGGAACACGCTGCCCTACAGCGTGGAGCGCGAGGTGGAGGACCTCGCGGCCATCGTGAAGGAAGCGGGCGGCGAAGCGGGGCTCTTCGGCATCTCCTCGGGCGCCGTGCTGGCGCTCGAGGCCGCGCATCGGGGTGTGCCGGTGAATCGGGTCGCGGTGTATGAGCCGCCGTTTGTGGTGGATGGGACGCGCGAAGCGCTGACGGCCGGGTACACCGCGAAGCTCGAGAAGGCCGTCGCGGATGGCAACTCGGGGGAGGCCGTCCGGCTCTTCATGCGGGTGGGTGTGGGGTTGCCGGGGCCGATGGTGGCGATGATGCGGCTGATGCCGGCGTGGCCGAAGCTCAAGCGGGTCGCCTTCACGCTGCCGTACGACAACGCGGTGATGGACGGCAACCAAGCCGGCCGGCCGTTGCCCGACGAGCGGTGGTCCGGCATCGCCGCGCCGAGCCTCGTCGTGGACGGTGGCAAGAGTCCGCAGTGGATGCGCAACGGGGTGGCGCAGCTGGCGCAGCGGCTGCCGGGCTCGACGTACCGCACGTTGCCCGGCCAGACGCACCTCGTGAAAGCCCAAGCCCTCGCGCCGGTGCTTGCGGAGTTCTTCACACCGCGCTGACACCGCCGGACCCGGTACGGCAAGCTGGCCCCGTGGCCACGCGAGCATTGATCTTCGACTTCGACGGAACGCTCGCCGACACGGAATACGCCGTGCTGCAGTCGTGGCAAGAGATGTTCCGCAGCCACGGCCGCGAGCTCCCCCTCGACGTCTGGCACACCGTGATCGGCACGCAGAACACCGCGGTCACGATGCTCAAGCTGCTCGGCGAGCACGTGCCGGGCCTCGAACTCGAAAAGGTGCGCCCCGGCATGCGCGCCCGCGTGCACGAGTTGCTGGCCACCCAAGGGCCGCGCGACGGGGTGCTCGGCTACCTCGACGAAGCCGCCGACCGGAACCTCAAGCTCGGCGTCGCGTCGAGCTCGTCCGGCGCCTGGGTCCACGGGCAGCTCGAACGCCTCGGCCTCACCGAGCGCTTCGCCTCCGTGGAAACCGGCGACCGCCACGCCGCCAAACCCCGCCCCGACACCTACCTCGCCGCCCTCGCCACCCTCGGCGTGCCGGCGGCCGAGGCCATCGCGTTCGAGGACTCGCCCCACGGCGTCACCGCCGCCAAGGCCGCAGGCATCCCGACGGTCGCCATCCCCAACGCCATCACCGCCGTCCTCGACTTCGGCCACGCCGACCTGGTGCTGCCCTCGTTCACCGCCAAACCCCTGGCCGAGATCCTCGACCTGCTCGGCTGACCGCCGACGCGCCGGCCGCGCCCCGACACCTCCCCCCGCACGGAGCCGACGCCCGGCCAGGCCACGACCACCGCGGCACGGACCCCTGAGCAGGCGATCGCCCTCCGAACGCTGTCCCGGCATCGCCCGACGAGCCCGCCACGACCGTCTGCATGCGCCAGACAACCGAACTGCGGCCCAACCGAACGCAGGATGCCCGAGCCCAGGACCCGGCGATCGGTCGCACACCGCCGCCCTTCGCCACCAACACCAGCGCGCCGACCAGCCCGCCCTCACCACCGCGACAGCCAACCCGAGCGACACCCAACCCCGGCAGTCACCCAACCTCGGCGAACAGCCCGGCCCAGCGGACAGCCGGCCCGAGCGAACAGCCCGACCCCAGCAGTCGCCCAACCCCGATTAACAGCCCGGCCCACCGGACAACCGACCCGAGCCAACAGCCCAGCCCGGCCGACGACCAAACCGAGCCAACAGCCCGGCCCAGCCCACAGCCGACCCGAACGAACAACCCAACCCCAACAGTCGCCCAACCCCAACGAACAGCCCGGCCCACCGGACAACCGACCCGAGCCAACAGCCCAGCCCGGCCGACGACCAAACCGAGCCAACAGCCCGGCCCAGCCCACAGCCGACCCGAACGAACAACCCAACCCCAGCAGCCACCCAACCCCGGCAAACAGCCGGCCCAGCGGACAACCGGCCCGAGCGAACAGCCCAGCCCGGCCGACAGCCGACCCAGCAAACAGCCCGGCCCCAGCAATCACCCAACCCCGGCAAAACAGCCAGCCCACCGGACAACCGACCCGAGCCAACAGCCCAGCCCAGTGAACAGTCCAGCGCGGGCGAACAGCCAACCCCGACGAACAGGCCTGCCCAACGGACAGTCCGGTCCGGGCGAACAGCTGACGCGAGCAAACAGCCAAGCCAGCGAACAGTGAAGCCGACAGACAGCAAGCCAGCGGACACTCAGCTTCAGCAGTCAACCCGCCTCAGCAGTCAACCCGCCCTAGCGATCAGCCCGCTCAGCAGTCAGCGCGCCTCAATAAGCCAACCCGAGCAGAAACCCCAACCCGAACAGCTCAGCACCCCGAACACCCCAACAGCCTCAGCACAACTCCTCCAACCGATCCAGAAACGCCCGCTGCCCCTTCACCAACTTCACCCGGGCCGCCTCCAGCCCGAACCACTCCACCCGGTCCACCTCCGGGAACTCCTGCGTCCGCCCCGAGCGCGGGGGCCACTCCAGCGAGAACGTGCCCGGCACCACCGCCGCGGGGTCCAGCTCGGCCTCCACCGCCCACGCCGTGACGACCTTCCCCGACTGACGGACGTCCCCCAGCGGCAGCCAAGAGCCGTCCGGCGCCGGAAGCCCCAGCTCCTCCGAGAACTCGCGCCGAGCGGCGGACTCCGGGTCCTCCCCGTCCTCGAGCTCGCCCTTGGGCAGGGACCACGCGGCGTCGTCCTTCTTCGCCCAGAAGGGCCCGCCCATGTGCGCGAGCAGGACCTCGACCTCGGCGCGCCGGCGGAAGAGCAGCAGTCCGGCGCTGTGTTTGGCAGCCATCGCGCCAGTCTGCCCGAACCCGCCGGGAAAAAAGTTTCCGCACCCGTGTCGATCCGGGTCGGGCCCGTCCGACGCACTGGCAAGAGGCGAAACCAATCGGAGGGAACCCGAAATGACCACCATCACCCGCACCCAGGCCGTCGCGAAGACCACCGAGAAGACCGCCAACCGCGTGCGCCCGGTCGTGCTCGCGCTGTTCCGCGTGGTCACGTCGACGCTGTTCCTGCTGCACGGCCTGCAGGGCTTCGGCCTCTTCGGCGGCATCGACGGCCAAGGCGCGGCCCTGCCGTTCGGCAGTTTCCCCGGCTTCTGGGCCAGCGTGATCGAAGTCGTCGGCGCCGTGCTGATCCTGCTGGGTGTGGCGACGCGACCGGCCGCGATCGTGCTGTCGGGCGTGATGGCGTACGCCTACTTCACCGTCCACGCGCCGCTGGGCCTGCTGCCGATGCAGAACATGGGCGAGCCGGCCGCGCTCTACTCCTGGATCTTCCTCACGATCGCCGTCGTCGGCCCGGGCGCGTTCGCCCTGAGCAACCGCAACCGCAACACCCAGAACCCTCAGTAACCCGCAGCCGCCAGGTCACTGTGCTTCACCACGTGCTCCATCAAGATCGTCAGCACCTGCTTCGTCGACTCCCGCTCACGGGCGTCGCACAGCAGCAGCGGAACGTCCGGGTCGAGATCCAACGCGGCCCGGACTTCTTCCGTGCCATAGCGGTACGCGCCGTCGAAGCAGTTCACGCCCACAATGAACGGCAGGCCGCGTCGCTCGAAGAAGTCCACCGCGGCGAAGCACGATTCGAGCCGCCGCGTGTCGGCCAGCACCACGGCGCCCAGCGCGCCTTCGGCCAGCTCGTCCCACATGAACCAGAACCGGTCCTGCCCGGGCGTGCCGAACAGGTACAGGATCAGCTCGGGGTTGATCGTGATGCGCCCGAAGTCCAGCGCCACGGTGGTGGTGGTCTTCTGCTCCACGCCCGAAAGGTCGTCGATCCCCTCCGACGCGGTGGTGATCACCTCTTCGGTGCGCAGCGGGGGGACCTCGCTGACCGACGCGACCATCGTGGTCTTGCCGACCCCGAACCCGCCGGCGATCAGCACTTTGACCGCCGTCGCGGTCAGCGCGCGCCGGGGTTCAGAGTTTCCGGATGCCATCGAGAACCGCCTGGAGTACGTGTTTGTTCGGAGCTTCGGTCGGGGGTGCCGCGGTGCGGAACAGCACGAGGTTCGACTCGATCAGATCACTGAGCAGAACCTTCACCACCGGCAGGGGCAGATCCACCCGCGCGGCCACCTCGGCGACCGACGTCGGCTTCTGGCACAGGCTCAGGATCCGCGCGTACTCCGGCTCGATCGACGCCACCTCGCGCGCGGTGCGCATGGCCACCACGAGCGTGATCAGGTCCAGCCCGAGCGTGTCCGAGTGGGTGCGCCCGCCCGTGACGGCATAGGACCGGACCAGTGGCCCGGCCTCGTCGTCGAACCAGGCCTCGTGCCGGCCGCTCATGGCGAAGTCCGCTGGACCACTCCGGCCCGCGGCGCCGCCGTGAGCACCGCGCCGACCCGCTTCACCATCAGGTTCATCTCGTAGGCCACGAGACCCATGTCCGCGTCGGCGCTCGCCAGCAGCGCGAGGCACGCCCCGCGGCCGGCGGCGATCACGAAGAGGAACGCGTGGTCCATCTCCACCATCGTCTGCCGCACGTTGCCGCCGCCGAAGTGGCGCCCGGTGCCCCGCGCGAGGCTCTGGAACGCCGAGGCGACCGCGGAGAGGTGCTCACCGTCCTCTTCGGACAGATTGCCCGACCGGCCGATGAGCAGCCCGTCGGACGAGAGCACCACTGCCCGCTCGGCACCGGCGACCCGCTTGACGAGGTCGTCGAGCAACCAGTCGAGCTCGTTGACGCCGTTGTTGGCCATCAGTCGTGATCTCCGTACCTGTTGTCGTAGTCGACTTCCGTGTCCCGGGCGCGCCGGGTGCCCTGCTGGAACGCCGAAAGGCGGTTGCGGGCGAGTTCGGGCGTGTCCTCGCGCACGTCTCCTTGCTCCTGCGTCGGCCGGTCCTCGCGCAGCTGCGGCACGAGGTTCTGCTGACGCCGGCGCTGCGGCAACGGCGGCCGGCCGGGCGCTTCGGGCCGGTAGGGCTGCTGCGGCCGGCCGTTCTCGGGCGCCTGCCGCGGCTCGTGCGCGGGCCACGCCGGCTGGGGCGGACGCGGCGGCCGCGCGGCCCGCGGCGCGGCGGGCTGCTCGACCCGGGCCGCCGGCTGCTCGACCGGAGCGGGCTCCACCGGTTCCACGAGCGCGGGTGGCGAGGGCACACCTTCCGGACGCAACCGCGCCGCCCGCCGGCCGACCCGGTTCCTGCGCGCGGGATCCTGCACGGGCTGTTCGGGCACTGGGGCCGCTTCCTCCACCACGTCCGGCGTCGCCTCGCTCAGCGGCGCGAGCAGATCGCGGCGCACGAGCACGATCGCCCGCGTGCCGCCGTAGGCCGATTCCCGCAGGTGCACGGAGATGCCGTGGCGCGAAGCCAGCCGCGCCACCACGAACAGGCCCAGCCGTGGCTCGTCCGAAAGCGCCATGATGCCGAAGTCGGGCGGGTCGGCGAGCATCGCGTTGATCTCGTCGGTCTGGTCCTTCTCCAGCCCGAGGCCCTGGTCCTCGACCTCGATCACCACGCCCTTGCCGACCACGTTGCCGCGCAGCTCCACGCGCGCCTCCGGCGGCGAGAACGACGTGGCGTTGTCGATCAGCTCGGCGAGCAGGTGCACGAGGTCGCCGACCACCGGGCCGCGCACGGCGACCGAAGGCAGCGCGGCGGTCTTCACGCGCGAGAAGTCCTCCGTCTCGGCCGCGGCGCCGCGCACGAGCTCGGTGAGGCTCACGGGGTTGCGCCACTGCCGGCCCGGCTGCCCGCCGCCGAGGATGATCAGGTTCTCGGCGTTGCGGCGGGCGCGGGTGGAGAGGTGGTCGAGCTGGAACAACGTGTCCAGCTGGTCCGGGTCCTCCTGCTTGCGCTCGGCCGCGTCGAGCACCTTCAGCTGCCGGTGCACGATCACCTGGCTGCGGTGGGCGATGTTGAGGAACACCGTCTTGGTGCCCTCCCTCGTCTTCGCCTCTTCCACGGCCGCGGCGATGGCCGCCTGCTGCGCCTTGTTGAACGCCTCGGCGACCTCGCCGATCTCGTCGTCGCCGTGGTCGAGGAAGTGCCCGCCCTCTTCGAGGTCCACGGGCTCGCCCGCCCGCACCCGTTCCACCAGCTCGGGCAGCCGGACCTCGGCCGCGTCGAGCGTGTCCTCGCGCAGCCGCGCGAGGCGCGCGATGAACCGGCGCGAGAGGCGCAGCGCGATGAGCACCACGATGATCGCGAGGAGCACGGCCGCCGCACCGGCGATGATCGAGTTGGTGAGCGTGGTGTCGGCGTCGGCGATCGCCGCGTTGGTGGCGTTCGCGCTCTGCGTCACGAACATCGTCATCAGCGTGGTGGCGACCTGGTGCGCGGCGTCGCGCCACTGCTGCTGCGGCACGGGCAGCTGCTTTTCGCCCGACAGGAACGCGTTTTCGACCTGCGTCACCGTGCGCCAGTCGGCGCCGGCCACGAGCTTGTCGTAGCTCGCGCGCACCTGCGGCAGCATCTGCGGCACGGACTGTTCGAGCTGCGCGTGGTACGCGCCGATCTGCCCGATGTACGCGCGCTGCTCGTCGCCGTTCAGGCCGTCCGAAGCGAGCCCGGCCGCCGACAGCGCGTCGCTGCGCTGCATCTCCTCGGCCGCGTTGAAGATCGGGATCGCCGAGAGGCGCGCGAAGGCGTTGTCCGCACCACGCGCGGCCTGCGCGAGCCCGGCCACACCTTGGGTGAACTGGTCGATGATCTGGTTGTAGAAGGTGAAGGTCTGCAGCAGCGGCAGCTGCGAGCTGTCCACCTGCTGGCGCACCTGCGGCACCTTCGAGTACAGCCCGACGAACGTGGTGATGTTCTGCTTCACGCTCGCGGGCACGGTCTTGTCGTCGGCGAAGTTGCCTTCCAGCACCGAGCTGATCTGCGCGGCCGCCGCGTCGGTCTTCGGCCGGGCTGCCAGCAGCGCCTGCCGCGCGTCGGCCTGGCCGGCGAGCAGGCTCATCGACAGCTGCCGCTCCTGCTCGGCGGCGAGGATGAACGGGATGCCCGGGCCTTCCGAGGTCCGGATCTTCTGCGCGTAGTCGCGCGCCTTCAGCGCGTCGGTGATCAGGTAACCGGCGAGCGCGACCCCCACCAGCAGGAGAGCGAGACTCGGAATCAGCGCGATCGCGAGCACGCGCGACCGAATCGACGAGCCGCGGCTGCGACGAACAGAATTACGCTTCACCGTGGTCCGTTTTCCTTCCGGCAGTACAAGGTATTCGGGTCATCCAGGGTTTTCCCACCCGGTTCCGACCAGCCGGATCAACTCACCGTGGTCCATCGCCCGCGACGACGTTAGGCAGGCCGGGCTAGCACGTCAAGTCCGGACGCGAATCCCGATCACGTTCCCGTGATCGTCTCACAACCCCAGGCGGCGCTTGGGAAATACACCACGTGACCAGTGAGCTCGGTCGCGCGAGGAATCGGCCGGACGGCGGTGCCGCGATGACCTGCGGCGCGCTATCGGCCAGGTGGGCCGGGGGTGAAGAACGCCGGAATCGTCAGGTGAGGTCCGTCACGGAAGGCACCGACGGACCGTGACGGCGACCTTACGCGCGGCCGCGTAGTGCACGCGAGGACGAAAAGGCGTGAATTGGACTACACAGGCCGCGGAATCGCGTCCGAGGTGGCGGCGATTACCACTTTTCAGCGCCGAACGCCGTTCGGTCGCGAGCCACCGTCGCGGTGCAGGAGCAAGCGCGGCACGTCGGGCCAATCGAGGTCGGGCTCGGCTTCCCGCGCGGGCTCCCCACCGCCGTCGCCGCCCCGGCCACCCCGGCCGCGCCGGCTCCGCTGCACGAGCTCGTGCAGCATCTCCCGGCACGCCCAGCCGAGCACGACGACCGAGCACACCAGCACCAGAACGAGCACCGACTCGACCGGGAACCGCAGGAACAGATCACCGAATTCGGCCAACAGAATTCCGATGGCGATGCCGGCCAGCAGTGTGCCGACATACGAAAGCGGAACCTCACGAACACGTGCACCGGCCACGGCCGCCCCCTTCGCCCCGGAACCACGCCGGCGTTTCCGTGCCCCACTCGCACGGGTCCCGCCGAGCCGCGGTGCGCTCACCAGCGGAAAAGCAAGCCTCGATCATAGCCGTGATCCGCCCGCCACTGACCCGGTCGCTCACCCGAAGGGACGATGCGTGGATCAATTCAGCCAGGAAAAGCGCGATTTTCCGTGAATTCGGTTCGCCTTTTCGTTCAGCTCAGCTCACGCAAGGTCGTGACCGCGCGAAGCACTTCCGCAAAGCGCGTGTAGAGCGGCGCGAGGCCGAACCGCAGTACCTCGGGGGGCCGGAAATCACCGAGCACCCCGCGTTCGTGCAGCGCCGCCATCGTCCGCCGCGCGTCCGGCATCCGCACGGAGATCTGGTGCCCGCGCGCGTGATCACGCGGGGTCGGCACGTCGGCGCCCGGCAGCAGCTCGTCGAGGCAGTGCAGGAAGAAATCGCCCAGTACCAAGCCTTTCGCCCGCAGCACGGCGAGGTCGACGTCGTCCCACACGTCGAGCGCGGCGTCGAGCGCGAGCAGCGACAACAGGTCCGGCGTGCCCGCTCGTGCCCGCGAGATCCCGGTGCCGGCCCGGTAGGCACTTTCCATCGCGAACGGGTCGGCGTGCCCGGCCCAGCCCGCGAGCGGCTGGTCGAACCCCGCCTGCCACCGGCTCGCCACGTACACGAACGCCGGCGAGCCCGGCCCGCCGTTGAGGAACTTGTAGGTGCAGCCCACCGCGTAGTCGACCTCGTGCTCGTCCAGGCGCACCTCGATCGCGCCGACGCTGTGGCAGAGGTCCCAGACCACGGCCGCGCCCGCCGCGTGGGCCGCGGCGGTGACCGCCCCCATGTCGTGCAGCCGGCCGGAAACGTAGTCGACGTGGTTCACGAGCACCGCGGCCGTCTGCTCACCGCACGCGGCGGGCAGTTCGGCGACCGGCACGCGGCGCACGGCGTGTCCGGTGAGCCGCCCGACCTGATCGGCCACGTAGCCGTCGGTCGGGAAGGTGGCCGCGTCGAGCAGGATCTCGCCGCGGCCGGGGTTCGCGCGCACGGCCGCCACGAGCACCTTGAACAGGTCGACACTCGTCGAGTCGGCCACCACGACCTGGCCGGGGGCCGCGCCGACGAGCGGCGCGATCCGCTCCCCGACCCGCTCCGGCGCGTCCCACCAGCCCTCGGTCCACGACCGGATCAGCCGGCCGCCCCACTGCTCGCGCACCACGGCGGCGAGCCGTTCGGCGACGTGGCGCGGTGGCGCGCCGAGGGAGTTGCCGTCGAAGTACGCGACGGCCGGGTCGAGGTCGAACTCCGCGCGCTTCGCGGCCAACGGATCGGCAGCGTCGAGCGCGGTGGCTTCCGCGGTGAGATCGGCGGTGAGGTCGCGGATCATGCGCGGAACTCGTCGGCGAGGGTGTTCCAGAACATCAGCTCGTAGCTCTGGAACAGCCGGGCGTACGTGCGCGCGCGTCCCGCGTCGAGCCGGTCCGCGTCGAGGCCCGCCTGGATCGCGGCGAGCGCTTGCTCTTCGATTTCGGGAACGTCCGCGGCGAAGAAGTCAAAGAACGCGCAGGCGCTGTCGGCAAAGCCGTAGTGCTCCCGCATGCCGGCGGCGATCGCGGCGCAGTACCGACCCCACGCGGCGAAGTTCGCGAAGATCGCGACGGCGACTTCGGCTGCTTCGCCGTTCAGCGCCAGCCAGGCGAAATACGCCGGGTAGGCCTGGCATCCCGCTCGCGGCAGCTCGGTGCCCGGATCCTCGCCGGCCGCCGCGGCCAGTGCGTCGAGCTTGCCCAGCGCGAGCTGCTCCCCCGGCGCGAGCCCGCCGAAGAACTCTCGCGCCCGCGGCTCGTCGGCTCGGGCGGCGAGCGCGTGGAAGCTGCGCCAGTCGCTGCGCACGATCCACCGCTCCTCGGCGGCGATCGCGGCGAACACCGGCCGCGGCGCGGCACCGGACGCGACGAGGGGCACGAGCCGGTTGTCGTCGTCGCGGGGCGCGAGCTCACGCTGGATCTCGCTCAACAGTTCGCGGGCGGGCTCTTCACCAGCGGGCACGGGCACTCCTTCGGGTGGGGCTTCCATTCAAGCAGGATCCGCCGAAGTGGATCTTTTCCGAAGCCGGTGGAAAATAGACCGTTTTGCGAGGTTCACCGTGGAGTCCACGCGGGCACGCGAGGTGGCCGCGATTCTCTATCCACACCGGCCGGGAGCCCCTACAGTGGTCGGTCATCAGCACCACCGAGGAGGGCCAGCGTTGACCACTCAGCAGTCCGTAGCCGCCCAGGCAGAGGGTCTGACGATCCCCCGCCTGCTGCACCGCAACGCCACCGAATACGGCGAGCACCCCGCCGTGACCTCGCTCGACCTAAAGGGTCACCCCACGCTGAGCTGGAGCGAGTTCCGCACCGCGATCGCCGAGTTCTCCCGCGGCCTGGCCGGGCTCGGCCTCGGCCGGCGCGACCGCATGCTGATCATGGCCGCGAGCAGTCCCGACCACCTGGTGGCCGACCTCGCCGCCGTGCACCTGTCCGCCATTCCGTGCACCGCGTACGCGACGCTGAGCCCGGACCAGATCCGCTACGTCGCCCGCCACAGCGCCGCGCCCGTCGTCGTGCTCGGCGGTGCCGGTGAGCTCGAGCGCTGGCTGCCGGTGCTCGACGACCTCCCCGCGCTGCGCCACATCGTCGTGATGGACGCGGCGGCCATCCCCGCCGGCGACGAACGGTTCGTTTCGTTCGCCGAAGTGCGCGAAGCCGGCCGCGCGGCGCTCGCCGAGGACCCGGCCGCGTTCGAGGACGCGTGGCAGGAGATCCAGCCGGACGACCCGCTGTCGATGATCTACACCTCCGGCACCACCGGCGACCCCAAGGGTGTCGTGCTGTCGCACCGCAACGCCGTCCACGAAGGACTCGCGGTGCAGCAGCTGCACGACGCGCCCATGCACGCCAAGAACATCGCGTACCTGCCGCTGGCGCACATCGCCGAGCGCGAGCTGTCGATCTACCTGCCGCTGCTGTGGGCGGGCCACGTGCACACCGTCGCCGACGCCTCCGGGGTCGTCGCCGCGCTCGGCCAGGTGCACCCGGAGAGCTTCTTCGGCGTGCCGCGCGTGTGGGAGAAGATGGTGGCGGGCATGAAGAACATGCTCGGCGGCGTGCCCGAGGAGCGGCGCGAGGCGCTGCTTTCGGCCAACGCCCTGCTGCAGGAGGGCTACAAGCTGCGCTCCGACGGCAAGGAGGTGCCGGCCGAGCTCGCCGAGCGGATCGCGAAGACCGACGAAGCCGTGCTCGCGCCCGTGCGCGCGTTGCTGGGCCTGGACAAGGTGCTCGTCGCGTCGAGCGGTGCGGCCGCGCTGCCGGTGGAGGTCCTGTACTTCATCGCCGGCCTCGGCGTGGAAATCGTGGAGGTGTGGGGCCTGTCCGAGACCACGGGCGCGGCCACGTCCAACAGCGCCGACGCGTTCCGCGCGGGCACCGTCGGCAAGCCGCTCGACGGTGTCGAGGTGAAGGTGGCCGAAGACGGCGAGCTGCTCGTGCGCGGCCCGATCGTGTTCCTCGGTTACCTGCAGGAAGACGGTTCCATAGCCGACGCGACGGACGCCGAGGGCTGGTACGCCACCGGCGACATCGGCACCATCGACGAAGACGGCTTCGTGCGGATCACCGACCGCAAGAAGGAACTGATCATCACCTCGAGCGGCAAGAACATCGCCCCGACGCGCATCGAGGGCCTGCTCAAGGAACACGCGCTCATCGGCCAGGCCGTGGCCATCGGCGACGACCGGCCGTACGTGACGGCCCTGATCGTGCTCGACGACGAGATCGCGCCCGGCTGGGCCGCGGCCAACGGCATCCAGGCCGCCGGCATCGACGAGCTGGCCGCCCACGAGCAGGTGCTCGCCGAGATCGAGCGCGCGGTGGCCTCGGCCAACAGCCGGCTGGCGCGCATCGAGCAGATCAAGCGCTACCACCTGATCACGCAGGCTTGGACACCCGAGACCGGTGAGCTCACGCCGACACTGAAGCTCAAGCGCCGCGTGATCAACGAGCGCTACGACGACGCGATCAAGAACCTGTACGCCGCCGCCAGCCCGGCGTCCTGACCCGCCACCCCGATGCGGCGTTCACCGCGGCGAACGCCGCTTCGGGGTGGATCAGGCGATGCGGCTGCTGTCCGTCCACTTGCGAAGCCGCGGCGGCACGCGCTTCTCCAGGCCGTAGTTCTCCAGGTGCGCCGAGAACACCTCGTCGAACGCGTTCTGCACGGTCTCGGTGTCCCACACCTGCCGTTCGAGGATCGGCTGCTTCAGGAACGGCTGACCCATCACGTGCAGCTGCGGGCCGTTGCACCGGATCATCTGCCCGGTGATGCCGGCCGACCCCTCGCCGAGCAGGAACAGCACCACCGGCGCGATGCGCGAAGGCGTGCGCTCCGGCGGACACGCCCGCAGCGCCCGCTCCGATTTCCACACCATCCGCGTGTGCGCCACCGGGCACACCGCGTTGGCCCGGATCCCGTGCTGCTCCAGGTCGAGCGCCCACGAGTAAGTGAGCGAAGCGACCGCACCCTTCGAAGCCGCGTACACGCCGAGCTTGCGCTGCCCCAGCGACGCACCCGACGAGATGTTCACGATGGACCCCCGGGTGCCGGCGGCGACCATGGCCTTGATCGCCGCGAGGCCGGTGTACATCACCCCGAGCACGTTGACCTCGACCAGCTCCCTGGCCTGGTCGAGGTCGTCCTCCCACGGCAGCGCCTCGTAGTTCAGCCCGGCGTTGTTGACCAGGCCGTCGATCCGCCCGAACTCGTCCACGCACAGGTCCACGATCGACTGGGCCTGCGCCGGGTCGGCCACGCTGTGTCCACTCGCGACGGCGCGGCCGCCGTGCTGCCGGATGTTCTCGGCGGTGCGCTCGGCGAGCGCGGCGTCGACGTCGTTGACCACCACGGCCCCGCCCGCGCGGGCCACGTGCACGGCGAACGCCTCGCCGAGTCCGCGGCCGGCGCCGGTCACCACCACGGCCTTGTCCTGCATGAGCCTGTCCATAACCCTCTCCCCACTGCGCGGCGCCGGCGGGGCGAGGGGCCGCTCCACCGGGCTCTTTTCCAGTGTTGGGCCATTCGGCGCACCGGGCAGGGCGACGGCGACGAACGGTGGCCGTGCTGCGCCGAGCGAGTGAAAGGCGACCAGCCCTCCGGTACCTCCGGACAGGTCAGCACCGACGCGGAGTGGGTCCGCCGGTATCCCCTGAACGGCCCAGTGGGGGAGAACGGTCGCATTCGCTGTTCGCCCGCGCGTAATCAGCGGCATACTGATTGTTGTCCCACTGCCCGGGATCTGTGACTCCCTCGGGGCCGCCGTCACAGCCCAGGCAGAATGCCCACGGACACGTTCACCCGATCGGGGAGGGGGAAGTGGTCACCCTGTGACGACCCACGCCACGCCACGGCTGACGGCGCCACTGCGGAACGTCGAATATCGCGTTCTGTGGGCGGCCGAGGCCATCTCGAGCGCGGGCGACCAGCTGGCGAAGGTGGCGCTCGCCATCCTCGTCTACAACCGCACCGGCTCGGCCCTCTGGGCCGCCGTCGTCTACGCCCTCACCTTCCTCCCGGCGCTCGCGGGCGGGCTCGGCCTGTCGTTCCTGGCCGACCGCTACCGGCGGCGGGCGGTGCTGAGCGCGAGCGCCGCGGTGCAGGCGGTGCTCGTGGGACTGATGAGCCTGCCGGGCATGCCGCTCGCCGTGCTCTGCTGCCTGCTCGTGGCCGTGCAGCTGGCCGCGTCGCCGGCCAACGCCGCGCAGAACGCCATCACCCGAGAAGTGTTCACCGACGACGAGATCTACCTGCGCAGCCAGGACCTGCGCGGCATCACCACCAACACGGTGATGCTGGTGGGCCTGGCCGGCGGCGGCCTGCTCGTCGCCTACGTCGGCACGTCGTGGGCGCTCGCGATCGACGCCGTGAGCTTCGCCGTTGCCTCCGTGATCGTGCGCGTGTGGGTGCACGATCGCCCGGCCGCCGGCGGCGAGCAGTCGACGTGGTTCGGGGCGACGCGGTTCGTGTTCGGGCAGCGCCGGCTGCGGGTGCTGATCGCGCTGTCGTGGCTGGTCGGGCTCGCGGTGGTCCCCGAAGGGCTCGCGGCTCCGCTGGCGGAGCAGCTCGGCGCGTCGTCCGCGGCCGTGGGCTGGCTCCTGGCTGCCGACCCGCTGGGGTTCGTGGCCGGTGCCTACCTGCTGTCGAAGTTCGCGTCGGCCCAGGTCAGGCTGCGCCTGCTCGGCATTCTCGCGACGACGTCACTGGCCCTGCTCGCGCTGTTCCTGGTTCAGCCGAACCTGGCGCTGGCTCTCGTGCTCCTCGCACTGGCGGGTGCGATGGGCGCGTACATCATCACGGTCACCGCGACGTTCGCCACCTGGGTGCCGAACGAACTGCGCGGCGGCGCCGGCGGGCTCTACCGCACGGGGCTGCGCGTCGCGCAGGGAGTCGGGGTCGCGCTCGGCGGGGTGGTCGCCCAGGTGACCGGGTCCGCGGTCACCGCCATCGCGCTCGCCGGTCTGCTCGGCGTGGCGCTGGCGATCCCCACCGCCTTCTCGTGGACCCGGGTCCGGCACGCGGTCGCGGCCGACTCGGGACTCTGAGTGTGGGGCGTCGAGTTGTGAAGCATCGGGTCGTGGGGCACAGAGTCATCAAGCACCGAGCCATCGGGCATCGAGTCGTGGGGCTCTGAGCGGTGGCCGGCGGGTTCACCGGCCGAGGCGATCCGGTTCTGATGTCCGGATCGAAGTCTTCGGGGTTCGGGTCCGTGGGGATTACGAGGACCTCGGGTGCTCAGGCTTCGCGGTCACGCATCGCGTCGCTCCTTTACTCACGCTGTGACGAACGGGAGGTTGCCGGTCACCGGGATCACGCCTCGCGGTCACGCACTGTGGAACACCTCCCCGCGCTCTGGGTATTGACAATTACCGGGCAAAAGGACAAGAACGATTCAGGCTTCACGGTCGCGCATCAGGAAAACACCTCCTGGAGGGCAGGGCTCAGTGACACTGTTGCAATTCGCATTCAGGGTTCACCAGCCATCGGGGGAAGGCACCTCCGGGTAAGAGGCACACGGTTGGACGGAACACGAATTCAGCCCTCGTGGAGGGCCCACCGCCGGGAAGTCGGTGAGTGCGATGATACCGGTAAGCGATAACAGCACCACAGTGGATACCACCGAACGCGAACGACCCGAGAGACCGGAGGAGGCCGAGCCCGATGCCCGAGAACGGACACGCGCACGGTGAACCCACGGACTCCAATCGCGGGGTACCCAGTGCAGCCCATGATCACCCCGGAAAGTCCCAAGATTTTTCCGGCGGCGCAAGTGGTGGACACGGAAGTGAACGCAGTGGTGAACAAAGCGCGACCGGTCGGTCGCAGGGTGTCGGCAAACAGCTCGGTGAGTTGATTTCCCGCAATCCCGTGCGGTCGTGGGATCTGTGGACGAAGCCGCGCCCGATGATCGTTTTCCTGTTCGCCTGGGAAGCGCTTGCGGTCGCCCTGCTCACCTTCGGCGTGGTCACCTCCGGACCCACGACCGCCCTGGACTGGGGCCGATTCGGCATCCTCGCCGTGTGCGCCACGGTGCACATCCAGCTCACGCGGCGGCAGGAAGAGCGACGGCGCAACCGCATCACGGCCGTCCACATCGACCTGTCGGGCATCTGGGTGTTCCCCGGCGCGCTGTTGCTGCCGATCCACCTCACGCTGCTGCTCATCGTGATCGTGCGGGTGCAGCGGTGGTTCAACTCGCGGCGGCCTCCGCACAAGTTCGTGTTCACGTCCTTCACGCACGCGGTGTCCGCGTTCGCCGCGCACCAGCTGTACCAGACCTTCGCCTCGGCCGAGCTGGAGAACCTTTCGCCGGACAACTCGTTGAAGCTCTTCGGCATTCTCATGCTGGTCGGCTTCTGCTACGCGGCGCTGCAGGCGATCGTGATCGGCAGCCTGCTCGCACTGGGCGGTACTTCCGCGCCGACGCTGAGCAACGTGCTGGGCACGAAGGACGACAACCTGCTGGAGCTCTCCACCATCGGCCTGGGCACCATCGCCACGATCCTGCTGGTGAACTTCCCGCCGGCGATCGTGATCCTGGTGCTCATCACCGTGCTCGGCAACCGGCTCGCGGAGATCAACCAGCTGCAGTCCGAGGCCCGCACGGACCCGAAAACCGGCATCTTCAACGTGCGCGGCTGGTCGGAATCCGCCGACCGCGCCCTCACGCGTGCCGCGCGGGGCAACGAAATGCTGGCGTTGCTGATGATCGACCTCGACCACTTCAAGTGGATCAACGACACCTACGGCCACCCCGCCGGCGACGACGTGCTGCGCACCGTGGCCCAGACCCTCGACGACATCACGCGCCCCAAGGACATCATCGGTCGCTTCGGTGGCGAAGAATTCCTCATCCTGCTGCCCGATGTGGACCAAACGGCCGCCAAGGTCGCCGCCGAACGGATCCGCACCGCCATCGCCGATCAGCAGATCGTGACCACCGACAAACGCGGTGGCCGCGCGCGCATCACCGGTCGGACCACCTCGATCGGAGTAGCGCTGCTCGGTCCGAACGGATCGACGGTGGAACAGTTGCTGCACGCGGCCGACGCCGCCGTGTATGCCGCGAAGGAAGGCGGCCGGAATCAAGTCCGGTTCGCCGACGCGGATCCGCCGCCACGCGTCGTCTGAGTGAAATCACCGCGCGCAACCAATTGCGATTAATCGCGTTGGACGGGCCGGCCTCGAAACCTGCCGATGAATTCAGCCGCGGCTCGCTCTCCGTGACCGGAGTTTCGGAAAAAGACACCTGTGACGCAATTCACCACCCCCTGAAATAGGGCACCGGGCCACGCCGGGGGACATCCCCCGCCGCGCCCGGGGGTCAGCCCCATGCCGCCGACCGGCCGGGGCTGGCACCCTTGAGCGCATGCCCGCCACCGACGACCGGCCCCCGGCCGCCGCCCGTGTCCGCCGTCCCTGGTCGACGTCGGGCTGGCTGCTGCTGGTGCTCTTCGTCGTGTTCGGCTTCGGGCTCATCGCCTCGCGGCCCGCGTCGCCGCCGGACCAGGGCCCGCCGACCGGCGACGTGCTGGCCGCGCAGAACGCCATCGCCGCGCTGACCCACCCCGGCCCGCAGGCGACCGCGCTCGCGCTGCTGCCGAAGGACTTCACCGCCGTCAGCGGCATCACGCCCGGCGCGCTGCCCGCGCGCGACGGGACCGTTCGCGCCGTGCACGTCGACGGCGGGTGCTCCACGCCGTGGGGCGACGACAACACGAAGTGGGACTACGCGGTGCCGTGCAAGGCCCACGACCTGGGCTACGACCTGCTGCGCTACGCGGACAAGAAGGGCCACCCGCTCGACCAGAGCGTGCGGGCCTCGCTCGACGCGCGGCTGTCGCAGGACATGCACCACGCGTGCGTGGTGAACCCGATGGGCTCGGCGGGCACCTGCCAGGTCGTGGCCACGCTCTACTCGGCCGGGCTCGTGGTGAACTCGTGGCACCAGCGCTGGGGACCGCCGGTCGCCGACCCGATCGGGCCGATGGTCGCCGGCGTGCTGGTGATCGGCTGTCTGCTCGTGTTCCGGCTGCGCGGCTGGCACACCGCCCGGCGCACCACGCCGCGGCCCGTGCGCGCCGCCACCGGTCCCCTCACGCGCTGGGCTCTGCTCGGCGCCGCGTCGGCCGTGCTGCTCGTGCTCGGCGAATCGGCCACGGCGCTGGCCGACTGGGCGGGCGCGCCCGAGTCCTCGTGGTGGCCGCTGACCTGGCTCGCGCAGCTCACGCCGCTGCTGTTCTTCGCCGGCGGCTACGCGAACGTCACCGGCTGGCTGGCCGAACGCGACCGCGGCTACCGCCACTACCTCGCCGAACGCGCGAGTCCCCTGCTGCGGCCCGCGTCCATCTTCGCGGTGGTCGCCCTGCTCGTGCCGCTGGCGCTGGAACTGCTCGGCATCCCCGCCGGCACGAGCGCCACGGTGATGCGGATCGCGCTGCACCCGCTGTGGCTGCTGGGCGTGTACCTGCTCACGATCGTCGGCGCGCCCGTGCTGCTCGCCTTCTACCGCCGGGCCGGCCTGTGGTCGGTGGCCGGGCTGCTCGCGCTCGTCGTCGCCGGTGAAGGAACCGCGGCCTGGTCCGGTTCGCCGCTGCCCGGTTACGGCGCGACGCTGGCGTTGGCGCTGCTGGCCCAGCAGGTCGCCTTCGCCCACGCCGACGGCGTGCGGCTGCCGCGCCCGGTGCTGGCCGGGGCCGCCGTGGCCGGCGTCGGCGGGCTCCTCGTGGCCACTTTCGCGCTCGGCGCGTCACCGATCCTGCTCGGCAGCCCGGGTGCGCCGGCCGCGTTGTCGGCACCGCCGTGGGAGGTCCTGCTGCTCGGCATGACGCAGCTCGGGCTCGTCGGGCTGCTGGGCAGCCGTCTGCTGCGCGTCGCGGCACGGGCGCCGGTCCGCCGCGCGGCCGGTCTGGTGCTGCGCGCGCCGATGAGCCTCTACCTGGCGTTCCTCGCCGTGATGCTGCTGATCGTCGCCGTGGTGTACCTGCCGGGGCCGATCGCCGACGGGCTGAGCTGGCTCGTGCAGCCGCGCACCGCGATCGCGGTGGCGCTGCTGCTGGTGCCGGCCGGCCTCGTGTTCTGGTGGTTCGAACGCCACCCGCGCGCCACCGGCGGCGCTGCCGCGGCCCCACCGCCGCGGCCACGCGCGGACACCGGCTGGCGTCCGGTGCTGCTCACCAGGGCGGCGGCCGCGCTCGGCATCGGCTTCGCGACGCTCGGCGTGTTCGGGCTCGCGCTGGCCCGCTTCGGCGACGTGGCCGCCGACGCCGACTTCCTCGGCCTGCACCTCAACCCGGTGCAGAGCCTCGTGCACCTGCTGCTCGGCGTACTGCTGCTGCACACCGTCCGCACCGGCGCCACGGCGTCGGCCGGCACGTGGTTCGTGTGCGCGCTCGCCTGCGGGCCGGCGCTGATGGTGTCCTCGGCCGGCCCGCCCACCGTGGTGCTGCACGCGGCGACGGCGGCGTTTGCCCTGGTCGCGGCCACTTCGTGTCTTGTTCCCGGCCGTCGTGCTGCGAGCGCCACTCCTTGACGGGAAACTCGGAGCGCGACACGCGCTGCTCCGACCGGGCGAACGCGGCGCGGGTGGCGGACCATGGGTGGTGCAGGCCACACCGGGTGGGGGCGGTGCGAACCCACCGCAACCCGACACCTGCACCATGCGTCTCCAGGAAGGCGTCTCCCGGACAGCCGTCTCGACGCAGACCCGTGCCGGACAGACCGACGAGCAGAAGGAGCCGACCGCGTGGATCACCCGCCTCGGAACGGACAAGGCGGCCGACGCCCTGCCCGACCCTGGCAGGACCCGCCGGACCGCACCAGCGCGCGGAGGGTGCCGCCGCCCGGCCGCGAGCGTGCCGAGCCCCGTGGCCCCCGCGACGCCGAATACCGCCCGCGGCCACCGCAACGCCGGTCCGGCCCCCCGCCGCGGCGCTCGGGCCGGCGCGGCTCGCACCGCGGCGCAAAGATCACCCTCGCCGTGGTGTCGCTGCTGGTCATGGGCCTCACCGGCTACGCGTGGGCCTCGCTGCAGGGCCTGGTCAACGGCCTGAACTACGCCGACGTGATCAACCCCGCCTCGGGTGGCGACCAGCCCGCCGACGGCGCGCGCGACATCCTGCTGGTGGGCCTCGACAGCCGCACCGACGCCCAGGGCAACCCGCTCTCCCCGCAGCTGCTCGCCCAGCTGCGCGCGGGTGAGGCCGACGGCGAGCTGAACACCGACTCGCTGATCTTCGTGCACATCCCGAACGACGGCAGCAAGGCCGTCGCGATCTCGCTGCCCCGCGACAGCTACGTGAACATCCCCGGCTACGGCGAGCACAAGATCAACTCCGCCTACGCCCGCGCGATGCTGCAGGCCCGCAAGGACCTGCAGCAGCAGGGCGTGACGGACCCGAAGGAGCTCGACGTGAAGGCCAACCAGGCCGGCGCGAAAGAGCTGATCACCACCGTCGAGGCGCTCACCGGCTCCACGATCGACAACTACGCGGCGATCAACCTGCTCGGCTTCAGCGACATCACTCAGGCGATCGGCGGCGTCGACGTCTGCCTCAACGAAAACGTGGACGACTCCTACTCCGGCGCGAAGTTCACCAAGGGCGTGCACACGATCTCCGGCGTGCAGGCGCTCGAGTTCGTGCGCCAGCGCCACGGCCTGCCGCGCGGTGACCTCGACCGCGTGGTGCGCCAGCAGGTGTTCATGGCCGGCATGGCCCGCAAGGTGCTCTCGGCCGGCACGCTCACCGACCCGGGCAAGCTCAACGCCCTCATCGACGCCATCAAGAAGTCGGTGGTCCTCAACCAGAACTGGGACATCTTCAGCTTCGCCCAGCAGATGAAGGGCCTCACCGGCGGGCAACTCGAGTTCCGCACGATCCCGGTCGAGAACGTCGAGTACCACACGCCCAGCGACGGCGTGGCCATCAAGGTCGACCCGCAGCAGGTGAAGAAGTTCGTGCAGGGCGTCGCCGGGCCGCAGCCGGGTCAGCAGGCCCAGGCGCCGGCGCCGCAGACCGACGCGAACAAGGGCGTGACCGTCGACGTCCGCAACGCCTCGGGCCGCACCGGACTGGCCGCGAGCGTCTCGAAACAGCTCACCGGCAAGGGCTTCACCGCCGGCGACACGGCGAACGCGACCTCGCGCAAGACCACCGTGATCTGGGTGCCCTCGGGCGGGCAGGACTCCGGCAACGCCGTGGCCGACGCCCTCGGCACCAAGGCCACGGTGCAGGAGGACAAGAGCGTGTCCGCCGGGCACGTGATGGTGTTCCTCGGCTCCGACTACCAGCCGAGCGCCGACAACGCCGGGTCCGGCGCCTCCGCCGGCTCGGCCAACGCGCCCGCCGCCCCGCCCGCGGCGCCCCCGGCGTCGAGCGGCTCCGGCGCCGACGACCAGAAGCCGATCACGGCCAACGGCGTCCCCTGCGTCAACTGACCTGTTCAGCGCACCGCGTACGCCCGTTCGGAGCAGTCTGCGAAATCGTCACCAAAGACTTGGCCGAAACCGCGTAAGGAAAAGCGCACTGCCCACTTTCATACACGTGAGACGCGCACGCGTTCGCAGCCACGAGAGCGGACGCCGCGTGTGAGAGCGTGAGCAGGGCAGGGGACGAGGAAGTGGTGATCGACGCTGAGCACTACCAGCGGATACTCGGTGACGAGCTCCGCAAGCTCCGGCGCAGGCGAGGGTGGACGCGCAAGGAGCTGAACACGCATCTGCAGAGTGAGATCTCCCTGCAGACGCTGGCGACGTACGAGCTGGGCACCCGGCAGTGTTCCGTGGTGCGCCTGGTCGAGCTGTGCGTCGCGATGGACGAGCTGCCCCAGGACCTGCTCGCCAAGGTGCACCGCCGAGTGTTCGTGGAAGAACCCGGACGCGTGCGGGTGGACCTGCAGCGAGTGGTGGCCGAGGCCTCGCCCGAGCTGCTGCCGCTGCGCCGCTGGGCCGAGGACCGGCTGCGCCGCACCGACCAGGGTCCCGGTTCGGCTCCGGCCGGCACGGGACTGGGCTCGGCCGAGGTGTCGCTCGACCTGCCCGCGCTCGAGCGGATGGCCGAGCTGTGCGACCTGCCGGTGGTGGACCTGATCAGCCACCTGCGCAAGCTCGCGCCCGTCTGAGCCGGCTGCGCACCACCCGGCCGCGGTTCGCGGCCGGACCGGGGGCTTTCGCGTTGTCGAGGGTCGCGAAAGCCCCCGCACCCGCCTTCTTGACCGACCACGCCCACGGCCGTCCGTGGGTTTCTTCGGCGAGCCCGCGATCCGGGCCGCCCCCCGAACCACGAAGGGGACTTTCGCGCCTCCTCCCCTGCCGCGAAAGTCCCCTTCGTGCCCCCTGTTCTCAGCCGAGCAGCTCGTAGTCCTCGCGCCGGACGGTGCGGGTGTCGAGCCAGTACCGCCAGGTGAAGCCGGGCCAGATCGTGCGGTTCACGCCCTTCGCGTCGAGGTACCAGCTCTTGCAGCCGCCCTGGGTCCAGATGCCCTTTTCGAGCTTGCGCTGCACGTCGGTGTTGAACGCTTCCTGCACCTGCGGACGCGGGTCGAGCGCGTGGTCGCCCGCGAGCCGCAGCGCCTGCGCGATGTAGGAGATCTGGGCCTCGATCATGAAGACCACCGAGTTGTGGCCGAGGCCGGTGTTGGGGCCGAGCAGGAAGAACAGGTTCGGGAACCCGTTCACGGTGATGCCGAGGTGCGTGCGCATGCCCTCGGTCGCCCACTCCTTCGCGAGGTTGCGGCCTTCGCGCCCCACGATCTCGAGCGTGTCGAACGCGTCGGTCACGTGGAAGCCGGTTCCGTAGATGATCACGTCGACCTCGTGCTCCACCCCGGCGGCGTCGACCACGCTGTGCTCGCGGACCTCGGTCACGCCTTCGGTGACCACGTCGACGTTGTCCCTGGCGAGAGCCGGGTAGTAGTCGTTGGAGATCAGCACGCGCTTGCAGCCCATGGTGTAGTCGGGCGTGAGCTTGGCGCGCAGCGCCGGGTCGGCCACAGCCTGCTCGATGTTGCGCTGCGCGATCCGCTGGCCGAGCCGCATCACCCACGGCTGGCCGTTGAAGCCGATGGCGCGGGCCTCGAGGGCCCAGTAGAGGAAGTCGCGGTAGGCGCGCTGCGCGAGCGGCAGGGCCTTGAACAGGCCGCGCGTCCAGCCGGGCATGTCGTGGTCGGCCTTCGGCATCACCCACGGCGGCGTGCGCTGGAAGAGCGTGAGGTTCTCGACCTGCCCCACGATCTTCGGCACGAACTGCACCGCGCTCGCGCCGGTGCCGATCACGGCCACGCGTTTGCCGGTGAGGTCCACGCCGTGGTCCCACTGCGCGGAGTGGAACGCGGGGCCGGCGAAGCCCTCGATGCCCGGCAGGTGCGGGATCTGCGGCCGGTGCAGCGCGCCGACGCCGGCGACCAGGGCCTTGGCCACGAACTCGTCGCCGGACTCGGTGCTCACGTGCCAGCGGTTCTCGTCGGCGTCCCAGCGCGCGCCGGTCATCTCCTGGCCGAAGCGCAGGAAGCGGCGCAGGCCGTACTTCTCCGTGACGCCGCGCAGGTAGCTCCAGATCTCGGGCTGCGGCGAGTAGGCGCGCGACCAGCCGGGGTTCTGCTCGAAGGAGAACGAGTACATGTGCGACGGGATGTCGCACGCGCAGCCGGGGTAGCTGTTGTCGCGCCAGGTGCCGCCGACGTCGTCGGCCTTCTCGAGGATCACGAAGTCCTCGCGGCCCTCCTTGCGCAGCTGGATCGCCATGCCCAGCCCGGAGAACCCGGTCCCGACCACGATCACCCCGGTCTCGGTGCGGTTGCCCATGCGCCCTCCCGTTTAGTGTTACCCGAAGTCCATCCTACTTGGAGTAGGTTACTGGCGGTAGAGTGTTGCCGTGACCACCGCGAAACGCAAGCGCATGCCCCGGGCCGAACGCGAACGGCAGATGATCGAGGTCGCCGAACGGGTGTTCACCGAGCGCGGCTACGCGACGGCGTCGATGGACGAGATCGCCGAGCTCGTGGGGGTGTCGAAGCCGATGCTGTACGAGTACTTCCACTCGAAGGAAGGCCTGCTGCTGGCGTGCATCCGGCAGTCGCGAGCGGCGCTGCGCGAGGTCACCGAGCAGGCCACCGTCGGGGCGGTTTCGGCCGAAGACGCCCTGCGTCGCGGGCTGCTGGCGTTTTTCGTCTTCATCCGCGAGCGGCGCGAGGCCTGGTCGCTGCTGCGCCACGAGATGGCACTGATCGGCACCCCCGCGGCCGACGAGATCGAGCAGACGCGCCGGCAGCAGACCGACCTGATCGCCGCGCTGATGAGCGGCCACTTCGACGCCGAGGACGACCTGCGCGCCGAGGCGTCGGCCGAGTTCGTGGTCGGCGCGTGCGAGCGGCTGGCGATCTGGTGCGAACGCTTCCCGGACGTGACGCCCCAGATGGCGACCGACTACGCCATGGACATGCTCTGGTCCGGACTGTCACGACGCGCTCGCTGAGGTGCGCGTGAAAATGCACGCGCATTAGGCCATTCGGTCGTCACTCAGTGCGAATCCTCTCTCGTGTCTTGTGACACAGAGTTTTATTGCGGTATCGAGAACCCTGTACAAAGACTGATGGACAGTCGCGGGAGTGCGCGGGGGCGCAGAAATCGCGTCATGAGTGTGCGGTGGCCGAGTCTCGGCCAGTGACGCATGCTGATGGCGAGAGGGGTGAGGTAGTGGTGGAGACGATCACAGCGACGTACGCGCACGACAACGACGACTGGACGATCACCGTCAGTGGCCGCGGCGAGGCACGCACCGCGAAGGCGCCGGGCATCATCGCCGCGCGCGACCGCGCGGACCAGCTGGTGGACGAGCTCGCCCCGGAAGGGCGACCCACGGTCGTGCACCTGCTCAACGGGAGCGCACTGGAGTTCACCAGCTCGTACATGGCCGCGCGGCTCACGCTGCCGGACATCGAGCCACTGGAGGTGCCGCCTTCGGGTTCTTCGAAGCCGGCTACTACCGCTCCGGCTGGCGCTGCTGCTCCTGCTGGTTCTCCGGCTGCTGCCGCTTCGTCAGCTCCGGCCCCGGTGCCGGCTCCGGCCAAGCCTCAGCTGCCGCCGAGCAAGCAACTGCCGAAGGAAGTCGAAGACCGCAAGTCCGACACCTCCGCCGACAGCCCGACCAGCTCGACCGCGAAGCCGACCGTCTCGCCGCGCGCCTGACTTCTCCGGTTTTTGCGGCCTGACCAGGCCCACCTTCACGACGTCGGCAGATCTCTCCGCTGACGCCGGTTCTTGGCGTGCGCTCAGCGCGGCCCGTCGTCTCAGAGCGGTTTGGCGGCCTCGGTCGCTCGCGGGCCCGTGTCGGTCGCTCGCGGGCCAGTGGCCGTGGGTGTCATCGCAAACCTGGCTTCGACCCTCGGCAGGCCCTGTCGCCGCGACGCCACTCAGCGCGTCGCCGAGTCACTGCCGGACCGGATGTCGCTTTATCGATCTTTTCCGCCCAGCCACGCCTGAACGGACCCAATCGATCGGGCCCGCCCCGGCGTAGGGGTGGATCAGCGGAACAGCTTGCGGATCAGCAGCGCCACGATCAGCGCACCGACGCCGATCAGCGGGTACTTGACCTTGGGGTCGTCCAGCTTCGCGCGGATGCCGTCCCTGGCCTGGTCCGCGAGCTTCTGCGGGCTGGCCTTGGTGCCCAGCTGGTCGAGCGTCGCCGCCAGGGCCGTCCTGGCCTGCTCGATTTCACGCTCGATGGTCTCGGGGTCGCGCGCCACGTGCCCTCCTCGCCGCGTCGGACTGTAGGCGCCCACGTTAGAGGACGAGACCCCCCACCTGGCCAGCGGCCACGCCGAGCCACCCCGAACGTGGCTCGCGCTACCATTCCCGAGGCTTTCCCCGGGGTCGTAGCCCAATTGGCAGAGGCACACGGTTTAGGTCCGTGCCAGTGAGAGTTCGAGTCTCTCCGGCCCCACAATCTCTCTTGGACATGCGATGCCGAGTTGAGACCGCTCTGTTATGTAGCATGTGAACACAGTCAGGTGAGCGGTCAGCGCATCGGCCGTCCCTCCCTGCCCTCCGAGGCAGAAGGAGTGTCCGCCGGCAAAGTCCCGGAACCAGCACTCGGGCGCACCATGCGCCCGCCGCTGGCTCACCTTGTGGTCATGACCAATCTCGACGCCGCCCGTTCATCGGTGGACCGCTAGCCGTGCAGTGCACCTGCGCTCCTTCGGCGCCACTGTAGGTCTCGACCGCACGAGGCTCCGCAGCTCTCGATCGGCACAAGCTCGTGGACATCACCGGCGAGGACGAGCCCGTTACCCGCGAGCCCAGCCACGGCCGAAGTCCGGCCGCGTTCGCCAGCGACAGCCACTGTCCGAGCAGATGAGTCCTCGCGGCTTTGGGTGCACGCCGTCGCGGCCGGCAACAGCGGACGGGCGGTCGAACACTACCTTCTTCAGGCCCTCTGACATCCTGCAGGAGCGGACCCTCGCCGTCGCTGCCGGCAACCGACAGCCGCGGTCAAGCGGCCCGGTAGACGAGCCGTCCGGCATCACCGAAGCGGCCTTCTTCGACGAACACGGGTTGTCGGCTTCGCGCGGACGACAGCGCCGGTACCGAGCAGGCCGCCACTGATGGTGATGATCAAGGCCGCAATGGTGCCGTCGATGGGCACGCCCACGGCCACACGCATGCCGACGACGGCCGGAACGGTGAGGTACCCCCACAGCCCGGCGAGGGCCTTGCGGTAGCGACCGGGCGCCCTGCGCGCTCACGCGACGCGCTTCTGAAGCACGGCGTTGTCGTCGGCTCAGCTCTCAAGTGGACGGCCCGTCGAGACTGTCGAACTTGTCGTCATCAAGGAACTCCTCGGCCACGCCCGCATCGACGTCACCGCCCCGACATCCGCAACCTTCTCCAGGCCGCCTCCGTTGACTCCCTTGACGAATGGGTTCACATCATATTCCGAATAGGTGACCGCATTCCCGCTACCATCTACAGGCGGAAGAAGGGTCGTCTTGTCCCGGACATCATCCCCAAATAGACGCGACTTTCCCTGCCACTTGGGCAATCCGTGACCGGGAGGTGCAACACCATTCTGGTCAATGCGACCGAGCGCGGTCCATGCATTCTCCGGCGCAGGACCAGAACCAATCAAATTCGGACCGCATCCAGAATTTGGTGTCGAGGATAGCCAAGCAACTGGGAACGAACCGGAGTGGTGGACTAGAGCCGAAATCACCCGTCGAAGATGACCATCGCCGCCCACAGGCTGCGCGGCCACAACACCCTCCCCGCTTCGAGCTCGATCACCCGAGACGAGGTTCGCGCCAGCCGAACCGTGGCCGAGCTGACTTCACCACCAAGGCAGGGTTGCACCGCATCGCGAGCACGGCGACCTACTCACGCAACTAGCCGGCACCCGCGTGGCACCGCCAGGTCGATGAGTCACTGCCACCGAGTCGACGCGAGTCGGGGCAGCGACCCGCCCTCGACTCATCATCCGTCGACCGCACCACGTTCCGAGGAACCGACCATCATCAGCAGGGATGGCGCAGCGGAGACGAGGCCAGCCAAGTTCGGCCGCCGCGCCCGTTGTTCGACGGTTAAGCTAGCACCCAGTCAACTAAACTATCAGCCACCCTCAACATATCATCACCAGCCAAATACTCTCGATACTCCTCGTTAGGTGCAGCATCAACGTCGAGGTCCATCTTGGCAATTTGCGCCTCCCCGGAATCCCAAACAGTCAGATAAGAAATCCTTGAAGCGAATTCGACAGCGACTCCAAAGGAATTCTTGGCACGCCGCACTGCAGAGTCGAACACTTCAACCTTAGCCTCCTTTTGGGTCAGCATTACAATGTTTTCACTATGCCATTTCCTGAGGAGTGACGGTAGATCTTCCGTCATTTAACAGTTCCATCCCATTGAAGGTTCTTAAACGCCGGCATCTCTGGCGGCGGCAACCCCCGTTTGGCATTAAGCTTGCTGTAAATAGGGTGCTTTGGACCAGGGATTTGAGCCCACCCCGGTTCCCCAGCCGGTCGCAGCGACTCCGTTGGCACATCAAATTCGACATATCTACTACCCGACGGGGCTTGCTTGTGAAAGGCGTCGCGACTCGCTGGGCGCGCCACATAAGTAGAGGTCCCGTTGCTACCTGCTTGAACCTGTCCAGTGTCGATCATCGCCTGGTGCTCATCTGGCGACATCCATCTCCCGACCGTAGTCATATCTGCTTCTTCTGCAACTGCAGTATCGGCTCCCTCGGCGACGAGGTTTCGGCCTGCGGTGGTAGCCGCGCCTTCGAGCAGGTGGCCACCGGCCTCGGCGGCGATTTCGGCACCGTGGGCGGCGGCGCCGACGGGGATGAACCATGAGCCGACTTCGACGGCGCCCTTGGCGCAACCGAGGAGCTCGAAGTCGCTGATGCAGTTGTCTACGACGTCCTTGGCGCCGGAGTACTCGTAGATGTCCTCCCCGACGTCCTTGACGACGCCCCAGACCTTCCCCCAGAAACCACCGTCGTCGTCATCGTCGTGGTGCGCTGCGCCGCCCGATGCGCCGCGAGCCTTCTGCCCTGGCTGTTGCTTCCCGCCTGAGGGAGGAGTTCCGTGGTTGGCGTAAACCGACCTATCCCTGCAGCCGCAGATGTTCGAATTTTTATCCGGGCAGCTCCAGCCGCCGACGCGGCAGGCGTCGCCGCCGCTGATCGAGCCGTCGGCCTGGCGGCAGGCGCCGTCGGGTTGGAAGGGGCACAACCCGGACGGGTCGGACATCCCGACGGGGTTGTCGTTGGCGTAGGAGTAGCCGTTCATCTGCTGCGGGCTATCGGTGTTGAGCACCGGGTCGACCGTGGTGAAGCGGCCCGTCGTCGGGTCGTACTCACGAGCGCCGAGGTGCGTCAGACCGGTCGTGTTCTGGTAGCCGCCCAGGTAGCCGTGCTTGTCCGGCCACGTGGACGGGGCCGGGCCGCGCGACACGCCGTAGGGGTCCTGCCGGCGTTGGGTGACGGCGAGGGTGTCGGCGTCGACGGTGGCGTAGGTGGTGTTCTGGGTGTCGGTCATCGACCACGACAGGCCGGTCTTGAAGTTGCGCTCGGCGACCGGTGCGCCGTTGAAGGCGTAGAACCGCGTGCCCACCGTGCTGGAGGTGCCGATCGCGCGGAACAGCTCCAGGTCGTTCATCGTGAGGGTGGTGCCGGTCGCGTCCTTGGTGAACAGCAGGTTGCCGTCGGCGTCGTAGGTGTAGCTGGAGACCTTGCCGCTCGAGTCGGTGGCGGTGGCGATGTGGCCTTCGGCGTCGTAGGTGAAGGTCTGGCGCGTGTCGCCGGTGCCCTGGGTGAGGGTGCGGCCGGCCGGGTCGTAGGTGTAGTCGGAGTGGGTGCTGCCGTTCGGGCCGGTGGTGTCCAGTGCCTCGATCGCGTGCGGCTGAGGCTGCCCGGCGGCGGGGTAGGTCGACGTCGCGGTGGTGTCGCCGGCCGCGCCGTGCTGGGTTTGGGTGAGGCGGTTGCCGGTCGAGTCGTAGGCCCACGACGTCCAGTACGGTGCGGCGCCGCCGATACCCGTGACGCTGGGGGTGGTGGCGCAGTTGCCGGACGTGGGCGTGAAGGCCTGCGTCACGCGCTGCAGGTAGTCGTAGCTGAAGCACTGCGTGTCAGCCGGCGCGTCTTGCGGGGTGTCGGCGATGGAGGTGGTGTTGCCGGCCGCGTCGTAGTTGTAGAAGCGGTTGGCGATCATGAAGTTCGTCGAGGTGGCCCGCTCGGCCAGCGTCGTGGCCAGCCGGTTGGTGCCGTCGGCGTAGGTGTGGGTGACCGCGATCTGGTTGGGCAGGGTCGGGTCCTGGTAGTTGGTCCGCAGCACCTGCCCGTACGGGTTGTAGTCGGTCTCGGAGACCAGCAGGGTGCCGTTGCTCCCCGCGTCCTGGTAAGTGGTGGGGCTGTCGAGCGCGTCGTAGCCGGTGAGCATCGACTCGCTGGACAGGCCACCCGCGGCGGGACTGCCGAAGGACCGCAGAACGTCGCTGAGCGGGTCGTAGCGCCAGGAGAAGGCGTAGCTGCCGCCGAACCCGGTTTCGGTGATCGGAATGGTCTCCCGCGAACTGGTGACCCGGCCCGCCGTGTCGTAAGCGACGACGGTGTTGGTGTAGGTCTTGCCGCCGGCGAATCGGCTGGAGCTGGTGAGCTTGTTCTTCAGCACCGTGTCGTAGGTCCACGACGCGAGCTTGGTTCCGCTGGTGGAATCCTGGTATTCGGCGGTTTTGCGGCCGAGGTTGTCGTAGGTGTAGGCCAGGGTGCGGCCACTGGCGTCGGTGCTGGACAGCATCCGGCCGTCGTTGTCGTAGGTGAAAGAGCTCGCGCCGGTGTCCGGGTCGGACGCGGAGGCTTTTCGGCCCAGCAGGTCGTAACCGGTGGTCCACGTGTTGTGACCGGTGGCGTCGGTGGTCGAGGCGAGCTGGCCGTCGGGGGTGTAGGTATAGCTGGTGGTGTCGGCCGGGTCGCCGGGGTTGGTGTGGGCCGGGTCCTTGTACTGCGCCAGCTGGACTTTCTGACCCAAGCCGTTGGTGATGACGCTGCTGGCGGTCCCGCCCTTCGGCGGGACGGTGGTGGTGCGGTCACCGTCGTAGGCGGTGGTGGACCGCCACTGTTCCGTGCCGTACAGCTGATAAGCCGACGCGGTTGCGCGTCCGGCACTGTCGAAAGTGGACACCGTGGTGCTCGGCACCGTGTTGTCCGCGACCGCCAGCAGGGTCGTCCCCGGCCCGGAATCGCCGTTCCAGTAGGCGTCGTGCGTCTTCCACGGCCGGCCGTGGGAGTCGAAGAAGGTGTCGGTGACGACCCGGCCGCCTTGCGCGTACGAGGTCGGCGCCTGGGTTTGCACGGTGCGGCCGAGTCCGTCGACCAACGCGTACGTGGTCGTGTACTGGCTGTTGGACAGGAGCGTGTTCGTGGCGACGACGCTGGGCTGGGTGTTGCTGACCGTGTAGGTGTAAGTGGTTTTGGCCGGGGCGTTGGTGCCCTTGTTGTGTCCCGGTGGCCAGAGCGCGGTCAGCCGGCCCAACGCGTCATACGTCGCGTCGGTGCGCAGCCCGCTGTTGTCGACCTCGCCGGTGGTCGCCCCGGTGACCGGGTCGAGGTACCGGGTCGAGGTGAACTTGGTGGTGTCGGTGCCACTGACCTGGGGTGTGGTGGTCGCGACCTGGGTCAGCGGCCCGCCGGTGGCCGGGGTGAAGGCGGTGGTGGTGGTCAGGCCCAGGGAGTCGGTCGCGGACACCGCGCGGCCGTAGTTGTCGAAGCTGGTGACGGTGGCCGGCGACAGGAAGTGCTCCGCACCGCCCGCGGGCCAGGAATCGACCGTGTCGGTCTGGGTGACGTCACCGACCGTCGGCGCGGCGCCGAACGGCTGGTGGTCGAAGGAGGACCGGGTGTCCGAAACGATCGTGGCGCTGCCGGCGGCTGTGGCGCAGGTGCCGGACGTCGTCTGGACCTGGCTCACGTAGTTGATCAGGAACGCGGTGGTGTTCGGTTCGTAGGTGGTGCGGGCGCACGTGGCCTGGTTCGGATCGGCGATGTCGCCGTCGTCTTCGACCTGGTTGACCAGCCCGTAGTTGCCGAAGGTGTTGATCGTGCGAGTGGTGCGCCAGCTGTTGGTGGCGGCGATCCACGTGCGGGTCCGGGTGGTGCCCGTGCCGGTGTAGACGGCCTGCAAACCGTTGGCGTCCGTCGCGTTCGGCGCGGAGATCCACGGGTCGTTGATCGTGTCGCCGATGACCGTGCCGCCGAGATAGGTCAGCGACTCGCGGGTGAAACTGGGCAGCGCCTTGCTGTCCGGGATGACTTCGCCGAGGCTGTCGGTCACCGACGCGCTCCGCTTACCGCCGCCGGGCAGCGTGTCCCCGTCCATGCCGCGCAGGTACAGCGTCTGGGTGACCGTCGGGGGTCCGGACGGATCGCTCGTGGCCTGCCCGACGGTCGTCTTGACCGTGCCGTAGCCGCGCCACATCGACCACGTGCGAGTCTTCGGGTCGGAGAGGAAGTTCTCGTCGTAGTGCCAGGCACCGCCGCCGAGGTAGTCGTAGTGCGTCACGGTCTGCTGGGACAGAGCCGAGCCGGCGCCGCCGCTGCCGGCGATGCGGCCGTCCTCGGTGATGTCCGTGACCAGGTACTTGTTGAACCAGTCCAGCACCGGATCGGTCGCACCACCCGGAGTCCAATAGACCGGGTAGCAGGCCAGCGTGTTCGCTTCCGGGGCCGGCATGGTCATGCCGGGGGTGCATTGCGGGTCGGCGTACTTGACCGTGGTGACGCCGCCCTCCTCGTTGGTGACGGAGTCGATCCGGTTGCGGGTCAGCGCGGTGTAGTCGGTGCTCGGGTTGACGCGGTTCGCCAGGGCCTTCGGGTGGAAGGTCACCGGCGGCAGGCTGATCGAACCGCCGGCCTTACCGGTCTGGGTGACCGAATCCAGCCACATCGCCGGGCTGGACCCGTCGCCGCTGGCGGGGAACGACTGGGCCAAGGCCCACTGGCTCACGGTCTTCCAGCCGGTGCCGCCATCGGTGACCTGCGTGCTGACCGACGTGATCCGACGGCGCGAGAAGAACGCCGGCGACACGTTGGGGCAAGCCACGCCCTGGGCACAGATCTGGTCGGCGGGCACGTCGGGCCACGACGCCGCGTTGGCGGTGGTGAGCTGGGCCGGATCACAGGTGACGGCGCCGCCGGGCACGCACCGTTCGGCCGTGTCGAACACGATCTGGTCGGGTGCGTGCGTGTACACGCTCGCGACCCGGGTGTTGAAGCCGTACTCGATGCGCAGCAGGTAACCGCCGCGCACGTACGACGTGCCGGCGCTGGTGGTGTTCAGGTTCAGCCCGTAGTAGTTGGTCTCGGGCTGGTAGTAGAACGTCGTGGCGTTGCCGTGCGGGTCGACCACGTAGTCGAGGTTCCAGCGCCACGCCTGCTGACACCACGACGCGGCGAACGTGGCCGCGTTGCAGGGTTCGTTGGTGTTGTTGCCGAAGACCGGTTCGGTCCACGTGGACTGGGTTTCGGGGTTGCCGGCCTGCCAGCCTGGCAGGTGGTTGAGCCCGAAGAAGTACTGGGTGCCGTCCACAGTGGTCAGCTTCCAGTGCTCGCCTCCCTGGGCACCGTTGCTCGCCCCGGACAGCTTCTCCACGCGGGAACCGTCGTCGGCCCGCAGGTGCCAGGTACCGGTGGCGGTGTCCTTCACCAGGTCGGTCGTCCGGCCCGCCAGCGACAGGGTCGCGTTGTCGGTCGCCCAGCACAGGTCGCCGGTCTTGGTCTGGCCGTTGTTTCCGCCGAGATCGTCGCCGCAGGACTTGTACGACCGCTCGATGTACCCTCCGCCGCCGAGGGACCAGCCGTCACCGATCGTCGACGCCTGGTTGTTCGTCGCCGACGTCAGGCCGTCCACAGCGCCCGAGGAGTACTGCAACGACACCGACGGCGCCGCCGCACCCAGACCCGCCGGGGCCGAAAGCGGGTAGGAGTAGTTGAATTCACCCGAGGAAGTACCGGCGGTCCACGACCCGGCCGGCGCGAGGCTCGTCGCCTTGAAGTCCCCGCCGCCACTGGACGTGTCCGGCGTGGCCGCGAGCACCGTCGCCGACGCGGCTGCCATCGGAGCGAGGGTCACTTCGCCGGCAAGCTGCCCGGTCTTGGCATCGTTTGCCGACGCTACCGGAGTTCCGGTGCGGCACTCGGGCTTCTCCGGAGTGCTCACCACACAGGCCGGATACTGCTCGAACCGCAGTCGGCTACCGAAGTCAGCACCATAGGCGCCGGCGAACGACCGGTAGTCCACAACGACCTCGACCGGCCCCGACGTGTCACCCGACACCGGGGCGACCTGCACCAAGGTTCCGCGGATACCGGCCTTGTCGGCCACCGCGTGATCCACCGTGGTGACCTCGACCCGGGCCGCCGCGTGCTTCTGCGGCGCCTTGGCCGCCGTCGCACTGTAGGCACCGGTGCGGCTGTCACGGCCGTGGCCGCGAGTCACCGACACCTGCTTCCCCGCGGCCACCCGCTTCGGCGACGCAGCACCCTGCGCGGTGGCCGGCAGATCCACCTGGACTTTGCCCGCAGCGGGCCAGTGCACCGCCGGAGCGGGCGCCGACTCAGGAGCCGACAGCGCACCGCCGGACAACGCCTTCACATCCTTGCCCGCCACCGAATGCTCGGCCTGCAGTGCGGGCAGATCCCATCCCAACCCGTGCCAGCCGGTCGGCGACGCGACCGCTTCCTGGCTCGACGCCAGCATGATCGCCGCGACGGCGACCGCCGTCGTGCGCACCCATCTCCTGATCCGAAAACTCCGTCTCGAGACGGTCATGATGGTCATCACCCTTGTCTGCACAGGTGGAACACGAAGAGGAGGAAGGCCACTGGCCGACTAGAAGTTCTGACGACCGAACGTCGCGCCGGGATCGTCCGTGATGGCGTCGTCGGCGAGATCCTTGGTCGTGCGAACGCCCTGGTACACCCGCACGCCGGCGACACCGCCGTACCATTGGTCGGAGCGTTGGCCGTTCCACGTGCCGCGCCCGATCACGAGGTCGCCGGTACTGGGGCGACTGATGACGCCCTGACCACCGGTCGTGTTCAGGAAAGTGTTTTGCTTGACGCCGTTGACATAGAACGCCATCGTGCCGGTCGACGCGTCATAGGTGGCCGCGAGGTGAACCCAGGTGTTGTCGACAGCATCGGCGTCACTGACCGCCCACCACGCCCCGTCCGCAGTAGGCGACGTGCTGATGAGCATCGTCCACTTGGGATGCGCGACACCGTTCGCGTCCGGCAAACTGTGGTAGCCGAGCAGCCCGGCGGAGAACTGCGCATCATCCACGCCCACCACGGCTCGCCCGGACGGGTCGATCGCGCCGTGCGCGGCCACGTCATCGGAGTTCCAGGAGTGATACGCCCACGCTTCGACGGTGTAGGACTTGTCCGTGCGCAGGTTCGCCGGCCGGGCAGCATCGACCAGTCCCGTGCCGGAAATGTCGAACCGCGCGGCACACGCGTTGTCGTCCGAAGCGAGGCTGACACCGCCAGAGCCGGCTGCGGTCGCTTTGCTGATCGTGTCGAAGTAACGGTGGGCGTAGAGGCCCGCGACCTGGTCATCGGTCAGCACCTGACCCCACGCCTGGACCTGGTCGACTGAGCCCTTGAAGAAGTTCCCGATGCCGATGTTCGATCCGATCGTGAACGCGTCCTCCGCGCTCCACACGGTGGGAACGGTGTTCTGGCCCTCGAGCTTTCCGTTGACGTACAACCGGACTCGCATCGACGCCTGGTCGAAAACCCCGGTGAGCAGCGTCCAGGCCCCGACCTGTGGCGCCTCGCTGCCCAGTGCCCAGTGGTAGTTGTCGACGGAGACGTCATCGGCCGTGGTCATCCCGAAGACCCACCGATTGACGTCGGGCGAGAAGCGCAGCTGGAACGCCGCGGTGCTCTGCCCGCCCTGGGTGAACAGCGTGTAGTAGCCGTTCGCGTCGTCCAGTTTGGCCCACGCGGACACGGTGAACGACTGCGTCGTGTCCACCGCCGGAGCGGCGGTGGCGTAGCCGGTGGACCCGTCGAAGTGGACGGCGCCCGTGGCCTGGCCCGCGGTCCAGGCATAGCCGCCGTTGAGGGTCATGGTGTTGCCGAACGCGCTGGTGTCGTTGGCCGTGGTGCCGGTGCCGTCATCGAAGGCCCAGTTGCCCTGCAGCGACGGGACAGTCGTGCCGAGCACGTCGGTGCAGCCCTCCGCCAGGCCGTATTTCGCCAGCGGCACCGCGGCGTTGGCAAGATCGTGCGCGTCCTGCGCGGACAGCACCCGCTGCCACACCTGCACGTCGTCGACCTGGCCGGCCAGGAAATCAGCCCGGGCCCCGTTGTACTTGCCCGCCCCGATCACCAGGTTCCCGGCTGCGCCCCAACTCGTGATGACGTTGGTCGCCTGCTTCACGCCGTCGACGTAGAGCGTCATCGTGCCCGTCGACGCGTCGTACGTGCCGGCCACGTGAGTCCAAATCCCCAGCGCAGGGGACTTCGTCGACTTCGCCCGGATCACACCGGCGTTGGCCTGGTCGGCGGACAGCATGCTGAACGCCCACGCGTTGTCGGCCTTCGAATACTGCAGGTAGAAACCGCTGCCCTGGTTCCCGTCCTGCGAAAGCACAGTCTGGAACCCGTTGGTGTTGGCCAGTTTGACCCACGCACCCACGCTGAAGGACTTCGTCGTGTCGAGCACCGACCCGGTGGTGTTGACGTAGCCAGTGGATCCGTCGAGAGTCAGCGCGCCCTTGGTGCCTTCGCTGTAGCCGGCGGTGTCGGGATGGGTCCAGGCGTTGCCGTGGTCGTAGCCGGCGACCCAGTCACCACCGGCGATCAGGCTCGCGGTGTGCACGGCCAGGCCGTCGTTGTTCGGTGTGGTGTTCGCGGTGTCGGCCAGGATCCGGCCGCCCATCTCGTCCAGCGGCCACGCTCCCACCAAACCGACAGAAGGGGTGTAAGGCTGCACGTGGAAGGAACACGAAGCGGCTTCGAGGTTGCCGCTGGTGACACAGGTGGCGTCGGGGCCAGGGGTGCCGGCCTTGTTCACCGCCTTGACCTTGATGAAGTTCTGGTTGCCGTTGATCGCCAACGCGGACAGGTCGGCCGTGGCAACAAGGTTGCCACTCGCATCCGTGCCCTGGGTCGCCTTGACACTCGGCGATCCCTGCGGCTGGGGCTCGGAACCGTCGGTCGTGTAGATGAACCGGTCGACGTCGTAGAACCCGGCGGTCGCCATGCTCGCCGAAACACCGAAGTGGACACTGTCGTTCTGGTGCTCCGGCGCCGTGCCGGTCATGCTCACCGCCGGAGCCCTCGGCACCGACGAGTCCACAGTGAACTCGCAGTTGCCCACCCACGGCGACGCCAGCTGACCGTCGCTGACCTGCATCGACCAGTTGTAGACGCCGTCACCCCCGATCCACCCGGTGGGGACAGCGGCCAGCTGCGCGGTCGCGGCCTGGTTGGGACCCGGAGTACCGACCGTCACGGGGTTCGCGCTGTTGTTGTGGACGTTGGTGCTGCTGCCCGCGGTGCCGGCACCCATCGAGAAGCTGGCCAGCAGCGTGCCGCCGTCGGGGTCGGACACCGCGCCGACCAGCTGCGGTGTCTTCGTGGCCACCCACGGCCGGCTCGTGCCCTGGACGCACTTCGCGGTGCCGTTCTGCATCGACAGGTTCGCCGGCGAGTTCGGGTAGGAGTCGTAGTCAACCTGAAAGTACGGGTTCAGATCGAACCGGCGCCACGCCGCGGTCGTACCTTCGTCGTGAGCCGCGAGGGCGAACCAGGCGCTCTGCCAGTGGTTCGCCGCCGCGTCCTGCGCGGCCTTCAGCGCGTCGAACTGCCCAGAAACGTTCGGCGCGTCGTGGCAGTTCGCCACGTTCATATCCGACACGAAGTACGGCCAGCTCGGCTGCTGGTTCCACGTCGTGCCGCTGGTGGCGGGGTTCGAGATCCACAGACCGGTCGGCTGAGGGCTGCAGCTGTAACTGTGCTGGATCGTGGTGTTCAGGGTCGCGGACTTGATCACCGTGCCGCCGAGGCGCGAGGTGTTCATCTGGATGTACGACCGCGACTTCCCCGCGCTGTCGTAATCCTCGTACCCGGCCTTCAAGTTCGCCAGGTCCCCCGTGGACGCGTTCCAGTTGTGCGCGTCGGGGAACCCCGACTGCACCACGACGTGCGACTGGATGCCACAGGAGGTGCACCAGTTGTCCGGGTCCAGCGACACCGGGTACTTCGTCTTCGGGTCGGCGAGGAACGCTTCGTCCGGGCTGATCGTGACCTTGTCCGGGGTGAGCGAGAAGTCCATCACCGCCTCACGCCGGCCGCCGCCTTCACCCAGCTGCTGCTCGGCCGCCGAGCCCTTGCCGGACGAGTCCCACATCCTCGAGGCGTCACCGGCGAACATGACCTCGCCGCTGGAGTTCTTGACTTCGAGGCCGTCCGTCGGCGCCTTCTGGGCCGGTGTACCGCGCCCGTCGCCTTCAGCCACGGACACGGTGGCGTCGTGCGTGTATAGCCCGAACGGCACGTCCCGCAGCTTCGGGTTCTTCGCCGCTTCAGGGGTCTTGATGACGAGGTTCTCGGTGTAGCCCTCGGTCGCCGCCTTGACCGTCAGGTCGACACCCGGAAGAACCTCGGAGTACGTGGCAGTGTCCCCGGCAAGAGCGGGCGCCGGCAGGTCACTGGTCCACTTCAGACCGACCGCGGTGCCGTCTTCCCCCGCCTGGACAATGGGTTTCGCCGCGGAACCAGCGCCGCCCGGGTTGAGGCTGACGTCCACCGCGACGGCCTTCGGACCGATCGAACCATCGGGTCTTCGCTCGAGCGTCGTGTCGATCGGGGTCCACGTCGTGCCCTGCTTGACCCGCACGGGGTTCGTGTACTCCGTCAACGTCCACGAACCATCCGGGTTCGCCACCGTCTTCGACGTCTCCGTGGTCTCGGACGACACCTCGACCTGCTTATGTCCCACCCGGGCGTACGCCGTCGCCGTCGCCTCATCCGGCGCCGAGTTCGGAACGCTCGCGGCCGGCGCCGCGAGAACCGGCTGCACCAACGCCACCGAGCTCAACACAACCGCAGCCGTCACCACGACAGCGCGCCAACGCACACCAACAGAACGCACGAAATTCCCCTCGCCAAGAGCACCAGCCAACCTGCTGGGCCCCCGACGAACCCGAGATCACTTTGCCAAACGGCATTACTCTCGGAAATAGACCAAGCGGCGTATTCAACGGATCTTGGCTGTGCACCACAACACACACCGAAAGCAATAAACGAGCAAATAAGACAACCCGGCCAAAACTCCGACCTTCTTCGAACCAGTTCCGACGCCTGCTGCATTCGGCTGCGGCGGAGCAGTACCTCCACGCATGCCAGGTGACACAACGGCGATGCCAACCCGATCGCGCCGTTAGGGTGGCGACGGTGTGCGCGGCGCCGTCGACGGGCTTCGAATTCAACTGAGCAAGTCCGTTGATCCCCACGTCGGACATCAGGCGTCAGAGCCCGATCGCCCGAATGGATCAACGCCCGTCGGCATCCGCCGGGTATTGACCGGCTTGATCACGATCTCCGGCCCGTCAACGAGGATCGAAGAGTTCGGATTGTGTTGCGTCAGGCCCACAATCCCGAGGTTGTCGCGTCAGCGGTGCACGCGAAAGCGCAGGTGGGTCACTCCCACGCCTTCGACGACCTCGACGCGCTCGAGTTCGGGCTTCGCGGTGGTGATGTTCTCGAAGTAGCGCACCCCTTCGCCGAGGAAGACCGGCACGAGGTCGATCCGCAGTTCGTCGAGCAGGCCGAGGTTCAGGCACTGCTGGGCGATGGCGGGACCGGAGACACCGACGTTGCCGTCGCCCGCGGACTTGGCCTGCTCGATCGCGTCCGCGACGTTCGAGACGAACGTGAAGGGTGCCAGCTGTTCGCGGGGCCAGTCGGCCGGTGGCGGGCGGTGGGTGACGACGAAGGCCTTGCCGCCGCCGGGTGGGTTGCCGCCCCAGCCGTGGGTGTAGTCGAAGACGCGACGGCCGCACACGAACGCGCTGCGCGCCGCGTCTGCCATGAGCCGCGTCAAGTAGTCCGCGCTGGCCTTCGCGACGCGGAACTTGACCGGGTAGCCGACCATCGGCACCTCGACGTCGCCGCCCTGGTACCAGTCGAAGAGGGGGCCGACGCTGTTGTCGCGGCGCGCGACGAAGCCGTCGAGGGACATGCAGAAGCTCGCCATGGTCACGGCCATCTCATTCGCCCTTCTCGAGCACGGCGTCGAGGCGCTCGTACGACTCGGTGATGCCGCGCTCCATACCGCTCTCCACGGCCGCGTCACGAGCTTCCACGGTGAGGAAGACCGACCGGCTCCGCAGGCGGGTCCGCCCGCCGAGGTCGGTGAAGGTGGCTGTCTCGAGGCTGACCTGCCCGGGTGCGCCGTCGAACTCGAAGGTCTGGACGATCCGCTCACCGGTGACCGCGTGGAACACGCCGCGGAAGCCGAACTCGCCCCGATCATTGCGGTGGACGTAGCGATAGCTGCCGCCGGAACGCGAGTCGTATTCGATGATCTCCATCTCCATGCCACGCGGCCCGAGCCATCTGGCGACGAGCTCGGGGTCGGTGTGCGCCCGCAGCACCTTCTCCCGGGAGGCGGCGAACTCGCGGGTGACCTCGACGAACGGGGTGCCGGGCTGCGCGGTGATCGTGGTGCCGGTCATGGCTGTTCCTCCAGGGTGTCCAGGACGGCGTCGAGGCGCCGGTAGGCGCGTTCGGTGGCGAGCCGGTAGGTGTCGATCCAACTGGTGAGGGCTTCGAGCGCGGCCGGTACGAGGTGACAGGGCCGGCGCTGACCGTCGCGGCTGCGCGTGATCAGGCCCGCCTGTTCGAGCACCTGCACGTGCCGGGAGATCGCCTGCTTGGTGATCACAAAGGGCTCGGCGAGCTCGTTGACGGTCGCCTCACCCCGCGACAACCGCGCGACCAGCGCCCGGCGCACGGGGTCACCGAGTGCGGTGAACGCCCGATCCAGCTCGGCGTCGTCAACTGACATCTTTATCAACCATTCTCTTTATCAACTTACCTGTTGACTATAAGAAGGGCTGTCGCCGCCGTCAAGAGCAGGTGTCTCACCGGGAACCGCGACGCCACACCCACCCGGGTGGCAGAGGAGATCACGACAGCGTGGCTGCGACACCTGCGCTACGGCTTCCGAGAAACCCACCGGCTCCGACAGACCACGGCGCGGGTCGAATTGGGCTTCGCCACCCAGACCGGCGAGAACGGGATCTTCGTCACCGGTCTGATCACCGTGCAGTGGCCGGTAACCGTCTCCGCGAGCCCCACCGCACGCAGCCGCGCCTGGGCGCTCCGGGCAGACGTGCGGTCCGAAGGGTCAAACGAGGTGGCCGCGGGCCCGTGTCGCCCAGAGGGTGGAGGGTATGAGTGAAGCCCTGACTGACGCTGTGGCGGTTGTCGAGACCCGGATGGTCCACGAACTGCACCGGCGCGCCACCACGTTGTTGACCGAAGCCGCCGCCCGGCCGGAGGTGGCGCTGCCCGCGCTGGCCGAGCTACGTGACTTCCTGGTCCAGAACCTGCACCACCATCACCAGACCGAGGACGACGAGCTGTGGCCGCTGATCACCGCCGTGGCGCCGGATGCCGGCAAGGGCCTCGTCGGACTCGAAGGGGAGCACGACGAGCTCGACCGCAAGCTCGACGCGCTGGCCGCCGTGCCGCTGGAGAGCGACGCGCACCGCGGGTCGTTGCGCGAAGCCGCCGCCGCCGTGCGGGATCTCGTCCACCTGCACCTGGAGCACGAGGAACCCGTGCTCTTCCCGGCGCTGCGCGAGCACCTGCCCGCGGAAACGTGGGCGACCTTTTCCCAGCACGTGATCGACACGGCCCCGCCGATCGCACCGCACCTGATGGTCGGTTTCCTCGACCAGGCCGGCACGCCCGAAGAGGTCGACCTCGTGCTGTCCGGCCTGCCCGCCCCGGTGCGGCCGATGCTGCCCGCGCTGCGACAGCAGGGTGAGCAGGCCCTGCTGGCCCTCGCGGGCACCGGCGCACCCGCCTAGCTCGCCGAGACTTCCGGTTCCCGCACCCGGCGGGCGATGTGCCGTCCACTCCCGTCGCCCGCTGGCCGCCGTAACCAGCGGGCCACGGGCTGTCGATTCCCGTCGCGCGCTGGCTGCCGGTTGCCGCACCCCAGCTGGCGATGTGCCGCCCACTCCCGTCGCCCGCTGGCCGCCGTAACCAGCGGGCGACGGGCTGTCGATTCCCGTCGCGCGCTGGCTGCCGGCTACAGCACCCCAACGGGCGACGTGCCGTCCACTCCCGTCGCCCGCTGACTGCCGGCCGCACTAGACCGCGGAAGACGCGCACGTCGTGGCGCACGAAACCACCAGGCTCGCAGCGGTGCAGCGAGAATCGAAGAGCGCCGGCTCACCCGCCCGGCCATGACGTCGGTTGCGTAGTGAAACCTTTCAAGAAGGAATTCACACCCCGATGCATCCTGAACCGATTCCGCTCCACGAAGCCAATGTTTGGCGCTTGACAGCAACCGTTCTGAAGCTGAAAACTATAACGACCTTGATTTGAAACGTTTTAAATCCCCCGAGCCCCTCGCCCAAGGGGCCCGTGACCTCGCGCTACCCATCTCCGCGTGCCAAGGATCCAGTCAACGCCGTCAGGAACCGTTTCGCGCCGTCCCAGGAGGACCGATGGAAGACAGCAAGCCCGCGTTCGACCGTAGAGATTTCCTGAAGATCAGCGGTGGTGTCGGCGCGACGCTGGCACTGTCCGGATTGGTCGGTACCGCCGCCGCGGAGGCCGCGACCGCGCAAACGGGCATCACGGACAAGTTCATCAAGGCGCAGCACGCGTTCCTGGACAATCCGGAGGGCAAGTACCGGCCGGGTACGCGGTGGTGGCTGGCCGAGGGCCTCCACACGGACGCGACGATCAAGGGCGACATGAAGATGCTGCACGACATGGGCATCGGCTCGGTGGAGATCGTCTGCATGCCCGAGCCCAATGTGGACAGTGACCTCAGTGACACAGTCTTCGTCGGCAACACCACCGGCAAGACCCCGCAGCAGATCTACAGCTGGGGTTCGGACGAGTGGAAGAACGACACGAAGCTGATCATCCAGGAAGCCAACAAGTACGGCATGGGCTTCTCCATGACGAGCGGCACGCACTGGGCCAACGCGAACCTGCCCATCGAGAACCTGAAGTTCGACGACGACGGCGCCGGCAAAGCGATGGGCTACGCCATTCAGAGCACCACCGGCGGCACCGCGTTCAGCGGCACGCTGAAGCGTTCGGTGATGACGGTGGCCGGCCCGGTCCGGCAGGACCTGATCTCCGTGGTCGCGGTGCGCCGGGCAGCCGGCAGCACGGGCTCGGTCACCGCCGACGGCAGCATTTCCGGCACGATGAGCTACACCGACGACTCGGTGGTGCTGACCGGCAAGGTCACGCTCAACGGCATCGCCGTCACACCGGCCACGATGAAAGACCCGACGGGCAAAGCGAATTTCTCCCTGAGCTGGACTCCGCCGGCGGGCAGCGGAACCTGGGACGTCTACGCGTTCTGGATGCAGGCCACCGGTCAGGCACCGACGCCGTCGTCCACCACGAACGTGACCATCAACTACATCGACCCCGCCGGCATGCAGGCGTTCATCGACTACTACCGCGACCACATCTTCAGCGACCCCGAACTGAAGAAGGCCATCATCGCCAACGGCCGCGGCGAGATGTACATGGACTCGCTGGAGATCTCGACCAGCAACGCCAACGGCGGTGAGTTCTGGGGCGCCACGCTGATGAGCGAGTTCGAGAAGCGCCGCGGCTACAGCCTCGAGCCGCACCTGCCGTACGTGATCAGGCTCGGTTCCCGGGCGCGGGACACCGCCTTCCCGGTCACCGGCGCCGACCAGGTCACGGTCACCAAGGTCCGCAATGACTTCTTCCAGACGATCACGGAGATGTACACCGACAACGTCCTCAAGCCGTTGCGGTCCTACCTCGACAGCGACATGAACATGAAGCTGCGCGCCGAGATCTCCTACGGCGTGAACTACGAGATCACCACGCCGGCCCAGGCGGTGGACTACGTCGAGACCGAATCGCTGGAGTACGGCAACCAGCTCGACGCACACCGGTCGCTGGCGGGCGCCGCGCACACCCACGGTCTGCGCTACTCCAGCGAGACCGGCGCGATCAGCGGCAACAACTACACCTGGCCGCAGGACCGGTTCATGCAGATCATGAACACCCAGTTCGTCTCCGGGATCAGCCACACCGTCTTCCACGGCTACTCCAGCATTTCCGGGGCCGATTCCCACGATCCGTCGAACAAGTGGGACGGCACCTACTGGCCGGGCCACGAAGGCATGTACGCCCGGTTCTCGGAGCGCTGGGGCCCGCGTCAGCCGGAGTTCACGCAGTACGCCGACTACCTGCCGATGATCGCGCGCACCCAGGCGGTGCTGCAGCAGGGCAAGCCGCAGCTGGACCTGGCGGTACTGCGCACGGACTACGCGTACAACAACGGCGGACCCAGCATCGACAACATGCGTCACGAAAAAGCCGCGTACTTCAAGGATCTGGAACTGCAGGACAACGGCTACACCTACGACTACTTCGCGCCCGAAATCCTCGAAGGCCGAAGCGTCCATTACAGCAAGTCCGAGGGCCTGATTCCCGAACACGTGGGCTACCAGGCGGTGGTCATCTACCAGGACTCCATCCGGTTGAAGAGCGCCGAAGCGATCTACCAGCTCGCTCAGCGCGGGCTTCCGGTTGTCGTCGTCAACGGGTTGACGGAAACGTTGAGCTCGACGCGGAACTACCTCAATGCCAAGGCGGCGGTCCACACCCTCGGCAACGAGGGCACCGACGCCGATCTGGCGAAGGTGATGGGGCGTCTGGCAAAGCTGCGGAACGTGCGAGTGGTCAACGCGAACGTTCCCCAGAGCGCGACCACTCCCGACCCTGCGGGCGCGGACTACGAGAAGACTTACTACTACGGCAAAACCGGTGTCTACGACGCGCTGAAGCGGCTCGGTGTGCGGCCGCGGGCCGAATTCACCCAGCCGAACCAGACCGTGCTCACGGCCATGCGCAAGACCGACAGCACGGTGTACCTGTTCGCCTACAACTACCTGGAAAAGCGCGGCGACTACAACAACGCGCCGATCGACGCCGCGACCGCCACCACCACGATCAACGTCGACGCGGTCGGCAAGCCCTACCGCATCAACACCTGGTCCAGCCGCGTCGAGGCGCTCGCCCTCTACACCACGTCCGGCGGCCGGACCTCCTTCGATCTCACGCTCGCGCCCGGCGAGACCACCGTGATCGCGATCGACCTCAAGACCAAGGCCGCCGCGCCGCTGCGCAGCACCACCGCACCCCAGGGTGTGGTGACCACCGACGGTGTCGCCCTCCTCGCCACCGAGTCCGGCCGGTACACCGCCCGCCTGGCCGACGGCTCGACCGTCAGCAAGCAGATTTCCGTACCCGCCGACGTCAACCTGACCGACGCGCAGTGGAACGTCGTGCTCAGCAGCTGGACGCCCGGGGAGAAGAAGACCCTGACCGAGGCCCGGGCGGGTTACACGACCAAGGAGGTGTACTTCACCACCAAGAAGACCGACATCGCCGTCGGCAAGACCCCGCTCGTCGCGTGGAAGGACATGACCTTCACCGCGCAGGACCCGGCCACGGTCTCCGGCGTCGGCACTTACAGCACCACCTTCCGCCTCCCCGGCTCCTGGAACGCGACCAACGGCGCCTACCTCACCATCGACTCCACCGGCGGCGCCCTGGCCCAGATCTGGGTCAACGGCCACAAGATCACCGGCTACGACTTCATCGCCGGCCGCATCGACGTGAGCCCCGCCCTCAAAGCCGGCACCAACACCGTTCGGATCGAGGTGGCCAGCACCTTGCGCAACCAGATGAGGGCCCTGGGCTACCCCAACCTGCCCGCTGCCAACACCGTCGCCGGTGCGGTCGCCTCCTACGGCTTGCAGGGCAACGTTTCGCTCGAAACCTTCACCATCGCGGTGGTCGACCACCCGGGCAAGCCCGGGCACTGATCTTCCCGCCGCTCCGAGACCACGGGGATGGTTCTGCCGTTGCTAAACGGTGGGACCATCCCCGTACCCATCCCTAGATCTTCGCGACCGCCAGCCCCATCGCGGCGCACGTCTGCTCGTTGCCGGGGAACACGCCGACCGCGCCGATCGCCTCCCGGTCGATGTCGACGGCCGCGGACGTCAACACGCACGCGACGAGCGGGGGCACGACTCGCGGCAGCCCGGGCTTCTGCCACTGGTGGTAGTCCTCGGCCCAAGCTGTGGCGCAGATCGAGAGGCTCTCGGCCGCGGCGTCCCCGCGGCCGTTTGGGCCGTGGCCGCTGATGCCGAAGGGAACGTGCTGACCACTCGCGCTGCTGGTGATGTCCGCGTTCTCGTAGCAGTAGGCGATCCCGCGTTCACTCGGCTTCGCGGTGGTCACCGGCCCGCCGGCGGCCGGAGTCACCAACGTCGGGCTCCCCCGCGTGAACAACACCGTCCCGCCCAGCCCGACCAGCAGCACCACCGCGGCCGTACCCACCAACGCAAACCTCGTCCGCCGCCTCACCGCGCGGACGCCTTGCGCCTCGATCGCCTCGAAGTCCAGCGACAGCGGTGGCTGCGCGGAGCCCAGGGCCTGGTCGAGCAGTTCCCGTTCGGTCGTCATCACTGTGCCCCTCCGTTCTTGAGCGCAGCCGCATCAGGTGACAGCAGGGTTCGCAAGGTGGCCAGCGCGCGGGCGGACTGGGACTTCACCGTCCCCTCGCTGATCCGCAGCGCCGACGCCGTCTCGGCGACGGAGAGGTCGCAGTAGAAGCGCAACACCAGCACGGCCCGTTGCCGCGGCCCCAGCGTGCCGAGCGCGGCCCGGATCTCGGCGCCGTCCTCGGGGATCGCGTCGAGGCGGGGCCGTTCGGGTGGCGCGGTCAGCAGTTCGGAGCGGCGGTGCGGCTGGCGGGCCGAGTCGATGGCCAGCCGGGCCATGACCTTGCGCGCGTAGGCCTCGATGCCCGGCAGGTCCAGCCGGTGCCAGCGCTTGTACAGGCGCAGCAGGGTCACCTGCACGATGTCCTCGGCCAGCGCCCAGTCGCCGCACATCAGGAACGACACGCGCCGCCACGCCGGCGCGCGGTCCCTCGCCACGTCGGTGAAACTTTCCCGGTCCGCCACGTCACCACCCCTCGTCGACCACCCCATACGACGCGGAACCCCCACGAGGTTGCACGGCAACGCTTACGATCTTCCCCTGCCAGGCACTACCGTCCGGGGGCGGATCGCGAGCGGAAGGAGCCCCCGTGCTGACGCAGGTCGCGGACGGTGTGCTGGTCCACACGAGCGAGTTCTGCCAGAGCAACGCCGTGGTGGTGCACGGTGAGGCCGGCGTGCTGCTCGTCGACCCCGGCGTGCAGGACCACGAACTGGCCTGCCTCGCCGGCGACCTGACCGAGCTGGGCCGGCCCGTGGTCGCGGGCTTCTCGACGCACCCGCACTGGGACCACCTGCTCTGGCACCCCGGCTTCGGCCCGGCGCCGCGCTACGGCACGGCCCGTTGCGCGGCCACCGTCGCGGCCCGGCTGCCGGACGCCGAGGCGAAGGCCCGCGTCAGGCAGTTCATCCCGGCGGACATCGTCGACAACGTGCCGCTCGACCTGCTCGGCCTCCTGACCGGCCTGCCCGACGGAGCGACGCGGCTCCCCTGGGACGGCCCCGGAATCCGGATCGTCGAGCACCAAGCGCACGCCTCAGGCCACGCGGCTCTCCTGATCGAGGACCACGGCGTGCTCCTCGCCGGCGACATGCTCTCCGACGTGCTGATCCCGATGCTCGACCTGACCGACCCCACCGACCCGATCGCGAACTACCTCACCGCGCTGGAGCTGCTGGACAGCGTGGCCGGCGAGGCGGATGTCGTGATCCCCGGCCACGGTTCGGTCGGCGGAGCGGGCCAGGCCCGCGCCCGCATCGACCAGGACCGCGCGTACGTGCAGGCCCTGCGCAACGCCGAAGCACCCGACGACCCCCGGCTCGGCCCCGCGGCCACCTTCGGCCAGGACTTCCTGCCCGCCGTCCACGAACGGCAGGTCGAAGCCCTCGCCCAGCGACGCGGCTGACGGCCTCAGGACCGCCCCGCACCCTCCGTCATCGTGCGCCGCAACCGCGCCCGCTCGGCGTCGTCCGTCGCCGAGACGGCGAACGCGCGCGGAATGTGCCGGCGGCCCGCCGCCAAGACGACCCGCGGCCGCCGCAGCGTCGTCAAGTCCTCCAGCGGATTGCCGGACACCGCGATCACGTCCGCGCTCAACCCCGGCTCCAGCCGGCCGGTGACGCCGGACAGCCCGCACACCGACGCCGCCACGTCGGTCGCGCTCGCCAGGACCTCACGCGGCGACATGCCCGCCTCCGCGAGCAGCTCCAGGCCGTCCGCGTACCGCTCGAAGTCCACCAGCGGGATGCCCGCGTCCGTGCCCGCCACCACGGTCGCGCCGAGGTCGAGCAGCCGGCGCAGGTTGCCGAGCACGGCGGAGCGCTCGTCCCACGGGCAGAAGTACTCCGCGGCCGTGCAGGCGGAGTTCATGGTGGGGCTCACGGCGATGCCGGCGGCCACGAGCCGGGCCGCGAGCGCCGGGTCGAACCGCGTGCCGGTGCGGGTGACCCAGCCGCAGTGTTCGATGCAGTCGACGCCGGCCGCCACGGCGCGGTCGATGCCTTCCACGCCGAGCGCGTGCGTGGTCACCGGAAGGCCGTGGGCGTGTGCCTCGGCGACGAGCGCAGTGAGCTCGGCCGTGGTGTAGCGCGCTTCCGACGGGTGGCTGCCCGGGGTCATGAAGCCTCCCGTGGTCATCACCTTGATGAGGTCGACGCCGGCCTCGGCGTGGGCGCGCACGCGGGCGCGGAGCTCGGAGACGCCGTCGGCCACGCCGCCCATGGACTCGGCGTGGCCGCCCGTCACGGTGATCGGCGCGTTGGCCGCGAGCACGCGCGGGGCGGCTTCGGGCAGCGTCGGCAGGAGGTCGCGGACCTCGGTGCCGAGCGTGCCGGGGGCGCCGAGGTCGCGAGCCGTGGTCACGCCGGCGTCGAGCAGGCGGCGGGCGTTGGCGATCATGCGGTCGCGCTGCGCGTCGCGCTCCGCCTCGCCCGCCAGGCTCACCGCGCCGGCGGCCGGGTCGAGGTAGAGGTGCACGTGGCAGTCGATCAGGCCCGGCAGCAGGGTCACGTCGCCGAGGTCGACGGAGTCGCCGGCAGGCGCCGACTCCCGCGGCCCCGCGTAGGTGATCACGCCGTCCTCCACGCACACGGCCGCGTCCGGGGTCAGCGCCGCCGACGAGGACGCCAGCAGCCGCGCGGCCGTGTACACCTCGGTCACGTCGTCCTCCGGTACTCCGCCAGCGCCGCGCAGAACGCGTCGATGTCCTCGCTGGTGTTGTAGTAGTGGAAAGCCGCACGCAGGATCGTGCCGCGCGGCGACGTGACGATGCGCCGCTCGGCGAGAAACCGGCCCAGCGCGTCAGGATCGGCGTCGACCACGGCGACCTGCGGCCCCGGGCGCGCGTCCGGCATCGGCTCGCTGAGCACCTCGCCGGCTTCGGTCAGCCGCGCACTCGCCTCCGCGACCAGGCTTTCCACGTGCTTCCAGCGCGCGATCGGATCCACCTCGCTGAGCACCGCGAGCCCCGCGCGCGCCGCGTACACCGCGGGGATGCCGGGCGTGCCGGACTCGAACCGCCGCGCCTCGGCCGGTCCGTCGAGCGCCGCGGGGTCGAACTCGAACGGATCGACCCGGCCGAACCAGCCGGTCATCGTCGGCGGCTGCTCGTCCTCCACGCCGGCCCGGGCATACAGCGCGGCGACGCCGGGCAGCCCGAGCAGGTACTTCAACGTGCCGGTGACCAGGTAGTCGCAGTCGATCTCACGCACGTCCACCGGCACCACGCCGGTCGCCTGGTAGGCGTCCACCAGCACCCGCGCGCCGACTTCCCTGGCCAGCGCGGCGATCTCGTTCACCGGCTGCAGCGATCCGTTGGTGTACAAGGCAAGCGGGACCGACACGAGCTTCGTCCGCTCGTCGATGCGAGCGCGGTACGCCTCGACCACGCCGTGCTCACGCATCGACTCCTCGTCGACCCAGCGCATCTGCCCCTCGCCCGCGCGGCCCGCGTGCAGCACCTGGCCGACGCTGGGAAACTCCGCGGCCATCGACACCACGACGTCGTCCTCGGCGAAGCGCACCGCACCCAGCGCCTGGTACGCGGCGTGCGAAGCCGAAGGCACCAAAGCGATTTCGTCCGCGCTCGCCCCGAGGAACTCCGCGATCGAGGTCCGCAGTCGCTCCACTTCGGACATCCACGGTCCCCACGGCGCTCCCTGGTCGCGCAGAAGGTACGCGAACTCGGCCAGCGCGGCGGTCACCCTCGTGGCCACGGCACCCTGGCTGCACGACGCGAGGTGCGTCGTGTCGACGAGACTGGGGAACTGCTCTCGGAACCGGCTCGGGTCCACGAATACCTCCGTTTGCGGCTGGACGTCGTGCGTCAGTCACAGTGAACATCCGAAAGCCTGGCTGCGCAATACCCGGCCCGGCCGGTTGACGACCCGGACACCATCACTCACACTGATGCGCATTCACCCCGGATGAACACATCGTCGTGTCCCCTCAGGAGAGCCCATGCCCGAACCCACCGCCCCGGCGCGCCGCCGGTGGCACTGGTTGCTGCTGCTGGTCCCGTTCGTCTGGTGCGTCGGCGCCATTCCCCTGGTCGAGAAGGTGGAGTACCTGTTCGGCTCGATTCCGTTCCTGCTGGTGTGGATGACCGTGGGCGTGCTGCTCGGGTCGGCCGCCATCGCCGTCGTGTTCGCCCTCGATCGCCGCCACGGCGATCTGGACCGGTTCTAGGAGCACCCGATGGCCCTGATCCTGGCGTTGGTGATCGCGATCGGCTCGATCGTGTGGGGCACGGTCGCCGCGGCGCGCGGCCGGAAGATGAACCTGCAGGAGTGGTCGGTCGGCAGCCGGAAGTTCGGCACCTGGCTGTTCTGGTTCCTGATGGTCGGCGAGACCTTCACGACCTTCGCGCTGCTGGGCGCTTCGCAGAGCGTGTTCAGCAACGGCGCCCCCGGCTACTACGTGCTGGGCACGATGGTGCTCACCGCGGCCGTGGGCTACTGGGTGGTGCCGCGCATCTGGCGGGCGGGCAAGCTCCACGGCCTGGTCACCATGGGCGACTACTTCACGACCCGCTTCGGCGCGCCGTGGTTCGGCGGCCTGATCGCCGTGTTCGGCATCGTTTCCCTGCTGCTCTACGCACAGGTGCAGCTCACCGGCCTGAGCCTGATCCTGCAGAGCCTGTTCGGCAACAGCCTGCCTTCGCTCGCGTACGTGATCGCCGGCGGCGTGCTCGTCGCCGCGTTCGTGCTGGTCGGCGGGATGCGCAGCGCGGCGTTCACCGCGGTGGTGAAGGACGTGCTGCTCATCGCGGTGCTGCTGGTGATCGCGGTCGGCGCGGCGAGCGCCGCCGGCGTGAGCGGGCCGATGGGTGTGTTCGACGCGCTCAAGGAAACGCAGCCGCACGCGGCCACGCTGCCCGGCATCAAGGGCACCGCGGCCACGAACTCGTGGTGGTGGATGAGTTTCCTGCTCATCACGCCACTCGGCTCCTTCGCGCTGCCGCACATGTTCCAGGTGTCCTACACGGCCAAGGACGTGACCACGATCCGGCGCAACCAGGTGATCCAGCCGTTGTACTCGCTGTTCTACGTGCTCATCGTGCTGATCGCGCTCGCCGCGGTGCTGGCGCTGCCGAACCTGCCCGACAAGCAGGCCAACGCGTCGCTGCTGATCTTCGTGCACGACAACTTCCCGAGCTGGGTGATCGGGCTGCTCGGCGGCGCGGGCATCCTCGTGGCGCTGGTGCCCACGGCGGTGCTGATCCTCACCGCCAGCAGCCTGTTCAGCCGCAACGTGGTCGGTGGCGTGTCGAAGAAGCTGGCCGGTTCGCTCACGCTCTCGCGGGCCGGCGTGGTGGTGTTCACGGCGATCGTGGTGCTGCTCGTGGCCAACAGCACCTCGAAGCTGCTCAGCATCATGACCAATGTGTACAGTGCCGTCGGCCAGCTCGCGCCCGCGTTGTTCCTGTCGATGCTGTGGCGCCGCGTCACCGCGGCCGGGCTCGCGGCGGGCGCGGTGTGCGGCGGGCTGATCGTCGGCGTGCCGCAGCTGAGTGGGTTCTTCGCGCACACGGTGCCACCGGGCACGGTCATCGGCCTGCCCGCACTGGTGGTGAACCTCGTGGTCACCGTCGTCGTGAGTCTGCTGACCCGGCCGCCGGCCACGGCCGCGATCGACGTCGGGACCGGTGACAGCGCGCCGGTCGAAGCTCTTGGGACTCTCGAAGAGGTGCCCGGCGAAGAGGCCGCGCTGCCCCGGTGATCACCCGTGACCGCTCCCGATCGGCCGGCCCGGTGCGCCCAGCACCCGGGCCGGCTGATCGGGCCCGGACGATAATGGCCGGATGACCGTGACTCGGATCCGTGAGTTCCGCACCCTCCGGGGCTTGACCGTCCGCGACCTCGCGGACCGCGCCGGGGTGTCCACCGGGCTGATCAGCCAGGTCGAACGCGGGGTGACCGACCCGAGCCTCGAGACGATGCGGCGGATCGCCGAGGTGCTCGAGGTGCCGTTGTTCAGCCTGTTCCAGGACGGCGAGGACGACAGCGTCGCGGTGATCCGGCGCGAGAACCGCTACCGGATCTCCTCGCCGCACCACGCGATCACCTACACGCGCGTGTCCCCCGGCGGCGCGAAGCTCGAGGTGCTGGAAGGCAACCTCGAACCGGGCGCGGTGTCCGCCGACACCCTGCGCACGCACCCGTCGGAGGAGTGCGTGGTGGTGCTCACCGGCCGCCTCACGGTGGAGGTCGGCGACCAGGTCCACGTGCTCAAGACCGGCGACAGCTGCCACTTCGACTCGAACATCCCGCACCGCTTCCGCAACGACGGGCGCACGAGCGCCCGGTTCATGGTGAGCGTGACGCCACCGAGCTACTGACGGCCGTCAGAGCTCGATGACCTCGGCGGTGAGCGCGAAGGTGGTGCCGAGGCGTTCGCCCGCTTCCCGGGCCAGCCCTTCCAGGAACTCCCGCGGGTCGGTCATCGCACCGGGGCCGAGGCCGCGCAGGTACGCGGCGTGGGCCGCCAGCGACGCGATGCCCTTGTCGAGGTGGTCGGTGATGTCGATGCCGTGGCCGGCCTCGGGGCTGGTGGTGACCACGATCCGGTGCACCTGCCACGGTTCGAGGCCTTCGTCGACGAGCTCGCGGAACACCCAGCGGTTGCCGGCGTCGCGCACGCCGTCGAGCACGGCCCGGCCGAGCGCGATGTGGTCGGCCTGGTTGGGGTGCCCCGGGTGCCAGTGGTCGTGGTAGTTGCCGGTCACGACCACGTCGGGGCGGTGCCGGCGCACGGCCCGCGCGATGTCGCGGCGCAGCGCCAGGCTGTATTCCAGGATGCCGTCGGGGTAGCCGAGGAACTCCACGGTGTCGACGCCGACCACGGCCGCGCCGGCGATCTCCTCGGCTTCGCGCAGCGGCCCGGTCACGGCGGGCTCCATGCTGTCGATCCCGGCTTCGCCGCTGGTCGCGAGGCAGTAGACCACCTGCTTGCCCTGCGCCGTCCAGCGGGCGACGGCCGACGCCGTGCCGTATTCGAGGTCGTCGGGGTGCGCGGCGATCGCGAGCGCCGTGGACCAGTTTTCGTCGAGCGGCTGCAGGGCTTCGGTCATCGTCGGGTCCCCTCCCGGTTTCGTCAATAATCTTGACGATCGAAGACTACAACCCGGCCGGTCCCGGACGGCGGTTCGGTGCCGGTGGCCCGGCGGATGGGTCGCGGCCGGAAATTCACCCGAATCCGTCGTGGCCAATCCGGAAGCCACGCGGGGCCGAATGTCCAGCATGGCCACCACCGAAGCCCCCGCCGCACCGAGCACCGCGCCGCCCCGGCTGCGCATTCCCTCGGCGGCGCTCTGCGGCGTGCTCGCCCTGCTCGGCGCCCTGGCCGCGGGGCACTTCGTGGCCGGCTTCATCAGCGTCAACGCTTCGCCGTACCTGGCCGTCGGCAACGGGGCCATCGACCTGACGCCGGTGGAGCTCAAGGACTTCGCGGTGCGCACCTTCGGCACGTACGACAAGGTCGTGCTGCTCGGCGGGATGGCCGTGGTCATGCTGGCGGTCGCGGCAGGTGCCGGGCTGCTGTCGCTGCGGTCGGCCCGGCCGGGTGTGGTGGTCGTCGCGTTGTTCGGGGTGGTCGGCGGGTTCGCGGTGTACCAGCGGCCCGATCTCACGGCCGTGGCCCTGCTGGCCCCCGCGGCGAGCCTGGTGGTCGGCGTCGCCGTTTTCCTGCTGCTGCACCGGATCGCGCCGCGCAAGTACGCGCCCGAAGAGGTCGCCGTGGGCGCTTCGCGGCGGTCGTTTCTCCTCGGCGGCGCCGGGGCGATTGTTGGCGCCGGGGTCCTCGGCGGCGCGGGTCAACTGGTCAGCGGCACCCGCGACGCGACGGCGTCCCGGGCGGCGATCGGTGCCCTCGTGCCCGCGAAGTCCGCGCCCGCGATCCCGGCCGACGCCGACTTCGCCAAGCTCGGCACGCCGACGTTCGTGACGCCGAACGCGAAGTTCTACCGCGTGGACACGGCGCTCTCGGTGCCGCAGCTGCGCGCCGAGGACTGGAGCCTGCGCATCCACGGAATGGTCGATCGTGAAGTGACCTACCGCTACTCCGACATCCGCGACCGGCCGCTGGTCGAACGCACGGTCACGATGACCTGCGTGTCCAACGAGGTCGGCGGCGACTACGTGTCCACGTCGAACTTCGTCGGCGTCGACCTGGCCGATCTGCTGGCCGAGGCCGGCGTGCGGCCCGGTGCGGAACAGTTGTTCTGCACGAGCGTGGACGGCTGGACGTCCGGCACGCCGGTCGAGGCGGCGCTCGACCGCAGCCGCGGCGCGATGCTGGCGATCGGGATGAACCGCGAACCGCTGCCGCTGGAGCACGGTTTTCCGGCGCGCCTGGTCACGCCGGGGCTCTACGGGTACGTGTCGGCGACGAAGTGGGTCGTGGACCTCGAAGTGACCACGTGGCAGGCGCGGCAGGCGTATTGGCTTCGCCGCGGTTGGGGCGAACGGGCGCCGATCAAGACGGAGTCCCGCATCGACACGCCGAAGGGCTTCGACACCGTGGCCGCCGGCGCCGTGCGGCTGGCCGGCATCGCGTGGGCGCAGCACAACGGAATCGCGCGCGTCGAGATCAAAGTGGACTCCGGCGCGTGGCAGCCGGTCACGCTCTCGGCCGAGGTCAACGTGAACACCTGGCGCATGTGGTGGACGCAGATCGCCGTGAAACCCGGCACCCACCAGGTGTTCGTGCGCGCCACCGACAAAACCGGCTACACCCAGACCGACGCCCGCGCCGGCACCGTGCCCGACGGCGCCACCGGCTGGCACTCCACCACGTTCATCGCGACCTGATCGCGCTCACTCGAAAGAGTGCCATCCGGACCCATCCGCACCGCGCGCGGCACCGAATACCTCATGTCAGCACCACCGGTCCTACCTCATCTGTCCACTGTGAACGGAGTTTTCCCGTGAAGTCCCTTCGTCTCGCCGGAATCGGCGTCATCGCCGTCGCCTCTCTCGCCCTCGCCGCCTGCGGCAGCAGCACCGACAGCGGCTCGGCTCCCTCGGCCCCGGCCTCTTCGGCGCCGATGTCGTCGGCCCCGATGTCCAGCAGCGACTCGGGCGCCTCGAACGGCATGACCACCAACGCCGATGTGTTCGGCCCGGCCTGTTCCCAGCTGCCGCAAGGAAACGCTCCCGGCTCGCTCGACTCGATGGGCCCGCAGCCGGTCGCCTCCGCGGCGTCGACCAACCCGTTGCTCACGAAGCTGGTCGCGGCCGTCAAGGCCACCAACCTGGTCGACACGCTCAACAGCCAGCAGGGCATCACCGTGTTCGCTCCCGCCGACCCGGCCTTCAACGCCCTGGGCGACGCCAAGTTCAACGAGCTGGCGAACAACCCGTCGCAGCTCGCGCCGATCCTGCAGTACCACGTGGTCGGCAAGCGCTACGACGCCAAGGGCCTCGCCGCCGCCGGCACCCTGACCTCCCTCAACACCGCCGGCGGCCCCCTCAAGATCGAAGGCACCGGCGACAACATGACCGTGAACGGCGCCAAGATCCTCTGCGGCAACATCCCGACGAAGAACGCCACCGTCTTCGTGATCGACAAGGTGCTGACCCCGGGCACCAACAAGAGCTGACGCCGAGGCGTGGCCCGGTTGCCGAACTTTCCGGCGACCGGGCCTTCGTCATGCCCGCCCGGACCGATCCGATGCGGGCCAGACGTAGGCGAGATCGTCCGGGACGTCGGGGAACAGCGGTGTGTAGTGGTCCGGATCCTTGCGCACCAAGGCGGAGCGACGGCTGTGGTGCAGGGCCTCGTCGCCGAGCCACGGAGGCAGCTCGCCCACCGCGGCGAGCTCGGGTTGGCTGCGCGCAATGGCGCCCCGCTCAGCCCCTGGTGCGCTGCGCCGGCACCTCCGTGGTCACGAGGGCGGCGACGTAGCCCGGGCGTATGCAGTCGACCGGGCTGAGTTCGAGCAGCCGGCGCACCGAGTAGGACGACCCGGGGTCCACGAGGAAGGTGACGCCGAGTTCGCGGGCGAGCAGGGACAGGTGCCGCAGGGCCTTGAGGGCGGCGACGGCCAGGAACGTGACGCCGGTGAGATCCACGACCACCACGCGACCGGTGCCGCGCAATCGGCATTCGACCACCTCGGCCAGGTGCGGCGCGGTGCGGATGTCGACCTCGCCGGCGACTACCACGACCGCGGTGCGCGGGGCCGGCCGGTGCACGCGCACCAGCAATCGACCACGGTCCGTCGGCTCGGTGCCGAAGCTGTCCAGATCAGCGTACGGGGCGCTCATGGCAGCCCGCCTCTCGTGAGCGCGCACACCGGGCGGCGGCCGTGGACGCCGACGAGCGAGAGGGCCCGTGCGACGTCGACGAAAATCCCCGGCACGCGCGAAAAAACACATGGGTGGCTGGTCGCTCAACCTGGCCAAAAGCTAATGCATCGACGGCCTCGCGCGCTACCCTTTCCGCCCGCCCGGATCCGGCGTGCCCCGTCATGATCCACTGTGGACCTTGATCGAAAATTCGGTCCACCTGCGGAACAATCGCGAGTCAGGTCTCGTACGGCCCGCGGTCTTCGATGTCCGGGCTCACCTTCGGATACGGTCCGCTCTGCCCGGGCACGGGCGCGACGGTGGACGGCTGCCAGGACGCGTCGGCGGTCCTCGGCTCGCGCGGGTCGAAGGTCGGCGGGCCGTCCGGCCGCTCCTGCAACCGGTTCCCCACCAGGTCGTCCTGCCGGCGGCGCGCCAGCACCATCAGCGTGAACCCGTGAACGACGGCCAGCAGCAGGAGGAACACCCCCAGCCGTCCGACGACCGCCGACGTGGAGCCCGACCAGCTCGGGCCGACCACCGACAGCAGCGCGAGCACGCCGATCGCGACGAGGTGGAACACCGCCACCACCATGCGGGCCATCGAACCGCTGCCCTCGCCGGTCGAGCCCCGCAGGTACCGGCGGCCGCCGCGGTAGAGGACCTGGCCGTCGGCCACCACCAGGATCAGTCCGATGATCAGGAATCCCATGAGGTTGTTGTCGGGCATCGTCGCCTCCTCGTCTGGATGAGGAGTACCCGGTGACGATCAAGGAATGAGCCCGCGGCCGGAGTTCACCACATCGGGCGGCGCACCGTGAGCGGCGCACGGTCCGTGAACCCGCGCGGACTGGGTACCCGCAGGAGAACGCCACCTGGAGGTGACCATGTCCGTCCTGACCCGCGTGCTCGGGGCCGCCACCGCGGTCTACGGCCTGACCACCATCGTCTACCCGCGCGCGCTCGCCGGGCCCTGCGGCCTCACCACGGCCTCCGGCGCCGTGCCCGCCGGAACCCGCACGCTCATCGCCGCGATGGGCGCCCGCGACACCGCCATCGGCCTCGCGATGGCCTTCGCCGACGAGGGCAAACCCCAGCGGCTCGCCGTCGCCGCGCGCGTCGCGTCCGACACCGCCGACGCCGCTGCCTTCGGCCTCGGCCTGCCCGATCGCGCGGCCCGCCCGAAGGCAGCGGCGGCCGCGCTGGGGTGGGCGGCGCTGTGCGCGGCGTCGGCGTTCGTTCGACCAGGCTGAGCAGCGGGGCCTGGCCGTCGGGAACCTCCCGACGGCCAGGCCCCGGGCATCAGCGACCGCCGGTGTCCACCACGTGCACCTGCTGCGTCCCGTCACGCTGCCCACGGGTCGCGTTGCGGTCCGAGGTGAAGGCGACCACGCCACCCGACACCGCGGGAAACGTGGCGTTCCCCGGCTTCGTGACCTGCACCGGCGCCGACCACCCGGCCGACGTGAGACGGGCCGTGAACACCTTCCAGCGCCAGTCCGCCGCGCGCGAGTCGTACCAGACGGCCCGGACGGTGCCGTCCGGGTCGCGGCTCAGGCGGGGCCGCTGGCTCATCGCGGCGGGTTCGAGCGCGAACGGCGTGCCCGCCGACCACGTGCGGCCGTCGGCCGAGCGGCTCGACCGCAGCGACAGGTTCGCGCCCGAGCTCTGCAGCGCGCCGCTGTCCCAGGCGACCACGAACGCACCCGAGTGGTCGACGGCGGCGCTCGGGTGCCGGTCGGCGCGGTCGGTCACGGCGCTGACCTGCACGGACGCTCCCCAGCTGCCACGGGTGCCCGAGCGGGAGCTGGCGAGGATCTGCCAGTTGTCCGGGTCCGTGCCGCCCGAGGCCGGCTGCCCGGCGGGCGGCGTGTGGCCGGTCCACAGGGGGTCGGGATCGAAGCGGTCGTCCTGCCACGCCACGAGGACGCGGTCGTCGTGGCCCACGGCGACGGTCGGGAACACCGAGGCCGGGTAGCGCGGCGAGCGGGCGTCCACTGCGCGGTTGCCCGCGCTCACCGCCTTGCCCGCCGCCGAGAGGTTCAGCGGCTTGCGGTCCACGCCCACGACCTGCGCGAACACGTCGAACGCGCCACCGGTGTTGTCGGCCCACGTGACCACCGGCTGACCACCGCTGAGCAGCGCGATGGCCGGCTGCACGGCCCGGCCGGTGCCGGCGTCGAGGCGCACGGCGGGGCCGAACAGCAGGCCGCCGGTGGCGCTGTGGCGCAGGTAGATCGCGGGCCGGTGCGGCTGCTCGTGGCCGCGCTCGTCCTGCCACACCACCCACACGTCGTGCCCGGACGCGGCGATGCGCGGCGCGGTGGCCGTGGCCGAACCGCTGGAGAGCTCCACCTCGAAGAGCCCGAACCCGCGCCGGTCCACGCGCTTGTAGACGACGGTGCTACGGCCGTCGGCGTGGCGCTGCGCCACCACGTGCACGTCGTTGCCGGTCACGGCGACGTCGGCGAACCCGGTGAACTCGCCGCTGCCGCCGAGCACCGCCGCGGCGTTGTCGCGGCCGGTTTCCCCGGCGGGCAAGGGGATCTCGGGCTTCGGCGTGGCCACGCGGCCGACCGACACGAACACCGGCGAGGTCGCCGCGCGCAGCTGGTCGGGCAGGGTCGGGTCGGCGTCGGCGCCCGAAGCGCTGCCCGGCGAACGCACTTCGGCGCGGAACCACACGTGGTCGCCGGACAGCGTGAGCGGCAGGGTGCGCGTGTCGTCGTTGCCGCGCACGGTCGTGTCGAGCAGCGCCGCGGCCGAACGGCCCGGCGTGCCGTACACGAGCAGCCGCGTGCCGACGCCCTGACGCACCCGCACGCGCAGCGCGGCGCGCTTCGGCAGCTTGCGCGAGCCGACCACGGTTTCGTCACCGCCCATGGCTTCGAACCGGCCGTCGCCGTCGAGGTCGGCCTCGATCGTCACGAACGGGCCGGCCACCCCAGAGGACACGGTGGTGCGGCCGGCCTTCAGCGCGTCGAGGATCGAGCGGACGCTGCGCCCGCCCGCGAACACGCGTGTGGCGGGCTGGCCGGGGCCGGCGATGCCCCACAGCTCACGGAAGTGGCAGTCGCTGGCGGCGGTGACGCCGGTGACGTAACCGCGGTTCCAGCGGTTCTCCGCGAACTCGAGCTGCGCGTCGGGATCCGTCGAGACGTTGAGCACCTCGATGTTGTGCACACCCTGCACGCTGGCGTTGTCGTTGGGCCCGGCTTCCCGGGTGTACTCCCCGTCGTCGGGGTGCGCCACGTGCCACACCGCGTCCTGCGAGCGAGCGTCCCAAATGGACTGCTGCACGTGCCGGAACGCCGCCGAGCCGGGCGGGTTCGCGCCGTCCACCACGTTGTCGACCGCGCCGAGCACGATCGCGTGCGGCGAGCCGTTGGCCTCTTCACCGGGGATCAGCAGCAGCTTGTCCGAAGTCCACTGTGGATCCCAGTGCTGGTCGTACGTGCGGTGGTCGGTGAGCGGCAGGAAGTCGAGCCCGGTGTGCTCGGCCTGGCCGATCTGGTCGCCGACCGGCAGGTTGCCCGGCAGCGCCTGCTTCGACTGCTGGCGCGGCAGGCTGCCGTCGGACGAGTGGTCGTCGTGCACGTGCGTGTCGCCGACGAGCCACTGGCCCTTCGGCTTACCGCTGCCGAAGGGCCAGCCTCCGAGCAGCGGCAGCCCCTGCGTCGAGGCGAGCGCCGGGGTGGCGACGAAGCCGGACGCCGCGACCGCGCCGCCCGCCACGATGAACTGTCTTCGAGTGAGGCCCATCTCTGTCCTTCTTCCGAGCACCGGCGCCGAGTTTCGGCGCCGGTGGTTTTCAGGGGAGGGAAATCCCGTGCACGACACCGTTCTGGTCGCCGACCACGAGCGTTCGGCCGTCGATCACCGGACGGCCGAACGTGTACACGAGGCTCTGCTGCAGCCAGCCCAGCCGGGCGCCGTCGGCGAGCCGGACGCCGATCACCTTGCCGTCGACGGTCAGCACCCACGCCGTGCCGTCGCTGATCGCGACGCCCGCGTTGAACACGCGCAGCGCGAGGTTGGTGGTCCACAACGGTTTTCCGGTGGCGAGGTCGACCAGCGTCAGCACCCCCCACTCGGTGGTCAGCAGCACGCTGGAGCCCACGACGAGCGCGGGCGCGTACATCGCGCTGCCGGCGACGGTCCAGCGCAGCGCACCCGTGGCGGTGTCGAGCGCGATCGCACTCGACACCGTCGCCACGATCACCACGTCACCCCCGAGCGCCGCCACGGTGTCCCACCCGCTGTAGAGCGCGACGTGGTTCTCGACACCGGACACCATCTGGTACGCCCACAGTTGCTCGCCCGTGCGCGCGTCGTGCGCCCGCGCGTAGCCGTCGGCCGCCGCGGTGTACACGCGCTCGCCGTCGCTCGCCGCCTGCCCGGACGAGAACCCGCGCGCCGGCACGGACCAGCGGCGCCGGCCGTCGGTACCCACCGCGAACAGCGCCTGCCCCGCGGAGAACACCACCTGCTCGTGTCCGTCCACAGTGGAGACCAGCGGCGCGCTCACGACCGGCGCCTTCGCGTCGAACGCCCACACCCGCTTGCCCGTGCGGACATCCAGGGCGTAGAGGTGGTGGTCGGCCGAGGGGACGAAGGCCAGCGTCCCGCTCACCGCAGGACGCCGGTACACCGGGCCGAGCTGCGTGCGCCACTCGCGGTGGCCGCCGCGGCGCAGCGCGGTCACCTCACCGGCCGACGACGCGGCCAGCACCAGGCCGCTGCGCGCGTCCGCGAGAGTCACGCCGCCCTGCACCGAGCCCGCGAGCTGCGCCTGCCACCGGTCCACGGGGTCGCCCGCCACCGCGGGCACGGTGAACAGCACCACCTGCTCCCACCAGCTGCCGTCGGCCGCGGTCACGCGCACCTGCAGCCGCTGTCGGCCCGGCGCGAGGGCGGACACGTCGACGCTGCCGGTCCAGCGGTCCCCCGACCCCACGAGCGGCTGCCACGCGGCCGGGCTCGTGCCGCCGAACACCGCCTGCGGATACGGCTGCACGCCGACCTGCCGCGTCGCCGACGCCCGCACCTCGACCGGCAGCGAGCCGCCGGAAACCTTGCCCACGTGGACGTACCGCGGCCGCTGCTCGCGACCCTGCCCGCCGCCGGTGAGCGGAATGGTCGCGAACGGCGCCTCGGTGTCGGTCCCGTCGGCGGCCACGGTGACCCGCCGCACGTCCAGCACCTCGGTGCCGTCGGCGGCCGTGGTCTTCTCGGCCCAGTAGTAGATCGGGCCGTTGCGCACGGCGTTCAAGGTCGTCTGCGTGAGGCCGTTGAAGCGGGTCACGTCCTCGCGGTGCACGTGGCCGGCGATCACGCCGCGCAGGTTGTGCCCGGCGAACACGTCGAGCACCGCCGGCTGGTCGTCGACGTAGTAGAACTCGTTGCCGAACGGGAAGTGCTGGAACAGCACCACCGGGGTGTCGCGCCGCACGTGGCGCAGGTCGCGCTCCAGCCAGTCCAGGCCGGCGGGCCCGTAGTGGCCGGGCTCCTGCAGCACCTGCGTCGGGTCGAAGCCCACGAAGTGCACACCACCGGCGTCGAACGAATACGGCGTGGGGCCGAAGTGGCTGTGGAACTCCTCCTTGGCCGACGCGTCCCACCGCGTCTCGTGGTTGCCCGGCGAGTAGTGCATCTTCCCGCGCAGCGAGGCCGGCAGCACCTTGCCGTACTGCTCGTACTCGTCGGGCAGGCCGGTGTCGGTGATGTCGCCGCAGTGCAGCACGAGGTCCGGGTCGCGGCGTGCGATCGAGGCGTACACCTGCGTGAGCCACGTGGTCGACTGCGGGCTCGTGGTGTTCACGTGCGTGTCCGAGACGGCGGCGAACTTGAGACCGCGGCCCGGCCGGCCCGCGGTTGCCGGCGATGCGGCGGCCTGCGCCGGCGCGGCACCGAGCAGGGTGGCCAGCACCGGGGCCGACACCGCTCCCGCGGCGAGCCCGAAAAAGGCCCTTCGGTGCAATCCGTCGTGCCGGCAGGGCTCGTCGACCATCGGTGTTCCTCCGTTCGGGGAAAGCTGAACCTGCCAACCTTCACCTGATCGGGTAACGCCGACCTGACGCACCGCCGTGGCGCGGCTGAACGCCGGACCAAGCTCTGCTCGGGTCTTCGGGGGTTACGTGAGACTGATCGCGTTTTTCGCGTGGTTCACGGATTCCTCGGAGGCCGGGCCGGTGGGGTTTTCCGTCGCCAACGCCTGGTTCGCGGCGACGAACGGGCGCAACCGCGTTTCATAGGCGGCGAACGCGGTGGTGTGGTCGGGGTGGCGGGCGAGTTCGTCGGCGAGCATGTAGGCGCCCACGAGCGCGAGGCTCGTGCCCTGGCCGGAAAGCGGCGACGCGCAGTAGCCCGCGTCGCCGAGCAGCGTCACACGTCCGGTACTCCACGTGTCCAGGTGGATCTGCTGCATGGCGTCGAAGTAGAAGTGCGGCGCACCGGCCATTTCGGACAGCAGCCGCGGCACCTCCCAGCCCGCGCCCGCCAGCTTCTTGGCCACGATCTCCTTCTGCGCCACCACATCCCGGTAGTCGTACGCCAGCGGCTCCGATCCGAACCCGAGGGTCACCCGCAGCTCGGTGTTGTCGTGCACCGGGTACACGGCGCCGCCGGTTTCGCCGTCGCGGAACCAGACCTGCCAGTTGTCCAGACCGAGCAGGTTGGGCGCCGGGAAGATCGCCAGGTACTGCCCGAGGTGCGTTGCGAACCGCTCTTCCGGGCCGAAGGCCAGCCGCCGCACGGCCGAGTGCAGGCCGTCGGCGCCGACGACGAGGTCGAACGTGCGGAAACCACCGCGCTCGAACTCCACACGCACACCGTGTTCGTGCTGCTGCAGCGCGGTCACGCAGTCGTCGAAGACGTACTCGACGTCGTGTCCGGTGGCCCCGTGGAGCAGGGCGACGAGGTCGTCGCGGACCAGCTCGACGTCCGGGCTGTCGAGGCGGCCGCTGCTGTAGGTCTGCTCTTCCGAACGGAACAGTTCGGTGCCCGAACCGTCCACCACGGACATTCCGCGCATCCGCGTGCGCAGTGCGCGCAGCTGCTCGCCGAGCCCCATCCGGTCCACGACGTCGAGCGCGACCCCGCGCACGTCCACCGCCTGACCCCCCTGGCGCGGTTCCGGCGAGCGCTCCACGACGGTGACGGAGAACCCGGCGCGGTGCAGCCAGTAGGCGAGTGTAGGGCCGCCGATGCCGGCGCCGGAGATGAGGACGGTACGCATGGTTTCCTCCAGGTGTTGGCCGTATCCTTACGTCGAACACACTGGCTTCGGCCAGGAGACAGTGCCAAAACTGACCTAGTACAGATGGTCAGCTGTACTAGGTCAGATCGGAGCCGGGATGGTCGAGCAGCGCTACCTGGAGATCGTCGCCGAGCTTCGCCGTCGGATCGCCGACGGCGAGCTGGTGCCGGGCGCGAAGGTGCCTTCGACCAGGCGGATCGCCACCGAGTGGGGCGTCGCCCCGGCCACCGCGGCCAAGGCGCTCGCCGCGCTCGGCCAGGATGGCCTGGTGCGCGCCGAACCGCGGTCCGGCACCGTGGTCGCGGGCCGGCGCGCCGACACCAGGGCCCGGCCGCGGCCACCGGGGCTTTCGCGCGACCGGATCGTGCGCACGGCCATCACCATCGCCGACGAGGAAGGCCTCGCCGCGCTGTCGATGCGCGGGGTCGCGGCGCGGCTCGGGGTCGCGGCGATGGCGCCGTACCGCTACGTCGCCGGGCGCGAAGAGCTGGTGGTGCTCATGGCCGACGCGGCCTTCGGCGAACGTGGTTACCCCGTGCGTCCGGCCGGCGACTGGCGCGTGCGGCTCGAGCTCGTCGCCCGCACGCTGTGGTCGCTGTACCGGCGGCACCCGTGGCTCGCGCAGCTCTCGCCGATCACGCGGCCGTTGCCGCTGGCCAACCTGGCCACGCACGCGGAGCAGGCGCTCGCGGCCCTCGACGGGTTCGGCCTGCCGGCGGCTCGGCTCTGCGACTTGCACGTACTGTTCTTCAGTTACATCCAGGGCGTCGCCATCCACCTCGAACGCGAGCGGCACGCGGCCGGCGCGTCGGGGCTCACCGAGGAAGAGTGGCTGACCACGCAGGAGCCGGGCCACGCGGCGATCATGGCCGGCGGCCGCCACCCGCTGTTCACGCGGATGCTCACCACGCTCGGCGAAGAGGGCTACGACCTGGATCTCGACGAGCTGTTCGAGCTCGGGCTGCGGTCTCTGCTCGACGGCGTGGCGTTGCGCTACGCCGACTGAGTGCCGCCGGGCCGTGAACCCCGCGCCGGAAAGGGAAAACGCGCCCACCCCCGGGGCGGGGTGAGCGCGTTTTCCGGACCGGGAGGTCAGTCCGCGATCTTGAGGACCACGCGGATGTTGGCCTTCGGCATGTGCTGGAACGCTTCTTCGACCTTCTCCAGCGGGAAGGTCTCGATGATCGGCCGGACGCCCCGCAGCACGGCGAAGTTCATCGTGTCTTCGCTGTCGCGCGCCACGCCGCTGTACCAGCCGGAGAGGTTGAGGCGGTCGGTGGCGAGCACGTGGCCGGTGACCTGGATCGGCTGCTGGCCTTCGAGCACGATCACCTGGCCGTTGGGCCGCAGACCGTTGATCAGGTCCGACTGCAGGTCGGCGTGATCGACCGTGCCGAGGACCACCGACGCGCCACCGAGCTTCTTCAGCGAATCGCCAACGCTGCCTTCGGTGCTGTCGATGTACTCGTCGGCGCCGAGCTTGCGCGCCAGCTCTTCCTTGCCGCGGCCGCGGTTCACCGCGACCGTGCGGAAGCCCATGCGGTTGGCGAACTGGATGGCGAGGTGGCCGACGCCGCCCACGCCCTGCACCGCGACGAGGTCGCCGGGGCCGGCCTTCGAGTGACGCAGCGCGTTGAAGGCGGTGATGCCACCGCACATCAGCGGCGAGGCCTCTTCGAACGCCAGGCCCTCGGGGATGCGGGCCACGGCGTCCTGCGGAGCGACCATGTACTCGGCGTAACCGCCGTCGTAGGAAGCACCCACGATCGTGCGGTTCACGCAGTTGGTGAAGTCACCGCGGCGGCAGTACTCACAGGTGAAGTCGACGCCGCCGGACCAGCCGACACCGACCTTGTCGCCGACGTTCCACATCGTGGCGCCTTCGCCCACCGCGTCGATCTCACCCGCGATCTCGTGCCCGGGGACACGCGGCAGCTGCGTGCCGAACAGACCCATCCGGGGGATCATGTCGCCGCCGCAAAGACCGCAGGAGTGAACCTTGATCCGCACCTGGCCGGGCTTCGGCTCGGGGATCGGCAGGTCGACCACCACGAACGGAGCACCCGGTTCCTGAGCCTGGGCGGCACGCATTGTCCCTGTCATTTTCCCACAATTCCTTTCGGTGGTCAGTGCATTCCGCCGTCGCAGACGAGCTGCTGTCCCGTGATCAATCCGGCGTCGTCCCCGGCGAGAAATGCCGTCACACCTGCAACGTCTTCCGTGGTTCCCAGCCGCCCGATCGGGACCATTTCGATCAAACTGCGCTTGTATTCGTCGTTGGCCGGATCGGTGAAGATCCCGGCGCCGTCGATCGGGCCCGGTACCACCGTGTTCACGGTGACGCGACGCGGGCCGAGCTCCATCGCCAGCACCTTCACGAGGTAACCGGTGGCGACCTTGCTCGTGCCGTAGAGCCCGACGCCCAACTGCGGCACCGTGGTGGTGTTCGACGAGATCGTGATGATGCGGCCACCGTCGGCGATGCGGCGGGCGGCCTCGCGGAGCACGAAGTACGGGCCCTTGGTGTTCACCCGGAAGAGAAGATCGAAATCTTCTTCGGTGACATCGGTGACGGGAATGTTGACCTTTTCCATTCCCGCGTTCGCCACGACGATGTCAACCTTGCCGAACGCGGCGATCGCTGCGTCGTAAAGATCGACGATGCCGTCCACCTGGGACACATCCGCCGCGTGCACGAGCGCCTTCACCCCGTGGGCCTCAGCCGCCTTTTGCACTTCTTCGGCGGCGGCCGCGTCGCGGGAGTAGTTGATGACCACATCGGCGCCTTGCTCCGCGAGCCGGAGCACGATCGCCCGACCGAGACCTTTCGACGATCCCGTGACGAGCGCCACTTTTCCGCTGAGATTCATAAGTGCTCCCCTATGTCAATACAGCTATGGTCCGGCCGGGGTGCGGGAAAGGGAAACACGGGATCGTTGTGGTTGCCACAACGATCCGTTGTGACGAGGATCGGGCGGTGGACCTGAATCTGCGCCTGCTCAAAGCCCTCGAAGCCGTGGCCGACGAGGGCAGCATGACCCGCGCGGCCGGGCGGCTCATGATGACCCAGCAGGCGGTCAGCGGGCAGATCCGGCAGCTGGAGCGCGTGGCCGGCACGCCCTTGGTCCGCCGCCGGTCGTGGGGCGTCGAGCTCACCGCGGCCGGGCAGGTGTTCCTGAAGCAGGGCCGCGAACTGCTCACGGCGACGCACGCGATGGTGGCCGAGGCCCGGCTCGTGGGCTCGGGCCTGTCCGGGCGGCTGCGGATCGCGTTCAAGGCGCAGAGTACCGCGCACTTCCTGCCGGACGTCGAAACTTCGCTGCACCGGGTGGCCCCGGACGTGGAGGTGGTGCCGCTCGCGGTGCACACGCTGCCCGACGAGCTCGACGCCCTCCTCGCCGGCACCGCCGACGCCGCCTTCCTCTGGCTCCCCATCGGCGACGACCGCCGCTTCGTGAGCCACCGCCTGCTCGACGAGCCGCGCTGGGTCGCGCTGCCACCGGGGCACCGCCTCGCGCACCGCACCTCACTGAGAGTGTCCGATTTGGTCTGCGAACCGATCGTCGGCCCGCGCGACGGAATGCCGGACGCGGTGGTGAAGTTCTGGTTCATCGACCCGCGCCCGGACGGCTCGCGCGCGGTCTACGGCCCCCAGGGGCGCACGCCCGAGGAGTGCCTGCACCACGTCGCGGCCGGGCGTGGTTCGTGGATCGCGCCGGCGTCGACCGCCGCGTATTTCCCGTATCCGCGGCTGGTCTGGCTGCCGCTCGAGGACGCCGCCCCGCTGGGCCTGGCGTTGATCTGGCTGCGGGAGAACTCCAATCCCTTGCTCGACCTGCTGTTGGAAGAGAGCAAACGCGTGACACGGCCGACGCCGGTGTGATGTTTCGGGTTGGCAGGGGGTGAATTGCGGGGCTGTCGAGGCGATGATCGCGGTGGCTGCTCGTAGTGCGGCGGTCTTGAGTCCTTTTAGGACTGTTTCTTGAGCACTGTGCCTTCAGCTGATGACCTTGCCACCGCAGGATTTCGGGCGGGACGAGCCCGGTGAACGCCGGCACGAACCAGCGAGGGGCGTCCGCCCCGGGGAGGTCGTCCTTCCCCCAGCGAACAACACGAGGCGCCGGTGTCTCGTTTCTTCGCACACGGCGTTGACCATTCCGACGAGTACCGGCGCACCGAGGAATCCGGCTTGTGCGACTGGGCTCGCTGGGACCTTCTTCCACCACGAGGGCGATCGCGGCCGCGCAGAGCACCACACCGAAGACACCTTTCACGGGGGAGACGCCCGGAGGCGGACTTCGCGCAGACCCGGGGTGTCCCCGCCCACCACGCCCAGGCGTCGATCGGGCTGATCCACATCGGCGCCCGTCTGCTTCGGTGGATTCCCTGCGCAAGGCGGATTTTCCGGATTGCCCAAGCGCTCGCCGAGACTTCTCGCGCGCGACGGCGCAGTGGTCGCCCTGAATTGTCGGGGGTGATCTCTATGCTGTACGTGACCGGTTGATGACGGAGGGGGATCGGATCGTGGGTGCGTCGACACCGCAGGAATCCGGGCGGGTGGTGCTGGCGCTCGTGCTGGCGGCGATCGTCGGGGTGTGCGAGCTGGTGCTGTTGCGTGACGAAATCGTGGAGCTGAGCAAGCACTTCAACCTCAACCCCGCACCGTACTTCCACCTGCTCATCGCCCTGGCCGCCCTCGCCACCCTGGTCGGTGCGGTCCTGCTGGCCACCCGCCGCACCCGGCCCGCCCGCGTGCTGCTGCTCGGCGCCGTGGTCCAGGTCGTCCTCGCGGTCCCTGCCTCCGCCGCGATGTTCGGCATCCGCCGCGCCTCCGTCTTCGAGGACGTCTTCCTCACCGGCGGCATCCCCGCGGCGATCGCGGTGCTGCTGTGGGTGCCGGCGGTGGCGGTGGCGCTGCCGGGCATGCTGCCTTCACCCAGCCCCACCTGGCCGGCGACCTACGGCGGCGGCGCGGGAACGCCCGGAGGCTGGCCCGCTCCGGGGCAGCAGTGGCCGGGCTCGCCACCACCCGGCCAAGCCTGGCAAGGCGGAACCCCACCGGGACAAGGGTGGCCGGGCTCCGCCGCGCTTGGCCAACCGGGACAACCCTGGCCAGGCTCTGCACCGGGCCAGGGGTGGCCAGGCTCCGCCACACCCAGCCAGGATCAGGGTCACGGTCACGGTCAGGGTCAGGGTCAGGGTCAGCCTGCACCCATCCAGGTTTGGCCAGGCACCGGCGCACCCGACCAGAGTTGGCCGGGTACTGCCCAGGCTTGGCCGGGCACCCCCACACCCGACCAGAGTTGGCCGGGTACTGCCCAGGCTTCGCCAGGCACCCCCACACCCGACCAGAGTTGGCCGGGTACTGCCCAGGCTTCGCCAGGCACCCCCACACCCGACCAGAGTTGGCCGGGTACTGCCCAGGCTTCGCCAGGCACCCCCACACCCGACCAGAGTTGGCCGGGTACTGCCCAGGCTTGGCCAGGCACCGCACCTCAAGCATCGGCCTGGTCGGGCACCACACCACAACCGCAACCGTGGCAAGGCCCTTCGCGCACCGTCGCAGGCATCGCTCCGTCGGCACAGTCCGGACCGGCCATGTCTCCGCCAGACCCGCAGACCACCGCAGCACCGAGCCCGGCCTGGCAAGCCTCGACTCCCAGCCAACCCTGGCCGGGCACGGCCCCATCTCCGAGCGGCCAACCCCGGCCCGCCGCTCCCGCGCAACCCTCGCCGGGCTCGACGCCTCCGGGACAACCACCCCATCCGCCGGCCGGCTAGCCCCGGTCATGTCGCCGAGTGGTGTCCTCAGCACCGAAGCGAGTGCCGCCCGAGGTGATCCAGTAGACCGGTGTCTTCGCAGCGCGGGCTGGTGATTAAGTAGATCCGCCCGGGACTGACGGGGCCGACTGGGTTTGCCGGCGACCCTGGCAGCCGAAGCAAGCACCACGCCGTGGAGACAAGCTCGGGCACAGTCGATCCCTGGCCGGCCCGATCCCCATCGGATTCGATCCCCGTCGCCGCCCGCGGTGATCTAGTAGACCGGTGTCTTCGCTTAGCGCGGGCTGGCGATGAGGTAGATCCGCCCGGAGTGGCGGGGCTGACTGGGTTCGCCGGCCAGCCCGACAGCCGAAGCAAGTACCACGCCGTGAAGACAGGCTCGGGCACAGTCGATCCCTGGCCGGTCCGATCCCCATCGGATTCGATCCCCGTCGGGTTTCGATGTCGATCGACTCCGATCCCATCGGCTCCGATCCCCGCCGAGTCCGCCCTCTGCCGGGCCCTCCCTCTGCCGAGTCCGATCCCCACCGAGCCCAAATCCCGATCAGGCGACCACGGCGCAGCGCCTCGCCGCCCGACCAACCCCGGCCAGATTCTGTGCCGGCCAGACAGCCGCCGCAGTCGCGGGCCGGCAGTGCGAGCCAGGCCGCGCCAGCCCGGGACAAGCCGGGTCCGGCTGGGCCGCGCATGGCAGGCCGGACGGCAGCGGCACGACGCGCCGCCATTCGGGTCGAATCCGCCGGTGCACCGGGGAAAATCGGGGTTCGCGGCGGCGGCCGAGGCCTTATGGTTCGGGGTATGGGTCAGATGCTGCCGGTCGAGTTCAGCGACGGCGAGGTGCAGGAGATCGAACGGCTGGCGGCCGCCGAGGGGCGGACGTTGCAGGAGTACGTGCGGGAGACGCTGATGACCGCCGTCGCGTCGCGGGCGCAGCAGCGCGCGACGGTGCTCGACCACGTCCTCGAAACCAGCGCCGAACTGAACGAACGGCTGGCCCGATGACCGAGTACCTCACCATCCACGACCTGATGATCGTCGCGCGGCGCGTGGTGCGCGGCGAACTCGCTGTGCGCGACACCGGCATCCTCGCCGCCGCCGCGGCGCGCCCCCGCACGTCGGTCTTCGGCGAGGACGCGTACCCCGGCGTCTGGGAAAAGGCCGCCGCGCTGATGGAATCCCTCGGCCGCGGCCACCCGCTCATCGACGGCAACAAGCGTCTCGCCTGGACGGCCACCTGGTTCTTCCTCGGCCTCAACGACAAACCCCTCCGCCACCCCCTCGACGAGGACGCCGCCGAACCCTTCGTCCACGACGTCGTCCAGGGCCGCCTCGACCTGCCCCGCATCGCGACCCGGCTGGCCGACTTCGCCTAGCCAGCCCAGCGGCCCGAGGCACCACGCCGAGGGCCGCTTCGCCCTGCCCACACCCCACCTGGCCGACGTCGCCTGACCGAACACGGCGGGCAGACGCACCCCACGGAGGGCCACCTCGCCGCCCCGCATCACCACCCGCGTAGCCAACCTCGCCCGACCGACCCAGCGACCGCACCGACCCAGCAGCCGCATCGCCGACCGCCTAGCCGACCTCGCCTAGCGAGCCCGGCGGCCCGAGGCACCACGCCGAGGACCGCTTCGCCCTGCCCACACCCCACCTGGCCAACGTCGCCCGACCAACCCCAGCCGACAGACGCACCCCACCGAGGAGCACCTCGCCGCCCCGCATCGCCACCCGCGTAGCCGACCTCGCCTGACCGACCCAGCGGCCGCATCGCCGACCGCTTAGCCGACTTCGCCTAGCAAGTCCGGCGGCCCGAGGCACCACGCCGAGGACCGCTTCGCCCTGCCCACACCCCACCTGGCCGACATCGCCTGACCAACCCCAGCCGACAGACGCACCCCACCGAGGAGCACCTCGCCGCCCCGCATCACCACCCACGTAGCCAACCTCGCCCGACCGACCAGCGGCCGTACCGACCCAGCAGCCGCATCGCCACCCGCCTAGCCGACCTCGCCTAGCGAGCCCAGCGGCCAGAGGCACCACGCCGAGCGCTGCCTCGCCCTGCCCACACCCCGCCCAGCCGACTCGCCTGATCAACTCGGCAGGCAGACACACCAAACCGAGCACCCCCTCGCCCGCCCCGCATCGCCACCCGCCTCGCCGACCTCGCCTGACCAACCCACCAGCCAGACACGCCACACCGAGCGCCACCTCACCCCGCCGACTCTCCTTCACCAGGCAGCCGACTCCCCCGTAGGCTGGCAGCGCGAAGCCGATCCGGGAGGTGGGGCGTGCCGTCACGTAATCCGCTGCGCCTGTTGCGCAAGTGGACGGACTGGTTCGAGAACCGCGGCGTGTACATCCCGGGTGAGGAGAGCCGCGCGGTCGATCCGGTGCGGGACTTCGGCTGGTTGATGATCGCGTGGGCTGTCGGCGTGGCGATCTTCATCCTCTTGTTCGCCTTCGCCGTTTAAGTGGCACATCGGTGACGACTGTCACCCGGAGTGCCCTTTCGGTCACGGATCGGCCACGGCTGTACACCAGGTCCGCGTCTTCGTGCGCGCGCACGTGCATGTGCAGGGACAGTGGAGCGGGTCGACTTCGGTCACTACGCCGAACGGCCTGAGCCCCCGCCCCGACTGGAGTAAACCGAGATGGCGCCCGCGCGCACCCCGAAGCTGTTGCTTTCCGCCTGTTTGCTGATGGCGGTGGCGGCCTGTGGGGTCGACGCGCAGGAAGGCACGGCGGCGCTCGGCGGTGGCGGCGCCCCGGCGAAGGCCGCGGCCGCGCAGACCCCCCGTGACCTGCAGTTCGGCGCCGAACACCGGTTCGCCAGCGGGGTCACGATCTCGGTGTCGGCCCCGCAGTCGTTCCAGCCCAGCGCGGCGGCCTATCCGCGTAGCTCGCGCGCGGCGTCGTTCGGCATCGAGATCACCAACAACGGCGCGGATTCCTACCGCCTCTCGGGCCTTTCCGTAGTCGCGAGCATCAACGGCAGGCCCACCAAGCAGGTCGTCGACGCCACGCAGGGCCTCGGCGGCATCACCGACGCCGGCAAGGACCTGCAGCAGGGCCGCTCGGCCCAGCTCACGCTCGCCTTCGCCGTGCCCGACCGCATCACGCAGCTCACGGTGCAGCTGCGCCCCAGCGCGAGCGAGCCCGCCGTGGCCACGTACTGCGGGGCCGTCTGAATTACGCTGCCGTCATGACCGAGCAGCGACTCTCCCCCGGCGACGCCGCCCCCGACTTCACCCTGTCCGACAGCACGGGCAAGAGCGTCTCCCTCAGCGACTTCCGCGGCCAGTCCGTGGTCGTGTACTTCTACCCGGCCGCGATGACCCCGGGCTGCACCAAGCAGGCCTGCGACTTCCGCGACAACCTCGCCGAGCTCAACAACGCCGGCTACCAGATCCTCGGCATCTCCCCGGATTCCCCGGAGAAGCTCGCGAAGTTCGTCGAGAAGGAAGAGCTCACCTTCCCGCTGCTCGCCGACCCCGACAAGCAGGTCCTCAACGCCTGGGGCGCCTTCGGCGAGAAGAAGAACTACGGCCGCGTCTACCAGGGCGTGATCCGCTCCACCTTCGTCGTCGACGCCGACGGCAAGATCGCGCACGCCTTCTACAACGTCCGCGCCACCGGCCACGTCGCCAAGCTCATCCGCGACCTCGGTATCAACGCCTGACGCACGCCCACCCGCCTCGGGCTCACCCCCGAGGCGGGGCTTCGGCTCGCTCAACCAGCGGCGCTCTCACCCGGCGACGCCGACTCACGCTGCTTGGCACGCCCCGGGGCGCATCGACCACTGTCACAGCCTGGAAAAATCGGCGACCTTCGCAACGCCACCGCGCCCACCGATCACGGCGACGAACGCGAACTGTGCCCAGGCCTTCTCCAACACCCGCGCCACCGGCCACGTCGCCAAGCGACCTCGGCATCAACACCTGACCCCAGCCACGAGGGCGAAACCCCCGCGTCACCCCTCCGAAAGCCCCTCCGCCGGGAACCGCAGCGTGAACGTCGATCCCTCGCCCACCACGCTGCGCACCGTGACGGTGCCGCCGTGGGCCTGGGCCAGGTTGCGGACGATGGCGAGCCCCAGGCCGCTGCCGCCGGAGGGGCCGCGGGTGCGGGCCTTGTCGGCGCGCCAGAAGCGGTCGAAGACGTGGGGCAGGTCGGCCGAGGCGATGCCGACGCCGGTGTCGGTCACGGAGAAGACGACGTCCGGCCCCGAGCGGGTGGCGCTCACGGTGACGGAGCCGCCGCGGGGGGTGTGGCGGACGGCGTTGGACACGAGGTTGTCCAGGGCCTGGCGAAGACGCACGGGGTCGGCCGTCACGGCCGAGTCGGGCATGGTGCGCACGAACAGGCTCACGCCGGCGGTGTCGGCGCGGGCGGTGTGGGCCGCGGCGAGCTGGGTGAGCAGGGAGTTGGCGTCGATGGGCTCCGGGTGCACGCGCAGGGCGCCGGCGTCGGCGAGGGCGAGGTCCTGCAGGTCGTCGACGATGTGCTGCAGGTGCAGCGCCTCTTCGAGCAGTGAGACGACCAGCTCGTCGTCGAGGCGGCTCACACCGTCCTGCGTGGCCTCGAGCCAGCCGCGGATGTTGGCCAGCGGGGTGCGCAGCTCGTGCGCGATGTCGCTGACCATGGCCTTGCGCGCGACCTCCAGCTTCTCGCGCGCCTCGGACATGTCGTTGAACGCCCGCGCCAGCCGTGCGATCTCGTCCTTGCCCTTCACCCGCACGCGCGCCCCGGCCTCGCCGGCCTCCATGCGCTGCGCGGCGCCCGTGAGCGCGTGCAGCGGCCGGATCAGCCGGATCGACGCGAGACCGGTGGCCACGACCGTGAGCACGAGGATCGCGCCGGCCACCTCGGCCAGGCGCACCTGATTGTCGGCCGAGAGCGTGAAGCCGCTCGGCGGCTGGTCGCTGCCCTTCTCCGTGATGTAGAGCCACGCGGCGGGCGCGACGTAGGGCGTGAGCTGCTCCCGGCGCGCCGAGTTCAGGCAGTTCTGCGTGGGCGTGTCCGTCGCGGCGGACTCGGGGCCGGCGAAGGTCCACGAAAGCGAGGTGAGCTGCGCCGCCGGGGCGCTCACCGTGCTGCGGCCGAGGCAATCGTTCACGAGGCCCTGCAGCTTCGTGAGCGCCGCCTGTTCGGTCTTGGTCGGCTTCTCGAGACCCGCGCCGTTGCACCGGGTGAGCGCGAACGGGTCATCCGCCACCACTCGCGGATGGCCGCCGGGCGACGTCTCGATGGTGCCGAGGCTCGAGTGCTGCTGCACGCACTCGAGCACCCGCCGCGCGGCGCTCGTGAGCCTGGTGCGTTCGTCCGGCGGCAGGTTGTACGGGCCCACGGCGGCGGGGTCGATCCGGTCCGGTGTGGACTGCACGCCGAGCCCCGGGTCCACCGACAGCGGGTCGATCACCACCGACGGCTGCGGCGGCAGCTTGCCGGGATCGGCGTCGGAGCTCGCGATCACCTTGCCCTGCGGGGTGGCCAGCACCACGCGGCGGCCGGTGTCCGCGGCGTAGGTGTGCACGATCCCGGCCACGCCGTCCCAGCTCGGGTGCGCGGCCGCGTAGGCGAGCAGGCCCTGGTAGATGGTGCCGTCGTCGGCGAACACCTGGCCCTGTTCCTGCTTGATCGCACCGGTGGTGGTGCGCGCGGCCAGCCACGCCGTGGCCGCGATCGCGCACACGGCCACCAGCGCCGACACCGCGATCAGCCGGACCAGCAGGCTACGGCGCACGGGTCTCCTCCCCGGCCGGGCCCGCCGTGAGCTTGTAGCCGACGCCGTACACGGTCAGCAGCCGCTGCGGTTTCCGCGGCGCCGGCTCGATCTTCTTGCGCAGGTTCATCACGTGCACGTCGATCGCGCGCTGCGTGATGTAGCGGTCGAAGCCGTGCAGGTGCTCCAGCAGCTGCCCGCGCGTGAACACCTGGTCCGGGTGCGCGGCCATCACCTCGAGCAGCCGGAACTCACCCGGCGTGGTCTCCACCAGCGTCCCGGACACGGCCACCTCGTGCCGCCCGACGTCCACGGTCAGCGCGCCGACGCGCAGCGGCCCACCTGCGGGAGCCGCGCTTTTGGTGCGGCGCAACAAAGTGCGCACCCGGGCCATCAGCTCGCGCGGACTGTAGGGCTTGGTGATGTAGTCGTCGGCCCCGAGGTCCAGACCACGCAGCAGATCGTCCTCAGTGGACCGCGCGGTGAGCATCAGCACCGGCACGTCGGACTCGGCGCGCAGGATGCGGCACACCTCGAGCCCGTCCATGCCCGGCAGCATCACGTCGAGCACCAGCAGGTCCGGCGGACGGCGGCGCACGAGGTCGAGCGTGTCCCGGCCGTCGGGCACGACCACCACGGAGTGGCGTTCCCGCTCGAGGTAGCGGCGGACGAGTTCCGCTTGTTTCGGGTCGTCCTCCGCGAGCACGATGTCAGCGCACATGCTGCGAGCATAAGGATCTCCGCCCGCCCGAGCGAGCCAGCGCGGCGGGAACACCGGATCAGCACCGCTTCCTGACGGCTTCCTGACAATTCGCCGCGATAGTGGCCTCCGGACCCACCGGCTCAGTCCACTTCGGACGCGCCGGCCAAGCGAGAGGGAGGGCCGGCAGTGGCCGGAAAGTCCCGGCGGCGCGCGATCGCCGTCACCACCGCGGCCGCTGTGGTGGTGCTGCTCGGCGTCGGCGCCTACGTGGCGATCGACCACGGCCGAGGCACCGCCGAAGCCGCCGCGCCCCCGCCCGCCGTCACGACCGTCGCCGTGGCCAAAACGGACCTGTCGAACACGCGCACCTTCACCGGCACCCTCGGCTTCGGCACGCCCGAGCCGCTCAAGGGCGCGGGCGCCGGCGTGGTCACGCAGCTGCCGGACCTCGGCTCCGTGGCCCAGCGCGGGAAACCGCTGTACTCCGTGAACGGCGTGCCGGTGCCGGTGTTCTTCGGCGACACCCCGCTGTTCCGCAAGCTCGACAACCCCGACCTGACCGGCCCGGACGTCGCCACGGTCGCCGACAACCTCGCGCGCCTCGGCTATTCCGTCGGCACCCGCGCGAAGGACCCGCAGAAGGCGAAGTTCACCTTCGCCGCAGCGCTCAAGAAGTGGGAAAAGAAGGCCGGCCTGCCCGACACCGGCACGCTCGACGTGGGCCAGGTCGTGGTGCTGCCCGGCGAAGCCCGCGTGAACAGCGTGACCGCGCAGCTCGGTGACCCCGCCGCCGGCCCGCTGCTCACCACCACGCCGACGGCGAAGGTCGTGGTCGCGCCCGTGGACGCGGCCGAGGTCGGCTCGGTGAAGGCCGGCATGGCCGTGACGATGGTGCGCCCGGACGGCAAGGAGATCCCCGCGAAGGTCAGCTCGGTGAGCACCGCGGTGACCGGCGGCGACGCCTCGGGCGGCGACCAGTCGGTGCAGGGTCCACCGAAGATCAACGTGACCGTGGTGCCCGTGAACGCGGCCGACGTCGGCGACCTCGATTCCGCGTCGGTGCAGGTCAAGGTGGCCACGGAGACCCACGCCGGCGTGCTGGCCGTGCCGCTCGGCGCGTTGGTCGCGCTGCGCGAAGGCGGCTACGCCGTGCAGCTGCAGGGCGGGAAGCTCGTGCCGGTGAAGACCGGCATGTTCGCCCGCGACCAGGTGGAGATCAGCGGCCCGGGCATCACCGAAGGCCTGCGGGTGGTGACGACCTCGTGACCCCGGTGCTCGCCCTGCGGGGCGTGAGCAAGCACTACCCCGGCGGCGTGAAGGCGCTCGACGACGTGTCGCTGGCCGTGGCAGAGGGCGAGCTGCTGGCGATCGTCGGACCGTCCGGTTCGGGCAAGTCGACGCTGCTGAACATCGTGGGCACGCTCGACCTGCCGACGTCGGGCACCGTCGAGCTCGGCGGCCAGGACGTGACGCAGCTGAACGACCGCCGCTTGTCCGCGCTGCGCGGACGCTGGCTGGGCTTCGTGTTCCAGCAGTTCCACCTCACCGACGGCCTCAGCGCCGCCGAGAACGTGGCCACCGGCCTGCTCTACGCCGGCGTGGCGCGCAAGCACCGACGCCCGCTCGCGCTGGAAGCGCTGGGCCGCGTCGGCCTCGCGCACCGCGTAGACCACCGGCCGCACGAGCTTTCCGGCGGTGAGCGCCAGCGCGTGGCAATCGCGCGCGCCGTGGTGAACGACCCCGCGCTCGTGCTCGCCGACGAGCCGACGGGCGCGCTCGACACCGCCAACGGCCGCGCCGTGCTCGATCTCCTGCACGGTCTCAACACCGAAGGCACCACCATCGCGATCATCACGCACGACCGCGACATCGCAGCCAGCCTGCCGCGGCGCATCGAGTTCCGCGACGGCCGGATCGTGCAGGACCTCGTGGTGAGGGCGGCGTGAGCACCACACTCGACACCCGCCCCGTACGCCTGGGTCTGCGCGACGTGCTGCGGCTCGGCCTGCTCGGCATCAGCACGCGCCGCCTGCGCGCGGCACTTTCGGCCCTCGGGATCTCGCTCGGCATCGCGACGATGATCGTGGTCACCGGCATCCCGGCGTCGAGCCAGGCTTCGTTGCTGGACAAGCTCACCGCGCTGGGCACGAACATGCTGCGCGCCGAACCGCAGCCGAACCAGACGCCGCCGGTGCTGCTGCCCGAGTCGTCGGTGGGCAGCGTCGCGCGGATCGGTCCGGTGACCACGGCCGCAGCCGTCGCGAACACCCACACCACCGTGCGGCGCTCGGACCTCACCGATCCGCAGGACGGCTCGGGACTGGCCGTGCTCGCGAGCAGCCCGGACCTGTTGTCCGCGCTCAACGGGCGGGTGCAGAGCGGCAAATTCCTCGACGCGGCAACACAGAACCTGCCCGCCGTCGTGCTCGGTTACGTCGCGGCCGCCCGCCTCGGCATCCCCGCGGTGACGCCCGGCCGGCCCGCGCCGATCGTGATGATCGGCGAGCAGTGGTACACCGTGACCGGCGTGCTGGCGCCGATGCCGCTCGCGCCGGACATCGAACGCGCGGTGCTCGTGGGCTGGGGCTCGGCCAAGCAGTTCCTCGGCTTCGACGGCCACCCGACGGTGATCTACGTGAAAGCCCGCGAAGACGCCATTCCGGACGTGCGAGCCGTGCTGCCGGCCACGCTGTACCCGCAGCTGCCCGGACTGGTGTCGGTGAGCCGGCCGTCCGACGCGCTGGCGGCGAAACAAGCGAGCCAGAGCACGTTCTCCGCGTTGTTCCTCGGCTTGGCCGGCGTCGCGTTGCTGGTCGGCGGGGTCGGAGTGGCCAACACGATGTTCATCTCGGTGCTGGAACGCCGCCGGGAGATCGGCTTGCGCCGCGCGCTCGGCGCCACCCGCGGGCAGATCCGCGGGCAGTTCCTCACCGAGGCGGTGGCGCTGTCCGGCCTCGGTGGCCTGGCGGGGACGGTGCTCGGCGTGGTGGTGACGCTGCTGTACACGACGTATGAGGGCTGGCCGCCGGTGATCCCGCCGCTGTCGGTGGCCGGCGGCGTGGCGGGCGCCTTGCTCGTGGGCGCGCTCGCGGGCATCCACCCGTCGATCCGGGCCTCGCGGCTCACCCCGACCCAAGCCCTGGCAACGACGTGAGGGAGCTTCGAATGTCCAAAGTGGTCTGGCTCGCGGGGCTGGCACTGGTGGTCACGGCGTGTTCGGCGCCGGCCGCCTCCGGCCCGCAAGTCGCTTCGCTCAGCACGCCTTCGTCGAGCGCCGCGTCCTCCTCGGCCGCGCCGCCCGCCGACCCCGACGGCGGCCGGCCGCGCCACCGCGTGGACGAGAGCCCCGAGGACTCCCAGCGGCTGATCGAACCGTGGCGCACCTGCATGAAGGACCACGACGCCGACGTCGACCAGCAGCCGAACAGCATCGCCGGCGCCGAGCAGTGGAGCAAGGACCACAAGGCCGCCGGCGACGCGTGCCGGTCGAAGCTGCCGCTGCTGCCGTGGGGCGAGGACCCGGCGAACCCGCAGTACAAGGACAACCTGCACCGCTGGGTCGAATGCATGACAGGCCAGGGCATGCACGTGGCCGAGGACCCGGACAGCGACGAGACCCCGTGGCACTACACGAGTGACAACCAGCCGCCGAACTCCGACCAGATCGAGCAGACCTGCGAGCTGCAGGTGATGAAGCCCAGCGACCGGTGACTCAGGCGGAAGCGAGGTCCCGAAGCGCCGGCAGGAGTGCCCGCAACGCGCGGCCCCGGTGCGACACCGCGTCCTTTTCGGCCGGCTCCATCTCCGCCGACGCGCGGGTCTCGCCGTCGGCGACGAAGATCGGGTCGTAACCGAAACCGTTCGTACCACGGCGTTCGCGCAGCAGCGTGCCGCGCCACTCGCCGCGGACGATGGTCTCCTCGCCCGAGGGGAGCACGAGCGCGGCGGCGCACACGAAGGCCGCGCCGCGGCGCTCGTCCGGGGTGTCGGTGAGCTGCGCCAGCACCAGGTCGAGGTTGGCGTCGTCGTCGCCGTGGCGGCCCGACCAGCGCGCGGACAGGATGCCGGGCATGCCGTTGAGCGCGTCGACCGCCAGGCCGGAGTCGTCGGCGACGGCGGGCAGGCCGGTGGCCGCCACGGCGTCACGCGCCTTGGCCACGGCGTTGCCCTCGAAGTCCGGCGCGGTTTCCGGGGCCTCGGGGAACTCTTCGACGTCGCCGAGGCCCAGCACCTCGATGCCGGCGATGCCCTCGGCCTCGAGGATGCGCCGCAGCTCGCCGAGCTTCTTCTGGTTGCGGGTGGCCAGCAGCAGCTTCGTCACTTGGCGCCCTTCTTCTTGTCCGGACGCGGCTGCGGAAGCTCGCCCGGGTACGGCAGCGCCAGCGCCTCGTTCTGCAGCTGCGTGAGCGTGGCGCAGCCGGCCAGCGCCAGGTCGAGCATGGTGTCCAAAGTGGACCGGGCGAAGGTGGCGCCCTCGCCGGTGCCCTGCACCTCGATGAGCGTGCCGGCGTCGGTGGCGACCACGTTCATGTCGACCTCCGCGCGCGAGTCCTCCTCGTACGGCAGGTCCAGGCGCACACGCCCGTCGACCACGCCGACGCTCACCGCCGCAACCGAGGACGACAGCGGCTGCGGGTCGTTGAGCCGATTGGCCGCGCCGAGCCAGGTGATGGCGTCGCGCAGCGCGACGTAGCCGCCGGTGACCGCGGCGGTGCGGGTGCCGCCGTCGGCCTGGATCACGTCGCAGTCGATCACGATGGTGTTCTCGCCCAGCGCGGCGAGGTCGATGCACGCGCGCAGCGAACGGCCGATCAGCCGGGAGATCTCGTGGGTGCGGCCGCCGATGCGGCCCTTCACGGCTTCGCGGTCGCCGCGGGTGTTGGTGGCCGACGGGAGCATCGCGTACTCCGCCGTGACCCAGCCCAGCCCGGAGCCGGCCCGCCACCGCGGCACGCCCTCGGTGACGCTGGCCGCGCACAGCACCCGCGTGTTGCCGAACTCGATGAGCACCGACCCGGCAGGCCACTTCTGGAACCCGCGCGTGATCTTGATGTCGCGGAGCTGGTCGTCGTTCCTGCCATCTTTCCTCGTCACGGGGTGCACTGTAAGGCCTGCCCCCGACAGTCCGCCGCTCAGATCTCGTAGACGGCGCCCTGGGTCACGAGCTCGGCGTCCGGGAACACCGCGGCGGCCTCGGCGAGCACCGCGCGGCGGTCGGTCCAGGGGGCGACGTGGGTGAGCAGCAGGCGCCCGACGCCGGCCTCCTTCGCCAGCTCAGCGGCCTGTTTTCCGGACAGGTGCACGCCGTCGGGGCGGTCGTGGGCGTCGGTCCAGGAAGCTTCCGACAGCAGCACGTCGACGCCGTCGGAGAGCTCACCGAGCGCGCCGCACGGCCCGGTGTCGCCGGTGTAGGCGAGGATGCTGCCGCCATAGGCGATGCGCAGGCCGAACGCCGGCGTCGGGTGCCGGACCACCGCGGCCGTGACGTCGAACGGCCCGATCTGGCGCGTTTCCTCACGCAGCGTGTGGAAGTCGTAGACGTCGGACAGGTCCACGGCGGCGCGCTCGTCGGCGTCGGCCGCGTACGCGTGGGCCAGCCGGGTCGGCGCGTCCTCCGGTGCGTAGAGCGGCAGCCGCCGCGGCCGGGCCGGGTACGGCGGCGCCGGGTGGTAGCGACGCAGCACCGTGAGCGAGTTGACGTCGGCGCAATGGTCGGAATGCAGGTGCGAAAGGACGAGCGCGTCGAGGTCGAACGGGTCGAGCACGGTCTGGAGCTGGGCGAACGCGCCGTTGCCGAGCTCGAGGCCGAGGCGGAACCCCTCGGCTTCCAGCAGGTACCCGGACGCGGCGGCGTTCGGCCCGGGGACGCTGCCCGAGCAGCCGAGGATCGTCAGTCGCACAGTACTAAGCGTAAGGGCGCGGCGGCCGGGTCACGCGCTCGTGGGAGCGAGGACACCCGGCGCGAAGCCCATGAACCGCGCCGCCAGCCGCGTGAACGGCTCCGGCGAACCCGTGGCCATGAACTCGTGGTGCGGCGGCGTGTCGCGCTCGGCCAGCAGGTCGAGGTCGGTGAGCACGCGGTAGAGGTCCTTGGCGGTCTCGTCGGCGCTCGACACGAGCGTGACGTCCTGGCCCATCACGATCTGCAGCACCCCCGACAGCAGCGGGTAGTGCGTGCAGCCGAGCACGAGCGTGTCGACGTCGGCTTCGAGCAGCGGCTGCAGGTAGCCCTGCGCCAGGCCCAGGATCTGGCGGCCGGACGTGATGCCGCGCTCCACGAAATCCACGAACCGCGGGCACGCCACGCTGCTGAGCTGCACGCCGGGGGCGGCGGCGAACGCGTCGTCGTAGGCCCGGGAACGAACGGTCCCTTCGGTCCCGATCACGCCTACGCGCCCGCTGTGCGTGACCGCGGCGGCCCGGCGCGCGGCCGGCAGCACGACCTCGATCACGGGCACGTCGTAGCGCTCGCGAGCATCGCGCAGGCAGGCGGCCGAGGCCGTGTTGCACGCGATGACCAGCGCTTTCACGCCGCCTTCGACGAGATCGTCAAGGGCTTCGAGCGCGTACTGGCGCGCGGTGGCGATGGGGAGGGGGCCGTACGGGTTGCGCGCGGTGTCGCCGACGTAGCGCAGCTGCTCGGCCGGCAGCAGCTCGAGGATCGACCGGGCGACGGTGAGACCGCCGACGCCGGAATCGAAAACCCCGATGGGCGCGTCGGCGGTCGGGGAGCTCACACCTCGAGGCTACCGGCAGCCTTCTTCTTGGGACGGTCGCCCCGCGCCGTGAGCCAGGCCGCGAGGACACCCGCGAGGGCGCCGAAGAGGTGGCCCTGCCAGGAGATGCCGGGGTTGCCGGGCAGCAGGCCCCAGAGCATCCCGCTCCACACGCCCAGCAGCACCACGGCCACCAGGATCTGGCCGAACGCCCGGTTGAAGATGCCCCGGACCAGCAGGAACGCCAGCCACCCGAACGCCAGCCCGGACGCGCCCACGGTCACCGTGTTCGACGGCCCGACCAGCCACACCCCCAGGCCCGACACGATCCAGATGATCGCCGTGACCACCGCCCAGCGCCCGATCCCGGCCGCCATCACCAGGAAGGACAACACCAGCACCGGCACGGTGTTCGACAGCAGGTGTCCCCACCCGGCGTGCAACAGCGGCGCCCACAGCACCCCGTCGAGCCCCGAGAGCTGCCTCGACACGATCCCGCCGTTCACCAGGTTCGCCGGAAGGATCACGTCCACCAGCTCCACCAGGTAGAGCACCAACGTGAACCCCACCGCGACGATGGCCGCCGCCTTGGGGTTGGGCGGCAGGATGCGCTTCGCCACGTCGGTGGACTTCGCCTTGTCCGCCGGCTGATCCCCGAACGGCATGGGCTGCGGTGGGAGTGCGCTCATGTGGTCCAGGTTACGACTGTCCGGTGCCAGTGGCCTCGGGTGAATTCCCTGATGTTCGAGTTCAGGGCGGTGCCGGGGTGCCGCTGGCGTCCCGGCGCGACCACGTCACCGCGCCCCGGCGAGTCGAACCGCCCCCTACCGCACTCGGGTCACCGCCGCACGAGCCGGCCGCAGCAGAGCCGCGCGACCTACGCGATCGTCCCGTTCGCCTTCGCCCGCCACAACGCCGTCCGGGCTTCCCGGGTGTCCAGGCGTTCCAGCCCGCGGATCGCCCAGGAGCGGAGGGCTTCGTCGGGGCTGTCCAGCTGCGTGACGAGCACCGGGAGCGCCCGCGGGACCGCCGCCTCGCCGATCAGTTCCAGGAGCCAGCAGCGCAGGCCGTGGTTTTCGGTCTCGGCCTCGAACTCCGCGAGCAGCGCGTCGGCGTGGTTGGCGGCGTCCGCGAGCAGGAGCTGGAACCCGGCTTCCCGCGTCTCCCGGTTGTGGCGCCGCATCATGCGCATCGCGGAGTCGAACGAATCGGTCACGGAACCGAGGTCAGCGGCTCAGAACAGGCCCTCGCCGGGAGTGAGGCCGGAGAACACCTTGATCAGCGTCTGCGCGGTGTCCTCCTCCGACTGACCGTCCATCGCGGCCTCGAACTCCGCGCTGCCGATGGCGATCTTGGCGCTGCGCGGGAACATCGCCGCCTCGTACTCGGCCAGCGCGGCCTCCACGTCGCCCGGCCGGGCGGCAAGGGCCTGGCCGAGTTCGGCGGCGTCGAGCATGGCGAGGTTGGCGCCTTCACCGTTGGGCGGCATGAGGTGCGCCGCGTCGCCGACGAGGGTGACGCCCGGGACGCGCGACCAGCGGTGCTCCAGCGGCAGCACGTGGTGCAGGCGCAGCACCGGCGCGGTGTCGCCGTCGGTGATCAGTGCCGTGAGTTCCGGGGCCCAGCCGGTGAACTCCTCGGCGACGCGCGCGGCCGCGGCGGCCGGGTCAGTGAAGTCGATGGCGTCGAACCACTCCAGCTTCCGCGTGAGCGACACGTACGTGTGCAGGGTGTCGCCGGTTTCGCGGTGGGCCATGATGCCCTTGTCCGAGCCGATGACGCCCAGCGAGCCGCCGCCGACGGCCTTCGCGGTGGCCGGGTGGCGGGTGTCGGCCTCGTACAGGTAGGTCTCGACCATGGCCGTGCCCGCGTATTCGGGGACCTCGGGCGAGAGCAGTGGCCGGATGCGCGACCACGCACCGTCGGCGCCCACCAGCAGATCGGTGGTCACGGCGCTGCCGTCGGCGAAAGTCACTTCGTGGCGGCCGTCGGCGAGTGTTCGGGCGCCGAGAACCTTGTGGCCCCAACGAACCGTGCCGGCGGGGAGCGAGTCGAGCAGCAGCTGCCGCAGCTCCCCGCGTTGCACTTCGGGCCGGCCTCCGGTGCCGTCGTCGGCCTTGTCGAACAGGACGGTGCCGTGCTTGTCGAGCAGCCGCATCTGCTGGCGGCCTTCCAGGATGAGGCCGCGGAACTCGTCCACCAGATCGGCGGCCTCGATGGCGAGCTGGCCGTTGTAGTCGTGGATGTCGAGCATTCCGCCCTGTGCCCGCGCGCCGGCGGAGGCCTCGGCTTCATAGACCGTGGCCGCGATTCCGTTCACGTGCAGCACGCGCGCCAGCACAAGACCGCCGAGCCCGGCGCCGATGATCGTGACAGTGTTCATGGTGACTCCTCGGGTAAGCGGGGCAAGATCGCCCACGCACCGAAGAGTGCCGTGATCCACTGGCACGCCGCGCACACCGCACTGCCAGCACACTGGCACGCGCTGCCAGCCCCCTGCCAGACCGCGCGATCAAGGCGCCGGCGGCAGCTCCCGCACCCCGAGCGCCCAGTCGACCGCCGCTTCGGCGTGCAGCCGCGTGGTCGGGAACGCCGGCACCGCGCTGTCGGACTGGTCCACCAGCAGCTCGATCTCCGTGCAGCCGTAGATCACGCCCTCCGCGCCCGCCGCGACCAGCCGCGCGATCACCTCGCGGTACGCCGCCCGCGACGAAGCCGAGACCACCCCGCGCACCAGCTCGTCGTAGATCACCCGGTGCACCAGCTCCTGGTCCGAAGTGGACGGAACCACCACCGAAAGCCCGTGTGCCTCAAGGCGTTCCCGGTAGAACGGCTGGCTCATCGTGAACGCCGTCCCGAGTAGACCGACCCGCGAAACCCCGGCCGCGAGCACCGCCGCGGCCGTGGTGTCCCCCAGGTGCAGGAACGGCACACCGGTCCGCAACGAAGACGCCACCTTGTGCATCGTGTTGGTGCACAACACGATCACGTCCGCCCCGGCCGCCTCCAACGCCGAAGCGGCGGCGGCCAGCACCTCGCCCGCCGCCGCCCAGTCACCCGAAGCCTGCAGTGCCTCGATCTCCGCGAAATCCACCGAGTACAACACCACGCGAGCGGAGTGGTACCCGCCCAGCGCGTCGCGCACCCGCGAGTTCACCAGGCGGTAGTACTCGGCCGAGGACTCCCAGCTCATGCCGCCCAGGAGCCCGATGGTCCTCATGCCCAGAGCTGCCCGTCCAGCCGCGCGGCGGCCTCGTCGAGCGAACCCGCGTACGCACCCGTGGACAGGTACTTCCAGCCGGCGTCGGCCACGACGAACGCCACATCCGCGGCTTCCCCGCGCGCAGCGGCCTTTTCCGCGACGGCCAGCGCCGCGTGCAGCACCGCGCCGGTGGAGATGCCGGCGAAGATGCCCTCGTTCTCCAGCAGGTCACGCGTGCGGCGCAGCGCGTCGTACGCGCCCACCGAATACCGCCCGTTGAGCACGCTGGGGTCGTACAGCTCCGGCACGAACCCCTCGTCGAGGTTGCGCAGGCCGTACACCAGCTCGCCGTAGCGCGGCTCGGCCGCGATGATCTGCACGTCCGGCTTCGCCTCGTGCAGGTAGCGCCCGACCCCGACCAGCGTGCCGGTGGTGCCGAGGCCGCCGACGAAGTGCGTGAGCGTGGGCAGGTCCTTCAGCAGCTCGGGACCGGTGCCGCGGTAGTGCGCGTCGGCGTTGGCCGGGTTGCCGTACTGGTAGAGCATCACCCATTCGGGATTCTGCTCGGCCAGCTCTTTCGCCCGCCGCACGGCCTCGTTCGAACCGCCCGCCGCCGGCGAGAACACGATGCGCGCGCCGTAGGCCTGCAGCAGCTGCTTGCGCTCGGTCGAGGTGTTCTCCGGCATCACGCACACCAGGCCGTAGCCCTTGAGCTTCGCGGCCATGGCCAGCGAGATGCCGGTGTTGCCCGACGTCGGCTCGAGGATCGTCGAGCCGCGTCGCAGCAGTCCGTCACGCTCGGCGGCCTCGATCATGGCCAGCGCGGGCCGGTCCTTGATCGAGCCCGTCGGGTTGCGGTCCTCGAGCTTCGCCCACAACCGCACGTCGTGGGTGGGCGAAAGCCGGGGCAGCCCGACGAGCGGCGTGCCGCCGAGCGCGTCGAGCAGGGACTCGTAGCGCGCCATCGGTTTAGCGCGCGCCGCCGGCCACCGCGGGCAGGATGGTGAGCGTGTCGCCGTCCTTCACCTCGGCACCGAGGCCACCGGCGAAGCGCACGTCTTCGTCGTTCACGTAGACGTTGATGAAGCGGTGCAGCTTCTCTTCCTTGACCAGGCGAGCCTTGAGCCCTGAGTGGCGCGACTCGACGTCGTCGATCACCTCGAGGACGGTCTTGCCCGCCGCCTCGACGGACTTCTCGCCGCCGGTGTGCGTGCGCAGGATGGTCGGGATGGAAACGGTCACGGCCATGGTTTTCTACCTCCGGTGAGTTCCTAGTGGCTGACGCACGGGGCGCCCCGCGTATTCCGTACTGGTTCTCGGTGCTCAGTCGACGATCTCGACCGGCTCCTCGGTGATCTCGGCGCCTACGATCCGGTACGAGCGGAACTCGTGCGAATCGGGTTCTCTGGTGGAGACGAGCACGTAGTGCGCCTCCGGCTCCGAAGCGATGTTCGCGTCCGTGCGCGAGGGATAGGCCTCGGTCGCGGTGTGCGAGTGGTAGATCACCACGGGCACCTCGTCGTTGGCTTCCAGCTCGCGGTGCAGCTTGATCTGCTCCATCGAGTCCCACTGGTAGAACGTCGGGGAGCGCGCGGCGTTGGTCATCGGGATGAACCGTTCCGGGCGATCGGACCCCTCCGGACCGGCGATCACCCCGCACGCCTCGTCGGGGTGGTCACGGCGGGCGTGGGCGACGATCTCGTCGACGAGTTCACGGCGGATCCTGAGCACATCGACATCTTAGGTGGTGGACCCACCCTGTCCAGACTGTGAGACCTTCCGCTCAACCACCTGCGTCGGGGACGATTTCGCGCCGGTCCAGGGCCGCTGAAGGTCCACCACCGGGCCGGCGTTTCCCACCCTGAGACGAGTGGTCCTCCACGGCGTGGCCTGGCTCGGTCAGCCGCTGAACGCCTCTAACCGGTGAACGCCTCGGGCCACACGTCCCGGTACGCCGCCACACCGCCGGCCGCCGTGGCCGTGAGCAGGCCGTGCACCATCGCGCGGGCGAACACCCGGGCCGCGGCCGAGCACAACGCGTCGAGCGCCCCGGCCCGCCGGCCTTCGGCGAACGTGCCGAGGCCGGCCGGCAGCTCCCGGGCGCCGGTGGCCAGTGCGAACACCGTGTCGCCGTCGAACATCGTGTGCGCCGGGCGCACGGCGCGGGCCAGGCCGTCCTGCGCCGCCACCGCGAGCCGGCGCGCCTCCGCCTTCGACAGCGCCGCGTCGCACGCGACCACGCCGATGGTGGTGTTCAGGTCGGTCCGCGCGGGCGGTACTTCTCCCGGCCGCTCGGGCCAGCGGACGCCGAACTCGGCGTCGACCTCGTGGTCCGCGGCGAACGCGCGGCCGGTCGTGAAGTCGACGGCCTCACCGCCGGCGTTCACGGCGGCCAGGGCCCCGACAGTCACGCCGTCGACCACTTCGCTCGCCGAACCGATGCCACCCTTGAGTGACCCGACCACGGCACCGGTGCCGGCGCCGACACTGCCCGACGCGAAGGCCGTGGCGGCCGCTTCACAAGCGGCGTAACCGAAAGCGGCGTCCGGCCGGTTGCCCCACTCGCTGCGCGGCAGGTCGAACAGCACCGCGCCGGGCACGATCGGCACGACCTGGTGCGGCTCGGGCCCCACGGGAAAACCGAGGTTGCGCTCGGACAGCCAGCGCATCACACCGTCGGCCGCGGCCAGTCCGTACGCGCTGCCGCCGGAGAGGCACACGGCGTTCACGCGCTGCACCAGGTTCTCCGGCTCCAGCAGGTTGGTCTCGCGGGTGCCGGGCGCGCCGCCGCGCTGGTCGACCGCACCGGTCGCGCCGCCGGGCACGAGCACGACCGTGGTGCCCGTGGCCCAGCCGTCGCCGAGCCGGTGGTGGTGCCCGACGAGCACGCCGGGTACGTCGGTGATCGAGGTGATCGCGCTGATCACGCGGTCAGCGCCTGGATCAGCGTCTCCTGCACCCAGGTCAGCCAGTGGTACACGCCCAGGTGCGGGGCCCGCGGGTCGTCGTCGGGAAGCTCGTCGGGCATGTCCTCGGTCACGTCGAGCGCGGTGCCGAGCGCGAGGCGCACGTCGTTGAGCGCGCCCAGCCACGCGTCGGCCTGCTCGAGCGCCAGGTGCACTTCGCCGCCGTCGCGCGGCAGCGTGTCGAGCACGACCTTCGCCACGCCGACCTTGGTCTCCAACAGCTCGGGCTCGTGCAGCGAGCGCATCGCGGCCGCCGAGTCGAGGTCCTCGCGCGACGGGTTGTCGGGGTCGAGCTTGTGGAAGTCGGGCAGCAACCGCGAGAGCACCGGGTCGTCGGGTGATTCCGACGGGCCGGTGCGGATGCCGGTGAGCTCGGCGAGCTCGTCCTGCGGGGCTTCCTCGCCCCGGGCACGCAGCATGTCCTCGAGCTGGCTGACCAGGCCGCGCAGCACGGCGGCCTCCTGCTGCTCGAAGCCCGCGAGGATCACGTCGCCCTTGCGGCGCCAGGCCTTCACGACGGCTGCTCCATCGTGGCCCAGAGGCCGGCGGCGTGCAGCTTCGCCACGTCCGTCTCCACCTTCTCCTTGGACCCCGACGACACGATCGCCTTGCCCTTGTGGTGCACGTCGAGCATCAGTTTCGTGGCGTGGTCCCGGCTGTAGCCGAACAGCTTCTGGAACACGTACGTCACGTACGACATCAGGTTGACCGGATCGTTCCACACGACGGTCCGCCACGGCTTGTCTTCCTCGGCGACCTCTGCCCCGAGTGGATCAACCTGCGTCTGTTCGGATGCGACAGGCGTGGACATGAACACCATGGTGTCACGGGGGTCACGGGGTACGCCGCGCCAGGTCCGGCCATGTGGGTGAATAGGCTGGCCCCATGGGTGCACCCGAGCCGGTCACCAGCGCCAGCACGGCGCTGCTCACCGACCACTACGAGCTGACCATGCTGGGCAGCGCGCTGGCCGACGGGACCGCCGAGCGGCCCTGCGTGTTCGAGGTCTTCGCGCGCCGGCTGCCCGACGGGCGGCGCTACGGCGTCGTCGCCGGAACCGCGCGCGTCCTCGACGCGATCGCCGACTTCCGGTTCACCGACGCCGAGCTCACCGTGCTGGAGCAGACGGCGGTGGTCGACGACGCGACGCTGTCGTGGCTGGCCGACTACGAGTTCTCCGGCGACATCGAGGGCTACCCCGAGGGTGAGCTGTACTTCCCGGGCTCCCCGATCCTCACGGTGAGCGGCTCGTTCGCCGAGGCCGTGCTGCTCGAGACGCTGGTGCTGTCGATCCTCAACCACGACAGCGCCATCGCCTCGGCCGCGGCGCGCATGTCCGGCGCGGCGCACGGGCGGCCGATCATCGAGATGGGCGGGCGGCGCACCCACGAGTACGCCGCCGTCGCCGCCGCGCGGTCGTCCTACATCGCGGGTTTCGCGACCACGTCGAACCTCGAGGCCGGACGCCGCTACGGCATTCCGACGCGCGGCACCGTGGCCCACGCCTTCATGCTGCTGCACGACAGCGAGGAGCAGGCGTTCCGCGCCCAGGTGGACAAGATGGGCCCGGACACCACGCTGCTCGTGGACACCTACGACATCACCGCCGGCATCGAGACCGCCGTGCGCGTGGCCGGCTCCGAGCTCGGCGCGATCCGCATCGACTCCGGTGACGTCGGCCCGCTCGCGCGCAAGGCCCGCGACCAGCTCGACTCCCTCGGTGCGAAGGACACCCGCATCGTGGTGTCCGGCGACCTCGACGAGCACGCCATCGCGGCGCTGCGCGCGGAGCCGGTGGACGCGTACGGCGTGGGCACCTCGGTCGTCACCGGCTCGGGCGCGCCGACCGCCGGCATGGTCTACAAGCTGGTGGAGGTCGACGGCCGCCCGGTCGCGAAACGCAGCGCCCACAAGGAATCCCGCGGCGGGCGCAAGCACTCGCTGCGCCGCCACCGCTCCACCGGCACGGCCGTGGAAGAGGTCGTGTGGACGGCGGCGTCAGGCCGGCCGAAGGCCGAGGAACACGATCTTGACCTGCAGATCCCCCTGGTGCGCGGCGGCCGAGCGGTGGATGATCTGCCCACGCTGGACGACGCGCGGGCCCGCCTGCGCCGCGCCCAGGTGAGCCTGCCGTGGGAGGGCCTCAAGCTCTCGCACGGTGAACCCGCGATACCGACGACGTTTCTGTAGAGGGAGCCGACACATGGGAACCGCGCTGATCGTGGTGGACGTGCAGAACGACTTCTGCGAGGGCGGCTCGCTGGGCCTGCCCGGCGGCGCGGCCGCGGCGGAAGCCATCTCCCGCCACGCCGCCGAAGGGGGCTACGACCACGTCGTCGCCACCCGCGACCACCACATCGACCCGGGCGACCACTTCAGCGACACGCCGAACTTCTCCACGAGCTGGCCGCGCCACTGCGTCGCCGGCACCGCGGGCGCGTCGTTCCACCCGTCGCTCGACATCGTGCCCATCACGGCCGTGTTCTCGAAGGGCGAATACACCGCCGCCTACTCCGGCTTCGAGGGCAAGTCCGGCGACGGCCACCCGCTGGCCGACTGGCTGCGCTCCCACGACGTCACGGCCGTCGACGTCGTCGGCATCGCCACGGACTTCTGCGTCCGCGCCACGGCACTCGACGCGGCCCAGGCGGGCTTCTCCGTGAACGTCCTGCTGGACCTCACGGTCGGCGGCTCGCAGCCCACGGTGGACGCGACGCTGGCCGACTTCGACAAGGCCGGGGTCACGTACAGCGGTACCGCGGTGGTTCCGCCGGCCGCGTCCTGAGTGGACCGGGCGAAGCGGCCGCTACGGTCGCTTCGCCTGCAGCAACAGGGGTGACACCGCGAACCCGTGCCGCTCGTACGCCGGCACGGCGCGCTCCGACGAGTGCACGGTGACCCGCTCCAGGCCGAGCTCGCCGGCCAGCTTCAGGGTGGCCCGGATGAGCCGGCCCCCGACTCCGTCGTCGCGCGCCTCCGGCACCACGTACACGCACTGCAGGTCGCCGGAGGCCCGCGCGAACACCAGCGGTGATGGCACGCGGCTGGTGACCACGAGGAACGCCATCCCGACCACCTGCTCCGCGCGCACCGCGACCAGGCACCGGTGCGTGGCCGCGTTCTCCCGCGCCCACTCGGCGAACTCCCGCACGAACGCGGGCCGCTCGGCATCGGGCAAGCCGTCGCGCTCCGCGACCCAACGCCAGCGCAACTCGGCGACGGCCTCGAACTCGGCGGCACGCGCGGGGCGGATCTCGAGGGTCGGCACCCCGTGATTCTGGCGCTCTCGCCTCAAGCCGGCGGCTGCGGCGCCCCGCCCTTGCCGAACGGGTTGCACGCCGCCGTGCCCAGGTAGATGTCGCCGCTGGCCGGGCCGCCCTGGGGGAAGAGCTGGATGTGCACCGCGTGCGTCACCAGGCTGCCGTCGGCGGGTTGCGGGGTCACGGTCTCGTTGATCGTGACCGCGGCCAGCGCGGTGCCGGCCTCGCCGCCCAGGATCAGCACGCGGTAGTTCGCCGGGATCGAGGACGGCACGGTGAAGCCGCCGACCTCGCCGATGGAGACGGTGCCGGTGCTGCCGTTCTTCGTCGTCGAGCAGCCGGCCGAGAAGGTGCGCACGGTGATCGCCGGGCCGCCCCAGCGCTTGAGCACGTTGGCGGCGAAGCGCTGGCCGCCGGCGGTGACCGTGGCGGTGGGGCCGGTGCGGCCGCAGGTGGTGCCGCCGAGGCCGAACTCCGCGACGTCGCCCGTGGCGCCGCCCTCGGTGCGGACGGTGGTGGGGCCGTCGGCGTCGCAGCGGGCGAGTTCGCCGGTGACCACGTGCTGGTTGTCCACGAGCACGTCGACGCTGCCCGAGGAGCCCCAGCCGGTGGAGGTGGGCGCGTCGGCCAGCGCCGGGGCCGGTACGCCGGCGGCGGCCGCTCCCAGCAGTGCCGTCGCCGTGACCAAGATCCGTCCGCGCATCGCCCGTGCTCCCTTCGACCTGTGGTTGCATCCTCGGCAGCGGGGCACCCCGATGAAACGTCACAACCCCTACACCACCCGGACGAGTGGTGTGGTGAGGAACGCAACTTGTGCGGGAAACCGGGGGTAACGAGCGTTAACCTCCTCGGAAGTCCGTTTCCGATCACAGGAGGTCTCCTTGTCGTCGCTGTCCCTCGCCGGCCGCCGCCAGGTGCTGGCCGACCTCGTGCCCGGCGCCCTCGTGCGCGACCTGACGCTGGTCGCCGGTGGCGCCCTGCTCACGGGCGCGGCCGCGCAGCTCGTGATCCCCGTTCCGGGCAGCCCGGTGCCGATGACCGGCCAGACGTTCGCCGCGCTGCTCGTGGGCGCCTCGCTCGGCATGCGCCGCGGCGCCGCCTCGATGCTGCTGTACCTGCTCGTGGGCGCGGCCGGCGTGCCGTGGTTCCAGGGCGCGACTTCGGGGCTGTCCGGCGCTTCGGCCGGCTACATCGTCGGGTTCGTCTTCGCCGGCGCCCTCGTGGGCGCGCTCGCCAAGCGCGGCGGTGACCGCACGCCGCTGCGCACGGTGGGCACCATGATCGCCGGCAACGTGGTGATCTACGCGTTCGGCGTGCCGTGGCTGATGGCCGCGGCAGGCTTCGATTTCTCCACCGCGTTCGCGAAGGGCGTGGTGCCGTTCCTGATCGGCGACGCGCTGAAGATCGTGGTGGCGGCGGGTGTCCTGCCGCTGGCGTGGGCCGCGGTGGCCCGGCTGCACAAGGAAGACTGAGCACTCCGGTGGTCCGGCACGAACGGCCCGTTCGTGCCGGATCACCGAACCTGTCGGCCCCGGCGGCTATCGTGTGTCGCTGTGCCCGCTCGAACAGATTTCCCCGGTGTCCTCGAACTCCTCACCCACGCAGTGGAGTCCGTGGGCGGAGCCGAGCGGCCGGGCCAGGTGAAGATGGCCGACGCCGTCGGCCACGCGATCCGCACCGGTGAACACCTCGCCGTGCAGGCGGGCACCGGCACCGGTAAATCACTCGCGTACCTCGTGCCCGCGATCCGCCACGCGGTGGAGAAGGAAGCCACCGTGGTGGTTTCCACCGCCACGATCGCGCTGCAGCGCCAGCTCGTCGACCGCGACCTGCCGCGCCTGGCGAAGGCGTTGAAGAAGCCGCTGGGCCGCGAACCGACCTTCGCGATCCTCAAGGGCCGCCGCAACTACCTGTGCCTGCACCGGCTCGACACGGGCGCGCCCGACGAGCCGGAAGACGCGCAGCTGTTCGACCCGTTCGCGGTTTCCCGGCTGGGCAAGGAGGTCACGCGGCTGCACGAGTGGTCGTCCGACACCGAGACCGGTGACCGCGACGAGCTCGTGCCGGGCGTGTCCGACCAGGCGTGGCGCCAGGTTTCCGTCACCGCCAAGGAATGTCTCGGCGCGGCGCGCTGCCCGATCGGCACCGATTGCTTCGCCGAACGCGCGCGGGCCGAGGCCGGCCGCGCCGACGTGGTCGTGACCAACCACGCGCTGCTGGCCATCGACGCGTTGCAGGGCTACCAGGTGCTGCCCGACCACGACCTCGTGATCATCGACGAGGCCCACGACCTGGTCGACCGCGTCACGTCCGTCGCCACCGGCGAGCTCACCAGCGCCATGGTGGCCTCGGCCGCGCGCCGCAGCGGGCGGCTGATCGACGCCGACGTGGCCGACCGGCTGCTCGAAGCCGGCGACGGCCTGGCCCTGATCCTCGACGACCTGCCCGCCGGGCGGCTGGATTCGCTGCCGCAGGCGCTGAAAGGCGCGATTCCCGCGGTGCGCGATGCCGCGAAGGCCTGCCTCACGTCGCTCGGTTCCGACCGCAAGGAAGACGTCGAAGGCGCCACCGCGCGCAAGCTGGCGCGTTCGCTGCTCGAAGAGGTGCACGACACCGCGGCCCGGCTGCTCGACGCGTACGACGAGGATCTGGCCCACCAGCGCGACGTCGTGTGGCTCACGGGCGACCGCTACTCCACGAACCCGCGGCCGCCGGCGCTGAAGGTGGCGCCGCTGGGCGTGGCGGGGCTGCTGCGCGAGCGCGTGTTCAACCTCAACACCACCGTGCTCACTTCGGCCACCCTGACCCTCGGCGGCGAGTTCGACACGATGGCCCGCCAGTGGGGCCTGCCGCCGGGTGGCGCGCGCGTCACGAAGGCGCCCGGCGCGGCCACGGACAAGGAAGCGCCGGCCGACGAGGACAAGGGACCGAAGTGGACCGGCCTCGACGTCGGCTCGCCCTTCGACCACCGGCGCAACGGGATCCTGTACCTGGCCAAGCACCTGCCGCCGCCGGGCCGCGACGGGCTGGCCGAGTCCACAATGGACGAGCTGGCCGGCCTGATCGAGGCCGCGGGCGGGCGCACGCTGGGGTTGTTCTCGTCGATGCGTGCGGCCAAGCAGGCCGCCGAAGCCATGCGCGAGCGGCTCGACTACCCGATCCTGTGCCAGGGCGACGACTCGATGCCCACGCTGGTGCGCCAGTTCACCGACGAGCCGCGCACGTGCCTGTTCGGCACGCTCACGCTGTGGCAGGGCGTCGACGTGCCGGGTCCGTCGCTGCAGCTCGTGGTGGTGGACCGGATCCCGTTCCCGCGGCCCGACGACCCGGTGCTCTCGGCGCGCCAGCGCGCGGTGGAAGCCCGTGGTGGCAACGGGTTCCTCACGGTCGCGGCCACCCACGCGGCACTGCTGCTGGCACAGGGCACGGGCCGGCTGCACCGCTCGATCACCGACCGCGGCGTGGTCGCGGTGCTGGATTCGCGCCTGGCGACCGCGCGTTACGCCGGCTTCGTGCGCGCCTCGCTGCCGCCCTTCTGGCCCACCACGGATCCCCAGGTCGCCCGCGAAGCGCTGAAGCGGCTCGACGCGGCCGCGCCCGCGTGACGGCGGGCACAAGCGGGGCAGGTACGGTGATGAGAACGAACACGACAGGGAGCACCGGTTGACCCAGGATCCGTCCAGCGCACGATCCCGGACCGTCAGTGTCGACGACACCGGGGTGCGGCGCCGTCTCGCCGATGGCAGCGAAGAAGCCGTCACGTGGACGGAGCTGCAGTCCGTGATGGTCAGAGTCATCCCCGACGGCCCGTGGAACGAGGACGTGTTCTTCATGCTCGTCGGGTCCGACGGCACGGGCACCGCGGTGCCCAGTGGTGACCCGGCGGCGGACGCCCTCATCGAGCGCCTGCAGTCCCTGCCCGGCTTCGACAACGACAAGTTCGTCGAAGCGATGACCACGGACGCCGATCAGGCGTACGTGGTCTGGCAGAGCTAGCACCGAAGACAGCTGAGCGGGCCCGGATCCACCGGGCCCGCCTCAAGCATGATCAGGCGGTCGGGAACGTCTCCGTGACCGGGATGGCCTTCTTCAACGTGCGGCTCACCGTGCACAAGCGATCGATCGCGCGATCCACGGCCGTGGCCAGGGCCTCGCGCTGGGCCGCGTCGAGCGAAGACACGTCGACGTCGAAAGCCATGTGCACACCGTCGAGCTCCGAAGCGCCTTCACGGCGGTCGGCCGTCACGCTCACGCTGAACTTCGAGTCTTCACCCACGCGGCGCGTGATCAGGTTCTCCGCCGTCACCGCCGAGCATCCCGCTGCCGCGATCTGCAGCAGCTCGGCCGGCGAGAACGAGCCTTCCGCGCCCCTGCGCCCGATGCGCACTTGCGCGCCGCGCTCGTTGCGCCCCACGAAATCGTGCTCACCTTCGCGCTGCACTTCCAGGGTCATGGCCCGCTCCTCCCGATGTTGTCTACTGAGCAAAACCGCAAGCGGCACACCGGTGTTCCGCACAGCGACGCACGGCACTGCGCCACCGGGGACCACGGACACCCGACACTGCGATACGGACGCTAAGCCGCCGGGTACTGCGCCAGCACCGTGATCGTTCCCGGATCGACCTCGGTGAAGCCCGCGTCGCGCACGGCGATCACGCGGTCCTCGCGCCAGCCGGCCTCGGGGTCGTCCACGGGGCACAGCTCCTTCCAGCGCGCGGGTGACGGCGTGCGCACGGCCACGCGGTAGTCCTGCGCCGCCCACGCCGCCAGCTCGGTGTCGGACAGCAGGGAGGCCAGGATCATCGTGCCGTGGCCGACCTGCGCCGAGGCCTTGCCGACGGTCATCGGCACCTCCGGGTTGAGCAGCAGCAGCGGCACGCCCTCGGGCGCCGGACCCGGGGTGTCAGGCGGCAGCTCGCTGCCGGAGATCTGCAGGCGCGACACCTCTTTCGGCGTTTCGCTCACGAGCCCCGGCAGGAGTGCCCTGGCCTCGGCGCCGTCGACCTCCACGGTGATGCCCGGCAGGTCGAGCACGGCCTGCCAGTGCGTGCCCCTGGCCCGCCGCGCGACCTTGCGGATGCGGTTGTCGAGCCACGCGTGCATCGGCTCGGCCCACTCACCACCGGGCTCGGTGCGCTCGTCCAGGCACACGGCCAGCGCCGCCGCGGCGGCCGCCTCGAGCAGCGGGGTGCGCCCGGGCGGCTCGGCGCGTTCGATGCGCAGGATCACGGGCATCGCGCGCACCTGGGCCGGGTCTTCGTCCGAGGTGTCGGACGTGTCCTCCGCGGGCAGCCCCAGCCAGTAGGCGTAGCGGCTGCCCAGCGGCTCCAGCACGTGGCTCACGGGCGGACCAGCTCCAGTCCGTCGGCCGCGTCGGCGGCTTCCACCTCGCCGCGCGTGACGCCGAGGACGAAGAGCACCGCGTCGAGGTAGGGGTGCGAAAGCGCGGTGTCGGCGACCTCGCGCAGCGCCGGCTTCGCGTTGAACGCCACGCCCATGCCGGCCGCGGACAGCATGTCGATGTCGTTCGCCCCGTCGCCCACGGCCACGCACTGGCCCAGGGGGATGCCGTAGTCGTCGGCGAAGCGGCGAAGCGCCTTCGCCTTGCCCGCGCGGTCCACGACCTCACCGATCACCCGGCCGGTGAGCTTGCCGTCCACGATCTCCAGCTCGTTGGCCGCCGCGAAGTCGAGGCCGAGCTCGTCCACCAGGTGGTCGATGACCTGCGTGAACCCGCCCGAGACGACGCCGCAGCGGAAACCCATGCGCTTGAGCGTGCGCACGGTCGTGCGCGCGCCCGGCGTGAGCTCGATCGAGGCCGCGACCTCGTCGAGCACCGTCGCGGGCAGCCCGGCCAGCAGCGACACCCGGCGTTCGAGCGACTCGGTGAAGTTCAGCTCGCCGCGCATCGCGGCCTCGGTGATCTCGCGGACCTGCGGCTCCACGCCGGCGTACGCGCCGAGCATCTCGATGACCTCACCCTGCACCAGCGTGGAGTCGACGTCGAACACCACCAGCCGCTTCGCCCGGCGGCTGATGCCGGCGCGCTCCACCGCGACGTCCACGGCGGCGCTGGAGGCGGCGTCGGCCAGCTCCGACCGCAATTCGGCGTCGGCGGCCTCGGTGTCCTCGCGCACGGACACGTACAGCTCGAGCCCGGTCACCGGGTAGTCGGCCACGCTGCGGATCGAGTCGATGTTCGCGCCGAGCGCGGCCAGCCGGGCCGCGATCTCGGAGAACGCCCGTGCGGTGACCGGGCGGCCGAGCATCACCAGCACGTGGGTGGAGCCCTGCCGGCCGAGCGCGAACGGGTCGGCGCCGATCGCGTCGCCGATCTTCACGTCCACCTGCATGCCGACGGTCGCCATCGCCTGCTCCACGTACTCCTGCAGGCCCTCCGGGTCGCGGTAGACGCCCGCGAGCACCCCCAGCACGAGCTGTCCGCGGATCACGACCTGCTCGACGTCGAGCACGTCGACGTCGTGGCGGGTGAGCACGGCGAACAACACCGAGGACACCCCGGGCTTGTCGGGACCGGTCGTGGTGATCAGGACGGGAGTCTGGGTCACTGGGCTCAATCCCTCGTTCGACGCTGTGCGAGCACGCTCAGTCTTGCGCGGAAGACCGGGCGTGAAAAAGGGCGCGTGCCCGGCTTCACACAAGCCGGGCACGCGCCCTCGTGGTTCAAGCGCGGATTACTGCTCGCCCGCGTTGTCCTTGCTGTGGTCACCCGGCATGGTCGCGTCGACCAGTTTCTGCGACGGCGCGGCCTGGTGGCGCGGCTTGCCGAAGAAGCCGATCTCGCCTTCGGCGTGCATGCGCTCCACCATGTGCGGGTAGTGCAGCTCGAACGCCGGGCGCTCGGAGCGGATGCGGGGCAGCTCGGTGAAGTTGTGCCGCGGCGGCGGGCAGGACGTGGCCCACTCCAGGGAGTTGCCGTAGCCCCACGGGTCGTCGACGGTCACGATCTCGCCGTAGCGGTAGCTCTTGAACACGTTCCAGATGAACGGCAGCGTGGACGCCCCGAGGATGTACGCGCCGATCGTGGAGATCGTGTTCAGCGTGGTGAACCCGTCGGAGGCCAGGTAGTCGGCGTAGCGGCGGGGCATGCCCTCCGCGCCGAGCCAGTGCTGCACCAGGAACGTGCCGTGGAACCCGATGAACGTGGTCCAGAAGTGCCACTTGCCGAGCTTCTCATCCATCATCCGGCCCGTGATCTTCGGGAACCAGAAGTAGATGCCGGCGAAGGTGGCGAACACGATCGTGCCGTAGAGCACGTAGTGGAAGTGCGCGACCACGAAGTAGCTGTCCGACACGTGGAAGTCGATGGCCGGCGCGGCCAGCAGGATGCCGGTGAGGCCACCGAAGAGGAACGTGACGATGAAGCCCATCGAGAAGATCATCGGCGTCTCGAAGGACAGCTGGCCCTTCCACATCGTGCCGATCCAGTTGAAGAACTTCACGCCGGTCGGGACCGCGATGAGGAACGTCATGAAGGAGAAGAACGGCAGCAGCACGGCGCCGGTGGCGTACATGTGGTGCGCCCACACGGCCACGGACAGGGCCGCGATCGCCAGCGTCGCGAAGACCAGGCCCTTGTAACCGAACACCGGCTTGCGGCTGAAGACCGGGAAGATCTCCGACACGATCCCGAAGAACGGTAGGGCGACGATGTACACCTCTGGGTGACCGAAGAACCAGAACAGGTGTTGCCAGAGGATCACCCCGCCATTGGCCGGGTCGAATACGTGCGCTCCCAGATGCCGGTCCGCCAGCAGGCCGAACAGGGCCGCGGTGAGGATCGGGAACGCGAGCAGGATCAGGATGCTCGTGACCAGGATGTTCCAGGTGAAGATGGGCATCCGGTACATCGTCATGCCCGGCGCGCGGAGACAGACCACCGTGGTGACCATGTTGACCGCACCGAGGATCGTGCCCAGACCGGAGACGATCAGGCCCGAGATCCAGAGGTCGGCGCCGACGCCCGGCGAGTGGATCGCGTCCGACAGCGGGGTGTAGGCGAACCAGCCGAAGTCGGCGGCGCCACCCGGCGTCAGGAATCCGGAAAGGACGATCAGTCCGCCGAACAGGTAAAGCCAGTACGAGAACGCGTTGAGCCGCGGGAACGCGACGTCGGGCGAACCGATCTGCAGCGGCAGCACGAAGTTCGCGAACCCGAAGAGGATCGGGGTCGCGTACAGCAGCAGCATCACCGTGCCGTGCATCGTGAAGAGCTGGTTGTACTGCTCCTGCGACAGGAACTGCTGGCCCGGGCGGGCCAGCTCCGTGCGGATCAGCATGGCCATCGCTCCGCCCGCCATGAAGAAGGCGAACGAGGTGACCAGGTACATGATGCCGATCTGCTTGTGGTCCGTCGTGCGGAACAACCGCAGCAGGTACGAACCCTTAACCGTCTCGCGCGCGGGGTATGGGCGCGTCGCGATCGGTTTGGGGGCTACGGCCGTCACTCCTGCCTCCAACACTGAAACCTTGTGGTGGTCATCATCCGGGTCGCCGGGGGGTCGGGACAGGCCCGATCCGACGGCTAGGGGGATCGTAGCCCTCGCTACCCACCGTCGCTCGCACCGGCTGGTTAGATCACCGCATGGCCGACCCGTACACGGCTTCCGCGCTCGACGCGGCCCTCGTGGTGGCCCGCCGCCACGGCCTCGCGACGGGGTCGGCCGAGGTCCTCCACGAACGCTCGAATGTGCTGGTGAGACTGGGTTCCGTGGTCGCGCGCGTGCCCGGCACGACCCGCCTGCTGCGGCCTGACGCGACGGCCTGGCTCGAGCGCGACGTCGCCGTTTCCCGGCACCTCACGCAGAGTGGTGTGCTCGTCGTCTCACCCACCACGGATCCCCCGGCCGGGCCCCATTTCGCCGGCGGGCTGCCGGTGACGCTCTGGCACTGGACACCGCACGATCCGGACCATCGGCACAGCCCGGGAGAAGTCGCGAGTTCACTCGCGACCGTCCACGCGGCACTGCTTGCCTATCCGGGTGAACTTCCCCTGCGCGGCCCCGTCGACGAGCTCCTCGGCGCGCTCGACCGCCACGGGACCGCAATGGACGGTGCGGCGCCCGCCTTGCGAGCCGAGGCTTTGCGACTCGCGGCCGCACTGCCCGGCTCGCCCGTCCAGGCCCTGCACGGCGACGCGCACCCGAACAACGTGATCGCGACCGCGGCCGGGCCGTGCTGGCTGGACTTCGAGGACACCTGGCGCGGGCCGCTCGCGTGGGACCTCGCGATCCTGGCGAAGCAGGGCGGGCCCGAGTTCCTCGCGGCCTATCCCGCCGCCGGTTTCGACGAGGCCGAGTTCGAGGTGTGCTCACGGTTGCGCGAGCTGTTCGTGGTGGTGTGGCGGTACCTGCTCGCGGTGCGCTTCCCCGCCCGGCTGGGCGAGGCGCGCGCGGCGCTGGCGGAGTACTTCTAGGCGTACCAGCCGAGGATCGCCTCCACGACGCCCGCCGGGTCCTCCAGCGGCGTGAGGTGCCCGGCGCCGGGCAGCACCACGAGCGTGGCCTCGTCGAGCGCGGCCACCATCTTCCCCGCCTCCTCGACCGGCGTGAGCTTGTCCTCCTCCCCCACGATCACGAGCCCGGGCACGTCGGTTTCGCGCAGCAGGTCGAGCGAATCGGGCCGGGTACGCATCGCGCGCGCCGCCCACGCGACCCCGGCCGGCGGCTGGGCGTCGATGAGCTCGCGGACGCGGTCGGCGGGTTCCTCGTTGGCCAGGAGATTGGGCAGGTTCGCGTCGGCCAGCCAGCCCTTCACCCCCTCGGCCTCCACGCGTTCGGCCACCTTCAGGCGGTTTTCCGCCGCTTCGGGCGTGTCGGCGGTGGCTTTGGTGTCGATCAGCACGAGCCCGGCGACGCGTTCCGGGGCGATCTTCAGCACCTGAAGCGCGAGGTACCCGCCCATCGAACAACCGCCCACCACCACTTCCTCCAGCTCGAGCCGGTCGAGCAGCGCCACCACATCCCGCGCGGCGTCCTCCAGACTCGGCTCCCGGTCCGTCTCCGGCAGCGGACTGCGGCCGAGCCCGCGCTGGTCCGGCGTGATCAGCCGCAGGCGCTCGGCCAGGGGCGCGCGGACGGGGTCCCACATGCGGGCGTCGAGCGGAAAGGCGTGCAGCAGGACGAGCGGCAGTTCGGTCATGGGCAAGATTCTGTCGGACCCGGTGGCTAGCGTGTGGGGGTGCTGAGGGAGACCTTCCGGGAGATCCGGACCGCGCGGCTGGTGCTCCGCCCCTTCACGGAGGCCGACCGCGCCGCCGTCGTGGCCATCCAGACGGACCCCGCCACCAACCTCTTCCACCCATCCCCACCCGACGACTCGGCCGGCCAGATCCTCTTCGACTCCTGGCTGGCCCACTGGACCGAACACGGCTACGGCTATTGCGCGGTTCGCGAACACGGCCACTCCTCGGTACTGGGCCTCACCGGCGTGCGGCTGCGGCTGTTCCGGGGTGCCCGGGTGCTGAACCTGGCGTACCGCTTCGCCCCGGCCGCCTGGGGGCGCGGTTACGCGGCGGAGGCCGCGGGGGCCGCCGTGGAGTGGGCGGAGCGGGAGCTGCCGGAGATTCCGGTGGTGATCAGTGTGAACGTGACCAATGGGCCGTCGTTGCGGGTGGTGGAGAGGCTGGGGTTCACGAGGTTTGAGGAGGAGGTTTACGAGGGGGCGGTTTCGCGACATTTTCGGCGGTGAGGCGGGTGTTGCGGTCAACTGATGCTGCTGGTGGTTGCCGGTGACGGCTTGGCAGTTGGCAGCGGCGCCCGTCGGCGATACCGGCGGTTGCTTCGCGATTGGCGGCGGTGCCGGCGGCTGCCGATGCCGTGGCGGCTTGACGGTCGGTGGCACCGGCTATCGGCGCTACCAGCGGGCGCCAATGCCTGCGGCGGTCAGGCACCCTCGCACCTGCGACACCGGTGGCGAGGCGGTCAGTACTACCGGCGACTGCCACATGCCCGCGGCGACTAGGCAGCCGGCGGTCGGTGTCTCGGCGACACCGGTTCCGGCAAGCTCGCCGCCAATTCGCGCTGGACTACCAGCGCTTGTTCGGCCGACGCCGAGCACGCGCGTCCCAGCAGGTGCGGTGCCAGTGGCGGCGGTCGGCGACGGAACCGGTTTCGTCGGCGGGCCACACCACCACGTGGGGCGTACCGGGGCGGATCTCGTGGTCGCAGCCGGGGCAGCGGTAGGTCTTGGTGGCGTGCGAGCCGGAAACGGTGCGCACGAGCCAGTCGCCGTCGGGCCCGGACTCGGCATGCGCCCAGCCACTGACCGCGCCGAGGTCGGGCTGCTCGCCGCCCCCACGCCGATCCCGGCCGGGGCGATTGTGTCGGGGCACAGGAAACACCGTAACCGGAGTGATCGAGGAGGCGCAGAGCCTGGTCCGCCTCACCACCGTCGAACCGGTCGCGATCGGCACGATTCGCGACGTAAGCGCGTCCGCCGCCCAATCCTCGTGACCGATCCGGTCGCGGCGGCACGTGGGCGCCGGGCGCGATCCCTTCCGAGTGCTCCGGACACCCGGCCCGCCGCGAGGCAACGCTGCCCGACCCCGGCCCGCAGTAGGCCGACGCCGATCAGCGTGGGTGTTGTTCGGTGGCACGAGCCCGAGTCGATGCCGCGCCTACCCCACTCGCGCAGGCCGCAAGTCGGCCGCGCGCACTGACAAGCCATGCACCGATCGCGGTCGGCATCTGGGGTCGGGCCCGGTTCGCTCGGGCCGGCCCGGGACCTGCCGTTGAGGAACACCGACCTGGCGCTGACCCCGCCCGGCCGCGCCGAGTCCGACCCGACGCACCGCGACCGCCCAAAGCACTACTCGAGTGGGCCGAGGACACCGACAAACCGTGCGGACCAGCCACAACCATCGGCCGGACGCGTGCTTGCCAGCCCCATCAACGAAGCACCGCGGGCCACTCACCAGCGTGCATAAACCGCAACAGCAACCCCGTGCCGCAACCCCGCGAAGCCCTCAGCCCTGCGCGAGAGCCAACGGCACCAACTGCTCCGCCTCCGTCAACGACCCGTGCTGACCGATCAGCGACGTCTCCACCGCCTCGGCCAGGCCGCGGACCATGCCGAACGTGCCCTGGGCCGCGGCGACGACGTCGCCGATGCGGGGGCGCACGCGGTCGCTCACGGTGGGGCCGAACCAGCCGCGCGTGATGGCCTCGTCGCGGGGCAGGACCCAGGCCCGGGGGCCGAGCACGGACTGCCAGGCGGCGAGCACGTCGGGGGCCGCGCCGGGTTCGGTGTAGACGTGGCGGGCGCGGACTTCGCCGCCGAAGGCGCGGACGCCCTCAAGAAGGGCGGGGGTGTCCTCGAGGTCGAGTTTGTCGTCGACGGTCACCATGCCGTGGTCGGCCACCACGGCCAGCAGGGCGCCCGGCGGGAGACCGTCCACAAGGGACTCCACGAGGCGGTCGACGTGACGCAGTTGCATGCGCCAGGCGGTGGAGCCGGGGCCGTAGAGGTGGCCGAGCAGGTCGAGTTCGCTGTGGTAGGCGTAGACGAACGACGGGGACGCCAGCACGTCCAGCGTGCGGGCGGCGAGGTCGCCCAGGGCGTGGACGCCGGCGTAGCGCGCGCCGCTCTGGGTGGCGCGGGTCAGGGCGGTGTCGGCGAAGTGAGCGGAGGACACCACGGCGGTGTCGAGGCCGGCGGCGGCCGCGCGTTCGAACGTGGTCGGCAGCGGCTGCACCTCGCGGGGCGGCAGCGCGCCGCGCAGGTCGCTGCCGTCTTCGTGGGAGCGCCAGCGCAGGGCGTTGAGCACGCCGGCGCCCGGCACCTCGAACGTGTACCCGACCATGCCGTGCTCCCCCGACGCCAAGCCGGTGCCGATCGCGGCCACGCCGGCCGCCGTGGTCGACGGGAAGCCGACGCGCAGCGGGCTCTTCGCGAGTTCGGTGAGCACGGGCGCGTCGGCGGCGTGTTCGGCCAGCAGCTGCCAGCCGAGGCCGTCGACGAGCAGCACGCACGCGCTGCGCGCCTCGGGCAACGCCAGCGAACCCGACTCGCCCGGCACGCCGAGTGCGCCCAGCAGCGCCGGGACGACCTGGCCGAGGTGCGGGAGGTCCGTGATCTGGGGAACGTCCACGCCGACAGCTTCCCACCCGGTGTCGCGGCAGCGATAATCGACACATGCCCACTTACGCCTACCGCTGCCGCGACTGCACCGACACGTTCGAGCTACAACGGCCGATGAGCGAATCCGGCGCGCCGGCGCCGTGTCCCGAGGGGCACACCGACACCGTGAAACTGCTGACCACCGTCGCCCTCACCGGCGCCGCCGCGACCCCCGCGCCCGCCGGCGGCGGGGGCTGCTGCGGCGGCGGGTGCTGCGGCTGAGCGTCAGCAGGCCTTCAACGCCTGGTCGAGGTCGTGCCAGAGGTCCTCGACGTCCTCGAGCCCGGCCGAAAGCCGGATCAGCCCGTGGGTGATGCCGGCTTCCTCGCGGTCGCTCTCGGCGACCACCCGGTGCGTGAGCGACGCCGGGTGCTGGATGAGCGTGTCCACGCTGCCGAGGCTCACGGCCGGCGTGATCAGCCGCACCGCGCCGATCAGCGCGTGCGGATCACCGGCCACCTCGAACGCGACGAGCGGCCCGCCGAGCTTCGGATAGTGCACAGCGCGCACGGCGTCGTGTTGCGCAAGGCGTTCGGCGAGCACGGCCGCGGTCGCCGAAGCCGCCGTGACGCGCAGCGGGAGCGTGGAAAGCCCGCGCAGCAACAGGTATCCCGCCAGGGGGTGCAGCACCCCGCCCGTGGCGAAGCGGATTCCGCGCAGCCGCGCGGCTTCCTCCGCGTCACACGCGACGATGCCACCCATCACGTCGCCGTGGCCGCCGAGGAACTTCGTGGCGCTGTGCAACACGAGGCGCGCGCCGTGGCGGCCGGGGCGCTGCAGCACGGGCGTGGCGAAGGTATTGTCGACGAGCACGGGCACTTCACCGCACGCGTCGACGAGAGCGGCGATGTCGAGCTCGCTGAGCGTGGGGTTGGCGGGCGTCTCGACGAACACCAGCCCGGTGTCCGCCCGGATCACGGACGCGACCTCGCCGGGCGCCGCCCAGGTGACCTCGGTGCCGAGCAGGCCGGCCGTGAGCAGGTGATCGGTCGACCCGTACAGCGGCCGCACGCCCACGACGTGCCGCTTCCCCTGTGCCACCGCGGAAAGCAGGCACGCCGACACCGCCGCCATGCCGCTCGCGAACGCCACCGCGTGCTCGAACCCCTCCAGCTCCGCGAGCGCCTTCTCGAACCGCTCGACCGTCGAGTTGCTCACGCGGCCGTAGATCCCGCTGACCTCGCCGCCCGCGCCGAACTCGTCGATGCGCAGCGCCTCGGCCGCGCTGTCGCGTGAGGGGTACGTCGTGGAGAAGTCCAGCGGTACGGCGTGCAGGCCCAGGTCGGTGAGGTCGTCGCGGCCGGCGTGGACGGCTCGGGTGCGCAGCGCGTTCGTCATGATGCTGAGCGTCGGTCATCGTGCGGTTTGACGGCAATAGTTTCGGATATCATTCGCGGCATGACTGAATCGGTCGAACTGAGTACGGTGGACCTCCAGATTCTGCGGCTGCTGCAGAATGATGCCCGGACGTCGAACAAGGACCTCGCCGCCGCCGTGGGCATCGCGCCGTCCACCTGCCTCGACCGCGTGGCGCGCCTGCGCTCCACGGGCGTGATCACGGGCCAGCACGCCTCCGTGGACGCCGCCAAGCTCGGGCGGCCGCTGGAGGCGTTCCTGTTCGTGCAGGTCCGGCCCCACCGGCGCGAGCTGGTGGACCCGTTCGTGTCCGACCTGCTCGCCCTGCCCGAAGTCCGCGCCGTGTACCACCTCACCGGCCCGGACGACTTCCTCGCCCACGTGGCCACCAGCTCCGCCGCCGAGCTCCAGCGGCTCGTGCTCGACGAACTGACCGCCCGCGACGAGGTGGCGCGGGTGCACACGAACCTGGTCTTCCAGCACTGGAGCGGCGGGCCGCTGCTGCCGCCTACTCGATCCGCACCTTGACGGGGTGGGTCGGGTCGGTGGGGCAGAGGAAGACGTTCAGCGAGCCCTGCCGACCGATCTCCCAGCCGGCCTCCTCGTCGTCCTCGACGTCGCAGCCGCACGGCATCTCGTCCTCCTGCGTGGCGAGCGCGATCGCCTGCTGGAGACGGGCGCCGCACTCTCGGCAGTCGAGCTCCCACGGACTGCCCGCGTACCAGGCCGTCCAGCCGGCGATCTTGGAGAACTGGCCGAGCTCGTACTCCACGTCGTCGCGAAGGGCGGGCAGGTCCAGCTCGGTTCGCTGTTCTTTCGAGAACTCGTCGAGGCCGGGGAACTCGTCGAAGCGACAGGGCCGCAGGGTTCGTGGTTCGGGCAACAGCTCGTCGTCCGCTACTTCCGGCGGCTCCGGCACTTCGGCGAGATCGGTGACGGCGGCCGAATCACGCCAGACCACGCGGATGGCCGGACCGAAGACATGGCGGCCTTCGTGGTGGGTCGGACAGAGCAGCACCTGGGCGACGTCGGTGCCCTCGGGGAACGGCAGCTCCGGGAAGTCCTCTTTGAAGAACTGCGCGGCCCCGATCATCGACGGCACCGGCTCGTCGTCGGGATGGCCACCCGTCCAGCCGTCGTCGGTGGCTTCGACTTGCGGCGGCCAGGTGACCGGGCAGGTCGGCCAGGATTCGCCGGCGGGCCACAGAAGCGGGCCGCCGACGTGGCTTTCGCGGGCAGTGGGTTCGCCGGCCGCGGGGTGCAGGCGCACGGTGGTGCGCGCGTACGGCGCGAGCGCGGTGAGGGGAACACCGTTGGCGGTGGGGAGGTTCACGGCGCGAGGGTAGCGCGGGGGTCCGACAACTCCGGAGAACAGCTTGGATACCGACGGCGACGTTTTCTCTCGATCGGGAATCGGTCAAAAACCCGCCCGACGATTCCGGTAACGGAACCCGCGAACGGCCCGACGTCCGGACCACAAAGGATTCACCGGTCGAGGGACGGAGGCAGCGCCATGACGAGCACGACCGGACCGGCCGCACAGAATTCCCAGGATTACTGGGGCCCGCCAACGGAACCCTTCCGCCTGCCCAAGCAGCCGGGCCAGCTCAGCACCGTCCTGCTGCTCCTCGCCGCCCTCTGCGGCGCGGCGGTGATCGGGGCGATCTGGTTGGGAATCGCGCTGGCTTCGTGAGTTTCGGTGGGTGATCTTCGTGGATTTCGGTGGTGAAGTAACGAAGTTCGCGATCGGTGGGTGGCGGTGTTCCGCTGCCGCCTGGTGAGTGGCTGCGCTTTCTTTTACAGGGCCACGATGTCGGGTCAGTACGGGCTCGGCCGTTGCACCGTCGGTTGGGTGGCGACGTTCTCACCGTTGGATCAAGCTCCGCCCGGGCCGCCGCATCCGCGGTTTCCGGCTCGTGGCGGCGGGATTGCCTCAGTTGTCCACAGGTATGCCGAGTTGTGGACAACTGAGGCGATCTGCCGTTCGCCCACCGATTTTGTCGGGGGTGGCCGATAGACTGGGCATGGGCGCGCCCCTAAGGAATGTCTCGTAATTGATCTTGTGGTTGGTGGGCCTGGTGTTGCGGGTCAGGTAGCCGCCGTCGGCCATCACCGAACGCCTTTTCAGGTCCTGCTCGATGCCGGAGTCGCGGTAGACGGTGCAGTCGTTGCGGTTGCCCGGATGCGCGTCGCCGGTGGCGATCACCAACCGGGTGTCGGCGTCGATCGCGATCTGCACGGTTGCCGAGTACCGGTAGTTCTTCACCGGCGTGCCAGCCGATGATGCCGCGTCGGCACCAGGGTGCCGTCCACGATCGCGACCGAGTCGATCCGCTGTGCGCGGACCGGGGCCAGCGCCAGCAGCGGGCCGATCGTGTCGATCACCCGGTGCGCCGGGGAATGCGACACTCCGAACAATGGCCCGATCTGGCGCATCGTCAGGTTCGTCCGCCAGTACGCCGCCACCAGCAGCACACGATCGGCCAGGTCAAGACGCCACTGCCGACCAGGACGGCCATCGGCGACCTCGTCACCTATGACGCCTACCGGCCCTGCCGAACGCGCCTGCTCGGTGAGGTTGAGACGCTTGGCCGAGTGCGCTTGGCGTCTTCGGGCGCGCGCACGACGGGCGATCCAGCACCGTTCCTGACCCCGGCAGTCCCGCGCCACCCGGACGAGACAAGCGAAGACTCCCGCCTGACCCGCCACGAGGGCGGCGGCATCAGAAGCGGCGACCCATCAGCCGTCACCCGGGCAGGGTCGCGCCATGCCACCACGCGCATCCCCGCCCGGAGCGAAGGCCGATCACTCCCCGAAATTCGACTCCACCAAAGACGTCACCTTCGCAAGCGCATCCGAAGCCTGCGGCCCCTTCGCCCGCACCACGATGTGGTCACCCTGCCGAGCTCCCAGCGACATCAACGCCAAAACGCTGTGCGCGTCAGCCTCCTGCTCCCCCAGCCGCACCGTCACCTCCGCCTCCAAGGCGGCCAAGCTCCGCACCAGAACCGCCGCCGGGCGGGCGTGCAGGCCGACCTCGTTGGCGAGCGTGAGCTCCTTTTCCTGGGCCCCGTCGCCCGGGGCAGAAACCGCCGCCAGGTCCGGCGCGAGCCCTGCCTCCGCGGCGGCCGCCGAGACGGCGGCGCGATCCGCACCGCTCTGCGCGGCCACGGCCGCGGCGATGGCCCCCTCCACCAACGGCCCGTCGGCGACCACCGCCGCGAGGCCGCCGGACAGGGACTCCACCGCCAGCTCCGCCGTCATCTGCGCGCTGCCGAGGTCGTACAGCAGTACGACGCCGTCGCCGGAGTCGGCGCGTTGGGTGGCGGCCACGACTTCGTCGTAGTCGGTGCCGAGGCCGCCGTCGTCGGGGAGGCCGCCGGCGGCGATGATGCGGACGTCGGGGGCCATTTGGGCGGCCAGGTCGGCGAGGCCGTCGGCGAGTTTGGCGCTGTGCGAGACGAGCACGATCCCCACGGTCACCGGGCGGCCTCCGCGAAAGCGTGCAGCAGCAGAGCGGTCGAGCGGGCGCCGGGGTCCAGGTGGCCCACCGCGCGTTCGCCCAGATAGGACGCACGGCCCTTGCGGGGCACCAAATCCACTGTGGACTCGGCGCCGGCATCGGCCGCCGAAGCGGCGGCCGCCAGGACCGAGGCGACCGAAGCGTCCGCCGAACCTGCAGCCGCCGAAGCCGCCGCGACAGCGGGGATCAGGGCGTCGACCATCGTGGCGTCACCGGCCACGGCCTTGCCGCGGGCCTGTACGCCTTCCAAGGCGGCCTCGAGAGCGGAAACCAGCAAGGGGACGTCAACCTCCGCCGCGTCGCCCAGCCGGGTCGACGCGCGCAGGAAAGCGGTGCCGTACAGGGGTCCCGCGGCCCCGCCGACCTTCGAGATCAGCGTGGTCGCCGCGAGTTTCGCCACGGCCGACGGAGTGGCCGGCACCTCGGTCTCCAGCGCGGAGACGATGGCGGTGAAGCCGCGGCTGAGGTTTTCGCCGTGGTCGCCGTCGCCGATCGCGCGGTCGAGCTCCACGAGCTCGCCGCGGTGCTCGGCGACGGTCTCGGCCGCCGCCCGCAGCGCCGCCGCGACTCCTTCGGAAGAACAACCCATCAGATCCCCCACCGCAGCGCGGGCGTCCACACCGGCGCGTCCCACAGCTCGGTCATCTCGTCGTCCAGCTTGAGCAGCGTCAGGCTCATGCCCTGCATCTCGAGGCTCGTGATGTACGGGCCGACCAGCCTGCGCTCGACCACGATCCCACGCTCGGCCAGCAGCCGCTCGGCGATGCCGTGGGCGAGGTAGAGCTCCAGCAACGGCGTGGCGCCCATCGAGTTCGTGAACAGCAGCACCTTGTCGCCCGCCTCGTAGGGCAGGTCGGACACGATCGCCTCGACCATCCGGGCCACCAGCGCGTCGGCGGGCTCGGCCGGGATGCGCTCGCGGCCCGGCTCGCCGTGGATGCCGATGCCGAACTCGATCTCGTCCGGCCCCAGGTCGAAACTCGGCTCGCCGACGTGCGGCACGGTCGGCGCCGTGAGCGCCACACCGATCGAGCGCACCTGCGCGACGATCTTGCGCGCCAACGCTTCCACCGCGTCGAGCGAGTCCCCGCGCTCCGCGGCCGCGCCCACGATCTTCTCCAGCAGCACCGTGCCGCCGACGCCACGACGGCCGGCGGTGAACGTGGAGTCCTTCACCGCGACGTCGTCGTCGATCACCACGCTGCGCACGTCGAGGTCCTCGGCCGCGGCCAGCTCGGCGGCGGTCTCGAAGTTCAGCACGTCACCGGTGTAGTTCTTCACGATCAGCAGCGCGCCAGCCGGACCGGTCGTCGCCGCGACCGCGGCCTGCACGGCGTCCGGCGTCGGCGACGTGAACACCGCGCCGGGCACGGCGGCGTCGAGCATGCCGCGGCCCACGAACCCGCCGTGCAGCGGCTCGTGGCCCGCGCCGCCGCCGGAGATCACGGCGACCTTGCGCGCCACCGGGGCATCGGCTCGCACCACCACCGCCGGATCGTCGCGGACACGGAGGATGTCGGCGTGGGCGACGGCGAGGCCTCTCAAGGACTCCGCGACCACGGTCGCCGGATCGTTGATGATCTTCTTCATGGCTGGCCTCCGACACGTCGGCGTGGTGGGTTCCCCCAACCTAGCCGCCGACACCGGGCCGCCGCCAAGCTTCAGGGCCGCGGCAATTTGCCCGCCACGCTTTTCGCCAGCGTGGTCGCCGTGGCACAGGGGTCACCGGCGCCCGGCTTCAGGTCGTAGTCGGTGTAGCCCACCTGGACCAATTCCCCGTGGTCGCCCTGCCACGGCCGGTGCTGCCACTCGACCTTGCAGTCCGTGCCCGCCGTGCCCTTCTTCGCGTACGCCTGGTTGGCGCCGCCGACGTCGGCCTTCAGCCAGCCGTCGCCTTCCAGCGGCGGAAGGGCCGGGAAGAACATCACGGTGATGTTCGGGTTGTTGCCCCACTGGCAGCTGTGCAGCCCGGTCGCGCCGCCCTTCGCGCCCTTCTCCGCGGCGTCCACGGCAGACTGGTCGAGCACCGCGCACGCGTCGGCCGTGAGCGTGGATCCCTTGACGTCCGGGTACTTCTGCGGCGAGTTGTGCAATTTGTCCACGGCCGGCGCGAGCAACGTGCGCCCGGCACGGCACGGGTCGCCACCGGGGTAGTCGATCTCGAACGCCACGCCCAGGCTGGGATCCCGCGAGGTGAGCGCGCTGACCTCACACGAACCGCCCGTGGTGTCCGGCACCTCGACCTGCGGCAGGCCACCGACCTGGCCGGTGGTCTTGTCCGCCGCGAACAGCACGATCGTGCCGAGTTGCACATCGACGGAAAGTTCCTTGCCACCCGCGTCGCGCACCTTGGCGCTGCACTCGTCGTACCGCACGCTCGACGCCGTGGGCTCACCCTCGGGCGCGCCCAGCGCCGAGAGCGTGGTGTTGTCCAGGAACTGGCACGGCAGCACCTGGCGCAGCGCGTCCGCCGAGACCGCGGCGTCGGTGATCGGCCCGCTGCCACCGTCCCCGCTCGCGGCGGGAACGGTGGTGCGGGGGAAGTTTTCCTTGCCCAGCTGCGGGCCACCACAGGCGGTCACGGCCAGAACACCGGCCACCACCAGGGGAAACAGCTTCGCGAGCCGACTGCGCTTGAGATCGTGCACCACGCGGTGCACGGTAGCGGCAGCCGGCCCCCGCTGTCCGGACAACCCGCTTATCAGGCGGCCGGCGGTTCGGAGTCGCCCTCGGCGGGCTCGTCCGGCTGCTCCGGCACCACGATCGGCCGCAGCCGCGCCCACAGGATGAACAGCGCCGTGAAGATCAGCAGCGCGATGCCGGCCCACAGGTTGATGTTCACCCCGGCGGCCTTCTGCTTGTCCGCCTCCGTGTCGAACGCGGAGCCCATCACCGTGAGGATGACGCCGTAGACGCCGGTGAGCAGCGCGATGATCAGGCGGATGTCGAACGCACCTGCCTTGTGCGCCCGCGGCGTGGATTCCGTTGCCATGGCGGTCGTTCTCCTAGAAGGCGAAGTTCAGCGCGAGGGTGATGACTGCGGCGATGCCGGCCAGCAGCACCGGCTTGCGGTACCAGCCCGCGTCTTCGCCGGTGACGTCGTGCTTCAGCGATTCACGCGGCGTGAGCGAGTAGACCAGCCCGACCAGGTCCGACTCCGGCCTGGCCGGGGTCAGGTACGTGACACCCACGCTCACCACGATGTCCACGACGAACGCCGCGATCGCGGCCACGAAGCTGCTGCCCTGACCCGGCAGGTTCAACGTGCCGTTCTTGCTGAGCACGAACACCACGACCGCCGCCAACGTGCCGAACACCAGACCCGACCAGCCGGCCGCCTTGCTCATCCGCTTCCAGAACATGCCGAGGATGAACGTGGCGAACAGCGGCGCGTTGAAGAACGAGAACAGCGTCTGCAGGTAGTCCATCAGGTTCGCGTAGGTCGACGCGATGAACGCCGTGCCGATCGCCAGGACCGTCGCGACCATGGTGACCACACGGCCGGTGCTCAGGTAGAACCGGTCCGGCCGGTTCTTCACGAGGTAGGTCTGGAAGATGTCGTAGGTGAACACCGTGTTGAACGAGCTCAGGTTCGCCGCCATGCCGGCCATGAACGACGCCAGCAGGCCGGCGATCGCGACGCCGAGGATGCCGTTCGGCAGCACGTCGCGCATCAGCAGCAGCAGGGCGTCGTTGAACGTCGCGCCGCTGGGCGCGGGCTTGCCGTCGAGCAGGGCCTGCTTGTTCGCGCCCTGCAGCTCGGTCACGGTCACCGCGGCGACCATGCCCGGGATGATCACCACGAACGGGATGAACATCTTCGGGAACGAGCCGATGATCGGCGTGCGCCGCGCGGCCGACATGCTCTTCGAGGCCATCGCGCGCTGGACCTCGACGAAGTTCGTGGTCCAGTAGCCGAACGAGAGCACGAACCCGAGGCCGAAGACCAGGCCCAGCACCGACAGGAAGTTGCTGCTGAAGCCGGTGAGCTGGTTGCCGGGCCACGAGTGCGTCTGCGCGACGCCGCCCGGGCTGTTGGTCACCTTCTCGATGAGGCCGTTCCACCCGCCGACCTTGTACAGGCCGACGATCGTGAGCGGGATCAGCGCCGCGAGGATGACGAAGAACTGCAGCACCTCGTTGTAGATGGCCGCCGAGAGGCCACCGAGCGCGGTGTAGGAGAGCACGATGACGGCCGCGATGAGGATCGAGACCCAGATCGGCCAGCCCAGCAGCAGGTTCACCACACTGGCCAGCAGGTACAGGTTCGCGCCCGCGATGAGGATCTGCGCGAGCGCGAAGCTCGCGCCGTTGACCCAGTGCGCGGTGGGGCCGAAGCGGCGGAGCATGAACTCGGGAACGCTGCGCACCTTCGAGCCGTAGTAGAACGGCATCATCACGACGCCGAGGAACAGCATCGCCGGGATCGCGCCGATCCAGAAGTAGTGCGCCGTCGGCAGGCCGTACTCGGCGCCGTTGGCGGACATGCCCATGACCTCGATCGCGCCGAGGTTCGCCGAGATGAACGCGAGCCCCGTGACCCACGCCGGCAGCGAGCGCCCGGACAGGAAGAAGTCGAGGCTGCTCGACACCTGCTTTCGAGCGAGATAGCCGATGCCCAGCACCAGCACGAAGTAGAACGCCAGCTCGATGTAGTCGATCGCACTCGCGTCGAGCCGCAGGTTCGCGTCGGCAAGGACCTCCACGCGAGCCACCTCCGAATCAAACAATTTCCCACAGGAAACACCAGCGTCCCGTCAGATCCGGACAGTACTGCATGGATTCGGGAGCGGCATGCCGACACGGGCATTCCGCGAAGAGGGCTTCGTCTCCCCCGGCCGACCTGGGAAAACGAAGCCCTCGAAGATCCACTCAGCGGTCCGTGGGGATCGCGATCTCGCCGTCCTCCTCGATGAGGCGCGCGAGCACGCCGTCGGGCAGGTAGACGCGGCGGGGGTAACCCGAGCCCCACGAGTTGAGCAGCGGGACGGCGCCGAGCTCGTCCGCGCGCTTGTTGCCGAGCGCGGTGTGGACCTCGTCGACCGAGACCGCCCAGCGGAAGGCCTGGATGCCCTGCTTCACGTCGGGGGTGTACTCCGCACGCTCTTGCCAGGTGTCGTCGGCGTACTTCGACCGCCACTTGACGTGGCCCATGTCTTTGAGCACCTCGGCGGCGGCCCGCACGGACGTGCCGTTGTCGTCGCCGGGTTCTGTCTCGGGCCACTCGTCGCGCTTCTTCGCCGCGTCCCACAGCCAACGGGCGGAGTACTCCCTGTTGTTGAACAACGACATGCACCGCGACCAGCCGAAGCCCACGCACGCGCCTTCCGCGCCCTGGTCGTAGAACGCGTACCACTCGTCGGAATCCGGCGTGCCACCCGGTTCGAGGCACACGCAGTGTCCACCTCGGACGGTCGAGAGCGAGCCGGCCTTGGCGATGACCAGTTCCCCCGACCGCTCGTCCTTCTCCGGCTTGTCGAACTCGCGGTACCAGTTCACGCCGATCACCACGGGTGTGCGCACCGGCCGTTCTTCGACCGAGAGCGCGGAGAACGGATAACGCTCGACGTGGTGCCAGTCGTCCGGGATGAACCGGCCGAGCCGCGGGTCGGTGGGATCGGTGCCGATGGGTCGATAACGCATGGTCCCCTCCTCTGACGATGGTCCGGAGGAGTTTCCGCGCAGCACGAAACCCGTTGGCAAACAAGAAATCCGCAGCCTCGAACCTGCCCCGGCGAACGGCGTGGAACCCCTCTTGCCGAGTGTGACACAAATCTCATTGCGCGGTTGTTCGACTCACCTGAACAGCGCAGCCGCAATGATTTCATCGCGTTTTACCGCGGTGTCGCGTTTCCGATTCACCGAGCGGGACCGGGGTTTTCGGGAGAGGTCAGAACAGCCGGAACTCGTCCGATTCGATGCCGCGCAACGCGTCGTAGTCCAGGGTCAGGCAGCGGATGCCGCGGTCTTCCGCGAGGGTGCGGGCCTGGGGCTTGATGATCTGCGCGGCGAAGACGCCCTGCACGGGGGCCAGCAGCGGGTCGCGGTTGAGGAGTTCGAGGTAGCGCGTGAGCTGCTCGACGCCGTCGATCTCGCCGCGGCGCTTGATCTCCACGGCGACCGACTTGCCGTCGGCGTCGCGGGCCATGATGTCGACCGGGCCGATCGCGGTGGGGAACTCGCGGCGCACCAGGGTGTAACCGTCGCCGAGGGTTTTGATGTGCTCGGCGAGCAGTTCCTGCAGGTGGGCTTCCACGCCGTCCTTCTGCAGGCCCGGTTCGGCGCCCAGTTCCTGCTGGTGGTCGTGGTAGATCTCGTCGATCGAGATCACGAGCTTCTCGCCCTGCTTGTTCTCCACGATCCAGAGCTTGCCGTCCTCGATGAGCCAGCAGGGTGGGCTCATCCAGTTCAGGGGCTTGTACGCGCGGTCGTCCGAGTGCACGGACACCGAACCGTCCGACTTGACGAGGAGCAGGCGCGTGGCCATCGGCAGGTGGGCGGTGAGGCGGCCGGCGTAGTCGACCTGGCAGCGAGCGATCACGAGACGCACCCGCCGAGGGTAGGACAGGCTCGGCGATACTGGGCGAGTGGACCCCATTCAGCGTGTCGCGACCCGCGAGGTGTACCGGAACAACTGGATGACGGTGCGCGAGGACGCCGTCCGCCGCCTCGACGGCAGCGAAGGCATCTACGGCGTGGTCGACAAACCGACCTACGCCCTGATCATCCCGGTGGACGGCGACCGCCTGCTGCTCGTGGACCAGTTCCGCTACCCCGTGGGCGAACGACGCTGGGAGTTCTGCCAGGGCACGGCCCCCGACCTGGCCGAGACGCCGCCGGCCGAGCTCGCCCGCCGCGAGCTGCGCGAGGAGACCGGGCTGCGCGCGGAGACCCTGACGGAGATCGGGCTGCTCGAAGTCGCGCCCGGCATGTCGAGCCAGCGCGGCCACGTCTACCTCGCCACCGGGCTCACCGAGGGCGAGCCGGAGCGTGAGCTCGAAGAGCAGGACATGACCACGGCGTGGTTCACCCGGTCGGAGGTCGAGAAGATGATCTCGACCGGCGGCATCACCGACGCGCAGTCGATCGCCGCGTACACGCTCCTGCTGCTGCGCGAGCGTGGTTGAGACCTCAGTCGGGCCACTCGGCCTTGCGCTTCTCCAGGAACGCCGCCATGCCCTCCCGCGCCCCCGGCAGCTGTGAAGCCGAAGCCATCACCTCGAGCGCGATCGCGTAGGCGTCGGCCTCCGGACGGTCGAGCTGCGCGTACAGGGTCTGCTTCCCCATCGCCTTGCTCGCCCGGCTGCCGCGGGTGGCGCGCGCGAGCAGTGCGGCGACGGCGTCGTCGAGCTCGTCATCCGGCACCACGGAGTTGACCAGACCCCAGTCCAGCGCCGTGGCCGCGTCCACGACGTCACCCGTCAAAGCCAGCTCCATCAGGCGTTTGCGGCCGATCGAGCGCGCCACCGGCACGGCCGGCGTGTGGCAGAACCAGCCGCCTTTGCCGCCGGGCAGGGCGAAACCGGCCGACGCCGCGGCCACGGCCAGGTCGCACGAGGCCACGAGCTGGCAGCCGGCGGCGGTCGCCAGGCCGTGCACGCGCGCGACGACCACCTGCGGCAGCGACTGCATCGTGCTCATCAGCTCGGTGCACAACGTCAGCAGCTCGCGAACGCCCATGAGATCGCGCGCGGCGACGTCGCCGAAGTCGTGGCCCGCGGAGAACACCGGGCCGGCGGCCGCGATCACGATGCCGGTCGCGTCGGTGGTGCCGGCTTCGCGGAACGCGGTGAGCAGCTCGGTCAGGTGCTCGGCGGACAGCGAGTTGCGCCGTGCGGCTCGGTTCATCGTGATGGTGATCGTGTCGCCGTCACGCTTCACCAGGATGTGCTCGTACTCGGCCATGCCCCGACCGTAACGCCGCCGGGCCCGGAACGGAACGTGCGCCGGTACGAATCGGCCCCCGACATTCGCGCACGTCACGACCGTCCGCTCCGCCGAGGACATGCCGGGCTAACGACGGTCGATCACCGCGCGGAGGAACTCCTTCGTGCGTTCGTGCGACGGTGCGGTGAAGAGCTTCTCCGGCGCTGCGTCCTCCAGCACCCGGCCGTGGTCGAACATCATCACCCGGTCCGAGACGTCCTGCGCGAACTGCATCTCGTGCGTCACGCACAGGATCGTGATGTCCGTGCCGGTCGCGATGTCGCGCAGCACCCGCAGGACGTCGGCGACGAGCTCCGGGTCCAGCGCCGAGGTCACTTCGTCGAGCAGGAGCACGTCGGGCCGCATCGCCAGGGCGCGGGCGATCGCGACCCGCTGCTGCTGGCCACCGGAGAGCCGCGTCGGGTGCGCGTCGGCCTTGTCCTCGAGCCCGACGAGGCCGAGCAGCTCACGCGCCCGCTGCTCGGCCTCGGCCGGCGGCAGCCCGAGCGAACGCACCGGCGCCTCGGTGATGTTGCGCAGCACGTTCATGTTGGGGAACAGGTTGAACTGCTGGAACACCATGCCGATCTGCCGCCGCATCAGCCGCAGGTGCTTCTCGTCCGCGGGCACGAGCCGCTCGCCCCGCCGGGTGTGGCTCAGGCACTCACCGCCGACGTCGATCGTCCCGCCGTCCACCTTCTCCAACGTCATCAGCAGCCGCAAGATCGTCGTCTTGCCCGAGCCGCTGGGCCCGATCAGGGACACGAACTCCCCCGGCGCCACGGTGAAGTCGAGGCCGTCGAGCACGACGTGGTCCCCGAACTTTTTCACCACACCGGAAAACCGGATCATCGCCTCAGGCTCGTTCGGCACGGCGCTCCCATCGTCGGGCCAGCAGTGACGAGGGCAGGCTCACCAGCAGGAACAGCACCCCGGCCAGGGTGTAGGGCTCGATGACCCGGAAGGTCTCGGCTCCGACCTCCTTGGCGCGGTTGAGCACGTCGAGCACGCCGATCGCCAGCAGCAACGGTGTTTCCTTGAACATCGAGATCGTGTAGTTGCCCAGCGCAGGCACCACCCGCGGGATCGCCTGCGGCAGCACGACCGCCGTCCACACCCGCGGCCGCGGCAGGTTCAACGCCACCGCCGCCTCCCATTGCCCCTTCGGGACGGCTTCGATGCCGGCCCGGTAGACCTCGGCCGTGTAGGTCGCGTAGTGCACGCCGAGGGCCACGACGCCGGTGACGAACGCCGACATCGTGATCCCCGTCAGCGGCGGAACGAGCCAGTACAGCACGAACACCTGGATCAGCAGCGGCGTGCTGCGGATGAACTCGATGAAGAGCAGCACCAACCGCGACAGCACCGGGATCCCGGCCCGACGCAGCAAGGCCAGCACCAGACCGAGCGCGTACGCGACGGCCGAGCCGAGAAGCGTGAGCTCAACCGTGACCAGCAATCCCTTCAGCAGCAACGGGATCGCGTCGGCGGCGGCCTGCCAGTCCCAGTTCATCCGGCACCTCCGCTGCCCACCGAGAGCACCCGGGCCGTGCTCGCCACCGGTGTGCGGCCGAGCCGGCGCGCAGCCCACCGTTCCAGCGCTCGCATCCCGGTCGTGATCAGGATGGCGAGCAGGAGGTAGAGCACCAGCTCGGTCCCGTAGATCCAGCCGATGTCCGCGCCGAACACCGGCCGCAGGAGCTCACCGCGCTCGGTGATCTCACCGGCGGAGATGAACGACAGTAGGGCGGTGCTCTTCAGCAGCTGGATGAACAGGTTGTTGAACGGCGGCAGCAGCTCGGCGAACGCCTGCGGCAGCAGCACCCGAAACATCCGTTGCGCCGGCGAGAAGTTGAGCGCGACGGCCCCTTCGTACTGCTCCTTCGGCACCGACCGCACGGCCCCGCGCACGACCTCGGCCCCGTACGCGCCGTGGTTCAGACCGAGGACCAGGATGCCGGCGAACAGCGGCACCAGCTGGAGCCCGACGAGCACCGGCAGCACGAAGTACAGCCAGAACAGCTGGACGACCTCGGACGTGCCGCGGAAGACTTCGACGTACACGCGCGCGACCGCCCGGACGGGCCACCTCAGCGAGAGCAGTGCGAGCCCGGCGATCAGCGCGACGACGACGGTGACGAGGATCCCGCCGACCGCGGCTACGACCGTCGTGCCGAGCCCGGCGAGGATGGACGAGACGATGTGCGACACGTTCGCCACGGCGCGCCACCCGTCACGCCGCGCAGAGCTTCTCGGTCGTCACGTCCGGCTTCGGCAGGTTCGCCGCCGTGAAGCCGAAGGGCGTGACGATCCTGGTCCAGTCCCCGCTGTCGTGAAGCTTCTTCAGCTCGGCGTTGAACGCGTCGAGCAGCGGCTTGTCGGCCTTGCGGAAGACGAACCCGCCGGCCGAGACCACCGGCTGGCCGTTCTCGACCGGGTCGAAGCCGGGTGTCACCTCGGCGGCCGCGCCGGGATTCTTCTTCAGCACGTCCTTCAGCGAGATGTCGGTGAGCGCCGCGCAGTAGACACGGCCGTCGGTGACCGCGCGCAGCATGTTGTCCTGCGAGTCCAGCGTCTGGATCTGGCTCTCGGCGACACCGGCGCTGGTCGCGTAGCCCTTCTCGACCGCCGCGGACAGGACCGCGACCTGGACCTTCTTCGCCGCGATGTCGGCGAACGTCCGCACCTGCTGCGGGTTGCCCTTCGGCACCAGCAACGCGGTGAGCGCCGAGTAGTCGGGGATCGAGAACGCGGCCTGGCCGCAGCGCGCCGCCGTGATGTTCATCCCGGCCGCCACCGCGTCGTACTGCTTCGCGTTGAGCGCCGGGATCAGCTGGTCGAAGGAAACGGCGCTCGCTTCGACGTCGTCGATCCCCAAGTTCTTGAACACCGCGCGCGCCACTTCAGGCGCTTCCCCAGTGACCTTTCCACTTTGATCGGTGTACCCGTACGGAGATTCGTTGGCGATTCCGATTTTGATCTTCTTGGCGGACTGAGCCGCCTGCAACGCGTCTCCCGACGACGTCGACGAGCATGCGGAAAGCAGTACCGGACCACCCAGTACAGCTGCCCCCACCAGCGCGGACCGCCGGAACAGCTGTCGTCTCGACCATTCGTCGTGCTTCATCTCAGCACCTCGTTTCGATCACATTTCCGTGGATCGAACGTAGGTGCCCCACTGGTACAGAGCACGCGAAACAGAGAAACGACCGGCAGCCGTTATCGTAAATTGACCGGGTTCGAACAATGCGTGTCCGGAAACTTTCGGTCCGTGGCGGATCGGTACACCCCGAAGGCCGGGTTTTCCGAAATTCCGCTCAGCCTTCGGGACGCTTGTCCTGGTTCACGGGACGCACGACCGCCACCCCGCGGTCCAGGTCGATCAGGCCCAGCGGAGGCGCGCCCTGCGCGTCCTGGTCGAGCGTCATCTCCACGGAGTCGCGGTGCTCCAGCTCGTTGCGCTTGGTGCCGTAGAGGAACGAGGTCACCTCGTCGAGGTACGTCGAGGACAGTCGCCGCTTCAGCCGCGACGGCTTGCGGCCCGGCCGTACCTCCCACGCACCCACGATCACGAGCAGCAATGTCGCGGCGGGCAGCGCGATCGACATGATGACCTGCACGTGTCACCCAACGATCGACGGCTGCGGTGCGTTCCGCGCGATCAGCTCGGCCACCTGCCGCGCGTCGGGAATCGCCATCAGCTCCGGCAGTACCGGGACGAAGGTCGGGCGCCGCCACGGATACCGCTGGCGCAGCCAGCGCAGCACCGACCGGTCGAAGCTGACGATGCCGAGGCCGTCTTTCAGCTCACGCACGCGCGGCGTGCCGAGCTGGGCGATCGGCACCCAGCGGTACTCGACGCCGTACGCCCAGTTCAGCACGAAGATGAGCCGCCGGTCGGTCAGGATGTACGAGGTCGCGGCGAACACCCGGGGCCGCTGCTTCTCGACGACGATCGCCAGCGCGACGACGAGACCGACCACGTACGGCGCCACGAAGGCGGAGGCGTCTTCCAGAAACGCGAACGCCAGGCCCAACCACACGATCACCCACACGACCAGCACCCACGGCAGGAAATCCCGGAACCGCCGCTGGTACCGCTGCGGCTGCCCCGTCCACAACACCGTCTCGCCCTCGGCGATCGGATTCATCGCGCCCTCCCTCTTCCGGAATGAGTACGTCGTCCGATGCGTCCAGGTTGCCCCATCTCGCGAACTGTTGTGACCGAAATCCGCGAGACTCCCGCGCCGGCGCCGATTACCGTGGAGAAACGTGACTTGGAGTGGGTACGGCAGCTATCTCGTGATCGTGGTCCTGATCGTCCTGGCGCCGGGACCGGACACGATGGTGATGCTGAAGAACGCGCTGTCCGGCGGCGCCCGCGGCGGGCTGCTGGCCACGGCCGGCATCTTCGCGGGCAACGCGCTGCAGGGCACCGCCGCGGCGCTCGGGCTCGGGGTGGTCATCGCCCGTTCGCAGCCGGTGTTCCTCACGCTCAAGTGGCTCGGTGCGGCCTACCTCGTGTTCCTCGGGTTCACGGCCCTGCGCGGCGCGTGGCGCGGCAACTACGCCGTGGTGGAAGAGACGCAGCGCAAGCGCGCCGGCAGCTTCCGGCGCTGGCGTGAGGGGTTCCTGTCCAACGTGACGAACCCGAAGGTGCTCGTGCTGTACCTGTCGGTGCTGCCGCAGTTCCTCGACCCCGTGCGCACCACCACGTGGGACGCGCTCGTGCTGGCCTACACCGTCGCGGTGCTGGGCACGGTGTGGCTGCTGGTGCTGCTGTTCTTCGTGCACCGCGTGCGCGAGTGGCTCAAGCAGCGCAAGGTGCGGCGCGCGCTCGACGGCGTGACCGGCACCGCGCTCGTCGGCTTCGGGGCGGCCCTGGCCCTGGAGTCCTGAGCCGGGTTACCGTTCGCCGCATGACGTGGGGTGTGTACGGCGGGTTCCTCGCCATGATGGTGGTGCTCGCCGTGGCGCCCGGGCCCGACAGCATGGTCGTGCTGAAGAACGCCCTGTCCGGCGGCGCCCGAGGTGGCGCGTGGGCGTGTTTCGGCATCGCCGTGGCGAACTTCCTGCAGGGCACGCTGGCGGCGCTCGGGCTCGGGGCCGTGATCACGAGCTCGCGGCCCGTGTTCGAGGTCGTGAAATGGCTTGGCGTCGCCTACCTCTGTTACCTCGGGTTCCAGGCGCTGCGCGGCGCTTGGCGCGGTGACTACCAGTCGCTCGAAGAAGCCCAACGCGCCCGCCGCGGCGCGTTCCGCCGCTGGCGCGAGGGGTTCCTGTCCAACGTGACGAACCCCAAGGTCCTTGTGCTGTACCTGTCGGTGCTGCCGCAGTTCCTCACCCCGGGCGTCACCACGACCGGCGACGCGCTGCTGCTGGCCTACACGGTGGCCGCGGTCGGCGCGATCTGGCAGGTGCTGCTGTTGCTGCTGGTGCACCGCGTGCGGGGCTGGCTGGAGCGCCGCCGCGTGCGCCGCACCCTCGACGGCGTGACCGGCACGGTGCTCATCGGCTTCGGGATCGGGCTCGCCCTGGAGGCCTAGAGCGTCTCGTCGAGCCAGTCGAAAACCCGGGCGGCGGCCAGGCGCTGCGCCCCGACGTGGCAGTGGGCGTCGGCGCCTTCCTCGGCGGTGAACGACAGCAGCGTCTTCGGACCGGTGAGCCGTGCGTAGAGCCGGCGCGGTTCGGACTCCTGGCCGTCGGTGCCGTTGAAGAACAAGTCGTCGGTGGCCTCGCAGATCAAGGCCGGGCACGAGATGCGCTCGGCGACGCCGCCGTCGAGCGTGTAGGTCAGGTACTTCGCCAGGAACTCGCGGTCGGTCTTCGCGCCCATCACGTACCGGCCGTGATCGGCGGCCCAGCGCAGGGTCGGGCTCGCGGCGCGGCCGGCGGCCAGGAGCTGGTCGAACTCGGCGTCTTCGGCCGCGTTCGCCCGGCGCACGATCTCCTCCCGCGGCCACGGCAGCATCGCGGTGACGGCGGAACCCGCGTCGAACACCCCGTCCACGGCGACGACGGCCTTGATCCGCGGCTCGAACGCCGCCGCGCGCGGCGCGAGCAGCCCGCCGAGACTCAGGCCCAGCAGCGCGACTTTCTCCGAGTCGACGCCGGGATCGGCGAGCGCGAAGTCGAGCACCGGCGCCACGACGTGCTCCCAGTCGGGCCGGAACACCAACCCGTCGCGGTGGATCGCGCTCGGCTGGCCGGGGCCGTCGACCGCCAGCACGTGGTACCCGCGCTCCTGCCCGGCGAGGCCGCCGAAGAACATCAGCTCTTCCGCCGCGCCGTCGAATCCGTTGCACATCACCACGATCGGCTTCCGGCCGGCGCCCGGTGCGCGGTAGAAGTAGCCGCGCAGCACGTGGTCCTCGTACGGGATCTCCACGTGCTCGATGCCCTCGAACCCCTCGACGGCGCGGTGGAAGCACGCCACGCTGCGGTCGTAGGCGTACGCGATGCGCGGGTCGGATGCGTTGCCGTGCAAGAAGAACTCAGCCGAGCGGAAGTAGGTCGACGCGCGCAGATACGCGTCCCGCGCGCTCACGGGACGGGCGCTCGCGGCTTCGGCGGCGAGCCGCTCGGCGGTGGCGAGCCACTCGTCGTGCCAGCTGTCGTAGTCACCGGGCTTGATGCGCGACGCGGTGGCCACGACCTCGCCGAAGTCCGCGCCGCCGTAACTCGCGTGGCCGAACACGCGCAGGGTCTCGAACCAGAACTGGGGGTCGTCCTCGAACAGCAGCTGCTTCATTCCGCGCCTCCGCACAGTTGGACGATACGGTACCGTCCCGACGTCAAGCTACACGGAACGGTACCGTCTCGTCCACCCGTTAGAATGCCGATCATGACCACTCGCCGCGCACCCTCGGGCGCCGCCGTGCTGCAGCCGGAAGTCACGCAGGCCATCACGGAGGCCGTGCTCGACGAGCTCGCCGCCGTGGGCTACGGCCGGCTGTCGATGGAGGCCGTGGCCAAGCGCGCGGGTGTCGGCAAGAGTGCGCTCTACCGCCGCTGGCGCTCGAAGGACGAGATGATTTCGGCGGTCGTCGCCGAGTTCAGCGTGAGCCAGGCGAGCGCGCCGGACACGGGCACGCTGCGCGGCGACCTGCTGGAGCTGCAACGGGCGGTGCACGCCTGGCTCACGCACCCGCGGTTCGCGCGGATCCTGCCGGACCTCGTCGCGGAAGGCGCGCGGAATCCCGATCCCGCGGAGAACCTGCGCTCGGCCATCGGCGGGCCACGCCGCGACGTCGCGAAGCGCGTGTTCGAGCGCGCCGTCACGCGCGGCGAGCTACCGGCCGACGCCGACGTCGAACTGGCGCTCGACCTGCTGGCCGGACCGATGTACTGGCGGCTGGTCGTGCGCCGCGAGCCGTCGGGTCCGGAGTTCCTGGAGCGGATCGTCGAGCACGTCCTGCGCGCGCTCGACGCCCGGGAGCCCGCGAACTAAGCGCGCTCGGGCTCCCCCGCCACTCGCTCGATGCGGGCACCGAGCCGGTTGAGGTTCTCGACGAAGTGCGGGTACCCGCGGTCGATGTGGAACACGTCCCACACCTCGGTGACCCCTTCCGCGCACAGACCGGCCAGCACAAGCCCGGCACCGGCGCGGATGTCCGACGCCCACACCGGGGCGCTGGAGAGCTGCTCGACCCCGCGGACCACGGCGTGGTGGCCGTCGGTGCGGGCGTCGCCGGAGAGCCGGATCATCTCTTCGATGAAGCGGAACCGGGCCTCGTACACGTTCTCCGTGATCATCGACGTGCCCTCGGACACCGCCGAGAGCGCGACCGCGAACGGCTGCAGGTCCGTGGCGAACCCGGGGTAGGGCAGCGTGACCCAGTCGACCGCCTTCGGCCGCTCGGGCTGCACCACGCGGAAGCCCTTCTCGTCGAACGTGGTCACGTCGGCGCCCGCGAGCCGCAGCTTGTCCAGCACCAGGTCGAGGTGGTGCGGGTTCACACCGCGCACGGTGAGGTCGCCGCGGGTCATCGCCGCGGCGAACGCCCAGGTGGCGCCCACGATCCGGTCGCCGATCACGCGGTGCTCGGTCGGGCGCAACTGCTCCACGCCGTGCACCGTCAGCGTCGACGTGCCGGCGCCCTCGATCTTCGCGCCCATCTCCACGAGCATCGTGCAGATGTCGGCGATCTCGGGCTCGCGCGCCGCGTTGTCGATCACGGTGGTGCCCTCGGCCAGCACCGCGGCCATCAGGATGTTCTCGGTGGCACCCACGCTCGGGAAGTCGAGCCAGATCTGGGCGCCCACGAGAGATTCCGCGTTGGCGACCACGCAGCCGTGCTCGATGGTGCTCGTGGCGCCGAGCTTGCGCAGGCCGTTCTGGTGCATGTCGAGCGGCCGCGAGCCGATTGCGTCACCGCCGGGCAGCGCGACCACGGCCTTCTTGAGCCGCCCGACCAGCGGCCCGAGCACGCACACCGAGGCGCGCAGCTTGCCCATCGCCGCCGAGTCGGCGCGGTGCGAAAGCTCGGCAGGCGTGGTGATGCGCGCCGTGTCGCCGTCGATCTCCACCTCGCAGCCGACGCTGCGCAGGACATCGCCCATCAGGGGAACGTCGAGGATCTGCGGGCAGTTCGTGATGGTGGTGGTGCCCTCGGCCAGCAGGGCCGCGGCCATCAGCTTCAGCACGCTGTTCTTGGCTCCGACCACGTCGACCTCGCCGACCAGCCGTGCCCCGCCGTGCACGTCGAAGTGCTCGCTCATGGCCGCCAATCATGCCCTCTCGCCCAGTTTCGGCACACGCGGGGCCGGTAGAGTCGAGCGCATGGTCGTTCGCATCAACCGCGTCTACACGAAGGTCGGCGACAGCGGCACCACCGCGCTCGGCGACGGCTCGCGGATCCCCAAAACCTCGCCCCGCCTGGGCGCCTACGCCGACACCGACGAGGCCAACTCGGTCATCGGACTGGCCATCGCGATGGGCCGGCTGAGCGACGAACTGGCCACGGTGCTGCGGCGCGTGCAGAACGACCTGTTCGACGTCGGCGCGGACCTCTGCCTGCCGATCCAGGAAAATCCCCCGTACGAGCCCCTGCGCATCACCGAGGCCTACGTCGAGCGCGTGGAGGGCTGGTGCGACGAGTTCAACGAGCGGCTGCCCAAGCTCACGTCGTTCATCCTGCCCGGCGGCACCCCCGGCGCGGCCTTCCTGCACCAGGCCCGCACCGTGACGCGGCGGGCCGAGCGCTCGGCGTGGGCGCTGGTCGAGGCCGAACCGGACACCACGAACCCGATCGCCGTGAAGTACCTCAACCGGCTGTCCGACCTGCTGTTCATCCTCGGCCGGCTGGCCAACCCGGACGGCGACGTGCTGTGGAAGCCGGGCGGCTGAGCAACCCCGGCCCAGGGGATCAGCGCAACTCGCGCGCCGTCCAATAGCGTTCGTAGTCGACGTCCCAGGTCGAGTCCGCTCCGGGCTCGACGTCCTGGGTCGTGGTCATGTCCTCGAGCCGCACGTGCTCGGGCAGCTTGGCCCAGCGGCGCCTGCGGTCAGCCTGCTCCTCGGGTTCCATCACCCCAGGATAGGCCCCATCAGGACGCGTGCGGCAGCATTCGTCCCGGCGGAGCCGACTCCAGCCAGGACAGGAACCCGGTGAGCGCACCCGGCCCCATCGCGATCTCGATCGCTTCCTGCGTGGGCGACTCACACCGCAGGACAGTGGATCCCTCCGGCACCGCGTACGCCTCGGTGCCGGACGGGTCGCGCCGGTCGGCGATCTGCATGCTCTCTCGCTGGAACACGCGGTCCGGACCGCTGCGCAGGCTCCACACGCGGTACCAGACGAACTCGTCGCCCTCGTACCGGCCGAGCCCGAGGTGCCAGCTGGCGCGCGGGTTGTCCGGACGCCACCGCAGCGCGACGCTCACGCCACCGCCGCGGCGCATCCGGATCCACCTCTGGCCGTACCAGGCCACCAGCACGGCGAGCACGATCAGGAGCCCCAGCACCACGATGGCGATCTTCACGGCCCGGCTCCTGCTCGTCGCTCGATCAGACTGACTGACCGGCCGCGCGGAGCTGGGCTGTCGCCCGCGTGCGCTCCGCCTCGTCGTCCGCGGTCAGGGCCGCCTTGGCCGCGTCGATGTCGATCTCGTCGGAAAGCTCGGCGCTCTCGGCGAGCACGCTCACCCCGGTGGCCGTGACCGACAGGAACCCGCCGTGCACGGCCGCGGTGAGGGTCTCGCCGTCGGTCGTGGTCACCTTCACCACACCACCTTCCACGAGCTGGCCCAACACCGGCTCGTGGCCGGGCATGATGCCGATCTCGCCCTCGGTGGTCTGCGCCACCACGAAGGTGGCGGTACCCGACCAGAGCCGGCGCTCCACGGCCACCAGCTCCACGGACATCTCAGCCACGTAGCACTCCTTCGCTCGGGGTGTCACCACCGAGTGTAATAGGTCCTGCTTCGGTTACGAGAACGGCGGGGGCGGATGTCCATAATGGACACTGCCCCCGCCGCGCTCAACTGCGTCTTCTAAAGCGTCACTTCTTGGTGATTTCCTTGTACTTCTTCTCGAGGTCCTCGAGGCCACCGATACCCAGGAACGCCTGCTCCGGGTAGTGGTCGAAGTCGCCCTTCGAGATGCGGTCGAACGACTCGATCGTCTCCGCGAGCGGCACGGTCGAGCCCGGGATCTGCGTGAACGCCTCGGCGACCAGCATGTTCTGCGACAGGAACCGCTCGATGCGGCGCGCGCGCTGAACGGTGAGCTTGTCCTCTTCCGAGAGCTCGTCCATACCGAGGATCGCGATGATGTCCTGCAGTTCCTTGTACTTCTGCAGGATCCGGATCACCTCGGAGGCCACGCGGTAGTGGTCCTCACCGACGATGGCCGGGTCGAGGATCGTCGACGTCGACGCCAGCGGGTCCACCGCCGGGAAGATGCCCTTCTGGAAGACACCACGCGAGAGCTCGGTGGTGGCGTCCAGGTGGGCGAACGTCGCGGCCGGCGCCGGGTCGGTGTAGTCGTCCGCGGGCACGTAGATCGCCTGCATCGAGGTGATCGAACGACCGCGGGTCGACGTGATCCGCTCCTGCAGCTGGCCCATCTCGTCGGCCAGCGTCGGCTGGTAACCCACGGCCGAAGGCATGCGGCCCAGCAGGGTCGACACCTCGGAACCGGCCTGGGTGAACCGGAAGATGTTGTCGATGAAGAGCAGCACGTCCTGGTTCTGCACATCGCGGAAGTACTCCGCCATGGTCAGCGCGGACAGGGCGACGCGCATACGCGTGCCCGGCGGCTCGTCCATCTGGCCGAAGACGAGGGCGGTGTCGTTGATGACGCCGTCCTCGGACATCTCCAGGAAGAGGTCGTTGCCCTCACGGGTGCGCTCGCCGACCCCGGCGAACACCGACGTACCACCGAAGTTCCGGGCGACGCGGGTGATCATCTCCTTGATGAGCACCGTCTTGCCCACGCCGGCACCGCCGAACAGGCCGATCTTGCCACCCTGCACGTACGGGGTCAGCAGGTCGACGACCTTGAGGCCGGTCTCCAGCATCTCCGTCTTGCCCTCGAGCTGGTCGAAGGGCGGCGGGTTGCGGTGGATGCCCCAGCGCTCGAGGTCGTCGCCGTAGCCGGGCTCGTCGAGGCACTCGCCGAGGGCGTTGTAGACGTGACCCTTGACCTTGTCGCCCACCGGCACCGTGATGGGGCCGCCGGTGTCGGTGACCTCGGCACCGCGGACGAGACCGTCCTGCGGCTGCAGCGAAATCGTGCGGACGAGGTTGTCACCGAGGTGGCTGGCGACCTCGAGGGTCACGGTCTTGCGCAGCTGCTCGAACTCGATTTCGACCTTGAGCGCGTTGTACTGGTCGGGAACGGAACCACGCGGGAACTCGACGTCGACGACCGGACCGGTCACCGACACGATGCGCCCCTTGGCGCGCGGGGCTTCAGTACTGGTCATCAATCATCACTTCCTGCTGCGGTGAGCGCGTTCGCGCCACCGACGATTTCGGAGATCTCCTGGGTGATCTGCGCCTGGCGGGCCTGGTTCATCTCCCGCGTCAGGTTGCCCACCAGGTCGTTCGCATTGTCCGACGCGGCCTTCATCGCGGTGCGGCGGGCTGCCAGTTCGGACGCCGCCGCCTCCAACAGCGCCGAGTACAGGCGCGTGTTGATGTACTTCGGCAGCAGTGCGCCCAGCAGCTTGTCGGCGCTCGGCTCGAACTCGTAGCTGGGGAGCAGCTCGCCCGCGGCCTTCGGCTCCTCGCCCTCGGTGTACTCGACCTCGAGCGGGGCGACCCGCTTGGCGATCGGGCGCTGCGTCAGCATCGACACGAACTCGGTGTAGACGACGTGGATCTCGTCGACGCCGGCGAGCGCACCGGGTGCGCCCGCTTCGGTGCCGGAGAGGAACGACTCCACCAGCGTCTCCGCGGCCGCGACCGCGTCGGTGTACGCCGGCTGGTCGGAGAAGCCCGTCCAGCTGTCGACGACCTCGCGGCCCCGGAACCGGTAGTAGTTCAGGCCCTTGTTGCCGGTGACGTAGACCTCGGGCTCCTTGCCCTCCTCACGGAGCAGGGCGAGGAGTTCCTCGGTCGCCTTCAGCACGTTCGAGTTGTAGCCACCGCACTGGCCCTTGTCGCTGGTGACGACGAGGACCGCGGCCCGCTTCGGGTTGGGGCGCTCGACCAGGAGCGGGTGGTCGAGGTTCGCCGCCGCACCGGCCAGCGCCGAGAGCACCTTGGTGATCTCGTCCGCGTACGGCCGGGAAGCGGCGACCTTCGCCCGCGCCTTCGTGATGCGCGCGGTGGCGATGAGCTCCATCGCCTTCGTGATCTTGCCGATCGACTTGGTCGCCTTGATGCGCGACCGAAGTTCCCGGAGTTGTGCGGCCATGAGCTATCAGCTCACTTCTTCGGGGCGGGCTTGTTGACCTTCACGGTCTCCTGCCCGACCTTGTCGGCGTCCATCGCGTCGGCGTTCGCCTCGAGGGGCTTGCCCTCGGAGGTGGTGAACTCCTTCTTGAACTCGTTGACCGCGTTCACGAGCGCGTCGCGGGTGTCGTCCTCGAACTTGCCGCTGTCGCGGATCGCGCCGAGAACCTCGGTGTGCTTGCGGCGCGCCGAGTCCAGGAACTCCTGGTTGAAGCGGCGCACGTCCTCGGTCGGGACCGAGTCGTAGTGGCCGTTGGTACCCAGCCACACCGTGCAGACCTGCTCCTCGACCGGGATCGGCGAGTACTGCGGCTGCTTGAGCACCTCGTACAGGCGCGCACCGCGCTCGAGCTGCGCCTTCGAGGCGTCGTCGAGGTCCGAGGCGAAGGCGGCGAACGCCTCCAGCTCGCGGTACTGCGACAGGTCGATGCGCAGCGAGCCGGAGACCGACTTCATCGCCTTGACCTGCGCGGCACCACCCACGCGGGACACCGAGATGCCCACGTCGATGGCCGGGCGCTGACCGGCGTTGAACAGGTCCGACTGGAAGAAGCACTGACCGTCGGTGATCGAGATGACGTTCGTCGGGATGTAGGCCGACACGTCGTTGGCCTTCGTCTCGATGATCGGCAGGCCGGTCAGCGAGCCGGCACCGAGCTCGTCCGACAGCTTGGCGCACCGCTCGAGGAGACGGGAGTGCAAGTAGAAGACGTCGCCGGGGAACGCCTCGCGGCCCGGCGGGCGGCGCAGCAGCAGCGAGATCGCGCGGTAGGCGTCGGCCTGCTTGGTCAGGTCGTCGAACACGATCAGGACGTGCTTGCCCTCGTACATCCAGTGCTGGCCGATGGCCGAGCCGGTGTAGGGGGCGATCCACTTGAAGCCGGCCGAGTCGGAAGCCGGGGCGGCGACGATGGTCGTGTACTCCATCGCGCCCGCGTCCTCGAGCGACTTCTTGACCGACGCGATCGTGGAGCCCTTCTGGCCGATCGCGACGTAGATGCAGCGAACCTGCTTGCTCGCGTCGCCGGTCTCCCAGTTGGCCTTCTGGTTGATGATCGTGTCCACGGCGACGGCGGTCTTGCCCGTCTTGCGGTCACCGATGATCAGCTGGCGCTGGCCACGGCCGATCGGCGTCATCGCGTCGATGGCGGTGATGCCGGTCTGCAGCGGCTCGGACACCGGCTGGCGCTCGACCACCGAGGCGGCCTTGAGCTCCAGCGGACGCCGGCCCGTGGTCTCGATCTCGCCGAGCCCGTCGATGGGCGCGCCCAGCGGGTCGACGACCCGGCCGAGGTAGCCGTCGCCGACCGGCACGGACAGGACCTGACCGGTCCGCTTGACCTGCTGGCCCTCTTCGATCGTCTCGAAGTCGCCGAGGATGGCCGCACCGATGGAGCGGGCGTCCAGGTTCAGCGCCACACCGAGGACGCCGCCCGGGAACTCGAGCAGCTCGTTGGCCATGGCCGAGGGGAGGCCCTCGACGTGGGCGATACCGTCACCGGCGTCGGCGACCACGCCGACCTCTTCCCGGTTCACATCCGGGGCGTAACTCGAGACGTAGTTCTCGATCGCACTGCGGATCTCGTCCGAGGAGATCGTCAGCTCCGCCATTTCGTTCCCGCTCTCGCTTCTGTTCTGTCCAGTGTGCAAAGTCTGTGGTGCGGGCGCACCCGTCAGGCGCGGCTGAGCCTGCGGCGCACCGCCGCGAGCTGGCCGGCCGTGCTGCCGTCGATGACCTCGTCGCCGACGCGGACGACGAGCCCGCCGCCCAGCCGGGGGTCCACCTCGACGTGCAGCGCGAGGGTCCGCCCGTAGATGCCGTTGAGCCTGGACCCGAGCTGGGTCCGCTGCTCGTCGGTGAGGGCGTTGGCGCTGGTCACGTACGCGACCGAACGCTGACGCCGTTCCGCGGCCAGCGCGACCAGCTTGTCGAGCCCGTTGCCGACCCCGCGCCCCTTGGCACGGCGCACGACCTGCTCGACGAGGGTCTCGGTGACCACGTCGACCTTGTCCGCGAACAGCCCGCGGACCAGGGTCCGCTTGGCGTCGACGGGAGCGGCCAGATCGGACAGCGCGGCCTCGAGCTCGGAGGAGCCCGAGACGATCCGTGCGACCTGGAACAGCTGGGACTCGACGGTTTCGACGTTCCCGGTCTTCTCGGCGGAGGTCAGCAACGCCGAGCGACCGAGGGACTCGATCCCGTCCACCAGCTCACGAGGGCTTGACCAGCGGCTGCCTGCCACGGAGTCGAGAACCTTCAGGGCAGGCTCACTCAGCTTGCCGTCGAACAGGCGGCGGGCGAGGCCCTGGCGGCTCTCCGGGCTGGCCGAAGCGTCGCTGACCGCCCGGCGCAAGCCGATTTCGCGGTCAAGGAGGTCGACGACCGAGAGCAGCTCGTCCCCGACCGTCGCGGGGTCGGTACCCGCGTCGGCCAGAACCTCGCCGAGACGGGTCTCGGCGAGGTCGAGCGCTTCACGGCTCGCAGCATGCAGCGTCATCTCTGGTCTACTTCCCCGCTCCGTTGGTGGCGGTCTCCAGCTCCGACAGGAACCGGTCGACCGTGCCGCGGCGGCGCACCTCGTCCTCGAGCGACTCGCCGACGATGCGGCTCGCCAGCTCCACCGCGTTGCGGCCCATGTCGGCCCGCAGCTCGGCGATGATCTGCGCCTTCTGGGCCTGCAGCTGAGCCTGCCCCTGCGCGACGATCCGCTGGGACTCGGACTCGGCCTCGGCCCGCAGCTCCGCCTTGATCTGCTCGGCTTCGAGCCGGGCGTCGTCGCGGATCTTCGCGGCCTCGGACCGGGCCTCGGCCAGCTGCGCCTTGTACTCGGCCAGCGCGTTTTCGGCCTCGGCCTGGGCCTTCTCGGCCTTCTCGATGCCGCCTTCGATCTTCTGCGCCCGCTCCTCGTACGCAGCCTCGAAGCGGGGCACGACGTACTTCTTCAGGATGAACAGCAGGATCAGGAAGGCGACGATGCCGAGGATCAGCTCCGGGAGGTCCGGGATGATCGGGTTGGGGCTCTCGGCCGCCAACACCAATTCGGTCTTCAGCACAGCGTCTCCTTAGATGGCGAGAGTGGGGTGACTCAGCCCGCGGAGGCGATGAAGTAGATGACGATACCGATCAGCGCGAGGACCTCGGTGAGCACGAAGGTCGAGAAGCCGATGCCCTGGAGCTTGCCCTGGGCCTCCGGCTGACGCGCGGTGCCGTTGATGACGGCGGCGAAGATCAGGCCGATGCCGATACCCGGGCCGATCGCGCCCAGGCCGTAACCGATGGCGGCGAGGCCCTTGTTGAGGTTCACGGTCTCGGCGGCGGCCTGGGCCAGAACGATGTTGCTCACGTGCGTTTCCCTTCACTTCGGTCCGCGCACTCGCGCGGATCGGGGGCTTGTGTGGTTCTCAGTGCTCCGACGCCAGCGCGGCGCCGATGTACCCGGCGGACAGCAGGGCGAAGATGTAGGCCTGCAGCACCTGGATGAAGGCCTCGAGGAAAGTCATGAGGATCGCCAGGACCCAGCCCAGGATCGACACCGGCTTGAGCGCCCAGCCCGTGGTCTCCGTGAGCAGGAAGGTGCCGCCCAGGGTGAACACGATGATGATCAGGTGGCCGGCGAACATCGCGGCGAAAACACGGATGGCCAGCGTGATCGGCGTGATGAAGAACTTCTGCGCGAACTCGATCACGCTGTACAGCGGAAGCACGAACTTCGGGATGCCCGCGGGCGTCAGCTGGTTCTTCAGGTAGCCGCCGAGGCCGTACTTCTTGATGCCCACGTAGTGGTACACCGGGTAGACCACCAGCAGCGACATGGCGAGCGGGAAACCGATCCGCGCCATCGTCGGGAACTGGAAGAAGGGAATGATCCCGAAGAGGTTGTTCAGCAAGATGAAGGTGAACAACGCGAGAACCAACGGGATGAACGGCTTGAACTCTTTCGAGCCGATCTGCTGCCGCGTGATGTTGTTGCGGCTGAAGTCATAGAGGGACTCTGCGATGAACTGGCCCTTGGTGGGCACGATCTTCAGCTTGCGCGAAGCCACCAAGAAGTAGCCGGCGACGATCACCAAAGCGATGATCACCAGCAGCTTCGGCTTGTTCAAGCCCCAGTCGCCAGACCCCAAAAACGGCGGCAGCTCGAAGGCATCAGTACCAGGGGGCGTGAATACCGCACCCTCGGTCAGTACCAGCGCGATCACTGCGCTCCTCCCGGTTCTCCCGGCCGGCGTTCACTCCGCCGGGGGAATCGTCACGATCTGGACTTAACGTACCCGATACGCACGAGCACGCCGGAGGCGGCCGGGTCCACTGTGCAGTGAATGATTCTCATGCCCTGCACAGGGGTTGACTCGCGTGAACACTGCCCTGCAATCCACTTCGGACCAGCGGGCTGAGGAGGCGGAACCACCGGGCGCCACACTGCTGGTCGCGGTTCGTCTGAGGGAGTGTGCGGGCGAGGCCGCCACCCTTGACGCGGACCCTACCAGCAGGTCAATCGGTGCCGTACAGGCGTACTTCATACCAACCGATCAGCTCAGGACTTAGGTCCCGGGCCGATCCGGGACCCAAGTCCGGGACGCGTGCGACCGGTTTCGCAACACCACAGGTGAGAGCCCCGGCACAGTGCGGAGCCCACCCGGAAGTCGGCTAGCGTGATTCAGGTCACACACGAATGCCGCAGTGCGGTCTCACCGGCAGTAGCCGACAGGTCAGGACGGGATGATCGTCGGGATCTTGGTCTTGCGGAAGGCCGCGAACTCGGCCGCGGCGGACACCAGGATCGCCACGATCATGGTGATGCCCAGCGACAACGGGTGCAGCGCGGTCACGCCCTTGAGCAGCGTGAGTGCGAGGAACAGCACCACGACCTTGACCACGTACCCGCCGAGCGCGATCACCAGGACGAACATGGGGTCCTGGCCCGCGCTGAAGCGCATGAGCCCGAGCGTCGACAGCGCCGCCAGCATCGCGAGCACCGCGCCGACGAGCGACCCGAGGAACCCGTGCAGCCCGAAGACGATGCTGAACAGGACGATGCACACGAGCACCGCCGGCGGCGTGACCAGCAGCGAAGCCTTCGTCATCGCGCGGGCGGCCTGCAGCACCACCTTGGCGTGCGGGTTCTCCGTCGCGTCGGACGAGGTTTCGGTTTCGCTCACAGCTGGGCTCCCTACTCGGTTCGCCCGTCGAGTGTAGAGAACCTGGCGCCGGGGCGGCCAAGCCCCCAACCTGCGACTTCCGCCGGACGGGGCTCGCCCCGGGTTCGCGAAAACGCGAGCCCGGGGCGGGCACTATCGAATTCGACCGATTTCCGGCTGAATTCTTCCCCGGAAATTCATTTCCATCGCCGATTCACGACAGATCCCTGTCGGCCCGAATCATGCCGCCCACTGCTGACCCGGATTGGTGCAGGTCTGACCGTTCCAGTCCAAACTGTACGTCGTGGTGACACTGACCTTGACCGTCTGACCCGGGCCGACACACGCAATGGTGTTGCCGACGAGCACGAACCGGGCCAGAACCTGGATTGATCGCCCGTCGTTCGTGCAGTGGTGGTAGTACCGGCTCCAGTCCGCTCCGGTCGACCCGCAGCCGTGCCCGTCCGAGGACACATACGAAACGTACCCGTTCCTCAGGGGTGCGGCCGGGTTCCCGTCCGCCGACGTAGCGGCAGAGCCAACGCCGGGAAACGCTGCCAGCATCGCGCCGGCGGCGAGCACACCCAGTGCGGCTTTGGACATCGTCTTCATGTCGATTTTCCTCCCCATTCGACAACCGAAATGAGGCGAAAAGAGAAAGACCACAACACGTCGAAGTCACGCCGAAAAGGCACCCCTTGGACTCCCCAGTCCCCCTCAAAACCCCTCGGATCGAAGATTAGCCGCCGAAAGTGATCATGGTCAACACTTCGCCGACGTTCCCCCGATCGGGGAGCCTTTTCCGGAAAGCGAATCGAATTCGCGATGGCCTCAGCCCGCTCGGTGCCGCGCCCTCAACCTCGGCACCAGCGACACCAGCACCGCCGCCACCAGGCCCACGCCGATGACCCAGAACACGACCACGTCGTCGAACAGCGTGACGGACACCGCGCCGAACGCGAGGATGCCCGCCCACAAGTAGATGAGCAGCACGGCGCGGCGCTGCGAGTGGCCGATCTCCAGCAGGCGGTGGTGGAGGTGCATCTTGTCGGCCGCGAAGGGGCTTTCGCCGCGGCGGGTGCGGCGGATCACGGCCATCACGAGGTCGAGCACGGGCACGAAGAGCACGGCCACGACGACGACCAAAGGGGACAGCAGCGCGAGCGCGTCGGAGGCGGAGAAGCGCGTGTAGCTCACGCGGCCGCTCGCGGACGTGGTGGCGCCGGCGAGCATGAGGCCGATCATCATGGAGCCGGAGTCGCCCATGAAGATCTTCGCGGGTTGGAAGTTGTAGGGCAGGAAGCCCAGACACGCGCCGGCCAGCGTGGCGGCGATCAGGGCCGGCGGGTAGGTGCCGAAGTCGCCGCCGGTGCTGTCGAGCAGGCCCAGGGAGAAGGCGCACGTGGCCGCGGCGGCGATGAAGCCGAGGCCGCCGGCGAGGCCGTCGAGGCCGTCGACGAAGTTCATGGCGTTGACCATGACCACGACCATCACCACGGTGAGCAGCGCGCCCTGGTTCTTGTCCAGCACCAGCACCGAGCCGAACGAGTCGCCGGTGCCGCCCCACGGCACCCAGAACGACACCCACTGCACCCCGAAGATGACGAGGATCCCCGCGCACATCACCTGTCCGGCGAGCTTCGTCCACGCGTCGAGCTCGAAGCGGTCGTCGAGCGCCCCGATCAGCGACAGGACACCGGCCGCCAGCAGCACGCCCACGGAGTCGAGCGAGGCGTCGAAGCCGTGGCTCAGCGCGGGCAGCTGGTGGGCCAGTCCCATCGCCGCGGCCACGCCCAGGTAGATGCCGACGCCGCCCATGCGCGGGATCGGCGTCACGTGGACGTCGCGCGCCCGCGGGTTGGCGATCGCGCCGATGCGGATCGCGACGCGGCGGACGACACCGGTCAGCAGGTAGGTCACCGCCGTCGCGGTGAGCGCGACGAGGAGGTATTCCCGGATGGGGAGAAGTCCTTGCACAGGGGGCATGACCGCGTCACGCCTGCCGGGGGGTCCGAGTCACCGCGTCACGCTACCGCGACCGGGTGTCACACGATTCAACGGAGCCTCCCGTCCGCGTGGCCACTGTGGACCGCTCAGGCGAGCGACTCGAGCGGCACGCCCATGACCTCGGCGATCGCCGCTCGCGTGACCGCGCCTTCGCGCAGCACCACGGGATTCTCGCCCGTGAGGTCCACGATCGACGACGCCACGGCCTCGCCGCTCGAACCGCCGTCGAGGTACACCGACACGGAATCGCCGAGCTGGTCCTTCGCCTCGGCCGCGGTGGACGCGGGCGGGCGGCCGGACACGTTCGCGCTCGACACGGCCATCGGGCCGACGTCGCGCAGCAGCTCCAGCGCCACCGGGTGCAGCGGCATCCGCAGCATCACGGTGCCGCGCGACTGCCCGAGGTCCCACTGCAGGCTCGGCGCGTGGGGCAGCACGATCGACAGGTCACCCGGCCAGAACGCCTCCACGAGCGCCCGCGCCTGCGGCGGCAGGCCGAGGACCAGACCGTCCACTGTGGACCACGAACCGACGAGCACGCCCACGGGCATGTCCGGGCCGCGGTTCTTCGCCCGCAGCAACGCCTGCACGGCGCCGGCGTCGAAGGCGTCGGCACCGATGCCGTAGACGGTGTCGGTGGGCAGGACCACCAGCCGGCTCGACCTCACGGCAGTGGCCGCGGCGGCCAGCCCTTCGGCCCGGGACTCGCGTTTGCTGCAGTCGTACACCGCACTCATGCCGCGAAGCCTAGCCCTCGCCTCCGGAGGCGCCCCACCGTGGCGCTGGTTGCCCCGAGGCGGCGTTCGGTGCGGTCAGCGCGCCGAACGCCGCATCGGGGACGTTCCGACCAGCCGGGGTCAGAACCCGATGGCCGTGCAGGTGGTGGTGCTCGTCTTCGCCGGATCGCTCACCGACGTGGCCGTGAGCTTCACCCGCGCCGTGTACGGCGCGCCCGGTGCCCGTTTCGCGTACGCGGCGATCTGGGCGGTCTGCCCGAACTTCGCCGTCGCCAGCTCGTTGGGCAGCCGCACCTCCCAGCCCTTCGCGTCCGTGGTGGCGCTCAGGCGGTAGGTGTCCGTGTCATACGGCGCCTTCGCCCCGCGCGCGGAGCCGGTGTTCTGCAGCCGGAAGTCGCACGTGGCCAGGCCGCCCTGGGTGAGCGCCGGCAGCGCGGGCCACAGGTGGGCGCCGCGGGCCTGCGGGCCCGAGCCGTCGAGCGAGGCGACGGTGACCGTGTACGACAGCACACCCTTGCGGTCGCGCGCGAGGTCGGTGACGAGGAAGTGCAGCCGGTTGGCCTCGTCGGTGTACTCGTACGCGCCCGAAGAGCCCGTGCCGGCCTTGAACGCGGCGTCGTTGAGCTGCCGATAGTCGCCGACGGTGATCTTCACCGGCGTGCCGTCCGGTTTCACGTAGTCGGTGAGGCCGATGTCCTGCGGGTTCGCGTCCACCACCCACTCGAACGGCGCCGCGTCCTTGTTCTTCGTCTTGGCCAGCAGCACGCCGGAGTCGGGCGCGAACGAGTCCGAGCCCATCCGGTCGACGACCTCGAGGGTGTAGTTGTCGTAACCGCCGCCGTCGCACAGCGGCTGGGTGGCGCGGTCGCACTTCGGCGACTTGTCCCCGCCGGTCAACGCGATGTTCAGGCCCGTGTACGCCCCCGGTTGCGCAGCGGCCTCACGCGCGGTGACCCGCGCGGTCACCGGGCCGGTCTTCGCGAGCTGGTCGCGGTCGAGCTGCAGCACGTCGGCCGGGTCGACGATGCCGAGCTTGAGCTTGTTGCGGAGCATGTGGTGCGCGCCCATGGAGCCGCCCTCGGTGGCCGGGATCTGCCAGCGCGTGTGCGGGCCGCCGGGGCCGTTGAAGCTGCCGCGCGAAAGCATTTCCCACGGCCCGGTGTACGCGCGCTGCGGAGGCACGCCGAACGGGTTGTTGTAGTTGTCGCCGATGCCGAGGATGTGGCTGAACTCGTGGGCGTAGGTGCCCTGCCCGGAGCTCTCGGCCTGGGTCGACGAGCCGTTCTGGGCGTTGGGCCAGATCGTGGAGGCCGAGGCCCACGACGTCCACGGCACGTACCGCGTGTCGGCGGAGTTCGGCAGGGCCGGGTCCGGTGGGCCGAACTCGTCCGGCACCGCGTCCTGGCTGCCGAACTTCATCTCGCCGAACTCCTGCCAGGTCGAGCTCTCGTCCTGGCCCGCGGAGAGGAAGAAGACGAAGTCGAACTGGTCGGCCAGCGCGCCGACGTCGGCCTTCCACGCGGCGCGCGCGTCGGTGCGCAGGTCGCGGTCGCAGGTGTCGCCGGCGGGGCAGGCGCCGTCCTGGAACTCCATGCCGTACTCGTAGGACTTGCCGGGCATGCGGTAGGGCCCGAACGCGGTGAGGTCCACGCCGAAGCGGCCGCCCGAGTCCTCCATCCAGTACTCGTTGATGGTGTGGCCGTGGTTGAGCGCTTCGGGCTTGTTGAGGAAGTCCTGGTAGTACTTCGCCACGTCCTCGCGTTTGAGATTGCTCGCCGCCGGCGCAGGGTTGCCGAACACGGTCGAGTGCGGCGGCTGCGTGACGACGAAGTCTTCGTTCGGGTAGTCCGCCAGCACCACGGCGCCCTTGAACGTGCGCTGCGTCGGCTTCAGCGCCGGGTCGGCCCAGCTCGTGCCGGGCACGTTCCGGTAGTCGTTCCACGTCATGCTCGCTTGGTCGGCCCAGCGCGCCGAATCGAGCGGCGCGGGCCAGCCGCGCGTGAACGTGTCGGCGCTCGCCGTGCCGGCCGTCAGCGCGGGCAGCAACGCGACGGCCGCCACCACCGCGGCCACTTTGGAGACGCGCCGAGCCGGGATCCAGGAGGGTCTCATCCACACTCCCCTTCACTCGGGCCACCCCGGGGCGGGCGGCCCGGTGATCGACGGTATTCAGTCGACCGCGAATCGTTAGGGTTGCGAACGAAATCCGCCCCATTGCCTCACGACGAAAGTCGGACAGCGGGGCGGTAACGGGGTGAAGCAGCCCGAGGACGCCGACTTCGGGACGAGCCGGGCACGCGGATTCGGCCTCCGACGTGCGGCCTCAGCCCAAAGCGCTCACCGGATCGAGCAACTGGCCACAAGGGCTTCAATCACGGCCACTGTCACGTGCGGCAAGTCGCCGGCTCGGCCGTTGAGAGCCGCGCAAATCGAGAATCTGCCGAGCTGTCGGGCTGCGGAGATTCGAGAACCCGGCCTCAGCCCAGGCGACGGGCCGTGACGTACCGGGCCCGGCCGGTGAAGTCCGGGTGGTCCTCCACCGCGGTGAGCACGCGGCGGGCCCGCACCAGGGCCGGCACCGCGGAGCCGTGGGTGTCGTCGTGTTCGATGGCCAGGCCGCCGCCGGGGCGCAGCAGGCGGGCGCCGGCCGCGATGGCGTGGCGGATCACCGCCAGGCCGCTCTCCGCGGCGAACACGGCGCGCGCGGGGTCGTGCTCGGCGACTTCCGGGGGCACCGGGGTGCCGTCGGGGACGTAGGGCGGGTTGCAGAGCACCAGGTCGACGAGGCCGTCGAGCTCGGCGAACATCGTCGGGTCGGCGATGTCGCCCGAGTAGAGGCGCACGGGGGTGTCGCCGGCGTCGGAGTGCACGTCGGCGTTGTGCCGGGCCCAGGCCAGGGCCTGCGGGTCCACGTCCACGGCGTAGACCACCGCGTCCGGGCGCTCGTGGGCCAGCGCCAGCGCGAGCGCGGCCGAGCCGGTGCACAGGTCGACCACCACGGGGAACTCGCGCCCGTGGAGGAACTTCAGGCCCCAGTCGAGCAGCAGCTCGGTCTCCGGCCGCGGCACGAACACGCCGGGGCCCACGTTCACGGTGATGTTGCCCAGCGCCGCCCACCCCGTGAGGTACTGCAGCGGGATGCGCTTCGCGCGCTGGGCCACGAGCTGGCCGATCGCCTCGATCACCGGCGGGTCGACCAGCGGCACCATCGGCAGCCGTCCCCGGTCGACACCGAGCACGTGCGCGGCGATCAGATCCGCGTCCGTGCGCGGCGACTCCACGCCCGCCTCGGTGAGGATCCGGGTGGCCTCCATGATGGCCAGGCGCAGCGGCTGCCGATTCACAAGTCGTCCTTCACGTTGTCGAGCCTGGTGTCCAGGGTATCGACACCGCGACCGGGCCGGGCCGCGCCGGGCCGAACCGAACGGGCCGATCACCGGGGTCCACGGCGGCGGTGGGCCGGGACGGCCGGCGGAAGCCTGTGACCAGGACCGGACCGCGCGGGTGCCGGAAACCCGTTGCCGGTGATCTCCTAAGATGCCGATGTTCCCCGGGCCGCGGATCAAGGCCGTTCGCCCGCTTCGCCGAACAGCCGGAGTCCCAGTGCCGACGAGTCCCCTCACGCTGCCCCCACGGCGTCGGATCGCGTTCGTGTTCCCCATCTACAACGAAGAGGGGAACATCGACCTGCTGCACCGCACCGTCGCCGAGGTCACCGCGCCGCTGGCCGACCGGTACGACTTCAGCTTCCTCTACATCGACGACGGCAGCCGGGACACGTCGCTGGAGAAGCTCACAGAGCTGTCCAGGCGCGACGAGCGCGTGACCGTGATCGAGCTCTCGCGCAACTTCGGCCACCAGATGGCCGTGACCGCGGGCCTCGACCTGGTCGACGCCGACGCGACGGTCATCATGGACAGCGACCTGCAGGACCCGCCGCGCGTCGCGCTCGAGCTGATCGAGCGGTGGGAAGAGGGCTACGACGTCGTCTACGCGCAGCGCCGCTCGCGCCAGGACAGCGCGTTCAAGAAGTTCACCGCCGGCGCGTTCTACTGGTTCCTGCGCAAGATGGCGGCCGTCGACATCCCCAAGAACACCGGCGACTTCCGGCTCATCGACCGCAAGGTCGTGGACGAGCTGCGCAAGTACCGTGAGCGCGACCGCTTCCTGCGCGGCCTGGTCTCCTACATCGGGTTCCGGCAGACCGCCGTGCTGTTCGACCGCGACAAGCGCCACGCGGGTGTCACCGGCTACCCGCTGCGCAAGATGCTGCGCTTCGCCGCCGACGGCATCCTCGGCTTCTCCGTGACGCCGCTGCGCATGATCAGCCGGCTCGGCTACCTGATCTCCGCGCTCAGCTTCGTCGGCGTGTTGTACGTGATCGGCGTGAAGCTGTTCGCGCCGGCCACCGCGGTGCCCGGCTGGGCGTTCATCACGATCGCGATGTTCTTCCTCGGCGGCATCCAGATCATCATGCTCGGCGTGCTCGGCAGCTACATCGGCCGTACGTACTCGCAGGTGCAGAACCGGCCGCTCTACGGCGTCGCCTCGGTGCGCACGGGTCTCGCTTCCGACGCGCGCGTCGCCTCGGGCGCCGCCGCAGACACGGTGGACACGATGGACACAGTCGACCCCCGCGACGCGGTGCAGGCCGAGAGCAGGGCCTGATGAAGTTCCTGACCGCCCAGCAGATCCGCTTCGGTGTGGTCGGCGTCGCCAACACGCTCGTCGACGCGGTGGGGTTCGCACTGCTGTACTCCAGCGTCGGGCTGCCGTTGTTCGTGGCGAACCTGTGCTCCACGACCGCGGGCATGCTGCTGAGCTTCGTGCTCAACCGCAACTTCACCTTCCGGGCCAAGGACGGTGACGTCCGCAAGCAGGTGCTGCTGTTCTTCGCCATCACCGCGTTCGGGCTGTGGGTGGTGCAGGCCGCGGTGATCTTCGCGGTCGGGTCGCTGCTGCCCCACGTCACGGTGCTCGTGCCGAAGTTCGCCGGCATCGCCGTGGGCCTGGTGTGGAACTACGTGCTCTACCAGAAGGTCGTCTTCCGGCAGCGGACCCCGGTCCCGGCTGCCGCCACCGAACAGCCGGGAGGCACGGCATGACCGCCACGGTGACCACCGAGGAGTTCACCTCCGAGGAAGAACCGACCGGGCCGGTCGCCGCTTCGCGCGTGCCGCGCTGGCTCACCGGCGACTTCGCCCGGGTGCTGGCCGTGGTGCTCGCGTGGAACGTGGTGCTGATCGCGGTGGCGTGGCTGTTCGGCCCGTCGTCGCCGGTGAGCGAAGGCGTGCCGAAGCCGGGCACGGGCATCGGCTCGACCTGGAGCCTGCTTTCGCACACCTACCGCTGGGACGCCGGCAACTACGGCGACATCGCACAGCACGCCTACACCAGCAGCTACGTGCCGCTGCGCGCGTTCTACCCGGTGTTCCCGATCTGCGTGTGGTTCGTGCAGACGATCAGCTTCCACCTGATCGGACTGCTCCTCGCGGGCTTCCTCGTGAACGTGGTCGCGACGTGGCTCGCCACCACCGCGCTGCTCAAGATCGCCCGCTTCTACTTCACCAACGCCCGCGCCCAGTGGCTGGTGGTCGCCGCGTTCCTCACCGCGCCCACGGCGTTCTTCCTGCACTCGTTCTACAGCGAAGCGGTCTTCTGCGCGCTGGGCTTCTGGGCCTACCTGTTCGCGCTGCGGCGCCAGTGGCTGTGGATGGGCCTGTGCCTGATCCCGCTCACGGCGTCACGCATCACCGCGGCCGTGTTCGTGGGCCTGTGTTTCCTGGAGTTCTGGCGCTCGAAGGACTGGAAGCTGCGCGGCCTGCTCAACTGGCGGCTGTTGTGGTTCCCCGCCGCGTTCCTCGGCCTCGGCGCGCACATGCTGTACATGAAGATCCAGACCGGCAGCGCCATGGCGAGCTTCAACGCGCTCAAGGGCGTGGCCACCTGGTCCTACCACAAGTTCAACCCGAACATCTTCGCCACCGGCTGGACCGAAGCGAAGGTGACGGCCCACGCGCTCCTCGGCGACACCCCGATGGACGGCTGGACGCTGATGAGCCACGTGCTGCCCACCATCGGGCTCGCGCTGCTGCTCGTGTCCTCTGTGTACATCTTCGTCGCCTTGCGCGCCAAGGGAATCCCGCTCGCGCTGTTCGGCATCGCGTCGATCGTGATGCTCACGATCAACAACAACGTGGTGTCGGTGCACCGCTACCTGTTGCCGTGCCTGGTGATGTACGTGGCGCTGGTGCTGTTCGCCGAGCGCCGGCCGAAGCTGCGGGGCGTGGTCTACGGGGTGCTGTACGCGAACTCGACGATCGGTGCGCTGATCTTCCTGCGGTTCGTGTCGGGGTACTGGGCCGGCTGAGCCCGCCGACGGTGACCGGGCTGCGCACACACTGCGGCCCGGCACCGCGCTACCTACACTCGGCCGGGTGCGAACCCAAGACTTCCGCTTCGGTCTCGCGATCTTCGGCGGTTCCCTCACCCTGCTCCTGGTCCGCTTCCTCGTCCCCGGACCCGTCGGCATGGCCGACAACGGCGACGGCTGGCGACTGCTCTGCAAACTCGGCGGCAAGGAGCTCGACCGCCCGTCGGAGGGTGTCGTCCGGTTCGACTACGGCACCGGGGTCCCCTGCACGAGCGACTACGTCTCGAGCCAGACCTGGCTCGACTGGCTCGCGAGCAAAACCGGTCACCTCTTCGGCTCGAGCGCCGTCCTGAACCTGCTGATCCTCGGCGTCGGTACCTGCGTGCTCGTCGCGGTGGCCATCACCGCCGCGGTCACCGGCCTCGATCTCAAGCGCCGCGGCAAGATCGTCGCGACGGTCCTGCTGCTTCTCGTGATGGGCGATTCCGCGTTCTTCGGCTACTTCGCCTCCACGCTCAGCGAGGGCGCGGCTTTCTTGGGCCTGCTGCTGATCGCCGGCGGCCTCCTGCTGATGCACCGCGACGGAGCCCGGCGCTACGCCGGCGCCGTCCTCGCCGTCGTCGGTGGCCTGATCGGCATCAACGCGAAGTCGCAGACGCTCTTGCTCATCCCCGTTTTCGTGCTCGCGGTACTGCTGGTGAAGCGCCAGGGCGAGCGCGGCAAGGCCCGCTGGGCGCTGCCGCTCACAGTGCTCGTGCTCGTGGGCGGCGGGACCTTCGCGGTGCAATCGCACGGTGACCCGGCCAACGCGGAGTACCGCGAGGCCAACGTGTACAACGCGATCTTCGACTCCATTGTGGACGGCAAGCACGACACGAACGCCGACCTGGCCGCGCTCGGGCTTCCGCAGTCGTTCGCGCGGTACATCGGCACCGGCTGGTGGACCCCGGGCTCGGCCAGGACCGACCCACTGTACCCGCGCTACCGCGAAGAGATCAGCCGCCGCAACGTGCTGGCGTACTACGAGTCACACCCCGTGCGCGTCGCGCAGATCCTCCAGCAGGGCGGGGTGAACACGCTCACCGCGCGCCCCGACAACCTCGGCAGCTTCGGTGAGCGCTCGGGCCGGGCTTGGCTGTCGAAGGAGTACCGCGTACCGGTGTTCTCCGGGCTCGCCGCACTGGCCGCGCCCGCGGGACTGTTCGTGCTGGTTCCCCTGTGGCTGTTGCTGATCTGGGCGGCCGTACGCGCCTTCCGGCGAGGGCGGCGCGAGTACGCCCTGGTGGTGCTGATGCTGACGTTCTTCGCCGTCGGGCAGCTCGGGCTCTCCGCGCTCGGCGAAGGCGTGGAAGGGGTGAAGCACCAGCTGCTCACGCTGTTCCCGACCGTTCTGGCGCTCGCGTTCGCGATCCTCAGCCTGCTGCCGCGCGCCGAAGAGTCGCCGAAGCAGCAGGGAGAACACGAGGACGGCGAACCGCTGACCGAGGAGGTCGCGGCCGCCGTCCGAGGCGGTTGAGGCGGGAGGGGTGGCTGAGACGGCAGAGGCGTCTCAGGCGGCCGAGCCGGCTCAGCCCGACTGCGCGGCCAGCCGCTCTTCGCGGTCGGCCGTGGCCAGGGCGTCGAGCACCCCGTCGAGGTCGCCGTCGAGCACCTGGTCGAGGTTGTAGGCCTTGTAGTTCACACGGTGGTCGGAGATGCGGTTCTCCGGGAAGTTGTACGTGCGCACGCGCTCGGACCGGTCCACGGTGCGGACCTGCGAACGCCGGGCGTCCGACGCCTTCGCGGCGGCCTCTTCCTCGGCGATGGCCTGCAGACGCGCCTGCAGCACGAGCATGGCGCGGGCGCGGTTCTGGATCTGCGACTTCTCGTTCTGGCACGACACGACGATGCCGGTCGGCAGGTGCGTGATGCGCACGGCCGAGTCGGTGGTGTTCACGCTCTGGCCGCCGGGGCCCGACGAGCGGAACACGTCGATGCGCAGATCGTTCGGGTCGATCTCGACCTCGACCTCTTCGGGCTCGGGGTAGATCAGCACGCCCGCGGCCGAGGTGTGGATGCGGCCCTGCGACTCGGTCGCCGGCACGCGCTGCACGCGGTGCACGCCGCCTTCGAACTTCAGCCGCGACCACACGCCGTCGACGCCGGCCGCCTTGCTCTTGATCGACAGCGTGACGTCCTTGAAGCCGCCGAGGTCGGAGTCGGTGGAGTCGAGCACCTCGGCCTTCCAGCCGTGGCGCTCGGCGTAGCGCAGGTACATGCGCAGCAGGTCGCCCGCGAACAGCGCGGACTCCTCGCCGCCCTCACCGGACTTGACCTCCATCACCACGTCGGACCCGTCGTACGGGTCGCGCGGCAGTAGCAGCTCGGTGAGCTTCGACTCGAGGTCGGGGATCTTCGCCGCCAGCTCTTCGGCCTCTTCGGCGAACGCCGCGTCCTCCGCGGCCAGCTCCTTGGCCGCCGAGAGGTCGTCGCGCGTCTGGTCGAGCTCGCGCACCGCGCGCACGACCGGGCTCAGCTCCGCGTAGCGGCGGCCCAGCTTGCGGGCCTTGGCCTGGTCGGCGTGCACGGCCGGGTCCGCCAGCTGCTCTTCCAGCTGGGCGTGCTCGGCGAGCAACCCCTTGAGCGAAGTCGAATCCACTTCCGTGCCTTCTTCCCGGCCTCGAACGACAGAACTTTCCCGACAGACAGCAAACGGCGCCCACTCGCGCGTGCGAGTGGGCGCCGTGGGCGAAGCTACTTGGCGTCGTTCTTCTGCCGCTTGCCGTAGCGCTTCTCGAAGCGCGCGACCCGGCCACCGGTGTCCATGATCTTCTGCTTGCCGGTGTAGAACGGGTGGCAGTTCGAGCAGACCTCGACGTGGATCTCGCCCGAGCTCTTGGTGCTGTGCGTGGTGAACGTGTTCCCACAGTTACAGCTGACCTGGGTGGTCACGTACTCAGGGTGAATACCGCTCTTCATGGTGTCCTCTCTCGTTGGCCCCGGGTCCCCAGGATCGGGGTGAACCGGTGCCGGACTTCAGCGGGTCATTCTGCCAGACGGGCTGACAGTGGCTTCAACAGACCCCGCTGGCCTGGTATTCCATGGTGCCGAGGGCCTCGGAAACGTCCCGGTGGGCCCTCGCCGGAAAGCCGTGAAGGGCGCTTCGCGGGAATGTGATTCCCCCGAAGCGCCCTTCACCGAACGTGGTCAGGACCCGGTGGGTCAGTCCTCGTCGTTGGCGCCGAGCGCCGTCTTCGAGACCTGCATCAGGAACTCGATGTTGGTCTTCGTCTTGCGCAGGCGCGAGATCAGCAGGTCGATGGCCTGCTGCGAGTCCAGCGCGTGGAGCACGCGGTGCAGCTTGTGCGTGACCGCGAGCTCGTCCGGCGAGAGCAGCAGCTCTTCCTTGCGGGTGCCGGACGGGTTGACGTCGACCGCCGGGAACACGCGGCGCTCGGAGATCTTGCGGTCGAGCTTGAGCTCCGCGTTGCCGGTGCCCTTGAACTCCTCGAAGATCACCGTGTCCATCGTGGAACCCGTCTCCACCATCGCCGTGGCGAAGATGGTGAGCGAGCCGCCGTTCTCGATGTTGCGCGCGGCACCCAGGAAACGCTTGGGCGGGTACAGCGCGGTCGAGTCGACACCACCCGAGAGGATGCGGCCCGACGCCGGCGCGGCCAGGTTGTACGCGCGGCCGAGGCGAGTGATCGAGTCGAGCAGCACCACCACGTCGTGGCCCATCTCGACCAGGCGCTTGGCGCGCTCGATCGAGAGCTCCGCGACCGAGGTGTGGTCGGCCGGCGGGCGGTCGAAGGTCGAGGCGATGACCTCGCCCTTCACGGACCGCTGCATGTCCGTGACCTCTTCCGGCCGCTCGTCCACGAGCACGACCATGAGGTGGGCCTCGGGGTTGTTCGTGGTGATCGCGTTGGCGATGTCCTGCATGATCGTGGTCTTACCGGCCTTCGGCGGCGACACGATCAGGGCGCGCTGCCCCTTGCCGACCGGCATGATCAGGTCGATCACGCGGGTGGTGAGCTTGTGCGACTCGGTCTCGAGGCGCAGGCGCTCGTTCGGGTACAGCGGCGTCAGCTTGGTGAAGTCGGGGCGGCGCTTGGCCTCGTCCGGCTCCAGGCCGTTGATCGAGTCGACGCGCACCAGCGGGTTGAACTTCTGCCGCTGCTGCTCGCCGTCGCGCGGCTGGCGCACGACCCCGGTGATGGCGTCACCGCGGCGCAGGCCGTACTTGCGCACCAGCGAGAGCGACACGTACACGTCGTTCGGCCCCGCGAGGTAACCCGAGGTGCGCACGAACGCGTAGTTGTCGAGCACGTCCAGGATGCCGGCGACCGGCAACAGGACGTCGTCCTCGCGGATCTCGGTGTCCGGCGAACCGCCTTCGCGCTGGCCGCCCCCGGTGCCCCGGCGGCGACGGTCGCGGAAGCGCCGGCCGCGCCGGCCGCCCTCTTCGTCGTCGTCCGGGCCCTGCGAACGGTTGTCCTGCTGGCCGCGGTTGCCGCCGTCCTGCTGGTTGTTGCGCTGGCGGTTGTCCCGGCCGTCGCGACCGTCGCGGTTGTCGGAACCGCCGCGGTTGTCGCGGTTGTTGTCCCGGCCGCCCTGGCGCTCGGCCCGGTCACCGCGCTCGGCCCGGTCACCGCGCTGCTCACGGTCGCCACGCTGGCCGCCGTCGCGCTGCTCGCGCTGGCCACCGTCACGCTGACCGCCGTCGCGCTGCTCACGCTGGCCATCGGGCGCGCCCGCGGCGCGGTTGGAGCCGCGGCGGCGACGGCTGCGGCCGCCTTCCTCCTGCTGCCCGTCGCCGTTCTGCTGGCCGCCGTCACGGTCCTGGCGCTCCTGCTGCGCGGGCTTCTCGGCCGGCGCCTCGGCGGGAGCCGAACCGTTGGTCTCGGCCTGGGGAGCCGGCGCCGCTTCGGCGGCCGGGCTCGCTTCGCGCTTCTTCTCGGCCCGGGCCGGCTCTTCGGTCTTCGCGGCCTTGGCAGCCTTCGGAGCCGGAGCGTCGCCGACGTCGAGCGGGAGCGTGTCCGCCGTGGCGGTGCGCTTCTTGGTCTTGCCCTGCCGCTCGCGGATCGCGGCGATCAGGTCACCCTTGCGCATCCCCGTGGTCTCGCCCACACCCAGTTCGCCCGCCAGCTGGCGGAGCTCGGCGATGACCATCCCCGACAGGCCCCCGGTGCGGCGCTTCGGAGCGGCCGCGGCCCCATTCGTCTCAGCGGCCGCGGCGGGGGTCTCCACGTCGCCGCTCAACAGATCGGTGTTGCTCACACATGTCCTTCCTGACCGATCCACGCCTCCAGGTGGATCAGCGGACTGCCGCCGATCGCGTCTGATCGCGAAACGGCATTTGCTTCCGATGCGGGCGAGTCGCGCCTAGCCGTGCGGAACACAGCGAGAGCCTCGCCAGCACAGGGGTGTTTGCCTCCCCCAAACGGAGGAAACGGAATTCGGCACCGCCGAAACCGGAAACCCGCCTGCGTCCTTCCGCTTCCCGCAGCTTTTGCGGTGCGGACTGGCGGATCGACGAAGGATGCGGACCGGAGGCTCACAGGGAGCGAAAGGACCGGCATCGGGTGCGGAAACGCACGGTGATCGAACGCCCCCGAGGGTAGACCGCCCTGTGGGCCGGTGCAACAACCACCCCCCGCGTGGCGCACGTTCCGCCCGCCACGTGACCGGGGCTTTACTGAGCCGCAACCTGAACACCCGTCAGGTCCACGCCCAGCTCGGCGACGTCGAATCCTTCAACGCCCACCTCAGGCGGCAATATTCCCGTGGTGGTGAGCGCGAGAACCGTGGGACCTGCACCGGAGATGGTGGCGGCGACGCCTCGAGCACGGAGCGTGCGCACCAGCTCGGAGCTCGCGGGGTACGCGCCGGCCCGGTACTCCTGGTGCAGGCGGTCTTCCGTGGCGGCGAGCAGCAATTCGGGCCGCGACGTGATCGCGAGCACGGAAAGGGCCGCGCGGCCCGCGCTGTGCGCCGCGTCGGCGTGCGGAACGTGCTGCGGCAGCAGGCCGCGCGTGGCGTCGGTGGACGACTTCACGGCCGGAATCGCGACCACAGGCCGGATCTCGGTGCTCGGCTCCACGCGTTCGGCGTGGAACCGGCCGTTTTCACACCACGCCACCACGAGTCCGCCGAGCAGGCTGGCGGCCGCGTTGTCCGCGTGGCCCTCGAACTCGGCCGCGAGCTGCAGCGCCTCGTCGTCGAGCTCGACGCCCGCGAGCGCGTAACCCAGCGCCACCCCGGACACCACGGCGGCGGCCGAGGAACCGAGGCCGCGCGCGTGCGGGATGTTGTTGAAGCACCGCAGGTGCAGCCCCGGCGGGCGCACGTCCAAGTGCGCGCACGCGCGGCGGATCGCCCGCACCACGAGGTGCGTTTCGTCGGTGGGCACGTCGGCGACGCCCCCGGCACCGGCGTCGACCACCTCGACCTTGAGCCCGTCCTCGATCACTTGCAGCTCGACGACGTCGTGGCGCGCCAGCGCCATGCCCAGCGCGTCGAAACCCGGGCCGAGGTTGGCGGTCGAACCGGGCACCGTGGCCCGGAACGACGCGCCGACCGGCAGGCCCGGGGAGCCCGTCATCGCAGGTCCAGCGCGGCGGCGACCGCGGTGGGGTCCACGGCCAGCGGTTCGACCTCGACGTTGCCCTCGAGCGCGGTCGCGGGGTCCTTGAGGCCGTGGCCGGTGACCGTGCACACCACCGTGGCGCCCTTCGGCAGGCGGCCGTCGGCGGCGGTGGCGAGCAGGCCGGCGACGCTCGTGGCCGACGCGGGCTCCACGAACACGCCCTCACGCCCGGCCAGCAGCCGGTAGGCCTCGAGGATCTTCTCGTCGGTGATGGCCTCGAACAGGCCGTCGGACTCGTCCCGCGCCTTCACCGCGCTGCCCCACGAAGCCGGGCTGCCGATGCGGATCGCGGTGGCGATCGTGTCGGGGTCGGCCACCGGCTCGCCCAGCACGAGCGGCGCGGCACCGGCCGCCTGGAAGCCGAACATGCGCGGGGTGTTTTTCACCACACCGTCGGCCGCGTACTCCGAATACCCGGCCCAGTAGGCGGTGATGTTGCCCGCGTTGCCCACCGGCAGGCAGTGGATGTCGGGCGCCTGGCCGAGCGCGTCGCACACCTCGAACGCGGCGGTCTTCTGGCCCGCGATGCGCACCGGGTTCACGGAGTTGACCAGCGTCACCGGGTAGTCGGCCGCGGTCTTGCGCGCGAGTTCGAGGCAGTCGTCGAAGTTGCCGTCGACCTGCAGGATCCGCGCGCCGTGGAGCACGGCCTGCGCGAGTTTGCCCATCGCGATCTTGCCCTGCGGCACGAGCACCGCGCAGGTGAGCCCGGCGCGCGCGGCATACGCGGCGGCGGAGGCCGACGTGTTGCCCGTCGACGCGCAGATCACGGCCTTGAGCCCGCTGGCGAGCGCGTGGGTGATGGCCACGGTCATGCCGCGGTCCTTGAACGAACCGGTGGGGTTGGCGCCCTCCACCTTGAGGTACACCTCGCAGCCGGTGAGCTCCGACAGGTGCGCGGCCGGCAGCAGCGGCGTGTTGCCCTCGCCGAGCGTCACCACCTTCGCGCCGTCCGGCACCGCCACCCGGTCGCGATACGCCTCGATGATCCCCGGCCAGGCATTCATGCCGACGCTCCCATTCGGAGTTGCACACTGGTCATTGGTGAAGCGACGACATGAACATCCATGATCCGCTTGCAAGCTGCGCTCATGCGTCTTCACCTTCCACACGCATAACACTCACAACCTGGTGCACCACATCGAGTTTCGCGATCTCGTCCACAGTGGACTGAAGCGCCGCGTCGGGCGCCAGGTGGGTGACCACCACGAGGCTCGCCGTGTCGTTGGCGTCGCGCTGGCGCACGGCGGCGATGCTCACCCCGTGACCCGCGAACGCCTGCGCCACCTGGGCGAGCACACCCGCGCGGTCGGCGACGTCGAGGCTCACGTGGTAGCGCGTGGGCGTCTGGCCCATCGGGCGCACCGGCAGCGCGGCGTGCGCGGACTCGCGCGGACCGCGGCCGCCGACCACGCGGTTGCGGGCCACGGCCACGAGGTCACCGAGCACCGCGCTGGCCGTGGGGGCACCGCCGGCACCCTGGCCGTAGAACATGAGCTCACCGGCCGCGTCGGCCTCCACGTACACGGCGTTGAACGCGCCGCCGACGCCCGCGAGCTGGTGGCTGCGCGGGATCATCACGGGGTGCACGCGCGCCGACACGGACTCGGCGCCGTCGTCGGCCGTCACGCGCTCGCAGATGGCCAGCAGCTTCACCGTGCGGCCCAGCACGCGCGCGGCGACCAGGTCGGCCGCCGTGACGTCGGCGATGCCCTCGCGGTGCACGTCCTTCGCGGTCACCCGCGTGTGGAACGCGAGCGAGGCGAGGATCGCGGCCTTCGACGCGGCGTCGTAGCCGTCGACGTCGGCGGTCGGGTCGGCCTCGGCGTACCCGAGGCGACCGGCCTCGTCGAGCGTCTCGGCGTAGCCCGCGCCGGTGTTGTCCATGGCCGAGAGGATGTAGTTGGTGGTGCCGTTGACGATGCCCATCACCCGCGTGATGCGGTCGCCGGCCAGCGATTCGCGCAGCGGGCGCAGCAGCGGGATGGCCCCGGCCACGGCGGCCTCGAAGTACAGGTCGACACCCGCGGCGTCGGAGGCCTCGAACAGGTCGGCCGAGTGCTCGGCGAGCAGCGCCTTGTTGGCCGTGACCACGGACTTTCCGGCGGCGAGCGCGGCGAGCAGCCAGTCGCGCACCGGCTCGATGCCGCCGACCAGCTCCACGACCACGTCGACGTCGTCGCGCACCACGAGGGCGGCCGCGTCGTCGGTCACCAGGCCCGGCGGCAGCTCCGGGTGCTTGTCGGGCCGGCGCACGGCGATGCCCGCGAGCTCCACCGTGGCCCCGGCGCGCGCCGCCAGCTCGTCGGCCTGCTCGGTGAGCAGCCGCACGACCTCGGTGCCGACCGTGCCGCAGCCGAGCAGGGCGACCCTGATGGTGGGCCGGTCCGCCGGAGACCGCTTGTCCGTGGGAGACCGCTTGTCCGATGGAGACACTGTGGACACTTCTCAAACCTCCAGGCGCAGCATGTCGTCCGTCGTCTCCCGCCGCAGCAGCACGCGGGCGCTGCCGTTGCGCACGGCCACCACCGCCGGGCGCGGCTGCCGGTTGTACCCACTCGCCATGGAGTAGCAGTAGGCACCGGTCGCCGCGACGGCCAGCAGGTCGCCGGGAGCAAGAGTGTCGGGTAGCCAGCAGTCTCGGACGACGATGTCGCCGGATTCACAGTGTTTTCCCACGACTCGGGACAGAGTGGCGATCACGGGCTCTTCACCGTCACCGGCCGAGCGGGAAACCACCCGGCAGTCGTACACGGCGTCGTAGAGCGCCGTGCGGATGTTGTCGCTCATGCCGCCGTCGACGCTCACGTAGCGGCGGGTGGTGTTGTCACCGAGCGCGACGTCCTTGATGGTGCCGACCTCGTAGAGCGTGAAGGTGCCCGGCCCGGCGATCGCGCGGCCCGGCTCGCCCGCGATGCGCGGCACGGGCAGGTCGGCGTACGCGCATTCCTTGCGCACGATCTCGCGGATCTGCGTGATCATCTGCGCGGGCGGCGGCGGGTTGTCCTTCTCGGTGTACGCGATGCCGAAGCCGCCCCCGAGGTCCACGATGTTCAGCTGGTCGAGCAGTTCGCGGCCGTGTTCCTTCGCGAGGTCGGCGAGCAGGCCGACCACGCGGCGCGCGGCGACCTCGAAGCCGTCGGCGTCGAAGATCTGCGAGCCGATGTGGCTGTGCAGGCCCACGAGCTTGAGCGAGGACGCGTTGAGCACACGGCGCACCGCCTCGGCCGCGTCGCCGGAAGCCAGCGAGAAACCGAACTTCTGGTCTTCGTGCGCGGTCGCGATGAACTCGTGCGTGTGGGCCTCGACTCCGACCGTCACGCGCACGAGCACCGCCTGCACGACCTCGCGGCGCGCGGCGACCTCGGCCAGGCGCGCGATCTCGTAGTACGAGTCCACGACCACGGTGCCGACGCCGGCCTCCACGGCCGCTTCGAGCTCCGCGAGCGACTTGTTGTTGCCGTGGAACGTGATCCGCTCGGCGGGGAAGTCCGCGCGCTGCGCCACGGCGAGCTCGCCGCCGCTGCACACGTCGAGGCTCAGGCCCTGCTCGGCCACCCAGCGGGCGATCTCGATCGACAGGAACGCCTTCGAGGCGTAGTGCACCAGCGCCGGGTCGTCGAACGCCTCGGCGTAGTCGGCGCAGCGGGACTTGAAGTCGGCCTCGTCGACCACGAACAGCGGCGTGCCGTAGGTCTCGGCGAGGTCGCGCACGTCCATGCCGGCGATGCGCACGATGCCGTCACCGGCGCGATAGGTGTTGCGCGGCCACACTTTCGCGGGCAGCTTGTCGAGTTCCTCCGCACTCGCGGGCGGGAACCCGGAGGCGTCGGCATGGGGGTAGACGTCGGCGTGGCGGGGGCCCGCGGGGTGCGCCATTTTTTCTACATCCGTTCCGGAGCTGAGACACCGAGCAAGGACAGGCCGTTCGCCAGCACCTGGCGCGCGGCCTCGCACAGGGCGAGCCTGGCGAACGTGAGAGGGGTGACCTCTTCGTCGCCCTGCGGCAGCACCCGGCCCACCGTGTAGAACTTGTGGTACGCGCCGGCCAGCTCCTCGAGGTAGCGGGCGATGCGGTGCGGTTCCCGCATCTCGGCGGCGCGGCGGACGGTGGCGGGGAACTCGCCGATGGTGCGGATGAGGTCACCTTCGGCGGGGAGCGTGAGGAGTCCGAAATCGACGTCGGCCGCGTCCTTTTCGGACTTCAGCCCGAGGTCGGCGGCGTTGCGCTGCAAGGAGGACAGCCGGGCGTGCGCGTACTGCACGTAGTACACCGGGTTGTCGTTGCTGTGCTTGCGCAGCAGGTCGAGATCGACGTCCAGGGTGGAGTCGACGGAGTAGCGGATGAGCTCGTAGCGCGCCGGGTCGACGCCCACGGCCTCCACGAGGTCCTCCATGGTGATCACGGTGCCCGCGCGCTTGGACATGCGCACCGGCTTGCCGTCGCTGACCAGGTTCACCATCTGGCCGATGAGGACCTCGACGGTCTCGGGGTCGTCGCCGAACGCGGCCGCGGCGGCCTTGAGGCGCGCGATGTAGCCGTGGTGGTCGGCGCCGAGCATGTAGATGCACAGGTCGAAGCCGCGGTTGCGCTTGTCCTTGAAGTAGGCGAGGTCGCCGGCGATGTAGGCCGGGTTGCCGTCCTTCTTGATGACGACGCGGTCCTTGTCGTCGCCGTACTCGCTGGACTTGAGCCACCACGCGCCGTCAGCGAAGTAGAGGTTGCCCGAGTCCTTGAGCTGCTGCACCGCGGCGTCGACCGCGCCCGACTCGTGCAGCGAGTTCTCGTGGAAGTACACGTCGAAGTCGGTGCCGAACTCGTGCAGGCTCTGCCTGATCTCGGTGAACATCAGCTCGATGCCGACGCGGCGGAACGTCTCGTGCCGCTCGGCGTCGGGCAGCGACAGCGCGCTCGGCTCCTGCTTGAGGACCTCGGCGGCGATGTCGTTGATGTAGCCGCCCGCGTAGCCGTCCTCCGGCGCGGGCTCGCCCTTGGCGGCGGCGATCAGGGACCGGACGAACCGGTCGATCTGGGCGCCGGCGTCGTTGAAATAGTACTCGCGCGTGACGTCGCCGCCCTGCGCCCCGAGCACGCGGCCCAGCGCGTCGCCGACCGCGGCCCAGCGCGTGCCGCCGAGGTGGATCGGACCGGTCGGGTTGGCCGACACGAACTCGAGGTTGATCTTGCGGCCCGCCAGCGCGTCGCCGCGGCCGTAGGCCTCCCCCGCCACGAGCACCTGGCGCACGACCTCGCCCTGCGCGTCGGCGGCGAGGCGGAAGTTGAGGAACCCCGGACCGGCGACCTCGGCCGCGGTCACGCCGTCGGCGGCCGCCACGACCTCGGCCAGCGCCTCGGCGAACTCACGCGGCTGGAGCCCGGCCTTCTTGGCGACCTGGAGCGCGAGGTTCGTCGCGTAATCGCCGTGGTCGGGGTTGCGCGGGCGTTCGATGGTCACCTGCTCCGGCAGCACGGCGGCGTCGACGCCTCGGGCGTCGAGCACCTGCACGGCGGAGGCGCGGACCAGGTCGGCGAGAGCGGCGGGAGTCACTCGCCGAATTCTAGGTGTGCCCAGGTAGGCCGCCTACGCTGACCCGACCTGCGGTTGCTCCGCGTCACACCCTCGGTGATCGTGAGAGGCGTTCACGGTGATCAGACGTCCGGTCTCTACACTGGCCGACGGGCAGGGTCCGTCCGGATTCCTCCATCATCTCACGAGGAGATCGCGGCAAACCATGGCGAAAGGGACAACCAGTAAGAAGGGGACGCCCGCCGGCTCGCGCGGAAAGTCCGCCAACGCGGTGAAGGCCGCGCGCGGCAAATCCGGCAAGTCCGTCGTCGGCAAGAAAGGCACTCCGTGGGGCACCGTGATCGGTGTCGTCGTGGTGGTGGCCCTCCTGGCCAGCGTCGTCACCTACTACATGGTGAAATCCGCTCCGCAGCGCGACCAGAAGTCCCGCGAGGAAGCAGCCGCGTCGTTCGCGCCGACGGCGAGCAACCCGGACCCGTCCAAGAAGATCCCGGGCGTGATCACCGCGACCTACACCGGTTCGGTGCACGTGCTGCCCACCGAGCGCGTGGCGTACGACCACAGCCCGCCCTTCGGCGGCCCGCACGACGGCAACTGGGCCGCCTGCAACGGTGTCGTCTACCCCACCGCGGTGCGCACCGAGAACATGGTCCACACGCTCGAGCACGGCGCGATCTGGATCGCCTACAACCCGGACCTCGTCAAGGGTGACCAGGTGGACCTGCTGGCCGCGCGCGTGAAGGGCAAGACCTACATCTCGATGTCGCCCTACCCCGGCCTCGACAAGCCGATCTCGCTGCAGTCGTGGGGCCACCAGCTGAAGCTGGACAAGGCCGACGACCCGCGCATCGACGAGTTCATCGCCGCGCTGCGCACGAACCCCAACGGCGTGTACCCCGAGATCGGAGCCTCGTGCGACGCGCTCGGCCCGGGTCAGTTCGACCCGAGCAACCCGCCGCCGTTCGACCCGAGCAAGCCGGGCCCCGACGCCAAGCCGATGAACTACGGCGGCAGCTCCGGCGCCGTTCCGGAGGGTGGCATGCCGGCGGGCGCCCCGGGCCAGCCCAGCGCTCCCGTCACGCAGCCGTCCGCCCCGGCGGGACAGTGACCCTCGGTATGAGGACCTTCGCATGAGTACCGAAGCCGACCTCGAACCCGATTTCGACGAGCCCGACGAGCGCCCCGCGTGGTCTCGCTGGGTCGTGATCGGCGGGTCGATGCTCGCCGTGCTGCTCATCGGGGTGGCGATCGGCGTGTTCGCCTCCCGCCTCACCGACGGCAGCGACGCGGCGCCGGCGACCCCGGCCGCCGGGTCGGTCGAGGTCGGCTTCGCGCAGGACATGTCCACGCACCACCTGCAGGCCGTGACCATGGCCAACTGGGCCCGTGACCACACCACGGACCCGGAGGTGAAGCAGCTCGCGTTCGACATCGAGAGCACCCAGACCGAGCAGGTCGGCCGCATGAAGGGCTGGCTCATGCTGTGGGACCAGCCCGAGCAGGCGCCCGGCGCGTACATGACGTGGATGACCGAGCCGATGGGCCACGGGGGCATGCAGATGCCCACCAGCGCGCCGGCCAACGGTGCCCCGATGCCCGGGATGGCCACTGACGCCGAGCTCGCCAAGATGCGCACGCTCACCGGCCGCGCACTCGACGTCGACTTCCTCCAGCTCATGCTGCGCCACCACGAGGGCGGCACGGCGATGGCGCAGTACGCGCAGGACCACACGAACCTGCCGGCGGTGAAGGCGTTGTGCCGCAGCATCCTCGTGTCGCAGGGCGCGGAGATCAACCAGATGAAGATCATGCTCACCGCCCGCGGTGCGGCACCGCTTCCGACGTCCTGAGCCGATTCTTGAAAAAGGGCCGTCCCCGTTCGCCGGGGGCGGCCTTTTTCACTTCCCGGGCCAGTCGGCGAACCGGATCCGCGAGATCTCCTTGATCTCGCCGACGGTGCCCCATTCGTCCCGGCCGAGGCGCGCCAGCGGGCGCAGCCGCTCGATCATCGGGTGGTCGCCGTCGAGCATCTGTTCGTCCACAGCGATGTGGACGACCCGGCCGAACACCACGGTGGACGTGCCGAATCCGACCGTGCTGTGCAGCTCGCACTCGAACGCCACCGGCGACTGCGCCACCCGCGGCGGCTTCACCTTCACGCTGGGCTCGCGGGCCAGGCCCGTCGCGTCGAACTCGCTGTGCTCGGCCGGGAAGTCCGTCCCGGTGTCGTTGATCTTCTCGAACAGGTGCTCCGGCGCGAGGTTCACCACGAACTCCCCGGTGGCCTCCACGTTGCGCAACGTGTCCTTGCGCCCCACCGAGGTGAACTGCAGCACCGGCGGCGCCGCCGACGCCACCGTGAAAAACGAGTGGGGCGCGAGGTTGTCCACCCCGCTCTCCGACGTGCTCGACACCCACGCGATCGGCCGCGGCACCACGGTGGCGGTGAGCAGCCGGTAGAAGGCGAACGGCGCGATGGCGGCGGGGTCGAAGTCCTTGCGCATGACCACCGGTCTACCAGGACGGCCCTGGCCACCCGAGGGCGCCCGGTGGCCGGCCCGCGCGCACCGGACGGGCCCTCGTCAGCTGGTGCGCAGCACGTTCCACTCACCCGGCTCCGCGAGCGCCAGCACGTGGGCCAGGCCGGCGTCGTCGAAGGCGGGGCGGAAGGTCTCGATGCCTTCGGAGAAGTGGGCCCAGCCCTGGATGTGCGCGGGCAGCACGGTTTTCGCGCCGAGCACCGCGGCCACGGCGGCGGCGCGCTCGGAGGTCAGCGTGAGCGGACGGCCGTCGAACTTGGCGGCGACGCGGGCGGCGCCGGCGAAGAGCACGGCGACGTCGATGGGGCCGGCCTTGGCGGCGATGTCGGCCGCCACGCGGACGGAGGCGTTGTCGCCGCTGACGTACACCGTCGGGAGGTCGGTGCCGGAGAGGACGAAGCCGATCACCTGGGAGTTGATGTAGCCGGTGTCGTCGCGGTCGCCGTCGGCGGGGCCGTGTTCGGCGGGCACCGCCTGCAGCGTGAGGTCACCGGCGCCGTCGCCGCGGGGGATGGTGAGGGTGTCCCACGCCGAGAGGCCTTCGGCGTGGTCGCCGAGCAGCTGCGCGGAGTTGACGCCGGTCACGAGCCGTTTGGCGGCCAGGGCGTAGGCCTTGCCCCGCACGTCGAGGTTGTCGGGGTGGGCGGCGTGGCTCACGAGCACGAGGTCGACGTCGCCGAGGCCGGCCTCGTCCACGGCCGGCCCCTCGAGCTTGGTCAGGTAGGCGTGCGGGCCCGCGTCGTCGAACGTCGGGTCCACCACGATCCGCAAGCCGCCGATGTCCACGACGGTGGTCGGCCCGCCGAGCACCCCGATGCCGAACTCCTGCCGCTGCGAACTGATGCGCTCACTCACGAGCAATCCCCCTGATGATCCGTGGGCAGGACACGTGCGCGCCTGGCCCTCGCGCCGTTTGAAGACTGCCCGCCAACCGGGCGACCGGCCACCGGTGAGCGGGTCAGATCCCGTCGAGTTCGGCTCAGCCGCGCGTACGGGATCGCCCGAGCCCGGCTACCAGGACAGCTCCTGGCACCGGCGCGCGCACTGCGGCCCCTCGACCTGCAGCGTCGCGTGGCTGATCGAATACCGCGCCGCCAGCAGGTCCTGGGCTTCGGTGAGCACCACGGACTGCTGGGCCTCGTCGCTCATCGTGAGGTGCGCGGACGCGACCTCCATGCCCGAGGTGAGCGTCCAGACGTGCAGGTCGTGCACGTCGGAAACCCCCGGCAGGGCGGCGAGCTCGGTGCTGATCGCGCCGACGTCGACACCGGTCGGGGCGTGCTGGAAGAGGATGCGCAGCGCGCGGCGGGCCAGCGTCCACGTGCGGGGCAGCACGAACAGGCCGATGGCGACACCGATGATCGGGTCGGCGTAGCGCCAGCCGGTGGTGAGCGTGATCGCACCACTGAGCAGCACGCCGACCGAGCCGATCAGGTCGGCCAGCACTTCGAGGTACGCGCCGCGCACGTTGAGGCTTTCGCGCGCACCCGAGCGCAGCACGAAAAACGCCACGACGTTGGCGATCAGGCCGGCACCGGCCGCCAGCAGCACCGGCAGGCCCGCCACCTCGGGCGGGTCGGTGATGCGGCCGACGGCCTCCACCACCACGTACGCCGCCACACCGAACAGCAGCACCGCGTTGGCGAGCGCGGCCAGCACTTCGGCGCGGTACATGCCGAAGGTGCGGCTCGGCGTCGGCCCGCTGCGGCGAGCCAGCACGATCGCGGCGAGCGCCATGCCGACACCCAGGACGTCGGTGAACATGTGCGCGGCGTCGGAGATCAGGGCCAGCGAACCCGTGGTGAAGCCCACCACGAACTCGAGCACCATGAAGCCCGCGCCGATGAACAGGGCGATCAGCAGCGCGCGCAGGTAGCGGCCGGAGGCGCTCGCCGGGGCGGCGGTGTGCCCGTGTCCGTGGCCGTGTCCCATGCCGTCGCCTCCCGTCGTTTCCGCAGGTCGTCGCTAGTGCGGGCCCGTTGCCAGGTCCTCTTCGCAATATATAGTCACATGCGCATACGTGCAATACAGGCAAGCCTAAGTTCACTGTAATCGGCGACACGGCCGGATACCCATCCCCCGGTTGAGCACTCCCGCCCCTTGAGATCGGCCGCGCACAGCAGCACGACCCCTCCCGCGAACCCGCGGGAGGGGCCGTGCCGTTGTTCAGGAGCCGGGGATCAGCGCACGCCGACCGCCCGGATCACCGTCTGCACCACCGAGTTGCCGGCCGAGTCGTTCGCGGTCACCCGCAGCGAGGCGAACTTCGCCTTCCGCGGCGCGTCCAGCTCGTAGGAACCGCGGCGGTCCTGCGAAAGCCGCGTCCAGGTGGCGCCGTCGTCGTAGGACACCTCGACGCGCGGCGTCCGCAGCGAACCGGCGCCCGCCACGGCCACGTCGGTGAGCCCGACCGAAACCGGCGAACGCTGCTCCACGGCGATGCCGAACTTCGCGTCGCGGGCCACGGCGCCCGACCCGTCCGTCGGCAGGCCGTACTGGATCTGCAGCAGCGGCAACAGGTCCTGCTCCCCGGCCACCTTCGGCGCGGCGGAGGTGAAGGTCCACTCCGTGGTGCTCGACGACGAGTACTGGTTCACCGACGCGGCCCGCTGGTTGGCGACCACGAGGCGGTACTGCTTCCGCTCGCTGGGCGCGGTGGCGTACATGATGAGCCCGTCGGACGCCGTGCCCAGCTGCTGGTCACCCTGGTAGAGCGTGGTGGTCTGGTTGGCGACCTGGAAGTCCTGCAGCGAACCGACGTGGTCGGCGTTGCCGTAACCCGGCACGTCCACGCGGAACTGGTTGTCGGTGCGCGTCGGCCCGAGGTAGTTGTTGCTCAGGTACGGGCGCTGCACCGGCGTGAACCACTCGTCGCTCGACACGCTGCCCGGCGTGTACGACCGGCGCACACCCCAGGAGTTGAGCACGCCGTCGGTCATCTCGTGGCCCCACCGGTTGGCGCCGTCGGTGGTGACCCAGTCGGTGCGGTGGCTGCTCGGCGCCATCGTCACGTAGTTGCCGATCCCCCATTCCGTGTAGGACGGGAAGTCGTACCGCCACTCCTCGGCACCGGTCTTCGGCACGGAACCCGCGAAGGTCTCGTCGATGCGCGCGAGGTTCTTGTTCGTCGCGTGGGCGACCATGTCCTTCGGCACGTCGTTGTGCCAGGTGTGCTCGAGGTCGTACACGTAGGACGCCGCCGGGTGCGACTCCGTGCGCACTTCGGCGTTGCGCTGACGCGCCTGGTTGATCAGCTTGGTGCCCTCGTCGGCGCTCAGCAGCGCGACGTCGATCTTGCTCGGGTTGAGCGAGTCGGTGCCGAAGTTCAGCTGCTGGCGGCCGGGCTGGTCGTTGGCCACGAGAAGCAGCTTCACGCCGGCGTCGGCCGCCGCCTTGGCCAGCGCGACCGGTGTGATCGCGTCACTGCGGCGCACGACCACCGCCTTGCCGCGCACGCCGGTGAAGTCCGCCGGCGTTCCGGTGCCCGCGAACACGAGCGGCAGGGTGCGGGTGCCGGTGGGCAGCGCGGTGACGCCGTTCTGGCGCAGCACGTCGGTGTAGTCGGTGCCCCGCACGGAAACGCTCAGCGGCGGCTGCTCCTTGCGCCAGCGGGCGCCGAGGATGAAGTCGCCGTGGGTCACCTTTTCCTGCGGCTGCACCCAGAGGCTGTCGAAGCCGGTGTCGGCGAGGCCGAAGTCGTGCCAGCGGCCGTCCGGGTTGAGCATCCGGGAGTACTCGAGCCGCAGGTAGGTGGGCACACCGGGCTGCGGGGTGGTCTCGTCGACGAGCCGCACGTGGCTGGCGTCGAGGGTGATCGTCCGATCGGCGGTGAAGTCGACGTCCGGGTCACCGAGCAGCGCGAGCCCCTGGGAGCTCGGACCGTGGGTGCCCGGCACCGTGAGGTAGCCGAGGGCGGAGTACTGGTCGTCGGGGGTGAAGAAGGTGGTGCTGCCGTCGATCGCGAGCAGGGCCGGGTTCGGGTCGCCGGCGCGCAGCAGGACCACGAGGGCGGAGGCGGGCTTTCCGGCCGAGTCCTTCACGGTGATGGTCATCTGGTGCGAAAGCGCGCCGAGCGAGACCGCGGTGTGCGCGGCGACCCCACCGGCCGGGCCGGTGGCCAGGATCTGGGCGGTGAAGCCGACGGACTTGGCGGGGGCGGTGCGAGGGTCGATGGTCACGGTGACCGACGCGGTGCCGTGCGCGGGCACGGTGACCCGGTTGCCGGAGAGCTTGAACATCCCGGCCGGCGCGCCGGACGCGGAGACCGAGAGCGCGAGATCCACCGGCGTGGCACCGAGGTTGGTGTAGGTGACCGGCCGCTGGACCGGACCACCTTCGTTCTGCGCGGCGTACGCGGTGGCCGTGGCGAACACCGACGCCTGGGTCGCGGCGGCCGCGTCGACCCGGCCGCTGCCGGCCTGGAACGCGGTGTACTCCGGCGTCTGCTTCGAGGTGCTGGTGAGCAGGTCCTTGAGCTGGGTGCCGGTGAGCTCGGGGTGCTTCGCGGCGAGCAGCGCGGCGGCACCGACCACGTGCGGCGTGGACATCGAGGTGCCGCTCATCGTCTGGTAGAAGCCGGAACCTTCGCTGGTGTACTGCGATCGCGCGGCCAGGATGTCCACGCCGGGGGCGGTGATCTCCGGCTTCAGCGCGCCGTCGCCGACCCGCGGGCCCTGGCTGGAGAAGTCGGCGACCTCGTCGCCGCTGTCGACCGCGCCGACGGTGAGGGCGGCGTCCGCGGCACCGGGCGAGCCGATGGTGCCGGCGCCGGAGGTGTTGCCGGCCGCGATCACGAACAGGGCGCCGGTCTGCGCGCTGAGGTTGTTCACGGCCTGCGACATCGGGTCCGTGCCGTCGGAAGCCTCCTGGGTGCCGAGGCTCATGTTGATGATCTTGGCGTGCTCGTCGACCGCCGCCCACTCCATGCCGGCGAGGATGTCGGAGTCGCTGCCCGAGCCGGAGTTCGCCAGCACCTTGCCGATGTGCAGGCGCGCGCCCGGCGCCACGCCCTTCTCGGTGCCGCCGGACGCGGCGCCGGTGCCCGCGATGGTCGAGGCCACGTGGGTGCCGTGGCCGTGCACGTCCTTGATGTCCTCGCCGGCCACGAAGCTGCGCGTGTCGACGATGCGGCCCGCGAGGTCGGGGTGGCCCTCGTCCACGCCGGTGTCGAGCACCGCGACGTCGACGCCCTGCCCGGTGTCGCCGCCGGCCCAGACCTCCGGCGCACCGATCTGCGCGACGGAGTCGGCCAGGTCGGCGTAGGCGCGGCCGTCGAGCCAGATCTGCTTGATGCCACTGGCGAAGGACGGCGCCGGGCTGAAGGAGGCGCCTGCGGTGACCCCGGCCCAGAAGTCGCGGGCCTGCGCGTGGTTCTCGGTCACGGCGGCGCCGTCGACGCTGGCCAGCGGCCGGACCAGCGCGGAGCCGCGGGGCGCGACGTTGGCGCGCAGCCCGGCCGGCGGGGCGGTGTAGGAGACGATCAGCGGGAGGCTGTCGCGGTGGGCGTCGTCGTAGCCGTCGGCGATGAGGTCGGTGACGTTGAACAGGCGCCGGTCGAGCGTGCCCTTGGCGACGTAGGACGCGGCCGAGTACGGGAACACGAACACGTCGCCGGCCGACTGGAGGATCCGGGCGTCGGCGGGGCCGCCGTCGGGGCCCTTCACCGAGATCGTGCTGCTGTCGGAGTTCACGGTGACGACGTCCCCGGTGATCAGGGTGACGGTGTGGGTCCCGTCCGCCGGTCTCGGGGCTTCGGCGGCGGACGCCGGTCCGGCGACCACCAGTGAGGCGAGCAGTGGCGCGAGGCACGCGGCCGTCGCGGTGGCCCGGCGCTTGCGTGAGGTTCTCAACGCGGGAGTCCTTTCGGCGCAAGGGAAACCGGCACCTGAGCACGCCGGAATGGCCGAACAGTGCCAGTCGCTCAGACCGGGCACAAGATCCGTGGCTGTCTGCTTACTGCCACTTGGCACAATCCCGACACGTCCGGTAGACCGTTCGCATGGAACTCGCGGTGCTGGGCTTGTCAACCGACGAAGAGCGGGTCTACGAGGCGCTGGTCGCCCAGCCCGGGTCCACGCTCGACGCGCTCTCCGACCACCTCGCGACCCCGGCCGGGCCGCTGGAGCCTGTGCTCGCCGCGCTCGTCGCGAAGCACCTGGTCACCGGCAGCGGCACGCCGGCGCGGTACCTGGCGGCGCCGCCGGACATCGCGATCAACCAGCTCGTGCAGCTGCGGGAACGCGAACTCAGCGCGGCGCGCGCGAAGGTGCATTCGCTCGCGGAGATCCACCGCAGCGCGCACCGCGCGAGCCCCGAGCTGGTGATCGAGCAGCTGACCGACCGCGAAACCATCGCCACGGCCGTGGCGCACCTGGAATCCGAGGCACGCCGGCAGGTGCGCGTGTTCGACACCCCGCCGTACTACGAAAAGCCCGGCGGTGAAGGCGCCGCGCGCAACACCCAGGCCCAGATCGCCCGCCACCAGAACGACGGCGTCGCCCACCGCGTGATCTACAGCCTCGACGCCCTGACCTGGCCCCACAAACTGGAGACCGACATCCTCCCCGCCGCCCGCGGCGGCGAGCAGGCCCGCACCCGCCGCAGCCTCCCCATCAAACTCATCATCCGCGACGACCAGGACGCCCTCATCCCGTTCGACCTCAGCCGCAGCGGCCTGCAGGTCGCCTACCTCGTGCGCCGCTCCCCGCTCCTCACCGCCCTCGAAGCCCTCTTCGAAGGCGAGTGGGCCCAGGCCGTCCCCCTCGACCCGACCGCCGCGAACCCCACCGACTACGCCGGCACTACCGGTCCGGACGACGAAACCCGCGCTTTGCTGGCGATGATGATGGCGGGTCTCACGGACACGGCCATCGCCCGCGTGAACGGCTGGAGCACCCGCACCACGTACCGGCGGTTGCAGCGGTTGATGACGGACCTGGGTGCGTCGAGCCGTTTCCAGGCCGGCTGCCTGGCGGAACGGCGCGGGTGGCTTTGAGGACCGGGTTCCGGCCGCTTCCGGTCATTCCCCGTCGAAACACAGGCAGAACGGATGCCCGGCCGGATCCACCATCACCCGCACGTTTTCCTGCGGCTGAGCCTCCGCCACCGTCGCCCCCAACGCCACCGCGTCCTCGACCGCCGACTCCAGATCCCCGACCTGGAAATCGAAGTGCATCATCGGCCGCTGCTCACCGTCCACCGGCGGCCACACCGGTTTCCGATACCCGTCCGCCTGCTGGAACACGAAAAACGGCCCCTGCGGCGACGCCGCGACGATGCTCGTCCCCGGCTCCTCGTGCCCGATGTGCCAGCCGAGCAGCTCCGCGTAGAACCGCGCCAAGCCGCCGGGATCCGGCGCCTCGACCGTCGTCCCCCACCACATCCCACCAACCCTGGACCGCATACCGCACAGCCTGCCTCATCCCGGCGCGGTTGTCCCGGTCCGTCAGCGCCGAACCGAATTCCCGAACGCGACGGACTTCGACTCGTGTCCTCCGCGCATTCGCAAAACCCAGCGATCGCCACCACCACGACAGCACCGCCCCCACAACCCAACCCACCTCGGGAGTCCGGGGATCTGAGCCACCATCACGACCGCACGCACCCTCGCAACTCAACCCACCCTGGGGGTCCGGGGGCGAAGCCCTCCAGGCGGGGTCTGAGCCACCACCACAGCCGCACGCACCCTCGCAACTCAACCCACCTTGGGGGTCCGGGGGCTCGCCCCCGGCGGGGGTCTGGGGGTTCGACCCCCAGAAAACACAACGGGTGATCCCAGTTCGCGCCTTCCGCGAACAGAGACCACCCGATCACGCGTGCCCTTGGCAGGATTCGAACCTGCGACACCTGCCTCCGGAGGGCAGTGCTCTATCCCCTGAGCTACAAGGGCGTGATGGGAACAGCTTAGCGCACCCGGGTTCGGCCCGTGTTCCGCAGGGGGTCACCCGCGTCCTGGTCCGCTGCTAGCGTCGATCTTGTCGACGGAGGGAGCAGCGGTGGCAGCGGAACCGTTCAAGGCGCAGGTGAGCGCGGAAGACATCGCGGACCTGCGGGAACGGCTGGCGCGCACGCGCTGGCCCGAGGCGGAGCCCGTGGCGGATTGGTCGCAGGGCCTGCCCCTGGCCTACGCGCAGGAGCTGTGCCGCAGCTGGGCCGAGGACTACGACTTCGGGTTCGCCGACCGGTTGAACGCCTTCCCGCAGTTCCGGCAGACCGTCGACGGGCTGGGGATCCATTTCCTGCACGTCCGCTCGCCGGAGCCGGGGGCGTTTCCGCTGGTCGTCACGCACGGGTGGCCGGGGTCGGTGCTGGAGTTCCTCGAGGTGCTGGGGCCGTTGACCGACCCGAGGGCCCACGGGGGTGATCCGGCGGACGCGTTCCACGTGGTGGCGCCGTCGCTGCCCGGGTACGGGTTCAGTGACAAGCCGGCGAGCACCGGGTGGGGCGTGGAGCGCACGGCGCGCGCGTGGGACGAGCTGATGGTGTCGCTGGGCTACGAGCGCTACGGCGCGCAGGGCGGCGACTGGGGTTCGGCCGTGTCCGGGGCGCTCGGCGAGGTGGCGGCCGAGCGGGTGGCGGGTGTCCACGTGAACATGGCGGCGGCGCCGATGGGGCAGTTCGAGGACCCGACGCCGGAGGAGCGGGCCGCGCTGGAGGCGGCCAAGGAGTTCGGCCGCACCGGCCGTGGCTATTCCGGCCAGCAGGCCACGCGCCCGCAGACGCTGGGTTACGGCCTCACCGACTCCCCCGCCGGGCAGGCCGCGTGGATCGCCGAGAAGTTCTGGGCGTGGACGGACAACAACGGCCACCCCGAAGACGCCCTGACCCGCCGGCAGATCCTCGACGCGATCTCGATCTACTGGTTCACCGCGTCGGCCACGTCGTCGGCGCGGCTCTACTGGGAGAGCTACGGCAGCGGGTTCCGCGACAAGGTGACCGCGCCGTCGGGGATCTCCCTGTTCCCGAAGGAGATCACGCGGCCCTCACGGCGTGAGGCGGAGCTGCGGTTCACCGATCTGCGCTGGTTCGAGGAGCTGCCCCACGGCGGGCACTTCGCCGCATTGGAGGAGCCGGCGACGCTCGTGGAGCAGGTGCGCGGGTTCTTCCGCCTGGTGCGCTGACGCACGAGCGACCCTAGGATTCGCGGGGTGAGGTATGCGATCGCGATTCCGCAGTTCTATCCGGACGGTTCGTTCGATCCGGGCGCGTTCCGGGACTACCTGGTGCGCGCCGAAGAAGCGGGCTACCACAGCGCGTGGACGCAGGAAGCGGTGTTCGGCCGCCGGCCGCAGCTGAGCCCGATGGAGGCGATGACGTTCGCGGCCGCGTGCACCGACACGCTGCGGCTGGGCTGCACGGTGTTCGTGTCCACGCTGCACATCCCGGCGCAGCTGGCCAAGAGCACCGCGAGCCTCGACCAGCTCTCGCGTGGCCGCCTGGAAGTGGGCGTGGGGTCCGGGGGCAAGAACCGGCCGTGGGCGGCGTTCGGCCTCGACGGTGCGCGTCACCTCACCCGCTTCACCGAGGGCGTCGAGCTGATCAAGAAGCTCTGGACGCAGGAAACCGTGGACCACCAAGGCGAGTTCTGGCAGGTGTCCGGCGCCGGCCTCACCCCCGGCCCGTTCCAGAAGCCGCACCCGCCGCTGTGGTTCGGCGGCAGCGGCCCGAAGGCGCTGCGCAGCGCCGTGGACCTGGGCACCGGCTTCTTCGGCGCGGGCTCCACGCCCACCGCGCCGTTCGCCGAGCAGGTGCGGTTCGTGCGGTCGCTGAACCCGAGCCCGGGCTTCGAGATCGCCAAGCGCGTGTACCTCGCGGTCGACGCCGACGCCGGCCGCGCCCGCGAGCGGATCAACGCCGAGCTGACCTCGGTCTACGGCACCCTGCCGCCGGCGATCGAGGCCGCGGCCATCGCCGGCACGCCCGACGACTGCGTGCGCGAGCTGCGGGAGGTCATCGACGCCGGCGCCGAGCTCATCCTCTTCACTCCGCTCTACGACCAGGCCGAGCACGCCGAGGTGATCGCGAAGGAGATCATCCCCGCGCTGGGCTGAGCGTTTCGAGCACGGCACGGGCGACGTCGGCCGCCGCGGCCTGCACCGCACGGGTGAGGGCGCGCACGTCCTCACCCGCGGCGCGCGCGGGGCCCACGCCGGCTTCCAGCGTGGCCAGCATCGCGGTGCGCAGCTCGGTGTTCACGTTGACCTTGCCGACGCCGGCGGCCCCGCACGCGCGCAGATCCTCGCGCGGCAGGCCGGAAGCGCCGTGCAGCACCAGCGGCACGCCGCCGGCCTCCGAACGGATTCGCGCCAGCCGCGGCCAGTCGAGGGCGGGCGTGCCCCGGTAGTGGCCGTGGACGTTGCCGGCGCTGCACGCGAGAAGCTGCGCGCCCGAGGCTTCGAGGAACGGCCGCACGTCGGCCGGATCGGTTTTGCCCGCCACGTCGACGGCGGTCGCGCGGTCCTCGTCGCCGGGAATGCTGCCGAGCTCGGCTTCCACGACCGCGCCGAACGCCAGCACCTTGCGCACGAAGGCGGCGTTCTCCTCCGGCGGCAGGTGTGAACCATCGGCGAGCACGGCGTCGGCGCCGGCTTCGATCGCCGCGCGGATCAGTGTCTCGTCCTTCGCGTGGTCGAGCTGCACGCACACCGGAACGGCCGCGGCGTCGGCGATCGCGCGCAGGGTGCGGATGAATCGTGGCTCGGCCGAGGTCGGCGGCACGAGGAGGATCACCGGCAGGCCGAGGTCTTCCGCCGCGCCGGTCACCGCGAGCGCGGTGTCGGCGCCGTAGCAGGTGAACGCGGGGATGGCGGCCTGGTCGGCGAGGCGCCGGGTGACCAGGTCGTCGAGTGCCGCTCGCATGGGGGCTCCAGCTTCCGGGAGTGGGGCCGGGACCGCGCGGACGGCGGTCCCGGCCGGTCAGCGGTCGGCGAGGTAGGCCGACACGATGTCGTCGAACGAGAGTTCCGGCTCCAGGCCGAGCTTTTCGGCCCGGGGTGTGTGGAACCGGGCGGGCCAGCTGCCCACGATCGCGCCCACCGCCGGGTCGTCGGTCCAGTCGATCAGGTCGCTGGTGCCGGCCCCGGCCACGCGGTCGAGCGCCGCGGCCATCTCCTTCGGTGTGGTGGTGAGCGCGGGCAGATTCATCGCCGTGCGGCTGCCCCAGGTGCTGTCGTCGACCGACGCGGCGAGCAGCAGCCCGTCGAGGGTCTTGCGCGGTGACGACAACGCGATCGCCGTGTCGGGCGGCACCGGACAGGCCGCGCGCACCCCGGCCAGCGGTTCGCGGATCATGCCGGACAGGAAGCTCGACGCCGCCGCGTTCGGTTTGCCCGGCCGCACCGACACCGTCATCAGCCGCACGGACCGGCCGCGCACGAAACCCTTGCGAGAGTAGTCGGCCACGAGTTGCTCACCGATGAACTTCTGCACGCCGTAGCTGCCCTGCGGCCGCGGCAGCGTGGTGTCGTCCACCTCGCCGATCGGCCCGATCGCCGGGTCGCTGCCGAACACGGCCAGCGAGCTGGAGAACACCAGCACCGGCGGCGTTTCGAGGCCCCGGGCGTACTCGAGCAACGCGCGAGTGCCGTCGAGGTTCGTGCGCATGCCGAGGTCGAAGTCGGCCTCGGCCGCGCCGCTGACCACGCCCGCCAGGTGGAAGATCGCGTCGACCGGACCGAGCCCGGGCAACGCCGTGGTGAGGTCGCCGGTGATCACCCGCACGCGCGGGTCGGCGACGAGGTCGGCCGGCGGCGGGAAGAGGTCCACGAGAACGAGTTCACCGAGCTCTTCCGGCGCGGCGCCACCGAGACCGATCGGGGCCGCGAGCAGCCGGCGGGCCAGCACGGCGCCGAGGAACCCGGCGCCGCCGGTGATGACGATGCGGGTGCTCATGCCCTCTCCAGACGTTCGATGACCTCGGTGAGCGACGCCTCGCCGCCGACGTTGCCCGCGAAAACCACGTACGGCAGGCCTTCGGCGGGCCCGGACGCCGGTTCCCACAGCGACACGATGCCGGGCAGCAGCGAGCCGCGGATCCACGCGCGGTCGATCCCGAGCGAGCCGGTGGCGACGTCCGAGGACGTGATCCCGCCCTTGCCGACCACATAGGACGGTCGGCGCGCGGCGACGATCTCCCCCGCGGCCCGGGTGAGCGCCGCGCTGACCCGGCGGGCGATCTCCAGGCTGTGGGCCTCGTCGTCGCCGGTCACGAGCGCGCGGGAAGTGCTGAGCACCACCAGGTTCTCGGCCAGCGCCGCGGTCGCGGTGGCCACGGCGGCGCGCAGGTGGTCTTCCGCGCGGGTGTCGTCGAGCAGCGTCGGCACGTCGAGTTCCACCGTGGTGAACCGGCGCTGCCGGCCGAGGTGGTCGAGCTGGCGGGTGGTGAGCCCGACGTGCGAGCCCACCACGAGGAGGCCGTGGCCCGGGCCGACGAGCCCCGCGAGCGTCTCGTCGTCGATCGGCGGCTGCGCGTCCTGCCCCACCCGTGCGCGCACGAACGACGGGCCCACTCGGTAGAGGAACGACTTTCCGGAACCTTCGGCCGCCAGGATGCCCAGCACGGTGGCCCGCAGGTCGTCGTCCTCGTCGGCGTCGAGCACGACCACGCGGCCGTCGCGCACGTCCGTCAGGGAAGCCGGCACCTTTTCATCCGTGCCGGTGCGGATCACCTCCAGCGTCAGCTCGGTCACGTCGCCGCGCGCGATCCGTCCGCCGCTCTTCTCCTCCACCCACTCGGCCAGCCGGGAAGACCGGTAGCCGAAGGTGGCGTCGCGCGCGAACTCGCTGTCGGCGGCCGGCGTGAGGCCCTCGGCGGTGCGCAACCAGTGCACCCCGCCGATCGTCACGCGGCCGGCGTCCACATAGGCCGGTGCCAGCAGCACGCCGTCCACAGCCTGACCGTGCTGCGCCATGACATCGGTGAGCACGTCCGTCTCGAGGGGAAAGTGGCCGCGCAGCGTGGAGTCGCTGCGGCTGGCGAACGCGAGCCGCACGCCTTCCTGCTCCGCCGCGGTGAGGCAGGCCTCGGCCACCTCGCGGTCACGCGCGGCCGCGGCGTCGGGGGCGAGGCTGCGGGTGTTGGTGAGCACGAAGAACCCGGCCTTGCCCTGCCGCAGCGCCCAGCGGATGTCGTCGACCGTCCACCGCGTGAGCACCGGCAGCTCGCGCACGGTCTGCGTGCCGGTGGGATCGTCGTCGAGCACGGCGACCTGCCGGGCGCCGGACAGCGCCTGCCGGACCCGCGCGGCCGGCACCCGGCGAACCGGCGGCAGCCGCGCGTCCACAGTGGAGCTCACCAGGCGTCCCCTTCCCCGCGGCTGCGGCGTTCGTTCTCGTCACCGATCGCGCCGGCCGCGCGCACCTCGCCGATCTCGACTTCGGACAACCCGAGCTCGGCCAGGATCTCCTCGTTGTGCTGGCCCACCCGCGGCGGCGCGAGCCGGGCGGAGTCGGCAGGCGTGCCGGCCAGCCGCACGGGCTGCCCGACGATGCGCCGCTTGCCGACACCCTCGATCTCGGTCTCCACCACCATGCCGTTGAAGAGCACCTGCGGGTCGGTGAACACCTCGTCGTAGGCCTGCACCGGTGCGCACAGCACGTCTTCCTTGAGCAGCCGGGCTTCCGCGTCCGCGCGGCTGAAGCGCGCGAACGCCTCGCGCAGCACAGCGGCCGACTCGTCCCGGTGCCGCTCGAGGTCCTCGATCGTGGCGAACCTCGGGTCCCGCGCGATCTCGTCCCCGATCTCCAGCGCCCGGCACACGCGTTGCCACGGCTCGTCGATGAAGATGTCGGCGATGATCACGATCGCGCGGCCGTCCGAAGTCTCGTACGTGCCGTACAGCGCGGTGTTGCGCGAGTGCGCCAGGTTCGGCCGCGGCCGCGGCACGGGCACCGGGTCGTTGAGGTAGGCCGAACCCTCCTGCAGGTGCATCGCGACGGCGGCGTTGAGCAGGCAGACGTCCACCAGCTGGCCCACGCCGTTCTGCTCCCGCGCGGCCAGCGCGGCCATGATCGCCTGCGCGAAGTGCATGGCCGCGATGTAGTCCACCACGTAGGTGCCGACCGGCCGCGGCGGGCCGTCGGCGTCGCCGGTGAGCGCCATGATCCCGCCGAGCGCCTGCGCGGCGAGGTCCTGCCCGCGCCGGTCGCGGTACGGCCCGTCCTGGCCGTACCCCGAGGCCAGCGCGAGGATGATGCGCGGGTTGATCGCGGCGAGGTCCTCGTACCCGAACCCGAGCCGCTCCATCACGCCGGGCCGGAAGTTGGCGGCCACGACGTCGGCGGTCTTCACCAGCTCGGTGAACACGCGCCGGCCCTCGGGCGACTTGAGGTCGAGGCTCAGGCTGCGCTTGTTGCGGTTGTTGGCCGCCCAGAACGAGCTGTAGCCACCGGCCTCGGCCGGCTTCATCCGCCGGCCGATCTCCCCGGTTCCGGGGCGCTCGATCTTGATCACGTCCGCGCCGAAGTCGGCCAGCACCTGGGTGCCCGAGGGGCCTTGTTCCAGCTGGGTCAGGTCGAGAACGCGGACCCCGGCGTACGGTGCTTTCACTGCTGGGCTCCCGGAGCGTCGATGAACTGCAGGATGTGCACGGCGACCGCGCACACCTCACCGTCCTGGTTGCGGATGGTGCTGTCGGCGAACGTCCGCTTGCGGCTCTCGTCCACGGCGGTGAGCACGTAGTCGGTGATCAGCGTGTCGCCGAAGAACGCCGGGCCGGTGAACCGGATGCGGTCGTAACCGGCCGAGACCGAGGGCGCCGGCGTGCGGTTGGACATCAGCGTCGACGCGGTCGAGGTGAAGCCGACCAGCAGCGAGCCGTGGGCGATCCGCCGCCCGTAGTGGGTGGTCTGCATGAACAGCTCGTCCACGTGGTTGGCGGCGAAGTCGCCGGTGATCCCGGCGTAGAGGTACACATCGGACTCGCTGATCGTCTTGCGGAACTCCACCCGGTCGCCGATCCGGAGGCCGGGTGCGAATGGGATGTCGTCGGTCACGTCGTAACCCTTCGGTTCTGCTGGTACGGCTGGGGAAACTGCGGAGCTCACTGCATGAACGATCCTCCGGTGAGGTGCAGGCACTCGCCGGTGACGAAGCCGTTGGCCGGATCGGCGAGGAACGCCACCGCCCGCGCCACGTCCGCCGGTGTGCCCGCGCGCCCGATCGGGATCTGCTCGATCCGCGTGCGCTTGGCCTCGCCGAGCGGCAGGCCTTCCTTGGCCGCGATCTGCGCGTCGAAGCCGTCCCACAGCTCGGTGTCCACAATCGCCGGAGCGACGCTGTTCACGCGGATGCGCCGCGCTGCCAGCCGCGCGGCGAACGTCATGGTGAGGCTCAGCACCGCCGCCTTCGACGCCGCGTAGTGCGCCGAAGGCACATACGGCCCGCGCGCGGTGGAAGAGCTGACGTTCACGATCGCGGCGCCCTCGGTCATCACGGCGCTCGCGGCCTGGAGTCCGAACAGGACACCGCGGGCGTTCACCGTCATGATCGAGTCCCACTGCTGCTCGGTGATCTCCAGCGGGTCGCACAGCTCGGTGTAGCCGGCGTTGTTCACGAACGTCCGCAGCACCTCGCCGAACTCCGCGCGCCCCGCCTCGATGGCGCCGTCGAGGTCGGCGCGCACCCGCACGTCGGTGGCCACGCCGAGGGCCCGGTGCCCGCGTTCACGCAGGTCCTTGGCCGCGGTTTCGGCGGCGGCGCCGTCGAGGTCGGCCAGCACCACCGCCTGGCCACCCTCGGCGAGCGCGGCCGCCACCGCCCGTCCGATGCCGCCGGCACCACCGGTGACGACGGCGTACCCGGCGTTCACTTCGCGGTCCCGGTGGGCAGGCCCTTGATCACGTCGGCGATCACGGCGCGCTCCTCGTCGGTGATCGGCAGCAGCGGCGGACGCACGTGGGCCTCGTCGATCCGGCCCAGCATCGCGACCGCCACCTTCATCCGGTTGTGCTGGTCGAGCACCGGCTCGGCGTAGAACACCTCGGTGAGCGGGTGGATGCGCTCCACCACGTCCCGCGCGGCCTTGAGGTCACCGGCCTCGACGGCGCGCAGCAGCTCCACCTGCAGGTCGGCGATCATCGAACCGTGGCCGCTGAGGATGCCGTCGCCGCCCAGCGCGAGCGAAGGCAGCAGCGCCCGGCTGAAGCTGGTGAGCATCGACACCCGGCGCGACACCGAGCGCACAGCCCGCAAGTTGGCCTCGTAGGCCAGGATGTCGACGCTCCAGTCCTTGATCCCGGTGATGTTCGGGACCCGCTCGCACAGCTCGGTGATCAGCGCGGCGTCCAATGTGGTCGACGCGCTCGCCGCGTCGATGAACAGCACCATCGGCAGCTCCACCGCCGCGCCGATCGCCGCGTAGTGCGCCACGGCGACCTCACGGCGGTGGCGCATGCCGAGGCCGAACACGCTCGAGGGGAACACCAGCAGCCCGTGGGCGCCGCCCTCCTGCGCCATCCGCGCCGTGTCCACGGCCCGGGCGGTGTCCGCGTCGGCCACCCCGCACAGCACGTCGACCCGGTCGCCGACCTCGTCCACCGCGATCCGCAGGCTTTCCTGCTGCTCGGCGGGCGTGAGCGCGGAGACCTCGGCGGCGTGGCCGTTGATGGCGATGCCCGTGACCCCGTCGGTGTCCGCCAGGTCCCGCAGGTGCCGGCGGTAGTTCACCTCGTCGATCTCGAGGTCGGCGGTGAAGGGCATGAGCGACGCCGGGATGACGCCGGTGAACACCTTGTGCATCTTGCGGTTCCCTTTCAGAGGATCGGAGCTGCTTCGGCTGTGGTCTTGCGCTGGTAGACGGCCTTCGGCATCGCCAGCACACCCAGCAGGCCCAGCCCGGTGAGCACGACCAGGTAGGTCGCGATGAGCCACGGCGTGCCGTGGCCGAGGGTGAGGAGCCCGACCGACACCAGCGGTGCGGTGCCACCGACGACCGCGGCGGGGATCTCACGGCACACGGTGATGCCCGACCAGCGGTACTCGGTGCGCAGCGCCCGCGTCACGATCACGCTCGACGCCGCCGAAGGCAGGCCCTGGCTCACCATCAGGCCCGCCACCACCACGATCGTGGTGAGCACCGGCGAGCCGGAGTTCATGCCGAAGAACACCGGGAACGCGAACACCGCGCCGCCGGCGCAGCCCCACAGCATCAGCTTCTTCGGTCCGAACCGGTCGACCAGCATCCCGCTGAACACCATGCCCGGCATGAGGAACACGTAACCGATCACCAGGCAGGTCAGCGCGACCTCCTTGGGCAGCTTCACCGTGGTGGTCAGGTAGGTGAGGCCGAAGGTCTGGATCGTGTAGGACCACGGGATGATGAAGCAGTAGATCGCGGCCATGCACAGCAGTTCCCGCGGCTTCTCCCGGATCACGTTGCCCAGCGGCAGGCGCTTGATCACCTTGCGCTGCACCGCACTCTGGAACGCCGCGGTCTCCTCCACCTTGGTCCGCACGTACACCGCGACCAGCACCACCACGATCGTCGCGAGGAACGGGATCCGCCACGCCCAGCCCAGGAGCACGTCGTCGGGCAGCAGGCCCAGCAACGCGAACGTGACGGTGGCGATCGTGGTGCCCGCGTAGTTGGCGGCCGAAGCGAACCCGCTGGAGAAGCCGCGCTTGGACTCGGGTGAGCTCTCGTTGAGCATCGTCACGGCGCCGGCGAACTCGGCGCCGACACCCAGGCCCTGCAGCACCCGCATGAGCACGAGGAGCCACGCGCCCAGCGCGCCCGCTTGCGCCGCGGTGGGCAGCACGCCGATCAACGTGGTCGACAAGCCCATCACCAGCACGGTGGTGAGCATGATCGGCTTGCGGCCGACGCGGTCGCCGTAGTGCGCGAACAGCAGACCGCCCAGCGGCCGTACGGCCAGGCCGATGGCGAACGTGCCGAACGAGGCCAGCACCGAGCCGATCGGGCCCGCACCGGGGAAGAACTCGGGGCCGAAGATCAGCGACGACGCGACCGCGTAGAGCGTGAAGTCGTACCACTCGATCACGGTGCCCGAAACGCTGGCGATGATCACGCGCCGGTGCTGCCGGCTGGAGAGCCGCGGGGCGCCGGCAGCCTGGAGAGCCGCGTCGGCGGGCTCAGTCTCTGTCATGGGTCGTTTCTCGCTTCCTTGCGATGGAACGCCGGGTGGGGACCGGGGAAGGGGGAGCGGCGGAGGTCCGCCGAGCGGGGGTGAGCAGACGCCGTGCACCGGTCGGTGGGACACGGCCGGGCCAGGAGCGCGGGTGGTGCGGGGCGCCGCGAACCGGCTGCCGGGCGCCGGCGCGCGCGGCCTGGTCCACCTCGTCGTCGCTGGTCACACCCGGTCTCCTGCTCGTCGCCGCCGACGAGGCAGGTGCGTCGTCGGTCGTGGTGGGGCCGGGCTCGTGACCTGGCTCGCCTATCCTGTCGGCATGTCGACAGTCCGTCAAGCGACAGTTTTCCGCTAGACTGCGGACGGCCGCCCTCGATCACCCGTGGTGCCGGTCCGAGCGGGGAGAGTGGCGTGTCGATCAACATCACGAGCAAGCCGATCAGGACCACGCTGCGTGAGTCGACCGTCGATCTGCTGCGCACGGCGATCTTCGGCGGGGACATCCCCGCGGGCACGCACCTGGCCGAGGTCAGCCTCAGCACTTCCCTCGGCGTGAGCCGCGCGACGCTTCGCGAGGCGCTGCGGCAGCTGCAGCAGGAAGGGCTCGCCGTGCAGGATTCGCGCGGCCGGGTGTCCGTGCGCGAGGTGTCGATCCAGGAAGTGGAAGACCTCTTCGAAGTCCGACTCGGTTTGGAAACGATCGCCGCGCGGCGGCTGTGCGCGCTGCCCGACCGGGCTTCGGTCGTCGACGAGCTGACCGGGCGCCTCGATCGCCTGCGCCGCCCCGAGTCACTGGCCGCCGACCTCGACGCCGACCTCGAGTTCCACGGCACGATGTGCCGGCTCTCGGGCAACCAGCTGCTGCTGCAGTCCTGGGAGGGCATCAGCAGCCTGGCGCGCATCACCATGCTCGCGGCCGGCCCCGACTCGGCGCGCGCGAACATGGCCTACGACCGCCACGCGCCGATCGTCGACTTCATCGCCCGCGGCGACGCCGCAGCGTGCAGCGATTTCCTGGCCGACCACATGGCTTCCGCGCGTGATCGGCTGATCGAGAGCATCTCGGGTTCCGCCGAGGTCGGTCCGTAGCGCGCTGCTGCCGGCGGTGCCGTCGGGCGCTCGGCAGCAGGTCCGTCAAGTCCGAAGTGGATGGTCACACGAAAAAGCCGCCGGGTCACGATCGCGACCCGGCGGCGGTGTTCTTTCGGCTCAGCTGTGCGAAACCGTCAGCCCGTAGAAGGCGACGCGCGCGCCCTTCGTCGTGCTGCTCGACGAGGACTGGTTGTAGGAACCGGCCTTGAAGTACTGCTTGTACTGCTTGAACGACGACGGAATGCTGTAGTGCGTGGTGCTGCCGTTCACGGTGAGGTCGATCGTGTTGCCGCCGGAGATGCCGATCGTGTACGACCAGGTCTTGCCCACCGCGACGTGGCCCACGGTGTGCGAGGTCTGGCCGCCGTCGGGCGAGTTCTCCGTGCCCAGCACGATGTCACCGCTCGAGCGGTAGTACAGCTCCAGCAACGGTTTCGTCGACGAGCCGCCCGAGCCGAGGTGCACCTGGCCCACGCAGACGTTCGACGTCACCGACACCACGCGCAGGGTGGCGCTGAGCTTGTGCGACCCGCTGAGCGACCAGTCGGCGGCCGAACCGCTGCGGTTCATCTCGCGCAGCTCGGAGCGCGCGTAGTTCGAATTCGGTGTGGTGACGCCCTTTTCCGGCGCCCAGAACGTCATCGCGCCGTCGCGCGTGTCGGTGTAGAAGTAGCTGTCCTGGAACCCGTTCGGCCCTTGCAGCCGGGACGAGGAGATGGTGGTCGGCGAACCCGGTGAACCGACCGGTTCCTGCAGCTGCCAGGTGGACAGGTCGAAGTTTCCGCCCGGAGCCACCGACGGGCTGCCCAGAACGGACTGCCCGGTGGCCGGTGCCGCTTCCGCGGACAACGCGGTCGCAGCGACAAAAGCGGGAATCGCCAGCACGACGAGCGCGGCGCGCATGCGCATCGCAGTTTCCTTTCGCACGGTGGGGACCTCTGTGCTATTTATTCAGATATGTGAATAATGTTCGGAAACCCGGCGGCGAAAGGAAACGTTAAGGTTGCGGTCGCATCATGTCAATCCTTGACTTGACGGGACCGCTCGTGCTGATCGCGCCGCCCGATTACCGCGGCAGCACCGAACACAACGCGGCCAGCGCACCGGACCACGCGCTGTCCGACGGCGTCGCGTAGCCGACGACAAGCCCGTCGCGCCCGCTGTTCTCGCGCACCGACGGGTGGGCGAAGTCCCCCAAGCCGACGAGCGCCACGCCCGCGCGCACGCCCGCGGCGATCGTCGCGCGCTCGGTGCCCGGCGGCAGGTCGAGCACCGCGTGCAGGCCCGCCGCGATCCCCGACACACGGATCGCCGGCGCGTGCTCGGCGACCGCCGCCACGAGCTGGTCGCGGCGGCGCCGGTAGCGCAGGCGCATCGCGCGCACGTGGCGGTCGTAGTCGCCGGAGGTGAGGAATTCGGCGAGCGCCAGCTGGTCGAACGAACCGGGCGCCCAGTCGACGTGGCCCTTGGCCGCGATCACCTCGTGCGTCACGGATCGCGGCAGCACCAGCCAGCCGAGCCGCAGCCCGGGCGCGAGCGATTTGCTCGCCGTGCCGAAGTAGCACACGCGCTCGGGATCGAGGCCCTGCAACGCACCCACGGGCTGGCGGTCGTAGCGGAACTCGCCGTCGTAGTCGTCTTCGAGCACCAGCCCGCCCGTGGTCCGCGCCCAGTCGACCACGGCGGCGCGGCGGCCCGGCCGCAGCGCGCCACCCGTCGGGTACTGGTGCGCGGGCGTGAGCACCACGGCCCCGGCATCGAGGGAATTCAGCTCTTCGGTGCGCGTGCCGTCCTCGTCGAGGGACAAGGCCGGCGTCACCAGGCCGGTTTCGGTGAGCAGGTCGTAGTACTGGGGCACGCCATAGGTTTCGACGGCGACCGTGCGCACCCCGCGCGCCCGCAGCACACTGCCGATCAGCCGCAGCCCGTGCACGAACCCCGCGCAGATCACGATGCGCTCTGGACTCGCGTACACGCCGCGGGCGCGGGCCAGGTAGTCGGCGAGCGCCGTGCGCAGTTCGACACGGCCGCGCGGATCGCCGTAGCCGAGGGCTTCGTGGGGCGCGGCCATGATCGCGCGCCGGGCCGCCGCGAGCCACTGCGCACGCGGGAAGCTCGCCAGATCGGGGTTTCCGGGCAGCAGGCTGAACTTCGTGTCCGGCGTGCGGATCGGCGACGGCGCCTTCAGCGGCACGCGGTCGGCGCCCGGAGCCGGCGCGCGGCGGGGCTCGGCGCGGCGGGCGACCCGGGTACCCGAGCCCTGCCGTGAGGTGAGCCAGCCTTCGGCCACGAGCTCGGCGTAGGCGTCGGCGACCGTGTTGCGCGCGATCGAGAGATCGGCCGCCAGCGTGCGCGAAGACGGCAGCAGCGCGCCCGGCAGCAACCGGCCCGAGCGCACGGCTTCGCGCAACGCGTCCATCAGCGACGTGCGCAAGCCGTGCCGGCCGCGAAGGTCCAGGTGGTCGAGGTGCAGATCGGCGCCGAGACCCTCGGCCGAGCGTCTGCCGTCTGCTGAATTGGCCCGTGTTCCTGCCACGGAAATGGACCATACACCAGGTCCAATCGTGCCTACCGTGGGTTTTGGGCCGAATCGCCCACCGCTTGCCTTGAACCCCGAGGAACACCATGACTTCGCTCGACGTCCGGGAAACGCCCGGACCACCCCGGCCCGGGATCAGCACCGGGTTCGCCGTCCTGCTGGCCGTCGTCTGCGGCATCGCGGTGGCCAACATCTACTACGCGCAGCCGCTGCTCGAAGACATCGGCCGCGACCTCGGTGTCGGCCCGGCCGGGCTCGGCTTCGTGACCACCGTGACCCAGGTCGGCTACTTCGCGGGCCTGATCCTGCTCGTACCGCTCGGCGACCTGCTCAACCGGCGCGTGCTCATCCCCGTCGGGTCGGTGATCGCCGCGGTCGCACTGCTGGCCGTGGCCGTGTCGCCGGGACCGGTGCTGTTCTTCGTCGCGAGTGGCGTGGTCGGGCTCGCGACGGTGGTGCAGCAGGTGATCATCGCGTACTCGGCGGTGCTGGCCGGGCCCGAATCGCGCGGCCGGGTGCTCGGCATCGTGACCAGCGGCGTCGTGATCGGCATCCTGCTGGCGCGCACCGTCGCCGGTCTGCTGGCCGACGCGTTCGGCTGGCGCTCGGTGTTCGTCGTGTCCGCGGTGCTGATGCTCGGGGTCGCCGTGCTGCTCGGCCTGCGGCTGCCGCCCGAGCTGCCGAACCGGCCGACCGTGTCCTACCGCGAGCTGATCACCTCGATCGTCCGGCTGACCGTGCGCGAACGCGTGTTCCGCGTGCGCAGCCTGATCACGCTGTTCATGTTCGCCGGCTTCGGCGCGCTGTGGGGCTCGATGGCACTGCCGCTTTCGGCCGAGCCGTGGAACCTCTCGACCTCGGCCGTCGGGTTGTTCGGTCTCGTCGGCGCGGCCGGCGCCTTCGGTGCGGCGCGCGCGGGAGCGCTGGCCGACCGGGGCCGGGCGCAGTGGGTCACCGGCATCACGCTCGTGCTGTTCGCCGTGTCGTGGCTGCCGATCGCGTGGCTGCCGAAATCGCTGATCCCGCTGATCATCGGCATCATCGTGATCGACTTCGCCGGCCAGGCCATCCACGTGACCAACCAGCACCTGATCGTGGGCCTCGATCCCAACGCCAGCAGCCGCCTCATCGGCAGCAACATGGCGTACTACTCGGTGGGCTTCGGCGGCGGCGCCGTCGCGGCGACCACGGTGTACAGCGCGTGGGGCTGGGGCGCGGTCTGCGTGCTCGGCGCCGGGTTCAGCGTGGTGGCCCTGCTCGTGTGGGCCGTCGACCGGCTCACCGCCCGGGCCTGACTGTCCGGCGTTTCCACAGTGTCCGTCTTACTCGGTGTTTGCCGTGCTCGCCGATCCGCAGTGTCCATCGAGGACAGTCGGACTGGCCCACGCTTTCACGGCTTGACTGGACCACGAAATCCTCCCGCTACCACTTAGTGTCGGTGGTATCGGACCGTTCGCAGAAACAGGAGAAGTGATGAAGGTATTCCTCGCCGGCGCCACCGGAGTGCTCGGGCAGCGGCTGATCCCGCGCCTGATCGAGGCCGGGCACGAGGTCGGTGCGATGACGCGCTCGGGCGCCAAGGTGCAGTCGCTCGTGGACCTCGGCGCCGTCGCGATCCTTTGCGACGTGTTCGACCGTGACGGCCTCGTGAAGGCCGTGAGCGACTTCAAGCCGGACGTGGTGCTCAACGAGCTCACCGACCTGCCCGACGACTTCAGCAAGATCGGCGAGCACGCCGACCGCAACGCGCGCATCCGCACCGAGGGCAACCACAACCTCATCGAGGCCGCCCGCGCCGCCGGCGCCACGAAGATCCTCGCGCAGAGCGTGGCGTGGCCGCTGGACGGCCCCGACGGCCTCGCGGTGAAGGACCTCGAAGAGTCCGTGCTGGCCGAGGGCGGGGTCGTGCTGAGCTACGGCCAGTTCTACGGTCCCGGCACCTACAACGAGACCGCGCCGGCCGAGCCCCGTGTGCACCTCGACCGCGCGGCCGAGCTCACCGTCGCCGCGCTCGACGCGCCGTCGGGTGTCGTCACGATCGTCGACTGAGTTCCCGTGCGACAACGCGCCGGCTGGGCTTGCTCCGGCCGGCGCGTTTTGCCGGGCCTCAGGCGAAAGCCGAGTCGAGGCCGTGTTCTTGCGCGTAGGCGATCAACGCCTGCGGCGCGCGTTCGATGTGCGCCGCGAGCAGTTCCACGGCTCGGTCGGCGTCGCGGTCGAGCGCGAAGTCCTTGAGCCGCCGGTGTTCGCCGGCGATGTCGCGGTGGTGGTCGTCGGTGAGCGCCCAGTACCAGCGCCGGTAGAGCTCGGCGCTGTCGCGCAGCGACGTGGCGATCGTCTCGAGCCGCGGGCTGGCGCAGCCGGCCAGTAGGGCGCGGTGGAAGGTGCGGTGGGCGATGGTCCAGTCCTCGTTGTACGTGCCGTCGTCGAGGACCATCGGGGTGCGCTCCAGCGCGTGGTGCGTGCCCAGCACCGACGTCTCCCAGCCGAGGTCGCCGAGCTCGAACGACTGGCGCAGCGCGAGGGACTCGATCTGCACCCGCACCTTCGTGAGGTCGGCCAGATCGTCGACGGACAGCGGGCGCACGGTGAAGCCGCGCTGCGGAGTGGCGACCAGCAGCCCCTGCTCGGCCAGGCGCGTGAGCGCTTCGCGCACCACGGACATGCTCACGCCGAAGCGGGTGCTCAGCTCCTGCGACTTCATCCGCCGGCCCGGCTCGAAGCGGCCGCCGAGCAGTTCGGCCCGCAGCGTCTCGAAGACTTCCTCGGTGCGGCTGGCAGTCGGTTTGGTCACCACTCGAACATTCTACGGTAAAATCGATATTTCTCCGGTCCCGGCGCGTGGCGGCCGGGACCGTTCCGGGGCGATCAGGCGATGAGGTCGTTGCGCAGCCGGCCGATGCCCTCGATCTCACTGACCAGCGTGGTGCCCGGCGCGAGGTAGCGCTTCGGATCCCGGCCCATGCCGACGCCCGCGGGCGTGCCGGTGAAGATCACGTCGCCCGGCAGCAGCGGCAGCACCGAAGACAAGTAGGAAACCAGTGCCGGCACCGAGAAGATGAGATCGCCGGTGCGGCCGTCCTGCAGCACCTCGTCGCCCACGGCGCAGCTCAGCGCGAGGTTGTCGCGGTCGGCGAACTCGTCGGGCGTCACGATCGCGGGCCCGAGCGGGCTGAAGCCGGGGTAGGACTTGCCGAGCGAGAACTGCGGCACGGGGCCGTCGAGCTGAACGTCGCGCTCCGACAGGTCCTGGCCCACCGTGAGGCCGGCGACGTGGTCCCAGCCCTGCTCCTTCGCCACGTTCTCGGCACGCTTGCCGATCACCACCACGAGCTCCACCTCCCAGTCGACGGAGCCGCTGGGCAGGCGCACCGCGTCGTACGGGCCGGTGATGCTGGTGACGAACTTCGTGAAGACCGTGGGCCGCGTGCTCGAGGCCTGCAGACCCGATTCGGACGCGTGCGCGTCGTAGTTCAGGCCGATGGCGAACACCTGCGCCGGACGCAGCACCGGCGGCCCGACCTCGGCGTCGGTGAAGGGCACCGCGTCCTCAAAGGACTGCTCGCGCGCCCAGGCGGCGAACTCTTCCCAGGCGGCGTACACGGCGTCGGGGTCCGGGCCGAACCGGCCGCCGCTGGCCTTGTCGACGTCGAGCGCACGATCCCCGTCGATCAGAGCGACGCGGCCGTTGATGTTTCCGTAGCGCATGGTGGATTCCTTCTCTGCGAAGTCAGCCTGGGCAGTCTGCGTGGGCCGTGGGTGCCGGCCGCCGGTGCGGCGAGGTCTTCGCGCGTGACGACGGTGGCATCGACCTTCCCCTCCGAGGTGGCCCGTTCATCGTTAGAGTAGCGAAATATCGATACTTTTCCACTCTGTCGCTGAAACCTGTGCTCGACGGCACACCTCATTCGCGCTTCTCGACTGCGCCGCTCCGGCAAGACGATCCGCGTGACGCCCGAGATCTCCGCGCTGGAGGCCATCCACAACTCATCCAGTTTCACTTCACAACCAGACTTGGGGAAACCCTTGCCACGAGCGCCGGCAGCCCGACGCCGAGATCCGCGGCAAGCTCCGCCCGGCCTACGCGGAGGACGCGGCCGGCCTGATCGCGGTCTCCCCTGCATCGGCGCCTCGAAGCCAAAGGACACCTCCGGCGCACTCGTTCCACGGCCGAGCCGAGGCCGCCGCACGGCTGTGCCCGAGGCCGAAGCTGTGACCTGGCCAAACTGCCGCGCACCGAGAAGGTGGACCCCGTGAATACGCCCCGAAGCGGTTCGCTAAGCTTTGACTCCGCAGCGCGCGATTAGCTCAGCGGGAGAGCGCTTCCCTGACACGGAAGAGGTCACTGGTTCAATCCCAGTATCGCGCACGCAGTCCGATGTGGACTCACCTGAAGGGCGATTAGCTCAGGGGGAGAGCGCTTCGTTCACACCGAAGAGGTCACTGGTTCGATCCCAGTATCGCCCACCCGCCACGAAGGCCCCGGATCACTCGATCCGGGGCCTTCGTGCTGCCCGTGGTCGCTTCGCGCCGGATCTGGTGCGGCTCAGCCGAGCAGACGGCGGGCGATGGCGCGGCCCGAGGCGCCCGTGACGCCGGAGCCGGGCCACGACGCGGCGCCGATCAGGTACAGGTCGTCGACGGTGGTGGCGTAGCCGCCGCGGTGGGCGGGGATCGGGCGTTGTGTGAAGGCTTGCGCGAGGCCGTTGTGGCCGGCCGCGTGGTCGCCCGGGCCGGTGCTCGGGTTGGCGCGGGCGAGGTCGGCCGGGCTCAGCACGTGGCGGGCGAGCACCAGTTCGTCCAGGCCCTTCACGTGCAACGCCGCCTCGGCGAGCACGCGGTCGGCGAAGTGCTGCGCGACCGAGGGCGTCCATTCGCCGGCGACGTCGATCTGGTCCGCCGCGTCACCGATCGGCGCGAGGGGCACGTCGAGGATCTGCATGCGCACCACGGCCTGGCCGGCGGGCGCGCGTGACGGGTCGACGGCGGTGGGTTCGTGCCACGAGATCGTCGGGTGCTCGGGCAGGTAGCCGGCTTCGGCCTGCTGCGTCGACCGGAGCAGCTCCCCGACGCCGCGGCCGAGGTTGTGGCAGCCGCCCTGGTCGAGCCGGGCGTCGGCGAAGCGCGGGCGGGCCGACAGGGCCAGGTTGAGCTGCAGGCAGCCGCGGCGGAACCGGTAGCGCGCGGCCTGGGCGCGCACGCCCGCGGGCACGTCGGCGTCACGCAGCAGGTGGCCATAAAGCACGTCGGGAGTCGTGCTGGCGATCACCTGGTGCGCACTGAGCACCGAACCGTCGGCCACGCGCACGCCGGTCGCGCGGCCGCCGCTGGTGAGCACGGCGTCCACCCGGGCGCGGGTGCGGATCTCGCCACCGTGCTCACGCACGAGCGCCGCCAAGGCGTCGGCGAGCTTGCCGCTGCCGCCCACCGGTTGCGGGTTTCCGGCGGGCAGCACCACCGGCAGCAACGCCGCCCACAGCGCTCCGAACGAATCCTGCGGGCCGATGCCGAAGTGCGGCAGCCAGGGCAGCATCGCCATGCGCAGCTGCTCGCTGCGGAAGCGTTCGGTGATCAGCTCGTGCGCGTTGCCCGCGAGCAGCGCGCCGAACGGCAGCGCGGTGTCGGTGTCGCGGCGCAGCAGGCCGAGCAGGTGCGCGGCCTCGGGCGTCGTGAGGTCCGTGCCGAGCAGGGTGAACAGCGGCTCCAGGTGCGGCGCGACGTCGCCGACCAGGCCATTCCACGCCGCCTGCTCCCCCAGCCGCCCGAGCTCGACACCGAGCACCTCCGGGTCGGTGGCGATCACGGCCGCCGAGCCGTCCGGCAGCGACGAACCCGTGCTCACGCCACCGGACACGTACCGCAGGCCATGGCGCGCGAGGTCCGCGCCGAGCTCGGCGAACGCCGGCCCGCCGGCGAAGCTCGGGTGCACGGCGGAGTACGTGTCGTGCAGGAACCCCGGCAGCGTCAGCTCCTCGCTGCGCACCAGCCCGCCCGGCCGGTCGCCCTGCTCCAGCAGGCACACCGCGCGGCCCGCCTTCGCGAGGTAGGCGGCCGCGACCAGCGCGTTGTGGCCGGCGCCCACGAAGATCACGTCGAAGTCCATGAGCGCAGGCTAGGCACCGCGGCGCGGGCCGCGCAGTGCCGAGTCCGCTGAGTGGACGATTCCGAAGTGGACACTCGGCCTGGACAGCGTTATCCACTTTTCGTAAACTCGATTCATATAGATAAACGTCGGAAGGTGGACTCATGGCTGAGGCGCGGCACTTCATCGACGGCCGGCGCACCGCCGGCGGGCCCGTGCGCGAATCGCTGAACCCGGCGACAGGCGCGGTGCTCGGCACGTTCGCCGACGGCGGCGCGGCCGAAGCCGACGCGGCGCTGACCGCGGCGACCCGCGCGTTCGCCTCCGGCTGGGCCCACGACCGCGAGCTGCGCGCCCGGGTGCTGTTCGAGATCGCCGACGAGCTGGAGCGCCGGCGCGACGAGGTCGTGCTCGCGCTGGCGCGGGAAAACGGCAAGGTGCTCGGCGAGGCGGCGTTCGAGGTGGGCCTCGCGATCCCGAAGCTGCGCTACTACGCCGGCCTCGCGCTGTCCGACCTCGGCGGCGCGGCCGAGACCCGGCCGGGCCTGTACTCGTTCTCGCTGCGCCAGCCGATCGGCGTCGCGGCGGTGATCGTGCCGTGGAACTCGCCGGTGGTGCTCGCCATCCGCTCGTTCGCACCGGCGCTCGCCGCGGGCTGCACCGTGGCCATGAAGCTGCCCGGCCAGACCGGTGTGCTCAACGGCCTGCTGCTGGACATCATCGCGGCCGCGCCGAGCCTGCCCTCAGGTGTGCTCAACGCGTTCACCGAATCCGGCAACGAAGGCGCGCCGCTGCTGGTGACCGATCCGCGCGCCGGCGTGATCAGCTACACCGGCAGCACGGCGGTCGGCAAGGCGATCATGCGCCAGGCTGCCGACCGGCTCGTGCCGGTTTCCCTGGAACTCGGCGGGAAATCGCCGATGGTGGTGTTCGACGACGCCGACCTCGAGGCCGCGGTGCCGGTGCTCACCCGGGGGATCACCACGTTCGCCGGGCAGTTCTGCATGGCGGGCAGCCGGATTCTCGTGCAGCGCGGGGTCGCGGACGAGCTGCGTGAGCGGCTGGCGAAGTCGCTCACCGCCGTGCGCGTCGGGCCCGGTGACGACCCGGCGAGCGACGTCGGCCCGATGATCGACCACTCCGCCGTCGAGCGGGTCGGTCACCTCGTCGAAGCCGCGCTCGAGTACGCCACGCCGATCGTGCGCGGCGGGGCGCCCGAAGACCCGGAGCTGGCGGGTGGCGCGTACTTCCGCCCGGCGCTGCTGGAGGTCGACCGCCCCGACGTTCCCCTGGTACAGCAGGAAACCTTCGGCCCGGTCGCCACGTTCGAGGTGTTCGACGACGAGGACCACGCCGTGACGCTGGCCAACGCCACGGACTACGGGCTGGCGGCGAGCGTGTGGAGCCGCGACGTGGACCGGCCGCTGCGGGTCGCCCGACGGATCGACGCCGGCACGGTGTGGACCAACACGTGGGGTGTGGTCAACGACAGCTTCGAAGAGGGCGGGTTCAAGCACAGCGGCGTCGGGCGGCTCAACGGCCGCCGCGCGCTGGAGGAGTTCCAGGAGATCAAGCACCTCGTGCACGCCCCCGGCCGGTGACGCGCGCGTGCCCGATCGGCCACGCGCCGAGGGCCGCCGGGCCTCCGACCAGCGACGACAGGTCCTGGGGAGGCCGTTCGGTGCGGTACCGTCCGGAGATCAACTCAGCTCAAGGGACCACACGATGGCAGCTTCTCCGCGCCCGGGCCGCGGTGTGCTCGAAGCGGCCTTCGCCGTGCTCGACGAGGTGCGCGCGCAGGCCCCCGCCCGGCTCGTCGACCTCGCCGAGGCCACGGGCATCCCGCGCGCGACCGTGTACCGGCTGCTCACGCAGCTGATCGACGTCGGCGCGGTCCGCCGCACCGGCACGCGCTACCGGCTCGGCGGCAGCGTGCTCGGCTTCGCGGCGGGCTCACGCCTGGAGCGCCGGCTGCGCGCCGCGGCGGGCCGGCCCGTGGCCGAGCTGGCCACGCGCACCGGCGCCGGGGTGTCGCTCACCCTGGAAGTGAGTGGCAGCGCGGTGTTCGTGGTGCTGATCGACGCGCGCGAGCCGCTGGGTGTGTTCGCCGAGCCCGGCAGTCCCGTGCTCGAAGGCACCGCGATCGCCCGCGCCCACGAGAACCACCACCGCCTGCACGTCGACGCCGGCCGGCACACCGCGGGCCTCACCTGCGTGTCGGTGCCGTTCGCCTTGCCGGGCAACGCGTTCGCCACGATGACCACCATCGCCCACGGCTCCCGGCCGTCGCCGGGCCTGCTCACCGCGACCCAGGCGGCCGCCGCCCGCGTGGCCGAACTGGTGGCGCTCTAGCGCGGCACGATGGTGTGGTTGACGCGGAACAGGTTGTGCGGGTCGTAGCGGCGTTTGAGCCCGGCGAGCCGCTCGTAGCGGGCCGGACCGTAGGCGGCGCGGACCTCGTCGGGGGTCGTGCTGTCGGTGAGCAGGTTGGCGTTCAGCTCCTCCGTTGACCACGGCGCGAGCGACTTGGTGAGGTCGGCCGGCTGCGCACGACTTCGGCCGGACCCGGTGACCACCCACGGCGCACCACGGCCCGCGACGGCGTTCGGCACCGCGGGTTCGTCCGCCAGTGCCCCACCGAGCGCGCGCAGCTCCACCACGTCCAGCTCGGCGGCCAGCACCGCTTCCGCGGCTTCGGCTGGGAAGGTGCGCAACGCGGTGGAGCGCTCGACCCAGCCGTCCGGTGCCGGCGGGTCCAGGTGCAGCTGGTGGCTGTTCCGGTACGGCGTCTCGGCGATGGTGTCGCGTTCCGCCGGCGCCACGGCCCGCAGCGGGGCCAGCACGGCTTCGGGATTCGGCCCGGTGGACGCGAACCGCACGTGGACAAGGGTTTCCGGCCTGCGACGGATGGCCAGGGAGGTCGACATCTCCCGGGGCAACGCCGGCGCCCACTCGCGCCACGCGTGCAGCACGGCCGCGGCGTGCTCGCCCTTGATGTACAACCCGCCGCCGTAGAAAGACTTCACGGGGAACAGCGCGAACTCGATCGCCGTGACCACCCCGAAGTTGCCCTTTCCACCGCGCAGCGCCCAGAACAGCTCGTGGCCGGCGGTCACTTCGTGCACGACGCCGTCCGCCGTCACGAGTTGCAGCGCGCGCACATGATCGGCGGCGTACCCGTGCACACGGCCGAGGATCGGACTGTGCCCACCACCCAGGTGGTACCCGATCACGCCCACCGTCGCCGACGACGCGCTCAGCGCCGCGAGCCCACATTCACCGGCCCTCTCGGCAACCTCGCCCCACCGTGCACTTCCCCTCACCCGTGCGATCCCGGCCACCGGCTCGACATCCACCTCGGCCAGCCGCGACAGGTTGATCAGCACCGCGCCCCGCCCACTGCTCGCGACCTGGTGCCCACCACCGAGCACCGCGATCGGCAACGCCCGCTCGGCCGCGAACCGCACCACCTCCTGCACATCCGCCACCGTCGCCGCCCCGACAGCCACCGCCGGCCGCAACGGCGTGCGCGGGTTGGCCGTCTCGCACTCGGCCTCGAACCCCGCCGCACCCGGCAGCACTACAGGCCCGGCCAACCGCCTCGCCAACCCCGCAACCTCCGCGGGACTCAAGGCCTCCGACGCCACCGTCCGGTGAGGGCACATCCGCATCACCTTTCGCGCTCAACCTCCCCGCGCTCTAGCGTCGACGGCTCCCGCGGACCTGCCCCGACTTGCGACGCAGGTCACGGCTTGGCGGGGACGATGGGGCAGCTCACTGGGCCGGGCCATCCCGTCCGAGGGTCGGGGTGGCCTGGAAGTTGGCGGGGACGATGGGGCGGCGCATGGGCCGAGCCATCCTGTCGGGGTGAGGAAGTTGGCGGTGCCCGGGTTCTGCTTGGGCGTGGCGGCGGTTGGTGAGCTGGACCGGCACGTCGGCGGGCCGCTGGGCTCAGGGTAGCTGGGCTCCACTCGCCGCGGCTCCGCATCAGAATGCGACGAGCGCACCGTCGGCGCCGGCGGTGGCCGGGTCTCACGGGCGCGGCGCCCTGCTGCACAACCGGTCCGGCACGGCACCGGTTTCGGCGCCCCACCCCGCTCTCCTCGCCCGACACACAGCTTCAGAACCGGATCACCAACGTCAGGATCAGCGCTGGTCAGAAGCCTGCGGCGCTTCCCCTCCTGCCTGATCTCCACCCGATGGGGTGGGGATAACTGCCCGCTTTTGCCGTGACCCACCCGAAATTGTCGGGGGTGGCCGATAGACTGGACAAGGGCCGTTCCCCCTGAGGAGGGCGGGGGTTTGTCTCCACCCTCCCGGCTGCCTGAGCAAAGGTCGGGAAGCCGGGCGAGGGAGCAGGCGGGCAGAACGAGAGCCCACCACGCGAAGCCTCGGGTCGGTTATCGGGCTCAGGTGGTGGGCGCCGTCAAGTCCGGGGTCGCGCCCCGGAGAAATAGTCCACAAAGGACCGAAGGCTAGAAGACGAGGACACCCTGCGTGCTCGGCTGCAGGGTGCCGACCTTGACCGAGGTGAGGTCGAGTTCGGGGTAGGCGACCTTCTTGCCGTCGGTGCCGATCACGTCGACGACGGTGGAGGTCGTGGCGTGGGGTGGGGTGAGTTCGAGGGTGGTGGACACGAAGGTGTCGGTGCTGCCCTTGTCGCCGGTTTCCCACTTCACGCCGGCGAAGGCGTTGGTGCCGGGGCGCAGGGTGATCGACGGGCCGGCGCCGGGGATGTCGACGTTCTGCGTCGGGACCTTGAGGGGCGAGTTGTCCGCGGCGAGGAAGCGCAGAGTCGGCCAGCCTTGGATCGTCACGGGGGTCTTGCCGGTGTTCTCGAGGGCCAGCAGGCCGAGGCCCTGGTCCTGGATGGTGAGCTCGGCGTGGAACGAAGTCTTGGCCGCGTTGTCGTTCTGCCGCACGACCGACGCGGGTTTGTCGGCGTTGGTCGGCTGCGCGGTCGCCGCAGACGGTGACTGTGGCGGTGCGGCCGCGGCCTGCGGTGCCGGGGCGCTCGAGCACGCCGTGAGCGCGAACAGCACCGCGATGCCCGCGGCACCCTGGACGATCGTGTTGACCCGCATCTGAAACTCCCCTCGTGGGCGGCTCCCACGCCGCCCGATCACTACCCAGGACGCCTGGCCCTCGAAACAGGTTCCGGTGTGCGGGGGCAATTTCCGTGCCTGGTTCACTCCATAGAGGACACCAGCTGGGTGACGAGGGCCGTGAGCGCGTCCGCGTCGAGGGCCGCGAGTTCGGGGAAGGCGCCCGACGTGCGCCCGGTCAGCACACCCGCGAACGCCGCCGTGATCAGCTCGGCGCGCGCCTGCGGTCGGTCGACGCCCTCGTCGGCGAGCCGGCGCGCCAGCGGTGTGACCAGGCGGCGGTGCAGCTCTTCGCGGGAGAAGGTCGTGGCCTGCTCGTCGGCGTGCGGCTGCAGCGCGACCTGGTACAGCGGTCCCGGCCCCTGCCGCACGGCGCGCCCCACGAGCCAGCTCAGGCGCTCGGCGTCTTTGAGGTCCGCCGGCTCCTTGTCGCCCATCTCGTCCTGCAGCACGGCTACGTACAGCTGCGCCTTGCCGCCGAAGTACCGCGCGATCATCGCCGGGTCCACGCCCGCGCGCTCGCCGATGTCGCGAATCGTGGCCTGCGAGTAGCCGCGCTCGGCGAACAGCTCCGCCGCGGCGGCCAGCAGCGCCGCCCGCGAACGGCCGGCATCACGACGGCGTGGGCTCGGCTGATCCGTCATTCCCGCGCTCCCTCGGTCCGTTTCCCCGGCAGCAGCATGCCGAACACCGCGGCGAGCACCCACACCGCCACCCCGGCGAACGCCGCGACGGTGTAGCCGAGCGCGCTGGGGAAGTGCTGGCCGCCGGGCGTGTGCGCCACGAGGATGGCGGCGCTCAGCGCGCTGCCGGTGGAGTAGCCGACGTACCGCAGCACCTGGTTGAAGCTCATCGCGCTGCCGGTCTCGTGTGCGGGCGTACCGCGCGTGATCATGCCCGGCAGCACAGCGAACACCGTGCCGACGGCCAGCCCCGTGGCCGCCATCACGAGCGTGAGCACCACATAGTCGTGGCGCACGAAGCCGAACACGCCCACGCTCAGCAGCCCCACCACCGACACCGCCGGGATCAGCGCGCGACCCCAGCCCCGCTGGATCACCGGCTGCGCGATCCGGCCGGCAAGCAGGCTCCCGATCGAGAACGGCAGCAGCACCAGCCCCGCCGCCACCACGGATCCGCCGAGCCCACCCGCGCCCGACGGCGTCTGCACGAACTGCACCATCAGCGACGTCAGCAGGTACATCCCCATGCCGGACAACAACGCCGCGACGTCGGCCGCGAGCACCCCCGGCAGCCGCAACAACCGCAGGTCCACGAGCGGGTGATCGCTGCGCCCCTCGTGCCACACCCACACCACCAGCGCGGCCACGGCGACCACGACCGTGCCGATCGACGCCCCCGAAACCCAGCCCCACTCCTCACCCTTGCTGATCCACAACAGCAACGCCCCGAGCCCCAGGCCCAACAGCACCGCCCCCGGCACGTCCAGCCGCTTGGCCCGCTTCACGGCGGCCCGCGGCAACACCCGGACCGCCGCCACCAGCGCGGCCGCCGCCACCACGGCGCCGAACCAGTACGCCGCCGGCAACCCGCCCAGCTCCGTGACCAGCCCGGTCAACGGATACCCGAGCCCGACCCCGGCGACCGTGGTGATGGACAGGATCGCCATCGTCGGCCTCGCCCGCGCGGGCGCGAGCGCCTCTCTCGCCGTGACGATCGTCAGCGGCGTCAACCCCAGACCCGCGCCCTGCAAACCCCGCCCCACCAGCAAGGCCCCGAACCCGAACGGCAACGCCGCCAGCACACACCCCAACACCACCAACCCCAGGCCGGCCAGCACCACGCCCCGCCGCGCCGGCCCGTCACCCAGCCGCCCCATCACGGGCGTCACCATCGCGCCGACCACCAACGTCACCGTCAACGACCACTGCGCATCCCCCAGCGACACCCGATGCATCGCCGCCACCGCCGGAATCAGCGGCGCCCCGAGACTGCTGACGACCGCGACGACGAAACCGAGGAAGACCAGGGTGGGCACCAGGCCGCGCGTCGACTGGTCGGCTTGGCTTCGGTCGTGGGTTTCGCTCGGCACGCCGGGTTTGGCCTCGCGGCCGCCTACGGTCGCGAGGTCCCATGCCGGCACCTCGCCCGCACCGGCCTGACCTCCCGCAGGCATGCTGCGCCCGGCGCCCGCTCCCCCGTCCCGCGTAGTTCGCACGACGACGCCGCTACGGTCCGCCTCGGCCCTGCGGCCCGACTCCTCGGCTTCGGTCGAGGCGGTCCCCTCCGGAGTGCCGTTCAAGACCGCCGCAGATTCTGGCCCAGCGCCGGTTCCGAGATCACCCCGGCTCATGGCGCGCCCTTCACCGAACCGATGGCCCGCTGACGAATCCGCCCGGGCGCCGGTTCGCCGCGCAGCATGCCGACCGGCGCGCCCAACCTGCCCAGGTCCGCCGGCGCCACGCTCAGCACCGCGCGGCGCACAACCGGGCCCCACGCACTCTGGCGATTCACCTCGCCCGGCCGCCCTGTGCTGCCCACTCACCGCAGCCCCCCAACGCGCACACCGAACACCCGCACTAGCGGCAGCCGCTCTGACACGAGCAGACCGGCCACCCGCGCACCGAAGCTCCGCCGCAGCAAACCGACCCCCACTAGCAGGCCCGTAACCCGCGCACCGAAGGTGCGCCGCATCGACAGCCTGCCCACCGTCAGCGGGCATGCAGCACCGACACCGAGAATCCGCCGCAGCAAACCGACCCCCACCAGCAGGCCCGTAACACGCGCGCCGAAGGTGCGCCGCATCGACAGCCTGCCCACCGTCAGCGGGCGTGCAGCACCGACGCCGAGGATCCGCGGCGGCAATCCGACCGCCATCAGCGGCCCCCCAACGCGCACACCGAAGCTCCGCCCCGGCCTGCCCGCCGCCGGAAGGCCCGCTGGGCCCACACCGAACATCCGCGGTAGCGGCAACCCTTCTGACACCAGCAGACCGGCCACGCTGAAGATCCGCCGCAGTAAACCGACCGCCACCAGCCGATCCGTAACGCGTGTACGGAAGGTCTGCCACATCGACTGCCTGTCCGCTGTCAGCGGGCTCCCAGTGCCCAGACCGAGGACCCGCCGCGGCAAACCGCCCGCCACCGGCGGACCCGCAACGCGTGCACCGAACATCCACTGCGGCGGCGGCCCGTCCGCGGCCGTCTGCGGGCCTGCAGCATCGACACCGAGGATCCGCGGCAGCAAACCCTCCGCCACCGGCGGACCCGCTGCGCGCGCACCGAACATCCGGTGCGGCAGCGGCCCATCCGCCGACTGCAGGCCGACAGCCCCACGAAGCCGAGCGTCCGCCGGTGCTCGGTGCGCGCCGAGCCGGCGCCAGCCCGGCGTTGCCGCGCCGACACCCGCGCGCGGCTCGCGCGCGGGCCGCACGCGGACCGGTGGCCCGAACTCCACGGGCCACCCGCGCGCACCGTTCATTTCACCCACGCCGGACATCGCGTCGCACCTCGGTCATCGGTTGATGTCATCGCTTGATGACTAACCATACGCCGTGGTGGGGCGGTTTGAGGAGAGGGGACTCCGGTCAGCCGAAGTGGACCACCTCGCTCGGGGCCAGCGAGGCGCCCGCGGAGGCGAGTTCGGCGGCGACGGCGGCGGAGGCCTCCGCGGCGGGGACGGAGCCGTCGTAGGTGGCGTGGGCGTCGGTGACCAAGGTGACGGCGTGGCCGCGCCGGAGGGCTTCCAGGGTGGTGGCGCGGACGCAGAAGTCGCTCTGCAGCCCGGCGACGACGAGGGGCGCGCCGGGTGGGAGGAGGGTGGACAGAGGGGTGTCGGCGAAGGAGTCGGGAGTGGATTTGTCGACCACGGGCTCGCCTGGGAGCACGTCGTGGATCAGCTCCCAGCCCGGGGTGCCGGGCACGTCGGGGTCGTCGTCGGTGCCGTTGTTGCGCACGTGGATCACGGAGGCGCCGGCCGCTCGCGCGCGAGCGAGCACGGCAGCGATCGCCGGGGCGACGGTTGCCGCGGCGGGCACCGGTTCGGGGGGCAGGAGCATGTTGTGCTGAACGTCGATCAGCAGCAGTACGGGGACCATGTGAGGAGCATGCCAGCGACCACCGACAAAAACCGCACCACCGAAACCGGCTCCCGGAAACCCGCCCCGCCAAGCCCTTCAAACCCCACTCCGCCAACAAGAAAACGCACACACAGCAGCTGAACCCCATCACAAACCGCACAGCACAAAGGAAAACCACTCGACGAGCGAATCGCCCACCAAACGCCGTCCGCTCCCGCCCGCCCGGCCCCAGACCCGCCACGCGCACCAGCCACACCCCAGACCGACACCAAGCTCACGCCCGCCCAGCCCCAAACCCGCCACACACACCAGCCACACCCCAGACCGACACCAAGCTCACGCCCGCCCAGCCCCAAACCCGCCACACACACCAGCCACATTCGAGACCGCAATCAGAGACCAAGACCCGAGACCCGACACCCCCACCAGAGACCAGACCCAAGACCCGAGCCCCCAGACCCAAGACCCGAGCCCCCAGATCCGAGACCAACACCAGCGACCAACCCCGACACCACCCTCCACATCAGCCGATCGGCCGGGTTTCCGACCCATTCGCCCGAGGCACCCCACCACCCCCGCCCCGATGATGATCACCATGAAGAAGCTCGTCCCCCTGCTGGCCGTCGCCGTAGCGCTGCCCGCGCTCGTCGCGGCCACGCCCGCGCACGCCGCGCTCGCCTGGACCCCGTGCCGCACCCTGATCAAGGAATGGGACCAGACCGACGCCCGCACGGAATGCACGAAGGTCTCCGTGCCGCTCGACTACGCCCACCCCGACGGCCGCCACCTCGACCTGATGGTGAGCCGGCTCAAGGCGACACAACCGGAAAAGCGCCAGGGCACGATCGTGGTGAACCCCGGCGGCCCGGGCAATTCCGGGCTCGACATGCCCCTCACCCTGAGCCACACCACCGTGGCGGGCCTGGGCACCGACCACGACGTGGTGGGCTTCGACCCGCGCGGCGTCGGCTTCAGCGGTGGCAAGGAGTGCGACCTCGCCCCCGAGGACGGGCCGAACCCCGACCCGGCCGCGCCCCCCGCCGAGCAGTACCGGCAGGGTTACGAGCAGACGGCGAAGCAGAACGCCCGCTGCACCGCTTACGACCCGGCGTTCATCGCGAGCCTCTCCACCGACGTCGTCGCGCGTGACCTCGACCAGATCCGCGTCGCGTTGGGCGAGAAGAAGATCAGCTTCTACGGCGTTTCCTGGGGCACCGCGCTCGGCGCCGTGTACCGCAGCCACTTCGACCAGCACGTGGACCGCATGCTGCTCGACTCCGTGATGCCGCCCGATTTCAGCGTCCGCACCATGAACGACGGCCCCATCGCCGCCGCCGAAACCAACTTCGACGCCTTCGCCGCCTGGCTCGCCGCGCACGACAGCCAGTACCACCTCGGCACGGACGCGGCGGAGATCCGCACGCACGTGACGGAGGAAGCCGCCGACCTCGACACCCACCCCCGCCAGGTCACCGCCGGCGGCAAGCCGGTGACCTTCCGCGGCGGCAACCTCCGCACGGTCCTCACCTACCAGCAGTCCCACTGGCCCGCGATGGCCGACACTCTCACCGCCCTGCGCGACGGCACCGACCCGCCGCTGGTCGGCAACGAACCCGAGTTCACCGGGTTCGGCCTCGAGGACAGCAAGTTCGCCGGCCTGCTCATGCAGGTTTCCGTGCTGTGCAACGACCAGGGCGCCGACCCGAGCGAGCCCGCGATGTGGCGCGAGGAGCAGCAGCGGCAAGCGGCGTCGCCCCTGTTCCACGGCCTGGCCGGCTACCAGCACTGGTGCGCGGGCTGGCCGCTGCCGAAGCAGCCGTGGCAGCTGAAGCACGGCACGAGCGCGCTGCAGCTGGTGGGGCACCGCACGGAAACGACCACTCCGCTGGTCTGGGCGCAGGACATGCAGCGCACGATCGGCGGCTCGCTCCTCACCGTCGACAACGGCGCCCACGGCTCACTCGACGTCGTGGCGTGCGGCTCGAAAGCGGTGGAGTTCTTCAGCACCGGCCGGACCGCGACGGGCAGCTGCGGCGGTGCGCCGGTGCCACCGTCCACATCGGACTGACGCGTGGCAGGGCCGGGCCCGGCGGTCGCCCGCGGGGCCCGGCCCGCGCCCGCCGCCGCAGAGGTGGGGGAGGGACCACAGCGGCGGGCTACTCCTTACGTACCCGAGCCCGCAGCCGATCAATCATCCGGGTGACGGCGATCTTCGGCAGGATCGGCTCGGCGGGAGCGCGGTCCCCGACCCCGTCCGGACGGATCGGGAACCGCCGGGCGGGACCGGGGGATCGGGGGACCCGGCCAGGCCGGGTCGGTGTTGATCTTGCCGGGACGCAGCCGGCGGCGCCCCGGCGGGGTCGGGCGCGGCGGAGCGGCGGCGGGCCAGGTGGCGTGGCCGCCCTCGCGGACACGCGGTTGCGGCAGCGGGAACGGCTGCGTCGGCGTCGAATCAGCGCCGGCGAGGCGCTCCACGACGGCGTTGGACACCGGGCGCTGCCGGGCGACCGGATAGCGCGCCAGCGGATCGGCGGCGCGGCGCGGATCCGCGCGGTGGCGCGCACCCCGACCGGTCGTCACGCGCACCGGTTCAGGAGACAGCAGCCGCCGCGCCGACGGGGGCGCAGCCGGTTGCGCGGTGCCACGCGGCCGGGCCGAGCGGCGGAGATACACCATGGCGAGCACCACGAACACCGCGGCGACCGTGGCGAGGGGCCACCAGGCGTGCATGCGAGCTGCTCCCGTCGTGAAGGGTTTCGCAGCAAGACTGCCCGTTCCTCCGGGCGGCAAGCGGAGGACCACACGCGTGGGTGTCACCCGGATCGGGAACGCTCACTCATACACGACATACGCGGGCTTCGGCGTGAGCGCGAGGACCTCGGACGGGGTCATCAGCGCGGCGCCGTGGCGGGTGTCCTCCTCGTAGAAGAGCTTGAAGCCCGCCAGCACGTGCGCGGGCTTCGCGGCCATGAGCGTGCGCCAGGTGGCCTTCTTCGCTCCTGCGCTGCCGATGCCGTCCACAACCTTCACGATCGACACGCCCGGGTGCGCCTTCAACGCGTCCTCGTCGCGCACGATCGAAGCCGCGACCTGGTGGTAGGCCATGATCTTTTCGGGCAGCCGCCGGTCGGCCGCGAGCTGCGCGAGGTACGCCGCCACGCTGTCGAGCTCCGCACCCGTGGTGCGCCCGAACTTCTCCCCCGGCACCACGCCCGGCTCCACGGCCCACTCCGGATCGAGCGCGACGCCGACGTCCGGCTCCGCCAGCCACCGCTCGTAGGCCCGCACCTCCGGCAGGAAATCCGCGCGGCCGGGCTGGATGTTGAGCAGCAGCACGCCCTTGAGCGCCCGCGCTTCGGCGAGGTAGCCGGCGATCGTGGTGTCGGACGCACGGGAGCGGTACAGACCGTCGGGGCCCGGGGTGCGGTGGGCGGCCGTCGCGATGAGCTCGACGACCGGCGTCACCGCCTGCCGGTACGCCCCGGCCTGCCGCACGAGCTCACGCCCCGCCGCCGCGAGATCACCGGTCATCTTGCCGAGGGCTTGGGCGCGGGGCGCACCGCAGAAGCCGACGAGCAGAGTGGCGGCCAGGGCGTTCGGCGGAATCGGCGGCGGGGTCGGCTTCGACGTGCTGCTCGAAGGCACCGGCGCGGACACCGGCGCCCTGACCGGCAACGACTGCGACACCCGGCCACACGCACTCACCGCCACCCCGGCCAACGCTGCCGTGAATACCGCTCGACGGGTGAACCTCGGCTCGAATCGCATGCACCCTCCCAGCCCGGCGGCGACAAGATTTCCCTTGCCAGCACAGGAAAAGTACCCCCGTGATCAACCGCCGAACCGACCTCAGCACACCAGTTTTCCCTTACCCCATAACGATTCGACCAGCGAAGTTCCCGATCAGTGAAACATAACAGCGCTTATATAAGTCCTGTTACACTCTCCCCCATGCCGGTTCCCGACCCCACCGAACAGAGTCTCTGGCGCCCGATGCGGCTGCTCCAGCACGCGATGGACGACGACATCGGCCGCCTCTACACCGAGCGCGGCATCGACGGCCTCAAGCCGAGTTTCGTCATGGAGCTCCTGCGCCTGCACGCCCGCGGGCCGATGACCATCACCGAACTGGCGGCGTCGGTGGAGCGCACGCATTCGGCGTTGAGCCAGAAGGTGGCCGCCATGCGCAAGGCCGGCCTGGTCACCACCACCGCGGGCGACGACGCGCGCAGCAAGAAGGTGGTGCTCACGCCGAAGGCCGAGGAGATCGTCGGCCGGCTCGCCGCGGAGTGGCGCGCCACGGAGGCGGCACTGGTCGACCTCGAGGCCGAGATCCCGTACGCGCTGAGCAAGGTGGTCGTCGACGTCGAGAAAGCCCTGCGGCGCAAGAGCTTCCACGACCGCATCGCCGAGAAGCTCGAGGCCGACCCGGACTGGCGATGAGGGCGCCGCTGCTCGATGTGACGCCGCTGCGCAGCTCGCCGCGGTTCCGGCGGCTGTGGATCGGGCGCACGTGCTCGGTGCTCGGCGCGCAGCTCACGCTCGTCGCCGTGCTGTTCCAGGTCTGGGAACGCACCGGCAGCACGATCTGGACCGGCGCCGTCGGGCTCGCGCAGGCGCTGCCGATCGTGGCGTTCGGCCTGTTCGCCGGCACGCTCGTGGACCGCGTCGACCGGCGGCGGTTCTACCTCGTGATGACGGTGGCGCAGGCCGCGTGCTCGCTGCTGCTCGTGGCGCAGAGCGTGGTGCCGGGCTTTCCGGTCGGCGGCGTGCTGGCGATCCTCGCGGTGCAGTCGTGTTTCGTGGCGGGCAGCGGGCCGGCGTCGCGCACGTTCATCCCGCGGCTGCTGCCCCGCGAGCAGCTCGCCGCGGGGCTCGCGCTCAACCGGATTTCGTTCCAGGGCTGCGTTCTGGTCGGGCCCGCGCTCGGCGGGCTGCTCATCGGCTGGACCGGCGTCACCGGCTGCTACGCGGTGGACGCCGTCACGTTCGGCTGCGCGTTCTACGGCGCGTTCGGCCTGCCGGCCCTGCACCCCGACGGCTCCGCCCGGCCCGGCCTGCGCGGCATCTCCGACGGGCTCGCGTTCCTCATCCGCAACCCCGTCGTCCGCGGCGCACTGCTCACCGACCTCGCCGCCATGGTCCTGTCGATGCCGATGAGCCTGTTCCCGCTCCTCAACGCCGACCGCTTCGGCGGCAACCCGCGCACGCTCGGGTTGTTCCTCACCGCCATCGCCGTCGGGGGCGTAGCGGCTTCGGCGTTCTCCGGCGTCTTCACGCGCCTGCCCCGGCCGGGCCTGGTGATGCTCGCCGGCTCGGCGACATGGGGCCTCGCGCTGACGCTGTTCGGCCTCACCACCGCCCCGTGGCTCGGCCTCGGTTTCCTCGCCCTGGCGGGCGCGGCCGACACGGTGTCGGTGGTTTCGCGGAGCACGGTGGTTCAGCTGCACACGCCCGACGAGCTGCTCGGACGGGTCGCCGCAGCCGAGCAGATCGTCGGTCAGGCCGGCCCGGACCTCGGCAACCTGCGCGCCGGGTTGGTGGCTGCGCCGACATCCGCGTTGGTCTCACTCGTGAGCGGTGGCCTGTTGTGCGTCGCTGCGGTGGCGGCCGTCGGGCTCTCGACGCCGACCCTGCGCTCGCTTACGACAAGCCCTTCCGCAGGGCCGAAATCCGATCGACCGCCGCACTGAAGCCCGGCAACGAACCACTCGCCTTCGCAAGAGCGTCGGCCGCCGCGTCGCCCTGGGCGACGTCGCGGCCCGAGGCGAGGATCAGGTCGACGCCGGCCTTCGCGGCGAGCACCGCGCGGTTGCCGGTGTCGCCGTAGTCCTGCAGGGCGCCGGCTTCAAGGGCGTCGGTGATCGTGACGCCGCAGAACCCGTCACGCTGGCGCAGCTCCTGCACGACGGCCGGCGACAGGCCCGCGGGCCGGCTCGCGTCGAGTGCCGGATAAACCGCCCACGACAGCATCACGAGCTTCGCGGCCGTGCCCGCGTACGGCGCTTCGTCCTTCGCACGCAGCTCGGGAAGCGGCACATTCAACGTCACCGGCGCGACGTCGGTGTTGCTCCCCGCCGGCGCCGCCCCCAGCCCAGGAAAGTGCTTCGCTGTGGACGCGACGCCCGTGGCCTGCTCCGCGGCGACGAAGTCGCGCCCCAGCGTGCCGGCCGTGGTGGCGTCACTCGAATACGAGCGGCCGTACTCGTCGATGAAGTTGCCGGCCTGCCGGTAGACGTCGAGCACCGGCGAGAGGTTCACGTTCATCCCGACGCCCGCGAGGTTCTTGCCCGCCCCCGCGCCGGCCGCCTTCGCCGCCGCCTCCGGGTCGGCCGACTGCCCGACCTGCTTCTCCGACAGCGTCGGCTCCCCCGGCAGCCGCCGGACCTTGCCGCCTTCCTGGTCGGTCATCAGCAGCAACGGCTCGCGAACCGGGCTCTGCGCCGCCGCGTCGCGCAACTGCTTCACCACGCCCGCGATCTGGCTGCTCGAGGAAATGTTCTCCCCGAAGAAGATCACGCCCCCGGCCTCGCCCGCGCGAATCCGCTGCAGCAAGGTGTCCGGCGGTGTGAGCCCGGCGTACGAATAGATCACCCGCTGGCCCGCCAGCTGCCTCGGCGTGAGCTGCTTGGCGGCCGGCGCCGCCGATATCGTCGCCACGGCCACCGCAACAGCGGCCACGACCTGCACGACCCGCTTCATGGCACTCCCTCCAGTGCGCACACGGTAACGCCTGCGGGTGACGGGCGGAAACTTTCCGACCGAAGCGTGCGCGATGTCCGAAATCTGCCGGTGCTGGGGCGTGGTGCAGGGTTGACTCGATGGATGATCTCCCGTTTTCTCCGCGCCGGTGCTGAGTTCGAACGACGGTTGCGGCTGGTCACCGCCGACCGGTGGTCCGGGCCGACTCCTTGCGATGAGTGGACCGTGCGCCAGCTGGTCAACCACGTCACTCGCGGGAACCTCAACTACATCGCTTTGCTGCACGGCGCTTCCGCGGCCGAGTTCCTCGCTCTCCGCGACGCCGATGCCCTCGGCGCGGACCCTCTGGCGGCGTTTGGTGCTTCACTCGCGGAAACCGCTGCGGCGTTCAGCGCGCCTGGCGCTCTGGACCTCCTGCTCGACTACCCCCTTGGCCCGGTGCGGGGCGCGCAGGCGCTGGCCGTGCGGACAACCGACACGGTGGTCCATACGTGGGACCTCGCGCGCGCTCTCGGCACCGACGAAACCCTCGACGCCGGCCTGGTCTCGTGGACCCTTTCGAACCTCGACACGATCTATGCGGGGCTCGCGGAAACTCCGGTGTCGGCTGAGACGACGCATCGGTTTTTCGCGGAGCCGCTGGGTGAAGTGGGGTCTTCGTCGCAGGAGTTGTTGTTGTATCGGATGGGGCGTCGGGGTGTTGTCCACAGGGAGGCTTAGTTGTGGATAACTCGGGCCTTTTCGGGCTCGGGCCCGAATTTTGTCGGGGGTGGGCGATAGACTGGACAAGGGCACGCCCCCCTAGGGCCTGTTTGGAAGTTGATCTCGGTTTGAAACGATCTCTGTGTGGGTCGTGGCGATATGACCGATGAGCAGTGGGCGAGGCTGGAAGCGGTGCTGGCTCAGGGCAACGGGCTCGGGCGGCCACCCAAGCACTCGAAACGGCAGCTCATCGACGGGATCCGGTTTCGGGTGCGTACCGGTATCCAGTGGCGTGACCTGTCAGCTCGGTACGGCCCCTGGCAACGGTGTACGGACTGTTCCGGCGTTGGCAGCGAGACGGAACAGGGAAGCAGATCCTGGCCCGGCTGCAGGCTCTGGCCGACGCGGGCGGGTTGATCACCTGGGACGTCAGCGTGGACTCCACGGTGATGCGCGCGCACCAGCATGCGGCTGGCGCGCGGAAAAGGGGGATCTCCAGCGGGAATCGCGGGGTGGAGTCGACATCGAGCCGGCCGATCACGGGATCGGCCGGTCACGCCGTGGGTGGACCACGAAGCTGCACCTGGCCACCGAACAGGGACAAAGCCGTTGTCGCTGGTGGTCACAGGTGGGCAACGAGGCGACTCGCCGCACTTCCAGCAGGTACTGGACCGGATCAGTGTGCTGCGATTCGGTCCGGGCAGGCCGGGGACCCGCCCGGATCGTGTGTTGGCCGACAAGGCCTACGGCTCCCGCGCAAACCGCGCTTACCTGCGTCGGCGCGGGATTCGATGCACGATCCCGGAGAAGGCCGACCAGATCCGCAACCGCAAGAACCAGGGTCGGCTCGGTGGTCGTCGTCGTGTGTTCGACCAGGAGATCTACAAGCAACGCCACGCGGTGGAGTGCGGCATCAACCGGCTCGAACGAAACCGGGCCGTGGCCACCCGCTACGAAAAACTCGCCGTTCGCTACGAAGCCACGGTCACCGTCGCCGCGATCAATGAGTGGCTCTGACCAGCACCCCCATCGGCATGCGATCCGCCGACTACTACATCGCCGACACCGAGAACGGCGACCACATCGACGACCCCTCCGAAGACGCCCTCTTCATGCTCATCGCCGACCTCACCCGCACCGACAACACCTTCCTTACGGTCACCGCCGACATGAACGCGGGCTGGTACGCCTCCGTGTCGCTGCTCGACGACGGCACCTACGAGGTCGAACTCCACCACCCTGACCAGCGGGAAAACACACGAACCACCAACACCGACCGCAATCAGATCGCCAGCGACCTCACCACCTGGCTGGCCAGCAGGTTCCCCTCCACGCCAACCAGCCCAACCTGACCGAAAGGACTTCCGAAACAGGCCCTAGGGAGGGCGGGGGTTTGTGGTGATCTCCCCGGGGGTGGCCGCTGGCTTGGCGCCGAAGGTGGAAGATCCCGTCGCGGCCGGGGTGGATTTCCCGTTCACGGGGCTGGAAGCCGGGTCAGTTCCGCAAGCTGCTGCGCCTGGTCGCGGAGCAGGGCGGGAACGAAGCCGTCCGGCAAATCTCCTGACCCGGCACCACAGCCTGTTCGCGCAGTGACGGCGGATTCGTGAGCCAGCCCGTTCACGTGGTGCCGATTGGCCGGGAGCACGGGCCGGGCGTCACGCTGCTCGACGGCCGCCCGCCTCACGCCACCGCACGGCGCGAACCTCGCCGTCGGAACCGACTTGGGTGACTGCCGTCGACACCCACGATGACCTCGGCCGGTCTTCCGTGACGCTGCCGAAACGAACCGCATTCATGGACAACCGTATGGCCGGCAGGATCAGCACTGCCCGGCGATCATCGATCGCAGCAGCACTGACACCGACCTGGTCCAGTGCCGCCGAAGCATCGGCGCGGCCCACCCGACCGCCACCGGCTACCGTGCGCCAGGTGAGCTTCTTCCTGACCCGCGTCAAAACCATGCTCCACCAGGGTGGCGACGCCGTGCTCTTCCACCACGAAGGCCGCGCGACCACGTATCGGGCGGCCGGTGAGATCGTCGACCGGATCTACACGGGACTAGCCTCCACCACCGGCGTCGTCGCGATCGATTCGGGTAATCGGCCCGAGGTGGTGCTCACGCAGGTCGCGGCGCAGGCCCGAGGGCTCGAGGTGCTGCTGGTGGCGGCGTCGGCGAGCAAGCCGGCCAGGGAAGCCGCCTTGGCGCGGACCGGGGCCACCTTGCTCGACCTCGACGAGCTCACCACCAGCGAACCGTCCACTCCGGACCCCGAGGACCTTCCGGACCAGGTCACCGCCCTCTTTCCCACCGGCGGCACCACCGGAACCCCGAAGCTGATCCGGCACCGCGGCATCTACGACGGCATGGCCCACATCTTCACCCCCGACGGCACCCAGACCACCCTCGTCACCGCCCCGCTCACGCACATGACCGGCAACGCCGCCGCGCTCGGTGCGCTCCTCAGTGGCAACAAAGTGGTGCTCCGCAAGCACTTCGACGCCGAGGAGCTGCTCGCCGACATCGAAACCCACCGGGTCACCAGTCTCTCCCTCACCCCGCCGAGGCTCGCCGCGGTGCTGGACAGTCCGAAGCTCCGGGACACCGACCTCGCCAGCGTCCAGAAGCTCTCCCTCGGCGCCGCGCCGCTGTCGCCAAGGCGGCTGGCGCAGGCGCTCGAGGTGTTCGACGGAAAGGTCGGCCAGGGTTACGGCCTCACCGAGGCGCCGATGATCGCCAGCATCGAAGGCGCGGAGCTCGTCGACGAGCACCGGCTGGGCTCGGTCGGGCGCATCGTGCCGGGGATGGAAGCGCGCATCGACGACGGGGAGGTCCTCGTGCGCGGACTGTCCATGATGGACGGCTACCTCGGCGAGCCACCGATCGGCGACGGTTGGCTGCGCACCGGCGACCTCGGCCACTTCGACGACGAGGGGTACCTCCACCTCCACGACCGCATCGCCGACGTGATCATCACCGGCGACCACGGCACCAAGGTCCCCTCGACCGCCGTCGAGCACACGCTGCTGGCCCACCCGTGCGTCGCCGCCGCCGCGGTGTTCGCGGTGCCGGGGCCGGGCGGCGAAGGGGAACTCGTGCACGCGGTGGTCGTCACCACCGCCGAAACGACAGCGGCGGAACTGCGCGAGCACGTCCACCGACAACTGGGCGGCGCGCACTTCGTCCCGTCCGCAGTGGACTTCGTCGAAGAGCTGCCCCTGACCCCGGTGGGCAAAGTGGACAAACGCAAGCTGGCCGAACCGTTCTGGTCCGGCCACTCGCGGCACATCGCGTGAACCACCGTACAAAAAAGAAGAGCCGGTGTGTGCACCCCCCGTCGGTGCACACGCCGGCTCTTCGGCTTTCAGTTATTTCACTTGTCGCCGAAGCGGATCGAGGCGACCTGCTTGTCGAAGCCGATCGTGCCGAGGTCCTGCACGTTGCCGGTGATCACGGTCGACTGGCCGGTGCAGTTCGGGCCCTTCCACAGCTTCACCGGGCCACCGCTGAGCTGGATCGACCGCACGAGCGCCGGCTGCGGGTTGGCGACACAGCCCGGGCCCGCGATCCCGAAGGAACCCTGCGGCTCGGAGAGGTTGAGGCCGGTGTCGAGGATCGCGCTGCCGTTGCCGAGGGTCACGCCGCCGGGAGGGGCGGTGGTGGTCGACGACGCGGGCGGGGCCGTGGTCGAGGAAGCGGGCGGGGCCGGCTGGCCGCTGGGGGCGGGGGTGCCGCCCTTCGGCAAGACCTTGCCACCGGTCGGCGAGACGGCGAACCAGGTGCCACCGACGCCTTCACCGTTGATGTCGCCCGCCTTCTTGTCGCCGGAGAAGCGGTAGATCGCCCAGCCGCCGATGGTGACCTGGCGGGTGCCGTCGGCGCGGGTCAGGATGCCGATCTTGGCGGCGGGAACACCGTTGACGAAGATGCGCGAGCCCGGCTTCACGAGCACCGGCGGCCACTTCACCGCGCAGTCATCGTTGCAGTTGGACGTCGGCGGCTTCGGGCTGTCCTTGTCGAAGCGGTAGAGCGTCATGCCGGCACCGTCGTGCACGATCGGGTTCAGGCCACCGGCCGAACCGCGGGTGAGCTGCACCCACTTCATCGCGGCGTCGTCGGTGCGCGGGCCCTTGTAGTCGTCGCCCTGGTTCAGGTCCGCGCCGTTTTCCTTGGCGGTACCGGTCTTGTAGTCGACCCCGGTCGTCGGGTCGGTGCCCTCCTGCGAGGCCGTGGCCTTGCCGCCCTCCGGCGTGACGCCGAACCAGGTGCCGCCCACGCCCTGGCCCTTGGCCTGGCCCGGCTGCGTGTCGCCGCTGAACTTGTAGACCGGCCAGTTGCCCACCGTCACCTGCAGCGTGCCGTCGCTGCGCTTGACGAAGCCGACGTCGTTCTTGTCGATACCGTTGAGGAACACCTTGCCGCCCGCCTTGACCGTGACCGGCGGCCAGGTCTTGGCGCAGTCACCGTCGCAGTTGGACTTCGGCGGCTTCGGGGTGTCCTTGTCGAAGCGGTAGAGCAGGAAGCCCTTGCCGTTGAGCACCACCGGGTTCAGGCCGGACGCGGAGCCGGCGTCGAGCTCCACCCACTGCTGGGCGGCGTCGGTGTCGGCCGGGTCGGCGAAGTCGCCGGTGTTCTGCGGCGCGCCGTTCTCCTGCGCGGTGCCGGTCAGGAAGTTGACCGACGAAGCCGGGTCGGTGCCCCCGGCACCGGCCGGGGAGACACTCGGCGTGCCGGCGGTGGCGCCGCACGCCGTCAGCGCCGCCACACCCGTCGCCACGAGGGCGGCGAGCATCGCAACTCGAGTTCGCAACATTTCGGATTTCTCCCTGTCAGAGCCGGCTGCCGGAGTCGGCGAGCCTTCGATGACCGGTACACGGGTGTGGTCCCCGTGAGGGTTCACCGAAGATCAGTGACCCCGGTCACATCGAGCGGCGGGGCGAACTCATTGCCAGTACGGCAAAAAGGCGCTGCCCGTTCCTCCAGTCCACACTGGACGAACGGGCAGCGCCTCTGCGCCGGAAAACCTACAGCGAAGCCGACACGAACTGGTGCCCGTCGGTGTTCTCCACGACCACCGAAGCGACGTTCGCCGGGTCGACGAGCGCCGAACCGCTGAGGTTCACGCCGTCGGTCTCCGCCTTCTTCGACACCAGCCAGTTGCCGGCGATCTCGCGGCTGCCGTCCTTGCCGACCACCACGAGCCGGCACTTCTGCCCCGCCGGGATGCCGGTGACCGACGCGTTGAGCTGGATCCAGCCGACCGCCGGGCTCACGGCCACGTTGAGCCGCGCGCCGGAGGCGGACGCGCCCACCGCGTTGCGGGTTCCCGGTGCCACCGTGGCCGGCGCGGATATCGGCGGCGACGCGACCGCCGTGCCCGCCCCGCCGTCACCGGACTTGCCGACGAGCACACCCGCGCCGAGCGCCGCCGCGGCGACCACCACGGCCGCCGAAGCGGCCAGGATCCGGCCCCGGCCGCGCGCACCCGCCGACTCGCTTCGGATCTGCCGCAAGGTGCGTTGCAGCAGCAGATCCGCGTCGTCCGGTGGCCCGTCGAGCAGCGCCTCGGGCGGCAACGCACCCAGGAACTCCTGCATCTCACGCAATGACTCCACCTCCTCCCGGCACTCCGCGCAGGTCGTCAGGTGCTGCTCGACGTCCCGCTGGTCGGTTGTGCCCGCCTCGCCGGCCACGTAGGCCTCGAGGTCGAACCGGTCGCTGTGCGATGTGTTCATCACGCGGCCCCCACTCCCAGTCGCTGCGACCGGAACTGCTCACGCAACGCGCGCAGCCCGTAGTAAGAGCGCGATTTCACGGTGCCGGGTGGGATGCCCAGCTTCTCGGCCGTCTCGCCCACCGTCCGCCCGTGCAGGTAGACGTGCTCCAGGACTTCGCGGTGCTCGGCGGACAGGTCGTCCAGCGCGGCCAGCACCACCATCGAGTCCACCACCTGGTCGGAGTGGTCGCGCTGCACCGGCACGGTGGTCGGCGATTCCGCCACCTCCGTGGGCCGCGCGGCCCGCGCCCGGATCTTGTCCGTGACCAGGTTCCGCACCACGGTCAGCAGCCAGCCCCGCACCGAGCCCTTGCCGTTGACCAGGCTGTCGGGGTGTCGCCAAGCGCGCACCAGTGCCTCCTGCACGACGTCTTCCGCCGCCGCTCGATCACCGAGCAGCCTCGTGGCGTACGCCAGCATCGCCTTCCCGTGCTCCTCGAACAGCGAGCGCACGAGCGCCTCGTCGGCGACCTGCTGACGATGACGGGTCCTCAACCCGGCCATCCGCTACCACCCTCCCGAGTCCCGCACGGTGCGGGATCTCCTCACCTCCACGAGGGGCACACGGATGGCGAGCGGGGTTCAGTTCAGCGGATACCGAACCGTGACCAACGCCACTTCCGGACGAAGCGGCGGATCTCGGCGCCGGGCTCAGGCCGAGCAGTGTTTTCCGGAGTTCACGCAGTCGACGACGGTCGCCATGAGCGCGTCCGGCATCACGTCGATGTAGTCCGCGTGGTCGGAGACGGGGTTGTTGAGCTCTTCGGGGAATGAGTCGATCGCGTACTCGGCGCCGGCCGGCACGGTGTAGGCGATCTCCAGGTGCAGGCGCGGCACGGCGAACGTGCCGGCCTGGCACGCGCCGTTGGCGGCCGGGAACACCAGGTGCGACTTGTGGTTGGGGCTGTCGGTGGTGCGGCCGTTCCAGCAGCTCGGGAAGTCGAAGAGCCGCACCACCTGCTGGCCGGCCGGGCAACGCGGGTACTGGCGCCCGACGTGGTCGCGGCTGCCCGAGCACGTCCACTGCACGTGGTCGGTGGCCACGCCGCCTTGGGTGTACCCGTGTGGGTTGCCGGTGTTGGCGCGCAGGAAGCGGGGCATCGGCACGACGTTGGTGGTCGGGCTGCCCTGGTACTCGATCAGCACCGAGTCGGGCACGAGGATGCGGCCGAACACGGTCTGGCGCGCGTCGCCGTGGGGCAGCCGCAGCACCGGCCAGTAGTAAGTCGACTTGTCGCCCGCCTGGCAGGTGGTGCCGGCGGCGGCGAGGGAGGCGTCGGTGGAGAACGCGGTGGTGGAGTCGTTACCCACGTAGTCGTGGAGGTGGTGCGCCCCGCCGTCGACGCCGGGGCTGATCACCACGTTGTCGGAGTTGTGGCGGCCTTCCTCGTCGCGGCCGCAGTCGATGCGCCACGTGCCGGCCGAGCCGCCGGGCTGCACCGCCGGAGCCGGCGGCGCGACGGGCAGAGCGGACACGTCGGCGAAGTAAGCGGGCGAGACGGTGTGCTCCTCCTCGTGCGCGCCGGCCGTGAGCGTGTTGTAGCCGAACACGCTCGCCGGCACGGCGATCAGCACCAGGACGATGGTGAACACGATCCACCCGGGCGACCAGCGCCGCCACGATTGCGAACCCACGAGCACCATTTTCACACTGTCAAGATCATCACGCGCGCCCGGCCGTCAGTCGGGAACCACGACCTTCATCGGCAGCACGCGCTCGCGGTGGTGCTCCTCGTGCAGGTCGCGCCGGCGGGCGTGCAGCAGCTGCGCGAGCGTGACGACGCCGAGCACTTCGTCCGGATCATCCCGGTTCACCACGCGGGCACGCGTCACGTGGCCGAGCGCCAGCTTGTTGGCGACCTCGCGCAGCGTCTCGTCGGGGTACGCGGTGACGCGCGCGGGCGCGGCCGGCCCGGGAGTCATGACCTCGTGGACGAAGAACGTCTCCAACGGGTCGGTCGTGTACTCGCGGGTGAGGTGCAGCCGCCTCCGCGCGATCTTCTCCGTGAGCACGGACCGCTTGAGCAGCAACACGGACAAGGCGTACGCCGACACGGAAGCAACCACCAGCGGCAGCAGGTAACTCCACGCGTGGGTGAGCTCGAGCGTGAACACGATGCCGGTGAGCGGCGAGCGCATCACGCCCCCGACCACCGCGGCGAGCCCGCACGTCGCCCAGAACCCCGCGGCGAAGTGCGGCAGCACCGCGCCCTCCGCCGCACCCAGCGCGGCGCCGATCATGAACACCGGCGCGAGCACACCGCCGGACGTACCGGAACCGAGTGACAACGCCCAGATCAAGGTCTTGACCACCAGGATGCCCACGATCAGCTGCGTGGTGGCCTGGCCGGTGAGCAGCTGGTCGATCACGTCGTAGCCGACACCCAGCGCGTGCGGCTCGATCAGGCCGCCGGCGCCGATGATCAGGCCACCGATCGCGGGCCACCACATCCAGTGCACCGGCACCCGGGCGAACAGGTCCTCGGCGAAGTAGACGAGCGCCGTCGCACCGATGGCCAGCAATCCGCCGGTGATGCCCGGGATGAGCGCGAGGCCGTCAGCGAGCGGCCCGGTCGTCTGCGGCGAGGGCACACCGAACACGGGCCCGGTGCCCAGCAGGTAACCGCGGATCACGGTGCTCACCGCCACGGCTCCCGCCACCGGCACGAGGCTGCGCGGGCGCCACTCGAACAGCAGCAGCTCCACGGCGAGGAGGATCGAAGCGAGCGGCGCGTTGAACGTCGCCGCCATCCCGCCGGCGGAACCCGCGACGAGCAACGTCTTGCGCTCGTCCGCGCTGAGTTTCAGCAGCTGCGCCAGAATCGACCCGACGGCGCCACCGGTCATGATGATCGGCCCCTCGGCCCCGAACGGCCCGCCCGTGCCGATGCTCACCGCCGCCGACACCGGCTTCAGCACCGCCACCCGCGGCGCCACGCGGCTTTCGCCCGTGAGGATCGCCTCGATCGCCTCGGGCATGCCGTGGCCGCGGATCTTCTCCGAGCCGTACCGCGCCATCACGCCGATCACCAGCCCACCGACCACCGGCGCGGCCAGCACGAGCCACCACGGGTGGTGCACCGCGCCCGGCGCCACCAGATCCGTGGCGACGCGTTGGTAGAACACGAGATTGGTGATCAACCCGATCAGCTTCAGCAGCGCGAACGCCGCCACCGCACTCGCCGCCCCGACGAACAGCGCGAACCCCGTGATCAGCAACATCCGCGGCCGCACACTGAAGTCCCCCAGGTGCGTCGCCCGACCCGGCGCGTTCACAGCCGCCCCGGCCCGGCCGAGGGCACCAAGGGTGCCATTTCCGCTGCTGCCAGCAAGTTCTCCACCGCGTTGGCCGCCTCTGCTCGTTGCTCCGGATTCAACTGCGCCAACAACTCCCCGAGCGCCTCATGCCGTCTCGCCAGCACGTCGTCCACCACCGCCTGACCGGCCCGCGTGACCTCCACGGTCACCACCGTCCGGCGATGCTCGTCTTCCCCCCGCCGCACATACCCGTGCGCCTCGAGCTTGTCCGCCAACCGCGTCACCGACGACGCGTTGACCCCCATCGCCTCCGCCAACCGCGAACACGGCACACACCCCACACTCGCCAACACGACAAGCAACCGCACCTGCGGAAACGTCACCCCCCGCGGCGCCGCATGGGCACTGTCCCAGGCCACCGCCACCAGCACCCGCGTCAGCCGCTCCAGGCGGTCGAGATCAGAGTCTTGCATAGGACAAAACTTGCTATACGCAAGGTCTTAGGGTCAAGAGATCCCACGCGTGGCCCGTGTCACCCACCGGAACACCCCAGGTAGGACGGCTTTCTCCACCGCAGTGACACACACCGCACACACCACACCCTCAAGCGCAGCCCTCGCCCCTGCCCAACCACCAGCCACCCACCGCACAAACCACCGCAGCCCTTGCCCCCAAACCAACCGCCAGCCGCCCACCCTCACTCACACCCACCCAAACCCACGCGGCCCTTGCCCCCAACAAACCGCCACCCGGCAACACAAACCCGCCCCCCCACAAACCCCTCCCGCACCCTTCCCCCGCCCGGCCCCCCGATTCTTTTCAACCACACGGTAGGGATTGGCTTGTCAAGGCATCTTTCCCGCCTTGACAAGCCAATCCCTACCGTCGTCACAATCAAAAATCGGGGTGCCCACCCCCAACCCCCCCAAGCGCAATGGTGTGCGCAGCACGCCGAGCCGCCGCCACCACCACCAACATCCCCAAAACAACCCAGTCCCCACCCCCAACCCCCTAAACTCACCCTCCGGCGACGCGGAGGTGAGCCAGGTGGAAACCCACCCCTTCCGGGGCAACCCCGGAACGCACCACACCACCCACCCACAGCGCCCCACGCAAGGGCCGCACGCTCCGCGTACAAATCCGCGCGGATGACCGGAGAAAGAGTCACCCCCGCGTCGCCACCCAGCCAGGCCAGCCGAGCCAGCCAGCCCAGCCGGACCAACCAGTCCAGCCGAGCCAACCCCGACCCCCTGGACCCCCTAGACCCCCTCCCCCCAATCTGGCGCTGGCAAGTCCCCCACTGGACCACCACCGAATCCACCGCCACCGCCCTCAACCTCACCCCAGGCGAACTGCTCTGGTTCTCCGACCCGAACCACTGGAACGACCGCGCAAACCCCACCCTCCGCCACTACCACCACCACTGGATCCCCACCTCCACCGGCGGCCTCCGCCTCATCGAACGCCCCAAACCCCGCCTCGCGGAACTCCAACGAAGAATCCGCCGCCACGTAATCAGAGCCCTCCCGGTCCACGACGCCGCCCACGGCTTCCACCCCGGCCGCTCGATCCTCACCTGCGCGACACCCCACACAGGTCAAAACCTGGTCGTCCGCATGGACCTCGAGCACTTCTTCCCCAGCATCTCCGCGCGACGCATCCAGTCACTGCTGGAACTGGCCGGCTATCCACCCGGAGTAGCCCAAGCCCTCGCCGGAATCCTCACCACGATCACCCCACCGGACGTGCTCCGCAAAGCACCCCGACCCATCCGCGATCGCCTCAGAAGACCGCACCTCCCGCAAGGCGCCCCGTCGTCCCCGGCAGTGGCCAACGCCGTGACCAACCACCTCGACCGCCGCCTCAAGGGCCTCGCGGACGCCCTCGGCGCCAACTACACCCGCTACGCCGACGACCTGGCCTTCTCCGGCCAATCCCTGCCCCTGCACCGGCTTCTCCCCGGCGTCCGCCACATCGTCACCGCCGAGGGATTCCGCCTGCGCGAAGAGAAAACCTCCATCGCGGGCAAACATCAACGCCAACGAGTGGCCGGCCTCGTCGTCAACGAAAAGCCCGCGGCCCCCCGCACCCAGTACGACGCCCTCCGCGCCACCCTGCACAACTGCGTGACCACCGGCCCGCAAGCGCAGAACCGCGAAGACCACCCCGATTTCCAGGCCCACCTCCGGGGCCGCATCGCGTGGATCGCCGCGACGAGCGCGCCGCGGGGTGCGAAGCTGAAGGAGCTCTTCGACCGCATCGATTGGAGCTGACCGTGGAAAACGTTTTCGACGTGCTCGCCGCTCTCGACCGCTTGCCCGACTCGGCCGACACGATGCTGGTCGACGAGTACTTCGTGGACAAACCCACGGCGAGCGCGCGGATCTTCCGCATCTACCGGGACTTGCCGCTGCACTTCCACCGCGAGTGCGACGAGCACCTGTACATCCTCAGCGGCCGCGGCACGTTCCACCTCGACGGCGAAGAGTTCGAGGCGCGCCCGGGCCTGCTGCTGCACTTCGAGAAGACCAAGGTCCACGGCTTCCCACACATCGCGGAGCACCCGCTCGTGGTGCTGTCGGTGGACGTGCCGCGGCGGCGCCCCGACGACGTGGTCTTCGTGGACCCGGCCGAGGGCGACGCCGGCACGTTCATGGCGCGGAATTCGCCGAAAAACCCTGACTGAGCACCAAAATCAGGCGAGCAGCGGGCAAAGGTTGCGCTCGAGCTCGGCCCACCAGCCGACCGGGGCGGCGCCGGGGTCGACGTCGCGGGCCTGGATGTCGCCGGCGCGCTGCGCGAGGTCGAAGCGGTTCTCCCGCCACGCGTAGGCCAGCAGGTCGTCGTACTGGGCGCGGGGCAGCCAGCCCTGCTCGCGGCCGACCTCGAGCCGCATCAGGTGGATCACGAGTTCCACGCTGCTCGGGTCCAGGCCGCGCAGGCGCCGCGCGAAACCTTGCGCCGCGTCGATGTTGCCCTCGCGAAACGCCGTGTAGGCCAGGAAAAGCGTGGTCGCCGCGAGCACGTCGCCGCGATGCACACCACCCTCGGCCGCGAGGTGCTCGGCGAGCCGGTAGCTGCGGCCTCCCTCGCCGGCGCCACCGTCGGACTCGACCGCCTCGGCCAGCGCCCGCTGCTGGCTCACGAGGTAGTCGTCGTGCAGTTCCACCCTGTTTGTGTTGATCATCGAAACCCCTCCCCTCAGCCGGATTTTCACCCGACTGCTCCTCTGCACAGGATGTTACGACTGATGCGCAGATACATCGAATGCCCTAACCCCTTCCCCCGTTAGAAGTTTGAGAGTCACGAAGTGTGCTCGCGGATTGGTGATTTTGCCCGTCCAACCGACCGAACGAGGTAAGTTCGGGCAAGATCAACGCTGCCTCGGGCAGCTACCCGGACGAAACGTCCACCCGCCACGATGTGGTCACTGAGCTGGCCAGATGCCACGCCCCGGACATCTGTTGGTAAACGTTGGTTCGGTAGGGCAACCGCAGTTCCCGTAACGACCTGTGGGCGCGCGAGCACACACCGGTCATCGCGTTACCGTTCGGTAATGACGACCAGGGTCTTCCGCGGCGGCCGCGTGTTCACCGCCGACGCCGCCGGCACGATCTGCTCGGCCGTCGCCGTGTCCGGCGGCCGGATCGCGGCGGTCGGCGGCGACCGCACGGTGGAGCCGTTCCTGCGCGAAGCCGACGAAGTCGTGGACCTGGCCGGCGGGCTGCTGCTGCCCGGTTTCGGCGACGCCCACGTGCACCCGGTGATGGGTGGGCTAGAACGGATCCGCTGCGACCTCTCCGGCGCCCAAACCGCCGAGGAGTACACGCGCATCATCGGCGATTACGCCCGCGCGCATCCCGAGCGTGACTGGGTTCTGGGCGGTGGCTGGGCGATGGAGGCCTTTCCCGGCGGACGCCCGCACCGCGCCGCGCTCGACGCCGTGGTCGGTGCCCGCCCCGCCCTGCTGCCCAACCGCGACCACCACTCGAGCTGGGCCAGCACCACGGCGCTCGCGTACGCCGGGATCGACCGCGACACCCCCGACCCCGCCGACGGCCGCATCGAACGCGACGCCGACGGCGAACCCACCGGTCTGCTCCACGAAGGCGCGGCCGACCTCGTCGCCCGCTTCGCGCCGGCCGACACGCAGGAAGACCTCGACGCCGCCCTCGCCGAAGCCCAGCGCCACCTGCACTCGTTCGGGATCACCAACTGGCAGGACGCCTGGGTCGCCGTGCCGGGCACCGGCCCGAACGCCCACGAGTCCTACCTGCGGGCGGACCACGCCGGCCGGCTCACCGCGAAGGTCACCGGCGCGTTGTGGTGGGACCGTTCATGTCCGTCCGCCGGCGTCGCGGACCAGGTCGCGCGGCTCGCGAAAATCCGAGCCGCCACCGCCGGGCAAGGCCGCAACTACCGCACACCCTCGGTGAAGGTGATGCAGGACGGCGTGGTCGAGACCTTCACCGCGGCCATGCTCGAGCCCTACCTCGACCGCCACGGCCACCCCACCGGCGACCGCGGCCTCGGCTTCCTCGAACCCGGTCTGCTCCGCGACGTCACCACCACCCTCGACGCCGCCGGTTTCCAGGTGCACTTCCACGCGATCGGCGACCGCGCGGTGCGCGACGTGCTCGACGCCCTCGAAGCCACAGCCGCCGAGAACGGCACTTCCGGTCTCCGCCACCACCTCGCCCACCTGCAGGTGGTGCACCCGGCGGACGTCCCGCGGTTCCACCGCCTCGGCGCCACGGCCAACCTGCAGGCGCTGTGGGCCGCGCACGAACCGCAGATGGACGAGCTCACGCTGCCGTTCCTCGGCTACCCGCGCGCGAGCTGGCAGTACCCGTTCGGTGATCTCCTGCGCACCGGCGCCGCCCTCGCGATGGGCAGCGACTGGCCCGTGAGCAGCCCCGACCCGCTCGCCGCGATCCACGTCGCGGTGAACCGGGCCCTGCTCGGTGCGCGCACGCCGCCGCTCGGGCCGGAGCAGGCGTTGCCGCTCGCGGCAGCCCTGCGCGCGTACACCGCGGGCAGCGCCGCCGTGAACCACCTCGACGCCGGCACCGGCTCGCTCACCGTCGGCAAGGCCGCCGACCTGGCGGTTCTCGACCGCGACCCGTTCGACGGCCCGCGTCAAGAGATCGGTGAAACGCGCGTGGTACGCACGTATGCGGACGGAATCGAGGTCTACCGCGCCTGACACCGGCAGCCGAAGCTGCCTTCTACCGTGGGTGAACCTTGTCCGCCGAACGGGTGACGTTGGGCGTTCCCAGGACTGAGGAGCGGGCGAATGGGTTAGCCGAACGCGACCCGACTCCGCCAGAGGAGACCCCGATGCCCATCCGCGTGCTGATCAGCCACGAGAGCACCGCGATCCCGTGCGAGACGTGCGGCTACCCCACGCTGCACGTCGCCCACCTCGTGACCCCCGAAGGCCAGTGCATCGGCCAAAAGCTCGTGTGCACGCTGTGCCGCGAGCAGGAGGCCGCGCTGGAAAAACCGCCCCACAAGCCGCTCGAAAAACAGCGGGGCTGACTTCAGGCCACTTCCCCGCGCCGGGTCGTCGCCGTGTGCAGCCCGAGCATCTCCAGCAGCTGCGCGCAATCGTCGGCGTCCAGCGAGTTCGACGCGACCGACAGCGCCGCCCGCCGCCGCACTTCTTCCTGATGCGCCAGGTTTTCCTCGGTCATCAGGTCTGCCGCCGGGTGCAGCCCGGCACTGAAGTCACGCATGCCTGTCCCTCCCCAGCCGGGTGGAAAATCCTTACCGGTGCGACCTACCCGGGTGCGGTCGGGGCGAAACGCGATCACAGCCAATCGCGGCGCTTGAACGACGCGTAGAGAGCCACCGACAGCAGCACGATGGCCACTGTGGACACCCAGAACCCCGACGTGGCCTGGAATCCGGGGTACGGCACGTTCTGCCCGTAGAAGCCGGTCACCGCCGTGGGCACCGCGATGATCGCGGCCCAGCTGGTCACCTTCTTCATGATCGTGTTGAGCCGGTTGCCCTGCAGGTTCAGCTGCGTCTCGCGCACGGTCGCCACCAGGTCGCGCAACGACTCCGTCCACTCCGACGCGCGCAGCACGTGGTCGTACACGTCCTGGAAGTACGGCATCATCACGCTGTCGACCAGGTGCTGGTCGCGGCGCATCACGGTGTTCACGACCTCGCGCATCGGCAGCACCACACGGCGCAGCGCCGTGAGGCTCTTGCGCAGCCGGAACGAGCGCCGTTGCAGCTCACGCTGGTCCGGGCGTTCGGCGAACACGAGGTCCTCCAGCGCTTCGATCTGCTCGTCGAGCGCCTGCACGCTTTCGAAGTGCCCGTCGACGATGTGGTCGAGCAGGCCGTGCAGCAGGAACGCGACACCCGATTTCGCGAGGTCGGCCGAGGAGTCCCAGCGCTGCTCCACGGCGTCGATGTCGAAGCCGTCGTCCTTGCGCACCGTGACCAGCGCCTGCTTCGTCACGAACGCGCCGAGCTCGGATTTCGTGACGATGCCCGTGTCCACGTCGAAGTGCGCCGAATATGCGATGAGGAAGGAATGCGTGTCGTAGCGGTCGAACTTGGGCCGCTGGTGTTCCTCCGCCGCGTCCTCCACGGCCAGCGCGTGGAGGCCGAGCTCTTCGGAGATCGCGGCCAGGTCGTCCTGGGTCGGCTCGCAGAAATCGAGCCAGACGGTGGTGGCCGGGTCCTGGAGGTAGTCGGAGACCTGTTCCACCGGGAAATCCTGGTCGACCAGCACGCCGTCGCGGTAGACCCGCGTGTGCGCCACGCCGTGCCACCTTCCGCCGGTTGTTTCCTTCCGACGAAAAGTACCCGCCGCCGATCGTCGCCGAACGTGCCCGGCGTCCGCCGAAGGTGTTGTGTGACTGGCGTCACCTCACACTCTGCGGCACTGTGCACTCAATGCACTCGGCCCGAGGTCCCCGCCGCCCCGTCCGCACCGCACTGGTGGGGCTCACGGTGCTCACCCTCGGTTTCGTCACGGCGCTCAACGCGCGCAGCCTGCCCGTGATCGGCGACGGCACCACGTTCGCGGCCGAGTTCACCGAAGCCGCGGGGCTGCAGGACGGCAACGACGTGCGCATCGCCGGCGTCGAGGTCGGCCGGGTGTCCGCGGTGACGCTCGACGGCGCTCGCGTGCGGGTGACGTTCAAGGTCAAGGACGCGTGGCTCGGCGACGGCACCACCGCGGCGATCAAGCTGAAGACGGTGCTGGGCCAGAAGTACCTCGCGCTCGACCCGGCGGGCGCGGGCTCGCTCGACCCCGGTGTGCCGATCCCGAGCTCGCGCACCACCGTGCCCTACGACGTGCTCGACGCGTTCCGCGAGCTGTCGGCCACCGTCGACCACATCGACACGACGCAGCTGGCGCACAGCTTCGACACGCTCGCGGGCACGTTCGCGAACACACCCGCCGACGTTCGCACCGCCCTCGGCGGCCTCTCGCGCCTGTCCGACACCATCGCTTCGCGCGACGCGCAGCTGACCTCCTTGCTGGCCAACACCCGCACGGTGTCCACGACCCTCGTCGACCGCGACGCCGAGGTGCAACGCCTGCTCACCGACGGCAACCGCCTGCTCGACGAGGTCGCCCGCCGCGAGTCCGCCATCTCCACCCTGCTCGACGGCTCGCGACGCCTCGCCACCGAGCTGTCGGGCCTCGTCGACGACAACAACCGCACCCTCGCCCCCACCCTCGCCGACCTCGACCGGCTCACGTCCTTGCTGCAGCGCAACCAGGATTCCCTCGCCCACGGGGTGAAAGCGCTCGCGCCGCTCCTGCGGCTCGGCACGAACGTCGCCGGCAACGGCCACTGGATCGACGGCTACCTGTGCGGCCTGGTCGTGCCGTCGATCGGGCCGCTCAACGAGGAGGGCTGCCACTCGCGCTAGGGCGTGCTCTTCGCAGTCTGTGCCCTTGCTCGTCCGACCAAGATCGAATCCGAACGTAGGCAGCCCGAATTCGGTGGGGCAAGCCCTTCGATCCTGCTCGAAAAGGTCACCGGAAAACGAAAATCGCCGGACCCGTCCCGGAAAGCGGGCGGATCCGGCGGTTTCACACTCATCAAGCGTGGTCGGCGCGAATCTCGTCCTGCGCCGGTGCCTCATACCCCGGCACACCGGTGATGCGCACGGTCACCTGGTTGTCGTTGTACGTGTAAGCCTCATACGTGAACTCGATGCCCGTCTTTTCGATGTGTTCCATCCACGCGCGGTACTCGTGGCGCTTCCAGCCGGGGAAGTTGAAGAACTCGTCGAAGTGCACGATGCTGCCCGGACGAAGCCGCGGGCCGACGTTTTCGAGCACGGTTTTCGCGGAGCTGTAGAGATCGCCGTCCACGTGCAGGAAATCGACGTGGCCCGGGTGCTTTTCCAGGAATCCCGGCAGGCTGTCGTTGAACAGGCCCACCACGAGTTCCGCGCCGGGGACATCCGGCAGGTCGTCGCGGGCGAAGGCGCCGGCCGGCATGCCGTTGAGCCACGCCTCGGGCAGGCCTTCGAACGAGTCGAAGCCGTAGACCTCGACCCCGCCGCGCGCGGCGGCGATGGTGCGCAGCGTGTTACCGGAGGCGACGCCGAATTCGAGCGCCATGCCGCCGGCCGGGGCCAGTGACAACGCGAACTTGAGCGTTTCGGGCGGGCTGCCGAAGTGGCGCGCGCCGATGAGGTTCTCGCGGGCGAACACGTTGCTCTCGAGCGCCGCGTCCTGGTCGCCGGCGTACACGATGTCGCGGCGACTGCGAATTTCGAATTCCACCACCCGGTCGAGGAGGCGGTCACCCTGACGGACGATTTCCTCACGGAGTTCGTCGCGCATCCGGTTCAGTTGATCGGTGTACGGGTCATGCAAGCGGGTGGCCACCCGGCGCAGCACCAGGCCGGCTTTCCGCCTCAGAGCTCCACCCAAAGTCCTTGCCGTGAATCGATCTTGGTGCGGCTGGGTCATTCCGGGACGATATACAACAACCGGGCACGGAATCGAACCGGCCGGTTTACCCGTCGGTAATGGCCGGCGTCGGTCGATTACCGATCACCGGGACCGGTGGCTGCCCGTGGTCCGAACGTCACCCGCCGCACCCCTGAGGGCAGCGTGCCGGAAACCCCCAGCCCCGATCATGGCATGGTGGCGACCATGACGAAGCGAATGTGGTGGGCCTGGCAGACGGTCCGCTCGGCCGCGATCGCGTACCGCACCGGGCGCAGACGGGCCCGCGACTGACCCCTGCCCGGAGACTCAGCGCTCCGGTGAGTCCCCGCCCTGCTCCGCCAGGAACCGCTCGAACTGCGAACCGAGCTCCTCGGCCGTCGGCATGTGCTCCTGCGACTCGGCCAGCAGGCTGTCGCGGCCCGAGGCCTCCACGAACGTGTCGTACTGGCGCTCCAGCGCGCGCACCACGTCGGCGACCTCGTCGGACTCCGCGACCTGGCGGTCGATCTCGGCCGTGGCGACCTGGGCGGCCACGCGCAGCTCGCCGTCCGGCAGGTGCAGGCCGGTGGCGCGCTCCACGGACTCGAGCACCAGCAGCGCCGCCGACGGGTACGCCGACTGCGCGAGGTAGTGCGGCACGTGGGCGGCGAAGCCCATCGCGTCGTGACCCCACTCGCCGAGGCGGTACTCCAGCAGCGCGGACACGCTGCCGGGCACCTGCATGCGGTTGGGCAGCGGCTGGTGGTCGCCACCGATGAGGCTCTCGCGCGTGGCGTGGGCCGTGACGCCGAGCGGACGCGTGTGCGGTGCGCCCATCGGGATCCCGTGGAACCCGACGGTGAGACGCACGCCCCAGCGCTCGATGAGGTGCTTCACAGCGGTGGCGAAGCGCTCCCACTCGTGGTCGGGCTCGGGGCCGGACAGCAGCAGGAAGGGCACGCCGTCGGTGTCGTGCAGGAGACGAACGGCCAGCTCAGGGGCCTCGTAGTCCTCCCAGTGGTCCACCGCGTAGGTCATCGGCGGACGCCGGGAGCGGTAGTCGATGAGGCGGTCGACGTCGAAGCGCGCGATCACCCGGTTCTCGACCTCGTTGGTCAGGTGGTCGGTGACGAGCCTGCCCGTGGACCCCGCGTCCATGAAACCGTCGAAGAAGTGCAGGAGCACGGCTCCGTCCAGGTCGGGGACGTCCGAGTCCACCTCGTACAGTTCCTCGGGATCGAATCCCACCGGAATCCTCCTGCTGATCGCTGTCGTGCACAGGCTTAACCGGGTTCAACACGGCACCACCGCGTTTCCATCCCGCCCGCGGCCGAAATAGTAACGCCCCGCACTCACCGGGGCCCCGGATCGGGGCACAGTGACACTTGTCGTGGCCACGGTCACGACTGTTCAGGCACGCTAAGCAGGTGACCGCACAAGAACCGAGCGCGCTGAGCCTGAGCCTTCGGCCACCCGAGCACCGCGTGAGCCGCAAGGCGATCGGCCACTGGACGGCCTCGGCCGCCCTCGGCTGGCTCGTGGTGATCGGGGTGCAGGCCGTGGTGGTGGCCACGAGTGACGACCCGCCGTCGTGGCTCTCGGTCACGCTGGTGCTCTGCTGCGTGGTCGGCCCGCTGCACCTGCTGGTGATGCCGCAGTGGCGCTACCGCGTGCACCGGTGGGAGGTCACCGCCGACGCCGTGTACACGCAGGCCGGCTGGCTGAAGCAGGAATGGCGGATCGCGCCGATCTCGCGGATCCAGACCGTGGACATCGAGCGCGGCCCGCTCGAGCAGCTGTTCGGGCTCGCGCGGATCACCGTGACCACGGCGTCGGCCGCGGGACCGCTGCGGATCTCCGGCCTCGACCACGAGCGGGCCGTGGCGCTGGCCGACGAGCTCACGCGCACCACGCAGGCCGTGCGCGGTGACGCCACGTGAGCACGGCGTTGCCGCTGGCCGCGGGTGCGGCCGAGGGCACGGAAGAAGCGCCGTGGCACCGGCTCGACCTGCGGATGCTGCTGATCCGGCCGGTGCTCGACCTCGTGCGGTCGCTGCCCGTGCTGGTCGGCGCGCTCCTGCTGGGCTCGGGCAACAACTGGCAGTGGATCGGGTTGGGGTTCACGGCGTTGACGATCGCCACCGGCATCTCGCACTGCCTCACCTCGCGGTACCGCATCACGGCGACACAGGTGGAATGGCGCACGGGGCTGTTGCTGCGCAAGCAGCGGGCGGTGCCGCGCGACCGGATCCGCACCGTCGACGTGGTGTCGGAGCCGAAGCACCGGCTGTTCTCGCTGGCCGCGGTGCGGATCGGCACCGGCCGGCATTCGCAGGGCAAGGGGCCGGGCAAGGACGAGCTGGTGCTCGACGCCGTCACGCGCGCGGAGGCGCAGCGGTTGCGAACGCTGTTGCTGCACCGGAAAACGGTGGCTTCCGGGTCTGCTGGGCCCGCTGGGTCCGTCGATGTCACCGCGCCGCCGGAGCAGCTGGTCGCGGCCGTGGACCGGAAGTGGCTGCGGTACGCGCCGTTCACGCTGTCCGGCATCGCGGTGGTGGGCGCGATCCTCGGCACGATCTACCACTTCGCCCACGAGCTGAACCTCGACCCGGTGCGCTACGGACCGTTGCGCGACCTCTTTTCGCGCGTGACGCAAGAGCCGGTGTGGGTCACCGTGGTCTTCGCCGCGATCGGCCTGCTGGTGCTGGTTTCGGTGCTGTCGGTCGGCGGTTACGTGCTGTCGTTCTGGAACTTCCGGCTCACGCGTGAACCCGGCGGCACGCTGCACATCCGGCGCGGGCTCATCACCACCCGGTCGGTGTCGATCGAGGAAGACCGGCTGCGCGGGGTCGAGCTGAAGGAACCGTTGCCGCTGCGGATCGCCGGCGGTGCAAAGTGCGTGGCAGTGGCCGCCGGCCTGCGCGAGGGCAAGGGCGCGGACAAGGGCGGCGGCCTGCTGCTGCCGCCCGCGCCGCTGGCCCGCGTGCGCGAGGTGGCCGGCGAGGTGCTGGGCGAGGACGTGGCCGGCGCGGTGCTCGTGCGGCACCCGAGGCAGGCGTTGAACCGGCGGATCACGCGCGCGCTCACGAGCGTGCTGGTGCCGGCGGCGGGACTGTTCCTGCTGGCCTGGGCCGGGGCGCTGCCGGACTGGCCTTGGCAGCTCGCGCTGGTGCTCGTGCCGTTCGCGGTGCTGGTGGGCTGGGATCGCTACCGCACGCTCGGCCACGCGCTGGTCGGGCGCTACCTCGTGACGCGTTCGGGTTCGCTGGCGCGCCAGACCGTGGCCGTGCGGCGCGACGGACTGACCGGGATCGTCGTCACGCGCTCGTGGTTCCAGCGGCGTGCGGGGCTGGTCACGGTGGTGGCGCCGATCGCGGCGGGCCGCGGGCACTACCACGTGGTGGACGTCGGCGAATCCGACGGACTCGCGCTGGCCGACGCGACCGTGCCGGGGCTGCTCACGCCGTTCCTGGTCGTGAATAGCTGATCATATCCGGTGAATTCACCGCGGGCGATTGTTCTGGTCCTGTGGTAATTTGCTGACTTGTCGTGTTCGCGAGTCGGGTCGCAGACCACGAAGAGGGTTCCGAATGCCGCCTGCCGAAGAAAGCGCTGCAGCGCCCCGCCGAACGGCCGGCACGAGCAGTTCGCGCAAGGTGCTGCAAGTGCTGCTCGCGTTTTCCGAGCACCGGTGGGAAGCGAGCGTCGCGGAGCTGGCCGAGGTGATCGGCAGCCCGGTCGCCACCACATATCGGTACGTGCAGCTGCTCAAGGAACTGCAGCTGCTCGAAGAGGCCCGCTCGGGCCGCTACCACGTGACCAGCCAGGTGATGCCGCTCGCGCGCGCCGCGCGACTGGCCAACGACGTCGCGCGGATCGCCCGCCCCACCATGGAAGAGGCGTCGCGCGAGCTCGGCGAGACCATCCTGCTGTTCCAGCACTTCGGCGACCTGGCCGTGTGCACCGACCGGGTCGAATGCGATCGCGCGATGCGGTTCACCTTCCAGCCCGGCCACTCGATCCCGCTCGGCGCCGGCGCGACCGGCAAGATGCTGCTCGCACTGCTGCCCGACGGTGAACGCGAGCAGCGCATCGCGGAGATTTCGCGCGAACACGGGATCGAGGTGCGTGAAGAGCTGAAGCTCGCGCTCACGAACCGTTACGCCCAGAGCTGGGGCGAGATCGAAGACGGCGTGTGGGCGTGTGCGGTGCCGGTGGAAACGGGGCGGACGCGGCCGAGCGTGCTCTCGCTCGTGGGGCCCGCCGCGCGCATCAGCGACGCCTCGCGAGCCGAGGCGATCAGTGCGTTGCAGGTGTATGCGGAGCGTATCCAGAAAGCAGTTTCGTCGTATTCGGTGTAGCCGGTAGGAATGGCGGATGATCAGACTCGCCCGCCCTGCCGACTTGGCCGCGCTCGGCCCGCTCGAGATCGCCGCCGCGGAGCCGTTCCGCGGCATCGGGATGGCGGCGATCGCGGACGACGAGCCGTTTTCGGTGGCCGAGCTGCAGCCGTACCAGGCTGAGGGGCGGTGCTGGGTGGCGGACGTCTCGGGGGTGGTGGCGGGCTACCTGATCGCGGACGTCGTGGACGGCAACGGTCACGTGGAGCAGGTGTCGGTGCTGCCGACCTTCGCGCGCCGCGGCTGGGGCCGGTTGCTGCTGGACGCGGCCGGCTCGTGGGCGGCGTCCCGCGGCCTGCCGGCACTGACGCTGACGACCTTCCGCGACGTGCCGTGGAACGCCCCGTACTACGCGCGGCTCGGCTTCCGGGAGCTGCCGCCGGCGTCGTGGGGGCCCGCGCTGCGCGCGATCCGCGAGCACGAGGCGGCCCTGGGACTGGACCGCTGGCCCCGGCTCGCGATGATCCGCTGACCAGCCGGGTTACCCCTCTGGGGGACTTGCGTCGCCCAGCAGGGGGACCCGATTTGCGGGAGCCTTCGAACACGTGTTCTACTGAGCGAGCCGGCCCCGGAGGGGGAAGCTCCGCGGGCCGGCACTCGACTTTTCCGGACTTCCTGGATGTTTCTGGAGGCAGCGTGGCAGTCAAGATCACCCACCTCACCAACGGCCAGCAAGTGCGCTTCGCCAACGCCGACGGCGCCCGCCGCTACGCCGAAATCATGGGCGGCGGCGTCGACAAGTGGGCGTTCACCGACGTACCGGGCGAGCCCGAGTTGCCGAAAATGTCGGGGTCGGTGGTTAACGTGCCGGTATGGCGTATGACTTCCAGGTGACCGTGGACTCCGCGGAACCACACTCCCAGGCCGACTGGTGGGCCGAGACCCTCGGCTGGACCGTCGAGCCCAGCGACGAGGCCTTCATCCGCGAGATGATCGCCAAGGGCTACGCATCCGAAGACGACACCACCACCCACCACGGCACCCTCGTCTGGCGCGAAGGCGCGGCGATCTCGCACCCGGAGACGTCGCGGCGGGTCTTGTTTCAGCTGGTGCCTGAGGGGAAGACGGTGAAGAACCGCGTCCACCTCGACGTCCGCGTGGGCGGGACGGAGGCGATGGAGGAGGAGTTCGCGAAACTCCAGGCGCGGGGCGCCACGTTTTTGCACCGGGGTTCGCAGGGGCCGAACCGGTGGATCACGATGGCGGATCTGGAGGGGAACGAGTTCTGCATCGGGTGACGGGGTTGGGGTGGCTCGGTGGGGTGGCTGGCTCGGTCAGCCCGGTCATCTCGGCAGGTCGGCTGAGTGGCGAAGTTGTGGCTCGGGCCAGTGAGGACTGAGCGGTTGAGCTCTGGGGCAGTTGAAGCCCGGGACGGATGAGTCGCCAACCAGTCGCCGTTCGCGCTCAGGCTTCCCGCACACCGCATCTCACCAGTCCTACTCCGGCCGAGGGTCAACCAGCCGTCTTCCACGCTGGGCCTTTCTAGGCGCACAGCGCTTCTTCAGCCCGATCCGGCCCGGCCAACGCAGGCGCTGCTGGGCCGCGGCCAGCCTGCCAACGCGATGCGTGCCACGCCGCGCCGCGCCAAGTGCAGCCTTGCGATCGTGACTCGGCTATTTCAGCACGGCCTCGGCAACCGGCATGCCTTGTCATTCCGGAACGCTTCTTGCCACTCACTCTTGGGCCGGCGCCATCCGCCTTCGCGGATTGCCTTACACCGCTGCGATTGTGACTCGGCCGTAGATCTTGCGCTGGCGCGCGGCGACTTGCCATTCCTGCTGGCGCGATGCCTGCTCAGCCGTTGCCATTGGGCCGCAGGACCTGCGAACCCCGTCTGGCAACTTGCCATTCGCTCTGGCACGGTGCCGCCCGTGTTCGCTGTTTGCCAGCCAAGTGTCCGGCTTGCCACGAATGTCGGCGCCTTGCCATTCCGCTGGCGGACTTGCCGCCGCGATCGGCCAGTTCGTGCGGTGAGTGGCGGGATCTTGCGGGGCGAGGGGCTTGCCGACGTGGTGGGTTGTGTGGGGTGATGCAGGAGGGACCGGCGGTGGGGTGACCGCGTCCCAGTCGATGAGGGGGCGTGGCACGGTGGAGCAGAGTGGCGCAGTTGAGGTCCCGGGCCGGTGAGTTCGGGGAGGCCGCGCTGCGCAACGTCAGGAAAGAGTTCCCGAGCGACATTCGCAGCACGATGCGGTTCGTGGGCGATTTCCCGAGCCGGCCGAGGGATCTGTACCCGGCGTTCTACGGTTGCTTCGACTGGCATTCCTGCGTGGAGATGCACTGGCTGCTGGTGCGGCTGCTGCGCTCCGTCCCGGACGCGATCCCGGCCCGCGAGATCACCGCGGTCCTCGACGAGCACCTCACCGCCGAAGCCCTGGCGGCCGAGGCGGAGACGTTCAGGACGAGCGGGTCAAGGGCTCGGCCGTACGGCTGGGGCTGGGCCCTGATGCTCCACCACGAAATCGCGACCTGGGACGACCCGGCGGCGCGCAGGTGGTCGGCACATCTGGAGCCGTTGTCGGCGGCGGTGAGTGAGGCTTTCCTGCGCTGGCTGCCGAAGCAGACGTACCCGGTGCGGACCGGCGCGCACAACAACAGTGCGTTCGGGCTTTCGCGGGCGCTGCCGTTCGCCCGGATGCGGGCGGCCGCCGGAGACGGTGCGCTGCTCGCGGCGATCGAGGAGGCCGCGGCGCGGTGGTTCAGCGCGGACGTCGACTACCCCGGCGGGTGGGAGCCCTCCGGAGCCGATTTTCTGTCGGCCGCGCTCACCGAAGCCGAGCTGCAGGCCGGGCTGCTCGCGCCGGAGGACTTCGTCGCGTGGTTCGACCGGTTCCTCCCCGGTCTGACCGACGGCCGGCCCGCCGCACTCCTCACCCCCGCCACGATCTCCGACGACAGCGACGGCCAACTCGCCCACCTACGCGGGCTCAACCTCAGCCGCGCCTGGTGCTGGCTGCGGCTCGCCGACCAGCTGCCCGCCACCGACCCGCGCGTGCCGCTCATGCTCGCCGCCGCGGAAACGCACGCGACGCCCGAGCTTGATCACGTCAGCGGCAGCGATTACATGGTCGAGCATTGGCTGGCCTGTTACGCCGTGCTGTACCTGACCGCCTAGTCGCCACGGCAGATCAAGACGCACGGCACCCCACCACCACGTCGCCACAGCGAACCAAACCCACGCCAAGGCAGCTGACCACCAAGCCACCACAGCAGAGCAGCCCACCACCGAGCCAGCCGACAGATCAAGCGCTCGAAGGCGCGCCGACCGCCAAGTCGCCGCCACAGATCAACGCCACCGCAGGCAGCCCCACCACCACGTCGCCATCACAGGTCAAGCCCCGCACGCATCCGACCTCCCGACCGCCACGGCATTCCAAGCCGATCGCACAAAAGCACTGCTACCAAAGTCGCCACGACAGATCAAACCCACGCAAGACAGGCCCATCGCCAAGCCACCACAGCAAACCGACCCCACCGCAGGGCAGCCCGACTACCGTTCGAATCAACCCAGCCGCGTGACCGAACCCCGCCACGCGCGAGACCGCGCCCAACCATCCACACCCGAGGCCAGCCCAACCCCAGCTCCTCGACGTCCCCACAGCCCGAGTCACCTTGCCAAGGAAGAACCCCGACAAGGTGACCCAAAGCCGAAAACTCAGCCCCCCAACCGAGAAAGCGCCACCGGAATCGCCGAAGCCAACAGGTCCAGCTCCTCATCCCCCGCGATCAACGGCGGCGACATGGCGATCCCCTTCCCCCACGGCCGCACCAGTACGCCCTCATCGCGCAGCAACCGCTGCAGCCGGCCCGACGCGCCGGGATCCGCGGCCAGCACCTCCGCCGACAGCTCCACCGCGGCCAAGAACCCCAACCCGGCCCGAACCTCCCCCACCGCCGGATGCGAAGCCGCCGAGGAAAGGGCGTCCGCCAAAGGCTTCTCCAGTTCCCGGCCGCGGGGAATCAGCCCGTCCTTCTCGTAGATGTCCAAAGTGGCCAGTGCCGCCGCGCAGGCCACCGGGTGGCCCGAGTAGGTGGCGCCGTGGCGGAGCACGGGCGCGCCCGGGGAGCCGGTGAAGAAGGGGGCCGCGACGTCCGGGGAGACGAGTAGCGCGGACAAGGGGATCGTGCCGCCGGTGAGGCCCTTCGCGGTGGTCACCATGTCTGGCCGGACGTCCCAGCGGTCGATGCCGAACCACGTGCCCAGGCGGCCGAAGGCGGCGATCACGCAGTCGGCCACGAAGAGCACGCCGTGACGGTGGCAGACTTCGACGGCGGCCTCGAGGTAGCCGGGCGCGGGCAGCAGGACGCCGCCCGCGCCGATCACGGGCTCGCAGAAGAACGCGGCGACGCGGTCGGGCCCCACGCGCAGGATCTCGGCCTCCAAATCACCGACGCTGTCGTGCGCGACGTGCGAGAAGCCGGTCGCCATCGGGCCGAAGTCCGCGGCGTTCACGGGGATCCCGCCGACGGCGGTGCCGAAGCCGTGGGTGCCGTGGTAGCCCTGCGTGCGGCCGATGATGTGGGACTTCTCGGGCCGGCCGGTGTGGGCGAAGTGGGCGCGGGCGATCTTCACGGCCGTGTCCACCACGTCACCGCCGCCGGAGCCGAGGAAAACCTTCGAGCCGGGGACGGGAGCGAGTGAAGACAGCCGGGAGGCCAGCTCCAGCGCCGGCTCGTTCGCGTAGTAGCCGAACAGGTTGTAGGAGTCCAGCTTCTCCAGCTGCGCCGTCACGGCTTGCGTGATCTCGGGCCGGCCGTGGCCGAAGTTCGCGTACCAGAGTGAGGCCGTGGCGTCGAAGTAGCGGCGGCCGGCGTCGTCCCACACGTACGAGCCCGAGCCGCGCGTGATCACGAAGCGGTCGCCGTCCACGGCGCCCATGTCCGCGAACGGGTGCCACAGCGGGTTTTCCATGCGAATCCTCCTCAGTCGGCGAACGGTCACGCCAGAAAGTCTGCGATCTCGGCATCCGAGTACCCGATCTCCGCCAGCACCTCAGCCGTGTGCTGGCCGAGCACCGGCGGCGCCGACGTCGGCCTCGGCTGGGTTTCCGAGGCCTTCACCGGGAAACCCGTGCCGAGGTAGGTGCCGACGGTCGGGTGCGGCAGCCGCACGACCTGGTCGCGCGCGGCCGTCCACGGGTCGGCGTACACGTCGTCGATGTCGTTGATCGGCGCGGCCGGGATGCTCGCCGCGTCGAGCGCCTTCATCCAGTCCTCGACCGTACGCGTCACCAACACTTCTTCCAGCAACGCGTTCAGCTCGTCGCGGTGCTCGGCGCGCGCGGCGTTGGTGGCGAACCGCGGATCGAAAGCGATGTCCAGCCCCAGCACGCCGCAGAACGCGCGCCACAGCTTCTCGCTGCCCACCGCGATCACGAGCCAGCCGTCGGACACGTGGTACGCCTGGTACGGCACGATGCTCGGGTGCGCCGAGCCCATGCGGCGCGGCCGCGGGGTGTCGTAGAAGTGCGCGCCGGCGGCGTAGATGTGCCAGGCGAGTTGCGCGTCGAGCAACGACACGTCGAGGTACTGCCCACGCCCGGTCGTGTGCCGGGCCTGCAGCGCCATCAGCACCCCGATGATCGCCCACGTGCCGGCGTTGAGATCGGCCACCGGCAGCCCCACCTTGGCCGGCGCGCCGTCGGGCTCGCCGGTCAGCCCCATCACGCCGCCGAGCGCCTGCGCGACGAGGTCGTAGCCGGGCCGGTCGCGGTACGGCCCCGTCTGGCCGAACCCGGTGATCGACACGTGGATCAGCCGCGGGTTCAGCTCGGCCAGCGACTCGTACGCCAGCCCCCACCGCTCCAGCGTGCCCGGCCGGAAGTTCTCCACCAGCACATCGGCGTCGGCCACGAGCCGGCGCACGGCTTCGCGGCCGCGCTCGGACTTGAGGTCGAGCACGATGCCGCGCTTGTTCCGGTTGGCCGCCAGGAAGTACACGGCCTCGTCCCCGACGAACGGCGGGCCCCACAGCCGCGTGTCGTCACCGTGGCCGGGCGGTTCGACCTTGATGACGTCGGCACCCATCTCGCCGAGGTACTGCGTGCAGTACGGCCCCGCCAGGATCCGGGAGAGGTCGACGACCTTGAGACCGTCGAGCGGGCGGACCTCGGGCATGGGGCGGCTCCTCGGGGGCGTCGTCGCGGACCTACGCCTCCTTTCTACCTCCCGGACAACGGATTACCTACCAACGGCCCATTGACGTGAAGCGTTCACTCCTGTTGATTCCTGAGTGAGTATGTGGCGCTTTGAGTAGTTCTGTTGCGCACTCCGGGAGGAATTCATGCGTCGTCTTGTGGGTCTGCTGGCGGCCGCCTGCCTGACCACCGGCCTGGCCACCGCCCTCACCACGTCCGTCGCCGAAGCCGCGCCGGCTCCCCGATCGGCCCAGCAGGCGGCCGGTGCGCTGCCGCCGATGGGCTGGAACAGCTGGAACAAGTTCGGCTGCAACATCAACGAGGAGCTCATCCGCGAGACCGCCGACGCGATCGTCTCCAGCGGCCTCAAGGACGCCGGCTACCAGTACGTGAACATCGACGACTGCTGGGCCGAGCAGAACCGCAACGCCGAGGGCAAGTTCGAGCCCAACCACGAACGCTTCCCGAGCGGCATCAAGGCGCTGGCCGACTACGTGCACGCCAAGGGCCTCAAGCTCGGCATCTACACCAGCGCCGGCACCCAGACCTGCGCGAAGACCATGCCCGGGGCGCTGGACCACGAAGACGTCGACGCGCAGACCTTCGCCGACTGGGGCGTCGACTACCTCAAGTATGACAACTGCAACAACGAGGGCCGCCCCGCCATCGAGCGTTACACGAAGATGGGCGAGGCCATCAAGAAAACCGGCCGCTCGATGATCTACGCGCTGTGCGAGTGGGGCGAGAACCAGCCGTGGCTGTGGGGCAAGACCTCCGGCGCGCAGCTGTGGCGCACCACGGGCGACATCAGTGACAACTGGTCGAGCATGACCGGCATCCTCGACCAGCAGGTGGGCCTCGAGAAGTACTCCGGCCCCGGCGGCTGGAACGACCCCGACATGCTCGAGGTCGGCAACGGCGGCATGACCGACGCCGAGTACCGCGCGCACTTCGCGCTCTGGTCGCTGATGAACGCGCCGCTGCTGGCGGGCAACGACGTGCGCTCGATGCCGGCCGCGACGAAGCAGATCCTCGCGAACAAGGACATCGTCGCGCTCGACCAGGACTGGGCGGGCGTGCAGGGCCACAAGGTCCGCGACGACGGCGACACCGAGGTGTGGACCAAGCCGATGTCCGACGGTTCGGCCGCCGTGGTGCTGTTCAACCGCGGGATCTCCGCCGCGACGATGACCAGCAGCGCGAAGGACGTCGGCCTGTCCGGGCGCGACTACCGCGTGCGCGACCTGTGGACCGGCGCCGAAACCGAGAGCGCCGGCACGCTGCGCGCGACCGTGCCGAGCCACGGCGCCGCGGTGTTCCGCGTGTGGCCGGCGAAGTTCCCGGCCGCCGCGCCCGCGGCCACGCTGTCGCTCGACACAGGCTCGTACTTCCCCGCGGGCAAGCCGTTCACGGCCCAGCTGCGCCTCACCAACGACGGCAGCACCCCGCTCGCCGCGGCCCGCGTCACCGTGTCGGCGCCGGCGGGCTGGCAGCTCGACGGACGTGGTGACACGCTCGTGCCGGCCGTCGCTCCGGGCAAGTCCTGGGAAAAGTCGGTGACGGTGAAGCCCGTGAAGCCGGGCGCGCAGGTCGCGATGTCGGTGCAGGCTTCGTACTACACCGGCTGGGGCAAGCGGACGCTGTCGGCCAACGCGAGCGGACCGGTCGTGACCCCGTTCGCGTCAGGCGTCACGCCGATGTCGAAGGCACCGTTCCTGCTCACCGAAAACGGCTGGGGGCCGGTGGAACGCGGGACCAGCAACGGTGAGAACCAGGCCGGTGACGGCAACCCGATCACCATCAACGGCCAGGTTTACGCGGACGGTCTCGGTGCGCACGCGCCTTCGCTGGTGCGCTCCTACCTGGGTGGTGGGTGTCAGACGTTCCACGCGGTGGTCGGGCTCGATGACGAGTTCGCCACCGGGAGCGTCACCTTCGAGGTGCGTGGTGACGGGAAGACGCTGGCGTCGACCGGGGTCTTCCGCCACGGCTCTCCGGCGCAGACGCTGGATGTGCCGCTGGCCGGTGTGCAGGCGCTGGACCTCGTGGTGACCGACGGTGGCGACGGCAACAACACCGACCACGCCGACTGGGCCGACGCGGCGGTCACCTGCTGAGGACTTTTCCGAGGTGGCGTTCGGTGCGCTCAACGCACCGAATGCCACCTCGGAGTCAAAGCGGGCTCAGCGCACGCCGAGGTCGAAATCCAGGCTGTAGCGGTTCGCCGGCATCGCGCCCGCGGACTTGGCGCCGTCGATGGGCAGCACGGCGCCGTTGATGAAGCGGGATTCGTCGGTGGCCAGGAAGAGGATGGCCTTCGCGACCTCCACGGCCTCGCCGACGCGGGCGGCCGGGGTGCTGGCCACGAGCTGGTGCTGCTTGGCCTCGAAGTCGTCGGGCGAGGCGAGGGTGGACCGCAGCATGTCGGTGTCGATGGCGCCCGGGTTCACGGTGTTGGCGCGGATGCCCTGGTGCGCATGAGCCACGGCGAGGGACTTCGTGAGGCCCACCAGCGCGTGCTTCGTCGCGTTGTACACGGGGTCGCTCGGCCGGCCCATCACGCCGCCGTTGGACGACGTGGTGATGATGCTGCCCGCCTGCTGCGCCAGCATGTGCGGCAGCACGGCGCGGGTGCCGAGGAAGGCGGCGCGCACGTTGAGGGCGAAGATGTGGTCGAAGTCCGCCAGCGTGGTTTCGATGAGCGGCTTGGCCAGGTGCACGCCGACGTTGTTCACCAGCACGTCGATGCGCCCGGCGTCCTCGATCACGCCCGCGACGAAGTCGGCGACCTGCGTCTCGTCGGTGGCGTCGACCAGCGAGTGCCGGTAGCCGGGCACCTGCTCGGCCGGCTCGCGGATGTCGCTCGCGAACACCACGGCGCCCTCGGCCAGGAACTCCTTCACCGTGGCGAGCCCGATGCCCCGCGCACCACCGAAGATCACCGCGACCTTGCCGGCCAACCGACCCATGGCGTTCAGTCCCTCCCTCGAAGTTCGGCCACCTCGTAGTCCTCGGGCAGCCTGACCAGCGCTTCGGGCGCGCCGGTGTAGCGCACCACCACGCCGTAGACGGCCTCGGCCGCCTCGACGGAAACGTACCCCGCCACCACGTCGGCCAGCACGTCCGCCACCACGCGACGCCGGGGGTCGCCGTAGCCGCCGCCACCGGGCAGGACCACGTCGACCTCGGCACCGGGGTCCAGCGGCACGCGGCTCTTGGCCGGCAGGTCGCCGCCGCCGACCAACCCGAAGCGGCCGAGGCCACCGGCACCACCACCGTCCACACCGGACGCGGCGGCCCGCACCCGGTCGACGTTCCCGTTGACACTCCAGGAGATCCCGCCCAGCGCGGCCATCGTCGTGCGCTGGCCGAGCCCGCCGCGGTACTGCCCCGCGCCGCCGGAGTCCACACGCAGCTCGCGCACACCCTGCACCAGCGGCGCGCTCGTCTCGATCACCTCGGTGGGCGTGGAGCGCAGGCCGCTGGGAAAACCCGTGGTCGAGAGGCCGTCGCGGGCCACGCGCGCGCCCATGCCGCCCGTCTGGAAGACGGTGGACATGAAGTCGGCGCCGCGCCAGATCGTCATCCACAGCGCGTCGGCGCTCGGCGCGACCGGCGCTCCCGGCAGCGCCCCGATCAGCAACGACGGCAGGAAGTGCCCGATGAGGTGCCGCGACGCGACCGGCGCCGGCGCCACGCAGTTGAGCACCGAACCCTCGGGCGCTGTCACATGGACCGGCCGGAACGAGCCCGCGTTGTGCGGCACCTCCGGCGAAATCGCGGCCTTCACCGCGAACGACGCGTACGCCCGCGTGTAGTTCAGCACCACGTTGATCCCGCGCCGGCTCTGCGGCGACGACCCGGCGAAGTCCACGTGGATCTCGTCGCCCGCCACCGTCACGGCCACGCGCAGCACGATCGGCTCGTCGTCGAAGCCGTCGGTCACCAGCTCGTTGCGGTACACGCCGTCGGGCAACGCGGTGATCGCCTCGCGCAGCGCGCGTTCCGAGCGGTTCATGATCTCGGCGGCCACGTCGTCCAGCGAAGCCAGCCCGAACTCGGCCAGCAGCCGCACCAGGCTCACCGCGCCGACCTCGTTGCCGGCGACCTGCGCGTACAGGTCGCCGATGGTCTCCTCGGGCGTGCGGACGTTGGCGCGGATCAGCCGTTCCAGATCAGCGTTCACCTCGCCGGCCCGCAGGAACTTGAGGATCGGCAGCCGGAGGCCTTCTTCGAAGACCTCCGTGGCGTCCGCGGACACGAGCCGGCCGCCGATGTCCGGTGCGTGGCAGCAGGACGCGAACCACGCGACCAGCCGGCCGGCCGCGAACACCGGCGTGGCCACGGTGATGTCGTTGATCTGCCCGGCCGTCTGCCACGGATCGTTGGTGAGCAGCACGTCGCCGGGCTCGAGCGTGTCCGGCGGGTACTCGGCGACGAAGTGGCGCAGCCCGGTGGCCATCGCGTTGATGTGGCCCGGGGTGCCGCCGGTCGACTGGCCGATCATCTCGCCGCGCGAGTCGAACACGGCGCACGCGAGGTCGAGCGATTCGCGCACCACGGCGGAGAACGCGGTGTTGACCAGCGCGTTCTGTTGCTCGGCCAGGATCGAGTGCAGCCGGTTGCCGATGAGGCCCACGAGGATCGGGTCGGTCACCAGCTCACCTCCAGGCTCGCGTCGCCGCGCACCACACACTTCGCGCCGGGCAGCACGACCACGGTCGACTCGCGTTCCTGCACGATCGCGGGGCCGCTCACCTGGTCACCGGGCCGCAACCGGTACCGGTCGACCACCGCCGTGTCGACAAAACCACCGGCGAAGTACACCGGACGGCGCCCGGCATCCGCGCGGCCGGACCCGGTTTCGGTCAGCCGCAAGGAAACCTCGGGCACCGGCGCCGACGAGACCACTCGCCAGTTGAGCACCTCGACCGCCACCGGTGGCCCGCCGCGCCGGTACAACGCGCGGTAGCCGTCGGTGAAGTCCGCGACCAGCGCGTCGGGCCAGGACTCAGCGGTGGCCCGCATCGGCACGCGAATCTCGTAGCCCTGCCCGGCGTAACGCATCTCGGCGACCCGCGCGTGTGTCACGTCCGCACTGTCCACTCCGGACTCCCGCAGCAGCGCCGCACCCTCGGCCTCCATCTCGGCGAACCGCGCGTCGACCTCGGCCCACGACAGATCGAGCACGGTCGCGCGCGCCGAGCGCACGAAGTCGAACGCCAGCGGCGCGGTGAGAAACCCCAGCGCACTCAGCACTCCGGCCGCGGGCGGCGCCACCACGGTCGGCGCGCCCAAGGCCCGCGCCACCCCCGCACCGTGCACCGGGCCCGCGCCGCCGAAGGTGTACATCGGCAGCTTCGCCGGATCCTGGCCGCGCTCGACGGCGTGCACGCGCGCGGCGTTGGCCATGTCCTCGTTCACGCTCGTGTGGATGCCCCAGGCCGCCTCCTCCACGCTCACGCCCAGCGGCTCGGCGATCTTCGTGCGCACGGCCTCGCGCGCGGCTTCGACGTCGAGCGCCATGCCGCCGCCGAGGAAGTACGCGGGGTCGAGGTAACCGAGCAGCAGGTCGGCGTCGGTGACCGTGGGCTCGGTGCCACCACGGCCGTAACAGACCGGGCCCGGTTCCGACCCGGCCGAATCAGGCCCGACGGTGAGCAGCCCCAGCGAGTTCACGCGCGCGATCGAGCCACCGCCGACGCCGATCTCGATCATGTCGGTCACGGGCACCTTCACCGGCAGCCCCGAACCGGGCAGCAGCCGGTACTCGCGGCCGACCTCGAACTCGTGCGTGACCAGCGGCGCGCCGTCGGCGACCAGGCAGAGCTTCGCCGTGGTGCCGCCCATGTCGAACGCGAGCAGATCGCGTTCCCCGGCGCCGGCACCGAAGGCCGACGCGGCGAGCGCGCCGCCCGCCGGACCCGATTCGAGGATGCGGATCGGGTACCGGCCGGCGGTCTCGATCGTCGCGATTCCGCCGTGGGACAACATGATGTGCGGCGCGGGCCGCACACCCAGCTCGTGCAGCCGGCGCGCCAGATCCGCGAGGTAGCGCTCGGCGAGGTCCTGCACGTAGACGTTGGCGACCGTGGTCGACGTCCGCTCGAACTCGCGGATCTCGGGCACCACGTCCGACGACAACGCCACCCGCAGCCGCGGCGCCACGCGCGCGAGCACCTCGGCCGCGCGCCGCTCGTGCTCGGGATTGGTGAAGGAGTGCAGGAAACACACGGCGACGGCGTCGATGCCGCGCGCGTCGAGCTCGCGGCCCAGCCGGGCCACGAAGTCCTCGTCCAGTCGCATGTGGACGGTGCCGTCGGCCAGGACCCGCTCCGGCACGTCGAAGCGCAGGTAGCGCGGCACCAGCGGTTCGGGCAGCTCGAGGCGCAGGTCGTAGAGCTCGTAGCGGTGCTCGCGGCGCATCTCGAGCACGTCGCGGAACCCGGCCGTGGCGAGCAACGCGGTGCGCGCGCCCTTGCGTTCGATGAGCGCGTTGGTGACCAGCGTGGTGCCGTGCACGAGCTGCTCCACGGCACCGAAGTCGAGCCCGGCGCGCGTGAACACCTCGGTGAGGCCCTCGGCCACCGCGCGGGCCGGCTCGCCGGGAGTGGTGAGCACCTTCCCGACCGCGACGACCCCGGTCTCGCCGAGCACGCACAGGTCCGTGAACGTGCCGCCGATGTCGACGCCGACCCGCAGGCCGCTCATCAGCGCGGCTTCCGCGGCCACCGCGGCGAGGTGTTGACCGGCGGCTTCAGCTTCGCGCGCACCACCAGCACGTTGGGTTCGTCGGACTCGATGAACTCGCTCAGCAGCCGCCGGAACGCGCGCCCGAACCCGGACACGCGGTCGGCGTGGACCCCGAACGACCGGGCCAGGCCCACGAAGTCCGGGCTGTCCCAGTCGACGCCGCGGTGCGGCAGGCCTTCCTGGTCCTGGTCGTAGCGCAGCATGCCGTAACCGCCGTCGTCGACGACGACCACGGTGACCGGCAGCTGTTCCTCGGCGAGCGTGGCGAGGTCGCCCACGGCGTAGAGGAAACCGCCGTCGCCGGCCACGCACACGACGCGGCCGTTGCCGGACGCCGCGGCACCGAGCGACGCGGGGAAGCCGTAGCCGAGCGTGCCCCAGCCCATGGGATACGCGAGCTTGCGCGGCCCGCGCACCCGGTGGAAGCCGCCGATCCAGTAGCCGGCCACGCACATGTCGGTGACCAGCATCGACGGCTCCGGCAGCACTTCCTCCAAAGTGGACAGGAAGTCGGCCGCCTGCGGCTCCTCGGTGCGCACGCGCTGGCGCACGCGGCGGCCGATCGACGCGAGCCGCACGGTGAGCTCGTCGAGACCCGGGCGGCTCTCCGGCCGCAGGGACTCGATCACGCGGCGGGCGTCGCCGACCAACGTGATGTCCGGTTTGTAGTTCTTCGCGGCGTCGGCGGCGTCCACGTTCACGGCGATGAGCTTGCGCGGCGCGGGCATCAGCCAGTTCTGCGTCATCAGGCCGTCGAAGTCGGTGCCGATGGCGAGCACCACGTCGGCCTCGTCCCACAGCTCGCCGACCTCCGGCGCGTGCACCGGATTCGGGGCGAGGCAAGGGTGATCGAGCGGCAGCAGCCCGCGCGCGGCGAACGTGGTGATCACCGGGGCGGCCAGGCGCTCGGCCAGCTTGCCGATGGCTTCACCCGCTTCCGAGCGCAGCGCGCCGCCCCCGGCCCAGATCAGCGGGCGCCGGGCGTTGGCCAGCAGATCGGAGGCGCGGGCGAGGTCGGGCAGGTCGAGCACACGCTCGGCGAGCGGCTTCGGCGGCCCGCTCGGCGCCGTGACCTCCCGCAGGTAGTCGGTGGGGATGCCGAGGTACACCGGGCCCGTCTGCGGCATCAGCGCGAGGCGCGACGCGCGGTGCACGGTGGTGCCGATCTGGTCGGCGCGGTGCACCGTGAACCCGGCCTTGGTCACGGGCGCGAACATCGCCTGCTGGTCCGACGTTTCGTGCAGCACGCCGCGCACCACACCGGGCCGCTTGAGCGTGGACGGGATGTCGGTGGCGATCACGAGCACGGGCGCGGCCGAGGCCATCGCCTCGCCGACGGCGCCGAGCGTGTTGGCCGCGCCGGGCCCGGTCGTGACGAGCGCGACGCCGAGTTTCCCCGTGGCGCGGGCATAACCGTCGGCGGCATACCCGGCGGTCTGTTCGTGCCGGACACCGACGATCCGGATTCCCGTTTCCGCCAACGCCTCCCACAGCGGCAGGTTGTGCACACCGGGAAGCCCGAACACGACTTCGGTCCCGAGTGCCTTCAGCGCGTCGCCCAGATGCTGAGCACCAGTCCGTCCTGCCACGGAAGCCACTGTATCCACCGTGGGGAAACCACTGCACGGTCGACACCGGACACCGTTTGTCACCAGCGATTATGTGGTACTGGGCAGAGAACGGCGCTTCGTGCGTAGACTCAGGCTCCGGGGAGCGCCGATGCCCCCGGCGTGGCGGAAAGGTGGCCGGAAAATGCCGATGATGCCCGTGACCGACTCGATGTTCCTGGTGGTCGAGACCCGCGAACACCCCATGCACGTCGGCGGCCTGCAGCTCTTCCGGAAACCGGAGAACGCGGGCGAGAACTATCTCAGCGATCTTCGCCGCACCATGCTCGCCACCGACAACGTGCGCAGCGTGTTCCGGCGCCGGCCCAGTCGTCCCGTGAACACCGCCGGGTACGTGCGCTGGGCCGCCGAGGACAACCTCGAGCTCGACTACCACTTCCGCCACTCCGCGCTGCCGCAACCCGGCCGCATCCGCGAACTGCTCGAGGCCACGTCGCGCTGGCACAGCACGCTGCTCGACCGCCATCGGCCGCTGTGGGAGATCCACCTCATCGAGGGCCTGCAGGACGGCCGGTTCGCGATGTACTCGAAGATCCACCACTCGCTGATGGACGGCGTCTCGGCGCTGCGCCACCTGCAGGGCACGCTCTCGGACGACCCGAACGACCTCGACTGCCCGCCGCCGTGGGGCAGCCGCAGCAACGGCACCAACGGCAACGGCCACGCCCAGCCGTCGCTGTTCAGCCTCGCGGGCAAGACGTTCGACCAGGTCGCGGGCATCGCCCCGGCCGCCGCGAAGGTGGCGCGCGAGGCGTTCCGCGAACACACGCTCACGCTGCCGATGCAGGCCCCGAAGACCATGTTGAACGTGCCCATCGGCGGCGCCCGCCGCTTCGCCGCGCAGTCGTGGTCGCTCGACCGCGTGCGCGCCGTCGCGACCGCCGCCGGCGTCTCCCGCAACGACGTGGTGCTCGCCATGTGCTCCGGCGCCCTGCGCGACTACCTCATCGAACAGAGCGCCCTGCCCGACGCGCCGCTCGTCGCGATGGTGCCCGTGTCGCTGCGCCGCAAAGCCGAAGGCGGCGAGGCCAGCGGCAACAACATCGGCGCCTTGCTGTGCAACCTCGGCACCGACCTGGCCGACCCGGCCCTGCGCCTCTCGGCCATCCACACGTCGATGACGAACGGCAAGAAGCTCTTCTCCTCGCTCACGCCCCTGCAGACGCTCCTGCTGTCCGGCGTCAACGTGGCGCAGCTGGGCGTCTCACCGATCCCGGGCGTCGTGAACAACACGCGCCCGCCGTTCAACCTGGTGATCTCCAACGTCCCGGGCCCGCGCAAGCAGATGTACTGGAACGGCGCCGCCCTCGACGGCATTTACCCCGCCTCGGTCCTCCTCGACGGCCAGGCCCTCAACATCACCCTCACCAGCAACGGCGACAACCTCGACTTCGGCATCACCGGGTGCCGCCGCAGCGTGCCCCACCTGCAGCGCATCCTCACGCACCTGGACACGGCGCTGGCGGAGCTGGAAGGCGCGGTGGGGATCAAGTAGGGACCCTGCCCCCCGGCCGGCTGGATCACGGTCGTGCCGGCGCGCCGACGTCGAGTTCCGCCCCGGCTCAGGCGATGCCCTCCGGGCTCGCGCCGCCGACCTGCACCGCGTCCGCCGTGATCCGCTCGATCTCCGCGAGGTCGTCCGCCGTCAGGTCGAGGTCGGCCGCCGCCGTGCTGTCGGCGATGTGGGCGGGCTTGCGGGCGCCGACGATGGCGACGTGGACGCCGGGCTGGGCGAGCGTCCAGGCGATGGCGAGGCGGCTCACCGAGGTGCCGCGCTCGGCGGCGAAGGCGGCGAGCTTGTCCACGATCGCCAGGTTGTGGCGCAGGTTCTCGCCTTGGAAGGCCGACGACTTCGAGCGCCAGTCGGACTCCTCGAAGACCGAGTCGGCGGTGAAGGTGCCGGTGAGCAGGCCGCTGCCGAGCGGGCTGTAGGCGAGCACGCCGACGTTGTGCTCGCGTGCGTAGGGCAGCGGGTCGGTCTCGATGCCGCGGCGGAAGAGGTGGTACGGCGGCTGCAGGGTTTCCACCGGCCGCGTCTCGTCGAAGGCGGCGAGCTGCGCGGCGGTGTAGTTGGACACGCCGATGTGGCGCACCTTGCCCGCGTCGACGAAGCTCTGCAGCGTCTGCGCCACCTCGGCCGCCGGCGTTTCGGGGTCGGGCCAGTGGATCTGGTAGAGGTCGAGGTGGTCAACGCCGAGCAGGCGCAGGCTGGCGTCCACGCCCTGGGTGAGCCAGTCGCGGCGCGAATCGCGAGCGCGTTCGGCGCGGGGTTTCGTGCCGCCCTTGGTCGCGATGATCACGCTGTCGCGGGCGTGGTCGAGTTCACCGCGCAGCGCTTTGCCGAGCAGCGCTTCGGACTTGCCGCCGCCGTAAGCCTGTGCGGTGTCGAACAGGGTCACGCCGAGCTCGCGCGCGTGGCGGATCGCCGCGATCGCCGTGTCCTCGTCGAAGGCACCCCACTGCCCGCCGAGCTGCCACGTGCCGAAGGCGATCCTCGACACTTCGAGACCGCTCCTGCCCAGAATCGTCGTCCGCATGATCCTCAGCAGAACACATCGGCCACGGCCCGCGCACCACACCTGTGGCGGGCGTCCCGGCCAGCGGATATCGACTTGTGCCGCGTGTGCCGTTGATCGGATACTCGCTGAACGTGAGCCTTCTCGAGCCCTTGCGCGGTCGTAGTTTCCGCGCACTCGCCACCGGCCGGACCCTCGCCACCTTCGCCAACGCCGTCGCTCCCGTAGCTCTCGCGTTCGCCGTACTGGACCTCACCGGGTCGGCTGTGGACCTCGGGCTCGTGGTGGGGGTGCGCTCGATCGCGAACGTCGCACTGGTGCTGTTCGGCGGGGTACTGGCCGATCGGCTGCCACGCTCGGTGATCATGCAGGGCACCGAAGCGGCCGCGGCGATCACGCAGGGTGCGCTCGCCGTGAGTGTCCTTTGTGGATTCGCGTCGATCCCGTTCCTCGTCGGGCTCAGCGCGGTGAACGGCGCCGTGGCTGCGATCTCGCTTCCCGCCGCGGCCGCCATCACGCCCCAGACCGTTTCGCGCGACCAGCTGAACCAGGCCAACGCCCTGATCCGCCTGCTCACCAACACCGGCCGCGTCGCCGGCGCGGGGGCCGCGGGGATCGTGGTGGCCGTGGCCGGCTCGGGCTGGGCGGTCGCGGTGAACGCGTTGCTGTTCCTCGCCGCCGCCCTCGCCTACCGCGGCATCCGCCTCCCGCGCGGCGCCCGCGTCGAGGCGAGCCACCCGATCGCCGACCTCATCGCGGGCTGGCACGAGTTCCGCTCGCGCACGTGGGTGTGGATCGTGGTGGTGCAGTTCGCGTTCGTCAACGCCGCCGGCCTCGGCACCCTCGTCGTGATCGGCCCGGTCGTCGCCGACGAGACGTTCGGCCGCACCGGCTGGGGCCTCGCCCTCGCGATCGAGACGATCGGCTCCATCTTCGGCGGCCTCATCGCGGCCCGTTGGCAACCTCGGCGGGCGCTGTTCGTCGGCGTGCTGCTGGTGGCGACCGAGGCGCTGCCGATGTTCAGCCTGGGCCTGTGGCCCGCGCTGGTGCCGTTGATGGTGACGATGGTCCTGGCCGGCCTCACGATGGAGCAGTTCAGCGTCGTGTGGGACGTCGCCCTGCAGGAGAACATCCCCGAGGATCGCCTCGCCCGCGTGTACTCCTACGACGTGCTGGGGTCCCTCGCGGCCATGCCGATCGGCCAGATCGCGGCGGGGCCGCTGGTCGAGCACCTGGGCCGCGAGCCCGTGTTGGTGGGTTGCGGCGTGTTGATCGTGGTGGCGACTTTGCTCGCGTTGTCCAGCCGGCAGGTGCGCGGGCTGGTGCGCGAGAGGCCGATTGTGGCAGGCGCCCGGCCGACCGACTGACCCCCGGCCCGACCGACTGACCCCCGGCGAAACGGCTATTTCGGGCGGACGGCCATGAAGTTGACGGCGTGCGCGCTCATCACGACCTCGTCGTCGGCGTTGAAGACCTCCAGGAACGTGCGCATCAGGCCGCGGTCCGGCTTCGACTTCGACAGCCGCGCTTCCTCGATCGTCGCGCGCACGCGCAGCTTGTCGCCGGGGCGGACGGGGCGCGGCCAGCGCACGTCGTCCATGCCGGGGCTGCCGAGGCTCGACACCGACGACAGGAAGTGGTCCACGAACATCCGCATCATCACGCCCGCCGTGTGCCAGCCGCTCGCGACCAGTCCGCCGAACGGGCCGTGCTCGGCCGCGGCCACATCGGTGTGGAAGCTCTGCGGGTCAAAGCGGCGCGCGTACTCGAGGATCTCCGCTTCGGTCACCACGGCCTCGCCGAACTCGTACACCGCACCCTGCGGGTAGTCCTCGAACCAGCGGTCGTCGATCGGCGTCGTGAACTCGGTCATGGCTCGCAGCTAACCACAGCGCCCGGCGCCGGCCCTCGGCCACCGGCGGCACTTCCGGCCCGCGAATCCCGGCCGGATGGGCCGGTTCGCGGGGTCAGCGCCCGGGTGATCGCGGCTCCGGCGCCACGTCGCGGTGGCCGTCGAGCTTCCACCAGCTCTCGAGCGTCTGCCGCAGCGCCTTGAGCAGCTCGCCGCCCGTTTCGAGCGGCACCAGCGCCGCGGGGCCGTCGTCGATGCGGAGGGCGGCCGAAAGACGGTCGTCGTGCTCGATGAGGCCCACGATCACGCGGGTGGGTTGGCCGGTCATGTCGACTGTGGGGATCGCCTGTTCATAGCGCCAGCCCGTGGAATGCACGCGGGAGACCCTGACACAGTTTCCGGTGCTCGCGGCGGGAGTTCACCCCAACGTGCGTCGCCTCAGCGCACCACCCAGGGCCGCACTTCTTCCAGCAGCTTGGCCACGGCCAGCACCAGATCGTCGGAGTGACGCGGGCCCACGATCTGCAGTCCCACGGGCAAACCGGACGCCGTGCGCCCGGCCGGCACGCTGATCGCCGGCTGCTGCGTCATGTTGAACGGGTAGGTGAACGGCGTCCACTCCGGCCACTCGCTCAGCCCGCTGCCCGGCGGCACGTCGTGCCCGGCCTCGAACGGCGGGATCGGGATGGTGGGGGTGATCAGCACGTCGTAGCGCGTGTGGAACTCGCCCATGCGGATGCCGAGCGCCGCGCGCGCCGCGGTGGCGTCGAGGTAGTCGCTCGCGCTGTAGGTCTTGCCCTGCTCCCACACGCGGCGCAGGCCCGGGTCCACCCGGTCCTCGCTGCCCGGCGGGAACGAGTCGAGCATCTTCGCCGCGCCCGTGGACCACAGCACGTCGAACGCCGGCTTCGGGTCCTCGAACCCCGGGTCGGCCTGCTCGATCTGCAGCCCCGCGTCGTCGAGCGACTTCACCGCCGCGGCGACGATCGCCGCCACCTCCGGGTCCACGTCCACGTAGCCCAGCGTCGGCGAGAACGCCGCGATCAGCCCGCGCACGTCGCGCCGCACGGCCTCGCGGAAGGTGGACACCGGCGGCGCGAGCGCGGCCGGGTCGCGCGGGTCGGCCGTGGCGATCACGTCGAGCAGCAGCGCGGTGTCGTCCACGCTGCGCGCCATCGGGCCGGCGTGCGACAGCGGCCCGAACGGGCTCGCCGGGAACAACGGGATCCGCCCGTGCGTGGGCTTCAGGCCGACGATCCCGCAGAACGACGCGGGAATCCGCACCGAGCCACCGCCGTCGGTGCCCACCGACAGCGCGCCCATGTCGGCCGCGACGGCCGCGGCACTGCCCCCGCTCGACCCGCCCGCGGTCATCGCCGGGTTCACCGGGTTGCGCGTGATGCCGACGAGTTCGCTGTCGGTCACGCCCTTCCACGCGATCTCCGGCGTGGTCGTCTTGCCCAGCACCACCAGGCCGGCTTCGCGCATGCGCGCCATCACCGGGCTGTCGACGTCCCACGGCTGATCGGCCGGGATGCTCGTGGAGCCGCGCCGCGTGGGCCAGCCCGCGGTGAGGAACATGTCCTTGATCGACGACGGCACCCCGTCGAGCCAGCCGATCGGGTTGCCGTCGCGCCAGCGGATCTCGGCCGCCTTCGCCTGCTCCAGCGCGCGGTCGGCGTCGACGAGGCAGAACGCGTTGAGGTCACCGTCGCGGTCCTCGATGGCCTGCAGCGCGTCCTCGGTCGCCTCCACCGGCGAAAGCTCCCCGGTGGCGTAGGCGGCGACCAGTTCGCTGGCGGTCAGTTCCCGGTGGCTCATCCGGCTGCTCCCTGAGATTCCGACGGCACGTATCCGAGCCGTTTGTCCACGACGTTGTGCAACGGCTCCCCGGCCACCCAACGGCGGAAGTTCGCCGCGAACACCTCTACCAGGGTGGCGCGCCAGCCCACGAAGTCACCCGACATGTGCGGCGACAGCAGCACGTCCGGCATCGTCCAGAGTGGACTGTCGGACGGCAGCGGCTCGGTGTCGAACACGTCCAGCGCCGCCCCGGCGATCTCGCCGGCCCGCAACGCCGCCACCAGGTCCGACGTCACCACCAGCTCACCGCGGCCCACGTTCACGAACCGGGCGGAGGGCTTCATCGCCGCGAACGCCGCCGCGTCGAACATCCCCTTCGTCTGCTCCGTGAGCGGCGCGACGGCCACCACGTAGTCGAACGCCGGCAGGTGCTTGGCGAGCTCGGCCGAGTCGTGCACGTCGCCGAAATCGGGATCGCCCGTGCGCGGCCGCCGCCCGGCCCCGGACACGCGCAACCCGGCCGCGCGCAGCAGCCGCGCGATCGAGCGCCCGATCGGCCCCGTGCCCACCACCAGCACCTCCCGCCCGGCGACGCGCTCGGTCTCGCGGTGCAGCCACGTGCCGGCGCGCTGCAGGTCCAGCGACCGCGCGAAGTCCTTGGCGAACGCCAGCACCACGCCCAGCACGTACTCGGCGATGGCGTCGTCGAACACCCCGCGCGAGTTCGTGAGCACCACGTCGCTCTCGATCAGGCCCGGGAACAGCACCGGATCGACGCCCGCGCTCGCGATGTGCAGCCAGCGCAGGTCGCCGGCCGCGTGCCAGGCACCGGGCACGGCCGTGGAGAGGAAGTCGTAGACGAACAGGCCCTGGGCCCCGGTCAGCGCTTCGGGTAGTCCTCGCGCGTCGGTGTAACGAACCACCGCCGCCGCTTCGATAGCGGCCATGTCCGGTGGCGGAGCCGACCCGCACAGCACCGCCAGTACGGGAAATTCCGAGGCGATCACGTTGACACCGTAAAAGTGGCTCGTATGATTGTCAACAATCCGAGGAACGACCCCCGGAGCACCGGACGTGTCATTTGCACCGGCGTATTCCGGAGGCTGAGCCTTGGATCTGGACTTCCTCGCGTTCGAAGGGCCACTGGCCCAGCGCGGCATCGGCGTGATCGCGCCGTTCGACCTCGCCCTCGAGCGCGAACTCTGGCGGTGGGTGCCCATGGAGGTCTCCCTCCACCTCGCCCGCACGCCGTACGAACCCGTGCCCGTGAGCATGGAGATGGCGCAGCTCGTGAGCGACAGCCGCCACCTCGCCGCCGCGACGCGCGACGTGCTGCACGTGGAGCCCGAGGTGGTCGCCTACCTCTGCACGTCGGGCAGCTTCGTGAACGGCATCGGCTACGAACGCTCCCTCACCAAGGCGATCTGCGACGCGGGCGCGCCCGACGCGGTGACCACCTCGGGGGCGCTGGCCGAGGTGCTGCAGCAGCTCGACCTGCACCGGATCTCGGTGCTCACCCCTTACGACGCCGACCTCACCGGCAAACTCCACGACTTCCTCGCCGAACTCGGCGTGACCACGGTGTCGAGCGACCACCTCGGCCTCGGCGGCGGCATCTGGAAGGTCAGCTACCGCACCATCGCCGAGCGCATCCTCGCCGCCGACCACTCCGACGCCGAAGCGATCTTCGTCAGCTGCACCAACCTCCCCACGTTCGACTTGATCGAGCCCCTCGAGACCGCGCTCGGCAAGCCCGTGCTCACCGCCAACCAGCTGACGATGTGGGCCTGTCTGCGCCGCATGCACCTGCCGATCGTGGGCCCGGGCAAGTGGCTGCGGGAGGTCTCTTGACGCGTCTGTCTAAGATTGTCGACAATCTGCGTATCCCGGAGGTTTCGTGACCACGATCGGCTTCATCTACCCCGACCACGCGGCCGAGGACGACTACCCGCTCGCCGAGCAGCTGCTCGGCGGGTCGGACGCCGACGAAGGCGACATCCGGCTGCCGGTCGAGCACATCTACGGCACCGACCTGCACGCCGTGCCCGAGCTGCTCGACCTCGGCAGCGAGGCCCGCCTCGCCGACGGCGCCGCCCTGCTCGCCAAGCACGAGCCCGACGCCGTGATCTGGGCCTGCACGTCCGGCAGCTTCGTGTACGGCTGGGACGGCGCGCGCGACCAGGCCGACCGCCTCGCCGCGGTGGCCGGGGTCCCGGCCTCGAGCACGTCGTTCGCCTTCGTGCACGCGGCGCAAGCCCTCGGCGTGAAGCGGGTCGCGGTCGCCGCGAGCTACCCCGACGACGTGGCGCGCCTGTTCGTGGAGTTCCTCGCCGCCGGCGGCATCGAGGTGCTGACCATGGCCAGCGCGGGCATCGACACCGCCGCCGAGGTCGGCCAGCTGGAGCCCGAAGCCGTGGTGCGCCTGGCCGTGGAGAACAACCACCCCGATGCCGACGCCGTGCTCGTGCCCGACACGGCGATGCGCACGCTCGGCGAGATCAACGCCATCGAGTTCGCGCTCGGCAAGCCCGTGCTCACGGCCAACCAGGTCACGGTCTGGGAAGGCCTGCGGCTCACCGGCACCACGCGCCTGGTGCGCTCGCTCGGCGCGCTGTTCCGGGTGAGGAGCTGAGCCGTGGTCGTGTTGCCCGACATCGAACCCGTGAGCCGGGAGTCGACCGCCGCCGTGATCGCGCGCCAGCTGCGCGACGCGATCATGACCGGCGCGCTGCCTCCCGGCACCCAGCTCGGCGAGACCGACCTCGCCTCCCGCTTCCAGGTCTCGCGCGGCCCGCTGCGCGAGGCCATGCAGCACCTCGTGTCCGAGGGCCTGCTGCGCAGCGAACGCCACCGCGGCCTGTTCGTGATCGACCTCGAACCCGACGACGTGTTCGACATCTACCTGGCACGCTCGGCCGTGGAACGCGCCGCGCTGCTCTGCGCCCTTCGCGGTGACCGCGAACGCATCGCGGTGACCCTGGAGCAGTCCGTGGCCGCCATGGCCATCGCGGCGAACGACGACGACCCCACCGCGCTCTCGACCGCGGACCTCGCCTTCCACGAAGCCCTGATCGACGCGTCCGGCAGCAAACGCCTCGTGCGCATGGCCCGCACCCTCCTCATCGAGACGCGCATGTGCCTGACGCTGCTGCAAAGCACCTACCAGGGCGTGGAAGACCGCGTGGACGAACACACGCGCATCATCGACGCGCTGCGCACCGGCGACGCGGATGCCGCCCTGCGCCTGCTCGACGCCCACATGGACGACGCGATCGGCCGCCTGGTGCCGGGCACGAGCCTGACCGAAGGCGAGGCTCCGGCGCCGGCGTGAGAACGGTGCGGTGACGACACCCGAGGCCAGAACACCCGAGCGCAGGACACCCGAGCTCAGGACCCGACGGAGTCGAGGCAAGAAAGCGGCGAGAAGACCACCCCGCGTGCCCTCAGCCATCGGCCCGCGTCCCCAGGACCGGCTGCCCGCCCCGACCGTCGCGATAGGACGGTGACCACGGGAACAACCCGGCTTCGTCGGCGTGCACGAGTTGCAGCGCCCGGACGTCCGGGCCGTACAACGACACCGCGATCGACAGGTGCGTCGAGGGCGAAGTGAGCTCCACGACCTCGACGGAAGGCAATCCGCGCAAGGAAAACAGCTCGCCGGGGTGCGGTGGACCCGACGCGAAGGAGCGGTCGGCCAGGGCGCTCAGCAGCAGGATGGCCGGGTGGGGCGGCAGGCCGGTGACCACCAGCTCCGGCAGCCCGTGGGCGGTGAGCCCGACGCTGTACGCCCAGGGCGGCCGGGAACCCGTTCCCAGCACACCCTGGACGCACCAGCCGTACTCCTCGATCCGGTCGAGGATCTCCGCCAGGTAGCGCGGTCTGTCCTCACACTGCTCGCACATCGGTAGTCCCCCTCGCGACACAAACCCTCGTGAACCCGGCCGGCGGGTGCCGATCGGTCGAGGAGAAGTGAAGCGGGGAGCACCGACGAAAAATCAGCGGAGCGCTTCGGCCACCGCCGTGCCGAGGCGAGTTGTGGTAGCGGTGCCGCCGAGGTCGGGGGTGAGCTCGGCGCCCGCCGTGAGCACCTCGTCGACGGACGTGCGGATCGCTTGCGCGGCAACGGGTTCGCCCAGGTGTTCGAGCAGCATCGCCCCCGCCAGGATCTGGGCCACCGGGTTGGCGATGCCCTGGCCGGCGATGTCCGGAGCGCTCCCGTGGACCGCTTCGAACATCGACGGGAACTCACCCGATGGGTTGATGTTTCCGGACGGTGCCATGCCCAGTCCGCCGGTGATGGCGGCCGCCAGGTCGCTCAGGATGTCGCCGAAGAGGTTCGACCCCACCACCACGTCGAGGCGGTCCGGTGCCTGCACCATACGCGCCGCGAGCGCGTCCACGTGCATCTGTCCACTTTCGACGTCCGGGTACTTCGCCGCGACCTCGGCGAAGATCTCGTCCCAGAACGGCATCGAGTGGATGAGGCCGTTGGACTTCGTCGCCGACGTCACGCGAGAAGAACGCGTGCGCGCCAACTCGAAGGCGTAGCGGATGATCCGCTCCACGCCGACCCGCGTGAACACCGATTCCTGCAGCACGAACTCGTCCGGCCGCCCCGAGTTGTGCCGGCCGCCGATCGCCGAGTACTCGCCCTCGGAGTTCTCGCGGACGATCACCATCTCCAGCTCGTCGGCCGAACGGCCCGACAGCACCGACGAGGTGCCCGGCAGCAGCCGCACCGGCCGCAGGTTCACGTACTGCTGGAACGCGCGTCGCAGCGGGATCAGCAGGCCCCACAACGAAACGTGGTCCGGCACGCCCGGGAACCCGACCGCGCCCAGGAGGATCCCGTCGAACGCGGCCAGCTGCGCCACGCCGTCGTCCGGCATCATCGCGCCGGTCTTGCTGTAGCGCTCGCAGCTCCAGTCGAACTCGGTCCACCGCAGCGAAAACCCGTGCCCGGCCGCGGCCCGGTCCAGGACCTTGCGCGCCTCCACCGTGACGTCGACGCCGATCCCGTCGCCCGGGATGCTCGCGATGCGGTACTCGCTCACAGGCTCACCGCGATGTACTTGGTCTCCAGGAACTCGTCGATGCCCACTGAACCGCCTTCACGCCCGAGCCCCGACTGCTTCACGCCGCCGAACGGCGCCGCCGGGTTCGACACGATGCCCTGGTTCAGCCCGATCATCCCCGCCTCGAGCCGCTCCGACACCCGCAGCGCGCGCTTCACGTCGCTGGTGAACACGTACGACACCAGGCCGTACTCCGTGTCGTTGGCCTTCGCGATCGCCTCGTCCTCAGTGTCGAACGTCGTGATCGGCGCGACCGGCCCGAAGATCTCCTCCGACGCCATCCGCGCGTCCACCGGCACGTCAGTGAGCACCGTGGCCTGGTAGAAGTGACCCGGCCCGTCGACGGTCGCGCCGCCGGTGAGCACCCGTGCGCCACGGTCGGTGGCGTCCTTGACCAGCTCGGTCACCTTGCGCACGGCCGCCTCGTCGATCAGCGGGCCTACCACCACGCCGGCTTCGGTGCCGCGGCCCATCGCCAGCGCCTGCATGCGCTCGGTCAGCCGGCGCGAGAACTCCTCGGCCACGCCGCGCTGCACGTAGAACCGGTTGGCCGCGGTGCACGCTTCGCCGATGTTGCGCATCTTCGCCTGCATCGCGCCTTCCACGGCGGCGTCGAGGTCCGCGTCGTCGAAGACCAGGAACGGCGCGTTGCCACCCAGCTCCATCGACGTGCGCAGCACCTTTTCCGCACACTGCTCCAGCAACTTGCGGCCCACGGCGGTGGAGCCGGTGAACGACAGCTTGCGCGCGCGGCCGTCGCGGATCAGCGGCTCCATCACGCCGCCCGCGTCGGAGGTCGTGACCACGTTCAGCACGCCTTCGGGCAGCCCCGCCTCGGCGAGGATCGCCGCCAGCGCCAGCATCGACAGCGGTGTCTGCTCGGCGGGCTTGATCACCATCGTGCAGCCGGCCGCGATGGCCGGGCCGATCTTGCGCGTGCCCATGGCCATCGGGAAGTTCCACGGGGTGATCAGCAGCGTCGGGCCCACCGGCTGCTTGGTGATCAGGAAGCGGCCGACCCCGTTGGGCGCCACCGCGTAACCACCGTCGATGCGCACCGCTTCTTCGGCGAACCAGCGGAAGAACTCGGCGGCGTAGGTGATCTCGCCGGCCGCCTCGGCCAGTGGCTTGCCCATCTCCAGCGTCATCAGCAACGCCAGCTCGTCGCGGCGTTCGAGCAGCTTGTCGTAGGCCCGGCGGAGGATTTCGCCTCGCTCACGCGGCGCGACGGCGGCCCAGCTCGCCTGCGCGGCGACGGCCGCGTCGAGCGCCGCCATGCCGTCTTCGGGGCCCGCGTCGGCCACCTCGCACAGAGCGGCACCGGTGGACGGGTCCTGCACCTCGAAGGTCTTCCCGCTCTTCGCGGGCACCCACTTGCCGCCGACGAAGAGTTCCTTGTCGACCGCGCCGACGACGCCGGCTTCACTGATCGCGCTCATCCAGCTTGCTCCTCCGTGTTGTCCCGAGGCCATGCTATGGATATTGTCAACAATCGACAACCGCTCGCGGAGCTTTCCCGAGCAACCTCACACCAAGAACCAGGAGCGCCGCATGGCCGAGCTTTCCCCGCTGCTCAAGCAGGCAACTCCCGTCGTGGTCGACCACGGTGAAGGGGTGTACCTCTACGACGTCGACGGGAAACGTCACCTCGACTTCACCGCGGGGATCGGCGTGACCAGTACCGGCCACTGTCACCCGCGCGTGGTCGAGGCCGCGCGCGACCAGATCGGCAAGCTGATCCACGGCCAGTACACGACCGTGATGCACAAGCCGTTGCTGGAGCTCACGAAGCGCCTCGGCGAGGTGCTGCCGACGGGCCTCGACTCGCTCTTCTACGCCAACTCCGGCAGCGAAGCCGTCGAAGCCGCGCTGCGCCTGGCGCGCCAGGCGACCCAGCGCCCCAACGTGATCGTGTTCCAGGGCGGCTTCCACGGCCGCACGGTCGCGGCCGCCACCATGACCACCTCGGGCACCCGGTTCAGCACCGGCATCGGCCCGCTCATGGGCGGCGTGCACGTGGCCCCGTTCCCCTACGCCTACCACTACGGCTGGGACGAGCAGACCGCCACGAAGTTCGCGCTGCGCGAGCTCGACTACCTGTTCCAGACCGTGTCCGCGCCGAGCGAGACGGCCGCGTTCTTCGTCGAGCCGATCCTCGGCGAGGGCGGTTACGTGCCGGCCAACAGCGAGTTCCTGGCCGGCCTGCGCGAGCGCGCCGACCGGCACGGAATCGTGCTCGTGCTCGACGAGGTGCAGGCCGGGTTCGGCCGCACCGGCAAGTTCTGGGGCCACGACCACTTCGGCATCACGCCCGACGTGGTGCTCATCGCGAAGGGTCTCGCGAGCGGCTTCCCCCTGTCGGGTATCGCCGCTTCACAGGAGCTGATGGCGAAGGCGTACCCCGGTTCGCAGGGCGGAACGTACGGCGGCAACGCGGTTTCCTGCGCCGCGGCGGTCGCGACGCTCGACGTGATCCGCGACGAGAAGCTGGTGGAGAACGCCGCCGAACGCGGCCGCCAGCTGCTCGAAGGCGCGCGGCTGATCGCGGACAAGACGCCGGCGATCGGCGAGGTCCGCGGCCTCGGCCTGCTCGTGGGCACCGAGTTCACCGCCGCCGACGGCACCCCGGACACCGCGACCGCCGCAGCCGCCCAGCAGACGGCCGCGAAGAACGGCCTGCTGCTGCTCACCTGCGGCGCTTACTCGAACGTGGTGCGCATGGTGCCGCCGCTCGTCGTGAACGCCGAGCAGGTGGACGACGCACTGAAGATCTGGGGCGACGTGGTCGCCTCCGTCACCGCGGGGAGCTGAGGAATGGCGCGCTACATCACGATCACGCTCGACAAGCGCGGCGTCTCCTGCCGCGCGCGGCTGCTCGACGCCGAGGCGCCGCGCACCTGCCAGGCCGTGTGGGACGCGCTGCCGCAGAGCGGCTCGGCCTACCACGCCAAGTACGCGCGCAACGAGGTCTACACGCTCGTACCGCCGTTCGCGAACCCCAAGCCGGGCCGCGAAAACCCGACGATTACGCCGATCCCCGGCGACGTCGTGTACTTCGGCTTCGAGGCGTGGGAGATCGGCAACCCCGCGTACGGCTACGACGACGGCAGCGAGGCCCACGGCGACCAGGGCGCCACGGACCTCGCGATCTTCTACGGGCGCAACAACCTGCTGATCAACGGCGACGCCGGCTGGGTGCCGGGCAACGTGTTCGCCACGATCGAAGACGGCCTCGCCGACATGGCGGCGGCCGCGCAGGACCTGTGGCTGCGGGGCGTCGAAGGCGAGACGCTCACCTACGCCCGCGCCGAGTAGACCGAGCAGGCAAGGGGCGAGGGCCTCCGCGTCCGGTGTCCGGTCGGACGCGGAGGCCCCGCAATCCCCCCAGCTCGGTTGGTTCAGTCGACCACGTCGGCTTGGTTCGCCGGGTCGGTTCAGTTGGCCCCGTTGACGTAGTTCTCGTACAGCGCCGTCCACACGTCGAGGTCGGCCAGTTCGTCGGCCAGGCAACGGCCTTCGGCAGTCAGCCCGAACTTCGTGCCGGGCGCGGGCCGTTCGTCCCACGAACCGGTCCCCCGCACGAGTCCCTCGGCCGCGAGCACGCGCAGCACCCGGCCGAGCCAATGACGCGACAGTCGGGTGCGCCTGCGCAGCTCGGTGAAGCCCACTTCACCCTCGGTGAGCACGTCGATCACCTCGACGGCCTTGCGATAACCGGTCACGTGCAGCGGTCCGGGCACAGCGCACCTCCTTCGACCGCGACGCTAAAGCGGTTCGACGCAGGGAACCGAGGCCGTTGACGAAGTCCTGATGCAGCCGCGGCGCGCCTTGACACCCCACCGCCGTCACTCGGGCGTGTGAACCTCCGAGACTCACCATTCGTGGCTGCCTCATCACCGGTTCGGGTAACGCCGCCGCCCGGTTGTCGCAACGGGAGTCTGCTACCGAGAGTGATCAACTTCGGTGTTCGCTACCGACGGTGGCCGTCCGTCCACAATGGCACCCCGCTCAAGAACACGAAAGCCTTACACGTTTAAGGTAGGAAGATTAGTGACGCCCGCCCGGTCCGGAAATGGGCTTTTTGACACCGCGCCGGAGCGGTGAAAATCTTCGTTCGCTCCTCGCGAGAGCACAACTGAACAAAAATCAGAACAAGGAGCCCCTCCCATGCAGATGTTCACCCACCACGCGCACCACGGCCACGACCTGATCTCGGGTCTGCTCGCCCACCTGGCGCACGTGCTCGGCTGGCTCGTCTGATCTGGCGGCAAGGTTTCACCGGGGGCCGGCCTGTTGGCGCGGGCCGGTCCCCTCGGACCGCATTTTCTTCCACGCTTTCCGCGCCACCGGTCACACCGTGACCTGATTCCATTCCCGGCCATTTTTCGGCGACTCGCGGGGCGTCGCCGAAATGGTCTTTTTTTGTTTTCCGGCGGCCTCCACACGAACAGCGCCCGGCACTGAGACCGCCAGTCGCCCCAGCGGCACGAACGGTCCCTTCGCGACACACCTTCATCGAACATGAAGAAGTTTCATAGCGAGCCCTCCTCACCACGTACTACGCTTCGGTAACCAGGCACCGGCGTGTGAGGGAGTGGCAGCTGATGGGTACCGTCGCGGCACGGCTGGCGGAGATCGTCGGGACGGAAAACCTGCTGGTCGGCGAAGCGATCTCCGACGACTACGCCCACGACGAAGCGCTGAGCGTGCAGCAGCAGAAGCCCGCGTACGTCGCGAAGCCGCGCACCGCCGAAGAAGTCGCGGAGCTGCTGAAGGCCGCCACGGAAGCCGGCCTGCCCGTGACGGCGCGCGGCTCCGGCACCGGGCTCTCCGCGGCCGCGCGGCCGGTCGAAGGCGGTCTGCTCGTGTCCTTCGAGCGGATGAACGCCGTGCTCGAGATCGACACCGTGAACCACGTCGCCGTGGTGCAGCCCGGGGTCACGCTGGCCGAGCTCGACCAGCGCACGGCCGAGGCCGGCCTCACCTACCCCGTGTACCCCGGTGAGCTGAGCGCGAGCATCGGCGGCAACGTCGGCACCAACGCCGGTGGCATGCGCGCGATCAAGTACGGCGTGACCCGCGGCAACGTGCTCGGCCTGCAGGCCGTGCTGCCCACCGGCGAGATCATCCGCACCGGCGGGCGCACGTCGAAGATCTCCACCGGGTACGACCTCACGCAGCTGATCGTCGGCTCGGAGGGCACGCTCGCACTCGCCACCGAGGTCACGCTGAAGCTGCACCCGCGGCTGCCCCACGGCGCCACCGTGCTCGCGCCGTTCGACGACTTCGACCAGGTGATGGCCGCGGTGCCGAAGATCGTCACGAGCGGGCTCTCGCCCCACATCCTCGAGTACATCGACAACCTCACCATGGCCGCGATCGTCTACAACGAGAAGCTCGAGCTCGGGGTCCCCGACGCGATCCGCGACAAGGTGCAGGCCTACCTCGTGGTGGCGCTGGAAAACCGCGACACCGGCCGGCTCGGCGAAGACGTCGAGGCACTCGGCGAGCTGCTGAGCGAGCTGGGCGCGATCGACGTGTACGTGCTCGAAGGCGGCTCCGCGCGCCGGCTCATCGAAGCGCGCGAAAAGGCGTTCTGGTCGGCGAAATCGGCCGGCGCGGACGACGTGATCGACGTGGTGGTGCCGCGCTCGGCGATGTCGCCCTTCCTCACGAAGGCCCGCGAGCTGGCGCTGACCGCGGGCGCCGGCGCGATCGGCTGCGGGCACGCCGGCGACGGCAACGTGCACCTCGCGATCTTCTGCAAGGACGCCGAGGTGCGCACGAAGCTGCTCACCGACATTTTCACCTGCGCCATGGACCTCGGCGGCGCGATCTCGGGCGAGCACGGCCTCGGCCGCACGAAAACCAAGTACCACAAGGAACTCGAAGATCCGGCGAAGCTCGAGCTGCTGCGGCGGATCAAGCAGGGCTTCGACCCGGCCGGGATCCTCAACCCCGGTGTCCTCTTCTCCTGAGCCTGACCAGAAAGTGAGCAGCATGAACGGCGCCCAGTCCCTGATCCGCACCCTCGTCGACGCCGGGGTGGAGGTGTGCTTCTCGAACCCCGGCACGTCGGAGATGCACTTCGTCACCGCGCTCGACTCCGTGCCGGAGATGCGCGGGGTGCTCGGGCTGTTCGAGGGTGTGGTGACCGGCGCGGCCGACGGGTACGCCCGTATCGCCGACAAGCCCGCCGCGACGCTGCTGCACCTCGGGCCGGGCCTGGGCAACGGCCTGGCCAACCTGCACAACGCGCGGCGCGCGCACACGCCGGTGGTGAACGTGGTCGGTGATCACGCGACTTACCACAAGCAGTACGACGCACCGCTGGAGTCGGACATCGACGCGGTCGCGGGTTCGCTCGAGGGCTGGGTGCGGCGTTCGGAGCACACGAAGGACGTCGGTGCCGACGCGGCCGCGGCCGTCGCGGCTTCGCAGGACGCGCCGGGCCGGGTGGCCACGCTGATCCTGCCCGCCGACGCGTCGTGGGGCGACGGCGGCGAGACGTGCGCGCCGATCCCGCCGCGCGCGCCGCACGCCGTGGACGCGACGACGGTGAAGAACATCGCCGAGATCCTGCGCAGTGGTGAGCCGGTGGCGCTGCTCGTCGGCGGCGCGGCCTGCCGTGAGGCCGGGTTGCTCGCCGTCAGCCGCATCGCTACGGCGACGGGCGTGAAGGCGCTGATCGAGACCTTCCCGACGCGGCTGGAACGCGGCGCCGGCCTGCCGAACATCGAGCGGCTCGGTTACCTCGCCGAGCAGGCGATGTACCAGCTCGACGGCATCAAGCACCTGATCGTGGCCGGCACGCGCGCGCCGGTGTCGTTCTTCGCCTACCCCGGCAAGCCGAGTGTCCTCGTGCCCGAAGGCGCGAAGGTGCACACGCTCGCCGAAGTCGGGCAGGACGTGGTGAAGGCGCTGGCGGACGTCGCGGCCCTCGTGGCGGCGGAAGTGGAACCCGTGCTGCAGGAGGCTTCGCGCCCGGCGTTGCCGAGCGGGCCGCTCACCGCGCAGAACTGGGTCGAGGTGATCGGCGCGCTGCTGCCCGAGCAGGCGATCATCGCCGACGAAGCCAACACGTCCGGCCTGCTGCTGCCCGGCGCCACCGCCGGCGCCCCGCGCCACGACGTGCTCACCCTCACCGGCGGGGCGATCGGCTTCGGCATGCCGGTGGCCACCGGGGCCGCGATCGCCGCGCCCTCGCGTCCGGTGATCAACCTGCAGTCCGACGGCAGCGCGATGTACACGATCTCCGCGCTCTGGACGCAGGCCCGCGAAAACCTCGACGTGACCACGGTGATCCTCAACAACCACGCCTACGCGATCCTGCGCCTGGAGCTGCAGCGCGTCGGCGCGGCGGCCGACGGTCCGAAGGCCCAGGAGCTGCTCGACCTCAGCCGGCCGGACCTCGACTTCGTGAAGCTGGCCGAGGGCATGGGCGTGCCCGCCACGCGCGCGACCACGGCCGAAGAGCTGGCCGAGCAGTTCGGCCGCGCGCTCGCCGAGCCGGGGCCGCACCTGATCGACGCGTCGGTGCCGCCGCTGCTCTAGACCGCCGCGGGTTCCGGGGCGGCCGTCTTCGCGCGGACTCGGGGCACCAAGGCCGTGAGGCCCAGCCCGATCAGCGCGGCGACGGCCGCCACCACGAACGTGGTGCGGAAGCCGGCCAGCGACGGCACCGTGATCGCGCCGACGGTGATGGTGAGGTTGGCGAGCAGCGCGGCCATCACCGCGCTGGAGGTCGACGTGCCGACCGAGCGCATGAGCGAGTTGAGGCCGTTGGCGGACGCCGTTTCCGTGACCGGCACCGATCCCATGATGAGCGCGGGCATGGCGGCGTAGGCGATGCCCACACCGGCCCCGATGATCACCGACGCGGTGATCAGCTCGGCGACGTTGTCCATGAGCACCATCGCGAACACGTACCCGAGCGCGATCACCACGGCGCCGGTCATCAGCGTCACGCGGGCGCCGTAGCGGTTGGTCAGGCGGGCGGACACGGGTGAGAGGGCCATCATGACCAGGCCGTTGGGCGCCAGGCAGAGGCCCGCCTGGACCATGGTCTGGCCGAGCCCGTAGCCAGTGGTGGCCGGTGCCTGCAGCAGCTGCGGGAACGACAAGGCCATGGCGTACATCGAAAACCCGACCATGATCGACGCCAGGTTCGTGAACAGCACCGGCCGGCGAGCCGACACGCGCAGGTCCACCAGCGGGTCGCGGCGACGCAGCTGGTACCAGCCCCACGCCAGCAGCACGACGATCGCGGCGGCCGCGCTGCCGAGCGTGCCGGCGCTGGTCCAGCCCCACTCGCTGCCCTTGACGATCGGCAGCAGCAGGCAGGTCAGGCCGACGACGAGGCCGAGCGCGCCCACGTAGTCGAAGGGTGCGGGCGTGCGGACGGGTGATTCGCGCACGTAGCGCAGGATCAGCGCCGCGCAGACCACGCCGAGGGCGCCGGCGCTCCAGAAGAGGACGTGCCAGTCGGCGTTCTCGGCCACGATGGCCGCCAGCGGGAGGCCGATCGCGCCGCCGACCCCGAGCGTCGCGCTCATGAGGGCGACGGCGCCGCTGACCTTCTCCGGCGGGAGCTCGTCGCGCATGATGCTGATGCCGAGCGGGATCACGCCCATCGCGCAGCCCTGCAGGCCGCGGCCGACGACCATCAGCGCGAGGTCGCTCGTCACGGCGGACACGACCGAGCCGAGGACCAGCACGGCGAGACTCGCGAGGAGGATGCGGCGCTTGCCGTAGAGGTCGCCGAGCCGCCCCGCGACGGGCGTGATGATGGCGCCGGCCAGCAGCGTCACGGTGACGACCCAGGAGGCGTCGGTCGCCGAGGCGTCGAGCAGGCGCGGGAACGCCGGGATCAGCGGCACCACCAGCGTCTGCATGAACGACGCGACGAGGCCGCACGAGGCGAGCACCGGAACGATCGCTCGCGCGCTTGTCTGAGCCACGGTGTGCCCCCGGATTAGTCGTACGCGGTACCGGAAGGGACGTTACCGGTTGGACCGGCCTCGGCGGGAGGTACGTGACGGACCCGACTTAGCGGATTGGGCTGAATGGAGCAGTCAAAACGGACAGTCCCCTCAGGGAATTCGTCCGACGGCGGCGCTCCGGGATGTCCAATGTGGACACCTTCGGCGCTTCGACGCGACCGGGCACCGCCCGCACCCGCGGCCTGGCACCTGGTGGTTCCGGCCACGTCCGGACGGGGCGCACGGTACTGTGTCGACGGGCCGGGGAGCGCCCGGAACGACGGAGGCGACGGGGGCCGGTACGTGGGGATTTTCGACAAGATCCGCGGCGAGTTCATCGACATCATCGAGTGGACCGACGACAGCCGGGACACGATCGTGTGGCGCTTCCCGCGCTACGAGAACGAGATCAAGATGGGCGCCAAGCTCACCGTCCGCGAGTCGCAGGCCGCGGTCTTCGTGAACGAGGGCCAGGTCGCCGACGCGTACGCCCCGGGCATGCACACGCTGCAGACGCAGAACATGCCGATCATGTCCACCCTCAAGGGCTGGAAGTACGGGTTCAACTCGCCGTTCAAGGCCGAGGTCTACTTCGTCAACACCCGGCAGTTCACCGACCTCAAGTGGGGCACGCAGAACCCGATCATCCTGCGCGACCCGGAGTTCGGCATGGTCCGGCTCCGCGCGTTCGGCGGGTACGCGGTGCGGGTGATCGAGCCGGTCGCGCTGCTCAAGGAGCTCGCGGGCACCGACCCGCAGTTCCGCACCGAGGAGGTCTCCGAGTACCTCCGGCAGATGATCATCGGCAAGCTCGGCCCCGCCATCGCCGCGGCCAAGGTGCCGATGCTCGATCTCGTGACCCAGCAGGACCGGATCGGCGGCGCGATCGCCAACGCGCTCAACCTCGAACTGCACAGCAACGGCATCGAGATCTCGAAGTTCATCATCGAGAACATCTCGGTCCCGCCCGAGGTCGAGGCCGCGATGGACAAGCGGACCCAGATGGGTGTGGTCGGCGACCTCGACCAGTACACGAAGTTCCAGTCCGCCAACGCGATCGAAGCCGCCGCGAACAACCAGGGCGGCGCGGGCGAAGGCCTGGGCATCGGCCTCGGCATGGCGCTCGGCCAGCGGGCCGCGGGGCCGCAGGGGTACCAGCAGCAGCAGTTCCAGCAGCCCCAGCAGTTCCAGCAACCCCAGTACCAGCAGCAACCGCAGCAGCAGTATCAGCAGCAGCCGCCGTCGGCGCCGACACCGCAGATGCCGCCGCCGCTGCCGCAGGCCGAGCAGTGGTTCCTGGGCGCGAACGGTCAGCAACTGGGCCCGTTCGACCGGGCTCAGCTCGGGCAGCAGATCTCCACGGGCACGCTCACCCGGGACACCCTCGTGTGGAGGAACGGGATGCCGCAATGGACGCCGGCCGCGCAGGTACCGGAGGTGTCGCCGCTGTTCGGCGCCACCCCGCCGCCGCTGCCGCCGCAGTCCTGAGCCGTCCAGACTCGTCCAGCGGAGGGGAGCCGCCATGACCAACCCGAACTACCCGCACCACGGCCCGATGCCGAGCGGACCGATGCCCGGCGGGCCCATCCCTGGTGGCCCCATGCCAGGCGGACCGTTCCCTGGTGGCCCCATGCCGGGCGGTGCCATGCCCGGCGGACCCATGCCAGGCGGACCGATGACCGGGGCGCCCATGCCCGGCGGACCGATGCCCGGGCCCATGCCGGGCGGCGCCATGCCCGGCGCGCCCATGCCTGGAGCACCGATGCCCGGCGGACCCCCGCAGTCCGCTCCGCCGCCCGCGTTCGCGCCGGCGAACACGGCCGCGACCACCTACCCGTGCGGCGGCTGCGGCGCCCGCCTGGAGTTCGCGCCGGGGTCGACCTCGATGCAGTGCCCGTACTGCGGGTACCGCCAGGAGATCACGGCCGGCGACCGGCAGATCCGCGAGATCGCGTTCGCCGACCTCACCGGTCTGGCCCGCAAGCCGGTGGCCACGATCGGCCAGTACGTCTTCAAGTGCCAGCGCTGCGGCGCCACCACCGAGACGAACGAGACGGCCAGCCTGTGCCAGTTCTGCGGTGCGCCCCTGGTGATCGACGCGCAGGCGTCCGGCCAGCTCGTGCCCGAAGGCGTGCTGCCGTTCCAGTTCGACAAGGCCGCGGTGAGCACACACCTGAAGAAGTGGACGAACTCACGCTGGTTCGCGCCCAACGCGCTGAAGAAGGTCGGCACCGCCGAGTCCACCAAGAGCACCTACATCCCGCACTGGACCTACGATTCGCAGACCGACACCGTCTACTCCGGACAGCGCGGCGAGCACTACTGGGTCACCGAGACCTACTACGACAACGGGCAGCAGAAGACCCGCCGGGTGCAGCGCACGCGGTGGTACCCGGCCGGCGGCCAGGTCGCCCGGTTCTTCGACGACGTGCTGGTGCTGGGCAGCACGCAGCTGCCGCCGAAGGAGCTCGACCGGCTCGCGCCGTGGCCACTGGAGCAGGCCGAGCCGTACCAGCCGCAGTTCCTCGCCGGGCATTTCGCGCTGCGCTACGACATCGAGGCCGAAAGCGGCTTCGAGGAAGCCAAGCGCCGCATGACGCCGGTCATCGAGGACGACTGCCGCCACGACATCGGCGGTGACGAGCAGCGCGTGCAGTCGATGAACACGTCACACCGCGACGTCACCTTCAAGCTGATGCTGCTGCCGGTGTGGGTCGCCACCTACGTGTACGCCGGCAAGAACTGGCGGATCCTCGTCAACGGCCGCACCGGCGAAGTGCAGGGCGAACGGCCCTACAGCAAGGCGAAGATCGCCATCGCGGCCATCCTCGCGCTGATCGTGGTCGCCGTGATCGTCTACTTCGTCGTGGTCCACGGCCACAGCACCGGGTCGACGTCGCACTCGACGACCACCCACTCGACCAGCCACACCAAGGTCACGCACCACCATTGACGCCGGTGCCCGCCCGATCGGGAATCGGGCGGGTACCCGTCACGGCGCGGTCAGCTCGCGGGGCGGTTGATCCAGACCGCGACGCCGCCGTGGCCGGAGCAGGTGCCGGAGCGGTGCTGGCTGTAGCTGTAGCTGCCGTCGTTGCACTTGGCGGTCGCACCGGCCGGGTTGGACGACGGACGGTGCACGCAGACGCCCGAGGAGTTGCGGTAGTAGTCCGCGCTGCAGGCCGCGGTGTTGGTTTTCGGCGCCGCGGCGGTGGTTTTCGGCGTCGTCTTCGGTTTCGCTGTGGTTTTCGGAACGGTGACCTTGGGTACGGTCTTCGAAGCGGTGGTCTGCGGTGCGACGTCCGTCGGCACGGAAGTGGTCGAAGCGGACGATTCGGTCGTCGGCGTCGCGGAAGTCGTTACCGGCGAAGAGGAAGTGCTCGGCAGTGAAGCCGTGGTGACCGGCGGGACGACGCCACCGCTTCCGCTCGGAGCAGGTGCCGCGCCGCAGCCGGCGACCAGCAAACCGGCAGCCAAGAGCATTCCCAGTTTTCGCAACACCTTGTGCCTCCTCGAAAAAATGACCGTGCGCCGCCTTGTCGAGGAATTACCATGAAACGTTACAGACGTGAACGAATCCACAGAAAGGTACGGAACCCGTTGCTGGGCAACAAAACGCACCCTGCGACGGATCGCCGCGATACCGTCAGCAGCGGACCCGGCACGCGGCCGCACCGTTACGAGGTCTAGACCTCAACTGCCAAGATCCGGAAAAAACCGCACCACTGGGCCGCACCGGTGATCTTGTGCCACCTTTTCCGGCTTGTCACCACACCGTTTCCGCGAGGAAGATGTGGCCCGTGCGAAAACGAGCGGTGGTCGCCGGGGGCGGCGTTGTCGGGTTGACGACCGGGCTTGCGCTCCGGCGAGCGGGGTTCGAAACCCTGGTGTGCGAACAGGAATCGGAGATCCGCGGCGTCGGCGCCGCGCTGGGGCTGTGGGCGAATGCGCTCGCGGTGTTCGACCGGCTCGGTGTGGGCGGTGAGATCCGCGCGGCGGGCGCGCCGAGCGCGATCCGCTACCAGGACCCGGCCGGTGAGGTCATGGACGAGTACTACGGCGACCTCGCCGACGTCGACTACCTCATGATCACGCGCCAGCGCCTCAACGAGCTGCTCGCCGCCGCGCTGACGCCGGACGAACTGCGCACCGGCGCGCGCGTGACCGGCTACCGCGACCACGACGCCGGCGTCACCGTGGAGTTCTCCGACGGCTCGACCGAGGAAGCCGACCTCCTCGTGGGCGCCGACGGCGTGCACTCGCGCATCCGCGAGCAGCTCTCCCCCGGCTCGGCCGCGCAGGACTACCCCGGCCACCTGGCGTGGCGCGGGATCGTCGCGGAGAGCGCCATCCCGGCGATCACGTCGGAACGGTTCGTGATCGGCCGCGAACGCACCCGCGGCGGGGTGGTCCGCAGCGGTGGCGGCACGGCGTTCTGGGTCATCGCCCAGCTGGGCTCGCCGCCGCCCGAGGGCTCGCCGAAGGAGCAAGCTCTCGCCCGCGTCGCCCACCTCTACGACGGCGGCTGGTCCTTCCCCTTGCGCGAAGCCATCGAAGCGACGCCGGACGAGCGCGTGGTCAGCAACCGTGTGCTGGCGCTGCCCCGGCAATCCCGCTGGGTCTCCGCCCACGTCGCCCTCGCCGGCGACTCCGCGCACGCCGTCTCCCCGCACATCACCTCCGGCGCCTCCCTGGGCGTCGAAGACGCGCTGGTCCTCGCCGAGCACCTCACGGACGCGGACGTGCCGGCCGCGCTGCAGGCGTACGAAGCCGACCGGCTTCCGCGCTACGCCGAGGTGTACCGCTGGGTCGACGAGGTCGCGGCGGCCGCCGACGAGCCGCACCTCTACGCCAAGGAGTTCTTCGATTTCGTGAGGTGGATGCTCGGCCGATGAGTTTTCGGGTGCCCGCCGGTCAGTACGGGCACACCGAAAACGAACGGAGACCTCCATGGGCAACGTGCGCTGGCACCTGATGATGTCGCTCGACGGCTTCGCCGCCGGCCCCGGCCACTCGATGGACTGGATGTCGGGCACCAAAGTCGCCCCCGGCGTCCACCACGAAGCCATCGCCACCCTCGGCGCGGTGCTGGGCGGTCGCCGCGGCTACGACGCCCTCACGCAGCGCGTCCCGGGCCAAGCGGGTCGGCAGCCCTACGGCGGCGACTGGACGGGTCCGGTCTTCGTGCTCACGCACCACCCCGAGGACGCGATCCCGGACGACACCGTCACCTTCCTGGACTGCGATCTCACCGAGGCCGTCGAGATCGCCCTGGCCGCCGCGAAGGGCAAGGACCTGGAGATCCACAGCCAGGACATCGCCCGCCAATGCCTGGAACTCGGGCTGATCGACGAGTTCCACGTGCACCTGGCCCCGGTGATGCTCGGCTCGGGCGTGCGTCTGTTCGACAGCCCCGGCACCCCGCCCGTCCACTTCGCCCGCATCCACGACGGTGATCCGGCGCTGGCGGTCGATCTCCGGTACCGCCCGGTGAGGTGAGCCCGCGCAACCGCCGGACACGCGTGCGCGGTAGCGGCTAATCTCGTCCACCGTGTCCGATTGGCTTCGCTACGCCCTCGTCGCCGTCGCTGTGCTCGCGGGTGTGGCGGTGCTCGCGCGCCGGCGTTCGGTGCGGACCGCGCTGGTAGACACCGTCGATCGCCTCGTGCCGTCCCTGAGCCGGCGCCGGGGCCGGATCGCGCTGTCGGTGGTCGCGTGGCTGATCATCGGCCTCGCGGTCGCCGCGGTGACCTTCGGCGGCCTGCTCTGGTTCCTCGGCTGGCCGCGGTTGCCGAGCACGGCCTCGTTCGGCGTCGACCAGTTCCTCGATCTCATGAAGATCGCCCTGTCGGTGGTCGCGGGGTTCGGCGGTGTCGTGCTGCTCGCGGTCAACTACCGCAAGCAGCGGGTGACCGAAGACGAGCACCGGCTCGCCGTCGAGAAGGACGAACGGGAAACGGTCCAGCGCTTCAACGAACGCCTCGGCAAAGCCGCCGAGCAGCTGGCGCACGAAAGCCCGGCGGTGCGGTTGACCGCCGTCTACTCCCTCGCCGGCCTGGCGGACGACTGGGTCGACAAGCGCCAGGTGTGCGTGGACGTGTTGTGCGGGTACCTCCGCCTGTCACCGGACGAGGTCTCAACCGAGGAAACCGAGGTGCAGCAGGCCATCCTCCGCACGTTCCGCGATCGGTTGGGCCGCCGCGGCGCCTGGCGGTGGCACGAGCTCACCTTCGACTTCACCGGGGTCAGGTTCCTCAACGCCGACTTCTCGCACCTGGAGTTCGCCGGCTCGGCGGTCTTCGACGGAGCGAGGTTCACCGGCGAACTCACCACGTTCGACTGGGCCGCCTTCACCGGCAAGCTCAGCTGCCACGGCACCGTGTTCGAGTCCGAGCGATCGACGTTCACGTTCGCGCGGTTCGACGCCGGTGCCGAGTTCGTCGGCACCGAGTTCAAGGGCCGGGAGCTGGACTGTTCCGGCTGGCGTGTCGGGCGCGGCCCGATCGACTTCTACCGGTGCCGGTTCCTCGGTGAGCTGGTGGACTTCTCCGGGATGGCCCTGCGTCCGGGCGACGTCCGGTTCGGCAAGACCGAGTTCACCGATGCCCGCCTGGACTTCGACTCGGTCGAGGAACCGTGGTCCGAAAAGGACCGACGGCCGCGGCTAGTCTTCGAAGACGTGCGAGTCACCCGGTGCCGCTGGGCGATCACCCCGTACAAGGCCCACGAGCGGATGATCTGGCTGATCGACTGCGTGCTCGACTCGGTCGACCTCGCGATCGACGAGCACGGCCTCACCCGGCCCCGCCTGAACGTGCACAACCTCGAGCTCCGAGGCGGCACCACGGTGCCCGAGGCCTACGTCCGTCGCTGGCCTTCCGAGTAGCGCTCACGAATCCGCTGGACACCAGGCGTCCGACGTGTGCCCCGCCGCCATGCCGCAGAAGCCCTGCAGGCCGCGCACCACCTCACCGCCCTCCACGCGCAGCACGGAGACCGGCTTGGCTTCCGGCACGTGCCGGCCGATGTCGCCGCCGTAGTCGATGGTGCCGGAGACGCCCTCGATGTACTTGTTCGTCTGACGGTCGTCGGGGCGGGAGGTGTGGATGGCGGTGATCTCGCGCCACACCGCGCCCGGCGTCACCGGGATGTTGGCGGACGTCTCGCGCAGGTAGGCGGTGGCCGTGATCATCACGAGGGCGGCGTCGTAGGAAAGGGCGGCGTGGCCGTCGAAGGAGCGGCCGCGTTCGGTCTGCTCGAAGGGGAACAGCGTGCGGTCGAGCGTGGTGTAGAAGTCGCGCGCGAGGCCCTGCGGGTCGGTGGCCGGCTCGCTGGCGAAGGACAGGTAGTAGTACGGCAGCGCGCGGTTCTGCTCGCGCGCCACCTGGTCGGCGACGAAGCGGGACACGTCGTCGTCACCGATGATCGTGGCCGTGCTGCCGCATTGGGCCGCTCCGTTGGCGAAGTCGCCGAAGTCCGGCACGCCGCGGCCGGCGAAGAGCACGAACCCGTTGTAGGAGCACGTGTCCCGGCCCGCGGCGGCGGCGTTGCCCACGAGCCGTTCGCCGTAGCGATCGTGCGACGGGGGTGCCACCTGGCCGCCGTCCGGCTCGAACGCGCGGGCTTCGACCGTGAAACCCTTGTCCTTGAACGACTTCACCACGTCGTCGCGCAGGTTCGTGCTGTAGGTGTCGGAATCGTCGTCGGAGTAGTACACGCGCAGCGTGCGCGGGCCCGGCCGGGTGGCGGCGAAGGCCGCGGCCACCGCGGCTTCGCGACGGTTCTGCGGCGCCACCTGGAAGTACACGGGATTCTGGTCGGCGAGCCCGTCGGCCGAGAGCGTGGAGGCCACCACCGGCAGCCCCGCGTCGCCGAGCGCGCGGATCGTCAGCTGCGTTGGCAGGCTGCTCATGTCCAGGCCCACCACACCGACGATGCTGGGGTCCTGCTCGGCCATCCGGCTCAGCTGCTGCGCGACGGCCACGCCCTGGCGCATCCCGAGCCCGCCGTTGGCCATGAGCACGCGCACGATCGGCTCGGCCGTGGCCGTGGCCGTGAGCTGGCGCAGCTGCGCCACCGCGATGCCTTCCAGCGACTCGCGTTCGGCGGTGAGACCGTCGGCGGTGCCGTTGGACGACGTGTGCGCTTCGAGGTCCACGAGCGTGATGTACGGCCGCTCCGGATGCGCGTCGTGCAGCTCGGCCGCGCGGCGGTTCTGGTCCGTGATCACGGAAAGCACCTGCCGGATGGTGTCGTCGGCGGGCTGGAACACCGCGAACGAACCGTCGGAGATCCCCACGCACTCGGTGCCCGTCCAGGTGAGCCACTCGCTCGACGTGCCGCAGTGACTCGTGCGGAAATCCTGATACCGCACGCCGAGGACGCTCGCCACGAGCGCCACGACCACCAGCGGCACCCCGATCCGCATCCACCGTGTCGCCCACCACGGCGGCCGCGACTGCCGCCGGCGCAACACATACGTGTCCCCGAGCGACTGCACGTGCTTGCGCGCCTTGCTCTGCTGCTCGGGCGTGCCGGGGTCGAGGCCGATCGGCAGGTACCACGCGGCGGCGTCGCGGGCGCGGCGGTCGCGGAGCAGCTGGTGCTGCCACGAGCGGTACGCGTCGCCTGCGTCCGCCGCGGTCCACCGTGGACGGTCCTCGCTGGGCCGGTCGTCCGGCGGCGGTGCGTCGCTCGTGCTCACGACCAGCAGCGGGTCGAACAGGCCGGTCTGGTTGCGCACGTCGTTGACCAGCTCCAGCAGCCGGTAGCCACCGTTGGCCGTGGTGACGTGGTCGAGCAGCAGCACCGGGTACGTCATGCGCCGGCGGCGGAAGAACTGCAGCCGGTAGCCGCGGCGGAGGTCTTCCAGGAACGCGTTGACGAGAAGCCGGGCAACGAACTCCGGCGACTCCTGCTGCCACTCGCCATCAGTGAGGCGCACCGCGAAGCGCACGAAGCTGCCCGACATCTCCGGCGCGAGGTGCGGCTGGCGCAGGAACCAGCGGTACCGCCCGGACAGCAGCGGCACGCGACCGGTCACGGCGAGGCGGAACGTCGCCATCGTGAGCAACCGCAGCACGAGCAGCGGGTACTTCCAGGTGTCGTTGGTCGGGACCAGTTCCTTGCCGACGTTCTCGATCGCCGAACGGAACCGCACCAGCAGACCGTTGTCCTGCAGCTTGCGCAGCAACGTCCGCTCCGGCGGGTCCGAGTCGGGCAGCTTCTCGGCCATCAGCTGCACGACCAGCGTGAACAGCCCGAACCTGAGGCCGGAACCCCGGGACCGCGGGCTGCGGAGAAGCTCAGTGCGCGCCTGCCACAGGATGTCCCGGATCGCCTGCACGCTGGCCTCGGTGGCGGGGCCGTCGTTGTCCGTTTCGTTGGCGAGCGCCTCGAGCGGCAGGTAGGCGTACCGGACACCCCCACTGGGCCGCGCACTGCCGAGCCGCCGCTTGAACTCCTCCAGCACGCCGACGCCCGCGTCCGGCCCCACCAGGCACACCATCGGCAAACCCTTTCGCCCCGCGCGTTCCTGCTGGTAGCCCGGCTCCCACTCCACGTTCGCCGAATGCAACGACCGCGGCAGATCCCCCACCCGCGGCCGCTGGTACAGCGCCCCGACCAGCTTCACCAGCTTGTCGGCCCCCGCGAAGGCAAGCGGATCCTGGCGCTCCTCGGTGGGCGTTGTGGTGGTCATGAACCATTTTCGCATCCACCACCGACAGGAACTCCCGGCATTTCTGCCGCCATCCGAGCGAATCCTCAGTCGGCGGGCCACTCGTACGACAGTGCGTGACGATCCGTCGACCCTGTCGTTCGTCTCTAAGGAGTGCCGTCAGCCCCGTAGGCCACTCGGGTGACGGTGATTACGGGGACACCGTCGGCGAGCTGCAACAACGAGGCTTCATCGGGAGTCGGCATCCGCGCGCCGACGTGTTCGATGAAGGAGCCAAGGGCGTGGCCGGCTTCCTCCAAACGCGCATATGTCCCGCCGGGCCCGGTGTCCGGGTTCTCGACGGCGGTTCCGCGGGTCAGCTCACGCGGGAGCCTCGACACGGCCAGCTGAACCACCACGCCGTCGACTCGCATGACCCGATCCCGGACGGTGACCTCACTGCCTTCGGGGACCGCGAGCCGAGCGGCGACCCGCGCGACTGCCGGCTCGAAGCGGACCCCCACCTCCGCCGACGGGGTCAGGCCCCGGGTGGCGGCATCGGCTCGGAACGCTCCCCCGTCCTGCTCACGCGCGGCCCGCGAAAGCCGAGCGGCTGCCACTCGTTCCAGCACGATCGTTGACGGCCGGACGACGATGCCGTGGCCGGGTTCGGAAGTCACCAGTCCCTCTGACTGCAGCGCGTTCACAGCTTCGTGAACCGTCGACTCCGAAACCCCGTAGGCATCGACCAATTCGCGCTCGCTGGGCAGCTGCACGCCCGGCGCGTATTCACCTACCGCGATCTTCTCGCGAAGATCCTCGGCGACCTGCCGGTACGCAGGTACACCACTGCTGCGGTCCACCATCAGGCCATCCTGGCACCCACCAACTTGTCAAGACAACTCGATGCGCAGCAGTCATCGGCAGTGCTTCCGAACCGCAGCAAGCCCGCACCGCCTCGCCGAATACGCCTACGAACTCGGCTGCGGCATCCGCCCTCTGATCATCGAGAACGCCCCTGCCGAACGTCCCCTGACATGGCGCGAACGCATGCCCCACCCGGACTTCGCCACCAGACCCCGCCGTTGACACGAGAAAACTCCGCCTCGAGTACAGCCCGACAGTGCACGACCTCACCCTGTGCGAGTTCCTCATGTACGCCCGCTTCCTCGGCTACACCATCCGCCTAGACCTGACCCCCAAACACGAAAAAGGCCCTCCCCCGGAAACCTCCGGGAAAGGGCCCCTCTCGATCAGCCTCTAACAGCGCCTATTCGTAGATCTCACCCTTGGCAGCCTTAGCCACCAACGACTCCGGCGGCAGGAAGTGGTCGCCATACCGCGCCGCCAGCTCACGCGACCGGTCGACGAACCCCTGCAACCCACCCGCGTACTGGTTGATGTACTGAATGACCCCACCAGTCCACGCCGGGAACCCGATCCCGAAGATCGACCCGATGTTCGCGTCCGCCACCGTGGTCAGCACGCCCTCGTCGAAGCACTTCACCGTCTCGAGCGCCTCCGCGAAGAGCATGCGCTCCTTGAGGTCCTCGAAGGGGACTTCGCCGGTGCCGGACTTGAAGGCGTCGCGCAGGCCGGGCCAGAGGCCGGTGCGCTTGCCGTTCTCGTCGTACTCGTAGAAGCCCGCGCCGGTGCTGCGGCCCTTGCGGTCGTAGTCGTCGAGCATGCGGTCGATGACGGCTTCGGACGCGTGCGGCGTCCAGGTGCCGCCGGCGGCCTCGACGGCGGCGCGGGTCTCGACGCGGATCTTGCGCGGCAGCGTCAAAGTCAGCTCGTCCATGAGCTGCAGCGGCGGCGCCGGGTAGCCGGCCTGCGAACCCGCCTGCTCGATCGACGCCGGCTCGACGCCCTCGCCCAGCGCGGCGACGGCCTCGTTGATGAACGTGCCGATCACGCGCGAGGTGAAGAAGCCGCGGCTGTCGTTGACGACGATCGGGGTCTTCTTGATCTGCAGGGTGTAGTCGAAGACCTTCGCGAGCGTCGCGGGCGAAGTCTTCTCGCCGCAGATGATCTCGACCAGCGGCATCTTGTCCACCGGCGAGAAGAAGTGGATCCCGATGAAGTCCTCGGTCCGCTTCACGCCCTCGGCCAGCGTGGTGATCGGCAGGGTCGAGGTGTTGGACCCCAGCACGGCGTCGGAGTTGACGATGCTCTCGATCTCGCCGAACACCTTGTGCTTGAGCTCCACGCTCTCGAACACGGCCTCGATCACGAAGTCGACGCCCTCGAAGTCGGCCGCGTCGCCGGTGGCCTTGATGCGGCCGAGCAGCTCGTCGGACTTCTCCTGCGTGGTCTTGCCCCGCGAGAGAGCCTTCTCCTCGAGCTTGACCGCGTAGCCCTTGCCCTTGTCGGCGGCTTCCTGCGACACGTCCTTGAGCACGACGTCGATGCCGGCTTTCGCCGACACGTACGCGATCGCCGCGCCCATCATCCCGGCGCCGAGCACGCCCACCTTGCGGGCGGTGTACTTCTCGAAACCGTCCGGACGCGAGCCACCCGAGTTGATCGACTGCAGGTCGAAGAAGAACGCCTTGGTCATGTTCTTCGAGACCTGACCGGTGGCCAGGCTCACGAAGTAGCGCGTCTCCACCGTGATCGCGGTGTCGAAGTCGACCTGCGCGCCCTCGATGGCCGCGGCCAGGATCGCGCGCGGCGCGGGCATCGGCGCGCCCTTGAGCTGCTTGCGCAGGTTCGCCGGGAACGCGGGCAGGTTGGCCGCGAAGCTCGGGTTCGACGGGGTGCCGCCCGGGATCTTGTAGCCCTTCACGTCCCACGGCTGGACACCGCCTTCGGGGTTGGCCTTGATCCACGCCTTGGCGGCGGGCACCAGCTCCTCGACGGTGTCCACGACCTCGTGGACCAGGCCCAGCTCCAGCGCCTTGCGCGGCTTGTGCCGTGTGCCCTGCAGCAGCACGTTGAGCAGCGCGCTCTGGATGCCGAGCAGCCGCACGGTGCGCACCACGCCGCCACCGCCGGGCAGCAGGCCCAGCGTGACCTCGGGCAGGCCGATCTGGCTGCCCTTCGCGTCGGCCGCGATGCGGTGGTGCGTCGCCAGCGCGATTTCGAGGCCACCGCCCAAAGCGGCGCCGTTGATGGCCGCGACGACCGGCTTGCCGAGCTGCTCGATGCGGCGCATCTGCGACTTCATCAGCGTGCTCGACGCGGTGAACGCCTCGGCCTGCTCGGGCGTCGCCTTGATCAGGTCACGCAGGTCGCCGCCGGCGAAGAACGTCTTCTTGGCCGACGTGATCACCACGCCCGCGATGTCGTCCTTCTCGGCTTCCAACCGCTCCACGGTGACGCCGAGCGACTCGCGGAAGTCGGCGTTCATGGTGTTCGCCGACTGGTTCGGGTCGTCGAGCGTCAGCGTGACGATGCCGTCCGCGTCCTTCTCCCAGCGGATGGTCTTGCTTTCAGCCATTGGAGGTCCTCACACCCGCTCGATGATGGTCGCGACGCCCATGCCGCCGCCGATGCACAGGGTCACCAGGGCGCGGCGCGCCTGGCGGCGTTCCAGCTCGTCGACCACGGTGCCGACCAGCATCGCGCCGGTGGCGCCGAGCGGGTGGCCCATGGCGATCGCGCCGCCGTTCACGTTCACCTTCTCGTCGGGCAGGTGGAAGTCCTTCTGCCACTTGAGCACGACGGACGCGAACGCCTCGTTGAGCTCCCACAGGTCGATGTCGTCCGGGGTCAGGCCCGCGGTCTTGAGCACCTTGTGGGTGGCCGGCGTGGGGCCGGTGAGCATGATCGTGGGCTCCGAGCCGATGGCCGCGGTGGCGACGATGCGCGCCTTCGGCGTGAGGCCGAAGGTCTTGCCGACCTGCTCGCTGCCGACGAGCACGATGGCCGCGCCGTCGACGATGCCCGAGGAGTTGCCGCCCGTGTGGACGTGGTCGATCTTCTCGACCTGGTGGTACTTCTGCAGCGCGACGGCGTCGAAGCCGCCCATGTCGCCGATGCCGGCGAACGCGGCCTTCAGCTTCGCCAGGCCCTCGACGGTGCTGCCGGGGCGGCGGTGCTCGTCGTGGTCGAGGATCGTGACGCCGTTCATGTCCTTCACCGGCACCACGGACTTCGCGAAGTAGCCACCGGACCAGGCCGCCTCGGCCTTCTCCTGCGAACGCACCGCGAAGCGGTCGACGTCCTCGCGGCTGAAACCCTCCATCGTCGCGATCAGGTCGGCGCCGATGCCCTGCGGCACGATGTACTCGTCGTACGCCGTGGTCGGGTCCATGAACAGCGCGCCGCCGTCGGAACCCATCGGCACGCGCGACATGGACTCCACGCCGCCCGCGATGATCAGCTGGTCCCAGCCCGAGCGCACCTTCTGGGCCGCCATGTTGGTGGCTTCGAGGCCCGACGCGCAGAAGCGGTTGAGCTGTACGCCCGCGACGGTCTCGGGCAGCCCGGCCACCAGCGCGGCGGTGCGCGCGATGTCGGCGCCCTGCTCACCCACCGGGGACACGACGCCGAGGATGACGTCGTCGATCACCTGCGGGTCGAGGTTCGGGTGGCGGACCTTGAGCTCTTCGATCAGCCCGACCACCAGGTCGAGCGGCTTGGTGCCGTGGAGGGCACCGCCCTTGTTCTTACCTCGAGGCGTGCGCATCGCCTCGTAGATGTAGGCCTCGCTACTCACTGAACACTCCTCCGCGCAGCGGCGTGGTTGGACACTTCGGTGTATCTCGTCATCGATCGTACGACGGTTGTCACGCTAATGCCCATTAACATAAGCCCGCAGAACCCGATGGTGTCAATGGGTTGCCGGTGTTCCGATTCGCGCTATCGTCGGTTCACCATGAGTACTCCAGCCCGCGGGTCGCGCCCCCGCGACCGCAAGGCCCAGCTCGCCGCGGTCGCCGCGGGGCTGTTCCGTGCGCGCGGCTTCCACGGCGTCGGCATCAACGACATCGCCGCCGCGGCCGGGGTCACCGGGCCGGCGCTGTACCGGCACTTCTCGGACAAGCAGGCGATCTTGGCGTACGTGGTGCTCGCGGGCATCGACGACATGGAGGCCGTGACCGCCTCGGCGCTCTCCGGCGCCCCTGACCAGCTGGAAGTGCTGCTCACGGGCCTCGCCACGCAGGCCGTCGAACGGCGCGAGATCGCCGCGCTGTGGCGCTGGGAAGGCCCGCACCTGCCCCGCGACGAGCGCCGCGAGATCCGCCGCCGCTCCGGCGCCGTGCTCGACGCGTGGACGAAGGCCCTGCTCGGCGCGCGCCCTTCACTGACCGCCGACGACGCCGAATTCCTGTGCTGGGGAGCGCTGTCGGTGTTCGGCAGCGTGGCCGTGCACCACACCACCGTGGCGCGGCGCCGGTTCGTGCCGATGTTGGTGGAACTGGCGCTGGCTGTGCTCAACACCACACTGCCCGAGGGCCTCGCTGCGCCCGCCGTGCCCGACGGCCTCGGCACCCCGTCCCGCCGCGAACAGGTGCTGGCCGCCGCGACGGCACTGTTCGCCGAACGCGGTTTCCACGCGGTGAGCATGGAGGACATCGGCGCCGCGGCCGGGATCGCCGGCCCGAGCGTCTACCGGCACTTCCCCAGCAAGGCGGCGCTGATGGTCGCCATCGGCCACCGCGCGGCGGACCGGCTCGCGCTGGCCGCCGAGCAGGCGCTGCGCGCGCCCGACGAACACTCCGCGCTGCGCCGGCTGGCCGCGTCGTACGTCCACACGCTGCTGCACACGCCGGAACTGCTCGTGTCCTTCACGGCCGACCGCGTGACGATGCCGGACCGCGACAAGGCCGACCTGCTGCGCGTGCAGCGCGACTACGTGGACCAGTGGGTGGCCCTGTTGGCGACGATCTCGCCGGACCTGCCCGCCCGTGAGGCGAAGATCCGGGTGCACGCGGCGTTGACGATCGCCAACGACCTGGCCCGCACCCGGCGGGTGAGCGGGCGACCGGATTTCGAGGCGGAGCTGACGGTGCTGCTGCACGCGGTGCTGGAGTGCCCGATCCGCTGAAAATCCGCATCGGGCGAAATCGCTCCCCCGCGGCGCTCCGGCGTGCAAGCATTCCGCGTGCCCACCGGACGAAGGCTGCACCTGGTCACGGCTGACGAAGGCCACCGGGTGTCCACGCTCGAGCTGTTCTTCGACCTCGTGTTCGTGTACGCGATCACGCAGACGACCCAGCTCATGGCCGATCACCTGAGCCCCCTCGGCGTCGTCGAGGGGCTGCTGGTGCTCACGGTGCTGTGGTGGTGCTGGTGCAGCTACGCCTGGCTCGGCACCACCATCCACGTCGACCACGGCATCGCGCGGCTCGCGATGTTCGGGGCGATGGGAGTGATGTTCCTGCTCTCGCTCACGGTGCCCGAAGCCTTTAAGGACCGCCCGGGCGGCCTCGACGGGCCACTGCTGTTCGTCGGCTGCTACGCGATCGTGCGGCTGCTTCACGAGGTCGCGTACCTCGGCGCGGCCCGCCACGACCCCGACCTGCGGCGCGTGCTGCTGCGGATGCTGCGTGGCCTGGTGCCGAGCCTCGGGCTGCTGGTGCTCGCCGCGTTCCTCGACGGGCCGTGGCAGCTGGTGCTGTGGGTGGTGGCGCTGGCCGTGGACTACCTGAATGTGTACTTCTCCGGCCCCGCGGGCTGGCGCCTCAACTCCCCGGCGCACTTCGCGGAACGCTTCGGCCTCATCGTGATCATCGCCCTCGGCGAATCGATCGTGGCCATCGGCATCGGCATCGGCCCGGTCCCCATGACCTGGCTGATCGCCGCCTGCGCCCTCTGCGGCATCGCCGTGGCGGCGGGCATGTGGTGGGCCTACTTCGACGTCGTCGCGCGCGCCGCCGAACACCGCCTGTCCGGCGCGCAGGGCCTGGAGCGCACGAAGCTCGCGACGGACTCGTACACGTTCCTGCACCTACCCCTTATCGCCGGCATCGTGCTGGTGGCGTTGGGGTTGAAGAAGGCGTTTTTGTATCTGTCCGACACCGTGCACTACGCCCCGGGCCTCGCACTGCACGGCGTGCCGATGTGGTCGCTCACCGGTGGTCTGGCGCTGTACCTCGTCGCACTGAGCGCGTTGCGGCGGCGGAACCTGGGGAGCTGGAACGTGCAGCGGTTGGTGCTGGCTTTGGTTCTTCTGGCGTTGACGCCGCTGCTGGAGCACGCGCCGGCGGCGGTTTCGGTGGTGGTGGCGGCGTTGGCGATTCTGGCGCTGATCACTTTCGAACGGTTGCCGTGGGCGCGGCGGCAGGTGCATCTTGCGTCGGAGTGAGGCGGTGTTCGGCCGGGTCGTCCAGGGAACGGGCATAGTCGGCAAGTGCGCGGAAGTCGTTCTCCCGTAAGCCGATCCGTGGGTTGACGTGGTGGAGGAGCCCGGGACCTCGATGGTGGGCCGTCACGTAGGCCTGGTCGAGATCGCTCTGCTCGTCGTCCACCCAGGCGAACGGACGGCCATCGGCGTACTCCACCAGCGGTCCGGTCTTCCAGTGGACTCCGTCAGGGCGTTCCTGGAGCAGGGCGTCGCCGAAGTCGACGAACGGAAGTTCCGGAAGGCCGAGCACTGGTGCGAGCAACCGGTTGGCGTCGTCCATCCAGGTGGTCGCCCAGCACAGCTCGAAGCCGAGTTGGAGCAGGATTCGCCCCTGCTCTGGGTTGAGCCAGACCCGGAGGGGACGTCGTCGGGACGTGAGGCCACCCTCATCGCCCCGGGGGACTCTGAGGGTGACGTAGCCGTGGGGACGCCTCTCCGGCTTGGCCGCGTAGGGGTTGAGCGGCCCGTCCACGTCGAGGAACAACAGTGGTCGGTTCACGGCTTCCCCCGGTCTTGCGAGTCCTCAGGATGCACAACCTAGCGGTCACCCGATGGGCATGCGGGCCGCGCAGCAGCCCACCCAGGCGCGAAGCGAACTCAAGACCGTTGCAGGACAGCCCATAGGCCGGCCGGAGATCGCGCCGGAGCGGGTTCAGGGGCACAGGGTGGTGGTCAGGCCGACCACACACCGAACCACTGCTCAGCGTCGAACTCCTCGAACCGCGCCACCTCCGTGAACCCCAGCTTCGCCGCGAGGCGCATCGAAGGTTCGTTGGCCGTCTGCGTACACAGCACCACCGGCTCACCGGCCAGTGCACCAGCGACCCAGCCGAGCGCGGCGGCGCAGGCCTCCGTGGCATAGCCGCGCCCCCAAGCCGACGGGGAAAGCAGGTAGCCGAGTTCGACCTCCCCGGCATCCGGGCGAACGTGCCCAGGGCGCTCCGCGTCGCGGCGGTCGAACATGACGGTGCCGATCATCGCCGCGTCGAGTTCGATCACGAAGGCGCCCGGTCGCCGGCCGGGAACTTCGGGGGCGTCGCGTTCCAGGTCGGCGCGGGGTTGGGGGCCGCCGAGGTAGCGGTGCGCCTCCGGTGAGCTGAAGAGCTCGATGAACGTCGCCCGGTCGCGGGCTTCGGACTCGCGCAGCACCAGCCGTTCGGTCCGGATCGGGAGGGGCGGCCAGGCGACCGGTCCGAGTTCAGCCATGGTGGGCAACCTAGCGCGCGGCGGCGGGGGACAACCCTGCCGCCGCGCCGAGCGTCAGGGCACCAGGTAATTGCCGGCGACGTCCGATTTCGTCGGGTGGTAGTACTCGACGATCCCGTCGCGCCAGATCTGGACCGTGATTCGATCTTGAGCGTCCGGGGAGAATACGTCGAACAGTGCGTCGACGTTGGTCGGGGAGAAACCGATGGCGAGCATCAAAGCGGTGAAAAGCGGGCGGTCGATCAGGCCGTCGCCGTCGGGGTCGCCGAGGGCGGAGAGGGCGTCGGCGAAGTCGGTCACCGTGTCGTCGAACTTCTCGGGCGTCAGGACGCACGCGGTGAACTCGTCGTAGCTCACCTTGCCGTCGCGGTTGGTGTCCAGTTCGCGTTCGACCGTGGTCCACCACTTGGTGAACGAAGCCCGCAACGCCTCCTTCGCCTCGCTGCCCGAACCTTGCGCCACGTCCTCCACGCGGCTGGACATCGCCGCGAAATCGGACTCCTCGAGGTATCCGCTGTGATCAACGTCGAACAATTCGAAAACAACCCTGGTTCGATCTTCGGCAGTGACGGCCATGACTCCCCACATCATTCCGGCGAAAATTCCACATCGAAGTGTGCCGAGGCCCAGGTAACCATGAAACCGATTCCACACTAAAGAGTGCAATGGCCGTCACTCGGCGAATTCACCGGGGAAGCGCAGCAGTTCGGCCGTTCGATCCACGGCCGGTGACGCACCGCCACCGCCGAACCCGTGCTAACCTACTCGCGAGTAGGTAACCCGAGGGAGAGGCCACATGGCTGCGGCGAGGAAACGAGACGCGATGGGCTTCGGTCTGGCCGCGCTCACCCGGCTGGCCGGGAGCGGCGTGATCGACAGGGCGGGGCTGCGCGGGCCCGTGCAGAACCTGGTCAAAGCGGGCACCCGCAACGGTTTCCGCGCGGCGGGAGCGGCCACGCGGTCGTTCAAGTCGATGCAGCGGCTGGGCAAACCGGCGCGGCTCGGCACCCCCGCGCAGGACGACGCCGGGCTGTTCGACCTCACACCGAGCGAAGACCAGCAGCTCATCACCGAAACCGTCACGGAGTTCGCCGCCGAGCAGCTGCGACCGGCCGCCGCGGACGCCGACGCCAAGCTCGCGGCGCCCGAGGGCCTGCTCACGCGCGCGGCCGAGCTGGGCATCAGCCTCGTCGGCATCCCCGAGGAGCTGGGCGGGGCCGGCACCGAGCGGTCCGTCGTGACCAACGCGCTCGTCGCCGAAGCGCTCGCGCACGGGGACATGGGGCTGGCCGTGGCGGTGCTCGCGCCGTCGGCGGTAAGCACGGCGCTCGTGAGCTGGGGCGACGAGCAGCAGCAGGCCGACTACGTGCCCGCGTTCGCCGGCGACAACGTGCCCGCCGCCGCGCTGGCGCTGCTGGAGCGCACGCCGCTGTTCGACCCGTTCAAGCCCGCCACCAAGGCCAAGCGCACGCCGAAGGGCTACCAGCTCGACGGCGTGAAATCGCTGGTGCCGCGCGCGGCGGAGGCGGAGCTGTTCCTCGTTTCGGCCGACCTCGAAGGCCGCGGGCCGGCGTTGTTCCTGGTCGAGTCGTCGTCGGCGGGCGTGACGGTGGAGGCCGAGCCGGCGATGGGCCTGCGCGGCGCCGCGACCGGGAAGCTGCACCTGGAGAAGGTCGCGCTGCCCGCGGGCGCGCTGCTCGGCGGCGGCAAGTCCGACGTGTTCACCGAGGTCGTGCGCCTTTCGCGGCTCGGCTGGGCGGCGCTCGCGGCCGGTACGGCGAAGGCCGTGCTCGACTACGTGGTGCCGTATGTCAACGAGCGCACCGCGTTCGGCGAGCCGATCAGCCACCGGCAGGCGGTCGCGTTCTCCGTCGCCGACATCGCCATCGAGCTGGAGGGCCTGCGTCTGGTCACGCTGCGCGCGGCGGCGCGGGCCGAGCAGGGCAAGGACTACGCCCGGGAGGCCGCGCTGGCGCGCAAGCTGGCCGTGGACAAGGGCATGCGCATCGGCAACGCCGGCGTGCAACTGCTGGGCGGGCACGGCTTCGTGAAGGAGCACCCCGTGGAGCGCTGGTACCGCGATCTGCGTGCGATCGGCGTGATGGAAGGCGCCGTCCTCCTCTGAGAAAGGCTTTCGTTTCGATGATCAACCTCGAAGTCCCGAAGAAGGCCGGCGCGCTGATCAACCAGGCGTACCAGGCCGCGGCCGAAGTGTTCCGGCCGATTTCCCGCAAGTACGACCGCGCCGAGCACACCTACCCCGCCGAGCTCGACATGTTCGCGGCCCTGCTCGACGGCCTCAACTCCTCCGGCGAGGGCGGCGCCGGCGCGGCCGGCGTGCGACGGTCCACACCGGACACGAAACGCGGAAACCGCAACGGCGCCAACCTCAACGTCGTGCTCGGCACGATCGAGATGTGCTGGGGCGACGTCGGGCTGCTGCTTTCCATGCCGCGCCAGGGCCTCGGCAACGCGGCCATCAGCTCCGTCGCCACCGACGAGCAGCTCGAACGGTTCTCCGGCCTCTGGGCCGCCATGGCCATCACCGAGCCCGACTGCGGCTCCGACTCCGCCGCCATCACCACCACCGCCGTCCCTGACGGCGACGACTACGTGCTCAACGGCGAGAAGATCTTCGTCACGTCCGGCCAGCGCGCCGACGCCGTGGTCGTCTGGGCCACTTTGGACCGTTCGAAGGGCCGCGCCGCGATCAAGTCCTTTGTGGTCGAAAAGGGCACGCCGGGCTTCGAAGTCGTCCGCGTGGAGCACAAACTCGGCATCCGCGCCTCCGACACGGCGGTGCTGCGCTTCGAAAACTGCCGCGTCCCCCGCGAAAACCTCCTGGGCACCCCAGACATCGACACCGCCAAGGGCTTCGCCGGCGTGATGCAGACGTTCGACAACACGCGCCCACTTGTTGCGGCCATGGCCGTCGGCGTCGCCCGCGCCGCCCTCGACGAAACCCGCCGCATCCTGGCCTCCGCGGGCGTCAAGATCGACTACGACCACCCCCCGCAGCACCCCTCCGCCGCCACCTGGCTCGCCCTGGAGGCCGACTTCGAGTCCGCCTACCTGCTCACGCTGGAATCGGCGTGGATGGCGGACAACCGCAAGCCCAACTCCCTGCAGGCCTCGATGGCCAAGGCGAAGGCGGGCCGCACGGTCGTCGATGTGACTCTGAAGTGCGTGGAGCTGGCCGGCGTGTACGGGTACACCGAGGAATCCCTGCTGGAGAAGTGGGCCCGCGACGCGAAGATCCTGGACATCTTCGAGGGGACGCAGCAGATCCAGCAGCTGATCGTGGCTCGACGGGTGCTCGGGAAGACGTCAGCGCAGCTCAAGTAGCCGCCACCGGCGTCCGGGAAGGTGCCCGGGCGCCGGACCGACCAAGCAAGAGCAATCACAACCTCTACCGACCAAGGAAAGCCTAAGCTAACATCCGCGGCATGACGATGATGCTCCTCGAGCGCCCGAGAACCGCCGCGACCACTCTCGAAGACGCGCTCACCCGGCGGGGCTTCCTCGCCGGCGGGGTCGGCGTGGGTGCACTCCTCGCGTTGCCCGCCTGTTCCGCGCCGGCGGCGACCCCCACGGCCGCCAGGACGCGCCAGGTGTCCACTGTGAACGGTCCGGTCGAGGTGCCCGAGCAGGCGCTGCGGGTGGTCACGCTCGACAGCTTCACGATGGGCGCGGCGTTCGACCTCGGGCGTACGCCGGTGGGGGTGTACAGCGCGGGTGAGCAGTACGTGGAGCCGCAGTTCGTGGAGAAGTGGCGGCCGATCACGAAGATCTCGAAGGGCACCGTGGGCGGGTCCATCGACCTCGAGAAGGTCGCGACGCTCAAGCCCGACCTCATCCTCGGCATCGACGGCTCGAAGCCGCCGTATGAGCAGCTCAAGCAGATCGCGCCGACGGTGATCCTGCCGTTCAACGCGTCGAAGGTGCCGTGGCGGGACATGAGCAACGCCAGCGCCGACGCGCTCGGGCTCGGCAACGCGCTGAGCAGCCTGCAGCAGCGCTACGCCGACCGCACGGCGGCGATCAAGCGCGACCACGCCGACGTGCTGGCCCGCACGCACTGGAACATCATCCAGGGCGGCTTCGACCAGGGCCAGTTCTGGGTCTACGGCCCGAAATCCCCCATCGGCGGCATCCTCGCCGACGCCGGCGTGCAGTTCGCCACCGCGTCGAAGAAAGCGGTGCAGCAGCAGACCGTTTCCTACGAGCTCATCGAAGATCTGCGCGACGCCGACGCGATCTTCTACTACTCCACCAATGCGGACAAACCGGCCAATCTCGGCTCGGAATTGTTCAGCCAGACGGCGTTCACCAAACTCGCCGCGACCACGGCCGGTCACCTCTACGGCTCCGTCTACTTCCTGCCCAACTGCTACAGCGACGCGCTCGGCGCCCTCGACGCCCTGGAGAAGGCGCTCACGGCACTCAAGTGATTTTTTACCCAACTCACGAGGTAATTCGCGGCCAAGGTGCGGAATATCGGATTGATCTCCTAACGAACGTTTTCCGCACCTTTGCCTTAACCTTCCCCGCATGACGAACCCTGGGGATTACGGCCCGCCGAAGGGCCTGGGACAGGCGCGGATCTTCATGTGGATCCAGGTCGCGTTCAACGTGCTCGGCTCGATCTTCCTCCTGCTCGCCGCGGGCGCGCTGGCGTCCACCTCGGCCGCCGACGACACCGGCACCGCCGGCCTGCTGGTCGTGATCCTCGTGGTCAACATCGTGATGGCGGTGCTCCTGGCGGTCTGCGCGATCCAGCTGCGCTCCGGCAAGCAGTGGCCGTGGATCACGGCGATCGTGGTCGAAGCGATCGTGGTGATCAACGGGATCGTGACCATGATCAGCTCGGGCTTCACCGGCGTGCTGCCGATCGTGTTCGCCGCCCTCGCGCTGAGCGGTCTGCTGCACAAGGACGTTCGCGCGTGGATCGCCGCCCAGCGCGGCCCGGCCACCGCGGTCTGACCGCACGAAAAAGGGGCCACTCGAATTTCGAGTGGCCCCTTTCCTATGCCCGATCGTCGAGGAATTCGTCCAGGTACTTCCACGTGGTGCCGCGAGCCCGGCGTCCGGTGAGCACCCCGAGGTGCCCGCCGGGCGCGGTGCGGAAGCGCACTTCCGGCGCGTTTTCAAGCAGCCGCACCACGCGTTCCACCGAAGCCTGCGGAGCGATCGTGTCGTTTTCACCCGCCACGACGAGCACCGGCGCCTTCACGTCCGACAGGCTGATCTTGCGGCCGTTGAGGTCGACGGTGCCCTCGGCGAGATCGTTGGTGCGGAACAGGCGGTGGTACAGCTGCCCGAACGTGCGGCCCGGATAGGCGTACATGTTGTCCATGAAGTGGTCCACGGCCTCGATCTGCGCGAGGTAATCGCGGTCGTCGAGGTGCGAGAGGATCGCGAGGGGCTTCGTGATCTCCTTGCTGATGCCCGTCGCGCGGAACACGCGAGTGACCAAATAGGACGGTGCGCCGCCGAACGCGCGGTAGACCGGCGTGAGCAGGTGGCCGCCGGTGAGGTCGACGAGCGGGCGGAACGGCGCGACGATCGGGATCGCCGTGAAGTCGACCGGCGACGCGACGGCCGTGATCGACTCGATCGGCAGATCCGGCTGGTCGGCGTTGACCAGCAGCGAGAAGATGCCGCCCAGCGACCACGACACCAGGTGCACGCCTTCGCCGCCGGCGTCCTCGCTCACCTTGCGGATCGCGCGCGGCAGCACCTCGTCGATCCAGTGCTCGATGCCGAGACGGCGGTCGGAGAACGCGACGTTGCCGTAGTCGACGAGGTAGATGTTGCGCCCGGCTTCCACCAGGTGCTCGATCAGGCTGCAGCCGCGGCGCAGGTCGAAGCACAGCGCCGGCGCGGCCAGCGGCGGCACCAGCAGGATCGGCGGCCCCGACACCGGCGCGCCGCTGTGGGTCATGCGGTAGAGCGAGCGGTTGGGGCCCTGGTCGATGAGCACCCGGGGCATCGGGCGCAGGTCGGCGACGCCCCCGCGCAGCACCTTCCCCACGACGTTCGACGCCGCGGCGGCCAGCCGTGCCGTGGGTGAAACCATGTGTGCCTCCTGAGCTCGACCTCTCGGAGGCAATCTTGCCCGGGCCCGCGAGCGGCATCAACACCGCCACACTTGCAAGCACCCGGCAAGCACGTCCATTTCGGACAGTGTCCGCTGAGCGGGAAGCTACTGCCCGGCGTCGGCCGCGGGTGCGCTCTGAGCAGCGCGGGACTCGTATTCGGCCCGGGCCGGCGAATGCGCGGCCGACGCGAGCAGCTGATCACCGCCGAGCGCCCGCACGAACCATTCGCCGAACGCGCGCGGGAACAGCCGCGTGATCCGGCCCGTGAAATCGAGGGACTTCGGCACGAAAACATCGAACTTCGGGTATTTCAGGGCATCGGCGATCGCCGCGGCGACGTCCTCGGGCCCCACCGACTTAATGAACTTCGCCTCGCCGAGCCCCGACGCCAGTTCCGTGCGCACCACGGCCGGCATCACGCACGACACCGACACGCCCGTGCCCCGCAGCTCGAGGTGTACCGCCTCCGACAGCCCGACCACGGCGTGCTTGGTCGCGCAGTACGTGGCCGCGCCGGGGAACCCCGACTTCCCGGCCATCGACGCCACGTTCACGATGTGCCCGGTCCGGCGCGGCTTCATCCGCTTCACGGCTTCGCGCGTGCCGTGGATGACGGCGTGCAGATTGATCTCCAGCATCCGCCGGGTCGCCGCGTCGTCCTCCTCGTCGAGCGGCGCGAGCGGCATGATGCCGGCGTTGTTGATCAGCACGTCGATGGGCCCGACCCGGCGTTCGACCTCGTCGAGGAACTCGGTGAAGGCCCGGGTGTCGGTGACGTCCAACGGCAGCGCGACGGCCTCGGGCCCCAGCTCACCGGCCGTCTTCTCCGCGCGGACGTGGTCGAGGTCGCCCAGCACCACGCGCGCGCCGAGCCGCTTGAGCGCGGTGGCCGTGGCCGCCCCGATGCCCTGCGCGCCACCGGTGATGACGACGACCTTGCCGGCGAGCGTTCGCGGCTGCTTGGCCATGGCGGGCTCCTCCTGCTGCTTCGGGGCTCTGTTGGCGTGGTGTCAATATCGTGCCCCGGAGCGGTCCCGCGCGCCAGTCGGCTACTCCGATCAGGGACGTTGTTCGAAGACCTGACCGATCCAGCCGTCCACGTCGAAGCGAACCGTCGGTGTGAAGCCCTGGCCCTCGTAGTAGCGCTGCAGCGCCCCGTCGCCGCCGGCCCAGCAGTCCACGCGCACCAGACCGATGTTCTTCTGCCGAGCCACGACCAGGGCGTGCGCCAGCAACCGCGCGCCCACCCGCTCCCCGCCGAACCGGCGCGACGTGATGAGCAACCGCACGTACAGCTCGGGCTCACCCGGCGGCGGCACGTGCTCCGGACACTGCTCCCCCACGATCAACGCCCCCGCCGGCTCACCGTCCAGCTCCCCGATGCGCAGGCCCGGCTCCTTAGCCATGTCGGCCACCCGCGAAGCCCGGTGCGGAATGCTGCTCCACGGCTGGTCACCCCACTGCCCGGCGCTGCCGCGGGCCACGAGCCACTCGACGGCTTCGTCGAAGAACTGCAGCAACGTGTCGGCGTCGGCTGCGGTGCCCGGGCGGATCGTGAAGGTCCCCATGGCCGTCGTTCTACCCCTACGGCAGCGTGAGGACCACCGGTCCGGCCTCGGTGATCGCGACGGTGTGCTCGGAGTGCGAAGCTCGCGTGCCGTCGCTGGTGTGCACGGCCCAGCCGTCGGCGGCGTGGCGGTAGGTGTCGAGGCCGCCGCGGGTGAACATCGGTTCGAGGGCGAGCACCAGACCCGGCCGTAGGCGCAGGCCGCGGCCCGGGCGGCCGTCGTTGGGCACCGGCGGGTCCTCGTGCATGGCGCGGCCGATGCCGTGGCCACCGTGGTCTTCAGTGACGCCGTAACCCGCGGCACGGCCGATCTCGGCGATGGCGCAGGAGATGTCGCCCATCCGGTGGCCCGGCTGAGCGGCCGTGATCGCGGCGGCGAGCGCGGCTTCCGTGGCCGCGATCAGCGCCAGGTCAGCCGGGTCCGGGCGCCCGACGACGAAGCTCACCGCCGCGTCGCCGTGCCAGCCGTCGATCGCGGCGCCGCAGTCGATGCTCAGCAGGTCGCCGTCGCGTAGGCGGTGTCCGCCGGGGATGCCGTGGACGATCGCGTCGTTCACGCTCGCGCAGATCACGCCCGGGTACGGCGTCGGCGCCCACTCCGGGTGGTAGCCGAGGAATGACGGCTTCGCGCCCCCGTCGGCGATCACCTGCGCCGCGACGGCGTCCAGCTCGACCAGCGTGACGCCGACCTGCGCCGCCTCCGCACCGCGCTCAGCGCCCGGGCCACCACTCGGCCCGCCTCCCGCATCACCGCGAGCTCGGTCGCGGTCTTCAGTTCCACCATTTCGATAACTATACCGGTATAGTTATCGGCTCGCGCTAGGCTTCCGTTCGTGCGCATCGAAAATCGCCTGGCCGAGCTCGGCCTGCAGCTGCCTGAGCCAATGAGTCCGCCGCCGGGGGTCACGCTGGCCTTTCCATGGGTGCGGGTGTTCCGCGGCCGCGCCTTCGTCTCGGGCCACGGGCCGCAGCTGCCCGACGGGTCGATCGCCGGACCGCTCGGCAAGGTCGGCGCCGACGTGACCGAGGAGCAGGCCTACGAGGCGGCCCGGCTGACCGCCCTCGCGGTGCTGGGTTCACTGAAGCGCGAGCTCGGCGACCTCGACCGCGTGACGGCGTGGCTGCGGGTGTTCGGCATGGTCAACGCCGCGCCCGGGTTCGCCCGCACACCCGCCGTGATCAACGGGTTCTCCGACCTCGTCGTGCAGCTCTGGGGCCCGGACGCGGGCGAGCACGCGCGTTCGGCGGTCGGGCTCGCCGAGCTGCCGTTCGGGATTCCGGTGGAGATCGAGGCGGAAGTGGCGATCGACTAGCCGCAGGGGTACGCCGACGGTACGAGGGTCCCGGCCGTGCCACGGGCGGCGATGTAACCGTCGGGGCGCACGAGTAGCCAGCCATCGTCCAGGCCCAGATCGGCGGCCACCTGGTCGGCGACGGGGCAGTCGGCGAGCCAAGGTGGTGCCGAACGGGTCGGGCCACGGTGGACGAGCAGCCAGCGTGGGTCGCGCAGCCGGTTGAGGAAATCGCGCCAGGCGGGCGTTTTCGCCTGCTCCGGGCCGACGCGGGTCACGCGTTCGCCGGGCGCCGGAAGGCCAGGGCCGGCGGTGGTGAGCGGGCTGTCCGAGTAGCTCACGGCGAGCGCCTGCGTGCGGCCGATGATCTCGCGGCCGGCACTGTCCACTCCGGACTGATCGGTGAAGGTGCCGACGCCGTGCATCACGTACTCGGTGATCGTCGCGGTGGCGTCGAGCAGCGCGGCGCCGACCGGCACGCGTTCCTGCGAGTAGGTGTCCAGCAGAGCCGGGCCGGCGTCGCCCGTGCAGACGGCCGCGAGCTTCCAGCCGAGGTTGAACGCGTCCTGCAGCCCGGTGTTCATGCCCTGCCCGCCGGCGGGGCTGTGCACATGCGCGGCGTCGCCGGCCACGAAACAGCGCCCGGCCCGCATGGTCGGCACGGCGCGCTGCTGGATCGTGAACGGCTTGATCCAGTCGCGGATGCGCACCCGCGGCTGCGTGCCGGTCGCCGCGGCGATGCGGGCGCGGAAGCGTTCGGCAACGGAGTCGGGAGCCTCGTCGCCGCCGGCGGTCCACGCGGTGTCCGTGAGCCGCCAGCGCGCGGGTTCGGGCAGCGGGAACGCGAGCATCGCGGCGCCGTCGGCGGAAAGCCAGTGCATGGCGCCCGGATCGAGCGCGGTTTCCGGGACGTCGACCTGCGCGTCGACCACGAGCCAGGTGTGGAGAGAATCGCCGCGCAGGGGGATATTCAGCTGCTTGCGGACCACGCTGTGCGCGCCGTCGCAGCCGACGAGCCACGGCGTGTGCACGGTTTCCCTGGTGCCGTCAGGGAGAACGAGCTCGACGTGCACGGCGTCGGCGTCTTGGGTGAGCGATTCCAGGCGCGTCGACCACTCGACCCGTGTGCCGAGTTGCTCGAGACGGTTGCGCAACACGCGTTCCGTAACGGTCTGGTCGACCAGGAGCAAGAAGGAGAACCGCGTGGGCACGTCGCTGTAGCCGATGTCGTGTGCCAGTGGTTCGCGGCCGGGCAGGTGGCGGACGAACTTCGTGATGGACACCCCGCTGGCGAGCAGCTCGTCGAGCACGCCGAGCTCGTCGTAGATCTCCATCGTGCGGCCCATGGTGCCCAGTGCGCGGCTGATGCGCGCCGGACCTTCGGCCGCGTCGACGATCCGCACCGGCACGCCGCGGCGCCGCAGCTCGATCGCGGCCAGCAAACCGACCGGGCCGGCGCCGCCGACGAGGACGTCGTCCATACCCCACCTCCAACGTCAGGTAACCTGACAATAGCTCGGGTGAGGTGGTTGTTTCAAGCGTGCTGATCAGCCGGCGACGCTGTCCCAGTCGAGGTCGAGGGCTTCCCGCAGCTGCTCGAGCCGGCGCGCGCCGATGCGGTCACCGAGCTTGCGTTCGAGGTCTTCGAGCACCTCGCGCGCCACTTCGAGCCTCGCCAGCCCCGCTTCGGTCGGGCGGACGAGCTTGTTGCGCGCCGAAGCGGGATCCGGGTCCACGCGCACCAGGCCCGCCCGGGTCAGCTCGCCGACGGCCTGGTGCGCCGACTGCCGCGCCACCCCCGCGCGGCGCCCCAGCTCCGCGATGGTGATGCCCTCCGCGTCGAGCTTGGCGACGATGTCGATCTGGGTCATCGTGAGCCGTTCTTCGCCGCGGGCCGCCAACTCGGCGAGCACGCCGTCCTCGAACCAGCGCGTGATGCGGCGCGCGAGCGGGCCGAGCAGCGGACCTTCGCCCGAAGCGCGGGTTTCGGCGAGGGATCGGCGTCGAGTCATGCGTGGAGTCTAATCGTCAGGTACCCTGACGTTATGGTGACTTCCCCCGACGGCGTGCGGCTCGCGGTCACCCGCACCGGCGCTGGCTCGCCCCTGGTCCTGGTCGGCGGTGCCGGCGGCGACCACACGGCGTGGGACGCGGTGGTGCCGTTTCTGTCGCGTTCGCACACCGTGCACGCGCTGGACCGCCGCGGGCGTGGGGGCAGTGACGATCGCGTCGGGTCCGAAGTGGACGACGAGGTGGCGGACGTCATGGCCACGTGCGTTGCGGCCGGCGGCGAGGTGGTACTGGCCGGGCATTCGTCGGGCGCGCTCCTGGCTCTGCGCGCGGCGCGGCCGGGGGTGGTGCGGCGGGTGGTGGCTTACGAGCCGCCCGCCGTTTTCACTCCTGGTGTCGCGCAGCGATTGCGGAGCTTGGTTGCCGCGGGTGATCTGGCTGGCGCGTTGACGTTGTTCCGCACCGCGGCGGTGGGCTTGCCTGCCGCGGTTGTCGGCGCGATGCGCGAAACGCCGCAGTGGCAGGAAGATCTGGCGCTCGCGCACACCACACCGTATGACGCGGCGATCGTGGAGGCGGGGTTTCCGGAGGTTTCGGTGCCCGTGCGGCTGGTGCTCGGCGGGGCCAGCCCGGCGCGGATGGCCACCGGCGTGCGGCGTTATGCGGCTCGGGTGGGTGCGGAGGTGCGGGTGTTGCCGGGCCAGCAGCATTTCGCGCAGCGGACCGCACCGGGCGAGCTGGCCGCCGCTATTTTGTGACGTGGTCGGCGATCCGCGTCGCGAAGTCCGCCCACAATTCGCGCGGCAGGTTGTGGCCCATGCCGGGCACCACGACGAGCTCGGCGCCCGGGATGGCCGCCGCCGTGGCGCGGCCGCCGCTGAGGTCGCACATGCGGTCGGCGTCGCCGTGGATCACGAGGGTGGGCACGGTCAGCTGCTCGAGCCGCGCGGTGCGATCGCCGGACGCCAGCGTGGCGATGGCCTGACGGTGCATGCCGAGCAGCGAATAACCGCGGTCGAACGTGCGGGCCGCCCGGTCCTTCACGGCCGATTCATCGAACTCGAACCCGGGCGAGGCCGAAATGCGCATGGCTCGCACTTGCCAGTCGACGAATTCGTCTTTGGTCGTCGGCGGCTGACCCAACTCCGCGAACGCCGTGAAGTCCGGCTCGCCCACCCCCGGGGCGCCGGTGGTGGACATGATCGAGGTGAGCGTGCGGACCCGCGTCTCATGCTCGATGGCCACCATTTGCCCGATCATGCCGCCGAGCGACGCACCGACGAGGTTCGCGCTTGCGATCCCGAGGTGGTCGAGCAGGCCGACCGTGTCCGCGGCCAGGTCGGACAACGTGTAGGACGCGGTGGCGAAGTCGCCGCCCGCGGCCGCCGCGATGTCGGGCACGGGGGCGTCGTCGAACCGCGTGGAGTGGCCGGAGTCGCGGTTGTCGAAGCGGATGACGTGGAGGTGGTGGTCCACGAGTGCTTGGCAGAACTGCTCCGGCCAATTGATCATCTGGGCGCCGCCGCCCATGATCAGGAGTACCGGCGGGTCGTCGGGATCGCCGAAACGCTCGTAGGCCAGGTCGATTCCGGAGGGGCCGATGCGGTGTGCTCGTTGTTCGGGCATGGGGTCGACGGTAGCCGGGTTTCGGGGTGAGGAAATCGGCCTGGGGACGGATGTTTTGGGGTTGTGGTGGGGGTTATGGTGAAAGGGGATGAAGTTGTCCACAGCGTCGGCTAGTTGTGGACAACTCGGCCCTCTGGCGGCTTGCCGGCGAGTTTTGTCGGGGGTGGGCGGTAGAATTGGCTTGGGGACGCCCCCCTAGGGAGGGCGGGGGTTTTGTCTCCGCGGTCTGGGGCGGGGCAAACAGAATGCCCAGCCAGGCGGTGATGCCGCGCGATCTGCATCCGCTGGTGGCGGAGATTCGGTACGGGCCTGGGTGGGCGAACCGCGGGTGAGATCGTGTCGCTGGTTCTCGAAGAAGGAGCCCGCGGCCCGCGGTCGAACCCCGCGAGCGACGTTGGCGGTCAGGCGATCGCCAGTTGTCGGCGTCTCGTGGCGAGGCAGAAACCTCGGCCAGGAACGAGAGCACGGCCGACGAGAACAGATGCGTCGGTCAAGGCCCGGACGCCGTCGTGCCGCCCGCAGGCCAAGCCCGCCAGTCTCGGCGCCGGCGCGCGACTGAAGGACTCAGGTGCTCGCCCACGAAGCCACGGGTGGGCGGGTTCGTCTCCGCGCTCTGGGGCGGGGGCAAACAGCCGCGTCAGCCGGCCACACCCAGGTGGCGGGCGATCAGCATCCGCTGCACCTCACTGGTCCCCTCCCCGATCTCCAGGATCTTCGCGTCTCGGTAAAACCGGCTGACCGGATACTCGTTCATGAAGCCATACCCGCCGAAGATCTGCGTCGCGTCGCGGGCGTTGTCCATGGCGGCGTTGGAGGCGACGAGCTTGGCGATGGACGCTTCCTTTTTGAAGGGTTCGCCGCGGAGCATCTTCGACGCCGCCTGGTAGTAGGCGAGGCGGGCGGTGTGGGTGCGGATTTCCATGTCCGCGATCTTGAACTGGATCGCCTGGTATTCGCCGATGCGGTGGCCGAAGGCGACGCGGTCCTTCACGTACTTCAGGCACTCGTCGACGCAGCCCTGGGCGAGGCCGACGCTCAACGCGGCGATCGCGACGCGGCCTTCGTCCAGGATGGACAGGAACTGGGCGTAGCCGCGGCCGCGGATGCCCACGAGGTTCGACGCCGGCACGCGGACGTCGGCGAAGGACAGTTCGTGGGTGTCCGAGCAGTTCCAGCCGACCTTGGAGTACTTGGGGGCCACGGCGAAGCCCGGGGTGCCCGAGGGCACGAGGATCGCGGAGATCTCCTTGCGGCCGTTTTCCATCACGTCGGTGACCGCGGTGACCGTGACGAGACGGGTGATGTCCGTGCCGGAGTTCGTAATGAACGCCTTGCTGCCGTTGATCACCCAGTCGTCGCCGTCGAGTTTGGCGCGGGTGCGGGTGGCGCCGGCGTCGGAGCCGCCGCCGGGTTCGGTGAGGCCGAAGCCGCCGAGCGCCGAGCCGGAACACAGGTCGGGCAGCCAGGTTTCCTTCTGCTCCTGCGTGCCGAAGCGATAAATCGGCATGGCGCCCAGTGAGACGCCTGCCTCCAGCGTGATCGCCACCGACGAGTCGACGCGCGCGAGCTCCTCCAAAGCCAGGCACAGCGCGAAGTAGTCGCCGCCCATGCCGCCGAACTCCTCGGAGAACGGCAGGCCGAACAGGCCCATCTCGCCCATCTTCGCGACCAGCGAGTACGGGAACTCTTCCTTCTCGTACATCGGCCCGATCACCGGCGCGACCTCGTTGTGCGCGAAGTCCTCGACCGTCTTGCGCAGGGCCTCGTACTCTTCGTCCAGCCGGAAGTCGATCATCGTTGCTCCTCGTTCGGGCTCACCACGGCCAGGGTTTCGTCCAGCGCCACCTGCTGGCCCGCGCGCGCCGAAAGCTCGCTCACCACACCGTCGATCGGCGCGGTCACGGTGTGTTCCATCTTCATCGCTTCCACGACCAGCAACGGCGTGCCGGCCGCCACCACGTCGCCCTGCGCGACCTTCACCACCAGCACCGTGCCCGGCATCGGGCTCGTCACCGGCCCGGCACCCGCGGCCTCACCGCGCGCGGCCAGCCGCACTTCCTGATCCGCGAACGCAAAGCCGAAGCCGTCACGCGCGAGCCAGACCGTCCGTTGTGGACCGTCCGCCCGGCGGTACCGCTCGATCCCCTCGGGCCGACGCACTTCCAGCACGTCGCCGACGCGGGTCGCGGTCGCCTCGACCGGCTCGTTGTCGTCCACCTGCACGGTCGACCCCGACACGCGCACCATGGCCTGAACTTCGCCGACGCGCAGCCGGAACGTCACGCCGCCCCCGCCACCGACGCGCCACCCGCTCGGCACGTCCCACGGATCCACCACGGCACCGGAAGGCTGCAACGAAAGCAGCCGGTCCAGGGCCGCCGCCACGAAAAACGACGCGGGCACCTCCGACGACACCAAGGACGACAACCGCCGGTCCACCAGCTCCGTGTCCAGCCGTCCGGCGCGCACGTCCTCGTCGGCGAGCAGCCCGCGCAGGAACGCGATGTTCGTGCCCAGCCCCAGCACCGCCGTGTCGCTCAACGCGCGGTCGAGCTTGCGCAACGCCGACGCGCGGTCCGGCCCGTACGCGATCACCTTCGCCAGCATCGGGTCGTAGTTCGACCCCACCACCGCGCCCTCGGTGAGCCACGAGTCCACGCGCACCCCGTCACCCGACGGCTCGTGCACGGCCAGCACCGTGCCCCCGGTCGGGATGAAACCGCGCGCGGGATCCTCGGCGTACACGCGGGCTTCCACGGCGTGGCCTTCCAGGCGCACGTCGTCCTGCGTCAGCGAAAGGGGCTCACCGGCGGCCACGCGCACCTGCCACGCCACGAGGTCGAGGCCCGTCACCATCTCCGTGACGGGGTGCTCCACCTGCAGTCGCGTGTTCATCTCCATGAAGAAGAACTCGTCCGGGTCGTGCGCGGACATGATGAACTCGACCGTGCCCGCGCCGACGTACCCCACGGACCGCGCGGCTTCCGCCGCCGCCGCGCCCATCTTCGCCCGCGTGGCCTCATCGAGCAGCACCGACGGCGCCTCTTCGATGATCTTCTGGTGCCGCCGCTGCAGGCTGCACTCGCGTTCGCCGAGGTGCAGCACGGTGCCGTGCCGGTCGGCCAGCACCTGGATCTCGATGTGGCGCGGCGTGGTCACGAACCGCTCCACCAGCAGCGTGTCGTCGCCGAACGAGCCCCGGGCCTCGCGGCGCGCGGACTCGATCGCGGCGGCCAGCTCCGACTCCTCGTGCACGAGCCGCATGCCCTTGCCACCACCGCCGGCGGACGGCTTCAGCAGCACCGGGTAACCCACACCGGCCACCGCGGCAGCGAACCCACCCTCCGGAATGTCCACATCGGACACGCCCGGCACCACCGGCACACCGGCCGCGGAAACCGTGGCCTTGGCCCGGATCTTGTCGCCCATCTGCTCGATGGCGGCGACCGGCGGCCCGATGAACACCAGGCCGGCCTCTTCACACGCCCGCGCGAACGCCGCGTTTTCGGCCAGGAAGCCGTAACCCGGGTGCACGGCCTGCGCGCCCGTGACCTGGGCCGCGGAGACGATCGCCGGGATCGACAGGTAGCTGCGAGCGGCCTCGGCCGGGCCGATCCGCACGGCGGTGTCGGCCTCGCGCACGTGCTTGGCCTCGGCGTCCGCGTCGCTGTACACCGCGACCGAGCGGATGCCCAGCTCACGCAGGGAGCGGATCACGCGCACCGCGATTTCCCCGCGGTTGGCGACCAGAACGGTGTCGAACAAAGACATGCCACTCACATCCGGAAGACGCCGTAGTTGACCTCGGGCAGGGGCGCGTTGGCCGCGGCCGAAAGCGCGAGCCCGAGCACCGTGCGGGTGTCCGCCGGGTCGATCACGCCGTCGTCCCACAGCCGCGCGGTGGAGTAGTACGGGCTGCCCTGGTGCTCGTACTGCTCGCGGATCGGGTCCTTGAACGTGTCCTCGTCCTCGGCCGACCACTCGCCGCCGCGGGCCTCGATCGCGTCGCGGCGCACGGTCGAGAGCACCGACGCCGCCTGCTCGCCGCCCATCACGGAGATCCGCGCGTTGGGCCACATCCACAGGAACCGCGGCGAGTACGCCCGCCCGCACATCGAGTAGTTGCCGGCGCCGAACGAGCCGCCGATGATCACGGTGAACTTCGGCACGCGAGCGCACGCGACGGCCGTGACCATCTTCGCGCCGTGCTTGGCGATGCCGCCGGCCTCGTACGCTTTGCCGACCATGAACCCGGTGATGTTCTGCAGGAACACCAAGGGAATCGAGCGCCGGTCGCACAGCTCGATGAAGTGCGCGCCCTTCATGGCCGATTCGGCGAACAGCACGCCGTTGTTGGCGATGATGCCTACCGGATGGCCGTGGATGTGCGCGAACCCGGTCACGAGCGTGGCGCCGTACTCCTTCTTGAACTCGGAGAACCGGCTGCCGTCGACCACGCGCGCGATCACCTCGCGCACGTCGTAGGGCGTGCGCGAATCCGTGGGCACCACGCCGTAGAGCTCACGCGGGTCCACCGCGGGCTCCTCCACGGGCCGCACGTCCCACGGCCGCGGCGTGCGCGGGCCGAGCGTGGACACGATGTCGCGGACGATGCGCAACGCGTGGGCGTCGTCGTCGGCCAGGTGATCGGTGACGCCCGACTGGCGCGAGTGCACGTCGCCGCCGCCCAGCTCCTCGGCGGTCACGACCTCACCCGTCGCGGCCTTCACCAGCGGCGGACCGCCGAGGAAGATCGTACCCTGGTTGCGCACGATCACGGCTTCGTCGCTCATGGCCGGCACGTACGCACCGCCCGCGGTGCACGAGCCGAGCACCGCGGCGATCTGCGGGATGCCGCGCGCGGACATCGTGGCCTGGTTGTAGAAGATGCGCCCGAAGTGCTCGCGGTCGGGGAACACGTCGTCCTGGCGCGGCAGGAACGCGCCGCCCGAGTCGACGAGGTAGATGCACGGAAGGTTGTTGTGCAGCGCCACTTCCTGGGCGCGCAGGTGCTTCTTCACGGTGAGCGGGTAGTACGTGCCGCCCTTCACCGTGGCGTCGTTGGCCACGATCACGCACTCGCGCCCCGACACGCGCCCGACGCCGGTGATGATGCCGGCACTCGGCGCTTCGTCGTCGTAGAGGCCATTCGCCGCGAGCGGCGAGAGCTCGAGGAACGGCGAACCCGGGTCGAGCAGCGTGTCGACGCGGTCGCGCGGCAGCAGCTTGCCGCGTTCCACGTGGCGCGTGCGGGACTTCTCGGGCCCGCCGAGGCGAGCGGCGTCGAGGCGCTTGCGCAGGTCCTCCACGAGCTCGCCGTGCGAGGTGACACCGCGCGCGAACGCGTCGCTGCGCGGATCCGCGGAACTGCTCAGTACCGGCGTGTCCATGACTCCCCGTCGAGACGTCGATGCTTCAAGACGATGGTGGTGCAAAACGTTAGCGGTCGTTAACTCACGTTCGGATGTTAGCGACCGCTAACGTACGTGTCCACCCGGGGATGACGCGCGGGGATGTGGTGTGCAGCGCACCCGCTCGAACCAAGCGGCTGCTCGGCAAGTGGGACGGCGGAGCTAGGCGGCCTGCCAGAGCTCGATGCGGTTGCCCTCGGGGTCGGTGACCCAGCCGAAGCGGCCGACCCCGTCCATCTCCTGGACCTCCTCGGCCACCTCGGCACCCTTGTCGCGCAGCTGCGCGAGCATGGCGTCGAGGTCACGGACGCGGAAGTTGAGCATCGTCTGCTGCGAAGCCGACCCGAAGTAGTCCGTGCCGGCTTCGAACGGCGCGAACACGGTCGGACCGGGCGACTGCTGCCACAGCCCGTGCTCGTCGGCGTCGAGGCCGAGACAGTCGCGGTACCAGGCGCCGAGAGCCGCCGGGTCCGTTGCGCGGATGAAGTAACCACCGATGCCGAGCACACGTTCCATGCCGCGATCCTGCCAGCGCGACCGCCCGATCGAGGACGCCGACACACCCCGGCCCGACACGGCGCACCGCAGCCGGGTCAGCCCGTGACGGCGTCCGAGATCCACTCCGCGACGGGCAGATCGCGGTCGAGGCATTCCACCGACAGCCGGATCGTCCAGCGCAGCGCCTGCAGCACGAGGCTGTCGACCTCGTCGGGCGCGGCGTTGGCCAGCGCGATCTCCACTTGCTCCCGCGCGGCGGCGGTGTTGCCGTGCACTTCGGCCAGCAGCGTGCGCACGGCGGTGCGCACCGGTGGGTCGGCCTGGTCGATCGAGACTTCCTCGCCGGCCTCGTCGAACACCTGCACCTTCACCGGGGCCGTGCCGCCGTCACCCAGCGTGGACACCATGGCGCTGCACTCGCCGAACAGCAGCAGCATGAGCTCCCTGGTCTCCTCCGAGCGCGCCTGCGGCTCGTCGGACGACGGGGTGACCTCTTCGAGCGCCTCGGCGTCCTCGCCGAGGCTGATGGCGACGAGTGCGCGTTGCGCCTTCTCCACGAGCCGCTGCTCGTCCTCGCTCCGGTCCGGGGTCACGTGCCTATCAAACACCAGCACCGGCTTCCGTGGGGATACCCCGAATCCGGGTGATCAGCCCGCCGCGGAAAGTGCGCCCAGAGCGAGCCGGCAGAGCAGCTCGGACAGCTCCGCGTCACCGAGATGGCGGTTGTACGGGGTGGAGTTGATCAAGCCGAACACGGCGTGTGCCGCCGAGCGGGCTTCGCGTTCGGCGAGGCCGGGGATCGCGTCGCGGATCGCACGCACCCACACCTCGACGTACTGCCGCTGCAGCGCCCGCACCTGCTTGCGGTCACTGTCGGTGAGGTTCGCGAGGTTGCGTTCCTGCACGGTGATCAGCGATGGGTGGTCGAGCGCGAAGCCGACGTGGAAGCGCACCAGCGCTTCGAGCAGCTCGTGCGGCGTGCCCCCGGTGTCGGCCCGCTCGGTGCCGCCTTCGAGCAGGTAGTGGCTGATCGAGTTCAGCATCTCGCCGAGGATGGCGTCCTTGCTGCGGAAGTGGCGGTAGAGCGCCGGCCCGGAGATGCCGACGGCGGCGCCGATGTCGTCGATGCCGACACCGTGGAAGCCGTGGTGGGCGAACAGTTCGGCGGCGGCCGCCATGATCTGTTCGCGCCTGTTCGCCTTCTCGCCATTCACGAGTGGGGTGAGGTTCGCCGGCATCCGGTCATCCTAGGACCGGTGGTTAGCGACCGCTAACTTCCGCCCTACTTCCTGCTTGGGCCAAGTGGGGTCACCTGGGATTTCTGGGGTGTCGGGTTGAGATTCCACCTGGTATTCGTATTCCTCGTCGAGCCGTCACGACCAGGAGAGACACATGGCTGAAGCCACCCGTCCCACTTCACGATCTTTTCTCCGGATCTGCGCGGCCCTGGGGGTCGCTGTACTCGCTTCACTCGGCCTGGCCGGCACGGCCAGTGCCGCCACGAGCTACGTCTCGCTCGGTGACTCCTACTCCTCCGGGGTGGGCGCCGGGAGTTACGGCAGCTCGGGCAGCTGCAAGCGCAGTGCCAACGCCTACGGCCAGCTGTACGCCAACGCCCACGCCGGCACGTCGTTCACCTTCCTCGCGTGCTCGGGCGCGAAGACCGGTGACGTGCTGAACCAGATCAACTCGATGCCGTCGAACGCCAACCTGGTCACCCTGACCGTGGGCGGCAACGACGCCGGCTTCACCGACGTGATCACCACCTGCACCCTCAACAGCGACGCGACCTGCACCGCGCGCGTCAACACCGCCAAGTCCTACGTGCAGAACACGCTGCCGAGCCTGCTCGACAACGTGTACCGCGCCGTGAAGACCAAGGCGCCCAACGCGAAGCTCGTGGTGCTGTCCTACCCGCGCTTCTACACCGTGCCCGGCTCGTGCAGCGTGGGCCTCAGCGACACGAAGCGCTCGGCGATCAACTCGGGCGCCGACACCCTGGCCGGCGTGCTCGCCTCGCGCGCCGCGGCCGCCGGTGCCCAGTTCGTGGACGTGCGTTCGGCGTTCGTGGGGCACAACATCTGCTCGTCGGCCAGCGACTACCTGCACAGCCTGACCTGGCCGGTCGACGAGTCGTACCACCCGACCGCGGCCGGCCAGCGGGGCGGCTACTACGGCCCGCTGACCTCGGCGATCGGCTGATCTCCGAAGAACAGCAGGGGCGTCCCGGTTCGTCCGGGGCGCCCCTTTTCGTCGTTCTGCCGGACTTTTCGGCTACCCGAGCAGCGACTTCACCAGGGCCGCGATCTGCCCCGTCTCGATCAGGAACGAATCGTGCCCGTACGGCGAGCTCACCACCGCCGCCTCGCCGCCGACGCCCTCGGCGATCTCCACGGACTGGTACATCGGGTAGAGCCGGTCGCTGTCCACGCCGGCGACCACGGTGCGCGCGCGGACCCGCGCCAGCGCCGAAGCCACGCCGCCGCGGTCGCGGCCCACGTCGTGGGTGTTCATGGACTCGGTGAGGACCACGTAGGAGCCCGCGTCGAAGCGGCGGACGAGCTTGTCGGCGTGGTGGTCCAAATAGGACTCCACGGCGAAGCGGCCGCCGCGCAGCGGGTCTTCGGCGGCCTGCGGCAGGCGGCCGAAGCGTTGCGCCAGCTCGGGTTCGCTGCGGTAGGTGACGTGCGCGATCCGGCGCGCGACGCCGAGGCCGCGGTGCGGGCCCTCGCCCGGCGCCGCGGAGTAGTAGTCGCCGCCGTGCCAGCCCGGGTCCGAGCGGATGGCGTGCAGCTGGGGCGCGGCCCAGCCGATCTGCTCGGCCGACGCGCGGGCCGTCGAGGCGAGCACCAGGACGGAAGCCACCCGATCGGGCAGCGTGACCGCCCATTCGAGGGCCCGCATGCCGCCCATCGAGCCGCCGACGACCGAGGCCCAGCGCTCGATGCCCAGCGCGTCGGCCAGCGCGGCCTCCGTGGCCACCTGGTCCCGCACGGTCACGACCGGGAAGCGGCTGCCGTAGGGCCGGCCGTCGGGATCGGGTGACGACGGACCCGTGGAGCCCTGGCAGCCGCCCAGCACGTTGGGCGCCACGACGAACAGCGCGTCGGTGTCGAGCGCCTTGCCGGGCCCGACGAGGCCGTCCCACCAGCCCGCGCTGGCGTGCCCGGGCCCCGCGGGCCCGGCGATGTGGCTGTCGCCGGTCAGCGCGTGTTCGACGAGGACCGCGTTGGACCCGTCGGAGTTGAGCGTGCCCCACGTTTCGTACGCGAGGGTGTAGGACGGCAGCGACCCACCGGCCTCCAGCGCGAGCGCGCCGGGGCCGGCGAACCACTGCCGTCCACCGGGTGGGTCTCCCGCCCGCCACGCACCGGTGACGGGCAGGAGATGCGCACCGGAATCCGTCACAGTTCCGCCTTGGCGGCGCGGAAGCCCGCCTCGAGGTCGGCCTTGAGGTCCTCGATGCCCTCGAGGCCCACGGCGAGGCGCACCAGGCCCGGCGTGACCCCGCCCGCGAGCTGCTCCTCCGGCGTGAGCTGGCCGTGGGTGGTCGAGGCCGGGTGCACGATGAGGCTGCGCACGTCGCCGATGTTCACCAGCTGGCTGTGCAGCGTGGTGCCGTCCACGAACTTGCGCCCGGCCTCGACGCCGCCGCGCAGGTCGAACGACAGCACCGCGCCCGCGCCGCGCGGCAGGTACTTCTGCGCGGCCGCGTGGAACTTGCTCGACGGCAGGCCCGCGTAGTACACGTTCGCGACCTCGTCGCGCTCCTCCAGCCACTCCGCAAGCGCTTGCGCGTTGGCGACGTGGCGCTCGAGCCGCAGCGACAGCGTCTCGATGCCCTGCAGGATGAGGAAGCTGTTGAGCGGCGCGATGGCCGCGCCGGTGTCGCGCAGGATCTGCACGCGCGCCTTCGCCGCGAACGCGCCGGGGCCGAGTGCTTCCCAGTACTTGAGACCGTGGTAGCTGGGGTCGGGCTCGGTGAAGCCCGGGAACCGGCCGGGCTCCTTGCCGAAGTCGAAGGTGCCGCCGTCGACGAGGACACCCGCGACCGTGGTGCCGTGGCCGCCGAGGTACTTCGTGGCCGAGTGCACCACGATGTCGGCGCCGTGCTCGATCGGGCGCAGCAGGAACGGGGTGGGCACGGTGTTGTCCACGATCAGCGGCACGCCGGCTTCGTGGGCGACGTCGGCGACGGCGCGGATGTCGAGCACGTTGCTGCCCGGGTTGGCCAGCGACTCGCCGAAGAACGCCTTCGTGTTGGGCCGCACGGCCGCGCGCCACTGGTCGAGGTCGTCCTGGTCGTCGACGAACGTGACCTCGATGCCGAGCTTCGGCAGCGTGTAGTGGAAGAGGTTGTAGGTGCCGCCGTAGAGCGCCGGGCTGGACACGAAGTGGTCGCCCGCGCCGGCGAGGGTGAGGATCGCCGCGGTGGTGGCCGCCGAACCGGAGGCGAACGCGAGCGCCGCGACGCCGCCTTCGAGCGCGGCCAGGCGCTGCTCCAGCACGTCCTGCGTCGGGTTCATGATGCGCGTGTAGATGTTGCCGGGCTCGGCCAGGCTGAACAGGTCGGCACCGTGCTGCGTGTCGCGGAAGACGTACGACGTGGTCTGGTAGATCGGCGTCGCGCGGGCGCCCGTCGCGGGGTCCGGTGCCGCACCGGCGTGGATCTGCTTGGTCTCGAAGGACCAGGCCGAGGTGTCTTCCGGCATCAGTTTCTCCTTGCGGCTCAATGGGATCGGCTCCTCGGACGAAGCTAGCTCCCCTGAACGGCCCACCCAAGGTTTCCCACGGGCTGGGAGGACACGATCAACCTACCGTGCAGACCGATCACCCGAAAAGGTGGCGGCTTGGGCCGTTCCGGTGACTGTCCACTGCGGACTCAGTCACGCTGCTGCAAGGCGAACCGGTTGCCTTCCGGATCGGTGAACATCGCCCACCAGCCCCACGGCTGCTTCTCGGGCGTCGCGGGGAACTCCACGCCTTTCGCCGCGAGGTCCCGGTAGGTACTCACGATGTCGTCGGCGACGAAGAAGACATTCGACGTGGGCAGCTCGGCCCGGCGCTCAGCGGGCGCGCGGTCCTCGGCGCTCAGCACCAGGACCGTGCCGTCCGGGGCGGTGACCTCGACCCACCGGTTGCCGCGGTCGTCGTAGGGCACGTCGGTGGTCACGGTGAACCCCACGGTCTCCGACCAGAACGCCTTGGCCCGCGCCTGGTCCTCGACGCCGACCACGACCTTGCCGACACCCACGATGGCCATGGCCTTCCTCCGTTCGGCGGTTGCCCGAAGGCTACCCGCGACGAGCGCCCCGGACGCGTCTCGGCGAGGATGTATCCCGTGGTCTCGGTGCGCAGCGTGGTCGACCGGGTGGGGCCGACGTTGCTCCACGCGCTCCAGCTGCCCGACGACTGCCCGGCGGCGGGCGACGTGGTGATCGCCGAGCCCGGCGTGCCGGCGGGCATCGCGGCGGGCGACCTCGTGCTGGGCGTGGCGACGGCGGAGGCGGCGGACGCGGCCGAACTGGTGCGCGTGAGCGCCGGCCAGGGTGCGGCCGCGGTGCTGCTGAAACCGCCGCTCGCGGCCAGACCGGCGGTGCGCCGCGCGGCGAAAACGGCCGGGATCGCGTTGATCCAGGTGCATTCGGCCACGTCGTGGGCCCAGCTGGTGTGGCTGCTGCGCACGGTGCTCGACGCGCTCGACGACGAGTCCGACGCCCCCGACGACGGCGGCGACCCGGGCTCCGGCGACCTGTTCCGGCTGGCCGACGCGGTGGCGTCCGTGGTCGACGCGCCCGTGACGATCGAGGACACGAATTCGCGCGTGCTCGCGTATTCGGCGCGCCAGGACCTCACCGACCCGGCGCGCGTGGCCACCATCATGGGCCGCCGCATCCCCGACGACGTGCTCGCGCGCTTCCGCTCCCGCGGCGTGTTCCGCGAACTCTCACGCGGCCGGCAGACCATCTTCGTCCCCGCCCAGCGCGACGGCACACTGCCGCGGCTGATCGTGCCCATCCGCATGGGCGGCGAGCTGCTGGGCTCGATGTGGGCCGTCGTGGCGGGCCCGGTGTCCGAGGAACGCGCCGCCGCGTTCGCCGACGCCGCCCCGGTCGTCGCCCTGCACCTCATGCGCCGCCGCGCCCACACCGACGCGCAACGCCGGGCGTCGGCCGAACTCCTGCGCGCCGTCCTCGAAGGCCACGCCGGCCAGCGCCGCGTGGTCGCCGAACTGGACCTCTCCGACGAACCCCACCGCGTCGTCGCCATCGAAGTCACCGGCGGCGACGGCCGCGACGCCGAAGGCCTCCGCCTGGCCCTGCTCGAACGCATCTCCCAGGGCATCGGCCGCCGCCCGGTCGCCACCGAACTCGGCGGCCTCCTCTACGCGGTCGTCCCGGACGGCGGCGCGTGGGCCGAGCTGCGTGACGCGCTGACGGTGCAGCCGGCTTCGCGCCGCGGTGGTGTTCCGCGGGCCGCCGCCGGTGCTCCGGTGGCGGTGTCGGCGCTGGCCACTTCGCGGACGCAGGCGGATGAAGCGCTGGGGTTGCTGCGGGCGGGGTTGGTGGAGGGGCGGGTGGTTGCGTACGAGGATGCCTGGACTGCTTTGGTGCTGCACCGGGCGGCCACGGGTGCGGTGGGGGCGCGGGTGGCGGAGTTGGGGCCGTTGGGGTTGCTGAGGGCGCATGATGAGACGACCAAGGCCGGGTATGTGGACACGTTGTACGAGTGGCTGCGCCATCCTGGGGACCCGCGGGCGGCGGCGGCGGAGTTGAGGATTCATCCGAATACGTTGAGGTATCGGATGAAGAGGTTGTTGGATCTGGTGCCGGTGGATTTGGATGATCCGGATGTGCGGTTGGCTTTGATTACGCAGTTGGTGGCTTTGCGGTGGAGTTGAGGGTGTTGGCGCGGGGAATGGCTTGTCGCTGAAGGGGTTTCGGTGGCGGCGGTCTGAGGAAGTGCTGTGCGCGAAGGGGTTTCGACGGTGGGGTGACTCGCGTTCTGGAGCCGGCCGGCTCGGCCGGATGCGCGCGCAGATCTCGTCGCTGCTAGACCGTGGTGCCGCAACAGTCAAGCGGCAGGCTTGATTCATCCACAGGCAGGTCCGTTCTCCGGGAGTTGTCCACAGATCGTGCTGAAGCCGTTTTTTGAGGCCTGGTAACGATATGATGGAACAGGGACGCCCCCGAGGAGGGCGGGGGTCTGTCTCTGCGGGGTGAGGGGCGGACACAATCCGCCCGACCGAGGCGAGTCACCTTGTGGGCTCAGCCGGTTCGTGGCGGCGGGGTGGGGCTGGCGGCGTAGGAATGTTGTTGCGGCCGAACGGTGCCACGGCTACCGCCGTCAGATTCGCTGAACGCCGAGGCTCACATCGCTGGTCGGCAGAGTGAGGAAACGCAACTGTCAAGCGGCGGGCTCGGGTTATCCACAGGCAGATAGCTTCTCGGGGAGTTGTCCACAGATCGTGCTGGCGCTGGCCGTGGTGGCGGTGGTGGTGGCACGCTCGTTCACGGCGATCGGGGAATGGGCCGCCGACGCCCCGCAGCACGTGCCCGCGCCGCTCGACCCCGGCGGGACCGGTGTGTCGACCCAGACGAAGCGACTGTGCGCCGGGTGACCAGCCGCCTCGATGGCGACGACCTCGACGATCTGATCAGGTCGCGCCGCTCGGTGATTTCCTCGGCTATCCCACGATCGATTTCCCGCACGCCGACCACGCGTTCCTCATCGAGCGCTACACCACCCACCACACCAGCCAGAAACGCTCCGCCCACACCGCCCTGGCCATCACCAGCCTCACCGCACCATGGGCCCGCCCCACCCGCCACGGGCACATCAAGAACACACTCCACCAAGTCCGTGACGTCACCTTCACCGAAGACGCATCCCGCGCCCGCACCGGCACCCCGCGTCATGGCCAGCCCCCGCAACCTCACCACCAGCGCACTCCGCCACGCCGGACACACCACCATCGCCGCCGGAATCCGCCACACAACCCGCAACCCCACCCGAGCCCTCACCCAGCTCGGCATCCACCCCTAAACACCACAACGACTCTGCCGGAACCCTGCGAGGAGGGTGGGGTCTGTCTCTGCGGGGTGAAGGGCGGACACAATCCGCCCGATCGAGGCGAGTCACCTCGCGTGCTCAGTCGGCTCGTGGCGGCGGGGTGAAGCTGGCGGCGTAGGACAAGTCCTGCGCGCGGAGGGTTTCCGGGGTCAGGCGCACCCAGAGCGTGCCGCGGTCGGGGTCGGTCAGGTACGCGCGGAAGCGCGGGTCCCACGCCGACTCGACCTCGCCCAAGTAGCGCGCCAGCTTGCGGCGCCCGCGGGGGACGTCGAAAGGCAAGACGGTAGCCGTACCGCGCGCGATGACTTGGCGGACCGAGCCGGTCGCGAGGTCGCACTCGTCGACGGTCAGGGCGAGCCGGGGGTCGGCGCGGAGGTGGGTGGGCAGCCGCGACCAGGGGCCGCTGAGGATCCAGAAGGTGTGGTTCTCCCAGAGGTACCAGGTGGGGCGCACGGTGGGGCCGTTCGTGGCGACGCGTGCGGTCAGCGGTTGCGCCAGAAAGGCGTCGACGTCAAAGGGCGTCATGCCACCAACAGCGTCTTCCCCACCGTGCCGCGGGATTCCATCGCCGCGTGGGCGTCGGCGGCAGCAGACAACGGGAAGCGTTGGCCGATCACCGGAGTCAGCTGGCCGGCGGAGGCGGCGGCGAGGGCCGACTCCGTGAACGCGCGCATGGCCGCTGCGTCGCCGAGGGAGTGGATGAGGGTGACGTCGCGGGAGTGAGCGTCCTCTTCGGACACTTGGGCCCAGGTGCCGCTGGCGAGGCCGTAGACCGCCATGCGGCCGCCGGGGCGTAGCAGCCCGAACGCCGTGGTGCCGATGTCGCCGCCGACGCCGTCGAAGACGACGTCGAGCGGGCCGACGGTCGAGGCCCAGCCGGGCGCGGTGTAGTCCACGGCGACGTCTGCACCGAGTTCCCGGGCATGGGCGAGTTTCGCGGCGCTGCCCGCTGCCGCGATGACCTCTGCGCCCGCTGCCTTCGCGAGTTGCACCAGCAGGCTGCCGACGCCACCGGCGGCGGCTTCGACCAGGACGCGGTCGCCCGGTGTCACAGCCGCCGCGTGGACTAGGCCGGTGGCGGTGCGGCCGTCGGCGAGGAGGGCGACGGCGGCGTCGAGCGAGAGGGCGTCGGGGACCGCGAAGACGAGGTCGGCGTCGACGGCCGCGCGTTGGGCGTAGCCGCCGCTGCCGCCCGTGGAGGTGACCACGCGGCGGCCGACCAGCGACAGGTCCGCGCCGTCGCCGACCTTGCTGATCACGCCGCCGACGCCGTTGCCGGGGATCATCGGCAGCGTGGCCCGCGCCGGGCCGAAGCCGGAGGCGCGGAACTGCGTCTCCACGAAGGTCACGTTCACGAACGCGACCTCGACCAGCACCTCGCCCGGCCCCGGCACCGGGTCGGGCGCCTCCCCCGCCACGAGCACCTCGGGTCCGCCGAACTCCCGCAACCACACCGCACGCATGCACGCCTCCCCGAACAACAACCACGACCAAGTGCGACAGCCAACAACCTCGACCGCGGTCGAGGTCAACCGGTTTGTTCTCGTGGCACCATGAAATGGCGAAGAAACTGTGCTGAGCGCATGATGACACCGCCGTCCGGGTGCATCACCGTGAGTGGCAGCACCTCGAACCGAACCGCCGCCAGGAGGCCGCCGTGCGTATCGCCGTTCCCCGTGAGATCAAGAAGCACGAGTACCGGGTCGCCCTGACCCCGGCCGGCGTGCACGAGCTGGTGGGGCGTGGTCACGACGTGTTCGTCGAGACCGGGGCCGGGGTGGGTTCGTCGATCAGCGACGAGGAGTACGTGGCCGCCGGCGCGAAGGTGCTCGCCACCGCCGACGAGACGTGGGCCGAGGGCGAGCTCGTGCTCAAGGTGAAGGAGCCCATCGCCGAGGAGTACCCGCGGCTGCGCAAGGACCTGGTGCTGTTCACCTACCTGCACATCGCGGCCGACCGGCCCCTCACCGACGCCCTGCTGGCGGCGGGCACCACGGCCATCGCGTACGAGACCGTGCAGACGGCCACCGGCGCCCTGCCCCTGCTCGCGCCGATGTCCGAGGTCGCGGGCCGGCTCGCGCCGCAGGTGGGCGCGTACTCGCTGATGAAGCCCAGCGGCGGCCGCGGCGTGCTGCCCGGCGGCATCCCGGGCGTGCACCCGGCGCGGGTCGTGGTGATCGGCGGCGGCGTCGCCGGCATCAACGCCGCCCGTGTGGCGCTGGGCCTGGGCTCCGACGTCGAGATCCTGGACACGAACGTCGACCGCCTGCGCCAGATCGACAACGACTTCGGCGGCCGCATCCGCACGGTCACCTCCAACCGCCTGTCGGTCGAGGAGTCCGTGCTGGAGGCCGACCTCGTGATCGGCGCCGTGCTGGTGCCGGGCGCGAAGGCCCCGAAGCTGGTCTCCAACGACCTCGTCTCGCGCATGAAGGCCGGCTCCGTACTGGTCGACATCGCCATCGACCAGGGCGGCTGCTTCGCCGACTCGCGCCCGACCACGCACGACGACCCGACCTACGTCGTGCACGAATCGGTGTTCTACTGCGTCGCGAACATGCCGGGCGCCGTGCCGCGCACCTCGACCTACGGCCTCACCAACGTGACGCTCCCGTACGCCGTGCAGCTCGCCGACCGCGGCTGGCACGCGGCGCTGAACGCCGACGCCTCGCTCGCCAAGGGCCTCAACACCCATGCCGGCGCCCTCACCAACGAGCCGGTCGCCCTCGCGCACGGCCTGCCGCACACGCCGCTGGCGACCGCCCTGGCGTGACCTTTCCGATCCACCTGGCGCCTCGAGGGGCCTCCGCGAACCTGCGGGGGCCCCTCGCGTGTTCGGCGCGCGGTCGGAGAAGCCGACCGCGCGCCGGCACCCGCGTCCGAGCAGCCCTGGGCAACGCCGGCTAACGCTTCGTGACCCCGTTGATCACGGTCCCCGGCGGCAGATTCAGCGCGCGCCGTCGCAGCTGACCACAGATCGACCAATAGACCTCCAGGTCGCTGACCTCGAGGTTCTCGATCACGTCCTGGCCGCCGAGGAACAGCGGGACCCGGTAGCCCACGCACTGGTCGCGGCGCAGCGGCACCGAGTCGCCGTTTTCGCCTGACCACGAGTCGAAGAACCCCGTTGCCAACGCGGCCTCTGCGTACTCGACAAGCTCTTTGTCGTGGAACACCGCGAACGAAAGCGGGACCTCCAGCGCCTCGCCCGTTCCCGGCTCGAGCAGGAGGACCTGCGGCTGCCCGGCCACGGTGCGGCCCGAGTCGACGGCGAACTGCCGCCCCAGCCAGTCGTAGCCGAACGGGCAGACGCGCGTCGCGTACTCGGGGAACGCCTCCGCGATCAGCGTCGACGCCTGCGCGCCAGACGCGTGGTCGTGGACCCGGTACAGGCCGCCTCCGAAGGTCGCGCCGGCGAATTCCGAAGCGAAGTCGAGGTAACCGTCAACGCCGACGAGCCGTTCATGCCGCCACGTCGAGCCGGCCGGAATCGCGTCCCGGAGCGGGGCGTACTCGGCGCGGAAACGTTGGAACATCCGAAGTCCTCTCACCAGATCGTCACTGATACCACGAACGCGCCTGGCGGAGGCCTCGGAGCTGCCACCGGGGACGCACCGACCCGCTTGACCGGAGTCACCCCGGCGCGTCCGGGCACCCGCGGCGGCCGAACGGGAACCCCAGGCCAGAGCGACCTTCGTCACCCTCCGCGTCCCGGCCATCGGCACCCGAATCGCCGACGCACCCACGTTGACGAGGGGTTTCACGATTCTGAACGTGCTTCTTCACCGGTTACCGGCCCACTCAGTGAAGAAGTAATAGGACTTCGTTGAACACCCCAGGGAGCGAAGTCCCCACTTATTACCTAAGCTAGAAGAGGCGGCCCGCTCCCAGTGACCCCCAGGCTGGTTGAGCGGGTCGCCCCTTTTTGCCCTCATGCTGTTCGCTCACGGCGATCTTGGTCCGCACCCCCTCCCCTCTGTCAGCCGGGAAGTCGTTGCCGCACATCGGCTTTCCGTCGTCGGCCGGGCCGCGAGGACCTGCCGCCGGAGGTGTGACGAGGGCCGTCACCCCGTGAAGGCGGAATAAAAAGTCGGTCCCCGTGCCTAGATTGAGAACGTGACCACCACTGCGACGCGTGCGCGTCAAGACCGCCCGGCTGCTGAGACGCCGGCCCCTCCCGTCGGCTGGGTCCGGCGGCTCTCGGCTGCGTGCTGGGAGCACCGGGGGGTCGTCGTGCTCGCGATGGCCGCGGCGATCCTGTCGGTGGGCGTGCAGGCGGCCAGCCCGCTGCTCGTGCGTACGGCGGTCGACGACGCGGTGGCGGGGCGCACCTCGGGGCTGGGTGCCATCGCGGCCGCGCTGATCACGCTGCAGGTGGTGGCGTTCGGCTCGGCGTTCCTGCGCCGGTACGTGGGCGGGCGGCTCGCGCTCGACGTGCAGCACGACCTGCGCAACCGCGTGTTCGGCGCCGTCTCGCGGCTCGACGGCGGCAAGCAGGACGCGTTGCGCACCGGACAGGTGGTGTCGCGCGCTATTTCCGACCTGCAGCTCGTGACCGGGCTGCTGATGCAGGTGCCGTTGTCGGCGGGGTCGGTGATCTTCGCGGGGCTCGCGCTGGGCGCGATGCTGTGGATGTCGCCGCTGCTCACGCTCATCGCGCTGGTGGTGGCGCCGGCCGTGGGCATCATCGTCACGCTCAGCCGCAAACGGCTCTTCCCGGCCACGTGGTCGGCCCAGCAGCGCGCGGCCGACGTGGCGCAGCAGGTTGAGGAGACCGTCACCGGCGTGCGCGTGGTGAAGGGCTTCGGCCAGGAGGCGCGCGAGGTCTCGCGGCTGGAACGCACGGCGCGGCGGCTCTTCGCCGAGCGGCTGCGCGCGGCGAAGCTCTCCGCGCTGCCCACGGCCACCACCACCGCGCTGCCGGCCGCCGGCCAGGTCGCGGTGCTGGCGATCGGCGGTGTGCTGGCGCTCAACGGGCAGATCAGCCTGGGTACCTTCCTCGCGTTCGCCACCTACCTGGCCACGCTGATCGGGCCCGCGCGCATGCTCTCCGGCCTCGTGGTGCAGGCGCAGCTCACGCGCGCCGGCGCCGAGCGCGTGTACGAGCTCATCGACGCGCAGCCCGACGTGGTGGACAGCCCCGACGCGAAGCCGCTGCCCGAGGGCGCGCTCGGCGTCGAGCTGGAAGACGTGAAGTTCGGCTACACCCGCAGCGAGCCGGTGCTCGACGGCCTCACGCTCGAAGCCCGGCCGGGCGAGACGCTCGCGCTGGTCGGCACCGCCGGCTCCGGCAAGTCCACGATCTCGCTGCTGCTGCCGCGGTTCTACGACGCGCACGCGGGAGCGGTGCGCGTCGGCGGCCTCGACGTGCGCGATGTGCCGCTCAAGCAGCTGCGCCAGGCGATCGGAGTGGTGTTCGAAGAGGCGTTCCTGTTCTCCTCGTCCGTGCGCGACAACATCGCCTACGGCCGCCCCGACGCGAGCGACGAAGAGGTGTACGCGGCGGCGCGCGCGGCCGAAGCCGACGAGTTCATCCGCGCGCTGCCCCGCGGCTACGACACGGAGGTCGGCGAACGCGGCCTCACGCTCTCGGGCGGTCAACGGCAACGCCTGGGCCTCGCGCGGGCGCTGATGACCGACCCGCGCGTGCTGATCCTCGACGACGCGACCTCGGCGATCGACACCGTGACCGAGGCCGCGATCCACGACACGCTGCGCTCGGTCACGGCCTCGCGCACCACACTGCTCATCGCCCACCGCCGGTCCACGCTGCAGCTCGCCGACCGGATCGCCGTGCTCGACCAGGGCAAGGTGGTCGACGTCGGCACGGAGGAGGAGCTGCAGGCGCGCTGCCCGCTGTTCCGCGAGCTCGTGGCGGGCCCGGGCGACGACGCCGAGCAGAAGCACCGCAGCGAGTCCCTCGAGCCCGACGCCGCCGGCGTCACCCCGGTGCTGTGGCCGCGTGACGACGACCGCGACGAGGTCGACGCGCTGGCCGAAGCCGCCGCCTCGCGCGGGGGCACGCCGGGTGGCGGGACCGGGTTCGTCGGCAGCGGAGCCGGGGCCGACGTGCCGCCCACGCCGGAGCTGCTGGAGGGCGTGCGCAAGCTGCCGCCGGCCGACGACCGGCCGCGACTGTCCGAAGTGGACATCACGGCCGCGGACCCCGGCTTCCGGCTCTCGCGGCTGCTGAAGCCCGTGCGGTGGCCGCTGGTCGCGGTGATCGCGCTGGTGGCGGCCGACGCGCTGGCGTCGCTCGCGCTGCCCGCGCTCTACCAGCGAGGCGTGGACCACGGCGTGCAGCCGGGCGTGGTGAGCGTGATCTGGCTGATGGCGGGCATCGGCGCGCTGGTGGTGGCGGCCGACTGGTTCGTGGTGCGCGGGCAGACGCGGCTCACCGCGCGCGTCGGCGAAACGGTGCTGTACTCGCTTCGCGTGCGCAGCTACGCGCACCTGCAGCGGCTCGGCCTCGACTACTACGAGCGTGAGCTGTCCGGGAAGATCATGACCCGGATGACCACGGACGTCGACGCGTTGTCCACGTTCCTGCAGACCGGCCTGGCCACCGCGGTGGTGAGCGCGCTGACGCTGGTGGGCATCACCGTGGCGCTGCTGGTCACCGACGCGTCGCTGGCGCTCTACGCACTCGCGATGCTGCCCGTGCTGCTCGTGTCCACGCTGGTGTTCCGGCGCGTCGCTTCGCGGGCGTACAGCGAGGCGCGCGACAAGGTGAGCGTGGTCAACGCCGACATGCAGGAGAACGTGAGCGGCCTGCGGGTGGCCCAGGCGTACACGCGCGAAGAGCGTTCGGCGGCGGCGTTCGCGTCACGCAGCGACGAGTACCGGCGCTCGCGGCTGCGGGCGCAGCGCTACATCGCCACGTACTTCCCGCTGGTGGCGCTGCTGTCGGACCTGGCGACCACCACGGTGCTCGTGGTCGGCGCCAACCGCGTGGCCGCCGGCACGCTCGAGGCCGGGGTGCTGCTCGGGTTCCTGCTGTACCTGCAGCAGTTCTTCTCGCCGATCCAGCAGCTCTCGGCGGTGTTCGACGGGTACCAGCAGGCGAGCGTCGGCCTGTCGCGCATCGGCGACCTCCTTCGCACGCCCACCTCGGTGCCGCCCGCCGCGCAGCCGGTGGCGCTGCCGGAGCACCTGAGCGGCGAGGTGACGTTCAAGGACGTCGACTTCTCCTACACCGGCGCCGACCAGCCGGCGCTGGAGAAGCTGTCGCTCGACGTGGCGCCCGGCGAGACGGTCGCGCTGGTCGGCGCGACCGGTGCGGGCAAGTCCACGGCGGTGAAGCTCGTGGCGCGCTACTACGACGCCACCGGCGGCGCGGTGCTGATCGACGGCGTCGACGTGCGCGAGTACGACTTGCCAGCCCTGCGCGCCCGCATGGGTGTGGTGCCGCAGGAGGCGCACCTGTTCTCGGGCACCGTGGCCGACAACGTCCGCTACGGCCGCCCCTCGGCGTCCGACGCGGAGGTCGAGGCGGCCGTCCGCTCGGTCGGCGCGCTCGACGGCGTCGCCGCGCTGCCCGCCGGCTTCCTGCAGCCCGTCGGCGAACGCGGCCGCTCGCTGTCCGCGGGCCAGCGCCAGCTCGTCGCGCTCGCCCGCGCCGAGCTCGTGGACCCCGACGTGCTGCTGCTCGACGAGGCCACGGCCGCGCTCGACCCGTCGACGGAGGCCGCCGTGCTGCGCGCCACCGAACGCCTCTCCCGCCGGCGCACCACGTTCGTCGTCGCGCACCGCCTGGCCACCGCCGCGAAGGCCGACCGCATCATCGTGCTGGACCACGGCCGGATCATCGAGCAGGGCACCCACCAGGAGCTGCTGGCGGCGGACGGCCACTACGCGAGGTTGTGGTCGCTGGGGTGACGCGCGCGGAGGGATCGGCGACGGAAAAGCCTTCGCCCTCCATCGGCGTCTCCCGCGAGAATCGGTGGCGTGTTCGACGAGACCGGCGTGCCGGCCCACCAGATCCGTGCCCGGCACGACGACCGGACCATCCGCGTCTACCAGGCGTACTCGCCGGAGATCGGCGACGCGGCCCTGGCCGCGGGCACGTTCGTGGCGCCGTTCAAGCGGGCGCGGATGACGTGGATCAAACCGTCGTTCCGGTGGATGGGATACCGCTGCGGCTGGGCGAGCAAGCCCGGCCAGGAGCGCGTGCTCGCGCTGGACCTCACGCGCGAGGGGTTCGCGTGGGCGCTGTCACACGCGGCGCTCAGCCACTTCGACCCTCGCGTGCACCGCGACGATGCGGCGTGGCAGGCCGCGGTGCGGACCAGCCCGGTCCGGGTGCAGTGGGATCCCGAGCGCGACGTCCACCACCGGCCGCTCGAGCACCGCTCGATCCAGCTCGGCCTGAGCGGCGAGGCCGTGGACCGGTACGTGGACGAGTGGATCACCGCGGTCACCGACGTGACGCCGGTCATGCGCGCGATCCGCGAGCACCTGGCCGCCGCCCGGGTCGCCGAGGCGGTGGCCCTGCTGCCGGACGAACCGCCCTACCCACTACCGGCCGCGCTGGCCGACGCCGTGGACGCGGACCCCGCCGGCGTCATCCAGGCCCCCAGCACCGAAAGACCCGGCACCGAAGACCCAGCAGCTAGGGCAGCTCACGCCACTTGAGCTCGCCCCACCCGGCCGACGTCACGTCCGCCGGCGAGGCCCAGCGGACCGTGCCCGGGCGGACGTGGCTGTCCTGGTCGATGGACCAGTCCGGTTCGCAGGGCGCGACGTGCTCGAACTCTTCGATGCCGGCGGGTGTGTGCCAGACCACTCCGCAGGAATCGCACATCAGGACGACCTTGCCGGTCTCGACGACCAGCGGGCGGACGAGCCCCTGGTCCCAGTACGAAGGACATTCGACGAGCCACATCGTGCCTGCACCACCTCGGTGAGCCAGGGCGGCCGCACAGCCGACGTGGGCCGCATCCTCCGGTCAGTGCACCCGGTGGGCGTGAACGCCCGCGGGCGCCTCGGCGAAGGAGGCCTCAACACTGCCCGAAATGGGCGTGACCGCCGAATCTCCCTTACCGCAGGAGTCCGCTCCTCGGGACACTTGATCGAGTCAGTGATCGATCCCTTAGTGCGCCACGCCTCACACGGGGCAGTTCCATCACACGGCCGTCACAGAGGGGGTTAGCCTGGTAGGCGCATTAGCACAGACAAGATCGAGACGGATAGAGGCGAGCCCAAGCCGTGTCCAGCAGCAGCCCTGCGTCACAGTTCGGCCCCAACGAGTGGTTGGTCGAGGAAATGTACGACCAGTTCCTCGCGGACCCTTCCTCAGTCGATGCCGCCTGGCACGACTTCTTCGCGGACTTCAAGCCGACGCAGACGGCACAGGCCAAGGCCGACAGTGCGCGCCAGAGCACCGCCACCCCTGCCACGACCGGCAGCAACGGCCACGCGAGCGAGCCGTCCCCCAAGGCGGTCCAGAACGCCGAGTCGGCGGCCCGGCAGTCGGCCCCGGCGAAGCCCGCCGCGGCACCCGCGCCGGCTCCGGCCCCGAAGAGCGCGCCCGCCAAGAGCGCGCCCGCGAAGCCGGCCACGCAGGCCGCGCCGGCCGCCGCCAAGGAGCCGGCCGCCAAGGAAGAGCCCGAGACGAAGCAGCTGCGCGGCGCCGCGGCGGCGATCGCGAAGAACATGGACGCGTCGCTGACCGTCCCGACCGCCACGAGCGTGCGCGCCGTGCCGGCGAAGCTGATGGCGGACAACCGCATCGTCATCAACAACCACCTCAAGCGCACGCGGGGCGGCAAGATCTCGTTCACGCACCTCATCGGTTACGCGATGGTGCGCGCGCTGAAGTCGTTCCCGAACATGAACCGGCACTACCAGGTGATCGACGGCAAGCCGTTCTCGGTCACGCCGGAGCACGTGAACTTCGGTCTCGCCATCGACATGAAGGGCAAGGAGGGTGCGCGCACCCTCGTCGTGGCCTCGGTCAAGGGCGTCGAAGACATGTCCTTCCTGCAGTTCTGGCAGGCGTATGAGGACGTGATCAAGAAGGCCCGCAACAACAAGCTCACCGCGGACGACTTCGCCGGCACCACCATCTCGCTGACCAACCCGGGCGGCATCGGCACCAACCACTCGGTGCCGCGCCTGTCGGCCGGCCAGGGCGCGATCATCGGCGTCGGTGCGATGCAGTACCCGGCGGCGTTCGAGGGCACGAGCGAGAAGACGCTGGTCGACCTCGCCGTCAGCAAGATCATGACGCTCACCTCGACGTACGACCACCGCATCATCCAGGGCGCGGAGTCGGGCGAGTACCTCAAGCGCATCCACGAGCTGCTGCTCGGCGAAGACGGCTTCTACGACGACGTCTTCACCAGCCTGCGCCTGCCGTACGAGCCGATCCGCTGGGTCGCCGACATCCCCGAGGGCCCGGTCGACAAGACCGCCCGCGTGATCGAGCTGATCGACGCGTTCCGCACGCGCGGTCACCTCATGGCCGACACGGACCCGCTGAACTACCGCCAGCGCAGCCACGTCGACCTCGACGTGATCTCCCACGGCCTCACCCTGTGGGACCTCGACCGCGAGTTCCCGGTCGGCGGCTTCGCCGGCCAGGAGAAGATGAAGCTGCGCGACATCCTGGGCGTGCTGCGCGGCTCGTACTGCCGCACCGTCGGCATCGAGTACACGCACATCCTCGACCCCGAGGAACGCCGCTGGATCCAGGAGCGCGTGGAGATCCCGCACGAGAAGCCGGACGCCACGGTCCAGAAGTACGTGCTCTCGAAGCTCAACGCCGCCGAGGCGTTCGAGACCTTCCTGCAGACGAAGTACGTGGGCCAGAAGCGCTTCTCGCTGGAAGGCGGCGAGACGGCGATCCCGCTGCTCGACACCATCCTCGACAAGGCCGCCGAGCACGAGCTCGACGAGGTCGTGATCGGCATGCCGCACCGCGGCCGCCTCAACGTGCTGGCCAACATCGTCGGCAAGCCGATCAGCCAGATCTTCCAGGAGTTCGAGGGCAACCTCGACCCGGGCCAGGCCCACGGTTCCGGCGACGTGAAGTACCACCTCGGCGCCGAGGGCAAGTACTTCCGCATGTTCGGCGACGGCGAGACGAAGGTGTCACTGGCCTCGAACCCGTCGCACCTCGAGACGGTGGACCCGGTGCTCGAGGGCATCGTGCGCGCCAAGCAGGACATCCTCGACAAGGGCGGCGAGGGCTACACCGTGCTGCCGGTGCTGATGCACGGCGACGCGGCCTTCGCGGGCCAGGGTGTGGTGGCCGAGACGCTGAACCTGGCGCTGCTGCGCGGGTACCGCACCGGCGGCACCGTGCACGTGATCGTGAACAACCAGGTCGGCTTCACCACCGCGCCGGAGCACTCGCGCTCCTCGCAGTACGCCACCGACGTCGCGAAGATGATCGGCTCGCCGATCTTCCACGTGAACGGCGACGACCCCGAAGCCGCCCACTGGGTGGCCCAGCTGGCCGTGGAGTACCGCCAGGCGTTCCACAAGGACGTGGTCATCGACCTCATCTGCTACCGCCGCCGCGGCCACAACGAGGGCGACGACCCCTCGATGACGCAGCCGGCGATGTACGACATCATCGACACCAAGCGCTCGGTCCGGAAGATCTACACCGAGTCGCTGATCGGCCGCGGGGACATCTCCGTGGACGAGGCCGAGGCCGCGCTGCGCGACTTCTCGAGCCAGCTCGAGCACGTGTTCAACGAGGTGCGCGAGCTCGAGAAGCACCCGGCGAAGGCGAGCCCCTCGGTCGAGGAAGAGCAGCAGGTGCCGGCGAAGGTCACCACGGCCGTCTCCACCGAGGTCGTGGAGCGCATCGGCGACGCGTTCCTCAACGTGCCCGAGGGCTTCAGCCCCCACCCGCGCGTGAAGCCGGTGATGGAGCGGCGCCACAAGATGTCGCGCGAAGGCGACGTCGACTGGGCCTTCGGCGAGCTGCTCGCGTTCGGTTCGCTGGCGATGGAGGGCCGCCTGGTGCGGCTGTCCGGCCAGGACTCGCGCCGCGGCACGTTCACGCAGCGGCACTCGGTGTTCATCGACCGCAAGACCGGCCAGGAGTACTCGCCGCTGCAGAACCTGGCCGAGGGCCAGGGCCGCGTGATGATCTACGACTCGGCGCTGTCGGAGTACGCGGCCGTCGGCTTCGAGTACGGCTACGCGGTCGCCAACCCCGAGTCGCTCGTGATGTGGGAAGCGCAGTTCGGTGACTTCGTCAACGGCGCGCAGACCGTGATCGACGAGTACATCTCCTCGGGCGAGGCCAAGTGGGGCCAGCGCTCCGACGTCGTGCTGCTGCTGCCGCACGGCCACGAGGGCCAGGGCCCGGACCACACGTCGGGCCGCATCGAGCGCTTCCTCTCGCTGTGCGCCGAGGGCTCGATGACCGTCGCCGTGCCGTCGACGCCGGCGAACTACTTCCACTTGCTGCGCCGCCACGCTCTCGACGGCATCCAGCGCCCGCTGGTGGTCTTCACGCCGAAGTCGATGCTGCGCAACAAGGCCGCGACGTCGGCGGTCGAGGACTTCACCGGGCAGAGCCGCTTCATGTCCGTGATCGACGACACCACCCAGAACCCCGACGGCGTCCGCAAGGTGCTGCTGACCTCGGGCAAGCTCTACTGGGAGCTCGTGGCCGAGCGCAACAAGCGCGAAGCCCACGACGTCGCGATCGTGCGCATCGAGCAGTACTACCCGCTGCCGAAGCGCAAGCTGCTGGCCGCCATCGAGCGCTACAGCAACGCGACGCAGATCGCGTGGGTCCAGGAAGAGCCGGAGAACCAGGGTGCGTGGCCGTTCTTCGGCCTCAACCTGCCGCGGAAGTTCCCGGAGGTCTTCGCGGGCCTGCAGGTCGTGTCGCGTCGCCCGATGGCCGCGCCGTCGGCCGGTTCGTCGAAGGTGCACGAGGTCGAGCAGAAGGCGCTGATCGCGAAGGCGTTCGACTGATCGCTGTTTGCTCGTCCGGAGGCCACCACGGTTCGCCCGTGGTGGCCTCCGGCCGTTCTCAGGCCAGGACGGCCCGCTGTCCGATCCGAGCAGTCTTTACAGGCTCAGAGCACTTCGCCATCAAGCCTGTCCACTCGACTCCCCAAGCGGACGGGCTCCCGACCAACCTGAATTTAGCTACTTCCCGGTAGTGCCGTTGATCGCGTAGCGCGGTTAGCGATTGGGTACCACCGAGCGGGCGGGTGAGAACCACTAGTCGACAGCCACCTACCGCGTGCAGAACGAACACTCCCCGTCCGAAGGCGGACGGGCTAAGGTTGGTCGCGTGCCCTTGACCACTCTCTCCGTGAACAACTACCGATGCTTTGCGGACGAGCAAGCTCTCGACCTGCGACCGATCACATGCCTGTTGGGCCGCAACAATGCCGGCAAAAGCGTACTCGCTCGGGCACCGCTGGTCATATCCTCTGGAATCCAGGCCGACTCCGCGACTCCGCTAGACCTCGACTCCCTCGGCGACGACATCGTCGGGACCTTTCTCGATCTCATCCACGGCAACCGACCGCATGGCAGCATCACCATTGGACTGACCTTCGAGACCGCGCAGCGCGACTCGCTCTCGGCGACAGTCAAAGTCCAGAATATCGACGAGTACCACACACAAGTCGTTAGCGAGTTGACGATCACGTACAACACGGACCAGTTTTCGCTAATTTGGCAAGGCGGCGACGTCACAGGCGACACAGTCGAATACGTCATAAGTGGCCCAGGCTTCGAGCGGCGCGACACCCCGGTCTCGGTTGCATTCCAGGGCCTGCTCCCAAAGTCAATCCAGCCCGACCGCATTGATGCGCCTGAATTTGATGCGTTAATATCCGTCTGCGACAAGATTCGTCTTGAGTTCGACCAGATCCGCTATCTTGGGCCATTCCGGGAACGACCTTCAAGGTTCTACCGAATCCCCAGCAAGATGCCCAAAGACGTCGGCCAGAGCGGCGAGAATACTGCAGGAATTCTCGCGACCGATCTTGTTCGAAACCAGGGCGGCCTTATCAAATTTATTAATGATCGATTTAGTAGTAACCTTCCAGGTTGGTCCATTGGAACCATGGAGACCGCCGGACTTTACAATATTGTGCTGCAATCAAAGACCGACCCTGGAATACGAGTAAACTTGGCAGATACCGGCACAGGAATCGCACAAGCACTGCCAATATTCGTGCAGCGGGCCCTGGACGGATATTACTCAGCCACCCATAACGTACTGGAGCTAGTTGAACAGCCAGAGCTTCACCTTCATCCAGCGGCACACGGAGCACTCGCCGATCTATACATAAGCGCGATTACGGACACAAAGACACGATTCGTGATCGAAACACACAGTGAAACCTTTCTGCTTCGGCTGCGCCGTCGGATCGCAGAAGGAGAAGTCGACGCTGCTGACGTCGCGATCTACTTTGTAGACAATGCCAATGGCCGCGGATCCACTCGAAGGATTCGGGTAGACGAAACAGGAAATCTCGACTACTGGCCCGAGGGAGTTTTCTCCGAAGATTACCATGAGGCGAGAAAGCTTGCCCTCGCCCAGATGTCAGCAATAGAGGACCGCAGTGCTCATTGATATCGACGAGGCGGTTTTCGAGGCACCTGAATCTTTGCGCGATATACTCACTTTGATGGAATTCGTCGCAACCGGCCGCCACCGGTGGCTGCCAAGCGAAGCCGTAATGACTTCTGCGCACTCGTACCTAAGGAGCAACGCACCAAAGATCGCGGACTCCATGGTGGAGATCGCCACAAAGTCGTTCGTTGCCTCCGCATGGTCTACCGAGAAGCCAGCGAGTACCGCCCCTATATCAGTCGAAGACCTTCACCGCTCCACAGAAGACCTGGCTAAAGCAGCAGTCTTAGTCGTCGAGGACCTTTCCAGCGATGGCAACTTCATTCGAGCATTGGCTAAGATATTCAATCGAACGGTAATAACAGAAGCTCTAACCAAGAGATGGTTGGTCATCCGCCATTCCGGGGGCGAGCGACTCGAGGTCGTTGCGCGGGACGAACGCCAGAACTTCAACAACATCGTTCGGGTTGTCGCATTATTGGATAGTGATAAGTGGACGTCCAATCTTCGGACAAAGAGCCACAATAAAGCCGACCGCTTACGTCGCCAAGGCGTCAAAGTACACGTGCTAGATATGCGCGAAGCTGAGAATTACGCACCGAACAAGATCCTTGCACTTTGCGGAAACCCCGCAGAATCGTCTCGAAAACTAGGCCACTTGAAGCGCCTGGACAGAGAGCAGCGAGCGCACTTTGACATGAAGCACGGATTCGGCCAGGTCAACAGACCTCCCACCATCAGAGAAGAGCAGAAAGTTCTGTATGGGTCACTGCCGGACTCCACGGTAAAGGGACTCAGGGGTGGATTTGGCACTCAAATTCTCAGAATATTCGAAGAACATTCACATATCGTACGCGAAATTCACTTTGAAGATCCCGCAATAGGCGCCCGAAAAGAAATCAACGAGCTACTGCTCAAAATACAGGAAGTTTTGTAAGGATAACGCGATGAACTCTAACGAAACGACAACTCTAGTAAAGCCGGAAGTTATACTCCTGGAAAACCTTCTAAGGGAAATTGCAGAAGGACGACTACGTGTTCCGAAGTTTCAACGCCCATTTGTGTGGCGCCCAGAACAGATGACACAGCTCTTTGACAGTATCGACCGGTCATACCCCATTGGAAGCCTGTTGATCTGGGAAACCAACATTCACCTCGCCAGTCTGGATCAAATCGCTGATTTCCCTATTCCCGCGCCCCCAACTGACGGCCGCGTTGCCTACCTTCTCGACGGGCATCAACGCCTCTCTACGCTGTTCGGCTGCCTTCGGAAGACGACCCCGAACACAAGCAGCGATGAGCAGCACGACTGGCTGTGGGAAATTTATCGTGTCCTAGGGGAGAGTAGCGATCGAAATCAATTCCAGCACTGGAAGAAGCCGACTGAACCGCCAGAAAATTATCTTCCAATGCGATCCGTTCTGCGAACAATGGATTTCCTTACCTTCGCCCGCCGATTGCAAGAAGCCGATAAATTCACAGGTCGAGTTGATCTACTTATCGATGAAGCTGAAGAGCTGGCACAGCGATTCAAATCATACCAAATGGCAACTGTCCGCCTGGTCGGTGGCGACCTAAAGCAAGCGGTGACCGTTTTTTCTCGACTGAACAGCAGCGGTCAGTCGATGAGCCCAGACCAAATGGTCTCGGCCCTGACCTACCAAAACGATGATACTGAGACCTTGGCGGATCGAATCAAGGCAATCCAAGAGGATGTGGACTCCGACGGATTCGGCACGGTAGCCGCAATAACCGTGTTTCGGTCCATTCTTGCGGTCGCCGGAGAGGAAGATGTACAAGAGGCAAGGTGGGAAGTTCTCGCGGAGCGAATTGGCGAGAGACTGGCCGAATCAGTTGACAAGGCTGCTGCTTCATTGCGAAGGGCTGTCGCTTTCCTCAAGGAAGATGTCGGAGTACCGCTAGCCCGACTGATTCCATACAATGCTCAGATCATGCTTCTTGTAGCCTTCTTCAACATCGACAGTGCGCCCAGTGACAATAAACGCAATACCCTGGGGAAATGGTTCTGGACGACCTCTTGGTCAGGGTACTTCGCAGGCGCCAACACTACCCAAATAAAGTTCGCCCTTCAAGAAATGAAGGATTTTGCATCAGGAACCGCAGACCTGGACCTCAACGGACAAGTTGCTCGCCCATTTCCGGATCGGTTCGACATGCGCAGCGCACGAATTCGATCGTTTTTGATCTGGGAGCTTCAGCGATACTCCGATCGACTTGACCACGCCGGTGAACACATCGACGCAGTAGGCCTTCTCGCGAAGCTCGACACAGGCGCTTATCGTCACGTGATGACGCATGGAAGGAACGCCTCCAGTCCGGCCAACCGGGTAATAATGCCTACGCTTCCTGGATTCTCTATCAAAAGGACTCTGCTGGACCTCTCCGGTCCTTCCGGCGATCGGGTATTCGAAAGCCACGGAATTCCGACCAAGGCCGTTGAGAAACTCCGTGGCGGTGACACCATGGGGTTCATCAAAGAGCGAGCAAACTATCTGGCGTCGGAAGAGAGGGCGTTTATCTCTGGATTCGGCGTTCCACTATCGAAGAAGATTGCAGCGGACGCAGATATCGACACCGAATAGGGAAAGCGATCTTCTGCGATTGATACAGCGAATCGGCATTAGTCGACCACCGAGAACGGTCGGTGCATCGGGGCCACGCACGCTCAGCGCACCGACCGGACAGTGACGTCGAACAGGAGGGCACACGGGAGGATCTCGACTCATTGCCTTCATCGAGCTTCCCTTGAGCTACTGACCTAACCGGCGACCCTTCCCGATAGCACTGGTCCTGGGCGTAGGTTATGCGATCACTCAACGACGTGCACTTGGCCCAGAATCCACCTGAGGCCTTTCGGCCGATAGGTCGCCTAGCGCTGCCCAATTGTCGGCTCCTCGACGATGCACCGTACACGTCGGAGGTAGCCGGTCGTGGTTGCGTCCGTCCGGCGTCTTCGTTAACCGTGCTGGTATTTCTATACCAGCCAGTGCTAAGGTGGCGGTATAACTATACCGATACTGGGACTGTGATGATCGAGCTGAAGACGGCGGCGGAAATCGACCGCATGCACGTGACCGGGCGCTTCGTCGCCGAGGTGCTCACCGAGGTCGGCGAGCTGGCCGACGTCGGCGTGAACCTGATGGACCTGGAGCACCACGCCCGCGGCATGATCAAGCGGCGCGGGGCCGAATCGTGTTACTGGGACTACGCGCCTTCGTTCGGCAAGGGCCCCTTCCGCAACGTCATCTGCCTCTCGGTCAACGACGCGGTGCTCCACGGCCTCCCCCACTCCTACGTGCTGCGCGACGGCGACAACGTGACCGCCGACCTCGCCGTGACCATCGACGGCTGGGCCGCGGACTCGGCGCGCACGGTCATCGTGGGCACTCCGGCGCCGGCGGACGAGCGCATCATCCGCGCCACCGAGGAAGCCCTGGAGGCCGCCATCGCGGCCGCGGTCGTCGGCAACCGCCTCGGCGACATCTCCGCCGCGATCGGCGCGGTCGCCGCGGACTACGGCTACCCGGTCAACACGCAGTTCGGCGGCCACGGCATCGGCCGCACCATGCACGAAGACCTCCACGTCCCCAACCGCGGCAAGGCCGGCCACGGCCTCAAACTCCGCCCGGGCCTCACGCTCGCCCTGGAACCCTGGTTCGCCGCCACGACCGACCACATCGTCTTCGACCCGGACGGCTGGACCATCCGCTCGGCGGACGGCTCACGGACGGCGCACTCGGAGCACACGGTGGCGGTCACGGAGGAGGGGCCGGTTGTGTTGACCAGGCGGGAAGGCGAGAAGAAGGGCTGAGGGTCGTGGGCCGCGGCTTGATTGCCGGAAAACGGGTTCGCGGCGCGACAGTCCACCCGCCACACTGAACGGCGTGATCATCCGCCGAGCAACGACCGCCGACGCCGACGCCATTCGCGCCGTGCACAGTGCTGCCTTCGCGGGCCACAATCCGCCGGGCATGGCGGCGGTGCCGGAGGCGCGGCTGGTCGACGAGTTGCGCCAGGACGGTGATCTGATCCCCGAGCTGTCGCTGGTGGCCGAGAAGGACGGCGCCGTCGTCGGGCACGCGTGCTGCAGTCCGGCCGTGCTGGGGGACGAGAAGACGGTCGCCGTGGGGTTCGGGCCGCTCGGGGTGCTGCCCGCGCATCAGCGGTCCGGCGCGGGATCCGCGTTGGTGCACGCGACGCTCGGCGCAGCCGATGCCCTCGGTTACGGCGTGGTGGTGCTGCTCGGTGATCCGGCCTACTACTCCCGATTCGGCTTCACCCGCGCCGACGAGCTGGGCATCACGCCGCCCGTGGCCGAGTGGGCGCCGCACTTCCAGGCGCGCACCCTCGCCGCCTACCGCGCCGAAAGCCGTGGCGCGTTCAGATACGCACCGGCGTTCGAACGACTCTGAAAGAAGCCGACATGACCATCCTCTGGCGGCCCACCGGGCCGGTGGAGCTGGAGCTGGTGCGCCAGCTTCACTTCAAAGCCTGGCCGCCCCGTCTGCCCGAACAGCCGATCTTCTACCCGGTGCTCAACGAGGACTACGCGATCCGCATCGCGCGCGACTGGAACGTGCGCCACGACGGCGCGGGGTTCGTGACGCGGTTCGAGGTGGAGACGGAGTTCCTGAAGCGCTACCCGGTGCAGCAGGTGGGCGGCCGCACGATCCTCGAACTGTGGGTGCCGGCCGAAGAACTGGACGAGTTCAACCGGCACCTCGTCGGCGAGATCGAGGTCGTGCACGAGTTCCGCTAGGCCTTCAACCCGTTGCGCGCCAAGAAATCCTCGGCGATGTCGAGCGGGTTGCGCTTCTCGTCGGTGAACTGCACGTTCAGCTCGGTCAGCTGGTCGGTGGTCAGGGCGGCCGACACGCGGTTCAACGCGGCCACCTCGCCCGGGGACAGCGTGCCGCGCGCGATGAGGGGCACGATGTTCTGCGCCGGGAACATGTTCTTGTCGTCGTCGAGCGGCACGAAGCCGTTGGACTTGATCGTGGACGAGGTGCTGAAGAGGTCGGCCACCTGCACCTCGCCGGACTTCAGCGCGGCTACGGTGACGGGGCCGCCGGTGTCGGTGGTGCGGATTTCCTTGAAGGTGCAGCCGTACAGCTGCTTGATGCGGTCCTTCCAGCGGCTGCTCCACTGGCCCGGTCCGCCCATCACCAGCTCGCCGCACCGGCGGCCCAGGTCCGAAAACGTGCGCACGCCCGAAGCCGCCAGCTCGGGCCGCACCACGAGGAGGTCCTTGTCCTGCGCGGGTGCCTGGTCGAGCACCTCGAAGCCGGCCGGCAGCTTCTGCTTCAGCTGCGCGTACACGTCCGCCGGAGTAGTGGCCGAGGTGTCCTTGTCGAAGTAGCGCAGCAGGTTGCCGCTGTAGTCCGGCACGACGGACAACGATTTGTCCTGCAGCGCCTTCACCACGACCTCGCGGCTGCCGACCGGCGGGCGAACCGTCACGTTCTGCGCGCCCGCGTTGCGCAGCGCGCCGGCGTAGATCTGGGCCAGCAGCAGGCTTTCGCCGACGTCGGAGGCGCCGATGATGATGTCGCCGGTCGAGCCGCCCTCGCCGCCGCCGGCCAGCGGGTTGCCGCAGCCGGCGAGGAGCACGCCTGAACAAAGCAAAGCCACCAGCCGACGCTTCACGCCACTCCTCCCGCCGTCGCGGCCGAGCCGGTTGTCGCCAGCGCGGCCAGCCGGACGCCGCGCGGCACGAGGGCCCGCTGCACCGCGGCGAGCACCAGGTCGAACACGATCGCCAGCAGCGCCGTGAGGATGGCGCCGGCCACGACCTCCGGGTAGTCGAGGATCGCCAGCCCATCGAGCAGGAACCGGCCGAGACCGCCGAGCCCGACGTACGCGGCGACCGCCGCCGTGGCGATCAGCTGCAGCACGGCGTTGCGGATCCCGCCCAGCACCAGCGGCAGCGCGATCGGCAGCTCGACCTGCCACAGCCGCTGCCAGCCGGTCATGCCGATGCCCTCGGCGGCGTCGACCACGTCGTGCTCGGCCGCCTGCAGGCCCGCGTACGTGCCGGCCAGGATGGGCGGGATCGCCAGCACCACGAGCCCGATGATCGTGGCCGTGGTGCTTTCGGTGAAGAGCAGGAACAGGAACGTGACGAGCCCCAGCGTCGGCAGCGCGCGGATCGCGTTGCCCGCGCCCACCAGCACCACGGCGCCGCGGCCGGTGTGCCCGACCCAGAGGCCGAGCGGGAACGCGATCACCACGGCGATGACCAGCGCGAACAGTACGTAGCCCACGTGCTCGCCGAGCCGCGTGACGATGCCGTCCGGGCCCTGCCAGTTGGCGGCGGTGGTGAACCAGTCGAAGACGCTCACGCGGCGACCTCCGCGACCACTCGGCCCGCGCGTTCCCACGGGGTCAGCACGTTGCGCAGCAGCACCAGCACCACGTCGACGACCAGCGCCAGCAGCAGCGTGAGCACGATGCCGACCACGATCGGCGAGAAGTACTCACGCTGGAAACCGTCGGTGAACAGCACCCCCAGCCCGCCGGTGCCGATCAGCGCGCCGACGCTCACCAGGCTGATGTTGCTCACCGACGCCACCCGCACGCCCGCGGCGAGGATCGGCACCGAAAGCGGCAGCTCGACACCGAGGAAGCGGCGCGGCGCGCGGTAGCCGATGGCCGTGGCGGCGGCGATGATGTGCGGCGGCACCGCGTCGAGCGCGTCGAGCACCGGGCGCACCAGCAGCGCCGTGGTGTAGATCGTGAGCGCGACGATCACGTTCACGCTGTCGAGGATCTTCGTGCCGATGAGGCCCGGGATCACCACGAACAGCGCGAGCGACGGGATCGTGTACAGCAGGTTCGCCACCACCAGCAGCACGCTGCGCACCGGCTGCCAACGGTGCCCGAGCCACCCCAGCACGATCGCGAGCACGATCCCGACCACCAGCGGTACGAGCGCGAGGTAGATGTGCTCGCCGAGGTCGCCGAGGATCTCACCGCGGTTGTTCGCGCTGCCCAGGTAACGCCCGAGCTCGCCGAAGAACCCGCCCATCAGGACGCCTGCGGAGTGGCCTCGATCACGTCCAGGACCTGGTGGGCCACGACCGTGCCCACCACGCGGTGCTCGTCGTCCACGACCACGCCCAGGCTGGCCGGTGAGGACAGCGCGGCGTCGAGCGCGCCGCGGATCGGCGTGCCCTGCACGTACAGCGAACCGCCGGCCACGAGGTCGCCCTCGGCCAGCTCGCCGTCCACAGTGGATCCCGGCGGCAGCCAGCCCCGGGGCTGCTTGTCGGAGTTCACCACGAGCTGCCACGCCTTCGAGGGCTCCGCCAGCTTCGTGCCGAGCGCGACGACGTCCACAGGGGACACCTCGACACCGTTGGCGGACACGAACGACAGCCCGCGGTAGCCGCGGTCGCGGCCGACGAACGAGGCCACGAAGTCGTCCACCGGGTGGCGCAGCACCTCCGACGGCGTGCCGTACTGCGCGAGCACGCCCCCGACCCGCAGCACCGCGATCTTGTCGCCGAGCCGCACCGCCTCGTCGATGTCGTGCGTCACGAACACGATCGTCTTGCCCAGCTGCGACTGCAGCCGCAGCAGCTCGTCCTGCAGCTCCTCGCGCACGATCGGGTCGACGGCCGAGAACGGCTCGTCCATGAGCAGCACCGGCGAGTCGGCCGCCAGCGCCCGGGCCACGCCCACGCGCTGCTGCTGGCCGCCCGAGAGCTGCGCCGGGTACCGCTTGCCGAGTTCGACGGGCAGGCCGACCGTCTCCAGCAGCTCGGCCGCGCGGGCGCGCGCCTTGCGCTTGTCCCAACCGGACAGCAGCGGCACGGTCGCGATGTTGTCGAGCACCGTCCTGTGTGGAAAGAGGCCGGCGTGCTGGATCACGTAGCCGATGCCGCGGCGCAGGAGCGCGGGGTCGCCCTCGCTCACGTCCTTGCCGTCGAGCAGCACGGCACCCGAGGTCGGCTCGACCATGCGGTTGATCATGCGCAGCGACGTGGTCTTTCCGCAGCCCGAAGGGCCGACGAGCACGGTGATGGTGCCGTCGTCCACGGTCAGCGAGAGCCCGTTCACCGCCACCGTGCCGTCCGGATAGCGTTTGGTCACATCACGGAACTCGATCGTCACGGACTTCTCCCCACGTCAGATGCAGATCGACCGTAGCCCACTCGACGGGGCTTGGCAGCTCTTCCCGCACAGTGGCCCGTTACTCTGGACGCCCGTGACCGCTCTCGACGACGTCCTGACCGCGCACGGCGCCGGCGTCCGCCCGCTGTACGAGGTGCTCGACCTGCTCCGCACGGGTCCGCGCGAGCTCGCCGATCTGGTGCGGCTGGCCGCGGCGCCCCGGCGCAGCGTCGAAGACGTGCTCACCGCACTGGAGAGCGATCTGGAACGTTCGGCCGCCGGTGTCCGGATCGCCCCGGCCGCGCTGCCCGCGTACGAGTCGTACCGGCTGCCGCGCCTGCCCGATCCGCTCGACGACGCCGTGGCCGCGCACGCCGAGCTGCTCGGCGAGATCTCCGGCTGGGTCGCCGGCGTGCCCGCGCCGCTCGCCGCGCTCGACCACGTGCAGGCGACGCCCGAGACGGTGCTGCGGCGCGCTTTGTGGCTGAACGCCCGCTACGACCTGCGCCGCTCGCGCCTGCTCTTCCTCGGCGACCACGACCTCACGTCGCTGGCCGTGCACGCCGTGTGCCCCGAGGCCGAGCTGACCGTGGTGGACCTCGACGAACGGGTTCTGTCCTACCTGGACACCACGAGCGGCCGGCGCGTCGCCACCGCCCACGCCGACCTGCGCGTGGGCCTGCCGCCCGCCGTCACCGGCCGCGCGGACCTCGTGTTCAGCGACCCGCCGTACACGCCGGACGGCATGGGGCTCTTCGCCGCGCGCGCCGTGCAGGCCCTGCGCGAGCCGACAGACGGGCGCGTGCTGCTGGCCTACGGCTACAGCCCCCGCCACCCCGCGCTCGGCGCCCAGGTGCAGCGTTCACTCGCCACGCTCGGCCTCACCTTCGAGGCGATCCTGCCCGACTTCAACCGCTACGACGGCGCCCAGGCCATCGGCGCCGCCGCCGACCTGTACGTGTGCCAGCCCACTGCCAAGGCCCGCAAAACCGGCCGCAGCAAGGGAAAGTCGGCGATCTACACCCACGGCCCGCAGTCCGTGGAGGCCACCGGCACCAAACCCGCGCTGCTCACGGCGTTGCGGGACATCGCCTCCGAAGGCGGCCTCGCGCTGGAGACTCGGCCCGTCGACTGGTCCATGTCCGGTCCCGAAGGCGACGCCGTGGCCATGGACCTCACGGCCGATCCCGGCCCGTGGCTGCTGCGCACCCTGCTCGGCACCAACGCCCACCGCCTGGCGCTGCTCGTGCCCAACAACCACCCGGACCTCGCCGACGCCGCGTCACAGGCCGCGCTCACCGACCTCGTGGCCAGCAAGTACCGCCTGCGCTTCCTGCGGAGCACCCCGGACAACCGCCACGCCGTGGTCACCGCCGACGCCGTGCCCGACCCGTCGGAGATCCTCACCCGCGCCCACGCCCGGTTGGCCAACGTGTCCCTCGACGTCCCGGCCGACCTCACCGACCTGCGGCTCGTGGACGTGCCGCGCCACCGGCTCGGGGAGCTGCTGCGTTAGAACAGCTCCGCCGCGACGAGGGCGTCGATCAGGCGGTCGCTGCCGCCACCGCTCAGGTCGGCGTCGGTGAAGCCGAACCGGCGGAGGTTGGTCGTGTAGTTGACCAGGCGCAGGGTCGGGTTCTCGATGCGCGGGCGGACGGTGGCGCGGGCGCGCGCGGAATCGGTGTCGAGCACCACCTTCATCGCCGGCGCCAGCAGCGCCGAGGGGCCGAGCGCGGTGCGGGCCGGCGAACTGTGCGCGGGCGGCACGAGGTAGGGCACCGCGCCGCCGGTTCGGGTGGCCGCCAGCGCCAGCATCTTCGGGCCGAGCGCGGCGAGAGCGCGGCCTTCGACCGGCACCCCGGCCTCGTCGAGTGCGTCGAGGTAGGTGTTCATCGCGGCGAGCGGCTTGGCGAACGCCGGTGTGTGCTCGGGGTGGCCCGCGCCGAGCCCGAGCCAGAACCGGCCCGGGAACCGGTCGGCGAGCGCGTGGTACGCGGCGGCGGCGACCGTCGGCTCACCGGCCCGGATGTTCACGATGCTGGTGCCGATCACCAGCGTCGAGGTCGCTTCGAGGAGCTCGGTGAGGCCGGCGAGGTCCGTCGATGCGCCGGCGGCCCACAGGGTCGGGAACCCGAGCCGTTCGATCTCCCGCGCCTACTCGGGGGTGGTCGTGGCCGCCGGCTGCCGGCTGCCGTACCGGCCGAGTGCGATCGTCATGGCGCTCTTGTAGCGCGGCGCCGGCCCACGCGGTCGTGGCGCGCACCGGCGCAAGGTCCGTCCGGGAACGAAGAAGGCTCCCCGCGCACACCCGGCGCGGGGAGCCTCTTCGGCAGCGAAACGAGCTCAGCCGGCCACGCCGTCGGCCACCGCGGCCTTCGCGACGGCCGCCGCGACCTCCGGGGCCACGCGCGGGTCGAGCGCGCTCGGCACGATGCGGTCGGGGCCGAGGTCGTCGGTCGCCACGGCGACGATGGCGTCGGCGGCGGCCAGCTTCATGTTCTCGGTGATCGCGCGCGCACCGGCGTCCAGGGCGCCGCGGAAGACGCCCGGGAAGGCCAGCACGTTGTTGATCTGGTTGGGGAAGTCACTGCGGCCGGTGGCCACGATCGCCGCGTAGCGCGCCGCGTCGGCCGGGTGGATCTCCGGGTCCGGGTTGGACAGTGCGAACACGATCGGCGCGTCGGCCATCCCGGCCAGCAGCTCGGGGTCGACCTTCGAGCTCGACAGGCCGAGGAACACGTCGGCGCCCTTGAGCGCGTCGGCGAGACCGCCTGTGAGGCCCGAGGAGTTGGTCCGCGAGGCCAGCTCCTGCTTGATCGGGTTGAGCCCGTCGCGTCCGGAGTGGATGATGCCGCGCGAGTCCAGCACGGTCACGTCGCCGACACCGGCCTCGATCAGGATCTTCGCGCAGGCCACCCCCGCCGCGCCCGCACCCGAGATCACCACGCGCTGGTCGGCGATCGCGCGGTCGAGCACCAGGTTCGCCCCGCGCAGCGCGGCGAGCGTGACGATCGCGGTGCCGTGCTGGTCGTCGTGCATCACCGGGCAGTCGAGCGCCGCCTTGAGCTTGTCCTCGAGCTCGAAGCACCGCGGCGCGGAAACGTCTTCGAGGTTCACCGCGCCATACGAGGGCCGCAGGCGCACCAGCGTCTCCACGATCTCGTCGACGTCGGTGGTGTCGAGCACCAGTGGGATCGAGTCGAGGCCGCCGAACGTCTTGAACAGCACCGACTTGCCCTCCATGACGGGCAGCGACGCGCTCGCGCCGATGTCGCCGAGGCCGAGCACCGCCGTGCCGTCGCTGACGACCACCACGAGACGGTCGGCCCAGGTGTACCGCTTCGCCTGGGCGGCGTCCTCGGCGATCGCGCGGCTCACCTTCGCCACGCCGGGCGTGTAGGCGATCGCGAGGTCACGCGGGTCGGAGATGGGCCGGGTGGCCGCCACGGAGAGCTTGCCGCCCTCGTGCCCGGTGAAGATCTCGGCGTCCGTCACGGGCGCGGTGGTGGCCTGGTCGGTCATCGGGGTTCCTGTCGTCGTTTCCTGCGTGCGCCCCTCGGCGAACGCGGAACTCGCGGGGTGGATCTGTGTCACTGGGTTACTCCTGGGACTGCGAGCGGGGGACCACCGGTACCGGGCGAAGGCGCACCCGATTCCCGTGGAACTCGTCCTCCGGACGGCAGCCCAGCGCGGTAGCGCCGGCCTGTCGGCGAGGCGTCACATCGGCCATTCGATCCGTGGGGTGTGGTTAATGGCCGCGGACGCTGCGGTCCGTCAATCATGACAGGCCCCCCACGCACGGCGAACCCTCGGTGCGGCTCATGTCACAGATTCCGGGTGGTTCCCGAGGAAAACGGCAGAAATTCAGCCATTCCCAAGACGTCCGTCCGGTTTTGTTGATTCTTCCGAACCGATTCAGTGATCACGACCACCGCCCATTCGGCCCGCGCCGCACTCGATAAGGTGACGGCATGCAATTCCGCCCGCTGAAGGTCGCCGACGCCTACGAGTTCACCCCCCGCGCGTTCCCCGACGAGCGTGGGCTCTTCGTGGCGCCGTTCCAGGAAGAGGCGCTGCTGAGCGCCACCGGGCACCCGATGCGAGTGGGTCAGACCAACCACAGCGTCTCCCGCCGCGGCACGATCCGCGGCGTGCACTTCGCCGACGTACCGCCGGGCCAGGCGAAATACGTCTACTGCCCGGCCGGCTCGCTGCTCGACGTGATCGTCGACGTCCGCGTGGGCTCCCCCACCTTCGGCCAGTGGGACGCGGTCCTGCTCGACGCCAAGGACTTCCGCGCCGTGTACGTGGCCGAAGGCCTGGGCCACGCGTTCGTCGCGCTCGAAGACGGCACGGCGATGGCCTACCTGTGCTCCGAGCCGTACAACCCGACCGGCGAGCACGGCATCAGCCCGCTCGACCCCGCCCTCGACCTGCCGTGGCCCGCGGACCTCACGCCGATCGTGTCCGAAAAGGACGGTTCCGCACCCACGCTCGCGGAGGCCGAAGCGCAGGGGCTGCTGCCGTCGTACGCGGACTGCACGGCGTTCTACGAGAAGCTGCGCTCGGCGCACCACTGAGTTCGACACGCGCCGAGCCACGGCTCATCAGTTCCGCCGGTTCGCCGGTTGCCGATTTAGTATGCGCACATATAGTATGCCCGCATGGCACATTACGAGTACGAGCACACCGAGACCACCACCGCGCCCGCGTCCGCCGTCTGGCCACTATGGACGGACACGGCACGCTGGCCCGAATGGGACATCGGCCTGCACGAAGTCGAGCTGAGCGGCCCGTTCAGGCCGGGGACCAGCGGCACCATGACCATGCCGGACCGGCCGCCGATCCCGTTCACGCTCACCGCCGTCGAGGAAGGGCGGGCGTTCACCGACGAGACCCGCCTGCCCGACGCCACGCTCGTGTTCGAGCACCGGCTCGACGAGACCGCAGGCGGCACCCGCATCACCTACCGCGTCACCGTGGACGGGCCGGCCGAGCTGGGCCCGGCCGTGACCGAGGACACGGCCGACGCCATGCGCGCGCTCGCCCGGCTGGCCGAGGCATCCTTGCGGGCATGACCGCCCCCGAGTCGCGCCTGCCCAGCCCCGACGCGAGTCCCGGCTTCCTGCTCTGGCGCGTGACGCTGGCCTGGCAGCGCGTGATGCGCGCCGCGCTGGCGCCGCACGACCTCACGCACGTCCAGTTCGTGCTGCTCACCACCACCTGGTGGCTCACGCGCTCCGGTGAGCCGCCCACGCAGCGGCAGCTCGCCGAGCAGGCCGGCACGGACACGATGATGACCAGCCAGGTCGTGCGCAAACTCGCCGACCGCGGCCTGCTCACGCGCGCCGACGATCCCGCCGATGCGCGCGCGAAACGGCTGCAGCTCACCGAAGCGGGCTCGAAGCTCGTGGCGAAAGCCCTGCACGACGTGGAAGACGCCGACGCGCGGTTCTTCGGCGGGCTCGGCGAGCGCGCCGACGGCTTCGTGACCGCGCTCGCCGAGCTCGGCACTTGAGCCCTCAGGCCAGCACGTCCTCCGCCAGCACGCGTTCCACGTTCCGCTCGGCCAGCGCGGTGATCGTCACGAACGGGTTCACGCCGGTGCTGCCCGGGATCAGCGAGCCGTCGGTCACATACAGGTTCCGGTAGCCCTTCACGCGTCCGTAGTCGTCGGTGGCGTCGCCGAGCACGAGCCCGCCGAGCGGGTGGTAGGTGAAGCGGTTCTCGAACGGACGGGTGTCGCCGAAGAGGTCGTAGCGGTAGATGGTGACGTTGGCGGAGTTGATCTTGTCGAACATGGCCTTCGCCGCGTCGATCGACGGCTGGCCCTGCGCGGCCGTCCACTGGAGTTTCGCGGAATCCGAAGCCACATCGTAAGTGAAGTGCCCACGTTCCGGGTTCTTCGTGATGGCGAGGTAGAGGCTCACCCACGTCTCGAGTCCGGCCGGCACCGGCGCGATCTCCGCGAACACCGGGTGCACGGGGTCGTTCCAGTTGTCGATGCCAAGCGCGGGCATGCCGGACTGCAGGCTGCCCGTGGTGTCCCACACGTGGTTGGCGCGCCCGAGCATCACGTTGCCATTGGTGCCCCAGCCCTGCCCCACCGCGTCGGGCAGGTCCGGCAGCCGGCCGGTTTCCCTGGCCCGCACCAGCAATTCGGTGGACCCGACGCTGCCGGCGCCGAGGAAGAGGTGCTTCGTGCTCACGTGTTTGGTCGCGACCACCGCGCCGGACGGGTCGATTTCGCGCACCACCAGCGTGTAGCTCCCGTCGGGCTGGTGGATGATCTCGCGCACCTCGTGCAGCGTCTGGATCGTCACGTGGCCCGTGCCGAGTGCGGCCGCGAGGTAGGACTTGTCGAGCGAACGCTTGCCGTGGTTGTTGCCGTAGATGACTTCCGAGGCGAGCGCGGAGCGTTCGACAGTGCCGGCCTCTTCCTGTCGCAGGTAGGAGAAGTCGTAGACACTGGGCACGAACGTCGTCGAGAACCCGGCTTTCTGCGCGGCTTTGCGGGAAACGCGCGCGTACTGGTACGAGCGGCAGGTCTCGAACCACTGCTCGTCCACCGAGTTCACGCCGAGCCCGGCCCGCGCCCGCGGGAAGTACTTGCCGTACATCTCGTCGGCGTTCACGCGCGGCAGGATTTCCTCGAAGTACGACCGTTTCGGCGTCACTGCCATGGCGCCATTCACCAGCGAGCCACCGCCGACGCCGCGGCCGAGGTACACCGACATGTCGCCGTAGTTCACGCGGTCGAGCACCCCGGCGTACGGCTTGATGTCGCGGTTGGCGATGTCGAGCCACAGGAACGACGCGAGCGGCGCCTGCGTGCGGTTCTTGAACCACATGGACCGCTGGTCAGGGTTGAGCATCTGGCAGAAGACCTTGCCGTCGGGGCCCGGGTCGTGCCACAGCTGCCCCATTTCCAGCATCAGCGTGGGCACGCCGGCTTCACCGAGGCGCAACGCGGTGGCCGCGGCGCCGTAACCGGTGCCGATGATCACGGCGGGCGAATAGTCAGGCAGGGGCGCACTCGTGGCGGCGCGGGCGGCGGCGGTGGAAATCCCGGTCAGCCCGAAGGCCGCGGCGGTGTTCAGCGCGGCGAGGCCGAGGAAACGGCGGCGCGTCAGGGCTGGCATGCGTTGCATGGTGTCGTCGCGGTTCCGGAGCTGACAAGACCGGAAATGAGCAGTATTCGCATCGGCCCAGTAAACGGCGTTAAGTTTCACCCGGGCGGGTCAATTGCCGGTGACCCCGGTCTCGCTATTTCCGGCGCGTGACCCAGATCGTGATTGTCGCTTCCACGACCGTCGTGCCGTGCGCGTCGAGGATCCGCACCGGCACCGGGAGGTCGAACCCCTCGTCGCCGAACTCGGGGTGCTCCGGCAGCTCGGCCACGGCCCGCAGCCCCGTGGTCGCCTTCGCGAGGTAGCGCACCTCCATCCCCTTGGGCAGCCAGCGGTGCGACGGCGGCACGGTCGCCTCGGCGAGCAGACCCATCGCGATCTCCGCGAGGTTGCACGCGGCGATCGCGTGAAAGGTCCGAATGTGGTTGTGGACACCCCACCACTTCGGCGCGGCGACCGTGCAGTGCCCCGGACGCAGCTGCCGCACCGACGGCAGCACCGTCCCGAAGTAGGGCACGCGGAGGCACATCGCGGCGGAAAACAGCTGCTTACCGCCGGGTTTGCCGGCCAGCCGGCGCCACATCGCGTACGTCGGGTTCATGCCCACGGTCGCCTCCCCTGTTACCTACTCGCGAGTAGACAAGCATGGAGCGCGACCTGCTCGCAAACGGAGGCGGGGCTATATTCGGGCTCGTGGCACACCGTCTCTTCCTCCTCAGGCACGGCCAGACCGAGTGGTCCGTCAACGGCAGGCACACCGGGCGCACCGACATCCCGCTCACGGCGGCGGGTGAGGACCAGGCGCGCGCGGCGGGCGGCACCCTGCGCACCCTGCTCGGCGGCCCCAAGCTCGTGATCTCCAGCCCGCGCGAACGCGCCAAGCGCACGGCCGAGCTCGCCGGCCTGCGCGTGGACGAGATCACCGAAGACCTCGCCGAGTGGGACTACGGCGACTACGAAGGCCTCACCACGCCGAAGATCCGCGAAACCGACCCGGGCTGGACCGTGTGGACGCACGAGATCCCGGGCGGCGAGAGCGCGGCCGACGTGGCCGCGCGCGCCGACAAGGTCCTCGACCGCGCGCGACGCGAAATCGACAACGGCGACGTGGTCCTGGTGGGCCACGGGCACTTCAGCCGCGTGCTCGTGGCGCGCTGGGTGCGCTTGTCCTCCACGGCGGGAGTCCACTTCGGACTCGACCCGGCCGGCATCGCGGTGCTCGGCGACGAGCGCGGCGAGCCGCAGCTCGAACACCTGAACCTCCTGCCCGCGCTGGAAGGCTGAACCCATGTCCGACCCGAGAGTGCGGCGGATCCGCCCCGAAGACGTCGACGCCGTCGTCGAACTGGTCTACGCGCTGGCCGAGTTCGAGCGCATGCCCGAAGAGTGCCACCTGAAAGCACCGCAGCTGCACAAGGCGTTGTTCGGTCCCGCGCCGGCGTTGTTCGGCCACGTGGCGGAGGTCGACGGCCAGGTCGCCGGGTTCACGCTGTGGTTCCTGAGTTTCTCGACCTGGCGCGGCGTGCACGGCATCTACCTGGAAGACCTCTACGTGCGCCAGGAGCTGCGCGGCTCGGGCCTGGGCAAGGCGCTGCTGGCGGCGCTGGCCGCCGAGTGCGTGGAGCAGGGTTACGAGCGGCTCGAGTGGGCGGTGCTGAACTGGAACCCGGCCGTGGGGTTCTACCGGGCGCTGGGCGCGCTGCCGCAGGACGAGTGGACCACGTACCGGCTCACGGACGCACCGCTGAAGGCGCTGGCCACGGAGGCCTAGTCGCTCAGTCTTGCTCGTGCTGTTCGTGCTGCTCGCGCTCGGCTCGGCGCCCGGCGAGACCACCGCGTTCGGCGGCTTCTTCCTCGGTCTCACCTTCGCGCAGGCCGAGCGCCCACGCGCGCGCCGGGCGGCGGAACAGCAGCACGAGCGCCGCGAGGCCGCACACACCGATCGGCACGCCCCATGCGGGCTGGCCGGACGGGCCGAGCACGTACCAGCCCACGCCCATCAGCATCAGCGCCACCACGACGCCGGGCGAGCGCGCCCACTGCCGGCCGAGCACGAGCCCGGCCGAGGCGGCCAGGAACGCGAGCGCCAGCACGGCGTAGGTGCCGAACTCGGCCCAGATGTTGTTGCCCGGCTGCGAGGGCTCCTGCAGGCCGCGTACGAGGATCACGACGCCGAGCACCAGCAGCCCGAGCCCGGGCAGCGCGGTGAGGATCCCGGCGAGGCGGACCTCGAACGGGGTGGGCGGCTGGTCCTCGGGGAGCGACACGGGTGCGGCCTTCCAAGCTGCTTTGCGGGAGCACAGCGACCCGACCTGCGCGGGTCACGGTGGGTGAGCGCTTTCGATCGTATGCCACCCGGTCGGCCGTTTTCGCGGGGCGCCGGGCACGTGAAAATCGGGGTTGTCGTCGATGAGCGGGCGGTCGGCCCGGGTGCACTTGTCACGACGAGCGGATGTTCGCCGTACGCAAGGGAGGATCGCCCGCCACAGGGTCACCGGACGCAGTACTGGCGCACCTCCCGATGCCGCGCCGGCGGGTCTCTCCGGCGCCGGTCACCGTGCTGAGCTTCGCGTCACCATGTGCCGTCGAAGGTCGTCCAGCCGGGCGAACGTCACCTACGCTGGCGGAAGTGCGCGCCATCCTCGTCGTGAACCCGCAGGCCACCTCGACCACCGCCGGTGGCCGGGACGTGCTCGCGCACGCGCTGGCCAGCCAGGTGAAGCTCGACATCGTCGAGACGGACTACCGCGGCCACGCGATGGCCGTGGCCCGCTCGGCGGCCCGCGACGGCTTCGACCTGGTGGTGGCGCACGGCGGTGACGGCACGGTCAACGAGGTCGTCAACGGTCTGCTCGCCGATTCCACCGGCGAACCCGGCGATCTCGGCTGCGTGCCGATGCTCGGTGTGGTCCCGGGCGGCTCGGCCAACGTGTTCGCGCGCGCCCTCGGCCTGCCCGTGGATCCGGTGGAAGCCACGCACCAGCTGCTGAACGCGCTGGAGAACGACCGGCGCCGGCGCATCGGCCTCGGCCTCGCCGACGGGCACTGGTTCACCTTCAACGCCGGGCTCGGCTGGGACGCCGACGTGGTGGGCCGCGTCGCGAAGCGGCGGGGCAAGGAAACGAGTGCGTCGCTCTATATGCGCGCGGCGGTGCGCTCCTACTTCCGGCCGCCGCTGGGCCGGCCGGCCCTCACGGTGCGGATCCCGGGCGAGGAACCCACCGAGGTGGTGACCGCGTTCGTGTCCAACACCGATCCGTGGACCTACCTGGGTGAACGCGCGGTGCATCTCAACTCGGGTTGCTCGTTCGAGGGTGGATTGGGCCTTTTCGCGTTGAACGGTATGCGGTTGCCCACCGTGTTCACTCATGTACGCCAAGCTTTGCTCACGAAGAGCGACCAACACGGACGGCACCTGGTGCGCCACGACGACGTGCCGATGATCCGCATCGACGCAGCTGAGCCGGTGAACTTCCAGGTCGACGGCGACCTCGTCGGGCAGCGGACGCGAGTGGAATTCCACAGCGTGCCGGATGCACTGACAGTAATCGTGTGACGGTTCGACCACTGATCGCCTGCGGCAAAGTGCATCTTGCCGCTCGTCGACGCAGAACCTCCGCTCACCGCATCGCGCTCGCGCCGCGCGGTCAGTTTCGGACAGAAACCGCAGGTCAGAGGCGTCGCTCGGCCGGGTGAGCTGACTCACCGATCTTCGGGAAACCCTTGTCGAACGCGGTGCTTCGTGAAAGCATTCACAAGCACCCAAAAACACGACCGCCATTGACGACTGTGGCGCGGCCTTCCCGCGCCATATGAAGGAGCTCACGAACATGGACTGGCGCCACGACGCGTCCTGCCGAGACGAGGACCCCGAGCTGTTCTTCCCGGTGGGAACCAGCGGTCCGGCTCTGCTGCAGGTCTCCGAGGCGAAGGCCGTGTGCCACCGCTGCACCGTCGCTTCCGACTGCCTGGCCTGGGCTCTGGCCAGCGGCCAGGACGCCGGCGTGTGGGGCGGCATGAGCGAAGACGAGCGACGCGCGCTCAAGCGCCGCCGTACGCAGATCGGCACGCGTACCATCGCCTGAGCCTGAGGCTCAGATAAGCACCACCCATCCGAACTGGAAATCAGTTGCAGGGGACCTTTGCGTCCCCTCCGCCTGCGACTTGGGGCGACACCCATCCGGTTCGAGCGTAACAACCGAGGTGAAACCACCCGCACCCGGGTGCGCCGCACCTCACCAGGACTGAACAAGTCCTCCCGCGGAACGTCGTGAGGGCCGGTACCGAGCTGTTTCGGTACCGGCCCTTCGGCGTGTCCGGGGTTGTTTTCTCCTCCCTGCCCCCCCTCTCGCCCCGGCGGTCCGTTGTGGACTGAGGCCGGCGTCGATTGCGTTGGGGTAGAAGATCTTTCGCGTTTGACGCGAGCTTCCCGGTGAGCGACACCTCGCCGGTTGAACGTTTCCTGAACTGATCCTGAACGCCGCGAGCTTCGCCGCTCGCCGCGTTCGTCTCGGCACGCCCGCGTCCCCCTCAGCGGACCCCTCCCTGGTACACCCTAACGCCCCGCACAGCATTGCCGGTTGACGATACTGTGTCTCACACACTATCGTGGTCAACGTGAAAGACACCGACTTGCTGGACGCGCATCGGCAGGAGCTGTGGCGGGGCACGGTCGTGCTGGCGAGCCTGCTGGCACTGCAGAAGCCCGGATACGGCTACGGCCTGCTCGACGCCCTGGAGCGCGCGGGGGTGCCCGCCCCCGCGAACACGCTCTACCCGCTCCTGCGCCGCCTGGAGGGCCAGGGCCTCCTGACCAGCGAGTGGGACACGTCGGGCACCCGGCCGCGCAAGTTCTACCGCACCAGCCACGACGGAGTGCGGCTCGCGCGGGAGCTGCAGAAGGAATGGCAAGCCATCGACACCGCACTGGGCCGCCTCGACATGGAGACGGCGGAGGCGGCCGAGCCGGAGACGAGCGAGTCGGGCTCGGCCGGAACGGACGCGACCGAGACGGGCTCGGGTTAGACATGCCCGCGCCAAGCCGTACTGGGGCACGGCGAACCCGGCAAGACAGACCCGACGGGATCCTGCCCGCGCTCGGCGGGCTCGACCGAGCCGAACCTGGAGAAACAGGCTCGGCCAAGCAGCACCTGAGCACGACCGGCCCGACCGCCTCTGGCTCGGGCCGGGCCCGGCACACCAGAGCCGGGCCGGGCTCGGACCGAGCTCAGCAGGCCAAAGCCGGCCGGCTCGGGTCCGGGCAAGACAGGCCCGACTGGCCCGGCCAAGCCAGACCCGGGCCGACCTGATCCGACTGAACCCGGGCCGGCTTGATCCGACCGGGCCAGGCCGGGCAAGGCAGGCCAGACCGTGACAGCGACGACCGAACCGGACCCGCCCCAGGGCCCCACGACCAAGACAGCCGCCACTGAGCCGACCAAGACGACCACGGCCAATCAGGCCGAGCCGCCGTCTCGCTGGGCAGCACCAAGCACGACCACCACAGAACCAGAACCACACACATCAAGCTGGGGGAACACCATGAGCACCACACTCACCGACCGATACGTCGCCGCCACGGTGCGGCATGTGTCGGGCAAGCACCGCCAGGAGATCGACCGCGAGTTGCGCGCCGCGATCGCCGATGACGTCGAGGGGAGGGTTTCGCTCGGGGAGAGCCCGGGGCGGGCCGAGTACGCCGCGCTGGCCGAGCTCGGGGACCCGGCGCGGCTGGCCACGCGGTACGCGGACAAGGCGTCCGTGCTGATCGGGCCGGCCACCTTTCCGCAGTACGCGAGGGCGCTGCGGCTGCTGAGCGCCACCGTGCTGCCGATCGCCTACATCGTGAACGGGATCGGGCACTGGGTGCGGGGCGAAAACGCTGCCGCGGCGGTGTTTTCGCCACTCGGGGTCACGGTGACCGTCGCCGTGTACCTGTTCGCCGCCGTGACCGTCCTTTATGTACTCGTCGATCGGTTCGGCGGGGACCACGAGACCGGCGAACCCGACGAGGACTGGAAACCCGATCAGCTGCCGTTGTCCGACGCCACGGCCACGACCACGGGGGCCGAGCTCGGCAGTGGGATCGTGCTGGCGGTGGTGCTCGTGGTGGCGCTGTTCGGGCAGCGCTCGGCCTGGCTCGTGACCACGGCGTCCGGCGCGCGGGTGCCGGTGCTCGACCCCGCGCTGTGGGGGTTCTGGGTGCCGTTCTTCCTGGCCGTGGTGGTGCTTTCGCTCGCGCTGGCCGTGGCGAACCTGCGGCTCGGCCGCTGGACACCGGCGACGGCCGTCGCCGGCACGGTGCTCGTGCTCGCCGCGACGGGACCGCTCGCGTACTTGTTCCTCGCCGCCCGCGTGCTGAACCCGGCGCTGGGCACCGTCTTCACCACCACCGGCAGCTGGATCGGCTGGCTCGCGCTGGTCGTTCTGGTCGCCGTCAGCGTCGCCGTGCTCGTGAAGACCTGGGGCCACCGCGACCGTTCGCGAATCGAGGCACTGTGACCACCACGCTCACCCCTCCCGAAAAGCCCACCGCTCCCCCGGAACTGCGCCGGGAGCTGATCCTCAACCTCGCCATCAACCTCGTCGCCCCGGCCGCGCTCTTCTACGGCCTGCGCGCGCTGGGCGTGAACCAGTGGCTGGCGCTGCTGGCGGGTGTCGTGCCGCCGGCCGTGCGCGCCGTGCAGACACTCGTGGCGAAGCGGCGCGTGGACACGCTCGCGGTGTTCACGCTGAGCATCCTGGTGCTGAGCGTCGCCACGTCGTTCCTGTCCGGCAGCCCGAGGTTCCTGCTGGCCAAGGACGGCTGGATGACCGCGGCCGCCGGCCTCTGGATGCTCGCGACGCTGCTGCGCACCCCGTTCCTCTACCAGGTGCTGCGGTCGTTCCTCGGCCAGGAAGCGCGCGACCGCATGGCCCGCAACTGGCTCGGCTCGCCCACCTACCGCCACGTTTTGCGCGTGACCACCGCGATGTGGGGCGTGGTGCTGGTGCTCGACGCCGGCGTGCGGGTGCTGCTGGCCTACGCCCTGCCCGTGGACCGGGTGCCGTTGATCAGCGGGCTGCAGTACGTGGCCGTGTATCTCGGGCTCGAGGTCGCGACCCGGCTCTACGCCCGGCGCAAGAGCGTGGCCGCCGCCATCGCGGCCGAAGTCGGAGAGGAAGTGCGGGCATGACGGTCGTTCTGGTCACCGGAGGAGCCAACGGCATCGGCGCCGCTGTGGCGCGGCACTTCGCCGCCGAAGGCGCGAAGGTGGTGCTGGCCGACCTCGACGAAGCCGCCGGCCAGGAGGTCGCCGCCGAGGTCGGGGGCCGGTTCGTGCGCACGGACGTGACGCGAGCCGAGGACAACGAAGCCGCCGTGGCCACCGCGGTGCGCGAATACGGCGGCCTCGACGTGGTGCACCTCAACGCCGGCACCGGCGGCGCGGGCGGCCTCGACGACTTCGATCTCGACCGCTACCGCCGCACGCTGGCGGTGAACGTCGACGGCACGATGTTCGGCCTGCGCGCCGCCGTCCCCGCCCTGCGGGCCCACGGCGGCGGCGCGATCGTGGTCACGGCCAGCCTCGCGGGCATCGCGCCGGCCACGTTCGATCCCGTGTACTCCGCGAGCAAACACGCGATCATCGGCCTCGTCCGCTCCCTCGCCCCGGCCTGCGCCGATTCGGGCATCACCCTCAACGCCGTGTGCCCGGGCTTCGTGGAAACGCGCATGATCGGCGGCCTCAAGGACACGCTCGTGGCCAACGGGCTCGCCGTCGCCTCGCCGGAGGAGATCGCGGCTGCCGTCGCGACCATCGCCGCCGGTCAGGGCACCGGTGAGGCCTGGGCGCTGCAGGCCGGGACCGCACCGCAGCGCGTCGAGTTCCCGGCGGTCGAACTCAGCCAGGTCTGACCGGGGCACGACGGTGTGGCCAGTATCCACCGGCTTGGCCACACCGTCACACAGGCCGAGGGCCCGCTGCTCACCGGAGCCTGGCCGTGAAGCTCGGGCCAGGTCAGGCGCCGACCAGGGTGAGGTAGGCGTCGAGTTGCGCGGCCCCGGCGAGCAGAGCGCGGCTGCGGGCGGCGAGGCGGTGCTGCCAGGCGTCGAGGAAATCGTTCAACGCCTCGGCGCCACCGGCCTCGCGCAGGGAGTCGAGGAACTGCGCGACCTGGCTCAGCCGGTAGCCGCCGCGGCGCAGTTGCCGGGCAATCTCGGCGTCGCGAACGCAGTCCGGACCGTATTCGCGGTAGCCGGTGACCCGGTCGCGGTGGGGGTGCAGGATGCCTTCGGTCTCCCAGGCGCGCAGCGTCGCCGGGTGGACGTCGAGGCGACGCGCGAGTTCGCCGACGGTGAGCGCGCGGCCGTGGAACGGGGTGCCAGCGGACAACGTGCTCAGCGCGGCGGCGACTTCGGCGCGGGTGTCGCGCTCGGCGAGCAGCGCGAGGTGCGCGGTGTCGAGGAGGCGGTAGGCCGCGTCGGTGTCGCCGCGGTGGATCGAGCGCAGGATTTCCGTGGCGGGCTGGTGGCCGTGGCCGGCGCGCAGCGCGAGAAACGCGCGCAAGGCCTGCGCGTGCAGGGGCGTGTAGCGGCGGTAGCCGGCGTCGCTGCGCTCGGTGGGCGGGAGCACGCCGGCGTCGTCGTAGTTGCGCACCGCCTGAGCGGACAGCCCGTGCTCCCGAGCCAGGTCGATGGGCCGCAGGTCGTACCTCCGATTGAGGGTTTTCGACTTCAGCTGCAGGTGGATCGCGTCGAAGTTTCACTCGATTCTTCAACGATACGGTCGAGGACAGGGTTTCGGGAGAAAAGGGGTCAACCATGTCCACCAGCACCACACCGCGCGGGATCGGCCGTGAGCTCGACGACGCGGCAGCCCTGGGCCGGGCCGTCGACGAGCTGCCGGCGCCGGCGCTGCTCGCGCTCGGCGAGCCGACCCACGGGATCGCCGCGTTTCCCTTGCTGCGCAACGAACTTCTCACCGTTCTGGTGGAGCGCGGATACCGGTCGATCGCGCTGGAGACCGACGTGTTCGCCGCGTCGGTGGTCGACGACTACGTGACCGGCGGCGCCGGTGACCTCGACGAGGTGCTCAAAACCGGCTTCAGCCACTGGTTCGGCAACGTGCCGGGCAACCGCGAGCTCGTGCAGTGGCTGCGCGAGCACAACGCCGGCCGCGCGCCCGAGGACCAGGTGCGCTTCCACGGCTTCGACGCACCGACCGAAACCACCTCCGCGCCGAGCCCACGGCGTTCGCTGACGACCGTGCTCGAGTTCCTGCCGGCCGCGCTGCGGCCCCCGATCCCCGACCTCGACGCGCTGCTCGGCGAAGACGGCGACTGGACCAACGAGGCCGCGATGTACGACGCGGCCGCCTCCATCGGCGGCTCGGACCGCGCCCACGCGCTGCGGATCGTCGCCGACGACCTGGTCAGCGCGCTGCGCCGCGCGGCCCCGATGCGGCAGCCCGCGGACCCGGCCGGCTACCGGCTCGCCGCCGCGCACGCGCGCACCGCCGTGGGCCTGCTTCGCTATCACGCGGCCATGGCCTTCGCCTCGCCCGAGCGCTTCGGCACGCTGCTCGGCCTGCGCGCCGAGATGATGGCCGACAACCTGCTCGCGATGGTCGAGCAGGAGCGGCACCGGGGGCCGAGCCTGGTGTTCGCGCACAACGTGCACCTGCAGCGCGCGGTGTCCACCATGCAGATGGGCCCGGAGGAGGCGACCTGGGGCAGCGCCGGCGCGCTCGTCGCGTTGACGCTCGGCGAGCGCTACGTCTTCGTGGCCACCGACGCCAACCCGCACAGCGAGCCGGGCACGCTGCAAGGCGAGCTGGCCGCGGCGACCACGCGCCGCGCGTTTTTCCCGGCCCCGGCCCTCCGCGCTGCGCTGCCGGCGTCGACCGGCGCCGGTGAGCCGATCCTGCCCGGCCACCTGCCGTTGACCCCGGCCCAGCTGGGCGGTGCCGACGCGGTGATCTTCGTGGCCGACACCGACGGACAGCGCGTGGACTACTGGCTGGCCTAGAGCCGGCGCGACAGCGGGATGCGCAGCGCGGCCTCGGTGCCCGGCACGCGCGCGCCGGTGGAATCGGTGCGCACCTTGCGCAGCGAAAGGGAGCCGCGCAGCTCCGATTCCACGAGCGTGCGCACGATCTGCAGGCCCAGGCCGTCGCTGCGTTCCAGTGAAAAGCCCGAGGGCAGGCCGCGGCCGTTGTCGCGGATCAGGACGTCGAGCCAGCGCGCCGAGCGTTCGACGATGATCTCGACCTTGCCCGGGCGGCCCTGCGGGAAGGCGTGCTCGATGGCGTTCTGCACGAGCTCGGTGAGCACCATGACCAGCGGCGTCGCGATCTCGGCGATCACGATGCCGAACGAGCCCTTGCGCGTGAGCCCCACCTGCGACTCGGCGGTGGCGACCTCGCCGACCATCGGCAGCACGTTGTCGAGCAGCTTGTCGAGGTCCACGCGTTCGTCGACGGAGATCGACAGGGCCTCGTGGACCATGGCGATCGACGACACGCGGCGCACGGACTCGCCGAGCGCGAGGCGGGCCTCTTCGCTCGACGTGCGGCGCGACTGCAGCCGCAGCAGCGCGGCGACGGTCTGCAGGTTGTTCTTCACCCGGTGGTGGATCTCGCGGATCGTCGCGTCCTTGGACAGCAGCGCGCGGTCGCGGCGCTTGACCTCGGTGACGTCGCGGACCAGCACCAGCGCACCCGCCGCCTGGCCCGACGGCCGCAGCGGCAGCGCGCGGAACAGCACCACGGCGCCGCGGCGCGAATCGGCTTCCGTGCGGGTGGAGGGCTTGCCGTCGAGGGCCTCGATGATGCGGTGCGAGACCTCGGTGGCGTCGAACGGGTCGCGGATCAGCGAGCGCGTGAGCGGCGCCAGGCGCTGCCCGACCAGGTCGGACTCGTGGCCCATCCGGTGGTAGGCCGACAGGCCGTTGGGGCTCGCGAACACGACGGTGCCGCTCGGGTCGAGGCGGATGAGACCGTCGCCGACGCGGGGGCTGGTGTGGGTGTCGGCCTGGTTTCCGCCCGGGGGCGGGAACGTGCCGTCCACGATCATCTGGCACAGGTCGCCGGCACTGCCGAGGTAGGCGATCTCCAGCGGGCTCGGCACCCGCGGCGCGGCCAGGTTCGTCTCGCGGCTCAGCACGGCGATCACCTCGCCACCGAAGCTCACGGGCACGGCTTCACGGCGCATCGGCAGGTCGCGGTACCAGTGCGGGTCTTCCTCGCGGCCGATCTTCTTCTCGCGCACGGCCTTGGCCAGCTCGGGGTGCTCGGCCACGGTGAACCGCGTGCCGACCACGTCCTCGGGGTGCGCGGTGGGCGCCGTGGTGGGGCGGGCGTGCGCGACACACACGAAATCGCCGCCTTCGGGCTGCAGGTCCTTCGCGACGGGGACCCAGAGCAGGAAATCGGCGAACGACAGGTCGGCCAGCAGCTGCCACTCCGCGACCACGGTCTGCAGGTGGTCGGCCGCCTCGCCGGGGAGGCCGGTGTTCTCGGCGAGCAGATCGGAAAGCGTGGACACGAGCTACTCGGCGCCGACGAGCGTCTGGGTCATCCGCCCATCAAACCAGAGCGGACGGCGATGAGCACGGGCGCCGCAGGTGAGCCGGGGCACGCATGACACACTGGAGCGGTTGACCCGAGCCCGGCCGGTGCTCCGGCACCCCGCACCCGGGCCATCCAGCGCGAACCACGAGGAGTGAAGCATGTCGAAGCGCGCCCGCAAGCGTCGCGACCGTAAGAAGAACGGCGCGAACCACGGCAAGAAGCCCAACGCCTGATTCCGGCGTCCGGACGCGACACGGCCCCCGCACCAGCTGGTACGGGGGCCGTCGTCGTCTGTGAGCTGCGGGTTATTCGCCGGTCCGCTGCTCGACGGTGATCTCCGTGCGCTCCACCGTGACGCCACCGCGGGTGGCCACGGTCTGGCGGATCGAGGCGCGCAGGCGGGTCTTCAGGTCCGCCGGCGCCAGGTCACCACCGCACTTGCGGTGCAGCAGCTGCTTGATCTGCTCGTCGATCCCGTACTCCTCGAGGCACGGCGGGCAGTCCTCGATGTGGCGGCGCAGCTCGGCGTCGCGCAGGGGGCTGCACTCCTTGTCGAGGAGCAGGTAGATCTCGGAAAGCGCTTCTTCGCAGCGGACCTTGTCCTCGGCTTCGTGGGAAGCCTCACCCGTGCTCATCGCTTCGCCACCTCCTCGCGGTCACCGCGGATGAAGCCGCGCTCGCGCGCGACGTCGGCCAGCAGGTCGCGCAGCTGCGCGCGACCGCGGTGCAGACGGGACATCACGGTGCCGATGGGCGTGTCCATGATCTCGGCGATCTCCTTGTACGCGAAGCCCTCGACATCGGCCAGGTACACGGCCAGCCGGAACTCCTCGGGCAGCTTCTGCAGCGCGCCCTTCACGTCGGTGTCGGGCAGGTTGTCCATCGCCTCGACCTCGGCCGACCGCAGGCCGCTCGAGGTGTGGCTCTCCGACTTGGCGATCTGCCAGTCGGTGATCTCCTCGGTGGGCTGCTGCACCGGCTGCCGCTGACGCTTGCGGTAACCGTTGATGTAGGTGTTGGTGAGGATGCGGTACATCCACGCCTTGAGGTTCGTGCCGGCCTTGAAGGAGGCGAACGCCGCGTAGGCCTTGAGGTAGGTCTCCTGGACCAGGTCCTCGGCGTCGGAGGGGTTCCGCGTCATCCGCATCGCGGCCGAATACAGCTGGTCGAGCAGGGGCATCGCGTCGCGCTCGAAGCGCTCCGTGAGCTCCAGCTCGTCGGCCACCGTCTCCGGCGCGGTGTTCGGGGTGCTCGGCAAACCGGTACCTTCCCGTTCGGCGTCGATGCGCTTCTGCGCATACGGCAACGCCGAGTTTACGCGGGGGCTCGGAAGGCCCTGCTCGGTGCTGCGCCTACGAGGGCGGGCAGTGGTCAGCGTCGTGGTCACATCCCTTTCAACAGAACGTGGTGAGCGTCCATTCCCGCCTCCTTCGTAGACTCCGATCCCATGGCGGGCAAGGGAACTCCGGCGACGGCACTGCTCACGAAACAGCAGGTGGCACACACGCTGCACGCGTACGACCACGATCCGCGCTCCTCGTCGTACGGCCTGGAGGCCGTCGAGGCACTGGGGCTGGAGGCGGCTCGCGTGTTCAAGACGCTGGTGGCCGAGGTGGACGGGAAGCTCACTGTAGGTGTGGTGCCGGTGACCGGGTCGCTGGACCTCAAGTCGCTGGCGGCCGCGGCCGGGGGAAGAAAGCGCGGATGGCGGATCCGGCGGCGGCTCAGCGGGCTACCGGGTATGTGCTCGGGGGGATTTCGCCACTGGGGCATCGGAGCCGGTTGCCGGTGGTGATCGATGGTTCGGCGTCGGGGTTTTCGACGGTGTTCTGCTCGGCCGGGCGGCGGGGGCTCGAGGTGGAGTTGGCGCCGGAGGATCTGGTGAGGTTGACCCGGGCTCTGGTGGCCTCGATCGCCGGGTGAGGCTCTGTTTCGGCACGTGCGCGCCCGGCGGCGTCCTCTCCGGGTTGGACGGCCGACAAGGGGGGCCGGCTGGCCAGACCCATGGGCCGCCCTCGCCCCGCCGAGACAAAGCCCCCGCCCTCCCAAGGGGGGCGTCCCCAAGCCCGTTCTACCGGCCAGGTCCGACAAAAACGCCTGGCAGACGGTTCAGTGGGCAAGTTGTCCACAAGTGGGCGGACCCTGTGGACAACTTCTCCGGTGCCTGGAAGATCCGGATTTCATGGCCCACAACCGCTGAACCGCAACCGGCCCCACGGGCCAGCTCCGGACCGAAGGCCGCGACACCCCAAGCAGCGCCGCAACACCCCAAGCAGCACGGCTCACAGATGCGGCCTCAAAACCCTCCCCAACCACTCCTCCGCCGCCCGGGACACCGCATCCAGATCCGCCGACAACGTGTGATCCCCCGGCACCACCACGACCTCATGGTGCGGCCCCGCCGCCGGCCGGCCGAACGGGTCGCGCTCGCCCTGCACCACCAGCGTCGGCACCGACACCGCGTCCAGCTCCGGCTGCCGCGTCTTCTCCGGCTTACCCGGTGGATGCTCCGGAAACGCCAGGCACAACACCGCCACCGCCTGCCCGGCCGTGGACGTGCGACAGGCCACGCGCGCACCGGACGAGCGGCCGCCGAAGACGAAGGGCAGGGCGTCGAAGTGGGCGGTGAGTTCGTCGGCCACGGTGAGCCAGGCGGTGTCCAGCTGGCCGGCCGGAGCGGGGGCGCGGCGGCCCGCCACGCGGTAGGGCTGCTCGATGAGGGCGACGTGCACGCCGACGGCCGTGGCGGCGCGGGCGACGGCGACCAGGTCGCGGGCGCCGATGCCGCCGCCGGCGCCGTGGCCGAGCAGCAGCACGGCGGCGCCGTCCTTGGCGCAGTGGAGTTCGGCGCGGGCCAGGCCGTGCGGGGTGTCGATCTCGAGCGTGGTCATCAGAACAGCGCGTCCGAGTCGGCCGCGGCGGGTTCGGCGCGGGCCAGGAGCTGGGGGCCGTTGTTGCGGACGTTGTTCACGAGCGTCGAGATCGGCCGCAGTTCGAGGGTTTCCACGAACTCGGGCGGGGTCGGCACGAGCAGACCGTCCACTGAGGACTGATCGGGATCGAGCCAGCCATTCCAGTGTTCGCGCGGGACGATCAGCGGCATGCGGTCGTGGATGCCGCTCAGCTGGCCCTCGGCGTCGGTCGTGATGATGGAGAACGTGATCAGCGGCTCGTCGGACGAGCCGTCCTTCGGGCGCCAGCTCTCCCAGATCCCGCCGAACGCGAGCGACGCGCCGGAGGGATCCGTCATGTAGAACGGCTCCTTCTCCTTGCCCGTGCGCCGCCACTCGAACCAGCCGTCGGCCGGCACCAGGCAGCGGCGCGACTTCAGGGCGCGTTTGAACGCAGGCTTTTCAGCCGCCGTCTCGGCACGCGTGTTGATCATCCGCGAGCCCACCGACGGGTCCTTCGCCCAGAACGGCACCAGGCCCCACTTCATGATCCGCAGCGAACGCTGAGCGGGCTCGTCCTCGAGCACCTGTCCCTCGGCGTCGCGGGGATGCCGCTGGACCACGATGACGACGTTCTTGGTGGGCGCGACGTTGTAGTCCTCGCGCGCGGCACCCTCGGTCAGATCGACCGCGGCGAACTCGTCGATCAGCTTCGCGGGGTCCTTCGTCGCCGCGTAACGGCCGCACATGCCAGCCTCCTCGCACCTCTCAAGACGCCATCGTTACACGCAGGCCCGGCCGGGCGCGACCGGCATGGGATCATTTCGACCAGGCAGGACGAGCGGGAGGACGGTGGGCGGTTTGGCGCGAGGCGACTGGAGCAGGCTGGACGAATCCGACGTGCGGGTGCGTCCCGGCAAGGGCACCAGGCCCCGTACCAAGCGCCGGCCCGAACACGCCGACGCGGTCACCGCCATGGTGATCGGCAAGGACCGCGGCCGCTGGACGTGTGCGGTGAACGCCGACCCCGATCGGGTGGTCACGGCCATGCGGGCGCGCGAGATGGGCCGCGTCTCGGTGGTGGTCGGCGACATGGTCGCCCTGGTCGGCGACGTGTCCGGCCTCCCCGACACGCTCGCGCGCATCGTGCGCGTGGACGAGCGCTCCAGTGTGCTGCGCCGCACGGCCGACGACACCGACCCGTACGAGCGGGTGGTGGTCGCGAACGCCGCGCAACTGCTGATCGTCACGTCGCTCGCCGACCCGCCGCCGCGGGCCGGTTTCATCGACCGGTGCCTGGTCGCCTGCTACGCGGGCGGCCTCGAGCCGGTGCTCTGCCTCACGAAGGCCGACCTCGCCAGCCCCGACGAGCTGCTGGCGAGCTACGCGGGCCTCGACGTGCCCGCCGTCGTCACGCGCCACGACGAGAAGCCCGAAGGCCTGGCCGAACGCCTCGAAGGCCGCGTCACGGCGCTGGTCGGGCACTCCGGCGTCGGCAAGTCCACCCTGGTCAACCGGCTGGTGCCCGACGCGTCGCTGGCCACCGGCGTGGTGAGCGCCGTCGGCAAGGGCCGGCACACGTCCGTGGCGGCCGTCGCGCTGCCGCTGCCGCTGGCCGGTGGCGGCTGGGTGATCGACACGCCCGGTGTGCGGTCGTTCGGGCTGGCGCACGTAACCGCCGACGACATCGTGAACGCCTTCGAGGAGTTCGCCGAGGCCGCCGAGGAGTGCCCCACGAACTGCGGCCACCTCGGCCCGCCGGAAGACCCGAACTGCGCGCTCGACGCCGTGGTGACCGAGGGCCGCGCGAGCGCCGAGCGGCTCACGTCGCTGCGGCGGCTGCTGGTTTCGCGCGCCGGCGGCGCCGAGTGAACCAAGATCGCGGGAAAAACGGGCGCTGACGGCGGCCGGAGGTTGGCAACCGCGCGGGGAGCCGATGGGGTGGACATTCCCACCACCGGCAATCCACCACGAGGAGCCGCTGCCCGTGCCGACCGACCCCGAGGCCTTCACCCTCGACATCGAGTTCGTCCAGAACCCCCACGAGATCGAAGCGAAGCTGCGGGTCGAAGCGCCTGTACGGCTCGTGCAGACGCCGCGGGGGATGCGGTCGTGGCTCATCACCCGGTACGAGGACGTGAAACAGGTCCTGACCAGCCCGGACGTCCACAAGGACGAGGGCCTGCGCGCACAGCTCATCGCCGAGCGCCACGGTGCGTCGTTCCCGATGCTGTCGCCCGCGTTCCGGCTGCTCGAAGTGCACATGCTCAACAGCGACCCGCCCGACCACACCCGGCTGCGGCGGCTCGTGGCGAAGGTGTTCACGACCCGGGCGATCGCACGCCTGCGGCCGCGGATCGAGAGCGTGACCGCGCAGCTGCTCGACGCCATGGCCCACCAGGACCGCGTGGACCTGGTGGCGGGTTTCGCCGCGCCGCTGCCGATGATCGTGATCTGCGAGCTGCTCGGCGTGCCCGAAGCCGACCGCGAGAAGTTCGGCTCGTGGGTCGAGGTGATCACCGGGGCCGGTGACGAGCGGCTCGTCGAGGCGTCCGAGCTGTTCCTGGCCTACCTGCGTGAGCTCGTCGCCGCCAAGCGGGCCGAACCGGGCGAGGACCTGCTGTCCGATCTGGTCGCCGTGACCGACAGCGGCGACCGGCTCACGGAGCACGAGCTCGTGGCCATGGCCGAGCTGCTCGTGATCGCCGGGCACGACACCACCGTGAGCCTGATCGCCAACGGCACCCTCGCGCTCCTACGCGCCCCCGGCCAACTCAAGGCGCTGCGGGCCGACCCTTCGCTCGTGCCGAACGCCGTGGAGGAGCTCCTGCGCTACGACGGCCCGGTGCACATCGCGACCACCCGGTTCACCACCGCCCCGATCACGGTCGGCGGCGTGGAGATCCCGGCGGACGAGTTCCTCTCGGTGTCACTGCTCTCGGCCAACCGCGACGGCGAGCGGTTCACCGACCCCGACGAGCTGGACGTGACGCGGCCGGCGGGCGGGCACGTCGCGTTCGGCCACGGCATCCACCACTGCCTCGGCGCGCCGCTCGCGCGGCTGGAGGGCGCGGTCGCGCTCGGTGCGCTCATCGAGCGGTTCCCGGCCCTGCGGCTCGCCGATGGCGCCGATCCCGCGCGCTGGCGCTTCTCGGCGCTGATGCACGGGCTGGAGGAGCTGCCGGTCGCCACGCGCTGAATCCGGCGGAACCGCCGGCCGTCACCGCGCGTCCCATGAACACTCGGCAGGTGGACGGCACAACGGGTGATCGACTACCCAAATTGTGACCGAAAGGGCGTAACTGCTGCCCCGATCCAGCGATACTGCGAGTGGAGTATTGACCTTCCTAGGGGGATTGCATGCGCAAAACCACTTTCGTCGTCGCCGCGGGTGCCGCGCTGGCGCTCGTGCTGACCGGCTGTGGTTCCAAGTCCGAGAGCGGAACCGCGGCTCCGGCCGGGGACAAGGCGGCTTCGGGGATCGCCGCGCCGTTCGCGAACGTGCTCGAGCTGGCCAGTGCTTCCAAGCAGGGCACCACGAAGACGAAGTCGTCGAAGATGTCGATGACCATGTCGGCGGCGGGCAAGACCGTGACTGCCGAGGGCATCGCGTCCTACGACCCGGCCGACCTCAAGATGTCGATGACGATGACCACCGACGGGCAGCAGATGGAGATGCGGCTGCTCGACAAGACCATGTACATCAAGCTCCCGGCCGCGGAACTCGCCCAGATGGGCACCGACAAGCCGTGGGTGAAGATCTCGCCCGACTCGAACGACCCGCTGTCGAAGGCGCTGTCGGGCAGCATGGGCTCGGCCGGTGACCAGAGCGACCCGACCAAGATCCTCGACCAGATCAGCGAGGCCGGCCGGATCGTCAGCTCCGACCAGACCACCCTCGACGGTCAGCCGGTGAACCACTACAAGGTGGAGATCGACCTCGCCAAGTCGATCGACAAGACCCTCGCCTCGGCCGACGACGCGACCCGCGCCAAGGTCAAGGAAATGATCAAGGGCAAGGACATCCAGATCCCGGCCGAGATCTGGGTCGACAAGGACCAGCTTCCGCTGCAGATCACGATGGACGAGAGCGCCATGATGCAGGCGATGGGCGCGGGTGCGGCCAGTTCCGGCGGCACGGGCAAGATGACCATCAAGTACAGCGACTGGGGCACCGCGGTCAACGTCACGGCTCCGCCGGCCGACCAGATCACGGACATGGGCGAAATCGCGAAGAAGATGGGCGGCTGACCCACTTCCGCTTCGCCGAAGGGCGCTCCGACCGCGGTCGGGGCGCCCTTCGCGCTACTACGCGTGATTCCGCTTCCCCCGAACGGGTCTTCGGCCGCGCCTGTGCTTTTGTTGGGTCTCTTTCCGCCGGTCAGGACGGGGTTTTCCGGATGCGCAGGACGGCCGTGGCGTGCGCCGCGCTGCTCGTGATCGCGGGGTGCTCCGCATCGCCGGACCGCTTCGCCGACGCCCGCGCCCTGGCCGACGCGGCCATCGCGGCCACGGCCGCCGGCCACTCCGCCCGGTTCACCACCGACGTCACCGCGGGCGCCGTCGTGTCCCACGGCCAGGGCGAGGCCGCGTTCGGCCCGGCCGGCACCGCGCTGCGGATGACCACCGACTACCTCGGCGAGCCGCTCGAACTGCGGCTGGTGGCGCAGAAGCTGTACGCGAAGGTCCCCTCCACGGCCCTCGACCAGGTCACGGACCACAAACCCTGGGTGCAGGTGTCGCCCGACGGCAGCGACCCGTTCTCCCAGGTCCTCGGCGGCAGCCTCGCCCAGCTCGCCGAACAGAACGACCCCGCGCGCACGCTCGACCAGGTCCGCACCGCCGGCACCCTCGCCTCGAGCGACCCCACCACCCTCGACGGCACCGACGCCACCCACTACCGCGTCGACGTCGACCTGGCCCACCTCGGCTCCCAACTCCCCGCCGGCCTCCCCGCCGACGCCATCACCCAACTCGGCGGCACCGGCACCAAGGTCCCCCTCGACCTGTGGCTCGACTCGGACGACCGGCCGCTGCAACTCGTTCTCGACCTGTCCCCCGCGCTGCACGCGTCGGGTGCTCAGACCGCCGCGCGCATCACGGCGCACTACTCGGACTGGGGCACACCGATCACGGTGGCGGCGCCGGCGGCGGATGAGGTGGGGACGTTCCTCGGGGGTTGACGGAGAACCGGCCGCGGCCGGGATTCAGTGCGTGGGCTCGAAAGCCGGGGCGCCCGCCCAGCGATACAGAGTGGACCCTCGACAGCGCGCGCAGTGTCCGTGGCCAATGCGACCGCTCGGCCCGAACGCCCCGCAGCGCAGATGGCCCTCCGCGGCACTGAGGCCGTCGCCGGCGCGCCGCGCGGTGGCTGTCGTCGGCGGAGCGGGAGAACCGGCCGCGGCCGGGATTCAGTGCGTGGGCTCGAAAGCCGGAGCGCCCGCCCAGCGGTGCAAAGTGGACGCCAGCTCGGCAGCGTCCGCAGTGTCCGTGGCCCACGCGACCGCGCAGCCCCGAACGCGCCGGCAGCGCGGATGGCCCTCCGCGGCACTGAGGCCGTCGCCGGCGCGCCGCGCGGTGGCTGTCGTCGGCGGAGCGGGAGAACCGGCCGCGGCCGGGATTCAGTGCGTGGGCTCGAAAGCCGGAGCGCCCGCCCAGCGGTGCAAAGTGGACGCCAGCTCGGCAGCGTCCGCGGCATCCGCGTTGTCACGAGCGTCCGGGGTGTCCGTCGCCCACGCGACCACGCCGTCCGGGCGCACCAGCAGTCCCGTCGGGGTCCCCGGATCACCGGGTTTGTCGGCGATCGTCGTCACGCGGGTGGGCCACGCGGAGGCGACCCGGCCGAACGCGGTGTCCGGGGTGCGGTCCAGGAGGGCGAAGCCGCCGGTGTGGGTGTGGTCGGCGAGGCGGGAGCCGTCGGCGAGGGAAACGTCCGGGGCGTAGCAGCCGACGAGGGGGTGGGTGCCGGGCAGGGGGAAGTGGTGGGTGACGCCGGAGATCTGCTTCAGGGCGTAGGTGGCGCCGTCGGGGGTGGCCAGGAGGGCGGTGACGACGGCGCGCAGGGCGGCGGACTGCGGGTCGCCGCGGAGGATGCCGATCTGGGCGCGGGTCCAGTCCAGGACCCAGGCGCCGAGGGGGCGGCGTTCGGTGTCGTAGGTGTCGAGGAGGCCGGCGGGGGCCCAGCCGGCGATCACGGCGCCGAGTTTCCAGCCCAGGTTCGTGGCGTCGCCGACGCCGAGGTTGAGACCTTGGCCGCCGAAGGGCGGGTGGACGTGGGCGGCGTCGCCGGCGAGCAGGACGCGGCCGGAGCGGTAGGCGGCGGCCTGGCGGGTGTTGTCGCTCCAGCGGGTGGCGGTGCCGCGCAGCGCGGTGAGCGTGACGTCGGTGCCCGAGACGCGCCGCAGGCTGGCCTGAACCTCCTCCAGCGTGACCGGCGCCGAACGGTCGGTGGGGCCGCCGTCGAACTCCACCGTGGTCAGGCGGCCCGGTTGCGGCCCGCAGCGGTAGGCGCCTCCGGCCGACCACACCCAGCCCTTCGCGAGCTTCTTCGGGTCGGCGATGTCGGCGACGGCCAGCCGGCCCGTGAGCTCCGGCGCGGTGCCCGGGAACTCGATGCCGGCGAGGCGACGGACGGTGCTGTGCCCGCCGTCGCACCCGACGAGCCAGCTCGCGCGCAGCGGACCGGCCGTGGTGTCGACGACGACAGAGTCGCCGGTGTCCGCCAGCGAGGTCACCTCCACGCCGCGCCGCAGCGGCACGCCGAGCCGTTCGACGTGCTCGGCCAGCAGCGCCTCGAGCTCCCGCTGGGGCACGAGCCGCGCGGCGTCGACCGCGGTGTGGGCCGCGAGGTCGGGATCGGCCCAGTCGACGAGGTCGCCGTCGAGCACCACGCCCGCGAAATGCCCGGTGAAGCGCGCGCCTCCGGCCAGGTTCGCCAACGTCCCGGCCAGCTCGCGCTGCACCCGCTCGGCCGCGGGCAGCAGGCCGCGTCGGTCGAGCGCCTCGGCGGTCGGGACGTTGATCGCGCCCGCCTTCACCGCCTCGTCGGGCTCGGTGCGCCGCTCGAGGACCTGCACTTTCGCCCCGGTCAACGCCAGCTCGGCGGCGAGCACGAGCCCCACGGGCCCGGCTCCGACGACAACCACATCCACGCGTTCTTCAGACACGAACAACGTTCTACTTACGAACGACGTTCGTGTCAAGCTACGCTGGTGCCGTGAACCCGAGAGAGCGGCGCGCGGCGCGCCACCAGCCACCGGGAGCCGAAGCCGAACCCGCGCGCAAACCGCGGCGGCGCAAGACCGCGATCGTGGACCAGGTCGTGGACACGGCACTCGACGTGATCGCCCGCGAGGGCTACGACGCCCTGACGATGCGACGGCTGGCCGACGCGCTCGACACCGGACCCGCGTCGCTCTACAACCACGTGGTGAACAAGGCCGACCTCGGCGAGCTGCTCATCGGCCGGCTGTGCGCCGAGCTCGTGCTGCCCGAGCCTTCGGCCGAGAAGTGGCGCGAGCAGATCCGCGGTGTGTGCGAGCAGATGCGCGACCAGTACCTGAAGTACCCCGGGATTTCGAGCGCCGCGTTCGCCTTGGCGCCCACGGACCTCGAAGCCCTGCGCGTGAGCGAAGGCCTGCTGGCGATCCTGCTCGCCGGCGGCATCACACCGCAGGCCGCCGCTTGGGCCGCCGACGCGCTTTTCCTTTACGTGGCCGCGTATTGCCTCGAACGCTCGATCGCGCAGCGGCGCGCCACGCAGGCCGACGCCGCCTGGGTCGTCGACCGCGACGAGCTGCGGCGCCGCCTCGCCGCGCTGCCTGTGGAGCTGTTCCCGAACACCACCCGCCTCGCCGGCGAACTCACCGCCGGCGAAGGCCACGACCGGTTCGACTTCACCGTGGGCCTGCTGATCAACGGCCTGCGATAACTCAGCCGAACAGCGCCGACAACCGCGGCAACCGCTCGCGCACCTCGTCCGGATCTTCGAAGTCGAAATCCGCGTCGAGCGGCGGCAGCGCCACCGGTTCGGGTTCGGGCAGCGGTTCGCCGGTGGCCGCGAGGTGGGCCGTGGCGGCGAGGTACAGGATCTCCTCGCATTCGAGCTCGGCACCTTCGGCGGCGGCGGCGCGGATCGCCGGGACGTCGGCGAGCGAATCGGGGTCCGCGACCGCGCGGGTGAAGACCTCGCGGCCCTGGGTGAGCAGCCAGCCGCGGAAGTAGTCGAAGCCGTCGTCGGAACAGCCGCCGTTCACGAGGTACGCGGCGGCCCACAGCGAGCTGCGATAGGACTGCACCAGCAAACCGCTCACCGTGCGCTCCGCGGCCACGATCTCCGCACGCGGCCGGGCCGCGAGCAGCTCCGCAGCGCGCGAAACGACGTGCTCGCCCGCGGCGGGATCGATGAGCTGCCAGAACTCGGGTTCGTTCACGGACCGCACTCTGCCAGAAGGGTCCGACAAAAACCGGCTACATCAGCTCCAGCAGGAACGGCAGCTCCTGCGGCGCGTACCAGGCCAGCTCGTGGTCCTCCGCGTCGCCGAGCGCGAACTCGGCGTCTTCGTCACCGAGGTCGGCGGCGTCGATCACCGCGGCGGCCGCGGACACGGCTTCGGCGGCTTCGGCGGAGTCCACGTGGATCGCGGCGATCTGCGCCAGCTTCACGGGGCCGTCGAGACGCACGACTGCGGCGTCGAGGTCGGCGCGCAGCGTCACGTTGTCCACGTCGGCCGAGATGACCGCGCGGCGCGGCTCGCCCTTTTCCTCGGCGTTGATCAGGCGCAGCGACGCACGGGCGGCGTCGAGCAGCGCGGCGTACTCCAGCTCTTCGTCGGAGCCGCTCACGTACGCCTCGCGCAGCCCGGGCGTGAGCGCGAACGCCGTGGCGCTGCGCGCGCGGAACTCGCCGTTGGCGTCGAGCTCCCGCAGCATCGCGATCGTCGCCGGAATGTAGACCCTCACCAGTGCGCACCCTTCAGTTCTTCCAACGCTTCTTCGATCATCCCGCCCAGCAGGCCGACGTCGAACGCGGCTTTGCGATCGCCGTTGAGTCCGAAGTAGACACCGCCGTGGTAGGACGTGACCCCGATGGCCAGCGCCTGGGTGCGCATGAGCGGCATCACGGGGAACATCTCGATCAGTTTCGCCTCACCCGCGTACACCGGTTCCTGCGGCCCCGGTGAATTCGTGATCATGAGGTTGAAAATGCGGCCCGACAGCGAGCCGCCGGCCCGCGCGCCCAGCGAATGCAGCGTGGCCGGGGCGAAGCCGCTCACCTTGAGCAGCCCGCGCGCGGCCACGGACCGGCCCGAGTCCAGGTGGGCGGTCATCGCATGGCCGACGTGCTGCAGCCGCAGCACGGGGTTGGGCTCGCCCACCGGCAGGTCGACTAGGTAGGCAGCCACCTCGTTGCCCACCAGCGCCGGCGTGGAGTACTCGGCCGTGTCGGCGTCGCGCACGGCCAGGGGCACGAGCGCGCGCACGGTGGCCGTGGACCCGAGGTGCACCCCGCGCGAAAGCAGCCACTCGCGCAGCGCGCCGGTGATGGCGGTGAGGATCACGTCGTTGACCGTGCCGCCGTGGGCCGCGCGGATCTTGCGGTAGTCCTCCAGCCGCGTGCGCACCACGGAGAACATCCGGCCGCCGGACACGCGCACGTTGAGCGGGCCCTGCGGCGCCGGGTTCACGACGGTGCGCAGCGTGGACGCCACATCACCCAGCGTCTCGGCGACCTTGCCCACGGAGGTGAGCGCGTCGTTGGCGGCGGAGCGCACGTTTTCCACCAGCTCGCCGGGGCGTTGCACGGCCTCGCTCACGGCGTCGACCACCAGCTGCGCGCGGCTCGGCTCGCGCCGCGGGGTCCAGGTGTCCTCGGCCGGCTCGGGCGGCGCCGGCACGTCGTCGAGGATGAGCTGGCCGAGGTCGATGGTGCCGATACCGTCCACAACGGACTGGTGCGTTTTCGTCACCAGCGCCACGCGGTCGCCTTCGAGGCCCTCGACGAAGTAGATCTCCCACAGCGGCCGCTCGGGCGCGAGCCGGCGCGACATCAGGCGCGCGACCAGGTCGAACAGCTGGTCGTCGGTGCCCGGCTGGGGCAGCGCCGAGCGGCGGACGTGGTAGTTGAGGTCGAAGTCGACGTCGTCCACCCACACCGGGCGCGCCAGGTGCCCGGGCACGTCGAGCACGCGCTGGCGGTAGCGCGGCAGGAAGGGCAGCCGCGAGCCGACGAGGTCGAGCAGCTGCGCGTAGTCGAACCCGCCGCGCGGGCGCTCGAAGATCGCCACGCCGCCGACGTGCATCGGGGTCGCGTGGTCCTCGACGTACAGGAACGAGGCGTCGAGCGCGGACAGGCGGTCGGGCATGGGCCGATCCTTACACAGTGCGAGACTGACCGGCGTGGGTGATGAGGCGGAGGTTTCTCCGAAGGACCGGTTCCTGACCGTCTACGGGCGCAAGCCGGTGCTCGAAGCGCTCGGCGACGACGGCCTGCAGGTGGACAAGGTCATCCTCGCCGACACCGCGCGCGGCCCGGCCGCCGCGGAGATCCAGCGCGCCGCGAAGGCCGCCGGCGTGCCGGTGCAGCGCGCGAGCGCCCACCGCGTGAAGGTGCTGGCCGGCAACGGCAAACAGGACCAGGGTGTGCTCGCCGACGTGGTGGCGCCGCGGATGCGCTCGCTGGCCAGCGCGCTCGACGACCGCCGGCCGCCGTCCCGGGTGTTGCTGCTCGACGGCATCACGACGCCCGCCAACGTCGGCATGATCCTGCGCACGGCCACCGCCGCCGGCCTCGACGGCGTGATCGTGCCGCGGCGCGGGGTCGCGGCGCTGGATCCGATGGTGGTGAAGGCTTCGGCGGGGGTGGCGTTCCGCGCGCCGGTGCTGCGCTGCGGCAGCGCCGGCGAAGCGGCGGAGATGCTGGCCGAGGCGGGCTACGGGCTGTTCGCGCTGAGTGCGTCGGGGAAGTCCACCTTGTTCGACGTGTCGCTGCCGCAGCGCGCGGCGTTCGTGCTCGGCGGGGAGACGGACGGCGTGAGCGCCACTGTCGCCGAGCTGGTCACGGAGTGGGTCTCGATCCCGATGCCGGGTGACGTCGAGTCGTTGAACGTGTCCGCGGCCGCGGCGGTGTTGTCGTTCGAGCTGGTGCGCCGGTCAGCTGAATAGCGCCGACAGCTCGTCGAGGGTCTCCGCCATGGTCACGTGGTGGATGGCGATCATGCCCGCTTCGGCGGCCCCGCGGACGTTGCGCGCGGCGTCGTCCACGAAGGCGCAGGTGGCCGCGGCCAGGCCGAGGCGTTCGGCCGCCACGAGGTAGATCTCGCGGCTCGGTTTGGCGACGCCGACCTCGCCGGAGAACACGAGCGCGTCGAAGTACTCCCCCAGGTCCTGGCGCACGCCGGGCGAGGCGCCGGGCGCGTTGGACACCAGAGCGGTGCGCGTGCCGCGGGCCCGGGCGGCGCGGAGGTAGTCGTAGAGCAGGTGGGCGTCGGGGTCGGTGAGGACGCCGGCGTAGTCGACCAGCAAGCCTTTGAGCACGAGCTCACCCTAGCGATCCGGCGATCGGTGCCTGGCGCGTGTTTGGAGAGGTCTCGGCCAGTGGCGGAGGTGGTGCCTGAACATGGCGACCATTCCCTGAGGCCGGGTCATGCCGAGGCCACCCGGACCAAGGCATGGTCAGCCGCGCCCTAGCGCAAGTTGCAGATCGCGATCGGCGATTTCGCGGATTTCGCCGGATCAGGCAGGGGTCGTCCCGATTCGGCGGTTCGGCCCGCACCACAGGCAGCGGATCGTCCGCGTTTCAGGGGAGGAACACATGACGACCCACCGCATCCGGGGCCTGGCCGGCGCCGAGCCCGCCGTGTGCCCGCGCCCGACCGGGCGCCGCCCGCAGCTCCCGCCGCCTCCGCCGGTGCGCGACCTGCCGCCCGCCGGCCACAACGTGGTGCAGCTCCTGGGCCCGCCCAGCGAGCGGCAGCTGGCCAGTCGCCTCAACGCCATCCTCGAAGTCCTCGCCGGCCGCCGCGCCGCCGGCCAGATCCAGAACCTCGTGGACGCGGCCCTCTTCGCCCGCCTCCTGGCCCACGGCCCGCTGCCCAGCACGCGCCCCCGCGTCGGCACCCTCCACCTCTGCCACCCGACCGACCTCACCCTCGAAGCCGCGACGACCATCCGCAGCGGCCTCCGGGTGCTCGCGCTGGCGGCCCGTTTTGAGCGCACGCGGACGGGGTGGGTGTGCACGCGGTTCCACCTGCTGGCGCCACGGATCGGCCCGGTGCAGGCGATCCCGCGCCGTCAGGTGGCGGTGTGATGGGACAGGTGTCCCGATGAGTAGGTCGCGGCGTCAGGGTGCGGGGCGCGCCGGAACCGCCTGGGTTCCGCTGGTCGAAGTCCCAGTCGCGAGCACGAGTCGCTGGGTTCACGCCGAGCGACCGGGCCCGGCGGGCCTCAGGAACTGGCGCAGCCGGCCATCCGGTTCTCCACGACCTTGCTTCCACGTGCCGGGCTTGGGCGACGAGTCGCTGCCCGGTGTCCAGCCGACAGAGTGCCCGCCGGCCAGGACACCAGCGTGCCCGGGGACCTAGCCGTCGGATCCCGATATTCGCCGAGTGCAGGCATTCGAATGCCTGCGCTCGGCGGGTAGCCGCGAGACGTCGCGGACCTTGCGCCAAACAAGTGGGTCCTGGCGTCAGCCGACGGTGACCGGTAGTGCGGACAGCCCCCGCATCGTCACCGTCGGGTTCCAGGTCGGGGTGCCGGCCAGGCGCAGGGTCGGGGTGTGGCGGGCCAGTTCGCGGAAGGCGGTGGCGCCCTCGAGGCGGGCGAGGGGGGAGCCGAGGCAGAAGTGGATGCCCTGGCCGAAGGCGAGGTGGCGGGAGGGCTCGCGGGTGGGGTCGAAGGTGTCCGGGGACGGGTGGGTGGCGGGGTCGCGGTTGGCGGCGCCGATGAGGACGATGGCCTGGGTGCCCGGGGCGACCGCGGTGGAGCCGATGTGCGTGGGTTGGAGCGCGACGCGGCTGGTGAGCTGCACCGGGGAGTCGTGGCGGAGGACCTCTTCCACGGCGTTGGCCGCCAGCTCGCCGCCGGCGCCCAGGGAGCGCAGGCCGTCGTCGGTGCGCAGCAACGCCAGGACGCCGTTGCCGATGAGGTTGGTGGTGGTTTCGTGGCCGGCCACCAGGAGAAGGGTGAGGGTGACCAGGAGTTCGGCCTCGGTGAGCTTGTCGCCCTGGTCGGTCACGGCGACGAGGTCGGAGAGCAGGTCTTCGCCGGGAGAGCGGCGGCGTTCGGCGGCCAGGGCGCGGAAGTAGGCGTTGAACTCGCGCCCGGCGTTGCCCGCGGCCACGAGGACGTCGTCGGCCACCAGGAAGGCCGGGTCGAGGGCGCGGGCGAGCGCGTGGGACCACTCGGCGAAGCGTGAGCGGTCCGCCATCGGCACCCCGAGCATCTCGCTGATCACCTCGATCGGCAGCGGCGCGGCCAGCGCGGTCATCAGGTCGGCCGAACCCGCGTCGATCAGTTCGGCGATCAGCCGCGCGGTGATGTCCTCGACGCGGGGACGCAGGCGCTCGACCGTGCGCGGGGTGAAAGCCTTCGACACCAGGCGACGCAGGCGGGTGTGGTCCGGCGGGTTCAGGCCCAGGAACGAGACCACCGGGCGGCCGTCGGCGTCGACCAGGTCGTCGGGGTGCAGCGTGGCAGGGTCGAGCACCTCGGGCTCGGGGTGGCCGAACGCGGGATCACGCACCACGTCCGTTCCCTCGGCCAGACCGCTCACCACGAGGAACCCGGGTGCGATCTCGGCGACCGGCGCCTCCTCACGCCAAGCGCGGTAGAGCGGGTACGGGTCCGCCTTGTACTCGGGTGCGAACATCCGCGTGAACGTGTCCAGATCCGCCATGGGGCCCCCTCGTCGCCACCACCCACGTTAGGCGCGAACCCCGGCGCGTGCACCCGACCGCGCACGCCCAACCCGCGCAGCCCCAAAACAAAGGGCGGGCCGCACGAATGCGGCCCGCCCTCGGAAAACCTGCGTCAGCGACGCGGGCCCTTCTTGCCCTTCTTCGCCTGCTCGCGCTCAGCCGCCCGGCGCTCACGCCGCGTGGAGCCCGAACCGGCACCCTCGCTCTCGACACTGTCCGAATGCGACTCGACGCCGCCGCCCTCGGCCGGGCCCGACATCGTGAGTCCGGATTGGACACCGCCGCCGGTTCCCTTGCCGCGCAAGGCCGACGGCACCGACTCGGTGTCGGTCGTCGGCGGCTGCGGCGGGGTCGGCCGCGAGTGCCGGCCACCGTCGTTGCCGAACGAAGCGGCCGCGGCGGAAGTGGCCGACGTGACGCCCGCGGGCAGCGCCGACGGGTCCGGCTGCTGCGCGGGTTCGGGCTCGCTGCGCTCCACCTGCAGGTTGAACAGGAAGCCGACGGCCTCCTCCTTCAGCGAGTCGAGCATCGCGCGGAACATGTCGAAGCCCTCGCGCTGGTACTCGATCAGCGGGTCGCGCTGCGCGAGCGCCCGCATGCCGATGCCCTCCTTGAGATAGTCCATCTCGTAGAGGTGCTCACGCCACTTGCGGTCGAGCACGGTCAGCATCACCTGGCGCTCGAGGCGGCGCATCGCGCCTTCCTCGCCCACCAGCTCGTCGATCTCGCCCTCACGCTTGTTGTAGGCGTCGATCGCGTCGTCGACCAGCGCCTGGCGCAGGCCGTCGGCGTCCAGGTCGCCTTCCTCGATCAGGTCGTCCCAGTTCAGGCCCACCGGGTAGAGCGTCTTGAGAGCGGTCCACAGCTGCTCGTGGTCCCAGTCCTCGGCGTAGCCGTTGGCCGTGGCGCCCTCGACGTACGCACCGACGACGTCGATCGTCATGTGCTCGATCTGGTCGCGCAGGTCCTCGCCCTCGAGCACGCGGTGGCGCTCGGCGTAGATCACCTTGCGCTGCTCGTTCATGACCTCGTCGTACTTGAGGACGTTCTTGCGCGTCTCCATGTTGAGCTGCTCGACCTGCGTCTGCGCGCTCTTGATCGCCTTGGAGACCATCTTGTGCTCGATCGGCACGTCGTCGGGCAGGCGCATCGTGGTCATCACGCGCTCCACCATCACGGCGTTGAACCGGCGCATGAGGTCGTCGCCCAGCGACAGGTAGAACCGCGACTCACCCGGGTCGCCCTGCCGGCCGGAACGACCACGCAGCTGGTTGTCGATGCGGCGCGACTCGTGGCGCTCGGTGCCGAGCACGTAGAGGCCACCGGCCTCGCGCACCTGCTCGGCCTCGTCCTTGGCGCCGCTCTTGATCTCCTCGAGCACCTTCGGCCACGCGGCCTCGTACTCCTCGGAGTTCTCCACCGGGTCGAGGCCGCGCTCGCGCAGCACCTGGTCGGCGATGATGTCCGGGTTGCCGCCCAGCACGATGTCGGTACCGCGACCGGCCATGTTGGTGGCCACCGTGACGGCGCCGACCTTGCCGGCCTGCGCGACGATCAGCGCCTCCCGGCCGTGGTACTTCGCGTTCAGCACCTCGTGGGGCACGCCCAGCTTCAGCAGCAGCTTCGAGAGGTGCTCGGACTTCTCGACGCTCGTGGTGCCGACCAGCACCGGCTGGCCCTTCTCGTGCCGCTCGGCGATGTCCTCGGCCACGGCCTCGAACTTGGCCTGCTCGGTCTTGTAGATCAGGTCGGCGCGGTCGGCGCGCACCATCGGCCGGTTGGTCGGGATCGGCACCACACCCAGCTTGTAGGTCTGGTGGAACTCCGCGGCCTCGGTCTCGGCCGTACCGGTCATGCCCGAGAGCTTGTTGTACAGCCGGAAGTAGTTCTGCAGCGTGATCGTGGCGAGCGTCTGGTTCTCGGCCTTGATCTCGACCTTTTCCTTGGCCTCGATCGCCTGGTGCATGCCCTCGTTGTAGCGGCGGCCCACCAGGATGCGGCCGGTGAACTCGTCGACGATCGTGACTTCACCGTCGCGGACGATGTAGTCCTTGTCCTTGTTGTAGAGCTCCTTGGCCTTCAACGCGTTGTTGAGGTAGCCGACCAGCGGCGTGTTCGCGGCTTCGTAGAGGTTCTCGATGCCGAGCTGGTCCTCGACGAACCGCACGCCCGTCTCGGTCACCGCCACGGTGCGCTTGCGCACGTCGATCTCGTAGTGGTACTTCGAGTTGATCAGGTTGGCCTTCTCGACGCGCTCACGCGAGCCCATCGTGGTGGTGTCGATGCCCTTCATCAGCGGAGCGAGGCGGGCGAACTCCATGTACCACCGCGACGACTGGTCCGCCGGGCCCGAGATGATCAGCGGCGTGCGCGCCTCGTCGATGAGGATCGAGTCGACCTCGTCCACGATCGCGAAGTTGTGGCCGCGCTGCACGCAGTCCTCGAGCGACCACGTCATGTTGTCGCGCAGGTAGTCGAAGCCGAACTCGTTGTTCGTACCGTAGGTGACGTCGGCTTCGTAGTGCCGGCGACGCTCCTGCGGGTCCTGCTCGGCGAGGATCACGCCGACCTCGAGCCCGAGGAAGCGGTGGATGCGGCCCATCCACTCCGCGTCGCGCTTGGCGAGGTAGTCGTTGGTGGTGACGACGTGCACGCCGTCGCCCGACAACGCGTTGAGGTAGGCCGGCAGCACGCAGGTGAGGGTCTTGCCCTCACCGGTCTTCATCTCCGCGACCTGGCCGAGGTGCAGCGCCGCGCCTCCCATGAGCTGGACGTCGTAGGGCCGCTGGCCGAGCACCCGCTTGGCGGCTTCGCGGGCGACCGCGAAGGCCTCGGGGAGCAGCTCGTCGAGCGACTCGCCCTTGCCGTACCGCTCTTTGAACTCGCCGGTCTTCGCCTGCAGTTCGGCGTCCGACAGGTCCTTCACGTCGTCTTCGAGGGTTTCGATGTGATCGGCGATGTTGCGCAGCCGCTTCACCATCTTGCCCTCACCCGCGCGGAGCAGGCGGTTCAGCACCATCCGGTCGACCTCACTAGCTGATTTTGATCGCACCCGAGCCGGTCCCGGGCTTGTGGGCACGGCGCGCACGGGTAGCGCGGCGCCGCCGTCTCACCACATCGTAGGGAACACGGCGTGGTCCGCGCACGCACGTGCTCGCAGAAGGTCACGAGAGGCCCCTTCGCACCCTACTCCCGGCACGCGGGTGGCCCGCACGCGCTCGCGTGCGGGCCACCCGTGGCGCAGGCCGGCTCCCGCTCCGGCCGGACCGGGCTCAGCCGAGCCGGATCACGCCGTAGTCGAAACCCTTCCGCCGGTACACGACGCTCGGCCGCCCGGACTCGGAATCGTTGAACAGGTAGAAGTCGTGGCCCACGAGCTCCATCTCGTAGAGAGCCTGGTCCACCGACATGGGGTCCGCGTCATGCTTCTTCTCGCGGACGACGCGGCCGGGCTGGTAGCCCAGATCGTCGTCTTCCCAGCGCTTCTGCTGGGGCAGGGTGATCTCCCCGGAGCTCACGGCCGCGAAACCTTCGGTGATCGGTTCGGCCGTGTCCGCGGCGGGCGCCTCCAGCACCGCCGTGCTCGCTGTGGGTCGGGCGACGGCGTCCGACGATCCGCCGGCCATCGCCATGGAGGTCGCCTCGGCGACCGATTCCGGGCGGCTGCGCCCGTAGTGCACGCGCCGCCGGTCGTGTGTCCGCCTCAGCCGGTTCTCCAGCTTCGTTACGGCGGAGTCGAGCGCTGCGTAGAAGTCGGCGGCACACGCTTCAGCGCGCACGGCCGGGCCTCGGCCCTTTCCGGTGATCTCGACGCGCTGGCAGCTCTTCGCCTGCCGGCGGTTCGGCTCGTGGAACAGCTCCACGTCGTACCGGATGACTTTCTTGTCGTAACGCTCAAGACGGGCCAGCTTTTCGCTGACGAGTGCCCGGTAGTGGTCGGGCACCTCCACGTTGCGGCCCTTTACGACGATGTCCATACACGACCTCCCTCGCTGAGATGACTGCGAGCTGATGTGTTCAACACGGCGCCGGTAGTGCGGGGACGGAGCCCGGATCAGGCGGGCTGAGAAGAACTCGATGGCCGGTCACGACGTCTCGTGCCGGATGCTCGAGCGCGGACTCAGCGCGCCTCCGGCGCCAGGGACATGGGCTGCACACCTCCCTGCCTGCGGGGATTGCTGATAGCGGAGCACGTTAGCTTCATCACGCCTCTCGCAACAGCCCCCGGGCCGGGGGATGTCACGATTCGGGAACCCGTTACGGCGCGCAGCGAAACCCCCGTGCGCAGCCCGAATTCCCGCCCCTGACGGCTGTACGCAAGCCCTGCATTTTCACGCGTACGGCGCAACGGCGCGGGAGCCCGGAAGCCGAGAGTCACGACCCGCCGCGCCACAGCCGCCACCCCGGTGGAGTGCTCGGCCGCCCGCGTGATTTCGAGCCAGACCCTCATGTCCCGACAACGGGCGACCGTGCTGTCCCGTTCCCTCTTGACATCACTCGTGTAGGTGACGTCTGCTCACCCTGCGGCGAGCAGCGCGACCACAGCCGACACGGCGACCCCGGCGTCGGTGAGTGCCCGCACGCACGCGCTCGCCGTGGCGCCGGTGGTGACCACGTCGTCGAGCACCACCACCCTGCTGCCCGGCGGCGGACGGCCCGCGGGCACGAACCGCAGTCGCCCGGCCAGGTTGGCCACGCGCTCGGCCCGGCTCAGGCCCACGGCGTCGCGCGCGCCCTTCACCGCCAGCGCCGGTGCGACGGACACTTCCTTACCCGTGTGGGCGAGGCAGCGCGCGGTGGCCTCGGCGAGGCGCTGCACGTGGGGGCCGCCGCGAAGCCGGGAAGCCGAGCGCCGGCTGGGCGCGGGGACGAGGCACCACGGCCCGGCCCTCGGGTCGGCGGCCTGCGGCAACGCCGGCAACGCGGCGGCGAGCACCCGGCCGAGTGCCGGCGCGACATCACGGCGGCCACGCTCCTTGTAGGCGATCAGGACGCGCTTGGCGACGCCCTGGTAGCGGGCCAGCGCGTACGCCGGCGCCAGCCCCGTGAGAGGCGCGCGAACCACCTCCGTGAGTGACCCCCACACCCGCGCACACTCCGCGCAGCACGGGACACCACGAGCACCACAGCCGGCACACCGGGCCGGGACGAGCAGATCGAGGACCATGACCCGCAGTGTGCACCCGGACACCGACAGTTTCGGCGCGCTCGGTCTCCAGCGGGCCGTCCCGGGCCGTCCTGGGCCGTCCTGCGCTGTCTCGGCGTCGGTCCGGCGGACCCGGAAACCGGCGTCAGCCCGGGTAGAACGGCGCCGCGTTGAGCATCGTGTGCGCCTGCGGCCGCCAGACCTCACCGAGTTCGGTGGCGTTCCACAACCCGCCCGGGTCGGCCACCACGATCGGCCGGTTGGGCGCCGCCGTCACCGCGGTGACCGGCGCCGTGAGGTTCGAGCTGTTGAACGCGTCCATCCGGCGTCCGTCCACCGACACCCGCTGCACCGGCTGGGAAGCCGACGAGGTGATGACCACCAGCGAGTCGGCGGTCGCTCCCCAGTCGAGATCCACCACGCTGGACAGTTCACCCGGCTGGAGCACCCGGGGTTCGCGCAGCGTCACGGTGTCGCCGTTGCGCACGACCGCCGCGACCACGAGCTGGCCGTTGACGATCGCCGCCACGCGGGCGCCGTCGCGCGAGAGCCGCAACGCGCTGATGTCGTTGCCCAGCGCCAGCAGATCGTTGGCGTTCACGCTCTGGCGCAGCCAGTGGCCGGTCGGGTCGAGCACCACGCGGGCGACGATCGAGTGGTCCACCACCGTCCACACCTCGCCCGAGGGACCGCCCCCGGTCGGCGCGGCCCGCCACGTGGGCCGGCTCAGCGAGCTGCCGCTGAGGTCCACCAGCGGCAGGTCGCGGCCCAGGTCGCCCACGCGCAGCTGCACGCGGTCGCCGGTGCGCTCCACGACCGCGAGCCGCTTGCCGTCGATCGACTGCGCCGCGCTCACCACGTTGTAGCCGCCGTTGCCGGCCGGGCCGGCCACCGGCGCGCCGTCGCCGAGGGAGTGGATGCGGCCGTCGACCGTCATCAGGCCCAGCAGGTCGGAGCTCGGTGAGGAGGCCGCGCTGTAGTTCGGCACATCGCTGGCGCGCAAGTACTCCATGCCGCGCAGAAGCGGCTGGCCGTCGGCGAGCAGCCGGATGCGGGTGGACGTGACGGTCTGCATCGACAGTACGATCTGCGCCGCGATCAGCGTTCTCGTCTCCGGACTCGCGCCCGTGAGGCCCGAGAGCTGCACGAGCAGCGAGCCGTCGTCGTTGTTCTTCACGTTCGTGTCGAGCGTGACCTGGTCGCCCAGCAGGTTCTTCACAGCCCCGCCGAGCCCCGCCGACGGCCCCTGCAGGATCAGGTCCATCACGCGGCCGGGCAGGCCCGACTGCGGTTTCGCCGGCACGTACCGCAGATCGGGCACGAAGGTGCCGGAGTCGGGCGAGTAGAAGCTCACGGCGACGCGGTTGTAGTTCGCTTCGAAGTCGTCGTCGGTCACCATCAGCGTGGGCGGCGCGCTCGAGATCCGCCACTGCCCGCTCGGCTGCTTGCGCACCTGGATCGTGAGCTCGGCGGAGCCGGAGCCGGGGATGAACGCCGAGTCGGCGCTCAGCGTGCCGAGCGTGAAGCCGCGCAGCCCGACGTCGCGCACGTTCGGGTCCGGCGGGGTCGTGGAGGACGTCGACTGCGGCGGGGTCTCGTAGACGGTGCTGAAGGTGTTGTCGATGATCGTGATCGCGCGGCTGGGTTTCCACGCGCTGCGCTGCTGGTCGTCGAGGTAGGCGCGCGCGGCCGCGTTGTTGGAGCGCGGGTCGCCGTTGGCCTTGATGAAGTCGCGCACGATCGTGAGCGCGTCGATGTCCGGCAGCGGCTCGGGAGCGTCGTTGGCCTGCGGCGCCGGCGTGTCCACGGAGACGACCAGCGGCTGCGACTCGAGCGGCACGTTCGCGCAGCCGGCGAGCAGCACCAGGCACGCCAGCGCGACCAGCACCCGCTTCACCGGCCGACCTCCTCGCGGTCGGCGAGGATCGCGTCGGGCGCCGGCTGCACCTCGAGGACCGACGACGGCGACAGCGTGATCTGCGGCGTCGCGTCCGGCGGGGGCAGGCGCAGCGGGCTCTCTTCGATCGGCACGTGCTGGTGGCGCGGGAGCACGAGCCGGAAGCACGCGCCCTGGCCCAGCTCGCCCCACGCGTCGAGCACGCCGCCGTGCAGCCGCGCGTCCTCCTGGCTGATCGCGAGACCGAGGCCGGTGCCGCCGGTGCGGCGGTTGCGCGACGGGTCCGCGCGCCAGAACCGGTTGAACACCAGGTCGGCCTCGCCCGCGCGCAGGCCCACGCCGTGGTCGCGCACGGTGATGGCCACCGCGCTCTCGTTCACGGCGACGGTGAGCTGCACGGGTTTGCTTTCGCTGTGGTCCACGGCGTTGCCCAGCAGGTTGCGCAGGATCCGTTCCACGCGCCGGGCGTCGACTTCGGCCGCGGCGTCCTCCTCGGGCAGGATCAGCTCGACCGAGCTGCCCGCGGTGCCCGCGATCACGCGCACCTGCTCCACGGCGCGCGTCGCGATGGGCCGCACGTCGATGTACTCGGCCGAAAGCTCTTCCACGCCCGCGTCGAGCCGGCTGATCTCCAGCAGGTCGCCGAGCAGCGCCTCGAAGCGGTCGAGCTCGTCGACCAGCAGCTCGGTGGAGCGCGCGAGACCGGCCGGGAACTGCTCGCGCGAAGCGTGCAGCACATCGGCCGCCATGCGGACCGTGGTGAGCGGGGTGCGCAGTTCGTGGGAGACGTCGGAGGTGAACCGGCGCTGCAGCCCGCCGAACTCCTCGAGCTGGCGGATCTGGCGCTGGATGCTCGCGGCCATGCCGTTGTACGACACGGCGAGCTTCGCCAGGTCGTCCTCGCCGACCACGGCGAGGCGCTGCTCCAGGTCCCCGCCCGCGAACTGCTCGGCCGCCGCGGCGGCCTGCCGGACCGGCCGCACCACCTGCCGCACCACCAGGTTCGTGATGCCGGCCAGCAGCAACAGCAGCACGAGCCCACCCACGAGCAGCGTGTTCTGCACCGTCGACACGGTGTTCTGCTCGCTGGTCAGCGGGAACAGCAAGTAGAGCTGCACCGGGCTCGCCACCGAGTTCAGCGGGGTGCCGACGATGAGGTAGGTGGTGTTGGCGCCGTTCTCGGCCACGGTGTGCTCGACGCGCGCGAGCTTGCCGCCCTCCACGAACTGACGCAGCCGCACCGGCACCGAGGTGAACGGGCCGACGAACACCGGGTCGGCGTCGGACTGCACCGGCTCGACGCTCGCGAGCACCGGCTCGAACGTGCCCGCCGTGGAGCCCGCGGGCGAGGCCGAGGTCGTGGAGATCTTTTTCAACGCGTTCTCGAGCCGCGTGTGCAGCGCGTCGGGCGACTCGCCGCCCACGCCCACCAACTCACGCGCGGCGGTGTCGGCCAGCGCCTGCGTCTGCTCCACGGCGGCCTTGCGCTTGGTGTCGAGCAGCCGCTCGGTGATCTGGTTCTGCAGCACCATGCCCAGCACGAAGACCACGGCGGCCGAGAGCGCGAGGGTCGAGATCGTGACCCGGAACTGCAGCGAGTGCCGCCACAGCTCGTTGAACGCCACCACCCGGCGGCGTGCCAGAACCACGACGCGCCGCACGAGGCGTGCCGTGGCTCGGGCGACAGCGGTCGGCCGTCCCACCTTCGGGTGATTCTTCGTCCCGGCGGGTGGGCCGGCTGCCGCGGAAGCCGTCATCGCGTCATCACGGCGGGCCGGCCTTGTAACCGACGCCGCGCACCGTCAACACCACCTCGGGGTGCTCCGGGTCCTTCTCGACCTTCGACCGCAGGCGCTGGACGTGCACGTTGACCAGCCGGGTGTCCGCCGCGTGGCGGTAGCCCCAGACCTGCTCCAGCAGCACCTCGCGGGTGAAGACCTGGCGCGGCTTGCGGGCGAGCGCCACCAGCAGGTCGAACTCGAGCGGCGTGAGCGGGATGGCCTTGCCCTCGCGGGTGACCTCGTGGCCCGGCACGTCGATGGCGAGGTCGCCGATGGTGAGCGACTCGGCGGGCTCGGCCTCGGTGCGGCGCAGGCGGGCGCGCACGCGGGCGACGAGCTCCTTCGGCTTGAACGGCTTCACGACGTAGTCGTCGGCGCCGGACTCCAGGCCCAGCACTATGTCGACGGTGTCGCTCTTGGCGGTGAGCATCACGATCGGCACGCCGGACTCGCCGCGGATCGCCTTGCACACGTCGATGCCGTTCATGCCGGGCAGCATCAGGTCCAGCAGGACCAGGTCCGGCTTCAGCTCGCGGAGCGCGGGCAGCGCACGCGAACCGTCCGCCACCACCGCGGTGTCGAACCCCTCACCGCGGAGCACGATGGTGAGCATCTCCGCCAGCGCGGGGTCGTCGTCGACCACCAAGACACGTGCCTTCATGAGCACATGTTCGCACTACTCGCGCCGCCGTCGAGCACGACCCGCGCGTTTGACCACCAGAAAGATCAAGATCGGGAGTCCCGATTGCCCCATTCGGGCGTGTCCGAGCAGGCGTTGGACGGCCCGTGAAGGTTCCCGGGCACGCGCTCGGGAGCCTCCACGGGCCTCAGGAGGGAAGAGCTGAGGTGCTACGCGACGTCCTCGCCGACCACGGCCGGCACCGGTGCGTCGACGAACACGGCACCGTCGGTCACCACGACCGGGTACGTGCGCACGGGGTTCTTCGCCGGCAGGCACGTCGGCACGCCGGTGCGCAGGTCGAACTGGGCCGCGTGCAGCGGGCACTCCACGAAACAGCCTTCGAGCCAGCCGTCGGCGAGCGAGGCGTCCTGGTGGGTGCAGGTGTCGTCGATCGCGTAGAAGCCGGTGGCGGTGTGGAAGACCGCGATCGGGGTCGGGCCGTCGAGGCGCAGCGCCTCACCCTCGGGCAGGTCGGCGACGGCGCAGGCACGGATCATCGGGCAGCCTCCGGGAAGCGGGTCACGAAAAACGCGAGCGGTTCGTGAATGTTGCGCATGACGCGTCGTTGTGCACTGTGCGCAACAGTGCGGCTCACCCGGCCCCCTCGTCAAGGGATTCGCCCGCTCAGCCGAACAGTTCGCCACCCAGCCGTTAGTGTTGCGCTATGCGGAACCAGGACTCGGGCAACGCAACGGGAAGTCAAGTTCAGTCGGTCGACCGCGCGATCAACGTGCTGGAACTGCTCGCGCGCAACGGGGAATCGGGGATCACGGAGATCGCCGGTGAGCTCGGGGTGCACAAGTCGACCGCGTCCCGGCTGCTGAGTGTCCTGGAGCAGCACGGCCTTGTCGAGCAGCTCGGCGAGCGCGGCAAGTACGCGATCGGGTTCGGCATCGTGCGCCTCGCCGGCGCCGCCACGGGCCGCATGGACCTCGCGAAGCTCGGCCGCGCGACCTGCCAGACGCTGGCCGAGGAGCTCGGCGAGACGGTGAACATCGCGATCGCCGACGACGGCGTGGCCATCAACATCAGCCAGGCCCGCGGCGCGGCCGCCATCACCACGCAGAACTGGACCGGGCAGCGCACGCCGCTGCACGCGACCTCCAGCGGCAAGGTGCTGCTGGCCGCGATGAACGACGCCGACCGCAAGCGCGTGTTCGGCCACGGCCTCGAGCAGTACACGCCGCGCACGACCGTGGACCCCGACGAGCTCGAGTCGGAAGTCGACCGGGTCGCCGAAGACGGCTACGCGGCCTGCTTCGAGGAGCTGGAGCTCGGCATGCACGCGGTCGCGGTGCCGATCCACGGCCCCGGCGGCGAGGTCGTGGCGGCGATGAGCGCGTCGGGGCCCTCGTACCGGCTCTCGAAGCAGCGGATCAAGCAGATCGTGCGGCCGATGACCGATGCGGCGAAAGAACTTTCGGCGCAGCTGGGCTACTACACCAGCTGATTCTTCCCCGGCTTCGGATCGCCGCCGCCGAGCCGGGCGTTACGCGCTTTCACCTGCCTGGGCGCGTGCGAAAAACCCCTTCCGCGCCCAGTCTTGACACGCGCCCCGCGATCGCGCACTTTGTTGCTGAAGACGGAACACACACCCCCATCCGCAACCTGGCCCGCCCGTCGGCGGGTCGTTCGGCGTGCCCGGTTCACCCCGGCCAGGAGGTACCGCGATGGCAGCCCGACCGCGTGTGGTCGTGATCGGCGCCGGGGTCGTGGGGTGTGCGCTCGCCGACGAGCTCACCGAACGCGGCTGGACCGACGTGACCGTGCTGGACCAGGGGCCGCTCTTCACCGGCGACGGACCGGGCCTGGTGCGCCAGACCGACGCGGACCGCACGATGACGGAGTTCGCGAAGTACACCGTGGCCAAGTACGGCGCGCTCACGCTGGCGGGCCGGTGGTGCTTCCAGCCGGTCGGCGGGCTGGAGCTCGCGACCACCGCGCAGGAGCTGGCGCAGCTGCACCGACGCCGCGGCTGGGCCACGTCGTGGGGCGTGCGGGCGTACCTGCGCTCGCCGCGGGAGTGCGCCGAACTGCACGCGCTGCTCGACCCGGCGAAGGTGCTCGGCGGCCTCCACACCCCGGGCGACGGCGTGGCGAAACCGCGGCGCGCGGCCGAGGCCCAGGCCCGGCGCGCGATCGACCGCGGCGCGCGGTTCGTGGCGGGACAACGGGTGGTGGCCGTGGACCGCGCCGGCGGGCGCGTGACCGGCGTGGTCACCGAGACCGACCGGTTCCGCGCCGACGTGGTGGTGTCGTGCACCGGCGTGGACGCGCCGGCGATCGGACGGCTGGTGGACCTGAGCGTGCCGCTGGTGCCGCTGGCGCACCGGTACGCACGCACCACTGCGCTGCCGGCGCTGGCCGGCGACAACGATGACTTCACCGAGGCCGGCAAGCCCGTGCTGCGTCACGGCGAGCTGACCGTGCGCGAGCACGTCGACCGCCTCGGCATCGGGCACTCGACCGGCCACGGCAGCGAGCCGTTCGTGCCGGCGGATTTCGACCGACCCTGGGCCGAGGCCGTACGCCTGCTGCCCGCACTGGCCGACGCGAAGGTCGAGGACGGCGTGACCAACCTGGTCCCGGCCACGCCCGACGGCCGGCCGCTGCTCGGCGAGCACCCGGACCTCGACGGGTTCTGGGTCGCCGAAGCGGTGGCGTTCGCCCACTCCGCCGGCGCCGCGCGCGAGGTCGCACGCTGGCTCGTGGACGGACAGCCCCGGCTCGACCTGCGCGCGAGTGATCTCGCCCGCTTCGAGCGGGTGCAGCTCGCGCCCGACCACGTGCGGGAACGCGCGATCCGGACGTTCGCGGGCCCGCGGCCCGACGAACCGCGGCGGCCGCTGCGCACGTCGCCGTTCTACGAGCGGCACCTCGCCCTGGGCGCGCACTTCTCGGAAGCGGCCGGCTGGGAACGGCCGGAATGGTTCCGCGCCAACGAATCGCTGCCCGAGATCAGCCGGATCCCGGCGTCGTCCGGCGCGCGGACGGCGGGCGCCGAGGCGATCGTCGCGCGCGAGCGGGTGGCGGTGGTCGACCTGACCCCGGCGCCGCGACTGGAGATCACCGGCCCCGGTGCGCTGCCGTTCCTCCAGACGATGACCACGAACCAGCTCGACGGGCCCGCCGGCGCCGTCACGCCGGGCCTGCTGCTCGGCGAGCACGGCGGCGTGCGCGGCGACGTCGTGGTCACCCGGCTCGGCGCCACGCGGTTCCAGGTGCGGGTGAGCACCGCCGTCGACCACGCGTGGCTGCGCCGCCACCTGCCCGGCGACGGCGCGGTGCAGATCCACGAGATCACCTCAGGCACCTGCTGCCTGGGCTTGTGCGGGCCCCGGGCCGCGGACGTGCTCCGCGCGCTGTCCACAGTGGACCTGACCGGTGAGCTCGCGCGGCAGACCTACCTCGCCGAGGTGCCCGCCCTCGTCCAGCCGCTCACCGACCTGGGTGAAGCCGGCTGGGAGCTGCACACCGGCGCCGACCTCGGCCGACGCCTGTGGGACGCGGTGTGGGAAGCCGGGGCGCCGCACGGGATCGTCGCGGCCGGCACTCTCGCAGCGCACAGCCTCCGGCTGGAGGCGGGCCTGCGCTCGTGCGGCGCGGACGTGACCGCGGAGCACGATCCGTTCGAGGCCGGGCTGGGCGCGGCCGTGTGCCTGGACAAGGGGTACTTCCTCGGCCGCGACGCGCTGCTCGGCCGGCCGGGCGCCACCGCCGGGCGCGAGCTGACCTACCTGGTCACCGACGTTCTGGTGCTGGGCAAGGAACCCGTGTACTTCGCCGGCCACCCGGCCGGCTACGTCACCAGCGCGGCGCGGGGCCACACGGTCGGCAAGAACCTCGCGTACGCCTGGCTTCCCGTGGAGTGCGCGAAACCTGGTACACCGGTGGAGATCGAATACTTCGGCGAACGGGTGCCCGCGGTCGTGGCCGCGGCACCGGCTCGGCCGAGCGGCCCGAGGAGCACTGCTTGACGCACTACGACGTGATCGTGATCGGCCTGGGCGGAATGGGCAGCGCCGCGGCGTACCGGCTCGCGCGGCGCGGACAGAAGGTGCTCGGGATCGACCAGTTCGCGCCGGTGCACAACCTCGGGTCGAGCCACGGCGGTTCGCGCATCACCCGCCAGGCCTACCTCGAGGGCCCCGACTACGTGCCGCTGCTCCTGCGCGCGCACGAGCTGTGGGCCGAGCTGGAGCAGGACACCGGCCGGCACCTGTTCACGCGCTGCGGCGGCCTGATGGCCGGGCCGCCCGACTCGCGCACGATCACCGGCAGCGTGCTCTCGGCCGAGAAGTTCGACATCCCCCACGAGCTGCTCGACGCCGCCGAGCTGCGCCGCCGCTTCCCCACCACCGCTCCGCGCGACGACGAGGTGGCGCTCTACGAGCCGGGCGCCGGGTTCGTCTCCCCCGAGGGCAGCGTCGCGGCGCACCTGCAGCTGGCCGCGCGCCACGGTGCCGAGCTGCACCACGAAGAACAGGTGTTCACGTGGAGCACCTCCGCTTCCGGTGTGCGCGTGGGCACGACGTCGAGCTACTACACCGCCGAGCGGCTGGTGCTGTGCCCCGGTGCGTGGGCGCCGGGGCTGCTGGCCGACCTCGGCGTGGACTTCGAGGTGCAGCGGCAGGTGCAGTACTGGTTCGACCCGGCCGACGCGGCGGCGTTCGCGGCCGAGCGGCATCCGGTGTACCTGTGGGAAACCGAGCAGGGCGACCAGTTCTACGGCTTTCCCGCGCACTCGCCGCAGGGTGTGAAGGTCGCTTCGCACCTCGCGGGCACGCCCTGCACGGCCGACACGATCGACCGCCGCGTGCACGACGACGAGGTGCGCACCGTCAGCGAGCTCGTCAGTTCCCGGTTGCCGCGGCTGGGCACGTTCCGCCGCGCCGCGACGTGTCTGTACACGAACACTCCCGACGAGCACTTCGTGATCGCGCCGCACCCGGCGCACCCGCGCGTGGTCGTGGCGTGCGGATTTTCGGGGCACGGCTTCAAGTTCGTGCCGGTGGTCGGCGAGATCGTGGCCGATCTGATCGTCGACGGGAGCACCGCGCAGCCCATCGCGTTGTTCGACCCGGCCCGGTTCGCCGCTGCTTGACCGCTCTGGTCGACGGCTCGGCTTGACGGCTCGGCGCCGGGTCAGGACAGCAGCGACTTGGCCAACGTCGGCAAGTCGACACCGGCCACGCCGTCGAGCACGTGCCACGGCGCGAGCCAGCCGGCCGCGGCCAGCTCGTCGTAGACCGCGGCGCACCGCTGCTGCAGAGCGTCGTCGGATTCGAACGCGTCGCGCGCCCGCGTGGTGTCGGCGGCGGCTCGGCGCACGGCACGCTCGGCCGCGACCTCGGGTGCCACGCGCAGCAGCAGGTGCGCGTCGGGCTTCGGCAGCGCGAAGCGGTCGACTTCCAGGCCCCACACCCAGCGCACCACGTCGCCGTCGGCGTGCTCGCGCAGGCGCGCGGCGGCGTACGCGGCGTTGGACGCGACGTAGCGGTCGAGCAGCACCACGTCGTTGTCCGCCAGCAGCGCGCGGATCTCGTCGGCCGCGCCGCTGCGGTCCAGGGCGTAGAGCAGGGCCATGCCGTAGACGGAGTCGGCGAGGTCGCCGTGGCCGCGGTGCAGCGCCTCGCGCACGACGTCGGCGTGGACGCTGCGGCCGTAGCGCGGGAACGCCAGACTGCCGACCCGCGCTCCCCCGCGTTGCAGCTCAGCGGTGAGCCCGTCGGCGAGGGTGCGCTTGCCGGCACCGTCCAGACCTTCGATCACGACCAGTCGCCCCACGCCGCCCACCCTAGGACAGGCCGCGCCCGGCCCGATCGGGGGCGTGCCGCGCCGAACGCGGGCTGCGACCGGCGAAGGGACCCCTACGCTGGTGACCATGAGTCCTGATCCGACGCCGAAGCGCCGCGACCCCGTGGCCACGCGCGCGGCGATCCTGAACGCGGCCCGCAAAGCGTTCACCGAGCGCGGCTACGACGGCGCCGGCGTCCGCGAGATCGCCGGGGCCGTGGACGTGGACGCGCGGCTGATCGGCAAGTACTTCGGCTCGAAGGAAGGGCTCTTCGCCGAAGTGGTGGACGTCGCGTTCGAGAAGTCGATGATGATGACCCCCGAGCTCAATGAAGAAGCGGCGATCGCGTTGCTGACCGGCGACGACCGGCACGCGTCCGACGGGCTGCTGCTCACCTTGCGCTCGGTCGCCAACCCGCGCGCGGCCGCGATCATGCGCGAAAGCATCGAGCGCAACTACCAGACCCGCCTGGCCGAAGCGCTGCCCGGCGGTGACGCCACCGGCCGCTCGGCGCTGTTGATCGCGATCTGCGCCGGGATGCTGCTCAACCGCACGGTGCTCGGCTCGACCGTGCTCACCGGTCCCCAAGCGGAAAAGCTCATCCCGTACCTGCGCGCGGCCCTCGACGCCGTGGCGGAGGACCCCGGCGAATCGGGAGTGGTCGACCGGCGGCCCGGCGGGAGGGACGGCACCGCCGGGCACGCCGGTACGGCTCAGGCGGCCTCGCGCCGCGACCGCAGCAGGTAGCCCCCGCCGCCGGCGAGCAGCAGGCCCGCGAGGATGGCCAGCGGCAGCCAGCCCGAATCGTGGTCCTCGGGTGGCGGAGTGTCGCCGCGCGGCAGCACGTCGGCCACGGGCCGGTAGGCGTAGCCCTCGTCGGTGGCCGCCTGCGGGACGAGATGGGCGTTGCCGACGCCGGAGGGCTGCGCCGCGCTCGCGCCCGGTCCCGACGTCAGCAACGCCATGCCCACGAGGATCACGAGCGCCAGCACCCGCCCGGTGGTGCGCGTTCGCTCGAAGTGGGCTCGGCCGCGGTGCGCCGCGGCACGGGCGGCGGTACGAAGCTTCTGCGCTGGCACTTTGATACGCGGAGCGTGCACCGACCCTCCCCACCCACGACGACGTGTCCCTCGGTCGTCACAACGGTGAACAGTGCGGTCACGCGGAGCAAGATGCTCTTCCGGGGATCAAGGCGTTCCGGGTCAGGTCTGGAACACGGAATGGCCACCCTTGCGTGGCCAACCACCCCGAACGGGGGTCGGAGCGGCTACCGTGCGCTGCTAACGTGAACGTTCCGCGGTGTTCACGGCCGGCGCACGCAGTGATCTCCACACTGGTCTGGTGAAGGGACAAGCGGTGTCTCGAGACAGGGAAGGCGCACTCATCATCGAACCTGTTCGGCGTGGCTCGGGCGACCTGCCCGCGGAACTGGCCGACGCGCTGCGCACCGGCGAGTTCCACCAGGCCCTGCGCACGGCCATCGCGCACCGGGGCCTGTCGCTGGCGCGCCTGCGCGCCCACCTGGCCCTGCGCGGCGTCCAGATTGGACAGTCGACACTCAGCTACTGGCAGCGCGGCCTGCGCCAGCCCGAGGTGCCCAAGGCGCTGCCGGCCGTGCGCGCGCTGGAGTCGGTGCTGCAGCTGCCCACCGATTCGCTCGTGGTGCTGATCGGCCCGCGCACCGCCCGCCCGCGCGGGCACCAGGCCGCGGTGTCGTTCCACGACCTGCGCTCGGGCGACATGGGCTCGATCGTCGACCAGCTGCTGTCCGACCTGGGTGTGCTGCCCTCGGCGAACCACTCCAACGCCGACCTCGAGCTGCTCTCGGTGCACGACCGCATCACGGTGGACGCCCGCCGCCGCCAGGTGAGCATCCGCACGCGCTTGGTCACGCGCGCGCGACGGCACGGCCCCGACCGGTACGTGACCGTGTACAACGGCGACCCCGGCTGCAAGATCGACGACGTCGAGCTGATCACGGCCGAGGGCTGCCGCGTCGGGCGCATCCGCCGCCACCCCACCGCCGAGACCATGGCGACCGAACTGCTCTTCGACCGCAAACTCGGCGAGGGCGACATCCACGTCTTCTGCTTCGAGGTGCGCGACGACTCGAGCGCCCTGTTCCCCGGCTACTACCGGATGCTGCGCGACCAGGCCGCCAGCTACCTGCTGCAACTGCAGTTCGACCCCACCGCGATGCCTGCCCGCTGCACCCGCCAGGTCCGCGCCCGCGACGACGCCCTGCCGGTGGAAGCCGAAGAGCTGCCGCTCGACACGGGCGGCGTCACGAGCGGCTACTTCCGCGACGCGGGGCCGGGTCTGGCGGGGATCGCTGTGGAGTGGAACTGAGCCCGGTGAAGAACCAGGCCCCTGACCTGCGTTGACGTGCCCCGAGACCACGCGCACGATGGAATTTCGGGGGCAGTCCCACCAGGAGCCGACAATGAGTTTCGTACAAGTCATCGAGTTCAAGACCTCACGCCCGGACGAGCTGAACGAGCTCATGGACGAGTGGAAAACCGCGACGAAGGGCAGCCGCACGGCCACCCACGCGGTGGTGATGAGCGACCGTGACAACCCCGGAACCTACATGGAGTTCGTCGAGTTCCCGTCGTACGAGGAGGCGATGCGGAACTCGCAGCTGCCGGAGACCTCGAAGATCGCCGAGCGGATGGGCAAGCTGTGCGATGGGCCGCCGGTGTTCCACAACCTCGACGTGATGCGCGACGAACGCCTCTGAGCGGCCGGGCACCAGCCGGCACCCGGCCGCCGCCGGTCAGAGGATGATCAGGTCCGTGACGCTGTAGGACAGCGAGCCGCGGAATCCGGCGCCGGTGCGCTGGGGCGCGAGGTCGGCCAGTTCTTCGGCCTGTGCCGGGAAGAACGACAGGTCGCCGGTGCCGGTCCAGGTGCCGGCCACCTGCGGGGTGTCCAAAACGGACTGGGTGAGCTCGTGCACGGCGGGGTTGCGGTACTGCCCGGCCGACAGGCGCGGGAAGTAGCGCAGGTTCACGATCGGGCGGCCGAGCGCCGGGATCGTGGGCGCGGTCTGCTCGAGCGTCACCCGGGCCGAGGCGAGCTGGCGGCCGTTGGACGAGAGCGTGGCGCCGAACTGGCCGCCGGGGCCGACGACCGGGCCGGCCTGGCTCGGCACGCCGAACGCGCGCGTCTGGTGGATCGCGCCGATCTTCTTCGGGAAGCCCTGGATCCAGCCGCGGGCCAGCGCTTCGTCGTTGTCCACGTAGATGTACGGGCACCAGGCGACCGGCGAACCCTTGTGCACGGCGTCGAGCAGCACCAGGAACTCGTGGTACTGGCTGCGCACGGGGTCGAGGTACTCGTTGTCACTGGCGGAGAACTGCCAGTCGATGAACAGCGCGTAGCCGTGGCCCGAACTGGTCGGGTCCGGGTCCAGACCGGTCGGCAGCGACGCGGCGGCGGCCCCCGGCGTGGTCCAGAACTCGACGCCGACGACGTCACCCACGTAGTGCCACGGCGGCGTCGGCGCGAGGTTGGCGACCCCCCGCGCGCTGAGCGGGTAGCTGTAGCCCTTGAGCCGTTCGTTCACCGGCGTGGTCGTGGCACCCTCGGCGAGCGCGGGTGTGCTCATCGCACCCGCCGCCACCGCGGCCAGCCCTCCGGCGATTACCCCTCTTCGGCCCACTTCTCCTGCGGACAAGGCAGATCCCCTTCACTTCGGAAGTCCTCCGGCCGCGACACGGCCGGGCACTTCCGAAGGAACCACGGGAACTCGGCGAGTGGTGCCGACGGAGCGAGGCCGGAGCCCAGGAGGCAACCCGGGAGCGGATCTTCGGGCACATCGGACCCGGCGGACTTGTCACCGCGGGGAGAACGGAGTGCACTGCGGAGTGGTCCGGTCCACTGGCGTCCACTGTGGAGGCGCCGAACGAAAGCGGCGCCCGGGAAACCCGGACGCCGCCTCTCGTCAGTGAGAACTCAGTAGCGGTAGTGCTCCGACTTGAACGGGCCTTCCACGTCCACGTCGATGTACTCGGCCTGCTCCTTGGTGAGCTTGGTCAGCTCGCCGCCGAGGGCCTGGAGGTGGATGCGCGCCACCTTCTCGTCGAGCTTCTTCGGCAGGCGGAACACCTCCTTGTCGTACTCCTCGTGCTTGGTGAAGAGTTCGATCTGCGCGATGACCTGGTTGGAGAAGCTGTTGGACATCACGAACGACGGGTGCCCGGTCGCGTTGCCGAGGTTGAGCAGCCGGCCCTCGGACAGCACGATGATCGTGTTGCCGTTGGGGAACACCCACTCGTCGACCTGCGGCTTGATGTTGATGCGGTGGATGCCCGGGTAGCGCGCGAGGCCGGCCATGTCGAGCTCGTTGTCGAAGTGGCCGATGTTGCCGACGATCGCCTGGTGCTTCATCTTCGCCATGTGCTCGACCATCACCACGTTCTTGTTGCCGGTGGTGGTGATCACGATGTCGGCCTCGGGCAGCACGTTCTCCAGGGTCTTGACCTGGTAGCCGTCCATCGCCGCCTGCAGGGCGCAGATCGGGTCGATCTCGGTCACGATCACGCGCGCGCCCTGGCCGCGCAGCGACTCGGCCGCGCCCTTGCCGACGTCGCCGTAACCGCAGACCACGGCCACCTTGCCGCCGATGAGCACGTCGGTGCCGCGGTTGATGCCGTCGATGAGCGAGTGGCGGATGCCGTAGCGGTTGTCGAACTTCGACTTGGTCACCGCGTCGTTCACGTTGATCGCCGGGAACAGCAGCTCACCCGCGGCGGCCAGCTGGTAGAGCCGCAGCACGCCGGTGGTGGTCTCCTCGGTCACGCCGCGGATGCCCTCGCCGATGGTGGTCCACTTGGAGGTGTCGGCGGCGACGGACGCGCGCACCAGCTCCAGGAAGACCTTCCACTCGTCCGAGTCGTTCTCGTCGGCGGACGGCACGACGCCGGCCTTCTCGTACTCGGTGCCCTTGTGCACGAGCATGGTGGCGTCACCGCCGTCGTCGAGGATCATGTTGGGACCCTCGCCGTCCCAGGTGAGCATCTTCTCGGTGCACCACCAGTACTCCTCCAGCGACTCGCCCTTCCAGGCGAACACCGGCACACCCTTGGGCTCCTCGGTGGTGCCGTGCGGGCCGACGACCACGGCCGCGGCCGCGTGGTCCTGCGTGGAGAAGATGTTGCACGAGGCCCAGCGCACCTCCGCGCCCAGCGCCACCAGCGTCTCGATGAGCACGGCGGTCTGCACGGTCATGTGCAGCGACCCCGACACGCGCGCGCCCCGCAGCGGGTAGACCTCGGCGTATTCGCGGCGCAGCGCCATGAGGCCCGGCATCTCGTGCTCGGCGAGGCGGATCTCCTTGCGGCCGAACTCGGCGGCCTCGAGGTCGGCGACGGCGAACTCGATGCCGCCCCGGGTGTCGTGCCGCTTGGCAACGCTTTCGGGGGTCATAGTGCGGTTCCTCCAAGGATTGATGGCACCTGAACAGTACCGTTGTCGGCTTGACGTCCCCCCGACCGGCTTAGGAGACCCTTACCGTGCCCGCCCCGCTGCCCGGCCCCGACACCCGCATCATCGAGCTGAGGGTGGCCGGACTGGCGGGTACGAGCGGCGAGACGCTCCTGGACGCGGTGTCGACCGTCGACGTCGCCGGCGACGGCATCGGCAGGGTGGTGCGCCCGGCGGACCGGCTGCGGCGCCCGGCCCCCGGGCCGGTCGTGCCCGCACTGGGCCGGTCCATCCCGCGCACGCTCGAAGGATACCTGTGGAGCCGCATGACCTCGGGCGGCGCCGCCAAGGCCACCTGGGCGCTGCTGTTCCCGTTCTCGCTGGCCAACGTCGCGTTCTGGATGCTGCCGCCGGTGCACCGGGCGCGCTGGCTCGGCGGCCTGTGCCGCGGGCTGCTGCGGGTGGCCGCCGTGCTGCTCACGATGCTGCTGATCGGGCAGGTCGCCGTGACGGCGCTCGACCTGTTCGCCACGCAGTGCCTCGCGCCGGACAGCGGCTGCCTGCCGTGGGTGCCCTCGGGGCTGCGCTCGTCGCCGGCCCGGCTCGCGATCGGCGTGGCGATCCTGTTCGTGGTGGTGTTCGTGCTGCACCGGATCTCGTCGGCCAGCTGGCGGGTGCAGGCCCCGCAGCCGCGCATCCGACGCGGCGCACCGCTGCAGCTGCTGGCCGACCCCGAGGCGCCCGGCATGTCGGCGACGCACACAGTCGCCGCGCTGGCCTGCGTCGCGTTGCTGCTGCTGGGCGGGCCACTGCACGTGCCCGACGACGTGCCGCGGCTGATCGGCTGGATCTGCGTGCTGGGGCTGGTGGTCGCGGTGATCGTGGGCGCGGCCGTCGGCAGTGACCCCGGCCGGGTCGCGCGGCGCACGCTGATGACCTTCGCCGCGGCGGCGGTGGTCTACGCCGCCGTGCTCGCCGCGCCGCTGCCCGCGCGCGGCGGCCTGCGCGGCACCGACGGCACGGTCGAAGGACTCGGCGCGGCGCTGCTGGCCGTGACCATCCTGTTCGCGCTCGCGCTCGTGCCGATGGCGCTGCTCGCGAGGTCCACCTGGAAGACGCGGCCGAAGCGGCTGCGCCCGTGGCTCGGGGGCTGGGCCGCGGCGCCGGTCGTGGCGCTCGCGGGCCTGCTCGGCGGCGGTTTCGGCGCCGGGCTGGGGATCGCCGTCCGCCGGCTGCTGGGCACGGGCGGGCTGCAATTGCCGGACACCTACGAGCTGATCACCGTGCTGTGGGGTGCCGGACTCGTGTTGATCGCGGTGCTCGTGGTGGCCGGCTACGCGATCGCGGTGCCCTTGCGCCGGCGGCGCCGCGGAATCCCCGCGCTGGTCGAGCTGGTGCAGCTCGACGCGAAGCAGGAGAAGGCCGCCGCGCGGGCGTGGGCGCGGTCGGCCTGGGAGCGCCGGCACCTGCACCAGCTGGTGATGATCGTGGCCATCGGGCTCGGCGTGGCCGGGCTGGCCCTGCTGGTGGTGCGGTTCGGCTTCGACCTGCGGCCCGCGTGGTTCACGCCGGTGTCGGCCGTGGGCGTGTTCGCGCTCGGCGGCTTCGCCGCGGGCCTGCTGCGGGTGGTCTACACCGCGGCTCGCTCACCCGAGCGCAACCGGCATCTGGGCGCCCTGGCCGACCTCGTGTCGTTCTGGCCGCGGGCCGCGCACCCGACCGTGCCGCCGTGTTACGCACTCAAGGTCGTACCTGAGCTCACCGAACGCGTGAAGGAGCACCTCGCCGAACCGGGCACGCGCGTGGTGCTCTCGGGGCAGAACCTCGGCAGCCTGCTCACCACGCTCACCGCCGCTCGCCTGTCGGCCGAGCTCACCGCCGAGGAACGCGACCGCGTCGGCCTGCTCACCGCCGGCTCCCCGCTGCAGTGGGGTTACCAGCGAGCGTTCCCCGCGGTGCTGCCACAGGATTCGCTCGCGACGCTGTTCGGCGACCTCGACGGCCGCTGGCGCGCGCTGTGCCGCGGCACCGACATCTTCGGCGGCGGGGTCACGACCTGGCGGCACAACGTGTCCGGCCGCCACCTGATCGGCGACGGCTACCTGCCCGAAGGCCGGTCCGGCCCGCTCGAGGCCACGCCCGAGGAGTCCGGCGTGCTCGTGCTCGGCGGCGACCACTGGCTGCCCGACCCGCTGCGCGGCCCCGACGGACGGCGCCGCTGGGCGCCGGGCCTGCTCAAGCACACCGACTATCTGGCCGACGCCGAGTGGGACAAGGCGCTCGCGATGGCCGCGGGCCTCGGGAGGCCGAGCGGACGCTCACGGCTGCTCGGCGAACAGGGCGCCCTGTTCAGCGACCTCCCCCGCCCCCGCTGACCCACCCCCCGGGACCGGACAAAAGACCGGAGGGGAGCCGTACCCGTGGGCAAACGGGTACGGCTCCCCTCCGGTTTCAGGAACCCGAAAAGCAGATCAGTTGGTGCTGCGGCGGCGGAACTTCAGCAGCGCGAGCAGGCCACCGCCGACGACGAGCAGCGCCGCGGCGATGTAGATCAGCCACGCGTTGTCGAAGCCGGTGTTGGCGAGCTGGCCGCCGGTGCCACCGGTCTCGTTGCCGGCCGGGGCCGCGACCACGGCCGTGGTGCTGGTGGGCGCCGCGGTCGGGGCGGCCTGCGACGTGGTCGGCACCGCCGAGGTCTCGGTCGGCTGCGTGGTCGGCGTCTCCGCCGGCTTGGTCGGCTGCGTCGTCTCCGGCGCGGTCTTCGTGCCGCAGGCGAACCAGCTGTCAATCTTCGGCTGGCTGCCGTTGTAGTTGTGCGGCGCGATCAGGTTGTTCCAGGGCAGATCCTTGGTCAGGTTCTTCTTGCCCGGGATGTAGACCGCGTAGCCGTCGTCGCCACCGGCGACGACAACCGCCTCGACCTTGACGCCGTCCTTGGTGGCGGTGATGTTGAGCGACTTGCTCTTGTCGCCGCCGGTGAACGTGAAGTCACCCTGGTCGAGCTTCTTGCCGCTGACACCGTTGAGGTGAGCGCAGTCGGGGGCGTGGCCCTGGATCGGGTTCGCGCGGCCGTCGTCGGAGGTGCAGGCGAGAGCGGACGTCGCCGTGCCCAGCAGGGCGAGTCCGGCCACCGCGGCGACCGTGAAACCCGCACGCAGTCTGGTGATGGTGGGCATTCAGAAAACTCCTGTACCGAACGGGGGATACGAGCGAAGATTTGCGCACTCCCAGTGAGAGTCAAAACCACTTACCGTATGAATCACACACGAGTGATTAACCCGTCAGAGGGAAGCCGAGGCGGACGGTATCGCATACGGCTCACCTGATCACCCTGCGTTCGAGACGTGATCCAAACCGAGACGCGGGAGATATCGTTTCGTGATCATTCTGATTTAGGTGACAACTCGGCCACATCACGCAACCTTCGCGCGGCCCGGCATATCCCCAGGTCAGCAGCACAAAACGGCCCGCCGTCCCAGCGGGGACGACGGGCCGTGTCGCGCGGTGGTTCAGTCCTTTGCCGGCCCGGCCGGCGCGCCCGCCGCCGGTTCGTCGCCCGCCGCGATCCGCTTGCCGAGCAACGAGTGGCGCCGGCTGTAGGCGAAGTAGAGGACGACGCCGACGGCCATCCAGACCAGGAACCGCAGCCAGGTCAGCACGGTGAGGTTCAGCATCAGCCACAGGCACGCGAGGATCGCCAGGATCGGGATCAGCGGCACCGCCGGCACGCGGAACGCGCGCGGCAGGTCCGGTCGCGTGCGGCGCAGCACCAGCACCCCGGCGGACACGAGGATGAACGCGAACAGCGTGCCGACGTTCACCATCTCCTCGAGCTTGTCGGCCGGGAAGAACGTGGCGGCCACGGCCACCAGACCGCCCACCAGCAGCGTCGCGCGCTTCGGGGTGCCGTGTCCGCCGGTCTTGGCCAGGCCGCGCGGCATGAGACCGTCGCGCGACATCGCGAAGATGATCCGCACCTGGCCGAGCATCAGCACCATCACCACGGTCGTGAGGCCCGCCAGCGCACCGACGGAGATCACGTTCGCGGCCCAGTCGACCCCGTTGGCCGAGAACGCCGTGGCGAGCGTCTTGTGGCTGCCGTCGCCGGCCTCGGTCGCCAAGTCGGTGTAGGGCACCATGCCGACGACCACGAGCGACACCGCCACGTACAGCACCGTGACGATGGCCAGCGAGCCGAAAATGCCGCGGGGCACCGACTTCTGCGGGTTGCGCGTCTCCTCGGCGGTGGTCGCCACGATGTCGAACCCGATGAACGCGAAGAACACCAGCGACGCCCCGGCCAGCAACCCGAACACGCCGAACGAGCTGCTGCCGCCACCCGCGAGCACCGAGAACAGCGACTGCTCCACACCGCTGTCGCCGGGGCCGCCGGGCTTGCCCTCGGGGATGAACGGCGAGTAGTTCGCGCCCTTGATGTAGAAGACGCCGAGGATGATCACGAACAGCACCACGGCGACCTTGATCCCCGTGATCACCATGGAGAACCGCGAAGACAGCTTCGTGCCGACGGCCAGCAGCGTCGTGAGCGCGACCACCACCACGAGCGCGCCCCAGTCGATGGTGACCCAGCCGAGGTCGATCGTGGTCGTCGCGCCCTTGCCGAAGAGGTAGCCCAGCACGGTCTGGAGGTAGACCGACCAGCCCTTCGACACCGCGGCCGCGCCCACGGCCAGCTCGAGGATCAGGTCCCAGCCGATGATCCACGCCACGAACTCGCCGAAAGTGGCGTAGGAGAACGTGTACGCGCTGCCCGCGACCGGCACGGTCGAGGCGAACTCGGCGTAACACAGGGCGGCGAGCGCGCACGCGATCGCGGCGAACACGAACGCGAGCGACACCGACGGGCCGGAGAAGTCACCCGCGGTGCGCGCGGTGAGCGTGAAGATGCCCGCCCCGATGACCACGGCGACCCCGAACACCGTGAGGTCCCAGGCGCTCAGGTTTCTTCGGAGCTTGGTGTCGGGCTCGTCGGTGTCCGCGATGGACTGCTCGATCGATTTCGTCCGCCACAAACCGTGCCCGGGCACCGCGACCTCCAGAAGAACTGCGTTAAAAGGGGAGAATCACCCTAACGCGGCATACCGGGAGCGGCGCGATGGGGAGTTGATCACCGCGCGTCGCGGTCGAGGTCCGGTTCGAGGTAGATGAGCGACGCGACCGGGATCTTCGCGCGCACGCGGGCTTCCGCGTCATCGATGGCCGAGGCGACCTGGGCCGTGTCGAGCCCGGGCACCAGCGCGAGCTTCGCGGCCACGAGCAGCTCGTCCGGGCCGAGGTACTGCGTGCGGATGTGGATCACGCGCTCGACCTTGCCGGCCGCCAGCTCGTCGACGATCGTCTCGAGGTCGGTCTCGGTGGCGCCTTCGCCGATGAGCAGGCTCTTCATCTCGACGATGAGGATCACCGCGATCACGCCGAGCAGCGCGCCGATGAACACGGTGCCGATGCCGTCGAACACCGGGTCGCCGGTGATCACCGACAGGCCGACGCCCAGCAGCGCGAACACGAGGCCGATGAGCGCGCCGGTGTCCTCCAGCAGCACCACCGGCAGCTCGGGCTCCTTGGCCTGGCGGATGAATCCCCACCAGGTCACGTTGCCCTTGATCTTCCGCGACTCGCCGATGGCGGTGTAGAAGCTGTAGCCCTCGAGGCAGATCGCCACCAGCAGGATGATCACGGCCACGATCGGCGACTCGAGCGGCTCCGGCTCGATGATCTTGTGGATGCCCTCGTACAGCGCGAACGCCGAGCCGAGCGTGAACAGCATCAGCGCGACGATGAACGAGTAGAAGTACCGCTCGCGGCCGAACCCGAAGGGGTGCTCCTTGGTCGCGCGCCGACGCGACGACTTCTGCCCGAGCAGCAGCAGGCCCTGGTTCGACGTGTCGGCCAGCGAGTGCACCGACTCCGCCAGCATCGACGACGAACCCGTGACCAGGAACCCGACGAACTTCGCCACCGCGATCCCGGCGTTGGCCGCCAGTGCCGCGACGATCGCCTTGGTACCCCCACCAGCTGACACAGCTTGCTCCCCACGTGTTGGGCCATGGATCCGGCGAAATGTCCGTTCGGGAGCCTAGAGGACCCGATACCCCGCGGACGCTTCGGCCACGTGAACGTTTGCGCTCGGCCGGGCAGTCGCGATGAAGGGCGCCTTCCGGGAATCAGAGTCCCTCGAGGCGCCCTTCACGGCGTGGTCCGAAGTCAGTCTTCGCAGGTGCCGGCGGTCGCGCGGAACAGCTGCGCCGGCTCGCCCGCCAACGGACGGACCGACACGGCCGGGTCGGCCGCGGGCAGCCACACGGACTGGCCGCGCAGCAGCTCGACCTGCTCGCCGTCCTCGGCCGTCACGAGCAGGTCGCCTCGGGTGCACAGCAGGATCTGCGGGCCGGTGCAGTCGAGCACCAGCTCGGTGTCGTCCCCGGCCTCCCACTGCACGCGTCCGAGCTCGAACTCCGGCGCGTCGGTGTGGTACACGGCCATGCGCTGTTCGGCGCATTCGCCTTGCTGCACCGGCATCTCGCCGCACGCGAAGTCGACCACACGCAGCAGCTCGGGCACGTCCACGTGCTTGGGCGTGAGGCCGCAGCGCAGGATGTTGTCCGAGTTGGCCAGGATCTCCACGGCCGTGCCGGACAGGTACAGGTGCAGGTTGCCGGCCGGCAGGTAGATCGCCTCGCCCGCGCGCAACGTGAGCCGGTTGAGCAGCAGAGCCGCGAGCACGCCGGCATCCCGCGGGTGTGCTTCGCCGAGTTCGAGGATCGTCCGGCACTCCACGCCGAACTCGCCGTGGTCGGCGACGTGGCGCACGCACGCGTCGAGGACCTCGGGCAGCAGCCCGTCGAGCAGCGGCTGCGGCAGCGTGATCCACGTGGTGAACAGCGCGCGCAGCCCGTCCGGGTCCGGCTGCGCTTCGAGCAGGCCGGTGTACTTCGCCAGGCCCGGCGTCTCGATGGCCTTGAGCAGCTTCACGGTGCGCTGCGGGTCGCGGAACCCGGCCAGCGCGTGGAACTCGGTGAGCGCGCACACGAGCTCGGGCTTCGCCGTCGGGTCCGGGTAGTTGCGGTTGGGCGCGTCCCGCGGGATGCCGAGGCGTTCCTCGCGTTGGTGGCCCTCGGCGGCCTGCGCGGCCGAGGGGTGCGCCTGCATCGACAGCGGCTCCTCGGCCGCCAGGATCTTCAACAGGAACGGCAGCCGGCCGCCCCAGCGCTTCGCACAGCGTTCGCCGAGCTGGCCGACCGGATCGGCGTCCACGAGCTCCAGCAGGCTCCGTTCGGTGCCGTCCGGGGCGAGCACGCGCGACGGGTCGCCCGGGTGGGCGCCCATCCACAGCTCCGCCTCGGGGTGCGGCGCCGGCACCGGACGGCCCTGCAGCTGCGGGATCGCGGTGCGCGATCCCCAGGCGTAGGGCCGTACGGCGTTGCGCAACAGCTCCACTGTCACCTCAACTCCCAATCCTTCCCATCGGCCGGAGCCGATGTCGTGCGGGCGGTGCCGTCCCCACGGCACCCGTCCGCACTTCCTCCCCCTGATCCCGTTGAGCCGTCAAGCGGTGGCCGGCTCGTACCTCCCGGCGCCACCGATCCGGCCCGCCGCGAGCCCGAGGTACACCGCGGCGAGCTCGAACCGCAGCGCGAGCACCGCGGCCCGGACGATCTCGTCCGCTTCGAACTCCTCCGCGGGCGCGATCACGTCCGCACCCGGCAGGAACTCCTCGGCCTGGAAGCGGGCCGCCTCGGCGGCGGGCCCGGTCCGCACCGAGAGCAACAGCACCCTCGTGGCGGTTCCACCGGATGAGTCGTCCGGATCGGCGAAGATGTCACGCTCTTGGCCACCCGATTGCACAACTCTTCGAAGAGCCGGTCGCGCAAGCGCTTGCCGGTAGTCTTCCGCGTCGCACACCATGCCCGCGTGAGCTGCGAAAGCGTGGGCCGCGTGGTCCGCGACGGCCACCGCCACGGGGTCGAGACCCCACAGCAGCGGCACGCGGTCGGCGAGCCGCAACGCCAGCGCCTTGGCCGGGTTCGCGAACGACTCGCGCGCCAGGTAGTCCTTCTCGGCTTCGAGGTCGAGCTGGTCGGCCAGGGCTTGCACATCGGCCACCAGCAGGCCCAGCGCGTTGGCCGTGAGCAGCCCGGCGGCCAGGCCGCGCGGGAACGCGAGCTCGGGCGGCACCGGGATGCGCGGCGCGAGCAGCACTCCCTTGCCGGCCACCGACGCCGCGACCGGGCCCTCCGCCGGAGCGGAGAGCACCACGGTCGCGCCGAAGCGGGCCGCGCGTTCGAGCGAGGCCGCCAGCTCACGGTCACCCGCGTCGTCCGTGTGCGCGAACACGACGTCGAGCGCGCCGATCCACGACGGCACGATCTCGGCCACCACCACCGGCACCGGGCACGCCGGGGCGAGCAGGGCGGCCAGCAGGCGCGTGACCGTGCGGCTCACGCCGGGCCGGTCGATGAGGACCAGCGAACGCGGGCGCCCCAGGTCGAGCCGGTCGCTCAGCTCCAGCTCGGCCGCGGCCTCGGCGGTGGCCCGCACCTGCGCCCCGGCCATGGCGGCGGCACGCAGCAGCCCCGCGCTGTCGGCCTCGACCAGGCGTGCGGGGTCGTCGAGCAGCGAATCGTCAAGCACTGTCGGCATGGCTGTCATCCGGCTCACCGGGAGTGCTGGGGGCACCGTCACCGCTGAGTACCGCTTCGTCGAGAAGCAGCACGGGGATCCCGTCACGGACCGGGTACACCCGGCCGCACTCGGTGCAGGTCAGCGCTTCGGCGTTCGCGTCGTCCGGCGAGCCGGGACGCAGGGGTGCGTGATCGGGCGACGGGCACGCGAGGATCTCGAGCAGGTCGGCGTCGAGCGTGATGGCCATGGTTCCTCCATACCACGCGTAGGTGGGTCGAAGCGGCACCTTCCGGACACAGTTCGTCACGGCCGGTCGATGACAGCTTGGCTTGCTCAGCCCCGGACAATAACCAGTACATCGTCGGTGAGCGCCTCGACCGCGGCGCGGTCGGCGGCTTCCACGTTGAGCCGCAGCAGCGGCTCGGTGTTCGACGGGCGCAGGTTGAACCACGCGCCGCCCGGCAGCTGCACGGTGAGGCCGTCGAGCTCGTCGATCTCGACACCCGGCTTGTCCGCGTAGGCGTCCTTCACCGCGAGCATGCGCGCGACCTGGTCGGTCACGGTCGAGTTGATCTCGCCCGAGGCCGCGTAGCGCGAGAAGTCCTGCGTGAGCGCGGACAGCGGCCCGTCCTGCTCGCCCAGGGCCGCCAGCACGTGCAGCGCGGCCAGCATGCCGGTGTCGGCGCGCCAGAAGTCGCGGAAGTAGTAGTGCGCGGAGTGCTCGCCGCCGAAGATCGCACCGGTGCGCGCCATCTCCGCCTTGATGAACGAGTGGCCCACGCGCGTGCGCACCGGCTTGCCACCGTGTTCGGCGACGATCTCGGGCACGCCCTTCGAGGTGATCAGGTTGTGGATCACCGTGCCGCCCGGCTCCTTGGCCAGCTCGCGCACCGCGACCAGCGCCGTGATCGCGCTCGGCGAGACCGGCTCGCCGCGCTCGTCGACCACGAAGCAGCGGTCGGCGTCGCCGTCGAAGGCCACGCCGGCGTCGGCGCCGACCTCGCGGACCTTGGCCTGCAGGTCGACGATGTTCTTCGGGTCGAGCGGGTTGGCCTCGTGGTTCGGGAAGCTGCCGTCGAGCTCGAAGTACATCGGCACGACCTCGATCGGGAGCCCGGCGAACACGGTCGGCACGGTGTGCCCGCCCATGCCGTTGCCGGCGTCGACCACGATCTTCAGCGGCCGCGAGTGCGAGAGGTCCACGAGGTTGCGCAGGTAGGCGGCGTAGTCGGCGAGCACGTCGCGCTCGCTGACCGAGCCGGTCTTGCCCTCGAACTCGGGCACACCCTGCTCCACGGTGTCGCGGATCTCCGAGAGCCCGGTGTCCTGCCCGACCGGGCTCGCACCCGCGCGGCACATCTTGATGCCGTTGTACTTCGCGGGGTTGTGGCTGGCAGTGAACATCGCGCCCGGCATGTTCAGCGAACCCGACGCGAAGTAGAGCTCGTCGGTGCTGCACAGACCGATGGACACCACGTCGAGACCCTGCGAGGTCACACCCTCGGCGAACGCGGCCGAAAGCCCCGGCGACGAGTCACGCATGTCGTGGCCGATCACCACCGAGGGCGACTCGGCCTTGATGAGCAGGGCGAACGCGGCGCCGAAGTCGCGTACCAGTGACGCGTCGAGCTGCTCGCCGACCACGCCGCGAATGTCGTAGGCCTTCACGATGCCCGAAAGATCTGGCACGCCGTCTCCCCGCCGTCAGTTCTCGTCGCGGCGCCGGTCGCGCCGCGCGGAAAGCCTACCGGCGGGAGCGGTGCTCAGGCGCGCCCGGGGAGCACGCGGAGGTGCCCGCGCCGGCCCGAAGGGCCCTCCGGCTCGGGCGGCGGCGCCGGCCGGTCCGAGCGGCCCGCCTCGCGGACGGCCTCGGCCAGCGCGGTCAGCTCGTCGGCCGACTGCTCCGGAGTGGCGAACGTGCCCTCGTGGCGCACGACTTCCCAGCCCTTCGGCACGGTCAGCCGCAGCGCGTGGGCCTCGCACAGGTCGTACGAATGCGGCTCAGAGGCGGTGGCGAGGGGACCGACGACGGCGGTGGAATCGCTGTACGCATACGTGAGCGTGGCGACAGCGGGCTCTGGACAACCCGTCCGCGAACATTTCCGTACGCTCCGCACGATCCAGAACGATAGCGCGTCGCCGCAAGGGGGCCCCGGCGACACGCGCGTGGCCCTGGCTACCGCATAGACTTGCGCGGTGGCGACGGCTCGTGATTACCGACAACGGCAGCGGATGCGCAGGGACCGGCACGGCCGCGGCCTGCGCGGGGCGCTCTACCCCGCGTCCCTGCCCGCCGCCGCGAGCCGGGCGGAGAAGTTCGACGCGCTCGTGCTCGACGCGCTGGAACCCATCGAAGCGCGCTGGCGCCACGAGCTGACCAAGCTCGACGTCGCGGTCGACGAGGTCCCCGAGGTCCGCCCCGACGGCCGCGCCCCGGCCGACGGCGTGCTCCACGACGGCTCGGTGCCCCTGTCCCGCCTGGTCCCGGCCGGCGTCGACCGCGCGGGGCTGCCCACGCGCGCCCGGATCGTGCTGTACCGGCGACCGCTCGAGGCCCGCGCCAAGGACCCCGGTGAGCTGGCGGAACTCGTGCACGACGTGCTCGTGGAACAGGTCGCGGGCTACCTCGGCGTCGAGCCGGACGTGATCGAAGGCGACTGAGCCGATTTGGGCTGGTGCCCGTCGTAGATGGCCGGGTTCCGCAGTCAGGTGATCGGCAGTCGGGTGGTCGGGTTCCGGAGTCGGGTGATCGGGTTCCGGAGTCGGGGTGTTTCGGCAGTCGGGTGATCGGGTGGTCGGGCTCAGCGGCGTGGTGCGCGCCGGCGGGAGGGCACGGCGGTGAGGGCCGTGAAGAGGACCGCGGCGAGCTGGGCGAGCAGCAGCAGGCTTCGTTCGGTGCCCGGGAACGCGAGCGAGACCTCCGACGACTGGGCCGGGATCGACACCGCCACCTGGTGACCCCACGCGGGCACGATCGGCACGGCCTTGCCGTTCACACTGGCCTGCCAGCCGGCTTCCTCCTCGGCGGCGAGCACCAGCAGCCGGCCGGTGGGGCCGTCGGAGGCGCGCACGCGGACATCGGGCAGCTGCGCGTCGACGGGTGAGACGCCGGGGGACGCACCGGGCGCGCCGCCGCCCGTCACGGCGGCCTTGGCGAGTTCCGGGGAGATCAGCGTGACCTCGCCGGCCTTGGGCAGGAGCCGGACCACGGGGCGGCCGTCGGACATCGGGGCGGCGGGCGAGATCAGGTCACGCGCGAGCGAGACCAGGGCCTGCGGGTCGCTGCCGGCCGGCAGGATCACGTACTCGACGCCGGAGACCGCGGCCGCCGCGACGGCCGATTTCACGGCGTTCGCGTCGCCTGTGAGCAGGTCGCGGCGCCAGCCGGCGAGGCGCTCGGGTGTGCCGGGAGTGGGCGCGAGCTGGTCGTCGCCGAAGAGCGCGAGGCGGCCGCCGGTCTGGCGGGTGAGCGGCCCGAGATCGAGCACGGCGCGGCCGCTGCCGGCGAGGTCGGCGGCGACTTCCGGGGCGAGGGCCGGGCGCGGCTGGGCCGTGAGCGGGCCGTCGTGCCCCGCGCCGACCGCGCCGACGCCCAGCGCGATCAGCACCACCACGCCGGCGGCCCCGGCGACCTTCGGCAGCCACGGGGCCGGCACGCTCGCCGCACCGCCGCGCTGCCACGTCGCGAGCACCGCCCACAGCAGTCCGGCGCCGACGACCAGCAGCGGCACGCCCGTGAACCCGGCCGCGGTGGGCCCGCCCTGCAGCGGCGCGACCGGCACCTGCCGCACGAGCACCACGGCGGCGACCCCGAGCACGGCGAGTGCGAGGCCGCCGGCCACCTGCTTCGTCGGCCGCACCACGAGCGCGACCAGCGTGGCCGCCAGCACCGCGACGCCGATCGGCCACGCGCCCGGGCCACCCGGCGTGAGCCCGGCCAGATCGGCGCCGGACGCGGGCGCGGCGGGACCGCTCAGGCCGTGCAGGAGGAGTTCGGGGTGCTTGAGCAGCACCGTCGGCCACGGCAGCAGCAGCACGAGCGGCAGGATCACCACGATCCCGACCGACGCGGCGCGCCGCGCGAGGCCGGTCGGCGCCGGCAGGACCACGAAACCGAGCAGCAGCCCCACGAGCGCGAGGACGTGCGCGAGCGGCGAGAACGCACCGAGCACCGCGACGCCGAACGCCGAGAGCGCCGACACGTGCAGCCAGCGCGTGCCCGGCCGCGTGAGCAGTCGCGCGATGCCCGCGACCACGAGCGGCAGCACGAGGTGGACCACCACGACGTCGAGGCGCCCCTGCGCGACCGACGCGGTGGCGGCGGGCAGCAAGGCGTACGTCGCCGCCACGACCGCGCGCACCCAGCGCCGCACGGGCAGCTTGCGCGTGGCCACGTACGCGCTGAGGGCAGCGAGCGGGATGTCGCCGATGAGCAGGATCGCCACGAGCGCGGCCGGTCCGCCGATCGGCGCGAAGATCGCGCCGATCGTGCCGAGCACGGGCAGCGTCGCGGGAGCCGGCGCGCCTGTGCCGCCGCCGACCGCGTGCCACGGCGCGAGGTAGGTGGACCAGACGTCGCCAAGACTGCCGACCGGCAGCAGCCCACCGCCGGAGAGGTCCAGACCCAGGCGGCCGCGGTTCACGACCAGCGCGAGGGCCGTGAGCAGCACGACGAGCACCACGGGCGGGGCGAAGATCGTCGCCGCCAGCACCCGGCGGCGGTTCACCTCCACGAACACGAGCCCCGGTTCGCGCACGGCCGGCGCCGGCCGTGGCACGGGTGAGGGCTTCGCGCCGTCGGCTGCTTCAGAAGCGACTTCTTCTTGCTGCGGCGCGGCTTCCGGTGCCGGTGCTTCGGGCGCCTCCGGCACGGTGACGGCCACGACCGTTCCCGGCCGGCGCAGCCCGGAGCCGCGGGAACTCAAGCCCCGCAACGCTCCCGCGGGCAACGCCGCGGGCCCGACGGGCCGGCGGTCCGCGGTGCCGAGGGCTTCCGGCGCGATCCAGGCGGGCTCCTCGGTGACGCCCTCGGGCACCGTGCCGAGCGCGACGTCACTCTCCACACCCCGCCGCACGAGCCCGACGACCCCGGCGCGCACGGCGTTGCGCAGCCGCGTGACCCGGCCCACGAACAGTCCGCGCACGGTGCCGGGGCGCGGCGATTCCCGCCGGTTCGCCCGTGCCGCACGGAGTTTTCCGTGGCCGCGCGTGAGGTAGCCGAGCGCCGAGAGTTCCGCGCCGGCCTCGGTCGGGCGTCTGAGCACGAAGAACACGAGCGCGCGCAGCAGCAGGAGCACGGGCAGCCGCACGAGCCCGAACCAGAACGAGAACGGCGAGCAGTTCACGAGGAACACGCGCAGCCCGTGCGACCGGTTCACGGCGGCGAGCGAGCGGCCCGCGGCGTCGGGTGTCCGGTGGCCGGTCGAGAGCGCCCGCGCGTGGCGCACGCGCGCGGCCGGCACCGAGAGCACGAGCGCGCCGGCGGCGTTGGCGCGCCAGCCGAAGTCGAGATCCTCGCGCAGCAACGAGAAGTCCTCGTCGAAGCCGCCGAGGGTGTCCCAGAGTTCGCGCTGCACCAACGTTCCCGCGCTCGGCACCGCGAGCACCTCACCCGGCTCGTCGCCGCGCGCGGCCATCTGCTGGCGGTGTCCGGAGGCGTCCGTGGACAGCCCGGCCTCCACGATCAGGCGCGGCTCGGCCCAGTCCAGCCCGAGCGGGCCGAGCACCTTCGCCGACGGCTCGGTGTCGGCGGCCTTCAGGAGCTGCTCGAGGCAGTCGGGCTCCGGCGCGCAGTCGTCGTGCAGCAGCCACAGCCACGCGCCCGGGTCGCCCCACCGCTCCACCGCGTGCGCCACCGCCGCCGCGATCGCCGCAGCGAAGCCAATTTCACTCGAAAGAGTGATGACGCCGGACAGCACCGGTTGTGAATCGGGCCCGGCCGCGACCCCGCCGGGCTCGGCCGCCTCGGCGAGGAGCTTGGCCGTGAGGTCGGTGGACCCGGTGTCGACCGCCAGCACGTGCCTCGGTCGTACTGTGCTGCGCCGCAAGGAAGAAAGGGCGAGCGGCAGCCACTCTTCGCCGTCGTGACAGACCACAATGGCCAGAACGGGCAGCGTCCTCACAGCGGACGCGGCGACGGTGCGGGTCAACAACCACTCCTGGTCAGGCTGCGGGCGGGTGCGGCCACCCTACGGCTTCACCCGCGCTCGCGGCGCCGGGCCCACACGGGCCGGGCCGCCGCTCCTGCCTTCGTGCGGCCACGCGCCGCACCTCACACTGACGTCTCCGCCACATCGACGGAAACCGCGCCCACGGGCTGGGATTCTCCCCACCGACCACATGGGACACGACGGCACAACGACCGTCACCCGCTCAGGGACATCGGCCACGACGGACCGCCGCGACCACCGACAACTTCGAGGGAACACCACACACGCGCCTGGGAGCGCCTCGCTCTACCAGCCCCGGATACCCACCCCACCCCGCCCCGAAACCCGCCCACAACCAAAGTTTCGAGATGCCCAACGAGCCGAATTCCGGGCTTACACACCAGAAAACACCACGCCGCCAAGGCGGCCCGCACTCCCCACGAACCCACCCCACCCGTCACCACAGTGGGCTCCGAGGACTCAGTCCGCTGAAAAACCTCGACCCCGCCAACGCAACCACCGCGGGATCCAGTGGCTCAGCCCACCGAATCCTCGCCCCGCCACAGCGACCACAGCGGGACCCAGGGCTGAGCCCACTCACGGCCACAACCAGCCAAAATGACCAGCGTGGAATCCACGGGCTCGCCAACTCGAGAACCTCAACCCCGCCAAGGTGACCACAACTGGGGGTCCGGGGGCGTGCCCCCGGGCGGGGTCTGGGGGTTGCACCCCCAGAAAACACCAGCGCAGCGAGATGGTCCGCGCACTCCGCGGACACACCCCACCCATCGCGGAGCGGTTACACGGCTCGCTTTTTGAGCTTCCGCCGCTCGCGTTCCGACAGGCCGCCCCAGATGCCGAAGCGTTCGTCGTGTGCCAGCGCGTACTCGAGGCACTCGTCCTTGACTTCGCAGCCCAGGCAGATCCGCTTGGCTTCGCGGGTCGAGCCGCCCTTTTCGGGGAAGAACGCCTCTGGGTCGGTCTGCGCGCACAGGGCGCGCTCCTGCCAGTCTTGTTCCTCCTCGGTGGCATCGAAGAGGTCGGTCAGATCCCCCAGCTCCTGCTCAGGGTTCTCGCCCCAACCCACGACGTGCCCCCACTCCCTCTTTTCAGGCATCGAGTCTGTCCTCGAGCCTTCTGCTTCCAACCGCACGTCCGCCTCCTCGCTCCTACGCACTCCCCAGGCTGGCGGTGGTGAAACGACATCCGCTGTCCCCTCTCGACAACGAATGACATCACTGTGATTACACCCGTGTAGTGCGGTCAGGTCAAGCGGAGTAGCGAGTTCGGGGGATACCTCTCGCGCCGTGCGCAAGGGGACACGCCGAAGACTTCACACCGGGCATACGGAAGACTGGTGGAGTGCAGAGATCAGCAGTGCGGCCCAGCCCGGTCTTCATCGGCATCCTCGCGGTCGCCGTCCTCGGCGGAATCCTGGCCGCTTACGGTGATTCCGCGAGTCTCACGGGTGACCGGGACCCGCTCTACGTCACCGGTGTCGTACTCCTCGTGGCCGGCGGTTGGATCGCTTCACTGACCCTGCACGAGTTCGGCCACGCCTTCGTCGCCTACCGCGGCGGCGACGCGAGCGTCGCCCAGAAGGGCTACCTCACGCTGGACGTGCGGCGCTACACGGACCCGGTGCTGTCGATCGTGCTGCCGCTGATCTTCCTCCTCATCGGCGGCATCCCGCTGCCGGGCGGTGCGGTGTGGATCAACCGCGGGGCGCTGCGCAACCGCGCGACTTCGTCGTGGGTGTCGCTCGCCGGGCCGCTGTCGAACCTCGGGGTGGGCGCCGCGCTGTGTCTCGTCGCGGCGCTGGTGCCGATGTCGGCGGGGCTGTACTACGGCCTGTCCTACCTCGCGCTGCTGCAGGTGATGACGTTCCTGATCAACATCCTGCCCATTCCCGGCCTCGACGGCTGGGGCGCGATCGAGCCGTACCTCTCGCCGGCGGCGCGGGCGTTCGGCGCGCGGGTGCGGCCGTGGGCGCCGCTGGTGCTGTTCGCTTTGTTCTTCGCGTTCCGCCCGCTGTCCGACGCGTTGTGGTACGTCGCCGGCCTGATCTTCGACGCGTTCGGCGGCAGCAGCCTCGCCTCGCTCATCGGCCAGGAGGCCTTCCTCTTCTGGCGGTGACGCGGACTCAGGACAGCGAAGCCCAGTGCGAGTTGGCCATCAGCCACTCGTGCGCGCGCTTCCACGCCCGCTTGAGTCCCCAGCGCTCACCGAGGTAGTCGCCGGCCGCGCCGACGACCGGCACCATCCCGAGGGCCCGGTGGTAGAAGCGGCCGCGCGGCCGCTTCTCGAGTTCCTCGGTGATGCCCCACAGCGACCGGCCGAGCCGCCACAGCGTCCCGGCGACGGCCTTCACCGTCACTTTGCCGTGGGCTCGTTCGGATTCCGTCAATTCTTCGGTGAGACGAGCGGCCGCACTGTCCTCTGCGGACTCGTCGGCCGGCTTGCCCGCGGCGAGCGCCGGGGTGATGTCGCGGTCGAAGAGCACCGAAGCGATCAGCCGCACGCGGCTGCCGACGTCGGTCACGCCGTACTCCCCCGCGATCGCGCACAGCAGCAGTCCCTGTGACGCGGCGCCGAGCGTGTCCTGCACCGGAAGCCGATCGGCGAGCGCGCCGCCGAGGCCGGGGATCGAGGTGAGCACCGACGTGAGCCGGCCGACGCGGTTGACCCACCAGCCCGCGCGCTGGTCGATGTCCATCGCGGCCCACGCGGCGGTGCCGGGCACCTTCACCGACGTGAGCGCGCCGAGCACCTTCTCCTTGAAGCCGTCGTCGCCGAACTCGTCGGCCCCGCCCGCTTTCCGGGCCCGCCCGCGCAGGCCGAACGGGTCCGCTTCGCGCAGCGCGTCGATCATCGGCGCGCAGGCGCGCACGAACGGGCGCAGCACCGCCACGACCTGACCATCCGAAATGGGGTCAGCCACGGACCCGGCCCTTCGCCGAGGCCGCGCGGCCGAGGCCGCCGCCGAGCACGAGCGCGGCGGGCAGCGCGCTCGCGCCGAGCAACAGAATGGCCCGCCAGTCCTGAACGAGCACGAGATCGCCGCCCGGCCCCAGGAACCCGACGCCGAACACCACGACCACCCACACCACGAGCGGCGGCCAGGACAACCCCGGCCGCACGAGCTTCGCGGCCGTGAGCACCAGCCACGGCGTGGTGACGGCGCCGACGAGCACCGTCAGCGGCAGTGGCACCTCGCCGAGCGTGCCCACGCGCAGCGGCAGGAAGAAGACTTCGAGCAACGCCAGCACCAGCGCGTCGAGGCAGAGCAGCCCGAGCATCAGGCGCTGACCGGAACTCAGCGGGGCCGGCACGTCACAGCCCGCCGAACAGGTCGGTGTCCGCGCCGGCCGCCGGGCCGTGGGCGAGCACGAAGTACTCGGCGGGCGGGATCGGCTGGGCGATGTCGTTGGTGAGGGCGAAGTGCACGACTTCCCCGTCGAAGGTGTCGGCCACGGTCAGCTGCGTCTCGTGGGCACGCAGGGCCGCGATCTTGGCCGGGAGGTGCGCCGAGGTGTCGAGCACGGTGGTGACCTTCTCCTCCGGGGTGCCGGGCAACTCGTCGTCCTGGGGTACCCGGAAGGGTGAGCCGCTACTCGCGCGCAGCCGCGCGAGCCCGGCGTCGACCGCGGTCCGGGAGTGCACGACGTGGAACACGCGCTCGACCGAGGCGGCGCGCGGCGCCGCGGCCATGGTGATGTCGTGGGCGCGGATGTGGTCGGGGTGGCCGTAGCCGCCGAAGGAGTCGTAGGTGACCACGACCTGGGGGGCCAGCTCGTCGAGCAGTTCGGCCAGCTGGGCGGCCTGCTCGTCGAGGCCGCCGGCGGCGAACGCGCGCGGGTGCTCGGCGGCCGGGGTGCCCGCCATGCCCGAATCGCGCCAGCGGCCCATGCCGCCGAGGTAGGCGTGCCGGGTCACGCCGAGAGCGGCGCACGCGGCCGCGAGCTCACCCGAGCGGTAGCCGCCGAGCTGGTCCGCGGCGTCCGACGCCAGCAGCGCGAGCCGGGGCGGCACGATCTCGCCTTCCTCGCCGAGAGTGCACGTGACGACCGAAACTTCGGCGCCCTCGGCGGCGTAGCGGGCGATCGCCCCGCCGGTGGTGATGGTCTCGTCGTCGGGGTGGGCGTGGACGAGCAGGAGCTTTCGGATCACGGCACCAGGTTAATGAAGTCCGGTCGCGGCGCCGGGCACCCGGCGTTCCGAGTCCCGGAACGTTCCGCGGCGGGGGTTCCGGCCACCTCCGGGGACGGCCCCGGAATGGGGGCGACATGCCGTCCGGCCCGCACTCCGGTAAACGGTCGCGGACGTTCACGAGATCAGGTTAATTCCTTGTCACTTCCGGTTTGTCACGGCTGTGTGACTAGTCCATTCGCGGGGTCCACAAAGATGATGACGTCGGTTATTGTCCCCCGAGCCGAATGACCCACGTCCCGTGGAAGTCCCCGACCGGGGGGAGCGATGATCGAAGTTTAGCTACCGTGAGTAGTCGATCAACCGCAGAACCCGAGGTGGGCCTAGGCAAGACGAGATTGCTGTTCCATCACGATCTCACTGAGAGTGTCCGGATCGATAGTTTTGACGCCTGTCCACTGCCTAGGTTGCACGACTACGGTGAGCTAACTCGAATACATCGAGGCTTGCGGTCAGGAAGAGGTCGCCTCGCAAACCCGCGACGGCGTCGAGCAAGGAGAATGAATGTTAGTGACGACTAGGTCGCGCGCCGTGAAGCTCGGTGCGTTCGTCGCGGGCGCGGCCCTTCTGCTCTCCGCTTGCGGGGGCGGCGGCGGTGGTGGCAACAGCGCGGTGCAGACCGGGCAGGCCTTCGCCGACTGCGACCAGAACCCGAACACGTGCAACACGGTTGCCGGCGACCAGCTGCAGCAGGGCGGCGACGTCACGTACGCCATCGAGAAGAACATCCCCAACTGGAACGTGACCTCGGCCGAGGGCAACGTCTTCGAGACGGGCATGGTCACCAAGGGCATCCTGCCCTACACCTTCTACGCGACGCCGGACCTCAAGCCGGTCCTGAACAAGGACTTCGTGGAGTCGGCGGACGTCACCAGCACCAACCCGCAGGTGGTCGTCTACAAGATCAACCCGAAGGCGTCCTGGGACGACGGCACCCCGGTGTCGGCCGACGACTTCATCTACAACTGGAAGGTCCAGAACGGCAAGGACTGCCCGGACTGCCAGGCCGCCACGACCTCGGGCTACGACCAGGTCTCCTCGGTCGTCGGTTCGGACAACGGCAAGACGGTGACCGCGACCTTCTCCAAGCCGTTCACCGACTGGCGTCAGCTGTGGAGCTCCTCGGGCGCGATGTACCCGGCGCACCTGGCCGCTCAGCACGGTGACACCGCCACCCCGGCCGGCCTCGCCTCGTCGTACAAGTGGTTCGGCGACACCGTGCCGACCTGGACCGCGGGTCCGTTCAAGATCTCGAAGTTCGTGAACAACCAGTCGGTGACCGAGGTCCCGAACGACAAGTACTGGGGCGCCAAGCCGCACCTGTCGAGCGTGATCTTCCGCGTCATCACCGACGCCACGCAGGAGCCGACGGCCCTGCAGAACAACGAGGTCCAGGTCATCTACCCGCAGCCGCAGGTCGACCTCGTGAACCAGGTCAAGAACATGCCGAACATCTCCTCCTACATCGGCCTCGGCCTGACCTGGGAGCACTTCGACTTCAACCTGAAGTCGCCGGGTCTCGACAACAAGGCCCTGCGTCAGGCGATGTTCACGGCGATCAACCGCAAGGACATGATCGCGAAGACGGTCGGCCAGTTCACCAACAAGGTCGAGCCGCTGAACAACCACAACTTCATGCCGCAGCAGTCGGGCTTCAAGGACGTCGTCACGTCGACCGGCCAGGGCACTGGTGACATCGACAAGGCGAAGAAGCTGCTCACCGACGCCGGCTACAAGCTCAACGGCACGCAGCTGCAGGACCCCTCGGGCAAGAACGTCGGCCCGTACCGGATCCGCTACACCGTCGGCAACCAGATCCGCCAGGACGAGTGCGAGCTCTTCGCGGCGGCTGCCAAGCAGCTGGGCATCACGGTGAACGTGTCGCCGACCGACGACCTCGGTGACACCACCACCAAGGGCGACTACGACATCATCGTGTTCGCGTGGGTCTCCTCGCCGTTCCCGTTCGCGGGCGCCGTCCAGAACTGGGTCACCGGTCAGGGCAGCAACTACGGCAAGTACTCCAACCCGCAGGTCGACAGCCTGATCGCCCAGGCCAACACCGAGACCGACCAGGCCAAGGCCACGGACCTGCTGAACCAGGCGGACCAGATCATGTCCGACGACGCGTACGTGCTTCCGCTGTACCAGAAGCCGACCTTCATCGCCTCGTCCGACAAGATCGGGAACATCCGGAACAACTCCACGCTCGACGCCCCGGTCTACAACATGGCGGAGTGGGGCCTCCGCAAGTGATCACCACCCGGTAGATTCGCGCGGGTAGATTCACGCAGGACAACCGGTGAGGGGCCGGCACATCGCCGGCCCCTCACCGCATGTCCGTACCGTCAAGTCCGCTTCATCCCGAACTCCAGATTTGCCTCTCTCGTCGCCCCGGCCCTGCCACCACAAGCGGCGGGTCCGCGGCAGAACCACCAGAGCAGGAAGACCTCCATGCTTGCCTTCTCACTGCGCCGGCTCCTGATTTCGGTGCCGATCCTGATCGTGTCGACCTTCGTCGTCTTCGTGATGGTGTCGCTCTCGGCCAATCCGCTGAGCTACCTGATCCAGAGAAACCCGCCGCCGCCCCCGCAGACGATCGAGCTCGAGCGGATCCGCCTGCACCTCGACCAGCCGATCCTCGAGCGGTACTGGCACTGGATCACCGGCGTCTTCAGCGGTGACTTCGGCCCGTCGGTCCAGTCGAACCTCGACATCGGCCACGAGGTCTTCGTCCGCTTCGGCGTGACACTGCGGCTGATCGTGCTGGCCATGATCGTGGCCCTGATCCTCGCCGTGGTCATCGGCGTGATCAGCGCGGCCCGCCAGTACTCGAAGTTCGACTACACCGCGACCTTCTTCGGCTTCCTGTTCCTGTCGATGCCGTCGTTCTGGTTCGCCATCGTGCTGAAGCAGATCGGCATCGGGATCAACACCTCGGTGGGCGACCAGATCTTCTACACGATCGGCTCCTCGTCGGTGATCACCCCCGACGGGTTCGGAGCGCAGTTCGGTGACATCGCCGGCCACCTGATCCTGCCGACGATCTCGCTGGCGCTCACCAGCTACGCGGCCTGGAGCCGCTTCCAGCGCGCGTCGATGCTCGAGGTCCTCAACAGCGACTACGTGCGGCTGGCCCGTGCGAAGGGCCTGCCCCGCTGGACGGTGACCCGCCGGCACGCGCTACGCAACGCGCTCATCCCGCTCACGACCGTGACCGCACTGGACATCGGTGCGATCCTCGGCGGTGCCGTGGTGACCGAGACCGTGTTCCAATGGCAGGGTGCGGGCACGTTCCTGCTGAACGCGATCCGGCAGAGCGACGTCTACGCCGTGGAGGCGTGGCTGCTCATCGCCGCCACGTTCATCATCCTGCTCAACCTCATCGCCGACCTGCTCTACGGCCTGCTCGACCCGAGGATCCGCTATGCCTGACGAATCGACGACCGAAGAACTGCCGACCGGCGCGGACTCCCGCCTCGACGTCGCGACGAAGCCGGACACCGTTCCCGAGCGCGAGTTCACGGTCAAGGAACGCAGCCAGGCGCAGCTGGTCTTCAAGCGCTTCCTGCAGCACCGGCTGGCGATGATCAGCCTCATCGTGTTCATCCTGATCGTCCTCTTCGCCTACATCGGCCCGCTGGTGTGGAAGTACACGCCCGGGTTCATCAGCGAGGACAACTCCGCGCCCCCGTCAGGCGGGCACCCGTTCGGCACCGATGCCGTCGGCCACGACACGATGGCCCAGGTGATGCGCGGCACCCAGATCTCGCTGCAGATCTCCGTGCTGATCGCGATCTTCGCGACGATCGTGGGCACGATCTGGGGCTCGATCGCCGGGTACTACCGCGGCTGGATCGACACGGTCCTGATGCGCATCGCCGACCTGATCCTCACGCTGCCGCTGCTCGCCGTCGCCGCCGTGCTGGCGCACCAGGTGGGTGGCACGTGGTGGCTGATCGCCGTGGTCATCGCCGGCCTGTATTGGGCTTATGTGTCGCGCGTCGCCCGTGGTGTCGTGCTCTCCCTGCGCGAGAAGGAGTTCGTCGAAGCCTCGAAGGCGCTCGGCGCGAGCGACGCGCGGATCATCTTCCGGCACCTGGTGCCCAATGCGCTCGGCGCGATCATCGTGAACCTGACGATCCTGGTGTCGATCGGCATCCTGCTCGAGACCGCGCTGTCGTTCATCGGGTTCGGCGTCACGCCGCCCGACACCTCGCTCGGCCTGCTGGTCAGCAACGCGCAGACGGCGGTCGACACCCGCCCGTGGCTGTTCTACTTCCCGGGCGTTTTCATCATCCTGATCGCGCTGACGATCAACTTCATCGGGGACGGCCTGCGCGACGCGTTCGACCCCCAGCAGACGAAGGTGCGCGCATGACCGAGTACGACTCCAACGGACGCGGCGGTGATCCCGTCCTCACGGTGGAGAACCTGACCGTCCAGTTCCCGACCGACGACGGCGTGGTCAACGCCGTGCGTGGCGTGAGCTACCACCTGCAGCGCGGCGAAGTGCTCGGCATCGTCGGCGAGTCCGGCTCGGGCAAGTCCGTGACGTCGATGGCCGTGATGGGTCTCCTGCCGCGCACCGCCCGGATCTCCGGCTCCATCCGCTTCGGCGGCAAGGAGCTGCTGAAGGCCAGTGAGAAGGAACTCAACAAGGTCCGCGGCAAGGGCATCGCGATGGTCTTCCAGGACCCGATGACCTCGCTCAACCCCGTGTACACCGTGGGCGACCAGATCGCCGAGGCGATCACCGCGCACCACAACGTGCGCAAGGACGTGGCCAAGAAGCAGGCGATCGACCTGCTCGACCTGGTCCGCATCCCCAACCCGAAGCAGCGCGCGGACGAGTACCCGCACCAGCTCTCGGGCGGTATGCGCCAGCGCGTGGTCATCGCGATCGCGATGGCCAACAACCCGGACGTGATCATCGCCGACGAGCCGACCACGGCGCTCGACGTGACCGTGCAGGCCCAGATCCTCGAAGCGCTGCAGGCGGCGCAGAAGGAGACGGGCGCGGCGATGGTGCTCATCACCCACGACCTCGGCGTGATCGCCGGTCAGGCCGACCGCGTGCACGTGATGTACGCGGGCAAGGTCGTGGAGTCCGGCACTGTCGACGAGATCTTCTACACGCCGCGGATGCCGTACACGCTGGGCCTGCTGGGCAGCCTGCCCCGCCTCGACGTGAAGACCGATCGGCTCACCCCGATCACCGGCTCGCCGCCGGCCACGCAGAACATGCCGCCGGGCTGCCCGTTCAGCCCGCGGTGCCCGATCTCGCAGGACATCTGCGACAAGGAGGAACCGCCGCTGGTGGCGGGCCCCGGGTCGCAGTTCGCCGCCTGCCACTTCACCGAGCAGGTGGTCGGCCGTGACCCGGCCGACCTGTTCAGCGCCACCTCGGCCGACACGGCAGCCGTTCCGGTCACCGTCGACGCCGCGACCGACTCGGAGACGATCTGATGAGCGAGGCCACGGCGACCCGGACGCCCGTCCTCTCCGCGCAGAACCTGGTCAAGCACTTCCCCATCCGTGGCGGCGGCCTCATCCGCCGCACCACGGGTGCGGTGCAGGCCGTGTCGGGTGTGTCGTTCGACATCTACCCGCACGAGACGCTCGCGCTGGTCGGCGAGTCGGGCTGTGGCAAGTCGACCACCGCCCGCATCGCGCTGGCCCTGCAGCCGCTCACCGACGGCACGGTCACCTACGAAGGCCGCGACCTGGCGAAGCTGTCGAAGCGCGAGCTGCAGCGCCTGCGGCGCGACATGCAGATCGTGTTCCAGGACCCGTACGCCTCGGTGGACCCGCGGCTGCCGGTCAACGAGATCATCGCCGAACCGCTGCGCATCCACGGCCTCTACGAAAACGGCGGCCGCCAGCAGGTCCGTGACCTGATGAAGACCGTGGGCCTGCGCCCGGAGCACGGCAACCGCTTCCCGCACGAGTTCTCCGGCGGCCAGCGCCAGCGCATCGGCATCGCCCGTGCGCTCGCGCTCAAGCCGAAGGTGCTGGTGCTCGACGAGCCGGTGTCGGCGCTCGACGTGTCGATCCAGGCCGGGGTGCTCAACCTGCTGAAGGACCTGCAGGCCGAGCTCGGGCTGTCGTACCTGTTCGTGTCGCACGACCTTTCGGTGGTCCGGCACGTGGCCGACCGCATCGCGGTGATGTACCTCGGCAAGATCGTGGAGACCGCGGCCTCCGAGGACCTCTTCACCCAGCCGACGCACCCGTACACGCAGGCGCTGATCTCGGCGATCCCGGTGCCGGACCCGCGCAAGGAACGCACCCGCCAGCGCATCGTGATCACCGGCGACGTGCCCAGCCCCGCGAACCCGCCCTCGGGCTGCCGCTTCCGCACCCGCTGCCCGAAGTTCGCCAACGAGATCGACGACGCGGGCCGCAAGAAGTGCACGACGGAGGAGCCGCTGCTGGTCGACCACGGCCAGGGTCACCCGACGGCGTGCCACTTCGCGGAGAGCCTGCAGCTGATCTGAGTTCTCTTTGCCGCAGAAGGGCTTCTCGAGGGATCTCCTCGGGAAGCCCTTCTTCCGTTCAGAGGACCCGGCAGTACTTGGCTTCGGCGAACGGGGCGCTGCCTTCTCGCCCGGAAACGACGGTGCAGTAGGTCTGATTGCCGGGGTCGTCGGAAGCGAACACGAGATCGCCGTCGCAGCGAATTGCCATATCCGCAGGTCTTGTTCTTGCTGGCGACCAGATGTTGGGTGTCGGCATCGCCCTTGTACCCGGCGATCACCACGAACTTCTCACCGGTGGTGGCACAGTGGACGAAGCTCGGAGTCCGTGGTACGGACCCAGTGCAATCAGGCGGGGACTGAGGTGTGCCTTCTCCGGCGATGCCAGAGGACCTGCGATTGCCGAAAATGGACTTCGAAGGCCGATCACTCTGTCGAGTTACCGGCCCTGCTTCACGGCTCTGAGCGTCGGGGCACTCAGCTCGTGCCGCGGGTCCAGTTCACGGCCGAGCCGAACGGGCCCAGCATCGGCGGCCCCGGCGTGAGGCCGGAGATTCCCTTGCCCACGGCCAAGGTCTCGGCTTCCTGGAACAGCGGGATCACCACGTTGTCCGACCAGAGCTCGGGTTCGAGGGTCTTCAGGGCGTCGGCCAGGGTGGTGGATCCGGTGAGGGCCGAGTCGATCGAGGCTTGGAGGCCTTCGGTGCACAGGCCGGCGGAGTTGGCGGGCACCACGGGTTTCGTCTTGTCCGCCGTGGCCTGCTCGGGAGCGCAGCCGAAGGTGGACGCGAGCACGGTGGCCGGGTCGCCGCCCACGGGTTGCGGGACCACGGCGATGTCTACGCCGACGTTGCCGTTCGCGTCGGGGCCGCCCTGTTGCTGGCCGTTGAGCACGGGCATGGCGAGCAGCGACGCGAACAGGTCACGCGGCTCGGGCTTGATGGTGTTCACCTGCACGCCGCCGGCGATGAGCTCGTCGGAGAGCTCCTTCGCGATCGACGCGTAGGGCTCTTCTTCCCCGGGCGACGCGATGACCAGCGTCAGCGTCTTGGTGCCCTTGCGCCACACGCCGGCTTCCTTCGTGTAGCCGGCGGCTTTGAAGTAGCCCTCGGCCTTCGCGAGGTCGGGTGCGGCGGGCGGGCCGGCCGGGATCGTGGGCGCGTAGCCGGCGCCGGTGGGCGGGATGACCTGCGCGTCGGCCTTCAGCGCGGCCGCGGGGCCACCCATGGCGCCCGCCGTGATGAGCTTGCCGCGGTCGAGCAGGGCCGCCACGCCCTGGCGCACCTGGCGGTCGGACAGCACCGCGCTCACGGGCCGCAGCAGCACCGTGGCGACGGTGGGCCGCGGCAGCGTGGTGAGCTTCACCGCGGAGCCGAGGTCGTTGAGCAGCTGCAGGCTGTTGGCGTCGGTGCGGGTGAGGGAGAACTGGTCGTTGCCGCTGCGCAGCGCGGTCGCGATCCCGGAGGGGTCGGAGCGGCGCAGGATCAGTGTGTCGACGGCCGCGGGCTTGTCCCAGTAGCGGTCGTTGCGCTGCAGCGTGACCTCGCCGCGGGCGGTGTCGATGGTCTTGATCGCGAACGGCCCCCCGACAGCCGGGAAGCTCGTGGCCAGCGCGGCCTGCCAGCCGCCCGGCAGGTCCTTCAGGAGGTGCTGCGGGAGCAGGTTGTCGAACAGCGTCTGCCAGGCCGGGTACGGCTTGCTGAAGGTGACCTCCACGCCCTTGCCGCCGTCGCGCGACTCGATGTCGCTGATCAGCCGGTAGCCGGCGGGCTCGATCACGCCGGGCTGCGACTTCATGGCGTCGGCGAGGTAGGTGAAGTCCTCGGTGGCGATCGGCGCGCCGTCGGACCACGAGGCCTCGGGCCGGATCTCGTACTTCACCGTGAACGGCATCTGCGACACGACCTCGGCCGAGGTCATGAGCGTCTTGTCGAGCGTGCGCTTGCCGTCGTCGGACTGGCGGAACACCGAGGGCAGCAGCAGCTGCGAGAGCGCCGACGTGACCGTGGACGAGTCGGCGAGCGTGTGCGGGTTGTAGCCGCCCACCACGTCGTCGATGCCCACCACGATCTGCGACGCCGCGGGCTGCGACGGCGTGCTCGACGCCGGCGACGACGTGACCACCGGCGGCGGTGGCGTGTTCGAGCACGCGGCGAGGAGCGCCCCCGCGAGCGCCAGCACCGGCGCCGCCTTGCGTCCTACCCGCACGCACACCCTCCCGTGTTTCCCGTGGCCCGAGCCGACATGCTGCCATGTCGGAGCCCGCTCGGCACCGAGATTCCCACATCCGGTGCGACCGACCGACACCGGCGTGGATACCGCCAACTGGAGGACGCGCGAAAGCCCCGGCTGGTTCCCGCTCGTGAATAGTCCAACCCGCCCCAATGTGGCATTGGGTGCGCTCAACGCACCGAACGCCACATTGGGGGCGTTCGGGACCGGACACGGCGAAGGGCGCCCCACCCCGTCAGAGGGGAGAAGCGCCCTTCGAGAAGAACCGTCAGCTATTATCGCGGCTCTTGGCGCGCGAGCGCTCCTTCGCGCGGGTGTTGATGTCCAGCGTCACCTTGCGGACGCGGACGACCTCCGGGGCGACCTCGACGCACTCGTCGACCGAGCAGAACTCCAGGGCCTCTTCCAGGCCCATCTTGCGCGGGCGGGCCAGCGTCTCCATCACGTCGGCGGAGGACTGACGCATGTTGGTCAGCTTCTTCTCCTTGGTGATGTTGATGTCGAGGTCCTCGAAGCGCGGGTTCTCGCCCACGACCATGCCCTCGTACACCTCGGCGCCCGGCTCCACGAAGAAGGTGCCGCGGTCGGCCAGCTGGATCATCGCGTACGCGGTGACCGGGCCGGTGCGGTCGGCGACCAAGGAGCCGCTGTGGCGGGTGCGGATCTCGCCGGCCCACGGGAAGTAGCCCTCGAACACGTGGTTCGCGATGCCGGTGCCGCGGGTCTCGGTGAGGAAGTCGGTGCGGAAGCTGATGAGGCCGCGCGACGGGAGCACGTACTCGAGCTTGATCCGGCCGGAGCCGTTGCCGCTCATGTCTTCCATGCGGCCCTTGCGCGCCGCGAGCAGCTGCGTGATCGCACCGAGGTGTTCCTCGGGCGAGTCGATGTACAGGCGCTCGAACGGCTCGTGCAGCTTGCCGTCGATGGTGCGCAGCACCACCTGCGGCTTGCCGACGGTGAGCTCGAAGCCCTCACGCCGCATCTGCTCCACGAGGATCGCCAGCGCCAGCTCGCCGCGACCCTGGACCTCCCAGGTGTCGGGGCGCTCGGTCGGCAGCACGCGGATCGAGACGTTACCGATCAGCTCCTGGTCGAGGCGGGCCTTCACCAGGCGCGCCGTGACCTTGTCGCCGCCGTTGCGCCCCGCCAGCGGCGAGGTGTTCACGCCGATGGTCATGGAGATCGCGGGCTCGTCGACGGTGATCCGGGGCAGCGCCACCGGGTTGTCGGAGTCGGCCAGCGTGTCGCCGATGGTGATGTCCGGGATGCCGGCGATGGCCACCAGCTCACCGGCGCTCGCCTCGAGGGCGGGCACGCGGGTCAGCGCCTCGGTCACGAGCAGCTCGGAGATGCGCACGTTCTGCGTGGTGCCGTCTTCGCGCATCCAGGCCACGGTCTGGCCCTTGCGCAGCTTGCCGGCGTGGATGCGGATCAGCGCGATGCGGCCGAGGAAGTTGGACGCGTCGAGGTTGGTGACCAGGGCCTGCAGCGGCGCGTCGAGGTCGGCCGCGGGCGGCGGCACGTGGCGCAGCAGCGTGTCGAACAGCGGGTCGAGGTTCTCGCTGTCGGGGATCTCGCCGTCGGCCGGCTGCTCCAGGCTCGCCTTGCCGGCGCGCGCCGAGGCGTAGACCACGGGCAGGTCGAGGATCGCGTCGTGGTCGGCGTTCTCGATGTCGCTGGCCAGCTCGAGCAGCAGGTCGTGGGTCTCCTCGACGACCTCGGCGATCCGGGCGTCCGGGCGGTCGGTCTTGTTGACCAGCAGGATCACCGGCAGGCCGGCCTCGAGGGTCTTGCGCAGCACGAAGCGGGTCTGCGGCAGCGGGCCCTCGCTCGCGTCGACGAGCAGCACCACGCCGTCGACCATGGCCAGGCCGCGCTCGACCTCACCGCCGAAGTCGGCGTGGCCGGGGGTGTCGATCACGTTGATCGTGACCTGGCCCTCGGGCGTCTGGCGGTGGATGGAGGTGTTCTTCGCGAGAATGGTGATGCCCTTTTCCCGCTCGAGCTCACCGGAGTCCATCACGCGGTCGACGAGCTCGGCGCGTTCGGCGAAGGCGCCGGACTGCCGGAGCATGGCGTCGACCAGGGTGGTCTTCCCGTGGTCGACGTGTGCGACGATGGCGACGTTGCGCAGGTCGGGCCGCGTCTTGCCGGACGCACGGCCGGATTCGACTGCGGTGGCGCTGGCTGCGGGCACGCGAAGACTCCTGAACTTCAAAGGCGGGTGGGTGGCCGCGTCGCGGGCGGATCGATGGCCTCCACCAGAACGGCTTCGCCACCTCAACCGGCATCGTGACCGGCTTTGGCCACACGCGGACTTCATAAGGATACCTGTTGCCGAAGTGTGAGGACCGCCACGCCCCATGATCGGTTAGGCTCACCTAACCTGAACACTCAGGAAGTGCCGCCGACGATGTGGGAGCCCAGCGTGGGCAAAAAGGACAAGAAGCAGCCGGACACCCCCGCCGGGGTCGTCCGCAAGCTGATGAAGGCCGGCAAGGTGAAGAAGAAGTGCTGCCGGTCGTCCTCCCGGTGCAAGAAGTGCCCGGTACTCGCTTTGAAGAAGGCGAAAACCGACCTCGCGAAAGCGGCTTGAGCGCATTCGGTCCGGCAGTTCCGGGTGTCGTCACGATCTTGCCGGAGACCTGCGTGCGGAGCTGCAGATCCAGCGCACGGCGCGGATCCGCCGGTGCGCGAACCGGTTCGTCGACAGTCTGAGGTTCACGCGGGCGCCGGCTACGTAATCGTGGAATCGGCACGGACCGCTGCCGCAGTGGCGCACAGAACGGCGTGATCGAAAACCATTGCCCGCCGGTTGATCCCTGACGCTGGTGACCGTCCGCGGGCGGATGAAAATGGAGCCCGGCCGGCGGTCACGCATTTCACCGAAGATCACGCCGAGCGGTTCATCCGCGTCATCCGGACGAGGACCGGATTGCGCACCGGCCGCTCGATGAGAGCAGACCCGATCACCAGGGATGGCGCCACGCCCGGCCCTCGAAGCCACGAGACTGTGGGACGTGATCGTTCTCACGTTCGGGGCCGGCGCCCGCGAGGACCTGCTGGTCACAGGCGGTTCAGAGCCGGCCGCGGACGACCGGCGAAAGGGGCCCGAACCCACTGCTGGACACGTGCTGTTCCACCGCCGGCGGCAACAGTTCCGCGGAGTTTCACCGGCCGTTTCCGGCCCGCCCGCCCCGGTCCGACGGCGGTGGCGCTCAGTGCGCCACGGCCTCGTTGACCAGCCTCAGCTCGGGCGCCGTCTTCGTCGGCGAGAACTCGATCACCTGGTACTGCGCGAGGTGCTGGATCGCGAACGGGTCGGTGGCCAGGATCGCGTCGAGCTTTCCGCGCACCATCGGCCGCGTGATGATCACACCGCCCGTGCGCGGGTTCTGCCGGCCCGACGCGAGGAAGTGCCCGTGGTCGTACTGCGTGGCGAGCCACTCGGCGTGGTCGGGCAGCGCCAGGTCGATCTCCTCGATGGGCGCGGTGTAGGTGAGCAAGACGACAAACATGTCTCGACCGTAAACCCGGTTCCGCCCCGCGGCACCCGCAAGTGTTCTAAAGTGTCCGACATGTTCGCGCACAGCTCCCAGTGGTGGCCGCCCTCCGGCGGCCCCGTAGCTCTGCGCTGAAACCAGCGAAGGCCGCCCCGGTGGGCGGCCTTCTCGCATTTCGCAGGCGGGCTGACTCCCGGGGCACACCCAGGAGAGGAACCGCAGTGGTCCAGATATCCGGCATCACCCCGTCGGGCCACGTCCAGCTCGGCAACCACCTCGGCGCCCTGCGGCGCTGGGCGGCCGAGGGGCGCCCCGACGACCTGTACTTCGTGTCCGACCTGCACGCCATGACCACGGCCCACAACCCCGCGAAGCTGCGGGCGCTGGCCACCGAGCAGCTCGCCGTGCTCGTGGCCACCGGCATCGCGCCGGAGCGGGTGTTCGTGCAGTCGGACATCGCGAAGGAGCTCGGCGCGCTCACCTGGATCCTCGAGTCCACCTGCACCTACGGCGAGGCCGCGCGGATGATCCAGTTCAAGGAGAAGTCCAAGGGCCAGGCCGGCGTGCGGCTGAGCCTGCTCACCTACCCCGTGCTGATGGCGGCCGACATCCTGCTGCAGGGCGCGTCGAAGGTGCCGGTCGGTGAGGACCAGCGTCAGCACGTGGAGCTCACGCGCGTGCTCGCGCGCCGCTTCAACACCACCTACGGCGAGGTCTTCACCGTGCCGGAGGCCACGCTGCCGCCCGCCGGCGCGCGGGTGCGGGACCTGGCCGAGCCGACACGCAAGATGTCCAAGTCGGCCCACGACTCGGCCGGCGTGGTGTTCGTGCTCGACGACGCCGACCAGGTGCGCCGCAAGATCCGCAAGGCGCGCACCGACGGCGGGTCCGTGCCCGCGTACGCCCCCGAGACGCGACCCGGCATCGCCAACCTGCTCGACATCCTCTCCGCCTGCACCGGCGGCGACCCGGCGGAGCTGGCCGAGGAGTACCCGTCCTACGGCGTGCTGAAGGACGCGGTCGCCGACGCCGTGATCGAGGAACTGCGCCCGGTCCGCGAGCGCACGATGGAGCTGCTGGCCGACACGGCGGAGCTGGAACGCGTGCGCAAGGCCGGCGCGGTGCGGGCGGCCGAGCGTGGTGAGCACCGGCTGTCGTCGGCGCTGCGGCTGATCGGTGCCGGATGAAAGCGGCCGGCTGAAAGCGGCCGGCTGAAAGCGCCGCCGGCACAGCAGCGCCGGCCGACGAGCGGCGGGTGCGGGTTTTCCTTGCGGGGCCAGGAAAACCCGTGCCCGGCGTCAGTCGAGCAGCAGGGCCCGCAGGTCCGGGATCAGGCCGCGGTCCGCCGGCAGCCAGTCCACGTCGTCGAGCTCGTCGGGCCCCACCCAGCGCAGGGCGGTGTGCTCGACCGCGCGCGGTTCGTCGCCCGGGGAGATCAGCGCCGCGGAGTACACGCGCAGCACCTTCCCGCCCGGCAGCGGCACCTCGGTGCCCACGCGCCCGCCCACCGTCACCGCGACGTCGAGCTCCTCCTGGCATTCGCGGGCCAGCGCGTACGAGTCGGTCTCGCCCTCTTCGACGCGCCCGCCCGGCAGCTCCCACTGTCCCGCGTGGTGCGGCGGCCACGCCCGCTGCTGGGTGAGCAACTTCCCGTCGCGCACCAGCGCCGCTCCGACGATGACCCCGTCCATGCACCCAGTCTCCCGCACGGCGTTCACCCCGGCGCCCCGGCCCGATCCGCGCGCCAGGTGACCTCGAAGCGCGCCCCGCCGTCCGGCGACTCCCCCACCCGCACACGGCCGCCTCGGCGGCGCACGGCTTCGGCGACCATCGCCAGGCCCAGGCCCGTTCCGCCCGACGCGCGCGCCCGGTCGTCGGCCACGCGGTAGAAGCGGTCGAACACCTTGGCGCGGTGCTCCGGCGCGATGCCGGGCCCGTCGTCGTCCACCACCACGCGCACGTCGGAGCGCGAGGCGAGCACGGACACCACGATCTGGCCGGTGGCGTAGCGGCACGCGTTGCGCAGGAGGTTGTCGAGCACCAGCTCCACCTCCGAGTGCGTGGCGAGCCCCCACGCCTGCGCGACGGCTGCGCTCACCCGGGTGTCGGGCGCGCCGGCCGGCAGCCGGTGCACGGCCGCGCGCACCTCCGTGACCAGGTCCACCGGTTCGGCCGGCGGCACCTCGCCGGCGTCGGAACGGGCGAGTGACAGCAGGCCGTCGAGCAGGGCGGACAGGCGTTCGGCCTCGGTGAGGATGTCGGTGAGCGTCTCCTGCGCCAGCTCCGGGTCCGGGTTCGTCACGGCGACCTCGGCCTGCACGCGGATCGACGCGACGGGCGAGCGCAGCTCGTGGGCCGCGTCGCCGGTGAAGCGGCGAAGGCGGCTGCTCACCTCTTCCTGGCGGGCGAGCAGCGCGTTGAACTCCTCGGCCAGCGCACGCAGCTCGTCGTGCGAAGACGGCAGCGGCAGCCGTGAGCGGGGCGGCAGCGAGCGCACCAGACCCCGCATCCGCGCCACCGGCCGCAGCGCCAGCCGCACCACCAGCCACGTCGCCAGGCCGGCCACCACCGCACCGACCAGCGCGACGACCACCAGCCACAGGCCGCCGGCGTGCACCGCCGCGGCGAAGCCGACGAGCTCGGCGCCGGCGACCACGAGCCGCTGGCTGCCGTCGGGCGCGCTCACGACCTGCCCCCGCCAGCGGTCGCCGTCGGTCTGCACGGCCACGCCCGCCTTGAGCTGCGCGATCGCGTCGGCGCCGAGCGGCGGTCGCGGCTGGCCGTCGACCGGCGCGCCCGAGATGTCGAGCACCCGCACGGAAACCGGGTCGGCTGCGCGCAGCGGTCCCCCGGCCGCGACGGACGCCGACGCGGGCCCGAGCGCCGCCGTGAGCTCGTGGTCCACGGACTCGACGAGCAGCGGTTCGAGCTGGTTGGCGGCCACCGTGGCCAGGCCGAGCAGGCAGGCGAGCGTGATCGTGGTGGCCAGCACCGTGATCCGGACCTGCAGCGACCGGCCCCGCCACCAGGACGGCGAGCCGATCACATGACCTCGTCCAGCTGCGCGTCGGACGCGAGGTAACCGTGGCCGCGCACGGTGCGCAGCAGCGCGCCGGCGCCGACCGCGTCGAGCTTGCGCCGCACGTAACCCACGTAGACCTCCACGAGGTTGCGCGTCACGGCCTGCTCCTCGCCCCACACCGCGCGCAGCAGCTCGTCCTTCGTGACCACCGTGCCCGCGCGGCCCACGAGCACCTCCAGCAGCCCGAACTCGCGCGGCGACAACGGCACCTCGGTGCCGTCCCAGCGCACCTGCCGCAGCGCGCGGTCCACCTCGAGCGCGCCGAGGCGCAGCGTGCCCCGGGACGCATCGGGCCCGGCGCGGCGCAGCACCGCGCGCACCTGCGCGACCAGCACGACGAAGGAAAACGGCTTCACGAGGTAACCGTCGGCGCCCAGGTCGAGGCCGTCGGCCTGGTCGATCTCGCCGTCCTTGGCGGACACGAGCAGTACCGGCGTGGTCACGTTCTCGGCCCGCAGCTGTTGCAGCACGCGGTAACCCGAGAGCCCGGGCAGCATGATGTCGAGCAGCACCACGTCGAACGCACCGGTGCGCGCGAGCCGCAATCCGGACGGCCCGTCGGCCGCCGTGACCACGTCCATGTCCTCCGCGCGCAGGCCGCGTTGCAGCGCCTTGAGCACGCCCGGCTCGTCGTCGACCACCAGCACCCGAGGTTTCACGATTCTCATCATGGCCGGTTTACGCAGGTGGCGCGCGAGCTCTCAGCGCGATCTCAGCGTCGGAGGCCCAGCATTCAGGGGTATCTCAGCGTCGAGGGGGAAGCGTCGGTGCCGGGAGCCGAGCACACTGGGGCTCGGAAACACAGGGAGAGACGACATGGATGCGAAGAAGAAGGCCATCACCGCGGCCGTCGTCGGCACCGCGCTCGGCGTCGGGGGGCTCGTGGTGGTCGCGATGCCGGCTTCGGCCGGCGACGCGCCGAAGCTGCCGGCGATCAGCGCCGAGGACCTCGTGCAGTCGGTGATGACGGCGAACCCCGGCCCGTTCGACGGGTCCGTGAGCGTGAGCAACGACCTCGGCCTGCCGGCCGTGGGTGGCGCGATCCCGGGGATGAGCGCGCTGAACGTCGACTCCGCGCACGTGTTCAGCGACGGCACCGGCAAGGCCAAGATCTCGCTGACCAACGGGGCTTCGCAGGAGACGATCGTCCGCGACGGCACCACCGTGTGGGACTACCACTCCGCCGACAACTCGGCGACGAAGACGACCATCCCGGCCGACGTCGCCACGAAGCACGACCTCGGCGCCGGCGAGATGGCCGACCCGGCCACGGCGACGAAGGAACTGCTCGCGAAGGTGCGCGAGAACAGCACGGTCTCCGTGGACGGCACGGCGAACGTCGCCGACCGCCCGGCCTACGAGCTGGTCTTCACGCCGAAGCCGACCGAACGCACGCTGCTGCGTGAGATCCGCGTGGCCGTGGACTCGCAGACCCGCATGCCGCTGCGCCTTTCGGTGCTGAGCAACGGAACCACGGCGCCGGCGCTGCAGGTGGCCTTCGACGACGTGAAGTTCGCGCCGCAGTCGGCCGACCTGTTCGCGTTCACGCCGCCGCAGGGCGCCAAGGTGACCGAGAAGACCGCGAAGGTCGACGACCAGACGAAGGCGATGGCCGACGAGGCCAAGCAGGACGTGAAGCTCGTCGGCGACGGCTGGGACACCGTGATCACGGGGACGGTGCCGGCCGACGCGCTTTCGGGCAAGAAGCCGGCCGGTGCGTCCGGTAACGAGGGCCGGGGCGCCAACCCGCAGCAGCTCCTGAGCCGCTTCGCCAAGCGCGTGAACGGCACGTGGGGCAGCGGCTACCTGTTCACCACCAAGGTGGGCGGCGCGGTGCTGACCGACGACGGCCGCTTCGCCGCCGGTGCGGTGCCGGAGCAGGTCCTCTACGAAGCGCTGGGCCAGAAGTGACCGAGACCGACGTGGTCGTGACCGGGGCGGGCATCTCGCAGGAGGTGCCCGCCCCGGCGGTCCCGCTCGCCGCGCGCACCCGCGGGCTGCGCAAGGTCTACCGCGGCACGGTCGCGGTGGACCACGTGGACCTCGACGTGCCCGAAGGCGCGGTGCTCGGGATGCTCGGGCCCAACGGTTCGGGCAAGACGACCACGATCCGCATGCTGCTGGGCCTCGTGCGCCCGACCGAGGGCGAGGTCGAGCTGCTCGGCCGGCCGATGCCGGAGGGCGCGGCGCACGCGCTGCCCGACGTCGGCGCGCTCGTGGAGGGGCCGGGCTTCCACCCGTTCCTCTCCGGGCGTGACAACCTGCTGCGCTTCGCCGCCGCCGAACCGCGGCTGGCGTCCGGGGCGATCCCGGCCGCCGTGGACGGAGCGATCGAACGCGTGGGGCTCACCGTGGCCGCGCGCCGCCGGTACAAGGGTTATTCGCTCGGCATGAAGCAACGGCTGGGGCTGGCCGCGGCGCTGCTCGTGCCGCGCAGGATGGTGATCCTCGACGAGCCGACCAACGGCCTCGACCCCGCCGGCACGCGCGAGATCCGCCGGATCATCGCCGACCTGCACGCCGAGGGCTGCACCGTGGTCGTGTCGTCGCACCTGCTCGCCGAGGTGGAGGCCACGTGCACGCACGTCGCCGTGCTGCAGGCGGGCACGGTCGTGGCGCAGGGCGAGCTGGCCGAGCTGCTGGAATCCGGCAACGCGGCGCTGCTCGTGCGCACGCCCGACGCGGAGCACGCGGTGGAAGTGCTGCGGGAGAACCGGATCGGGGCCCGCCTCACACCCGACGGCGTGCGCGCGGATCTCACCGCCACGCCCGCACCGCGCGTGCTGCAGGTGCTCGTGGGCGCCGGGGTCGAGGTGCACGAGGCGACTCGCGCGCGGACCGGGCTGGAGGACCTGTTCGCCCGGCTCACCGAGGGCGCGGACGGCGCTCCGGCGGCCCAGACCGAGGGGGAAGCATGACCACCGCGACGCTCGCGGCTCCGGTGAGCCGCACGGGCCACGACACGGTGCCGCTGCCGCGGCTCGTGGCGGCCGAGCTGCGCTGGATCTTCCGGCGCCCGCGCACGCTGGCCGTGCTCGGGCTGCTGGCCGTGGTGCCGATCGTGATCGGCATCGGCCTCACGCTCGTGGGCGACAGCGGCCCCGACGGCGGCCCGGCCGACGGCGACGCGGCCCTGCTCGCGTCGGCCGTGAACAACGCCCTGGTGCTGCCCATCGCCGCGCTGGTGATGACGCTCGCCCTGCTGCTGCCGCTGGCCTCGGCCATGGCCGGCGCCGACGCGCTCGCGGGCGAAGCCGCCCACGGCACGTTGCGCGCGTGGCTCGTCGCCCCGGTCAGCCGCGGCCGGCTGCTGGTGGTGAAGGCCATCGGCGTGGCGGTCGTGTGCGTGGTCGCGGTGCTGGCGATGTGCATCACGGGCGTGGTGACCGGGCTGATCATCAACGGCACCGGCTCGCTGTTCACGCTGTCGGGCACCACGCTCTCGCTCGGCGCGGCACTGGGCCGGATCCTGCTCGTGGCGGGCTGGATCGTGCTGCAGCTGTGGGCCGTCGGCGCGGTCGCGCTCGCCGTGTCGAGCTGGACGGAACACCCGATGCTCGTGGTGGCCTCGGTGCTGGCCGGGGACATCGTGTTCACGATCCTCGGGTTCCTGACCTCGCTCGACTGGTTGCACCCGTTCCTGCTCACGCGCAACTGGGCCGAGGCCCCGACGGAGATCCTGCAGGACCCGATCGGCGGTTCGATGCTCACCGAAGGCGCGTTGCGGGCGGCTTGTTACATCGTGGTGGGCCTGTCCCTGGCGTACGGGCGGCTCGCCACGCGCGACGGCTGAGGTCCAGGGGTTCCTCAGCCGACGACGGCGATCCCGTCCGGGTCGAGTTCGAGCCGGACGGGATCGCCGGCGCGCAGGTCCGCTGTCACGGGCGCGACAGCGTCCACAGTGGACTTTTCGAGCTTCACTACGAGCCGCAGGTGCTCCCGCCGGTGCACGGCGGCCGTCACTTCGCCGCTCACGCCGGTTCGGTCGGCCCGCAACGCGTGCGGTCGCAGCCCGAGCCGCACCGGACCGTCGGCGAGGTCGGGCAGCGCGACCTCGCCGAGGTCCGTGTGCACGATCCCGCCGGCGCTCACGCCTTCGACGAACGACGTGGCCCCGAGGAATTTCGCGACTTCGTCGTCAGCCGGGTTGCGCCACACCGACCGCACGGCGCCTTCCTGGCGGATCTCACCGGCGTCGAGCACGGCCACGCGGTCGGCGAGCGTGAACGCCTCTTCCTGGTCGTGCGTCACGAGCAACGCGGTGATCTTGCTGCGCCGCAACAGGTCCGCGAGGTCGATGGCCAGCTGCTCGCGCAGGCCGGCGTCGAGGCCCGACAACGGTTCGTCGAGCAGCAGCAGCCGCGGTTCGGGCGCGAGCGCGCGGGCCAGCGCCACGCGCTGGGCCTGTCCGCCCGACAGCTCGGTCACGCGCCGGCGTTCGAAACCCTTGAGCCCCACCAGGTCCAGCAGCCGCTCCACGCGGGCGCGGTGCTGCGCTTTGGGCACGCCGTGCATCCGCAGGCCGAACGCGATGTTCGCGGCGACGTCGCGGTGCGGGAAGAGCTGACCGTCCTGGAACACCAGCCCGAAGCCGCGCCGGTGCACGGGCACGGTGGCGAGATCGGTGCCGTCCCAGCAGACTTCGCCCGACGTCATGGGTTCGAGGCCGGTGATGGCCCGCAGCAGCGTCGACTTGCCGGAGCCGGAGGGGCCGAGCAGGGCGAGCACCTCGCCGTCGGCGATGTCGAGGCGCGCTTCGCGCACCGCGGCGAACGAGCCGTAGTGCACCGTGAGGCCGCGGACCGTGAGCGCCATCGTCAGAACTCCCCCACCGAGCCGTGTCCGCGCACGGACCCGAACCGGTCGATCAGCGCGACGGCGAACACCGTCACGATCATGAGCAGTGCGCACGCGGCGTACGCCATCTGGTTGTTGAGCTCGCCGGGGCGCGAGATGAGCGTGGCGACGGCCACGGGCAGCGTCGGCGCGTCGGGGCGGGCGAGGAAGCTGGTGGCGCCGAACTCGCCGAGCGCCACCACGTAACCGAAGCCCGCGGCCGCGACGAGCGAGCGCGCGGTGAGCGGCAGGTCGATCTCGCGCCACACCCGGGCCGGGCTCGCGCCGAGCGTGGAGGCGGCTTGCCTGAGCCGCACGTCGACCGCGCGCAGCACCGGCAGGATCATGCGCACGACCAGCGGGATGATCACCAGCGCCTGCGCAAGCGGCACGAGCAGGGGTGACGTGCGCAGGTCGCCGGGCAGGGCGTCGAGCGTGACGAGGTAGCCGAAGCCGACCGTGACGGCGGAGACGCCGAGCGGCAGCATGAGGGCGGCGTCCATCGTCTCGCCCATGCCGCGCGCGAGGCGGCCGGGCGCGCGTCTGAGCGCGACGAGGACCACGCTGGCGAGCACGCCCACGGCCATCGCGAGCAACGTCGCGTCGGTGGCCGCGGCCAGGGAGTTCTTCGCGGCGAGCCAGCCGGAGATCTGCAGGGCGTCGTTCTGGCCGGTCGTGTTCAGCGCGCGGAAGCCGGCGAAGCTCCAGCCGTCCGGAGTGGACACGGACTCGATCAGCAGCGCGACGATCGGCGTCATCAGCATCGCCACCACGACCGCGGCCGCGGCGACCGTCCACCACTCGCCGCGCCTGGGCCGTTTCGGGGTGGATTGCTTGAGGTGCACGGCGTTCTCGCGCCGGCGTCGGGCGATCGCGCCCAGCGCGAGGGCGGCGAGCACGGCGGCGAACTGGATCAGCGACAGCGCGGCGGCGCCGGAGAGGTCGAGCAGATCGACCGTGCGCAGGTAGATCTCGGTCTCGAGCGTGCGGTAGCGGCCGCCGCCGAGGATGAGCACCACACCGAAACTGGTGGCGCAGAACAGGAACACCACCGCCGCGGCCGACGCGACGGCCGGGCCCAGCGAGGGCAGCGTCACCGAGCGGAACGCCCGCCACGGCGAGGCCCCCAGCGCCCGCGCGGCTTCCGTGGCGCGCGGGTCGAGGTTGCGCCAGAGGCCCGCGACGGTGCGGGCCACCACGGCGACGTTGAAAAACGCGTTGGCCAGCACCAGCGGCAGCACCCCGCCGTCGGGCCACAGCGCCCGGAACGCGAGGCCGACGACCACCGTCGGCAGCACGAACGGCACCAGCACCAGCGTGCGCACGAGCCCGACGCCCGGCAGCTTCACGCGCGCGAGCACGTAGGCCACCGGGAGCCCCGCGACCACGGCCACGACCGTCGACGCGGCGGCACTGACCAGCGTGAACGCGGCGAGCTGCCACGTCTGCGCGTCGGCCAGCACCGTGTCCACGCCGCCCGCCGAGAAGCCGCGGCCGAGGATGGCGACCACCGGCCAGGCGAAGAACACGACGAGGAACGCGACCGGCAGCAGGCCGAGCAGTGCCAGGCCGGCGGTCCTGAGCGTCCGGCCCCGGGTCACGCCCCCAAGAGCGAGCGCCATTCACCGATCCACTTCTCGCGGCCGGCCTGGATCTGGTCGGCGGGCAGCGTGGCGGGGTCCTGCGGCAGCGGCGCGGCCGCGGCCCAGCCGGCGGGCAGGTCGACACCCTCGCGGGCGGGGTACACGTACATGTTGGCCGCCACCGTGGCCTGGAACTGCTGCGACAGCAGGAAGTCGACCACCTTCTGTGCCTGCGGCGCCTGCTTGCTGCCGGTGAGCACGCCGGCGTACTCGATCTGGCGGAAACACGTGTCGAGCAGCGCCTTGGTGCGCGGCTTGCCGTCGTCCCCGATCTCGGCGGCGGGCGAGGACGCGTAGGACACGACGATCGGGCGCGGGCCCTTGCCCGAGGAGCCGGAGAAGTCCTTGGTGTAGGCCTCTTCCCAGCCGCTGTCGATCTTCACGCCGTTGGCCTTGAGCTTGCTCCAGTAGTCGTGCCAGCCCTGCTCACCGAACTTCTTCACGGTGCCCAGCAGGAACGCCAGCCCGGGCGAGGCCGTGGCGGGGCTCTCGGCGACGGTGAGGTCCTTGTACTTCGGGTCCGCGAGGTCGTCGTAGGTCTTGGGCTCGGGCAGGTTGTGCGTCGCGAAGTAGCCGGCGTCGATGTTCACGCACACGTCACCGACGTCCACCGCCGAGAGCCGGTGCTGCGGGTCCACGGAGTAGCGCTGCGGCCCGCGGTCGGCCTCGGGGCTGGTGTAGGCCTGGAACACGCCTTCGTTGAGCGCCCGCGAGGCGAACGTGTTGTCGACGCCGTACGCGACGTCACCGATCGGGTTGGCCTTGGTGAGCACCAGCTTGTTGGTGAGCTCCCCGGCGTCACCGGACTTGAGGATCTTGAGCTTGATCCCGGACTGCCGCTGAAACGCGTCGAGCACGTCCTGCGGCGCGGCGAACGAGTCGTGCGTGACGAGCGTGACGGTCGGGGTCTGCTGGGCGTCGCCGCCCTCACCGCTCGAGAGTGAGCACGCACTCGCCAGCACTGCGACGGTCGCCAAGCCCAGCACGGTGCGTGCGGTCCGCGGAATCATCTGCCCTCCCTTGCGCCGCGTGCGGGGAGAGCAGCCCTCCCTGCGCCGGCATGATCCGGAATCAGGTGCGAACGGTCGCGGGCTGTGCGCCCGCCTCTCAGCCCGGCGTACCGGACTCCCGTGGCAACCGTGCAGCGTAGCCCAAACGGGTTCACCATTGGCCACATGGCGCAACTACTCAACGAGTCCGAGATCTCTTCGTCTCTCACCACCGTGCCCTCGTGGCAGCGTTCCGGGGATTCCCTCACCCGTGAGGTGGAGCTGGCGTCCTTCCCGGACGCCATCGCCTTCGTCGTGCGAGTCGGCTACCTCGCGGAAGCCGCCGACCACCACCCGGACATCGACATCCGCTGGCGCACGGTCTCCCTCACCCTCTCCACCCACTCCGAAGGCGGCCTGACCTCGAAGGACTTTTCCCTGGCCGCCGCCATCGACTCCGCTCTGTGATCTCCCCGACGTCCTCGGCACCACCCTGTGGGTGACGCGTCCCCTCCTCGTAAGCCATTTCGAGGAGGGGTCCATGACTCAAGCGATCATCGTCGGCACCACCGCGTTCACCCTGATGGTGGCCTCCGCCGCCGCCGCCCTGTGGCGCACTTTCCGCGCCCACCGTGACTTCGACCACAAGCCGTAACACCACCCTTGATCAGCGCGCTATCCCAGCGGAATCACCGGCCCACGCCCCCGCTAGGACACGCGATGAACAACTCGCCCACCGCCCTTTCCGCCGCCCAGCGCGCCTGGATCACGATGTTCGCCACGGCGTTCACCCTGGCCGCTCTGGTGGTTCTCGGCCTGCTCGGCTGAGCCTTCTTTTTCACCTCCGGAAACGGCCGCCGCGTACCCGTCCGATTCGTGGGTATGAAGCGTTTGCCGGTCGTGTGCGCGGCAGTCTTGCTGGGCTTGGCTGCCGCGTCCTGCACGCCGTCGGCTGAGCCGGCGCCTGTCTCGGTGCCAGTCACCGTTTCGCCGACGGCTACGCCTTCGGTTTCCCCGGCGTCGCCTTCCTCAGCGTCGCCGCCCAGCCGGACGTCCTCACCGACGCCGACCTCAGCGACACGACGCTCCTCGACCCGGCCCACTCCGACAGCGCCCAAACCCCGGGTCCGGGACAGCGGCCGCGGGTGTGGCCAGCGCGCTGTCAACGCGGGCAAGTTCAACCCGAGCTGCAAGGAGTACCAGGGCTACCTCGACCCCGGCGGCCCCGGCCGGGGCAAAACCTCCGGCGAAATCCAACAGGAGTGGGCCTGCGAGCAAGGCCTCGTCCCGAAGAGCGAATGCTGAGCGCACCTGCTCACCAACCCCCGGGTTGGCGGTAGACGATCACCTTCACGACCTGCGACCGTGGTGACCATGACCCCGGAGGACGACCCACCGGCGTTGTTCGCACCGCCCCGGCGACGCGAGCCGCTGGCGGCGTTCCAGCGTCGCTTCAAGCACCGCCCGGCCGCACAGCCCAGCTGGACCCGCGTCCACGGCAAAACGGCCGCCGGCACCGTCCACGTCGTCACCGACGAATGGCTCCCCGCCTGCGGCACCGGCCTGAACGGCTGGGACTACCGCGGCCTGAACCCCACGGACGACGCCGTGACCTGCCACCGCTGCGACGCCCTCATCTCGCGCACCAATCCACCCGAAGGTCAGCTGACCTTGTTCTGAATCTCGGGCTCATGGCAGCGCCGTTCCCCTTCGAGAACGGTCAGCTCTCCGGCCCACTGATCTGCGGCGAACCGTCCCCCTCGGGCGGCAGCTCAGGCACCATCCCGGGCACCGGATCCGGCGGCCGCTGGTGGTAGCGAGCGTGCTCCACCCAGCCGGGCGGCAACCACTGCCCGGTCACGAACTGCGGGTGCCGCGGGTGCACCGCGTTCGCCCACGCCACGAACACCAGCTCCGCCCAGTCCGACTGGAGCAGCCACGAGACCGAGCCGTTCTGGCTGTCCCCGGTCAGGTGCACGAGCCCGGGCCCGGCCATCGTCGCGCCGGTGATCGACGGCCAGTTCCAGGCCAGCACGCGCGGGGTGTGCAGGTAGAAGCCGTACTCGCTCAGGTACACCGTGCCCTGTTCGATCGGCACCCACCTCGGCACCGCGTTGGCCGCCGCCGCGTTGCGGGCCCGCGACTTCGCGACCGCCCCACCGACCAGCGACCCGGCGACGAGCCCCACCCCGAGCGCCCCGGTCCCGAAGACGAACGGCGTGGACACGTTCCAGCTCCCGTCGCCCAGCGCACGGAAGTCGGACAGCACGAACGGCCCGGCCGCGAGCAGCCGCTCGTCGCGGGCGTTCGTCGGCGGAAACGGCGCCAGGACCTCCTGCAGGTGACCGAGATCGTGACCCTGTCCCATGAGCATCGCGAGGTGACAGGTGTACCTGAGCACCTCGTCCCGCTGCGTCCACGGCGGCACTGGCACCTGCGGTCGCTTCCGCGCCATCGCCTGAGTCCCCCTGTGTCGATGTGCGCCCGATCATACTCAGCCGGACGCCACGCCGGCACCGATCGGGAACCCGTGCGCGGAAACAAAACTGCCGGCCGAGCGGTCATCGACCCGACCGGGCCGCCATCTCTTCCCTCCGCTGGAACGCCGACTCGGCCACCCGCAACAGATGCGCGTAGTACGGCCGGCCTCGGGGAACTCCAGCAGCGAGTCCTGCAGCCGCGCCTCGCCCTCCGCGAGTCAGCCCCGGACCACCGCAGGAGAAGGGAATCGCGACGCACGGTGCTTCATGAGAGCGGCTTCCAACGCATCGGTCACATGCCCAGTCCGGGGCCGAAGAGCGCCGAGAAAGCGAAAACCGGCCAGGCGATCAGCGGCTCGGCTGGGCTGCCATCTGCTCCATGCGCTGGAACGCCAACTCGGCGACCCGCAGCAAATGCGCGTAATACGGCCGCCCGGCTTCAGGGAACTCCATCAGCGAATCCTGCAACCGAGCCTCGCACTCCGCGAGGTAGTTCCACCGGGCGTCCGTCAGCAGTTCCCCGCCGGCGACCCGGGATGACAGGCCGCAGATGTCCGCGCCGATCATCACCGCGCATACCGAGCCGTAGTCCCGACCCCGGACGACGGCCGGCGAAGGGAACGGCGTCGCGAGGTGCTCGGCGAGGGCGGCTTCCAGCTCAGCGACCACCGGGCCAGCATAGCTTCCCGGCCCCGGAAAAGGGCTCAGACGTTGAACCTGAACTCCACCACATCACCATCGGCCATCAGGTAATCCTTGCCCTCCATCCGCACCTTCCCCGCCGCCCGCGCGGCCGCCATCGAGCCGGCGTCCATCAGGTCGGAGTAGGACACGATTTCCGCCTTGATGAAGCCGCGCTCGAAGTCCGTGTGGATCACGCCGGCGGCCTGCGGGGCGGTGGCGCCCTTGGGGATGGTCCAGGCGCGGGACTCCTTCGGGCCCGCGGTGAGGTAGGTCTGGAGACCGAGGGTGTGGAAGCCGGCGCGGGCCAGGGCGTTGAGGCCCGGCTCGTCCTGGCCCACGGATTCCAGCAGCTCGCGCACGGATTCCTCGTCGTCGAGCTCCAGGAGCTCGGCTTCGACCTTCGCGTCGAGGAACACGGCGTCGGCGGGGGCGACGAGCTTCACCAGTTCGTCGCGGCGGCCCGAGTCGGTGAGCACGGCCTCGTCGGCGTTGAAGACGTACAGGAACGGCTTCGTGGTGAGCAGGCTCAGCTCGCGCAGCGACTCGAAGTCCACTTCCTTCTGCGCCTGGAAGAGCGTGCGGCCGGCGTCGAGGATTTCCTTGGCGCGCTGGGCGTTCTCGAGTGCCGGGCGCGCTTCCTTCTTGGTGCGCGCCTCCTTCTCGAGGCGCGGCAGGGCTTTGTCGAGCGTCTGCAGGTCGGCGAGGATCAGCTCGGTGTTGATGGTCTCGATGTCGCTCGACGGGTCGATGCGGCCGTCGACGTGCACCACGTCGGGGTCGTCGAACACGCGGATGACCTGGCAGATCGCGTTGGCCTCGCGGATGTTCGCGAGGAACTTGTTGCCCAGCCCGGCACCCTCGGACGCGCCCTTCACGATGCCCGCGATGTCCACAAAGGACACTACCGCGGGCACGATCTTCTCCGAGCTGTACATATCCGCCAGCTTGCCGAGCCGCTCGTCCGGCAGCGGGACGACACCGACGTTGGGCTCGATCGTCGCGAACGGGTAGTTCGCGGCGAGCACGTCGTTGTTGGTCAGCGCGTTGAACAGGGTGGACTTGCCGACGTTGGGCAGGCCGACGATACCGAGGGTCAGACTCACGACCGTGAAGTCTACGTGCCCCCGCCGAACCGCCCCCGACCCGGTAACGCCGTGTCGGATTCCCGCCAGCCAAGCCGCTGGCCTGCTGGCACCATCGACCACATGGCCACCCAGACCGCCCCGCTCTGGCGCGACACGGAGCGCTGCTACCGGGCCGTCACCGCCCGCGACCAGCGGTTCGACGGCCAGTTCATCATGGCCGTGCGCACCACCGGCATCTACTGCCGCCCGTCGTGCCCGGCGATCACGCCGAAGGCCCAGAACGTGCGGTTCTTCCCCACGTCAGCCGCCGCGCAGGCCGGCGGCTTCCGCGCGTGCCGGCGCTGCCTGCCCGACGCCGTGCCGGGCTCGCCCGACTGGAACGTGCGCGCCGACCTCGCCGCCCGCGCCATGCGCCTGATCTCCGACGGGCTCGTCGAGCGCGAAGGCGTGCCCGGCCTCGCGCGGCGCCTCGGCTACTCGGAACGCCAGCTCGGCCGCGTCCTCACCACCGAGCTGGGCGCCGGGCCGCTCGCCCTCGCCCGCGCCCACCGCGCGCACTCCGCGCGGCTGCTCATCGAGCTTTCGGCGCTGCCGCTCACCGACGTCGCGTTCGCCGCCGGCTTCTCCAGCGTCCGGCAGTTCAACGAGACGATCCGCGAGGTCTTCGCGACAACGCCTTCGCAGCTTCGCGCCGCTTCACTGCGCCGCGGCCGCCGTACCGAACCCACCAGCTCCACGCGGCTCAGCCTGCGCCTGCCGTTCCGCGCGCCGTTCGACGCGCAGAGCGTGCTGCGGTACCACGCTTCGCGCGCGTTGCCGGGCGTCGAGGCCGTCGAGGAAAGCGCCGAAGGCATCACCGGCTACGGCCGCACGCTGCGGCTTTCGCACGGGCCCGGCCTCGTCTGGCTCAGCCCGCAGGCCGACCACGTCCGCTGCGACCTCGCGCTCACGGACCTGCGCGACCTCGGCAGCGCCGTCTCCCGCGTGCGGCGGCTGCTCGACCTCGACGCCGACCCGGAAGCCGTCGCGCGCGTGCTCGGCGCGGATCCGGCGCTCGCGCCGCTGGTCACGAAGCTGCCCGGCGTCCGGGTGCCCGGCGCGGTCGACGGCCCCGAGCTGGTCCTGCGCACCGTCCTCGGCCCCGACGCCGCTCGCGTCGCCGCGCTCGGCCCGCGCGTGCCCGCCGGCGAGCCGCCGATGGACACCCTGACCACGCTGTTCCCCACGCCGGAAGCCGTCGCTGCCCTCGACGTGACCCCGCTGGCCAAGACCGTCGCGACGGCCCTGACCGACGGCACCCTCGACCCCCACGTCGGCCGCGACCCCACCGAGCTGCGCGCCGAGCTCGCCGCGCTCGGCCTCGACGCCGACTACGTGCTCACCCGCGTGCTCGGCGCCCCGGACGTCTTGCTCACCACCGACTCGGCGGTACAGCGCTCCGCCACCGCGCTCGGCCTGAACCTGGCCGACGCGGCCCGCGGCTGGCGGCCGTGGGGCTCGTACGCCACCCGTTACCTGCAGATCTTCGACCCCGAGGAGACCCTCTCGTGAGCACTGCCTTCTGGTCCACTGTGGACACCAAAATCGGCCCCTTCACCGCCGTGGTCACCGGCGACGGCGCCGTGCTCGCCTCCGGCTGGACCGGCGACGTCGCCGAGCTGACCCCGCTCGTCTCCCCGTCCCTGACCCCCACCACGCTCACGCACCGCCGCGACCTCGGCCCCGTCACCAGCGCCGTGCGCCGCTACCACGCCGGCGAACTCACCGCCGTCGACGACATCGAGGTCCGCCAACGCTCCGGCGCCTTCCGCCAGCACGCCTGGGACATGCTGCGCAAGGTCCCGCCGGGCAACCCCGTGAGCTACGCCGAGTACGCCACGCTCTCAGGCAACCCCACCGCCGTGCGCGCCGCCGCCTCGGCCTGCGCCCGCAACGCCGCCGCCCTCTTCGTCCCCTGCCACCGCATCGTCCGCACCGGCGGCGCGATCGGCAACTTCCGCTGGGGCACCGACGCGAAGCGGTGGCTCCTGCTGCACGAAGCCTCCTGACGGAGTCGGCTCCTGCCTTCCGGGCGTAGGTGATGAGCTTGCGCCCGGAACGCGGCCAGCCGCTTTACCGGCACAACCTCGCCGCGGCACGATCGCACGCGCTGGCTGCCCGCACTCGAGAGGGCCACGGCCGGCCGTGCACGGACCGGGCCACTCGACGTTTCCGCAGTGACGTTGCGGCCAGGCAGAACTGCACGCTCAGTCGGAGGCAGCTCGCGGCGCCCCTCGCGTTGCGCGCGGCCCCGGGCCGGCCCCCACTCGGAAGCCTGCCCTACCCCGTCCGCAGCTCGATCCGCGAACCTGTCCGCGACTTGTGCACCCGCAACCGCGTCGGGATGCGTTGGCGGAGTTCTTCGACGTGGGAGACGAGGCCGACGACCCGGCCGCCCGCGCGGAGTTCGTCGAGGATGTTCATCACGACGTCGAGGGTTTCGGCGTCGAGGGTGCCGAAGCCCTCGTCGACGAAGAGCGTGTCGAGCAGGGCGCCGCCGGTTTCCGCGGCGACGACGTCGGCCAGGCCCAGGGCCAGCGAGAGCGACGCGAGGAACGATTCGCCGCCCGACAGGGTTTTCGCGGGGCGGATGGCGCCCGAGTAGTCGTCGAGCACGTCGAGGCCGAGGCCGCCGCGGGTGCCGCGCGCGCCGGCCGCGTCGGAGTGCACGAAGGAGTAGCGGCCCTGGCTCATGGTGCGCAGCCGGGCGGTGGCCGCGAGCGCGACCTCTTCCAGCCGCGCGGCCAGAACGTAGGACCGCAGGGACATCTTGCGCGCGTTCTGGCCCCGGCCGTTGACCACTTCGGACAGTGCGCGCAGCTCGTTGTACTCCGCCTCCACAGGCGCGAACTCCGCCAGCGCCTTGCCCATCCGCGCGGCCAGCTTCTTCAGCTCGCCGTGCTGCGCGGCCACGGACTTCAGCGCGGCGAACGCCGTGTCCGCCCGTTCGCGCGCGGCCTTCGCCGTTTCGACCTTGGGCGCGACCTCCACAACATCGTCGGGCGAAATGCCGAACAACTCCGGTTGCGCCAGCAGCTCACGCGCGCCCGCGGCCGTCGCCTCGGCTTCGGCGAGGCCGTGTTCGAGCTTCGTCACCTGCTCGTCGGAGCGGACCGCGCCCCGCATCTCTTCCACCGTGGCGAAACCCTTGGCGTGCAAGGAGATCTCAACCAGCCCGTGTTGCTCGGACACCCGGGCTTCGGATCCGGTCACAGCCGTGCGCACCTCCGCGACGGCATCAAGCGCACCCGCCAGCGTGAGCAGATGCTGCCGGCGCGCGGTGACATCGGAGAACTCGCCACGGCCTTCGACCAGCCGCTTCGACCGTTCGGCCAGCCGTTCGCCGAGCGCCCGGACTTCGGCCTGCGCCTCCGTGACCACCTGGTCGGCCCGCCGCCGCTGCTCACCCAGCTGCTCGGCTTCCCGCTCCAGCTCGACAACCTGCCGAGCCAGCCGGTCTTTCCGCCCGGCCTGCTCCGACAACGTGGCGACGCCCGCCCGCGCCTCCCCGAGATCGGCCGCCACGGACTCGGCCGTGCGCTCGCCCAGCCGCTCCCGCAACGCGTCGAGCCGCGCCTTCGCCTCCTCCAACGCCGACACCACCCGTTGCCGCAGCGCGCCGGCCTTCTGCTCGGCCTCTTCCGCCGCGCGCTCCTCGGCCGGGTCCACCGCCTCGGCCCCGTGGCGCGCGGGCGCGGGGTGCTCCGCCGACCCGCACACCGGGCACGCCGCGCCGTCGGCCAAGCTCGCCGCGAGCTCGGCGGCCATCCCTTCCAGCCGACGTTCCCGCAGGTCCAGCCGGTGCTGCCGAGCCGACTGGTGCGCGTCCACGACCTCGGTCAGCTTCGCCTCGCCACGCCCGACCTTCGCCACGGCCTCGGGCAGCTCCGCCGCGGCACGCGCGAAACCAGTGAGCTCCTCGACGCGCGCCTTCGCGCCGTCCAGCTTCGCCGCTGCTTCAGCCGCCGACGCCGCTTCGCCCCGCACAGCCGTGAGCCGCTCCGGCAGCTCCGCCAGCCGCGTCTGCAGCTCCGTGACGCGTTCGGCCGCGGCACGCGCCGCGGCCTCACGTTGTTCCCGCCGCTGGGTATCCACTCGCTGCTGCTCGGCTTCCGCGACCAACTCGGCCAGCGCGCCCGCTTCCTCGCGCAACGAGCCGGCCCGCTCCCGCAGATCAACCGACGCGAAGCCGACGGAGTCGAAACCCAGCGCACCCAAGGCGCGCGTGTGGTCGGCCTCCGCGACCTGCGCGTCACCCAGCTCGGTGGTCCGCCGTTCGAGCAGCTCGACCTCCGGCACCACGGCCGACGCCCGCCGCGCGGCCGCGATCTCCTCGGTCCACTCCGCACGCTCGCCCGCGGTCTCGGCGATCTGCGCGAGCCGCGTGTGCGCCGTGCGGACGCGGCGGATGCGCTCGGCGTCCTCTTCGGCCTCCCGCAGCGTGGTTTCCGCCTTGGTCGCGGCCGAACGTGCTTGTGCCGCTTCGGTTTCCGCCGCCTCCGCGCGTTTGGCGACCTCGGCCAGCACCGCGTCGACCCACTGCGCCTGATCTTCCTCCGGCGGCTCCTGCTGCGCTTCCTGCGCGTAGCGCGCCACGAGCTCACGCAGCTCCTGCTGGCGCTTTTCCAGCGTCCGCCCGCGTTCGGCGCGCAGGTCGGCGAACCAGCGTTCGACGTCGGAGAAGCGTTCGGTGCCGAAGAGCCGCTCGAGCAGCTTCTCGCGCTCGGTGGTGTCGGAGCGCAGGAACTTCGCGAATTCGCCCTGCGGCAACAGGACGACCTGGAAGAACTGCGCTGCCGTCATGCCCAGCAGGCGCTCGACGGTGCGCGCGACCTCGTCGATCCGGATGATCCCGTCGGGTGGCAGCCCGGCCGGCGGTTCGCCGACCCAGGTCAACGACACCTTCGCCTGTTGGGTGGTGAACCCGTCGCCGCGCTTCTTGGCGCGCGCGTATTCCGGGCTGCGCACGATCCGTAGCCGCTGGCGCTGCACCGTCAGCTCCAGCACCACCTCGGTGAGCTGCTCCGGCGCGGCAACGTCGCAGCGCAGCCGCTTCACATCGCCGCGCGCGCCCGGGACCACGCCGAACAGCGCGAACGCGATGGCGTCGAGCAGCGTGGTCTTGCCGGCGCCGGTGTCGCCGTGCAGGAGGAAGAGGCCGTCGGCGCCGAGCGCGTCGAAGTCGACCACCTCGCGGCGCGCGTACGGACCGAACGCCTCGACCTCCAGCAGGTGCAGCCTCACAGCTTCGCCACCGCCGCCCGGTTGGCCGCTTCGAGAGCGAGGAACACCAGCCGTTCCTCGGTTTCCGTGGGGAGCGCGCCGCGGCAGTCGTCGAGGAAGCTGCGGGCGATCTCGATATCGGTGCGGCCGCGGACGGCGTCGGCGTACTTCAGCTCCGCGCCGGCCAGGCCGCCTTCGGGTTCCCAGTCGAGGTGCACCGCGTACGGGAACCGCTCACGCAGGCGGCGCATGGCGTCGACCGGGCGCACGCGATCGGTCACGGTGACCGAGAGGAAATGTTCGCGCCACTGCTCGTGTTCCGGCGCTTCCAGCAGCTCCGGCAGCTCGCCGCGCAGCGTGGCCAGTGGTCTCGGCACGGGCAGCTCGTGGCGCCGGACTTCGGCGAGCCCGGCCGCGTCGAGGTCGACGAGCCAAACCGATTTCCGTTGGCGCGCCTCGGAAAACGAGTAGGCCAGCGGGCTGCCCGAATAGCGGAGGTGCTCGGCGAGCGTCTGCGGGCCGTGCAGGTGGCCGAGCGCGACGTAGTCGACGCCGTCGAAAACGTCACCCGGCACCTGCTCCACGCCGCCGACCGCGATGGTGCGCTCGGAGTCGCTGGCCGCGGCACCGGTGACGAACGCGTGGGCCAGCACCACGGAGCGCGTTTTCGGCCGTGCGGCCAGGTCTTCGCGCACGCGGCGCATGGCTTCGGTGAGCACGCCGGTGTGGCCGCGCGCTTCGGGCACGCCGAGCGCGTGGCGGGACGGCTCGGGTTCGAGGTAGGGAATGCCGTAGATCGCGACGTCACCGTGGTCGTCGGACAGCAGCACGGGCTCGGCGAGGCCCCCGACGGTCGCGCGCAGGTGCAGACCACCGGCCGCCGCGAAGTCCGCGAACGCGCCCAGCCGCGCGGCGGAGTCGTGGTTGCCGGGGGTGATCACGAGCTGCGCGCCCGCCTGGCGGATGCGGCTCATGGCCTTGGTCGCGACTCGGACCGCTTCGGCCGAAGGGACCGCGCGGTCGTAGATGTCGCCTGCCACCACCACGACGTCGACCTGCTCGCTCGTCACGAGCTCGGCGACGTGGGTGAGGACGGCCTCCTGCTCGGCAAGCAGGTCGGCGCCGTGGAACGTGCGCCCGACGTGCCAGTCGGAGGTGTGGAGGAGTCTCACGGGGACCACGTTAGGAGGCGATCACGACTAAATGGCGGAGACTCGCCGGGGAGCCACTCGAACGTGTGTACGAACCCTATCAGGGCCCTGGTGGACACGCCGACCGCTGAACCGGTGAACGCCCTGGTCAGCTACGCAGCGCGACCGGGCACGCCGGTTTTTGTCGGTGCGGTCCGCCATGATGTCGGCGTTCGATCGAACAGCCTCGATCGACGACTCGGCTCACGGAAGGAGACTCGGGTGGAGACGGTGATCACGACCGCGGCCGTCGTGCTCGCGCTGCTCCTGTGCGTCGCCGTCGCGTTGTTGTGGCGGCTCTACAAGGACGGCATGCGCCGGGCCGACGCGGCGGCGCGGCTCGTGGCGGCCGAGCGTTCGAAAAACGATCAGCAGCAGCTGGCGTTACGGCGGTACGAAGTGGCGTTCGCGTCGATCAGCGGACGCGGTGAGCTCGGCGAGCGCGTGCTGGTGGAAACCGCGCGCGCGTTGGGGTTGCGCGAAGAACTGCACTTCACACTGCAGACCGACCTGGCCGGCGGCGGCAGCGTGAAGCCGGACATGGTCCTGCGCGTCGGCGGCGGCCGCGCGGTGCCGGTCGACGCGAAGGCCAGCATGGCGATCTGGGCCGAATCCGTGGAGACCAACGACCCCGAGGAACGGCTCGACGCACTGCGCGCCCACGTGCGCCAGATCCGTTCCCGCGCGGCCGAACTCGCGGGCAAGGGCTACCAACGCTGGGCCGACGCGATCTACGGCACCATCATGTTCGTGCCGTCCGACGCCGCGGTGGTCGCGGCGCTCGACACGGATCCGGAGCTGCTGCGCTGGCTCATCGACCGACGGGTGTTCCTCTGCGGGCCCACGGGTTTCGGCGTCCTGGCGTCCGCCGCCCTGTTCGCCGCGAGCGACCGCGCACTCGTGGAGGACGTCGAACAGGTCCGCGCGGGCGCGGCGGCCGCACACCGGTCGGCCGGCAACGCCGTCGAGGCCCTGAACCTGTCCAGCACCCACCTCCAACGCTTCCTCTCCGCGCGCCGGCGCGAGCTGGAAGCCCTGGAGAGCTTCCGCGCCACGGTGGCACCTCTGACGGACGCGTCAGGGAGCCCCTCGGCGGTCCCCGAGGTACGGAAGGGGGACGAGTTGGCAGCCAGCTGAGAACGGCACGGAGTCGGCCGCTTGCCTGATTCGGTGCACGTGGGGGTGCTGCTTGGCATCGCGCTCGTCGCAGCTCTTTGGGCGGCATCGCGCTCGCACGGGCGGTTGTCCGGGATAGCGCGGTAGGGCTACTTGTCCAGTACAGGTGGTTCGGCACTAGCCCGCCGCGGCGGTTGCCCCGGAAGCGCGCTGACCGGTCCTGGGCCAGCATCGCGCTCGGTCCAGTCCTTGCCGAGCACCGCAGACCTTGCCGCCTTGTCCGACATGGGCGGGGACCGGGCCGGGCCGCTTACGCGGTCCGGATCTGACCGCACGCGCGGTTGCCCAGGCGCGTTCGCCGGGTCCTGGGCCGGCACGAAGCTCGGGCCAGTTCCTTGCCCAGGACCGCAGACCTCGGCGACTTGTGCGGCATGGGCGCGGTTCGGGTCCGGGCGCGCAGGCCGGGCCTAAGGCAGCACGACGCTTGACGCAAACCGTGCCCAGCACCCCGCGCGATGGCGTCTTGTCCGGTATAGGCGGGCTTCGACCTCAGCCCGCGCTGGCGGTTGCCCGGGTGCGTCAGCAAGGTCCTGGGCCGGCACGAAACTCGAGCCAGATCCCCGTCCGGAACCGCGAGCCGTGTGGCACTCGAAGGGACAGCACATGCTCCGACGTTCGCTCGATACCGCGCTTGCTTCGGGTCCAGCCCGGACTTGCGCTCACTCGGGCGCATGCTGGGGCGGTGCTCGCCCAATGCCTGCATGGCGCGGTGCCGGCTCCGGAGATGGTGCGGTGCGGTGCGTGGTCGTACCGGCTCCGGTCCGGGTCGGCGCCCGCTCCGGCGGTTGCCTGGTGGCACGGTCGCCCGGGTCTTTTACCGGTACGACGGTCGCTGAGGACCGCGCTCAGGTGCATGCCGAGCCAGCCTTGACTCCGGCGCGGTTCCGGCCGGCGCGCGCAGCCCGGCACTTGCCCGGTCGGCGTTGACTCCGCCGCCGTTCCGGCGGGCGCGCAGCCCGGCACTTGCCCGGTCGGCGTTGACTCCGGCGCGGTTCCGGCCTGCGCGCACTCCGGCACTTGCCCGGTCGGCGTAGATTCCGCCGCCGTTCCGGCCGAGGTGCGGTCCCGAGCTTGCTCCGGTGCTGCCCCAGCAGGGCCCGTCCCGGTGTTGTCCGGCCGGAATGGCCGAAGGCACCGGCGGCGGTCGCCGCACGGATCGTCACCGTGTGTGGCGAGCGGGAGTGGTTCGGGGGCGATGGGGCATTTGTCCTGCCCGTGATTTGGTTGAGTCGGTGTGAGGTTTCCGGGGAGCGGGAACGTTCCGCTTCCCCGGCTGGAGTGTCCGGCGTGCGGGAGTGCGGGACGTCTGCTCGCACCGAGGCCGGACCAGACCACTGGGCTGATTCCGCAGGTCAGGTGACCAGACCATGGCCCGTGCGCGAGGCGCCGTTCGGCGGGTGGCGCGGCACCACGTGTTCCGCCTGTCGGCAACTCGCGTCACGCTGCCGGGTGGCTGGTCAGGGCGGTGTTGGGCAGCGGCGGCAAGATCGTGACAAGTAACGGCTACGGTGTGCCTCGTGACCGCGATACGCGATCGCCAGAGCGATCCTGATGCCGAAGACGCCACCGTGCCCTGGGACGAGCGTCTCGTCGTCGGCGAGAGGCGCGGCCTGCCTTGGTGGGCGGCTGTCCTCGTGGGCTTCGGCCTGGCCGTGCTCGGCGCCATCATCGACGAGAAGACCCAGGGCACTCTCGGCTTCGTGTTCAAGGCCGGGTATGTCCTCGGAGCCGTGCTCGCGGTGGGCGCCGTGCAAAGACGCGCTCTGTTCGGGCCGATGGTGCAGCCGCCGCTGGTGCTGGCCGTCACGGTGCCCGGTGTCGTGCTCGTGACCGGGGGGTCCGGCTCCGGCAGCGACACCCTGTCGAAGCTGGTCAACATCGGTACGCCGCTGATCAACGGCTTCCCGACGATGGCGATCACCACCGGCATCACACTGCTGTTCGGCTTCTTCCGCATCTTCCGCGAGCGCGACCCCGACGCCGCCGTGAAGCTCAAGGGCGGCAAGCCGCCCCGCGACCGCGAAGACGGCGACGAGCCGCCCGCGCGCCCCCGCACGCGTCCGCCGGCTTCGGGCCGCCCGGCCGGCCAGGCCCCGCCGCCCGCGGGCGCCCGCCGCCCGCCGCGCGACCGCGACCTCGACGGCCCGCCCCCGCGCCGCCCCCGGCCCCCGGCCGACCCCGGCGCGCGCCCCCGCCGCGAACCCGGCGACCCCGCCGCACGCAGCGCCCGCAAACCCCCACCCGACGGCCGCCGCCCCCGCCCCCCGGCCGATGGCGACCCCCGCCGCCGCGACCCCCGCGGCGACGCGCCCCCACCCCGTCGCCGCCCCCGCGCCGACGAGCCCCCGCCGGGCCGCCCGCGCCCCCCGCGCCGCGAACCGCCCCGCCGCCCCCGCCCCTGGGACGACGAATCCTGACCCGACAGCACTGACGGCCCAGGAACTCCAGCCACACAGAACGGCCGCCGATCCAGCCCGGATCGGCGGTCTTTCGCTTTCTGCTGCATCGCGGCACGAAGCGCCGCCACACCAAGGCGCCCGCATCAGCCCTAAGACCAAGCAGCGACCGGCAGATCGCCATCCAGACCCAGCCTGCAGTCATCCCGCGGGACGAACGCCGCCCCACGGCCCCCTGCCGACGGCATTCACCGCCGCAGACGCCCGGCGCACCAGACGAACACCGAGGCGCGAGCGGGCGAAGCGACCCGCAACCCGCGCCAGGTCAGCACTCCTGGCGAGCTTGACCACCACACGACGATCAAGCGCGAGTGACCGTCCCTCGGCGACGAGCAGCCGGCGACCGCCACCTGGCAGCCGCGAACCCGCCACAGCACGCGAATCCGGCGAGTGCGGCTATCCCCTCGCCGATGAGCGGCCAGCACTCGTCAGCTGACAGCCGCGAAGCCACCATCACACGTTGATCCAGCGCGTGTGGCCGTCCCTCTGCGACCAGCGGCCGGTGCCCACCAACTGGAAGCCCGCGAAGCCACCACAACACGCCAGTTCGGCGAGCACGGCCAAACCCGCGGCGAGGAGCAGCCGGCGCCCGTCGGCTAGCCGCGGTCGAGCCCGCTCAGAGCACGATGATCCGCACCCATCGCGCCATCCACGAATCGCTCCGTCTGCCGATGCCGTGACCGCGATTCACCAAATCGAGCTCAGAATCAACCGGCCGCACCGTCAACAGCGACCACCGCGAGCCGAACCCAAAGCGCTGGCCTCAACCAAAAACCAGCCGCCAACCCAACCCACCACAAGGAAAAGCCGCAGCAGCCACCACATCAATCCGGCAACCACCACGGCCAATCCAACACCAAAGCCCCATCCTCAGGACTCCGTCTTGACAGCCTTCCGAAGCTCCTTCGGCAACGCGAACGCGATCTTCTCGTTCGCCGTCGTCACCTCATCAACCTGGCCATAGCCACGCTCCGCGAGCCACTTCAGCAGATCCATCACCAACACATCCGGCACCGAAGCACCCGACGTCACCCCGACCGTCGACACACCCGAAAGCCACGCGGGATCAACCTCCGAAGCGAAGTCGATCAGGTACGAAGCCCGCGCCCCCGCCTTCAGCGCGACCTCGACGAGGCGCTTGGAGTTCGAGGAGTTCGTCGAACCCACCACCAGCACCAGATCGCACTCCGGCGCCATCGCCTTCACGGCCACCTGGCGGTTGGTCGTGGCGTAGCAGATGTCGTCGCTGGGCGGGTCGGCCAGGCCGGGGAAGCGTTCGCGGAGCTGGTCGACGCGTTCCATCGTCTCGTCGACCGAAAGGGTGGTCTGGGAGAGCCAGATCACCTTGGAGGGGTCGCGGACGTCGACCTTCGACACGTCCTCGGCGGTGTCCACCAGCTGCACCTTGTCGGGGGCCTCGCCGGCGGTGCCTTCGACCTCTTCGTGGCCTTCGTGGCCGATGAGGAGGATGTCGTAGTCGTCCTTGGCGAAGCGGTTGACCTCCTTGTGCACCTTCGTCACCAGCGGGCAGGTGGCGTCGATGGTGCGCAGGTTGCGGTCGGCCGCTTCGCTGTGCACCGCCGGGGACACGCCGTGGGCGGAGAACACCACCAGCGCGCCCTCGGGTACCTCGGACGTCTCGTCGACGAAGATGGCGCCGCGTTCGCGCAGGGTGTCGACCACGTGCCGGTTGTGCACGATCTCCTTGCGCACGTAAACGGGCGCGCCGTAGAGCTCCAGCGCCTTCTCCACGGCGATCACCGCACGGTCCACGCCGGCGCAGTAGCCGCGCGGCTTCGCGAGCAACACGCGTTTGGCGGCGCCGGACTGGGAGATCGTCGGGGTACCGGCGGGCTCGGTTCCGGGACTCGCAGAAGTCATGCCTCCAGGGTACGGGCTGTGCCGCACCGAGTTCGAAGTCCTCTTTCGGATGACGTCTGCGGCCATCCGAGCTGTGCCGGGAGTCACGTCCTGTGCCCCAACCCACCCGTTCGGTTGGGCAGGATGGCCCACATACGGCACGCTAGACGGCATGAAGCCACTCCCGCTCCCCCTCCGGGTCGCCGCGGGCCTCGCCGTCACCACCGCCGAGCGGGTTCGTGAGCTCCCGAAGCAGATCACGGGCCTGCCTGTGACCGTCGTCAGCCAGGTCCTCCAGCTGTCCATGCGCGTGCAGCAGCAGGTCACCGAGCTGGCCATCAAGGGTGACGACGCGCTGTCCGCCCTGCGTCCGGTCGAGGACACGCCGAGCTGGGCGACGTTCGACGAGGACGTCGAGCCCGACCTGCCGGCGCGGCCCACGCTGGTGCCCGTCGAAGACCTGCCCGAGCCGCAGGCCAACGGCCACCGCCCGAACCTGCCGGGGCTCACCGACCCGCTCGAGGCCGAGGACCCCTGGACGCAGGAAGAGCGCGCCCTGGCCGAGGACCACGCCGACGGCGAGAACGACAGCACCGGCGGCCCCGCGGGCCTCAGCGGCTACGACGAGCTCACGCTGCCCCAGCTGCGCGCCCGCCTGCGCCGCCTGACCGTGCCGCAGCTCGAGGAAATCCTCGACTACGAGAAGGCCAACGCCGACCGCGCGTCGTTCACCGGCATGCTCGCGCGGCGCATCGGCAACGCGCGCAAGGCGGAAGAAGAAGCCGACCAGCAGGGCGACGACGCGGAAGGCCAGTGAGCACCGACCCCTCGACCAGCGCCGAGAACCCCTGGCCCGTCCGCACCGTCGCGCGCAAGATCGGCGACTGGATCCACCGCCTCGGCGCCGTGTGGGTGGAGGGCCAGGTCACGCAGATCAACGCGCGCCCGGGCACGCAGACGGCGTTCCTCACGCTGCGCGACCCGTCGGCCGACGTGTCGATGTCCGTGACCGCCCCGATGTGGCTCGTGCGCGAGCTCGCGACGCCGCTGCGCGAAGGCGACCGCGTGGTGGTGCACGCGAAGCCGTCGTTCTTCTTCGGCCGCGGCACGCTCAGCCTGCGCGCCGACGAGATCCGCGCCGTCGGCATCGGCGAGCTGCTCGCGCGCATCGAACGGCTGCGCAAGCTGCTGGCCGCCGAAGGCCTGTTCTCCCCCGAGCGCAAACGGCCGATTCCCTTTCTGCCCCAAGGCATCGGCCTCATCACGGGCCGAGCCTCGGCGGCCGAGCGAGACGTGCTGGTCAACGCGCAGGCCCGCTGGCCGCACGTGCTGTTCAAGGTCGTGAACACGGCCGTGCAGGGACCGCAGGCCGTGCCGCAGATCCTGCGCGCACTGTCCACACTGGACAAGGATCCGGAAGTGGACGTGATCGTGATCGCCCGCGGTGGCGGCAGCGTGGAGGACCTGCTGCCGTTCTCCGACGAGGCGCTGTGCCGGGCCGTCGCGTCCGCCGGCACGCCGGTGGTGAGCGCGATCGGGCACGAACCGGACACCCCGCTGCTCGACCACGTCGCCGACCTGCGCTGTTCCACGCCCACCGACGCGAGCAAACGCATCGTGCCCGACGTGCGCGAGGAGTCCGCCCGCGTGCGCCAGATGCGCGACCGCGGCCGCCGCGCGCTGCACGGCTGGGTCGACACGCAGACCCGCCTGCTCACGCAGCTGCGCAGCCGCCCGTCGCTCGCCGACCCGCTCGGGCCGATCCAGCGCCGCCTCGACGACGTGGAGATGCACCGCGAACGCGGCCGCCGCGCCATGCTCGGCCTGCTCGCCAAGGACCAGGCCGAAGTCGCCAACGCCCGGGGCCGCCTCACGGCGCTCGGCCCGGCCGCGACGATGGCCCGCGGCTACGCCGTCGTGCAATTCACCGACGACTCAGGCAACCTCCAGGTGCTGCGCTCCGTCTCCCAGATCGAGGACGGCGCACGCTTGCGAGTGCGGGTCGCCGACGGGGCGGTCCACACCGTCGCCGAGAAGCGCGAATCGGAAGGAGACGGGCCGTGATCACCAGGGCACCGGCGTTCCTCCCGCTCACCGTGGACGCCGCTGTCCGCCTCGACGCCCGCCCCCTGCTGCACCAGGCCCTCGCCACCGACCGGGCCGCCGCCGAGTGCTGGACGACCCTGCTCGCCGGCTGCGGCACCGCCGCCCGCCGCGACCTCGGCCCCCAGCTGCGCCGCCTGTCCGAGGCCACCTCGGTCCACGTCGGCACGCACTGGTGGTTCGCCGAGGGCGCCGAACACCGCCGGCGCGTCGCCGCCGCCCAGGAAACCCTCGAGGACGCCATCGCCGACGGCGACGGCCAGGAGTTCGCCCTGGCCTTCGTCGGCTACGACAACGCCATGGCCAGCGCCCTCGTCTGCCGCGACCGCACCCGCCGCCCAGCCCCGCAAGCGCCGGACACCGCTGCGCCGCGCCAGCCCGCTGCCGCACCTCAGCCGCCGGCCGCGCCCCCTCCCCAGCCACGGCCCGCTGCCGCACCTCAGCCGCCGCCCGCACCCCCGCCCCCGCCACGGCGGCCGGGCGGACGACACCGGGTCGACAACCGCTCGTGACGGCTCCCGGCGCTCCGCGACAGCGGTAACGAGACCCAGCCCGACTACTCAGCGCCTGCCGATGACCGAACTACTGACGCCCGTCGCAATAAGCCACCCACCGTGATCATCCTGCGCACAGTCACCCCACTCGGTCCCCTCTTCACCACCTGCACCCGCCGGCCGCACCCACCGACGGCTCGCCGGCACAGCACCGCATCGACCACCGTTCGTGACAGCTCGAGCCCCCGACAGCCACCACCACCCCGGCGTAGCGTGACACCGTCGCGCCCCGCCGGCGCGGTACTGTGCCCAATCAGCCCGTGGCATCGGAAATCGGAGAGCGTCGAGCGTGAGCGAAGCAGGCAGCGAAACCGCCGGACTCGGCTACGAGCAGGCGCGCGACCGGCTGGTCGAGGTGGTCAGGGAGCTCGAGGCCGGCGGTCTGAGCCTGGAGCAGTCGCTGGCGCTGTGGGAGAAGGGCGAGGAGCTCGCCAAGGTGTGCGAGCGCCATCTGGAAGGCGCGCGCGAGCGGATCGAGGCCGCGTTGGCGTCCGTGGAGAGTGCCGACGACGCACAGTGATGTGCACCATGCGCGACTGAATCGTTCAGGTGACGCGATCATCTGAGACACTGTTCTCCCGCCGAATTCCGCGATCCGGGAGGCCCGCATGAGCACCGCCAGTGACCCACGTCGCGAAGCACCCGACCGCAACCTCGCCATGGAGTTGGTCCGCGTGACCGAGGCCGGGGCGATGGCCGCCGGCCGTTGGGTCGGGCGCGGCGACAAGATCGGGGGCGACGGAGCCGCCGTCGACGCGATGCGCCAGCTCGTCTCCACCGTCTCGATGCGGGGCGTGGTCGTGATCGGCGAGGGCGAGAAGGACGAAGCCCCGATGCTGTTCAACGGCGAAGAGGTGGGCAACGGCGACGGTCCCGACTGCGACGTCGCGGTCGACCCCGTCGACGGCACCACCCTGATGGCCAAGGGCATGCCCAACGCGCTGGCCGTGCTGGCCGTGGCCGAGCGCGGAGCGATGTTCGACCCGTCGGCCGTGTTCTACATGGAAAAGCTGGCCGTCGGCCCCGACGCGGCGGGCAAGGTGGACCTGGCCGCGCCGATCGCCGAGAACATCCGGCGCGTGGCGAAGGCCAAGAACTCCAGCGTCGGCGACGTCACGGTGTGCGTGCTCGACCGGCCGCGCCACGAGCAGATCATCAAGGAGATCCGCGAAGCCGGCGCGCGCATCCGCTTCATCTCCGACGGTGACGTGGCCGGCGCCATCGCCGCGGCCCGGCCGACGACCGGTGTCGACATGTTGATCGGCATCGGCGGCACGCCCGAGGGCATCATCGCCGCGTGCGCGATGAAGTGCCTCGGCGGCGAGCTGCAGGGGCGGCTGTGGCCGAAGGACGAGATCGAGCGCGAGAAGGCGCTGGCCGCGGGCCACGACCTCGATCGGGTGCTCACCAACGACGACCTCGTGCGCGGCGACAACATCTTCTTCTGCGCCACCGGCGTCACCGACGGCGACCTGCTGCGCGGCGTGCACTACCGCTCCGGCGGCGCCACCACGCAGTCGATCGTGATGCGGTCCAAGTCCGGCACCGTCAGAATGATCGACGGCTACCACCGGCTGGAGAAGCTGCGGGCGTACTCGTCCGTGAACTTCGACGGCAACCTCGACGTGCGCGAGGACGAAGACATCGTCCCGCCCCTGCCCTGACCTCAAGGAGTCCGCCAGGTGCCCAAGCGGTTGTTCGCGTTGCTGCTCACCGTCTTCATCGGAGCGGCGCTCACCGCCGGCACCGCGGCCGCCGGGCCGGCGATCGTCGGCGGGACCGGCGCGGACGAGCCCTACCCGTTCACGGTGTCGATGCACACCGAAGCGGGCACGCTCTTCTGCGCCGGCTCGCTGATCACGCCCACGTGGGTGGTCACCGCCGCCCACTGCGTGTCCGGAAAGGACCCGGCGACGCTCACGTTCCGCTTGGGCACCAACGAAAGCGCGACGGGCGGCGAGACGGCGCAGCCGGTCGAGATCGTGCTCAACCCGCACTTCAACTCCTCGACGCAGACCGGCGACCTCGCGCTCGTCCGCCTCAGCGCACCCGCGAAGACGGCCCCGATCGCCATCGGCGCGGGCGCCGCACCGGGCACGCCGACCCGCGTGCTGGGCTGGGGCCAGACCTGCGCCACGCCCGGCTGCGGCGACCTGTCACCGACGCTGCAGCAGCTCGACACGCACCTGGTCGAGGGCGCCAAGTGCACCTCGTCCTTCGACGGCACGGCCGAGCTCTGCACCGACAACCCCTCCGGCAACGCCGGCTCCTGCTACGGCGACTCCGGCGGCCCCGAGCTCACCCGCGACGGCGACCGCTGGACCCTCATCGGCGTGACCAGCCGCCCGGGCAACGGCTCCCCGACCTGCGCGACGGCACCGTCGATCTACACCTCGGTGGTCGCGTACGGGCCGTGGATCGCGTCGAAGACCGGCTGATCACCAAAGGCTGAATCACTCGGCGTTGCTCGAGTGCCCCGGGAACAGGTGCGCGTCGGGGTCCAGCGCCACCGCGATGTTGTTCACCGCCGTCGCCGCTTCGCCGAAGCCGGTGGCGATGAGCTTCACCTTGCCGGGGTAGTGGGCCACGTCTCCGGCCGCGTACACGCGCGGGCGCGCCGTGGCCATGGTCGAGTCGACCGTGATGGCGCGGTGGTCGATCTCCAGCCCCCAGCTTTCGATCGGCCCGAGATCCGCCGTGAACCCCAGCGCGGCGACCACGGCGTTGGCCGGCAACGCCAGGTCCTCGCCGCCCTTCACCGACACCTCGACACCTTCGAGCGCACCGGCCGACGACTCGACGAAACGTGTCACCTCGGCATCGGTCACCAGCGGAATGCCCAGCTCACGCACCTGCCGCACGATCGACTCGGCCGCGCGGAACTTGCCGCGCCGGTGCACCAGCGTCACGCTCGCGGCCACCGGGTGCAGCGCGAGGCACCAGTCGAACGCGGAGTCGCCGCCGCCGACCACGACCACGTGCTGTCCGGCGTGGACCTGCAGCGACGGCACGAAGTGCACCATCCCGCGCCCGAGCCAGCCGTCGCCGGCGGGCAGCGGCCGGGGCGTGAACTCGCCGATGCCGGCCGTGATGAGCACCGCGCCGGCGCTGAGCACGTCGCCGCCGTCGAGGGTCAGCTCCACGCGGTCGCCGACCGTTTCGAGCTTCTCGGCCTTGCGGCCCAGCAGGTAGTTCGGCTCCCACGGCTGCGCCTGGTCGACGAGCCCCTGCACCAGGTCACGCCCGCGCACGGCCGCGAACCCGCCCACGTCGTAGATCATCTTCTCGGGGTACATCGCGGTGACCTGCCCGCCGGGCTCCGGCAGGGAATCGACGACGGCCATGGAAAGGCCGCGGAATCCCGCGTAGTAGGCGGCGAACAGCCCGGTGGGCCCGGCGCCGATGATCACGAGGTCGTAGTCCATTTACTCGCTCCAGCCAGTGGTGGGTGGCGGTGATCGAGAACACAGCCGATCCTAGTCGTGAATCGCCCGTTCGAGGTGGGCGACGCCACGACGCAGTGAGCGTGAAACAGGGCCAGAATCGGGGGTATGGCTGAACAGGAATACCGGATCGAACACGACACGATGGGTGAGGTCCGCGTCCCGGTCGACGCGCTCTACCGCGCGCAGACGCAGCGTGCCGTGGAGAACTTCCCCGTCTCCGGCCGCGGTCTCGAGCGCGCCCAGATCCGTGCGCTGGGCCTGTTGAAGGCCGCCGCCGCGCGCGTGAACGCCAAGCTGGGCGTGCTGGACGCCGACGTCGCCGAGGCCATCGCCGCGGCCGCCGACGGCGTGGCCGAGGGCAAGTACGACGACCAGTTCCCGATCGACGTCTTCCAGACCGGTTCGGGCACGTCGTCCAACATGAACGCCAACGAGGTCATCGCGACGCTCGCCACGCGCGCCCTGGGCCGTGAGGTGCACCCGAACGACCACGTGAACGCGTCGCAGTCGTCCAACGACACGTTCCCGACGACCATCCACGTGGCCGCCACGGAAGCCGTGCTCACCGACGTGATCCCGGCCCTGGAGCACCTGGCCGGCGCGATCGAAGCCCGTGCGGACGAGTGGGCCGGCGTCGTGAAGTCCGGGCGCACGCACCTGATGGACGCCGTGCCGATCACGCTGGGCCAGGAGGCCGGCGCGTGGGCGGCGCAGATCCGCTTCGGCATCGAGCGCCTGCAGTCCGGGCTGCCGCGGCTGGGCGAGCTGCCGATCGGCGGCACCGCCGTGGGCTCGGGCCTCAACGCGCCCGACGGGTTCGGCGCGGCCGTCGCGGCCGAGCTGGCGCGGCTCACCGACCTGCCGCTGGTCGAGGCCCGCAACCACTTCGAGGCGCAGGCGACGCAGGACAGCGTGGTCGAGACGTCCGGGCACCTGCGCACGGTCGCCGTGTCGCTGAACAAGATCGCGAACGACCTGCGCTGGCTGGGTTCCGGCCCGCGCACCGGCCTCGCCGAGCTGGCGCTGCCGGACCTGCAGCCGGGCTCGTCGATCATGCCCGGCAAGGTCAACCCGGTGATCCCGGAGGCGACGCTGCAGGTCGTGGCCCAGGTCGTCGGCAACGACGCGGCCGTGGCCTTCGCGGGCGCGGCGGGCAACTTCCAGCTCAACGTGAACCTGCCGGTGATCGCCCGCAACGTGCTCGAGTCGGCCCGGCTGCTGGCCGCCGTGTCGCGGCTGCTGGCGGACAAGGTGTTCGACGGCGTCACCGCGAACGTCGAGCGCACGCGCCAGTACGCCGAGGGTTCGCCCTCGATCGTCACGCCGCTGAATAAGTACATCGGCTACGAAGCCGCGGCGGCGGTGGCGAAGCAGGCGCTCAAGGAGCTCAAGACCATTCGCGAGGTCGTGATCGAACGCGGTTTCGTGAAGGACGGCAAGCTCACCGAAGAGCAGCTCGACGAGGCGCTCGACGTGCTGCGCATGGCGCGCGGCGGCAAGTAGGTTTCTCCGCGCGACGGCCCGCTTCCCCACCGGGGAGGCGGGCCGTTTTCGCAGCTCAGGTGCCCTTCGACAGGAAACTGTCGGTGGCGCGGGTCATGATGGTCGGGTGTTGCTCACGGAGATCGTCACCGCGTCCGCCGAGCTGGCGGCCACCCGGTCGAGGAAGGCGAAGATCGCCACCCTCGCCGCGGTGCTGCGCGCCGCCGAGACCGCCGAGCTGCCGGCCGTGATCGCGTACCTCACGGGGCAGACGGCGCAGGACCGGCTCGGCGCGGGGTGGCGCACGCTCGCCGACCTGGCGGTGGAGCACGCCGCGGTGCCGACCGTCGAGGTGCGCGAGGTCGACGAAGCGCTCACCGAGGTGGCGGCGGCTTCGGGGGCGGGGTCGGTGAAGCGGCGGGCTGACGTGCTCACCGCGTTGTTCATCCGCCTCACCCGCGCTGAGCAGGAGTTCCTCTTCCGGCTGGTCACCGGGGAGCTGCGGCAGGGGGCGCTGGAAGGTGTGATGGTCGACGCCGTCGCGGCGGCGGCCGAGGTGCCGGCGGCCGACGTGCGGCGGGCGTTCATGTTGTCCGGCAAGCTTTCCGTCACCGGGCACGCGGCGATCACCGGCGGTGCGGAGCGGCTGGCCGAGTTCCGGCTCACGCTCGGGCGCCCGATCAAACCGATGCTCGCCTCGCCCGCGGAGTCGCTCGACGAAGCGGTGGCAGAACACGACCACGCGATCGTCGAGTACAAAATGGACGGTGCGCGGATCCAGGTGCACCGCTCGGGCGAGGAAGTTCACGTCTACACGCGCACGTTGCGGGAGATCACGTCGAGCGTCGCCGAGCTGGTGGAGCTCGTGCGCGCGTTGCCGTGTGAATCCGTGGTGCTCGACGGCGAAACGCTCGCGCTCACCGACGACGGCCGGCCGCGGCCGTTCCAGGAGACCATGAGCCGCTTCGGCAGCACGCGCGACGAGCAGGTGCGGGCGCTGCTGCTGCGGCCGTACTTCTTCGACTGCCTGCACCTCGACGGCGTGGATCTGCTCGACGCGCCGCTGTCCGAACGCAACGCCGCGCTGCGCAAGGTCGCGGGCGAGCACGTGATCCCCGGCGAGCTGGAGCCGGCCGACGCAGCGGCGGTGCTCGAAGCAGCGATGGCGGGCGGCCACGAGGGTGTGATGGTGAAGGACCTGGCGTCGCCGTACGCGGCGGGGCGCCGGGGCCGCGCGTGGCTCAAGGTGAAACCGGTGCACACCATCGATCTGGTGGTGCTCGCGGCCGAGTGGGGCCACGGCCGGCGCACGGGCACGCTGTCCAACCTGCACCTCGGCGCGCGCGATCCCGACGGCGGGCCGCCGATCATGGTGGGCAAGACGTTCAAGGGCATGACCGACGAGCTGCTGGCGTGGCAGACGCGCACGTTCCAGGAAATCGAAACCCACCGCGACGGCTACACGGTGTACGTGCGGCCCGAGATCGTGGTGGAGATCGAGCTCGACGGCGCCCAGATCAGCACGCGCTACCCCGGTGGGCTGGCGCTGAGGTTCGCGCGCGTGGTGCGCTATCGGCCGGACAAGGAAGCGGCCGACGCCGACACGATCGACACCGTGCGCGGCCTGCTGCGGGGTGACCGGGCCGAATGACATTCGGACAGAAGAGGTCAATTCGCCACGCACCCGCCGAAAGGCCAGACGAAAGTCGATGTTGTGCCCTCGGGCGATGCATGAGAGTGGGCTGCACCGCATCGCTCACGAACGGGGACACGACATGACTTTTCGGGTTCGGGCCGGCGTCCGGAGACTCGGCCGGCCGATCACGCTGCTGGCCGGTGCCGCGCTGGCCGTCACGGCGGTGGCGGCGCCCGCGGGTGCGGCCACCACCGCGCCGAAGCCGGGTGCGTCGCTGCACCACTTCTCGGCGGCCGCGAAGTCGTTCGTCGGCGCCCGTACGGTGGCCGACCGCGTGGCGAAGCTCGACGCCGCGATGTCGACGCTGCCCAAGGAAAGCGTGGCGTACAACGCCACGAAGCTGTGGAACCAGGGCATCACCGGCGCCGGGGCCACCATCACCACGCTGGTGTCGTTCGGCGACGACCAGGTGAAGCAGGTGCTCGACCAGTACTCGCAGAGCCACGGTCTGCCGCCGGCCAACGTCGAGGTGCTCCAGCCCTCGGGCTCGGTCCCGGCGTGCACCGACCCGGGCGTCGACACGGCCACCTGTGAGTCGTGGGGCGGCGAAACCGACCTCGACGTCACGATGATGCACGCGATGGCGCCCAACGCGAAGATCATCGTCGCCGCGACCCCGGTCGCCGAGACGCAGGGGTTCACCGGCCTGCCCGAGATGATGAACGCGGTCGACTACCTCACCAAGCACAAGCTCACCGACGTGATCTCGATGAGTTTCGGTACCACGGAAGAGAACTTCCCGTCGTTCCAGTCGATCAAGACGCTCGACCCGGCGCTGGAGCGCGCGAGCAAGGCGGGCATCACGATGGTGGCGTCGTCGGGTGACGACGGACCCACCGGCGGATTCCTGCAGGGGCCGGGCAACTACCCGTACCGGGTGGCCAGCTGGCCGGCCAGCGACCCGCGCGTGACCACGCTCGGCGGTACGCAGCTGCACCTCGACGCCACCGGCGCCCGCACGAAGCCGGACGACCTGGTCAACGTGGCCGACAACGGCTTCGGTGAAGGCGCGGGCCTGTCGAAGACCTACGCGCGCCCGTCGTGGCAGGACGGCGTCAAGAAGATCACGGGCAGCAAGATGCGCTCGTTCCCGGACATCAGTATGGAAGGCGTGCACGGCACTTCGCAGTCGGCGCCGCTGTTCGCCGGCGTGCTCGCGCTGGCGGTGCAGGCCAACCACGGCAAGCTCGGCCAGATCAACCCCGCGCTGTACACGAAGCTCGGCCCGAAGGGCGCCAAGGCAGGCATCGTCGACGTCGTAACCGGTGACAACAGCCAGGACGGCGTGGAAGGCTTCACCGCCGCGCCCGGCTTCGACCTCGCGAGCGGCTGGGGCACGGTCGACGCGTCGGTGTTCGTGCCGGCACTGGTGAAGGCTCTGCGCTAGACGGCTCGGCGTTGAACAGTGCCGCACTGAACGGCTCAGCGTTCGATGGCGGTGATCCGAACAGCACTGCTTCAACGGCGCTGCGTTGATCGAACCAGCGCTGGAGACCAGGCGCTGAAGATCCTTCACGGCCCCAGCTCCAACGAACACGGCGAAGGGCGCGGTACACACCGCGCCCTTCGCCGTGCTTGGCACCTAAGACAATCAGCAACCCGCCGCCAGCCGGTCGAACACCTCCGCCTCCGCCCGATCCCCTGCTCCCCGGGACAGCTCAGCAGCCAACAGCCGAAGCTCCGCCACCCCGAATCCGGCAGCACCCGCGGCCCGCCACGGATCGACCCTGACGGTCAGTCCGAGCGTCACCGCGAACTCGGCCACCGCCTCCTCCGCCGATACCCCGGGACGCAGCTCCGCCAGCGCAGCACGCGCCGGACCGGCCGCCTCGCCGTACGCCCGCAGCACGAGCGGAAGAACCAGCGCGTGCAGAAGTCCGTACCCGAGACCGTGTCGAGCCGCCGCCAGATCACACACCTGGTGCACCACACCGGGCCGGCCCAGCTCGTTCAGCGCGTGGCCGGCCAGTCCGGCCCCGGCAAGCGCCTCCCGACGCGAGTCGAGATCACCGGTCCCGGCGGCGAGCTCGGCGAGGCTGCCCCACAACAGAAGCAGGCCTTCGCGAGCCGACGCCGAAGCTTCCTCGCTCGTGGAATGGCACAGCACCTCAAGACAGTGCGCGACGGCCGTGATGCCACTGCCGGCCACGACCTCACGCGGCAGCCCTTCGACGAGTTCCGGGTCGTAGAGCACCGCGCGGGGCAGCACCCGGCCGGACGTCCCCGTTTCCGTCCCGCGCTCGGTAGTCACGAAGTAGCGCGAGGTGCGCTCCGCGCCGGAGAAAGTCGTCGGAACCGCGATCAGCGGCAGCCGCAGCGCGAGGGACACGATCTTGCCCAGCCCGATCGCCGAACCACCGCCGATCGCCAAGACCGCGTCGGCATGCGTCTCCTGCGCCGAACCGACGGCGAGGTTGGCCTGGTGGGCCGGCACGTGTGGGGGCACGTCCGACCACCGGCCGACGTAACTTCCGCCGAGCAGGTCCGGGAGCCGGGCGACGACCGGATCCGCCGACCGCGAGGCCACCGCCATCACGCGGCGGCCGCCCAGCGCGTCGGTCACCTCAGCGAGCTTCCGCAGGGATCCGCTGCCCCACACCAGGTTCTGGTCGGCCGCAGCCTCCACCGCAGGCACAAAGGGGCGGCCGACGGGCTCAGCGGTCCGCGCCACCGTGGCCGTCCGGCGTGTACTGCAGCAGGTGCTGCTCGTAGACCTCCGAACCGATCGCGGTCAACGCCGCGGGCACCGGCTCGGGATCCTGCAGGAACGGCTGCGCGACGTCGCACGGGTGCTGCCACGTGGCGAACTCCAGCGCGATCTTGTTCACCGGGTCCTCGAAGTAGATCGAGTGGCAGAACCCGTGGTCGAGTTCGCTCTTGACCTTGACGCCGTTGTCCTCCAGCACCGTTTTCGCGTGCTGCAGTTCGCCCTCGGAAGGCACCGTGATCGCGAGGTGATTGCCCGCGCCGAGCAGCGAGTTGTCCGCCGGGATCTCGACGTCCTTGAACTCGAAGAAGGCGATCGTGTCCTGCTCGCTGATGCGGAAGAAGTAATGCCGGCTGCCCGCGAGGTTTCCGGGCACCGCGCCGGGGAACGGGTCCGGGTTGGGCAGCTGGAGCGTGACCACGATGGGAAACCCGAGCACCCCATTGTAGAACTTCACGGTTTCGTCCATGTCGTTGGTCACGAAAGCCATGTGATGACATCCGGTGGTGCGAATACCCATGACAATTCCTCTCCTTCTGGCCACTGCCGTGAGAATGAGGCTACCCGCAATCTTGTTTCCACGTCAACAAGAATTCCGCAGCGGCCTGTCCGAATGCCTGCCTGCTCGGTTACAGTGAGGGCGTGAGCGCCACACCCGGGGAACGCCCCGTGCCCCACCTGTCGGAGGACGAGCTGCTCGCCTGGCGCGGGCTGCTCGAACTGGAGGCACGCGTGCTCGGCGTGCTCGACGCCGAACTGCGCGAGGACCACGACCTCTCGGTCGCCGAGTTCGACACGCTCTACCAGCTGTGGCTGCAACCCGGCGGCCGTTGCCGGATGAAGGACCTCGCCGACAAACTGCTGGTCACCCGCGGCGGGCTCACCAAGCTGATCACCCGGCTCCGCAGCCGCGGGCTCGTGGCGCGCGTGTCACAACCCGGTCAGCAGGCCGTCGACGCGCAGCTGACCGAGGCCGGCGAGGAGCTCCTCGCCAAGGCGATGGACACGCACTTCGACGGCGTCCGCCGCCTGGTCACCTCCCGGCTGTCGCCCGCGGAGCTGCGGACCCTGCGCACCATCACCCAACGCCTGCGCGAGCCGGGCACCCCAACGGGGTGACACCGCGCCGTTTCAGCCGGGCAAACGCGGTGGTGGACCGTAATCTCACCGCATGCCGCCGACGCGACTGACCCGGATCTGGTTCGGAGTGACGGCCCTCGTGGTCTTGACCGGGCTGGTCACGCAAGCCTTCGTGAGCGCGGGGCTGTCCGGCCGCTACGCCTCGGCCGGCGCGCGGGTCGCGAACATGTTCGCCTTCTTCACCATCGAGTCGAACCTGCTCGTGCTGATCGCGGCGGTCGTGTTCCTGTTCGGCAGGCCCACCGGCGTGCTGCGGGTGCTCTGGCTCGACGCGCTGATCGGGATCACCGTGACCGGCGTGGTGTACCACGTCGCTCTCCGCGGCCTGGCCGACTTGAGCGGCGCGGCCCTGGTCGCCGACGTCCTGCTGCACACGATCTCACCGATCATCACGGTCGTCGGCTTCCTCGTCGCGGCGCCGCGGGTGCTGAAGTGGAACACGGTGGCGTGGTCGGTCGTCTGGCCGCTCGCCTGGCTGGCGTTCACGCTCATCCGCGGCGCGCAGGACGGCTTCTACCCGTACCCCTTCGTGAACGCGGCCGAGCTCGGTTACGGCCGCGTCGCCGTGAACTGCGCGCTGGTCGCCGTGCTGTTCGTGGCGCTGGCGAGCGTGGCGAAGGTGATCGACGGCTGGCTCACGCCCGCACCCGCCGAAACGCGTTCAGCGGATCGTTGATCCCCGTGTGCACCAGCGCACGCCAGGCGCCACGGCGGCGGTCGGCGGGTTTGCCGGCGGCCAGCCGGTGCAGCTGCTGCGTGTGCCACTGCACTTCGAGCAGGCTGTCGGCCAGGCGGATCCCGGTGTGCGGGCACAGCCGCTCGGCGCGCGCGTCCTCGCCGGCGAGCAGCCGCCCCGGCAGGCCCGGGTCGACGGTGAGCGGCCGGCCCAGCCCGATCACGTCCAGTGCACCCGAGCGCAGCGCCTCGGCCATGCCCTCGGCCGTGGTGAAGCCGCCGGTCACCATCAGCGCGACGTCACCCACCTGCCGCGCCTTGGCCGCGTAGTCCAGGAAATACGCCTCGCGCCGCGCGGTACTCTCGCGGCCGGAGCCCATCATCACGGCCTTTTCGTAGGTGCCGCCCGAAATCTCGAGCAGGTCGAGGCCGGCGTCGCTCAGCGACCGGACGACCCGCAGCGACTCGTCCTCGTCGAAGCCGCCACGCTGGAAGTCGGCGCTGTTGAGCTTCACCGACACCGGCACGCTGTCGCCGACCGCCTCGCGCACCCGGCGCACGAGCTCGAGCAGGAATCGGCTGCGGTCGCGGCCCCAGGCGTCGTCGCGGACGTTGGTGAGCGGCGAGAGGAACTGCGAGATCAGGTAACCGTGGGCGGCGTGCAGCTGCACGCCGGCGAACCCGGCGTCGACGAACGTGCGCGCGGCCAGCGCGAACCGGTCCACGATCGTCTCGATCTCGTCGCCGGTCAGCGCCCGCGGTGCCGCGAACGCCGTGCGCACGCCGCGGCTGCCGAACGGCACCGCCGACGGCGCGACCGGTTGGCGCGAAAGGAACCTCGGGCTCTGCCGGCCCGGGTGGTTGAGCTGCACCCACAGCTGTGCGTCGGTGCCGTCGACGCTGCGGGCCCACGGCTCGTACGTCGCGGAATCGGGCACGGCGGGCAGCGCGACGTTGCGGGGCTCGCCGAGCGCGGCCGGGTCCACCATCACGTTGCCGGTGAAGAGCAGGCCGGCCCCGCCGTGCGCCCACGTGCGGTACAGCCGGTCCAGCTCGCGCGTCGGCGCGTTTCGGCGGTCGCCCAGCTGCTCGCTCAGAGCGGATTTCGCCAGGCGGTGGGGCAACACGGCGCCGCACCGGAGCTTGAGCGGTTCGGCCAGCAGGTCCCGAGCGGCGGTCATGGCGCTCCCGTCTTCGCGGCTAACTTACCGGCAGTAAGGCTACCCGAAAGTAGATACCGGCGGTATGTCTGCTGGACAGGTAAAGGGGCACTAGGGTCTGCAGACCATGACGGCGATAGTGCAGAACCTGGTCACGTCGGGCGTGTTCGAGCTGGACGGCGGCAGCTGGGACGTGGACAACAACGTGTGGATCGTCGGCGACGACACCGAGGTGATCGTGATCGACGCGGCGCACAACGCCGACGCGATCGCCGACGTGGTCGGTGATCGCGCGCTGCGCGCCATCGTCTGCACCCACGCGCACAACGACCACGTGAACGCCGCACCCGCGCTCGCCGAGCGCACCGGCGCCCCGATCCTGCTGCACCCGGCCGACCGCGTCGTCTGGGACCTCACCCACCCCGACCGCGCGCCCGACGGTGAGCTCGCCGACGGCCAGACCGTGACCATCGCCGGCACCGACCTCAAGGTGATCCACACCCCCGGCCACGCTCCCGGCGCGGTCTGCCTGCACGCGGCCGACCTCGGCGTGCTCTTCACCGGCGACACCCTGTTCCACGGCGGCCCCGGCGCCACCGGACGGTCTTATTCGGACTACCCCACCATCGTGAAGTCCATCCGCGAACGCCTTTTCCCCTTGCCCGACAACACCTCCGTGCGCACCGGCCACGGCGAGGGCACCACGATCGGCGAGGAGAAGGCGGCGTCGAAGGACTGGCCGGAAAGCTAGGCCACCAGCCGGCGCAACGCGTCGGCCGAGGAAGAACCCGGTTCGGCGTGGTAGATCAGCACCTGCCACTCACCACCGGGCACCGCGAGCACCTGGCGGCCGAGGGACAACTCACCGACGACCGGGTGGCGGAACAGCTTGCGCGGCGCCGCGGTGGTCCGGACGTCGTGGCGCGCCAGAGCCGCGCGAAGTCCGGGCTGGCCGCGGTGGGTTCGGCGATGAGGCCGGTCAGTTCGGCGTCCGCCACGGCGGTGCGGCGCGCAGCATCGCGGTCACGTTGCGCGCCCTGACTTCCCAGCTGGGGTGCAGTGAACGCATCGCGGGGTCGAGGAAAAACGCGTGCGAGGTTCGTGGCTGACCGGTTCTTGTCCACGAAATCGCGACGGGGCCCACCCTGTCGAGGTTCTGAATAAATTGCCCCGTTCTTGCCCTCGAAATCGCGACGGGCCCCACCCGCCAAGGTTCTAAATAAATTGCCTCGTTCTTGCCCCTGAAGGACGCAACTGGGCCTCACAAGGTCAAGCTCTCACTAGCCCTTCCCCCGACCTTTCCCCCGGCCGGCCCCCGACGAAAAGCGACAGCGCGGTTCGGGGTTGCTTGTCAAGGCATCTTTCCCGCCTTGACAAGCAACCCCGAACCGACGCCACAATGGTCGCTCGGGGAGCCATTGTCTCACCTTCTTTTTCCGCCGGAGGCGGCAAGACCTCGCCTGCGGCGAGAAAGACCCGGGAGCTCACCACCCCGATTTTCCCATCGTTCTACGGTGCTTGAGTTGTGTCAAGGCGGGAAAGAGTACCTTGACACAACTCAAGCACCGTAGAGAGGTAAAAGAATCGGGGGGGCCGGCCGGGGAAAGGATGGAGGGGGATTGTCGGTGCGTTGTGGAGGTGGTTGCGAGGGAGTCGAAGTCGACGGCCCGGCGAGAATGAGGGTTGGGGACCTCTGTTGCGAGGCCATGGGCAAAAGAGGGTTGCGGTCCCAGCCGGGAGACTTCAAGGCGCGCAGGCTTGGTGAGGGCGAGTTCTAGGGTGCGCCGTTACGAGGCCATGGACAAAAGACGGTCGCCAGTCCCAGCCGGGAGACTTCAAGGCGCGCCAGCCCCACAGACCAAAGGTTGGCACGCTCCGTTACCGAGCGATGGACAAAAGCCCAGAACCACCCAGCCGCGAGACTTCAAAGCCGCCTCCACGTGACTTCGCCCGCCGATATCGAAGCCGCCGCGCAGCGCCTGGAGACCCACCACGGAAAGCTCGACCTGCTGGTGAACAACGCCGGCGCGCGGTTCTCCGCCGAGCCGGCCGAGCTGACCGCGGAGCACCTGCGCGGCGCCTTCGAAACGAACCTGTTCGGCGCCGCCGCCCTCACGCACCGGCTGCCGGGCTGCTGCGCGCCGCGGACGCGCCGCACGTCGTGAACGTCGCCAGCACCACGGCGTCGCTGGCCTTGACCACCGCCGAAGGCTCCTCGTTCGCCAAGGCGACGGACACCATCGCCTACGCGACCACGAAATCCGCGCTCGTGATGCTCACCGTCCGCTACGCCACGACTTTCCGCGCTGACCCGGCGTACGCGCATTTCCGCGTGAACGCCGTGACGCCCGGGTTCATCGCCACCGACCTCAACGGCCACACCGGCCCGCGCACCGCCGAGCAGGGCGCGCGTGGTGATCGACCTCGTGACCCGGGGCACGGCCGCGCCGACCGGGATGTTCCTCAACGAGGACGGCCCCGTGCCCTGGTGAGGCCGGTTACGGCACCAGCCGCGGCGCCACGGGTTCGGCCCGCACGCGCGTCTTGGCCTCGGTCGCCAGCCCGCGGGCCCACTCCTGCAGGCCGCCGACGTCGATGCCGTGCGGTGGCACGGCCCGGAACGGCTCGAGGTTCGCCGCGCCGCGCTCCAGCAGCGCGACGGCGCCGGTGCCGTTGCCGCGCAGGGCGTGGGTCATGCCCACGGCCAGCTGGGCCAGGCCGCGCCACAGCTCGCGCTCGGGCCCGTCCGTGGCCTTCCAGGCGTCCTCGAACACCTCGTGGGCGTGGAACGGGCGGGCTTCGTCGAGCAGCTGCTGGGCCTCGGCGAGCGTCTCGGCCGGCGTGCGGACGATGCCCTCGGGCTGGCGGGCGACGCCGGACGCGCCGTAGGGCAGGGGGCGGCCGAGGCCGTCGCGCGGGCGGGCGTTGCGCGCTCGGCCCGTTTCATCGCGGTCACGGCCGTTCACCACGACATTGTTCCACGGGTCACGCCGGGTTCGCGTCCCACGCCCGAGGCACGTAGTCTGGGGACTCGTGCGCTTTCTCGACGGGCACCTGCCCCCACACGACCTGACCTACGACGACGTGTTCCTGCTGCCGAACCGTTCGGACGTGGAGTCCCGATTCGACGTCGATCTGTCCACCGTGGACGGCACCGGTGCGACGATTCCCGTGGTGGTGGCCAACATGACGGCCGTCGCCGGCCGACGGATGGCCGAAACGGTGGCCCGCCGCGGCGGCTTGGTGGTGCTGCCGCAGGACGTGGACACCGAGGCCGTCGCCGAGATCGTCACCTGGGTGAAGAGCCGCCACACCGTGTGGGACACCCCGCTCGTGCTCACCGGCGGTGACGCCGTGGCCGATGCGCTCAACCTGGTCCACAAGCGGGCCCACGGCGCCGTCGTGATCGTGGACGGCGAAGGTCGCCCCGTCGGCGTTGTCGACGAAGCCGCCTGCGCGGGCGTCGACCGCTTCGCGCGGCTGGCCGAGATCGCGCAGCCCGCGACCGTCGCCGTGCCGCTGAGCACGCCGCCGCGCGAGGTCTTCGACCTGCTCCACGCCCACGGCGGCCGCCTCGCGCTCGGCCTCGACGCCGAAGGCCGCCTCGCCGGCGTGCTGACCAGCGTCGGCGCGCTGCGCGCGGGCGTCTACACGCCGGCCACCGACGCCGGCGGCAACCTGCGCGTGGCCGCCGCCATCGGGGTGAACGGCGACGTGGCCGCGAAGGCCGAGGCCGTGCTGGCCGCGGGCGTCGACACGCTCGTCGTCGACACGGCCCACGGGCACCAGGAGAAGATGATCGCCGCGCTGAAGGCCGTCCGCGCAGTGTCCCCGGCCGTGCCCGTGGTGGCCGGCAACGTGGTGACCGCCGAGGGCACCCGCGACCTCATCCACGCGGGCGCCGACGTGATCAAGGTCGGCGTGGGCCCCGGCGCCATGTGCACCACGCGCATGATGACCGGCGTCGGGCGCCCCCAGTTCTCCGCCGTCGCCGAATGCGCCGCCGCCGCGCGCGAGCTCGGCAAGCACGTCTGGGCCGACGGCGGCGTGCGCCACCCGCGCGACGTCGCGCTCGCCCTCGCGGCCGGCGCCTCGGCCGCCATGGTGGGCTCCTGGTTCGCCGGCACCCACGAATCCCCGGGCGACCTGCGCTACGACGAGCAGGGCCGGCCGTACAAGGAGTCGTTCGGCATGGCGTCCAAGCGCGCCGTCGGCGCCCGGACCCGCACGGACAACGTCTTCGAGCGCGCCCGCAAGGCCCTGTTCGAAGAGGGCATCTCCACCTCGCGCATGGCGCTGGACCCGAACCGCCCCGGCGTGGAGGACCTGCTCGACTCCATCTGCTCGGGCGTCCGCTCCTCCTGCACCTACGCCGGCGCCCGCACCATGGAGGAATTCCACGAGCGCGCCCTGCTGGGCGTGCAGTCGGCCGCGGGCTTCGCCGAAGGGCGGCCGCTGCCTTCCGGCTGGTGAGACTTCGCAAAAAGGGGCTCCCCTCGACCGAATGGCCGAGGGGAGCCCCTTTACGTGAGTCAGTCAGCTCAGCCGTGGTCCTCCAGCATCTCCGTCACCAACGCCGCGATCGGCGAGCGCTCCGACCGCGTCAACGTCACGTGCGCGAACAGCGGGTGCCCCTTCAGCTTCTCGATCACGGCCGAGACGCCGTCGTGGCGGCCGACGCGCAGGTTGTCGCGCTGGGCCACGTCGTGGGTCAGGACCACGCGGGACGCCGTGCCGAGGCGGGAGAGCACCGTGAGGAGCACGTTGCGTTCCAGTGACTGGGCCTCGTCGACGATCACGAAGGAGTCGTGCAGCGAGCGGCCGCGGATGTGGGTCAGCGGGAGCACCTCGAGCATGCCGCGGTCGAAGACCTCGTCGAGCACGTCCTGGCTGACCAGCGCGCCGAGCGTGTCGAACACGGCCTGCGCCCAGGGCTGCATCTTCTCGCTCTCGGACCCGGGCAGGTAGCCGAGGTCCTGGCCGCCGACGGCGTAGACCGGGCGGAACACCACGACCTTGCGGTGCTGGCGGCGTTCCATCACGGACTCGAGGCCGGCGCACAGCGCGAGCGCCGACTTGCCGGTGCCCGCGCGGCCGCCCAGAGACACGATGCCGACGTCGGAGTCGAGCAGCAGGTCGAGAGCCACGCGCTGCTCGGCGGAGCGGCCGTGGAGGCCGAACGCCTCGCGGTCGCCGCGCACGAGCCGCACGCGCTTGTCGGCCGTGATGCGGCCCAGTGCGCTGGAGCTGCCGGCGAGCAGCCGCAGGCCGGTGTGGCACGGAAGCTCACCCACGTCCGGAAGGCCGTATTCGACCGGGTCGACGGTGCCGCCCGAGAAGAGGCTGTCGATCAGCTCCTGCGGGGCGTCCACGTCGGCCATGCCCGTCCAGCCCGATGGCGTGACCTCGCCCGCGCGGTACTCGTCGGCGGCGAGGCCCACGGCCCCCGCCTTGACCCGCAGCGGGATGTCCTTCGTCACCAGCGTGACCGACGGCCGTTCCACCGCGAGGTTGAGCGCGCACGCGAGGATGCGGTGGTCGTTGGAGTCGGTCCGGAAGCCCACCGGCAGCACCGACGGATCGGTGTGGTTGAGCTCCACCTGCAGGGTGCCACCCTCGTCGCCGATGGGGATCGGCGCGTCGAGCCGGCCGTACTTGAGCCGCAGGTCGTCGAGCAACCGCAGCGACTCGCGGGCGAACCAGCCGAGCTCGGGGTGGTGGCGCTTGGCCTCCAGTTCACTGATGACGACCAGGGGCAGCACGACCGCGTGTTCGGCGAACCGCGTCACCGCCCACGGGTCTGAGAGCAGCACAGACGTGTCGAGCACGTACGTGAACTGCCCGGATTCGGGCGAGATCGAGGCTTTCTCCGGGCCAGGGGCACCGGTCGAAGAACGGCCAGAGGCCTTGCGGGGTGAACGCTGCGCAGTCACGACGGCATCTCCCTCGAGGGCGTGTTGCACCCCACGCCCGCACTCGCTGGGCCGGGCACCTCCCTGGCTGGGTCCGTACTCCCTGACGTTGGCTACGTCAGCGCGTACGGCCACGAGGGCCGGGTGCCGGCCCCCTCGTGCATCGTGTGGGCGGCTGAGCCGCCCCCTCGATCAACGCCACGACCAGGGCCTCCCTCGAGGACCCGCACGGAACGCGTGCCCTCACTTCCGGAAGGTACCGACGGATCGCGGATCGTGCAGGCAGCCACACAGGTGATTCGCTCATTCGTCACCTCACCGTAGGTCGTCCGACATCAACGCCCCGTCACTGTCACGCTGCGTCACGTAGTCAGCGATCGAGGGATCACGCGGTGGAATGATCATGGTGAAAAGATCACCGAACGCATTCGAAAGATCAGCGTAAAGCCTTGTACCACGGGGCGGACCGGAATGCATTTCGCGTCCTGAAGACAGAACCGGACCGGGTGAACAAGGCGTTTTAGGCCTCACACAATGGGCGTACCCGGCATTCATTTCGGCCGCGACGAGGGTAATTTTCTCACTGCGGGACACACCACCGGAAACTTCGGTGCCCCGGATCCCAGGTATATCTACTGTAGGAGTGTGCGAAGTGCTGAAGAAGGCTGGAGTCATCGCCGGTGCCGCTGCGGGCCTGATGCTGATCGGCGGCACGGCGTTCGCCTCGCCGGCAGACCACGGCTACACCCCGGACCCGACGTTCGGTGACGCCTACGCGACCTTCATCGAGGGCGGCGGGGCCCTGGGCTTCGGCGCGGCCTCCCTGGTCGCCGGCGCCTACACGGGCGTTGCCACCACCCCGGCCCTGATCCTCCACTCGCTGGAGCACCACGGCCACTGACGTGGTTAGTACGAAGGCCCCGGAGCTGCCGCTCCGGGGCCTTCGTCATGTCCGGGCTCGGGCCGGTTCAGCCTCGGTTTACCCCGGGTTCGCGCCGGGTTTGCCGCAGCTCGCCTCAGGTGCCGAAGCGACGGTGGCGCCACGCGTAGTCGCGAAGCGCGCGAAGGAAGTCCACTCGCCGGAATGCGGGCCAGTACGCTTCCGTGAACCAGAATTCCGAATGCGCCGACTGCCAGAGCAGAAATCCGGAAAGCCGCTGCTCTCCTGACGTTCGGATAATAAGGTCGGGATCCGGCTGGCCCGAGGTGTACAGGTGTTCCGAGATGTGGTCCACGTCGAGGATTTTCGCCAGCTCACGGATCGACGTGCCCTCGTCGGCCTGCTGCAGCAGCAGCTTGCGCACGGCGTCGGCGATTTCCTGCCGCCCGCCGTAACCGACGGCGATGTTCACCTCCATGCCCGGCCGGTCCTCCGTGCGGGCCGCCGCGGCGGTGAGCTTCTTCGCGACCTCGATCGGCAGCAGGTCCAGCGCCCCCATGATCCGCAGCCGCCACGGCACCGAGGGGCCGGCGAGCTCGTCGGTCACGTCGGTGATGATCTTCAGCAGCGGCTCGAGCTCGTCGGGGTCGCGGTTGAGGTTGTCGGTGGAGAGCAGCCACATCGTGACCACCTCCACGTCGGCCTCCCGGCACCAGCTGAGGAAATCGGCGATCTTCTTCGCGCCCGCGCGGTGGCCGTCGGCCACGTCGGTGAACCCGGCTTCCCGCGCCCACCTGCGGTTTCCGTCGAGCATGATCGCGATGTGGCGCGGATGGCGACCCCGCGCCTGCTGGATCAGGCGGCGGCCGTAGACGCTGTAGACGACGTCGGACATGAAGGACCGGAGGCTCACGTCAGCTGAGCGTACGCACCCCTGCGTCACACGTGTGACGCGCCACGGGGGGTGGCGAAAAACCTACGCTCCCGTAACCTGGGCCGGGTGAGCGTGACGACCGAACCCCCACCGTCCGGCCCTGCGCCAGTGGACACCCGCCCCCGCCTGCGGGGCCACATCCACTTCTGGTCCTTCTTCGGCGCCGTCGCGGGCGCCGCCACCCTCGTGACGCTCGCCGCGTCCACCGTGTCCCCGCTCGCCGCCCTCGCGACGTCCGTGTACGGCCTGACCGTGCTCGGCGTCTTCGGCGTGAGCGCTCTGTACCACCGCCGCCTGTGGAGCCCGCGCGCCTACAAGTGGATGAAGCGCGCCGACCACTCGATGATCTTCCTCTTCATCGCAGGCACGTACACCCCGTTCTCACTGCTGGCCATGTCCCAGCCCACCGGCTACATCGTCCTCGCCATCGTCTGGGGCGGCGGCCTGCTCGGCGTCGCGATGAAGATGCTGTGGCCGAACGCCCCGCGCTGGCTCGGCGTCCCGATCTACGTGGCCCTGGGCTGGGTCGCGGTCTTCGTCCTCCCGGAACTCGCCCGCCACGCCGGCATCGCCGCCCTGGTCCTCATCTGCGTCGGCGGCCTCTTCTACACGATGGGCGCGGTGTTCTACGCGGTGAAGTGGCCGAACCACTGGCCGGAGACGTTCGGGTACCACGAGTTCTTCCACGCGTGCACGGTGTTGGCGGCGATTTCGCATTATGTGGCGATCTGGCTGGTTCTGTACGCCTAACCGGCGTTTGCTGCCAGGTCGCGCTGTCCGGCTGGTAGCCGCAGGCGCCTCTGGCAATCACGGTCCCGTTTCGGCGCATACCTCCATGTCGATCACGCGAGGAACACAAGCGTCCAGGAACCTGGCCTCCCTCACTCGTCGATCGGGGTCCTCGCCTGCGGATCGAGGAACATGCTGCCGATGTTCGTCCACTCGAAGCGCTCTTGCCAGATCGTGTCGCGAGTGGTCCAGCCCCACAGAGCGGCGACCACTTGAGGACGATTCTTGGCGTAGGCCTGGAAGTGCCGCTCGGGACCACCGTCCCGGTACTCGATCTGGTAGTTCCCCTCAGGGCGGCGCATCGCCTGGACGTAGTGCAGGCTCGGTGTGGCCTTCCGCTCGACGATCAGGTACTGGCCCGCGGTCCGCAAGTAGCCGACGTCGTTGCGGATCAGGTTTTCGGTGAGGTTGTACTTGGTGCGGCCGTCCCACCACCGCATGATCGCGTCGGACACAGCGGGAGCCGTTGGTTCGAGCTTCGGCACCACGGGGACCTCGCCGGAGGGCGGAGCAGACTGCACAGGCTGCTCCTCCCAGTAGTCCCGGGCGTCGTCCCCGATCCCGTAATCCCGGGGCAGCGTCAAAGAAGCCTTCACCGACGGTCGTCGTTCCCGGTGCTCCGGGGCAACCACGCTCTCATCGCCGGTCAACCGCCGACGACTGCGAACGAGGTCGCGGGGCTTGCCCTCGCGCACGTACACCGCCGCCAGCGCCAAGGCCTTGGCGAGCATCATGCCGGCGCCCGTCGGGGTGCTGGGTCCGCGCAGCTCCAACCAGTGCCCCACCGAACCGATCCGGAGGAGGTCGTCTTCGCTGCAAGTCAAGACCCAGCGTGCGGTCTCCGTTTCACCGTATTGAACCAAGTACCCCGCAATGGCCGAATCGGCGGCACTGATCATTCCTGCAGCGTAGCTCTGCGAGTCTGCTCCAAGCGTCAGCCCCGCAACATCGGCGCCGCCAAGAACTGCGCAGGGATCGCGAACGCATCCACCAACGTCCCCGCATGCGGCCGCAGCGTGGCGCACAACTCGTTCACCGCCGCCGTCACCGCCTTCGACCGCGAAGTCGTGAGCCGCCCGTGCTCGAGGAACCAGGCGCGGTCCGCCTCGATGGCCGACAGCGCGTACAGGTCGCACACCCGGGAAAGCAACGCAGCCGCCTCCGGGTCCTCGCAACCCTCCACCGCACGCGCAAACGCCGCCAGCACAAGACGTTCCACGTGCACCCGCCCCGCGGCCAGGACGTGATCCTGCGCCGCGTTGAACACGCCGAACGGATCCTCCCCGGCCTTGCGGAGCCGGTTCGCCACGCCTTCCAGCACGTGCGACTCACGGTCCTCGAACAGCCGCAGTTGCCATTCCCGATCGAACAGCACCTCGGCGTCGTCCGATTCCGTCAGGCGCTCCACGAAAGCCCGGGCCGACGTATGTTCGAGGACTGCGCCCACGAGTTGTTCGGCGACGAAGCGGGCTGTCGCGAGTGGACTGAGTTCTTCGAAGTGTTCCTTGTACTGCGTGAGCAAGCCCTTGGCCACCAGCTGAAGCAGCACGGTGTTGTCGCCTTCGAAGGTGGTGAAGACGTCGGTGTCGGCTTTCAGGCCGGCCAGCAGGTTTTCCGACAGGTAGCCGGCGCCGCCGCAGGCTTCGCGGGCGGTCTGGATGGTGGCGGTGGCGTGCCAGGTGTTGGCGGCTTTCAGGCCGGCCGCGCGGGATTCCAACTCGCGTTGTTCCTCTTCGGGCGCGTCGGGCGCGATGTCGTTCAGCTTCGCGACGAGTTCTTCCTGCGCGAAGTGCAGCGCGTACGTTTTCGCGAGCGCCGGCAGCAGCTTCCGCTGGTGGCCCAGATAGTCGAGGATCACGACCTCGTCGCCGTCCGGCCGGGTGAACTGGCGGCGCTGGTCGCCGTAGCGAATGGCCAGGGTCAGCGCGCGTTTGGTGGCGCTGCCGGCACTTCCGCCGACGCTCACGCGGCCGCGGATCAGCGTGCCGAGCATCGTGAAGAAGCGGCGGCCGTCGCTTTCGATGGGGCTGCTGTAGGTGCCGTCGACGGCGACGTCGCCGAAGCGGTTCAGCAGCGCTTCACGCGGCACGCGCACCTGGTTGAACGAAAGCCGCCCGTTGTCGACGCCGTTGAGGCCCGCCTTGCGGCCGCAGTCCTCGATCGTGACACCGGGCATCGGCGCGCCGGCAGAGTCGCGGATGGGCACGAAAAACGCGTGCACGCCACGGGAATCGCCGCCCGTCACGAGCTGCGCGAAGACCACGGCGGCGTGCCCGTCGCGAGCCGCGTTGCCGATGTATTCCTTGGTGGCGCCGGGATCCGGGCTGTGCACCACGAACTCCCCCGTCAACGGGTCGTACGTCGCGGTGGTGTGCAGGTGCTGCACGTCGGAGCCGTGGCCGTGCTCGGTCATCGCGAAGCAGCCGAGCAGGTCGAGATCCATGATGCGGCGCAGGTACTTCTCGTGGTGACGCTCGGTGCCGAGCAACTGCACGGCGCCGCCGAACAGCCCCCACTGCACGCCGGCCTTCACCATCAGCGAAAGGTCGCCGAGGCCCAGCATCTCGAACGACACCACCGAGCCGCCGATGTCGCTCTGCCCGCCGTACGCGCGGTCGAACCCCAGCGCCGGCCGATCCGTGGCGGCGAGCTCGCGCAGCTGCTCGAGCACCTGCGCGCGGTGCGGCTCGACGTCGAGGTCCACCGGATCGCGGAACGTCTCGGCCGACATCTGCGTGCGCACACCGCGGCGCAGCTCGGCCCAGCGACCGTCGAGGACGGCGGTGAGCGCGTCCGGGTCCACCTTCGCGGGAACGGCAGGGATGTCCACGGCTCCTCCGAATCCGAAACGTCCGAAGCGACTGGCTACTCACTGGTAAGCCTGCCCTCGTCCCGGCGTCGTCGCAGGTCGAGGTGACGAAGACGACTCGATCGTTTGGCGGGCCAACCGGCGGGGAAAGCACGCGACGATGAGTTCGACAGCCACGTGGATCTCGGCGATCGGCAGCGCCGGCTCGCTGCTGGGCTTCGCGTCGTACGTGTGGATCATGCTGCTCAACCGCAAGGACCAGCCCGAGATCCGGCAGCAGGAGCAGGCGCACTCGGTGTCCGCGTGGCTCGACGAGGGCAGCCGCCACGAGCGCGCCGAGGACTATGTCGTGTGCGTGCACAACGGCGGTGACGCACCCGCGTTCGACTGCACCGTCACCGTTCAGCGCCCCGACGAAGACACCCCGCACCAGCTTCGGCTCGCCATCTTGCCGCCGCGTGCCACCGCCGTGCGCGGCCTGCCGTTCGGCCACGACCGGCTCCCGGCCGACGACCTGTACTCCACCGCCGCGGTGCCGGGCCTCGCCTTCACCGATTCCCACGGCGGCCACTGGGACCGCGATTCCGCCGGCCAGCTCACGCGAACGGACCGGCGGACGCTGCGCGGACGGTGGCGGCCCCGGACGTGAAACGGGACTCCCGCGCCGAAGCACGAGAGTCCCGTTCGCGAGCACTCAGCTGAGATCCGGGCCCTTCGACCGCAGATCGTCCACCTTCGTCATCGCGTCGCGCAGCTCGGCCAGCCAGGTGTCGGCGTGCTCGCCGACCAGCCGCACCGCCCACGCGAGCGCCTCCGAACGCGACCGCGCGACGCCCGCCGCCACCAGCGTGTCGAGCACCAGCCGCTCGGGCTGGCGCAGCCGCGTCATCACCGGCGCGGACACCGTGGTGAACAGCACCTGCGTGCCGCCCAGCTTCGCGCCCCACGCCACCTTGCGCTGGTACCGGTGCTCGGCCTGCCGCGCGATCTCGATGCGCTCGTCGCGCGTCTCCTCGCGGAAGCGGCTGATGCGCCCGTCCTCGGCGGCCGCGCGGGCCGCGTCGTCCGCGAAGTCGCCGGTCAGCGCGGGCAGTTCGCCCACGATGATGATCTCCTCGCGGTCGACCGTGATCTCCGGCTCGCCCGTGAACCAGCCGTCCGGGAGGCGTCCGCCGAACCAGGCCGACGCGTCTTCGGCCGACGGCACCTCGGCCTGCTGCCAGCCGCCGCGGCCCTTCCACCCTCGTGCCATGTGTCCCACCACCTTGTAGCGCGTGTGCATGCTCGCCTCCGCGATTACATGATTACCTCGCTGCTGAAGCTACGCCGAATACACGCTGAGCAGGGCGTTGTTCACCAGGGGCGGAACTCAGAGGTGGGCGAGCAGCTCCTCCACCGACGTCACCGGCCGGTCGCACACGTACCCGCGGCACACGTACGCGGCCGCGCCGCCGTCCACGAGCGGACGGTCGGCCAGCAGCGGCACACCGGCAGCATTCGGCTCTCCGCCCAGCACCACGCCGCCGCCGTGGATCCGCTGCGCGGCCGCCGTGACCAAGGCGCGGTCGGCCCCGACCACGGCGACCTGTACCGGCCCCGACTGCGCGGCTTCCGCCACCGCAAGCCAGTGGCCGGCGAACCGCGGCGCCCGGTCGGCCAGCAGGCCTACGCGCTGCAACGCCGCGTCCGCCGCGTCGCGGTAGCGCCCAGCCTGTTCGTGGCCGGCCAGTGCCGAAGCCGTGAGCAACGCGCCCGCGAGTGCCGAAGCACCCGAGGGGCTCGCGTTGTCCGTGGGGTCGGAAGGCCGCTGCACCAACGTTTCCGCGTCGTCCGCGGTGTCGTGGTAGGCGCCCGCGGCCTCGGCGGCGAAGTGCTTCAGCGCCAGGTCCAGCAGCCGGGTCGCCTCGTCGAGCCAGCGCGGCTCGCCGGTGGCCTGGTGCAGGGCGAGCAGGCCGTCGGCCAGGCAGGCGTAGTCCTCGAGGACCCCGGCCGGCACGCCGACCACGCCGTCGCGCGAGCTGCGCCGCAGACGGCCGTCGACCACGTGCAGGTCCAGCAGCAGCGAAGCCGCGCGGCGCGCCAGCTCGATCCACTGTGGACGCTCCAGCGCGACACCCGCCTCGGCCAGCGCGGTGATGGCGAGGCCGTTCCACGCGGCCACCACCTTGTCGTCACGCGCCGGCTGCGGCCGCGAAGCACGCGCGGCCAGCAACGCCAGCCGCACGCGCTCGTACCGCGCGGAATCCTCAGGATCGCCCGGCAGCTGAAGCGTGGAAGAGCCCTTCTCGAACGTGCCGCGCTCCGTCACCGAGAACACCGAAGCGGCCCACGCGCCGTCCTCGTCGCCGAGCACTTCGCGCAGCTCAGCCGGGGTCCACACGTACGTGAGGCCCTCGACGCCTTCGGTGTCCGCGTCGAGCGAAGCCGCGAAGCCGCCCTGCTCGGTGCGCAGGTCCGTCTCGAGGAACCGGACGATCCCCTCGGCGACGCCCAACGCGAACGAAGAGCCCCGCCGGGCCAAATGGGCGTAAACCCGGAGCAGCAAAGCGTTGTCGTACAACATTTTCTCGAAGTGCGGCACGATCCACTCCGCGTCCACGGAGTACCGCGCGAAACCGCCGGCGAGCTGGTCGTGGATACCGCCGCGGGCCATCGCGTCCGCAGTCGACGAAGCCAGCGAAAACGCCTCGGCCGAGCCGGTGCGCTCGTGGTGGCGCAACAGGAATTCCAGCACCATCGACGGCGGGAACTTCGGCGCCCCACCGAACCCGCCGTGCACCGGGTCCACCTCGGCCGCGAGCTTCTCGACGGCGCCGGCCAGCGCCGCGGCGTCCACCGCGGAAGCCTGCAACGGCCCGCTCCGCTCGGTGAGGTGCCCGATCAGCCGCTGCGCGCCTTCGCGCAGGTCCTCCGGCCGCTCGGTCCACGCCTCCGACACGGCCACCAGCAGCTGCCCGAACGACGGCAGGCCCTGCCTCGGCGTCGGCGGGTAGTAGGTGCCGCAGTGGAACGGCTCGCCCTCGGGCGTGAGGAAGCAGGTCATCGGCCAGCCGCCCTGGCCGGTCATGGCCTGGGTGGCGGCCATGTAGACCGCGTCGATGTCCGGCCGTTCCTCGCGGTCGACCTTGATGTTCACGAAGTGCGCGTTCATCAGCGTCGCGGTGCCCTCGTCCTCGAAGGACTCGTGGGCCATCACGTGACACCAGTGGCACGCCGCGTAGCCGACCGACAGCAGGATCGGCACATTGCGCTCGCGCGCCTCGGCCAGCGCCTCAGGCCCCCACTCGCGCCAGTCGACGGGGTTGCCCGCGTGCTGCAGGAGGTAGGGGCTGGTCGCGTCCGCCAGTCGGTTCGCCATGCCACCAGGGTGGCACCACCGCGAACCCGGCCGGCGGGCGAGGTCAGTCGGACTTGGCGCGCGCCGGGTCAGCGGCGGCGGACTCGACCGTGTCGACCGGTTCGCCCGCCTTCTCCTGCTCGGGCGATTCCCCCGCCGCGTCCGCAACCTCTTCCTGGTCGAAGCTCTTCGGCACCTTCTTCAGGTGCTTGCTCATCGACCGGATGAGGAACGCGACCGCGATCAGGAACAGGATCAGCACCAGCAGGCCGACGGGTGAGGACTTGCCGAAGTCCTCACCCTGGCCGCCGTTGTCGCCGCTGTCGGGCTGCTGGGCCAGGAACAGGGCCGAGGCCGTCAGCGGGGCGACCGCGACGGCCGGCACACCGAAACTCATGGACTCACCTTCTCCTTGATGCCGGCGAACAGATCATCCTCCGGCAGCGTGCTGTCCACCAGGGAGCGGTTCAGCTCGTACTCCTCGGTCGGCCAGACCTCGCGCTGCATCTCGAGCGGCACCGCGAACCAGCGGCTGGTCGGGTCGATCTGCGTGGCGTGCGCCTTGAGCGCCTCGTCGCGCACCTCGAAGTATTCACCGCACTCGATCCGGGTGGTCACCCGCTCCATGATGTCGGCTCGATCCGGGTCCCAGTTCTTGAGCCACTCGTCGTACGGCGAGGGCAGGCCTGCCTTCTTGAGCGCCTCGTCGAACAGCGTCATCCGGGCCTTGGAGAAGCCGTGGACGTAGTAGAGCTTGAGCGGCTGCCACGGGTCGCCGGCGTCGGGGAAACGGTTCGGGTCGCCCGCCGCGTCGAAGGCCGCCATCGACACCACGTGGGTGCGGATGTGGTCGGGGTGGGGGTAGCCGCCGTTCTCGTCATACGTGATGAGCACGTGGGGACGGAACTCGCGCACCACGCGCACCAGCGCCTCGGTGGACTCCTCCAGCGGCACCACCGCGAAGGACCCCTCCGGAACCGGTGGCAGCGGGTCGCCCTCGGGCAGCCCCGAGTCGACGAAGCCGAGCCAGCGGTGCTGCACCCCCAGGATCTTCGCGGCCCGCGCCATCTCGTCGCGGCGGATCTCCGTCATGTTGGCCAGCACCTCGGGGCGGTCCATGGCGGGGTTGAGGATGCTGCCCGCCTCACCGCCCGTGCACGTCACGACCATGACCTCGTGGCCCTCGGCCACGTACTTGGCCATGGTGGCGGCACCCTTGCTCGACTCGTCGTCGGGGTGCGCGTGCACCGCCATGAGACGCAGGTTCGAGGCGCGGTCGCTCGTCATCAGCTCGTCAGCTCGCACCATGTTCCGAACGACCCTTTCGTGGTCCGTTATTCCGTCGTACCGTGCCCCGGCTCCACGCCACCGGAACGGCTCGCGGATACTCGACGACAGGTGGTGCCCCCAGGCGGGCTCCACCCATTGTCCCCGCGGGTACGACAAGAACGACCGGAGGCCCGGACTTGCAGACCGGAGAGACCGCTACCACCGAGGGAGACGCCCGTCCGGCGCCGCCCGCGGACCGGTACGGCTCGCCCGCCAAGGCCGGGTCGAAGCGCTGGAAGCGCTGGGTTTTCGCCGCGGTCGCGGTGGTCGCGAGCTTCGCGGTGGCGTGGATCGCCTACGTGAACCTGGGTGCGGCCTCGATCGACGCGGAGCGGGTGGCCTTCGAACCCCGCCCGGGCAACGCGATGGAGATCACCATCAACGTCACGCGTGACGACCCCGACAAGGCCGGGGTGTGCGTCGTGCGGGTGCAGGACAGGTCCGGCGCCGAGAGCGGCCGGAGAGAGGTGCTGGTTCCCGCCGGAGCCGGCCACAGCCGGGTGAGCACGGTGGTGAAGAGCATCGGGGAACCGGTGACAGCCGACGTGTACGGCTGCTCGTACTCCATACCACGTTACATGTCAACCCCATAGCGGCCAACGGGGTGAAATGCGCGGCGGGTGTCCGCGCGGCGTGGAATGGACCGGCGTCGCTGCAACCTGCCGTGATAAGCTGACACACCAGCACGGCCCGAGGCGGGCCGTGTTTTTCCTTTATCCCAGCCGTGCGGGCGCAGTGAGCCCGTGCGGAGGCCGGCTTGAACACCCAAGCCTGGCAGGCCCGACGAGGAGATGGTGACCGTGAGCGACAAGGTGACCTGGCTGACCCAGGATGCCTACGACAGGCTCAAGCACGAGCTCGACGAAATGATCGAGAATCGTCCGGTCATCGCTGCGCGCATCAACGACAGCCGCGAAGAGGGAGACCTCAAGGAAAACGGCGGCTACCACGCGGCGCGCGAGGAGCAGGGCCAGGCCGAGGCACGCATCCGGCACCTGCAGGAGCTGCTGCGTTCGGCGAAGGTCGGCGAGGCTCCCGCGGACGACGGCACCGCCGGCCCGGGCAAGGTCCTCACCGTGAAGTACGAAGGTGACGACGACGAGGAGAAGTTCCTCCTCGCCACCCGTGAAGAGGGCGCCGAGGGCGCGCTCGACGTGTACTCCCCGGAGTCGCCGCTGGGCAAGGCCCTGCTCGGCGCCAAGGAAGGCGAGTCGCGCGAGTACGAGCTGCCCAACGGCCGCACGCAGCAGGTCACGCTGGTCAAGGCTGTTCCCTACAGCGAGGCCTGATCGGTCTTTCGCGTACCCGGCTCGCGTGAGCCGGGTACGCGACTAGCGTGGATCCCGGACACCACTGGGAGGCCACGATGAGCACCGAACCGCTGTGCCGCACGTGCGGCATGCAGTACGCCGAGCCGCGTGAAGACTGCCCCATCTGCGAGGACGAACGCCAGTACGTGCCGCTCACCGGCCAGGCGTGGACCGACCTCGACACCCTGCGCTCGAGCGGCGACTACCGGCCGCGCGTCGAAGAACAGGGCCCGGGCGTGATCGGCATCGGTTCCGAACCCGGCTTCGCGATCGGCCAGCGCGCGCTGCTCGTACAGGCCGGATCCGGCAACTTCCTCTGGGACTGCGCCGCCTACCTCGACGACGACCTGGTCCGCCAGGTCACCGACCTCGGCGGCATCACCGGCATCGCGATCAGCCACCCGCACTACTACTCGACCGTGGTCGAGTGGGCCCACGCCTTCGACGTGCCGATCTACCTGCACGAAGCCGACCGGGACTGGATCGGGCGACCCGACCCGTCGATCCGGCTGTGGTCGGGCACCACGCTCGACGTGGCCGACGACCTGCGGCTGATCAACCTCGGCGTGCACTTCACCGGCGGCACCGTGCTGCATTGGCCCGCGGGTGAAGAAGGCCGCGGGGCGCTGCTGTCGGGCGACATCGTGCAGGTGATCCCCGATCGCACCCACGTGGCTTTCATGTACAGCTACCCGAATTCCATCCCCGAACGGCCCAGCGTGGTGCGCCGCGCGGCGGAACTGCTCGAGCCGTACGCGTTCGAAGCGATCTACGGCGCGTTCTGGGACCGGGTCGTGCGCAGCGACGGGCACGAGGTCGTGCAGCGTTCGGCGAAGCGGTACCTGGCCCACGTGCTCGACGCGTTCTAACCGCGCGCGGTGCGTTCCAGCAGCGGGCGCACGCGGGGTGGCACGGGTGTGGACAGCGCGATCGACGTCGAGGTGCGCAGCACGCCGTCCACGCCCACCACCTCGTCGATCACGCGTTGCAGGTCGTCGTTGTCGCGGGCGACCAGGCGCACGAACAGGTCGCCCTGGCCCGTGGTGGCGTGCACTTCGCACACCTCTTCGATGGCGGCGAGCGCCTCGGCGACGCCACCGCGCCGGCCCTGCGCGATCTCGAGCACGGCGAACGCGGTGAGGCCGTAACCCATCGCGGCGAGGTCGAGTTCGGGCGGGAAGCCGCCGAGGATGCCGCGCTCGGTGAGCCGGTCGAGGCGCGCCTGCACGGTGCCGCGCGCGACCCCGAGCCGGCGCGCGCACTCCAGCACGCCGAGGCGGGGCGAGTCGGTGAGCAGCAGCAACAGCCGGGCGTCGAGCGAGTCGAGCACGGTTTCCTCCCTGCGCAGGTTGTCCACGTTGACCGCAGTCTACGGGCTGGCGCTGCACAGATTGTCCAGCAAATTCGGTGACCATTGCTCATCTTGCCGTGGCGGACCCATGCTTTTCGGCATGACCCACACCATGGATCCGCAGGGCGCACTCGACGACGTCAGCTTCGACCAGCTCCGTCAGCTCGTGGGGCTCGTCGAACACGACGCGAGCAAAGACCCGTTCCCGGTCAAGGCACTCGACGCGGTGGTGTTCGTCGCCGGCAACGCGACGCAGACCGCGTGGTTCTACCAGGTCGCGTTCGGCATGCAGCTGGTCGCGTACTCCGGACCCGAGACCGGTCACTTCGACCGCAAGGCGTTCGTGCTCAAGTCGGGCTCGGCGCGGTTCGTGATCACCGGTGGGGTGCGGCCGGATTCGCCGCTGCTCGACCACCACCGCCGCCACGGCGACGGCGTCAGTGACCTGGCGCTGGAGACGACCGACGTGGACAAGTGCGTGGCGCACGCCCGCGCGCAGGGCGCGACGATCCTCGAAGAGCCGCACGACGTGTCCGACGAACACGGCACCGTGCGGATGGCCGCGATCGCGACGTACGGCGAGACCCGCCACTCGCTGATCGACCGGTCGCGCTACGACGGCGTGTACCTGCCCGGGTTCGAGGCGCGCGAGAGCACGGTGACGCGGCCCGCGGGTGCGCCGAAGCGGCTGTTCCAGGCCGTGGACCACTGCGTGGGCAACGTCGAGCTCGGCAAGATGGACTATTGGGTCGACTGGTACCACCGCGTGATGGGCTTCGTGAACATGGCGGAGTTCGTCGGCGACGACATCGCCACGGACTATTCCGCGTTGATGAGCAAGGTGGTGTCCAACGGCAACCACCGCGTGAAGTTCCCGCTGAACGAACCCGCGGTCGCGAAGAAGAAGTCACAGATCGACGAGTACCTCGAGTTCTACGAGGGCGCCGGCTGCCAGCACATCGCCTTGGCCACCAACGACATCATCGCCACGATCACGGCGATGCGCGCCGCGGGCGTCGAGTTCCTCGACACGCCGGACTCCTACTACGAGGACCCGGAGCTGCGCGCGCGGATCGGCGAGGTGCGGGTGTCGATCGAAACGTTGCAGGAGCACAAGGTTCTCGTCGACCGGGACGAGGACGGCTACCTGCTGCAGATCTTCACGAAGCCGATCGGCGACCGGCCGACGGTGTTCTACGAGCTCATCGAGCGCCACGGTTCGCTGGGCTTCGGCAAGGGGAACTTCAAGGCGCTGTTCGAGGCGATCGAGCGGGAGCAGGACCGCCGGGGCAACCTCTGACGCTCCCGATGGGTTGCGGCGGCACAGGAAACTCCTGATCGGCGCTCCTGTCAAGGAACGAGTGGTACGAGCGGCCCGTTCGCGACGAAAAGTCGCGGGCGGGCCGCTTTGCCACGTTTTGTGTCGGTGCGGGCACGTACTGTGTGTTCAGGTGCCGGGGAGACCGGTTGACCCGACTGGCAAACTGGGCCGATCGGAGCAATTCGGACGCCACCGGAACCTGAGGCGGATCTGATCCGTCACTGTGGGACCACACTGTGGGGTCCCGCGGCGAGAAGTCGCCGCGGGAGGTGAGCTCGAGAGGATGGGGGCCCGATGTCGGACGGCGTCGACGCCAGCCAGCGAATGGTCGACGGCTGGACGCGGCAGCTGCAGGAGACGGCTGCGCGCTACCAGGCGATGGCCGATCGCATGCAGGGCCAGACCGTGACCGAGCGGGCGAAGGACGGCTCGGTCACGGTGACCGTGGATGCCAAGGGGCTGTTGAAGAACCTGGTGATCGCGGAGGCCGCGAGCGGCAAGCGGATGGCCGAGGTGTCGGCGCAGGTGATGCAGCTCGTGCAGAAAGCGCAGGCGCGAATTCCCGAGCTGCTGCAACAGGTCGCGAGCGAAACGCTGGGTGCCGACGCGACCGGGGACAAGCTCGTGGAAGACGCGAAGAGCACCTTTCCGGCGCCGCCGGAGGAGGAGCCGCCGCCACCGCCGGCGCCCGTGCACCGGTTCGGGCCGGAGGACGACGGACCACCTCCCCCGCCGCCGCCCGCCGCGCCGCCGAGGCAGCAGGCACCGCCGTCGCCTCCGCCTGCGCCACCGCGTCGTCGCCGGGCCGAGCAGTCGGATGACGACGATGACTTCGGTGGCTCGATCCTGTCCTGAGCGCCTGTCCGGACCACGGCCGTTCGACTACTGATCCACGCAGCCATCCTGGGGGATGAACACCATGGCACCTAAGGGATACGAGGTCGGCAGCGACCTCGAGGCCCACGCGAGCCAGCTCGACGGGATCGGCGACGGGCTGCGCCAAGCCGTCGACGCCGCCAACCAGGTCAGCATGCCCACCGACGCGTACGGCATCCTCTGCCAGCCGTTCCGGGCCATGCTCGACCCCGTCGAGGAGTTCGGCATCAACGCGCTGCAGAACACCGTCACGGCGATGGACGCGCAGGCGCAGAAGGTCCGCAACGCCGCCCAGGCGTACCAGACCTACGAAACCGGCACGACCGACGCCATCGCCTCCACGAAGGTGCCCGACTGATGACCGAGGCGAACCCGCTCGTCGCGCAGGCGAAGCAGGACGGCGACGGCCCAGGTCCGCTCACGGCGGGCAACGGCGACTACGGCTACGCCACGGGTATCGGCGTCGCCGAGTCGGCGATGGACGCGTTCAACGGCATCAAGGACGGCGACTGGGTCTCCGGCGGCCTGGGCGTGCTGAGCCTCGCGGGCGAGATCGCGGGCGCGGCGATCGACCCGTTCGGGTACCTGATGTCGTCGGTGGCGTCGTTCCTGATGGAGCACGTGCAGCCGCTGAAGGACATGCTCGACTCGGTGGCCGGCAACCCGCCGGTGATCCAGTCCTATGCGGACACCTGGGGCAACGTCGCGAAGGCGTTGCAGGACCGGCAGGCCGATTACACCAACGCGGTGAAGACCGGCACCGCCGAATGGACGGGCGACGCGGCCGACGCGTACCGCAAGGGTGCCGCGGAGTGCGCGGAGGCCCTCGGCGGCGCCGCGACGGTGGCCAGTGCCATCGGCACGGTCACGATGATCATGGGCCAGGTCGTGTCGTTCGTGCGGGAGACCGTGCGGCAGCTGATCGCCGACCTGGTGGGCAAGCTGATCTCGTGGGTGATGGAGGAGGTCTTCTCCCTCGGCTTCGGTACGCCGCTGGTGGTCGCGCAGGCCGTCACGGCGATCTCCAAGTGGGGCGAGAAGATCAGCGGCCTGCTCACGAAGCTGTGCGACACGATGCGCCGGGTGTCGCCGCTGCTGGGCAAGCTGGCCGACGTGTTCACGAAGATCATCAAGATCCTCGGCAAGCTGGCCGGCAAGGTCACCGGCCTCGACGTGATCAGCACCAAGAACATCAAGGCGGGTGGGTTCGCGCACCACACGGGTGGTGGCGGGTCCGGCGGTGGTTCGCACCACAGTGGGTCCGACGGTGACGGGGATTCGCCCAGCGGTGAGGGTTCGGACGGTCCGGACGGCTCGGACGGTTCGCATTCAGGTGATGCGGACGCCGACGGTACCCACTCCGGTGATCCGGACTCCGGCGGCTCGCGGTCCGGTGACTCGACTTCCGGTGGCTCGGATTCCGACAGCTCGCACTCCGGTGACTCGACTTCCGGCGACTCGGATTCCGGCAGCTCGCACTCCCGTGACGGCGACACGGCGTCGTCGAGCCCGGACGGCGGCAGTCCCTCCACAAGGGACGGTTCGTCCGGTGACTCGTCGCGCCGCAGTACGGGCAACGGAACCCACGACGGCGACACAGGCGGGGCCGGCGGGGACAACTCGGCGTCGACGTCCAGTGGCGATTCCCCCTCCGTCGGCAGCTCCACGCCGCGCAGCACCAGCGGGTCCTCCGGCGGCGGGTCGTCGAGTCATGCCGATTCCGCACCGAGCTCGCCGAGCCACGCGGGCAGCTCTTCGCCGTCCGGTGGTGGCAGCTCCGCGCCGTCGCACACCGGCGACGCGCCGAGTGCCCACACCGGTGACGCGCCGAGTCCGTCGCACGCGAGCAACCCGCCGTCGGGTGGCTCCGCGCCCCACAGCAGCGGCGGGTCCGGCGGCGGCGCACCGGCCCACTCCGGCGGCGGCACGTCCGCCGGTAGTTCGCCGTCTTCGCACCAGAGCGCGGGAGACAACTCAACCTCGGCTTCGGGCTACGCGCCGCCGAAGGTCGACGAGCCCGCGCCCAGCGCGCCCGCGCCGCGCACCGGCGATGGCACGGGCCCCTCGGGCTCCAGCACGCCGAACCAGCCTGTCGCCGGTGGTTTGCCGCCGCAGGGTGGTGGCGCTCCGGCAGGTTCGCCGTCGGGCGGCGCGCCCGGCGGCACCCCGGCGGCCCGGCCCGGCAGCGGTGGTGGCTGGACCGGCACGCCAGGCAGCCCCGGCGCACGCACTCCGGAGCCCTCGGGACCTCGCGCCGGTGGCCCCGATCGCGGGCCCTCGTCTCGACGGCCCGGTGAGGGTCCGGAGCCGTCAGGCCGGCGCCCTGATTCGGGTTCGCCGCGCCGCCCGGGTGACCCGAACACGCGCTCACCCCAAGGCCCCGACGGTTCGCGCCGCCCCGGCGACCCGGCCGCGGGCGGGCCGCGGCGGCCGGGTGACGTGCCGGAACCCGTCGCGCGCGGTGGTTCGCCGACGGCGACCCGCCCGGAAGCCGACAGTCCACATCGGACTCCCGACGGCAAACCGGCCGACCGGACGCCGCGCCGCGGCGAGCCGGGCGACGGCGCGCCGCACCACAGCGAGCCCGACGACCGCGCTCCCCGCCACAACGAACCCGACGACCGCGCTCCGCACCACGACAGCGACGGCTCACCCGAGCACCACGACCCCGAGCACCACGAAAATCCGGAGCACCACGACGGTCACGACAACCCTGACCACCACGACACCGCCGACCACGACGGCGGCCCGCACCACGACTCACCCGACCACGGCGAGCCGCTGACACCGGACGAGGTCAACCAGCACCACTCCGAAAGCACGCCCGCCGGCAGCTCCTACCACCGCGGCGACACGGAGCTGGGCGACCTCCCGCACCGCGTCCAGCCGGATCCGGACGGGCGCTACACCGTCGATGTGCACGTGACGTCCGACGGTCACGCGCGCATCGGCGACCGGCACTACACGCCGGAGGAGTTCGCCGACGTGCTGCGCCACAACGCGGACTACGACGGCAGGCCCATCCGGCTGATCGGCTGCGACGCGGGCTCCAATGACTTCGCCAACCGGCTGTCGCGCGAGCTCGACACCGACGTGATGGCGCCGACGAAACCGGCCTGGACCGACTCACACGGCCGGGTGTTCTCGTCGGACTACGAGATCGGCCCGGACGGGCGGATGCGGCCGCGGATCCCGCCGGACGGCGAGTGGTCCGTGCACCATCCGGACGGCACGTCGCACCACGCGGGTCAGGACGGGTTCGCGCCGGAGTCGCACCACCACGACCCGAGCGACGTCGACGCGGACAGCGCCCACGCGCGCGGTGACGGTGACGACGTAAACGGCGGTGTCCCGGAGGAGGAGTTCGCGCCGCCTCCGGCCACGCGCACGTACAACCCCGACTCGCCGGAGTTCGACCGGCGGTTCGTGGACTGGGACCGCGCCGACGACGCCGATTTCACCGGGCCGCGCCACCGCGAGGGCCACCCGGACATCGACTCGCCGCGGGACCTCGACGACGTACCCGCCCGCACGAGCAACACCGCGCCCGACCCGGACGGCGTGCCGCAGACCTTGCACGGGGAACGTCCGCTGGCCGGCAACGCCGAGTACCACGTGACGTACCAGAACGGCTCCAGCACGCGGTTCTACACCGACGCCGACGGCCACGTCACGCACGTGGAGGCCACACCCGGCACGTCCACGCCCAACCACAACCCCGACCTGCGCTACCCGCTCATCCCCGGCGCGCAGTACCGCGTGCCGAACTTCCACGACCCGGCGAAGTCGTGGACGTTCCACATCGGCGAGAACGGCAAGCCCGACGCCATGACGGGCGACCCGAGTTTCCGCGGGCAGGACGACACCTTCCGCGACGTCAACTCGCAGAACCGCTCCGGCGGCGAGGGCAAGGAGGCGTTCGCCGACCACCCCGAATACGGTGACAAGTACGAGAAGGTGCGCTGGGCCGGCGGCCACCTCGCGGCCAACGAGATGGGCGGCCCGGGTGAGTACGTGAACATGCACCCGCAGATGGCGGCGTCCAACAGCGGCAACTACCGCGACGGGTGGATCCACGAAGCGTCGTGGCGCAACCAGGAGACGGCACTGGGCAAGTTCGCCAACACGGAGGGCCAGGACATCCAGCACTACCAGGTCGCCATGCACGGCGACAGCAACGGTGTACCGGAGAGCGTCACCATGCGCTGGCAGGAAGTCGTGTACAAGACGGACTCGAGCGGGCACGTCGTGTTGGAGGACGGGAAACCCGTGGAGATCTCGCGGGTGACCAAGGAACGCGAGTTCCCGAACAACCCCGCGGACATCAACTTCGGAAAGAACAGGCAGTACAGTGACCGATCCCGCGCCCGCTGAAATCGCCGCGGCACTGGTGAACGCGGCGCCGGCCGGGTGGGCGGAGATCACGCTCACGGTGTCGGCCACCGTGGTCGCCAACGACTTCGCGCTCCAGGTGAAGATGCGCGACGGCTCCCCCGGTTCGATGGAGCTGCCCGCACCGGTGAAGACCACGTTCCGCGCGCTGCGCGACGACCACTACGAGCCCGGCCGGGGCACGTGGTTCTCCGCGACTGTGGTGCTGCGCCCGGATTCCGAGCCGGCGTTCTCCTACGACCTCGACGGCGACCCGAACTGGTGGCCGCCCTTGCACCCCAGCGCTTTCACGCGCGACCTGGAGGCGTACCCGCGCGACGAGGAGCACGTGCCGCCGTGGCTGCGCAAGCTGCTCGACGAGGGCGGCGAGCAGGACCGCTTGCGGGCCCAGGAGTGACCGCGCGCCCCGTGCCATGATGGGGCCCGCCCGAAAAGTCCGAACGATTCAGGAGGACACCACCGATGCCGTTCAAGTGGCCGCAGCTGGACCCGATCCAGCAGAACGAGCTGCTGGGTGAGATCACCACGGCCGTGGTCGAAGCCGTGCCGCCGGGCTGGCAGCAGGTGATGATCGACTTCCGCATGGTCGGCCGCAACGTCGATGTCGCCGTGGGCGTGAAGGACCCGAGCGGCACGTTCCGGCCGTGGGACCCGCCGGTCGACGTTTGGAAGCTGTTCCAGCGCCTGCGCGGCGGCATGTACACCGAAGGCGAGGGCACCTGGTTCTCCGCGCGCTTCGGCATCGAGCCGCCGAGCCGCTTCACGATCCAGTACAACTGGCGCAACGAACCGGACTTCGACCCGTACCCGGCCGCGGAGCAGTTCGCGATGGAGCAGGAGCGCTTCCCACGCACCGAGGAGTTCATGCCGGACTGGTTCCGCGAACGCCTCGCCGCCGCCGGCCACTGACCACGTCGGGGGATTTCGCATGAGCCAACCGCCGGCGCCGCTGACCGCCGCCCAGCAGCAGGACCTCCTCCGGCGCGTCGGGCAGGCCTGCGCCTCGGCCACCCCACCCGGCTGGCGGCGCCTGCGCGTGGAATACCGCGCCGCCGGCCGCCACATCGAGGCCGACGTCTTCACCACCACCCCGGACGGCCGCGAGCACCCGGCCCGCCCACACCCCGAGGCCGTCCGCCTCCTCGGCGTGCTGCGCACCGGCATGTACCGCCCCGGCCGCGGCACCTGGCTCTCCGCGACCCTGCTGTTCACCCCCCAGCACCCACCCCGCCTCGACTTCCGCCCGGACGTCGAACCCCTGTGGCGCCGGCCTCCCCCACCGGTCGGCTTCCAGGACGAACTGCGCTTCTTCCCGCGGTCGGAAGCCTTCATCCCACCTTGGCTGCGCAGCCGCGCGGGCCTGCCACCACTCCCGGCACCGTGGACTCCGGACACACCACCACCGGCTGCTGGTTCTGCTGCCGCTGGTTCTGCTGCCGCCACTGCGGCTCCTGCCGCTGCGCCACAGATGCCCCCATCACCCCCGGCCGGCCCACCACCGGCCGCGGCCGCGGCACCTGGCACCCGCGCCCCCACCGCACCTCAGCCGAACGCGGACCCTCCGACGCCCCCGGTCGGCACTCTCACCGGCGCCACCACGCCGGAAATCATCGCGCCTGGCGATCACGCCACTCCGCCGCCGCAACGCACTGCAGTACCAGCGCAGGGCTCGACCCCGCCCACCACAGCTCCCACACCACAGCCGAAACCCGATCCTGCGACGACCGCGACCGGTGGCACAACTCCCACGCCGGGCCAGCAAGAACGCAGCGCACTTGCGCCTGACGGCGCCACCACTTCCCCACCACCGCGAGACTCAGCCGCGCCGGCAGCGGCTTCGACACCGCACGCCCCGGCTGCCACGCCGCAGCCGGAACCCGCGACCACGAGCACGACGAACGGCGACCACACCGACGTAGCCGCCAGCGGTGGTCCGCCCTCCGTGCCGGGGCAGCAGAAAATCGACGCACCGGCCGCCAGCATCGACACCACTTCAGCGCCACCACCGGACACAGTCGCGCCAGCGGAGGCCCCGGCACCGCCCGCAACCCACGTTCCGCCGCAAGCACCCGCGACCCCGGCAAACGACGACCTCGCCGACGTGGCCTCGAGCGGTGGCATGACCCCCTTGCCAGAGCAGCAAGAAGTCGGCACACCGGCACCCAACGGCGAAACTTCAGCGCCTCCGCGAGACACGGCTGCGTCTGCAGCGGCCTCGTCACCGCCTGCCGCAGCTCACGTACCTCGGCCGGAAGCCGAGACTGCCGCTACGAGGAACGGCGACCGCACCGACGTAACCGTCAGCGATGGTCCGACCCCCTCGCCAGAGGAGCGGGAAAGCGGCGCACCGGCACCCAACGGCGACACCAGTTCCGCGCCGGCAGAGGGCTCGACGCCGCCTGCCCCGGCCACCGCGTCGCGACCGGAACCCGAGACCGCGACGAACGGCGACCACGCCGACGGAACCGCCGGCGGTGGCACAACCGCCTCCCCGGAGGAGCACGAAGGCGCGGTAGCGGAGAGCGGCGCCCTTCCCGCGGCACAGCCGGAGCTCGCAGCCGGCGTCGCGGATCCGCCGGCGGCCACCGTGGCCGAGATGCGGACCCCGCGCGTGTACGACGGGCTCGACGAGGCCGGCCGGCCCGTGGTCGAGCGGGAGGCGCTGGCCGGCGGTGAGCGGGAGCGTGTGCTGGCGTATCTGGAGTCGGCGCCGGCGGTGTTGGCGTCGCGGAGTTTCGAGGTGGACGCGTTCGATCCGGCGCGCACGGACGTGGTGCCCTTGACGTTCCGGACGGACGGCAGCTGGGTGTGGCCCGGGGCGGTCGCGTATTACCTGCGCGAGCACGCCGTGGCGCCGGACCCGGAGCTGGTGCGGCACATCCGGGGCCGGCGCTTCGTGGTGCCCGAGGTCGGGGAGCCGGCGCGTGAGCTGGCGCTGTCGGCGGTGACCGGGGCGCCGATCGTCCACTGAGGACCGGGCGGTTACGGCACGATGGTGAACCCGGCGTCGGCGAGGGCGCCCTCGACCTCTTTGCAGTGCTCGGGGCCGCGGGTTTCCAGGGCAAGGGCGACGTCGACCTCACCGAGGGCGAGGCTGCCGGAGATGCGGGAGTGTTCGACGTCGAGCACGTTGGCACCGAGTTCCTTCACGCGCGTGAGCACGGACACGAGCGAGCCCGGCCGGTCGGGTACGCGCAGGTGGAGCTTGAGGTAGCGGCCGCCGGCCGTCATGCCGTGCTGGATGATCTGCTGGAGCAGCACGGGGTCGACGTTGCCGCCCGACAGGATCGCCACCACCGGCGCTTCGAAGGCGCCCGGGTGCTGCATCAGCGCGGCCACGGTCGCGGCGCCGGCGGGCTCGACCACCAGCTTCCGCCGCTCCAGGCACAGCAGCACCGCGCGCGAGAGCGACTCTTCGCTGACCGTGACGACGTCGTCGACCAGGGAAGACACGTGGGCGTAGCTGACGGGCCCCGGCTGGCCCACGGCGATCCCGTCGGCCATCGTGTACAGCTCACTCAGCCGCACGGGCGCGCCGGCCGCCAGCGAAGGCGGGTACGCGGCGGCGTCCTCGGCCTGCACGCCGACCACGCGGATGTCGGGCCGCAGCGCCTTCACCGCAGCTGCCACGCCGCCGACCAGCCCGCCGCCGCCGGTGGCCACGAGCACGGTCTTCGCGCCCGGCACCTGCTCGAGGATCTCCAGGCCCACGGTGCCCTGCCCGGCGATCACGTCGGCGTGGTCGAACGGGTGGATGAACACCGCCCCGGTGCGCTCGGAGAACGCGATGGCCGCTTCGAGCGTCTCCTCGAGCACGGCACCGTGGAGGTGCACGTCGGCGCCGTAGCCGCGGGTGGCCGCGAGCTTCGGCAGGGGCGCGCGCAGCGGCATGAACACCGTCGAGGAGATCCCGAGCAGCGAAGACGCCAGCGCCACCCCCTGCGCGTGGTTGCCGGCGCTCGCCGCGACGACACCGCGGGCGCGTTCCTCCGGGCTGAGTCCGTGGATGCGGGTGTAGGCGCCGCGGATCTTGAACGAGCCGGTGCGCTGCAGGTTTTCGCACTTGAGGTAGACCGGGCCGCCGTGTAGGCGCCGCAGGTCGCGGGCGTGTTCCATGGGGGTCACCCTGGTGATGCCCTCGAGGAGCTTGCGCGCCTCCTCGATCCGCTCGATGCTGACCAGTTCCATAGGTCGCGATGATGCCACCGACCTATGGCCCAGGTGCCACCGCCGCGGGACCGGTACTCTGATAACGGCAACCACACGTGATCAGGGAGTGCGACCATGGCCCGCGGGAAAAACGCGACGACCGCCCGCGGCACCCGCGCGACCCGGTCGGCCGGAGTCCTGCCCCTCGTGCTGGGCGTCGCCTCCGCCGTCGCCCTCACCGGCGCCGCCTACTTCACCGTCGACGCCGCCGGCTGCGGCGCCCACCCCCAATACATCCGCCACGACAACCACGTCGAACTCGTCGGCGGCTGCATCGACGGCTCCGAGCTCCCGGCCGCCCCCGCGGACCAGCAGGAAGCCGCACACCACTCCCTGCACACGGCGGGCCCGCAGCCGAGCAGCTACCGCCCCTGACGGGTCTGGACCGCCATTTTCGAACCCCGTGCCGCGGTTGGTGCGGGGTTCTTGTGTTCGCGGGGCCGCATTTGTACGCGGAGCGCGCTCGGGTCCGGTGGGTCCGGTCCGATCGAGTCCGGTGGGTCCGGTCCGCTCGCCTCGCGAGCCGCGGTGACAGGTGGGAGCCGGCCGAGGGTTCGCCTGAGGTCTGCCGGTGATCAGTTCGAGGGTTCGCCTGAGGTCCGCCGGCGACCCATCCGAGGGTTCGCGTGAGATCCGCCGATGACGAGCCCGAGTTATCCACAGCGGATCCTGCCGACCCCGAGTTGTCCACAGATTTCCCGATCGCGGTTTTCGAGCCCCTGACCTCGGTAAACTGGAACAGGGCAGTCCCCCCTGAGGAGGGCGGGGGTTTGTCCGCCGGGGCGCTGTCCACCCGACGGAAGGCCACCGGGGGGCGAGACGCCGCAGGTGCCAGAGGCCGCCACGACTCCGCCGACTGCAAACCTGCCCAATGGGCGAGAGCCCACCGCTACTCCACCCACCGCGACCGTGCCCGCCGGGCGGGACGTCACCGCGGCCCTGCCCAGCGCGACCGTGCCCACCGGGTGAGAGCCCACCGCGACTCCGTCCACCTCAGCGAGACGCCACCGTGGCGAGAGGTCGCTGCGGCGAGAGGCCACGGCAGCGAGACACCACCAAAAAAGAAACCCCCGCACCACAAAAACGTGGCACAGGGGCTCCCTAAAAAAGTCAGCCTCAGCCCAGCGCCGCCGTGAGGTCGGCGACCAGGTCGGTGCCGTGTTCGATGCCGACGGAGAGGCGGAGGAGGTCGGCGGGGACCTGGAGGGTGGAGCCGGCCGTGGAGGCGTGGGTCATGCGGCCCGGGTGTTCGATGAGGGACTCGATGCCGCCCAGGGATTCGGCCAGGATGAAGAGCTTGGTGCGCGACGCGACGTCCAGGGCGGCCTGCTCGCCGTCGGCGTGGCGGAAGGAGACCATGCCGCCGAAGCGGCGCATCTGCTTGGCCGCGACCTCGTGGCCCGGGTGCTCGGGCAGGCCCGGGTAGTAGACCTGGGAGACCTTCGGGTGCTTCGTGAGCGTCTGCACGATGAGCTCGGCGTTGTCGCTGTGCCGCTCCATGCGCAGGGCCAGCGTCTTCAGGCCGCGCAGCGTGAGCCACGCGTCGAAGGGGCCGGGGACGGCGCCGGCGGCGTTGCGGAGGTAGAAGAGCTGCTCGCGCACCTCGTCTTCGTTGGTGAGCACGGCGCCGCCGACGACGTCGGAGTGGCCGCCGAGGTACTTGGTCGTGGAGTGGACCACGATGTCGGCGCCGAGGGCCAGCGGCGTCTGCAGGTACGGGGTGGCGAAGGTGTTGTCGACCACCAGGCGCGCGCCCGCGTCGTGGGCCACGCCCGCCAGCGCGGCGATGTCGGCGATGCCGAGCAGCGGGTTGGTGGGGGTCTCGCACCAGATCAGCTTGGTCTCGGGCCGCAGCGCGGCGCGGACCTCGTCGACGTCGGCCAGGTTGGCGACGGTGTGCTCGATGCCCCAGAGGCTCAGCACCTTGTCGATCAGGCGGAACGTGCCGCCGTACGCGTCGTTGCCCAGCACCAGGTGGTCGCCGGGGCGCAGGGTCGTGCGCAGCACCGCGTCGGACGCCGCCATGCCGGACGCGAACGCCAGCGCGTGGCGAGCACCCTCCAGCGACGCGAGGGCCTGCTCCAGCGCGGTGCGCGTGGGGTTCGCGGTGCGCGAGTACTCGTAGTCACCCTCGCGGGTGCCGCCGACGCCGTCCTGCGCGTAGGTCGACGTCTGGTAAATGGGCACGATGACGGCGCCCGTCCGCGGATCGGGCTGCTGCCCGGCGTGGATGGCGCGTGTTTCGAAACCCAGCACGGAGTAGTCGTCGACCATGGTTCCAGGGTACGACCCGGTACTGACAATCCCGTCAGTTGGGATGGAATTCACGCCGGCCGCCGGCGGTAACCGCTGGTCGCGCCGGTGCGGTCCCACCTGGCGGCGGTGCGCCAGGCGGAACCGGTCCCGTCACCAGCCCTGCGGGCCGTTCTGCTGCGGGGAGTAACCGCCCGGGTACTGCGGCTGCGGCGCGGCGCCGATGCCGACCCAGCGCTGGGTGGGCTTCACGATCGCGAGGATGAGCGTGGCGACCGGCGGGAGGAGCGCGATGATGCCACCGGCGATGCCGATGCCCAGGTACTCGGAGGAAGTGTCCACGAGCCCACCGCTGCCGGCCAGGGCGAGGATCAGCTGCACCACGCTGAACACGATCGCCACCGCGCAGCCGATGATCACGCACAGCCGGCCCGCGGGCTTGTGCATGATCAGCGCGATGGCGCCGTAGAGCAGCAGCCCCACCAGCACGGCGTCGACGATCAGCGGAATGACGAAGGCGCCGGTGCCGCTGCTGTACGTCGTCAGCGCGACGATCGACCCGATCACCGCGATCAACTGCACGACACCACCGAGAATCGCCAGCACGGCCGCGGTGATCGCGGTGCCGCCGCCCGGCGTCTGCTGGACCACACCCGGGCCGCCCGGATACGCCGGGAACGGCTGGCTCGGCTGGCCGTACTGCTGCGGGTACTGCCCGGGCTGCGCGCCCGCGTAGGGCTGGCCGGGCATCGGCTGCTGCCCCGGGTAAGGCTGACCGTAGGGCTGCTGGCCGGGAACGGGTTGCGGACCGGAGTACGGCTGGCCGTAGGGCTGCTGCTGCGGGTTCTGCCCGTACGGCTGCTGCGGATTCTGCCCCTCGCCGGGGTTCTGGGGATAGCTCACGGAAGTCCTCGGGAATCCGGCCCCCACCGGCTGCGGGGAGATGTCCCCGTATCGTGCCAGGCCGGAGGCGGTTCCGGGGCGAAAATCACCACTGCCCGGGCACGTAGGTCCGGTACCTGAGATACGAGAACGTGGGACGCAGCGCCGCCAGCACGAGCACGATCGGCGCGAGCACCACCAGCACCGCGCGCACGACGTCCGCGAAACCGGCCAACGCGAAAACGACCTCGAAGTAGGCCGCGTAACCGCCATTGCCGAGCGTGGGCTCCAGCAGGATCGCGCCGATGGCGATCACCGCGCCGAGGATCAGCAGCACGGCGCCCGCGGTGGCGCGGAAGATCGTGGCAAGCGCGCCGATGAGCAGGAACAGCCCCGCGCCGAGGTACGCGCCGAGGTCCACGAGTGTCCACACAGGAAGGTCGCCGAGGCTGAACCCCGAAGGGATGTCGATGAACGACGTCACCGGCACGTAACCCGCCGCACCAGCCGCCACGAGCCCCAGCAGCGCGGCCACCACCGCCGTGACCCCCGACGGACGCCTCGCACGCAGAGACGGCTCCCCCGCCGCGGGACCGGACCGCTGCTGCGCTGGAGATCCGTACGGGCCGCTCAACTCTGCTCCACAGGGCTCGAAGGCGAAAACGAACGGCTCACCCTAGCCCGTAAATCGCGATCATGGACGAGAAATGGTGAAGCGATGAAGAACGAGTGCCCGTTTCGCCCAGGTGCCGTATCGAGTCAAGATCAGCGGGGTGGTCGTTACTGAAAAACAGCATTTCTCAATTTTTCGCAAAGATCGGCTGTGTGGGTGACGGCGGTGGCGGCCGGGCCGGATTGGCTGTGGGCCGGGCTTGATGGCCTCGTTGCGCGCGTGGCAATACCGAGCGGTACTCAGTTCGGTGCTGTCCCGTGGTCGGCGATCGGTCAGTTCCTCGATGCCGGAGCAGGTGGTGAAGATGTGAATTCTCGGAACGGGGCCGGGAAACCGGTGGAGTGGTCGGTTCTCCTGGGTTCCGCAACGAGATTCGGCCGACACAACTACCGATGGGACTCAACGCGAGTCGGATCTGAAGCGGGGCAACACAACCGGGCTGGATGGTCACGACATCCCGCGCAAGGCCTCGACGCGGTTGCGGGACGCAGCACGAAGGCGAACGCGGTCGGCGGATCACGGCGCCTGCGCTGGATCGACGAACCCAACCGCGGAAGGCGAACGGAACTCGGCCGTCGCACGTGTTCTCGCGATCGCAGCGGTGCGTTGGGCCGCAAGGAACACGCCGCCGGAACAACGAAGTCGCCGCTGCGCGCGGTAGTGCGGGAAGTCAGGCGCAGGCAGTGAACGCTCACGAGCTGCGGCCGGTCCATCAGCGCAGGCGGATCCGACAGGACGGCCGATCCGTCAGCCGTAGCAGGTAGCCGGCCAGGGATCTGTGGCGTGTGCCGCCACATCAATGGGCCGTAAAAGAGTGGAGCAGACAGCGAAGGGCCCCTTCGGCAAGTGCGCCGAAGGGGCCCGTCACGTCCTAGCTCAGCTGGTCACCACTGGGGCGGCTGGCCGTAGCCCTGCTGCGGAGGCTGGCCGGGCTGCTGGCCGTAACCCGGAGGGGGCTGCTGGCCGGGCTGGCCGTAACCCGGGGGCGGGCCGTAGCCCGGAGGGGGCTGCTGGCCGTAACCCGGCTGACCCGGCTGACCCGGCTGGGGCTGACCGTAGGGCTGCTGAGGCTGGCCCGGCTGGGGGAAGCCGCCGCTGCCGGGCTGTTCGGGCTGGCCGTAGCCGGGCTGCGGGGGCTGACCGAAGCCGCCGGGCTGCGGGAAGCCGCCGCTGGTGGGAGCACCGGGCTGCTGGCCGAAGCCGGGCTGGCCGAACGGAGGCTGGCCCTGCTCACCGAAGCCGGGCTGGCCCGGCTGCCCGGGCTGACCCGGCTGACCGCCGAAGCCCGGCTGACCGAAGCCCTGCTGCGGCTGGCCGAACGGACCCGGCTGGCCGAAACCACCCGGCTGACCCGGGCCGCCGAAGCCGGCGCCGCCGGCGGGGGTGCCACCGCCGAGGCCGATGAACTGGGCCGTGGGCGGGATGAGGCCGAGGAGACCGACGATGAAGATCAGGATGCCGAAGATGAGGACCGGCATGCCGATGCTGTCGGCGCCCGTCTCGCCGGCCCGGTCGAGGATCTCCTGGTTCGGCGTGGTGCCCGACACGAGCAGGATGCCGAAGACGCCCAGAATCAGACCACCGACGGCGGTCACGATCGGCACGATCTTCTTGATCCCGCCGCCGAGACGGCCGGCCAGGATGAGACCCGCGCCGCCGGCGATGGAGATGACCGCGCCGACCAGGACGAGGATCACGTAGAGCCAGATGGCGCCCGGCGTGGCGAGGCCCGACTGGCTGAGCAGCTCGTCGACCTTCGAGTCACCGACCGCCTGGCGGCCCTGGTCGATGCTCGACGAGTAGTCGCTCGCGTCGCCCATGTAGAGGAACGACCAGATCAGCGACAGCACACCCAGCAGCGCGACGATGCCGCCGGCGATCATGCCGTACATGCTGTTGCCGCCACCGGACGCGGCGGGCGCGGCGCCGAAGGCCGGCGGCGCTCCGAAACCGCCCGGCTGACCTGGCTGCCCCGGCTGGCCGAAGCCACCCTGCGGCGGGGCGCCGAAGGCACCCTGGCCCCCGTCGAACCCGCCCGGAGCACCGAAGCCCTGCGGCTGGCCCGGCTGACCCGGCTGGCCGAAGCCGCCGGGCGCGGAAGGCGCACCCTGCTGTCCCCCGAAGCCCGGCTGGCCGAACCCGCCGCCCATGGCCGCGGGGTTGTCGGCCGCGCTCGGCGGCGGGGAGTACGGGATGGCCGGCGGCTGCGAGCCGGGCGGGACGAGCTGCGTCGACTCGGCACCGAAGTGGCTTTCGCCGGCCGAGTTCGCGTCACCGGGCCGCACGACCTGCGTGGGCTCGGGGGCTTCGCCGAACAGCCCGCCCTCACCCGAAGGCGCGGCAGACGGGTACGGCTGGCCCGGCTGGACCACCTGGGTCGGCTCCGACGCGCCGAAAGGACTGTCCTGCTGAGGTGTGGGTCCACTCGGTGGGCCCTGCGGCGGCTGCTCGCCGCCGTCCCCGGGCTGGTTCGGTGGCTGCGGAGCACTCATGTGGGTCTTGAACCCCCTTGACGAGGACGCGAAAAAGTTCTATCGCGCCCACGCTATCGGATAGCGGGGCAGGGCGCTTGGAACGCCCCGACCCGCATTGCCGATTTACCGATTCGGCCAAAAGCAGGCGGGTACCCGACAGAAGCGTGCCTCGCCGGGCGCCCCTTCCCGCCGTGGCTGTGGCCGGATCGGTAACAAACAGCGCTGTATCGTCAGTTATCGACCGGCGAGGAAGCCGAGCAGATCGTGCCTGGTGACGACGCCCGCGGGCTTGCCGTCGATCAGCACGAGCGCGCCGTCCGCGCCTTCGAGGGCCTTCATCGCCGAGCTCACCTGTTCGCCGGCGCCGATCGTGGGCAGCGGGGGCGACATGTGCGTCTCGAGCCGGTCGGCGAGCTGGGCCTTTCCGGTGAACAGGGCGTCGAGCAGGTCGCGCTCGTTGACCGCGCCCACGACCTCGGCGGCCATCACCGGCGGCTCCGCGCTGACCACGGGCATCTGGCTCACGCCGAACTCCGAGAGGATCGCGACGGCCTCGGCCACGGTCTCGTTCGGGTGCGAGTGCACGAGGCTGGGCAGCGAACCGCTCTTCTTGGTGAGCACGTCGCCCACCGTCGCGCCCGAGGAATCGGGCGGGAGGAAGCCGTAGGACGACATCCAGTCGTCGTTGAAAACCTTGGTGAGGTAGCCGCGGCCGCCGTCGGGCAGCAGGACCACCACGACGTCGTCCTCGGTGAGGCCCTCGGCGAGGCGCAGTGCGGCGGCCACGGCCATGCCGCACGAGCCGCCAACCAGCAGGCCCTCCTCCACCGCGAGGCGGCGGGTGATGTCGAACGAGTGCGCGTCGGAGATCGGGATGATCCGGTCGGCGATGCCGCGGTCGTAGGTCTCGGGCCAGAAGTCCTCGCCGACGCCCTCGACCAGGTACGGCCGTCCGCTGCCGCCGGAGTAGACCGAGCCCTCGGGGTCGGCGCCGATCACCTGCACGTGCCCGTCGCTCGCCTCCTTGAGGAAGCGGCCGGTGCCGGAGATCGTGCCGCCGGTGCCGACGCCGGCGACGAAGTGCGTGATCTTGCCGTCGGTCTGACGCCAGATCTCGGGACCGGTGGAGAGGTAGTGGCTCTCCGGGTTGGCGGGGTTGGCGTACTGGTTGGGCTTCCAGGCGCCGTCGATCTCGCGGACGAGGCGGTCGGACACGTTGTAGTAGGAGTCCGGGTGCTCGGGCGCCACGGCGGTGGGGCACACGACGACGCGGGCGCCGTACGCGCGCAGCACGTTGCGCTTGTCCTCGCTCACCTTGTCGGGGCAGACGAACACGCACTTGTACCCCTTGCGTTGCGCGACCATGGCCAGGCCCACGCCGGTGTTGCCCGACGTCGGCTCCACGATCGTGCCGCCGGGCCGCAGCTCGCCCGAGGCCTCGGCGGCCTCGATCATGCGCAGGGCGATGCGGTCCTTCACGCTGCCGCCGGGGTTCACGTACTCGACCTTCGCCAGCACCAGCGGCTTGAGCCCCTTGGTGAGGGAGTTCAGCTTGACCAGCGGGGTGTTCCCCACGAGGTCGACGATGTGCTCGGCGTACTCCACGACTGCGCTCCTGCCCTTCCGGCGCCGGATCTCGGCGGCGAGACCCAGCCTAAACGCTGGACCTGCGACGCTGTCCACTCAGTCGGGTGCAGTCGACTTGTCGGCCGCGCGGGTGATCGTCCGGTGCGGCAGTGCTCCTGCGTGCGGGGTTCGCGCGTTGTCACCGGCCGGGCTGCCCGATAGTGGTCCGCGTCGCCTTCGGCTTTGCGGGACGCCGGATACGCGGCAGTATGGTGAGCAACCGCTTAGCTTGTGTCGCCGACCCGAGGAAGTGTCCCGTCATGCCCGAAGCCGTCATCGTTTCCACCGCCCGCTCCCCGATCGGCCGCGCCGGCAAGGGCTCGCTGGTCAGCATGCGTCCCGACGACCTCGCCGTGCAGATGATCCGGGCGGCGCTCGACAAGGTGCCGCAGCTCGACCCCGCCGACATCGACGACCTGATGCTCGGCTGCGGCCTGCCCGGCGGCGAGTCCGGTTTCAACATGGGCCGCGCGGTGGCCGTCGAGCTCGGGTACGACCACCTGCCCGGCTGCACGATCACGCGCTACTGCTCCTCCAGCCTGCAGACCACCCGCATGGCGATGCACGCGATCAAGGCCGGCGAGGGTGACGTGTTCATCTCCGCCGGCGTCGAGGCCGTGTCGCGCTTCGCGAAGGGCAGCTCGGACTCCTGGCCCGACACGCACAACCCGCTCTTCGCCGACGCCGAGGCCCGCACCGTGGCGACCGCTTCGTCGGGCACGGACAGCTGGACCGACCCGCGCACCGACGGCAACGTGCCCGACGTCTACATCGCCATGGGCCAGACGGCCGAGAACCTGGCGCGCCTCAAGGGCGTCACGCGCGAGGACATGGACGAGTTCGGCGTGCGCTCGCAGAACCTCGCGGAGAAGGCCATCGCCGACGGCTTCTGGGCCAAGGACATCACCCCGGTCACCCTCGCCGACGGCACCGTCGTCTCGAAGGACGACGGCCCCCGCGCCGGCGTGACGCTCGAAGGCGTGTCCGGCCTGAAGCCCGTGTTCCGCCCCGACGGCCGCGTCACCGCCGGCAACTGCTGCCCGCTCAACGACGGCGCCGCCGCCGTGATCGTCATGTCCGACACCAAGGCCCGCGAACTCGGCCTCACCCCGCTGGCGCGCATCGTGTCCACGGGCGTCACCGGGTTGTCGCCGGAGATCATGGGCTACGGCCCGGTGGAAGCCTCCAAGCAGGCGCTGAAGCGCGCCGGGATGTCCATTTCGGACATCGACCTGGTCGAGATCAACGAGGCCTTCGCCGCCCAGGTCATCCCGTCGTACCGCGACCTGGGCATCGACCTCGACCGGCTGAACGTCAACGGCGGCGCGATCGCGGTCGGCCACCCGTTCGGCATGACCGGCGCGCGGATCACCTCGACGCTGATCAATTCCATGCAGCACCACGACAAGCAGTTCGGCCTGGAGACCATGTGCGTCGGTGGCGGGCAGGGAATGGCGATGGTGTTGGAGCGGCTTTCTTGAGGTAGCTGAGGTTTGGTGAAGGGCCGCTCGCGGAGGATCGCGAGCGGTCCTTTTCTTTGTGGTGACGGGTTTGGCGGCACCACACGGCACTTGTTCCCGCACGCCAGCACGCCAGCACGCCAGCACGCCAGCACGCCAGCACGCCAGCACGCCAGCACGCCAGCACGCCAGCACGGACGAGGCAATCCGGTCGCCACTGTTCGGTCAAGCGCCGTGCGGAGCCAGGTTCCCACGGACTGCAGGTAGTTCGCCGGCAACGCCGCCGGACTACGCGAGTGGCCGAGGCGCCGCTGTTTTCGGCCGGGCGCGACCAACGAAGGCTGCCGCCGAGTCGCTGCGCAAGGCCCGCGATCCGCAGCCCTCACCGTGCAGAGTCCAAGTCCGCCAAGGAAAAAGCGCTACCAGCTGCCTGCGTCGCTCCCGGCGGCAAGCAGCGGTCACCACCCAGCGTCCCCCGAAGCCAGCCCGAGGAGAGGCCCGCAGCCGGACACCACCGGCCCAAGCGCACCCCAACCCCAGCCCCACCCACAGCGCCAACGACGGAGGGCCGCTCACCACCGAAGTCGTGAACAGCCCTTCCCCGAACGAAACCCGTCAGTGCAGCGGCGCAGCCGGCACCGGAGCGGCCGCGTCGTCCGCGCCGGAAACCGGAGGCGTCGGGATGAAGCGGCGGTTGGGCAGGAACGCGGCCGGCACCAGGCACAGCGCCAGGATCACCGTGGCGATCAGGAACGGCGTCGCGAAGGCGCCGGCGGCGAGGGCCGCCGCGGCGGTGTGCGTGGCGGGGTTCAGGGTGGCCACGGTGGCCGCCAGCTGGCCCTGGCTGGTTGGCACGCCGAAGCGGGAGCCGAGGAGCGCGGCCAGGACGATGGACATCACCGCGGACCCGATGGCGCCCGAGGTCTGCTGCAGGATGCTCGTGGTCGTGGAGGCCTTGGCCATGTCCTCGGACCGCAGCGTCTGCAGGGCGGCCGAGGTGATCGGCATCATCGTGCAGCCCATGCCGAGGCCCATCACGAACGCCGCCGACAGCAGCAGGGCGTACGGGGTGGTCGAGGTGACCTGAGTGAACGGCACCATGCCCACCACGATCAACGCCAGACCCGGCAGCACGATGCGACGCGCGGCGATCTTGTCGGCCAACCGGCCCGTGAACGGCATCGCGATCATCGCGCCGAAACCCTGCGGCGCGAGCAGCAGGCCGGCGTGCAGTGCGGACTCGCCGCGGACCAGCGTGAAGTACGTGGGCAGCAGCAGCATCGCACCGAAGAAACCCATGCAGAACACGGAAAGCGTGATCATCGAGACCGAGAACGCCCGGTTCTTGAACAGACCCAGGTCCATCAGCGGATTCGCCACGCGCAGCGCGCGCAGCACGAAGCTCACCAGAAGCACGATGCCCGCGACCGCCGGCAGCCACACCTCGACCGCGGTGATCGTGCCCGTGGACGGGATGCGTGAGACGCCGAAGATCAGCGCCGCGAGACCCGGCGACACCATGAGCAAGCCGGCGAAGTCGAACCGGCCGGACTTCCTCGCCTGGTCCTTCGGCAGCAGCCGCAGCGCGAGCAGGAACGCGATGATGCCGATGGGCACGTTGATGTAGAAGATCCAGCGCCAGCTCACGGAGTCGACGAGCCAGCCGCCCAGGATCGGGCCGCAGATCGGACCCAGCAGCATCGGCACGCCGAGCACCGACATCACGCGCCCGATGCGCTGTGGCCCCGCCGTGCGCGTGAGGATGGTCATGCCGGCCGGCATCAGCATGCCGCCGCCGAGCCCCTGCAGGACGCGGAAGATGATCAGCGACTCGACGTTCCACGCCAGCCCGGCGAGCATCGACCCGACCAGGAACGTGCCGATCGCCAGCAGGTACAGCCTTTTCGTGCCGAATCGGTCGGACGCCCAGCCGGTGACCGGGATGACCGTGGCCAGCGCCAGCATGTAACCCGTGGCGACCCACTGGATCGTGTCGAACGACGTGCCGAACTGGATCGTGAGCTTCTGCAGCGCCACGTTGACGACCGTGGTGTCGAGGATCGCCATGATGGCGCCCAGCACCACGACCGACGCGATCTTGAGCACGCCGCGGTCGAGTTTGTCGGCGGCGCCCGGCGCGGCCGGACTCGGTTGAGCGGACATGCGGTGGACCATCCCCATCGTCGAGAGCGAAAAGGCCACGCAAGCCCCTCGCGGGGTCCCCCTTGCGCGACGTCGTCGAGGCTAGAGGACGCCACCGACAAAAAGCCATCGATTTCGCCCGAAGCGCGATGAAGACGGCTTTTCGCGTTCTCGGCGCTCCCGCGGTAAGTCCTCCACCTGCGCTGATCCACCGGAAATTCACCTTGGCGCACGCACTCTGCGTACGCGCTCCGTCGCACCAAGCCGCCTATTTCGCCGCGTACAGAACGCGTACACAGAAAAGGCGCCCCGTAAGAACACGGAGCGCCTTCTCGGGAGTCCTGCGCGAGCGTTAGTCGCGCAGGTAGGACAACAGTCGCAGGATCTCGAGGTACAGCCACACCAGCGTGGTCATGAGGCCGAAGGCCGCGAACCACGCCCACTTGGCCGGCATCCCCGACCGGATCATGCGATCGGCCTGGTCGAAGTCGAGCAGGAAGCTGAACGCGGCGATGCCGATGACCACGAGGCTGAAGATGATCGCGATCGGGCTGCCGTCGCGCAGCGGGTTGAAGCCGAAGAGCAGCGCGGTGAGGAGGTTGACCACCATCAGGATCACGACACCGCCGACGGCGCCGACGATCCACTTGGTCAGCTTCGGCGTTACCTTCACGGCGCCGGTCTTGTAGACCACCAGCATCGCGATGAACACACCCGCCGTGCCGATCAGCGCCTGCAGCGCGATCCCCGGGTACAGCAGCTCGAACAGGCCGCTGAGCGCGCCGAGGAAAATACCCTCGGCGGCCGAGTAGGCCAGCGTGAGCGGGCCGCTCGCCTTCTGCTTGAAGATGATCACGAGCGAGAGCACGAGCCCGACGATCAAACCGCCGAACAGTGCACCGAGCAGCGCACCGCTCATGCCGCTGACACGGCCGAGCGCGTCGGTGACGAGCTGGTTCTGGGCCCAGATGGCCGTGACGACACCGAACACCAGCGCGGTGCCCAGCGAGAGACCGGTCTTGACGACGACGTCGTCGACCGTCATCGGCCGGTCGGCGGATCCGGCGGCCATCTGCCCCGGACCGTAACCGGGGACACCGCCCTGGCCCTGCGCTGTGCCGTAGGGCTGCTGATCGAAGCCGACGTTCGGCCCGTACTGCCCTTGAGCGGCCGAACCGCGGGGCAAGTTGCGGAACGCCGGGTTGCTACTGGAACGCACCTGATCCTCCTGGATCTGCTGGCACCTTGCATCGGGTTCAACGACCACCGGGGCTCGGGGGTTCCCGTCCGGACCGTCGAGTAAAGGAGACTTTACCCTTTTGCCCGATCAGGCGATCCGACCCGCGCCGGGCTACACCGTATGCGACTGAGATCACGACCGTTCACCGCAGGTCACCCGATGGCCCCTAGACAATCCCGGTGATCAGCCGCGAACCTTCACTTCGCGTGTTCGGAATGTGACCGAAGGCGTGTCGGGGAGTTGTTCGATCGTGTGACCTGCGTCGACGCAGAGGCGTCACGGCAGAGCCTGTTGAAGGAGTCAACACACCATGGGGTGGTCTTCACGCCCGCGCGCTCGCCTGCGCGCGGCCGCCGGTCTGGTCGCCACGGCCGTGCTCGGCGCACTCTCCCTCACCGCCATCGGCTCGGCACCCGCCGAAGCCGCGAGCCAGCACGGTGTCGGGCAGTTCGTGCCCGGCCAGCGGTTCGACAACAAGGACCACAGCCCGAACTGGCTCGGGTCCTACCTCGTCGCCGGCAAGAAGGTGTTCTGCGTCAGCTTCCAGCTGAAGGCACCTGACTCGAACGAGAAGTACAAGCCCGGCGACAAGCTGCTCACCAAGTGGGGCGACGAGATCCCCGCCGACAAGGCGGCCGACATCTCCTACCTGCTGCTGCGCTACGCCGACACCGACGACGCCAACACCGCCGCCGCGCTCGCGCACCTGTTGCACTCGTGGACCTCGGCCCCGCGGCCCGGCCATGACGACCTCAACGAGGCGCTGCCGGCGGACAAGATCGGCTACGACATCGCCATGCACCTGCAGGGTCTGAAGGACCTGCCGGGCAACGGCGAGGCCGCCTACAACGACGTCGCGAAGCTCACCGCCGACGCCGAGGCCAACCGCGGCCCGTGGACCGCGTCGGTCACGCCGCCGAAGGACGACCAGCACCTCGGCACCGCGGCGACCTGGACGGTCACCGTGAAGAACGCCAAGGGCACCGGCGTGCCGGACGTGCCGGTGAAGCTCGACGCCACCGACGCGACGCTCTCGACCGGCGACGCCACCGACACTTCGGCCCAGCCGTCCGACGCGGCCGGCGGCAGCGCGACCGTGCAGGGCGCGCAGACCGAGACCACGCTCAAGACCGGCGCCGACGGCACCGTCTCCGTGAAGCTCACGCCGACCGGTGACCAGCCGAAGCTCGCCACGTCGCTGTCGGCCCCGGCCGACCGGCCGTACGTGCAGAACCCGGTGAACACCGGCATCCAGAACGTGGTGTCCACCGGCGGCGAGAAGACGCTGACCGCCGAGGGTGTCGTGGCCGTCGCGAAGCCGGGCAAGGTCCAGGTGACCAAGACCGACGCGAAGACCGGCAAGGGCATCGGCGGCGCGACGCTGCGGATCACCGCCAAGGACAAGAAGACCGCCGCCACCGGGCAGGACGGCAAGCCGCTCACCGGCCCCGACGGACAGCCCGCGGTGGTCACCACCGCCGGCGCCACCGGCGCGGTGACGGTGGACAACCTGCTGGCACCACAGGACATCTGCGTCGTCGAGGTGGCCGCGCCGCCCGGGTACGAGAACGCGTTCGACGCGAAGAACCCGCCCTCGGTGTGCGGTTCGCTGAAGCCGGGCGACACACTCGCGCTCGCCGTCGCCAACACGCCGAACGAGGTGCCGCACGCGATCCCCGCGGGCGACCAGCCGGTGGCGATGGCGAAGGGTGCCGTCGAGACGAGTTTCTCCACGCCGGGGCTGATCGGCCTCGCGCTGCTCGCGCTCGTCGGTTCGGGTCTGGTCGGGTTCGCCGCTCGTCGGGCGTCCCGGAGGTAGTGGGAGCGGTACGGGTATGGCACGCAAGAGCCGGTTGATCACCGGTTTCGTCCTCGGCGCGGCGAGTGTTCTCGTGGTGGAGCTCGCCACCGTCGTGATCAGCGCACCCCCGATGGCGGTGGTGGCCGGCAGCGCGCAGCCGGCTGCCGCCGCCCTCGCGGGGTTGCGGCCGCCTTCGTCTTCGGCGCCTTCTTCCGCGCCCGTCGCACCGCCGTCTTCGGTGGCTCCGCCACCGCCGGCCGCGCCGGTCGAGCACAAGCAGCCACCGCCTCCGCCCGCGCCGCAGAAGCCGGGCACGCTGCGGTTGCCCGGCGGGGGCACGGCCGCGATGGTGCGCCAGGGCCTGGGGCCGGGCAACACGCTGCCGGTGCCGTCGGACATCGGGCAGGCCGCCTGGTGGGGCGCGGCGCTCGACGCGGTGAGCGGGGCGAGCGTGTTCGCGGGCCACGTGAACTGGAAGGGCGCCACGGGGCCGTTCGCCGAGCTGTGGAACGAGCGCATCGGCGCCGAAGCGACCATCGTGGACAGTGCCGGGAAGACGTCGAAGTACCGGATCTCGCAGCTGGTGACCGTGCACAAGGACGATCTCCCGGCGCGGGCCGACGATCTCTTCGGTCAGGCCGGGCCGCACCGGGTGGTTCTGGTGACGTGCGGCGGCCGCTGGGTCGGCGGGGCGGACGGGTACGAGGAGAACCGGGTCGTGATCGCGGATCCGGTCTGATCCTCTTTTTCACCGACCCCGGCGGGTTTCCCGGCCGGGGTTTCTGCCTTTTTCTCCCGTGCGTCAGGCACCGGCGTGCAGTGTTGAGGTGGTGTTGGCGTGGCACGAACGGACCGTTCGCGCCGGGTGAAGCGGTGCGCGAGCGGCAGGTTCGTGCCACTCAGCGGGACGTCCGGCCCGGAAAAAAGTCCCTCCCACCTGCGGTACCCGGGTCACGCGCCAAGTTACTAGCGAGTAACATCACCCTGGCGCGCTGTGGTCAGCGCGGCTTCCATGCAGCAGAATGCGCAAAGGTCCAGCGGTGCACGGCGGAGGGTGATGGAGATGGCGACGTTCTTGGTGACAGGCGCGACCGGGTTGATCGGCCGCCAGTTCACCCGGCTGCTGCTGAAGCGGCCGGACGCGGAACGCGTCGCCCTCGTGGTGCGCGCGTCTTCACGGGAGAAGCTCGCGAAGCTGGTCGACGGGTGGCCGCACGCGGACCGCGTCCGGCTCGTGACCGGTGACCTCGGCGAGCCGATGCTGGGGGTGTCCGAGGAGGACCGCTCGGAACTGCGTGGAGTGGACCACGTGGTGCACCTGGCCGCCCTCTACGACATCACCGCCGACGACGAGACCAGCATCAAGGCCAATGTGGACGGTACGCAGCACGTCGTCGACCTCGCCGCGGACCTGCGCGCCGGCGCGCTGCACCACGTGTCGTCGGTGGCCGTGGCCGGTGATCACGAGGGGCTGTTCACCGAGGACATGTTCGACGTCGGGCAGCGGCTGATCACGCCGTACCACCGCACGAAGTTCGAGGCCGAGAAGCTGGTGCGCGAGCAGCACGAGGTGCCGTGGCGCGTGTACCGGCCCGCCGTGGTGGTCGGTGACTCCGAGACCGGCGAGATGGACAAGATCGACGGTCCGTACTACCTCTTCCCCGCCATCAGCAAGCTCGCCGGCCTGCCCGACGTGCCGGTGGTCGGGCCGGACCTCGGCGACACCAACGTGGTGCCGGTCGACTACGTGGCCAAGGCGCTGCTGGAACTGGTCACCACACCGGGTCTCGACGGGCGCGCCTTCCACCTCGTGAACCCCGAGCCGCAGTCGGTCGTGTCGGTGTACAACGCCTTCGCGCGGTCGGCCGGGGCGCCGACGATCACCGTGCAGCTGAGCGAGGGCGTGTCGAAGGGGCTCGTCGGGCTGGTGAAGCTCAGCGAGCACATCCCGGGCTTCACGATCGCGCGCGACGCGGTGATGGAGCGGCTCGGCATCCCGCCGGTGCTGCTGGAGACCATGGCGTTCCCGTCGGTGTTCGCGTCGACCGAGACGCGCAAGGCGCTCGCGGGCCGGGGCGTCGAGGTGCCGCGGCTCGACGACTACGCGGCCACGCTGTGGCGCTACTGGCGTGAGCACCTCGACCCGTTCCGCGCGCGCAAGCACGGCCCGCGCGGCGAGCTGGACGGGCGGCGCGTGATCATCACCGGCGCGTCTTCGGGCATCGGGCGCGCGACGGCGCTGAAGGTCGCGGCCGCGGGTGGCGTGCCGCTGCTGGTGGCGCGGCGGCAGCACGAGCTGGAAGAGGTGCGCGACGAGATCATCGCGGCCGGCGGCACGGCGTCGGTGTACCCGGCGGACCTGACCGACGAGGACTCGGTGCACAAGGCCGTGGACGCGATGCTGGCCGAGCACGGCCGGATCGACATGCTGGTGAACAACGCCGGGCGCTCGATCCGCCGGTCGATCAAGCTGTCGTACGACCGGATGCACGACTACGAGCGTGCGATGGCCATCAACTACTTCGGCGCCGTGCGGCTGATCCTCGCGGTGCTGCCGCACATGTCGGAGCGGAAGTTCGGGCACATCGTGAACGTGTCGTCGATCGGGGTGCAGGGCATCGCGCCGCGCTTCTCGGCGTACGCCGCTTCGAAGGCCGCGCTCGACTACTTCTCGCGGATCGCCGCCACCGAGACGCACGGCGACGGGATCACCTTCACCACGATCCACATGCCGCTGGTGCGCACGCCGATGATCCGGCCGACGAAGATCTACGACGCGTTCCCCACGAAGTCGCCGGAGCAGGCGGCCGACATGGTGCTGAAGGCGCTCGTGGAGCGGCCCAAGCACATCGGCACGCCGGCGGGGCAGGCCATCGGGCTCACGTACACGCTCGCGCCGGGCCTCACCGACGCGATCGCGTACCAGGGTTTCCGGATCTTCCCGGACTCGACGGCGGCCGGCGGCTCGGGCCGGCTGAAGATCGGCCGTGGCGAGAAGCACCTGTCGCGGGCGGCGATGGCGCTGGCCCGTTTGTCGCGCGGGTTCCACTGGTAGTCACGGTGCGTTTCGAGGGTGAGGCCGTTCAGGGGACGATCACCAGGTAGGGCCCGACACGTGGCGGTGAATCACCACTCCTGACGCCGACGACACAATGTGCGCGGGTACGGTCGGGCCCATGGTTCCCGAGCGAGACAACGGCCTCCTGCCCCTGCGGCGCGAGTACACCCAAGCCTGGCACGGCTTCGACCGCAACGAGGTGCGCCAGTATCTCGATCACATCGAGGCGCAGCTGCGCCGGCTGCTCAGTGATCGGGACGCGGCGGCGTCGCAGGTCTCCACGCTCGCCCGCGAGCTCGAGGCCGCGCGCGGCGAGGTGACGAAGCTGCAGGGTCGCGTCGACGAGCTCATGAAGCCGCCCGAACGGCTCGAGGACCTGGACGAGCGCATGCAGCGCACGGTGCAGCTCGCGCAGGCGCGGGCCGACGAGATCACGAAGCGCGCGCAGGTGGCGGCCGAGAAGCACTGGGCGTCGTCCACCGAGGCGTCGACGAAGCTGCGCGAGCGCTACACGCGCTTGGTCTCGGAGCTCGACAAGCAGGCCGAGGCCCTGCACTCCGAGCACGAGGCCGCGCTGCAGGAGACGCGCGCCGAGGTGCAGCGGCTCACCGTCGAGGCGGCCCAGCGCCGGGAACTCCTCGACAACGAAGCCGAGCGCAAGCGCCGCAAGATCGAGCGCGACTTCGACTCGAAGATCACCGCCGAGCGCAGCGCGCACGAGAAGCTGATCGCCGACCAGCGCACGGCCAGCAAGAACCAGGCCGAGCGCCGCATCGCCGAGGCGACGGCCGAAGCCAAGCGCCGCGTCGACGAGGCCACCACCGAAGCCAAGCGACGCCTCGACGACGCCACCACCCAGGCCGCCCAACGCACCACCGCGGCGACCCGCAAGGTCGAGCGCCTCGCGGAGATCCGCGAGCAGGCGCGGAAGAACCTCGCGATGGCGGACGAGGTGTTGAAGAACAGTGAAAGTCTGCTGGCGGCGTTGCCGGCAGAGTCGGTGATTCCGTCGGCTTCGAAGCTGGTGGGTGGGGATGATCCTGCTGCTTCTGCTGTTCCTTCTTCCCCGGCTGCTACTCCTGCTCTGGCTGCCCCGGCTGCCGCTCCGGCGCCGAAGCCGGTTCCCACTCCGAAGCCGAAGCCGGAGGTCGTCTCGGTCGATTCGCCGACCACGCCGGCCCCGACGGTGAAGCCTCAGCCGAAGCCGTCGAATGGCAATGGCAATGGCAATGGCGCGAAGACAACGGCCGCTGCCGAGAACGGCTCGGCCACCAAGCCAGTCACCCAGGCGGCAGGCAAGCCCTCCGCCTGACCCCGCGATTCACAGACGAAGGCCGCCTCCCACGTTCTGGGGTGCGGCCTTCGTCTTTTGTCAACCGGGTTGCCGCAGTTGTCCACAGGCACCACACCTGTCCACAGAAATGGCCAGATCTCCGTGCAACCACCGTTTTGTCGGGGGTCGCCGATAGAATGGACAAGGGCACGGCCCCCCTAGGGAGGGCGGGGTTCTGCTCAGCGGGGTTCTGCTCAGCGGGGTTCTGCTCAGCGGGGTTCTGCTCAGCGGGGTTCTGCTCAGCGGGGTTCTGCTCAGCGGGGTTCTGCTCAGCGGGGTTCTGCTCAGCGGGGTTCTGCTCAGCGGGGTTCTGCTCAGCGGGGTTCTGCTCAGCGGGGTTCTGCTCAGCGGGGTTCTGCTCAGCGGGGTTCTGCTCAGCGGGGTTCTGCTCAGCGGGGTTCTGCTCAGCGGGGTTCTGCTCAGCGGGGTTCTGCTCAGCGGGGTTCTGCTCAGCGGGGTTCTGCTCAGCGGGGTTCTGCTCAGCGGGGTTCTGCTCAGCGGGGTTCTGCTCAGCGGGGTTCTGCTCAGCGGGGTTCTGCTCAGCGGGGTTCTGCTCAGCGGGGTTCTGCTCAGCGGGGTTCTGCTCAGCGGGGTTCTGCTCAGCGGGGTTCTGCTCGCGCGAGGGGGCGCGACGGGCGGGGTGCTGGTGCAAGGAGGCGCGGCGACGCTGGCGGCCGACGGTGATCAGCGGCTGCGGGGCCAGGGGTTGGCCGACTCGAGTTGCGCCGCCAGGGCGAGGAGGAGGGGTTCTGCGCCGGGTGGGGCGACGAGTTGGACCGAGGTCGTGAGGTCGAGCGTCGGGTGGTGGCCGATCGGGACGGACAGGGCCGGGTAGCCCGCGAGGTTCCAGAAGCCTGTGAAGTCGGCGACGCGGACGGCCGGCACCACGTTCGCGAGCCAGGAGCGGCGGTGCCAGCGGAGTGCTTTCGGGGGCAGGGTCGCGAGGGTCGGCGTGATGAGCACGTCGTGGGCGCGGAAGAACTCTTCGGCCCGGGCGATCCACCTGGTACGCGCGCGGTCGCGGACGAAGGGGCGCGTGAGGTGGCCCAGCCGGACGTGCGTGCGGGTGCGGGGCTGCAGGTTGCGGAAGGTGAAGTCGGCGTCGGCGTGGGTGGCGGGGCCGGCGAACCAGCGGGTGACGAGGGCGAGCATCGTGTCGAAGCCGTAGGCGGGGGTGGCTTCGGTGAGGGTGTGGCCGGCGGCCGTGAGGAGCTCGGCGGCTTGCGTCACGGCGTCGCCCAGCGGGCGCGGTAGCGGTGCGCGGGTCACGGGCACCTGGGTGGAGAAGGCGATGCGTTGCGCGGACGGCGCCGGAATCGTGGCCAGGCCCGGGTTTTCGCCGAGGACGGACATGAGCAGGGCCGCGTCGGCGGTGGTCGTGGCGAGGGGGCCGTGGGTGGACATGCCGAACCAGCCCTCGACCGGTTCCTTGACAACACCGCGGCCGGGCTTGAGGCCGACGAGCCCGCACATGGCGGCGGGCAGGCGCACGGACCCGAGGCCGTCCGTGCCGTGCGCGATCGGCACCAGCCCCGCGGCCACGGCGGCCGCACTCCCGCCCGACGACCCGCCGGCGGTGTAGGCGGGCTCCCACGGGTTGCGCGAGACGCCGGTGGGGTCATCGCTCATCGGGTACAGGCACAGCTCCGGCACCCGCGTGAGCCCGACGATCACCGCCCCCGCCGCGCGCAGCCGCGCCGCGATCACACCGTCCTCCGCGAACGGCGCCTGCCGCCCCGCGAGCGACCCCCAACCCGCGTACTCCCCCGCGACCTCGGTCACGTCCTTCACCGCCACCGGCACGCCCGCCAGCGGCAGCTCCCGCAGATCCGCGCGCGCCGCGACCTCGGCCGCCTCCGCGAGCGCCTCGGCCGCCCGCACCCTCCGGAACGCACCCACCACCCCATCGGCCGCCGCGATGCGCGCGAGGGCTTCTTTGGTCACCTCAACCGGATCCAGCTCACCAGCGCGCACCCCGCGCGCGATCTCCACCGCAGTCAGCACCATGATCCGCACCCTAATCGCCCCCGGCCGCCCGCGCCCCTGTCCACGGCCATGCGGACTTCGGTTCTTCGGTCGCCGGCACGGGATCCGGTACGCTGCACGCGCTCGTGACCGCAACGCGACATCCCCACCCGGCCACCCCAACGTGAGTAAGAACGCCCTGGGTCACCAACACCTGAACCGGCTCACCGGTACCCCCACCATCGCCACCGCAGGCCGCACCGAATGGCCACAATCGGCCGCGCTACGGCGAGCAGCCGAAAGGTTGTTCGGCTCGCGCCACCGCGGCCGGCTCACCGCCTCGCCCTCGATCCCAAAACGGACGCTCCACCCGGCCCGTGGCGCAGGACCGTCACACGAGGCGCGAAAGTCTTGGGTCACCAACACCGGAGCCAGATCACCGCCACGCACCCCGCGATCGCCACCGCAGCCCTCGCCCAGTGGCAGCACCGCAGCGCGAGGCCGGAAGGTTGTTCAGGTAACCCCACCGAGGCCGACTCACCAAGTCACCCTGCGCGCCCGATCTCCCAATACGCGACACTCCACCGGCGCCGGGCCGTGGCGCTCGACTACCGGAACGCGCCCTCAACCGGCCACACCACCAGTCGCGCGAAGCCAAGGCCCTTCGGGGTCACGTCGTCGAACCCCACACCCCCACGCACTACAACCCACCGACCGTCCTCAGTGGATCGCCGCGAGGCTCCGCGCGCAGTCCACCACCGTGGTCGCCGCGGGCCGGGGTTGCCAGTCGAGGAGGTGTTGGGCCTTGGCGGACGTGTAGACGTTCTTGCGGCCGAGGTCCGGGGCCACCTCGCGGACCTCCGCGTTGATCAGGCCGAGGGCGCGCAGCAGGAAGTCGGGCAGGGACCGGGTGGGGACCTTGGCCGCGTCCTGGCCCAGCTTTGCGCGGAGTTCCTCGGCGGCCGCGCGGAGCCAGAGGAACTCGCTGACGGCGACGAAGCGTTCGCCGGCGGCTTCGGGGGCGAGCATGGCGCGGAGGTGGAGGTCGGCGAGGTCGCGGACGTCCGTGATGCTGTAGCCGAGGCGGGGGACGCCCGGGAAGCGGCCGTCGAGGAGGGCGCCGATGAGTTGGACGGAGCCGAGGGGCTGGCCGTCGAGGACTGGGCCGAGGATGGCGCCCGGCAGGACGGTGGCGAGGGTGGTCGCGCCGTCGGTCGAGGCGATGAAGTCCCAGGCGGCGCGTTCGGCGACGGCTTTCGAGCGGCGGTACGGGTTGAGGCGGCGGTCGGTGGTGTCGGTCCACAGGGTTTCGTCGTAGGTCTGTGTGCTGCGGGTGCCGATCGGGGGTGCGGCGGCGGCCAGCGAAGACGTGAGCACGACTCGGGAAACGCCGGCGGCGGTCGCGGCCTTCAGCACGCGCAGCGCGCCGTCGCGGGCCGGGGCGATGAGGGCGTTCGGGTCGCGGGAGCCGTCGCCGCCCAGTGGGGACGCGACGTGGAGCACGGCGGTGCAGCCGGCGACCGCCTCGGGCCAGCCGGTGTCGTCGAGCAGGTCCGCGACGACGACCTCCAGGTGGTCCCCCGGGTCGACTTCGCCGGCAACGGCGCGGCGGACGGCCGCCTCTTTGGCCGCCGAGCGCACCGTGGTCCGCACGTCGTAGCCGCGGCGCAGCAGCTCGGCGATGCACCAGCCGCCGACGTAGCCGGTTCCGCCGGTCACCAGAACGCGCATGACACCCTCCCGAGAAGTTCATTAGCCGATCGGCTAATGAAACTACTATAGCTCACCTCGGCGACGACGGCGGTGGGTTAGCATCGCCGGGTGTCACCCACCCGGGCAGAACAGGCCGAGAAGACCAGGCGCACGGTGCTCGACACGGCGCAGCGGCTCTTCGCCGAGCACGGGTTCGACGCGACGTCGTTGCAGCTGATCGCCGACACCATGGGCGTGACGAAAGCCAACGTCTACTACTACTTCCGCTCGAAGGCCGACATCCTCGTGGCTTTGTTGCAGGGCAGCATCACCGCGTTCGACGAGCTGCTCGAAGCGGCCGCGCAGGTCCCCACCGGACAGCAGCGGCGCGAGCTGCTCGTGGACGGGTTCGTGGAGCAGGTCGTGGCCCACCGCGCCGTGTCGCCGCTCAACCGCACCGACCCGGGGGCGCGGCGACACGAGAGCCTCGGCCGGGCGCTCGACGACCAGGCCGAGCGCGGCCTGCGCCTGCTCTTCGGCGCCGATCCGACACCCGACCAGACCGCCGCCTACTGGACGGCCACCGAGCTCGGCCCGGCGCTGCGAGGACTGGACCACCTCACCGACGACGACCTGCGCGCCACCCTGCGCCGCCTCTGCCTGCGCGTGCTGGACGTCTGACCCGGGACCACGGGTCCGAGAGACACAAAAAGGGCCTTCCCCGCCAAGGAGGAAGGCCCGGAAAAAGCCGAGGCTCAGATGGCGCCGGCGCGCAGGGCGTAGGCGACCGCGTGGGCGCGGTTGTTCAGACCACAGCGGGTCATCAGGCCGTACAGCACGTTCTTCACGGTGCGCTCGGAGTAGCAGAGCTTCGTGGCGATCTCTTCCGTGCCGTAGCCCTCGGCCACGAGCCGCAGCACGTCGCACTCGCGGGCGGCCAGGCCGGACAGCGTGAGGCCGTTGGGCTCGAGCACGTCGCGGCGCATGCGCTGCACCTGGCCGAGCAGCGCGCCCTGCAGGCGCGGCGGCAGGCTGGCGGTGCCGTCACCGGCGGCGAGCACGGCCGCCACCAGCTCGGCGCCACCGGTCTCGCGGCGCGGCAGGATCGCGACGACGCCGCACTCGATGGCGGTCATCAGGTCGCTCTCGCGGAAGTGGTCGGCGACGATCACCAGGTGCGGCCCGGCCAGCTGCTCGGACTCGCGCCCCAGCTCCTTGACCCGCGACAGCACGCGGTCGGTCACGTGCTCCTCCATCACGAGGACCACGTCGGCCAGCGCGGCCGAGTCCTCGGGGAGGACCTGCAGCTCCGCGCGGGTGCCCAGCAGACTCGCGGCGCCGGCCTTGGTGATCGGGTCCGAGGCGAGAACAGCGACCTTCACGAGCTTCACGACTTCTCCTACCGCCACTCCAGGTTGACGGTGACAAGTCTTGCGCGCGTGACTTCACGTTTTCTTACCAAGATTCTTCACGCCCGCCGCCGTCGTGAAGAATTTCCCTATAACTGCAGGTCAGCGTCCTCTATTGACTTCTTCACGCCGGGGTTGCCGGCGGCTCAAGATCACGCCGACTTCACGCCTCGGAGCACACCCCGCACGAGCCGGGCTCCAGCGCGGCCGACTTCCCGGCGATCTCCCGGAACGCCTCCCGCGCCCGCTCGACGCACTCGGGCATCCGGGCCACGGCCTCGGTCCACGCCTGCTTGGCCGCCCAGTAGCGCGCCTGCGCCTCCGGTGTCCAGCCCGCCATGTCCCGTTCCACAGTGGACTCCAGCTCCGCCAGCACGGCCCGGATCCCGCCGGTCGTCTTCCCCATGCGGTCCAGGATCTCGTCGGCGTCGGTGAAGTCGAAACGCCCTGGGCTCATATGCCGCTCAGGCCGCCCGTCCACGCCGTCGCGCGCTCGTCGGCGGGGCACGCGCCGGCGCCGCCTGTGACCGCGAGCAGGTCGGCGAGCCGGCCCAGGATGAGGTCGTACTGGTGTTCCCAGTCGTTCATCGCCTGGCCGAAGCGCACCGAAGCGTCGCCGCGCCACGACGCCTGCAGCGCCGCCATCTCGCTGTTGACCCGGCTCAGATGAGCATTGGCCGAGTCGATGGCGCGCGCGAACTCACCCGCCGCACCCCGCATACCGTCCGGCACCACCGTCGGAGGAATCGATTTCACGATGCTCTCCTCACCACAACGTCCCCAGTACCCGCGCTCTGTGCCGCGCGGGCTTGCCACTGAGCGTGACCCACCGAGAGGGGGTGGCGAAACCGAGTACCAGGTGGTATGCCCGATTTTCGGATATCCTTGCCTGCCGTTCCACCGGGCTTCCCGAAGCGCCCGGGGATGCGGAGTTTCCCCCGTGTTCGCCGTCACGCCGAGTGGCCGTCACGCCCCGCCCCGAGACTGACGGTCAAGGCGGCCGCCGCGGAGCGGACCCGGCCCGCTCCGCCACCCGTTCGGGCGTAAGATCACGAGTGGCATCCGGCGTGTGACGATCCGTCAGCGCGTGAAGGGAGACCGATGTCGGCAGCGGACGGCGCGGCAGGCGGCATCACCGCGCCGAAGATCCGGCTGCTCGGCCCGGTCCGCGCCTGGCGCGGCAATCCCGAACCCGACGGCGCCGAACTCGACGGCGCCGAACTCGACGGCGCCGAACTCGACCTTGGCTCGGCTCACCGCCGCACCGTGCTCGCAGTACTCGCGATGTCGCCCAACCGCACCGTTTCCCGCGAAGAGCTGATCGACGCCGTGTGGGGCGACGCTCCCCCGGCGAGCGCGCAGGGCAGCATCTACACCTACATCTCCGGCCTCCGCCGCGCCCTCGAACCGGGCCGCGCGAAGGGCGCCGGGCCGCAGCTGCTCGCGTCGATCGGGTCGGGCTACTCGCTGTGCGTCGAGCCCGAAACCGTCGACGTGCACCACTTCGAAGCCCTTCGTGAACAGGCCCAGCGCCACCTGTCAGCTCGCGAGTGCGACCAGGGGCTGCGGATGCTCGACGAGGCGCTCGCCCTGTGGCACGGCGAACCGCTGCAAGGCCTGCCCGGCCCCTTCGCCGCGGCGCAGCGCACGCGGCTGGAAGAGCTGCGCCTGATGACGGTCGAACGCCGGGCCGACGTCGTGCTCCACAAGGGTGGGCACGCGGACCTGGTCACGGAATTGGTCGAATCCGCGCGCGAGCACCCGTTCCGCGAGCCGCTGCACGGGTTGCTCATGCGCGCGCTCGCGCTCGGCGACCGTCGCACGGAAGCGCTCGCCGTGTACACGGACCTGCAGGACAAGCTCATCGAAGGCTTCGGCACCGAGCCGGGCCCGGCGCTGCGCGAGCTGTACGAACGCCTGCTCACCGGCGGTTCCGCGATCGAGAAGCAAGAGCCCGCGCCGCGGCCGGCCCCCGTGGCCGCCCGGGTGCCGCGGTTCCCCCTGCCGGTGCTGCCGCCGCGCGCCGAGGTGTTCTTCGACCGCGCGGGCGAGACGCTGTTGCTGCGCGAAACCGTCGCCGGGCTCGCCGGTGGCCTCGGCCGGTCGGTGTGGGTCGAGGGTGAACCGGGCATCGGCAAAACCGCGCTGCTCGCCGAAACCCTCTCGCTGGCCCAGGACGCCGGCGCCAAACCGCTGTTCGCCTCGGCCGACGCGCTCGACCAGCGCTTCACCCTGCGGCCGCTGCTCGACGCGCTCGGGGTGCACCCGCGCGCGTCGGACCTGCGGCGCGCCGAGCTCGCCGTGGCGCTTTCCGAGAACCCCGGCGCCGACCCGGTGGAAGGCATCCTCGGGCTGGTGCGCGAGCTGTGCGCCGAAGAGCCGCTCGCCCTCGTGGTCGACGACCTGCAGTGGGCCGACGACGCGACGCTGCGCGTGTGGCGCTACCTCAGCCGCGAGACCCGGCGGCTGCCGCTGCTGCTCGTCGGCGCGAGCCGCTCGGTCCCCCGCTCCGCCGAGCTGGACGGCCTGCGTGCGGAGCTCGCGGCCGACGGCACGGAGCTGCTCGCGCTCGGGCCGCTGCCGGAGAGCGCCATCCGCGAGCTCGCGGCCGACCTGGCCGGCGCGCCGCCGGGCCAGACCCTACGCACGCTGATCTCGTACGCGGCCGGAAACCCGCGCTACGCCAAGGAAATCGTGGAGACGCTGCTCTCCAACGCGATGATCCTGCTCGACGGCGCGCAGGCGATCGTCGACGGCAACAGCTGCCGCACGATCCCGGCGCCGCTCGGTTCACGCGTCACGCTGTACCTCAGCTTCCTCTCCAGCGGCACGCGCGACGTGCTGCGCTGGGCAGCCTTGCTGGGCAAGGAGTTCTCGCTCGCCGACATCGCGATCGCCACCGAACGGCAGGCCACCGCGCTCGTCGGCGCCGTGGAGGAAGCGCTGGCGGCCGGCGTGCTCACCGAGTCCGACGAGCTGCTCACCTTCCGCCATCCGCTGCTGCGCCGCGTGCTGTACGAAAAGACGCCGGCCGCGATGCGCGTCGCGCTGCACCGCCAGCTCGCCGAAGCGTTCCAGGGCGCCGGCGCTTCGCCCGAGCGCGTGGCCGAGCAGCTCGCCGCGGCCCCGGTGCAGGTCGACCCGTGGGTCACGGGGTGGCTCACCGAGCACATCGGCACGGTCGCCACCGAGGCGCCGCGCATGGCCGTCGACCTGCTCAAGCACGTGGTCACGCAGGCGTCGCTGCCCGCCGACGCCCGCGAGCCGCTCACAGCCACGCTCGCGCGGCTCCTGTTCTGGCTCGGCCGCGAACCCGAGGCCGAAGCCCGCTCGGTGGTCGCACGCACCGAGGACAGCCGGCAGGCCGCGGAGATGCGCTGGATCCTCGCCTACATCTACTACCGCCGCGGCGAGTTCGCCGAAGCGTCCGAAGAGGTCCGCCGCACGCTCGCCGATCCGAACGTGCCCGAGATGTGGCGCGGCCGGCACGAGACGCTGCGCTCGACGCTCGACCGCCTGGCCGTGGACGAAACGTCCGAACCCGACCTGTCGGAGCTGGGCGTGCTCGACGGGCTCGACGACGCCGCCGAGCCGCTGAGCACCGCGCGCCGGCTGGCCGCGACCCGCGCCGTGCCCGGCGAGATGCACCTCGCGGGCGCCGTGCACTACTACTGGCGCGGCCGCTGGCCCGAGGCGCTGGCCGAGCTCGACACGGTGATCAAGGGCGGTGCCGAAACGGCGTCGTACGTGTTGCGCAGCCCCGGTTCCGCGCTGCTCGTGCACGGTGTCGGCGCGTTGATCGCGAGCCACCGCGACGAGCCGGAAGAGGCGAGCGCGCACCTCGACGCCGCCGCGCACCAGCACTGGCCGGCCGACCTGGAGCCCAACGGCGGTGACTACCTGCTGGCCGCCGAGGCACAGCTGTCCGAGCTGGAGGGCAACCCGGAGGCGGCGCTGGCCGCGCTGACCCCGTTGCTGGACCAGGGTTATCCGCCCTCGGCTCGCCAGCAGTGGCTGCCCGACCTGGTGCGCCTGGCCATGCAGCTCGGCGAGACGCACTACGCGTACCAGGCACTCCAGTTGATCGGTGACACTGACGGCTCGGATGTCCCACCCGCGCACACCGCCGCCGCGGCCCACTGCCGCGGCCTGGTCGCGGGTGATCCCGACGCCATCCTCGGCGCGGCCGCGCACTACGAGGCCGCCGGCCGCGTGCTGAAACACGCGCGGGCCACCGAGGACGCCGCGATCCTGCTGGCGGAACACGGCCGGCTCGACGAGGCCCGCTCGGCCTTCCGCACCGCGCTCACCAGCTACACCGCGCTCGGCGCGGCGTGGGACGTGCGCCGGGCCGAGACCCGGATGCACCCCCACGGCATCCGCCGCGCCAACCCCGTCCGCAGCCGCGCTTCGGGCGAATGAGCCGGTTTTCCCGTTCACCGGGACTGGCCGTTGGTGTTACCGGAGTCTGGCCGCTCGGACGATGTCGGGTGATCACCGGCTGCCGGTAAGCTCACCGAGTCAGACCGGTACGTCGAATGGAACGGCATGCCAGGGGATGCGCACAGCGGGTTGCGGGTGGACGTGCTCGGCCCGTTGCGGGCCTGGCGGGGTCCGGCCGAGATCAAGCTCGGGCCAGCGCGCCAGCGTGCCCTCTTCGCGATGCTCGCGGTCAACGCGGGCCGGTCGGTGCCGCGCGCGGAGCTCATCGCGGGGGTGTGGGGCGACTCGCCGCCGGCCAGCGTCGAGGGCAGCGTGCACACGTACATCTCGGGCCTGCGCCGTGCGCTCGACCCCGAGCGCACGAAGTGGGCCGCCTCGGGCGTGCTCGTGTCCGATCCCCACGGCTACTCGCTCGCCCTCGACCCCGAATCGCTCGACGCCGCCGTGTTCGACCGCCACCGCGAGCAGGCCCAGCAGCACGCCGCCGCCGGTGACCACGACAAGGCCGCCGCGGAGTACGACGCGGCGCTGGCGCTGTGGCACGGCGAGGCGCTGTCCGGCGTGCCCGGCGAGTTCGCCGAACGCCACCGCGAGCACCTGGCCGAGCTGCGCCTCGACACGCTCGAACGCCGCGCCGCCGCCGTGCTGGAGCTCGGCGGCCACCAGGACCTGATCGCCGAGCTCACGGCGCTCGCCGGCGAGCACCCGCTGCGGGAGCCGGTGCGCGAGTCGCTGCTGCTCGCGCTCTACCGCAGCGGCCGGCATTCCGACGCGCTCGACGTGTTCCGCGACGCGCGCGCCACCCTGCGCGCCGAGCTGGGGGTGGAGCCCGGGCCTCGGCTGCGGGAGCTGCACCAGCGGGTGCTCGAACAGGACCCGTCACTCGACCTGCCGAAGACGAAGGCGCCGGAACCTCCGGCCGGCCCCGACCCGATCTCGGTGCTGCCACCGCGCGTGAGCCGCGCGCTCGACGACGGTGACGGCGGCCCGCTGTTCGGCCGCGAGGCCGAGACGGCGCAGCTCACCGAGCTGCTGGCCGAGGTCCGCGACGGCCGCGGCCGCGCCGTGTGGATCGAGGGCGAGCCCGGCATCGGGAAGTCTGAGCTGCTCACGCGCGTGTTCAGCCACGCCACCGGCGGCGGCCTGCAGCTCGCCTGGGTCGCGGCCGACGAGCTGAGCACCCGGTTCCCGCTGCAAGTGATGCTCGAGTGCTTGGCGATCGACGCCGCTTCGCCGGATCCGCGCCGCGCCCGCGTGGCGAAGGAGCTCATGAGCGAGGGGCCGACGCAACGCGCGTGGGGTTCGAGCGACCCGGTGCTCGGCGCCGTCGACCGGCTGCTGTCGCTGGTCGACGAGCTGTGCGCCGACGCGCCGCTGGTGCTCGTGATCGACGACCTGCAGTGGGCCGACGAGTCGAGTGTGCTGGTGTGGCACCGGCTGTGCGCGGCCACGCGCCAGCTGCCGTTGCTGCTCGTGGCCGCGACCCGGCCCGCGCCCGACCGCGCGGAGCTCGCGCAGCTGCGCCGCGGCGTCGAGTCGCGCGACGGCGTGGTGTTCGACCTCGAACCGCTGGTGTCCGGAGACGTCGACCGGCTGATCGAAGGCCTGCTGGGCGCGGATCCCGGGCCCGGCCTGCGGGAGCTGGCCGCTCGTGCCGCCGGGAACCCGTTGTACGTCAAGGAAATGGTCGACGTCCTCGTGCGCGCCGGTGCGGTCGAGGTGGACCACGGCTACGCCGACGTCGACGACCCCTCCGAGTTCGAGACGCCGCGCTCGCTCGTGGCCGCCGTCGACCGACGGCTCGATTTCCTGCCGGCCGAAACGCAGGACGTGCTGCGCTGGGGTGCGTTGCTGGGCATGGAGTTCGCGGTGGGCGACATCGCGGCCGTGCTCGGCATCCGGCCGTCGGACCTGCTGGGGCCACTGGAAGAAGCGGTGGCGGCCAACGTGCTCATCGACACCGGCACGCAGCTCGCGTTCCGGCATCCGTTGCTGCGTCAGGCGTTGTACAACCGGCTGCTGTCCGGCACGAGGGCCGCGCTGCACCGGCAGGCGGCGGAGGCGTTGGCGCGGATCGGCGCGCCGGTGAAGCGCGTGGCCGAGCAGCTCGTGGCGGCGCCGTCCACTGTGGACCCGTGGGTGCTGGACTGGCTCACGGAGAACCAGTCGGCCGTGACCAACCGCGCGCCGCTGATCGCCGTGGAGCTGCTGGAGCGCGCGCTCACCGCGTGCTCGGCCGGCGACCCGCGGCGCGAGGCGCTGGTGACCGCGCTGGCCAAGGTGCTCTTCCGGCTCGAGCGCAACCCGGAAAGCCTGGCCGTGCAGGCACTCGAGCTCGCGCGTGAGCCCGAGAACGTCGCGGAGATGCGGCACCTGCTGGCCACGCTGCGGTTCCGCAGCGGTGCCGTGGCGCTCGCCGTGCAGACGCTCGAGGAAGCCGAGGACGACCCGGCGCTGCCCGAGATCTGGCACGTGCGGCGCCGGCACCTGCTGGCCAACTTCCGCCGCGGTGGGCTCGACGACCTCGACGTGGCCGAGGCCAGCGCACACCAGGCCCGCGCGGAGGCCGACGGCGATCCGTACCTCACCGCCCACGCGCTGCAGACGTTGTGGCTGGTCGACTCCGTGCGCCGGCACCACGAAAGCGCATTGGCGAACATCGACGCGGCCGTGGACGCCGTCGGCGACGAACACGAACTGGCCGACCTGCACCTGGACCTGCTGGACAACCGCGTGTTCACGCTGCAGAACCTCGACCGCCTCGGCGAGGCCGACCGCACGCTGCGCGCCGCCGGCGAAATCGCGCAGCGGCACGCGATGCCGATCGGCCTGCAGGTTTCGGTGGCGGTGCACCGGTACTGGGAAGGGCGCTGGGACGAAGCGCTGGTCGAGCTCGACACCGTGACGGAAGACGGACCGGCCATCACGTTCTACGGCCTGCGCGAACCCGGCGCCGCCGCGCTGCTGCTGCACGGCGTCGCGTCGCTGATCGCGGCCCGGCGCGGCGAACGCGGCCAGGCCGCGGCGCACCTCGACGCGGCCGAGGAGTACGCACCCGCGACCGGCGCCGAGCGCGAAAGCTTCGACTTCCTGCTGGTGGCCAACGCCGTGGTGGCCTGGCAGCGCGGCGAGATCAAGGAAGCGCTGGCCGTGCTCGAGCCGATCCTGAACCCGACGTACGCGCAGATGATGCTGCGCCACCAGTGGTTGCCGATGTTCGTGGGGCTGGCCCTGGAGGCCGGTGACCAGGCGCTCGCGGTGCGCGGCCTGCTCGCGTGCGAGGAAGAAGCGGCCAAGGAGCGCAAGCCGGCGCGGGCCCACGCGGCGATGCACTGGTGCCGCGGCCTGATCGACGCCGACCCGGAGCCGGTGCTGCGCACGGTCGAGCATTTCCGTTCGGTGGGCCGGAGGCCTGAGCTGGCCGCCGCGTTGGAAGACGCCGCCGTGCTGCTCGCGCGCAGCGGCGACCTGCCGGCGGCGCACGCGGCGCTGGACGAGGCCGCGGAGCTGTACACCTCACTGTCGGCCCGGTGGGACCTGCAGCGCGCGGAGAAACGCCTGCGAGAGCTCGGTGTGCGACGCGGTGGCCGGTTCGTGGCCGCGACCCGGCCGGGGCACGGCTGGGATTCGCTGTCCCCGCTGGAAGTGCGGATCGCGAAGCTCGTGGCGGAGGGCCGGTCGAACCCCGACATCGCGACCGAGCTGGCGTTGCCGCGCCGCACGGTGCAGGCGCACGTGGCGCGGTTGCTGGGCAAGCTGGAGTCGCCGTCACGCAGTGGCGTGGCGAACGCGGTGGCCCGCCGGATCGGCTGAACCCACCACCCCCAATGTGGCATCGGTTGCGTTGAACGCACCCAATGTGGCATTCGGTGCGTTGAGCGCAACGAATGCCACATTGGGGCGGATGGGGCGGGTCAGGGCAGGGGTCAGGGCAGGGAGTTGAGCTTCGCGACCTCGCCCAGGAACCGGCCCGAGTCCTTGATCGTGCGCACCTGCGTGTCGAAGTCGACGTGCACGACACCGAACCGCTGCGTGTAGCCCATGCCCCACTCGAAGTTGTCCAGCAACGACCAGGCCAGGTAGCCGCGGACGTCCGCGCCCCGCGCGATTGCGTCGTGGACGGCCCGGATGTGCGTGTCCAGGTAGGCGACGCGCGCCGGGTCGTGGACGCGGCCGTCGGTCACCGTGTCTTCGAAGGAAGCGCCGTTCTCGGCCACGACCAACGGCAGGCCTCCGGTGTGGGAATCGAGCCACACCAGAAGATCCGTGAGCGACGACGGCGTCTGTTCCCACCCGAACGATGTGAGCGGGCCTCGCGCGGGCAGCACGTCCATGCCGCGCAGGCCGGGCAGCGGGCAGTTGCTCTTGGCGAGCGGGTCGTCGAGCGGGGCGACGCGGGCGGGTGCGTAGTAGTTCACGCCGAGCCAGTCGATCGCCGCGGCGATCACGTCGGTGTCGCCGTCCCGAATGGACTTCGCGAAGCGGCCGCCGTGGTGTTCGACGTCGGCCATCACGTCTTCGGGGTAGCCGCGGCCGAGCACGGGGTCGAGGAAGAAGCGGTTGTGGATGCCGTCGAACTTCCGCACGGCTTCGCGGTGCGCCTCGGTGTCGCCGTCGGCCAGCGCGGGGGCGAAGTTGAGCGCGAGGGAGAAGTCCTGGCCGGGGCGAGCCTGCTCGGTCAGCGCCCGCATGGCCAGGCCGTGGCCCAGCAGCAGGTGGTGTGCGGCGACGAGCGCGGTGTCGTAGTCCTGGATCCCCGGCGCGTGCACGCCGCTGCCGTAGCCGAGGAAGGCGGCGCAGAACGGCTCGTTGATCGTGGTCCACTGGGGCACGCGGTCGCCGAGCGCGTCGTGGACCACGGCGGCGTAGTCGGCGAACCGGTAGGCGGTGTCCCGGGAAGGCCAGCCGCCCGCGTCCTCGATGGCCTGCGGCAAGTCCCAGTGGTACAGCGTGAGCACCGGCAGGATGTCGCGGCTCAACAGCTCGTCCACGAGCCGGTCGTAGAACGCCAGCCCCTCGGCGTTGCGCGTGCGGCCGTCGGGCATCACGCGCGGCCAGGCCACGGAGAACCGGTACACCGGCAGGCCCAGCTCCGACAGCAGCGCGGCGTCCGAGCCGTAGCGGTGGTAGTGGTCGCACGCGACCGCGCCGGTATCGGAGTTGAGGACCTTGCCCGGCGTCGCGCTGTAGGTGTCCCAGATGGACGGTCCGCGGCCGCCCTCGGTCACCCCGCCTTCGATCTGGTACGACGCGGTCGCCGCTCCCCACCAGAAACCGGGTGGGAACTCGAGCTCAGCCATGCACAGCACCTTTCAGGATCCCCCGCACGATGTACCGCCCCAGGACCAGGAACAGCGCGATCACCGGCAGCACGCCCAGCGTCGCGCCGGTGAGCATCAGCGCGTAGTCGGTGTAGTAGCCGCTGGCCAGCTGCGAGAGCACCACCTGCACGGTCGGCGTCTCGTTGGGGTCGAGCACCACCAGCGGCCAGAAGTAGTCGTTCCACGAGGCCATGAACGTGAGCATCGCCAGCACCGCGGCCTGCGGCCGGATCGCGGGCACGGCCACGTGCCAGAACGTGCGCACCACCGACGCACCGTCCACAGTGGCCGCGTCCACCAACTCCCGCGCCACCGCGCCCTCGCAGGCCTGGCGCATCCAGAACACGCTGAACGCGCTCACCAGCGCCGGCACGATCACCGCCGGCAGCTTCCCGTACCAGCCGAAATCGCCGACCACGAGGTACAGCGGGATCACGCCGAGCTGCGCCGGCACCATCGCCGAGCCCACCACGAACAGGAACAAGCTGTTGCGGCCCGGGAACTTCAGCCGCGCGAAGGCGAACCCGGCCAGGCTCGCGAGCACCACATTGGACACCATCACGGTGACCGACACGATCAGCGAATTGCCGATCGCCAGCCAGAAGTCGACGGTGGCGAAGACCCGGCGCACGTTCTCGAACAGGTGCCCGCCCGGCAGCAGCAGCGGCGAGGTCTCGCCGATCGCCGCGTTGTCCCGGGTGGAGATCACGAACGACCAGTACAGCGGGAAGACCGAAGCGCCGACCACGCCGACCAGCACCACGTACACCCACGCGCCCGCGCGCCGCCGCGGGATCACGGTGCGCTCACGAACCGGCGCACCAGCCGGTAGTTGAAGAACGCGAACAGCACGCAGAACACGAACATCACCCACGAGATCGCCGACGCGTACCCCGCGTCGAACTTGCCGAAGCCCTTCTCGTAGAGGTACATCGTGAGCGTCTGGAACTGCCGGTCGTTGCCGCCCGTGCCGCTCGAGCCGGTGGCGTCGAACAGCTGCGGCTCGGCGAACAGCTGCAGACCGTTCACGGTGCCGGCCACCGCCGTGAACGCGATCGTCGGCCGGATGCCCGGCACGGTCACCGACCAGAACGAGCGCCAGCGCGAGGCCCCGTCGAGCGCCGCCGCCTCGTAGAGGTCCTGCGGCACGGCCTGCATCGCGGCCAGGTAGATCAGCGAGTTGTAGCCCGTCCAACGCCACATCACCATCGTCGCGATGGCCAGGTGCGAGGACCACTTGCGCGCCTGGAAGGAGATCGGGTCGATCCCGAACCAGCCGAGCACCTCGTTGACCACGCCGTAGTCGCGGCTGTAGAGCTGCGCGAACACCAGCCCCACGGCCACGACCGACACCACGTTGGGCAGCAGCACGCCGGTGCGCCACCAGGTCGCCGCGCGCAGCGGCCGGTTGAGCAGCGCCGCGATCCCGAGCGCCAGGAAGAACTCGGGGATCGCGGCGAGCAGGAAGATGCTGGTGGTGTTGAACAGCGCGTTGTAGAACCGGCCGTCGGTGAACAGCTCGGCGTAGTTCGCGAGCCCGAACCCGCCCTGGTCACCGGCGAGCAGATCCCAGTCGTGCAGCGAAACCCAGGCGGTGTAGGCGATCGGGAACGCGCCGAACACCACGAACACGGCGAAGAACGGGGCGATGAAGAGGAACGGCGTCGCCTTGCGGTCCCACCGCGCCGACCGGGGTCCGCGCACTCCGAGGCCTACTTGATGGCCTCGCGGCCGAGCTTCACGGCGTCCTGCCAGGCCTGGTCGACCTTTTCGGAACCGTCCTCGATCCGCCCGAGGGCCCGGCCGAACTCCGGCCGGACGTCGGCGTCGTGCAGGCCGCGGTAGTTGGGACGAAGGGTGTCGGCGGACGCGGCGTAGATCCGGCCGATCGGCGCGCCGGAGAAGTACGGGTCGGTGTGGGCCACGACCTGCGGGTCCTTGTACACGCTCGGCTCGCTCGGCAGGATGCCGTCGGAGAGGAAGATCTTCTTCTCCTGCTCGGGCGCGGTGAGCCACTTCGCGAGGTCGTAGGCTTCCTTCGGGTGCTCGCTCTGCTTCGGGATCGAGAGGAACGAGCCGCCCTGGTTGCCGCTGGCGCCGGGCACGGTCGTCACGTCCCACTTGCCGGTGTTGCCGTCGCCGCCGGCTTCCTTGATCTGGGTGAGCATCCAGGCCGGGCACGCGATCGTGGCGAAGGTGCCCTGCTTGATCGCGACGTTCCAGGCCTGCGTGTAGGTGGTCGCGCCGGCCGTCTGGCCCTTCTGCGCGAGCGTGCCGGCGAGCATGAAGGCGTTGCGCACGCTGGGGTTCGTGTCCGCGATGTAGGAGTCGTCACGCGCGGAGAAGTAGTTCTCCGGTGACTGGTTGAGCATCGCCGTGAAAACGGTTCCGGCGGAGTCGGCGAACTTGACCTTCGGCAGCTTGTCGGTGAACCGCTGGGAAAGCTGCGCGTACGCGTCCCAGGTCGGCATGAGCGCGGCCACGGCCGTGCGGTCGGTCGGCAGGCCGGCCTGCTGGAAGAGGTCGCGGCGGTAGCACATGGCGAGGCTGCCCATGTCCGTGCCGAGGCCGAGCACGTCGCCGTCCTTGGTGCCCTGGGCCCACTTCCAGGCCGCCCACTGGTTCTGCAGCTGGTCGGCACCGTAGTCCGCGAGGTTCACGAACTTGTCCTTCACCCCGAGGTACTTGGGGATCTGCTGCTCCTCGATGGCCACGATGTCGGCCGCGCCGTGGCCGGCCGCGAGCTGCGTGGCGAGGGTCTTGAAGTGCGTGTCGAAGTCGGTGACCCGGCTCTGGATCTCGACGTTCGGATGATCCTTCTCGTACTGGGCGAAGAGCGGGGCGTAACCGAACTCACCGAAGGTGGCCACGGTCAGCTTGATCTTCCCGCCTTCGGCGGCGGAGCCACCGCTGCAAGCGGTTACCAGCAGGAGGAGCGCGGTCGTCAGGACGGCGACGGCCGGGCGCCGGGTCAGCTTTCGCACGGGGTGAGCTTCCCTCAGATAACACCTGCGCGCAGGGCGTAGGCGACGGCATGCGGTCGGTTGCGCAGCTTCAGCCTATTGGTCATCCCGTAGATGACGTTCTTCACGGTCCGTTCCGAGTAGCAGAGCTTGCCCGCGATCTCCGCGGTGTCCCAGCCCTCGGCCATCAGCCGCAGCACGTCGACCTCACGCGGCGACAGCGCGGCGCCGCCGGCGGTGTGCTGCAGACTCTCGGCCTGGCCCAGCAGGTCACGCAGCGAGGTCTCCTTGCCCGACGCGGCGGCGGTGATGCTGCGCATGAGCCCGTCACCCGCGATGGCCTCGCGCGGCAGCACGGCCACGACGTGGCAGGCGGCCAGCTCCGGCAGCTCCTCGGCGTCCACGTACCCGGCGACGAGCACGATCGCGGCCGGCGTCTCCGAGGCGGCCGCGCGCAGGGCGGCCTTCAGCTCCGGCGTGACGCGACCGGCGGCGAACACGAGCACCGCCGCTTCCCCGCGCCGCGGGCCAGGCAGCACCTGCACCTCGGGCCGCGACCGCAGGTGATCGATGAGTCCCGCGAGCGCGATGGGGTCCGAAGCCCACGCCGCCACCCTGACCTGATCCATCGCTGCTACCTCCCTGAAGAAACACTCATCCCGTGTCTGCCAGTCTGGAGACAGCGGCTTCACAAATTCTCTAGCCGCGGTGAAGTCATTCTTCACGGCGTGAAGTTGGGGTCCCACCAGGGGTTCCGCTACCGTCGCGTCGAACCGAGGACCAAAACATGTAAGGAATTCATGAAGATGCCCGTACGGAGGCGGCTACCTGCGGCGATCGCCACGACCCTACTGGTCGCCGACGTGCTCGCGGGATGTGCTTCCAGCCACACGGTTTCCGGTACCGCGCTGGCGCAGCCGGGCGCCCAGCCGAGCACGAGCGCGGCGCCGACGGCGTCTTCGGAACCCTCCCGGCCACCGTCTTCACGCTCGGTCCCACCGTCTTCATGCGACTCGCTGATCGCCTCACTCGACGTGCGCGCGCGAGTCGCTCAGCTGGTGGTTCCCGGAGTCGACGCGGCGAATCCCGCGGCGGTGACAAAACTTGTCCAGCAGCAGCAGATCGGCGGCTTCTTCGTGGGAGGCAATAAAACCACGCTGTTGCAGAACCACGCGCTCGACGCCGTGCAGCAGGCCGCGAAGATCCCCGTGGCCGTCTCCGTGGACGAAGAGGGCGGGCGCGTGCAGCGCATCGACGACCTCGACGGCTCGATGCCGAGCGCGCGTGAGCTGGCGGCCACCAAGACCCCGGCCGAAGTCCGCGCGCTGGGCGTGCAGCGCGGCAAGCAGCTGCGTGCGCGCGGGATCACGGTGGACTTCGCGCCCGACGCCGACGTGAGCGACGAACCGGACGACGCGGTGATCGGAGACCGTTCGTACAGCTCGGATCCCGCCAAGGTGCGCGAGTACGCGATGGCGTTCGCCGAGGGTCTGCGCCAGGGCGGCGTGACGCCGGTGCTCAAGCACTTCCCGGGTCACGGCCACGGTTCCGGCGACTCGCACAAGGGCACGGTCACCACGCCGCCGCTCGACCAGCTGCGCAAAGTGGACCTGAAGCCGTACGAGGACATCGCCGACTACGGCGCGGTGGAAGTGATGGTGGGTCACCTCGATGTGCCCGGGCTCACGGACGGCGTGCCCGCGTCGATCTCCCCCGCCGCCTACCAGCTGCTGCGTGGCGACTACCACTTCACCGGGCCGATCATCACCGACGACCTCGGCGGCATGAAGGCCATCACCGACCAGTACCCGCTGCCCGAAGCCGTGCTGAAAGCGCTGCAGGCGGGCGCCGACGAGGCGTTGTTCTCCTCGGGCAACGGTGACGTCGGCGCGGTGCTCGACCGGCTCGTGAAGGCGGTGTCGAGCGGTGAGCTGCCCGCGGACCGCGTGGCCGCGTCGGTGAAACGGGTGTTGATGTCGAAGCACGCATGCACCTGATCGGCGTCCACACGGGACTACGCTGGCGGCCGGATCACCGTCCCGGGAGGAGCACCACATGACGACGGACGCCACGGCGGCCGGCACCCTGCAGCTCGGCGAGCTGACCGTGAACCGGATGGGCTTCGGCGCGATGCGCCTGGCCGGTCCCGGAGTCTGGGGGCCGCCGCAGGACCTGGCCGAGGCGTCGGTGGTGCTGCGCGAGGCGCTGGCGCTCGGCGTGAACCACATCGACACGTCGGACTACTACGGCCCGCACACCGTCAACGAGCTGATCCGCACCAACCTCGCGCCCTACGCGGACGACCTGGTGCTGGTCACGAAGGTCGGCGCGCGCCGCAGCGCCGACCGCGGCTGGCCGCCCGCACTGTCGCGTGACGAGCTGGTGTCCGCGGTGCACGACAACCTGCGCAACCTGGCCGTCGAAGCACTCGACGTGGTCAACCTGCGCCTCAGTGACGAAATCGGCAACTACCCGGTCGACGTGTCGATCGTGGAACCGTTTTCCGTGCTGGCCGAGCTGCGGGACCAAGGTCTCATCCGCCACCTCGGCGTGAGCCACGTGACGGCCGAGCAGCTCGACGCCGCCCGCGAGGTCGCGCCGGTGGTGTGCGTGCAGAACGCCTACAACCTCGCGCACCGCGACAACGACGACCTCGTGGACAAGTGCGCCGCGCTCGGCATCGCCTTCGTGCCGTACTTCCCGCTCGGTGGCTTCAGCCCGCTGCAATCTTCGGCGCTCAACGCGTGTGCCGAGCGGCTGTCCGTGAAGCCGATGCAGGTCGCGCTGGCCTGGCTGCTGCAGCGCTCGCCCGCGATCGCCGTGATCCCGGGCACGTCGTCGATGGCACACCTGAAGCAGAACGTCGCGGCGGCCTCGCTCGAGCTGCCGGCCGACGTCGTGGCCGAGCTCGACGCGATCGGCGCCTAGCCCGGGGTCACCTCCAGCGTCACCGAGCGGTTGGCGGCCGCGTCCGTGCCTTCGTGCACGGGCGTGGCCTGGTCCGCGCTGGTGATCGCGAACGTGGTGAGCGGCAGCCCGCTCGCCGTCGCCAGCACCCTCGCCGCGGAAGCCGCGCGGGCCAGCGCGGTCGACGAGCCGCCCGTGGTCGGGCCGCCGGGCACCGCGACACCGTGGCCGATCACGGTCACGCGCACCGCCTGGCCGTCGAGTCCCTTGAGGACCGCACCCCACTGTTCGAGGGCACGCCGGCCCGCGGTGCTGGGGCTGATGGCGTTGGGCCCGAAGAGGCCTTCGTCAAACGTGATGGTCACGGCCGAGCCGGTGGCCACCTGCACGCCGTCGCCGCCCAGCCGCGAAGCCAGCGCCGTCAGCTTCGCCTGCCGGCTTTGTTCGGCCTGCGCCGCCTGCGATTGCGAGGCGTGCAACCGGTCCAGCTCCGCCTGCACCGCGGGGCTCGTGGTGGCGGCCGGTGCGGCCACGGACGCCGGGGCCGGCGACGACCACGGCAGCGTCAGCACGATCGCCGCCACGCCGGCCACGACCACCACCGCCGCACCGGCGACCGCGAGCCGCCGGCCGACCGGCCGCTTGCGCAACCGGCCCGCGCGGATCTTCGCGATCAGCCGCCGCCCGGCCAGCGCCGGCTCGGATTCCGGCGCCAGCTCCAGCACCCGGGCCCACGCCGCGTCGGCCAGGTCCAGCTCGCCGGTCTGCGCGTGCACGCGCGCCAGCAGATCGAGCCGGGCCACGTCGTCGGTGGCCTCGCGCTGCAACAGCTCGACGGCGGCCGCGTACTGGCCGAGGCGAGCGAGGTCGGCCGCCTCGGCGAGCGTCAGCTCTTCGGCGAGGCCGGCGAACACGGTCATCACTTCTCCCCGCGCTGGATGCCGTCGAAGCCGCTGCCCTGCTGATCGGGCGGCAGCAGGGCGCGCAGGCGGCGGTTCACGTCGTTGAGCGCCGGCCAGTTGCGCGAGTTCAACGCGTGGTCGCCTTCGCGGACCAGCTCACGAGCGCGTGCCGGATCGGTCATCCGGTCCTGCGACATGCGCAGGGCGTGGAAGATCTCCTCGTCGAGCCGGCCGTCGCGGCGCAGCAGCAGCACCTGCAGGTCGGTGGCGCGATCGGAGAGGCGTTCGGCGGCCGCGACGTCACGCGTGTCGCGCACGGTCTCGTAGCGGCGTTCGATGTCGGCCAGCTCGGTGCGGTCCTCGGCCGAGCCGACGCTCTCCACGAGCTCGCGGCAGTGCTCGATCTGGTCGCGCAGCCGGGCCATCACGTCCGGGATGCGCAGTTCCTCCTCGATGTCGTCGAGCTCGGCCTGCACCGACCGGATCCGCTCGTCGGCGGCCACGGCCGCACCCTCGTCGTTGGTACTGGAGGTGACCTCGGCGCGCACCGCCGCGACCGTGCCCTTCTCGTCGAGCCGCGCCAGCAGCCCGCGCGCCCGGTCCGACCGCGTGGTCTCGATCTCCGAGCGCAGCTGCTCGTGGCGGGCTTCGAGCTCGTTGAGCTGGCGGCGCAGGGCCGGCACGTCCGGCACCGGGGTGTGGCTCAGGTCCACCTCGGCGTCGAACTGCTCACCGAGCAGCGGCACGTCGGCGATGATCGACACGAGCCGCGACTGGTCCATCTCGAAGGTCACCACCACCTCACTGCCGCGCGGCAGGTCCCGGCGCACGTCCTGGGCCTTGATCTCGATGAGCCCCACCTGCTTGTTGCGCTCCCCGCGGCGGAACTCGCCTTCGGCGATCGGGATGCGGATCACCGAGCCCGAGTCGGTGCGGTGCACGCTCGCGGTGGTGAAGAACGACTGCGTGGCCTGCGCGGGCAGCGGGCGGTTCTTCATCAGCATCGGCGTGAACGTGCCATCGGCCTCGGTCAGCCCCATGCTGTTGACCACGGCCTGGCCCTGCATCTCGTTCACCACGTGCGTGGTCGTGAAGCCCGCCGGGTTCACCGGCACGTGGGCGCCCGCGGGGTCGATCAGCTCGACGTCGAACCGGTTCGCCTGCCGCTCCTGCAGCAGCACGTCGAGCGTGAACGCGCCGCCGGCGGTCAGCGCGACCTCCGCGCTGCGGTAGGCCGGCTGCCGGCGCGAATCGCTCAGCGCCACGCGGAAGCGGCTCCAGTCGGCGCCGCCCGGGGTCTCGAAGCGGCCGGAGACCGGGACGGTGGTGAGGCTGGTGGTGACCGGGTAGGACAGCACTCCGGAGAACTCGCCGCGCTTCGGCACGACCTTGGCGCGGGGCAGGGCGACCGTGCCGGCGTAAATGGCGGCGCCGCGCGCGACGACCGTGCTCGGGTCCTGGCTGTGGTCGAGTTCGATGCCGAGGCCGTCGCTCGGGTCGGCGAGCAGCTCACGCAGGCCCGGTGCCAGCGTGGGGCCGCCGACGAGCAGGAGCCGGTCGATGTCGGACGGCCGCAGGTTCGCGTTGGCCAGCGCCTCGCGGCACAGGTGCACCGCGCGCAGGTAGAACGGCATGGCGAGGCGGTCGACGTCCGCGCGCTGAAGGGTGTACTCGAACGTCTCGGGGGCCCCACCGCCGAGGTCCAACTCGGTCATGATCTGCGCCTGCTCCGTCGAGGACAGCGCGATCTTGGCCGACTCCGCGGCCGCGCGGAGCACCGCGGTGATCCGGACCATGCGCGGATCGTCGGCGGCGAGGTTCGTGAGCCCGAACTCCTTCGCCGCGGCAGGGCCGAGCAGGCTGCTCACGATGGCTGCGTCGATGTTCTTGCCGCCGAGCCCGGTGTCACCCGCGTGGTGCAGCACCGACAATTCGCCTTCGACCGTGCTGACCACGGCCGAGTCGAACGTGCCGCCGCCGAAGTCGAACACCATCCAGTAGGCGCCGCGGCTCTCGTTCTGGAAGCCGTAGGCGAAGGCGGCCGCCGTCGGCTCTTGCACCAGTGGGCACCGAGAGGAGAAGCCGGCGAGCTTCGCCGCTTCGCTGGTCGCCTCCGTCTGGTTGAGTGCGAACGCGGCCGGCACGGTGATCACCGCCGCCTCGGGCGGCTCGCCGAACCGCCGGGCCGCGTCGCCGCGAAGCGACTTGAGCACCTCGGCCGACAGTTCGACCGGCGTCATCGACACCCCGGCCCGGGCAAAGGTGCGCCGTGCGTCCACGTAGCCCATGGCCTGCTTGAACTCGATCTGGACGTTGTCCGGGTCGCGTTCGCGGCGGGATTTCGCCGCGGCGCCGACCTGCACGACACCGGCCTTGGGCAGCCACACGGCCGACGGCGTGTAGTCGCCCTGCAGGTTGTTCTTGACCACCGAGACCTGGCCGCCGTCCAGCACGGCGAGCGCGCTGTTCGTCGTGCCGAGGTCGATGCCGAAATCAATGGTGTCCCGCATCAGCTTCCTCCGCCGTAGTACCGGGGGCGACCGGGCACCCCACGATGACCTGCCCCATCTGGATCCGCCGCCCCGCCAGGTAGATCGAGGGCCGCACCGTCTCCACCACCCGCTCCGACGTGAGGCCCGGCTCGTCCTGGAACAGCAGTGCTTCCAGCGCGAGCCCCGAGTCGAACGGAATGCCGTCGTGGTCCTGGATCCGCACGCCGGCGGCGTCGAGCGCCTCCTGGCTCGCGGACAGGTACCGGCCGGCCTGCTTCGCCACGCGGTCCTCCACCCCGACGAGCTTCTTGCGGGCGCGCCAGAACGCGGTGGCGGCCGCGGCCAGGTCCGATTCGGACAGTGCCGGCTCCGCCGGTTCTCCCGCCGTGTCCCGGCCGGCGTCGTCGACAGCCGTGAGCACGGCCGACACCTGGTCCACGAGCGACCGGAGCCGAGAGCGCTCTTCGGCGCCCCACAAGGGTTCTCCGATGCGGAACTCCGGGTGGTGCCGGCGTTGGCGGCGGTCTTCGCTGGTCGTCACTGCCTTGTCCTCTCCGAGCTCACGTGGGCGGTGCCCACCAGGAGCAGCAGGATCACGGTCACCGCCGGGACCCAGACGGGAATCGGCGTGCCGCCGGCGCGGATCAGCCACAGCACGAGGCCCGCCACGGCGTCGGTCACGAGCAGGCCCGGCAGGCGGCCGTGCCCGGCGGCCGGGTCGCGGGCCAGACCGAGCGTGACGAACAGGCCGGGAACGCCGATGAGCAGCGCCGGCCCCAGCGGCGCCGCGACGAACAGGGCGAGCAGAGTCATCGCGAAGGCCACGTGTGCCAGCGCCATCAGCACCCTTGGCCCGGAGAAGAACCTCCGGGGCCGTCCGCCGTCGCGCAGCTGCCGCATCTGGCCGATCATCCGGCGCGCCTGCTCGCGGTCCTCGGCGCGGGAGGCGACCTCGACGATCCGGTTCAGCACCACGATCGCCTCGTTGTAGCGGCCGCGCTTGATGAGCCGGGTCACCGCGGACCACAGCTGGCCGACGTCGATCGGTGCGGAGACGGGGCTGGTCGGCCGGTACGGCGGCGTCGTGGTCCGCTGCTTGGTGGTGCCCTGCGCGCCGAGCGCGGCCTCTTCGTTGCGCTTGACGGTGGCGATCGTGTCCGGGTCGGTGGTGAACCGGCGGGCGAGCGCGAACACGTCCCTGATCACCCCCACTGACGAGCCGGAGGAATCGGCGAGCGCGACGCCGATGTTGTTCAGCGACACCGCCGCCATCTCCGTGAGGCTCGCCGTGCGGCGGAACTCCGCGCGCGGCACGAGGTCCGCGAGCCGGTCGAGCGGGCCGGCCAGTGATTCGAGGGCCCGGTCGGCCGCGGTGCGCGCCTGGCCTTCGTCGAGCAGCTTGCGCAGGTCCTTGAGCAGGGCTTCCACCCGCGCGTACGTGGGTTCGGCGGCTTCGCTGCGCGCGTCGGCCACCGTGTGCTTGTCACCGCCGAACATCGGCAGGTACTGCACGAGCCGGTGCGGTTCGGTGGACTCGGCCGTGAGCGCGACGAGCGGGGCGAGCAGCGCCTCGGGCAGCGCGCCGCGGATTCCGTCCACAGTGGACTCGTCGAGTCGCCGGTCGCCGAGCACGTCGACGCGGTGGGCGAGGTGGCGCCAGAACGCGTCGTTGCCGAGGGTGGTGGCCCAGCTGCGCGCGGCCTCGTCCCACAGCGGCGCCGGGTGGTCCTCGCTCACTTCGAGTTCGGCCTCGAGCGCGGCGGCGTGGGCGGCGACGGCGAGGTCGTGCTTGTGGTGCAGCTGCGGCGGGCAGCCGCATTCGTCGGGGGTGCCCCAGGTCCAGAACAGCTCGTCGACGAACCGGTGCTCGGTGTTGCCGAGCGCGTCGAACGCCGTGCGGATCTCCTCGGGCGTGGCGTCGGCCGGCACGCCCGGCGGACGCGAACCGCCGACGTCGAGCACGCCGAGGACACGAAGCCGCTGCTCGCGCACGGTGCGCCGCGAGGCCGTGGCCGAGAGACCCGTGAGCCGGAACGGGTTGCGCCGGTAGAGCCGCGGCGTCGCGATCGCTCGCAGCCGCCCGGCCGCCGCCCGCCCGCGGCTCTCGTTCGCACCCATGGCGCAGAAGTTAGGCCGGAAGCGCCGGGAGGGGTCCCGATCGTGGTCCTGCTGCCGGCGCCGGTCCGTGATCCAGGTCACTTCGCGTCAGTGGAACCTCAGGGGCCTGAACGCGTAATAACCGGCATGTTCACCAGAAACGACAGAGCGGGCCGTCGCTGGGGGTGGCCGCTGGCTCTGGCGGTGGTGGTCGTCGCCGGGGTCGCGCAACCCTCGGCGACGGCAGCCCCCGAACCGACTCCCCTCACGAAGTACCGCGACCTCTCGCGCCAGGCCGAGAAGCTGAGCCAGGACCTGCTGGGCGCGCAGGCGGACCTCGACCACAAGCAGGCCGACCTCGACCGCGCGGGCCAGGACCTCGCCGCGGCGAAGACCGCCGGGCAGTCCGCGGCCGCGGACAAGGCCCGGCGCCAGGTGGACGTGGACAAGTTCGCCGGCGCCGCGTTCACCGGCAACGCCGCGATGAACCGCCTGTCGTCCCTGCTCGGCGGCGACTCGATCTCCGACTACCTGCAGCGCTCCTCCGCGCTCGACCTGGTGGCCGCCAACCAGCAGCGCGCCCTCGACACGCTCGCCGACGCGAACCGCGCGGCCGACGCGGCCACGGCGAAGGCCACCGACGCCCAGCACCGCGCCCAGACCGCGCGCGACGCCGCCGCGAAGCTGAAGTCCGACATCCAGGCCCGGCAGAAGTCCCTCGACGACCAGCTGCACCAGCTGGAGTCCGCCGCCCACGACCTGACCTCCACCGACCGCGAAGCCCAGCACGACCAGGGCGACACACCCCCGCCGATCCACGCGTCCGGCGCCGCGCAGGCCGCCATCGACGCGGCCATGAGCCGCCTCGGCAAGCCATACGTGACCGGCGGCACCGGACCCAATTCGTTCGACTGCTCCGGCCTGATGCTCTGGGCCTACGCCCGCGCGGGCATCAGCCTGCCGCGCACCAGCCGAGCGCAATCGACCTTCGGCACGCCCATCCCCCGCAGCCAGCTGCAACCCGGCGACCTGGTGTTCTACTACTCGCCGGTCTCCCACGTCGGCATGTACCTCGGCGACGGCAAGATGATCCACGCGCCCGACACCGGCGACGTCGTGAAGATCTCGCCGCTGCAGAGCCAATACGCCGGCGCCCGCCGCCCCTGAACCACCCCGGGGAACCGTCGATGTCCGTCCGCACCGCCACGGCCGATGAGCTGCTGCCGGTGCTGCACGCCCAGTGGACCCCGCTCGTCCGCCTGGCCACCCTGCTGGTCGACGACCCCGAAACCGCGCGCGACGTGGTACAGGACTGCTACGAAGCCGTGCTCCGCTTGCGGCCGGAGGTAGCCGGCGAGGACCACCTCACCGCCTACCTCCGCCGCGCCGTGGTGAACCGCTCCCGCTCGGCCCTCCGCCGGCGCCACACCGTGCTGCGCTACCTCGCGAAGCTGCGCCCACACACCGCGCCACCCGCCGACCGCGATGTCCTCACCGCCGAAACCCACCGCGAGCTCCTCGGCGCCCTCGACCGCCTCCCCACCCGGCAGCGCGAGGTTCTCGTCCTCCGCTACTACTGCGACCTCACCGAAGCCGACATCGCCCACACCCTCGGCATCCCGGCGGGCACCGTGAAGTCCACGGCCCACCGCGCCCTGGCCACCCTGCGCCGACGGATGGAGGACGGCTCCCGTGAACGATGACCAGCCAACGCGCTCAGCGCTGGAAGACGACCTCGCTGCTGCATTGCGCTCACGAGCCGCAGCTGTGCCGGACACGCCTTGGCACCCTCGGGTGGCGGTGCGGCCACGTCGGTCTGGAGCGGCTCTTGTCGCGGTGGCGGCGTTGGTTTTGGCGCTGGTGGTGGTTTTCGTTGTCCGTGCTCCTGTTGCGGCGCCGCCCGCGGTGTCTGTTTCGGACAGTCCGGGGCGGCTTTCGCCTGGGCATGTCTACTACTCGCTGTCGGTTTCGGAGACCGGCGGTGAGCGTGTGCGTAGCGAGGTTTGGCAGCCGCAGGAGTGGACTGGTGATTGGTTACGGCGCAGCCAGGTGGGTAGTGGGGCCCCGGTGACTGGACGTGGGAAGTGTTTGTCGTTCAACGCTTCCACGTCGGTCGACCCGTGCACCCTCAAACCAGGTTGGACCAATCCGACGCCTGAGTTCCTCGCTCAGGCACCTCGCGACCCGGTCGTGATCGCGGCGCAGTTGGGTGAGGCTGTGGAGGGCGTGGGTTCGACGGCTCGGCGGCCTGGTGGGACTTATGGTGAGTTGGTGATCTTGGTTGGTGCTGCGCGGGCGAATGGGCTGCCTGCCGACCTTTCCCGTGCGCTGCAACGCACTGCGGCGCTTCTGGCACCCGCTTCACTGGCGCGCAACCTGGATGGTGCGCCTGGGACTGCGTATACCGGTGGCGCCGGGAAGCCGACGTTGATCTTCGATGCAGAGGGGACGTATATCGGCAGTCCGACGGAGTCGTTCATCCGAGGTGCGGCGGTGGAAGCTGGTGGGCCGCCGGTCAAGCTGTTCCCTTGATGGAGCTTGGGGCGGTTCGGGTCTTCTGCTGATGCGGTCTTTTGTGCATGGCTTCGGAACAGCGCACCCTAGGCCTCACCCTCGCTGGGCCTGCGTGCCTTGATGTCTCCCGGCTCGGACTGCGACCGTCTTTTGTCCATGGCCTCGCAACAGCGCACCCTAGAACTCGCCCCCGCCAAGTCGGCGCGCCTTAAAGTCTCCCGATTGGGACAGCAACCCTCTTTTGTCCATGGCCTCGCAACAGAGGTCCCCAGCCCTTATTCTCGCCGGGCCGTCGACTTCGACTCCCGCGCAACCACCTTCACAACGCACCGCCAATCCCCCTCCATCCTTTCCCCGGCCGCCCCCCCCCGATTCTTTTACCTCTCTACGGTGCTTGAGTTGTGTCAAGGTACTCTTTCCCGCCTTGACACAACTCAAGCACCGTAGAACGATGGAAAAATCGGGGTGGTGAGCTCCCGGACCTTTCTCGCCGCAGGCGAGGTCTTGCCGCCTCCGGCGGAAAAAGAAGGTGAGACAATGGCTCCCCGAGCGACCATTTTGGCGTCGGTTCGGGGTTGCTTGTCAAGGCGGGAAAGATGCCTTGACAAGCAACCCCGAACCGCGCTGTCGCTTTTCGTCGGGGGCCGGCCGGGGGAAAGGTCGGGGGAAGGGCTAGTGAGAGCTTGACCTTGTGAGGCCCAGTTGCGTCCTGCAGAGGCAAGAACGGGGGACGAGCTGGCGGGAAGTCGAGTCTTCGAAGCCCTGCCACTCATCGCAATCGCAAGAGATCGGGCAAGACACCGAGAACTCAAGCCCTGAAGCCCCGTTGCGCCCGCAGGAGCAAGAACAGGGGCGAACTGGCGGGAAGTCGAGTCTTCCACGCCCTGTTGCTCACGCAAGGGCAAGGACACGGGCAAATTGCCAAAGAACTCCAGCTTTGAAGCCCTGTCACATATCGCAATCACAAAAGATCAGGCAAGTCGCCGAGAACTCAGGCCCTCAATTCCCATTGCACACCCAGAAGAACGAACCGAGCAACAACCCAGCCCTCCACCCAAATCAACCCTGCCACAAATCCAACATCAAGACCGACTCACCAAAAACTCACCCTCAACTGGACTCCCGAACAGTCAACGAAACCGGCAAAACCTTCCTCCCCGACACCGGCTCCTTCCCATCCAACAAACCCATCAACGTCTCCACCATCACCCGCACCTGCTCCCGCGGATCCTGATGCACAGACGTAAGCGGCGGCGTCATCTCCGGCGCAAGCGTCGCGTTGTCATCAAAACTCACCACCGCAACATCCCCCGGCACCGACCGCCCAGCCGATGACAGCGTCCTCAACGCACCCACCGCCATCATGTCGCTGGCCACAAACACAGCATCGAGATCGGGCACACGCTCAAGCAACACACCCATCGCACGCGCCCCACCAGCCAGCGTGAAATCCGCCTCCTCCGCCAGCCCCGACGGATCGAGCCCAGCATCGACAAGCGTCTTCCGCCACCCGGCAAGCCGGTCAATCGGCGCACCCTGATCCTGCGGCCCGGCGATCGTCGCGATCCTCCGCCGCCCGGCGGCGACAAGATGCGACACAGCCAGCCGAGCCCCACCCTCATTGTCGAAATCCACCACGTGCACCCCACGGCGCAGATCGGCAGCCTGGCCACCGAACACCACCGGCACCCGCAACAACCTCAACGCCCGAGGCAGCGGATCCGCCCGGTGCGGCGCGAACACCAGCACCCCATCCACGTGGCCGCCCTCGAGAAACCGGACCGTCCGAGCGAGATCTTCCCGAGTGTCGCTGAAGATCAACACCATCTGACAGCCGACATCCGCCAGCTCCCGGTACCCCGCCCGCATCACCGCCGTCCGGTACGGGTCATCCAGCAGCCGCGCCTCCGGCTCGGACAGCACCACCGCGATCGCACCCGTGCGCCGCGTAACAAGCGACCGTGCGGCCTGGTTCGGTGAATACCCGAGATCGCGCGCCGCCGCCAGCACCTTCTCCCGGGAGCGCGCGCTCACGTAGGTGTCGTCGTTCAGCGCTCGCGACGCGGTGGAGCGCGAGACGCCGGCGAACGCCGCGACGTCTTCCAGCGTCGGACGTTCGTCCTCGGACCGAGGCGCCACGGCAACCCCCTCACTAGTGATCGGCGGCCAGCTTAGCCGCACGCTTCAGGGAGCGCTCCCGGAAGGCCACGCTCCGATAACCACCCTTGACATGGGACCCAGGGCCGCCCACACTCGGCAACCGTCTGGGAGCGCTCCCAGAACGGACTTCCAGACTACCCGACTTTCAAGGGGTTGGCGGTGTTGGCAACGGTGACAACGATCCGGAAGAGCCTGGTCCTCGCACTGGGCATCACGATGACGGCGCTCTCGGTGGCGGCGTGCGGAGGCGGTGGCGGCAGCAGCAGCGGCGGTGACATCCCGGCGGCCGCCGGGCCGAACGAGCACGTGGAGCTCACGCTCGCCACGTTCACGGAGTTCGGCTACGAGGCGCTGATCCCCGAGTACGAGCGGCTGCACCCGAACATCAAGATCACCCACCGCAAAACGGGCCAGGGCGGGCCGTACGCGCAGGACATGATGACCAAGCTCGCGGCGGGCGCCGGCCTGGCCGACGTGCAGGCCGTGGAGGAGGGTCACCTCTCCGACATCCTCGCGAAGTCGTCGAAGTTCTACGACCTCACGCAGATCGGCCCGGCCGACGCGAGCGCGGACCGGTGGCTGCCGTGGAAGTACGACGCCGGCAAGGACAAGAACGGCAAGCTCATCGGCTACGGCACGGACATCGGGCCCGACGCCATGTGCTACCGCAAGGACCTGCTGCAGCAGGCCGGGCTGCCCAGCGACCCGGCGTCGGTGAAGACGATGTTCGCCACCTGGGACAGCTACTTCGCGGCCGGCGCGCAGTACGCGCAGAAGACCGGCAAGGCGTGGTTCGACTCGGCCGCGCAGAACTTCAACGCGATGGTGAACCAGCTGCCCGTGGGCTACCTCGACAAGAGCGACAAGCTCACCGTCGAGTCGAACCAGGGCATCAAGGACGCCTGGACGAAGGTGACCGACGCCGTGGCCAAGGGCGAGTCGGCGAAGCTCACCGCGTTCAGCAACGAGTGGAACTCCGGCTTCCGGCAGAGCGCGTTCGCCACGAAGGTGTGCCCCGCGTGGATGCTCGGCGTGGTCAAGGAGCAGGCGGGGCCGGAGAACGCGGGCAAGTGGGCGGTCACCGACGCGTTCCCGGGTGGCGGCGGCAACTGGGGCGGCTCCTACCTGACCGTGCCGACGCAGAGCAAGCACCCGCGTGAAGCCGCGGCGCTGGCCGCGTGGCTCACCGCACCCGAGCAGCAGCTCAAGGCGTTCGCGGCGAAGGGCACGTTCCCGAGCCAGGTCAAGGCCCTGGAAAGCCCCGAGCTGCTGAGCACCACCGACGCGTACTTCGGCGACGCGAAGGTCGGCGAGCTGTTCGCGGCGCAGGCCAAGAAGGTCACGCAGGCGCAGTACAAGGGCCCGAACGACGGCCAGATCCAGGAGAACGTGACCGCGCCCGCGCTGCAGGCCGTGGAGCAGGGCAAGTCGCCGGCCGAGGGCTGGCAGCAGCTCGTGGACGGCGCGAAGAAGCTCGCCCGGTGACGAGCACCGTCACGCGCGAGAGCGCGCAGGCCGGGGTGCGGCGTCCCGCACCCCGGCCGGGGCTGCGCGACCGGCTGGCCCGCTGGGACGTGAAGGTGTCGCCCTACCTCTACGTGGCACCGTTTTTCCTCGTCTTCGGCATCGTCGGCCTGTTCCCGCTGCTCTACACCGCGTACGTCTCGCTCTTCCACTGGGACGCCGGCGACGACAACCCGGACTTCATCGGCCTCGACAACTTCAAGGAGCTCTTCGCCGACGCGCAGTTCTGGCACTCGCTGGAGAACACCGTCAGCATCTTCCTGCTCTCCAGCGTGCCGCAGCTGATCATCGCGATCCTGCTCGCCGCGCTGCTGTCCACGCGGCTGCGCGGCGCCACCGGCTGGCGCGTGGGCATCCTGCTGCCCTACGCCGCCAGCCTGGTGGCGCTCGGCATCATCTTCGCGAACCTGTTCGGCCCGAAGTACGGCCTGGTCAACGGTCTCCTGCAGACCGTCGGACTGTCCCCTGTGGACTGGCAGGCCAACCGGTTCGCGAGCCACGTGGCCATCGCGATCATGGTCAACTGGCGCTGGACCGGCTACAACGCGCTGATCGTGCTGGCCGCGATGCAGGCCATCCCGAAGGAGCTGCACGAGGCCGCGCTACTCGACGGCGCCGGCACCGTGCGGCGGTTCCGGCACGTGACGCTGCCGCTGCTCAAGCCGACGCTGATCTTCGTCACCATCACCTCCACGATCGGCGGGCTGCAGATCTTCACCGAGCCCAAGCTGTTCGACGCCATGCCGGGCTCGAACAACGGCGGTTCCACGCACCAGTTCCAGACGGTGACGCTGTACCTGTACCAGACGGCGTTCGAGAACTTCGACCTCGGTTACGCGTCGGCGATCGCGTGGGTGCTGTTCCTGATCATCGTGCTCATCGCGGCGGCCAACTACCTGCTCACCGGCCGGATCGCCCGCACCCCGAAGAGGAAACGATGACCACCTTGACCACCCGCGTGAGCCGCCTGGGCAAACCGCGCAAGGCCACCTACTGGGTGCTGGCCGTGTTCGTGCTCGGCTCGCTGTTCCCGTTCTACTGGTCCTTCCTCGTCGCCAGCCGCGACAACGGCATGCTCACCGAACGCGTGCCGCCGCTGCTGCCGGGCGGCAACTTCTTCGCCAACGCGGCGCGCGTGTTCGACACCGTGCCGTTCTGGAAGGCGCTGGCCAACAGCGTGATCGTGTCCGGTACGGTCACGCTCACCACGGTGCTGTTCTCCTCGCTCGCCGGGTTCGCCTTCGCCAAGCTGCGCTTCCGCGGCCGCAACGCGTTGTTCGTGTTCATCGTGGTCACGCTCGCGGTGCCGACGCAGCTGGGCATCATCCCGCTGTTCATCGCGATGTCGAAGCTCGGCTGGGCCGGTGGCCTGCAGGCGGTGATCGTGCCCAACCTGGTGACCGCGTTCGGCGTGTTCTGGATGCGCCAGTACACAGTGGACGCCGTGCCGTACGAGCTGATCGAGGCCGCGCGCGTGGACGGCTGCAGCATGATCCGGATCTTCTGGAACGTGTGCCTGCCGGCCGTGCGCCCCGCGGCCGCGATCCTCGCGATGTTCACGTTCATGATGTCCTGGAACGATTTCCTGTGGCCGCTGGTGGTGCTCGACGTCGGCAACCCGACCGTGCAGGTGGCACTGGAGAAGCTGCAGAGCGGCTACTACGTGGACTACTCGCTGGTGCTCGCCGGCACCACGCTCGCCACGATCCCGATCCTCATCGTCTTCCTCCTGCTCGGCCGCCAGATCGTGGCCGGGATCATGCAAGGTGCCGTGAAAGGGTGACCATGTCCGTAGAACCACAGGCCACCGAAACCGGGCTCGTGTTCCCGCCCGGGTTCGTCTGGGGCGCGGCCACGGCGGCGTTCCAGGTCGAAGGCTCGACCACTGTGGACGGACGCGAGCCGTCGGTGTGGGACACCTTCGCCGCGCGGCCGGGCGCGATCCGCGGCGGCGACACGGGCGAGCCGGCGGCCGACCACTACCGGCGCGCGGGCGAGGACGTGGCGCTGATGCGCTCGCTCGGCCTCGGCGCGTACCGGTTTTCCCTAGCGTGGCCCCGGATCCGGCCGGGCGGCACGCCGAGCGTGCGCGGCATCGCGTTCTACGACCGGCTCGTCGACTCGCTGCTCGCGGCCGGCATCGCGCCGTGGGCCACGCTGTACCACTGGGACCTGCCGCAACGGCTCGAAGACCTCGGCGGCTGGACCGCGCGCGACACGGCGTACCGCTTCGCCGAATACGCGGAGACGATCGTGGGCGTGCTCGGCGACCGCGTGGCCAGCTGGTCCACGCTCAACGAACCGTGGTGCGCGGCGATGCTGGGCTACGCGAAGGGCGTGCACGCGCCGGGCCGCGCCGATCCGGCCGCCGCGGCCGCCGCCGCACACCACCTGCTGCTCGGCCACGGCCTGGCCATGGACGTGCTGCGCCGCGACGCCCCGCGCGTGCCGGCCGGGATCACACTCAACCTCTACCCGGTCACGCCGGATTCCGACGCGCCCGAGGACATCGAGGCCGCCCGGCTGGTCGACGGGCAGCAGAACCGGCTGTTCCTCGACCCGGTCCTGCGTGGCGGCTACCCGGCCGACGTGGTGGCCGACCTCGCGCCGTTCGGGTTCGAGGACGTGGTGCGCCCGGGTGACGAGTCGGTGATCGCCGCGCCGGTCGACTGGCTCGGCGTGAACTACTACCGCGACTACCGCGTGGCCGGCACCCCTCGGCCAGGCAGCTCCCCGGCCGAGGCCGAATGGCTGGGGGCGGGGAACGTGCACTTCGTCCCCGACCCGGCGGCACCGCTCACCGACTCGGGCTGGGAGGTACGCCCGGGCGGGCTCACCACGTCGCTGCTGCAGGTGCACCGCGACTACCGGCCGGTGCCGCTCTACGTGACGGAGAACGGCGCGGCCTACCCCGACGTGCCGCGCGACGGCGAGATCGCCGACACCGACCGCGTCGCGTTCCTCGACGCGCACCTGCGCGCGGCACACGAAGCGCTGGAGCAGGGCGTTGACCTGCGCGGCTACTTCTACTGGTCATTGCTGGACAACTTCGAATGGGCCGAGGGCTACGCGAAACGGTTCGGGCTCGTGCACGTGGACTACGCGACGCAACAGCGAACTCCGAAACGCAGCGCGCGCTGGTACGCGGAAGTGATCGCACGCGGCGTTTTGCAGGATCACCCTGAAAGCGCAACGCACCATTCACCGGGACATCCGTAAATCGACGTACCGGACAAACTGGACGCCTGGTGTTCGCCGTTGTGAACACCAGGCGACCACTGGCCTTTACTGGTCTGAACCTGTCCGACAGGACAACCCCGCGACCTGCTGTGATCGCTCGACGACCCGTTGCCAACCCTGGGAGTGACCGGTATAACTTTCTTCACACCACGCACGAAGTGGTCGGCAATTCGGTCCCCCACCGTTTTGATGAATTGCCGGACCACACCGAGCCCTGCCGTTTCCGCCGCATTCGGCCGGACCTCATTTTTCGTGCGCGAAATTCTCCTCCCCGTCCCCCTTGGAGTGCACGGAATGCGCATTTCGAAATTCAGAACCCTTGTCGCCGCGGCTTTACCCGTGCTGGCCGGTGTCGCTCTCGCCACCGTCAGCCCGGCCGTGAGCGAGGCGGCCCCGGCCGCGGGCGCGGCGTTCCCCGCCCACTACTCGGCCCCGTACCTGCAGGTCAGCGACGGCGACATCGGGCAGATGGCCGCCGACATGAACGCGACCGGCACGAAGTTCTACACCCTGGCGTTCCTCACTCCGTCCTCCGGCTGCAACCAGCTGTGGGAGGCCAACGGCACCGGGGTCGGCTCGTTCAAGTCGCAGATCAGCTCGCTGCAGGCCGCGGGTGGCAACGTGATCCCGTCGTTCGGCGGCGCCGCCGGCGGTGAGATCGCGCAGACCTGTACCAACACCTCGAGCCTCACCGCGGCGTACGCCAACGTGGTGAACACCTACGGCACCCCGCGGCTCGACTTCGACATCGAAGAAGACACCATCAAGGACACCGCGGCCAACGCGCGCCGCAACTCCGCGCTCGCGGCGCTGCAGCAGCAGAACCCGAGCGTGCAGGTGGACTACACCCTCGCCGTGGACCCGAGCGGCCTCGGCTCCACGCAGATGGACATCCTGCGCGACGCCAAGAACAAGGGCCTCAACGTCAGCGTCGTGAACCTGATGGTGATGGACTTCTACGACGGCCAGCCGGTGCTGGGCGACGCGCTCGCGTCGGCGCGCACGGCCGCCGGCCAGCTCGCGAGCCTCTACGGCATCTCGACCTCCGCGGCCTACGGCAAGATGGGCCTCACGCCGATCGCCGGGCGCAACGACGACGGCGCGCAGTTCAGCCAGTCGGACGCGCAGCAGCTGGAGACCTTCGCGGCGCAGAACGGTGTGCAGGAGCTCTCGTTCTGGGAGCTGCAGGACTACGACCGCGCCACCGGCTACGCGTACTCGCGGATCTTCAACGCCATCACCGGCGGTGGCAGCACCACCCCGCCGCCCACCGGCGGCAAGCAGATCACGGGCTACGGCGGCAAGTGCGTCGATGTCGCCGGCGCCAACTCGGCGAACAACACGAAGATCGACCTCTACACGTGCAACGGCACCGCCGCGCAGCAGTGGACCTCCACCGGCGGCACGCTGCGCGCGCTGGGCAAGTGCATGGACGTGGCCGCGGCCGGCACCACCAACGGCACGAAGGTGGGGCTCTACGACTGCAACGGCACGGCCGCGCAGCAGTGGACCCACTCGGGCAACCAGCTCGTGAACACCGGCTCGAACAAGTGCCTCGACGCGACCGGGCCCAGCTCGGCCGACGGCACGCAGCTGCAGATCTGGACCTGCACGGGAGCGGCCAACCAGCAATGGTCGCTCTGAGCCAGTAATTCACCACCTTGATCCACCGACCGGTGGGGAGCGTTTTCCTTGCTCCCCACCGGTTTTTCACGTCTCGAAGAACTTCTCGCGGTTTGCCGTCATGGCTCCGGGGGCCGGTCGTCGGACTCACGTCGGGCCAGCCACGAGCAGAGATGAGGCAAGCGATGACCGTTCAGTGCCACGACGCGGTGGAAGAGGTCGGCGTGTGGTTGACCGGGGAGTTTTCGGGCCGGCTGCCGGCTCCGACGGTGGCCGAGGTGGTGCGCGCGACCAGGCGTGACCTCGAAGGCCGCATCGCGACCGAAGAGCTCGGCGAGATGCTGCACCGCATGGCCCGCGCGCGGCTGCAGCGGCTGCTCAGCGCGGACGGCCGGATTCCGCGTTCCCGCTGACGGAGTTCTTCTTCAGGTCCGGCGTTCCGCCGAAGAGGTCCCGCAGGCGGTTGCGGCGGGCGACGTAGCGGGCGCCGAACCGCCGCCGCGACCGCTCGAGCTTGCGCCCGGCGTAGCGGCGCCGGGCCCACGCCGAGTCGGGTTTCGCCAGGCGCAGCGCGCCGACCAGCGCAATCAGCGGCACGACGACACCCAGCACACCCGTGGCGAGCTTGCCCTTGAGCAGGGAGATCAGCGCCGTGACCAGGTGCACGGCGATGCCCAGCAGGTAGGACCACATCGCCGATTCGCCGCGCGTCTCGCCGATCGGTGACGCTTCGAGCAGCAGCAGGATCCCGAGCGCGCCGCCGATGAGCACGGCGTCGATGGACTTGCGGCCGCGCTCGGCCCAGTACACGTCGTCGAGGTAGAACCAGAGCGCGAACTCGTCGAGCACGAGCGCGGCACCCACGCCGAAGAGCCCCGCGAGGATCTCGCCCCACGGCGCGTCGGGCGAGAACCGGAACTCGAGCGCGCCGACGACCAGCACCAGCAGGATGCCCCACACCTGGTGGTGCACGTGGACGCCGCCGATGTGGATGTCGTGGATCAGGCCCGTGCGACCCTGGGGTTTGCGCTGCTTCGCGCGGATGCGGCGGGTGAGGCCGCGCACGACCACGAACGTGACGAGGAACCCGACCACCGCCCACATCGAGGCGGCGCGGCCGGTGTCCACGAAGACGCGGTCGTACCAGTCCACGGCAGTCACTTCCCTCGCCCGGAAGCTCCTGTGCCGACCGTCGCCGATCCGATCACCGCCACGGCGGAACAGTCGCTCCCCACAGGCGCGCCCCGTCGAGTGCCCGCCCGCTCTGGCCGGAATGGTAACCGCGCTTCGTCCTCGTTGTCCTTTTCCCGGATGCGGCCGCCGGGCGTGTGCTGTTGGCGCGGGTAGGGTCGGGGGCGTGCGTGTCGAGATCGTTTCGCTGCTCGTGTCACCGGTGCACGCGTTTGAAGGCCGCCCCGCCGACGGTCCACGGCCGGACCCCGGGCCGGTCTCGCGCGAGTGCGTGGAGGTGCGCGCGGGCCTCGGCCTGGTCGGCGACCGCTACTTCAACCACGCCGCCCACCGCGACGCCGCGGTGACCGTGTTCGACGTGGACGCGCTCGCCCCGTTCGGCCCCGTGGACCCCCTGCTCACGCGCCGTAACATCGTGCTGCGCGGCTTCCGCGTCGACGACCTCGCCGCCCGCCGCGACCGCCCGGGCGCACTGTTCACCCTCGACAGCGGCGACGGCCCGGTGCGCTTCCAGGCCCGCCGGCCGGCGAACCCGTGCGCGTGGATGGACGTGACCGTGGCCCCGGGCGCCTTCCGCGGCCTGCGCGGCCGCGGCGGCGTGCGGTGCGTACCCCTCGACGACGGCGTGCTGCGAGTAGGACCGGCAGAGCTCACCGTGGATTCGCTTTCGGCTTTGGAGGCTGGATGACCGACGCCTGGCACCAACCCCTGCACCACATCCCCGGCGGCTCGCTGACCGGGGACACCAACCAGACCACCGGCATGCGCCGCTACGAGGCCATCTCGGGCAAAACCGTGGGCTCGCGCAAAGTCTGGATGGGCGAAACCCACGTCACCCCCCACACCAACTCGGGCGACCACCACCACGGCGCCGCGGAGACGGCGATCTACGTGCAGTCCGGGCACCCCGTGTTCGTCTTCGCCGAGGGCGACTCGGAGGTCCGCATCGAGACTTCCCCGGGGGACTACGTGTTCGTGCCGCCGTACGTGCCGCACCGCGAGGAAAACCCGACGGGCGAGGACGCGGTGGTGATCATCGCGCGCAGCAGTCAGGAAGGGGTCGTGGTGAATCTGCCGAGTCTGTGGGCCGAGGTCGAGATCCCCGATTCGGAGTAAGTCCGGGGACGGGTCCCGGCGGGTCGGGGCAAGATCACGGCATGAACGGTCACCGATGGCTCGCGGGTCTGGCGGGTTTGGCGGGGTGCCTGATCCTCACGGGCTGCGGCGCGTCGCCACCCACGCAGCAAGAACACGACGACACGGTGCTCGACCACCTCGCCGACGCCCCGTGCACCATGATGTCCGTGGAACGCGGTCAGCGCCTCGGCCTGGAGCAGCTCTCGCCCGATCCCGCGCCGGCCAGAACTTGCGGGTGGCACAACGACTCGCAGCCTTCGCCCTATCTGCTCACCTTCGTGGCCAACCCGTCCGCTTCGGACCGGCAGGAGTACACGCGTGAGGCGAAGCTGACGAAGATCACCGTGGAGAACCAGCCCGTGACCCAGGCGACGCGCGCGATCGCGAACCTCACCGACTGCGCCAGCCTCGCCGACTTCGGCACCGACCACGGCTTCATCGTGAGCGTGACCGAAGCCGACGCCTCCGACGCCTGCGTGCTGTCGGCGGCCTACGCGAAGTCGACCATCCTGCTCATCCGCGAATCCTGAACGGGGTAGCCGGTCAGGACCCCGGCAGCACCCGGCTGCTCAACGGCAACGTCTGCCGCTCCGGCGGCCACCACACCTGCGCGGGCGGCGGCGGCACGTCGTCTTCGGGCAACTCGAGCGCGTCGACGCCCTTCTGCCACCGGCTCCAGTGCGCGGCGCACAGCCCACGCCACAGCGCCGCCTCCGAGCACTCCTGCCGTCGGCACGGCTGCACCTGCTGCCCGCTATCCACCACGTTCACGTCTCCAACCCGCGACTCGGCTCCCGACGCTTCCCAGCTTGCCCCGGAAACGATCGGAACACCCCGTGTCCGCGCCAACACAACCCTTGTGCAGCAACGACAACGGAAGGACTCCAGCGTACTCCCGCCCGCGTTTCGCCCGGGGCCGGGCGGGCGGCACTCGTTCAGCGGTTGACGCTGCCACCCTCACGGAGGTGGCTGAGGTCGTACTCCCGAGCCGCCGTTCGTTGGGGGCGGGTGCGGAGCAGGGACTCGTCCGGGGATTCGTCGACCTCGTTGAGGCCGAGGGATACCGCGCGGCGGATTTGTTCGCGGTTTTCGCGCACGACGGCGGAGAAGAAGTCGTCGATGCGGGGGTCGAGGAGGACCTCGAGCAGGACGCGGAAGGAGGCGTCGACGGCGGCGCGGACGATTTCGTCGTGGAAGGGGAGGCGGCGGAGGCGGCCCAGCTGCGGGTCGGCGGCGAGCTTTTCGGTGATGATCGCGCGCAGTTCCACCTTGTTCTCGCCCAGCGACTTCGCGAGGTTCTCCGGGTAGTTGCCCGTCTCGAGGACCTTCACGACCTCGTCGAGCACGGCGATCGTCACCGGTTTCTTGATGGCGCGGACGATCGGTTCGGACATCCGGTCGACGAGGCGGAAGAAGAACTGCTCGCCGACGGCCCGGTCGGCGGCGCGGCCGATGCGGATGAGCAGCAGCAGGCCGGCGATCAGGTGGTGCTGCGCGACGAACGGCGGGTACGCGACCGGGATCATCGCGAAGACCTCGTACCAGTTGCGCGCCAGGAACGGCATGCGCCAGGCGACCTTGCGCCACCGCCAGAGGAAGTGGAGCAGGAAGATGCCGCAGATGACGCAGTCGACCCGGAAGAACCACGCGTCGGTGTCGGCCGGGGGTGGTGGGCCGAGCAGCAGGTAGCCCAGGCCGCCCACGGACACTACGGCGAGCAGGAACATCACCCAGTCGTCCACGTGCACGTTGCCCGGGAGGATCCCGCTGTTGAGCTCGGCCTCCCGCCGGCCGGTGGTGGTCATGCCATCTCCAGAAATCGACGCCGCGTGGCCCGATCATGGCACGTCAGCACACCCCGGGCCGCGCGACGAGGCCGAGCGGCGGCGCCGAACGACAAGCCTGGCCGACAGAACCGGACGACCGACAGCCCAGACGACAAGCCTGGCCGGCGACCCCCCGTCAGGCCGCGACGACCGGTCCCACCGTGACGTCGTGGGCCTCGGCGGAGGCGTCGAGCGGCGACTGGTTCCACGGCAGCGTGATCCGCGGGTCGCTGGTGTCGCCGCGCGGAGTGGTGGTGGCCGGCGCCGTGATGGTGATCGCCGTGGGCTGCACCTGGTGTTCCGGCGCCTCGATTCCGGTCCAGTGCAGCAACATCGTGGCCTGCTGACCGTCGGCGATGGTCACGAGCGGGGCGTCGCTCGTGGTGTCGGGCGTGACGGTGACGCCGTCGGCGCCGGTGAAGGACACCGGAAGAGCGCCCTGGAAGTTGCAGGACTCGCCGGGCTTCGCGGTGAACACCACGGTGGCGTAGCGCTGGCCCGCACCCGGGTCACCGGCGACGATGGTGGTGTCGACCTGCGACGCGGTGCAGCGGAAGTCGGTGGGCATCGCCGACGCGGTGCCGGCGCCCGCCAAAGCAACGGCGGCGACGGCGGTCCCGGCAAGCGCGGTGACGGTGGCGGCCCGGCGAAAAGTGCTGGTCATGAGGTGACTCCTTCCCAGTGGCGCGAGCGGACGATCCGCCGCGACGCGAGGTCGACGGTGATTCATTCACCGATCGAGCCCGCTCACTCGAAATATGCCCACGCCACGGACGGATTACCTCCCGAAGTGGGATTGACCCCACGAAAGCAACCTCGAGTGAGCACAGGCGTCCACCCAGTAGTGACCGTCGTGGGAAGAGGACCCCGCGTCGGGCAGATGACCGAAGTATTACCTGTTCCGTAACCTCTTTGACCGGTGACGAATCCGCGTGCCAGGCTCGGTGTCACCAACCCGAGGAGGAGCGGATGAGGACCATCGGCAAAGGCGTCGCGGCGCTGGCCGTGATCGGCGGCTCGCTGTCGTTCGAGGCGGTGCCGGCCCTGGCGTCGGCCACCGGCACGGGTTTCACGACCTCGCACGCCCGCGTGGTCACGCCGCCGGGGCCCGGCACGAGCACCCCGCAGCGCGACGGTGATCCGGTGGCGTGTTTCCTCGTCGACACGTTTCGCCGCCGTACCAAGGAAAACTAGCCCGCCGCGTTCGGCAACGGCTGCGGGCAGGTCCCGCCCGGCGTGGTGAGCAGCTCGAAGTGCCACAGCTCGTTGGAGTACGCCTGGCAGAGGCCGTAGTCGTCGCCGTGGCGGATGAGCCAGTCGTCGGCGTCGGTCGGGCCGAGGTCCACGGCCTTGCCGGACACGTGCGTCGACTTCTCCGGTGTGTTCACGAACTGCCGCGCCTTTTCGAGGCTGCCGTATTTCTGCACACCCTCTTCGAGCAACCGCTGCTGATACGCCTTGCTCCGCCACCCCGAGGTCACCTTGAACTCGATCCCCCGCGCTTTCGCGTCCGTCGCCGCCTTCTGCACGGCCGTGAGCAGCGCCGGATCGAGCTTCCCCACGGCGGGATAACTCGTGTCGAACGGCGTGAGGTCCTTGCCCGACGGAATCCCGCCCTGGGCCGGATCCGTGTCCGGATCGGAGCCGGGATCGGACAGCCCCGCGGAGCCGCCGGCGACCCCCGTCGGCCACTCCGCCGCCGCGGTCGAGCACCCCGCGACGAGCAACGCGGGCAGCACCAGCACGGCGATTTTGGCACGGATTTCAGGCATTCCCACTCCCGGACGAGCACAAGGCGATCACCCGGACCACCGTGCCGCCTGCGTGTCCCCGGACCGTCAGACGAATGTCCCCGCCGCGTAACAGCTGCGCAGCTTCACGTAACAGGCCCGAGCAACGCCTCGCCGAGCGCCGTGGTCAGGTACAGCACCGCCCGCCCCGACCGTTGCCGCGCCACGAGCCCGGTTTCCCGCAACACGCGCAGGTGCTGCGACACCGCGCTCGGCGAAACCCCCAGCGCCGCAGCCAGATCCGTGGTCGTGGCCGGCGAGCGCAGCGCCTCCAGCAGCTCGGCCCGCGCGCGCCCCAGCAGCTTCACCACGGCAGCACCGGGCTCGGTCACGCCCACTGTCCACAGTGCACCGATCCCGCGCGCCGGGTACCGCACGGTGGTCTGCGTGGCGGTGTGGTGCTTGATCAGCACCTCCGGCGAACCGAGCACCAGCGGCATCAGCACCAGCCCACCCGGTCCGCGGCTCACGACCAGGTCGGGCGCGCCGCCGGAAAGCACCAGCCGCCCCGCCGACCACCGCAACGACGGGTGCAGGCCGGTGAACAGCCGCTCCGTGCCACCCACCGCCAATTGCCGCGCCCGGTAGGCGACGTCGGCGTCGAGCACCGCCCGGATCCGGGGCCAGAACGGGGCCACCAGCCGTGAATACGCCACGCGCAGCTCCGCCGCCAGCACCCGCAACCCGACCGCCGGCCGTTCCGCGAGGAGAACGAGCGCCGGCGGCAGCTCCGCCCCGAACACCCGCGTCAGGCTCGCGCGCACCTGCCGCGCGGTGGTGCGCCTGAGCACGGCGAGGTCGTCGTCGATCGTGCTGCTCACGCGGGCCGGCGCGGGCACGAGGAAGTTGGGGAAGCTCGGCCGCTCGGAGGTGAGCAACGCCCGGGTCAGCGGCACGTCGAGCGGCTCCCGGGCGAGCTCCTCGGTCGCCCGGCGCAGCCACCGCTGGTGCAGCGGCCCCCGGTTTCGGCCCACGATCTGCAGCAGCGCCGCCACCGTCTCCGACAGCGGCGACACGGCGAACCGCGTCGCCGCGAGCTCGGCGACGCCGATCTCGACGATGCGTGCCACGCGGCCGAGTATGTAGCACCGGGCTAAATCGTGTCGGCGAATGCGCCAACTCCGAACGATCAACCGCATGACGCGACTTCCGCCGGCGTACTGGCGACTGTGGTGGGCCGCCGGGATCACCAACGTCGGCGACGGCGCGTTCACCTCCGCTGTGCCCCTGCTGGCCGTTTCCGTGACCCGTGATCCGCGGCTGATCTCGCTGGTCACGGCCGCCGCGTTCGTGCCGTGGCTGCTGCTCGCGCTGCCGGCCGGCGCGTGGGCCGATCGCCACGACCGCGTGCGGCTCATGAAAGGCGCCCAGCTCGCGCAGGCCGTTGTCGCCGGCGCCCTCGCCCTCACGGCCGCCCACGGGGGCATCGCCGTGCTCATCGTCGCCGCCCTGGCCCTCGGCGCCGGCGACGTCGTGTTCGGCACCGCCTCGCAGGCCTTCCTGCCGGACATCGTCCCGAAACCCTTGCTGCCCAGGGCCAACGGCTCGCTGCAAGCCGCGACCACCATCGGCGTGCAGTTCGCCGGACCCCCGCTCGGCAGCCTGCTCTTCGCCCTCGCCCCGGCACTCCCGTTCGGCCTCGACGCCGTGTCGTTCGCCGGCTCCGCCGCGCTGATCCCGACCCCGCCCGGACGGTCCCACCGCACCAAGCCGAAAGCCCCGATCGCCGAAGGCCTGCGCTGGCTCGCCCGCCACCGCCTCCTGCGCACGCTCACCGCCGTCCTCGGCGTGAACACCTTCTGCGGCCAGCTCGCCAACGCCACCCTCGTGCTGCTCGCGACCCAGACCCTGCACGTCAGCCCGCGCGGCTACGGCCTGCTCCTCGCGTCCGCCGCCGTCGGCAGCGTCACCGGCGGCCTGGTCAACGCCCGGATCGTCGCGCGCATCGGGCCGGCGGCCGCGCTGATCACCAGCCTCGCCGTGAACGCCGCCGTGTTCGCCGCAATCGGCCTGGCTCCGAACGCGCTGGTGCTCGGCGGCCTGCTCGCGGTGAACGGCTTCGTGACCACGCTCTGGAACATCGTCAACGTCAGCCTGCGCCAGAGCCTCGTGCCCGCAGCGCTGCTCGGCCGCGTGACCAGCGTCCACAAGCTCCTCGGCTGGGGCCTCATCCCCCTCGGCACCCTGACCGGCGGCCTGCTCGCCGCGTCGTCCGGCCTGCGCGCGCCCTACCCCGTCGCCGGCACGCTCCGGGGCCTCGCGCTGCTGGTCGCGCTGCCCGTGCTCCTGAGCGCCAGGAACATTCACCGCACCGGGACGGAACCACCCGCGCCCCCGGCCGTCTCCGGTACATGATGATCTTGCCGATCCGCCGCGCCCTCGTGACGCTTGCCGCGGTGGCCGCCGCGGCGAGCGTCGTGCCCGCCGCGGCGTCCGCCGCGGGCGACACCGACGTGACCACGTTCAGCGCGGCCCAGCGGGCGGCGGCGCTCGCGTATTGGACGCCCGAGCGGATGAAGGGCGCCGGGGCCGACACGATCGATCGGGTCGAGCAGGTGGCGAAACGGTGGGCCGGGCCGGGGCCGCGCGGGGTCGGGCGGCTGTTCTTCACCGAGGCCGCGCCCGGTGAGCCGCCGCTGGACACCTGGTGCACCGCGACCGCCGTGCCGAGCAAGAGTGGTGACGTGCTCGTGACGGCCGGGCACTGCGCGTACGCCGGCCTCGACCGTGAGGACCAGGTCGTCCAGGTGGCGAATTCGGTATTCGTGCCCGGCTATGACCAGGGCCGGCGCCCCGATGGCGTGTTCGCGACGCGGGCGCTCGCCTTCCGGCACTCCTACGTGACCGGCAGCGAGCCCGACGTCGCCATGGTCGTGCTCGACCCGCGGCGCGGACAGCACGTGGCGCAGGCCGGCACGCAGCGGATCTCGTTCGACCACAAGGGAACCACGCAGACCGCGATCATCGGCTACGCCGGTTCGAAGGCCTACCACGGTGAGGCGCTGATGTGGTGCGACCTAGCCACCCACCAGGACCCCACCGTGTTCGACCACTGGATGTCCACGTGCGACCTGGCCGGCGGCGCCAGCGGCGGCCCGTGGCTCGCGGGCTTCAACCGCTGGACGGGCACGGGCGAGATCTTCTCCGTGACCAGCCGCGGCACGCTCGACTACGACGAGACCACCGGTGAGAACAAGACGCTGAGCCTCGAAGGCGCACCGCTCGGCGCCGACGCGAAGAGCCTCTACGAAGCCGCCGAACAGCTGTGAAAACCGGCCGGGGAAACCGACGAGGTTTCCCCGGCCCCAAAATCAAGCCGTGAGACCGACCGCGGCCTCGGCGGTGTTCACGAGGAACGTGAGCGTCTCGCGGAAGTACAGCTGCACGCTGTCGGCGTCGTGGCTCGTGTAGCCGATCGACAGGTCCTGGCCGAAGTGCAGTTCGTAGTCGCCGCCGCGGGTCGTGAGCACGCAGGCGCCCTCGATCGCCGGCGTGAGGATCAGGTCGCCGTCCACGATCTGCTTCAGGTGCTCCAGCACCGGGTAACCGTGATCGGCCGCCTCGATCGCGGCGGTGTAGGCGGCGTTGCTCAGCAGCACCGAGTACGGCCCCGCGACACCGGCCGCGCGCAGCTTCGCCAGCGCGTCGCCGATCGCCTTCGGGTAGGCGCTCGCCTCGGCCGGCAGCGCGACCGGGTTCAGCGACGACGCCGGCCGGATGCCGGTGATGCCGGCGCCCGCGAAACCGTCGAACACGATGCGGTCCTCGGCGTACGCGATGGCCTGCGCGGCGTCCTTGACCGGCTGCCAGTCGGGGTCCTTCGCGCCCCACTCCACGGAGTCGACGGCCTCGCGGGTGACGGTGAAGGGCACCTTCAGGTCCACGATCCGCTGGGCCGTGCGCAGCCGCGTGGTCACGCCGGCGAGCGGGCTGTCGACCCCCTCCACGTGCCCGGTGCCGACGGCCGAGAGCGTCGCGTCGTCGGCCACGACCACGTCGACGACCTTGCGCGCCGACGCGAACTCGGCGAACGTGCGCCGGGCCTCGTCCTCGAGGTCCGACCAGGCGACGTCGGAGATCGGGGCGAGTTCGCGATGCAGGTTGTTCATGACCGGGGACTCCTTCGCAGGCTGCCGATGCCCAGCGACGTGCCGGGCGCGGGTGCCGGGGGCTCCGGCGTGGGTTCGGCCGGCTCGTCGCTCGCGACGACCGGGTCTTCCAGGAACTCCGCCGTCGGCACGTAGAACAACGCACCGGTCAGCGGCGTGGAGAAGTCGAGGATGCGGTCGGTGTTGCCCGGCGGCGAACCGACGAACATGTTCTCCAGCATCTTCTCGATGATCGAGGGGGTCTTGGCGTAGCCGATGAAGTACGTGCCGAACTCGCCGTACGCGGGCCGCCCGAAGGGCATGTTGTCGCGCACGATCTCGAGCTCGTTGCCGTCCTCGTCCTCGATCACGTTGAGCGCGATGTGCGAGTCGCCGGGCTTCTCGTCGTCGGACAGCTCCACATCGGACAGCTTGCGCCGGCCGATCACCAGCTCCTGCTGCTCGGTGGTGAGCTTGTTCCACGCCGCCATGTCGTGCAGGTACTTCTGCACGATCACGTAGCTGCCGCCGTTGAACGCCCCGTCGTCGTCGACCAGCACCGCGTCGACGGCGCCGCGGCCGGTCGGGTTCTCGGTGCCGTCGACGAACCCGAGCACGTCACGCGCGTCGAAGTAGCGGAAACCCTGCACCTCGTCCACGACCGTGACCACACCCTCGAGCCGCGCCATGATCAGCGACTCGAGCTCGAAGCACAGGTCCATGCGCTCGGCCCGCAGGTGGAACAGCAGGTCGGCCTTGGTCGTCACGCTCGTGTGCTTGTCGCCGGCGAACACCGGCAGGTCGTGCAGCTCGGCCGGGCGCGGCGAACCGTAGAGCCGGTCCCACGCCGAGGAGCTGAGGCCCGCCACGCAGGTGAGGCCACCGTCGAGCGACCGGAACCCGACGGACCGCTGCAACCCGGGCAGATCGGCCAGCAGATCCCGCGCCACGGACTCCCCGCCGGGGTTCACGCGGACCACGAGGAACACGGCCGCCCGCGTGAGCGGGCCGACCACTGCCTGCGGTTCCGGAGGCAGCTCGGCTGACGACGCCGTCACCGCGCACCCCCGGCGCAGCACGCTTTCTCGACCACTCGCCCTCCCGCCTGACCCGACTGACGCCGAAATCCTAACCTGACGGGCAGGATTCGCCCGCCGCACTCACACGGCAGGGAACCCCACGCCCTCAGGCAGTGCGGAAGAGCTGCTTCACCACGCGCGGCACGGCTTCCCCGAGCTCGTCGGCCGCCGTCTCGCGCCCGGCCAGGTGCCGCAGCAGAAACTGCTGGAAGAGGCCGTCGAAGGTCGCGTACGCCACCGCTTCGGACACCTGCGCCACGGCGCCGGACAGCTCGGCGTAGCGCTCGACGACGCGCCAGATCATGGCCTGGCGGCGCTCGTCGATGTCGAGCACATCGGCGCGGAAGGACTCCTCGAACAGGCTCTGGTTGCGCAGGTCGTACCAGAGGCGGTGCATCACGGCGTCGCTGCGCAGCGTGGTGGCCATCGCCGCGCCGAAGCCCTGTTCGAGCTCTTCGGCGGTGCGCGCTTCGGCCACCACGTCGTCGTACCGCGTCACGCAAACCTCTTCGAACTTGCGCACCGAATAGGTGAGCAGCTCGACCTTGTCGGCGAAGTAGTAGTGCAGCACGCCGTGGGAAAAGTCCGATTTCTGGGCGATCTCGCGCAGGCTCGTGCGCGCGTAGCCCAGCTCGGCGAGCGCCTGCAGCGCGGATTCCGCCAGCTGTTCCCGCCGCTGGGCGAACTTGTCCACGCCCCGACGCGAAATGCGCTCCTTCGCCTGTGTCACGCCCGGAGTCTAGCGCGGCCCCGCATCCGGTGAGGAAATATCTTGACGACTGTCCAAGAAAATCTTGACGACTGTCCAAACTTCGCTACGGTGTGACCTACGCCGCATGTCTCGAGGAGGAGATGTCGATGGTTTCGTACGACCTGAGCGGGCGGACCGCGCTGGTGACGGGTGGGGCACAGGGCCTGGGGGCCGGGATGGCCGAGGCGCTCGCGAAGGCCGGCGCCACCGTGGTCATCGCCGACGTGCAGGAAGAACTGGGCCGGGCCACGGCCGACTCGATCAAGCAGACCGGCGCCACGGCCGGGTTCGTCCGCCTCGACGTGACCGACGACGAGGCCTGGGAGCGGGCCGTGTCGGCCGTCGTCGGCGAATACGGCGGGCTCGACGTGGTGGTGAACAACGCCGGGGTGGAGATCACCGGCCTCGTGGCCGACCTCGACCCGGCCCACGTGCGCAAGATGCTCGAGGTCAACGTGCTGGGCACCGCGCTCGGCGTGAAGCACGCCCTGCGCGCGATGCGCCCCGGCGGCGTGGCCGGCAACGGCGGTGCGGTCGTGAACATCTCGTCGGTGGCCGCCACCATCGCGTTCCCCGGGATCGCGGGGTACTCGGCCACGAAGTCGGCCGTCGACCGGCTCACGCGGGTGGCCGCGATGGAAGCCGGGAAGCTCGGTTACGGCGTGCGCGTGAACTGCGTGTACCCGGGCCTCGTGCCCACGCAGATGGGCAACCAGCTGGCCAACGACGTCGTCGACGTCGGGTTGTTCCCCAGCGTCGAGGAAGCCATCGGCGCCGTGGTGGCGCAGACGCCGGCGGGCCGGCTCGGCGAGGTGGCCGACATGGCCGACGCCGTGGTGTTCCTCGCCTCCGACGCCGCCCGCTTCATCACCGGCGCGGGACTGCCGGTCGACGGCGGCATGGGCATGTGAGCGCGCTTCCCCCCTCGATCTTCCCGCAGCGAAAGGACAACCCCTCGTGAGCAAGCCCGTCGTCGTCTACGGTGCCTCCGGCTACACCGGACGCCTGATCTGCGAATACCTGCGCGAGTACAACGTGCCCTTCGTCGCCGCGGGGCGCGACAAGGCGCGGTTGCAGGAGTCCCTCGACCGCATCCCCGGCCTCGACACCGTCGACCACGAGGTGGTGGAGGTGGCCCACGAGGTCGGGCCGCTCACCGAGCTGTTCGCCGATGCTTCGGTGGTGTGCAACACCGTCGGCCCGTTCAGCGAGTACGGCCACGAGGTGGTGCAGGCCTGCCTCGCCTCGGGCGCGCACTACCTCGACACCACCGGCGAGCAGGACTGGCTGATCTCGGCCGAGGAACGCTACGGCGCCGACATGGCGGCCAACGGCCTGCTGCTCTCGCCCGGCATCGCGCAGATGTACACCACCGGTGAGATCGCGGCGAACATCTGCCTCGAGACACCGGGCCTCGACACCTTGGACATCCTGGTGTTCTGGAAGGGGTACCCGACGGTCGCGTCGACTCGCACCATCCTCGTGAACGCGGCGCTGTCGTCGGCGTATTACCTCGAGCAGAACGAATACCAGGCGTGGCCGCCCGACGGCGGGCTGCACGACGTGGTCGTGCCGGGCCACCACGAAACCGGCCTCGCCCTGCCGTGGGGCGGCACCTCGCACCCGGTGTGGTTCAAGAACGATCCGCGCGTGGCCAACGTGAAGGCCATCGGTGGCGTGTTCGACCGCGCGCTGATGCAGGGAGTGCCGCTGATCGTGGCCGGCGTGCTGGAGCAGGTGAAGGACCTGCCGGAGGCGGAGAAGCTCAAGGTGCTGCACGAGCAGGCCGCCGCGGTGCGCGACGAGATGCCGCCGCGGGAGAACCAGCGGCTGAACACGTCGATGGACTCCGTGCACGCGTCGGGCCCGCTCGGGCGAGCCCACTGCGTGATCCACGGGACGTGCAACTACAAGCAGACCGGGCTGTTGCAGGCCTATGCGGCGTATTCGCTGTTGCAGCAGGCACCGCGCCGCGCCGGGTTCGCCTCGGCGTGCCAGGCCTTCGGGCACCGGGAGCTGCTCGGGGTGCTGCGGTCGTTCGGGCTCGTGTCCAATCCCGTGCTGACCGTGCACGCGTGAGACGGGGAGACGAGCGGTGCGGTTGATCGACTACCTCGACAAGGGTGCCTCGCTGGGCACTTCGGCGCCGTGCCTCACCAAGGACGGCGTTTCGCTGAGCTACGGCGAGGTGCAGGAGCTGTCGTGGCGGGTCGCGCGGGCGCTGGCGCGCTCGGGGGTGCGTCCGGGGGACAAGGTCGCGATCCTCTCGGGCAACGACCCGGTGTCCTTCGGCTGCGTGTTCGGCATCAGCCGCGCAGGGGCGGTCTGGTGCCCGGTCAACCCGCGCAACGAGGCCGCTGAGAACAGGGAGCTGCTGGACCTGTTCGACTGCACGTGCCTGCTCGTGCAGGCCTCGTTCGCACCGCTCGTCTCCCGGATCATGCCGGAGCTGCCGGCCGTGAAAACGGTGGTGTGCCTGGACGGTTCGATGCCCGGCGCGGTGTCGTTGCGGGAGTGGCTCGACGCCGACGCGACCCCGTTCTCCGTGGCGCCGTCCGACGACGTGGCCCTGCTCGTGGGCACCGGCGGCACCACGGGCCGGCCGAAGGGCGTGGTGCTGACCGGCCACAACGTCGAGACGATGACGGCGCTCACGCTCATGAGCTACCCGTTTTCGCCGCGGCCGCGGTATCTCGCGCTGGCACCGCTCACGCACGCGGCGGGGGTGCTGTGCTTCCCGGTGCTCACCCTCGGCGGCGAGATCGTGGTGATGCCGAAGCCGGATCTCGGCGAGTTCCTGGCTCTCGTGCAGCGGCACCGGATCACGCACACGTTCCTGCCCCCGACGTTGATCTACCTGCTGCTCGACCACCCCGATCTGTCCACAACGGACTTATCGTCGCTCGACTGCCTGTGGTACGGCGCCGCGCCGATGTCGGCGACGCGGCTGGAAGAGGCGATCACGAAGATCGGCCCGGTGCTGGGCCAGCTGTTCGGCCAGAGCGAGGCACCCATGATGATCTCCACGCTCGCGCCGGCCGAGCACTTCCACGCCGACGGTTCCCTCGCCCGCGAACGGTTCACCTCCGCGGGCCGGCCGACGCCGCTCACCCGCGTGGCGATCATGGCGGACAACGGTTCTCTGCTACCACCGGGCGCGCGCGGCGAGATCGTGGTGCGCGGGCCACTCGTGATGCCGGGCTACTACAAGAACCCCACCGCCACCGAGGAAGTCGGCCGCTATGGCTGGCACCACACCGGCGACATCGGCTACCTCGACGACGAGGGTTACCTCCACATCGTCGACCGCGCCAAGGACATGATCATCACCGGCGGGTTCAACGTGTACTCCGCCGAGGTCGAGCAGGCACTGATGACGCACCCGGCGGTGCAGGACTGCGCGGTGGTCGGCCTGCCGCACGAGAAGTGGGGCGAGCAGGTGACCGCGGTCGTACAGCTCCACAAAGGACGGTCGGTTTCCGAGGACGAGCTGCGGACCGTGGTGAAGGATCTGCTGGGGAGCGTGAAAACCCCCAAGGTGGTGGAGATCTGGCCCGATCTGCCGCGCTCGAAGGTCGGCAAGGTGCTGAAGACGGACGTGAAGGACCGGCTCCGGCGCTGAGCGGCTACCGGACCACACGCGCCGGCACGAACCGGTCCACGAGCCGCACCAGGTGGGCGTGGGCGGCGATCCCGCACAGGCCCACCGCCAGGCCGACCGCGAGACCGGCCAGCACGTCGTGCGGGTAGTGCGCGCCGAGGTACACCCGCGAGGCGCCGACGAGCAGCGCGAACACCGTGGCCCAGACACCCCAGGCGCGCCGGATCAGCAGCACGGCGCCGGCGAACGCGGCCGCGATCACCGTGTGGTTGCTGGGAAACGAGTAGTCCGTGGGCACGTCACACGGCAGCAGCGGGTGGACGCCGCTCACGACCCGGCACGGGCGGACCTCGGCGAACAGCGATTTCAGCACCGTGTCGAACCCCAGCGCCACGGCGACCGCGATCGGCACCCAAGCCGCCCGGGCCAGCGCCTCCGCGCCACGGGCGCGCCACAGCAGCGCGAGCATCACGGGCACCACCAGGAACACGCCGTACTCCCCGAAGGCCACGGCGGAGCCGGCCAGCCAGTGCTGCGACTGCGCGAAATCCGTGACCGCTCGGTACACCCCGGCGTCCACCATGCCGCCGTCGCCGGGCCCGTCGGAAACTACGTTCATGTCGAAATACTACATGCCCGTAGAACTACGACACCAGTGTAGATTGGTGTGCATGGCAAGCAAGGAGAGGCGCGCACCCGGTGAGCTCGAGGCCGAGGTGCTCGCGGTGCTGTGGGAGGTGGGCGAGCCGGTGTCCGCGACCGAGGTGCAGGAGCGGCTCGGTGACAGCCTGGCCTACACCACGGTGGTGACGATCCTGTCGCGGCTGTTCGAGAAGGGGGTCGCGACCAGGGAAAAGCACGGCCGATCGTTCGCGTACAGCCCGGTGGACGACGAGCCGGGCCTGGCCGCGCGCCGGATGCGCAAGGTGCTCGACGCCGAAACCGACCGGCCGAGCGTGCTGGCGAAGTTCGTCTCGAACCTCTCGGCCGACGACGAGCAGCTCTTGCGCGGTCTGCTGCGCGGAGACGGCAGCTGACGTGGAAGTCGACGTGTTCGTGCCGCTCCTGCTGCCGCTGGCCGGCTGGCCGGTCGCGCGATGGCTCGCACCCCGGCTGTCGCCTCGGGCGGCGAGCTGGGTGCTCACCGGCTGCGCGCTGGTGCTCGCTGTCGGGAGCACGAGCGCGCTGGCTTTGCTGACCGCGCGGGGACTCGCGCGCGTCCCGTGGGTGGCTTCCCTGGGCGGTTTCGGCGATTCGTCGTTCGAGGACGTGAACGTGCCGCTCGCCGCGACGAGTGGGGTAGCCCTCATCGCCGCAGCTACGGCGCTCGCGTGGGCCGGTGTGCAGTACGTGCGGCGCCACCGCAGGATCAACGCCGAACTCGACGCCCACGGCACCGACGAAGTCGTGTTGCTGCCGGGTGCGGAACCGATCGCGTTCGCGGTCGCCGGCCGCGGCGGGCGGATCGCCGTGTCCAGCGGCCTGCTCGCGGTTCTGGACGCGCGGGAACGCCGGGCACTTTTCGCCCACGAACGCGCACACCTGGCTCTGCGCCACCACTTCTTCGCCGCTGCCCTCACGATCGCCACGGCACTCAACCCGCTGTTGCGTCCCCTCGGGACCGCCGCCCGCTTCGCCCTCGAACGCTGGGCGGACGAAACCGCCGCGGCCCGCGTCGGCGACCGGCGCGTGGTCGCCACGGCCGTGGCGAAAGCGGCGCTGGCAGGGAAAACCGGCCGCTCACCCGTGCTCGCCGCGGCCGGAGGCCCGGTGCCGCAACGAGTCCGGGCGCTGCTCACCCCACGGTCGCCGAAAGGCCCCTTGGCCGCGCTGGCGATCGCGGCCGTGCTCGCCGTTTGCGGCGCTTCGGCCGCCAATGCGCTCGACGCGGCGATCGACCTGCACCTCGGTGTGGAACTCGCGCAATCCGCGTATCCGCACGGACACTGAGCGCGAGCCACGAATAATCACCGGTACAGACCTTTGTCCGGTCTTGTCCACTCCCGTGAGGACACGGAAAACGCCCCCCGGCCGCGGCGGGAAACGGGGCCGCTACCGTTGGCATTTCGAGCACCGGATGGCGTCGGGCCCCGGGTTGTCGGTGAAACTGCAGAAGAGGAGCCCTGATGCGTCGCACCAAGGCCTCCGGTCCGCTGCGCGCGGCCCAAGTCGTGCTCGTCGTCGTGTCCCTGCTCGTGCTGGGCGGCACCGGTTACGCGTATTCGACGCTGCAGTCGCTCACCGACGGCCTGACCAGGGCCAATGTGATCGATTCCGACAACCAGCCGCCGCTGGGCGAGCAGAACATCCTCATGGTCGGCCTCGACACGCGCACCGACGCGCAGGGCAATCCGCTGCCGGCCGACGTCTTGTCTCAGTTGCACGCGGGCGGCGCCGACGACGGTGGTGACACCACCGACACGATGATCGTGATCCACATCCCCGCCGGCGGCGGTCAGGCGACCGCAATCTCCATCCCGCGCGACTCCTACGTGCAGATTTCCGGCGACTACGGCAAGCACAAGATCAACTCCGCGTACACCTACGGGCTCGTCGCGGAGAAGAACAAGCTGGTCGCGCAGGGGGTGTCCGGCTCGCAGCTGGAGACGGACTCGGCGCAGGCCGGCGCGAGGTCCGCGATCGAGACCGTGCAGCAGTTCACCGGCCTGCAGATCACGCACTACGCCGCGGTGAACCTCGCCGGGTTCTACTACCTGAGCGAGGCCGTCGGCGGCGTGCCGGTGTGCCTGGCCAAGGCCGTGCACGACTCCTACTCCGGCGCGAACTTCGCGGCGGGCCCGCAGAGCGTCGGCGGCGCGAAGGCGCTGCAGTTCGTGCGCCAGCGCCACGGGCTGCCCAACGGCGACCTCGACCGCATCAAGCGCCAGCAGGTGTTCATGGCGAGCATGGCCAAGACCATCCTGTCGGCCGGCACGCTCGCCGACCCGGGCAAGCTCGGCAACCTGATCACCGCCGTGAAGAAGGCCGTGGTGGTCGACTCGGGCTGGGACATCGTCGGCTTCGCCCAGCAGCTGCACGGCATGAGCGCCGGCGCGCTGAAGTTCGTGACCGTGCCGGTGGTGAACATCTCGCTCAAGACGCCGTCCGACGGCGACGCGGTGGAGGTGGACCCGAAGCAGGTGCAGCAGTTCGTGCGCCAGCAGCTGGGCACGCCCGCGACCTCGTCCAACGCCCCCGCCGCGCCCGGTGACTCGAGCCTGAGCCAGTACACGGTCGACGTGCGCAACGCCTCCGACGCCAGCGGCCTGGCCGCGAGCGTGGCCGACAAGCTCGTGGCCGCCGGCTACGCCAAGGGCACCGTGGCCAACGCGACCACCCGCAAGATGTCGATCGTCTTCTACGGCCACAACCAGAAGACCGAGGCGACGAAGATCGCGAAGACGCTCGGCGGGATCGCCGTGAGCCCGGACTCGTCGCTGGACCAGGACCACTTCCGCGTGTTCCTCGGCAAGGACTACGAGGACTCCAGCGGTTCGTCGAGCACGGCCGGCGCGCCGCAGGTGCACCCGGCCGCGTTCGTGACCCCGCTGCCCGCGCAGGCCCCGCCGACGATCACCGGCGACGGCGTCCCCTGCGTGAACTGAGTCCCTTTCGTCCGGTTAACTCACTTTTAGCCTTTCTGAAATTCGGCCCTGAATCGCCTTTTTCGGTAACACGCCCAGCAGTTCCACGACTGAGCGAGTGAACCGAAACAACGGCGAAAAGGGTTTCCCGCCATGTCCGAAAGACAGAAACCGGCCAACCTCTCCCGGTTGCTGAGCCACCTTTCCGTGGCGAACGCGAAAAAGGTGGCCAAGAGTGCCGAAGAGCTCGCGCAGCGTGCGCTCACGACGGTGGGCGCCCGTCAACCGGAGTCGCGGATCTCCGCCGACTCGCAGACCTACTGGCGCCGGCCGGACGGGGATCGCTGGCAGGGCAACGCGCATTGGCGCGACGCGTCGGTGTTCTCAGGCAGCGACCTGTGGTCGCGAATCGGCCACGAGCACCTCGAACTGTTCGACAAAGGTGCCCGCATGGCGGATTTCACCGGCCCGTGGCACCGCGTTCTGGAATGGGGCTGCGGTGGTGGCGCGAACGCGATCCACTTCGCGCCGCGAGCCGACGAATTCATCGGCGTCGACATCGCCGCGGAAACGTTGCAGGAATGCGAACGGCAGGTGAAAGCCACCTGCGACACGGCGTTCCTGCCCGTGGCGATCGACGTCGCGAATCCCGAGGGAGCACTGCACGCGATCAACGGAAAGGTCGACGTCTTCTTCTCCTGCTACGTCTTCGAGCTCATCCCGACACCGGAATACGGCGAACGCCTGCTGCGCATCGCCCAGCAGCTGCTCACGCCCGAGGGCCTCGCGATGATCCAGATCAAGTACGACCCCGGCACGTGGCGCACCGGGCCGCGCCGCCGCTCGTACCGCAGCGGCCTCGCCGAGATGACCACCTACGGCATCGACGCCTTCTGGGAGACCGCCACGCGCTGTGGCCTCACACCACTGGCGGTGCACCTCGTGCCGAAGAACGAGCTCGACGCGCGCTACGCCTACTTCTTCCTGCGCAACGGAAATCCCGCCTGAACCCTCCCGGTTCACGTGATTTGCCCGCGTTGCCGAATCTCGTGATACGTGGGACTCGTGTTGCCCACTGACCGTTTTCGTACCATCCGTGATCAGGCAGACACAATGCGTTCATGATCACAAGCACGAACCGGTATCCGAACGACCACGGTCGGTAAAGTTAGGGGACCCCAACAAACTGGCCCACCAGGAGTCACCGCCGCCTCCCGCTGGACGCAGGCCGAGACCCAGGGAGGGCTGAGCATTGGCGACCCCGCCGACCGAGATCACCAGTACCGAGTTCCGCGTCGAGGAGCTGCTGGCCGCTGAGCCGCAGCTGCGGGACGCCGGCCCCGACGCCACGATCACCGACGCGATCAGCCGACCGGGGCTGTCGCTCGTGGAGCTGATCGAAACCGTGGTGACCGCGTACGCCGGCCGCGCCGCGTTCGCCGAGCGGGCGGCCGAAGCCGTCACCGACCCCGCCACGGGCCGCACCACGCGCCGGCTGCTGCCGCGGTTCGACACACTGACCTACCGCGAAGCGTGGCAGCGCGCCTGCGCCGTCGCCGGCGAGTGGACGCACCACGCCGAACACCCCGTGGCCGTCGGCGATTTCGTGGCCACGCTCGGGTTCACCAGCACCGAGTACGCCCTCGTCGACCTCGCCTGCGTGCGCGCCGGCGTGGTTTCCGTTCCCCTGCAGACCGGTGCGACGGCCGGCACGCTCAAGCCGATCATCGCCGAGACCGCGCCGAAGCTGCTCGCGTCCGATGTGGACAACCTCGACACCGCCGTGGATCTCGTGCTCGACGCCGCGAGCGTGCGACGCCTGGTGGTGTTCGACTACCACCCCGAGACCGGCGCCGATCGCGAAAAGGTCGAAGCCGCCACGGCCCGGCTCGCCGCGGCCGACAGCGGCGTCGTGGTGGAACCACTCGCCACCGTGCTCGAGCGCGGCGCCGCCGGGGCACCCGCGCCCCTGGCCGAACCGGACCCGGAACGCCTGTCGCTGCTGATCTACACCTCCGGCAGCACCGGAACACCCAAAGGCGCGAGGTACACCGATCGGCTGGTCGCCAACCTGTGGCTGGGGATCTGGCCCGAACGGCCCGATTTCCCGTTGGTGGAACTCAACTTCATGCCGCTGAGCCACGTGATGGGCCGGGCGCTGCTCGTGGGCGTCCTGGGCCGCGGCGGCACCGTGCACTTCACCGCGAAGAGCGATCTGTCCACGTTGTTCGAAGACCTCTCGCTCACCCGCCCCACCGACATCATCATGGTGCCGCGGATCTGCGACATGATCTTCCACCACTACCAGAGCGAGCTGGACCGCCGCGCGCTCGGCGCCGGCTACTCGGCCGAGCTGGAAGCCGAGGTCAAGCGCGACCTGCGCGTGAACTTCCTGGGCGGCCGGCTCGTGTGGGCGGGCTGCGGTTCCGCGCCGCTGTCGGCCGACCTGCAGGCGTTCATGGAGTCGGTGCTCGGCCTCGACCTGCACGACGGCTACGGGTCGACCGAGGCCGGCATCGTGCAGTGGGACCACCAGCTGGTGCGCCCCGCCGTGCTCGACTACAAGCTCGACGACGTGCCGGAGCTCGGCTATTTCTCCACCGACACCCCGCACCCGCGCGGCGAACTGCTGCTCAAGGCGAAGTCCATGGTCTCCGGTTACTACCGCCGGCTCGACGCGACGGCCGAGGTGTTCGACGCCGACGGCTACTACCGCACCGGCGACATCATGGTCGAGACCGCGCCCGACACGCTGTACTACCTCGACCGGCGCAAGAACGTGCTGAAGCTTTCGCAGGGCGAGTTCGTGGCCGTGTCGCGGTTGGAAGCCGAGTTCGCGGCCGCGCCGCCGATCCGGCAGATCTACCTGTACGGCAGCAGCGAACGCGCGTACCTGCTCGCGGTGATCGTGCCGACGCCCGAGGCCCTCTCCGGGGACAACCTCAGGGCGCGGCTGGCCGAATCGGTGCAGGCCATCGCGAAGGCGTCGGACCTCAACTCGTACGAGATCCCGCGCGACTTCCTCGTGGAGACCGAGCCGTTCAGCCCGGAAAACGGGCTGCTCACGGGCATCCGGAAGCTCTCGCGACCGAAGCTGAAGGAGCACTACGGCGAGCGGTTGGAGCAGCTGTACCGCGAGATCGCCGAGCGTGAGTCGAGTGAGCTGCGCGAGCTGCGGCAGGTCGGGCGTTCGCAGCCGGTGTTCGACACGGTGGTGCGCGCGGCGCAGGCACTGCTCGGCGCGTCCTCGGGCGAGCTGAGCCCCGAGGCGCACTTCGTGGAGCTGGGTGGCGATTCGCTGTCGGCGCTGTCGTTTTCGAACCTGCTGCGCGAGATCTTCGACGTCGAGGTGCCGGTGGGGGTGGTCATCAGCCCGGCCACGGACCTGCGCAAGCTCGCCGCCTACATCTCCGACGCCCGCGAGTCCGGTGCGAAGCGGCCCACCTTCGCGAAGGTCCACGGCGCCGGCAGCACCGAGGCCCGGGCCGACGCGTTGACGCTGGACAAGTTCCTCGACCCCGACGTGCTGACCACGGCCAAGACACTGGCACGCCCCTCCGGCCGTGTCGACACCGTGCTGCTCACCGGCGCCAACGGCTACCTCGGCCGGTTCCTCTGCCTCGACTGGCTCGAGCGGCTGGCCGAATCGGGCGGCCGCCTCGTGTGCCTGGTCCGCGGCAGCTCCGCCGAGGCCGCGCGCCAACGCCTGGAAGACGCCTTCGACAGCGGCGACGCCACGCTGCTGAACCACTTCCGCGCGCTGGCGGCCGAGCACCTGGAGGTGCTGGCCGGCGACATCGGCGAGCCGGACCTCGGCCTCGACCAGGCCACCTGGCAGCGCCTGGCCGACTCCGTGGACCTCATCGTGCACCCGGCCGCGCTGGTCAACCACGTGCTGCCCTACGACCAGCTGTTCGGGCCCAACGTCGTCGGCACGGCGGAGCTCATCCGGATGGCGTTGACCACCCGGCTGAAGCCGATCACCTACCTGTCCACCGTGGCTGTGGTGTTCGACCACGCCACCTCGACCGACGAGGTGGCCGACATCCGCGTGAGCAGCCCGGTGCGCGTGCTCGACGACGGGTACGCCAACGGCTACGCCACCAGCAAGTGGGCCGGCGAAGTGCTGCTGCGTGAGGCCAACGACGCGTACGGCCTGCCTGTGGCCACCTTCCGCTCGGACATGATCCTGGCCCACAGCCGCTACTCGGGTCAGCTGAACGTGCCCGACCTCTTCACGCGCCTGCTGCTGAGCCTGGTCGCCACCGGCATCGCCCCGGGCTCGTTCTACCGGAGTTCGGCACCGGCGCACTACGACGGCCTGCCCGCCGACTTCACCGCCGAGGCCATCACCACGCTCGGCACGCAAGCCGCGCTGGAGGACCGCGCCTACCGCACCTACAACGTGCTCAACCCCCACGAGGACGGCGTTTCCCTCGACACGTTCGTCGACTGGCTCGTGGCGGCCGGCTACCCGATCACGCGCGTCGACGACTACGCCGAGTGGTTCGCGCGGTTCGAAACCGCCGTTCGCGGTCTGCCGGAGAAGCAGAAGCAGCACTCGCTCCTACCGCTGCTGCACGCCTTCGCCCAGCCGGCCGAGCCCGTGAACGGGGCCGGTATCCCGACCGAGCGTTTCCGTTCGGCCGTCCAGGACGCCGGCATCGGCACGGACAAGGACATCCCGCACATCACCGCGGAGCTGATCCACAAGTACGCGGCGGACTTGGCGCAGCTGAAGCTGATCTGAGTGAGTTCGGACCCGGCGCCGGGGCGACCCGGCGCCGGGTTTCCGGCGGTTCTCTCGGCGAAAGATTCCCGTAAGACCGACCCACGAAAAGCGCCAGAAAACGAGCAACCGTCGCCATTCTCCGGTGAGGCGAGCCGGCCGGTGGTCGTGATGATCATCGGCGGCTAGCGTCGGAAACGGCCGTCCGGCCGATACTTTTCCCCGGAGGAGAACGGTGATGTCCGACTACCCGTCCGAGCATTCCCGGCGCAGGTTCCTCGCCACGTCCGCCGGCGCGCTGGCCGTCGCGGCGGGTGCGTCGACGCTGATGAGCACCGTGGCCAACGCCGCGACCGCCGGCTCCCCCGCCGTGCGGCCGTTTCGCATCGCCGTGCCCCAACGAGAACTCACCGATCTGCGCAACCGGCTGCGCGCCACGCGCTGGCCGACGCGCGAGACCGTCGCGGACGATTCGCAGGGTCTGCAATTGCGGCGCGTGCAGGATCTGGTGAAGTACTGGGCCACCCGTTACGACTGGCGCACCACCGAGGCCAAGCTCAATTCCCTGCCGCAGTTCGTGACGGAGATCGACGGCCTCGACATCCACTTCCTGCACATCCGCTCCCGGCACGAGAACGCGCTGCCGATCGTGATCACGCACGGCTGGCCGGGGTCCATCCTCGAAATGCTCAAGGTGATCGGCCCGCTCACCGATCCGACGCGCCACGGCGGCAGCGCGGTCGACGCGTTCCACGTGGTGATCCCGTCGATGCCCGGCTACGGCTTCTCCGGCAAGCCGACCGGCACCGGCTGGGGTCCGGCGCGCATCGCCCGCGCGTGGGACGTGCTGATGAAGCGCCTCGGCTACCGTGAATACGTGTCACAGGGCGGCGACTGGGGCTCGGTCGTGTCCGACGTGCTCGCCGCGCAGAAGCCCGCTGGCCTGCTGGGCATCCACGTGAACATGCCCGCGACCGTGCCGCCGGAGATCGCGAAGATCCTCACCGACGGCGGCCCGGCGCCGGCCGGACTGTCCACTGAGGAGCGCCAGGCGTTCGACTCCCTCAACGCCCTCTACACGCGCGGCTCCGGCTACTCGGCGATGATGGTCACGCGGCCGGAAACCGTCGGCTTCGGGCTCGCCGACTCCCCGGCCGGCCTGGCCGCGTGGATGTACGACAAGTTCGCCGCCTGGACCTACAGCGGCGGAGTGCCGGAGAAGGTGCTCACGCGCGACGAGATGCTCGGCGACATCACGCTCTACTGGGTCACCAACACCGCTGTGTCGTCTTCGCAGCTGTACTGGGAGAACAACGCGAACAACTTCAACGCGGTCGACGTCTCGGTGCCGGCCGCCGTGACCGTGTTCCCCGGTGAGCTCTACCGCGCGCCGCGCAGCTGGGCCGAGCGCGCGTACCACGATCTGCGGTACTACCACCAGGTGGACAACGGCGGGCACTTCGCCGCGTGGGAGCAGCCGGACCTGTTCTCGAAAGAACTTCGGGCGGCGTTCCGCTTCCTCCGCTGATTACACTCGCGCGGGTGGACATGATCACCGCACCCGCGCCCCCGGCGTGGTACGGCTGCATGGGACTCGGCGGCAGCTGGGACCCGGCGCCGTACACCGCCGCCGACGTCGAGGCCGCCGAGACCGCGATCACGGCGGCCCTCGACATCGGCGTCACGGCCTTCGACCACGCCGACATCTACCGCCACGGCAAGGCCGAAGCCGTGTTCGGCGAGGTGCTCGCGCGCACGCCGGGGCTGCGCGAGCGGATCGTGCTGCAGACCAAGTGCGGCATCCGGCTCGACGGTGGGTTCTACGACCTGCGCGGCGCGAGCATCGTCGCGCGGGTTTCCGAGAGCCTCGAGCGGCTGCGCACCGACTATGTGGACGTGCTGCTCCTGCACCGGCCCGACCCGCTGGCGGAGCCGGGTGAGATCGCCGCGGCCCTGCACCGTTTGCACGACGAAGGGCTGGTGCGGCACTTCGGCGTGTCGAACATGAGCGCGGCGCAGATCGCCGCGCTGCGGTCGCGGCTGGACTTCCCGCTGGTGGCCAATCAGCTGGAGATGAGCCTCGCGCGCCGCGACTGGGTGGAGTCGGGAGTGCTGGTGAACACCGCGGCCGCCGCGGCCGACGGGTTTCCCCACGGCACCCTCGAATACTGCGCCGAGCACGGAATCCGGCTGCAGGCCTGGGGATCGCTCGCCCAGGGTGTCTACACGGGACGCCCGACCACGCCGGCCGAGCACACGACCGCCGAGCTGGTGAAGGAACTGGCCGTGCGCCACGACACCACACCGGAGACGATCGTGCTCTGGTGGCTGACCCGGCACCCGGCGAAGATCGCGCCCGTGCTCGGCAGCACCCGGCCCGACCGGATCCGCGCGTGTGGAGACGCGGTGAACCGGGCCGCGGCGCTCACGCACGAAGAGTGGTACCGCCTGTGGCTCGCCGCGCGCGACGAGCCGTTGCCGTAACAGGAAAACCGACGGGAGAGGGGCGGGGTTTGGTCCTGTTCGGACGCGAGCTCGAGCAGAAACGCCTGGCCGAGCTGGTCGACGGCATCGGCGAGCGCGGCGGCACGGTGCTGGTGCGGGGTGAACCAGGCGCCGGCAAGTCCGCGCTGGTCGCCACCGTGCGCCGGCAGCTCGGGCCCTCGCGCACCAGGATCCTCGCCGCGACCGGCGCGGAACCCGAGCAGCACCTCCCCTTCGCCGGCCTCAACCAGCTGCTCTACCCCCTGCGTGCCGCCACCACCGCCCTCCCCGCGAGCCAGCGCACGGCCCTGCGCACCGCACTCGGCCTCGCCGACGGCCCGCCGCCCGAGCCGTACCTCGTCGGCCTCGCCGTGCTCAACCTGCTCGGCGACGCGGCGGCCGCCACCCCGCTGGTGCTGCTGCTCGAAGACGTCCACTGGCTCGACCGCGCGACGCAGGACGTGCTCGCGTTCGTGGCCCGCCGCGTCGAATCCGAGCCCGTGGTGCTGATCGCGACGGCCCGCACCGGCGAACCCACCCGGCTCGACGAGCTCCCCTCCCTGACGCTGGAGCCGCTGCCCGCGCCGGACGCCGAAGAGCTGCTCGACCACGTCGCCCCGGACCTCGCGCCGGAAGCCCGCGCGCGGATCCTCGCCGAGGCCGCCGGCAACCCGCTCGCGCTCACCGAACTGCCCGCGGCCCGCACCCGGCCGCTGGACCAGGCGTTCGCCGCCCGCGTGGCCGACCTGCCCGAGGACACCCGCACGAGCCTGCTCATCGCGGCACTCAACGACAGCACCTCGCTCGCCGAAACCGTCCGGGCCGCCGGCACCGACTCGCTGGGGCCAGCCGCGGCGTTCGTGGAGGTCACGGCCACCACTGTCGTGTTCCGGCACGCGCTGACCCGGGCGGCCGTCGTCCGCGCGGCGACCCCGGCCGCTCGCCGGGCCGCGCACCACGCGCTGGCCGCGACGCTCACCGAGCCCGGCCGCCGCGCCTGGCACCGCGCGGCGGCGACCACCGGCACCGACGAGACCGTGGCGGCCGAGCTGGAAGCGGCCGCCGGTGAGGCCCGACGCCGGGGTGGGGTCGCCGCGGCGATCTCGGCGCTGGAAGAAGCCGCGCGGCTGAGCGATACCGACCGTCGCCGCGTCGATCGGCTGCTGCGGGCGGCGGACCTGGCTGTGGAATCCGGCCGCCGGGACGTAGTCGATCGGCTGCTGCACGAAGTGTCCACAATGGAGCTATCCCCGCGCCAGCGTGCACTCGTGACCTGGCTGCCGACCGGCTTCGACGACGGTGTGCGCGAAGGTGGTGCGGGGGCGGCCGAACTGGCGACGCTGGCGGGCTCCGTCGCGCGCGACGGTGACCTCGACCTGGCGATGCGCATCTTCTGGAGCACGGCGATGCGCTGCTTCTGGGTCGAGCCTGGCGCTGCGGCCCGCGAGCGCATCACCGCGATCGCCGACGAGCTGCCCGTCGATCCGGCAGACCCGCGGATGGTGGCGATCGCCGCGTACGTGACGCCGCTGTCGCGCGGAGCCGAAGTCGTGACCGCGTTGCGCGAGCTGGCCGATCGCACGCTCGACCCGACCGTGGTCCGGTTCCTCGGCAGCGCGGCGCTGCAGGTGGGCGCGTTCGACCTGGCGGCGCGGTTTTCCCTGGCCGCACAGCCGGCGCTGCGCGCCGAGGGCCGGCTCGGGCTGCTGAGCCGCGCGCTGGCCGTGCAGGCGTGGAGCCACGCCCGGCTCGGTGATCTGGCGGCGGCGCTGCCCGCGGCGGAGGAGGCCGGCCGGCTCGCGCACGAGACGCGGCAGCCGTACCTGATCGGTCTGGCCAGGGCCGTGCAGGCCGAGATCGCGGCGCTGCGCGGCGATCCCGAGCAAGCCGAGAAACTGGCGGCCGAGGCCGAACGCGTGGGGCTCGCGGCGGGTGCGCGGCCCGTGCTGGCCACGGTGCAGCTCGCCCGCGGCCTGGCGGCGCTCGGCGCGGGCCGGCACGCCGACGCCGTGGCCGCGCTGCTGCGCGTGTTCGACCCGGCCGACCCGGCGTACCAGCTCGCGCTGCGGTGTTACGTGCTCGCGGAGCTGGCGGAGGCCGCCGTGCACTGCGATCGCGCCGACGTGGTGCGAACGCTGGTCGCCGAGCTCGACCAGGCCCCGACGACGTCTCCCGCGCTGCACCACGGCCTGCGCTACGCCCGCGCCGTGCTCGCGTCCGACGACGAGGCCGAGGACCTGTTCCGCTTCGCGCTGCGGGCCGATCTCACCGGCTGGCCGCTCGAGCGCGGCCGCCTGCAGCTCGCGTTCGGTGAATGGCTGCGCCGCCGGCGCCGGGCCGCCGAGTCGCGGCCGGTGCTGCGGGCGGCCCGGGAGACGTTCGACGCGCTCGGCGTCACGGCCTGGAGCGAACGGGCCGCTCGCGAGCTGCGCGCGACCGGCGAGGCGACCCCCGACCGCGAGCCCGACGCGCTCGGTGACCTCACGGCCCACGAGCTGAACATCGCGCAGCTCGCCGCCGAGGGCCTCACGAACCGCGAGATCGGGCAGCGGCTCTACCTGTCGCACCGGACCGTGAGCACACACCTGCACCGGATCTTCCCGAAGCTCGGCATCAGCGCCCGCGGTGAGCTGGGCGCCGCGCTGCGCGCTGAGGGCTGACGTACACCCACGGCGTCACCTGACGGGCGCGAAGCCGGCGCGGTGCTGCCTACGGTTCTCCTGCGGTAGCGGGTTTCGACTTCAGGAGTGCGTTCGGATGATCAGCAGGAGACAGTTCTCGCAGGTGGTGGCGGGCGGGGCCGCGACGGCGGCGGTCGCGAGTGTCGGATCGGGCGCGGTGGCGTCGGGTTCAGTGGCATCGGGTTCAGTGGCGTCGGCCGCCGAAGCCGCCGGCGGGTTCGGGGCGTTGAAGCAGGTGCAGGCGGGTGTGCTGAACATCGGCTACGCGGAGCTCGGCCCGGCCGACGGCCCAGTGGTGATCCTGCTGCACGGCTGGCCCTATGACATCCACAGCTTCGAAGACGTCGCCCCGGCGCTGGCCGCGCAGGGTTACCGCGTGCTCGTGCCCTACCTGCGCGGCTACGGCACCACGACGTTCCGCTCGGGCACGACCTTCCGCAACGCCCAGCAGTCCGCCGTCGCCGCCGACGTGATCGCGCTGATGGACGCGCTGCACATCCGCCGCGCCGTCCTCGGCGGCTTCGACTGGGGCTCCCGCACGGCCGCCGCGGTGGCCGCCCTGTGGCCCCGGCGCGTCAAGGCACTGGTGCTCGTGAGCGGCTACCTCGTCACGAACCTGAAGACGCAGCTGCAACCCCTGGCGCCCGCCGCCGAACTCGGCTGGTGGTACCAGTACTACTTCGCCACCGACCGCGGCGTCCACGGCTACACCCGCGACACCGCCGAGTTCAACAAGCTCATCTGGCAGACCGTCTCCCCGAAGTGGCACTTCGACGACGCCACCTACCAGCGCACCGCCCAGTCGTTCACCAACCCTGACCACGTGGCCATCGTGGTCCACAACTACCGCTGGCGCCTGAGCCTCGCGAAGGGCGAACCGCAGTACGCCCCGCTCGAAGCCAAGCTCCAGCAGAGCCCCAAGATCGCGCTGCCCACCCTCACCATCGCCAGCGACTTCGACGGTGCGGCGGCCGATGGTTCCGCGTACCGCAAGCAGTTCACGGGCCCCTACGACCACCGCGTGCTGACCGGCATCGGCCACAACGTGCCACAGGAAGCGCCGGCCGCCTTCGCAAAAGCCGTCGTGGACGCGGACCGGCTGTGATTACCCTGGCCGCATGGGGCACAAGGGCATTCGCGACGGCGGGCCACCGCGGGATCCGCGGTTCCGCCCGGAGAACGTGATCGGGCTGCCGATCCGCAAGGCGGTGATCGAGCTGAGCCGCCACGGCTACGTCATCGACTCGCCGACCACCCACGACCGCGCCGCGGTGAAGCAGCACAACCGCGTGCACCTGACCGCGGAAGACGGCGTGATCACTGCGGTCGTCGTCGGCTGACTGCCGACAATCCCCGGACAACACGAAAGCGGGGCCGGTCCACTGTGGACCGGCCCCGCTTTCGTTCGTTCAGCTACAGATCAGGCGTTGCTGCGACGACGGCGCACCAGCACCAGCATCGCGCCGCCGGCCAGGACGAGGGCCGCGCCGATGCCGATGGGCAGGGAGGCGTCCACGCCGGTGTTGGCCAGGGGGGCCGAGCCGCCCGCCGGGGCGGCGGGGGTGGTGGTCGGCGCCGCGGGGGTGGTCGGCGGGGTCACGCCGGCTTCGGTCCAGGAGGCCGAGGCCGAGGTGTCGACCGTGACCTTCTGCGACTCGGCGACGATCAGCGACTGCGCCGGGTGCTTCGCGTAGTTCTCGCCCACGAAGAGGCGGCCGGTGTCGAGGTGGCCGACGGCTTCGAGCGCCAGCTCGGCGGAGCCGGCCTTCGCGTCCTTGGCCACGTCGAGGTACAGCTTGGCGCCGTCCTTGACCTGGCTCTCGGTCACGGCCTTGCCGTCGGCGTCGACGAGCTTCACGCCTTCGGGCAGCTTCGTGGTGAGGTCGGTGATGTCACCGGTGGTGGAGATGGTGAAGGGGCCGATCTTCGTGCCCGCTTCGCCCTTGGCCGAGGCCGGGGTGATGCTCAGGGTCGGCTTGGGCTGCTGGCCGATGCCGACGTTGTCGGCGCCGATCAGGTAGTCGTAGACCGCGAGCACGTCGGCGCCGTTGTCCGCGCTGCCGAACTGGACCGGCTTGTCGCGGTTGAGGTTCTCGTCGTCGCTGAAGTGCCACACCGCGGCCTGCGTGGCGGCGATCGCCTCGGCCTGCGAAAGGCCGTCGTGCAGCGTGACGCCCTTGAGCTCGGCCTCGATGCCCTTGAGGTCCTCGGTCGGGAAGCCGTGGTGCAGCACCCAGTTGATCTTCGCGTTGTTCTTGGTGAACGGCGAGTCCGGGTTCGGGTACTTGTCCCACGGCGTCTCGAGCATGTCCTGCTGCTCGTCGATGTTCGTCTCGATCTCGACGCAGTACAGCTTCAGCGAGCTGCCGTCGGAGAGCTTCAGATCGAACAGCACCGTGTTGTAGTAGTGCTTCGTGTCGTTGCCCTTGTCGAGGTTGACCCCGAGGCCGCTGGTGCCACCGTTGGGGACGAGGCGGCCGCGAGCCGCGCCGTCCTCAGCCTTGGTGCCGGTGTCCGCCGTGGCGCCCTGCGCCGCCAGCAACAGCGCCGCGGCCGCGGCGGCAGCCGCGATCCCGCCTCGCACCAGACCTGATCTGACCTGCATCTGCTCTCCCATCCAAGCCCGAACCAGAAAGTCGGAGCCGCGTGAGAAAACACACCCCGATCACGACGGCCACCAATCAGGTGAGAATCCACCCAGTCAAGCGATGCGGAAGCATACACACAGCTCACACGGCCACTCACGGTGGTCCCCACGACCTTCGAGGTCGTCCACCTGGGCGTTACCAAGGCGTTTGCGCACCGTCACCGACCAATTCGGACACACCCCGTCCACCTGGGTATACATGCGATGTATAGTCGGCGCGTATAGCGATCATCCGAAGGGGACCAGACATGTCGGTAGGGACCACCCTGCTCGCCTTGCTCGAGCCGGGACCGCGGCACGGGTACGACCTGAAACGGGCGTATGACGAACAGTTCGGCCAGGACCGCCCGCTCGCGTACGGGCAGGTGTACGCCACGCTCTCGCGGCTGCTGAAGAACGGCCTCGTCGAGGTCGCCGGCGTCGAGGCGGGCGACGGGCCCGAGCGCAAGCGCTACACGATCACCGACGCCGGCGTCACCGACGTCGAGCGCTGGCTCGCGACGCCGGAGAACCCCGAGCCGTACCTGCAGAACACGCTCTACACCAAGGTCGTGCTCGCGCTGCTGTCCGGCCGCAGCGCCACCACCGTGCTCGACACGCAGCGCGCCAAGCACCTCGAGGTGATGCGCGAGCTCACCCGCCGCAAGCGCGACGGTGACCTCGCCACGCAGCTGATCTGCGACCACGCGCTCTTCCACCTCGAAGCCGACCTGCGCTGGCTCGAACTCACCGCCGCGCGGCTCGACGACCTGGCGAGCGAGGTGCGGGCATGACCGAACCCCTGCTCGTCGCCACCGCCGTGGAAAAGTCCTTCGGTCCCACGCAGGCGTTGCGCGGTGCCGGCGTGTCCGTCGCGGCCGGTGAGGTGCTCGCGATCATGGGCCCGTCGGGCTCGGGCAAGTCGACGCTGCTGCACTGCCTCGCCGGCATCGTCCGGCCCGACGCCGGCACCATCACCTACGGCGGCCGCGACCTCGTCGCGATGACCGACCGCGAGCGCAGTGCGTTGCGGCGCACGGAGTTCGGCTTCGTGTTCCAGTTCGGCCAGCTCGTGCCCGAGCTGACCTGCCTGGAGAACGTCGCGCTGCCGCTGCGACTGCAGAAGGTGGCACGGCGCGAGGCCGAGGGTGCCGCGCGCGAGTGGCTCGAACGGCTGCAGGTGTCCGACGTCGCGGCCAAGCGTCCCGGTGACGTGTCGGGCGGGCAGGGCCAGCGCGTCGCCGTGGCCCGCGCGCTCGTCACGAAGCCGAAGGTGGTGTTCGCCGACGAGCCGACCGGTGCGCTCGACTCGCTCAACGGCGAGAAGGTGATGCGCATGCTCACCGAAGCCGCGCGGCAGACCAACGCGGCCGTGGTGCTCGTAACGCACGAAGCCCGCGTCGCGGCGTACTCGGACCACGAGATCGTGGTGCGCGACGGACGCGTGGCGGACCCGGAGTTCGCGCAGTGATCGCGAACCTTCTTCTCGGCCTCCGGCTGGCCGTCGGGGGCGGCCGGATGTCGGGACAGGCGCTGCTGCGTCTCGCGATGACCGCGGTGGGTATCGGGCTCGTGGTGGCGGTGCTGCTGCCGGCCGCGTCGGTGAGCTCGGTGGTCGACGCGCGCGAGGACCGCGCGGCCGACACCGCGCAGATCACGGACCCGAAGCCCGGTGTCGATCCGCTGTACACGGTGGAGTGGTCCGCGATCCGCGGCAACCAGTTCGTGCGCCTGACCTCGGTCGCGGCCGGTGGCCCCCACGCACCCGTGCCACCCGGGCTCACCGCGGTGCCGAAGCCGGGTCAGCTCTTCGTGTCACCCGAGCTCGGCCGGCTGCTCGCCGGACCGGACGGCGCCGGGCTGCGCAGCCGGATGCCCGCGGCGCCGGCCGGCACGATCACCAAACCCGGGCTCGTCGACGCCGGCCAGGTCACGGCCTGGTACGGCAGCACGGTCGACGACGTGAAGTCGAGCCCGGACGTGAAATCGGTCTACGGCTTCGGCGGTGGTGAGCCGCCGCGCGTGGCCATCGCGGCCACGCTGCTCACCGCGGTGCTGCCGGTCGTCGTGGCATTGCTGCTGCCGTTGCTGATCTTCGTCACCACGGCGTCGCGCATGGGGGCGGCCCAACGCGACCAGCGGCTCGCGGCGCTGCGGCTGCTCGGCGTGGACGCCCGGCAGGTGCGCTGGGTCGCGGCCGGGGAGTCGTTGCTGGGCGCGATCATCGGCCTGGTGCTCGGGGTGGGGTTGTTCCTCGTGATCCGCCCGACGCTGGGGTCGCTCGACCTGTTCGGCTACCGCGTGTTCGGGGAGGACTTCGTGCCGCCGTGGCCGCTCGCGGTGCTGGTGGTGGTGCTCGTGCCCGCGCTGGCCGTCGGGGCGGCGCTTTTCGGGCTGCGGCGCACGATCGTCGAGCCGCTCGGCGTGGTTCGCCAGGGCAAACCGGTGCGCCGGCGGATGTGGTGGCGCTGGGGGATCACCGCCGTCGGCGTGCTGCTCGTCGGCTCGGCCTACGCGACCGAAGCCGGGCGGGCCAGCGACGTGCTGATGTTCGCGCTCACCGCCGGCTCGGCGCTCCTGCTGATCGGCGTCACGGTGCTGCTGCCGTGGATCGTCGAAGGGATCGCCGGCCGGCTGCGCGGCGGGCCGCCCGCGTGGCAGCTCGCCGTGCGGCGATTGCAGCTCGACAGCGGCACGCCGAGCCGCGTCGTGTCGGGACTGGTCGTGGTGGTGGCGGGGAGCATCCTGCTGCAGGTCGTGCTCAACTCGCTGCTCGCGGCCGACGCCGCGGAGACCAAGGCCGATCAGTCGTGGGCGGGGGCCGCGCACGTGACCGTGTACGCGGACCAGTCGGCCGCGGCCGAAGTGCAGCAACGCGTGGCGGCCGCGCCCGGCCTCACGCAGGTGGGCACGACCCGCCGCGCGTCGGCGGTCGCCGGCGACCAGTGGACCGGGTTGGAGATCGGGTCGTGCGCCGCGCTGGCGTTGCGAGCGCAGCTGCCGTCCTGTGTGGACGGAAGCGTGTTCGCGGTCGGGGACGCACCGGTGCCCTCGGGACCGGTGCACCTCACCGCCGACTCGACCGAAAACGGTCCCTTGTGGACACCTCCCGCGAACGTCGTGCGCATCCCGCTGACCTCGGCCGCGCGAAACCTGGACGGCACGCTGCTGGTCACCGACGCGGCGGTGGCCGGCGTGCCGGTGCCGGGCGACACGACCAGGGTGTACGCCAAGGGCCCGGGCGGCACCGCCGAGGTGGGCGACCGCGTGGCGGCCGCGATCTCGAGCCTGACCTGGCACGCCACGGTTGACACCGACGAGCGCTCGGGTGCGCCGACCGGGATCCTGGCCACGATCCGCTCGGTGCTGCTCGCTGCGTCGCTGTTCGTGCTCGCGGTCGCGGCCCTGAGCCTGCTGATGCTGGCGGTGGAGCAGATCGCCGAACGGCGGCGGGCGCTGGCGGCGCTGGCCGCCTCGGGTGTTCCGCTGGGTGTGCTCGCGCGCAGCTCGTTCGCGCAGATCGCGCTGCCGGTGGCGATCGGCGTGGTGCTGGCGGTGCTCGCCGGCACCGGGCTCACGCTGCCGATCCTGCGGGCCGCGGACATCCCGTTGAAGCTCGACGTCGGGCTGATCGCCAGCATGGCCGGCGCGGCCGTGGCCGCGGTTCTCGTGGTCACCGCGTGCACGATCCCGCTGCTGCGCCAGGTCACAAAGGTGGAATCTCTGCGCGCGGAGTAAAAGTTCATCGCCCCGTCAAGCCCGCGACCCACCTTCGTCGCGGGCTTTTCGGGTCGAACTTCTTCTCCCTGACGATCATCTGCGCCAGCATGATCATCGCCCCAGTCCCCTTTCGGAAGGTCGACCTCTATGCGCACCTTCAAACGGCTCGGTGCGGTGCTCGGCGCCACCGTGCTGGCGCTGGTGATCCCGGCTGCCGCGGCGTACGCCGATCCCCCGCACAACCTCCCCCAGAACGCCGGTGGCTACGACCAGTCGTTCTCGCCGGCGTACGACTACGACGGCGACGGCTGCTACGCCACGCCCGCCATCGGTCCGGACGGCACGCTCGCTCCCGGCCTCAACACCACCGGCGCGGTGAACGGCAGCTGCCGCGACCAGTCCGACCTCGACAACTCCCAGACCTACTCCCGGTCGAAGTGCAACAACGGCTGGTGCGCAGTGGTCTATGCCAGTTACTTCGAGAAGGACCAGGCCGTGGCCGGCAGCGGTCTCGGCGGCCACCGGCACGACTGGGAGCACGTGATCTCCTGGATCAACCAGGCGAGCAACCAGGTCGAGTTCGTGACCACCACGCAGCACAGCAGCCAGGTCACCTACCCGCGCTCGCAGGTGCGGTTCGACGGCTCGCACCCGAAGGTCGTGTACCACAAGGACGGCCTGGGCACGCACTTCTTCCGCCTGGCCAACAACAACGACGAGCCGCCGGAGAACCACTACCACAACTGGCGCTACCCGCCGCTGGTCGGCTACGACGGCTACCCGTCCACCGCCCTGCGCGACAAGCTGATGTCGGCCGACTTCGGCGCCGCCACGATCAAGATCAACGACGCGCGCTTCAACGACCTGCTGGCGGCCTCGCTGCCGTCCGGCATCCCGTTCGACCCGCGTGGCTGAGGTCTGAGCGTTTCCGCTGACGACGGGTGTCATCCTCTCCTCGGGGGTGGCACCCGTTTTCGGTGTCCGGAGCGATCTGCGTCACGACTTCCCGCCCCGACTATGCACAGTCATACATTCTGATGCATAATCATACCCATGTCCAAGGTGCTCACTTCCCTTCCCGTCGGCGAGCGGGTCGGCATCGCGTTCTCCGGTGGCCTCGACACGTCCGTTGCGGTCGCGTGGATGCGTGACAAAGGCGCGGTGCCCTGCACCTACACCGCCGACATCGGCCAGTACGACGAGCCCGACATCGAGTCGGTGCCCGGGCGCGCGACCACGTACGGCGCCGAGCTCGGCCGCCTGGTCGACTGCAAGGAAGCGCTGGTCGAGGAGGGCCTCGCGGCCCTGACCTGCGGCGCGTTCCACATCCGCTCGGGCGGGCGCAGCTACTTCAACACCACGCCGCTCGGCCGCGCGGTCACCGGCACGCTGCTGGTGCGCGCGATGCTCGAAGACGACGTGCAGATCTGGGGCGACGGCTCCACCTACAAGGGCAACGACATCGAGCGGTTCTACCGCTACGGCCTGCTGGCCAACCCCGCCCTGCGCATCTACAAGCCGTGGCTCGACGCCGACTTCGTGACCGAGCTCGGCGGCCGCAAGGAGATGTCCGAGTGGCTGGTGGCCCACGGGCTGCCCTACCGCGACAGCACCGAGAAGGCCTACTCGACCGACGCCAACATCTGGGGCGCCACCCACGAGGCCAAGTCGCTGGAGCACCTCGACACCGGGATCGAGATCGTCGAGCCGATCATGGGCGTGCGGTTCTGGGACGCGTCCGTGGAGATCGAGCCCGAGGACGTGACCATCGGTTTCGAGCTCGGCCGGCCGGTGTCGATCAACGGCAAGCAGTTCGCGACGTCCGTGGACCTGGTGCTCGAGGCCAACGCCATCGGCGGCCGCCACGGGCTCGGCATGTCCGACCAGATCGAGAACCGCATCATCGAGGCCAAGAGCCGCGGCATCTACGAGGCCCCCGGCATGGCCCTGCTGCACGCGGCGTACGAGCGGCTCGTGAACGCGGTGCACAACGAGGACACCGTGGCGAGCTACCACAACGAAGGCCGCCGCCTGGGCCGGCTCATGTACGAGGGCCGCTGGCTCGACCCGCAGGCCATGATGCTGCGCGAGTCGCTGCAGCGCTGGGTCGGCACGGCCATCACCGGCGAGGTCACCCTGCGCCTGCGGCGCGGCGAGGACTACTCGATCCTCGACACGTCCGGCCCGGCCTTCAGCTACCACCCGGACAAGCTGTCGATGGAACGCACCGAGGACAGCGCGTTCGGCCCGGTCGACCGCATCGGCCAGCTGACCATGCGGAACCTGGACATCGCGGATTCGCGCGCGAAGCTGGAGCAGTACGCGGGGCTCGGGATGGTGGGCAACACCAACGCCCACCCGGCGCTGATCGGTGCCGCGCAGGCCGCTTCGACCGGCCTGATCGGGGCGATGCCGGAGGGTGGCGCGCAGGCGATCGCTTCGCGGGGTCGCACCGACGACGTCGAACTGCTGGACAGCGCGGCGATGGAGTCGGGAACTGACTGAGTTCGGAGTTTCGCTTTGACCGGGGTCCCGGCTGCCACCGCAGCCGGGACCCCCGTCGTTCAACGGGACCGCACCTCGGCGCTTCGGCGGCCGCGGCCATCGCGGGGAACGCGATGAGCAGCGCGACAGCCACCAGCAGCCCGCCGGCCCAAAACGGCCCGAGGTTCCCCGCCGCGGTGCCGAGCGTGGCCGCGGCGATGAGGGGCCCCGCGGCGGCACCGACGTTGAGGGCCGCGGTCGCGTACGAGCCGGCCATGGTGGGCGCTCCCGCGGCCTCGTAGAGGACCCTCGTGATCAGCGTGCTGCCCAGCGCGAACGACAGCGCACCCAGCGCGAACACGAGGATGAGCAGAGCGACCGGCTCGTCGGCCAACAGCGCCAGGGCCGGCCAGCCGACGAGCAGCAACGGGCCACCGACCGCGAGGACCGCGCCGGGACGCCGGTCTGACAGCCGCCCGGCCACGGTGACACCGACGAAAGAACCGGCACCGAAGAGCACCAGGACCACGGAGATCCACCACTCGGCCAGGCCCGCGGTCCCGGTCACCACGGGAGCCAGGAAGGTGCAGCTCGCGAACGTCGCCGCGTTCACCAACGCGCCGAGCAGCAGCACCACGACCAACCGCGGCCGGACGAGCTGCGCGAGCTCCGCACGCAACGGCGGCCCGCCGATCGGCTCGGCGTTCACCCGTCCCGCCGGGACTCCTTTCACGATGCCGAGCGCCGCGGGCAGGCACAGCGCGGCGACGGCCCAGAAGGGGGCCCGCCAGCCGAACACCGTCGCGATGGCCGCCCCACCGGGGACACCGACGATCGTGGCCATCGTCGTGCCCGACAGCAGCACGGCCAGCGAACGACCCTTCTTGTCCGGCGAGACCAGCGTGGCGGCCGCCGTGAGAGCGACGGCGAGGAACCCGGCGTTGGCGAGCGCGGCGACCACCCGAGTGGCGAACAGGACAGGAAAGCTCGTGGTGCTCGCGCCCACGACGTGAGCGGCGGCGAAAGCCAGGACGAACCCCAGCAGGGTGGTACGCCTGGGCCAGGTGCGGGCGAGCGCGGCCACCAGAGGGGCGCCCACGACCATGCCGACCGCGAAGGCCGAGGTGAGCCCGCCCGCGGTCGCGACGGTGACGCCGAGATCCGAGGCGACGTCCGGCAGCAGGCCGGCGAGCATGAACTCCGAGGTGCCCATGGCGAAGACCGCCAGGGCAAGCAGATACAGGGAAAGAGGCATCGAAGACTCCGAGGTGAGAGAAGCACGAGAAGGTCAACTCGTCACCGCGGCCGGCCCCGCGCGCACGCTCGCCCCACCGCGGAACGCGGTGCGACGACAGCGCTACGAACTCAAGGGTTCAGGGGGCTGACGGCGTGACCGAAAGCCCCCACCTCGTCCGCCTCAGGACTCGACATGGCCCGCACGCTACCCGACCGACGCTCCTCGCGGCAGCTCGGTTTCCGCGCCCTCGGAACAGATTACCTGGAAGTCCACAGTAGACAGCCCTAGAACGTGGGCGGCGTGATCAACCAAACCGCCTTCAACGGCTCCCCTTCCCCGACATGCCAACGATGCGGCACCGTGGAATCCAGGTAGATCGCGTCGCCCGCTTCAAGGCGGACTTCGTCCTCCCCGACCCAGAAGATCATCACGCCCGCCAGCACGATGCCGCATTCCTCGCCGACGTGTGAGTGCGGGTGGCCGCCGCTGGTGGCGCCCACCGGGGCTTCGACCCAGACGACTTCCATCTGGTGCTGCAGGTCGGGGCTGAGCAGTTCGTTCATGATCCCCGAGCCCGGGTACATGATGCGTTTGCGTTGCCCGCTCTTGGAAACCGAGTACCGCAGCGGGTTCGCCGGCGGGGCCTCGTTGCTGAACAGCTCGCCGACGGTGTGGCCCAGCACGTCGGCCAGGCGCTTCAACGCTTCGAGCGACGGGTTGGCCCGCCCGCGCTCCACCTGGCTGATGTAGCCGACGGAGAGCCCGACCGCCTCGGACACCTCCGTGAGCGTCGTGCGGCTCTCGTGGCGCCATTCGCGCAGCTTCGAGCCGATGTGCACGCCCTCCGAGGTGCTGCGCGGCTCGTCGGACTGCTCGGGGGGTGAGGCCATGTGTCGCTCCTGCGCGGGCGGGGTCGGGGGGATCGCGGTCCAGACCTTCGAGGGTCGGGGAACCAAGAGAACCACTGTACAAGTTTTACCGTGAGTTCAACCAGTAAAACAGCAGCACGACTTTTCAAGATCAAAAACAGCCGAAGTGTCGATTTCGCAACGGCCGTTGCATCCGGCGTGAACTGGGGTTATGGCACTGAGCAGCGTAAAGATCCAGAGCCTGAGCCTTGACACTCGACTGAGTTGACAGTAAAAATCTGCACTCACAGTGCGCCTCCAGCGGATCTGGTCCCCGCCGCCGCCGGCGTCGTCGTCTCGAATCATCCGAACCAATGACGCGGAGGAATGATGATGGCTTTCCCCGGGCGGCAGCGACGTCCGCGCAAACTCGCACTGGTGGCCGCCGTCGCGGTGGCCGCCGCGGTGCTCACGGCGTGCGGCTCGAGCGGATCGGCCGGCGGTGACAGCATCAAGATCGGCGTGCAGTTCGGCCTCACCGGCGCCGACGCCGCCTTCGACGCGGTCTACCAGGACTCCGCCAAGCTCGCCTTCGCCGACCTGACCAAGAACGGCGTGAACGGCCACTCCGTGGAGCTGCTCTACGCCGACGACGCGAGCGACCCGGCCACCGCGGTCACGGTGGCGCGCAAGTACATCACGCAGGACAAGGTCTCCGTGCTCTACGGCCCCGCGTTCACGCCCACCGCGCTCTCCACCATGCAGGTCGCGAGCAGCACGAAAACCCCGTTCTACACACCGGGCAGCATCAACCCGCAGCTGACCAAACCGCTCAACAAGTACACCTTCGCCCCGGCGTTCTCCTCCGACGACGTCGCCGTCGGCATCGCGAAGCTCGTGCACTCCATGGGTGCCAAGAAGGTCGGCATGATGGTGGAGAGCGACGCGTACGGCGACGCCGCGCTGTCCGGCGCCAAGGCCGCGCTCTCGCAGTACGGCCTCACGGTGGACGCGACGGAGAAGATCGCCGCCAACGCCACCGACGCCACCAGCCAGGTGCAGGGTCTCAAGGACGCCGGCGTCGACGCCGTGCTGCTCGGCATCACCGCGCCGCCGATGGCCGCCGTCATCAACGCCGAGATCCACCAGGCGACCTACCTGCCGCTGGTCACGTTCGCCGGCTCCAACACCTCACTCGACCAGCTCGCGAAATCCGACCCGAAGGTGCGCTACTACGCGCTGACCCCGCTCGCCTGCCCCGTCGGCGACCCCTGCACGGCCGACTTCATGAAGGCGTGGAAGGCCGAGCACCCGAACGACGCGCCGATCGTGTGGACCGTGCAGGCCTACGCGGCGGCCAAGGCCTTCATCGCCGGCCTGCGCAACGCCAAGGACACCACGCCCGAAGGCCTGATCACCGGCCTGGAGACCATGCAACCGTTCAAGACGCCCGAGCTGCCGTGCCCCATCGCGTTCTCCACGACCTCGCACAAGGGCAACTCCTGCACCAACTTCTACGGCATCGCCGGCGGCAAGGTCTCGTTCTTCGGCAACGACACCACGCAGAACCAGCTCACCGCCAACTGACCCGGCTTTGTGAGGACTGACCGATGGTCACCACCGCCACTTTCGGCACCGGAATCGTCAACGGATTCGCTCTAGCTCTCGTCTCTCTCGGCTTCACGCTCGTCTACCGCGCCACCGGCGTGGTGAACTTCGCCAACGGCAGCCAGATGGTGCTCGGCGGCTACGTCGCGTGGGAACTCGGCTCGCACGGGTTCCCCGCGTGGGTGGTCCTGCTCGGCGCGGTCGTCGCGGGTGTCGCGTCCGGGGTGGTCGTGGACCAGCTCGCGTTGCGCCCGCTTCGCGGCGCGAGCCTGCTCGCCCAGATCATCGTGCTCATCGCCGTGACGGAGGTGGCGAGCGCGCTGTTCCTCTCGTCGTTCGGCGCCGAGGCCAAGACCATGACGCCGTACGCGGGCCGCTCGCCGATCGTGCCGGGCCTCGGCTGGTCGGCGATGGACGTGGTGCTCATGGTGGTGAGCCTCGTGCTCGTCGCCGGGCTCACGCTGGTGCTGCGCGGCACGTCGGCCGGGCTGCGGATGCGGCTGGTCGCGAGCAACCGCCTCGGCGCCACCGTGGTCGGGGTGAACCCGGCGCGGGTCTCCACGCTGGCGTGGTGTGTGGGCGGTGGACTCGCGGCCCTGAGCGGCGCGCTGATCTTCCCGACCTACCTGCTCTCCCCCGACCTCGGTCAGCAGTACACGTTCGACAGCTTCGCCGCGGTGGTGCTCGGCGGGTTCGGCAGCCTGCCGGGCGCCGCCGTCGGCGGGGTGCTGATCGGGGTGGTGCAGGCGGTCGTGTCGGGCGCGATCGGGGCGAGTTACAGCGCCTTCGTGTCGCTCGGCGTGATGCTCGTGATCCTGCTGACCCGCCCCACCGGACTGTTCGGAGCGCGCGCATGACCACGGTGACCGTCCCCCGCCGCGTGCGGGCCGCCGTCCGCGATTCCGCGCTGCCGGTGGAGAAGTGGCTCGGCCGGGTGCGGGTTTCCACTCCCAGCACCATCACCTCGCCCGCCGGCGAGAAGCGCTACCTCGGTTCACTGTGGACGACCGCCGGGGTGGTTCTGGTGGCCGTGCTCGTGGCCGTCTGGGCCGATGTCGGCGGCGCGTACATCCAGACCGTGGTGGGCCTGTTCGCCGCGTACCTGGTGTCCGCGCTCGGCTACACGGTCGTGCTCGGGCAGGCCGGGCAGTTCGCCTTCTGCCAGAACGCGTTCATGGCGCTCGGCGCCTACGGCTACGCGGTCTCCGAGCCGCGGTTCGGGCCGGTGGGCGGGCTGATCGTGGGGGCCGTGGCGGCCACCGTGGCCGGCACGATCATCGGCGTCGCCATCATCCGCACCCGCGACCTCTACCTGGCGCTGCTCACGCTCGCGTTCTCCCAGGCCGCGCTGCTCGCCATCCAGCTGTGGCCACCGACCCAGGGCGACAACGGCATTCTCGTCGACCTCGGCGGCGACCAGGCCTACCTCGTGGCCGTGGTGTTCGCGGCGGTCGCGCTGATCGTGGTGCAGCGCATGACCCGCTCGAAGATCGGCCGCGCGTTCGCGCTCGTGCGCACCGACGAGAAGGCCGCCGCGACGATGGGCGTGAACGTGCCGCTGACCCGCATGCTGGCGTTCGCGTTCAGCAGCCTGCTCGGCGGCCTCGGCGGGGTGCTGCTGGGCGCGGTGCTCACGTTCATCACACCGACGAACTTCACGCTCGAGCTCACCCTGCTGCTGCTCACGATGATCGTGATCGGCGGTGTCGGCAGCGTCTGGGGCACGGTCACCGGGGTGCTGATCATGGTGGTGGTGCAGCAGTTCCTGCCCAGCAGCGGAAGTTTCGGCAATTACCTCAACGCCGCGCTGCTGTTCGTGATCCTCGTGCTGCGCCCGGGCGGGCTGCGGTCGCTGGTGAACCTGCGGTCCTCGGGAGGCGCTCGTGGCTGACGCGATCCTCGACCTCGATTCCGTGCTCGTGCGCTTCGGCGGACTGGTCGCGGTGTCCGAAGTGAGCTTCTCCGTGGCGCGCGGTTCGGTCACCGGCCTGGTCGGGCCCAACGGCGCCGGCAAGACCACCCTGTTCAACGCGATCAGCGGCCTGGTCCCGGTGACCGGCGGCTCGATCACGCTGAAGACCACCCGCGGCGCGGCGGACCTCACCCGCGTGGGTGCGTGGCGGCGCGCCGGGCTCGGCATCGGCCGCACGTTCCAGGACTCGCGGCTCGTGGCCGGCCTGCCGGTGCTCGACCAGCTGGCCACCGGTGCGTTCGCCGGGCCCAGCCGGTTCCTCGGCGCGGTGCTGCGCGGCCGCGGTTTCCTCGCCGACGAAAAGCGACTTGTCGACCGCGCGTACGAAGTACTGGCGCAGCTCAAGATCGAGCACCAGGCCGCGGTGAACGTCGACCTGCTCTCGGCGCCCGAACGCCGGCTCGTGGACCTCGGCCGCGCGTTGATGAGCCGGCCCGAGCTGCTGCTGCTCGACGAGATCAGCGCCGGGATGCCGGTGGAGGACAAGGAAATGGTGGCCGACCGCGTGCTCGACTACGTGCACTCGGCCGGCGCCACGGTGATCTTCGTGGAGCACGACATGGGCTTCGTCCGGCGCGTGGCCGACCGCACTGTGGTGCTGGCCGAAGGCGAGATCCTCGCCGACGGCGACCCCGAAGAAGTGCTGCGGCGGCCCGACGTACTCGCCGCGTACATCGGTCCCGGAGCCGAAGGAGCACTGCGATGACGTTCTCCGTGCACGGGATCCACGCCGGTTACGGGCGCATCCCGGTGGTGCACGACCTCGGTTTCGAGGTCGCCGCCGGCGGATACCTCGGCATCGTCGGCGCCAACGGCGCGGGCAAGAGCACCCTGCTCAAAGCCCTGGCCGGCGTCGTCACACCCCACGCAGGCACCATCCGGCTCGGCGACGAGGACTTCACCGGGGTGCCGGCCTGGGACCGGGCCCGCCGTGGCCTGGCGTTCGTGCCCGAGTCGCGCGAGCTCTTCGGTGAGCTCACGGTGGAAGAGCACCTGCACGCCGGGTGCCTGCGCGTGCGTGGCCGAGCGAAGCGCGCGGAACGGATCGAGTTCGCCTACGAGCTCTTCCCCGTGCTGCGCGACCTGCGGCGCCGGGCGGCCGGGCGGCTTTCCGGTGGCCAGCAACAGTCCCTGGCCGTCGCGCGGGCCGTCGTGTCGCAGCCGAGGGTGCTGTTGCTCGACGAACCTTCACTCGGCCTGTCCCCGATCGCGGTCAGCGGGCTCGTCGAATCGCTGACCCGGCTCGCGCGCACCGCCGACCTGGCCGTGGTGATCGCCGAGCAGAGCCTCACCGTCGTGCGGGAGCTGTGCGACGACGTGCTGGTGCTCAACCTCGGCCGCGAGGTCGAGCGAGGTCCGGCCGCCGCCGTGCTCACCCGCACGGTGATCGAAAACGCGTTCCTGTGAAAACTCCCCCGGAGGTGTGCGACAGGTGACAACCAGCAAGATCTCCTCGATCGACGTCATCCCGTTCCGGATCCCACTGAAACACGAGGTGAAGTTCGCGACGGGCCGGCTCACCCACGCCGAGCACCTGCTCGTGCGCGTGCGCACGGCCGACGGGGTGGTGGGCCTGGCCGAGGCCATCCCGCGGCCGATGATCTACGGCGAGACCACCGTGTCGATCGCGCACGTGATCGACACCATGATCGCGCCCGCCGCGCAGTCGCTCGACCTGCTCGGCACCGAAGAGCTGGGCCACCGGCTGCGCCACCTCGCCGGCAACCCGACCGCGCGCGGTGCCGTGGAGCTGGCGATGTTCGACGCGCTCGGCAAAACGCTCGGCGTGCCGTGCCACGAGCTGCTCGGCGGTTACGCGCCGCAGGCCCGCGTGACGGCGATCCTCGGCGCGGGCACGATCGACGAGGTCGTGGCCGAGACCGCGGCACTGCGCGCCGACCACGGCATCACCAGCTACAAGGTCAAGGTGGGCCTCGATCTCGACCGCGACGTGCGGCTGATGGCCACACTGCGCGAAGAGCACCCCGACGCGCTGATCTACGTGGACGCCAACCACGGTTACTCGGCGGCCGACGCGATGACCTTCCTGGAGTCCACAAAGGACCATCGGCTCGCGTGGATCGAAGAGCCGTGCCCGGCCGAAGACGTGCTCGGGCGCGCCGACGTGGTCGCCAAATCGACCGTGCCGGTGCTCGGCGACGAGAGCTGCACGACCCCGCGGGAAGTCGCGACCGAGGTGCTCGCCCGGCGGTGCACGATGATCAGCATCAAGCTGGCGCGCACCGGAATCCGCGCGTCGACGCGGATCCGCGAGTTCTGCGCGGCCGTGGGTGCGCAGGCGATCGTGGGCAGCCAGGGTGACTCGGCCATCGGCACCTACACCAGCGCCGCGTTCGCCGCCGCGAACCCCGTCACGGCGCAGCACCCGGCGGAGCTCGCGTACCTGCTCAACCTCGACGGCGACCTCGTGACCACTCCGCCCGAGATCCGCGACGGCGTGCTGCGGATTCCTGCCGAACCCGGTTTCGGGTTCGACATCGACGAAGCCGCGCTCGCGCGGTTCCGGACCGACCGGCCCGGGGAAAGGAGCTGACCCGCGTGTTCCGTTACGACCAGGCAAGGCAGGTGCTCACCGTGGGGGCGGGCACGATCGCGACGGTGCCCGGCGAGCTCACCGCGCTCTCGGCCCGTTCGGTGTGCCTCGTGGGCAGCCCGCGCTCGCTCGCGTCGGCCGCGGGCCGGGCGACGCGGGAAGCGTTGCAGGGCTTCGAAGTCCGCCACGAGTTCGGCAAGATCGCGCCGCACGCGCCGATCACCGACACCGAGGCGATGGCCCGGCAGCTGCGCGACGACCCGCCCGACGCCCTCGTGGCCGTGGGCGGCGGCAGCGTGAGCGACACGGCGAAAGCGCTTTCCATCCTGCTGTCCGAAGGGTTTCCGCTCGAAGCCAAGTGCAGCACGTTCACCCCGCCCGACGTGCTGCGGCACGTGCAGCTCGACCAGCCGAAGATCCCCGTGGTCACCATCCCCACCACGTTGTCGGGCGCGGAGGTGACGCCGGGCGGCGGCGCCACCGACGCCCGCGGGATCAAACGCGTGTTCTGGGACCAGAAAGTGGCGTCCCGCGTGGTCGTGTACGACCCGGAGCTGTTCACCGACGTCCCGGCCGAGCTGCTGCTGACCACCGGCATGAACGGTCTCGCGCACTGCGCCGAGGCGCTCTACTCGAAGTCGGCTTCGCCGTTCACGGACGCGCTGGCGGCCGAAGGCGCCCGCCGGTTCGCCACCACGTTGCCGAGCATCGGCGGCGCCACCGGACCGCTGCCCGTCGACCTGCTCGAAGACGCGCTCACCGCGGCGGCCATCGGCGGTCTCGTGATCAGCAACGCGCGCGTCGGCCTGCACCACGCCGTGTGCCACGTGCTCGGGGCCGCCTACGGCGTGCCGCACGGGGTCGCGAACTCCGTGATGCTGCCGTACGTCCTGGAGTACAACCACGATCACACCGAGGCGAAGCAGGCGATTCTCGCTCGGGCACTCGGCGACGGCCTCGGCGAAACCGGGAGCGCGGCCGTGCTGGCGGCGCTCGTTCAGCGGCGTTCGGGTGTGCCGCGGACGTTGGCGGACACCGGCCTAGCCGAATCGGATCTACCGCGGGTGGCCGAGGAAGTCATGCAGGACCGCGGTTTGTTCTTCAACCCCAAGCGAGTGCCTGACGCCGACGCGGTGCTCGGCGTGCTGCGCCACGCGTGGTCGGGCACCGTGACCGGAGCCGCGTGATGGCGGAGCCCTCGCTGGTCGACCGCATCACCTCGCCGCGCAGTGTGGTCGTGGTGGGCGCGTCGGCCGACCCGGCCAAACCCGCGGGCCGGCCGCTGGCCTACCTGAGCCGCTACGGGTTCGCGGGTGAGGTGTTCGTGGTGAACCCGCGCCACGCCGTCGTCGGCGGCTACCCCGCGGTGCCGAGCGTGCTCGACCTCCCGGTCGACGCGGCCGAGGCCGCCATCGTGAACCTGCCCGCCGACCAGGTGCCCGGCGCGCTCTACGACCTCGACAGCCGCGGTGTGCGGGTGGCGGTGGTGATCGGCAGCGGGTTCGAACGGCCGGACAGCGCACCACGTCAGGAGCTCAACCGGTTCCTCGCCTCGCCGGATCGCCGGCTGCGCGTGATCGGGCCCAACTGCGTCGGCACGATGAGCGTGGTTTCCGGGGCACACCTGAACTTCTCGAGTGTGCTCGGCCGCGGGCCGGCACGCGCGGGTTCGGTCGCGATGATCACGCAGAGCGGCGCGAGCGGCAACGGCCTGCTCATGTCGATCCTGCGCCGCGGCGGCGGCATCGCGCACTGGTTCAGCACCGGCGACGAGTTCGACGTCGGTGCGCTCGAACTGCTCGTCGGCGTGCTGGCTCGCGACGACGTGCGCACGGTCGGGCTGTTCCTCGAAGCCATCACCGATCTCGAGTGGCTGCCGGCCGCGACCGAGGCCATCGCGCGCACCGGCAAACGCGTGTTCCTGGTCAAGATCGCCGACAGCGACCTCGGCCAGCTCGCCGCCGGCGGGCACACCGGGCGCGTGGTGGGGTCGAGCGACATCTCGCACGCGGTGCTGCGGCAAGCCGGGTTCGTGCGGGTGCCGGGCATCGCGGAGCTGGCCGACTGCCTGGTCACCGCGCAGATCGTCGGCGAGCTGCCGGCGCGGCCGCGGATCACGGCCGCGTCGGTGTCCGGTGCGGGCGCGGTGGTGCTGGCCGACCGCGTGCAGCAGGCACCGGCGTTGTCGCTGCCGGCGTTGAACGCGGCGACCCGGGACCGGCTGCGGACGGTGCTGGCCGATCGCGTGGAGTTGCACAACCCGATGGACGTGCCGTTCCTCGGGGAGACCGAGACGTTCGCGCGGACGGTGGCGACGCTGTCCGAAGCGCCGGAGTCGGACGTGGTGGTGGCCGTCGAGTCGAGCCTCGCCCACGACCGGGACGTGCTCGCCGACGTACTCACCGCGCGGCCGGCCACCGCGAGCCCGGTGGTGCTGAGCCACCTCAGCGAAGACGACCCGATCCCGGAAGCCCTGCTCGCGCGCCTCGCCGCGGCGCGCGTGGCCGTGGTGCCGACCCCGGAACGCGCGGTGCAGGCGCTGAGCCTGCTGGCCGGCGACCCGGGACCGGCGGCCGCCGAACCGGCCGACGAGCCCGTGGCCCACCTCGGGTTGACGGAGGTCGCCGCGCTGGTGCCCGCGGATTTCCCGTGGGCGCCCTGGGTTTCCGCGCCCGACCTGGAGGCTGCCGAGCAGGCGGCCCGGCAGTGGGGCTACCCCGTGGCGGTGAAGGCGGCCGGGCAGACGATCGCGCACCGGTCCGAACTCGGCGCCGTCGCGGTGGTGCGTGACGAGGCCGGCTTGGCCGAGGCGTACGAGCGCGTCGCGAAGGTCTGCGCCGAACACGGCGACGAGGTCGTGGTGCAGCAGGGCGTCGGCGCGGGGCAGGAAGTGCTGGTGGCGGTGGTGCGCGACCCGGAGTACGGCCTGTCCGCCGTGTTGCGCCCGGGCGGGGTCAACGCCGAACTGCTCGACGACCAGGTCGTGCTCTGGCACGGCTGGTCGCCCGAGCAACGCCTCGCCACGCTGCGGGAATCCCGGCTCGGCGTGCTGCTGTCGGGTTACCGCGGCCAGGCCGCCGGTGACGTCGGCGCACTCAACACCGCCATCACCACCTTGTTCACGGCACTCGCGGACCAGCCGGTGTCGTTCGTCGAGCTCAACCCCGTGGTCGTGCTGGCCGACGGGATCCGCGCGATCGACGCGCTGGGGCGAAAGTGAAAGGACGGAAATGACCGCGCAAGACAGGTTGCAGCACTACCAGGAGTCCCTCGGCAACATCCCGCCCGCCATCTCGACGATGTTCGCGATGGACGAGGGCTTCGCCGGTGACTACACCGACATCCGCGAGCGGATCTACACCGACCACGCCGACGGCCTCACGTTGGCGATGAAAGAGCTGCTGCTGGTCATGTTCGACCTCGCGGTGAGCAACGCCGGCGGCGCGATCAACCACCTGCGCGCGGCCAAGCGGGCCGGGCTCACCGCCGAGCAGCTGCGCGAGTCGCTGCAGATCGCGTTCCTCGTGCTCGGTGTGTCGGGCTGGGGCAAGGTCGGCTACAAGCTGTGGGCGGCCTGGGAGAACGACTTCGAGGAAGAGGGGACGAGCACCAATGGCCACCACGCGTCTTGAGTTCAGCACCGAGATCACCGACGAGATGCTGTCGGAGGCCTCGGCACTCGAAGGCCAGGAGATCCGCGTCGAGCCGTGGAACAACGAGGCCACGCTCGACACCATCCGCCACTACGCCTGGGGCCTCGGCGATCCCAACCCGCTGTTCCACGACGAGCAGTACGCGGCGGCGAGCGCCCACGGAGACGTGATCGCCCCGCCGACGTTCCTCTACTCCAGCTACGACGGCGCCATCGGCCTCGGATTCCCCGGGGTGCAGCCGATCTACGCCGGCACGGAGTGGGTGTTCCACGAGACGATCCACCGCGGCGACCGGATCCTGCCGAAGGCCCGGCTGGGCAAGGTGACCGTCCACAGTGGCCGCCACTCGTCGCGCTTCGCCATCCAGCGCGTGCACACCGAGTACCGGCGCGAAAGCGACGGTGTGCTGCTGGCCGAGGCGCTGGCCAGCACGTTCCGCGTGCCGCGCGCGTCGGCTTCGGGCGGCTTGTCGTACCAGGCCCGCGACCGGCACGCGTACCGCGACGAGGAGCTGGAGGAGATCCGCCGCTGGGCGACCACGGAGGTCCGCCAGGGCGCGACGCCGCGCAACCCGGCTGACGTGCGGGTCGGCGACGTCGTGCCCGAGGTCGTGAAGGGCCCGATCGACCAGATCACGATGACCGCGTACTACGCCGGCTGTATCGGCTCGCCCGGTTACAAGGCGGCCGAGCTCTCGTGGCTTTACCGCACGTGGGCCGTCGAATCGCCGGAACTGCTGCCGAACAACTACGACCCCACGTACTTCAGCGAACGCGTGCTGCCCAGTCTCGGGCACCAGGACCCGGAGGTGGCCAAGGAGATCGGCATGCCCGGCGCGTACAACAACGGCCCGCAGAAGTGCGGCTGGATGGCGCACCCGGTGCTGAACTGGATGGGTGACGCCGGTTCTCTGCGCGAGCTCTCCGTGCGCCTGCGCCGCCCGGACATCTTCGGCGACACCGTGTGGTGCGGTGGCACGGTGACCGAGGTCCGCGACAACGGCGAGGTGCTGATCGCGTTGTCCGCGCGCAACCAGCTCGGCGAGCAGACCGCCGAGGGCAGTGCGCTGGTGCGCTTGAGTTGATTCGTACCGAGCTGAGTTGAGCCGCACGGCGGGCGGCGCGAGGGTTTTCGCGCCGCCCGCCGGTGCATCAGGCTTCGGGGTGCATCGACCACAACTCGGGAAACGGCACCTCGATCGCCGTGCGCGCGAGCCAGTCGAGGCCGCTCGCGCCGTAGTAGCCGGGCCGGTGGCCGAACGACCGGCGTGTGGCCACGAGGTGCAGGTGCTTGTACTCGGCGTAGCCTTCCGCGACCTTCATCAGGGCCTCGCCGCAGAACCGCAGGTCCACCAGCTCGTCGTCGCCACCGTAGAACACCGCGGTCCACGCGCGCGCCACTTCGGGGTGGGAATCGTGTTCCTCTTGCGGATCACGGTTCAGCACCGAGTCCGGAATGGACAGTCCGCGTCGGCTCAGCAGCGCCAGCGCGTCGTCGTACAGGCTGGGTTCCCGCAGTGTGGTCAGCAGCGCCGAGTGCTCGTCGGGCATCGACGCCACCGGGTCGGCCAGCGCGTGCGGCCGGATGCCGAGCAGGAACACCACCTCGCGGTACTTCCACGACTGCAACGACGAGGACTTGCCGTGCACGGAACCGAGTCCGGTTTTGATCGGCAGGAAATCGCCGACGGTCATCCACTCCAGCGACTTCCACGACGCGTTCACGCCGGCGAAGTGGTCCGCCGCGCGGCGCAGGGCCGCAGCCGCCGCCGGCGTCTCGCCCGCTCGCAGGTGCTGCGCCGCGAACCGCAGCTCCGTGGCGATCAAGCCGAAGTACAGCTCCTGCACCTGGCACACCACCAGAAACGACCGCTCGCCCTCGAGGTCGGTCACCGGCTGCTGCAGCGTGTGCAGCACGTCGGCTTTCAGGTACGAGTTGTACGCCGTCATCCGGCCTGCTCGGGCAGGGACAGGAACCGCGCGGCGTTGCCGCCGAGCAGCAGGGCGCGGTCGGCGTCGGAGAGGAACTGCGCCTTGTGCACGACCTGGCCCACCGGCCGTTCGCCGAGCGGGTACGGGTAGTCGCTGCCGAGCAGGATGTTCTCGACACCGAGCACGTCGACCAGCAGCCGCAGCGCCGACGGGTCGAACACCACGCTGTCCACCGAGAACCGGCCGACGTAGCTCGACGGCGGCTTGGCCGAGCCGCCGAGTACGTCGTTGCGCTGGTGCCAGGCGTTTTCCAGGCGCCCGAGCCAGAAGGCGAACGAGCCGCCGCCGTGGGCGAAGCAGATCTTCAGCGTTTCGGGTACCTGGTCGAACACGCCGCCGAGGATCATCGCGAGCAGCGACAGGTGCGTTTCGGCGGGCATGCCCGTGATCCACTGCGCCATCCAGCGGTTGAGCCGCGGTGAGCTCGCCATGTCCCAGGGGTGCACGAACACCGGCACCCCGGTGTCGGCGCAGTGCCGCAGGAACATCACGATCCCGGCGTCGTCGAGGTCGCGGTCGCCCACGTGGTTGCCGATCTCGACGCCGCGGTGCCCGTTGGCCACGCAGCGGTCGAGCTCGGCGCACGCCAGCTCCGGGTCTTGCAACGGAACCTGGCAGAACGGCAGCAACCGCCCACCGGCCGGCTCGCAGATCTCCAGCGCGAGGTCGTTGAACACCTTCGTGATGCGCACGGCCTCCGCAGGCGTGCGGTCGTAGGAGAAGAACACCGGGGTCGGCGACACGACCTGGATGTCCACCTGGTCCTCGCCCATGTCCCCCAGCCGCACGCCGGCGTCCCAGCAGTCGGCGAGGATGCGGCGGAACTCGCGCGAGCCGACCATGATGGTCGCCTCACGCTCGTTTTCCACGCGCAGCCACGGCAGGCCCTCACCCAGCTCGGGCCAGCCGCGGGGCACGTAGTGGGTGTGGACGTCGATGACCTGGCTCATCAGGCGGACCTTCCGGGGTGCACCGTGCCGCACTTGGCGCACTTGCGCACCGACTCGTCGCGGTAGAACTGCTCGAACACCGGTGGCAAGTCCTCGACGATGTCCCGCACCTGCAGCTCGACCTCGTGCACGAGGGCTTCGCAGTTGAGGCAGTACCACTGGAACTTCTCGAGCGTACCTTCTTCACGGACCCGTTCGATGACAACACCGATCGAGCCGGCCTCGGGCCGCTGCGGCGAATGCGGCGTGTTTCCCGGCAGAAGCCACATATCGCCTTCGCGCACGTGCACGGTCTGCTGACCTTCGTCGGTCATCACGTTGACGTGCATGTTGCCTTTGACCTGGTAGAACCATTCCTCGTACGGGTCGACGTGGAAATCGGTGCGCTGGTTGGGCCCACCCACCACCTGAACGATGAAATCGCCGGTGCGCTCCCACATCTGCTTGTTGTTGACCGGCGGCTTGAGCAGGTGCTCGTGTTCCTTGACCCACGCGGCGAAGTTGAAAACGGGGTTGATGTCGGACATGTCAGTTTCCTCCGTGGGATTCGCTCGGCACGTGGGCGACGGCCTGGATCTCGATGAGCAGGTGGGGGTGCGGCAGCTGGTGCACGGCGACAGTGGTGCGGGCCGGGCCGGTTTCGTCGAAGTAGCGGCCGTAGACCTCGTTGTAGCCGCCGAAGTCGTTCATGTTCACGAGGTAGCTGGTGACCTGCACGACGTCGGCGAGACTCCCGCCGACGGAGGCGAGGATGTCGGCGATGTTGTCGAGCACGGCAGCGGTCTGCACGCGGATGTCGAGCGTGGTGGTGCCGAACTCGTCGGCCTCGGCACCCGCGAAGGTGTTGTCCGGCAGGCGGCTGCTGGTGCCGGAGACGAACACGAGGTCACCGGCGCGTTTCACGTGCGGGAAGCGGCCGCGGGGTTTCGCCTTGTCCGCCAGCGTTTTGGCTTCGGTCATCAGTTTTCCTCCCGAGCTTTCACAGAGAACCGGGCCCGGCCGAGACCCGACACGGTGGCGCTCACCTGGGTGCCGGGTTCGAAGGCGACCGCCGGTGTGGCCGCGCCCGCGAGCAGCACCGTGCCCGCGGTGAGCGGCAGACCGTGGCGTTGCGCCATGCGGACGGCGGCCGGGATCGCGCGCAGCGGATCACCGAGGATCGCGGCGGTGGAGCCCGAGGCCACGAGACGACCGTCCACTTCGAACAGCACGCCGCGGTTGTCGAGGCCGGCGTCCAGGGCACGCCACGGACCGAGCACGAACGCGGCGGCCGAGGTGTTGTCGGCGACCACGTCGGCGAGCGAGAACTTGAAGTCGCGGTAGCGCGAGTCGATGATCTCGATCGCGGGCGCCACGGCGTCGATCAGGTCCGGGCCGGGCACTTCGCCCGGCTCGACGGCGCGGCTGAGCCGGAAGGCGACCTCGGGTTCGGCTCGCGGGTGGATGAGCCGGGAGAGGTCGAGCTCGTCGCCGTCGGCGAGGACCATGCCCGAGGTGAGGCGGCCGATGATCACGTCGGCCACGCCCATCTGCGCGGCCTTCGCTTTGCTGGTGAAGCCGAGCTTGACGCCGATCGAGCGTTCGCCGCGCGCGAGGCGGAGGTCGACCAGTTGCCGCTGCACGGCGTAGGCGTCGTCGAGCGAGAGCCCGGCGGGCAGCTGGGCGCACGGGGTGCGGGTGGTGGCGGCTTCGTCGAGCCGTGCCGCGAAGTCGTCGCTCACGCCGGGGCCCCCTCTCGGGCGGCCAGCAGGTCGAGGGCGACGTCGACGAGCATGTCCTCCTGGCCGCCGACCAGCCCGCGCTTTCCGGCTTCCAGCAGGATCGCGCGCACGTCGAGGTCGTAGCGGCCGGCGACGCGTTCGGCGTGGAGCAAGAAGCTGGAGTAGACGCCGGCGTAGCCCAGGGTGAGCGTCTCGCGGTCCACGCGCACCGGCCGGATCTGCAGTGGCCGCACGAGGTCCTCGGCCGCGTCCTGCAGTCCGAACAGGTCACAGCCGTGGTCCCAGCCGAGCAGGTCGGCGACGGCGATGAACGCTTCGATCGGCGTGTTCCCGGCACCCGCGCCCTGGCCGGCCAGCGACGCGTCGACCCGGTAGGCGCCGTGCTCCACCGCGGTCACGCTGTTGGCCACCGACAGCGACAGGTTCTCGTGCGCGTGGATCCCGATCTGCGTGCCCGGGTCGAGCACCGCGCGGTAGGCGTCGACGCGGGCGGCCACGTCGGTCATGGTCAGCCGGCCACCGGAATCCGTGACGTACACGCAGTGCGCGCCCGCGTCTTCCATGATCTTCGCCTGCGTCGCCAGGCCATCGGGCGAGTTCAGGTGGCTCAGCATCAGGAACCCGGCCACGTCCATGCCGTTGTCCCGAGCCCAGCCGATGTGCTGGATCGCGATGTCGGCCTCGGTGCAGTGCGTGGCGATGCGAACGCTGGCGACGCCGAGGTCGCGCGCCGCGCGCAGGTCGTCGATCGTGCCGACGCCGGGCAGCAGCAGCGTGGTGAGCTTGGCGTTCTGCACGACTTCGGCCGCGGCGGCGATCCAAGCGGTGTCGGTGGCCGCGCCGTGGCCGTAGTTCACGCTGGAGCCGGCCAGGCCGTCGCCGTGCGCCACCTCGATCGCGGCCACTCCGGACGCGTCGAGCGCGGCGGCGATGGAGCGCACCTGCCCGACGGTGTAGCGGTGGCCGATGGCGTGCATGCCGTCCCGCAGCGTCACGTCCTGCACGTAGAGCTTGCCGGTCATCGAAGGGCTCCTTCCGCGGCGACCTGCACGAGCCGTTCCGCGGTCCGCAGGGCGGCCGAGGTCATGATGTCGAGGTTCCCGGCGTACTCCGGCAGGTAGTGCCCGGCGCCCGAGACCTCCAGGAACACCGACACCTTCACGCCGCGGAACGCGCGTCCGAGGGCCGGCAGGAACGGCTCGTCGACGCGGTCGAACTGCACCTGCTGCTTGAGCCGGTAGCCCGGCACGTAGTCCTGCACGCGCGCCACCATGGTCTCCACGGACGCGCTCACCGCGCTCTCGTCCACTTCGGACGATCCGGCGTCCTCGACGAGGCAGAACACCGTGTCCCGCATGGTGATCGGCGGATCGGCCGGGTTGAGCACGATGATCGCCTTGCCCCGCGCGGCTCCGCCGACCGTTTCCAGGGCCCGCGCGGTCGTCTCGGTGAACTCGTCGATGTTGGCCCGCGTGCCGGGCCCGGCCGAGCGCGACGCGATGGACGCCACGATCTCCGCGTACGCCACCGGAACCACCGAGGAAACCGCGGCCACGATCGGTGTGGTGGCCTGGCCGCCGCAGGTGACCATGTTGACGTTGGGCGCATCGAGGTGCGCTTCGAGGTTCACCGTCGGCACCACGTACGGCCCGATTGCGGCCGGCGTGAGGTCCACGAGCTGCTTGCCGTGCGCGCTCAGGACCTCGTTGTTGTGCCGGTGCGCGCCGGCCGAGGTCGCGTCGAACACGAGCCGGATGTCGGCGAACTCGGGCAGGGCGACGAGGCCGGCCACGCCGTCGGACGTGGTCGCCACGCCGAGCCGCTTCGCCCGCGCGAGACCGTCGGACGCCGGGTCGATGCCCACCATCGCGGCGACTTCGAGCTCACTCGAAAGCCGTTTGACCTTGAACATCAAGTCGGTGCCGATGTTGCCCGACCCGATGATCGCCACCGGGGTGCTCATGCGCGCTTCCCTTCGTCGGGCCCGGCGGTGAACCCCACGCGGACCTCTCCGATGTCTTCGAACCGGGCCAGGTAGGTCCCCGGCGCGGTCACCCCCACCATGGGTCCCCACGCACCCGCGAGCACGACCTCGCCCGCGCGCAACGGCTCGCCGCGCCCGGCCACCTCCCGGGCCAGCCACGTGACGGCGACCGCCGGCGAACCGAGACAGGCCGCGCCGACACCGGTCGAGATCGGCTCACCGCCGTGTTCCAGCACCATGCCGAGCGAAGCCAGGTCCACTTCGGACGGTTTCACCGGCCGCGTGCCGAGCACCACCGCGCCGCTGGACGCGTTGTCGGCCACCGTGTCCGTGATCCGGATGTCCCAGCCGGCCACGCGCGAGTCGACGATCTCGATGGCCGGCAGCAGGAAGTCCGTGGCCCGCAGCACGTCGACCACCGTCGCGCGCTCCGGCAGGTCGGCGCCGAGCACGAAGGCGACCTCGCCTTCCACGCGCGGCTGGCAGAACCGGCCGAGGGGCAGCTCGGCGCGGTCGCCGAACACCATGTCGTCGAGCAGCACGCCGAAATCGGGCCGGTCGACGCCGAGCTGACGCTGCACCGCCTCCGACGTGAGCCCGATCTTGCGGCCGACCACCCGCGCACCGTTCGCGACCTTGGCCGCGATGATCCGGCGCTGCACCTCATACGCGGCGTCGATCGCGTCCTCGCCGAGGAACTCCCGCACCGGCTGCACGGGCTCGCGGTCGCGCTCGGCCCGTTGCAGGCGGGCGACTGCGGTGTCGATCGCCGCGGCGACGCGGGCGTTCACAGGGCCACGCAGACGTTGGTCGGCTCGGTGTAGAAGTGCAGCGAGTGCACACCGCCCTCGCGGCCGATGCCGGAGAGCCCGGAGCCGCCGAACGGTGAGCGCAGATCACGCAGGTACCACGTGTTGACCCACGACATGCCCACGCGCATTGCGCCCGCCACGCGGTGGCCGCGTTCGAGGTCGGTGGTCCACACGGCGGCGGCGAGGCCGTAGTCGCTGTCGTTGGCCAGGCGGATCGCCTCGTCCTCGGTGTCGAACGGCACGAGCGCCGCGACCGGCCCAAAGATCTCCTCGCGCAGCACGCGGTTCGTGTTGTCCAGGCCGGTCCACAGCGCCGGGCGCACCCAGGCGCCGCCGGCGAGCTCTTCACCCAGCTCGGGCACGCCGCCGGCGGTGAGGAGCTTCCCGCCTTCCTGCTCGGCGAGCTCGTAGTAGGAGAGCACCTTTTCGCGGTGCTGCCGGGAAATCAGCGGGCCGGTGGTGGTGGCCGGGTCGTCGGGGCGGCCGAAGCGCAGGGCCTCGGCGCGCTCGGCGAGCCCGGCGGCGACCTCGTCGAACACGCCGCGCTGCACGTAGATGCGCTCGGTGCACAGGCAGATCTGGCCGGTGTTGGTGAACGTGGAGCGACCCAGGCCGTCGACGGTCCGGGTCAGGTCGGCGTCGTCGAACACCACGGCCGCGTTCTTGCCGCCGAGCTCGAACGACACCGGCAGCACGCGCGGCGCCACGGCCTGCATGATGGCCGAGCCGGTGCGGGATTCGCCGGTGAAGGTCACGCCGTCGATGCCCGGGTGGCTCGTGAGGAACTCGCCGGCCGAGCCGGGGCCGAAGCCGTGGATCACGTTGAACGCGCCGTCGGGCGCGCCGGCCTCGGTGATGATCTCGGCCAGCAGCGTGGCGCTCGACGGCGTTTCCTCCGACGGCTTCACCACCACGGCGTTGCCCGCGGCCAGCGCCGGCGCGACCTTCCAGGTGAGCAGCAGCAGGGGCAGGTTCCACGGCACGATCACCGCGACCACACCGAGCGGGCGGCGCAGCGCGTAGTTCAGTGCGCGTCCGGACGGCCCTTCGGTGAGGAACGAGTCGAGCCCGGCCGAGGCGATCGTGTCGGCGGCGGCGCGGAAGTTGGCGGCGGCGCGCGACACGTCGAGGCGGCGGGCCAGGTCCAGCGGCTTTCCGGTGTCGGCGACCTCCGCGGCGAGCAGGTCGTCGAACCGCTCGTCGATGCGGTCGGCGATGCGCCGCAGCACCGTGACGCGGTCGGCGGCGGTGGTCCGGCCCCACGCCCCGTCGAGCGCGGCCCGGGCGGCGCGCACCGCGCGGTCGACCACGGCCTGGTCGGCTTCCTCGACCTGGGTGACGAGGGTCCCGTCGACGGGGCTGACCTTGTCGAACAGGTCACCACCGCTGTCGGTGAACCGCCCGTCCACGAAACTCTTGAGCACCGTCATGTCCGCCCTTCCCCGATCTGGTCTCCTCCCATGGTCGCGACCTCTTGCTATGCCTGACAAATGCCAAATGCTGATCCTGGTATGCCCAAATGGCTATAGTTGCCCGTCATGACCCTTCACGAGCTGCCGCGCCTGCTCGACGGCCGGATGAAGTTCCGCCACCTGGTGCTGCTCGACGCCATCGCCCGCCGCGGCACGATCGTCGGCGCCGCCGCCGAGCTGCACGTGACCCAGCCGGTGGCCACGCGCGGCCTGCGTGAGCTGGAGGACATCCTCGAGGTCGAGCTCTTCCAGCGCGGCCCGCGCGGCCTCACGCCCACCGTCTACGGCGAGGCCTTCACCGAACACGCCCGCGCGATCCTCGCCCAGGCCCACCAGGCCGCCCGCCACGTCGTGGAACTCGCCGGCGCCGAACGCGGCACGGTGGTGGTGGGCACGCACCTGTTCGGCTCCAACGTGCTGCTGCCGCGCGCCATCGCCGCCCTGAAGGCCGAGCGGCCGAACCTCACCGTCGCCGTGCGCGACGGCACCCCGGAGTCCCTGCTCGTGGAACTCACCGCCGGCCGGCTCGACCTGATCGTCGGCCGCCTCACCCAGATCTCCGACGAAGGCTTCCTGCGCCGCAAGCTCTACGACGAGTCCGTGGTGCTGGTCGTCCGTGCCACCCACCCTCTGGCCGGCGCCGCCACCGTCGACCTCGCCACGGTCGCCGGCTACCCCTGGATCCTGCCCGGCCCCGAAACGTCGCTGCGCCGCGAGCTCGAGGAACTGTTCCACAGCAACGACGTGCCCCTCCCCACCAACCGCGTCGAGGCCACCTCGTTCCTCACGGTCCGCCAACTCCTGCGCGACACCGACACCATCGCCGCCCTCCCCCGCCTCATCACCGACGCCGACCCGGACATCGTGGGGCTGCCCCTGTCCCTGGACCCGGTGGGGCACAGCGTGGGGATCACGATGCCGGCGTCCCGGACGCCTACTCCGTCGGCGAGTGCGTTGATCGAGAAGCTGGTGGAGCAGGCGGGGGAGGTGAATCGGCGGTTCAGCCCTGGTTCGTGAGGCTGGGTTACCTTGGCCGCTGTGCCCCGCCTCGTCCTCCTCCGCGGCCCGTCCGGCGCCGGCAAGACCACGATCGCACGCACTCTGCGCACCCACTGGGGCCGCGGCACCGCGCTCGTCCGGCAGGACGTGGTCCGCCGGGAGATCCTCCGGGAACACGACGTGCCCGGTGGGGTGAACATCGGTCTCATCGACGTGATGTGCCGCCACACCCTCGCGGCCGGTTACGACGTGATCCTCGAGGGCATCTTCCCCGCGGCCCGCTACGGCGAAATGTTGCGCCGCTTGCTCGCCGACCACGACGGCTCGGCCTTCTTCTTCGCGGTCCCCTTCCCCGAGACCGTCCGCCGGCACGCGACGCGACCGCAGTCCACCGAGTTCACCCCGGAGGACATGCGCGGCTGGTACCTCCCGGACGACCGGCTCGGCGTGCCCGGTGAGGTGGTGCTCGGGCCCGAGCTGGCTGTGAAGGAAACAGTGGCGCTGATCGACGCCGCCGTCAGACGTCGGTGCTGCTGATCCAGTCGATCGCCGCCACCAGGTCTCCTCGGGGCTGGATGACCAGCGCGTCGGTGCGAGCCGCAGCGTGCGCCTGCCGGACGATCGCCGGCCACGGCGCGGTGAAGTCGAGATCAGCCGCCCGCGGTGTGGCGTCGTCGTAGTAGAGCCCGCCCTTCTCGCCGATCCGCCACACCGTGAAGCCCAGGATCACCTGGTCGCGGACCGCCAGCTCGTCGAGCACCTCCACCAACCGCGCCGACGGCCATGCCTCGACCGCGCCGATGCCCGAAGCCGCAGGCACGCCCGGGCGCACCGACGAACGAGCGCCGAGCACGGTCAGCGCCGAGCGCAGACTCCGCGGCTCACCCTCCCCGGGATCGTCACCCCGCGCCTTGCTCGCCGACCACGCCCGCTTCAGCGTCGGCACCGCCTCCACTGCCCGCAGATCAGCCAGCGCATACGCGGACCACTCCCGCACCCGCTCGTCGGCGCTGTCCAGCAGGGTGATCAGCGCGGCCACCGCACGGGAATCACGCAGCTCCTGGAAGATCTCCACCGCACAGAGCTGCGCGAACGGCCCCAGTCCCGGCAACGCCCGCACCAGCGGAGTGACCACGTCCGCCGCGCGGCCGAGCGCCGTCAACTCGCCCTGGGCGTCGTCCGGGCCCAGGCCGTTGGCGTCGTGGCCGTCGGAGTCGAGGAGGCGGATGAGCCGCTCGATGTCGTCGCTGGTGTCCATCCGCGTCCTCCCCCGGGGTCACCTCACGGAACCACATCCACCGCCGCGGCGGTACGCAATTCCGCCCGCACCCGATTCCTCCGCCACAGCACCAGGGCACATCCCATCGCCACCAACGCCGGAACCGTGGCGATCACCAGGATGCTCCCCGCCGACAACGCCAGCGCCAGCAGCAGCCCCGCGCCCGCCGGCCCGGCCACGGACCCGAGCCGGCCCAACGCCGCGGACCAGCCGACGCCGGTGGTGCGGGCATCGAGGTCGTACAGGGCCACCGCCAGCGCCGTCTGCCCGATGTGGCCGGCGATGATGCCGACCCCGGCGACGGTGAGCACCAGCAGCAACACCGCGCCCGACAGGTGCGCCAGGCCGGCGACCAGCATGAACACCACGCCGAGCCCCGGCAGCACCACCAGCGCGCGCATGATGCCGATCCGCGCGGCCACCGGGATGAGGACCAGGCCGCCGATGATGCCGCCCAGGCTCACGAACGCGAGGCCGAGCGGGGCCTGCGTGCGGGTGAAGCCGTAGCTCGTCAGCAGCGTCGGCGACCAGGAGATGAGCGTGTACGACGAGGCGAACACGAGGAACGAGTAGGCCCACAACCAGCCCGTGTTCGCCCGCAGCTCGGTGCCGAACAGGCGCAGCACCGAAGCCCCCTGCGGGGACACGGCGACGGCGACCGCCGGCGGCAGCCCCACCAGCATCGCCACGAACACGAGCACCGTGGCCGCGCCGGCGAGCCAGAAGACGCCCGTCGGGCCAAGGGCGGTGATCAGCTTGCCGCCGAAGAAGCCGCCCAGGGTGGCGCCCGCCGCGAGGCCCAGCGTCACCCCCACAGACACGCGCGAGCGGTACGCCGGCGCGAAGTGCTCGACCGCGAACGACACCGCGGCGGGCAGCACCGCGCCGAGGCCGAGGCCCGCCACCAGGCGTGTCAACGCCAGCAGCGCCATCGAGTGCGACGGCAGCGCCACCGCCGTGAGCACCGTGCCGGCCGCGAACAAGCCGACGCCCGTCAGCAGCACGGGCCGCCGGCCGAAGCGGGCGCACAGCCGGCCCGTGGCGAGGTAACCGGCGACCGTGCCGACGTTCGTGGCCACGATCGCGAGCGTGAACGCCGCGGCCGTCGCGTGCCACTCGTGCGCCAGCGAAGGAATCGAAAAGGACAGCGCGGCCGTGTCGAACCCGTCGACGAGAACCGCGAGGAAGGACAGGACCAGAGCTCTGTACCGCACAGCTTGCCTCCGAAAGACCAACCCCCCGCGAAACCGACAGCCCCCTACGAAAAGTCCTTGCCCCACAACGGTTCCGGCACCTCGACACCGAACTCGCCGGTCCAGCCGTTGCGCCGCGCCACCTCGTGCACCGGGCGCCGCTTCGCCGCGATGCCCCAGCGGCCGAGCGGGTAACCGAACGCCATCATCGCGCCGAGCTGCCAGCCTTCGTCCTCGGGCACGGCCAGCAGTTCGGCCACAGTGGACTCTTCGAACCGCAGCAACGTGCTCAGCACCCCGCCGATGCCTTCGGCCCGCGCGGCGAGCATCGCGCTCCACACGGCCGGGAACACGTTGGCGCCGAAGTGGGGTTCGGCGGTGTACAGGAAGACCAGCAGGGGCGTCTCGGCGAAGTGCTCGCCGAAGTAGTCACCGGAGCGCTTGATCTGCGCGCGCATGGTTTCCCACCACTCGGCGCGGTCCTGGTCTTTGAGCACGCCGAGCCGGCCCTCCACGAGCTCGGCGTACTCGCGCTCGCGACACCGCGCGTAGACGTCCGCGAGCTTCGCCTTCAGCCCGGGGTCGTCGACGACCACGAACCGCCACGACTGCGCGTTGCCGCCGTTGGGCGCACGGATCGCCGCGTCGAGGATGCGGCACTGGCTCTCCAGCGAGATCGGGTCGGGTTTCATCCGCCGCATCACCCGTGTGGTGTAGAGCGCCTCGTAGACGTCCACTGATCACCTCGTCGTCCATAGTCGAACTCGAATCGAGTTTGACTATGAGGCGCGTGAGACGGCCGTGTCAAGCACTCCGCCTGTGTAAACTCACCGCGTGACCGCCGGGCAACAGCCGTGGCAGCAGCTGCTGCCCCCTCAGGAACGCGGGCGCGCGCGCCGCGCGAAGATCGTCGAGGCGGCCACGAAGCTCATCGACGACCACGGCCCGCACAGCCCCGAGGTCACGCTCCGCGCGATCGCCGACGGCGCCGGCACCTCGGCGGCCACGATCTACCACTACTTCCCGGACGTCGATTCAGTGATCGCCGCCGTCGCCGCGCAGTACATGGAGAACCTGATCGCGGCCGTCGAACGCGTGCACGCCAAGCACTACGAGTCGTTCCACGACCTGCTCGACGCCAACATCTCCTCGTACCGCAAGCACTTCGCGAAGTGGCCGGGCCTGCGCGAGCTGTGGTTCGACCGGCGCGCGTCGGACAGCGTGGTCCTCATCCACGCCCACTACCGCGAAACGCTCACGGAGCTGTGGCGGCGGAAAGCCAGTGAGTTCAAGGGCGAACCGGTCGACGCGATGACGTGCCGGATCGCGATCGAGATGGTCGGTGCGTTGTGGGACTTCGCGTTCAGTCTTGACCCGCGCGGCGACGAGCGGGTCGTGGGCGAGATCCGCGAGCTCGCCCACGACTACTACCGCCGTCGCGTGGGAATCTGAATCACCAGGTGTCGCTCACGACCCACCAGCGGGCCCCGTCGAACATCAGCGACGCCTGGGAATCGCCCTGTGCCACGGGTTCCCCGCCGGGCGTGGTGGTCGCGACGCCGGTGTAGTGCACCACCGCGAGCTTGCCGCCCTTCTTGGCCACGGTCGACACGTCGATGATCTTGGTGACGCGCTCGTACCACCCGCTCTGGCTGTGCACGTCCTGCACCGCTTGCAGGAAGTCGACGAGCGAGTTGTTGCTCACGGTCGTCGCGCCGGTGGCGTCGAGGTCCAGCGCCATGAACACGGCGTTGGGCACCACGAGTGAGCGCAACCGGTCCGGGTTCCATTTGCCCTGCGGGCCGTCGAGCGCTTCGTGCAGCGCCGAGACGATGGCCTGCGGTGAGGACACATCGGACGGTCGCGCCTTCGGGGCCAGCCCCACCAGCTCGCCGTGCGAGTGGGTCCACGACGCGTACACCGAGCCCGGCGGCGGCACGGCCACGGGCGGCGGGTGCGCCGCCGGAGACCGCGCCGACGACACCGCCGCGTCGGCTGTCCCTGCGGTCAGGGTCAGGCCCAGGACCACCGTCAACGCCACCCGCCACACCGTTTTCCGGTTCACCGAATGCAATCGCATGATCACGACGATGGCACCGGACCGGCCTCGCGGCCCACCCGGTCACCGGCACGACGGGGGCGTTCAGGAACCCGGTGTGCCCGCCTCGGCTACTTCTCGGGCGCCAGCACCACGTCGAACCGCACCCGGCTCCAGGTGGCGTCCCCGAGGTCACGGCCGTCCGGCGCCGACGTGCCCGCGGCCTGCTGCTCGAACGGCAGCACGAGCGACTCGCGCACGGCGAACACCACGTCGGAGAGGTCGTCGCCCTGCACGAAGATGTGCGTGACCAGCCGCCGGTACCCCTCGTGCGTCACCATGAAGTGCAGGTGCGCGGCCCGCCACGGCGAGCGCCCGACGGCTTCGAGCAGCCGCCCGACCGGCCCGTCGGTGGGCAGCGGGTACCGCGTCGGCGTGAGCGCCCAGAACCGGTAGTAGCCCTCGTCGTCGGCGAACACGTGCGCGCGCCCGGCCACGCGCCCGTCGGTGTACTGGACGTCGTAGAACCCGTCCTCGTCGTTCTCCCACACCTCGAGCCGCGCCCCCGGCAGCGGCTTCCCGTCGGTGTCGGTCACCCGGCCCTCGACCCAGCACGGCTGCCCGTGCGCCCCGGCCGCGATGTCGCCGCCGTTGGGCACCTCCGGCGAGCCCTCGTGGAAGAACGGCCCGAACACCGTCGCCTCCGTCGCGTTCCCCACCAGCTGATTGCTCACGGCGACGGTCTGCATCGACACGCCCAGCACGTCCGACAGCATGATGAACTCCTGCCGCCGGTCGTCGGTGATGTGCCCGGTCTGCGTCAGGAACTCGATCGCCGTGTTCCACTCCTGTTCCGTCAGCCGCGTCTCGCGCACGATCGCGTGCAGGTGCCGCACGACGGATCCCATCACCTCGCGCAGCCGCTCACTCGGCGCCTCCGCGAACGACGCCACGACCTCATCCACCAGGCCTTCTTCCAGCCCGGCCTGGCTGGGGGAAACCGCTCCACTCATCGTTGGGTCCTCTCTCGTTGCGTAACGCCAGCATCGCGGGGGCGCAAGCCTCCGGCCCGCGCCACGGCTCCGGTGGGCAAGCAGATGGCCGCCGGAGTCAAGCCCCGCGAACCGCGGAGGGCGGCACTCCGTAGTGCTCACGAAACGCCCGCGTGAAGTGCGCGTGGGACGCGAACCCGCACCGGCGCGCGATGCCGGCGATCGGCGCCGCGGGTTCGGCGATGAGCTGCTCACGGGCCGCCCTGAGACGCCGCTCCCGGATCACCCGGGTCACGCCACCCTGCTCGAACACCCTCGTGAGCTGACGCCCACTCAACCCGACCGCCGCCGCGACGGCCGCCGTCGTCAACCCCCGGTCACCCAAGTGCGCGTCGATGTGCGCCAGCACCCTCCGACGATGCTGCGCCGCCAACGGCTGCCGCTCCCCTTCCCCCAACTCGGTGAGCAACCCCCGGATCCGCCCCTCCGCCCCGGGCCCCGCACTCAACGGCGCGGCAAGCAGATCCCGCAGCAGCCGCGCCAGATCCGCAGCCGGACTCCCGCCGTCGTCGGTGAGCGAAAACCGCCGCGTCACCGGCGCCTGCGGAGCCACCCCACCGGTCAACTGCTCGTACGTGGCCTTCGGCACCATCAACACGTACTCACGCAACCCTTGCGCAAACCCGCGCAGGAACGGATGATCGAGATCGCACACGAGCAACGTCCCCGGCCGCTGCAGCCGAATCCCCTTGTCGTGGTAGAAAAACGCCTCCCCGAACAACGTGAAGTACAGCGCGACGCGCCCACTCTCGTCCCGCCTGATCAGCTGCCGATCCCGCTCCACCACGTGCGCCGTCGCGGTGATGTTGGCAATCTTGAACTCCCCCACCCGCACCGACGTCTCCCACCCCTCGAACACCCCCTGCGTAAGGGTCCGACAGGCCAACCTCACCAACGTCTCCTGGTTGTGCTGCTCCCACAACGCAAACCGGCGCGCCTCACCCAACCCACAGGTCGTGAAGGTGCGATAGGGGTAGGACTCCACGGTAGGTAAGGTAGATCAAGTTTCGGGGAGGGGCCAGGGGAGAGAGTGCCGGGTTCCGAAAGGATCGCGCCAGGTGGGGTTTCTGGGCAGTCTCTGGTCCTGGACGCACCTGCTTGCCTGGTGTCGACGACGGGCGGGACAGCAGACGGCGATCCGACCGGCACGGTCGGGCAGGCAGCGGTCGGGCGGGCAGCGGTCCGGCGGGCAGCGGTCCGGCCGGCACGGCCGGACAACGGGCAGCCGGCAGCCAAACCCCCACACCCACCAGAACCATCCGGCTTGACAACAGGGACACCCGCCAAAGGGGAACCGGCCCGTCAGGAACGATGACCAGGCCGAACATCTGACAGGGCTTCCGTTTCAAGCGGCTAAACTTTCCCCCGGCCGGCCCCCGACGGCGGTTCATCTTCTGCGGGACTCGGTTTGTGTCAAGGCATCTTTCCCGCCTTGACACAAAGCGAGGCCCGTAGAACGATTGAGAGCCCGGGTGCTAGCCATCTCGTTCTTTGGTCTTTTGCTGCGAAGCAGGTTTCTTGAGGCTCGAGTCTTTAGTCGTGAGTCTTTAGGCTTGAGTCGTGAGTCTTTAGGCATGAGGCCACAACCCAGCAGAACTCCCAGGCTGACGCCTGAACAGGCTGCGCCTGCAAAGATCAAAAGACTCAACCACGGCTTACGAGTCGCTCCCCGAACTTTCCATTGTCACGACGGTTCGGGCAGGCTTGTCAAGGCGGGAAAGAGTACCTTGACAAGCCCACCCGAACCGTGTCACTTACGTTCGTCGGGGGCCGGCCGGGGGAAAGGTCGGTATGGGGTTGAGGGGAAAGTGGGTTAGGTGGCCCGCTGGCCGTCTTGCAGATGGTGGCAGGTGCCGGCGTGTTGGGTGGTTGAGTTTCAGGCGGGACGAGTCGGGCGGTGTCTTGAGCCTGGGTGGCCCGCTGGCCGTCTTGCAGATGGTGGCAGGTGCCGGCGTGTTGGGTGGTTGAGTTTCAGGCGGGACGAGTCGGGCGGTGTCTTGAGCCTGGGTGGCCCGCTGTCCGTCTTGCAGATGGTGGCAGGTGCCGGCGTGTTGGGTGGCTGAGTTTCAGGCGGGACGAGTCGGGCAGTGCCTTGAGCCTGGGTGGCCCGCTGGCCGCCTTGCAGATGGTGGTGGGTGCCGGCGTGTTGGGTGGCTGAGTTTCAGGCGGGACGAGTCCCGCAGTGCCTTGAGTCCGGGTGGCCCGCCGTCGGTCTCATAGATGGCGGCGCGTGCCAGTGAGTTGGGAAGCTGAATTTCAGACGGGACCAGTCATGAGCGGGCCGGCCTGGGAAGCCCACTACCAGCCGCTAAGAAGCAAGGGATCAGAAGAACCAAGGAACCACCTCATGCCCCCGGTCCACCACATCACTGAACCGACCGCCCAAAAACCCCAACGGTTTCCCCTCCCGTTGGCAGATCCGTCCCACCTCACCCAAAACGACCTCATGATCCCCCGCCGTCATCACCCGCACCACCGTGCATTCCAAATGCACCAGCGCATCCGGAACCACCGGAATCTCATGCAAACCCTGCGTTACACCCAGCCCCTCGAAGTGATCCTCACCCCTCCGCGCGAACCGAAGCGCCAACTGCTCCTGCCGCGTCGACAGAACGTTCACCGCGAACCGCCGCGCCTCAACCACCGCATCGGTGGTCCGAGCGCCCGTAGTCAGGCAGACCAGCAGCAACGGCGGTTCCAACGACACCGAGGTCAGCGAGTTCACCGTCATCCCATGCGGCGCCCCGTCAACACCGGTAGTCACCACCGCAACTCCGGTCGCGAAGCGCCCCATCACGCCGCGCATCGCCAGCGCGTCGACAGGACCCGGTCCGGGCGTGCAACTGGGCGGCATGCTGGTCATGCGCGGTAGCGCACTTCGAACGTCAGCACACCCTCGTCGGTGCGCCAAGGACCGTGCGCCATGCCGGGCGGGCGGCAGGCGTACATCCCCTGGGAGAAGGTCTCGCCCAACGTGAGATCCGTGAACGAACCCTCCAGAATGTAAACCTCCTCCCAAAAATCATGCACCTGCACCCCCATCGCCGTCGAATCGGCACCCGGTGCGTAGCGGAGGATGCGCGTGGCCACGTCGCCGTCAGACGAGAGAATTCGCTCGGTGATCGCCGGGTCATCCCCCTTGCACACCGTGAACTCGACGTCGGAAACCGGGAAGAACTCGCGCTCGGCCTTGCTCACTGCTCCTCCTCCGAGTACCCCGCCAGGAACTGGTCCACTTCGGACACCGGATCCTCGAACCCGTAGTTCCGGAAGGCATACCCCTTCACCACAAACGGCGCCCCGGCGTAGAACAGCTCGTACTGCTGGTGCCGCCCAGCGAATTCACTGCCCACGGCATCCCACACCAGCTTGAACAACTTCACGCGCTCAACCGCAGGCGTGCCGGGGCTGTACACATACCGATCGATGTCCGCACGGGTCTCCGCACTAGTCAAGTCGGCCACGCTGGACGGCACCTGCAGCACACCGCCGCCCACCAGGTCGCGCAGGATTGCCAGCACGCGCGGGTAGAGCTCCGACTGCAACCCCATCGCCCCATACAGCGCGCGGCTGCCCGGGCGCCACAGGCCGGCCGAGTCGGGTGCGGCCGTGTACTCCGCTGCGAGCACGGCGGATTCCACCACGGACACCAGACTCGCCAGCTCACCGAGCTTCTCGACAACCCCGGGGAACCGGTCCACCCCGTTCACGGCCGCGACCTTGCGCGCCAGCCCGGCCAGGAACTGCAGCTTCACCGAGAAGCGGATCTGTGCCTGCCAGTTGCCCAGCACGTGCGCGCCGGTATCAAAGAACTGGCGGCGCACCGCGGCCACGTCGCGGTAGACAAAGACCCGTTCCCAAGGAACGAACACATCGTCGAACACCAGCAGCGCGTCGGTCTCGTCGTAGCGGGTGGTCAGGGGGTAGTCGTACGAACTGGTCGCCGCCGGGGCGTACGGGCGGCGGCAGTAGAGCTTGAGGCCTTCAGTGTCCACCGGCAGCACGAAGCTCAGCGCGAAGTCCGTGTCCTCCGGAGTCAGCGGCTTGATGCAGGACACCAGGATCTCGTCCGCGACCGGCCCGCCCGTGGCCAACATCTGCGCGCCCCGCACCACGATGCCGTCGGGGCGCTCCTCGGCGACGCCGACCTGAACCAGGTCGCCGTCCCAGGCGCTGGCGGTGGTGGCACGCGAGACTTGGGGCGGAATGATCGCGTAGGAGAGGTACAGGTCCTCCTCCACCACGCGCCGCTGGAAGGCCTTGACGTTGGCGGCGTAGTCGCCGAAGACCTCGGGGTGGGCGGCGAAGGCCGAGAGGAACGCGCCGACGTGGTCGGGGCTGCGGCCGACCCAGCCGTGCGTGTGCCGGGCCCACGTGGTGGCGGCCTCGCGGAACGCGGTGAGGTCCTCGCGACTGCGGGGTGCGGTGAACAGCCGGTTCACCGGGCTACCGTCCACATCGGACCGGACCAGAGCAGAACCCGGCTGCGCGGCGAGGTCGAACAGCTCGGCCACGGTCCGGGCGATCGGGGCGAACGCCGGGTGCCGGGCCACGCCGTCCACGAGTTTGCCGTCGAGGTAGACGCGGCGGCCGTCGTCGATCGCGGTGAGGTAGTCGGATCCGCTGCGCATCAGGCGCTCCTTCGCTGGGGTCGGTACACAAGGGAGGGTGGTCAGTCCCGTCCCGCTTCGATGAACTTGCGCGCCGTGAGTTCGGGTTCGGCGAGCAGCACCTCGTGGCTGCCGGGCATGCCGACGAGGCGGAACATCACCAGGCGGTTGGACAGGCGCGGGTGGCGGCCCCATTCGCCTTGCGTGATGTCGTTGTCCTCCGACGGCGCGAGGTAACTGAAGGCCTGGGGCACCTTGTCCCAGCCCGTCATGTCGGCCGGGTCGGTGAAAGTGGTCCACGGCTGCGGCCGTAGCACGTCATACACGCGCTGGGCGTCTTCGGCCGAGCCGTCGCCGTAGAAGGCATCGCGCCAGACCGGGAAGGGCAGGACCATGCCGCCGTCGCCGCGTTCGTCGTGGTTGGCCTTCAGGGCGGCGACCAGGTGCGGCGGGATCTCGTCGACGAGGGCGCGGCCGTGTTCCGGCACGAACGCGGCGAAGAACACCAGCCGGCGGATGCGTTCGGGCAGGGCGATCGCCACGCGGGAAATGAGGTAGCCGCCCCAGCTGTGCCCGACCAGCACGATGTCGGTGAGGTCGTGCTCACGGATGTAGTCGATGATCGGCGCCGCGGCCCCGCGCAGGTCCACGTGCTTGTCGTCGTGCTCGCCGAGGCCGCCCGCGGTCGGCGTGTGCACCTCGTGCCCCGCCGCTTCCAGGTGCCCGCGAACGGGCTCCCACAGTTCCCCGAAGTGCCAGGCCCCGTGCACCAGTACGAACCGCATGCGCCGCTCCGTTCTCACCGTTGAGTGCGTACGGCACATGCTGCTGCGCGCGAACGGCAGCGACTATCGGCGAAGCGACGCGCGACCATCGGATTCGCGCAGCCCTCAGCGGCGGCCCAGCACCGCCGACGGCGTGACCCCGAAGCGCGCCTTGAACTGCGCGGCGAACTCGCCCAGGTGGAAGTACCCGCAGTCCGCCGCGACGCCGGTCACCGTGGTGGTTCCCGGCTCGCCCGCCATCAGCAGGCGCCGCGCGCGGTCGAGGCGCTGCGCGCGCAGCCACGCGCCCGGCGTGGTGTCGAGATCACGCCGGAAGCCGGCCTGCAGGCTGCGCAAGCTCGTGCCGCTCGACCGTGCCGCCGCCGACAGGCTGATCGGCTCGGCCAGGTGGTCGAGCAGGTACTCCATCGCACGCCTGACCTGCGCCGACGGCATCCGCTCCGGCTCGGTGTCGGCCCGCAGCTGCGAGAGCAGAAACGACTCGATCACCAGCTCCCCGAGCTGCTGCCCCACCTCCGGCCGCGCGACGCTCGACCCCAGCGTCGGCAGGCTCACCACGCTCTCCAGCAGCCGGTACAGGAACGCGGGCTGCTCCGGTTGCGAAAGCGGCAAATCGACCGGCCCGGCCTTCGCGACCCCGCTGATCCGCCGCGCCGTGCGCTCGACCCAGCGCCGGTCCATCCGCACGATCAGCTGGTCGAACGCGCTGTCGATGTCCAGCCGGAACTCCCGGTACGGCCCGACGACCGCCGGCCGGCCCGGTGCTAGCTCCGCAGTGTCGCGGCCGTAGGTGAACTTCGCCGACCCAGCCACCGGCAGCGTCAGCAGGAAGTTGTCCTCCTCCGGCACGGCGGGCGCGACCGTGACGTCGGCCCCGTAGCGCAGGCGGTTGACCGAGATCGGGCCCGCCGCCAGGTGCTCCAGGCGCGTCGCCAGCCGCGCGTGGCGCGAGTGGACCACGAGCCGGTGTGGGCGCAACGCCGCCGTGCAGGCCTGCGTGACCTCGTCCGGATCACCGCTGGCCGCGAGCACCTGCTGCGAGACGTCGGCCAGATCGGCCGCGAGCTGCGCTGCTGTCATACCGCCTCCCGGTGCGTTGCCCCACAGGACAACATTCCCGCTCGGCGTTGTCCAGCGCGGCCGCAGCGCCGATCAGGACGAAACGACCCCGAACTCCGCCGCCGCGATGTCCGCCGCACCGGCCGCGTTCGGGTGGAAGGCGTCGTTCATCAGCCCCGCGCCGGCCGCGGCGGCGTGGCTGCCCCAGCGGTCGAAGAGGTCGAGCACCGGCACACCGTGGGCGTCGGCCACGTCGTACACGGCTTCGCGGTACGGCGTCAGGTCGACCCAGCCGGGATCGCCGGGAATCTGTGCCTCGAGCACCACGTCGCAGGTGGTCTCCAGCGCGGAGACCATGGCGTCGAGGTTCGTCGCGAACGCCGCCGGCGCGACGGCCGTCTGCTCGTTGGCGTCGTTGGTCATCAGCGCGATCAGCGCGAGATCGGGCGCCCACGCCACCACGTGGTTCAGCGCCGAGTGCGCCGCTCCGCCCGCGACCCAGTCCGCGGTCGTGGACATCGAGATGCCGAAGTCGCCGATCGTGATGCCGCCGACCGCCTCGATCCCGATGCTGCCCACCCGCAGCTCACCGGTTCCGCCGGCCACGGTCACCGTCACGGTGTGCCGGCCGGCCGCCAGCCCGGGCAACGGCACGAGGTGCGTCACCAGACCCGCCGCGCGCTCCAGCTTGGCCGGCGCGACCTCACCGTCGACGGCGATCGCGCACTCACGCGAGTCCTCGGTGGTGATCACCCGAGCCAGGTAGTCACCGGCGTCGGTGATCAACGCCGTGAGCGTCACGGAGTCGCCGCTCGCCGCGGCCGAGCCGAACGTGGTCAACACGCCCGGCGCGTACTCGGACCACGCCCCGGTGAACGAAAGCCGCGCGTCGGCGGTCATGGTGCGCGGGTTCAAGATCACCGACGCGCCGCGCACCGGGAAGCCGTGCGCCGCGAGCAGGCCGGCCATCACCACCGGCGGCGACTGCGTGGCGGGCTGCAGGCCCTGCCCGGCGCTGATGGAGTCGCCGATCTTCGCGTACCGCGCCGAGCCGGTCCCGGCGACGGCCGCGGCCCGTTTCCAGCGCCAGCGCCGGATCGCGGCGGCGCTCATCCCGTACAGCTGCCGGCCGTCGTCGTAGCCGCGGGCGCGGGCGTGAGCCATCGGGGAGCTCCTGAAGTTCGTCGGGCGGGCGTCGGCTCATCATCGCACCCGCGCGTCGCCGATGGTCGTGAGCTGTGACGTTGGTGTCGCAGGTGTGCGCGAACCGGCTCGCGGCGAAGAGCAGCGGCTAGGGTCGGGCGGGTGTTCGTGAAGATCTGCGGCCTGAAGACAGCGGCCGACGTGGCGTGCGCGGTCGAAGCCGGAGCCGACGCCGTGGGCTTCCTGCTGTGCGAAAGCCCCCGGCAGGTCACCAGCGCCGAGGCCGCGCGGCTCACCGCCGATGTGCCGGCCGACGTGCTCACGGTCGGCGTGTTCAAGGGCGTGCCGGTGCCGGCGATCCGCGTCGCCGTGGCCGACACCGGCATCCGGGCCGTGCAGCTGCACGGTTCGGGTTATTCGGCCGCCGACTTCGCCGCCCTGCGCGACCTGCCCGTGCGCCTGATCCGCGCCACGGCCGTGCGCGACGGCGTGGCCCCGCCCGCCGGCGAATACGGTGAGGACCTGCTGCTGCTCGACTCTCCGCAGGCCGGCTCGGGCGAGACGTGGGACTGGTCGGCCCTGGCCCCCGGCGGCGAGTGGCTGCTGGCCGGCGGCCTCACGCCGGACAACGTGGCCGAAGCCGTCGCCGCCGTGCAGCCGTGGGGCGTGGACGTGTCCAGCGGCGTCGAGTCCTCGCGTGGTGTGAAAGACCAGGGCCTGATCCGCGCTTTCCTTGCTGCCGCGAAGAAAGCGTGACAGCGGGCGGGCGCCGATGACCACCCGCTGTCCCTACTCGATCACGACCGGTGTCACTGGGTCATGAACTCGTTCGGGCGCAGGGCCCGGTTCACGATGCGGACGTCACCGATCCAGCCGTGGAACACGTTGTCGATCGCGCCGCCGTACTCGTGGCCGCCGAGCAGCCAGGTGAGCCCGAGCGAGGCGATGCCGACGGAGTCGGTCGACGGGTTGTCGGCCACCGGCGCGCTTTCGATGTAGGCCGTGGTGTGGTGGCCGTCGTTGACCACCGCGAGGTGCCACCACTGGTCCTCGGGCATGCCGTGGCTCCAGTTGGTGGTCGGGTAGGTCTGGCTCAGCGGGTAGCAGTTGAACTGCAGCTCACGACCGTTGTTCGTGGTCATCAGCTGGGCCACCGGCTCCTTCGGGTCGGTGTTCTTGCCGTGCTTGCCCGCGTCGCCGGCCGCACCGCGGCGCACCAGCACCGGCATGTTGCCGTTGTTGCCACCGTCCCAGTCGCGCGGGATCTTCACGAACGTCTCGATCGTGTAGCCCTTCTTGAACTGCTCGGTGTTCAGCGCCGCCTTCGCCGCGGTGGTGAGGTACGCGCCGTGCAGCGGGTTCTTGCCGCCGACGAAGCGCAGGCTGGCGTGGCCCGGCTGGTCGGGGTGGTGGTCGTCGGACCAGGTCAGCGCACCGGGGATGGTGCCGGGGACCGAGGCCAGCGTGAGGTCGTTGCCGTTGCCCGAGAGGTCCTTGACCTTCTGGGTCGTGGTGACCGGGCTGTTGGGGGCGGCGTGGTTGCCGTCGAAGCGCCAGTACGCGAGCGTGCCGGGCAGCAGCACCTTGTTGGCCCCGCGAGCCGCGCGGGTCTTCACCGGGATGAAGCCGGAGAAGCGCTGCTCGAAGTCGAACGGCATCGAGAAGCGGTCGACGGCCGTGGTCAGCCGCGACTCCATGACCTCGAGGCGGTTGCGCTTCGCCGGGTCCTTCTCGAGGATCCACGGCGAGATCGTCTCGACGTCGATGGTGTTGCGCTCGAGGTCGAAGTGGTACAGGCGCAGCATGCCGCCACCGCTCATGTAGCGGTTCTGGTAGTTCGTGATGTGCAGGTGCACGTCGTTGCCGGCCGTGTTCTTCTTCGTGACGCGGCCCGAGGGCCAGTAGTGGCCGTTGAGCGTGAGGAAGATCTGGTCGTTGTTCTTGATCAGCTGGTCCCACACGGTCTGGCCGTAGCTGGTGATCGCGGCGTTGTTCTCCGGGTCGCCCGATTCGTACGGGTACACCTCGTCGCCGTAGGTCGGCGCCACGATCTCGTGGCAGGTGAGGATCACCGGCAGCTTCGGGTGCGCCTTGATGACCTGGTTCGCCCACGCGAACCCGGCCGCCGAGGTGCGCCAGTCCATGGCCAGCAGCAGCCAGTCGCGCCCGGCTGCGTGGAACGTGTGCGCGGTGTTGTACCCGCTCGCGTCCGAGCCGACGAACGACTTCTGGCCCTTGAACCGCTGCGGGCCCATCGCGTCCAGGTACGGCGTGTCGCCGCGCGTGTCGTCACCGGACACGTCGTGGTTGCCCGCGAGCACGCTGTAGGCGACGTTCGCCTTGTCGAGGATCTTGAACGTCTTGTCCACGGCCTGGAAGGACGTGACGTCGGCGTCCTGCGTCACATCGCCGAGGTGCGCCATGAAGACGATGTTGTTGTTCGGCGTGCCGCTGTTCTCGATCACGTACCGGAACGACGCTTCCTGCGGCTCCGGGTTGATGCTGTTCTGGCTGCCCCAGTACAGGTACTGCGTGTCGGGCATGATCGCGACCGTGAACTGGAGGCTGTCGCCGTCCGGGTTCCATCTGCCGCTGCTTTTGCCTGCGGTGTCCGCGGTGTCGGCCTGGGCCGGTGCCACGCCGAGCGCACCCAGCGCCGTCGCACCGACGCCGGCCAAGCCTGCGTTGCGCAGGAAGGACCGTCGGTTCGGGCCCACCTGGTTTTCGCGCATGATCTGCCCCATTCAGGTTTCCAGGGAGAATTTCGAGCGATCCGGACGCTATTCACGGCTGCTTGAGCAGACACGAACTCCAGATGGCTTCCGCACGTCGGCTCTGTTACGTCGCCGCCCTTGAGACGCAGGTCACGGCCATGTCCTGCCGCTGTCCGGTCGGCATCCGGCGGAGTCTTGCCGGGCACCGGGGCTGCCCTTTTGTTTTCGACAATTCCTGTCCGGTGCGGGTTGTTGCGCGGTGCTATTTCCCGGCGGTTGTCACAAATCACAGCCGCGGCTGGTCTACCCGGTATCCCCTGCGGCGGTGGTTCGCCGGTGTCGGAAGGAGCTCCCGGGTGCCGGTGTCCGATCCCGCGGTGGCGTGGCTGCTCACCGCCGCGTTCGCCGCACTGGCCTGGCCGCCGCTCGCCCGCCTGTCGCGGGGCGCCGTCCCCTTGCCGCGGCCCGAGTCTCCCGGGCACGCACCGGTCGCGTCGGCCGCCGAGCTCCCCGCGCCGTCCCCCAGCCGCAGCGACTCACTCGCCGAACTCGTGCTCTGTGCGGCCATGGTCGCCATGACCTCACCGATCGGCGCGCCCATCCCCGCCGCCGGCTGGCAGGCCGTGCTCCTCGTCACCCTGGTCTGGTCCCTCGTCACGCGGCGCCACCACCACCTGGCCGCCACCGCGACGATGCTGTTCATGCTCACGGCCATGCCCCACCACTCCGGCGACCACGGCCCGTGGCTGACCATGCCCGCCATGGGCCGCGGCTGGTGGACCCCGATCACGCTCGCCGCGGCCGCGTGGTTCCTCCTCGAAGCCGCCCACGCGGTGTCGAGCCGGGGCACCGACCCCAGTCGCAAGCTCTCTCGAACCGGCATGAGCCTCGGCATGGCGTGCGCGCTGGTGATGTCCGCCTAGGGCACCCGAGGAACCCGCGAGAGGCGAGGGAAACTGTCCGAACTGGACGGGCTCCCCTGACAGCGCCTCCGCCAACCCGCCACTCACCCATTACCCGTGATCGGCACCCGTGAAACCGGCCGCGGCCCCGAACTGCGGGCGCGTACTTCCTGACCAGCCACGACGCCACCACCACACCGGGGTTTCCGGACAGTTTCGGTGCCCGCATTTCCCTGGTCATTCGATGCTACGATCACAATCGATCGCAGCATTCGTGCGCCTGGTCAAGGTCAGCAAGCACACCAATTTCAAGGAGCACTCATGGCCCAGAAGGTTCTCGTCGAAATGCTCGACGACATCGACGGCAGCCCGGCCACCCAGACAGTCCCCTTCGGACTCGACGGCGTCAGCTACGAGATCGACCTGTCCGACGACAACGCCGCGGCCCTGCGCGACGAGCTCGCGCGCTACATCGGCGTGGGCCGCAAGACCGGTGGCCGCAAGGTGCGCGTCGCGGCGGGGCAGCCGACGGCGGCGACCCCCGCCGACCGTGAGCGCTCGCGCGCGATCCGCGCGTGGGCCAACGAAAACGGCTACCAGATCTCCGAGCGCGGCCGCATTCCGTCCGACGTGGTGAGCGCCTACGAGCAGGCCGAGCTGGAAGCCGCGAAGCCCGCGGCGCCGGCTCGCAAGCGGGCGCCGCGCAAGAAGGTCGCGGCCGCCAAGAAGTAACGCGCTGTGAAATGGTAAAGCGCTGTGAAGTGCTGACCGCAGTGGCCGTTTGTTGACGACAGCCCCCTCGATCGTCAACAAACGGCCTCGTCAGTCCACAGTAGACACAACAGAACCGGAACGGTCAGTCCCGCGCCACCGACTTCTTCCGGAACCGGGCCGGCGGTTCACCCACCGCCGCGCGGAACGTCTGCGCGAAAGCCGATTCCGAGCTGTAGCCCACCTGCCGCGCGATGTGCGACACGGACTCCGCGGAACTCGTGAGCAGATCGGCCGCGATCATCATCCGGATCGTGGTCAGCAGCGTCGCCACGGTCGTGCCGGTGCGGGTGCTGAAGCGGCGCAGGAAGGTGGCGCGCGACATCGACGCCGCCGTGGCCATGCGCTCGATCGTCCACGCCTCACCGGGCCGATCCACCACCTCGGCCAGCACGCGGCCGAGCACGTCGTCACCCATGGCCGTCCACAGCGCCGGCGTGTCGAGCCGCTGCTCGGGCCGGCTGCGCAGCGCCATGGCCAGCAGCGCCTCGCACAGCGACGACACGATCACGCCGGTGCCGGAGCCGTCGAACCCGGCCTCCTCGCGCAGCACGTCGGCCAGCCGCACCGCGGCGTCGTCCAGCGTCACGTGCACCAGCGGCGGCAGCAGGCGGAACAGCAGCACGCCGGCCGCCGAGTCGAACCGGTAGTGGCCGCAGAACAGGTCGAGTTCGGGTGTCCCGCCGCCGACGGTGCGCCGCGTCACGAACGTGGGCCCCGGTTCGTCCTCGTAACGCCGTTTCCGGCCGTCGGCCACCCGCACCTGGTGCGCGTCGCCGTGGGAGAACACGAGCAGGTCGCCGGGCGCCAGGTCGATCGCGGCCGAGCCCGTGGTCGCGGTGCAGTGCCCGTGGAGCACGAGGTAGAACGGCACCGTCCCGGGACCCACGGCCTCGTGCTCCATGCTGAACCGGCCGGAGATCAGGCACCGCACGTCCACGGTGCCCTCGAGCCGCGCGAGCCGGATGAGCCGGCTCACCCCGTCCAGGAAACCGTGGGGCGTGAGCGGTTCGGCCATGGGCACCTCGCAATTTCTCGATCAAGGCTCACAACTGGGGAAAAACGGGCGAAATAGTCGGCGATCACGCCGGCTGAGCATTTCGATCACTTCACCGGATAACCGTCACCGGCGCGCGCCGACCTCCTTGCGAAACCGCGCCGGCTGCGTGCCGACCGCGGCGCGGAAGGCCTGCGCGAACGCCGATTCCGAGCTGTACCCCACCTGCCGCGCGATGTGCGACACCGAGTGATCAGAACGGGTGAGCAGATCGGCCGCCGCCATCATCCGGATCGTGGTGAGCAGCGACGCGACCGTGGTCCCGGTGCGCGCGGTGAAGCGGCGCAGGAAGGTGGCCCGCGACATCGATGCCGCCGTGGCCATGCGCTCGATCGTCCACGGCTCCCCGGGCCGCTCGACGATGCCCGCGATCACCTTGCCGAGCGTGTCGTCACCCACGGCCGTCCACAGCGCCGGCGTGTCGAGGCGCTGCTCGGGCCGGCTGCGCAACGCGATGTCCAGCAGCGCGTCGAACAGGAACCGCACGAGCGACTCCGTGCCGAGGCGGTCGAACCGGGCGCCGCCGCGCAGCACGTCGGCCAAACCGGCGCCGGAAACACCCAACGTCACGTGAACCAGGGGCGGCAACGTGCGGAACAACAGCGTCCCCGTCGCGGAATTCACCCGGTAGTGGCCGAGGTACAGGTCCAGCTCCGGTTCCACGCCGACGCTGCGCCGGGTGGTGAACACCGGCCCCACCTCCTCGACGAACGGCCGCCGCGGCCCGGTGGCCACGCATACCTGGTGGGCGTCGCCGTGGGGCAGCAGGAGCAGGTCACCGGGGCCGAGATCGACCGTAGACGCGCAGGTGGACACGGTGCAGCGACCTTCGACCACGAGCAGGAACGGGGCGTGGCCCGGGCCGGGAGCGGCGCGGTCCAGGGTGAACTGCCCGGCCGTGCGGCACCGAAGGCCGAGCGTGCCCTCGATGTGCGCCGACCGGAGCAGCCGGCTCACTGCGTCCATGAACCGATTCCGACAAAATGTGATCCGATCATAGGTATTCCCCTCCCGCGATCCAGGCAATCATCAAGCGGTACGGACACCTCGCTCATCGGAGATCGGGAAACCGGCGGCCCTGTCTGGTGACAGCCGAGCACGGGGCGCGCCATTCGACCGGTGGTGAAGTCGTCAATTCATATTAGGGTAAGGATTCCGGTAGCAGGTTGGTGACCTTGACCAGAGCCAGAACTTCGCCAGGCTCACGGCTTTTCCGGGCTCACCGTCCGCCGCCCGATCCTCGTCTGTCCGTTGTGGACGGTCCGAACCCGCCTCGAAGAACGGAGACTCAGCCATGCCCATGGTCACGACCGACGACGGTGTGGAGATCTTTTACAAGGACTGGGGCACGGGTCAGCCGATCGTGTTCAGCCACGGCTGGCCGCTGTCGGCGGACGACTGGGACACCCAGATGCTGTTCTTCGTGAACCAGGGCTACCGCGTGATCGCCCACGACCGGCGCGGCCACGGCCGCTCGACCCAGGTCGGCGAGGGACACGACCTCGACCACTACGCCGACGACCTGGCCGCGGTCACCGCGCACCTCGACCTGCGCGACGCCATCCACGTGGGCCACTCCACCGGTGGCGGCGAGGTCGTGCGCTACCTGGCCCGCCACGGCGAGTCCCGCGTGGCCAAGGCCGCCATCATGTCGGCCATCCCGCCGCTGATGGTGAAAACCGACAGCAACCCCGGCGGCACGCCCAAGAGCGTGTTCGACGACTTCCAGGCCCAGCTGCTCGCGAACCGCTCCGAGTTCTACCGCGCGGTGGCTTCGGGCCCGTTCTACGGCTACAACCGGCCCGGCGCCGAGCCGTCGGAAGCCAACATCCAGAAGTGGTGGCTGCAGGGCATGATGGGCGGCGCGAAGGCCGGCTACGACGGCATCGTGGCCTTCTCCCAGACCGACCAGACCGAGGACCTGAAGAAGATCACCGTGCCGGTCCTGGTGATGCACGGCGACGACGACCAGGTCGTGCCCTACGAGGACGCCGCGCTGCTGTCGGTGAAGCTGCTGAAGAACGGCACGCTCAAGATCTACCCGGGCTTCCCCCACGGCATGCCGACCACGCACGCCGAGACCATCAACGCCGACCTGCTCGAGTTCTTCCGCAGCTGATCCGGCTCGCCCGAAGGAGATCCCCGTGGACGGTATCGACCCGACGGTGCCCCCCAGCGGCACCGGTTGCGTCGACTGCGACGCCGCCAGCCCGCAAGGCTGGTGGTACCACCTGCGCCGCTGCGCGCAGTGCGGTCACATCGGCTGCTGCGACACCTCGCCCAGCCAACACGCCACCGCCCACAACGCGGCGACCGGCCACCCCGTGATCCGCAGCTTCGAACCGGGCGAAACGTGGTTCTGGAACTACACCACGCAGGAAAAGCACGACGACGGCCCGATCCTGGTCGCGCCGATCAGCAAACCTGCAGGCCAACCGGCCCCCGCCCCGGCCGACCGCTTGCCGGCCGACTGGGAAGACCACCTGCACCGGTGATTCGTCCGTGCCGCCTGACCACCTCCGGTCAGGCGGCACGGTCATGTCCGGCCGTCGGGTGGCCCGGCCGGTTTGCGCGAGGACGTAGCCGCGGTCAGGCCGGCACGAACTTCAGCTCGTCCGGCGTCAGCTCGTGGTCCTCGGCGTCCAGCAGCGTCACGCGCACCGGCTCGTCGGTTTCGACGGACCGGCGCAGTGCCGACGGCCCGGACGGGCGCGGGCGGAACTCGTCACCCCACTGCTGCAACGCCGCGAGCACGATCTTCAGCTGGTTGCCGGCCGCGGTGAGCTCGTAGGAATCCCGGTTGCGCTGACCGAGCACCTGGTACGAGCGGCGCTCGAGGACACCCGCGTCGGTGAGCGTCTTCAGCCGGGCGCTCAGCACGTTGGGCGGGATGCCGAGGGCGTCGCGGATTTCGCTGAAGCGCGTCTTGCCCGCCACGAGCTCGCGCAGCACCAGGAAGGTCCACCGTCCGCCGAGGATCTCGCAGGCGCGTTCGACGGAGCAGACCGGGTTGTCGTCCAGCACGTTTTCCACACCACCACAGTACGCCTGGATACAGATAGTTCACTCATGTGGGCTACGCCACCGTTGAGTACACAATTAGTACTCAGAGTCTACGGTGAACTGCCGACAACCCGACCGCAAGCGAAGGACCGAACATGTACAAGTGGAACGAGTTCCTGACCCGTCGTGCCGATTTCACCCCGGAGCAGTTCAGCGAATACTGGACGAACGTCCACGCACCGCTGGTGATGAGTGTTCCCGGGGTCAGGAAGCACGCCATCCGGTACGTGCAGCAGCACAACACCGGCCTGGTTCCCGAGGGTGTGCCAGCCGCACCCTACGACGGTGTCGTAGAGGTGTGGTTCGAGAGCATGGAGACGTTCCAGGCCATCGCCGATTCCGAAAATTGGGACGCCGCACTCAAGGACGTCGACAACTTCGCCGACACGTCGAAGACCGTCGTGCTGATCACCACCGAAGAAGTCGTCTACGAGCAGTAGCACCTCGCCGCAGGTCCAGGAACGCCCACTGGCGTGCACGAACCTCGCGAGCGTGTTCAGTCGATCTTTTCCCACCATCACAGCACTACTGGGTACAGATAGTGAACTCATGTGGCCTACGCCACCGTTGAATACACTATCTGTACCCAGAGGCTACGGTGGCGTCATGACAACTCCGCAACTGCGCATCGAGGAGCCCGCACCGGGCTACTTGCGCGCGACGTTCGACCACGCGCCGATCAACCTGATCGACTACGACACCGTCCGGGAGCTCTCGGACTTCATCACGCGCCTCGAGCAGGACCCGGGTGTGCGCGTGGCCGTGTTCGACAGCGCGAATCCGGACTTCTTCCTGGCCCACTGGGACATCACGGCCCAGCCGCCGGCCACGGAGGAGCCCACGAAGACCGGGCTGAACCCGTGGCTCGACGTGCTGAGCCGGCTCAGCCGGGTGCCGGTGGCCACGATCGCTTCGGTGCACGGACGAGCCCGCGGTGCCGGCAGCGAGTTCGTGCTGGCGTGCGACCTGCGTTTCGCCTCGCGTGACCACAGCCGCCTCGGCCAGCCCGAGGTGCCGCTCGGCCTGGTGCCCGGCGGTGGCCCGATGGCGCGGCTGCCGCGGCTGGTCGGTCGCGGCCGTGCGCTGGAGATCCTGCTTTCCGGCCACGACCTCACCGGCGCCGAGGCCGAGCTGTACGGCTATGTGAATCGCGCGCTGCCCGACGCCGAGCTGGCCGACTTCGTCGACGCCTTCGCCCGCCGCATCGCGCGGTTCGACAAGCGCGCGATCGCCGAGACCAAGCACTACGTGGACACCGCGAGCCTGCCCGAGGACGCCGAGTTCGCGTCCACCCCCGCTGCCTTCCTGGCCGCCGCCTCCCGCCCGGAGACCGCGGCGCGCGTCGGCGCCCTGCTGCAGCGCGGCATGCAGCGCCACGGTGACATCGAGTTCGACCTCGGCACCCACGTCGGTGCCGAAGACCTGCCGACCGCCCACTGACCTCAGCACCCCAGGAGACAATCCCGTGGCTTCCCGCATCGACCTCGAAATCCCGGCCGAAGGCGCAACCCTCGCCGCGCACCTCTACGTGCCCGAAGGCGCGACCGGTCCCCTGCCGGCCATCACCATGGCCATCGGCTTCGCCGGCACCAAGGAGATTTTCCTGCCGGAGTTCGCGAAGGCCTTCACCGACGCCGGTTTCGTCGTCATCGCCCACGACCACCGCAACTTCGGCGCCAGCACCGGCACCCCGCGCTTCGACGTGAACCCCTGGCAGCAGATCGCCGACTGGCGCCGCGTCATCTCCGTCCTCGAAGCGCGCCCCGAGGTCGACGCCTCGCGCATCGGCCTCTGGGGCACCAGCTACGCCGGCGGCCACGCCATCGTCCTGGGCGCCACCGACCGCCGGCTCAAGGCGGTCGTCGCCAACTGCCCCTTCGTCGACGGCCGCCAGGACTACGTCCGCCGCATCTCCCCCGAGAACTACGCGGCGCTGGAAGAGAAGTACAACGAAGACGAACGCAACCAGGCCCGCGGCGTCTCCCCGCAGCTCGTGGCGGTCGCCGAAGCGGACCCGGCCGCCGAAGCCCTGTGGCACAGCGCGGAAATCGCCGCGGTCTACAAGGCCGAAGGCCCCGACGGCACCGCGGGCGACAACCTCGTCACCCTCCGCTCCGGCCGCATGATCAGCACCTACGACCCGGGCAGCTTCATCGCCCGCGTCTCCCCGACGCCCCTCCTCATGGTCGCGGGCACCCACGACACCATGACCCCGACGGACACCCAGCTCGCCGCGTACGAGAACGCGCTCGAACCCAAGCGCCTGCGGCTGCTGCCGGGCGGCGGGCACTTCGACCCGTACATCGCGCAGTTCGACCTCGCGAGCGGGGAAGCCGTGGAGTGGTTCACGCAGCACCTGAGCTGAACTGACGGCTCGTTACGGGGTGGCAGTACCCGCCACTGCCACCCCATCGGCGCCTAGTCGAGCAACCCCACCCACTCCATCACCAACTCAGCCAGCTCCCCACTGTTGTCCTCCGACATCAGCATGTGGCCGTTGCCCGTGTGGGCCGGGTCGGAGAGGTAGCGGTACGTCACGGTGGCGCCGAGCGTGCGCAGCCAGGCCGCCGTCGCCGCGTCCGCCGGTTCGGGGTGGTCGGTGTCGTGGTCGCCCGTGAGTACGAGCATCGGTTTGCCCGCGAACGGAGCCGGGTCGTGGACGCGCAGTTGGCTGCCGTGCACGTTCTGCCGTTCGGTGAGCAGCCCCGCCGGGATCGGGACGAGGTCGTCGCGGAACCGGGCGAACGCGGACGGCGGAAACCGCGTTCCGGTGCCGAGCATCTTGGCGCGCGCGAACGCCTCGGTGGGCCACCAGAGGCCCTGCTTCGGCAGGCTCCACCGCAGGACCTCGCCTTGGATCTCCAGCGACGCGGCAGTTTCGGCCAGCACCCGCGGCTCGGGTTGGATGTTGCCCGGCGGCCCCGGCGCCAGAGCCACCAACGCGGCCACCCGATCGCCGTGGGTCTCGACCAGCCGGTAGCCGAACGGCCCCGACATCGAGTGCACCACGAGCACCACCGGCTCGTCCTGCTCGTCCAGCAACCGGCCGAGCGCCTCGCACACCACGGCGCCGGTGAGCTCGTCCGGCGGGATCGCCGCGCTGCGACCGACTCCCGGCCAGTCCGGCACCAGCACGCGGTACCCACGGTCCACAAAGGAACACGCCCAGCCCGGCCGGCCGTCCGGAGTGGACAGGTAACACGCCCCGGTCACGCTGCCACCGTGCACGAGCACGACGGTCCGCGCCGGCGCACCGGCCGGCGCGAACTCGTCGTAGTACACCGGCCCCAGCCGACGGGCGCGGTGCGTCACGCGATCGCCTTCACCAGCGCTTCGGCGAGCTCGGCGGGGTGCGTGAGCATCGCCTCGTGGCTGCCGGCGCACTCGACCACGCGCGGGTCGGCCAGACGTGCCGCCGCGGCCTGGTACACCGACTGCGGCACGGCCTGGTCGTCCAGCAGGTACACGTAGCTGCTGGGCACCGGCGCGCCGAAGAACCCCGTGAGGCGCACGGGTTCAGTGAACCACCCGAACGGCGTGGGCACGAGCCGAGCCGCGACGGCCGCGAGGGTGTCCTCCTCGGCGTCCTGCATGAACGACGCGGACCACAGCGCCGGCGGCAGGTCGATCGTGTTGTCACTGCTCTGTTCGGCGAGCGCGCGCACGCCGGCCACGAGCTCGGCGGGCAGCACGTCGTTGATGCACTCGCCGTCCAGCAGCACCCACGCGTCCACGAACACCGTGCGCTCCACGCGGTCGCGCAGCCGCTCGGTCACGAGCTGGATCACCGGGCCGCCGCCGCTGTGGCCCACCAGCACGTACCGGTCGAACCCGCAGTGCGAGAGCTGCGCGACGAGGTCGTCGACCATCGTCGTGAGCGTGATGCCGGCCCGGTCGACGGAGCCGTCCTCCAAGCCGCGCAGCGTTGGCGCGAACACGTCGTGGCCGGCCTCGCGCAGGTGGGCGGCCACCGCGTCCCACGCCCAGCCACCCTGCCACCCGCCGTGCACCAGAACGATTTTCATCGAACTACTCCTCCACTGTGGACGACTTCATACCAGCGGTTCCCGCAACCCGGCCGGAAGAGCCCGCACGGACCCCACCGCGACCGGGTCCGCCGAGGTACCGAGGTAATGCCGGCTCACGTCCTCGTCGGCCAGCAGCGCCGCGGCCGTGTCGGTCCGCGTGATGGTGCCGTTCTCCATCACCACGCCGTAATCCGCGATCGCCAGCGCAGCGGCGGCGTTCTGCTCGGCCAGCAGGATCGTCACGCCCTCGCTCGCGAGCCGCCGCAGCACGCCGAGGATCTCGGTCACCAGCAGGGGCGCGATACCCAGCGACGGTTCGTCGAGCAGCAGCACCTCCGGCTCGCGCACCAGCGCCCGCGCGATGGCGAGCATCTGCTGCTGCCCGCCCGACATCAGCCCCGACTGCCGGCCGGCGAACTCGCGCAGGATCGGGAACAACGCGTACGCCGCGTCGAGCCGCCGAGCGACGGCCGCGCCGTGCACACCCGTGCCGTGCAGCCCGACGAGCAGGTTCTCCTCGACGGTCAGCTCGCCGAACAGCTGCCGCCCGGCCGGGACGAGGCACAGTCCGCGCCGGGCCACCTGGTGCGCGGCCAGCCCGGCGACCGGGGTGCCGCCGAGGGTGACCTCGCCGCGGTCCGGCCGGTGCAACCCGGCGATGCACTTGAGCAGCGTGGTCTTGCCGGCCCCGTTGGCACCGATCATCGCCACCATCGTGCCGTCGGGCACTTCGCACGACACGTCGTGCAACACGCGGGTGGAGCCGTAGCGGGCGTCGAGGCCGCGGACGGTGAGGTTCATGGCTTCGCTCCGAGATAGGCCTCGATCACGGCGGGGTCGGACTGCACGCGCTGCGGCACGTCGTCGGCGATCACGCGGCCGGCGTCGAGCACGGTCACGTGGTCGCTCACGGTCATCACCAGCTCGATGTTGTGCTCGATCACCACCAGCGAGATGCCGCCGGCGCACACCGCGCGCAGGGCCGCCGCGAGTTCACCGGTCTCCGTGTCGTCGAGCCCGGCCGCGGGTTCGTCCAGCAGCAGCAACGTCGGGCCGCCGGCGAGGCCACGCGCCACCTCCACCAGCCGCTGGGCGCCGGCCGGCAGCTCCCCGGCCAACGCGTCCGCGTACGCACCGAGCTCCAGGAACTCCATGAGCTCGTCCGCGCGCCGGCTGAGCGCGCGTTCCTCTCGGCGCGTGCGCGGCAGCCGCAGTCCGTCGGACAGGAACCGGGCGCGCGTGAAGCGGTAGCCGCCCAGCATCACGTTCTCGCGCACGGTCAGCGTCGGCACGAGCCGGGCCGACTGGAACGTGCGCGCGAGACCGAGCGCGGGCAGCCGGTGCGGCCGGATGCCGGTGATGTCACGTCCGCAGAACTCGACGCGGCCGGCGTCGGGCGCGGTGAACCCGGTCATCAGGTCGAGCAGCGTGGTCTTGCCGGCACCGTTGGGGCCGATGATCGCGCGCACGGTGCCGGGGGCGACGGTGAAGCTGACGTCGTCCACGGCGGTCACGCCACCGAAGCGGCGGGTCAGGCCGTGCACGGCCAGCAGAGGAGTCTCGGTCATCGGTCCGCCAGTTTCTTGACCGTGCCCCAGATCCCGCGGGGCAGGTAGGTGATCACGAGGATGAGCACGACGCCGGCCACGAACGGCGACCAGGACGCGAAACTCTGCCCGACCTCCGGCAGCCCCTGGATCACGAGCGCGCCGAGCAGCGGCCCCACGATCGTGCGCGCGCCACCGAGCGCGAGCATGATCACGATGCTGAGCGCCACCGTGACCCCGACGACCTCGGGCGAGATGAACCGCAGGTAGAACGCGTAGAGGCTGCCGCCGAGCGACGCGTAGACCGCGGACACCACGAACGCGCTGGTCTTGTAGCGCGAGGCGTTGATGCCGAGCATCGTCGCGGCCGCCGGGTCGGCCGCGATGGCCGAGAGCGCGCGCCCGGTCTGCGAGCGCTGCAGGTTGCCCACGAACCAGGCGCCGAGCCCGCACACCACGAGCAGCACGTAGTAGTTGGCCTGGTCGCTGAACACGTCCCAGGTGCCCAGCCGCAGGCTCGGCACCCCGACCAGACCGGAGGGCCCGCCGGTGAACCCGGTGAGCCCCGACGCGAGCGATTCGGTGATCACGGCCAGCCCCAGCGTCGCGAGCGCGAGGTAGTACCCGCGCAGCCGCAGGAAAACCGTGCCGAGCCCGGCCGCCACCGCGGCGGACACGAGCGCCATCACGATCATCGCCACGAGCGTCGGCCAGTGCCAGCGCAGCGTGAGCAGGCCCGCGCCGTAACCGCCGATGGCCATGAAGAGCGTCTGCCCCAACGAAACCTGCCCCGCGTAACCCATGAGCAGGTTGAGGCCGAGCACGATGAGGAAGAAGATGCCGGCGATCACCAGCAGCCCGAGCCAGCCGGGTACCAGCAGCGGCACCACGAGCGCCACGACCACGGCGACGGCCGCGACCGCCAACCGCGTGGGCGAACGCCGGGACCTCGCCGGCTGGATCGCCGGCGGGGTGGTCGTTTTCTCCTGCGTTGTCATCGACGCACCTCGCTCGTCTTCCCCAGCAGGCCGGTCGGTCGCACGAGCAGGAGCACGATGAGCACCGCCATCGCGATCACCTGCGCGAGGTCGCCGCTGGTGTAGCGGCTGAAGAGTCCTTGCAGCAGCCCGAGCACGAGCCCGCCGACGACCGCGCCGGCCGTGCTGCCGAGGCCACCGGCGACGGCCGCGATGAAGCCGGCGACCGCGTACGGCGTCACGGTGGAGAACTGCAGGAACGTGGCCGGGATGACGGTGGTGCCCGCCAGCGCCGCCATCGCGCCGGCGAGGCTGAACGCGATGAGCCGCACGCGTCCGACGTTGATCCCTTGCAGCGCCGCGGCTTCCGGGTTGTTCGCCGTGGCGCGCATGGTGAGCCCGAGGCTGGTGCGCTGCACCAGGAACCACAGGGCGGCCACGGTCACCACCAGCGCGCCGATGATCCACACGTACTGCGACACGATGCGCACGCCGCCGATCGTGATCGCGGTGTCCCCGCTGAACGGCTGCATCGTGTAGGGCAGGTTTCCCCACAGGAGCAACAACAGTCCGCCGATCGCCTGCAGCACACCGACGGTCACGAGCAGCATCCGGTCCGGCGTCGCGCGGGCCGCGGCCGGGGCCATCACCACGCGTTCCACACCGGCCATGAGCAACGCGAACAGCGGCACCACGATCACCACGGTGACCAGCGGCGGCACCCCCAGCCACTGCTGGATCGACACGGCGAGCAGCGCCGCGAGCACCACGAAGCCGCCCTGGGCGAGGTTGATGATGCGGCTGATCGAGTAGACGAGCGAGACGCCCAGCGCGATCAGCGCGTACACGGCCCCGTCGGCGAGCCCGCCGATGAGGACCTGGATCAGTCCGGTCATGGTCGCGCTCATCTCCCCACGAAGGTCAGCCGGCCACCGGCGGCGCGCACGATGCCGACGTCGCCGGCCCCAATGCCGCGGTGGTTGTCCGGGGCGAAGGAATAGGTGCCGACGACTCCGTCGACACCGCGCAGGTTCTGCAGCGCGTCGCGCGCACCGGCGACGTTGCCGCCCGCCTTCTCCAGCGCCTGCGCCACGAGCAGCACGCCGTCGTAGGCGACGCCCGGGCCGAAGTCGGGATCGGTGCCGTAGCGAGCGCGGAACTCGTCGTGGTAACCGCGTTCGAGCTGCTGCACCTGCGCGGACGGATTCTGTTGCTGCCACCAGAAATCGCGCGTGGCCGGGATGAGCAGCGTGTCCGGCGTGTAGTCGGCGATGCGGCGCAGGAAGGCGTAGGTGAGGTTGCCGTCGGTGGTGCCGACCGGGAGCTTCAGCCCCATCTGGTCGATGCCCTTGAACGCGACGCCCGCGGCCGCGCCGCTGCTCCACACCACGAGCGCCTGCGGCTTGCCCGTGGTGGCCGCCTGCAGCTGCGAGGTCACCGACACCGCGGTCGGGCTGTAGCTGGCCTGGCCCACCAGGGAAACGCCGGTTTTCGCGGCGGCCGTCTGCAGCGCGTGCGCGCCGTCGAGGCCGCTCGCGTCGGTGGTGTTGATGAGCCCGACGCGCGTGATGCCCTGGCTCTTCCAGTACGCGAGCAGGCGTTCGGCGAGCGTGTCGGTGGGCGCGCTGGCCGACCACTGGTACGACCCGGGCTTGGGCTTCACGCCGGGCGAAAGGCAGTAGTCGACGAGCTGCGCGCTGGAGGCCAGCGGGATCACGGCCTGGCACGGCCCGGAGAGCGACGGCCCGACGAGCGCGTCGACACTGCCGAGCATCTTGCGCGTCTGCAGCACGGCCTGCGCCGGGTTGCTCTGGTCGTCGGCGGTGCGCAGGCGCAGCTGCTTGCCGTTCACGCCACCGCGGGCGTTGATCTGGTCCACGGCCAGCTGCGCGCCCTGCAGCTCACCGACGCCGAGCTGGCTGCCGGTTCCGGTCTGGCTGGTGATGAGGCCCAGGGTGTAGGAGTCCGAGTCGCCGGCGGCCGCCGAGGCGGAACAGCCGGCCGTACCGAGGGCGAGAGCCGCGACCAGGACCCCGAATCGTCTCCGGGGTGGGGAAGGCCGCGGCGGCGGGGAGAACTGAACAGCAACGGTCATGGTTCACCAGTGTCTCTTCTGCGATGAAGAAGTTGGCTCTGTCTAACAGAGGTTCCGGTCAGGGTCAAGGAGATCGAGAGGGCCGCTGCCGTGCGTTCCGACCTGGTCGCGGACCGCGTTTTCGACCCGGCAAAACGGGCACGCGACAACCACTCCGCACACCGTTGTTGTGGTGCGGGGCTTCGGCTTTCCGGGACGCGGCCGCGGGGGCGCGATGTCGATCACCGCTCGGTCGGATCGTCCGGTTGCCGTACGCTTCTGCTATGAAGAAGCCTGCTCCCGACGCCGCCGGCACCCACTCGCCCGTGCCGCAGTATCCGATCGATTCGGTCGACAAGGCTCTTCGCATCCTGCTGCTCCTGGGGGATCGCCCCGAGCTGCGGATGACGGACGTGGCGGAGTACCTGGGTGTCGCTTCCTCCACCGCGCACCGGCTGCTGGCGATGCTGCAGTACCGCGGGTTCATCCGGCAGGACACCCGCACCAAGGCGTACCGGCCGGGCACGTCGCTCACGGCGGTGGCGTTCGCGATCCTGCAGCGGTTCGACGTGCGCGACACGCTGCGGCCGTTCCTCGAGAAGCTCAACAGCGAGTTCGCCGAGACGGTGCACCTCGCGATCCTCGACGGCACCACGGTGCGGTTCATCGAGGCGCTCGAAAGCCCGCGCGCCGTGCGCGTCGCTTCGCGGCTGGGCCAGGCGATGCCGGCCAACTGCACGTCGACCGGCAAGGCGCTGCTCTCGGAATTCTCCACCGAGGAACTGCACCGGATGTACCCCGGCGAAGCGCTGGAAACGCTCACGCCCAACTCGATCGGCACGCGCGGCGAGCTGGAGCTGGAACTCGAAAGCGTGCGGCGGCGCGGTTACGCGACCAGCAGCGAGGAGAGCGAGGAAGGCGTGGCGTCGGTGGCCGTCGCCTTCCCCGCCGGAAACCTCCCGGTGCGACTCGCGATCAACGTCTCGCTGCCGGTGGGCCGGCTCTCGCGCGCCGAGGTCCGCAACATCGGCGAGCGCCTCAAGGAGACGATCGCCGAGGCCACTCCGCTGTTGCATTAACCCGCTTCGAGCCGCGCGAGCTCGTGGCGCCAGGCCACGCCCTCGTTGAACGCCGGCCCGAGGTCGGGCAGCTCGGCCAGGTCTTCGGGCGGCAGGTCCACGAGCTGCCCACCCGCGCCGACCACCGTCAACGCCATGCGGGCGATCGTGTCCACCGACAGGGCCCGCAGCACCGCTTCCTGCACCGAACCGCCGCTGCTGGTGAGCCCGTGGCCCCGCAGCAGGACCACCGGCCGGCCGGCCATCGCGGCCACCATTTCCTTCGCCAGCACGCGGTTGCGCACCAGCACACCGCGCGGGTACACCGGCACGCCGCCGGTGGCGAGCTTGGCGCCCGGGATGTCGTAGGCACCGACGATCGGCCGGATCGCCAGCCCCGCCAGATCGGCCGCGACGACCGCCGGCGGGTGCGCGTGCACCACCGCGGCGACGGCCGGCTCGGACCTCAACACCTCGGTGTGCAGCGGCAGTTCGTTGGGCACGGACCAGCCGTCGAGCTCGCCGGGCGCGGCCGCGGCGCCGTCGAAGTCGACGAGCCGGATGTCCTCCGGGGTCGTCCACGCCAGCCCACGCTCGCGCTGCCCGCGGCAGCGCACGAGCACCCGGTTTTCGCCGACACGCAGCGACACGTGCCCGAGGAACCCTTCGGCCAGGCCCCGCGCGGCGAGCACGCGGCAGGCGTCGGAGATCAGTTGCCGTTCGTCCGGGAATTCGGTCACGACGCACCTGCCTGCACGGGCGCGATCAGCTTGTCGAGCACGGAAAGTCCTTCCTCGTAAGGCGTGTGCGCGGAGATGAGCCGGCGTGCGGCGACGAGCAGCCTCGGCCAGTTGACCGTGGCGACGGCGGCGAGCCGGCCGTCCGCGCCGCGGTAGAGCGCGGCGAACCGGGGCGGGTCGCCTGCGGGATCGCCGGCCAGCTCGAACGCGTCGGTGCGGTCCGGGCGCCCGGCGATCTGGATCTTCCAGTCGTACTGGTCGCTCCACGCGTATTCGGTGGGCCGGTAGGCCACCGGCGCCGACGGGTGCGCGATGTTGTGTGCCACGGCCGAAGCCTGCTCCACGGCGTTGGTCCAGTGCTCCACCCGCACGTGTTCACCGTGGCCCGGGTGGAACCAGCGGGCGACGTCGCCGACGCCGAAGATCTCCGGGTGGCCGACGGCTCGGCAGAACTCGTCGCAGACGAGCCCGTTGTCCAGCTCCAGCCCCGATCCCGCGAGCCAGCCGACCGCGGGCACCGCGCCGATGCCGACGACCACCGTGCCGGCCGGCAGCATGCTGCCGTCGGTGAGCGTGACCTCCAGCGCACCCGCGTGCCCGGTCACGTCCTGCACGCCGACGCCGAAGCGCGTGGCGACGCCGTGGCGGCGGTGCACGTCGCCGACCAACCGGCCCACCTCGTCGCCGAGCACGCGCCCGATCGGCGCCGGCAGCGGGTCGACGACGGTGACCGGCCGCCCGGCCGCGTGCGCGGTCGCCGCCACCTCGGCGCCGATGAACCCGCCGCCGACGACCACGACCGGGCCGTCCTCGGCGAGCGCGGCGCGCAGGTCCTGACCGTCCACAAGGGAGCGCAGCACGTGCACACCGGATTCGGCGGGCCACGGCGAGGGCCGGGCCGCCGCACCGGTGGCGACCACGAGCGTGTCGTAGCCGACGCGCGTGCCATCGGCCAGCACGACCTCGTGCGCGGCCGGGTCCAGCGCCGTCGCCGCCACACCGAGGCGCAGGTCGAGGCCGGCGGCCTCCTGCTCGCTCAGCAGCGCGAGCCGGTCGTGCTCCCACGCCCCGGCGAGGAACTGCTTGGACAGCGGCGGTTTGTCGTACGGCAGGTGCGGCTCGGCTCCGATGAGCACGATCCGCCCGTCGTAGCCCTCCGCTCGCAACGCTTGCGCGGTGCGCACCCCGCCGATCGACGCGCCGACGATCGCGACCGTGCCGCTCATCCGTCCACCACGCCGAGCGCACCCACCGGGCAGCTGCGCGCGGCCGCTTCCACGCGGGCGCGGTCGGACTCGGGGACGGTCGCGGTGAGCAGCACGACCTTGCCGTCGTCGTCGATGTCGTAGACGTCGGACGCGGTGGTGATGCAGTTTCCGTAGCCCTGGCACAACTCCAGGTCGGCAGTCAGCTTGGCCATGGTCTTCTTCCGTTCGGTCAGGATCGTTTGCGGGGCGCGGACACGCCGATGCCGCCGTCGGGGTGCACGGCGTGCCCGGTGATGCCGCGGGCGCGGTCGGAGGCGAGGAACACGTAGCTCCACGCGTGGTCTTCGCCACTCAGCGCCACGTTCAGCGGTACGCGGGCGGCGAGTTCCTCGGCGCGGCGCGGGGTGTCGCCGAGGCTGCGGTCGGCGGTGCCGAGGCTCGGCAGCCCGCGCAGGTCCGTGCCGAGCGTGCCGCCCGGCGCCACGCCGTTCACGCGGACCTCCGGCGCGAGGTCGTGGGCCAGCGCCGTGACGAGGCCGCGCACGGCGAACTTCGACGACAGGTAGAGCACGCCGCCGCGGCCGGGGTAGTACGACGAGGTCGACTCCGTGAGCAGCACCACGCCGTGGCCCGAGCGCTTGAGCTCCGGCAGCGCGGCCTTCACCGAGTGCAGGTGGCTCTTCACGTTCGTGCGGAACATCTCGTCGAACGCGTCGTCGAGCACGTCGGCGTCGAGGTCTTCGACACTGCGGTAGAAGTCGAACACACCGACGCAGCTCACCAGCACGTCGAGCCCGCCGAACGCGGTGACCGCGGCGGCCACGGCCGCGTCGTTGGCCGCCCGGGTGGTGGCGTCGCCGACCGTCACCGGCACGTCGGGCGCCTCGGTTTCCAGCGCCGCCGCCTTGGCCGCGTCGCGTTCCAGCACGGCGACCTGCGCGCCTTCGGAGCGGAACGCGTCGACCACCGCGCGGCCAATGCCCGACCCGGCTCCCACCACCAGCGCGCGCCGGCCTTCGAGCCAGCCCGTCACGACTCGTCCTCCACCTGCACCAGCGGCCCGAAGGGGTGGCCGATCATGGCGGAGAACGTCTCGGTGTTCTGCCAGGTCAGCGCTTCCAGCTCCAGTGGGCACAGGGACACCCACTGGCCCGATTTCGGCGACTCGATCAGCAGCCGCGCGCCGTTGCGGGTGTCGACGCGGCGCACCAGGATCTCGGCGAACTCGTTGCCGAGCCGGATCACCTCGCCGGTGGTGTGCGCGACCAGTTCGTCGTGTTCCGCGGCAGCCGCGGACGCCGCGTGGGCGTCCTCGGCCTCGCCTTCCCAGGAGAGGCTCACAGGAAGATCGCCAGGTTCTGCATGCGGATCACGGAGTCGTCCACGAGGATCGTGCGCCGGGCCAGCTGCCAGCCGTCCGGCCCGCGGCGGAGCAGGTCTTCGCGTCCGGCGGAGACGATCGAGCCGGGCAGCACGTCGCCGCGGCTGCGGAACAGCAGCGTGGCCGAATCGACCACGAGGTGGTCGTCGTCCTCGGTGGCGAAGGTCCGCACGTTGGACAGGTGGTGGCGCAGCCGCGAAGGCGGGTCCTCGGTCCACGCGTGCTCGGTCATGAACCGGGCCACGCGCCGCGACAGCGAGTACTTGTCCTCGTCGAAGTGCGCCATGCCGGGCGCGGTGTCGAAGCCGGCGCCGAGCGCGGTGGTGACCCGCACCGGCATCAGGTAGTGGATGTCCTCGGTGAGCAGGGTGAGCCAGTGCTCGTAGTCCTGCGCGTCGAGCAGCCAGGCCTCGTCCACCAGCCACTGGTGGGCTTCCCGGTGGCGCGCGTCGTCGAACGGCAGGGGCCGGCCCGTGCGCTGGATGCGCGACGCGTGGCCGCCGAGCGCGGAGCGGCTGGAGTGCGTGCCGGTGGTCATGCCTGCACCGCCTTCGCGACCTCGGCGGGCGCGCCGACCTCGAGCGCGGTGGCGGACTTCGCCGGCCGCTCGAGGTGGTCGGCCCAGCGGGTGAGCAGCTCACGCTGGTTGTATTCGCCGTACCCGGTGTGCGCCACGCCCGGGCCGTGGAACTCCTCCGGCGTGAGCGCGGGCACGACCTCGGTGTCGTCTTCGAGGATCCCCATGCGGCTGTTGAGCTTCAGACGCCGCGCCATCGAGCCGGCCGCGGTGTTGGTGAGCGACACCCAGTTCTCGACGTCGTCCTGCTCGAACATGCCGGTGGACCCGAAGCACATCAGGTACGCCTTGTAGGACAACGCTTTGTACTCTTCGGGTGCTTCGGCGTCGACCGCGAACCAGGACAGCACCTCGGTCTCGTTCTCGCTGATCGGCTGCCACTGGCGGATCGAGATGAACGGCAGCACGTCGTCGGAATCGGCCACGCGGGGCCAGTTGTGCACGAACGACAGGTTCGGGAACACCGAGGCCGCCGAGATCATGAAGCCGTCCTCGCCGATCACCTGCTGCTGCGCCTCGGTGAAGCTGGCCTTCATGCGGTCGACCATCTCCTGCGGGTAGCCGACGTAGCGCGTGCGCTCGTCGAAGCCGCCGGGCGGGAGTTTGTAGGTGGTGCCGCCGCCGTTGCCGGCCCAGTACGTGGCGCCGTCCTTGCGCTTCTCGGCCTTCGGCTCGCGGAACAGGCCGATCTCCACGACGGACGTGTGCGTCTGCGGCGTGTGGTACATGTCGCCGGCGAAGTTCTCCGCGCCGATCTTCCAGTTCGCCTTCACGCGCCACCGCTGCGGTCCGCGCAGCTCGATGCCACTGGGGCTCTGCTTGGTGTAGAAGTCCAGGTAGAAGCGGAAATCGCCGAGGAAGTCGGCCAGCGGCCCGGCGTCCGGGTCGAGACTCACGAAGATCAGGCCGTTGTAGGTGTCGAGGTTCGGCGCCGGCAGCAGCCGCTGGCCCTTGCGCTTGAACCCGGCCTCACCGCCGTAGGCCTCCTGGTGGAACGGCAGGCCCACGATGCGGCCGTCGTTGCGGTAGGACCAGCCGTGGTACGGGCACCGGAAGTGCGACGCGTTGCCCATCTCCGCCCGGCAGACCTGCATCCCACGGTGCAGACACATGTTGAAGTGGGCGCGGATCTCGCCCTTCTCGTCGCGGGTCACGATGAACGAGTCGTCGAGCACGCGGCGCACCACGTAGTCCCCGGGCTTCGCAATCTCCGACTCGTGGGCCACGAACAGCCAGGCCCGGCCGAAGACCCGCTCCCTCTCCAGTTCGAAGATCTCCCGGTCGTTGTAGATGTGCGCCGGGATCATGCCCCGCCGCACGTCGGACAGGGTGCCGGACTGGTCCGTCATCATCGACTCTCCTCTGACCCTCGGCGGGGCCCGCGAAACTCTGCACAACAGAAACAATCTCTGAACAGTAGAGCAGGAGGTACGGCGGAGAGTCAACTGTGACGTGGGCTGGGACCGTGGGTGCAGCGTCCGTCCTGGAGCGGGGCTCCCCGGAAGCCGGGGTTCTTCGGTCGGTAGCGGCGGGAGCACGAACAGCGAGGGCGCTTTTCACTCTCGCCGGACCACCTGGCCCAGGCGGTTTCGGACCGCGGCCGAGGCGGCCACCGGCGAGGAGCGTCCGGTGGCCGCGCGGTCCGCTCGGCCGTCAGCCCCGGACGACCGTCTCGACCAGCCCGGTACCGACGTCGTAGACGAGCCCGGAGACCCGGAACCCGGGAAGCCGCGGCTCGGCGCGCAGCACGGCGACATCCCGGGCGACCGCGGACCGCGGGTCCGCGACGCCGGGCAGCTCGGCTTCGGGCACCTCGAAGTACGGGGCCAGCAGGTCGGGCCGGTCCTGCAGCCGGGTGATCCCGCAGTCGGTGTGGTGCAGCACGACGAGGTGCCGGCCGGGGCCGGGCGCGGGCCCGGCGGCCGCCACCACGTGCTGGAGCATCACCAGCTGCTCCACGGCGTGCGGGGTGACCCGGCCGCCGACGTTGCGCAGCACCCCGATCTCGCCCTGCTCCGCGCCGAGCACCACGGCCGGGTCGACCCGCGGGTCGAAGCAGGTGATCACGTTCACGGCCAGGCTGGGCCGCATGCGCAGCCCCGCGTCGAACCTCGTCGCGGCGAAGGTCCGGTTCCGGTCGATGAGGGTGTCGAGCGCGTCCATCAGTTCGCTCCGGTGAGCAGGCCGGCGCGTTCGCGCGCGAACTCGGCGATGGACACGGGCGGCTTGCCCGTGAGCTTTTCGATGTTGTCGTCGAATCCGCTCAGCCGGCCGGCCTGGTAGTCGAGCATGATGCCGCGGATGGAGTCGACGAGGTACGCGGGCACACCGAGCCCGGCGACCACGGCGACGAACTCGTCGAGCGCGGCGTCCTCGTACCGGATTTCCCGGCCCAGCGCGCCGGACAGCTCGGCCGCCATCTGCGTCTGATTCAGCTCGGCCGGCCCCGACAGCGGGACGATTTCGCCGACGTGCCCACTCGGATCGTTCAGCAGTGCGGCGATCGCGCGGCCCAGGTCCGCGACGGCCACGATCGACGAAGTGCCCGCGCCCGCCGGCATCCACAGCTTGCCCCGGCGCAGGTTCGGCAGGATCCACGGGTAGGTGAGCCATTCCAGGAACATGGTCGGGCGCAGGTGGATCACGTCGATCCCGGACCACCCGAACACCTCCTGGGACAGGAACGTCTCCCGGGTCGAGACGCCGGCGGACTCGCGGCCGGTGTTGCGTTGCGAAAGGTTGAGGACGGTGGTGGCGCCACCGGTTTCCTTCACCGCCTGAGCGAAGTTCACCGTCGCCTGGATCAGGCCCGGCTGGATCGGGTGCACGAAATAGGCCGCGTCACTGCCTTCGACAACCGGGCGCAGGGTGGTGATGTCCTGGAAGTCGCCGACCACGACCTCGACTCCCTGCGCCTCGAGCGCGCGGGCGCGGTCGTCGACGGTGCGCACCATCGCCCGCACGCGGAGACCCAGCTCCAGCGACTCGCGAACCGCGGCGCGGCCGGTGCCGCCGGCCGCGCCGGTGATGAGAACGGTTCTCTTGCTGTCCGAATTGGACACCGCAGACATGTCAGACTCCTTGGGTTGATGATCGACAGGACGGGACGTCACGATCAACGCACCGCGCGTCCGTCCACAGGGGAATTACCGGGCCAGCGCCGGGTACAGCGCGGTGACATCGGCGGCGAGACCCGCCTTGACCTGCTTCGTGAGGTCGTCCACGAGAACCTCGTGTTCGCCCGCTTCGAGCGCGTCGAACACGGCGGTGACGACGTCGGCGGGCTTGTTCATGCCGCTGGTGTCGTTGCCCGCCTGCATCGGGGTGTCGGTCGGGCCGAGATAGGCGCCCAGCACCTGCACGCCGTCGGCGGCCAGCTCGAGGCGGAACGCGTTGGTGGCCATCCAGAAGCCCGCCTTCGACACGCTGTGGGCCTTGCCGACGGCGAACCAGCTCAGCACCGAGCCCACGTTGAGCAGCGCGCCGTGGGCCGAGCGCAGCGCGGGCGCCAACGCCCGGGTCAGCACGATCGGGCCGACCAGGTTGGTCTCGATCGTCGACTCGATGTCCTCGATCGGCGCGGTGAGCAGGTCGCCGTGCGGGAAGATCGCGGCGTTGTTGACCAGGATCGTGGTGTCGCCGAGCCGCGCGGCGGCCCGCTCGATCGACGCGCGATCGGCCAGGTCCAGATCCACGGTCACCACGCGCTCGTCGGCCCAGTCCTTCGCCTGGCGAGCAGCCGCGTACACGCGCTTGGCCCCGCGGTCGAGCGCGGCCTGGACGAACGCGGTGCCGAGGCCGCCGTTGGCCCCCGTGACGCAAACGGTGGCGTTCTGCAGTGCAGTCATCGTGCTTGTTTCCTTTCGGTTCAACGGATTTGGCGGGTGCGGCGGTGGCCGGCGCTGGTGAGCGCACCGGCCAGCGCCACGAGCGCGGTGACGACGCCGAAGCCCGCGGCCATGGCCCGCACGCTCACGGGACCGACGACGAGCCCCGCGACGATCGAGGAGACGCCCATCGAGAGGTAGGCGACGAGGTACACGGCGGCGAACAGGCCCGCGCGCTCGTGTGGCTTTACTTCCGGCACCAGCCCGCGGGTGGTGCCGGTGAACGACGCGCCCATCCCGGCGCCGCACAGCACGGCCGATGCCCAGAACAGGGCCAGTGCGCCGGTGCCCACACTGGCGATGAACAGGATCGCGCCGACGGTCAGCCCGGCCGAGCCGAGCAGCCGCAGGCGGTGCGGAGCCACCGCGCCGGCACCCGCCGACACGAGTGTGCCGAGCCCGAACGCGATGAACGCCGCCAGCGCACCGAAGATCGGGCCGGTCACGCCGAACACCGCCGCGAGCACGATCGGCACCAGGCCGAGGAACAGTGCCATGGTGAGGAACGTGGCGACCGTCCCGGCCACGGTCGCGGCGAACAACCCCCGTACCTGCGCGGGCACCGACAGCCGCGGCGTCAACGAGGCCAGCGCGCCGGGCTTGCGGCTCGACGTCTCCGGCACGAACAGCGTGAACACCGTCCCGGCCGCCATCACGATCGCGAGCACCAGCCACACGGTGGCCGTCGCGTGGGCCGCGAACTGCGCGACCAGGCCGGCGAACAACGCACCGACGGCCAGCCCCGCGATCGGCGCCATCCCGGCCACCTGCGCGCCGAGCTTCTTGTGCCGCTCGGGCGCGAGCTCCACCACGGCGGCGCTGATCGCGCTGGACGCGGCCCCGGTGGCCAGGCCCTGGACCACCCGGCCCACGATCAGCCACTCGATCGACGGCGAGAACAGGAACACCAGCATCGCCACCAGGTCACCGCCGAGTGCGGCGATCATCAGCGGACGCCGGCCGACGTGGTCGGACAGCGAGCCGATCACCAGGATCGTGAGCAGCAGCGCGATCGCGTACACGCCGAACGCGAGCGTGAGCAGCCAAGGCGCGAAGCCCCATTCTCGTTCGTAGATCGGCAGGAGCGGAGTCGGCGACCCGGCCGCGACCAGGATCAGCACCATCGCCGTGGCCATCCCGGCGAAGCCGACCGGCTTGGACAGGTACCGCCGGCGCGTGGCAGGCCCGAGTCTCTTGTGGACACCGGTGACCGGCTGCCCATGACTTAGATCGTTCACTGAAGCTTTCACATCGGTCACCATACCTAGTTTTGGTTCGATGACAATACCAAGCTGAAGATTTTTGGCTGTACCGCAGGCTTTTGAGCGATCCGTGGCGCGCGGAGACTCGCGGCGGCGACCTGCCGCTACGATGTTTCTATCATAGAGTTCACTTGCAAAAACGAAGTGTACTACCTGCGGCCTCGGAGGCAAACCCTCCTTGAACCTCGGCCACCGGTTCGTCGCGCGCACGCAAAAGAGACCCTGCCCGAACAGGCAGGGTCTCTTGGGGGACAGAGAAGCTCGCGCGCGTTCCTCCGCTACCGCAGTGGGCTCACGCCGGCCCGCGGCTCGTGAACACTCGCGTGAACGTGTCGAGCAGCTTCCGCGGCCCCTTGATCGTCACGAGGCCGCACTTGATGGCCTGCACCAGCTCCACGTACGAGGGGAGGTTTTCCGGCCGGAACGTGATCACGACACCCGGCTTCTCCGGAGCCGGCCCGATCCCGGCGTCGAGCTTGCCCTCGGTCACCACGGCGTGCACCACGAAATCCGGCGCGTGGATCTCCCACGAAGCGTTCAACCCGGTCGCGCGGTCGGGATCGAACGCCGCGCGCAGCGACGTGGTCAGCGCTTCCGCCGTCACGATCTCTCCGGGCCGCGGCTCACCCAGCTGTGTGGCGCCCCACCGCCCGAGCGCGTGGATCGCGGGCTCGAGCTCACGCCCGAGCGGCGTCAGCACGTACACGACACCCCGGCTCGGCGCCGGCGCGATCTGCCGCTCGGCGATGCCCGACTGCTCGAGCTCCTTCAGCCGCGTGGCCAGCACGTTCGACGGAATCCCCGGCAGCCCTTCGAGCAGGTCGGTGTACCGGCGCGGGTGGATGGCCAGGTCGCGGATGATCAGCAGCGCCCAGCGCTCGCCCACCAGCTCCAGAGCTCGGCCGAGCCCGCAGTACTGCCCGAAATCGCGCCGTTTCATCCCTCCAGAGTAGCTCGTGTCCACCGTCTTGTGCAGCGAGCTTGTCCCAAGCAAGCAGTGTTGCACTTCACTGGTCGAACCGTCCGCACCGCGCGGCGGCAACCCGGATGTGGATCGGTCACCATACAAAGAGGTAAAGTCGGCCCCATGGCACTGGGCACCGGGTACCACGATCAGAACTGTCCGGTCTCCCGCTCGCTCGAAGTCGTCGGCGAACGGTGGACCCTGCTGATCATCTGCAGCCTCTTCTACGGGCTGCGCCGCTACACCGACATCCGCAACAGCGTCGGGATCTCCCCCGCGGTCCTCACCCAGCGCCTCACCCGGCTCGTCGAAGAGGACGTGGTGGCCCGCGTCCCCGGCATCGGCGCCCACGACGAGTACGAACTGACGGCCAAGGGCGAGGAACTCTGGCCCGTGATCTCCGGCCTCTCCCAGTGGGGCAACGAGCACTACGTGCAGCCCGACGCCCGCCAGATCCTCACCCACCACCAGTGCGGCACCGTCCTCGACGAAACCGGCCTCTGCACCCACTGCAAAATCGTCCCCACAGCCCGCGACGTCGTCCGCCAACCCCGCCCCATCGACGCCGACGCCACCGGCGCCACGCCGCGCACTCCGCGGCCACACCGCCTCCTCGAGCCACTGCGCCCCTGAGCCCGGTGCCGATCGAGGTCCGTCCTGCGCTCTCGGCCGAGAACCTCGGCTCCACCGCTACGTTGCCGGGGACGCGTTTTCGCTCGACGGATCTCCTCGTCGGCGAGGTTCCTGGCCGCCATTTCACGCAAGAAATCGTGCGTCGCGGTCCTCGCCGGGGCTGAAAGGCCAGAACATCAGCCGAGTGCTTGAACCTCGGTCGCCAGCCCCTGCTGACCGGCCGCCCACGATGCCAACAGGGCCAGACCGTCCGCGGTCGCCGTGCCGGCCGGCGCGGTGTAGACGTTCAGGATCAGGCCGGGTTCGGCCGGCAGCTCCATCGACTCGACGTCCAGATCGAGCCGGCCCACCACCGGATGGTGCAGACGCTTGCGTCCTGACCGGTGGAGCCGAACGTCCTGAGATGCCCACCGCTGCCGAAACAGCTCACTGCGCGTCGACAATTCGCCGACCAGGGCGATCAGCTCCTCGTCGTGCGGATTGCGGCCGGCTTCCATGCGCAGCTTCGCGGCCACGTCACAGGCGATTCGGTCATAGTCGACGAAGAACGTCCTTGCTGCTTCGGGATCCAGATACACGAACCGCGCGGTGTTCGCCGGCCGCCGCGAGTCGGCCAGCACCGGTGAATACAGCGCGCGGGCAAGGTGATTCGTGGCCAGGACGTCATAACGACCGTTGCAAAGCCAAGCCGGCGCCGCGGTGATGGCGTCGAGCACTTGCTGGAGCGCCGGCCGCACCGTCGCGGCGGGTCGCCGTCGGCGCGGCCCGCCGGCCTGCCGCGCAAGGTGGAACAGGTGATCGCGCTCGGCCTCGTCGAGTTGCAAGGCGGTGGCCACCGCGTCGAGCACCCCGTCAGAGGCACCGGCGAGGCTGCCGCGCTCCATCCGCACGTAGTAGTCGACCGACACCCCTGCGAGCAGTGCGACCTCTTCACGACGCAGACCTTTGACCCGTCGATTGCCACCGTAGGCAGGCAGCCCGGCCCGCTCGGGCGCGATCCTCGCGCGCCGCGAGCTCAGGAACTCCTTGATCTCGGTGCACAGATCGATCTTGGTCACCTCTTCACCATAAGCCCCGCCCGCGGGCGAAGGGAGGCACTGCGGGTACCCCCGAAGGCCGGCGCCGCCTACGTGCCTGTTGCGGTCGTGGCGATGCCACCGTCGATCGGGATGATCGTGCCCGTGAGGTAAGCCCCGGCCCGGCTGGCGAGGTACACGGCGATGCCGGCCATGTCGTCGTCACGACCGAGCCGGCGCAACGGAGCCTTCGCCGCGATCGTGTCGCCGATCGCCTCGAGCGTGGCCGCCATCATCTGCGACGGGAACGGTCCCGGGGCCACCGCGTTCACCGTGACGTGCTGCGGGCCCAGCTCCCGGGCCAGCACCCTGGTCAGCTGGTGGAGCCCCGCTTTGCTGCTGGCGTACGAATAATTGGGCGACGCGGCCACGTGGATGGCGCCGATACTGCCGATGTTGATGATCCGCGCGGGGTCATCCGCGGTGCCCGCCCTGCGCAGCGCAGGGAGCAACGCCTGCACCAGCCAGAACGGCGACTTGAGGTTCAGGTCGAGCACCGTGTCCCAAGCCTCGTCCGGAAACGTCTCCAACGGCTCGCGCCACATCGCCCCCGCGTTGTTGACCAGAATGTCCAGCCGCGCCGACTCAGCCTCGACCAGCTCAGCAAGCCGCTGACACTCGTCATGCCTGGAGAGGTCTGCGGGGAATGCCTTCACGTCACCAAACTCGGCCAACAACCGCTGCGCCTCCACGCACGCGTCCGCCTTGCGCGAGCTGACAACCACGCGCGCACCCGCCTGCAGAAGACCGCGCGCGATCATCATCCCGATTCCTCGGGTGCCGCCAGTGACAAGCGCGTACTTCCCACTCAGATCGAAAAGGTCTGCGTGGGTGGTGAACTGGTTGTCCGCCATGGGTTTTCGTCCTCCGGGTAGCTGGGCGCCGACTCAAAAAGGCTGGCAGGCATCCAGGACGCCCGGGAGACCCTGGCATTACAGGTACTGCGAGAGCCACCAACTCGACGTCGGCGGCATCGCCCTGGTTCACCTCTGGAGCCCGAAGCGTTGCCGTGGGACGATCAGGCCAGCGACGAGATCCAGTTCTCCCGCACCGACGCGATAGGTCAGAATCGGTTGACTGACAGATTCGAAACGAAAAGCCTGGCGCTCATGCCCGGCCAGAAAGTCCGGGCCACGATCCTCAGCCACCACCGCTGGGGCGTACTCGTCGAGATCGCCGGCCACGAGGACGCCGGCCTGTCGGCCTCGATAGACATGATCCAGCAGTTCTCCACAGCCAAGATCAGCTATGACGAACTACTCTCGCGCTTCCCACCAATCGGCTCGCAGATCGATGCGGTGATTCAGCACATCAACCGCTGGTTTCCCCCGGTGTCGGTGCGCCTCAGCATCCGCCCTTCCGACCTGGAGTCGTTCGCCTGGCCCTGCGACTTCTGCGGTGAACAAACCACGCTGAGCCCAGGCGGAGACGCCCTCGTCCTGGACTCGCGCAGCAACGACGGCCCAGGAAGCCACACCGTCATCGCCCACCGACACTGCCTGGCCGAGCGGATCCACTCAGAAGCCCCCGGAGAACGCGCACGCGCACTCAAGATCGGAAAGCGGTGACGCTGCTTCCACCGCGGGCCGCCGGTAAGCAGCCGAACCTGGACGAAATCGAGGCCCATTTCGTGGCACTCCTCGACGGACGAATGACCCGCGACGCCGTCGACCGCTGGGCCCGCCACTGGCGCACCGACGCCAGCCTCTCGTGGGACCCACTGAGTCTGTGGGCCTTGGATCTCCTCTTCGGAATCGATCTGCGCCCGGGCCCAGGCGAGCCCTACCTCCATGACGACAGCCAGGTGCAGGATTGGCTGGTCGAGCTACGGACTCGACGCGCCTCCTTCGTCGATTTCGAGCATTGATTTCCGCTAGCCAACCGCCAATCCAGCGACTCACCGGCCGCCCATGCACTCATACAGGGCCCATCACTACCGGGGCGAGCCGTCCTACCCACGCCGGCACATACCCAACTCGACGACCCTCTACAAGTGGGTGCCTCTTCGTCCATCCCGTCGACCTGGCGCCAGCCCGATCAAGCCTGTCAAGGGGGCACCGCTCCACCTACCGCCAGCGCACCTCGAGACTGCCCCCTTGACAGGCTTGATAGCCCTCGGGAGGTCGCCGGGATGGACGACCGGCACACACGGACGCAACCGGCGCGCTCGGCCCGGCCATCCCGGAGACCTGCCCGTCCGGCGAGGACATCTCTTGATCAGCAAACCTGTTCAACACCCGCCGGAGCGCGGTCTCTGGGCCGACTTCTCGACATCGCGCGAACATCAGCCCACAAAAATCGAACGCAACTGGGGAACTTGATCTCGCTTACGCCTCACTTGCCACGAACGAAGCAGCATCAGCCCATTCCCAAAAAACCCGAGACGCAGCCTCTTCTCGCTCAAGGAGACCGATAATACCAGCTACCTCGACGCCAATGGGAACGTCGACTGCAGCATGCCGATCACCACTCCACTCCCTCAACAGGCCGAGCCGCGAAATCTCAGCTTCAAACTCCCTCGCCACACTTGAAAAGCCCGGAGTTTCCAGTAGGAAAACCCGCAATACCCTCCTCCCAGACTTGCCGACCACTCGGGCAACCGTGGTTCCATCCGGGGAAAGAGCGACAATATCACCAAGAGAAATACCATAAACCCGAAAAGGAATGCAGCACACCTCAAACAACCCATCTTCGAGCCTCTTGAGCCATAACTGCTCCACCTCCCCCTCAAAACCGAACGGCGCGAGATCAGCCCGTGCAATGCAGTCGCTGTCCCCTCGACCAACCGGACTCTCATGAACGATGAACTTCATGCGACACTCCACGTCAAAGCCGGCTCGAAGGTGACTGCAAGTCCCACGCAGCCTAGGCGGCCGACAACCACCACAGCCGTCACGACAACCGCACACCAAGGCGCCTACTGACCAGCACACCCCGGCCCCTAACGGCGCCGACTGATCGGACCGTCCGTCGCCCCGTTCATCGACGCTCCACCTCGCCCGATCGACGACAACGACCCGACTCGCCGAATCCACACCACGGCGGAAACCCGCAGCTCAAGCAGCCTCTCGGCTTGCGTAGACGCCGTAAGTGCCCCCGACGGGGTTCGAACCCGCACTGGGTCGATTTTAAGTCGACTGCCTCTGCCGATTGGGCTACGGGGGCACGGACACCTTAGCGGGACCGCGCCGAGCCGTCAGATGCGCGGCGTGTGATCCGCCACAGCGGACGGCGGAGCCAGCTCCGACGCACCGACCGGGGACAACGCGTCCATCACCAGATCCAGATACCGCCGCCACCCGTCCGGCACGGAGGGCGGGAACGACGGCAACGTGCCCACCAGCATCAGCACCAGCCGCGGCACGTCGTCCGCCACCAGGTCCGCGCGGAAGACCCCGGTGGCCTGCCCGGCAGCCACCGAGGCAGCCACCGGAGAGAAGAACCGCCGAGCCAGATCCATCGTCAACGCGCCAAGGTCACCCGCCGCCGTGAACAGGGGGCGTTCGGCGACCGCCAAGGCCACCGCGGCCGAAAGCGCCTGGTAAACGCCGTCACGCGGCGGCGCAGAAGCCGCCCGCGCCAGAGCGGGCGCGAGCACCTCGTCGAAGCGTGCCTCGAGCACGGCGCGCACCAGGTCCTGTTTGTGCGGGAACCGTCGGTAGAGCGTGGCGACGCCGACGCCGGCCGCCGTGGCGATGTCGTCCATGGAGGCGGCGACGCCGCCGGCGGTGAAGACCTCGTGGGCCGCGTCGATGATGCGGCGGGCGTTGCGGGCGGCGTCGGCGCGCAGCGGCTGGGGGGACATGCCTTACACTACCAACTGATAGCTCACTATCACTTGGACAGGAACCCCCATGGCAGAAGGCTTCTCCCGTCGTCAGCTGTTCAAAGCGGCCGCCGTGGCAGTGCCCGCGGCGTCCGTCACGCAGGTCGACCTGCGGACGTTTCCCTCGCCCGACCTGCGGCCCTACGTCGACGAGCTGCCGGTCCCGCAGACGATCCGCGGCGACCACCGCCTCGCCATGGCCGAGTCCACGCACCGCTTCCACCGCGACCTCGCCCCCGCGCCCACCTGGTCCTACGGCGGCGCCGAGTACCTCGGCCCAACGATCGAGGCGCACACGAACGAACCACTAAAACTGACCTTCGACAACAAGCTCGGCAAGCACCTCTTCGCCGCCGACGTCGACCCCACCCTCGACGGCGCGTCGGAAGAAAGCCGCACCAGGCCGCACACGTCGGTGCACCTGCACGGCGCCGTCACACCGCCCGACATGGACGGCCACCCGATGGACGTGTTCCTCCCGGGCCAGAGCCGCACCTACCGCCACGAAAACCGCCAGCCCGCCGCCGGTCTCTGGTACCACGACCACGGCATGGGCCTCACGCGCCTGAACGTCCACGCGGGACTCGCCGGCACGTACCTCCTGCGCGACGACGGCGACACCGGCGACCGCACCAACGCGTGGCACCTGCCCAGCGGCGAGTTCGAACTGCCGCTGATCCTCGCCGACCGCCGCTTCCACGCCGACGGCTCGCTCAACTACCGCACCCTCACCCTCGTGCCGCAGGGTCACTGGGACGGCGGCCAGATCGGCGACCGGCTGACCGTGAACGGCAAGGTCTCGCCGTACGCGAACGTCGCCCGCGGCCAGTACCGGTTCCGCGTGCTCAACGCGTCGAACTTCCGCGCCTACCACCTGTTCTTCCGCGACCGCCGGCCCTTCCACGTGATCGGCAACGACGCGGGCCTGCTCGACGCCCCCGTCGTCACCACCGAAATCCGCCTCACCCCCGGCGAGCGCGCTGACCTCGTGGTCGATTTCTCGGACCTCGACAAGGGCGAGCACGTCGACCTGATCAACGACCAGCAGGAAGCCGCCCTCATCGCGCTGGTCACCGGCGCGCAGCCGCTGCCCGACGTCGTGCGCTTCACGAGCACCGGCGCGAAAGGACACCAGAAGGCGCTGCCGACCCGGTTGCGCTTCGCGAAAAGGCCGAAGGCGCCCGATCGCCGCCGCGTCGTCACGCTCACGCAGGACCTCACGCTCAAGCGCTGGCCGCCGATCGGCATGTCGCTCAACAACCTGTGCTTCGAGGACGACCCCATCGCGATGCCGCGCCAGGGCACCACGGAGCTGTGGGAAGTCGTGAACCTCACCGTCGAGGACCACCCCGTGCACCTGCACCTGGTGAACCTGCACCTGGTCAACCGCCAGATGTTCGACCCGGTCGCCTACGCGCTCGCGAACCCGCGCCCGCCGATGCACACGGAGTGGGCGCCCCCACCCGACGCTTTCCTCATCGGCCCGCCCAAGCCGCCCGCGCCGTGGGAATCAGGGCCGAAGGACACCGTGAACTGCCCGCAGAACTCCGTCACGCGTTTCCTCGTGCACTTCCCGACGGCCGACGAGCTCGGCTTCGACCCCGACGCCAAGTTCCTGCCGGCGAGCATGACCCACGACATGGCCGGCATGGACATGAGCCTGCAGGGTTACGTCTGGCACTGCCACATCCTCGACCACGAGGACGACTGCATGATGGCCCGCTACCGACTGGTCCCGTGAACGCGAAGGAGCCGGACCGCACAACCACGGTCCGGCTCCTTCGAGAAAAACTCAGCCCTTCGAAACGCGGGCGAACTCTTCCTTCGGGTTGTTGATCTGCCCGAGCGAGATCACCTCACGACGGAACAGGCCGCCGAGCATCCAGTCGAACAGGATGCGGATCTTGCGGTTCCACGTCGGCATCGCCTTGAGGTGGTACGCGCGGTGGAAGAGCCAGGCCGGGAAGCCCTTGATCTTCAGGTTCAGCGCGTCCGCCACACCCTTGTGCAGGCCGAGGCTCGCGACCGCACCGAGGTTCTTGTGGAAGTAGTCCTTCGGCTGGCCACCGCGAAGAACCTTGATGATGTTCTTCGACAGCAGCGTCGCCTGGCGCACAGCGTGCTGCGCGTTGGGCGGGCAGGTGGCCGTGGGGTCCTGCTCGGTGCGCGAGAGGTCGGGGATCGCGGCGTTGTCGCCGGCCGTCCACACCTCGGGGTGCCCGACGACCTGCATCGCGGCGGTGGCCTCCACGCGGCCGCGCTTGTCGAGCGGCAGGTCGGAGTCGGCCAGCACCGGGTTGGCCTTCACACCGGCCGTCCAGATCAGCGTCTCGGTGTCGAACTCGGTGCCGTCCGAGAGCACGACGTGGCCGTTTTCGAACGACTTCGCCGCAGTGGACAGGTACACCTCGATGCCGCGCTTCTCCAGCTGCTGCACGGTGTACACGCCGAGCGTCTCGCGCACCTCAGGCAGGATGCGCCCGGCGGCCTCCACGAGCACCCAGCGGATGTCCGCCGGCTTGATGTTCGGGTAGTAGTTCTCCACCGCGAACCGGGTCATGTCCTCGAGCTCGGCCAGCGCCTCGATGCCGGCGAAGCCGCCGCCGACCACCGTGAAGGTGAGCAGGCGCTTGCGCAGCTCGGGGTCGAGCGTGCTCGCCGCCTCGTCGAGCTTGGTCATGATGTGGTTGCGCAGGTAGATGGCCTCGCCGATGGTCTTGAAGGCGATGCCCTGCTCCGCCAGGCCCGGGATCGGCAGGATGCGGGCGACGGCGCCGAGCGCGACCACGAGCACGTCGTAGTTCAGCGTCTCGATGTGGCCGTCGGCGGCCTCGACCGTGACGGCCTTGCGCTCGTTCTCGATCTTCGTCACGCGCGCGGTGAGCACGTGGCAACGCTTGAGCACGCGGCGCAGGGGCACCACCACGTGACGGGGTTCGATCGCGCCGGCCGCCGCTTCGGGCAGGAACGGTGCGTAGGTCATGTGCGGCTGAGGGTCAACGACGGTCACGGAGGCCTCGTTGGCGCGCAGCATCTTCTGGAGCCCGTACGCCGTGTACAGGCCGACGTATCCACCACCGAGGATCAGGATCCGAGTCGGTTCCGACTTAGCAGCCATGCGTCCATAGTCGCACCTGTTCAGCCGTATTGCTCGGGTACCCCACCCCGCTGTGACCAGCGTCGCCATGCAGGCGGTAACGATTCAGAAGAGGCCCGCCGCCGAGGCCGCGGCGGCGAAGACTTCGCACACCATCGCGTGAGTCACGCGTCCAGTCTGGACATTACGGGGTGACACGTGGTAGCAGCCATGGAGCTGTAAGTCACCGAGCTCGAGCACCGTCCCGTGCGCGAACGCGGGCCGCGGCGAAGGCACCGGCAAGCCGGCGTCGGCGAGCACCGGCAGCAGCGCCTGCCAGCCGAACGCGCCGAGCACCACCACCGCCTTCAGCGTGGGCGCCAGCAGCCGCAGCTCGTCGGCGAGCCAGTGGCGGCAGGTGTCGCGCTCGGCCGGCGTCGGCTTGTTCTCGGGCGGCGCGCAGCGCACCGGCGACACGAGCCGGGTGCCGCGCAGGGTCACGCCGTCGCCGCGGTGCGTGGACGTCGGCTGCGACGCCAGCCCCACCTCGTGCAGCACGCGGAACAGGAAGTCGCCCGACGGGTCGCCGGTGAACATGCGTCCGGTGCGGTTGCCGCCGTGCGCCGAGGGCGCGAGGCCGACCACGGCGAGCGCGGCGTCCTCCGGGCCGAAGCCGGGCACGGGCTTGGCCCAGTACTCGTCGTCGGCGTACGCGGCCCGCTTCGTCGCGGCCACCTGCTCACGCCAGGCCACCAGCCGCGGGCACGCGCGGCACCGGATCACGGCGTCGTCCAGCTCGGTGAGCGCGGACATCAGTCGAGCGCCGCGCGACAGAGGTGGTCGGCCGCGCGGGTGGTCTCGGGCAGGCGGTAGCGCGGGCTCAGCGCGAGTGTGAGCCGGGTCGCGTGGTCGAGGCTGATCAGGTGGCCCGCGGACACGTACACCGGCTTCACGCCGGGCCGCGTGCGCAGGACCTCGCCGACGTGGGTGTCGCCGTCGAGCAGCGGTGCGCTGTCGCCGGCGGCCGGGCCGGGCTCGGCGTGCGTGCCGACGAGCCGCGTTTTGCCGACGCCGAACGCGGGCGTTCCGGTGAGCACACCGAGGTGGCAAGCGAGGCCGAAGCGCCGCGGGTGGGCGAGTCCGTGGCCGTCGCAGGCGAACACCTCGGGCGGCCGGGTGAGGGCGGCGATCGCGTCGAGCAGCGGCGGGAGCTCGCGGAAGGCGAACAGGCCAGGCTCGTAGGGGAAGGTGACCTCCCCGGTGACCACGGCTTGGTCCACGATCCGCAGGTCGTCGAGGCTCAGCGTGACCGCGGCGGCGGCGATGCGCTCGCCGGCCGGGTCGTAGGCGACGTCGAGGCCGGTCACCGTCGCGGGGTCCGGGCAGGCGTCGGTGAGGTCCACGCCGGCGCGCAGCGTGGCCTGCACCTCGAGTGCCTCCGGAATCGTGGCGGGCCAGCGCATTGCGCCAGCTTTCCACAGCCGCGTTGGATAGGTTGGGGTCCATGTCGGACACCACCGAAGAGAAGCCCGAGACCCCGGCCACCGCTGAGCAGCCACCGGCGCCCGTCGACGACCTCGTGACCACACACCACACCCTCACGGTCAAACGGCGCAAACTCGCCTACACCGCGCAGGCCGGGCGCGTCGTGCTGCGCCAGGAGGTGGTGAAGGACGGCAAGTCGGAGGGCCACAAACCCAAGGCCGAGGTGTTCCTCACCGCGTACACGCTCGACGACGCCGAGCCGGGCACGCGCCCGGTCACCTTCGCGTTCAACGGCGGCCCCGGCTCGTCCAGCATCTGGCTGCACATGGGCCTGCTCGGCCCGCGGCGCGTGCTGTCCGGCGACGTCGACGACCTGGTGGCGCCGCCGTACGGGCTCGAGGACAACACCGAGACCCTGCTGCAGCACAGCGACCTGGTGTTCATCGACCCCGTGCAGACGGGCTACTCGCGCGTCGCCGAGGGCGGCGAGTCCAAGGACTACACGGGTTTCCAGGGCGACATCGAGTCGGTCGCCGAGATCATCCGGCTGTGGGTCTCGCGCAACGAGCGCTGGCTCTCGCCGAAGTTCCTGGCCGGCGAGTCGTACGGCACGCTGCGCGCCGCGGCGCTCGCCGGGCACCTGCAGGACCGCTACGGCCTGTACCTCAACGGCCTGCTGCTCATCTCGTCGGTGCTCGACATGGGCACGCTGCGCTTCCACGAGGGCAACGACCTGCCCTACTCCCTCTACGTGCCCACCTACGCCGCCATCGCCCACTACCACGGCTTCCACGGCGACCGCCCCCTCGACGACGTCCTCGCCGACGCCGAGGACTTCGCGTCGAAGGAACTGCCCTGGGCCCTGGCCCGCGGCGCCCGGCTGTCCACTCAGGACCGCGCCGAGACCGTCGCGACCCTGGCTTCGTTGACGGGCCTCTCGGAGTCCTATGTGGACCGCGTGAACCTGCGCATCGAACACGTCCGCTTCTTCACCGAGCTCCTGCGCGACCGCGGCCTCCTCGTCGGCCGCATGGACGGCCGCTTCACCACCTGGGAAGTCGACGGCGGCCGCGAGCACATGAGCGACGACGCCTCCATCTCCCGCATCATCGGCGCCTACTCCGCCGGCTTCAACCACTACATCCGCGCCGAACTGGGCTACCAGAACGACCTGCCGTACGAGATCCTGTCCGGCGACGTCTTCAAGGCGTGGTCGTACAAGGACTTCGAGGGCCGCTTCGTGTCCGTCGTGGACTCGGTGAGCGCCGCGATGCGCGCCAACCCGCACCTGAAGGTCCACGTCGCCTTCGGCCACTACGACGGTGCCACGGCGTACTTCGCGTCCGAGCACGTGCTCGCGCACCTGCAGATCCCGGACGAACTGCGCGACAACATCGAAACGGCGTACTACCCGGCGGGGCACATGATGTACGTGCACGAACCGACGCGGGTGCAGCAGTCGAAGGATCTGGCCAAGTTCGTGAAGGCGGCTTCGAACCGTTAGTCGGTTTTGGTGGGGCACGGTCACTTCTGCCGTGCCCCACGCTTTTCTCAGCCGCTGCGAAAGCAGCAGCATCACATTGGCGGGCAACGGCCGACGCTCACCACACGAGCCAGAACCGCCGGGCTTACACCGATCCGGGCGAGCACTCTACTTCACCCCTTCGGCTGCACTCTCTCCCCATCGTTCGCCGCCTGCGTTCTCGGCGGCTCAGTCCAACGACGACTCCGGCCACCGCCTCGCCCCACCAAGCCGCTGGTAGCGCTGGCGCATTCCCTGGCGACTCATCCCTTGTGCAGCGCCGAGGGTGTCGAAACTCTCGCCGCGATCGAGCCCGCCCTCGATGAGCCGGATCTCGGTTTCGTCCAGCTCCCGCCGAATCTGCGGCAGCAGGTTCAACGCGGCGGTGATGTCCTCGGCACTGACCTCTGCCGCGGTCGGCAGCCCACGAGCTCGCTGCTCCTGGTCGAAGCGCGCTTCATTATTGGCGCAGACGCTCACGAGCAACGCCAGCGCGTGGAGGCCAGGATGCCGGCCGCGGTTGTGCTCGGGACCCGTTCACAAGTCGTACGGATACAGCTGAATCTCCGCAGCGCACACCCGCACCACCTGCCCCGACTCCGGCGCGCGCCCCGCGAACTCCAGCAGCAGCACATCGTCACCGAGACACAGCTCGATCACGTCATCGACCCGAAGCACCGTGCCAGTCAGGAAAATCTCGCCGCGCGAGCCCTCCACGACCGCAGCGCCATCCGGCTCGGCCGCGGCGCAGTCGACCGGATCCGGCACCTCGAGCTCCACGAACACCTCACCCGAGGCGACGGCAGTTCCCTTCCACACCGCGGACGCAGCACCGCGCGACGACCTGAACCGCATCACGCGTCCCGGCGCGGCGATCCCGATGATCTCGACTCTCACCGAACCATTGTCACCCGTTCACAACACAAGATCCGCCAACCGGTCCACCTCCGCCACCTCCGCAACAGTCGGCGTAAATGTCAGCTCGGTCAACCCCGCCGACTCGAACTCCCGCACGATCCCCCGGATCCGGTCCGGCGTGCGGACCGCACCCTCCGCAATGGTGGCCGCGTGAGAACCCGCGTAGGCGTAGTACGACCGCAGATAGGCATCACCAAGGTCACCTGCAGACGCCGAGAAATACGCCAGTCCCAACAACCGTGGCTCCCCAACCCGACCAGCAGCAGACCACGCCGCCCGGATTTCCTTCACCGTAGGCTCAGCGCGCGAAGGACCGCCACCCGCGCCGGTCCAGCCGGCGGCGTGCTCCACGGTACGGCGGACGGCACGCTTGCTGTGGCCGCCGATCAGCAACGGCACCTCCGGCACCGAGCCGACCACAGGCCGGATCTCATCCGGAAAGTCGCCCGCCTCAACAGCCACACCCTGCCAAGCCCGGCGAAGATACGCCAACTGCCGATCGAACGCCGCGCCCCGCGAAGCGAAATCCAGCCCCACCGGCAGGTAATCCGACTCCCGCGCTCCCACGCCGAGACCGAGCGTCAGCCGTCCGCCAGAAAGCCCCGCCACCGTCCCGGCGACCTTGGCCAGCACCGCGGAGGGATACGTCGGCGCCAGCACGGCGTTCGTCAGCAGCCCGATCTCCGTGGTCGCCCCCGCGACGCCGGCCAGCGCCGTCAACGAATCCCACGACGGATAAGCGACCCGCCCGATCGTGGACACAAAAGCGAAACCGCGCGCCTCCGCCCGACGTGCCCAGTCGAGCAGGAGACGGGCGTCAGTGCCGGGAATGGTGTTGGGGATGCCGATGCCGATGCGCATGCCGCCAGTGTGCGACGCCCCGGACAGACCCGCAGCGCAACCGGCCCCCTCACCCGGAGGCAAGGGGGCCGGCAGCCGAAAATCACTTCAGGAACTTCGCCCCACGCGTCACCGCGGCATAAGCGTCCACCGCACCATGACCGTAGAACCCGTTGAACGCCGCAGTCCCCTCACAAGTGGCCGTGAACGAAGCGTCGCGGCCCTCCTTGAGGTAATCCACCGTCCGCGGCACCGGGCAGGCCACCGGAGAAGCCGTCCCCTCGATCACGCGCTGCACCGCATCCGGGTCGAGCCCGAAGCCCGACCCCGACTTCTTCCCGTACTCCGACACGATCAACGCCGCCACACCCGTCGCGTGCGGCGTGGCCATCGAAGTCCCCTGCAGCCACTGGTAATACCCGACCCGGCCGTCACGCGCGACAGCCTTCTTCACGCCCGCCGAAACACCAGCCGGAGTCACATTGCCGGCCGCGTCCACGTTGCCCTCGGCCACCGCCACGTTGCGCGGATAGGCCGACAGGATCTCGTTCTCCACGGTCTGGAACCACGGCGTCCCGAAGCCGTCCCGGAAGTACCCGCCCGGGGCCGACACCGAAATCTGCTCCGTGCCGTAGTTCGAGTAATCCGCCTTCGCCTGCGACGGCCCGAAGGCGCCGACCCCGATCGTGTGCGGGCCTTCGGTCGGGAGGTTGAAGCAGGAGGCGTTGTTGATCTGGCGCGGGTGCGCCGCGCTGCTCGGGTAGTCCGGGCTGGTGGCGTCAGGCGCCGGCGCGCCGAGGTCGGTGTGCTCGTTGCCGAGCGCCACGACCATGGTCACGCCCTTGCGGTGCGCGTAGTTCATGGCCCGCGTGGTGGCCTCGATGACCGTGCGCTGCTCGGCCTGCTCCTCGGCCGAGTCGGCCGGGTTGGCGCGGCAGTTGTAGAGCCACGGGTCGGTGTAGAAGCTCATGTTCACCACGTCGATGCCGGCGTCACCGGCGTAGGTCAACGCGTCGACCGTCGGCTGCAGGAAGAAGAAGCCCGAGTCCTGGCCGGCGCGGATGTTGACCAGCGACACGCCCGGCGCGACGCCCGAGACGCCGAAGCCGTTCACCGCCGCGCCGATCGTGCCGGCGACGTGGGTGCCGTGGCCGTTGTCGTCGTGGTCCACGGGGTCGACGCAGCCGCGGTACTCGCACGGGCCGTCCACCACGGCGCCGTTGACGTCCGCCACGATGTCGCGCGTGAAGTTGCGCGAGTCGGCGCGGTCGAAGTTCGGCGCGATGTCCGGGTGGCTCGCGTCGACGCCGGTGTCGATGATGCCCACCTTCACGCGCTTGTCACCGGGCTGCACCTTGCGCGCGAGGTCCGACCGGGTCGACTTCAGGCCCCAGAGCTGGTCGTCCAACGGGTCCGTACCAGACGACCCGCGGCGCGCCGAAGAAGCAGAACCGCGGCCCTCCTTCTCGACCACGTTCGGCTTCACCTTCTTGCCACCCCGCGGCGACGACCCGATCGCCTTCGAGCGGGCCGCGCCGAACACGGCACCGGAAGCCGAGACCCGCGAGACGAACCCCGAGGCCGGCGCCGTCGCGGTGATCAGGCCGACGGCGGTGTTCGTGGCCACGACCGTGCCCCCGGCCGCACGCACCGCGTCGGCCGCGGCGCCGACGTCCGACCGGGCCAGCACCGTGTACTCGGTGACCGGGCCGGACACCCCCGCCGACGCGACCGGAACGGAGAACGCCGCGCCGAACAGGGGTACCGCCAAAACGGCGAAGAGCAGTCTGGGTCTTTTCACTGGTCCTCCTCCAGAGCGAAAACCGACACTGCAACGTACATACCGGACACACGTTGCAGCAATCGCCAAGCGGAGGAACCCGACTAAAGTCAGGGCACCACGGACCGGACTTCCGCGAAGTGACAGGCCGAGAGGTGACCGTCGGTGCGTGGCTGCAACGGAGGCTCCTCCGTGGCGCAAATGTCCTGCGCCTTCCAGCACCGCGTGCGGAACCGGCAGCCCGACGGCGGGTCGAGCGGGCTGGGCGGGTCACCCTCGAGCCGGATGATCTGCCGCTGTCCGCGCACCTCCGGGTCGGCTACCGGCACGGCCGAAAGCAGTGCCTGCGTGTACGGGTGCGAGGGCCGTTCGTAAATTTCGTCCTCGGTCCCGATCTCCACGATCTTGCCGAGGTACATCACGGCCACGCGCGTGGCCAGGTGCCGCACCACGGACAGGTCGTGGGCGATGAACACGTACGACAGCCCGAACTCGGTCTGCAGGTCGCCGAGCAGGTTCATCACCTGCGCCTGGATCGACACGTCCAAAGCGGACACCGGCTCGTCGCAGATGATCACCTTCGGCCGCAGCGCCAACGCGCGCGCGATGCCGATGCGCTGGCGCTGCCCGCCCGAGAACTGGTGCGGGTAGCGGTTGATGTGCTCGGGGTTGAGCCCCACCACCTCCAGCAGCTCCTGCACCTTCTTCGGCCGCGAACCCTTCGGCGCCACCTCGGTGTGGATCTCGAACGGCTCGCCGACGATGTCGCCCACCGTCATGCGCGGGTTCAGCGACGTGTACGGGTCCTGCAGCACGATCTGGATCTCGCGCCGCATCCGCCGCAGTTCGCCGCCGCGCAGCTTGAAGATGTCGCGGCCCTCGAACGTCGCGGCGCCGGCCGTCGGCTCCTCCAGGCGCATCAGCACCTGCGCGAGCGTCGACTTGCCGCAGCCCGATTCGCCCACCACACCGAGCGTCTCGCCCGGCTGCAGCTCGAACGACACGCCGTCCACGGCCTTCACGTGGCCCACGGTCCGCTTGAACAACACGCCCTGGCGCACCGGGAAGTGCTTCACCAGGTTCTGCACGCTGAGAATCGGCTCAGGCACGGGTTTCCACCACCTCTTCGGCGAAGTGACACGCACTGACCCGGCCGAACCCGAGGCTGTGCAACGGCGGCCGTTCCTCCGAGCAGCGCTGCTCCGCCCGCTTGCACCGCGGGTGGAACGGGCAGCCCGGCGGGATGTCGAGCAGGCTCGGCGGCAGCCCCTTGATGGTCTCGAGCGTCTGGCCCTTGAGGTCCAGGCGCGGCAACGAGTCCATCAGCGCCGCCGTGTACGGGTGCCCTGGCGTCTTGAACAGCTCGTGCACGTCGGCCTGCTCCACGATCCGGCCCGCGTACATCACGGCGATCCGGTCGGCGACCTCCGCCACGACACCGAGGTCGTGCGTGATCAGCACGAGCCCCATCTGCCGTTCGCGCTGGATCTCGCCCAGCAGGTCCATGATCTGGGCCTGCACGGTCACGTCGAGCGCCGTGGTGGGCTCGTCGGCGATCAGCAGCACCGGGTCGAGCGCCAGAGACATCGCGATCATCGCGCGCTGACGCATGCCGCCCGAGAACTGGTGCGGATAGTCCTTCACGCGCCGCGCGGCGGCCGGGATGCGCACCAGGTCCAGCAGCTCGATCGCGCGCTTGCGGGCGTCCTGTTTGGACATCCCCTGGCGCACGCGCAGCTGTTCCTCGATCTGGAACCCCACGGTGAACACCGGGTTCAGCGCCGAGAGCGCGTCCTGGAAGATCATCGCGATCTCGCTGCCGCGCAGCTCGCGCCGGCGCTCAGGCGTGGCCGTGAGCAGGTCCTCGCCGCGGTAGCGGATCGCCCCGGCCGTGATCACGCCCGGCGGCATGTCGAGGATGCCCATGATGGTCTGCGCGGTCACGCTCTTGCCGGAGCCGGATTCGCCCAGCACCGCAAGGGTTTCCCCGGCGTGCACGGAATAGCTCACGCCGTTGAGCACGTTGGCAACGCCGTCTGCCGTGCGGAACTCCACGTGCAGGTCGTCGACTTCGAGCAGCAGCTCGTTCTGTGTGTCGGTCATCGGTCGGCTACCTCGACTTCGGGTCGAGCGCGTCGCGGATCCCGTCACCGAGCATCACGAACGCGAGCACGGTGATGGTGACGAACGCACCGGGGAACAAGAGCATGTGCGGGTCGGCCCTGAAGTAGTCGCGCGAGTCGCTGATCATCACGCCCCACGAGATCACCGGCGGGCGCACCCCGATGCCGAGGTACGCGAGCGTCGCCTCGGCGCCGATGGCCGCGCCGAGCGCGATGGTGGCGTAGACCAGCACCGGCGCGAGCGTGTTGGGCAGCAAGTGCCGGAACACGATGCGCGGTGTGCTGGCGCCGAGCGCACGGGCGGCCTTCACGTAGTCGAGCTGCTTCGCGACCAGCGTCGCCGAGCGCATGATGCGCATGGCGACCGGCCACGTCAGCACCGCGATGGAACAGACCACCTGCACGATGATCGTGACCTGGCCCGGGTTGGAGCCGGGCGCGTTGAACGTGGTGAGGATGACGATCGCGCCGAGCACGAACGGCAGGCCGGCGAAGATGTCGCCCAGCCGCGAAAGCAGGCTGTCGATCAGGCGGCCGTAGTAGCCCGACACGATGCCGACCAGCGAGCCGAACACCACCGTGAGGATCGTGGCGAACACCCCGACCAGCAGCGACGCCCGCGCGCCGTAGATGGTGCGGGTGTAGACGTTGTAACCCTGGTTGTCGTAGCCGAACCAGGCCTCGGCCGACGGGCCCTGGTTCGCCTTCGTCAGATCGCCCATCCCAGGGTCACCGTGCGCGAACAGGCCCGGCGCGACCGCGATGAGCACGATGAACACGATGATCACCGCGGAGATCACGAACGCCGGCTTGCGCCGCAGCTGGCGCCAGGCGTCGCCCCACAGGCTGCGGGGCTTTTTCGTCGTGGTCGCGGAATCGTCGATGCGCGACAGCTCCGCCGCGTCGACGGCCCCGCCTCCGACGAGGTTCGGGTCAGTCATAACGGATCCTCGGGTCGAGAACGGCGTAGAGCAGGTCCACGATCAAGCTCATCAGCAGGTACACCAGCACGAGCAGCACCACGACACCCACGACGGTGGCGCTGTCGCGGTTCTGGATGCCGCGGAAGATGAGCCCGCCCAGGCCGTTGATGTTGAACACACCCTCGGTCACGATCGCGCCGCCCATCAGGGCGCCGAGGTCGGTGCCGAGGAACGTCAGCACCGGGATCACCGAGTTGCGCAGCAGGTGCACGCCGACCACGCGACTGTTGGGCTGGCCCTTCGCGATGGCCGTGCGGATGTAGTCGGCGTGGCGGTTTTCCGCGATCGACGTTCTCGTGAGCCGGGCGACGTAGGCCATCGAGAGGCTGCCCAGCGCGATGCCGGGCACGATCAGCTCACCGAAGCCGGGGTTGTCCGACACGCTCGTGTCGATGATGCCGAGCTCGGTGCCGAGCACCAGCTGCAGCACGATCGCGGTCACGAACACCGGCAGCGAGATCAGGAACGTGGTCGAGACCAGCACCAGGTTGTCGAGGAAACCCTTGCCGCGCAGGCCGGTCAGCACGCCCGCGGTCAGGCCGATCACGGCCTCGATGAGCACCGCGACGAGCGCCAGGCGCAGCGTGATCGGGTAGGAGTTGGCGATCAGCTCGCCGACCGAGGTGCCGTTGAAGGTCTCGCCCCAGTCGCCGGTGAACAGGCTGCCGAGGTACTTGAGGTATTGGACGATCAGGTTGTCGTTCAGGTGGAACTTCTCGGTCATCAGGTCGACGTAGGCCTGGGGGCAGGCCGTCTGACCGCACTTGCCGGAGAAGGGATCACCCGGGACGGCCCACACCAGTGTGTAGATCAGGAAGGTAGCTCCGAAGAACACCGGGATCAGCTGGAGCAGGCGTCGCAGGACGTAGCGAATCATGCGTCAGTTCCTAGGAGTGCGCGCCGGGCGCGCCGCGGACCGTCCTCGTGAGACGGCCCGCGGCGGCCTGGGTGGTGGGACGTCTTGGTCAGCGCGTCACTTGGTGACCTCGACCGACGAGTAGTCGGCCCGGCGGCGGAAGTCGAGCGTCACGGTCTTGGTGTGCTTGGACTTCGCGGCCACACCCTTCTCGTCCCACACCGGGATCGAGGGCAGGTCCTTGGCGATGGCGTCCTCGGCCTGCTGGTAGATCTTGATCGCGGCGTCCTTGTCCGGCGTGGAGTCGGCCTGCTCGAGGAGCTGGTCGACGGCCGGGTTGGTGTACACCGAGTCGTTGGACGAGGCACCCGTGCGGTAGATCGGGTTCAGGAAGTCCTCGATCGACGGGTAGTCCGCGGACCAGTCACTGCGGCCCATGCCGGTGAGCTTGTGCCCGGTCACGATGCTGCGCCACTGGCCGAAGTCCGTGGCCGGCACGAAGTCGCACTCGACGCCGAGCACGTTCTTGATGCTGTTGCACGCGGCCACCAGCGGCTCCTTGCGGCCACCGTCGGCGTTGGAGGCGATGGTGAGCTTGCCCTTGAAGCCCGAGGCCGCGAACGCCGCCTTGGCCGCGGTCGGGTCGAACTTGCAGAACTCGCACACGGCCGGGCGGTAGCCCTCGATGCCCTGCGACACGTACCCGTCGGCCGGCACGTAGGTGTCGTTCATGACGGTCTTGGTGATCTGCGCGCGGTCGATCGCCATGGAGATGGCCTTGCGCAGGTTCAGGTTGTCGTAGCCGGGCACGTAGTACGGCACGGCGATGGTGCTGATGCCGAGCAGGTGACCGGTGACCAGGTTGTCCTTGAGGTCGGTCTTGTACTTGCCGCCGGCCAGGGCGCTCGGCGGGAGCGTCTCGATGAAGTCGAGCTTGTTGCTCAGCAGGTCCTGGTACGCGGTTTCCTGGCTCGCGTAGATCTTGATGTCCAGGTCCTTGAACTTGACCTTGTCCTGGCCCTTGTAGTCGTCGTTGCGCGTGAGCTTGATGTCGACGTTGGGCGTGCGGCTCACGAACTTCATCGGGCCGTTGCCGATGGGGTGCGCGGCGAAGGCCTTGGGGTCCTTGAAGAACACGTCGGGCAGCGGCGCGAACGCCGTGTAGCCGATCTTGGTCGAGAAGACCGAGAACGGCGCCTTCAGCGTGGCGGTGAACTCGTAGTCGCCCTTCACGACCAGGCCGGACATCTTGTCCGTGGTCGGCTTGGCGTTCTCGTCGGCCGGGTGCACGTCGTCGTAGCCCTGGATGTTCTCGAAGAACGTGCTGTTGATCTGGCCGTTGGGCGCGTAGGCGCCGTAGTTCCACGCGTCGACGAAGTTCTTCGCCTTGACCTCGGTGCCGTCGTGGAACTTCCAGCCCTGCTTGATCTTGATGTCGAAGACCTTGGAGTCGGTCGTGGTGATCGACTCGGCCATCTGGTTGTAGGGCTGCGCGTTGTCACCCTTGAACGCGACCAGCTCGGCGAACATCGCGTCGACGGCCTTCGAGCCACCCAGCTCGTTGGTGTTCGTGGGGATCAGCGTGTTCTGCGGCTCGGTGCCGTAGACGGTGAAGGTCCCGTTGGGATCCACCTCACCGGACGACCCGCTGCTGCTGGAGCCACCACCACACGCGGCCAGGACCAATGACAAGGTTGTCACCACCGCGGCGGCTCCCCAGAGCCTGCGTGAACGACGCATGTTTCCCCTCCATCTCGTGTTCCTAAAAAGTGAGATGGAGGTTATCGGGCTATTGGCGGTTTGTAACCAGATCGCTCGGTTGCAAAAGAGTGACAACCTTGTCGGTCACCCGGGCAGAGCACGACCAAGGTCGTGTTGATCACCGCGAGTGCCCGCGCTGCTCCGCTCAGGTGAGAGACAGCGGTCAGCTGAGGGACAAGGCGATTCCGTCGAGGATGTCGTGTTCGCTCACGACCAGCTGGTCCGGACCACCGCGTTTCGCGAGCTGCTCGGCGAGCACCTGCACGATCACCGCACCCCCGCCGATCACGTCCACCCGGCCCGGATGGATCACCGGGTTGGCCGCGCGGGTGGCCCGGTCGGCCGCCAGCAGACTCGTGGCGAGGCGGTCGATCTCGGCGTGCGACAGCTTCGACAGGTGGGTGCGCTCGGAGTCGTACTCGGGCAGCTCCTGAGCGACCGCTGACAACGTGGTCACCGTGCCGGCCACCCCGATCCACGTCTTGGCCTTGGCCACGTCGACGACGTCGAACGCTTCGGTGAGGATGGTCTCGGCGGTGATCCTCGCCTGGGCGATTTCGGCCTCGGTGGGCGGATCTCCCTTGAGGTCGCGCTCGGTGATCCGCACGCAGCCGATGTCCACGGACTTGGCGGCGAGTACCTCGGCGCGCTGCCCGTCCCACGTGCCCAGCACCAGCTCGGTGGAGCCGCCGCCGACGTCGACGACCAGGAACGGCCCGTCGTCCGGGTCCTGCTCACCGACGGCGCCGGTGAAGGACAGGCGCGCTTCCTCGTCGCCGCTGATCACTTCGGCCTCGACGCCGAGCGTCTCGCGGGTCATGGCGAAGAACTCGTCGCGGTTGCTCGCGTCCCTGGTGGCCGAAGTGGCAACCATGCGGATCTTCTCGACGCCCTTGCGCCGCGCCGCGATCGTGTAGTCGGCGAGGGCTACCCGCGTGCGCTCCAGCGCTTCCGGCGCGAGCCGCCCGGTGGCGTCGACCCCTTGACCGAGCCGCACGATGCGCATCTCGCGGTGCAGGTCGCGCAGGTCCACCGTGCCGTCGTGGCGCGGCGTCAGCTCGGCGACGAGGAGGCGGATGGAGTTGGTCCCACAGTCGATCGCGGCTACACGAGGCATGGCGACGACTTTACTGGTCGCTGGGGGCGTTGCTCGTCGTGCTCGGGGTGTCCGTGGGCCCGCTGCTCGGTGGCTCGCTCGTCTGACCACACGGCGGAAGGCTCGTCTCGGTGGTCGGCGGCGTGCTGGTGTCCGGCGTGCTCGGCGGGGTGCTGCTACTGCTGGTGCTCACGCAGGTCGGCGTGGTCGACGTCGTCGCCGTGCTGGTCGAACTACTGGAACTGCCCGGACTGCCTGGGCTGCCCGTGGTGCTGCCGGCCGGCGGCAACGACTGCGGCGGCCCACCGGGGCTCGTCGTCGACACGGGCGGCGGCGGCACCTCCGGCGGGGCCGGGTTGAGGCCCGCGTTGGGCGCGCCCACGGGAATCTGGCTGTCCGGCAACGGCGCGACCCCGTCGCGGTACGCCTCGGCCCACAGGATCACGGTGTTCACGTACACGTCGGAGTTGTTGTAGCGGTAGATCGCCGTGCGCAGCTGGTCGGGGTTCGCCACGTCCAGCCCGCCGGAGCACAGGTACCGCGCCGTGGCCAGCGACGCGTCGAACAGGTTCTCCGGATCGGACTTGCCGTCGCCGTTCCCGTCGGAGGCGTACGCCCGCCACGTCGCCGGGATGAACTGCGCCGGCCCCACCGCGCGGTCCCAGACCGTGTCGTGGTCCAGCACGCCGCCGTCGGTGTCCGGAATCGCCGCGAACGGCCCCGTCCCGTTCAACTCCGGCCCGAGAATCGGCTCCAACGCCGTGCCCGCCGCGTCCACGTACCCACCCCGCGCGTGGTTCGACTCGATCCGCCCGATACTCGCGACCAACGCCCAGTCGATATGGCAGTTGGGCTGCTCGTGCCCCAGCACATCCGCCGCATTGTGATACGCGGCGAGCGCGGTGGTGGGAATCCCGAGGGGCCCGGTGGGCAACTCGTACGCGGGCAACGGCAGCGGCACCGGGGACTCGGGCAGGCTGCCGTCCACGGCGACCTTTTCGACCTGGGGGTTTTGCGGGTCGTAGCCCTGTTCGAGGGCCACGTCTTTGGTGTGGGTGGTCGGGAGGGCGGCCGTCCACGCCCCGACCGCGACTACCCCGCCGACGGCTGGGATGACGGCGAGGATCCCGACGGCGATGGAGACGATGGTGCGGTGCCGGGCGGTGATTTCGCGGGTGCGGTAGCGCGCTTTTCTGGTGGCGATGCGGACGGCGAGGGGGGTTCGTTGGCGGCGGTGGGGTGGGGGCTGGGTGAGTCTGGTGTGGTGGTGGGGTTGGGCTTCTGCTTCGCCCGCTTCGCGTACTTCGCTCGCTTCGGCGCCGACGAGGTCACCTACTGCAGCCTCGGCAACCGTGGCCTCTTCGCCTGCTTCAGCAGCTTCGCCTGCTTCACCCGCTTCGGCGCCCGCGACGTCGCCCACTTCAGACTCGGTAGCCGCGACCTGTTCGCTTACTTCAGCCGCTTCGCCCACGCCACCTTCGACGGCGCCGCCCCCGCCACTTTCCTCGGCAGCGGCGCCTGCCTCGACAGCCGCGACCTTCTCGCCAGTGTCCGATTCGGTCTGCGCCGGACCGCCGGGAGCCTCAGTCCTGCCCTCGTCGACTGACTCGGCGCGAGGTTGTTCGGCGGCTTCTGTCGCGCGCTCTTCAGCGGCGTCGCTTGGGCTGGTGCCGTCGAGGGCTTCGTCCGGCACGGGCCGGGTTGAGGCCGTCGGGTGATCTGCCTCGGCCGTGTCGGCGCCGTCCGAACTCTCCCGTCGAGCAGCCCCGGATGCGTTTTCGGCGCCATCGTGAGCGTCGGGCCCGTGCTCAGTCTCGATCGCCGAGACCTCTGCGCTTTCCGCATCGTCGCTCGCCGGGTTCACCGGTTCGGCATCTGCCTGTTCAGAGAGTTCGGCGCCGTCGTCTTCCCCGGGGATCGGCTCCGCTCCGAACCCGCCGTTGGTCGGCTCGGCCGGATCGACGTCGGGGGCCTCGGGACCGTCCACATCGTTCGCCTCGAGGTCGTCCGGACGAGTGGCCCGCGGGGCTTCGGCAGCGGCATCAGCGTGGGGTCCATTGCGGAGCTTCCGGGCGATGTGCCCGAGTCCGCGTGGCGCCCGCATCGTCTGAACCCTCCTCGGGGTCACCCGGTGGTGAGCCCGATGGTTGCCTACGTCGTGTGAAGATTCCGTACTCAGCTTGGCGGCAGGTCACCCTTTCGGGAACCCACAGATGCAGTAACTGCCCGCCTGTCCGAACTATCTGCACACGAGACGGGAGCGTTACCCCTCAGTGGCGGCGCACTCACCCGAGGGCCAGCCCTGCTCGTTGAGCCAGGCGACGGTCTCGTCGCCGAAGGGGTTGACCCCCGGCCCGGCGGCGAGGGTGTGGGCGAGGTGGACGTGGAGGCACTTCACTCGCCCCGGCATGCCGCCGGCGGTGACCTGGGTGCCGAGGGACTCGATGGCGTCGCGCTCGGCGAGGTAGGTGTCGTGCGTGCGCTGGTACGCCGCGGCGAGCTCGGGGTCGGTCTCGAGCCGCGCGGTCATCTCCTTCATCACGCCGGACGCCTCCAGCGTGCCGACCAGCGACGTGAGCCGCGGGCAGGTCAAGTAGTACAGCGTGGGGAACGGGGTGCCGTTCTCGAGCCGCGGGCTCGTCTGCACCACCGACGGATGCCCGCTCGGACACCGCGCCGCCACCGCCCGCAACGCCCGCGGCGGCCTCCCGAGCTGCTCCGCGATGATCTCCCGGTCGGCCTCGGTGACCGGCTCGAAGCGGGGGGTTTCCGTGCTGCTGTTGCTGCTGTTCACGCCCCCCAGGTTAATGCCGCCGACACCCGGTCCCTCCGCCACCTCCGTCTGAACCCCCGAGTTATCCACAACTCACCTCCCCTGTGGACAACTCGGGGGTTCAGGCCCTCGCGAGCCGTTTTCGTCGGTGGGGGCCGATAGAATGGAGACGGGGACGCCCCCCCCCCTTAGGGAGGGCGGGGGCTTGTCCGGCGGGGGCTTGTCCGGCGGGGGCTTGTCCGGCGGGGGCTTGTCCGGCGGGGGCTTGTCCGGCGGGGGCTTGTCCGGCGGGGGCTTGTCCGGCGGGGGCTTGTCCGGCGGGGGCTTGTCCGGCGGGGGCTTGTCCGGCGGGGGCTTGTCCGGCGGGGGCTTGTCCGGCGGGGGCTTGTCCGGCGGGGGCGTCGGACATCCGCACCAGTCGAGCCTGAGCCCAGCTACCGCGAGTACCCAGCCACCGACTTGGGCGTGCCCATCGGCGGCAGCAGCGGCGGCAGCGGCGGCAGCAGCGCCCGCGGCAGCAGTAGCGGCAGCAGCAAACCTGCACGATCAGCCACAGAATCCACGGCAACCTGGTGCCCCCAGCGCCGATCGCGCCGAGGGCACCAGAAAGCCACACCGTCGAGCGTTGCCGGGCCGGCCAACCTCACAAGCCCCGACCACCCCGCCAAACCCAAATCAGCCAACCCGAAAACCAGCCGACAACCCCAACCCCATCAATCCACATTCAACACAAAAAACAAAAACCCCAAAAACCGAGTCCCACTAAACCCCGCAAAATCCTCCGGAAACTTCTCCCGAGCCCCCGGCGCCGAATCCGGCTCACTGATCACCGCCACCCGAAACCCCGCCGCCGTGAACGCGTCCGTCATCGCATGCAGCGGCCGATCCCAAAAACGCAGCTCAGCCGTCCCGCCACCCATCTCCCACTTCTCCGTCCGCAGAGAAGTCGCGAAGTAGCTCACCCGTTCCCCAGCCTCCCGACGCATCAGGCTGATCGCAAACGGATGCTCCACCGACACCAGCAACCGCCCACCCGGCCGCAGCACCCGGCGGAACTCCGCCAGCGTAGGCCCCCAATCCTCCAGATAATGCAGCACCAACGAAGCCACCACATCATCAAAAGAATCATCCGCGAACGGCAACGGATCCGCCAGATCCACCACCCGCAGGTCCACCGAAGAACCCAACCGAGCCCGCGCGTGTTCCAGCATCCCGGCGCTCGAATCGATGCCGGTCACCACAGCACCGCGCTCCAGCAGCAAAGCCGAAAGCGGGCCCGCGCCACAACCAGCGTCGAGAATGTGCCGGCCGGCGACGTCGCCGGCCAGGGAAAGCATCGCGGGGCGTTCGTAGTAGGCGTTCATGAGGCTGCCGTCGTTCTCAGCCGTGTAGCCGGCAGCGATGGGATCGTAGGCACCAGTCATGCCTTCCACCATGCCCAAAAAAGAAGCGGAGCGCCCGTGAAAACAGGCGCTCCGCGAAAGAAAAAATCAACCGCCCGAAACCGAGTCCCACAGTTTCTCGTACCAGGACCCCTGCGGAACCGTCGCCGGGTTCGCAGCGGGAGGCGGGGCGGAGGGCTGGTCCTCCGGCAGCTGCACGATGTAGGGCGTCTCGCCCGGCTTCACGTACCGCAGGCGCCGGCGGGCTTCCGCTTCGATCTGCGCCGGGTCGCTGAGCTGGGCCTTGCGGTCGCGCAGGACGTCGACTTCCTTCTGCAGCTGGGCCTGCTGCGCTTCCTGGTCACGCACTTCCGAGCGCTGGCTCAGGTACGTCCGCAGCGGCACCGCGACGGTGAACGCCAGCGCACACACCACGATCGCCACCACGGCGGCGCGCCGGGTGGTCGACATGCCGAGCACCTTGGCCGCACCCGAAGCACGCTTCGCCGCCAGCCCGCGGCGAAGGCGCGCGCGGGTGGTCTCTTCAGAAGCAGCAGGTGCCGCCGACGAGCGCCGACGCGCGGACGCCGGGCGGCGGGCCCGCGTGGACCCGCCTCCCTCGGCGCGCCGGGTCCGCGTGGACCCGGCGCCCGTGGCGCCACGCCGGCTGCGCGCCCTCCCCCGGTCGGCCATGAAACCCTCAGGCCTCCGCGGTGAACCGCGGGAACGCGAGGTCGCCGGCGTAGCGCGCGGCGTCCGCCAGCGTCTCCTCGATGCGCAGGAGCTGGTTGTACTTCGCGATCCGCTCGCCGCGCGCCGGGGCGCCCGTCTTGATCTGGCCGACGCCGGTGGCGACCGCCAGGTCGGCGATGAACGTGTCCTCGGTCTCGCCCGAGCGGTGGCTCATCATCGACTTGTAGCCGTACGACGTGGCCAGCGAAACCGCGTCCAGCGTCTCCGACAGGGTGCCGATCTGGTTGACCTTCACCAGCAGCGCGTTGGCGGCGCGGCGGGTGATGCCCTCCTCGAGACGGTCGGGGTTGGTCACGAACAGGTCGTCGCCCACGAGCTGCACCTTGTCGCCGACCTCGGCGGTCAGCTGCACCCAGCCGTCCCAGTCGTCCTCGCTCAGCGGGTCTTCGATCGACACGAGCGGGTAGTCGCGCAGCAGTTCGGCGTAGTAGGCCGACATCTGCTCCGCGCTGCGCTTGGTGCCCTCGAACTTGTAGGCGCCGTCGGAGAAGAACTCGGTGGCGGCCACGTCGAGCGCGAGCGCGACGTCGCGGCCCGGCGCGTAGCCCGCCTTCTCGATGGCCTGCAGGATCAGGTCGAGCGCCTCGCGGTTGTTCGACAGGCTCGGCGCGAAGCCGCCCTCGTCGCCGAGGCCGGTGGACAGGCCGCGGCCCTTCAGCACGCCCTTGAGCGCGTGGTAGACCTCGGTGCCCCAGCGCAGCGCCTCGCGGAACGACTCGGCACCGATCGGCGCGATCATGAACTCCTGGATGTCCACGTCGGTGTCGGCGTGGGCGCCACCGTTGAGGATGTTGAGCATCGGCACGGGCAGCACGTGCGCGTTCGGCCCGCCCAGGTAGCGGAAGAGCTCCAACTCGGCCGACTCCGCGGCGGCCTTCGCGACGGCCAGCGAGACTCCGAGGATCGCGTTGGCGCCCAGGCGCGACTTCGCGGGCGTGCCGTCGAGGTCCACCAGCTTCTGGTCGACGATCCGCTGGTCCACGGCCTCGACACCCACCAGGTCGGGACCGATCTCGTCGAGCACCGCGGCGACCGCGCGCTCCACGCCCTTGCCGTTGTAGCGGCCGGTGTCCCCGTCACGCAGCTCGACGGCTTCGTGCTCGCCGGTGGACGCACCCGACGGAACGGCGGCCCGCGCCAGCGTGCCGTCGTCGAGCGCCACCTCCACCTCGACGGTCGGGTTGCCGCGCGAGTCCAGAATTTCGCGCGCGCCTACCTGCTCGATGAGAGCCACGCCATGCTCCTCAGTGGGTCGTGCCTGCGGTGACGCCGCCCAGAGTAGCCGTCCGCGGCTTTCACCCGTTGGAGGCACGGCCGTTCCGCTCAGTGCCCGTTCGGGTCCTCCGGACGCACTTCACGCCACCCGGACGGCAGCTCGACGGTCTCCGAGGTCTGCTCCCAGAACGTCCAGCTGTTGCCCCCGGGGTCGGCCACCGTGAACACGCGCGCGCCGTACGGCTGGTCCTGCGGCGGCTCCGGCTCGGCGTCCTCGCCCAGCGCCGAGCGCACGCGCTCGAACTGCGCGTCGACGTCGGTCACGTAGATGATGTTGAGCTGCCCCACCGGCCCCTCGACGCCCTTGGCCGCCCAGTATTCGGACCCCACGCCCGCGAGCTGGACCGTTCCGGCGCCCGCGCACAGCGTCGCCTGGAAGACCTCGCCCGACGCGTCCTCGAACCGCACTTCTTCTCTGAAACCGAAGACCCTGGTCAGCCACTCCAGCGCCGCGGTCGCGTCGGTGTAGTAGAGGTAGGGCGCCAGGCCCACGTAGCCGGGTTCCTGTCCGCTGCTCATGGCAGGACAGTCCACCACGACCCGTCCGCCGCCTCGTGTCAGGCCCTCGGTAGCGGTATCGTCAGAGTGACCATGACGGACGCCGCAGCAGTACCAGAGCCCACCGGCGAAGACCGTTTCCGGGCCTTCCGCCAGGCCGAGGATCTGGTCGAACGCCACCGCCCGCTCGACGCGCTCAAAGCCCTCCAACCGCTGCTCGACGACGACCGTCCGAGCGTGCAGCTGCTCCTCGGGCGCGCGTACTTCCATTCGGCCCAGCTCCGGCGGGCCGAACGCGCGTTCACGCGCGTGCTCGAGCTGGATCCGACGGATCACTACGCCCGCTTCGTCCTCGGACGAACCCTCCAGCGCCTCGGCCGATTGGCCGAGGCGCTCACGCAACTGCGCATGGCCTCGGCGATGAACCCGGTGCCGGAGTACCTGGAGGCGATCGCCGAGGTCACGGCGAGGATCACGTTGCAGGACCGTTGACGCTTCTTTTGTCCGTTTTGGGCGGGCTCGCTGCGGGGTGCTGGTGAGTTCGGGTCTTGCGGCTGGTCCGGGGCTTCGCGGTTCGGCCTTTCGACGCTCACGCTCGGCCGGACGGCTGATCCACTGGACCCCCTCCACGAGCGAACCTTGAGTCATCACCGAGAACGACCCAAGGAGCTCGAGATGAACGTCCTCGCCTTCATCGCCGTGTACGCCGGCCTCGCCGTCCTGCTGCTGGCCGCCCTGTCGCCGGTCATCGTGGAGCTGGACAACCGGTTCCCGGTGGGGAGCCGGAAGCGTGCGGCTGCCGCCGCGGTCAAGGCGCCGCGCCCGGCGAAGGCGATCAAGGGCACGCGGATCACTGCGCACGCCTGAGGTGTCCTGGGCTGGTCGCAAGCGCTGAGGTTGTCAGCGGCTTTTTCCCGAGGTTGACTCACCCGTCAGCGCCGGCAGCCCACGTGCTCACCGTGCAGCCCCACACCCAAAAACCGACAACCCCACTCACTGCTCCACACTCGCCGCCGCATAGGAATCCGCCGCCGAGAAGACGCCCTGCACGTAGTCCACCGAGGCGTTGTAGAACAGCATCGCCCGCCACCAGCCCGACGGCGTACCGAGGTCGTCGCCGCCGGAGCACAGGTAGCGGGCGGCCGTGAAGGCGGCGTCGTCGAGGTTTTGGGGGTTGGCGGGTTTGCCGTCGCCGTTGGCGCGTTCCGCGTATTTCGCCCAGGTGGCCGGGGTGAAGTGCAGAGGGCCCAGTTCGTGGTCGGCTTTGCGGTCGCCGTCGAGTTTGCCGGCGTCGGTGTCCGGGCCGGGGACGGCGGCGCCGATGATCGGCGGAGCAACGTCGCCGGCGGGGGAAACCGTCAGGGACGGCGTGGCCAGGTGGCCGATGCCCGCGAGAGTCGACCAAGACAGGTGGCACGCCGGTTTCTGGCGCCGCATCCACATTTCCGCGCGGCCGTACGCCGCCAGCACTCGGGCGGACAGCTGGGTCTTTCCCGCCACGCGCGTGGCCCACGCGTCGAGTTCGGCCTGGTCCGATTCCGTGGGCCGGTCAGGCGGGGCGGCCAAGCCCGCCCGCGGTGCGGCGCCACCCGATTGCGGACGCTGCGGCGGCACCGAGAACGACGACGGGGCCGCGGCGACGGGCACCGCGGGCGGCGGCGCGGGGTCCCGCACGCCGATGGTCACCACCAGCACGACCCCCGTGAGCACCAGCCCCAGCGACAACGCGATCCGGCTGACGTACCGACGAGGCGGAGACGTCGACTGAGCGGTATCGGCCACCCGGACAGGTTACTTCCCCCACCCTCGCGTGACGCCAGATCGGGTGAATGAGTGATCAGGCCGCGACCGCCTTCCGACGGCCGAACTTCAGGGCGCGCAGCACCGTGCCGAGGGTGGCCAGCGAGTTCGGGTGGTCCATCATCGTGGTCACGCGGGCCAGGCGCGCGTTGATCACGCCGTCGGTCATCGACGCCCTAAACAGCACGCCGCTGAACCACTTCACGAACCGGAAGCCACGCGGGTACGGGCCGTCCACGTGCGGCAGGTCGAGGTCGGCGAGCGTCGAGATCTGCCAGGCCACGTCGACGACCACCCGCACGAGCTCGAAATACGCCATGGCCGGCCGGTCGAGCGACGGCTGCGCGCGCAGGTACTTCGACAGGCACGAAGCGTGCAGCATCGCCGAAGTCATGCCCTGCCCGTACACGGGGTTGAACGACGCGACGGCGTCGCCGGCCGCCACTAGGCCCGCCGGGAAGCGGGTGAGTTCGTGGAAGTCGCGGCGCCGGCTGTCGGCCTGGTGGTAGGTGATCACGTCGCCGACCATGGTCGCTTGTTCGGCGATGTCGCCGTAGACCTTCGGGAAGTCGCGGCGGCAGCGGGTGGTGTAGTCCTCGCGGTCACGACTGGGCCGGTCGTCCCCGTAGCCGGAGATGAGCATGATCCACCGGTCGCCCTCCACGAGGTTGAAGCCGGCGATGCGCGCGACCCGCCCGGTCACGGCGTCGGGCCCGGTCTGCGACACCGAGCTCATCAGGTCGCTGATCTTCTCGTCGTAGGCGAACATCGCGGTGGCGTAGTTGAGCTTGATCGGCATGCGCTGCATCGGCGGACGCACCCAGCCGTTGTCCTCCAGCCAGTCGCCGAGCTTGCTCGAACGGCCGGTCGCGTCCACCACGAGGTCGCCGCGCTCGGTCACGGACTCGGTCGCGCCGGTCGGCACGTAGGTCGCGCCCGCCACGCGCTCGCCGTCGAAGATCAGGCCATCGGCGCGGCCGGTCACGAGCGTGATGTTGCCGACCTCGAGAGTCCGGCGGCGCACCAGCGCTTCGAGGAACGGCCGCGTGCTCACCAGCACCGGCGTCTCGTCCTTCTGCTCCGTCGGCGGGGCCACGCGCAGCTCGCCGTTCATGAAAAACGCTCCGCGCGAGCCGTCCGAGGGCGGCACCACCGCGCCGGCCGCGATCGCCTCGGCGGAGAAGCCGGGGAACCAGCGTTCGAGCTGCACCGCGCCCGCCGAGAGCAGCGCGTGCACCTGGGTGCCCTGCGGCACGCCGGGCCGCGGGTCGCTGCCGCTGTCGGAGTCGTCACGCTCGATCAGCAGCACCTGCTCGGCGTGGTCGCTGAGCACGCGCGCGGCGAGCAGGCCCGCCATGCTCGCGCCGAGCACCACGGCCCGCTTCATCAGCACCGGCGTGGACTCCGGCGAATCCGGCGTGCTGATCTCCGCGAAGGTCTTCACGAGCGAAACGGCCACAGTCGATGCTCCTCGGGTGGGTCAGGTGGATCGCGCGCCGGAAAGATCGACTCGCGCGGTCAATTTGCGTACCAGCTACGTGAAGACGCCGTGAAAGAGTAACGGTGAGCGGGACACGCCCCAGCAGCCCGATCAGGCGAAAAGCAAGCGGACGGTTAACTCCCAGCCCCAGCCGCCCACGTCACACAATTTGTTATGGACCCGCCGTTCACGGCGCTGACCTGCGGTTACCCTAACCTAACCGGCCCACTGAATCCGTTTCGTCCGTTTTCGGGAACCACCCCGGGCGTACGCTCCTCTGGACTTACAGGCAAGCCTTACCTAAAAACATCAGGTCAGGTACGCGAAGGAGGGCTGAGCAGTGGTGTTTTCGAGCGCGCTGATCGGGTTGCGCGAGGGGCTCGAGGCCGCCCTGGTGGTCAGCATCCTGGTCGCGTTCCTGGTGAAGACCGACCGGCGCCACGCGCTGAAGTTCGTGTGGCCCGGGGTCGGCGCCGCGGTGCTGCTTTCGGTGGCCGTCGGCGCGATCCTCACCTACAGCACGGCACAGCTGAGCTTCGAGCACCAGGAGCTGCTCGGCGGCAGCCTCTCGATCGTCGCCGTCGCGTTCGTCACGGCGATGATCTTCTGGATGCGCAAGGCGTCCAAGCAGATGGCGGCCGAGCTGCGCGGCAAGATGGAGGACGCGCTCAACGTCGGCCCCGCCGCCGTGCTGCTGCTGTCGTTCCTCGCCGTGGGCCGCGAAGGCCTCGAAACGGCGGTGTTCTTCTACTCCGCCGTGCAGACCGCGCAGTCGGACACGATCCAGCCGCTCATCGGGTTCGTGGTCGGCATCGCCGCCGCGATCGTGATCGCGTACCTGCTCTACCGCGGCGCCGTGCGCTTCAACCTCGCGAAGTTCTTCACCGTCACCGGTGTGCTGCTGGTGTTCGTGGCCGCCGGCGTGCTCGGCTACGGCCTCCACGACCTCCAGGAAGCCGGCTTCATCCCCGGCCTGACCACGCTCGCGTTCGACGCGTCGAGCTCGCTGCCGGAAACCTCGTGGTACGGCGCGCTGCTCAAGGGGATCTTCAACTACTCGCAGCAGACCACGGTGCTGCAGGCCATCGCCTGGGTCGCGTACGTGGTGATCGTTCTCCCGCTGTTCCTCAAGCCCACCAAGAAGAAAACCGTCACGGCTGAAGCCGCTGCGGCCGCTGTCAAGGAGTGACCGTGCCCCTTTCTCCCAGAACCCCGCTGGCCGTGCTGGCCGGAGTCGGGGCCCTCGTGGCCCTGTCCGCCTGTGACAGCACGGATTCCGCGTCCGGCGGCGCCGCCGGCGCCCCGGGCCCGATCAAGGTCGAGGCGTCCGACAGCTCCTGCGCGGTCGCCACCAAGACCGCCGGCGCGGGCAACGTGACGTTCGAGATCACGAACAAGGGCACCAAGGTCACCGAGTTCTACCTCTACGCCGAGGGCGACCGGATCATGGGCGAGGTCGAGAACATCGCCCCCGGCCTCAACCGCCGGCTCATCGTCGAGGTGCCCGAGGCCGGCAAGTACCAGACGGCGTGCAAGCCGGGCATGGCCGGCAACGGCATCCGCGGCGACTTCACCGTCACCGGTGGCGCGCAGAAGCAGACCGACACCAACGCGCAGAAGGCCGAAGCCACCAAGAGCTACGCCACCTACGTCGCGAACAACACCGACGCGCTCGAGACCGAGACGCAGAAGTTCGTCGACGCCGTGAAGGCGGGCAAGGTCGACGAGGCCAAGGCCGAATACGCCACCACGCGCGTGTACTACGAGCGCATCGAGCCCGTCGCCGAGAAGTTCGGTGACCTCGACCCGGCCATCGACGTGCGCGAGGCCGACCTCGAACCGGGCCAGCAGTTCACCGGCTTCCACCGCATCGAGAAGGACCTGTGGGTGACCGGCCTCAAGCCCGACACCCCGCAGATCGCCGACAAGCTGGTCACCGACGTCAAGGACCTGGTCGCCAAGACCAAGACCCTGCAGCTGAGCGCGCTCGACCTGGCCAACGGCGCGAAGGGCCTGCTCGACGAGGTCGCCACCGGCAAGATCACCGGCGAGGAAGAGACCTTCTCGCACACCGACCTGTGGGACTTCCAGGCCAACGTGGACGGTTCGAAGGGCGCGATCGCGGCGCTGCGGCCGATCCTGCAGGAGCGCGACCCGGCGCTGGTGTCCACTCTGGACAAGCAGTTCGCCAACGTGCAGGCGCTGCTGGACAAGACGCGCGTCGGTGACGGGTTCAAGTACTACAACCAGCTGTCGCAGGACGAGATCAAGGCGTTCGCCTCGGCGGTCGACGCCTTGAGCGAGCCGCTGAGCAAGGTCGCGGAGGTTGTGTCGAAGTGAGTGACGAGGGCACCCGCGTCTCCCGTCGGAAGCTGTTCGGGCTGGCGGGAGCGGGGGTCGCCCTGGCCGGCGCGGGAGCGGCGGCCGGGGTCGGCATCGATCGATCGGGTGGCGGTTCCACCGCGCAGGCCGCGACGACCACGGTGGACTTCCACGGTGCGCACCAGGCCGGCATCGTCACGCCGACCCAGCAGAACCTGCACTTCGCGGCGTTCGACGTGACCACTACCGACGTCGGCGAGCTGCGGCAACTGTTGCGCACGTGGACTTCCGCGGCACGACGGATGACGGCCGGGCAAGAGGTCGTGCCCAACGGCGCCGTCGGCGGCGCCGCCGAAGCCCCGCCCGGCGACACCGGCGAAGCGCTCGACCTGCCGGCGTCGGACCTCACGCTCACCATCGGCTTCGGCCCTTCGCTGTTCGACGACCGCTTCGGACTGGCCGCGAAGCGCCCGCCGCAGCTGATCGACCTGCCGCTGTTCCCGAAGGACAAGCTCGACCCGGCCCGCACCGGCGGCGACCTGTGTATCCAGGCGTGCGCCAACGACCCGCAGGTGGCCGTGCACGCGGTGCGCAACCTCGCGCGGCTCGGCTTCGGCGTCACCGCCGTGCGCTGGTCGCAGCTCGGCTTCGGGCGCAGCTCGTCCACCTCGCGCGCGCAGGCCACGCCACGCAACCTGTTCGGCTTCAAGGACGGCACGAACAACGTGAAGTCCGAGGACACCGACATCCTGCGCGACGAGGTGTGGGCCGTCGCCGGCGACGGCCAGCCCTGGATGGCCGGCGGCACCTACCTCGTGGCGCGGCGCATCCAGATGCACATCGAGACGTGGGACCGCGAACCGCTGGAGGGCCAGGAACAGATCATCGGCCGCACCAAGGGCACCGGCGCGCCCCTGGGCCAGACCGCGGAGTTCGACGAGGTCGACCTGGGCGTGCGCGGAGCCGGCGGCGTGCCGCTGATCGCCGACGACGCCCACATCCGCCTGGCCTCGCACCAGACGCTGAACGGCACCCGCATCCTGCGCCGCGGCTACAACTTCGTCGACGGCTCCGACGGAGTCGGCCACCTCGAAGCCGGCCTGTTCTTCCTGGCCTTCAACCGCGACACCCGCAAGCAGTACGTGCCGATGCAACAGGCGCTGTCGTCGAAGGACGCGATGATGGAGTACGTGCAGCACACGGGTTCGGCCCACTTCGCCGTGCCGCCGGGCCCCACGCCGACGTCTTCCTGGGGTGACGGGCTCTTCGCTTGACTTCAAGCGGGGTTGAAGTTGTTTCGTGGGGTGCATGTTCACCTCAGCCGAACTCGACTACCTCGCCACCCAGGGCCTGGGCCGCCTCGCGACCCAGCAGCCGAACGGAACACTGCAGGTCAGCCCCGTGGCCTTCAACTACAACGCCGATGCCCAAGCCATCGACATCACCGGCTACCGACTGACGCACAGCCGCAAGTACCGCAACGTCGCGGCGAACGGCCGCGCCGCCTTCGTGGTGGACGACCGGCCTTCGCTGTCGCCCATGCGCGTGCGCTGCCTGGAGATCCGCGGCCGCGCGGAGGTGCTGACCGAGGAGTTCGCGCCGGACGGGCACCTCGACGGCGCGGTGATCCGGCTGCACCCGGAGCGCATCATCAGCATGGGCATCGACGGTGCGGATGTGCCACCGTTGGAGATGAAGCCGAACAACCGGGACGTGGTGCGCTAGGGAGGCCGCCGGCCATGGACGAACGCGCGGCGACCGAGCTGGTCTCGACGGCACGAGCCGAGACCGCGTCGTTGGCCCTGGCATTGGCGCGCCGGCGGGACGAGATCGTGGCCGCCTCGGAGTTTTCGAGCGGCGATGACGAGCACGACCCGGAGGGCTCGACCATCGCCTTCGAGCGCGCCCAGGTCCAGGCCCTGTTGCAGCAGGCGGAAGATGAGCTTGTCGCGCTGGACCAGGCTGCTGAGCGGGTGCGGGCGGGGGTCTTCGAGGTCTGTGAACGGTGTGGTGGCCCGATCGCCGAGGGCCGTTTGCAGGCTCTGCCGACTACGCGGACGTGCATCACCTGCGCGAACAAGAGGTGACCACCGCATCACCAGCCCGGCCCTAGCCGAGCTCGACCTCACGCACCGCCAAGCCCTCACCCGCACCGTTCCCCGACGTCCCCGCCCGTCGCCGCTCCGGCGGTTCGATCACCCGAAGACCCCACGCCTGCCGGAACGCGCTCACCGTGAGCCAAGCTAGGTGCGCGTTCACGGGAAACAGCTGCCGCGCCGACGTGAGGGTGTCGAAGGACGTGTCGCCTTCGGTTTTGCCGCGGGTGAGCGCCGCCGGGGAGAAGGAGGGGCCGAACACCTCCAGGACCGTGCTCAGGAAGTAGAGGTGCCCGAGGGTTTCGACCTGGAGGCGGTGCAGGTCGGCGGCCGCGGCCGGCGGGTTTTCCACCGCCCGCAGCAACACGGCCGGGTCGGCCTGGGCGTGGGCGTCGAGGTGGCGGACCAGGTCGCTCACGGAAACGTCGTCGTACGCGCCGCGAGCGACCACGGTCCGCAGGGCGCTGCGCTTGTCCCGCAGCTCGTCGTCCACCAGCACGCGAGAGACGTCCGCGAGCTCCCCCGTCAGGCCGATCATCTGCCGCGCCACGCGGATCAGTTCGCGGGGCAAGCCGCCCGACAGCGAGTGGCACAGGCACACGAACGGCTCCGGCAGGCCGAGAATTCGGCTGTACAGCACGTCTTTCGAGTCGTCGAGCTTCAGGTACTCCAAGCGGAAGATCACGTCGAAGGCGCTGTCGAACGCGTCGCGCACCGGCAGGCCCCGGCGCTCGAACGAGGCCAGCGCGTCTTCGGACACCGACACGAGGACCAGGAAGCCCGGCACGTCGAGGCTGAACAACGCCTTGATCTCGTTCACGAAGTCCTGCGCGGCTTCCGGCGAGGCGATCTTGTCCAGCTCGTCGAGGATGATCACCACCGACGTCGACGCGACCTTGGGCAGGCCTTTCAGGCAGCCGATCGTGGTGCTGAGGAACTTGCCGAAGTCGTGGACGATCTGCGGGTACGTGCGCGGGAGGCTGGTCAGCTCCTGCGAGCCCGACGCGCCGGCCTCCACGCCGAGCGGCAGGCCGATCTTGCCGGACCAGCCTGAGGTGTGTTTCAGCTGGTAGGCGGCGTCGCGCAAGCGCGCTTCGGCGAACCCGCGCAACGCGTGGAGGTCACCCGGTGCGGGCGGCCGCGGCTCGCGCGGCGGGGCGGTGAGCCGCGGCAGGACCGGGCCCGAGCGGCGGCGCAAGGCGATCCCGAGGATCGACCCCACCCCGAGCACCGCGACGATCGGCCACCACATGGCCGTGAGCCACGCGCCGACGTTCACCGGACGGCCGCTCAGCGCCGAAGCCCCGGCCACGCCCACCACCGCCCACACCACCACCACGGCGGCGAACGGCCACACCCGGCTCAGCCAAGCTCGCCGGTCGAGCCGCGCCGGCGGTTGCTCCGCGGCTTCCACGCCGTTCTTGGCGCAGAACCCGATCACCGCGGCGCACGTCTGCGCGAAGAGGTGCAGCACGAACTCGCGAGCGTCGTACCGCACCGGCACGCTCTCGAGCAGCGCGATGTGCGCCTCGTTGTACTCGTTGAACCGGCCGGCCTGGTACGCCTCCAGGAGCGTCGACTTGCCCGCACCGCGCGGCCCGGCCATGCCGATCGCACCACCGCGGATTCCCGCGAGCACCGACTTCAGCCGTTGCCCGGCCGGGGTTTCGGTGAACGCCCGGTCGCCCGCGCGCATCTGGCCGAGCGCCGCGCGGTCCACCTTCGGCAGGGTGGTGCCGAACGGCGGGTCGACCACCGCGTTGAGGCGGTTGCGCACGCGGCGCCGAAGCGGTCCTTCGATGCTGCGCAGCCATTCCTCGTCGGCCTCGTCGACCAGCTTCTGCAGATCGTCGCGCTGTTTGGTCCACGCGGGGCTGCCGCGACGGTTCGGGTCGCGCGAGTACCGGGCCGGCACCAGGATCCGGAACCCGAGCAGCGCCGGCGCGCCCGCCACCGCGATCAGCGACGCCACCACGTCCGCGGCGACCCAGGTCGCCCACTCCGGCCAGGGCAGGGGCAGCGCGCCGGTGAGCACCAGCGCCAGCACCACGGACGCGACCACGACGGACAGGAGCGAACGACCGAAAACCGCGCGGGGCACACGCTGCCACTCGCGCTCGTCACGCACAGGATCCGACGCGGCCAGGTACCCCACCAGCACCAGGAACAGCGTCACGAGACCCAGCAGAATCCACACCACCACGGCCCAGCCGGCCCCCATGGCCTCCTGCCACGCACTCCGCAGCCGCCAGAGCACCAGCAGGTAGATCGCGGCGAAGCACGGCGCGATGGGCCAGGCCGCTCCACCGCGCGTCAGCACGCCGTTGAGCCGGCGGCCCGCCGACGCCACGGCCAACGAGGTGAGCTTGAGCGAGGCGAACCCGGCCACCACCACCGCCACGGAGATCCAGAAGTGCGCCGCCCCGCTCAACGGCGTCTGGAGGAGCTGCCAGAAGACCACCGGCACGAGCACCCCGAGCCACAGTGCGAATCCGGTGGCCGCGTGGGCGGCCCGGTCGCGCGGGTTCGCCCGGTCGCGTTCGGGCGGCCGGACGTGGTTCGCCAGCGCGAGCCGGGCGTGGTTCAGCTGCAGGTTCTGGTTGTTGGTGGTCCGCAGCAGGGTGTCGGCGTCGTCGGCCACGCTGGCCAAGACCTTGGTCCGCATGTCGCCGAGATCGAGGTGCGGCATCTCCCTCTCCAGCCGCGGCACGTCTTCGTCGAACACGCCCCCGGCCAGCTTCCGGACTCGCTCGCGCAGCTGGTCGAGGGTGACTTCACCGAGTCCGAAGGATTCGGAGTGTTCGCCGGTCACGGCGGGCGCGATCATGGTGCGCGATTGTAGGAAGAACCGGCTCGGCGTGGTGGGACTTCGCCGGACACCCCGCCGGACGGCCTAACGGCCACCGGCACCGGTTGCCGTACCCGCCCCTCGTGCGAGTACGACAACCGGCCGTCCCCCAGGTCTTTCAGCGGCGCGCCCCCACCGCCGCGTACGCACCGGTGCCCACCAGGAACAACCCGCCGGCCAGCCACCACGACACGGCGATGTCCGAATCCTGCAACGGCCACGCCACCACGTGGTAGAGCCCCACCGGGTCGCCCGGCACGAACAGCGCCACCACCAGCCACAGCAACGGCAACGTCCACCCGAACTGCCCGCCGAAGGCGAACGCGGCCAGCCCCGCGAGACCGACGAGACCGAGACCGTCGCGAAGGATCACCGGCGCCGGCACCTCCGAGGCCCGCACCAGCAACAGCACCCCGACGGCGATCACCCCGAGCAGCACCAGGTGCACGAGCCGGCGCGGCAACCAGCCGAACGCGGCGGTGCGGTCGAGATCCACGTCCTGCCCCGAGAGCCCGGTGGCCGCGACCGCGATCGCCGCACCGAGGGCCAGCGAAGCGAACCCCACGGACCAATCCGAGCCCGCCAGCACCCGGATCACCAAGGGGCACAACACCAACGCCACCAGAGAGGCAGGCAGCCGGCGCGAGCGGGCGTACAGCGTGAGCCATCTCATGAGGACGCTCCGGTCAGCAGCGCATACGGGTCACCGTGGCAGCTCAGCCCGGCCAAGCGCGCGGCGTCGACGCGCCGGACCTGTTCGGCCATCGGGGCCGCGCGCAGCTTCGTCCAGGCGTCGCGCATCAGCGGGGTCGGGGTGGCGCCGAAGACCTCGGCGTGCGGCACCGGCGTCAGATCGCCGATGAGCCAGGCGGCGATGACCCAGCGGGCCGCCGATTCGGTTTCCCAGCCGCCGCAGGTGGGGCCGCTCGCCGTGTCGAGGAGCTGGTACTCCAGGGCACGGCCCGAGAGGCTGCGCACGTAATAGTCGTCGCGGCGCACGGTGAGCACGGCCGGATCGGGGTCGCCGTGGCGGGTGAACTCCCGCTCGGTGGTCTCGACGACCCGCTTCGGCGCGGAGGGCAGCTTCGCCAGCCGGGCCAAGGCGTCGCGACCCGGTCCGGCCACAGTGGACAGCCAGTCGGAGTGCAGAGTGGTGACGCACACCGGGCCGTCGCACACGAGAGCGGCCTTGCCGTTGTCGGTGAAGTTGTCGGCGGCCGTGGCGGGGAAGAGCGGCAGGGCGACGGCGAGCCCGACGAGCGCCGGCAGCACCGCGTACCAGCGGCGCACGGCCAGCACCAGGAACCCCGTCGCCGCGAGGCCCAGCAGCCAGCACAGCTGGCCGATCGACACGGCGGCCACCGGATCCTGGAAGGCGCTGCGCGGCGACGCCGCGGCAGGCGAAAGCAGCGCGAGCCAGTTCGGCAGCACCTCCGCGGCACTCCCGCGGTCGCCGGCGACCTGCAGGAACACGCTCAGCACCAGCGCCACCACGCCGGCCGCGGGTGCGGTGAGCGGATGCGGCATCAGTCGGCCGAGGGCGAGCCCCACGGACGCGCCCGCCAGCACCGAAGCGATGCCGGCCAGCAGCGGCAGCACCCAGGTGAAGGTGAACATCCCGTCGTTGGCGATCACCTGCCCGAGGCCGACGGCCACGATCACGAGGTACGCGACCACCGCGGCCAGCCCGATCACCAGCGCGACCTTCGCCGTGCGCCGGGCGACGGGCAACGGAGTGGTGGCGAGCAGTTCGTCCATTCCGGACCGCCCGTCACGCATCCCCTGCAGCGCGGCGGCACACACCACGATCGGCCACAGCAGCGACAGCTCGTAGCGCGTCCACAGCACCGAAGGGACCCATTGCAGGTCCCAGGCGCTGGCGTCCCGGATCCACGGCCCGCTGAACAGGAAGAAGAAACCCAGGCCCACGGCCAGGAACACGACCAGCAGCCACGGCGCGATCGACCGGCGCGCCTCGGTGCGCAGCACGCTCACCAGGAACCCCTCCCGCGCTCGTGGTTGAGCAGCGCCGAGTAGCCGCGCTCGATGGGGCTGTCGCCGATGTCCTCGGTGCTGCCCGCCTCGGCCAGCTGCCCGGGCGTGCCCTGGAACACGAGCTTGCCCTCGGCGAAGAGCACCACGTCGGTGCACGCCGTGGCCACGTCTTCCACCAGGTGCGTGGACACGACGACACATGCGTCCTGACCGAGCTGCACCATGAGCTCGCGGAAGCGCACGCGCTGGGCCGGGTCGAGGCCCGCGGTGGGTTCGTCGAGCAGCAGGATCTGCGGGTCGTTCACGATGGCCTGCGCGATGCCGACGCGGCGGACCATGCCGCCTGACAGCGTTTTCAGCTTGTCGTCGGCGCGATCGGCCAGGCCCACACGTTCGATCGCGCGCTGCACGGCGCCCGGGATGTCCTCTTTGGACATCTCCTTCAGCCACGCCAGGTATTCGACGAACTCACGCACGGTGAAGCGCTTGTAGTAGCCGAACGTCTGCGGCAGATAGCCGATGTGCCGGCGCAGGCGGCGCTGATCGATGTGTCCCCCGACCGACTCACCGAGCAGCGCCAGCCTGCCTTCCGCCGGCCTGAGCACTGTCGCCAGCGCTCTGATCAGCGTGGTCTTGCCGGCCCCGTTGGGACCGAGCAGGCCGTGGACTCCCTTACCCAAGGCGAGATCCAGGCCGTCGACGGCCATTTTCCGCCGTCCCACGCGTACTTTCAGCTCTTCGGCCTGGATTTCCCAGGCATAGGTCGACGGAGCGACCTCGGCGGCTTCTACTGCCCGCATGTCCATTGTCCCCTTCCTCCCTCAGTGGTGCACGTTGAGCCGCGTGAAAGCGCTCCGGCAGAGCACCACCACCACGACCGTCAACGCGAAGATCCCGCCCCAGACCGGAAGCGATCCCGGTTGCAGTGCGAACGAATAACCCCTGGCCAGCGTCGGCAGCACCAGCACCCCGAGCCACGCCACCACCAGCACCAGCGCGGCCCGCGTCACGCCCATGACCACGCCCAACGCCAGCGTTCCGGTCGTGAACGCGAGGCTCGGCAACAGCGCCAGCCCCAGGTTCGTGTGGCTGAGCCAGCCCGCGACCAGCAGCACCGGCAACACCAGCACCAGCACCGCCGTGGTGCGCCGCAGCACGAGGTCCAGACCGGCCCGCGGGCTCGCGGTCACCACCTCGTACGCCGGGTCCAGCCCCCGCGCCCACGAAGCCGCCACGCCGATCACCGTGAGCACCGGCGCGATCAGCTGCACGAACGACAGGTTCTCCGGGAAGCCGCGGTCGATCAGCACGGCCACCACCGCCACCAGCACTGTCATCACCAGCCACGGCAGCAGCACCGGCGTGGCCCAGCTGCGCAGACCCGCCTTGAGCCGCCGTGGCACCGGCTGCGGCGCCTTGGCCAGCTCCGGCTGCAGCCCGGCCCACACGTCCGGGATCAGCGTGTCCGATGTGGACAGCGCGGCCAGCCGGCCCCGGCACACCGCACAAGTCTCCAGGTGCGCCTCGGCGGCCCACTCCTCGTCGCCGGGCAAGGTTTCGCCGGCGAGGTAGCCGGTCAGCAGTCGATCGGAGACGTGGTTCATGTCAGGGCCTCCCGCATGGCGATCCGCGCACGGCGCGCCCGCGTTTTCACAGTTCCTTCCGGCAGCCCGAGCAGCACGGCGGTCTCCCGCACGGACAGTCCGTCGAGCACCATCGCCTGCAGCACCTGCCGCAGCTCCGGGGCCAGCGTGCGCAACGCGTCGCCCACCTCGTCGCCGACCGTGCCCTTGAGCGCTTCGTCCTCCGCCGCCGGCGCGGTCACGTCGACCTGCGTCACGACGGGCACCTGCGCGTGCTGTGCCCGCCGCCGAAACGCGTCAACCAGCCGCCTCGCCGCGATCGTCCAGACCCACCCGACGGCCGACCCACCGGCCGCCGCGCCCGCGAACGACCCCGCCGCCCGCCACACCGCCAGGTACGTCTCCTGCATGACCTCGGCGACGATCTGCTCATCCGCACACCGCCGCCGCAACCGCACCACCAGCCACGGCGCCGTCCGCCGGTAGAACTCCTCGAACGCCACCCGATCACCACGCGCAGCCCGGCGGACGAGCTGTTCCTCGTCCACCTCGACCACGGGCTTCTGGTGCTTCACCTCAGGCAAGACGCCGCGAATCATCCCACGGTTCTCAGTGCGGTGTGGTTTGAGTCACACGAGCGAGCGCAGGTGCGTCCGTGCTGCTGGAGGGCGGAGATGACCGTCGATCAGCTCACGCGCCCCGCCACCCGCGTCAGACCACCGCGCGCAGGTGCATCCGCGCCGCCGGTGGCAGCGGCGCCGCCTCCGGCGTAGCTCGAAACGCCTGGATCGCCAGCGCCGCGAATCGGCGCGAAGCGGCGACGCGGACCTCCGGCGACGACGCCTGGATGCCGTTGTTCGCCATCAGCACCAGCACCAGGTCGTCCACCACGAAGTCGGGGCGCAGGTGGCCGGTGGTTTTCGCGCGCAGGGCCAGCTCGGAGATGGCGGCGAGGGTGGCGTCGCGGGCGGCGGTGAAGTCGAAGGCGCGCGGGAAGCGCGAGAGGAAGGCCGCGGTGAAGCCGCGGTCGCGGGCGTGGACGTCGAAGAGCTTTTCGATCACCAGGCGGAAGCCGAGCCACGGGTCGGGGGTGGCGAGGCCCTCGGCGACGATCTCCTGGCACAGGGGCAGCTGGTCGGCGAAGGCGGCGCCCGCCAGGTCCTCCTTGGTGGGGAAGTGGCGATACAGCGTGGCGGGGCCGACGCCGGCGCGGCGGGCGACCTCGCGCATCGGCACGTCGAGGCCCTCGGCCGCGAAGACCTCGCGGGCCGCGGTGAGGATGCGGTCGCGGTTGTCGCGCGCGTCGGAGCGCAGTGTCTGAGGCAAACGGGCTGGCACGCTCTCACTTTAGCCGAAACGGACGCCCCCGTCCGTTAGCGTCGCGGGCATGAAAGCAGTGGTGATCGAAGAGTTCGGACCGGCCGAGGGACTGCGGGTCACGGAGGTGCCGGAACCGGTTCCGGCCGCCGGGCAAGTGCTGATCGAGACCGAGGCCATCGGGGTCGGCGGCGTCGACGCGGTGATCCGCCGCGGCACGCTGAACAGCTACGGCTTCCAGCCCGGGTTCATCCCCGGCAGCGAGGTCGCGGGCACGGTCGTGGCCGTCGGCGAGGGCGTCGACGAGGGGCTGAGAGGCCGACGGGTGTGGGCGTTCGCCGGGATGGGCGGTGGTTACGCGGAGCGCGTGGCCGCGAGTGACTTCCTGCCGATTCCCGACGCGCTCTCGAGCGAGGACGCCGTGGCCATCGGCACCTCCGGGCCGGTCGCGCACTTCGCCCTGGAGCAGGCGCACTTCCGGCCCGGCGAGACCGTGCTGGTGCGCGGCGCGGCCGGGAGCATCGGCGTTTCGGCGATCCAGCTGGCCGTGCGCGACGGAGCCAAGGCCGTCGCCGTCACCACGTCCAGTGCCGAGCGCGGCGAGCGGCTGAAAGCGCTCGGCGCCACCCAGGTCCTCGACCGCGCGGGGACCGGCGACGATCAGTACGACGTGATCATCGACCTCATCGCGGGCGAGCACCTGCCCGGCTTCTTCGACAAGCTCAACCGCAACGGCCGTCTCGTGGTGGTCGGCATCGTCGGCGGGATGCCGCCGGCCGACTTCGGGATGAAGCTGATGCAGGACTTCCGCCGGTCGCTGTCGTTCGTCACCTTCAGCGCCGACACCGTGTCGCCCGAAGCCATGCGAACCGTCCGCGAAGAACAGTTCCGCAGCAAGGACTTCAAGGCCGTTGTGCACGAAGTGCTCAAGCTCGACGAGGCCGCCCTCGCCCACCAAAAGATGGACGACGGCGAGGTCTTCGGGCGGATCGTGCTCAAGCCCTAACCGAGCTCGTTGGCCGTCCGGATGAAGTCGCGGACGGACGTGACCGGGTCGCCCGAGCGCACCAGCGCCTCGCCGACCAGCACCACGTCCGCGCCCCAGCCGCGGTACTCCGCGACATCACCCGGACCGGCCACGCCCGACTCCGCCACCCGCACGCGATCGGCCGGGATCTGCGGCCCGAGCGCCTTGAACACGGTCCGGTCGACCTCCAGCGTCGTGAGGTCGCGGGCGTTGACACCCAGCACCTGCGCCCCGGACGCCACCGCGCGCGCCAGCTCGTCCTCGGTGTGCGACTCGACCAGCGGCGTGAGACCCAGCTCCACGGCGAGGCCGTGGAGCTCGTCCAGCAGGGCACCTTCCAGCGACACCACCATCAGCAGCGCCAGGTCCGCGCCGTACGCGCGCGCCTCCCACAGCTGGTACGGCTCCACGATGAAGTCCTTGCGCAGCACCGGAATCCCGACGCGTCCGCGCACCGCCTCCAGGTCCGCGAGCGAGCCGCCGAAGCGCCGCCGCTCGGTCAGCACGCTGATGGCCGACGCGCCGCCCTCTTCGTACTGGGCCGCGAGCGCGGCCGGGTCGGTGATCTCGGCGAGCGCGCCCTTGCTCGGACTCTTGCGCTTCACCTCGGCGATGATCGACACGCCCGGTGAGCGGAACGCGGGCAGCGGGTCCCGCGTCGGCGGCAGATCGCGCACGCGGGCCTGCAGGTCCGCGAGCGACGTCGTCCGCTTGCGATCTTCCAGATCCTCGCGCACACCTTCGAGGATCCCGTCCAGCACGCTCATACCCACTCCTCCGACGACCGGCCTCCATCGTCAGCCCGCGGCGCGAAGATGGCACGCGGGAGTGCGCGCGATCACTGCGTGACGTACCACGCGAGGCACACAGGGTGGCCGAACTGACTCAACAGCTGTCCGAAAAGCCCGTTACGGCCAGAACTTGCGCCAGCCGTCGGCCTCCAAGGTGGACGGTTCCACGCCCGCCTCGCGCGCCGCTTCCTCCGCCGCCCGCACGTCGCGCGCGAACTGCTTCGCGACGGCCCGCAGTTCACCCTCGGGATCGGTTCCGGCGCGACGGGCCGTGGCCGCCGTGCGGAACAGCTGCGCCGCCGGCGCCGAACCCGCCGGGAACAGGTCGAGCGGAATCCCCGCGCGCCCGCTGCGCTGGCCGAGCTTCGCGGCGAGCGCCACGGCCGGCTGGCCGAGCGCCACCCCGTCCACAATGGACCGGCGCTGCTTCTCGACCTGCTTGAGCTCTTCCCACTTCAGTTCCTGGTCGCCGGCCGTGGCCACGCGCGCGGCACCGGCGAACACGTTCGGGTGCCGCCCCACGAGCTTGGCCACCAGATCCCGCGCCACGTCGTCGATCGTGAACGGCTCGGTGGCGTCCTCGGCCGCCACGCGCGCGTGGAAGAGCACCTGCAGCAGCACGTCGCCGAGCTCTTCACGCAGGGCTTCGCGGTCGTTTTCCTCGATTGCTTCGAGCAGCTCGTAGGTCTCTTCGACCAGGTACTGGCGCAGCGAATCGTGCGTCTGCACCGCGTCCCACGGACAGCCGCCGGGCGAGCGCAGCGTGTCCATCACCTCGGCGGCTTCGACGAGCGGCGCCACCGGCGTCTCGATCACGCGCGCACCCGCGGCCACCAGCGCGGTCGCCTCAGGCGACGCCACCGAGTCCGTGATCAGCACGACGTCGCCGCTGATCGCGGCCGGCAGCGACGGGACGCCGAACAGCGAAGCGTCCACGTCCGAAGCCGCGTACACACCGGCCGAACGCAACAACCCGACGGCCGCGGCCGGAACGGTCGCCCCGTGGGCGACCACGACAACCGAGCCGGTCACTGCCGAGTTCACTGCTGGGCCGGAGCACTACCCCGGACCGGCAGCACGATGCCCTGGAGGCTGTTGGCGTTGGCCGCGAGGTCCATGCCCACCGGGTCCCACACGCCGTAGCGCGGGTTGATCTTGAAGTCGACCTGGCTCACGTACGGCTGCAGCAACCGCACCCCGATCGCCCCGATCTGGTCGGGCGTCGGCTGCTGCACCTGGTCGGTGGCCACCGGCTTGTCGGTGGCGCGCTGCTTCACCACGGCCGTGACCCACCACGTCGGCGCGCTGGTGGGGTTGGGCTGGAACGCGATGGCCGTGTTGGCCGGAACACCGAACAGCACCGTCGCGGCGTCCTCCGGCGACGACAGCGCGGGCGCCTGCTGCCCCACGTTGCCCTGCGCGCCGTTCTGCACCTCGGCCTGGATCGCGCCCGGGCTGGCCGCGTACTCCTGGGCCTTCTGGATCGCCTGGCTGCGCGCGGTGGCCGGGTCGATGGCCGGCGTCTCGCTGTCGGACGTCGGCGCCCCGATGCTCGTGTAGTCGAAGTTCACCGCCAGCGTCGGCAGGTACTTCGCGGCGAGCTGCTGCTCCAGGTACAGGTCCGTGAGCGCCTCACGGTGGTCGCGCGCCCGCTGCACGAGCTGCGTCACGGCCGCGGGCTGGTCCTGCGCGAGGTTCTCCGGCATCTCGCCGGCGAGCGGGTCGCCCTGCGCGAGTGCGGCGGAGATGGTGGCCGGGTCGGCCGTGATGTGCTCCTGCGCCGCCGCCTTCTGCACCACGGAGTGCAGCAGCTGCTGGCGCACGATCTCCCGGCCCACGAGGTCGAGCTTGTGCTGCGCGGCAAGCTGCTTCGCGTACGGCTGCTCGCTCAACGACTTGTCGATCAGGCCCTGGACCTGGTCGATGGTGGTGACCTGACCGTCGATGACCGCCGCCGTGGTCACCTGGCTCGGGCCCGCACCGCACCCGGCGAGCAGGAGACCACCGGCAACGACACCCGCCAGCGCGCTGGTCCGTTTTCCGACCCCAGGGCGCCCCATGATCCGCATCACAGGCCATACCCTCTCACACGTCCGCCCCCGAAACGCAACACCATCGAGGTCGGTTCGACGATATTGTCGACTTATGGACTCTTGGTTGTCGATCGAGGTCCTCGATGGGGAGTTTTCCGCGCGCAGCTGGCAACGCGCACACGGCGACAACCTCACCGAGGCCGCCCTGACCCACGGCGCCGAACAGTGGACGTGGCACGTCCACCGCTGGGGCGTGACGCTGGAGATCGAGTTCGCGGATCTGGCTCAGCGGGAGCGGTTCCGCGGCCTGGCCGCCGTGACGGCCGCACTGGACGCGGTCCCGGATCCGGACCGCGGGCTCGTTGTGTACAACGGCCGCGGCGGCGGCTCGGGCACACGCGTGCCCCGCACGCCCCGACCACTGCCGATGGCCGGCGCGGGCGCGCTGCCTACGCCGAAAGAGGAAGTCCGTTTACAGCTGGCGACAGGTGAGCCGCCGATGTTCCAGCTCAGTGCAGGCGGCTGATCAGTTCAGGCGGTTGAGTAGTTCATGCCAGGCAGCCGCGGGGACGGTGATGTGACCGGCCTCGCGGTCCTTGGTGTCCCTGACCAGCACTTCGCGACCAGTCGCGACCTCAACACAAGCATCGGCGTTGGTGTAGCTGCTCGTGCGCCATTCGATCGGCATACTTTTACTCCTCACAGGGCCGGTCAGAACTGAAGCGGCAGGTCCTCGTCGGTGCCGGGATAGCACTCGGCGACGAGGTCGGTGATGAACTGTTTCGAGTCGGCCTCGTTCAGCGCTTGCGCGGTCAACCCCCGGCAGACATTGCGGTACATGGCGATCTCTTCCGGATCTTCGAGGAAGAGATTGACTGCTTCGGTGTCGATGTACACCACCGGATCAGCTTCTTCGAACTCCAGCAGTTTGAAGCTGCCGGCCACTGCCGCGTGGGAGCCCGCGGATGCGGGCACGATCCGGATCGTGATGTTCGGCCGCACCGCGAGCCGCAGGAGGTGGTAGAGCTGCTCGGCCATCAGGTCCGCTCCGCCGAAATCAAGCCTCAGCACGAACTCGTGCACGAAGATGTCGAACTTGATCCGCGATTGGTCGAGTACATCGCGGCGCTTCATCCGCCGATTGACATACCCCTCGAGATCCCCCTGCAGGTTGACCGCAGTCTCCATCTGCGCTCGGCAGTACCGCTCAGTCTGCATGAAGCCAGGAATCAAGTTTGCCTGGAAAGCGAAGATGGATGAGGCCTCGGCTTCGAAGTTCTCCAACGTTCGCAACCGGCGCCTGCGCCGGTCCAGCGGCGACTCCACAAGGCCGAACTTGTCCATGTCTTCACACAGCGCATAGATCTCATCGGCTTCCTCGCCGACGACACCCATGAGCGTGAGCATCTTGACCACGTCGATGTACTTGCTGCCCCGCCGCGCGTTGAACATGTTGGAGATGCGGGTGGGCGGCCAGTCCAACCGGCGCGCCATCTCGCGCACACCCCAATGGTGTTCTTCCATCAACTCTCGCAAACGAACACCGAGCTGGCGGCCGCGCACAGTCGAATAGCGATCATGCATACGACAGACGGTAAGGCCGAATCTACTTCCTCTCCAAGGTTTCCGCTGGTAGTTCGCCCGAACGTCGAGCTGTTTCCAGCCCGGGACACCTCACACGGTCGCGGGTGTTTTCGTGAGCTGGGTCAGCAGCTTCGCGCACCAGTCGAGCAGTTCCTGGTCGCGTAGCGTCGGCGCGCCCATGCGGCCGCCGGCCGGGCCCTCCGTGGGTTTGGGGACCGAGACCGTGTTCGTGATGGCCTTGAAGGTCGCCTTCGGGTACAGGCGCTTGAGCCGCACCATCTGCGAATCCGCGAGCGGCAGGGGTGCGAAGCGGATGGTGTTGCCCTGCACGGCAACCTCCGTGACACCGGCCGCGCGGCAGGTGTGGCGGAAGGCGGCGACGGCGAGGAGGCGGGTGACCGGGGCGGGCGGCTGGCCGTAGCGGTCGATGAGTTCTTCGCGCACCGCGTCGAGGCCGGCGGTGTCGGGGGCGGCCGCGATCTTGCGGTAGGCCTCCAGGCGGAGGCGTTCGCCTTCGACGTAGTCGTGGGGGATGTGGGCGTCGACGGGGAGGTCGACGCGGACTTCCGCGAGTTCCTCGTCCTCGGAAGGCTCGGCGCCCGCGTGGCGGCGGAAGGCTTCGACCGCTTCGCCGACCAGGCGCACGTACAGGTCGAAGCCGACGCCCGCGATGTGGCCGGACTGTTCGGCGCCGAGGATGTTGCCGGCGCCGCGGATTTCCAGGTCCTTCATGGCCACGGCCATGCCGGCGCCCAGCTCGGTGTTCTGGGCGATCGTGGCGAGGCGGTCGTGGGCGGTTTCCGTGAGCGGGGTTTCGGGCGGGTACAGGAAGTAGGCGTAGCCGCGTTCGCGGCCACGGCCCACGCGGCCGCGAAGCTGGTGCAGCTGGGCCAGCCCGAGGAGATCACCGCGTTCGACGATGAGGGTGTTGGCGTTGGAGATGTCGAGGCCGGTTTCGACGATGGTGGTGCACACGAGCACGTCGTACTCGTTTTCCCAGAAGCCCTGGATGATCTTTTCGAGCTTGTCCTCGTTCATCTGGCCGTGGGCCGTGACCACGCGCGCTTCCGGCACCAGTTCGCGGATGCGCTTCGCGGCCTTCTCGATGGACGACACGCGGTTGTGCACGTAGAAGACCTGGCCGTCGCGCAACAGCTCGCGGCGGACGGCGGCGCCGACCTGCTTGTCGTCGTAGCCGCCGACGTAGGTGAGGATCGGGTGGCGGTCTTCCGGCGGCGTGAGGATGGTGGACATCTCGCGGATGCCGGCGAGCGACATCTCCAGCGTGCGCGGGATCGGCGTGGCCGACATGGTGAGCACGTCGACGTGGGTGCGCAGCGCCTTGATGTGTTCCTTGTGCTCCACGCCGAAGCGCTGTTCCTCGTCGACGATCACGAGGCCGAGGTCCTTGTAGCGGATACCCGTCTGCAGCAGGCGGTGCGTGCCGATCACGATGTCGACCTCGCCGGCGGCGAGCTGCTCGAGGATCACGTCGGACTCGGACTTGTTCGTGAACCGCGAAAGGCCCTTGATGGTGACCGGGAACGACTGCATGCGCTCGGTGAAGGTGTTGAGGTGCTGCTGCGCGAGCAGCGTGGTGGGCACGAGCACGGCCACCTGCTTGCCGTCCTGCACCGCCTTGAACGCGGCGCGCACGGCGATCTCGGTCTTGCCGTAACCGACGTCGCCGCAGATCACGCGGTCCATGGGCACGCCGCGTTCCATGTCGGCCTTGACCTCGTCGATGGCGGCGAGCTGGTCGTTGGTCTCCTGGAACGGGAACGCGTCTTCGAGCTCGCCCTGCCACGGCGTGTCCGGGCCGAAGGGGTGACCGGGCGCGGCCTGGCGCGCGGCGTAGAGCTGCACGAGCTCGGCCGCGATCTCCTTGACCGCCTTCTTGGCCTTGGCCTTGGTGTTCTTCCAGTCGGAGCCGCCGAGCTTGCTGAGCGTGGGCAGCTCGCCGCCGACGTAGCGGTTGACCTCGTCGAGCTGGTCGGTGGGCACGAACAGGCGGTCGCCGGGGTGGCCGCGCTTGGAGCTCGCGTATTCCAGCAGCAGGTATTCGCGCGTGGCGCCGGCGACGGTGCGCTGCACCATCTCGACGAAGCGGCCGATGCCGTGCTGGTTGTGCACCACGTAGTCGCCGGCCTTCAGGGCCAGCGGGTCGACGGCGTTGCGCCGCCGCGAGGGCATCTTGGCGTTGAGGTCCTTTGTGGACGTTCCGGCGTTGGCGCCGCGACCCGTGAGGTCGGCTTCCGACAGCACCACGAGGGCACGCTCGGGTGAGACGAAGCCGTCGACGAGGGCGCCGCACACGACCGTGACGATTCCCGCGGGCGGGACGTCGACGAGGCCTTCGCCGGCCAGCGTCGCGGGCACCTCGGCGGTCATGAGCTGCTCGACGGCGCGCGTCGCCGTGCCGTGGCCCGCGACGACGAGCACGCCGGCGCCGCGAGCGGCCACGTGGGCACGCAGGTCGGTCATCGCGCGCTCGAACTCGCCTCGGTACGCGGGCGCGGCCTCGATGCCGACGCGGTAGACGTCGGGGTCTTCGCTGCTCAGCTGTGTGATCGTCCACCAGGAGCGCTTGGTGTCCTGCGCGTGGGCGGCGATCTCGGCGAGGTCGCGGTAGGCCGACGCGCCGAGGTCGATCGGCGCCTGGCCACCGGCCGCGGCCGTGGTCCACGACGCTTCGAGGAACTCCTGGCCCGTGCGCACGAGGTCGGCGGCGCGGGCGCGGATCTTCTCCGGGTCGGCGAGCAGCACGTGGCTGCCGCGCGGCAGGGCGTCGGTGAGCAGCGTGAGCTCACCCGCGCAGAGCACCGGGATGAGGGCTTCCATGCCTTCGACCGGGATGCCCTCGGCGAGCTTGGTGAGCATTTCGGCCAGCTGCGCGTCGGCCTCGTAGGTGACGGCGAGCTCGGCGGCCTTGGCCTTCACATCGGCTGTGAGCAGCAGCTCACGGCACGGCGGCGCGGTGACGTGCTGGATCTCGCCCGGCAGCGACCGCTGGTCCGACACCGCGAACGCGCGGATCTCGCTGACCTCGTCGCCCCAGAACTCCACGCGCACGGGGTGCTGCGCGGTGGGCCCGAACAGGTCGAGGATGCCACCGCGCACGGCGAACTCGCCGCGCTTCTCCACCATGTCCACGCGCGTGTACGCGAGCTCGACCAGGCGATCCAGCAGGCCTTCGAAGCTCTGCTCCTCACCCACGACCAGGTCGACCGGCGCCAGCGAGCCCAGACCCGGGGCCATCGGCTGGATCAGGCTGCGAACGGTGGAGACGACGACCTTCAGCTCGTCGTCACCCTGGTGCAGCCGGTGCAGCACTTCGAGCCGCCGCCCGACGGTGTCGGCCCGCGGCGAGAGGCGCTCGTGGGGCAACGTCTCCCACGACGGGAAGTCGACCACTTTGTCCCGGCCGAGCAGCGCTTCGAGCGCCGCGGTGAGCTCATCGGCCTCACGGCCGGTGGCCGTGACGGCCAACACATGGCGGCCCGCGCCACCTGCGGTTTCGGCCTCCGCAAGCGCGGCGGCGACCAGCTGGCGCGCGGTCACGGCGCCCTGCAGCTCGAGCAGCGGGGCGCCGGCGCGTTCGACAACCCCGCGCAGGGCCGGGTCGGGGAGGATGGCTTGGAGGAGTCCGGACAGTGGAGCGTCGGTCACGCATCCAGACTACGTCGCGGCACCGACAGAACGGGGGCGGCCCGGGCAGGTGGTCAGGGGTGCCTGCAGGTGGCGGGGGTCGGTGGGGTTGGTCTCTGGGGTCACCGGCGGCCTGGCGGAGCCGTGTGGGCGGGGCGGTGGCGTGGTGGGTTTGGGTGATTTGGGGCGTTGAAGGCGGAGGGGCGGGGGAGGTTATCCGGGGTCGCCGGGGGTGGCGGGCCAGGGGGCTGGGGCTTCGGGTGTTCGGGTGTTCGGATGTTCGGATGTTCGGGTGTTCGGCGGTGTGGTTGCGGAGGGTGTTGCCGGATTCCCGGGAGCCCAGCCGCAGAGGACGTTGCTGAACCCCGGGCCAGATCCGCTGTTCGTATTCCCGGCACCGCACCGCGGCCCCTTGGCCGACCCTGCCTGCTACCCCAACCCCCGCGACGACAAAGCCCCACCCTCCCGGGGGCCGCCCAGGTTCCATTCTACCGGGGCACACCGACAAAACCCGGCGATCGGCCGAGTTGTCCACAGCGGGCCCGAGTTGTGGACAACTGCGCCCGACCCGCCGAAAGGCACGCGCCCATGCGACGCGCGAACGCCGCCGTTCGAGCCGACGCAACACCGCCACACAGGCCCGGATACACCGCCGACGATGCCCGAAATTCGCCACGCGAAGCGAACCGCGCCCGCGGACACGGCGATTCCGAGCCGAAGCAACACCACCACACCGACCCCGCCACACCACCACCGACGATGCCCACATCACCAGCCAGTCGAAGCAAACCCCGCAGCACCTGGACTTCCCGGCAACGTCCAGCGCGACATCCGACCCCCGGCGCACAAGCGCCCGCGGGACCACCCCGCGAGGCGACTGTGCGACACGAAAACCAAAGCGACACGAACACCAAAGAGACAAAGAGACAAAGAGGCAAAGAACCGCCTCACCCCACCACCTTCACTGCTTCACCAACGTCCCCACATTGATGTGCGGCCAGTCGATGTCCAGAAAATTCAGGATGACCGTCTGCGTGTACTGCAGCTGCAGGAACTCCCCCAGCACCGGATCCGACACCTTCTCGATCCAGAACACCGCCGTCATACTGGTCGCATTGGCATTGGTCACCACAAAGGGAATGTTCTGGATCCCACCCGCGGACCCACCGATCACGTCCGTTGTGGACAGTGGCAACACCACCGTCTCAGTGATCTTCTGGTCCTTGATCGCCTCCGTCAGCACCACATTCGGATTGGCGATGGCCCCAGCCGGAATCCCCGGCGGCAGCGGCGTGGTCGTGAACGGCGCCAGGTACGGAGCACCCACAACGGGCTGGCCGGTCGCGTGGGTGGTGGGCGTGGAATCAGCCGGGTCGATGCGCGGGCCGCCCTGCACGGTGAGGGGCTGGCCCTGCGCGAGGAGCGCGTCGCCGTGGGGGATGGTGGCCAGGCGGGCCACGGTTTCCGGGGCGGTGGGCGCGGTGGTGGCCGGGACGTCGATCCATTGGCCCGTCTCGAAGTGCAGCGCGCCGCCCGTGACGGCGTCGCTGATTTGCTGCGTGTAGTGCACGCCGCGGAAGAAGATGTCGTCCTGGGCGGAGCCGCGGTTGGGCACGGGGGCGCCGATCGGGGCGAACTCCAGCGTCTCCTGCGTGGCGCTCAGCTGAAGAAAAAACGGCTGGTTGTCGTGTTTGTCGGGGCGGGCGATGAGGTTGAACCCGCGGCCCATCCAGCGGCCGGGCAGCTCGCGCAGGGAGCGCAGCGTCGCGAGGTCGGCGGGGGCGCCGGCGCGGAACACGTGGGCGGTCATGGCGTAACTTCCTTTCCGTGGCAACGGATCCCCGCGTTCGGAGATCCGTTGCGAACACGGAACGGAAGCTCGTCCAGGTTCACGGGTTCACTCGTTCGAGCGAGTTCACCGTCGCCTGGGGAAGCGCGGAATGGCCTAACGGGCCGGATTCCGCGACTTCGGTGGCACTCAACGGTTCCAGTCGGGGTCGCCGATCATGACCGCACATCCTTCCGTGTCGTCGGACTGTTGCCGGTGACACGGATGGGCAGTGTTGATCGGTTCAAGTAAGTTGGGACACAACTTCGGCCACGCGCGGAAGTTGCCGCGCCACCGCCGAAGGATCGAGCGCGCCGATGCGGATGAGCACGTGGTCCGCACCAGCGTCGGCGTACGCGCGAAGCCCGGCGGCCACGGTCGCCACCGGCCCGGTCAGCATCGTCTGGATCCCGCCGATCACCGACAGCGGACGCCGGTACGTCCCTTGCGCGTAGTCCTCCAGCACGCCCTGGCCGCGGTCGGCGTCGTCGTCCACGTACACCGTCGCGAACAGCGCCGGCGTGAACGGACGTTGAGGACGAATCGCCGCGAGGCCGCGACCGTAGTCAGCCGGGTCGGGCGGGTACGGAAGCCAGCCGTCGTACAGCGAGCCGGCCCGACACAGCGCGGACGGCGTCGCCCCCGCCAGCCAGATCGGCGGCCCGCCCGCGCGCGCCGGCCGCGGCACATCCGGCAGCCAGTCGTAGTGCAGCACCTTGCCGTGGAACGAGCGCGGGGCGCCGGTCCACAGCTCGCGCCACAGCCGCACGACGTCGTCGAGGTGCGAAAACCGCGTCTTGAACCGCACGCCCACCAGCTCGAACTCCGGCTCGCTGAAACCAGGGAACCCGGCACCGACCCCGACCACCAGCCGACCGCCGGACAGGAGGTCGAGCGAGGTCAGCGTCAACGCCGCCTGCACCGGGTGCCGGAACGCGGGCAGCAGCACCGCCGTCCCGATCGTCACGCGCGAAGTGGCCTGCGCGACGGCCGTGAGCAGCGTGAGGGGTTCGAGGCGGGCGCGCACGATCGAGTCGCCGGCCCACACCGAGTCGAAGCCGAGCCGCTCGGCCTCACGCGCCAGGTCCACGATCGCGGGGACATCGCGCAGCTGAGCCAGCCCGGCCGGCAGAAGAAGTCCGAATTTCATGCCGAGAAGCTTTCGACGCACCAGGGTCTCGCGGCAATTCCCCGCGGGGAATGGCGCGCCCGCACGGCTTCTGCTTGCCTGGCGGCATGGACATGGCGTTCCCCCAGGCACTGCGCGACGCGCGGACCCGCCGCCGCCTGAGCCAACTCGACCTGGCGACGCGCGCGGGCACCACGCAGCGGTACGTGAGTTTCCTCGAACGCGGCCGTTCGACGCCCGGGCGCGGCATGGTCGTGCGCGTGGCCGAGGCGCTCGGCCTGCCGCTGCGCGAACGCAACGCCCTGCTGCTCACCGCCGGCTTCGCCCCGGGCTACGCCGAAACGCCGCTGGACGACCCCGCGCTCGCGCCGGTGCTCGGCTCGCTGCGCGCACTGCTCGACGGGCACCGGCCGTACCCGGCGCTGATCGTCGACCGCTACGGCGTGCTGATCGCCGCGAACGACGCGTTCGCCCTGCTCACCGAGGGCGTGGCCGAACACCTGCTGCGCCCGCCCGTGAATGTGCTGCGCCTGGCCCTGCACCCCGACGGCATGGCCCCGCGCATCACCAACTTCGCCGACTGGGCCCAGCACGTGCTCGAACGCCCGCGCCAAGGCCTGCCCGACCCGCGCCACCGCGAGCTGCTGGACGAACTCACGTCCTACCTGCCGGCGCCGGCGCAACCGTCGGCCGATCACCTCGGTTTCGCCGTGCCCCTGCACCTCGAAACCCCGCTCGGCGACCTGCGGCTGATCACCGCCATCACGCGCTTCACCACGGCCGTCGACGTGACGATCGCCGAGCTGAGCCTGGAGACGTTCCTGCCGGCCGACGCGGAGACGGCCGCCCGGCTCAGGCCGGCGTGACGCGCAGCAGCTTGTCGTCCGAGCCGTTGGACGTGGTCACGTAGAGGCTGCCGTCCGGGGCGGAGCGCACGGCGCGCAGGCGGCCGAAGTGCTCGTCGAACTCCGGCGGCAGCGTCACGTGCGTGACGTGGGCGGCGGCGTCGAGGTGGAGCAGCAGAATTTTCTGGCCCTTCAGCGCCACCACGGCCAGCGCGCCCTCGTTCGGGCCCCACTGCGGGCCGGTGAGGAACGCGTCGCCGGAGGTGGCCTCGGTGATGTTCCCCGAAGTCCACAGTGGACGCACTGCGTTCGGGAACCGCGTGGTGTCCGTCATCGGCACGCTCTCGTCGTAGGAGGAGTCCGTTCCGCCCTTCGACGGGTCCCAGCCGTAGTTGCCGCCGGGCTGGATCAGGTTCACCTCGTCGTCGAAGGTGGGGCCGTGTTCGGACGTGAGGATCTGGCCGGTGCCCGGCCGGATCGCGACGCCCTGGATGTTGCGGTGGCCGTAGGTGTAGATCAAGCGCTCACGCGGGTCGGTCGAGGAGATGAACGGGTTGTCCGGCAACGGTTCCCCGGTCTTGGCGTTCATCCGCAGCACCTTGCCGCCGAGGGCGTGGCGGTCCTGCGCGATCGTGGAACGCGCGGTGTCGCCGGTGCCGACGAGCAGCGCGCCGTCGGGCGCCAGCGTGGGGCGGCAGCCGGAGTGGCGTCCGCTCGGGTTCACGGGCAGGCCGGTGAGCAGGTCGCGCGCCTTGGTGGCGCTGGCACCGTCGGCGGCCAGGCGCCACGTGACCAGCCGGACGTCGACCGCGCGGCCGCCTTCCTGGTGCGTCTGGCAGGTGGTGAACTCGCGCGAAGCCGCGAAGTCCGCCGCCAGGACCAGGCCCATCAAGCCGCCCTCACCCTGCACGAGGACGTCGGAGAAATCGGCGCGCACCTGCGTGGTCTGCCCGCCGCGGATCAGCGCGAGCTTGCCCGGGCGCTGCGGCACGAGCAGCGAGCCGTCGGGCAGGAAGCCGATGTCCCAGCCGTGTTCGAGGCCGCCGGCGACCGTTTCGACGTGGAACGCGCCGCTCGCCGCGGAAGAGGGCGCGCTCGTGAGAGGAGGTGACGGCGAGGCCACTCCCGTGCATCCCGCGGCGAACGCGGCGACCACTGCCAGCAGCACTCCGGGTTTGCGCATGCCGTCCAGTTTGCCCGAAAAATCGCTCACTCACCCGGCCGGACCAGGCCCGATTCGTACGCGAACACCACCGCGTGCACGCGATCACGCAGGCCCAGCTTGCCGAGCACGCGCCCGACGTGCGTCTTCACCGTCGTCTCGCCGATGAACAGCTTGCCCGCGATCTCGGCGTTGGACAGGCCGCGCGCGATGAGGCCGAGCACGTCCTTCTCGCGTTCGGTGAGCGTGTCCAACTGCGGTTCGGCGACCGGCCGCGCGGTGAGGTAGCGGTCGAGCAGCCGACGCGTGACCGAGGGCGACACCATCGCGTCGCCGCGCAGCACGCCGCGGATGGCCACCAGCATCTCGTCCGACGGCGCGTCTTTGACCAGGAATCCGCTCGCACCCGCGCGCAACGCCGAGTAGGCGTATTCGTCGAGGTCGAACGTGGTGATCACGAGCACCCGCACGTCGGGCAGCTCGGCGCAGATGCGTTCCGTGGCGGCGACGCCGTCGAGCACCGGCATGCGCACGTCCATCAGCACGAGGTCGGGCCGCCGTTCACGGGCGATCGCGATGGCGGCGGCGCCGTCGCCCGCCTCCGCGACCACCTGCAGGTCCGGCTGACTGTCCACGATCATGCGCAGGCCGACGCGTACCAGCTCCTGGTCGTCGCAGATCAGCACCGAGGTCATGCCGGCTCTCCCGTTCGCAGTGTCGCCCGCACGCGGAACCCGCCGCCGGGCAGCGGGCCCGTGTCGAGCTCGCCGCGGTAGAGCTCCACGCGCTGGGCCATGCCGGCCAGCCCGCGCCCCGACGACGGCAGCCCGGCCGCGACCGGCAACCGACCGCCGGTGTTGATCACCTCGACGAGCACTTCGGCCCGCGTGAACTCCACGCGCACGCGAGCGGTGGCGTCGGCGGGCGCGTGTTTGAGCATGTTGGTGAGCGCTTCCTGCACGATCCGGTAGGCCTGCAGCGCGGCGCCGGCCGGCGGGTCCGTGCCGACCACCTCGAGCTCGACGTCACGCCCGGACTGCTCCACCAGCGCGCGCAGCTCCTCCAGCGTCGGCTGCGGCGTGCGCGCGGGCTCGCCGGCGTGCATCACCTCCAGCAGCCGCCGCAGCTCGGCCAGCGCGCCGCGGCCGGTGCGGCCGATGGTGTCGAGCGTGCGGTCCACGGCGTCGGGATCCTGGTGGCGCGCGAGCTTCGCGCCTTCGGCGTTGAGCACGATCACGCTCATGCTGTGGGCCAGCACGTCGTGCAGCTCGCGCGCGATCCGCGTGCGCTCCTCCGCGACGGCCGCGCGCGCCTGCGCCTGCCGCTCCGATTCGGCGAGGTCCGCCCGCAGCCGTTCCTCGTCGGTTAGCTGCTCCTTGGCGCGGAAGAACTCGCCGAGCGCCCACGCCGCGACGTGCAGCGGCAGCACCCCGATGATCGTCAACGTCGGGTTCTGCGTGTGGACTCCCCAGGTGAAGCCCCACTCGAACTCCAGCACCAGCACGGCGGCCGCGACGAGGCCACCGAAGAGCCGATCACCCTTCTTGACCAGCGTGAACAGCACCACGGCCAGCGCCAGCTCGCTGCGGCCGCGGTCATAGGCCCACACCTCGTTGGTGTACACCGCGACCACGCCGGCCACGATCAGCACCGCCGTGGTCCGCGGGAATCGCCGCCGCACCAGCAACGGCAACAGGAACACCAGCGGCACCATCTGCAGCGACCACGACTGCTTGGCCGCGATGTTCGGGCCGAGCAGCAGGAACACGGCGTACAGCGGCAGGTCGAGCGTCCAGCGCTGCCTGCGCACCCACATCACGAGTCCTCGCACGCCTTCGACGCTAACCGTTTCGGGGCTTCTGCCGCGTCGTTCCGCGGTATTCTCAAGGTCCTCCGATGGGACGATGTGGCGGGGCCGTTCGGCTGATCCGCGGCTACCGGGCGCGTCCCTAGCTTCGGAGACATGTCGATCACCACGGAGTTCTTCCGCCACCCCTTTCTCACCGGCGCGATCGCCGCGAGCTCGGGCTCGCTGGCCGCCGCCATGACCCGCGATCTCGGGCTGGAATCCGCCGCGTCCGTGGTGGAGCTCGGGCCAGGTACGGGGGTGTTCACGGCGTCGATCGTGGATTTGCTGCCGCCTTCGGCCTCGTTCGCTGCCATCGAGATCAATCCGCGGCTGGTGGCTTCGCTGCGGCGGGCGTTCCCGTCGGTCTCGGTGGTTTCGGGGTCGGCGGAGCAGCTGGCGACGTTGTCGGCCGCGCCGTGTGACGTGGTGATCTCCGGCCTGCCGTGGACGGCGATGCCTGCTTTCCGCCAAGTGCAGGTGTTGGACTCGGTGTGCGCGGCGCTGTCCTTGTCCGGCCGGTTCACGACGTTCGCCTACGCGCACACCGCCTGGACACCACCCGCGCGCCGCTTCGCGCGGCTGCTGCGGAGCCGGTTCTCGGTGGTCGAGCGCACACGGGTGGTGTGGGGCAACCTGCCGCCCGCGTACGTCTACCGCGCGGCGTTGCCGGTTCGCCACCTCGGGGCGCTGCGTGAACAGCCTGCTGCAGCCGCTTCTTGACGCGCCCGCGGTTGTCGTCTACGTCGTGTGCGGGCTGATCGTCGCGGCGGAAACGGCACTACTGCCCGGGATTGTGCTGCCGACACTGTCCACTTTGCTCATGATGGGCTTCCTGGTCCAACGCGGGACGCTGACGCTGTGGGTGGCGCTGACGGTGTGCGTGTGCGCGGCGGTGCTCGGGGATCAGGTCGCGTATTGGGAGGGGCGGGTGCTGGGGCCTCGGCTGCGGACTTCGCGGCTGGGCCGGCGGATCGGTGCTGCGCGGTGGGATCGGGCGGAGGCGGTGGTGGCGCGGTACGGCGTGCCGGCGGTGGTGGCGGGGCGGTGTCTGGCTGGGGTGCGGACGTTGGTGCCGCGGATCGCGGGGTCGGGTGGGTTGTCGTATCGGAGGTTTGTGGTGAGCAGTGTTTGTGCGGCGGTGGTGTGGGCGGGGGTGGAGTTGTTGGGTGGGCAGGTGGCTGGGTGGGTGACGCTGGGGTGAGGTTGGGGGTTTTGTTGGTACGGAGGGGACTCTGGGGCTGTCCACAGCTTTGTCGAGTTGTGGATAAGTTGACCGATGGAGTGCTCGTTTGGGGTTTTTGTCGGTGGGGGCCGGTAGAATGGGTTCGGGGACGCCCCCCTCGGGAGGGCGGGGCTGTGTCCGGCGGGGGTGCCCCCTCGGGAGGGCAGGGTTTCGGCAAGGTCGTTGTGGTGTTTAGGGGTGTATTCCGAGCTGGGTGAGGGGCTCGGGTGGGGTTGTGTGGCGTAGTCCTGCGGCGATGTTGGTGTGTCCGGCGTGGCGGAGTGTGCTGGTGGTGAGGTTGCGGAGGGTGGGTGGCCATGAGGCGGGGTGTGGTGCCGGTGCGAGCGCGGGGTGCGTCTTCGGTGTAGGTGACGTCGCGGATCCAGTGGAGTTTGTTTTCGATGTGCCAGCGTCTGCGGACGTAACGTCCGATGCGGGCGGGCTTCATCCGTTGCCACATATCGGTTTACGCGGGCATCGAACCGTGCTCCCAGCAGCGCCGGCACGTGTTGCGGCGCATCCGCGGCCCACTCCCCGATCGCGGTGAAACGTCCTCGGCCCGGCCGCCACCGCCACCGGCGCCAGGATCGAACCGATCGAATGCCGCACGCCCCGCTGATGTCGCAGGTCGTGCACCATGGCCAGGTGTTTACACAGGTCACCCGCCCGTCCAGCAGCAGCGTCCACCGCCACCACCGGCGCCAGACGATCAAGCGCAGCAGAGATCAGGCACGATGACACAGCGGGCACGGCACTCTCACGTGATCACGCGACCCAGACACTCACATGATCAACAAAGACCGTGCCCGCCCCACAACCAGGATCGAAACCTTTGCCGGAACCCTGTTCAGCGAGGGGGGGCTGTGCCTGGGTGGGGGTGCGGACGTTGGTACCGGCCAGGGTGAAGTGGGCCGCTGACCACGGCATTGCCGAGCTGTGAATGATGAGGCCGTGTCGCCAGTTTCCCGTTCGACGGAAGGACTGAGCTGTGCCCGACCGACCTGAGATTGTCTGCATCTGCGGTTCTGCCCGGTTCGTCGACGAGATGCGTGCGGCGAACCGTGATCTGACGTTCGCAGGTGTCATCGTCGTGGCGCCGGGCGAAGCGGACGAGTTGATCACCGGCGAGCAGAAGACCGCGCTGGACGCCCTCCACCTGCGCAAGATCGACCTGGCTGACCGGGTGCTCGTCGTCAACCCCGGCGGGTATATCGGCGAGTCCACCAGCAGAGAGATCGCCCACGCCCAAGCCACGGGCAAGCCGATCTCGTTCACCGAGCCCGGCTGACCAGCAGACGCCTCGTGGTGCGCGTGTGCAACGAGTCTATGCAGCCTCGGAGCGTGGTGGAATCGAAGACGCCCGGCAGGGCTGTGTCCGGCAGGACAAGCAAAACTGCCTCACCCGGCGCCGAACGCACCACCATTCACATGCAAAACCTGCCCCGTAATATGCCCCGCCCCACGACTCGCCAGGAACAACACGGCTTGCGCGACATCCTCCGGCCGCCCCTCGCGTTTGTTCATCGTGTTCGCGACCAGGCGGTCGCGGCGTTCGTCGGTAAGCTTGCCGTGGAAGAACTCCGTGTCGACGATCAGGCCGGGGGCGACGACGTTGGCCGTGATGGCGCGGGGGCCGAGGACGCGGGCGATGTCGGCGTTCCAGGCTTCGAGGGCGGCTTTGGCCCAGCCGTAGGAACCGGCGCCGGTGTGGGCGGCGATGGAGCCGATGGTGATGATGCGGCCGCGGTCGGCGAAGCGGTCGCGCAGGCCGGCCGTGACGAGGGCCGCGGTGAAGACGTTGGCGCGGAAGTTTGCGGTCCAGGCGGTGTCGAGGGTGGCGAGGTCGGTGTTGTCGTCGCGGAGGAAGTCGGTGTTGCCGCCGGCGTTGTTGACCAGGACGTCGACGCGGTCGGGCAATTCGGGCAAAGCCGCTTCGACGGCCGAGGAGTCGCCGGCGTCGAACACGACCGGGCGGGCGCCGAGCAGGGCGGCGGCCTCGGTGAGCACGCTCTCGCGGCGGCCGGTGATCGTGACCTTGTCGCCCTCGGCCGCGAACGCGGCGGCGATGGCGTAGCCGATGCCGGTGCCGCCGCCGGTGACCAGTACTTCGCGCGTCATTCGTAAAGGTCCTTTCCCCAGTGGACGAACACCGACCGTACCGGGCCCGGCCTAGGATCGGCCGTATGAACGAGATCGACCCCGCTTCGACGGCGCTGGTGCTCGTCGACTTCCAGGAGCGGATCGTCGCGCTGCCGACGACGCCGTTCACCGGCCCCGAGGCGGCCGCCAACGCCGTGCGCCTGCGCGACGCCTTTTCCGAGGCCGGCGCGCAGATCGTGATCATCCAGGCGCGGCGGCCGGGCTCCGAGGACTCGCCGGTGATCCCCGAGCTGGCGCCGCGCAACGGTGAGAAGCTCGTGGTCAAGTCCACCATCGGCGGCTTCTACAACACCGACCTGCACGCCCACCTGCGCGAAGCCGGCGTGCGCACCACCGTGTTCGGCGGCATCGCCACGGAGTTCGGCGTGGAGTCGACCCTGCGCGCCGCCGCGGACCACGGCTACCAGGTGATCGCCGTGTCCGACGCGATGACCGGCCTTTCGGCCGTATCGCACCAATCGTCGACCACACACATCTTCCCGCGCCTCGGCGCGGTGCTCACCACCGCCGAAACCCTTGCGGCACTGCGATGATCGGCAAAAGCAGATGATCGACAAGATCGCGTGGCTTCACGTGGTGGACGGCCGCGTGCTCGCCGCCGTCTCCGCCGGCAAATCCACCTGGTACCTGCCGGGCGGCAAGCGCGAACCGGGCGAGTCGGACACCGAGACGCTGGTGCGCGAGATTCGCGAGGAGCTTTCCGTGTCGCTCGACCCGGCTTCGCTGCGCCCGGCCGGCGTGTGGGAAGCCCCGGCGGACGGCCGCGCGGACGGCACCGTCGTACGCATGACCTGCTACACCGCGACGTACTCCGGCACGCTCGCGGCTTCGAGCGAGATCGCTTCCTTCGCGTGGCTCGCTTACGCCGACCGCCCCCGCGTGTCGGCCGCCGTGCAGCTGATCTTCGACGACCTCCGCGCGCGGTCGCTGCTCAGCTGAGCTTCTCCGCCATCGCCTGCGCCAACGCCGTGAGCCCCGACAGCGGCCGGATCATCACCACGAGCTCGTCGATCTCGCCGGCTTCGTTGGTGCGCAGGAAGTCGCACCCCTCCACCTCCCGGTCGCCGACGCGCGCGCGGAACACCAGGGCGTGCCCGCGATCGTCCGCGAGCTCGCGCTCGTAGCGGAAGTCCTCGAACGTCGCCATCGCGGCCCGCAGAATCGCCTCGACCTGCGCCCGCCCCTGGTACGGGTTGTGCACGGCCGGGCTGCGGAACGTCGCGTCCTCGGCGAACAGCCGCACGGCGGCTTCGAGGTCCTGGGTCTCGATGGCTTGGCGGAAGGTCTTCATGGGGTTGATCGTCGGGGATCAAGCCCCCGAGAGACAACCCCCGCAACCTCAGCCCCACAAACGAGGCTTGTTCTCCAAATGCGAAAGCCCGTTCCAAGCCAAATTCACCAAATGCGCCGCCACCTCATCACGCTTCGGCTTGCGCGCTTCCAGCCACCACTGCCCCGTGAGCGCCACCATCCCCACCAACGCCTGGGCGTACAGCGCGGACAGCTTCTCCTCATACCCCCGCGCCGCGAACTGCTGGGCGAGGATGTGCTCGACCTGGCCCGCGATGTCGTTCAGCACCGTGGAGAAGGTGCCCGTGGAGCTGGCCACCGGGGAGTCGCGCACGAGGATGCGGAAGCCGTCGTGGGAGTCTTCGACGTAGCTGAGCAGGGCGATGGCCGCCTGTTCGAGCATCACGCGCGGGTGGCCGCCGTGGAGGGTGTTGACCATGCGGTCGAGCAGGAGCTGGGTCTCGCGGTCCACCACGACCGCGTAGATGCCTTCCTTGCCGCCGAAGTGTTCGTAGACCACGGGTTTCGAGACGTTCGCGCGGGCCGCGATCTCTTCCACCGAGGTGCCGTCGAAGCCCTTCTCCGCGAACAGGGCCCGCGCGACGGCCAGGAGTTGCTGCCGTCGTTCGCTGCCCGTCATGCGGACGCGCGTGGCCGGCGCCGCCGGTCGGGCGCCCGCCACGCCGGTGGCTGCCGCTGCTTCGCGCTTCGCTCGTCGTCGCCCCGCCATTAGCAGGAGGGTAGCCGCACGGGGTCACGCCGCCGGAGTGAGCACCGTTCGGTCGAACGCGCCGCCGTGGGCCGCGGCGTGCGCGACGGCCTCGTTGACCTCGGCCAACCCGAAGCGCGTCACGTGTTCGGGCGCCAGGTCGAGCGCGCCCGACGCGAGGAGGCGGATGAGCCCGACGTTCGCCGAGCGCGGGTACATCCACTGGCCGCGCACGGTCACCGAGTTGCGCATCAGCCACGGGTACGGCAGCGCAAACTCATCACCGCCGAGCATGCCGACGCCGCCCATCAGCACCACCCGGCCCTGCTCGCGCACGGTCATCGCGGCGGCCCGCGAGGCGGACGCCGGAGCCTGCGGCGGCAGGAGGTCGAGCACGAGGTCCACCGGACCGCGCACCGCATCACCCAGCGACACCGGCTCCACGCGCGCGCCGAAGCGGCGCACCAGCAGGTCGAGCACCGCGTGGTTGCGGCCCACCGCCACCACGCGCCCGGCGCCCATCGCGAGCGCCACGGCCACCGCGCAGCTGCCCAGGTTGCCGGTCGCGCCGCTGACCAGCACCGTCTCGCCGGCCGCGAGCCCGCCGGCGAGCAGCCCGCCGTACGGGATCAGGTGCCAGCCCAGCGCGGCCCACCGCACGGGATCCACACCCGGCGGCAGCGCGTACACGTTCTCCGTCGGCACGCGCATGAGCGAAGCGAACGAACCGTCGTGGAAGTGCCGGGCCAGGCGCGCCCCGCCTTCGCCGCGGGAGCTCCAGCCCTGCAGCGTGATGTCGGGTGTGAGGGCGTCGTCGCGGGCGCGAACGGTCGAGTCGCACCACACGACGTCACCCACCGCCACCTTCGTGGCGTCCGGCCCGATCCGCACCACCCGCCCGATGCCCCCGACCCCCGGCACCACGGGCGGCTCGAGCGGGTAGCGCCGCGCGCCGCTGAAGACTTCGTCGGCGTACGGCGGCACGACCGTCGCGAGGACTTCCACGAGCACCTCGCCGTCGGGCGGATCGGGCACCTCCCCCACGACCAGCGGTGATCCGAAAGCGGTGAGAGTGGCTGCGCGCACGAGAGGACCTTTCGCTCCGTTTCGATCACGCTAAGTCCGCACCACCCCATGCCGGAAGCGAAGATCAGGAACCCCAGGCATGCCTATCCGGCATGGTCGAACGCCGTGGCCCGAGCCACGCCCTCCCACGTGGTCAAATCCCCGCGCACCTGGTCGAGGTGCGTCCCGATGGCCTCGACCGCGTCGGCACCCAGCGCCAACCGCAACGGTGGCTCCGGAGCGTCCAACGCCGTCAAGATGGCCGCCGCCGCCTTCGCCGGGTCCCCGGCCTGCGTGCCGTCGGCGTCCACGACCATCCGACGGGTCGGCCCCACTGACTCCGTGTAGTCCTCGATCTCGTCGACGCTACGGCTGGTGCTCCCCCACAGCCCGGTCCGGAACGCGCCCGGCTCCACGATCAGCACCTTGATCCCCAGCCGCCCCACCTCGTCGGCCAGGCCTTCCGACAGGCCCTCCAGCGCGAACTTCGTGCCGCTGTAGGCCGAGAAGCCCGCGAACGACAGCTGCCCGCCCAGGCTGCTCAGCTGCACGATCGCGCCCGAGCGCCGCGCGCGCATGTGCGGCAGGGCCGCGCGGACGAGGGCCGCCGGGCCGAACACGTGCACGTCGAACAGTGAACGCAGCTCCTCGTCGGTGGTCTCCTCGAACGCGCCGACGTGGCTGCGGCCCGCGTTGTTCACCAGCACGTCGAGCCGGCCGTGGCGCGCGATCACCGAAGCCACGGTGGCGTTCACGCCGGCGAGGTCCGTCACGTCGAGCGCCACCGCCTCCACCTGGTCCGGGTGCGCGGCGACGACGTCCGCGAGCGTTTCGGGGCGCCGGGCCGCCGCGATCACCACGTCGCCGGCGGCCACCGCGGCCGCGGTGAGCGCGCGCCCGAAGCCGCTGTTCGCACCGGTGATCAGCCAAACCCTGCTCATGTCCTGGCTCCTTTCGCCGAGATCAAGCCTCGGCGAAAAGCGCTCGCGCGTCCAAGACCTGCCGTGATAACCCTTGGTTATGGACGTGCACGGACGCGATCTGCGCTACTTCGTCGCGGTCGCCGAAGAGCTCCACTTCACGCGCGCGGCCGAGCGGCTCTACGTCTCGCAGCCCGCGCTCAGCAAGCAGATCCGCATGCTCGAACGCCAGCTCGGCGCCGCCCTGTTCGACCGCGACCGCCGCGACGTCCGGCTCACCGCCGCCGGTGAGGCCCTCCTGCCCCACGCCCGCCGAGTGCTCGCGGAGTGGGGCACGGCGGAAACCGCTCTGGAGCAGGCGAAAACGCAGCTCACCGTCGGCATGAGCACCAGCCCCGGCCGCGGCGGGATGCTGCCCGCCATCCGCTCGCGGTTCACCGCCGAGCACCCCCACGCGCGGCTCACGCTGCGCCAGATCGGCTGGCACGACTCGACCGCGGGCCTGGCCGACGGGTCCACCGACGTCGCGTTCGTGTGGCTCCCCGTGCCCGGCGCCGAGCGCTACCGCTGGGTCGTGGTCGCCGAAGAGCCGCGGCTCGTCGCGATGTCGGCCGGCCACCGCCTCGCCGCGCAGTCCACAGTGGACTTCCAAGACCTGCTCGACGAACCGTTCCTCGCCCTGCCCGCCGACGCCGGCCCGCTGCGCGACTACTGGCTCGCCCCGGAGGCCCGCGGCGGCCGCGCGCCCGTGATCGGCGCGGAGATCAGCAGCGCCGACGAGACCTACGAGGCCCTTGTGGACGGCCGCGGCGTGTGCCTCATCGCCGCCGGCAACGCGCCGCTGCTCACCCGCGGCGACGTCGTCGCCCTGCCGGTGCGCGGCGTCGCACCCAGCCGCCTCGCGCTGGCCTGGCGCAAGGACGACACCCGGGAGCTCGTGCAGGGTTACGCGCGCGCCGCCCAGCTCGCGACGCGAGCACCGTAAGACCCGCGAAAAGAAAGCGGACCACCGAAAATCGGTGGTCCGCAAAGGAGCGAAAGAACTCAGCCCTCGGAAGCGATCCGGGCCAGTCGCTGCGGGGTCGGCCAGCGCACGTCGTGCGCCCAGCCGAACTTCTCGAACATCCAGATCAGCCGCGCCGACATGTCGATCTGGCCGCGCTTCACACCGTGGCGCGCCGAGGTCGGGTCGGCGTGGTGCAGGTTGTGCCAGCTCTCGCCGAAGGAGAAGATCGCCAGCGGCCAGAAGTTGGCCGAGCGGTCACGCGCCGCGAAGGGGCGTTCGCCGATCATGTGGCAGATCGAGTTCACCGACCAGGTCACGTGGTGCAGCACGCAGATGCGCACGAGACCGGCCCAGAAGAACGCGGTGAGCGCGCCCCAGAACGACCAGGTGATCAGGCCGCCGAGCAGAGCGGGCAGCGTGAGCGAAAGCAGGGCCCACAGCCAGAACAGGTCGTCGACCTTGCGGATGGCCGAGTCCTTGACCAGGTCCGGCGCGAAGCGGCCCTGGTTGCTCTGGTCACGCTCGAACAGCCAGCCCATGTGCGCGTGCCAGAAGCCGCGCGCGATGGCCGCGGGCGAGGTGCCGAACATCCACGGCGAGTGCGGGTCGCCGTCGCGGTCGGAGAACGCGTGGTGGCGACGGTGGTCGGCCACCCAGGTGATCACGGGACCCTGCAGGGCGATGCTGCCGGCGATGGCCATCACCACACGCAGCCACGGCTTCGCCTTGAACGAGCCGTGTGTGAAGTACCGGTGGTAGGCGACGGTGATGCCCAGGCCGCTGACTCCGTAGAACACCACGAACAGCGCCACGTCGACCCACGTCAGCCCCCAGCCCCACGCGAAGGGCACGGCGACCAGCAGGGCCACCAACGGCGCGAGCACGCCGAAGTACACCGACAGCTGCACGCCGATGCCGCGCTGGCCTTCGGTGATCGGCTTGGGGCCCTTCGGGGCCGGTGGGTCTCCAGCGGGCTGGGAACGGTCGAGGGTGGCCGTCATACAGTTCACTTCTTCCTACGAGCCCCTGCGAAGGGTGACCTAACCTACGATGCCGTAAGTTACGGTACAGGAGGTTTCGAGCCCTGGGGAGGCCCGAAATGTCCGTTCCGCTCCGGTGCGGCACCACCAGTGAAGTACCCCGGGCGCGGGCGCTTCACCCTCCCGCCACCACTGTCGCCGATCATCGCTATCCTGACCAGGATCGATCCGCCGTAGTGTAATCGGCAGCACTTCAGATTTTGGTTCTGACAGTTCAGGTTCGAATCCTGGCGGCGGAGCAGACGAGTGACCAACCCGAGCCGAAGCGTGTAGGGGGTGTGGGGCGGCTGAGCGACGAAGCGATCGACCCCGGACCCGCCCGGCGTCCGACTCTCGTCGAGATGTCGGACGCGTGGCTGGTCGGCCGCGCGCGTGAGCTGATCGCCGCCGTGCAGCGGCAGGAGTTCGACAAGCAGCTCGAGATCGTCGAGATCATGGACGGGCTGCTCGAGGAAACCCTGCGCCGCGGCGAACCGACGCTGGTCGCGCAGCTGCTGCGCGCTTCGGCGTTCGCGAGGTTGGTCACCCGCGGCCTGGCGGCCGAAGCGGAGCCGCGGCTCGACGAGATGCTGGCCCACACCCGTCGCCACGGACTGTCGCTGCTGCGGGCCGACGCGCACGCGCTGCGCGGGCGCCGGCTCGTGCTGGCCGCGCAGGAAGACGCGGCGCTCACCGAGATCGCCCGCGCGCTCGCGATCCTCGACGACTCCACGATCCCCGACCGCCAGGTCGGCGTGCGCAACTGGAACCGCATGCAGTCGATGGCGCTCATCGACTGCTGGATCGTGCTCAACCAGCTCGGCGTGTACGAAGCCGCCGAAGAGGTCATCGGCCGCGCGCACCAGGCGATCCGAGAAAGCGCGAGCCCCCACGAGATCACGCTGCAGCTTATGAACCGCGTGAAGATGCTGCTGGGCTGGGGCCTGCGACTCGAACGCATCGAGCAGTACGACGAGGCGGCCGAGAAGTTCCGCACCGCCGCGTCGATGGCGGTGGCGGCCGAGGGCCCGTTCGCCGAATCGCTGTTCCCGCGCAAGGCCGGCGTCGCCGCGGTGGACCAGGTCGGCGTGCTCGCTTCGGCTCTCGCGCTGCACAACCCGGCCGCGGAGCACGTGGACCGGCTGCGGCGGATGCACGGGGGCCACCACTTCCCGCACGAGCAGGAAATCGTCGCCATCGCGCTGGCCCGCTGCCTCGACCGCGCCGGCCGCCGCGAGGAAGCCCTCGACGTGCTGCGCGAGACGCGCAAGGCGATGTCGGAGGACATCTCGCAGCCGTCGATGCGGCTCAACATCGCCCGCGAGCTCGCACGCCTGGACACCGCGCCGGATTACGCGTCGGGCGCCAGCAAGTCGTTGATCGACTACGCGACCACGCTCGAGTCGGAGATGTGGACGCTGCGCGAATCGCAGATCGCCACGCTCAACGCGCGGCGCGAACACGAACGGCTCTCGGCCGAACACGGTGCGATCACGCAGCAGGCGCTGCAGGACCCGCTCACCGGCCTGCCCAACCGCCGCGCGCTCGACGAACGCCTGCGCGCGCTCGCTTCCTCGGCCGACGCGCAGCCGCTCGCCGTCGGGCTCGTGGACCTCGACGGGTTCAAGGGTGTGAACGACAAGCAGTCGCACGCCGAGGGTGACAACGTGCTCCGCGTCGTCGCGAGCACGCTGCGTGACGCGTTGCGCGGCGACGACGTGGTGGCCCGCTACGGCGGCGACGAGTTCATCGTGCTGCTGCCCGGTGCGCCCGCGTCGGCCGCGAAGATGGCGTTGGGGCGCGCGGTGAAGTCCGTGGCCCAGCTGCCGCACCACCTTTCGCACGGCGTCACCCTGTCCATCGGGCTGGTGTCGCTGCGGCCGCAGGAGCGGGCCGAGCAGGTGCTCGCGCGCGCGGACGCGGCGATGTACGAAGCAAAGCGCGGTGGCGGCAACCAGGTCGCCTCCGCGAATTCCATGGCGGGCGACGCCGGCGCGAGCTGGCCCGCGGAGAGCATCCCGGCCGACCCCTCGTGGGGCGTCGAGGAGCCCACGTAGGATCGTTGCCCGTCGGAACGAGCCGGTAAATCGTTGTTGGGAGTCTCGTTGAGCGGCCCGCTGAGCACGCTGATCCTCGCCGCGGGTGAGGGCACCCGCATGCGTTCGTCCACCCCGAAGGTGCTGCACCCGATCGCCGGGCGCCCCTTGGTGGAACACGCCGTCCGCGCCGCGGCCGGTCTGAACCCGGAACACCTGGTGGTGGTGATCGGCCACGGCCGCGAAGCCGTGGGTGCCGAGCTGGCGCGCGTCGGCGAGGCGCTGGGCCGCGAGGTGACCACCGCGGTGCAGACCGAGCAGAAGGGCACCGGCCACGCCGTGTCGTGCGCGCTGCACGAGCTGCCCGCCGGCCTCACCGGCACCGTGCTCGTGAGCTACGGCGACGTGCCGCTGCTCGACACCGAGACCCTCGCCGCGCTGCTGGCCGAGCACACCGGCTCGGGCAACGCGGTCACCGTGCTCACCGCCGTGGTCGCCGAGCCCGCCGGCTACGGCCGCATCGTTCGCGACGACGCCGGTGTGGTGCAGTCGATCGTGGAGCACAAGGACGCGACGCCGGCGCAGCACGCGATCACCGAGATCAACTCGGGCGTCTACGCGTTCGACGCCGCCGTGCTGGCCGACGGTCTCTCGCGCCTGTCCACGGACAACGCGCAGGGCGAGCTGTACCTCACCGACGTGCTGGGCATCGCGCACCAGGACGGCAAGGGCGTCGGCGCGCTCGTGGTCGACGACCCGTGGGTGACCGAGGGCGTGAACGACCGCGTGCAGCTGGCGACGCTGGGCGCGGAGTACAACCGCCGGATCGTGCGCCACTGGCAGCGCGAGGGCGTGACCGTGGTCGACCCGAACACCACGTGGATCGGCGCGGACGTGACGCTGTCGCGCGATGTCACGCTGGAGCCGAACACACAGCTCAAGGGCACCACGTCGGTCGGCGAAGGTTCCCTGGTGGGCCCGGACACCACGCTCACGAACGTGGCGGTGGGCTCGGGTGCGTCCGTGGTGCGGGTGCACGCGGACGACTCGGAGCTGGGCGACGGCGTGAACGTCGGCCCGTTCACCTACCTGCGGCCCGGCACGAAGCTCGGCGCGAAGGGCAAACTCGGCGCGTTCGTCGAGACGAAAAACGCGCAGATCGGCACCGGCACCAAGGTGCCGCACCTCACCTACGTGGGCGACGCGACCGTGGGCGACTTCAGCAACATCGGCTGCTCCAGCGTCTTCGTGAACTACGACGGCGTGAACAAGCACCACACCGTGGTGGGCTCCTACGTGCGACTCGGCGCCGACAACACGCTGGTCGCGCCGGTGCGAATCGGTGACGGCGCTTACAGTGGAGCGGGTGCGGTGATCCGGGACGACGTGCCGCCTGGTGCACTTGCGCTCTCGGCGGGGCCCCAGCGCACCGTCGAGGGCTGGGCGGTCCGGCGCAGGCCGGGTACGCCTGCGGCGAAGGCGGCGGAAGCCGCGCTCGCCGCGAGTGAGGACACCGCCGTGTCCGTGTCGGAAGCAGGAAACGACGGGGAGTCGCCAGCATGAGTCCGAAGCAAGGTACGCCGAAGAAGAACCTGATGCTCTTCTCCGGCCGGGCGCACCAGGAGCTCGCGGAAGAGGTGGCCAAGCACCTCAACGTGACCATCACCCCGCAGACCGCGCACACGTTCGCCAACGGTGAGCTGTTCGTGCGGTTCGAGGAGTCGGTGCGCGGTACCGACGCGTTCGTGATCCAGGCGCACACCACGCCGATCAACGAGTACGTGATGGAGCAGCTGATCATGGTCGACGCGCTGAAGCGCGCTTCGGCCAAGCGGATCACCGTGGTCATGCCGTTCTACCCGTACGCGCGCCAGGACAAGAAGCACAAGGGCCGCGAGCCGATCTCGGCCCGGCTCATCGCCGACCTGTTCAAGACCGCGGGTGCCGACCGGATCATGACGGTCGACCTGCACACCGCGCAGATCCAGGGCTTCTTCGACGGCCCGGTCGACCACCTGATGGCGCAGTCGGTGCTCGCCGACCACATCAAGGCGACCTACGGCGACGCGGACATCACGGTCGTTTCGCCCGACTCGGGCCGCGTGCGGCTGGCGGAGAAGTGGGCGCAGCAGCTGGGCGACCGGCCCATCGCGTTCATCCACAAGACGCGCGACCCGGACAAGCCCAACCAGGCCGTGGCCAACCGCGTGGTCGGCAAGGTCGAGGGCAAGCTCTGCGTGCTGATCGACGACATGATCGACACCGGCGGCACGATCGTGAAGGCCACCGAGGCGCTGATCGACGAGGGCGCGGCCGACGTCGTCATCGCCACCACGCACGGGATCCTTTCCGACCCGGCGACCGAGCGCCTTTCGCAGTGCAAGGCGCGCGAGGTCATCGTCACGAACTCCCTGCCGATTCCGGACGAGAAGCGCTTCCCGGGGCTCACGGTGCTGTCGATCGCGCCGATGCTGGCCGAGGCGATTCAGCAGGTGTTCGAGGATGGTTCGGTCACGTCGTTGTTCGACGGGGCTGCCTGAGGTTTTTCGGGTTTCGCCGTCGGTGGATTTCGGTCCGCCGGCGGCGAAACTGTCTTCTGGGGTCGGTTCCTCTCGGCTAGCTTCGCCGGATGGGGAACTTCAAGTTCGGTGTCAGCCTGCGTTCGGTCACTTCGTCGTTCACCGACCAGTGCCGGCGCGCCGAAGAGCTCGGTTACGACGCGATCAGCGTGCCCGATCACCTCGGCGCCGGCCGCCCGGCGCCGTTCCCGGCCCTGGTCGCCGCGGCTTCGGTGACTTCACGGCCTCTGGTCGGCACGCTCGTGTCGAACCTGCCGTTCTACAACGTCGCTTTGTTCGCCCGCGACGTCGCGAGCACCCACGTCCTCACCGGCGGGCGCCTCGAACTCGGCCTGGGCTCCGGCCACATGAAGTCCGAGTTCGACGACGCCCGCCTGCCGTGGCTCAAGGCGCCCGACCGCATCGCCTACCTGCGCGACGGCCTGGCCGAACTGCGCTCACGGCTCGACTTCTCACCGCGCCTGCTGATCGCGGGCAACAGCGACGGGGTTCTCGCGCTGGCCGCGGCTTCGGCGGATGTCGTGGGGTTCGCCGGCCTTCGGCAGGCCCCGGGCAAGCCCCCCGGCACGTTCGTGCTGGATCCGGCCGCGGTGATGGACGAGCGCGTCACGTACTTCCGTTCGCTGGCCGGTGATCGGGAGGTCGAGTACAACCTGCTCGTGCAACGCGTTGTCGTGACCGATGACCGCCGGGCGGCTGCTGCGGAGTGGCAGTCGTTGACCGACCCGGAGCCGGGCGTGGACGAGCTGCTGGAGGCGCCGCAGCTGCTGCTCGGGACGGTGGACGAGATCACCGAGCAGCTGGTGCGGCGGCGGGAACGGTGGGGGTTCTCGTATATCACGGTGTTCGATTCGATGATGGAAGAGCTGGCGCCGGTGGTGGCTCAGCTGCGTGGCCGTTGACCACTGTTCTGTGACAGCCGGTCGACCAAGCCGTAGTCGACCGCCTCGGCCGCGGTGAAGCTGCGACGCTGCTCGGCGTCCGCGCGAACTCGCTCGACAGGTTGCCCGCTGCTCGCCGCCATCAACCCCACGACTTCGCTGGTCCACTTGTCGAGCAGGGCGAGCCGCAGCGGCGACGGATCCGGCTGGAGCTGCGGAAGGCTCATCGCGATCAGGGCGTGGGGGACGGCGGACCGTTTGCCGGGAGCGCCGCTCGACACGAGCAGCTGCGCCATGCCGGCGGCCAGGCCCATGGCGCAGGTGGCGATGTCCGGCTTCACGAGGTCCATCGTGTCGAGGATGGCCATGCCCGCGGTGACGGAGCCACCGGGCGAGTTGACGAAGAAGGTGATGTCGGCGGTCGCGTCTTGGTCCTCGAGCAGCAGCATCTGCGCGGTGATCGTGTTGGCGATGGCGTCGTCGATCTCGGTGCTCAGGACGATGATGCGCTTTTGCAGCAGCTGTTCGGTGTGGGCGCTGATGTCGATGCCGCGAGCCGGCTCTGGTTTGTCGTGGTCGGTGTCTCGAACGTCGGTGGGGTCCGAGATGTAGCGGGAGACGATGCCGCCGTCGGTGTCTTGGATGCCACTGGGGCCGTCGCTGGGGTCCTCGACGATCGCGGCCGCCCGCTCGGCGGCGGCTGCGGATTCGGCAGCCAGCTCGTCGCCCAGGGTTTGCTGCGCCCGCGCGGCTTCGGCGGAGGGGCGGAGCATCCCGCGCAGCCGCCGGGCCACGTCGTCGCGGCGCGTCACGGCCGGACCCCGCGCTGTCGGGTGACGTGCGATTCAGTCATGCGCGCGACGGTAGCCGGGTGTTTCGGGAGTGGTCCCGGACGACGCGTTACCGTTGTGCCGCAAGGGCTTCCGGGGTGACCCAGGTGAAGTCGTCCGGCGGGTGGCGGGCGGGGGCGAGCCGGCGGAGGTAGGGGTCGGCGAGGGCGAGGAGCCGGGTGTGGCCGCTGGGACCCAGGAGGGTCGCGCCGACCCCTCCCCAGCAACACTTTCTGCCGCCAACCGCACCGCCGCCACCGCGTCCCCGGCGATCAACGTCAGCACGCCGGCCGTCCCGAACGCCCGAAGGGAATGGCCTCCCGCACCGCTGACCAGCCACCAGCCGGGCCGCGCCGTGCCGTGCCGAAGAACCCCAACTAAGCCGGCTCCCCCTCCCCAGCAACACTTTCCGCCGCCGATCGCACCGCCGCCACCGCGTCCCCCGCGATCAACGTCAGCACCCGGCCCAGCAGGTCGTCCGGAACAGCCTCCTCGTCGATGCTCGATTCCACCGCCAGGCCGTTGCTCAGCGCCAGCAGGATCACCGCGAACTCCTCCGACGGCATCGGCAGGGAGAAGCCGAACCCCGCCGCGAGCCGGTCCAGCGCCGCGGCGATTGTCGAGCGGACGGCGCGGCGGCGGTCGCGCAGGGCGGTGCGGCGGTCGGGGTCGTGGTGGGCCAGGGCGAAGAACTCGGCGAGCAGGCGGTGCCACACGGCGTCGGTGCGCATTTCGTGCATGAGGACGGAGGCGACGTCGGCCAGGCCGGCCGTGCCGGTGTCCGCGGAGGCGAAGCCGGCGAGGCTGGCTTCGAGGCGGTGGGCGGCGTGCTCTTCCATGAGCGCTAGGACGAGGTCGTCTTTCGAGGCGAAGTTGGAGTACACCGCGCCCTTGGTGAGGCCGGCCGCGGCGGCGACCTCGGTGAGCTTCGTGGCCGCGATGCCCTGGTCGCCGAAGACCCGGAAGGCCGCGTCGAGGATGCGGCGGCGGGTTTCGGCGCGCGTCGGCCGAGTGCGGCCCGGTGCGGACATGCGGGTGAAACCTCCTGATCACGGGGTTGACTTTTCCGAAGGCAACTCAATACCTTCAGGTATCCAATACCGGGAGGTATTCGATGTCAACCGCGCAGCGGTACCTCGACCACGGCGTCTGGCGTGAGCGCACGTTCGACGAGTTCGCCACCGCCGTCGACCAAGTGGCGACCAGGCTCCGGAACCACGCCGGGCCCGGCGACAAAGTGGCGCTGCTGGCGCCGACGAGTCCCGAGTGGACGATCTGCGACCTCGCCATCACCCGCGTTGGCGCGATCTGCGTGCCGATCTACCCCACGAGCACACCGCGGCAGATCAGCTGGATCCTCGAAGACTCCGGTGCGGTCGTGGCGTTCGCGGACCGACCGGCGAGGATCACCACGCTCCGCGTCCTCGGCACCGAAATCCCCGATATCACCCCGAATCCCGGCGAACAGCCCCAGCCGCACCCCGACGACCCGGCCACCATCGTCTACACCTCCGGCACCACCGGCGAGCCCAAGGGCTGCGTGCTGACGCACCGCAACATCACCTCGATCGTCGCCGCACTCAAGCAGCTGACCGACGCCGGGCCGGGCGACGTGCTGTTCGCCTACCTCCCGCTCGCCCACCTGCTCACCCGCATGCTGCAGTACTTCTGCCTCGAAACCGGCGCCACCATCGCGTACTCGAGCGGCGACATCCGCACCGTCCTCGCCGAGCTGGCCGAGGCCGCCCCCACCTACCTGCCCTCGGCGCCGGCGATGTTCGAGAAGATCCACGCCGCCGTGCGCGGGTTGGCGGACAATAAAACCCTGGTCCGCCAGGCCTTCGGCGGTCGCCTGAAACAAGCGCTCACCGGGTCGGCCCCGATCGCGCCGGAGATCCTCGAGTTCTTCTTCGCCGCCGGCGTCCCGATCCACGAGGCCTACGGCCTGACCGAGTCCACCGCCGTCCTCACCGCCAACACGCCGGCCGCCAACCGCTTCGGCACCGTGGGCCAGGCCGTGCCCGGCGTCGAACTCAAGATCGCCGAAGACGGTGAAGTGCTCGCACGCTCCGAAGGCGTCTTCGCCGGCTACCACAACAACCCCGCCGCCACCGAAGAGACCATTGTGGACGGTTGGCTGCACACCGGCGACCTCGGCGCACTCGACGCCGACGGCTTCCTCACCCTCACCGGCCGCAAGAATGACCTCGTGATCACCTCGGCCGGCAAGAACCTCTCGCCCGCCGCGATCGAGACCGACCTGCGCCGCACGCGCTGGGTCGCCGGCGCCGTGCTGCTCGGCGACCGGCGGCCGTACGCGGTGGCGCTGCTGAGCGTCGACCCGGACGATCTGCCCACGCTCGCCGCGGAAACCGGCATCAACCCGGACGTTCCGGGCTGGCACACCGACGAGCGACTGCGCTCGGTCATCGCCCGTGACGTGGAGTCGGTGAACGCGCGCTATTCTCCGCCCGAGCGAATCCGGGAGTTCGCGATCGTGCCCGAGCCGTTCTCGGTCGAATCCGGTGAGCTGACCCCGACCCTCAAGATCCGCAGGGACGTCGTCGCCCGGCGCCACGCCGCGCTGGTCGACACGCTCTACCCCACCCCCTGAACCACCGGCAACGCCGCCGGTGACCGTGAGGAAGGACCCTTCTCCATGAGGAAACTGCGGACCAAAGCGGCCGTGCTGGCCGCTGTGGCGCTCGTGGCGGCCGCGTTCACCGCCGCCCCCGCACAGGCGGCGCCGTCCGGCGGCAACAACGACCCGTCGTGCCGGCCCAGCACGGCCCACCCCCGGCCTGTGGTCTTCCTCCACGGCCTCGGCGCCACCTACTACGAAGACCTCAACTTCATGCAGGCGGCCGTCGCGGCCAAGGGCTACTGCACGTTCAGCCAGACCTACGGCGCCTACCCGGGCTTCCCGGTCGTCGGCGGCCTGCGCCCGATCGCCGACTCCGCAGCCGAGATCAAGCAGTTCATCGGCACCGTGCTCGCCGAGACCGGCGCGTCGCAAGTGGACATCGTCGGCCACTCCGAGGGCGGCTTCCAGTCCCTCTACGTGACCAAGACCCAGGGCCTCGCCGGCAAGATCGGCTCGGTCGTGTCCATCGCGCCGCCCACCCACGGCACCACGTTCGCCGGCCTCACCAAGCTCGCTTACCTGCTCGGTCAGGGCGAGCGCGACGCCGTCGGCAAGGCCCTGCAGACGCTCGGCTGCCCGGCCTGCGACGACCTGATCACCGACGGCGCCGCGGTCAAGACCCTCACCAACGGTCCCATCGCGCAGCCCGGCGTGAAGTACACGGTGATCACCTCGCGCTACGACGAGCTCGTGACACCGACGGACACATCCTTCGTGCGCGAAGCGGGCGTGCGCAACGAGTACGTGCAGGACACCTGTCCGTTCGACCCGGTGGGCCACATCGGCGAGGCCTACGACCTGAACGTGTGGAACCTGGTCACCAACGCGCTCGACCCGGCACACGCCACGAAGTTCTTCTGCACCGTCGGCTCCCCGGGCTGACCTCTCCCCTCGGTCGACGTGTAGGGAAGGGCGCCTTAAGGGATTTCCTCAAGGCGCCCTTCACCGACCACCGCGAGAACCTCAGTACGCGACCGTGAACCGCGCCCGGCTGTGCCGCGGCTCCTCGATTTCGTCCACGAACGCGATCGCCAGATCGTCCCCGCTGATCCGCGAATTCCCCTCCTCGTCCGCCAGCAACACATCGCCGCCCAGCCGGAACGACCCCGTGCGCTCCCCGGCGTTCCACGCGCCGAACTCCGCGGCCGGGCTCACGTAGAACCAGTCGACGTCGGCCGGCAGCTCGCGCAGCGCGTCGAGGACGTCGGCGTGCGAGGTCGCCTCGAGCTTGTACGTGTCCGGGAAGTCGGGCGTATCCAGCAGCCGCGGGCCGCCCTCGGCCACGAGCAGCGACGCCGCCCCGCCCACGAACGACAGCCGCGCACCGTTCGCGCGGGCCGCCTCGGTGAGCGCCGGCAGCGCGTCGAGCAGCCGCCGGTCCTGCTCGTCGGCGCGGCTCGGAGTCGCGACCACAACCACGTCGGCGCCCTTCACCACGTCGGCGATGAAGCCCTCGTCGTGCAGCGACCCCGTGCGGGCCTCGACCTCGGCGGGCAGGCCCTCGGCCTTGCGCGCCACGCCGACGACCGCGTGCCCGCGCCGCAGCGCCTCGGCCGTGATCCGGCCACCGGCGTACCCCGTCGCGCCGAACACCACCAGCTTGCTCATGTCCCCACTCCTCCTGATTGAGCTCTCAACCAAGCCGAGGGTAGAGACGGGAGATCCACTACTTCAACGAAACCAACGCACCGCGCGGTAGGTGTGCAGGTCAGCCGCCGAGCTGGCCGAACGACTTCGCCAGCTTCGCCTTCACCGCGTTCGCGTCGAAGGGCAAGTGCACCTCGCCGACGGCGGTCGGCTTGGCGAGCACCTGGTAGCTGGCCGTGCGGTTGGGCAGCGTGAACTTGACCGTGCACGACATGGTGATGGTGGCGTCGGCGGCCGCGTCGCCCGCCGTGCTGCAGGTCTTGGAACCCAGCGAATCGGCGCTGACGTCGATCGTGAGCGTCACGTGCACCGTCGGCTTGGTGCCCGGGCTGTTGCCGACCACGCTGTTGGTCACGTCGACCGTGGCCGTGCAGGAGCCCACGAAGTCCTTGCAGTCGAGCCGGTCGTTGGTGACCACCACGCTCGCCTGCGCGAGCCCGTCGTAGGGCTGCCCGAGCCCGCCGAGGGCGGAGTCGAAGTCGGTGTGGAACTTCTTGAGCGCGTCGCCGGTCAGCTCCTTCACCTGGAAGCCGGTGCCGAGCTTCGGGCCGCCGAGCGGGTCGATCAGCGCCGGCGCGAAGGCGACCACGCGGTAAGGCTTCGCGGTGGTCACCTGCAGCGCGCCGAGGCCGCCACCGAGCTGGTAGACCTCCGTGCCGTCCTCGAGCTTGTGCTTCACCGGGTCGGCCGTCTGGTTCAGCGTCGCCAGCGACTTGCGCAGCCCGGCCGTGAGCTGACCCGGGGCGAGCTTCGCGGCCGGGTCCAGCGGCAGCTCCGTGCCGACGGTGTGCACCCAGCCGGTACCGAACTGAGTGCTGTTCTCCTCGAGCCCGTGCGCCTTCCAGTAGTCGGCGTCGGCGGAGAGGTAGAGATCACCCGCGGGCTCGGTGATCTGCACGATGTGACCTTCGAACGGCAGCGCGCCGTACCCGTCGCCGTCGCGCGTGATGCGGTAGCCGAGACCCATCGGCTTGCCCGACGCGTCCTTCACCGTGGTGTCGAATTCCAGCGCGGGGGCTTTGCCCAGCGCGTCCAACGCAGCGTCGACCGCCTCGCGCTGCTCCGTCAGCCGGTCGGCTTTCTGCTGGTCAGCGGCAGAAACGCCCGCCGATCCAACCACCGCGACCTGACAACCCGCAAGCGCCCCACCCAGCAGTACGACCGCCGCGGCGATCCATCCAGCCCGCATTCTCGCCCCTCTTTTCCGCGGGGATCATCCCATGCCCGCGGCACGCACCTGCGCCACCGGAATTGTGTCGTCGCCCGGCGGCAGAACCAAGGTTTAGTCGTGCGGGGCCACCCGCCGCAAGCTCCTTGTGAGACGAGGGTTTACACTTCTCGAGTTGTCTCGGCGAGGCGGGTGCACCCTGTGGTGCCCAGCGTGATCGACGCGGCGGCTCGAGAAGCCCCGTGGAATGTGCACGCCTGGAAACTCGCCGCCGTACGCAGCCGATTTTGAAGTACACCGCCAAGAAGCAGAGATCGACGATCCCCGCCGCCACCTGCTGCACCGATTTGTGATTTGAAGGAGTGCTACACCGTGTCCGAGGTACGTCTTGTCGTCGAGCCGCGCACCGAGTTCGGCAAGGGCGCCGCGCGGCGCACCCGTCGCGCCGGAAAGATCCCCGCGGTCCTCTACGGGCACGGCTCGGACCCGCGGCACTTCGCGCTGCCGGCCCTCGAGTTCGCCCGCGTGGTCCGCGAGAACGGCAGCAACGCCGTGCTCACGCTCGACCTCGAAGGTTCCAGCGAGCTGGCGCTGACGAAGACCATCGTCGTGCACCCGCTGAAGAACTACATCGAGCACGTCGACCTGCTCGTGGTCCGCCGCGGCGAGAAGGTCACCGTCGACGTGCCGGTGGTCGTCACCGGCACCGCCGGCCCGGGTGGCCTCGTGAACCAGGACCTCGACGCCGTGCAGATCGAGGTCGAGGCGCTGCACATCCCCGACCAGATCGAGGTCTCGGTCGAGGGTCTCGAGATCGGCACCCAGATCACCGCCGCGCAGCTCACGCTGCCGCAGGGCGCGAGCCTGGTCACCGACGGCGAAGCGCTGGTCGTGGCCGTGAACGAGCCGCAGCGTGAAGAGTCGGCTGACGACGAAGCCGGCGAAGGCGCCGAGGCTCCCGCCGGGGACGCCGAATAAACTCACTTCCGTGAGTGAAGACCTGCCTGGGGCCGGCGAGCTGATCGTGCTCGCCGGCCTCGGTAATCCCGGGCCCCAGTACGCCGGCAACCGCCACAACGTCGGCTTCATGGTGGTCGACGAGCTGGCCGGCCGCATCGGCGGCAAGTTCAAGGCGCACAAAAGCGGCGCCGAGGTGCTGGAGGGACGGCTTTCGGGCCGTCGCGTGGTGCTGGTGAAGCCGCGTTCGTTCATGAACCTCTCCGGCGGTCCCGTGGTCGGCGCCGCCCGCTTCTTCAAGGTCGAACCCTCGGGTGTCGTCGTGATCCACGACGAGCTCGACGTGCCGTTCGGCGCGCTGAAGCTCAAGCTCGGCGGCGGCGACAACGGGCACAACGGCCTGCGCTCCATCACGAAATCGCTCGGCACGCGTGAGTATTACCGCGTGCGCGTGGGCATCGGCCGCCCTCCTGGCCGCCAGGACCCCGCTGATTTCGTGCTCAAGGACTTCTCGACGGTCGAGCGCAAAGAGCTCCCGTTCGAGGTCTCCGTGGCCGCCGACGCGGCCGAGGCACTCGTTGCGAAGGGGCTCACGGCAGCCCAGAACGAGTTCCACGCGGGTTGATCAGCCGACTACTCTCTGTGGGTAGTCATCGATGGCGCTGCGTAGTTTTTCCTCACTCGATGGGCGGCTTATGGGGCCCTGATCGAGTCGTCCCTGGGTTGGTGGGCTTCCCGGTGCCTCGGTGACCGGTTAGGACGGAAAACGGGAGTCCGCACACCGACCCTGAATCGGAGAATGTTTCATGTCGTTCACCGCCGAGGACCTCACCGAGGTCACCTTCGGTAACGCCCCGATCGGCCGCCGTGGTTATGCCAAACAGGAGGTCGACGAGTTCGTGCGGCGCATCGCGAAGACGATCGCCGAAGAGGACGACCTGACCGCGGCCGAGGTGCACCACGTCATGTTCAACAAACCGCTGATCGGCAAGCGCGGCTACGACGAAAAAGAAGTCGACGAATTCCTCGACGCCGTGGAAGACCAGCTGGCCGACCTGTCGGGCCGGCGGGCTCCCGCGGTGCCCGGTGCGCGCGACCAGCACGAGGCCACCGCCGAACGCGCCCCCCGACCGGAGGTGACGGAGGCCGAGGCGCACTTCCAGGAGCGGTAAGCCCCCGCGGTGCCCGGTTTCCCAGGCCGGCATCCGCGAAGCGTCGTTCCCCCGCGGCGCTTTCTTCCTGAAACCTTCCCCCGCCCTCCGGACTCCCGAACCCCGAATCGCCAGTCCCGAAGCAGAGAACCGGCCCGCTCAGTTCGCCTGAGCGGGCCGGTTCTTCTGTTGGGTGGAGCCGTCAGTGCTCCGCGTTGTGCGCGATCTTGTCCGCGTACTGCACCGCGGTCGCGGCGCGCTTGACCTTGCCCGAGGGCGTCTTCGGCAGACTGCCGGCCGGCAGCACCACCACGGCGAACGGGCGCATGTCCACCGCGTCACGCACGCGCGCGGCGACCTGCTTCGACAGCGCGCGCTCGGCCTCGACGTCACCGGCCAGCTTCGACTCCACGACCACCGCGAAGCGCTCGCGGCGGCTGCCCGCGTCCAGGCGGACGGCCACGGCGTTGCCCGCGCGCACGCCCTCGACCGAGGTGGCCGCGCGCTCGATGTCGGTCGGATACAGGTTGCGCCCGCCCATGATGATCACGTCCTTGCGGCGGCCGCAGATCACGATCTGGCCGTCGACCAGGTAGCCCAGGTCGCCCGTTTTCATCCAGCCCTCGGCGTCCTGCGTGTCCAGCGGGCCGTTCACGGTGAGGTAGCCGGGCGTCACGGCCGGGCCGCGCAGGCGGATCTCGCCGACTTCGCGATCGCCGACCACGTCGCCGTGCTCGTTGACGATGCTGGCCTCGAGCCCGTCGAGCGGGCGGCCGAGCATCGCGAAGGACCGTACCGACTCCGTGCCGCGGCGCTCGTCGCCCTCGGGCACCGGCACGGCGCGGTTGTCGGCCTCCAGCGCGTCGGCCTCCACCACGTCGAGCGTGAGCCCGGTGAACAGCGGCGCGAACGACACCGCCAGCGTCGCCTCGGCCATGCCGTAGGCGGGGAACACGCACTCGGCCGGCATCTTGAAGCGCGCGCCGGCGTCGACGAACGTCTGCACGGCCGCCTCGTCCACCGGCTCGGCGCCGTTGAGGGCGATGCGCAGCTTGGACAGGTCGTAGGCGTTGTCGTCCTCGACGCGGGCCATGCGGCGACCCACGATGGCGTACGCGAAGTTCGGCGCGGCCGTGGTGGTGCCGTTGTACTTCGAGATCAGCTCCGGCCAGATCAACGGGCCGGACAGGAACTCGACCGGCGTGATCTTCACCAGTTCCACCCCGAACGTCATCGGCACCGTGAGGAAACCGACCATGCCCATGTCGTGGAAGGTCGGGAGCCACGAAACCATCACGTCCACGTCGAAGTCGAACTCCGCGCGCTCGACCATGGCCTTGACGTTGGTGTAGAGGTTGCCGTAGGTGATCCGCACGGCCTTCGGGTCGGCCGTGGAACCGCTGGTGAGCTGCAGCAGCGCGGTGTCGCCCTCATCTGTGGGCACGATCTGCGCGAGCGGCTCGGCGTCGGCCAGCTCGGTGATCAGACGGTGCTCGATGCCCTTCTCGGCCAGCACCGGCGCGAGCTGGTCGAACGGCTCGCCCAGCACCACCAGGCCGGCGCCGATCATGTTCAGCACCTTCACCGTGTCCTCGGCCCACTCGACGAGGTCGGTGCGCGCCGTCGGCTGGTGCAGCATCGTCACGCTGCCGCCGGCCAGCCACACCGCCTGCACGGTGGGCGCGATGAGCACCGGCGCCGCGGCCAGCACGGCCACCGCGCTCCCGGGCTTCAACCCGCTCGCGACGAGCCCACCGGCGATCTTCTTGGCCTGGTCGTGGACCTCGCCCCACGTCCGGCGAACCGGCTCCTTGGGCTCGCCCGTGACCATGCCGCGCTGCTGACCCCGCCCCGTCGCCGTACCGACGAGTGTGTCCACGAACCGACTCATGCGCGACAGATTACTGTCTGGTTGTCAACGCCCGCCTGCGGTGGCGTGAACAGCGTCGATCAGCCTGTCGATCGCCCTGTTGATCGCGCTGCCGAACCGCCGGTCATTCCAGCGCTTCGGACGTCTCCAGCCAGCGCGCCTCGACGTCGTCCTTCTCCGCGTGCACGCCCTTGAGCTCGGTGTTCAGCGCGATGAGCTTGTCCGGGTCCGTGGCCGCTTCGAGCAGGGCCGCGTGCAGCTTCTCCTCGCGCGTGGCCAGCTGGTCGAGCTTGCGCTCGAGCCGGCTGAGCTCCTTCTGCGCGGCCCGGATCTCGGCGTTGCTGCGCTTCGTTTCGGCCTTCTCCGGCGCGCCCGACACCTCGCGCCGCGGCGTGGCGTCCTTCATCCTCGTGCGGCGGTCGAGGTACTCCTCGATGCCGCCCGGCAGGTTCGTCACGTGGCCGTCGCCGAACAGCGCCACGGTGGTGTCGCAGACACGTTCCACGAGGTAGCGGTCGTGCGAGACCACGACCATCGTGCCGGGCCAGCCGTCGAGGAGGTCTTCGAGCTGCTGCAGGGTGTCGATGTCGAGGTCGTTGGTGGGCTCGTCGAGCAGCAGCACGTTGGGCTCGGCCATGAGCAGCCGGCACAGCTGCAGCCGGCGCCGCTCGCCGCCGGACAGGTCGCCGACGGGCGTCCACTGCCGTTCGGCCGGGAAGCCCAGCTTCTCGCCCAGCTGCGAAGCGGTCATCTCCTGCTTGCCGAACACCACGCGCCCGGCCACCTGCTCGATCGCCTGCAACACGCGCAGGTCGCGCGGCAGGTCGTCGAGCTCCTGGCGCAGGTGTGCGAGCGCCACGGTCTTGCCCTCGACCCGGCGTCCGGTCTCCGGCTCGACGTCACCACCCAGCAGCTTGAGCAGCGAGGTCTTGCCCGAGCCGTTGATGCCGACGAGACCGACCCGGTCACCCGGCCCGATGCGCCAGGTCACGTGGTCGAGCAGCGTGCGGTCGCCGACGCTGAACGACACGTCTTCGAGCTCCAGCACCGTTTTGCCGAGGCGGCGCTTCGCGAACGCCATCAGCTCCACGGAATCGCGCAGCGGCGGCACGTCGGCGATCAGCGCCTCGGCGGCCTCCACGCGGTAGCGCGGCTTCGACGAACGCGCCTGCGGGCCGCGGCGCAGCCACGCCAGCTCCTTGCGCGCCAGGTTCTGCCGCTTCTCCTCGGCCGTCGCGGCCAGACGCGCCCGCTCGGCGCGCGCGAAGATCCAGTCGGCGTAACCGCCTTCGTACTGCTCGACGCGGCCGTTCGCCACCTCCCACGTGAGGCTCGCGACGGTGTCGAGGAACCACCGGTCGTGGGTCACGACCACCACGGCGATGCGGCGGGCCAGCAGGTGATCGGCCAGCCAGCGCACACCTTCCACGTCCAGGTGGTTCGTCGGTTCGTCGAGCACCACGAGGTCGAGCTCGCCGGTGAGCGCGGCGGCCAGCGCGACGCGCCGGCGTTCACCACCGGAGAGGTTGGTGGTCGACGTGTCGAGGCCGATCGCCGTGATGCCGAGTCCGTCCACAATGGATCGGACGCGGGCGTCGGCAGCCCATTCGTGTTCGGCGCCGTAGCGTTCGAGCACGACGTCGCCGACCGTACTGCCTTGGGGGAGCTCGGTTCGCTGCGTGACCACGGCCATGCGCAGGTCTCGAACGTGGCTCACGCGGCCGGAATCCGGCTCGCTGATCCCCGCGAGCACCTCCAGCAGGGTCGTTTTGCCGCCGCCGTTGAGACCGACCACGCCGATGCGCTGTCCGGCGGCGATGCCGAGCGAAACGCCGTCCAGCAACGGTTTCACGCCGTACGACTTGCTCACCGACTCCAGGTTGACCAGGTTGGCCATCCGATTCAGCCGATCCTTTCCACAGTGGACAGAGGGGTCACGCGTGCACGCGTGGTGGGGTTCCGCGGGGCGCGTCGTCGCCGCCGACCAGCCGGGCGCCGGGCACCGGGCCGTGGGCCACGCGCACCGTGCGGCACACGCCGGCGCCGGACAGCTCGGCCGCCACCTCCACGGCCGCCTGCGCGTCGGCGCACAGGAAGGCGCAGGTGGGCCCCGAGCCGGACACGCAGCCGGCCAGCGCACCCGCGTTCACGCCCGCTCGCAGCGTGCGGCGCAGGCCGGGCCGCAGCGACACGGCGGCCGCCTGCAGGTCGTTGCCCAACAGCAGCGCGAGCTGACGGGGGTCACCCGACGCGAGTGCCTCCACGACGGGTGTGTGCGAGCCGATGCGCGGCGGGTTGCCGTCGGCGCGCAGGCGGTCGAGTTCCTTGAAGACCTTCGGCGTCGACAGACCTTCGCTGTCGAACGCGAGCACCCAGTGGAACGTGTGCCGCGACAGCACCGGCACGAGCTGCTCACCGCGGCCGGTGCCGAGCGCCGTGCCGCCGTAGAGCGCGAACGGCACGTCGCTGCCGAGCTTGCCCGCGATGGCGGCCAGCTCGTCGCGCGTCACGTCGAGCTTCCACAGCGAGGCCAGGCCCACGAGCGTCGCCGCCGCGTCGGCACTGCCGCCCGCCATGCCACCGGCGACCGGAATGCCTTTGCGCAGCACGATTCGCACCTTCGGGTCAGCGCCTTCGGGGCGGCCGGCGTAGGTGGCGAGCTCCTGGGCCGCGCGCCAGGCGAGGTTGGTGGCGTCGGTGGGCACCGACCCCTCCCCCTCGCCGAAGACCTCAAGCCCCGGCTCGTCGGTGACCGCGACGGTCACCTCGTCCGTGAGCGACAACGCCTGGAAGACGGTGACCAAGTCGTGGTAACCGTCCTCGCGCAGGTCCCCGATGGCCAGGTGCAGGTTGACCTTGGCCGGAACCCGGACGGTGACTGGGGGTGGAACTACGGCGAGCACCCGACAAGCCTACGTGGCCGGGCGCCTGGCCTCCCCACCAGGAGAAAACAGCCGTTTTCAGGACGCGTGTCCCAACGCTTCGGACACCGTCTCACCAACCCCGGACCCGTCGTCCCGCCCCGCCCCGATGTGGCGTTCGGTGCGTTGAGCGCACCGAACGCCACATTGGGGTGCTGGGGCCCGGACTGGCAGGCAGGCTGCCACCCCGAGCCTGCGACAGGAATCAGGCGGCGACGCTCTGCGGGCCGCGCGCGGCCTGCGTCACGTAGGCGCCGCGGTCGGCGATCCACGCCAGGGCGGCGTCGGCGCGTTCGCCGCGGACGCCCACGCGGAAGCGGGCGATCGGGGTGTCGCCGATGCGGGTGAGGCCGCCGCCGATGGTGGCGAGCTCCACGTCGAAGCGGCCGGCCGCCTCGGGCAGCAGCGCGCCGACCGACGCGAAGCCGATCAGCACGATGTCGGCCGAGCGGTCGTACTTCGCGGCCTGCGCCCGCGCGGTCTCGATGGCCGGCAAAACCGCCTGCGCGGTCCAGCTGCCCGGCGAGGCGATGAGGTCGAGCACGTGACCGCGTTCCACGACCGCGCCGTCTTCGAGCACCGCGACGTCGTCGCAGACGCGACGCACGACGCCGGCGTCCGGGGTCGTGAGCAGCACCGTGGTGCCCAGTTCGGCGCGCGCCCGGTCGAGCACGGCCAGCACGGCGCCGGCTTCCTCGGGAGCGATGCCGGCGGTGGGGTCGTCGGCGAGCAGCACGGCCGGGCCGGCGGCGAGCGCCTTGGCCACGGCGACGCGACGCAGCTGGCCGGGCGTGAGGTCGGCCGGCTTCTGGCCGGCCCGCGCGGTGAGGCCCACCAGGTCGAGCAGGTTGCCGACGCGGGTCTTGCGCTGCGGGCCGTCGATGCCGAGCTGCTCCAGCGGCGTGGCGATGTTGCCGGCCACGGTGCGCTCGGCGAGCAGCTCCGGCTTGGTGCCCACGACACCGAGCTGGCGGCGGACCTCACGCAGCCGGCGGCCGTCGAGCGCGCCGGTGTTGAGGCCGTCGAGCCGCACGACGCCGCGGTCGGGGCGCTCCTGCAGCGCGATGCAGCGGGCGAGGGTGGACTTGCCGGAGCCGGCGGGGCCCACCACGCCGAAGAGGGAACCGGCCTGCACGTCCACGCTCACATCACGCAGCGCGGCGACCGGATTTCCGTTGAGGGGAAAGGACTTGGACACGTTTTCGACAGTGATCACGAAGGAAGCTCCAGGCATGGGGCGCAGCACCGTTTCCGGGCGCGCCGGGCGTCACCGATTCACCGTCCTTTTCGGACGGTGCGCAGAATTGCGTGGAAAAGATCAGGCGATGACCATGGAGCGTCGACACGCACTTACCGTGCGGCGACCTTCGTCAACAACACGCCGCCGGGTCAACAGGAGCGGGCGGGCTACCCTCTGCATCGGAAACAGCCTCCATCGGTCCTGGCTGTAGCACCTGCCCTGCGGAGGGTGGTTGCTGCGACTTCGGCGAGCCAGGTCTCTCAGTCGCTCGGGATGGACTTTCTGAGTAAAGCCGATCCCATTGGGTGAACGCAAGCGCGTTGGTGCAGATCACACGAGTGGTGGTGCCCGGATACCGGGACGGCGACTGTCACATCGTGGACGTCGAACACTCCGGCACCGAACTACTTCCCGACCGCGATCCGCGTCGTCCATTCCACTGTGGACGCTGCCATTCCCAGGTGGAGCCACGATTCTCACGCCGATTCCTCCGCCGGCCCGCGCCCGTTGGTAACTGACGGTTCGGCGAAGTACTTCGCGATGACGAGACATCGCGTCTTCCCGGCCGGACACCGGTCCCGTCCGCGAGGCGAGTGCGGACGTCCGTCACACCCGTTTTGATACAGCCGTATCGGATACACTCGTATCACAAACCGAGGGAGCGCGGATGCCGACGCGGGTCGACCACGAGCAACGCCGGCGCGAGATCGCCGCGGCCGTGTGGCGCATCGCGGCCGAACGCGGCCTCGAATCGGTGAGCATGCGCGAGGTCGCCGCGGAGGCGGGGGTGTCCCTGCGACTGGTGCAGTACTACTTCGAGACGAAGCACAATCTGCTCGTGCTCTCGCTGCGTTACCTCCACGAACGCGGCGAGCAGCGCGCGCAGGCCCGCGTGGCGGCGCAGGCGGACCAGAGCGCGCGCGGCATCGCGCGGACCCTGCTCACCGAACTGCTGCCACTCGACCCCGAACGCGAGCTCTCACTGCGCGTGCACCGCGCCTACTTCAGCCGCACCCACAGCGATCCGGCGCTGGCCAAGCTCTTCGTCGGCGCCGGCACGCCGGTGGAAGACCTGCTCACCAGCCTGCTGCGCCGAGCCGTGCTGCCGGCGGGCACCCACCCGCGCCACGAAGCGAACCTGCTGGTCGCGGGCCTCACCGGACTGGGCCTCGACGTGTTGCACGGCCGGTTCAACCCGGCCGAGGTCCTCGCCGCGCTCGACTACCACCTGAACCGGCTGTTCGGCCCAGGCCCGGCTCAGGCCTGAGCCAGCCGCACGAAGTCGTGCACGTCGAGCTGCTCGCCGCGCGTCTTCGGATCGATGCCGGCCGCCACGAGCAGCTCGCCGGCGCGGTCGGCCGAGCCGGCCCAGCCCGCGAGAGCCGCGCGCAGCGTCTTTCGGCGCTGGGAGAACGCGGCGTCGACCACCTCGAACAGCCGCTTCCGGTCGACACCCTCGGGCGGCGTGCCGCGTTCGAAGGCCACGAGCGACGAGTCGACGTTCGGCACCGGCCAGAACACCGACCGCGGCACGGCGCCGACCTTGCGCGCGGGGCCGTACCAGGCGAGCTTCACACTCGGCACGCCGTAGATCCGGCTGCCCGGGCCCGCGGCCATGCGGTCGGCGACCTCGGTCTGGACCATCACCATCCCGCGGAGCAGCGAAGGCAACTCGGCCAGCAGGTGCAGCACCACGGGGACCGCGACGTTGTACGGCAGGTTCGCGACCAGCGACACGGGCTCGGCCGGCAGATCCGCCGCGCTGATCCGCAACGCGTCGGCGCCGACCACGCTCAGCTGATCCGCGACGGAAACGGCGCGTTCGGCGGCAGTGCGCGGGAGCCGGGCCGCGAGCTTCGGATCGATCTCGACGGCCACCACGTGGGCGCCGGCGTCGAGCAGGCCCAGCGTGAGCGAACCCAGCCCGGGCCCGACCTCGAGCACCACGTCACCCGGCTTGACCCCGGCCAGCTCGACGATGCGGCGAACCGTGTTGGGGTCGTGCACGAAGTTCTGACCGAGCTTTTTCGTCGGCCGGACATCGAGCTCTTCGGCCAGCCCGCGGATCTCGGCAGGCCCCAGCAGTTCAACCACCGGGGAAGCCTACCGAGCCGCTTGAACGAGTGACGGACTCAGGCCCGCTTGCCGCAGACCGGCCAGGCGCTGTAGCCACCGCGAGCGTCGCGGACCTTCTCGGCGACCGCGATCTGCTGAGCGCGCGAAGCCTGGCTCGGCAGGGACGCGTACTGGTCGCCGCCGTAGGCGTCCCAGGTGCGCTTGTCGAACTGCAGGCCGCCGTAGTAGCCGTTGCCGGTGTTGATGGACCAGTTGCCGCCGGCCTCGCACGCCGCGATGCGGTCCCATGCGGAACCGTCGCCGATCGCCGGGTCGGCGGGCTTCTTGGTGCCGACCTTGAGGATCTTCGGCTTGGCCTCGAGGAGGACCTTCACCGAAACCTGCTCGCGGGAGACCTCTTCGCCGTTCTTCTTGGTGACCTTGTAGGTCACCATCTTCTGGCCGGGCGTGCCCGGGTCCTGAACGGTGGTCTTGCCCTGCTCGAGCGTCGGGTCGTCGACCTTCTGCGTGTCAGGGTCGATGGTCTCCTGCTGGTTGACCATCGAGACGCCCATGCGGCTGACGTGGACTTCGGCGCCGTCCTTGAGGGAGACGTCCAGACCACCCTCGACCGCGTCGTCCGGGCCGAGGTTCATCTTGAAGTCGGAGAGGAACTCCTTGGTGGTCACCGCGTTCGTGGTGATCTGCTTCGGAGCGTTCGTGCCGTCGAAGAGCGTGATGTGCTTGAGGGTCTTGACCTGCACGGTCGAACCCTCGAGCGGCAGCTCGCCGGTGCCCGGCATCGAGGTCCAGGCGCCCTGGCCCATCATGTCGGCCATGCCCAGCTGGGTCATGGCCTCGGTGAGGGTGGTCGCGCGCACCCAGGAGGGGCGGGACACGCCGTCGACGACCAGGTTGAGCTGGCGGCCGCGCTCGAGCTTGATGACGCCGCCGTCGCCGACCTCGGCCTGCGGCGAGGGCGAAAGCGAGTCGTGGGCGCCGACGGAGAGGCCGGCGTCTTCCAGGACCTCGCCGACGGTGTCGCCGTAGCTGTGGACGGTGAGCTCGTGGCCGTCGACATCGACGGTCACGCTCTTGTTCATCGCCAGGGCCGCGGCACCGCCGCCGCCGACGGCGATCAGGACGGACAGCACGGCGCCCTTGAGGAAGCGGCGCTTCCAGGTGCGGGTGGCCTCGCGCAGGCCCTCCTCGACGGCGACCTTCTTGGCCTCCGGAGAAGCGGTGCGGTCCTCGGCGACCTCGTCCGGGAGGGCGAGCGGCGGGAGCATCGTGGTCTCGGCGTTGATCAGCCGGATCAGTTCGTCGACGTCGACGTCGATCTCGGCCATCATCGCGTCGGCGTCGGGGCCGAGAGCGGCGAGCACGTCCTGCTCGGTCACGTACAGCTCGTCGGAAAAACCAAGGTCTCCATAGGCGGTGTCTTCGAGCTCACGGTCGAGCACGGCCACCGAACCAGCGGAAGAGAATAGGGTCTGCGCAGCACCACGGTTCTCGGTGCTATGGCGCGAGGCACCCTGCCTGCTACCAGTCACTGGGTCGTTCCCTTTCCCAGGACAGGACGTGTCACCACGACCTGTTCCTTCGTCGCGACGCACCATTCGGCGCGCCTCTCAAGTCCGACACCCCCAGCCAGCGCCATCGTCACGGTCCCGAGTCGTACCAACCTCGGTGCCGCTTCCCCGACGTGCACTGACGTGACTGTGGGCGTATCAGCCAGATCCGCTTCTGCGGTTCCGACCGGCACGATCACGGGACAGTAACGGAGGTCGCCGGGTTGCGCAAACACCCCCCGGAGTGTCGTGACCTGTGTCACTCGTCAGTGTGGGCTACTGCGTTCCCCGAACGTCGCAATGCGTTCAACCCGTTGTGACAGACGGCAATTGGTAAACACGCTCGGCAGTGGTCCGGACCGCTTCGGCCACTTCGTGGACCGCTTCGCCCCTGAGCGTCGCGAGGTGCCGGACGGTGTACGCGGTGCAGTAGGGCTCGTTCGGTCGCCCACGGAACGGGTGGGGGGTCAGGAACGGCGCGTCGGTCTCGGCGAGGTACTGGCCGGCCGGCGCGAGCCGCGCGGCCTCGTGGAGCCCGCGGGCGTTCTTGAAGGTGACGGTGCCGGCGAACGAGAGCACGTAGCCCTTGTCCAGGCACCGGCGCGCGATGTGCTCGTCGCCGGAAAAGCAGTGGAAGACCACGGTGTCCGGTGCGCCCTCTTCGTCCAGGATGCGCAGCACGTCCTCGTGGGCGTCGCGGTCGTGGATCATCAGCGTCTTGCCGAGGCGCTTGGCGAGGTCGATGTGCCAGCGGAACGCGGCCTGCTGGGCGTCGTGCGGCGAGTAGTCCCAGTAGTAGTCGAGGCCGGTCTCACCGACGGCGACCACCCGCTCGGCCGCCGCCAGACGCTCCACTTCGGACTTGTCGGCGTCGGAGAACTCCTTGGTGCGCGTGGGATGCACGGCGACGGCGGCGAACACGCGCGCGTCCCACGTGGACGCCTCCACGGCCCAGCGCGCCGACGCGAGATCGTCGGCGACCGTGACGACCCGGGCCACCCCGGCGCGTTCGGCGCGGTCGACCATCGCCGTGACGTCGGCGGCCGTCTTGGCCCCGCACGAGTCCAGGTGGGTGTGGGCGTCGACCACGGCGGCCGGCAGGCGGTCGGGGATCGGCGGCAGTTCGCGCTTGTCTTCACCCATGAGGTTGAAACTACTGCGTGCCGTCGCCGCCGCGTCGAGGGCGGCGGGAGAAGCGCCCCAATGTGGCGTTCGGTGCGTTCAGCGCACCGAACGCCACATTGGGTGCGTTCAACGCAACCAACGCCGCATTGGGGTTATTTGGTGATCGGTGCCCACTCGGGGCCGTCTTCGCCGAGCTTCGGGTCGAGCTTCGTGAACAGGGGCGTCGGCTTCTGCAGGGGGCGGCCGACCTCGATCGGCGTCGACTCCCACTTCGCCGCCTCGCCCGCGTAGTCGCCGGTGAGGATCGGGTTGACGCGGCCCGGGATGTCGAGGTCCTCGACCTCCTGCAGCTCCGGCTGCGCGGCCCACACGCCGGTGCCGCCCAGCGCCTCGTGCACCTTCTGCGCCGAGTGCGGCAGGAACGGCGTGAGCAGCGTGTTGGCGTCGCTGACCACCTGCAACGCGGTGTGCAGCACGCTGTCGCGGCGGGCCGGGTCGTCCTTGAGCTTCCACGGCTCCTGGTCCGACAGGTACCGGTTGGCCGCCGTGACCACGCGCATCGCCTCCGAGGCCGCGGCCTTGAAGCGCGAACGCTGCAGGTGGGCGCCGGCGACGTCGAACGCCTTGCGCGAGAGCTCCTTGAGCTCCTCGTCGGCGGCGGTGGGGGCGTCCGGGCGCGGGATGGCGCCGACGTTCTTGTGCGCCATCGAGATCGAGCGGTTCACGAGGTTGCCCCACTCGTTGGCGAGCTCGAAGTTGGTGCGGCGCACGAACTCGTCCCAGGTGAAGTCGGTGTCCTGCGTTTCCGGGCCCGCCACGGAGATGAAGTAGCGCAGGGCGTCGGGGCCGAACTCGCGCAGGAAGTCGTGCACGTAGATGACCGTGCCGCGCGAGGTGGAGAACTTCGAGCCGCTCATGGTGAGGAACTCGCTGGACACGATCTCGTCGGGCAGGTGCAGCTTGCCGTACTTGCCGGCCTGGCCGCCGTGGTCGCCCTCGCCGTTGTGGCCGAGCAGCAGCGCCGGCCAGATCTGGGCGTGGAAGGTGATGTTGTCCTTGCCCATGAAGTAGTAGGAGCGCGCGTCGGGGTTGTTCCACCACTCCTGCCACGCGTCGGGGTTGCCCGAGCGCCGGGCCCACTCGACGCTGGCGGAGAAGTAGCCGATCACGGCGTCGAACCACACGTAGAAGCGCTTCATCGACTGGTCGCGCCAGCCGTCGAGCGGGATCTTCACACCCCAGTCGAGGTCGCGCGTGATCGGGCGCGGGCGCATGTCGTCGATGAGGTTCTTGGTGAAGTTGAGGACGTTCGGGCGCCAGTCGTTCTTCGTCGACAGCCAGTCGCCGAGCGTCTTGGTGAACGCCGGCAGGTCGAGGAAGTAGTGCTCGGTCTCCACGAACTTCGGCGTCTCGCCGTTGATGCGCGAGTGCGGGTTGATGAGCTCCGCGGCGTCGAGCTGGTTGCCGCAGTTGTCGCACTGGTCGCCGCGCGCGAACTCGTACCCGCAGATCGGGCAGGTGCCCTCGACGTAGCGGTCGGGCAGCGTGCGCCCGGTCGACGGGCTGATCGCGCCGCGCGTGGTCTTCGGCACCACGTAGCCGTTGCGGTTGAGCGCGAGGAAGATCTGCTGCGTGACCTCGGCGTGGTTGCCGGTGGAGGTGCGCGTGAACAGGTCGTAGGACAGGCCGAGGCCGCGCAGGTCCTCGTCGATCTGCCGGGTGTACTTGTCGGCGGTCTGCTGCGGGGTGAGGCCCTCGTTGTCGGCCTGGACGGTGATGGGGGTGCCGTGTTCGTCGGTCCCGGACACCATGAGCACCCGGTTGCCGGCCATTCGCTGGTAGCGGGAGAAGACGTCGGACGGGACGCCGAATCCGGATACGTGGCCGATGTGGCGGGGGCCGTTGGCGTAGGGCCAGGCCACCGCTGTCAACACAGAGGTGCTCATACCTGTTTAGCCTACGGAAACCGTCCAAGGCGTTTGTGGGCGGGACGTGAAGGGAGAAGCGGTGTCGGCGACGCGTCTGCTCGTGCTCGGGGTGGTGCGCATGTTCGGCCGGGCGCACGGCTACCAGGTGCGCCGGGAGCTGCTCACGTGGTCGGCGGAGAAGTGGGCGAACGTGCAACCCGGCTCGATCTACCACGCGCTGAAGAAGATGACGGCCGAGAACCTGCTGGAAAAGGTAGACGTGGAGCCCGGCGATGCGGGGCCCGACCGCGTGGCCTACCGGCTGACCGGTGACGGCGAGCAGGAGTTCCAGCTGCTGCTGACCAGGGCGTTGTCGGATCCGGAGGTGGGCCACCCCGAGATGTCCGCCGGCATCGGGCTCATGCCCGCGCTGCCCCGCCAGCACGCCATCAGCCTGTTGCGCCAGCGGCTCGTGCACCTCGAAGGCGAGGAACGGCGCGCGCGGCTGATGCTCGACGACCAGGCCGACTGGGGCCAGCCACCGCACGTGGTGGAGCTGTTCCGGCTGTGGGCCGGCATCTCGGGCGCGAGCCACACCTGGCTGCAGCAGCTCATCGAGCGGCTGGAGAAGGGCGAGTACACGATGGCGGACGACGCCGAACCGTTGTTCCGGCCTGGCGTGGAGTAATCAATTTTGACTAGAGGATTCTCGTGGGGCACAGTGACCTCGTCGACTTGGTCAAATTTGACTAGTTGATCTCTGGGAGGAGAGGGGTTCTTCATGATCACGGCACGCGGTCTGGAGCGGCGGTTTCGTCGCAAGGGCCGGGGCGGCGGCGAAGTGCACGCCGTGAAGGGGGTCGACCTCGACGTCGAGGCCGGCGAGCTGGTGGGGTTCCTCGGCCCCAACGGCGCGGGCAAGACCACGACCTTGCGCATGCTCACCACGCTGCTGAAACCGTCGGCCGGCACGGCGACCGTCGGTGGCCACGACCTGCTCACCGATCCGCTGGGGGTGCGGCGCAACATCGGGTACGTCGCGCAGGGCGGCGGCGCGTCGCCGGAGGTGCGCGTGGTCGAGGAGATCGAGCTGCAGGGCCGGCTCTACGGCCTGTCGAAGGCCGACGCGATCGCGCGCGGCGAGGTGCTGAGCGAGCAGCTCGACCTCGCGGGGCTGGGCCAGCGGCTCACGAAGACGCTCTCGGGCGGCCAGCGCCGGCGGCTCGACATCGTGCTCGGGCTCATCCACAGCCCCGGCCTGGTGTTCCTCGACGAACCGTCGACCGGCCTCGATCCGCAGAGCCGCGCGAACCTGTGGGACCACATCCGGCGGCTGCGCGCCGAGCACGGCGTCACGATCTTCCTGACCACGCACTACCTCGACGAGGCCGACGCGCTGGCCGACCGGCTGATCGTGATCGACGACGGCCGCATCGTCGCCGAGGGCACCCCGGATTCGCTGAAATCCCGCGTGTCCGGCGACGGCGTGGTGATCGGCGTGGACCCGTCGGTGGCGGCGGAGGCGGCCGACGTCGCGCGGCAGCTCACCGGCGCGCACGAGTTCGACGTGAGCGAGGGGTTGGTCCGCTTCCGCGTGCCGCGCGGCGACACGGCCATGCCGGAGCTGCTGCGCGCGCTCGACGCGAAGGACATCGCCATGACGTCCATGCAGGTCACGCGCCCGACGCTCGACGACGTGTTCCTCACGCTGACCGGCCGCACCCTGCGTGACGCCGAGCAGCCCAGCTCCCCGGAGGTGTCCGGTGTTGCTTGACACGTGGCTGATCTTCCGCCGCGACATGACCGCGGCGCTGCGCAACCCGGCGTGGCTGCTGATCGGGATCATGCAGCCGCTGCTGTACCTCTTCTTCTTCGGGCCGCTGCTCGTGAAGACGCTCAACGCGCAGGGCCTGTCCGATGTCGACGGCTGGATGGTGCTCACGCCCGCGCTCATCGCGCAGCTGGCGCTGTTCGGCAGCTCGTTCGTGGGGTTCTCGCTGCTGGCCGACTACCGCTCCGGCGTGGTCGAGCGGCTGCGCGTGACACCGGTGAGCCGCGCGGCGCTGCTGCTCGGGAAGGTGCTGGCCAACGCGTTGCAGGCCGTGGTGCAGTCGGTGCTGATCATCGTGCTGGCGTACCTGGTGTTCGACCTCGACGCGCCGCTCTGGGGGGTGCTGCTGAGTCTGGTGATCGTGTTCCTGCTGGCGCTCACGCTCGCTTCGTGCTCGTACGCGCTGGCGCTCACGCTGAAGAGCGAGGAATCGTTCCCGGCCCTGCTCAACGCGGTGCTCATGCCGCTGCTGTTGCTGTCCGGGATCCTCATTCCCATCACGGCCGGGCTCGCGCCGCAGTGGCTGTACACGATTTCGCAGATCAACCCGTTCCGGCACGTGGTGGACGTGGAGCGCAACAGCTTCCGCGGCGACTACTCGATGGACGCGCTGTTCACCGGCAGCGTGGTGGTGCTCGTGATGGCCGTGCTCGCGATCTGGTGGGGCACCCGCACGTTCCAGCGCGAAAACGCCTGATCGGCGGCTGGACACGCCGGGGGTTCTTCGGTGCGGCGTCGCGTTTGCCGACGTAGGGTGGCCTTTCACTTCACCGGACGTGGGGCTGGCGCAGCGTGACCGAACCGGAAAGCGAGCGTGGGCTCACCCTCACCCATCGCGAGCAGGTGCTCGACTGGGCCGCGGTGCGCGCCGCCGACGTCCGCTTCGCCTCCGTCACGATCAGCGAGAACGTGAACTGGAGCGACCCGGGCGCCGACCGGATGCTCACCGCGGCCCAACACGCCGGCATCCACACGGGCGCGCGCCACTTCGCGCGCCCAGGCGCCGTGCACGACCAGGCCGACCACTTCGTGCGGACGGCGAGCAAGCTCGGGGCTTTCGCGCCGGGCTCGTTGGCGCCCGCACTGGAAGTGGACGCTACCGCCGTTGACGACCGGTTCGTGAAGTCGTGGATCAAGCACGTACGCCACGCGGCCCGCATCCGCCGCGTACTCGTGTACGCCGACCACGACTGCTGGGCCCACCGCTTGCACCCCGACCGCTGGGCCGACCCGGATGTGGTGCTGTGGCTCGTGCGCCACAACGGCATCCCCGGCCGCGCCGGCTGGTTCCACGCGCGGCTGGGGCTGCACCAGCACGCGTTCGCGGGGCTGCCCGGCGTGGCGGGACCGGTTGCGCAAGACGCTGTGGTCTATCCATTCACGTTGTCAGACGTACTGCTCTGATTTTCTGTCGGGGGACCTTGGCAAGATGTCCCTGGTGCGGTTCTGGCGGCAGCGGCTTTCGACGGACGTGACCCCTTCACGGGCCGTGGTGTTGTTGTCGGCTTATGCCGCCGCGCGGGGGTTGCCGGAGCCGGCGGCGTTGTGTGGGTCTTGGTTCGGGTCTTCGGCGGTGGTGGCGCCGTTCGTTTCGGTGTCTGCTTCTTCGTTTCCCACTGTTGTTGATGTTGACGCGCCTGAGGGATGCGTCGGGGGTGGGTGGTTCGGGTATCTGTCTTACGACTCGGCGGATCCCTCGGGGCGGTCTTCGGGGGTGCCTGGGTCCGCTTGGGGGTTTGCCGATCACGTGCTGCGGTGGGATCTTGCCGGCGGTTGCTGGTTCGAGTCCCTGGCGGATGACCCGGGGCCGTTGTTGTCCACTGTGGAGGAGGCGTTGTCCTCTTCTGCTTCGTTGACGTGGACTGCTTCGGTGTTGGAGCGGCCTTCTGCTGCTTCGCATTCTTTGGCCGTGAAGGCGTGCGTTTCCTCGATCGAGGCCGGGGAACTCTTTCAGGCGAACATCTGCACGCGGTTTACGGGTCCCTTTTCCGGCTCCGCTGCGGCTTTGTTCTCCGAGGGCGTGCGGCGGTTGTCGCCTTCGCGGTCTTGTTTTGTGTCCGGCCCGTGGGGCTCGGTGGTTTCCCTGTCGCCGGAGCTGTTCTTGTCCCGCCGGGGCCGCCGCGTTACTTCCGTGCCGATCAAGGGCACCCTCCCCCGCCGCGGCCCCGCCGACGACGGAAACGCCCTTTTGCTGCGGCGGTCGGCCAAGGACGTCGCCGAGAACGTGATGATCACCGACCTGGTGCGCAACGACCTGGGGCGGGTTTGCGAGGTGGGGAGCGTGGTGGTGCCGTCGCTGCTGACGGTGTCGCCGGCTCCGGGGGTGTGGCATCTGGCGTCCACGGTGGAGGGCGTGTTGCCGTCCGGTGTTTCGGATTCCGCTTTGCTGGCCGCGACTTTCCCGCCCGGCTCGGTGACGGGGGCGCCGAAGATTCGCGCCCTGGACGAGATCGCCTTGCTGGAACCGCTGCCGCGCGGGGTTTATACGGGCGCGGTGGGGATGTTGTCGCCGGTGGCGGGGCTCGAGCTGAACGTCGCGATCCGCACGTTCGAGATCTCCGCGGGCCGGATCGCGCTGGGCGTCGGCGGCGGAATCACGGCGGATTCGGACAGTGCCGTGGAGTGGCAGGAGTGCCTCCACAAGGCTGCACCTTTGGAGACACTCCTGGCTACGCCGCCTGCTGTCTAGCCGCTTGCGGGTTTTCGGGGCTGAGTCGCCTGCGGCCTTGCCCGGGCCAGCTAGGCCTCCTCGCAACGCGTTCGGTCTGCCAGACCGCCACGCAACGCTCTACGTGCCAAACAGGTCGACCCCCGACCACCCGTGGGCGACTCGCCGCGCTCATGGCCTTGCCCGGAAAACCAAGCCGCCGTGGCAACACTCGGCCTGCCAGACAGGTCCACGCCGGCGTACTTGCGGGGGCTATTCCCGGCCAACTCGCCGCCGTTGGCATTGCCCAGCCGGCTGCACCGCCACGGCGAACGGTCGGCCCGCCGGACAAATCCGCCTCCGACTTACTTGCGCGGGTCGAGCAGCAACTTGCCGACCGTGCCGCGGGAGCGCAGGGCTTCGTGGGCCTTGCGGGCGTCCTCGAGCGGGTACTCGCCGCCGGCGATGGCTTTGAGTTTGCCGGCCTGGATGAGGGTGAAGAGGTCGTTGAGGGCGGTGCCGAAGACGTTGCCAGGCAGGCGGAAGACGTGCGGCAGCCACATGCCGGTGACCGTGGTGCTGTGGCCGAGCAGGTTCCGCAGCTCAACGGCCTTCGGCTGCTTCCGGCTCGCCATGCCGTAGAACGCGAGCCGCCCGAACGGCGCGAGGGCCGCGATGCTCTGGTCGGTCGTCGTGCCGCCCACCATGTCGAGGATGACGTCGATGCGCTTGCCGCCGTTGGCCTCGATCAGCGCTTCGGTCATGTTCTCGGCGTTCGAGTCGACCGTCGCGTCGGCGCCGAGTTCCATCGCGAGGCGCCGCTTCTCTTCGCTGCTGGCCGTCGCGATCACGCGCCCGGCACCCCACGCCTTGGCGAGCTGCACCGCGATGGTCCCGACGCCACCGGCCGCCGCGTGGACAACCACGGACTCGCCGGTTTCGAGGTGGGCGTTCTTCTTGAGCAGAACCCAGGCGGTCGTCCCCTGGACCAGCATCGAGAGGGCGTGCAGATCATCGACGCCCTCGGGCACGTCGAACGCCATGTACTTATTGGCGACGGCCTTCTCCGCATACCCACCACTGTTGATGAGCGCGACCTTGCGCTGCCCTTCGGCAGTCTTCCCAACCACCTCACCACCGGGCACGAGCGGCAACTTGCTCGGCGCGAGGTAGGAGTTCTCCGCCTGATGCGTGTCCGCGTAGTTGACCCCGATCCGGTCGACGTCGATCAGGATCTCGTCGGCCCCGACCTCGGGCTCCGCCAGCTCGACGAGGTTGAGCACCTCGGGCCCACCGAACTCGGTCACCTGCACAGCACGCATCTGGGTTTCGCCACCTTTGTTCGCGGTCTCTTGGTGAGACACTTTGCCAGATGTCTCACGGATGCGACACTCCGTGGTAACGTCTCACACATCGACACGCCTGCCGACCCGCCGCCAGACCTGGCTTGGACTTCACCGCCGGACTCTGGGAGTGCTTCACGTCCAGCTCAGGCTTCACATCCGGCCCCTGCTGCCGCCTCGCGCCCCGGGCAGGCTGTTGCCTCACACCCCGGCCAGACCCCCGTCTTCGCCTCCCGCCCGGACCCCGCCGCCGCCTTCGCCCTGGCCCGCACCTGGTTCCTGGCCGGCCGCCGCGTCGACATGCGCGAGCTGGCTTCGGCGCTGGCCGTCTCCCGCGCCACCCTCCACCGCTGGCTCGGCAGCCGCGACCACCTCCTGGGCGAAATCCTGTGGTCGGAAACCTCCCGGGTCTTCGCGAACGTCTCCTTCACCGGCCGAGGCGCTCTGGGCGTAGCCGATGCGATCGGAGCTTTCGTCTCCCTGGTCAACGGCTCGACCGCGTTCCGCACCTTCCTCCAACGCGAACCCGAACGAGCCCTCCGGCTGCTCACCACCAAGGCGAGCGTGGTCCAGTCCCGCACCATCGCCCAGCTCACGGACCTCCTCACCGCGGAGATCACCGCCGGCCGGCTGACCACCCCTCTGCCGGCCCCGGACCTCGCCTACATCCTCGTCCGCCTCGGCGAATCCTTCATCTACACCGACATCATCACGGGCGACGAACCCGATGCAGGGAAAGCTCATGCCGCAGCTTCAGCCCTACTCGGCTGTCACAACTTCAACCAACCATCCGATCAAGAAACCGCGACGTAAACGCGATCCGAAATGTCCTCGCCCATATAGTGCGAGAATGTCTCAAAAACACAAGCGTTCTTGTATTCGGACAGCACTCGCTGCACGAATCTTCCGTGCAACGATCCGACTGGACCCGGCCGAAAATTTCTCACCTCAGAATCCGACTGCAAGCCCACCCAGTAGTACGGAAAAAGAACTACCTCAACATCCACCGACGGCTCAGGCTCGAACCAGTTCGCGAAGACCATCATCGACCTGACGGACGTTCGCGGAGCTCTGCGCCGGTCTCGCAAGAGGTACTCGTAAGAAAACTTCACCGATATTGCGTTGATTGCCGCAACATCCATGCCGTCAAAGAAATCCAGCTGCGAATCTTGCGTATACAAAGGCACTTCATCGACAGGCTGCGTTGGCACATACTCGCGCATGCGGCCCCAACCCTGCTCTTCCGCGAGCCCCTCCAGGTGATCTTGCACCGCTGCACCAAGATCAGACACGGTCACACAATCACTCCAGTTTGGCGAGAAACTCCGCGAATGACCCCGCCACCCGCCGCGGCACGCGGTCCTCGTCGATGAACGCGACGAACGGTTCGCCGGTCGGGCCGCACGCGGTGTAGTCGAGCATCACGATGTCATGGCCGCCGGAGGGTGTCTGGCAGATCACCACGCCGATGTCCGGGTATTCCCATTCCTCGACCAGGTACGCGCTGCCGAACTCGCCGTCGATGCCGTCCGGGCCGCCGATGCCGAGGAGCGCCGCGACCTCGAAGTGGTCCGCCGCCCAGGACGTCGGAAACGGAGTCGGACACCGGCGACCGTCGAGAACCGCGCCTGACGCCAGCGCGTCGAGATAGCTGCGCGGCAGCCGCACCCCGAGGGCCCGCTCTGCAGCGCCAATCAGGTTGCTCACGAATCCCCTCGATCCTTGGAACAGCGACACCCAGTCGATCGGATTCCGCCGTACCCGTCAAGGAAATTCGGTGCGGAAGCGGTCCTCCAGCCCCGGCCCGAACCGCCGACCCGACACCTCCCACACGGAGCAGTCGACCCCGACGATCACGAATTCGCCGAGCCCTCGTTCGGGGGCGTCGGAGGTCAGGTCGCCGGCGCGTTCCACCGCGACGAGGGCGCAGTCGACGGTCTGGCGAATCCCGCGCGCGAAGTCGAGCAGCCGTGGCCACGCGAGGACGTAGCCGAGCGGGCTCGACGTCACCGTCGCTTCGAAGGCGTCCAACGGCGTTCCGTCGGGACCGACGCCGAAGCCGGAGAACTCGAAGAGGCTCCAGACCAGGCCGTCGCCGGGGATGAGGGCGAGGAGGTCGCGCAGTTCGTACAGGCGGCGGTCCGCCGAGATCATCGGGAAGGAGAGCAGCGTTACCACCTCGGCATCAGGTCGTGAACAAGAACAAGTACCCCGACGCAGTAGGTCGCCGCCCGGAACTTTCCGGTTCCGCAAGATGCGGTTCTCCCACGCCCAGCCTCATCCGTCGGAAGAGAACCAGTATTTCCCCTCCGCGATCCTCTCGACCTCGGCCTCGCCGAGTGACGCAGCCAATGCGTCGCCGAGGTCGCCGCGTGCTCGGGCCAATCTCGGGAACAACGAGCGGTCCACGAGGTAGTCGACCAGGATCTGCGGGTCCGCACCGCTGCCGATCCTCGACATGATCCGATCCAACGAGACCACCAGCTCTTCGAGGTCTCCGAACACCCGAACGAGGTCAGCCGTAGGCACCGGAGTCACGGCGGGGTAGGCGTCCTCACCACTGATCATTTCCGAGAAGCCACCACAGCGTCATACAAATCCTTTTTGGACACCCCAGCCCCCTCAGCCACCTCCGAAGCCACCGCCTTCAACCGCTCCCCCGCAGCCACCCGAGCGGACACCTCACCCACCAGGTCCGAAACGGACACCGCCGCCGGAATCGCCCCCTCCAGCACCACCGTGATCTCCCCGCGAACCCCGTCGGCGGCCCACGAAGCCAACGACCCCAATGTGCCCCGTTTGACCTCTTCGTACGTCTTCGTCAGCTCACGACACACCGCCACCCGCCGGCCCGAACCCAAAGCCTCCGCCGCATCGGCCAACAACGAAGCCACCCGATGCGGCGACTCGAAAAACACCACCGTCCGCTGCTCCGACGCCAGCGAAGCAAACCAGCGCGCACGCTCCCCCGGCTTGCGCGGCGCGAAGCCCTCGAAGCAAAACCGATCACACGGCAACCCGGACAAAGCCAACGCCGTGGTCACCGCGGACGGACCGGGCAGGCAGGTCACCGGGATGTCCGCCGAAACGCACGCCGCGACCAGGCGGAAGCCGGGGTCGGAGACCGACGGCATGCCGGCGTCGGTCACGAGCAGCACGGTGGAGCCCGACTGCAGAGACTCGAGGAGCTGCGGCAGGCGCGAGGTCTCCACGTCTTCGTAGAACGAGACCACTCGGCCGGAAATCACAGCGCCCAGGGCGGAAGCCAGGGAGCGGAGGCGGCGGGTGTCTTCGGCGGCGATGACGTCGGCGGTGCCGAGCGCGCTGATCAGGCGGGCCGACGCGTCGCCCGGGTCGCCGAGGGGGGTGGCGGCCAGGACGAGCCGGCCGGGCGGAGTGGACATGCACGTGAGCCTAACGGCCGACGCCGTAGTATCAGGCCCCGTGACCGCGCTGCTGACCCGTCCCGACGACGAGAGCGTGCGGCCGGACCCGGTCGACGCGATGCGTCCGCCCACCGACCGCGAGGCCACGCTCCTGGGCCGCGGCATGCCGACCGACCGGCTGCGCAGCTGGATCGTCACGGTGGTCCTCACGGTGATCGGCGGCGTCGTCCGGCTGCAGAACCTCGGGGTGCCCACCGATCACGGCACGCCGGTGTTCGACGAGAAGCACTACGTGCCGCAGGCGGCGCAGATGCTGCGCAACGGCGGGTACGAGGACAACGCCGGCTACGAGCTCATCGTGCACCCGCCGCTGGCGAAGGACTTCATCGCGATCGGCGAGTGGCTGTTCGGCTACAACGGCTGGGGCTGGCGCATCATGCCGGCGCTCGCGGGCACCGTGATCATCCTGCTCACGATCCGCGTCGCGCGGCGGCTCACGCGGTCGACGCTGCTCGGCGGCATCGCGGGCGTGCTGGTGATCAGCGACGGGGTGCTGCACCTGCAGTCGCGCATGGGGATGCTGGACATCTTCATCGCCCTCTTCGTGCTGGCGGCGTTCGCGTGTGTGCTGTGCGACCGCGACCAGGTGCGGCAACGGCTGGCCGTCGCCGTGCGCGAGGGCTGGGTCGGCGAGTCGGTGTGGGGGCCGAAGCTCGGGTTCCGCTGGTGGCGCTTCGCCGCGGGCGTGATGATCGGGCTCACCTTCGGCGTGAAGTGGTCGGCGCTCTACTACATCGCGGCGTTCGGGCTGCTCACGGTGTTCTTCGACGTCGCGGCGCGGCGGGCGGCGGGCGTCGAGCGGCCGTGGGTCGGCACGATCCGGCGGGACGTCGCGCCGGCGCTGTGGGCGATCCTGATCATCCCGCTGCTGATGTACTTGGCCGCGTTCTGGGCGTGGTTCGCCAGCGAGACGGCCACCGACCGGCACTACACCGAGATCAAGGACATCGACCCCGGCCTGTTCGCCTGGGTGCCGCCGGCGTTGCGCTCGCTCGGCGACTACACGCTCAACGTGCTGCACTTCCACGAAACGCTGCTCACGCCCAAGGACAACCCGCACCCGTGGGAGTCGAAGCCCTGGACGTGGCCGATGGGCCTGCGCCCGATGCTCTACTACTACGACGGCGAGGTCACCGGCTGCGGCGAATCGCGCTGCGTCGGCGCGACGATGCTCATCGGCACGCCCGCGATGTGGTGGCTGGCGCTGCCGATGCTCGGCTGGGGCCTGTGGCGCTGGCTCTTCCGCGCCGACTGGCGCTACGCCGCCGTGCTCGTGGGTTACTTCGCCGGCCTGCTGCCGTGGTTCACGAACATCGACCGGCAGATGTACTTCTTCTACGCCACGCCGATGGCGCCGTTCCTGGTGCTCGGGCTGGTGCTGGTGCTCGGCCAGATCCTGGGCAGCGCCAGACGCGGGTTCGAACGCCGGGGCACCGGTCTGCTCGTCGTCGCCCTGTACACGGGGCTCGTGGTGGCGAACTTCGTGTGGCTGTGGCCGATCCTCAACGGCGTGCCGATCACCACGGCGACGTGGAACGCCGAGATGTGGTTGCCGTCCTGGCGGTGAAATAGGCGCCGGGCGGCACCCCGACCGCGCGCCGGAACGCCGCGACGAACGCGCTCGCGGTCGCGTAACCCACGCGGTGCGCGACGGTGGTCATCGGCAGCCCCTCGGCCAGTAACGGCAGCGCCGCCCGCAGCCGCGCCTGCGTGCGCCAGGTGCCGAACGTCATGCGGCAATCGCGCACGAACGCGCGCGCCAGCGTCCGCTCACTCGCCCCCACGGCGCGGCCCAGCTCGGCCAGCCCACGCCGGTCCGCGGGGTCGGCGAGCACCATCGCCTCGACGTCCCGCGCCCGCGGATCCTCCGGCGACGGCACCACGATCGGCGCGACGTCCACCGGCTCCAGCACGTCGAACACCACGGCCTCGGCGCGTTTCCGTTGCTCTTCGGGCAGGTCGCCGTTGAGGTGTTCGAGCAGCTCCCGCAGCAACGGCCCGACCTCGACGATCCGCGGCTGCGCCCAGGTAACGGGGCACTTTTGCGGATCCGCGTACACGCCGCGCAGCTCGGCGTTGGCCACCGCGCCCGTACGGTGCGGCACGCCCGCGGGCACCCACAACGCGCGCGTCGGCGGCAGCACCCAGTGCGCCTCCCCGATGCCGACCGCGACCACACCCGCGGCGGCCCACACGAGCTGGTGCACGGGGTGCTCGTGCTGCGGGTACCAGGCGCCGGCGGGCAGCCGCAGGTCACCGAGCAGCATCGCACCTTGGCCGGTTGACGACATGGCTTGGCAGCCTATCGTCTACCGGTCACGCGTGGGTGTTTCTACCGTTTGTGGCATGCCCATGAACCTGATCCACCGCCGGCTCTGCTCCTCGGAGAAATGGGCGTCGATGATCGCCCAGGTGCTCCCGCCGTGGCTCGAGCGCTTCGACCTCGGCGACGACGTCCTCGAAATCGGCCCCGGCTTCGGCGCGACCACGCGGGTGCTGCTGGACGCCGTACCGCGGCTGACGTTGCTGGAAATCGATCCGGCGTCGGCTTCGCTGCTGCGTACGGAATTCGGGTCACGCGCGACGGTCGTTGAGGGCAGCGGAGCGGAGATGCCCTTCGACACGGGCCGGTTCTCCGCGGTGGTGTGCTTCACGATGCTGCACCACGTGCCCACGCCGGCTTTGCAGGACGCGATTTTCGGCGAAGCGTTCCGGGTGCTGCGGCCGGGCGGAGTCTATTGCGGGACGGACAGCCAGCTGAGCTTCCGCTTCCGGCTGCTGCACGTCGGGGACACGATGAACGTGGTGAACGCTTCGACGCTGCCCGCGCGGCTGACGGGCGTCGGGTTCGGGGAGGTCGACGTGCAGCACCGGCCGAAGGAGCTGGTGGAGTTCTCGGCGGTGAAGCCGGTCAGTACAGGTCATTGAACCGCCGATCCCACCAAGGCCCCGGCGGTGCGTGCGGGTCGGGGAACGTCTTGCGGCGGATCTCCTCGTCGAGGGGGTCCAGCAGGGCCCGGAGGGCCGCCCGGCTTCGGGCAGGGAGGGCGTGAAGGGCCCGGTCCAGGCTGATCCGGATATCGGGATCAACCCCTGCGCAATGGGTACACCCGAGAAACTCCGGGCAGCGGTGTGCGACGCGGGCGTAACGCCGCAGGTTTCGGAGTGCTTTCTCGACTTCGCCCGGGATCAGCTCCGTTGCCTCGATGCGGTGGAGGTCGGCCAGCGCCCACCGGGGCAGACTGACGATGGCGGAGAACCGACGATTCTCGCGCGTCCGCACCGGTAGCCGAGCGCGGACGGCCGCCGGTGGTCTACGCGCCACGGCCTCGTCTCGCCAACGCCGGGTCAGTAGGCGACCCGCCGCTCCCACCACGGCGAGTCCGGCGGGGCGGTCGGGTCGGGCAGCGTCTTGCGGCGGATCTCGTCGTCGAACGGTCGCAACAACGCCCGCAACGCGACGCGGCTGCGCGGCGGCAACGCCTGCAACGCCACCTCCAGCGTCCACCGGGTCCCGGGCTCGCAGCAGGGGCAGCCGAGGGACGCGGCCGAGCCGACGCGATGGGAGTCACGGGCATACTGCCGCAGGTCACGGACGGCGCGGCCGACCTGGCCGGGCCGCAGTTCCCGCGCCTCGACGCGGTGGATGTCGGCGACCACCCAGGGCGGCAAGCCGGGGATCGTCGAGAACGGACAGCCTGTTCGCGGCCGCACCGGTAGCCGGGCGCGGACGGCCGCCGGTGGTCTACGCCCCATGACCACGTGCCCCGCGGGGCCTGCGCTGTTGCCACCAGGGCCAATCGGGCGGGGCCGAGTAGTCGAGCACGGTCCGGCGCCGCAGCTCGGCGTCGAGCGGCTTGATGATTGCGCGCAGGGCGGCGCGGCTGCGGCCCGGGAGGGCTCGGAGCGCGGATTGCAGCGTCCAGCGGATCAGGTTCTCGCCGCAGGGGCAGTCGTCGAGGCGGTGCACCTCGAGGCGCCACGGATTGTGGACATGGTGCCGCAGGCGGCGAAGCGCCCAGGCGACGTCGCCGGGATGCAGCACCGTCGCTTCGACGCGGTGCACGTCGAGCAAAACCCAGCGCGGCAACTCAGGAATCGTCGAAAACCGGTGGCACGGACGGGGTCGCACGGGCAACCCGGCCCGGACGGTGGCAGGCGGTTTACGCGCCATGGACCTTTCGAAGAGTCATGCCCCGATCATCCCACCCGGCGCCACCGAATTTCAGCGGTGCAGCCGCCGAGGCACGATCTGGGTGACCGGGCCGTCCGGGGACTTCCCGGCGCGCGACAGCCAGCCCTCGACCTCACGACACACCGCGTTCAGCGTCGGCCGCCGGCGCGGTTCCGGATCCAGCGAAGCGCTCAGGATCCGCGCGTGCGCCGACCGAGTCGGCAGGCGGGACACCGGCTCCGCACGCGCGGCCGCCATCAACGCGGCCATCGGCGTCTCCCGGGTGCCGCGCGGCGGCTGGCCGCTCAGCGCGTAGCTGACGGTGGCCGCGAGCTGCCAGGCGTCGGAAGCGGGGCTCGCCTGGGCGCCCATCGCCTGTTCCGGGGCGACGAAGTCGGGCGTGCCGATCATCATGCCGGTGGCCGTCATCTTGGAGTCGCCCTGGCTGCGGGCGATGCCGAAGTCGATGAGGTGCGCGAGGCCGGCCGGGTCGAGGACGATGTTCGACGGCTTGATGTCGCGGTGCAGCACGCCCTTTTCGTGGGCCGCGACGAGCGCGCCCGCCATCGTGGACCAGAGGCGGCCGGCGGCGACGTCGTCGAGGGGGCCCTGGCCGTCGACGACCTCGGCGAGCGGGCGGCCCTCCAGGTACTCCATCACGAGCGCGAGGCCGTCCGGTTCCTCGACCAGGTCGTACACCCTCACGCAGTTCGGGTGGTTCACCGCGGCCAGCGCGCGGGCCTCGCGCTGCATGCGTTCCTCGGTGTCGCGGTCGGGTGCGTGCGCGATCTTCAGGGCGACGGTGCGGTTGAGCTGAGTGTCGACGGCCTCCCAGACCGTGCCGAAACCACCGTGACCGAGCCGTCGGACGCGGCGGTACCGACTTCCGCCGGCGCCACGAGAGCCGGGTGGCGGCGGAACCGGGCCGGGAGCCGCGGCGAGCAACCCGGGCTCCGGCGCCGAGGCGAGCGCCGTGGCCGGATAAGGCTTGTTGATCGGCGGCGGCGGGGGCGGCAGCTGCGGACGCGGCGCGACCTGCGAAATCGGCCGCTCGGGCGCCGGCGGCGGCACGTCGCGGCGCGGCTCCGGCCGGTTGATCACCGACCACGGCGGCGGCCCGACCAGGCCCACGGGAATCAGGCCCAGCACGCTGAACGGCAGGAACCCGAGCCAGAAGTGCACGGCCACGTTGGCCGTCATCCCGATGCTCGCCACCGCCATCACCACGAACGGGATCCAGAAGAACCGCGACGGCCACTTCGGCCCGCGCCGGAACGCCGTGCGCGCCTGCAGCATCACGAACAGCAGCGAGCCCGCGGGCAGCACCGTGAACGCGAGCAGGTAGATGCCGAACGACAGCCTCAGGCCACCGTTGTAGAAGAGCGCTTCGTAGACGTTCGGGCCCCCGCCCAGGTACGACTTCTGCACGCCGGCGAAGCAGAACGACGAGCTCAGCGTCGACCGGGAGGCCGCGGACAACCCGCCGGTGCCGCCGGCGTTGATCGCGCGGAACGTCTCGGAGATGCCGTTGGACAGCAGCCACGGCAGCACCAGCACGCTGACCACACCGATCAGCCCGAACACCGTGAGCGTCGTCGCGTCGTACCGGTTGCCCGTGCCCTTGCGCACGATGGCCACCACCAGCGCCCCCAACGCGGGGAACAGCGCGACGAGCGCACCGGCTGTGGTCGTCGCCCAGACCCAGTCACCCGGGCAGAACCCCGGGCCGAACAGGGTGTGGGCGAGCGAGAGCAGCGCGCTCGCGAATCCGCTCACCGCCTGGTTCCCCTCACTCTCGGTGGTCAGGTGGTACCGCCACGCGGCCGAACCCCGTGGTCCAGCTTAGGACGCACGCCGCCTTCGCGGGGTTGCCGGGTAGGTGGGTCGTGACCGTCGTGAAACCTGCGCGACACCCTCACCCGGGCCATCATGAGAACGGATCGAAGTGAACACCGTCGAGGGAGACAGCGTGGGCGCGTATTCCGAGACCTACCGGCGCAGCCTGGACGATCCGGAGGGCTTCTGGCTCGACGCGGCGAGGGCGATCGACTGGACGAAACCGCCGACGAAGGCCCTGGACGCCTCGCGGGAGCCGTTCTACCGGTGGTTCCCCGACGGGGAGCTGAACACGGCGTACAACGCGCTCGACCGGCACGCCGACGGCGGCCGCGGCGCGCAGCCCGCGTTGATCTGGGATTCGCCGGTCACGGGGCAGAAGCGGCGCTACACCTACGCCGAGCTGCGGGACGAGGTGGCGGTGTTCGCGGGGGCGCTCAAGGCGCTCGGGGTCACGAAGGGTGACCGCGTGATCCTGTACCTGCCGATGATCCCCGAGGCCGTGATCGCGATGCTCGCGTGTGCGCGGATCGGCGCGGTGCACTCCGTCGTGTTCGGGGGGTTCGCGCCGAAGGAGCTCGCGGCGCGGGTGGAGGATGCGAAGCCGAAGCTCGTGCTGGCGGCGTCGTGCGGGATCGAGCCGACACGGGTGGTCGAGTACAAGCCGATCATCGACGCGGCGCTCGAGCTGACCGAGCACCAGCCCGACCACGTGGTGGTGTTCCAGCGGGAGCAGGCGCCGGCCGAGCTGTCGGGCACGGATCTGGATTGGGTGGACCTCGTGGAGTCCGCGCGGCCCGCCGACCCGGTGCCGGTGAAGGCGACGGACCCGCTCTACATCCTCTACACGTCCGGCACGACCGGGAAACCGAAGGGCGTGGTGCGCGACGCCGGTGGCCACGCCGTCGCGCTGGCCTGGTCCATGGGCGCGGTCTACGACGTGCACGCGGGCGACGTGTGGTGGACGGCTTCAGACGTCGGCTGGGTGGTCGGGCACTCGTACATCGTGTACGCGCCGCTGCTGGTCGGGGCCACCACGCTGCTGTACGAAGGCAAGCCCGTGGGCACGCCGGACGCGGGCGCGTTCTGGCGCGTGATCGCCGAGCACGGCGTGGAGGCGCTGTTCACGGCGCCGACGGCGTTGCGCGCGGTGAAGAAGGTCGACCCGGGCGCCGCTGAGCTGAAGAAGTACGACCTCGCCCGGTTCCGCACGCTGTTCATGGCCGGCGAACGCCTCGACCCCGAGACCTACCGTTGGGCCGGCGAAGTGCTCGGCACGCCCGTGATCGACCACTGGTGGCAGACCGAAACGGGCTGGGCCATCGCCGCCAACCCGCGCGGCCTCGAGCCGCTGCCGGTGAAGCCCGGATCGGCGACGAAACCCGTGCCGGGTTGGGACGTGCGGGTGCTCGACCAGGCGGGCGACGAGCTGCCGGCCGGCCGCGAGGGCGCGATCGTGGTGAAGCTGCCGCTGCCGCCGGGCTCGCTGCCCACGCTGTGGGGCGACGACGAGCGCTACCGCGAGGCCTACCTGTCGCGCTTCCCCGGCTACTACCTCACCGGCGACTCCGGGTACCTCGACGAAGACGGCTACCTCTTCGTGATGGGCCGCACCGACGATGTGATCAACGTGGCCGGCCACCGCCTGTCGACCGGGTCGATGGAGGCGGCGCTGGCTTCGCACCCGGCCGTGGCGGAGTGTGCGGTGATCGGGGTCGCCGACGAGCTGAAGGGCCAGGTGCCGCGCGGGTTCGTGGTGCTGAAGGCGGGCGTGGACGTGGCCGAAGGCCAGCTGCGCGACGAGCTCGTGGCCGCGGTGCGCCGCGACGTCGGGCCGGTGGCGGCGTTCCGGGACGTGTCCGTGGTCGAGGCGCTGCCGAAGACTCGCTCGGGCAAGATCCTGCGCAAGACCATGCGCGGCATCGCCAACGGGCGCGACGAGCCGGTGCCGTCGACGATCGAGGACCCGAGTGTGCTTGACGCGTTGCGCGCGGTGCTGCGTGGCTGAGACATTTCAAAGCTGAGGCACTTCAAAGCCGAGACAGCTCAAAGCCGAGGTTTTCAACGCTGACAATTTTCCAAGACGGACGGCGGTGCGCGGGCGCATCGTCGTCCCTATGACCGACTACCTGCACGTGGTCCACGACGGCCCGCCCGACGCGCCGCCGCTGCTGCTCATCCACGGTTCCGGAGCCACCAGCGGCTCCTGGAGCGAGATGGTGCCTGCGCTCGCCGAACGCCACCACGTCGTCCGCATCGACCTGCCGGGGTGCGGGCGCTCGACGCCGCCGTCGTCGTACGCCGTGCCGAACCAGGCCGCGCGGGTGGCCGCGCTGCTCGACGAGCTGGGGCTCACTTCCGTTGTGGTGGTGGGACATTCGAGCGGCGGGTACGTCGCCGCCTCGCTCGCCGAGCAGCGGCCGGACCTGGTGGGCTCGATCGCGTTGATCAGCACCGGCCCGCGGCTCGACGCGCTTTCGCACCAGCCGTTGCTCCTGCGGGTGCTGCTGGCGCCGCCGTTCGGTCCGCTGCTGTGGCGGCGCCGCTCCGACGACCTGATCCGCCGCGGGATCCGCGCGACGATGGCGCGGCCGGCCGACATCCCGGACGACCTGGTCACCGAGCTCCGCCGCACCAGCTACCACGCGTTCCGCGAGGTGCTGCGGCACGGCAGCGCCTACCTCGGCGAACGCCCGATGCCCGAGCGGCTGGCCGCGCTCGACGTGCCGGTGCTCGTGGTCTTCGGCGCCGCCGATCCGCGGTGGGACCCGGCGTCGGCGCAGGACTACGCCACGGTGGCGCGCGTGGAGTACCTGCCGGGGGTGGGGCACGTGCCGCTCGTCGAGGAGCCCGGCAAGACAGCCGAGCTGCTGCTCGCGTTCGCGGCGACCCGGCTGTGACCCGCACCGCCTAGCGTGGTCACGTGCGGGCCTTCGACTGGACGGGCGTGGACATCGCGGTGCCGCCCCGGCGGCTGCCGGGCCTACGCATGGCCGGGTTCCGGCAGCCGGTGCCCGCGGCCGTCGACATCACGATGGTGGCCCACCCGGCGGTCACGGTGCTGGTGGATCTCAGCGACGGGCTCGGCTACGAAGCGTTCGGGCGGCGCGGACGCGGCAGCGTGGTGGTCGGGCTCTGTCCCGGCGAGCTGCGAGCCGCCGGACGCATCGGCGAGTGCCTGCAGATCCGGCTCGAACCGGCGCTGGCCACCGCCGTGCTCGGCACGGGGTTGAGCGGCGCGATCCCGCTCGAAGCCGTGCTGGGCCGGGATGCCGCGCGGTGGGAGGACCGGCTGCGTGGTGCGCCGACGTGGGACGCGCGCTTCGCGTTGGCGGCTTCGCTGCTTCGCGCGCGGCTCGGGTCGCGGCCGGTCGACGCGGAGGTGGCGTACACCTGGCACCGGACCCTGGTCGGGCGCGGGCTGACGCGGGTCGAAAGGCTGGCCGAGGAGGTGGGGTGGAGCCGGAAACGGCTGTGGGCGCGGTTTCGCGCGCAGCTCGGCATCACGCCGAAACGCGCGGCTCGCCTGGTGCGTTTCGACCACGCCGCGCACCTTCTCGCCGCCGGGCAGGCTCCGGCTGAGGTCGCCGCGGTGAGCGGGTACGTCGATCAATCGCACCTGCACCACGAGGTGCGCGCGTTTTCGGGGCTCACGCCGGCCGGCGTCGCGGTGGCGCCGTGGCTGGCGATCGACGACGTCGCTTGGCCGAGCGTGGATGGCGCCGCGTCCCGGTGACCGCGACACGCGGTCGAGCGGCCGAGTGCACCAGGGCAGCCTGGCTGTCCGGCCAGTCTTTCGGCTGTTGTCCGAGCCGGAGGAGTGGTCTATACCTCTTAGGGACTGTCTTCTCCCCGACCGGAGGTTGTCCGTGAGGAAGAGCTTGTCCAGAGCCGTGCTGGGGGCGACCGTGCTGAGCGTGGCGGTGCTCGGGCTGCCGGGGCCGGCGACGGCCGCGACCGCCGAGCCGGAGCGCAGCGTCACCGACATCGTGCCGGTGCCGGTGCAGGCCAAGGCCGACCCGAAGGCGGACTTCACGCTGTCGCCGCTCACCGTGATCCGGGCGGGCAAGGGCACGAACCAAGTGGCCGACTACCTGCGCGGCCTGCTGCGGCCCGCCACCGGCTATCCGCTGCCGGTCGTGCCGGTGAACGCCGGCCTGCCCGCGATCTCGCTGGACCTCGGCCACGCCGACCAGCGCGTGGGCGCCGAGGGTTACCAGCTGTCCGTGGCGAAGTCGGGCGTGACGCTGAAGGCCAACACTGCCGACGGCCTGTTCGAGGGCGTGCAGTCACTGCGGCAGCTGCTGCCGTCGGCGATCGAGGCCAAGCACGTGCAGCTGCGCAAGTGGACGATCGCCGGCGGAACCGTGCTCGACTACCCGCGCTTCGCCACGCGCAGCGCGATGCTCGACGTCGCCCGGCACTTCTTCCAGCCGGCGCAGGTGAAGACGTACCTCGACCAGCTGGCGCAGTACAAGATCAACACCCTGCACCTGCACCTGTCCGACGACCAGGGCTGGCGCATCGAGATCAAGAGCTGGCCGCGCCTCGCGACCGAGGGTGGCAAGGGCGCCGCGGACGGCGACCCCGGCGGTTACTACACGCAGGCGCAGTACAAGGACATCGTCGCCTACGCGGCGTCGCGGCACATCACGATCGTGCCGGAGATCGACATGCCGGGTCACACGAACGCGGCCCAGTCCGTGTACGCGGAGCTGAACTGCGACGGCGTCGCGGTCCCGCCGCGCACCGACACGGAGGTCGGCTACAGCTCGCTGTGCATCGGTTCGCCGACCACGTACAAGTTCGTGGAGGACGTGATCCGCGAACTGGCGGCCATCACGCCCGGCAAGTACCTCGGCATCGGCGGCGACGAAGCCCACTCGACGTCCGACCCGGACTACAAAGCCTTCTACGCCAAGGTGAACCCGCTCGTCGCGAAGTACGGCAAGCTCATCACCGGCTGGCACGAGATCGCGAAGACGGGCCTGCCCACCACCGCGATGCCGGAGTACTGGGACCAGGGCGGCCCGAACGCCGACGTCGCCGGCTTCGCGGCGACCGGCGGCAAGGTGCTGATGGCGCCGTCGAACCACGCGTACCTCGACATGAAGTACACCGAGGACACGCCGCTGGGCCAGGACTGGGCCGGCCTCGTCGAGGTGAAGGACGCCTACGACTGGGATCCCGCCACGCTCGTGCCGGGCGTCGGCGAAGCCAACGTGGCCGGCGTCGAGGCTCCACTGTGGACGGAGACCATCCGGACCAACGACAACATCGAGTACATGGCCTTCCCGCGCCTGCCGGGCATGGCGGAGATCGGCTGGTCCCCCCAGTCCGCCCGCGACTGGGACACCTACCGCCTGCGGCTGGCCAAGCAGGCACCGCGCTGGGTGGCGCAGGGGATCGACTTCTACCGGTCTCCGCAGGTGGACTGGAAGTAACGCGGTTTTCGCGAAGGGCCCCTTCTTCCGAGGAGGGGCCCTTCTTCGCGATCAGCCCGCGTTACGCAACCGCCAGCGGTCAACCGACGACCGAATACCCCCGGAGTACGACGGCGAAAGCGCCGGCGTCGCCAGGATCTTCTCCGCGCGCCGCACACCGGCCTCCGCGAGGCGGGGCTCGAGCTGCGCGAAGTTGGCGAACGCGATCAGGTGCACCTCGGCCACGGTCGGCGCCTGGGCGTCGGTCTCGATCACGCGCACGGCGCCGGTGGTCGGCACGTTCCCCGGCCGCAGCACGCGCAGGTACCAGCCGCAGCGGCCGGAGTCGATGAGCGCCGGCACCACGTCCTTGCGGCCCGTGCGCATGGCGAGCTTGAAACACGGCTGCCGAGGCTGTGACACCTGCAGCCGCGCGTCGCCCCATTCCCACACGTCGCCGATGCGCACCTCGGCCTCGTCCGCGCCGCGCACCGCGAGGTTCTCCCCGAAGGCCCCGAGTGCCACGTCGAACCCGTCGGCCGTCCACGCCGGGTAGTGCTGCGCGGGGTAGACGTACACCGCTTTGTCGACACCGCCGTGCACGCTCAGGTCGGCCTGCTCGTCGCCGTCGAGGTTCAGCCGCGTGAGCTCCAGCTCGGCCGCGGCCACCCGGTCCTTCACGATCGCGCTGAGCACCGGCCGCTCCCGCCGCTGCCCGAGCACGGCGGGCCGGCCGACGAAAACACCGGCGAGTTCGAGTGTGGTCACGTCCTCGAAGCTACCCGGCCGCGCTACTGCGTTCGGGAGAACGAGGTCCTCAGGGCGGCGACACGGGCCGATTGATCTTGATTCGGACCGTCGGCCGGTGTGGTCTGGAGCACAGTGCACGCCGGAAGGGAGGGTTCCGACGATGAGACTGTGGCCCCGGCGCCGCGCCCGCGATGACGTTTCGTCGTTGACGCCCTACGGTCCGTATTCCTCGGTGCGCGTCCGCAACGACGCCTTCGAGCCGGGCGACGACGGGCGGAACGTGGCGTACTGCTGCTTCACCGACCCCGACGAGGCAACCCGATGCCACGCCGGTTGGCAGCAGCACGCGCCCGCCCTGACCAGCGCGCTCGTCCACAACCGCCGCAGCGCGTTCGAGCCGGACGTCGAGGGTTGGTACCTCCGCCCGGACGGGACGCGGCACGCCGGTTTGCCGCCCGAGATCACCGCGCTGATGGCCGAGCTGGCCCCGCCGAGCGCCGAAGATCTGGCCGCCCGCCAGGCTCACGAGGCCGAGCAGGCGCTCGAAGCCGTGCGCGCGGAGAAAGCCGCGTGGGCGGCGAGGCAGCCGAAGGAGGTCGTGCTGGCCGAAGCCGGCGACGACTCCCCGATCGCGCACCACGGCAAGTTCCTCAAGGCCACCGTGATGACGACCGGTGGACAGCCCGTCGACCGGGTGAAGTTCCACTTCGCCGAGTTCACCGGCGACGAGCCGGAGCCGGCCATGCCCGAGCGCGGTGACTCCGACGACGAGCGGTGGCGCCTGGTCTGCGACGAGTTCGACGTGGCTCGCACGTTGTGGGCGAAGGCGGTCTACCGGCGCAAGGCCACGCCGGTGCTGCGCGCCGCCGCGGCCGCCTGGCCGGAGGTCGCCGAGGCGTTCGCCCGGATCGACCGAGCCTGGTCGGACCTCGACGACCCACCGAGCGGCTGGGAGGTCGCGGTCAAGCGCCTGCTCGACGCCCACGACCACGCCAGACCCCTGGTGGCGAACTGGGAGAACGGCCCCGCTCGCGAACTGATGACCGTCGGCGCCGAACTGACCTACGGCCGTGGAGAGCTGACCGAGCTCAGGAAACAGCTCAGCGTCGAGCTGGGCATCAACGGCATCGAGGAGTGGCACCTCGGCCACGTCGAGGACGACAGCTCCGATCCGCTCGAGCTGCGGGACGGCGCGAGCGCGCGGCTCGAAAACCTCATCCGGCCCCAGCGTGACCGGCTCGCCCTGATCGCCGACGTCGTGGGCCGTTTGACGGCGTGAGAGGAAATCGGCGACGGCGGTCTCGACCGAACTGACTGCCGCCGCGTCGAAGGCGCACCGCGTGACGTTCCCCGAGACGCCGCCGGTGCCGGGCGGGTGCGGTCTGGTCGCCGGACCGGACCGCACCCGACCCCTCGGCGGTTCAGCCGTTCAGGGCCACCGACTCCTCGTCGCTGAAGAGGCGGGACCTGACCAGGAACCGCACGCCCTCCGGGGCCTCCAGCGAGAACCCGCTGCCGCGGCCCGGAACGACGTCGATGGTGAGGTGGGTGTGCTTCCAGTACTCGAACTGCGGGCCCGACATCCAGACCGGCACGGCGTCGATGCCGTCCACGGAGAGGTCGCCCAGGTGCACATCGCGCTCGCCGACCTTGAACTCGCCGAGCGGGTAGCACATCGGGGCGCTGCCGTCGCAGCAGCCGCCGGACTGGTGGAACATCACCGGGCCGTGCACGGCCACCAGCTTGCGCAGGAGGTCGCCCGTGGCCTCGGTGAAGTCCACCCGCGAAACGTCCATCAGAAGAAGCCCAGCGCCTGGTCGGAGTACGACACGAGCATGTTCTTCGTCTGCTGGTAGTGGTCGAGCATCATCTTGTGGTTCTCGCGGCCGATGCCCGAGGCCTTGTACCCGCCGAACGCCGCGTGCGCGGGGTAGGCGTGGTAGTTGTTCACCCACACGCGCCCGGCCTGGATGTCGCGGCCCGCGCGGTAAGCGGTGTTGCCGTCGCGCGACCAGACGCCGGCGCCGAGGCCGTAGAGGGTGTCGTTGGCGATCTTGAGCGCGTCGGCGTAGTCGTCGAACTTCGTCACGGCCAGGACCGGGCCGAAGATCTCCTCCTGGAAGATGCGCATCTTGTTGTCGCCCTCGAACACCGTCGGCTGCACGTAGTAGCCGCCGGCGAACTCGCCGCCGAGGTCCGCCTTCTCGCCACCGGTGAGGACCTTCGCGCCCTCCTGCTTGCCGATGTCGATGTAGGACATGATCTTTTCGAACTGGTCGTTCGACGCCTGCGCGCCCACCTGCGTCTCGGTGTCGAGCGGGTTGCCCTGGCGGATCTTCTTCACGCGCTCCACGGCGTCGCCGAGGAAGCGGTCGTAGATGCCGCTCTGGATCAGCGCGCGCGAAGGGCAGGTGCAGACTTCGCCCTGGTTCAGCGCGAAGAGGCTGAAGCCCTCCTGCGCCTTGTCGTAGAAGGCGTCGTTCTGCGCGGCGACGTCGTCGAAGAAGATGTTCGGGCTCTTGCCACCGAGCTCGACGGTGACCGGGATGATGTTTTCGCTGGCGTACTGCAGGATCAGCCGGCCGGTGGTGGTCTCGCCGGTGAAGGCGACCTTGCGCACGCGGTTGCTCGACGCGAGCGGCTTGCCGGCTTCCACGCCGAACCCGTTCACGATGTTGAGCACGCCCGGCGGGATCAGGTCGCCGATGATCGACATCAGCAGGTGGATCGACGCGGGCGTCTGCTCGGCGGGCTTGAGCACGATCGCGTTGCCCGCGGCGAGCGCCGGGGCAAGCTTCCAGACCGCCATCAGGATCGGGAAGTTCCACGGGATGATCTGGCCGACGACACCGAGTGGCTCGTGGAAGTGGTACGCCACGGTGTTTTCGTCGATCTGCGAGATCCCGCCCTCCTGGGCGCGCAGGGCGCCGGCGAAGTAGCGGAAGTGGTCGATCGCGAGCGGGATGTCGGCGGCGAGCGTCTCGCGCACGGCCTTGCCGTTCTCCCACGCTTCGGCGACGGCGATCTTCTCGAGGTTCTGCTCCATGCGGTCGGCGATCTTGAGCAGGATCGCCGAGCGCGCCTCCACGGAGGTGCGGCCCCAGGCCGGTGCGGCGCCCTCGGCCGCGTCGAGGGCCTTTTCGATGTCGGCCGCCGTCCCGCGCGCGATCTCCGTGAAGGTCTTCCCGGTGATCGGCGTCGGGTTCTCGAAGTACTGCCCGCCGGCCGGGGCGACGTATTCGCCGCCGATGTAGTGGTCGTACCGGGTCTCGTAGTCGACGACGGCGCCGTCGGTGTTCGGTGCGGCGTAAACGGCCATCTTTCCTGCCTCGTTGCTCGGAGTGACGGACGACGGCCGAACGTAGGCTCCTCGACGTTGCACGGACGTTGCAGACGTGTGAGCTGGGTCTCTACCCTGGTGTGGTGGCGGAGCCGCCCGAGGCCGACTTGCTGCGCGATCCCGAGGCGTACGCGCGGCTGCTCGAACACGTCCACGACGCGGTGCTGGCCGGTGTCCCGGCACCCCGATCACCACGCTCCGTGGTGTCCGACTCCTGGCAACGCTCACTGGCGGCCCACGTCGACCCCGATTCGGGTGAAGCGCCGCTGGTGTTCGAACCGTCGGAGGTCACCGATCTGCGCGCCGAGCACCCACTCGCGCCCGTGCTTCCGCTGCTGCGCCAGACGCTCGTGAGCATCGCCGACGACGCCGAGCACATGATGATCGTGACGGACGCCGAAGGCCTCGTGCTGTGGCGCGAAGGTGCTTCGGGCGTGCTGCTGCGCGCCGACCGCGTGGCGCTCACGGAGGGCACGCGCTGGACCGAGGAGGCGATCGGCACCAACGCGATGGGCACCACGCTCGCCACCGGCGAGCCCGTGCAGATCTACTCCGCCGAGCACCTCGTGCGCCGCTACCACGCGTGGACCTGCGCGGCGGCGCCCGTGCGCGACCCGGAGACCGGTGCGCTGCTCGGGTCCATCGACGTGTCCGGGCCGCTGCGCACGGTGCACCCGGCGATGCTCGCGCTCGTCACGGCCAGCGCGCAGCTCGCCGAGGGCCAGCTGCGGGCGCAGCTCGCCGTACGCGACGAGAAGATGCGCCGCGCCAACATGCGCCACCTCGACGCCCTGCGCGGCCGCCCCGGCGCGCTGCTGTCAGCGGGTGGGCGCGTGCTGGCCGCCGAGTCGTGCACGTTGCCGTCCACAGTGGAGGTTCGCCGCGGCGGTGGCACGGTGACCCTGCCCGACGGCCGCATCGCCGTGGTCGACCCGCTCGACGACGGATTCCTGCTGCGCCTGGCCACTTCCGGCCCGGCGCACCGCCGGCGCCTCACGCTCGAGTACCTCACCGACGGCGCCGGCTCCACCACCCTCGACGGCCGCGAGATCCCGTTCACCCTGCGCCACGCCGAACTGCTCACGCTGCTCGCCCTGCACCCGCGCGGGTTGTCGGCGGAGCGCCTCGCCCTGCAGCTCTACGGCGAGAACGGCAACCCCGTGACCGTCCGCGCCGAGATCCACCGGCTGCGCACGCAACTCGGCACCGGCGTGGTGCAGACCCGGCCGTACCGCCTCGCCGCCGACATCGACGCCGACTTCCTGCGCACCCGCGCCGCCCTGCGCCGCGGCGACGCCGCCGAGGCCACCCGCACGTTCAGCGGGCCGCTCCTGCCCGAGTCGGAAGCCCCGGCGATCCTGGAGGAACGCGAGTCGCTCACCGCGCAGGTCCGCCAGGTCGCGCTCAACACCACCGACTCCGACACGCTCTGGGCGTTCTGGGAAACCTCCTGCGGCGCCGACGATCTCGAGGTGCTGGACGCGTTGTGCGCGGCGCTCGACCCGGCCGACCCCCGGCTGGCGGTGGCTCGGACGCACCGGTCGCGGCTGAGCTGAGGCGTGGTGCGTCAGGCTTTGGTGGTCTCGCGAATGGCTTCGTCGACGGAACGGTGAACGGGCGGCTCGACGTAGAGCTCACGGAGGAAAAGCCCGTCGAGGTGCTCGATGGTGAGGCCGGGCTGCTTGCCGGTGAGGCCGGTCACGCGACCACCGAGGCGGAACATCGCCTTGAGGACCCCGGCGGGCAGCGTGCGCACCGCCCGCGGTTTGCCGGCGGCGCCGGACATCCTGGTGAGCATGTCCGCCCAGCGCAGGTTCTCCTCCACCACGGGGATGTCGGCTCCTGACGCGTCCTCGAGCGCGTCGACGGTCGCGATGCCCACACCGCGCGCACTCGTGGCCGCACTGCCACCGCGCGGCGCGAACAGCGGCGCCGAGGACCGCACCCACTTCACCACCGGCACCGACCACTGCGGCACGCGCCCGGGCGCGACCCCGAACACGTACGGCACCTCGATGACCGCCACCGGCAGATCCGGCCCGGCCGTCTCGCGGGCGACACGCGCCTGCTCGATGCGGCTGCGCACGTACGGGTGCTGCGCGGCCAGCCCCCACTCGGGGTGCACGCGGTCGAAGTACGTGTAGTACGACGCGAGCACCGCCGCCCTCGTGCACCCGACCTCGCGCGCCGCCTTCAGCAGCGCCACCACCGGCGCGACGTTGCCCTCGTGCAGCCGCGGCGCGACCGGTCCTTTGTCGACCTTCCGGTCGTCGCTGCCGCCGGCGAACACCACGCCGTCGTGGCCGGCGAGGAGTTCACGCAGGTCGTCCTCCGAGGCCACCGTGACGTCGACGACCCGGTCGACGCCTTCGCGAGGCGTGCGGGCCACCGTGGTCGCCTCGTGTCCGCGCAACCGCAACTGCTCCAGCACGTGATACCCCAGCAAACCGCTTCCACCCACCACCAGGATCTTCATGGCGAGGATCTTCGCGGACGCGCCCGGCCTGGTCCAGCCGCCCTCACCCCACCCTCACACCCGGCGGCCCACCGCCGGCACGACCACGCTCGCCACTCCGCCGAGCGCCGCCGCCCGCCCGATCTGGAACCGTCCTAAGAGGACGAACATGAACGGAGGGCAGGCGTTGCCGGGCGTCAAGCCTGTCTTGCCTGCCAGCCGCGCAGCCGAGCCGTGGCCGCCTGCGCGTTGGCGTGCTGGCGAGCCGCCTCGGCAGCGACCACATCGGCGCCGGAGCGCGTGAGGCGGTAGTACCGGCGCAGCCTGCCCTGCTGGACTTCTTCACGGTCGTGCTCCACGAGACCTTCCGCCGTGAGCCGGTCGAGCGCCCCGTAAAGCGTGCCGACCTTCAGATCGACCCGACCCTCCGACAATTCCGCGACCTCGCCGACGATGCCGTAGCCGTGCCGCGGTTCGCCGACCAGCGCGGTGAGGATGAAGAAGACCTGCTCGGACATCGCCATGCACCCAATGTATCGCTGACCGATATATCTCGGCAAAACCCGGCCGGATGAACTCCTGGACGAGATTGTCCTGTCCGGCCGAACTCTGCGGCAGCTCACTGCGCTGAGCTGCGGTCCGAAAAGTAGGTCCGGACGTTGATCGCGGAGTTGTCCGGACCTAGTTCGCGGTGGCTGCAGAGCTGGTGTCAGCGGCTTCCTGGTGTCGTGAGATCTGGGAGTTGTTCACCGGTGTCTGGGTTGCGGCCCTGTTCCAGGCGGAAGATATAGGCCTGGAGGTCGGTCCTGAGGTCACCTGCCAGGTATGCGAGGAAGTCGCGTGCGCCTTCGGCGGCCTCCAGCTCATGGGAGTTGGTCCCGGCGGTCCATGTGCTGACCAGTGTGGCGACATGGTCCTCGACCTGGCCTCGCTCGGCCCACCACGCTCGGACGGCGTCCGGCTTCCACCGCGAGTCACCGTCGCAGGCGTAGCCGTCGAAAGGGTCGTCCTCGGCGGCAGACAGCAAACACTCGACCTCCGCCCGGGTCTTGGGCTGGCGGTAAACGAACTCGTTGTAGTGCTCGCCGCCGTAGAGGACGTGGCGTGGTGCGGACTGCCGGCCGGTCCAACAGTTGTCGGTCCGGCCTGTGTAGAAGGGGCCAGGCACGTTCAACCAGTGCTTCTCCGCCCACGTGCTGCCGTCGTCGGGCGTGAAGAAGTCCGGCGAAACGTACGAGATCGGATCCTCAGCTGCAGGTGCGTCGGTCACCTCGTCAGGATCCCCCAACAACCGCCTGCGTCGCCGCCCCCAGTCATCTTCCGGGAGTGCCGCAGTGGGCGTCAGCGCAGTGGGATGACCTGGACGGGCATTTTGGCAAGCGGAACCCCGCCCCAGCTCACCCGCCACTGCCCCGAAAACTAACCCCGGACACCGAAGCCGGTCCCGAAAACCAGGTCCAGACACCGAAAGGATCGGCTGGACAGGACGAGATGAAATGAACCCCACGTAGACACCGTCTACCCGAGTTTGATAGACAGTGTCTACAAGGTGAACCAGGGGTTACGGAGATCGACATGGGCTTTCAGAAGTTCGTCGCCGTCGGCGACAGTTGCGCCGAGGGGCTCGATGATCCGTACCCCGACCACAGTCAGTACCGGGGCTGGGCCGATTTCGTCGCGGGCCGCCTCGCGCAGGACGAGCCCGGGTTCCGCTACGCCAACCTCGCCGTGCGCGGCCGGCGCCTCGACCAGATCATCGTCGAGCAGCTGCCCGCCGCCGAGCGGCACGAGCCCGACCTCATCGCCCTGTTCGGCGGCGGCAACGACGTGATGAGCGGCGGCTGGAACGCCCGCACAGTGGCGCGCCGGGTCGACGCCGCGATCCGCCGGTGCACGCACATCGCGCCCACGGTGGTCACGTTCACGCTCAGCGACGTCGCCCACCGCATGCCGTTCAGCTCCCGCATGCGCCCGCGCGTGACGGCGTTGAACGACGCCATCCGCGAGGCCTCCGTGAGCTACGGCGCCAAGCTCGTGGACCTCTGGCCCGACCACGCCGCCCACGACTCGCGCTACTTCGGCCCCGACCGCCTGCACCTGTCGGAAGTCGGCCACCTGCGCGTGGCCGGCCACGTGCTCGACCGCCTCCACGTGGGCCACGACGACGGCTGGCTGCGGCCGCTCCCGGGCGTCCCGGCCCGCCCGAGCCTGCGCGCCGACCTGCAGTGGTTCTGGCAGGAGGTCATGCCGGTCGCCGTCACGCGGCTGCACAACCGGCTCATCGGCCGCTCCCCCGGCGACGGCTTTTTCCCCAAGCGACCCGAACTGCTGCCGGTCGCCTTCTCCGAAGCGCAGCTGTGAGCGCGCGCCAGCGGCTGATCACCACCGCCGAAGCCCTGCTCGCCGACGAAGGCGTGGACGCCGTCACACTGCGGGGCATCGCGAAGGCCGCCGGCGTCTCCCACGGCGCACCCCTGCGGCACTTCTCCGGCCGCGCCGAGCTGCTGTCGGCCGTGGCGACGCTCGGCTTCGCGCAGCTGCTCGAACGCGGCGCGAAGCTGCCCGAGGGCAACCCGCGCGAGCGCGTGACGGCCGCCTGCCACGCGTACGTGGCCTTCGCGCTGGCCAACCCCGCGATGTTCGAGCTGATGTTCCGCCGCGACCTCATCGACCCGGCCGAGCCCGGACTGGTCGCCGCGAGCAGCGCCGTCTTCGACTACTTCGCCGAGCTTGTGCGCCTCGACCGCGAAGCAGCGCACGACGAGCGCGTGAAACCCGGCACGGACCCGCGGCTCGTCGCGGCTTCACTCTGGGCCGCGCTGCACGGGCTGGCCCAGCTCTGGCTGTGGGGCGGGCTGGCGGGCGCGAGCTTCGCCCCGTCGCCGGAATCGGCCCTCGCGGTGACGCTCGACGCGTACCTCGGCTGACGCTCGGCGGGGAGCAGCTCCGGGTTCCTCCCCGGCCTCGGGCGCTCCCCACCGAGCAACGGGAATGGGTGACCATTCGCGGGAGACGCTATCCGGACGAACCGCCCGCCCGAATCACTCTGCAGCCGCATTCGGCCGTAAACCTTCGCGGTACGCGCGGGTCGCGCCTACCGCAGCGGTGGTAGCCGGCTGGGTTTCCGCCGGTCAGGCCGGTAGCTTCGGCTTCGTGCCGGTGTACAGGGTGGGATTGGTGCACGGGTTTCGCATGCGGCCGGTGCTGACCGACAGCCTCCTCGCGGCCGCCGTCGCCGCGTTCCTGCTGGCGGGCGCGGCCGTGAGTCACGGTGAGCTCGGCGACCGACCGGGTGCGTTCGGCCTGGCCTTGGCGGCCGCGGGCGCGCTGCCACTGCTGGTCCGCCGCCGGTTCCCGATCGGTTCGCTGCTGGCCGTCACGGCGCTGATGGCGGCGTTCTACCTCTGCGGCTTCCGCTCGACGCTCGGCCAGCCCGGCATCCTGATCGCCGCGTACACGGTGTGGGCTCGTTATCCGGCGAGCAAGGCCTGGCCGTCGACCGTGCTCGCGTTGGCCACGTACGAAGCGACGATGATCGCCGGCGGCGCGTCGAACCCCGTCGGGGACACCGTGATCGCCCTGCTGCAGGCATCCGCGACGATCCTGATCGGACACTCGGTGTACGTCCGCGCGAACCGGCTGCGCGTGACCGCCGAACGCGCCGACCGGGCCGAACGCGAGATCGAGCTGGAAGCCCAGCAGGCCGTCGCCGAGGAGCGCATCCGGATCGCGCGCGAGCTGCACGACGTCGTTTCGCACCACCTTTCGGTGATTTCCGTCCAGGCCAATCTCGCGAAGTACGTGTTCGAAACCGCGCCGGACACCGCTCGCGGCGCGCTCGACACGATCACCGGCACCACCACCGAGGCCCTCGACGAGCTGCGCCGCCTGCTCAGCGTGCTGCGGCCGCCGCGGTACGAACCCGGCGAGTACCGCCCGCAACCCGGCCTCGCGGACCTGCCCGCGCTCGTCGCGAGGCTCGGCGACGCCGGCCTCACGCTCAGCCTGCGCGTGACCGGCACGCCGCGGCCGCTGCCACCCGGGCAGCAGCTGTGCGCGTACCGCGTGGCGCAGGAGGCGCTCACCAACGTGCTCAAGCACGCCGCCGACGCGACCGCCGAGCTCACCCTCCACTACGGCGAAGACACGCTGCGCCTGCTGGTCGTCGACTCCGGCGGCGGCCGGCCACCGCGGGTCAACCACGCCGGCCACGGGCTGGTGGGGATGCGGGAACGCGCGCGTATGTACGGTGGCGTGATCGAGATCGGCCCCCGCGAACCCGCGGGGTTCGGCATCGAGCTGACCTTGCCCTGCCCGGCCGCCGGGCGGACCACCGGAGAACCGTCGTGACCAGTGTGCTCGTGGTGGACGACCAGGATCTCGTGCGCGCGGGGTTCGTCGCGCTGCTCGGTGCGGTGCCGGGCGTCGACGTGCTCGGCGAAGCGCGCGACGGGCTCGAAGCCGTGGACAAGGCGGCGCGGCTCAAGCCCGAAGTGATCCTGATGGACATCCGTCTACCGGGCCTCGACGGTGTGAGCGCCACCGAGCGCATCCTCGCCTCGGCCGGGCCGGAGAAGCCGCGGGTGCTGATCCTGACCGTGTTCGACCTCGACGAATACGTCTACTCGGCCCTGCGCGCCGGCGCGGCCGGGTTCCTCCTCAAGGACAGCCCACCGGAGACGCTGATCGCCGGCATCGAGGCCGTCGCGCGCGGCGACATGCTGTTCGGCCCGACGATCACCCGGCGGCTCGTGGAGGCGTTCACGCGAACGCCGCGGCCCGGCTGCCCCGAAACCGAACTGACCTGCCTGACCGAGCGCGAGCTGGAGGTGCTGCGGTTCGTGGGCACCGGCGCGACCAACGCGCACATCGCCGGCGAGCTGCTGGTGAGCGAGGCGACCGTGAAGACGCACCTCAACCGGCTGATGACCAAGCTCGGGGTCTCCAGCCGCGCGCAGGCCGTGGTCGTGGCGTACGAGACGGGCATCGTGCGGCCGCGCGCCTGATCACCAGCCGGCGGGCAGGCCGAGGCCGAATTCCCTGCGCAGCGCCGTTTTGGCCGCGTGCAGGCCGGCCATGCCGTGCACGCCGGGGCCGGGCGGAGTGGCGCTGGAGCAGAGGTAGACGCCGCGCAACGGGGTCGTGTGCGGGTTCCAGCGCGCGACCGGGCGGGCGAGCAGCTGCCGCAGCGTCACGGCGGCGCCCGAGATGTCGCCGCCGACGTAGTTGGCGTTGTAGTTCTCGAGGTCCGCGGCGGGAATCCCGCGCGCCGCCAGGATCGTGTCGCCGAACCCCGGGGCGAAGCGTTCGATCCGCCTCCGCACGACGTCGGTGGCATCGAGCGGATCACCGTTGGGCACGTGCGCGTAGGCCCAGATCGGCTGCTTGCGCGGGAGCCCGCGCGACGGGTCGGCGGCCATCGGCTGGGCGAGCAGCACGTACGGTTCGTCGGCGCGCCGGCCGCCGGCCACGGTGTTCTCGCCGGCGCGCACCTGCGCCGCCGTCCCTCCGATGTGGACGGTCGCGGCCTTCGCGAGCTCCGGTTCGCGCCACGGGATCGGCTCGGACACCAGGAAATCGACCTTCGCCGCGCCGGGCCCGTACTTCACGTGTTCGAGCGCCCGCCGGTAGGCCGGCGGCAGGAACCGGCCCGCCAGGTCGAGCAGGCCGCGCGGGCTGACGTCGAGCAGCACCGCGCGGGCCTTCGCGAACTCGCGCACGTCGGTCACGCGGCTGTTCACGTGCAGGCGGCCGCCGTGCGCGCGGAAATCGGCGACGAGGGCGTCGGTGAGCGCCTGCGTGCCGCCGCGCGGAACCGGCCAGCCGCCGGCGTGCGCGAGGTGGCCCAGCAGCACGGCGGTGCCGCCGGCGGCCAGCGACGGCAGCCGGCCCATCGGGTGGGCGGCGACGCCCGCCAGCAACGCGGGGGCCTCGGGCCCGCGGAAGAGCAGCTCGTCGACGCCGGTGCCGAGCGCGAGGATGCGTGGCCCGAGCAGCGCGGCGGCCGTGAAGCCGGGTGGCCGGCGGAGGTCGCCCAGCAGCAGGTCGGTGAGCTCGGTGGTGTGCTCGACGAGCGGCCCCATCAGGGTTCGCCAGCGTCCGCCGTCGGCGCCGAGCCGGGCGCACGTGCGCTCGAGGTCCGCGTACGCGAGCCCGGTGTGGCGCTCGTCGACAGGGTGGCCGTAGGCGACTTCCGGCGTGCACAGCTCCACGCCGTGCGCGGCCAGGTCGAAGCCGCGGAAGAACGGCGACGCCACCGCCATCGGGTGCACGGCCGAGCAGATGTCGTGGACCACGTCGGCGTCGAACAGCCGCGCCGAGCGCGCGCCCCCGCCCGGCTCCGGTGCCGCTTCGTGCACGTCGACCGTGAGCCCGGCGCGCGCGAGCAGCACGGCGGCGGCCAGGCCGTTGGGGCCGGAGCCGACGACGACGGCGTCTGGGTCGTCCGCGGGCGAATCCACTCACGGATCGTATCGACACGCGGGCACCCTGCCACGGATCCGAACACCTGATCGAATATTGTCGTACCCCGCGCCTACCTTGGACCCCACGCCGGCCCGCCCGGGCCCGGCCCAGCAGGAGAGGGGGATCATGCCCGCCCACGACACGCAGCTCGAGCGCATCCGCAAGCTGCTCGCCAAGGCCGAAGACCCGGCGGTGACCGCGGAAGAAGCCGAGCTGTACAACACGAAGGCGGCCGAGCTGATCGCCCGGTACGGCATCGACAACGCGATGCTCGCCGCCGCCGGGCAGGGCTCGGACGACATCACGGTGCTGAAGATCCCCATCGAAAACCCGTACAGCCGGGACAAGGCGAGCCTGCTCACGAACGTCGCGTACCCGTTGCGCTGCCGCACGTTGCTGCACCGCGTGGGCCAGGGCGTGGAGGCGGTCACGGTGTTCGGCTACAAGTCCGACCTCGCGCGGGTCGAGCTCCTGTTCACGAGCCTGCTGCTGCAGGCCGGCACGCAGCTCACACGCGTGCGTCCCGATGAGCGGGTGTTCCGCGAGTCGCTGGCCGCGTACCGCCGCACGTGGTTGCACGGGTTCGCCCGCGCGGTCCACGACCGGCTGGTGCGGGCGGAGACCACCGCGGCGCGTGAGTACGGGGGTTCGGGCGGCCAGTCGGCCGAGCTGGTGGTGCGCGACCGGACCACGCTGGTGCAGAGTGCGTTCGACCGCGAGTACGGCGACTTGCGCGCGGCGGCGCCGCGGCGGCTCTCGGGGTCGGGTTATCGCGAAGGTCATCAAGCCGGCACGCGCGCCACGCTCGACCCGGCCGCGCTGGCCCGCCGCCGGCAGGCGTTGCCGGTGCGCTGAAACAAATCTGGGGCAGTCCCGAGGTTTCGGGCATTACGCTGCGTGCCATGAACGTCACCGGTCACCTCGTCCCTCGTCCGGAGCCGCCTTCGGCTTCCGGCGGGAGAAGCGGTGCCCGGTCGTGAGCGGCGAGCCGGCCGTGCGCATCGAGGACCTCGCCACGCGCCCGGACCTGCGCCGGCCCGCCTTGGAGCTGGGGGTGGTCGGCGGCGAGTTCCTGGCCCACGACGTGATCGGCGACCTGGCGGCGTCCGCGCGGCTGGCGGCGCGGTGGCCGGAGTTCTTCCTGGTGCTGCTGGAAAACGCCGTGCCGGTGGCCCGCGCGGCCGCGATCCCGGTGGCCTACCCGACGGATGAGCGCACCGAGCTGCCCGACCACGGCTGGGACGGCGCGCTGCTGTGGGCCGCGCAGGACGTGATGGACCACCGCGAGCCGACCACGCTGGTGGCGCTTGAGGTCCACGTCGCCGAACGCGCGCGCGGCCAGGGCGTGGCGGCGCTGGCGCTCACCGAGCTGAAGAACCGCGCCCGCCACGCGGGGCTGTCGCGGCTCGTGGTGCCGGTGCGTCCCACGGGCAAGGCCGACCACGCCGCGGAGTCCATTGTGGACTACGCCGCGCGCCGCGACAAGCTGGGCCGGCCCGTGGATCCGTGGCTGCGCAACCACGAACGCCTCGGCGCCCGGCCGGTGAAGATCGCGCCGTTCGCGATGACCGTGATCGGCACGCTGGACCAGTGGGAGGAGTGGACCGGCGTGCGGCTGGGCGATGGCCTCACGTCCGTGCCCGGCGGGATCGCGCCCGTGCTGGGGTCGGTGGCTCAGAACCTCGGCGTGTACGTGGAGCCGAACGTGTGGCTGGAGCACCCGCTGTGACCTGGGTTATCGTGGTGGGGTGTGTGCTGGCCGGCAGGAGCTCGTGACGCCGATCTTCGGCGACCACTCCTACCGGTGTGACTTCTACGGCTGACGCCCGCGCGTCCCGTCCGAACTCACACCCACAACCTCGCGAGGAACACCGTCATGCCCGAAATCCCTGTCCTGCCCGAGACGCATCCCGCCACGGCCTGGGCGCTCAAGCACATGCCCCTCACCGCGCAGGCGGTCGCCGAACTGACCCCGGTGCTCGCCGGCAAGCGCCTCGCGATGTGCCTGCACGTGGAGCCGAAAACCGCCGCGCTCGTGACGCTTCTCGTGCAGGCCGGCGTCGACGTGCGGCTCACCGGTTCGCCGGGAACGACTCACGACGACGTCGCCGACGCGCTGGCCGAGCTCGGCGTCGCCGTGTTCACCCGCCGCGCCGACGGCGAGGCCGAACACGCCCGCAACATCCAGCGCGTGCTCGAAGTCGAGCCCGACCTCACGCTGGACAACGGCGCCGACCTCACCGTGGCGCTGCTCGCGTCCGGCACCCCGGCGCACTACCTCGGCGGCACCGAGGAGACCACCACCGGCGGAATCCGGCTGCGCGAAACGGAAGCCCGGCTCGGCAAGCCGGTGGTGGTGATCAACGACTCCCGCCTGAAGCTCCTGGTGGAAAACGAGTTCGGCGTCGGCCAGAGTGTGGTGCAGGGTTTCCTCAACGCCACCAACCTGATGGTGCCCGGCGCGCGGGCCGCGGTGCTCGGCTACGGGCCGTGCGGCAAGGGGGTCGCCGACACGCTGAGCCGGCTCGGCGCTCGGGTGTCGGTGTGCGACGTCGACCCGATGCGGGCCCTCGAGGCGATCCTCAACGGCCACCGTGTGGGCACCGCCGCCGAGGTCGTGGCCGACGCGCAGCTGGTGTTCACCGCCACCGGCCACCCCGGCGTGCTGGGCGTGGCCGAGCTGGCGGCGTTGCGCGACGGCGCGGTGCTCGCCGGCGTCGGCCACTTCGCGTGGGAAATCGACCAGGCGGCGCTGGCCGAGAAGACCGTGCGCACGGTCGAATACGGCGCGCCTTCTCGACGTACCGGCCACGTGCTCGACGACGGCCGCGAGATCGTGCTCCTCGACCAGGGCCGGATGCTCAACCTCACCGCCGCCAACGGAAACTCCATCCAGGCCATGGACCTCGGCCTCACGCTGCAGGCCCGCAGCCTCGCCGCCGTGGCCGCGGGCGGGCTGGCCGACGAAGTGCAGCCCGTGCCCGCGGACATCGAGCACCGCATCGCGACCGACCTGGTGGCCGCGTTGAAGTAGCTACTCCGAAAGCCCGGGCGGCAGGAAACCGTGCTCCGACAGGTCGAACCAATTGCCTTCCGGGTCGGTCGCGCGGTACTCGGCGAACGGCCGGTCCCCGCCCCGCAGCACCGGGCGGGGCACGCCCGCTTCGGCGAGCCGCTCGGCGATCGGCGGGATGTCGTCGACCTGGAAGCCGAAGTGGTTGAAGCCGGTGGCGACGTCGCCGTCGAGCTGCTGCTGGATCAGCGCCAGGTTGAGGTAGCCGTCGGTCACGAAGTGGCTGCCGTCGGGGTCGGTGTGGAACAGCTCCATACCGAACTGCTCGCAGTAGAACGCGGCCATGCGCTTGGCGTCCTGCACGACGAAGGCGAGGTGACGCAGGCGAGGGCGGGTCATGCGGTGGGTCCCTTCGGGATCATGTTGTGGAAAGCGGCGATCGTCGGCTCGCCGTCGTGGCGCACCACGGCTTGCGCGTGGGTGACCACGCCGGCGGGCCCGATCTCCGAGGTGGCGTGCACGAGCGAAAGCCCAGGCGCCAGGCTACGGATCAACGTGACCTCGGCGGACAACGTCGTGCCGCAGTACGCCGTGGTGAACAGCTGCGCGTGGCCCGTTTCCACGGCTTCGCGGCCCACGAGTGCTTCGCCACGCACGTTCACGAAGTCGACGTCCGCGGCGAACACGGACGCGAACTGCGTTGCGTCTCCGCGCGCCCAGCCTTCGACCATGGTGCGCCACAGAGCGCGAATCGAGTCGGTCACGCCGTCACCATCCCCACGCGCAGCGGCAGCGATTCGCACTCGCCATTCCACGCGGCGAGCGAGTAGTAGAACTCGCCGTGCTGCCGTTCGAGGTAACACACCACGTTGAGCGGCCAGCCCGCGCTGCGGAAGACATACGCGTCCATCGGCGTCGGGCGTTCGCTGAGCGGGCGGCCGCGTTCGCATTCGGGGCCGAGGCGGTGCCAGTCGGGATGCAGGTGCACGGAGCCGAGCACGTCCAGACCACGCGCGTCGGCTTCGCGCGTGATGCGCAGCAGATCCGCCGGGTCGAGCCACCAGGCGCGCACGGAATTCTCATACGCGGAGCCGAATTTCGGCACGATCTCGGTCGCGAACTCTTCCCGCGCACTGGGATCGGTGATCCGCGCGTTGCGGCCGAAGGCGAGATCCGACACGATCAGCGCGTCGTCGGCGAAGGTGCCGAGCAGCACGGCGAAACACGGTCTCGGTTCCTCGGGCGTGATGAAGGCGTATTCGATGGCTGCCGCGTCGAGGAACCGCTGCAGCACTTCGTCGGAGAACAACACCGGAATATTCGTTTTCCCGATGAGCGGAACGGGGACCAGAGATGTCACGCCAGGCACCGTAACCAGGCGTGATGCGCCGTGGCCATGATCATCACGGGATCGGCCCTATTGCATCCGGCGATAATGTTTTCCCCATGCGCCTGGAAATCCGGCACCTCGAACTCGTGGTCGCGATCGCCGAGGCCGGCAGCCTGCGCAAAGCCGCGGCCCGCCTGCACCTCACGCAGCCGGCGGTGACCACGCAGCTCAAACGCATCGAGCAGTTCCTCGGCGGACCGCTGTTCGTCCGTTCGGCCGAAGGCGTGCTGCCCACCCACACCGGCACGGAGCTGGTGCGCGACGCGCAGAAGGTGCTGCACGGCTTCGATGCGCTGCAACGGGCCGCGCGGCTCAACGCGCGGCACGAAGCGGGCGCACCTGTACGCGTCGGCGGCATTCCGGCCCAGCACTTCAGCCTGCTGGTGAACGCGCTGACGACCATGTTGCCGCGCCGCGACGTGACCAGCCGCACGATCCGCGAAACGGCCGCACTCTCGGCGTTGCTGCGCTCGGGTGAGCTCGACGTGGCCGTGATGCGTGCGTTCCCCGGCTTCCCGCTGATCCCGCCCGACGGCGTCGAACACCGGCTGCTGCTGCGGGAGCCGTTTTTCATCGGCGTGGCCGAAGACCACGAGCTGGCCGAGCGTGGTGAGGTGGCGCTCGCCGAGCTGGCCGAGGAGCGCTGGGTGATGCCCGATCCGGACGACAGCGGCATGAACGAGTTCTTCGCGCGCACGTGCACCTCCGCCGGCTTCGACCAGCGCATCACGCACCTCACGAACGAAGCGCACGTCGCGTTCGCGCTCACCGCCGAGGGCCGCGCGATCTGCCTGCTCTACCCCATCGGCACCGACCGCACGGGCATCGCGACGGTGTCGCTCACCGGCACGCCGCTCTACCGCCAGCTCGTGCTCGCGTGGCGCACCGACTCCCCGATCGCTTCACTCGTGGACGAGATGTGTGCCAAGATCGAGGCCGGGTACCTCGCGCTGGTGGAGGACTCGCGGTTCTACCGGAAGTGGTGGCACGACGGCGGTTCCGCGTTCGCCCTGCCGTGAAGTGCCGTCGTGAAGTGTTGCTGTGAAGTGCCGCCATGAGTCAAGGAGGACGCCGTGCCGATCCGCGGTCTGAACCACGCCGTGCTCTGGGTCCGCGACGCCGCCCGCAGCAGCGCGTTCTACGTCGACGTGCTCGGCTTCCGCGCGGTGCACACGTCGGACAAAGCCGTGTTCCTGCAGGCCCCCGACTCCCGCAACGACCACGACCTCGGGCTCTTCACCCTCCCCGACGCGGCCGCCGCGCCGGCCGGCAGCGTCGGGCTCTACCACCTGGCCTGGGAAGTACCGACCCTCGCGGACCTGCAGACCTGCCTCGCCGCCCTCACGTCCGCCGGCGCCCTCGTCGGTTCGACCGACCACGGCACCACGAAGGCCCTCTACGCCAAGGACCCGGACGGCATCGAGTTCGAAATCTGCTGGCTCCTGCCGCGCACGCTGATCACCGACGCCGACCGCGCGCACAACGGACCGCTCGACCTGACCGCCGACATCACCCGCTTCGGCGCCGACACCCCCGGCGAATCGGCCCGCATTCCCGCCTAGGTCACGCCGCCGGCGCCAGCACGTAGGAGAACCGGCGGATCACCGGCAACCACTTCTGGAAGTGCGCCAGGCCGTCCACTTCCAGCGCGGCCGACACCTGCGCGAGACCGCGATGCAGCCGCAGCCAATCCCGCGTCTCGTCTTCACCCAACACGCCGACCACCGCGTTGCGCCACAACTCGCCTTCGCGGCGCGGCTCGCAGTCGGCCACGAACGCGGCCCACGTCGTCTCGCCCGCGCGCCGCGCCAGGCCACCGTCGACCGCTCGCCGAGGGTCGGCCGGGCTGTCCAGCGCCTTCCCCAGCAAGTGCGCCGGCGCCGTGAGCAGCCCGAGCAGCGCGACGACCACCTGGTACTCGCCGGGATCACCGTCGTCGCCGAGGAAGCGCGACGCGTCCGAGAGGTCCCGGGTCGCGCGCAGCATGCGGTAGAGGTTGAACAGCCGCTTGGCCTCGCGCGGCGTGGCCACCAGCCGGTCCAAGGCGGACAACAGGTCGATCTCGCGGTCGGTGAGCGTGCGCGGTGGTTTCGCCGCGCGTCCCGGCCGGCGCCGGCTGTCCACTTCGGACCCGGCTTCGATGTCCGGCACGGCGACCTGCGGTGCGGGCGGCGGCGACAGGCGCTCGGTAATGTGGTTTTCGGTGCTCGGCATCAGCGAACGCAGCAGTTGGCGCAGGCTGCCCGAGGACATCCCGGGCAGCACCAGCGGCAGGTTGATGATCTTTTCCAGGTAGTCCTCGGGCGTCACGTGGCCGCCACCCGGCGTCTCGGCGAGGATTTCCTCGTAGTGGCTGCTCAGCGAGCGCACCAGCCACCTCGGGTCGACGCCGACGACCACCACGAACAGCTCCAGCGCGAGCAGCAGGTGCACCGCCTCGAGCACCTCGACCACCTGGCGCGAGCTGCACCGGTCGAGGTCGTCGATGTAGAGCACGATCCGGTCGATCGCCTTGCCGCCGGGCTCGGGGTGCGCGCGCCAGTCGGCCATCAGCTCCACGAGCTGCTCGAAGTCCTTGCGGATCGTGGAGACGAGGCCGAGGTTGCGGCGGTAGGAATCGTCGCGCGCGCGTTCGGCGAGGAACGTGTACAGGTTGCGCCCGGGCGTCAGCTCACTCAGCTGCCGGCCGATTTCCCCGACGCGGGCCACGACTTCGCTCAGCTGCGCCTCGGCCACGCGCTGGTCGACCTCGGTCTTGCGGATTTCCGCCAGCAGGCCGGCCACTTCCGGCGAGTCCATTCCCCCGCGCAGCTCCTCGGCGAGTTCACGCAACGCCTGGATCCCCGATCGAGCACGCGCCAGGAACGCGATCCCGGTGCCGGCCGCCGCGACGAACCCGACACCTGCGGCCGTGAGCCACTGCCAGGCCGCCGGCGCGACCACGGCAACAAGAAAACCGACCAGCAGGATCACCGCGGCCGCGGCCAGCGCGACCTTGCCCCAGCGGTCCTTGGGCGCGCGGCGCAACGCGTCGGCCTCCGTGAGCGCGCCACGAAGCTGCTCGACCAGCAACGCGCCCTGCTCGGCTTCGTCCTGCACACCGAGCCGGCGCCACACCTGCGGTGACCCCGCGAGCGCGCGGATCAGAGCCTTGCCGGTGGTGTCGCGCGTGGAAGTGGCTTTGTCTACGTCGGCCTGCAGCTTCGCGACGGTGGTCTGCGCCTGCTGCTTCGCGTCTTCGAGCTCCCGAGCCTGCTCCAGGCGTCCGCCGAGCTCTTCGCGCAGCTTCACGCGGCGTTGTTCGGCGCTCGGACCGGGGCCGGCGAGCTGGCGGAAGATCTCGTCGCCGAGGCTGGCCCACAGGTTGGCATCGGCGTAGTGCCAGGCGTTGAAGCCGATCTGCACGATCTCGTGGGTGTAGGCGGGGTTGCCGGAGCTCCCCAGCCGGCCGACTTCTTCGCGCAGCAGGCCCATGAAGTAGCTCTTACCGGAGCCCCACTCGCCGAACACCCCCACTGACAACGGCAACGGGGTGCTGCGGTCGGCGATCACCGTCGCCAGCATCGACACGTACGGCGCCACACCGAGCCGGTCGCGGTCGAGCGGGATCCCGACATTGGGGTCGACCCGGTCGCTCGACACGCCGCCGGCGAGGTCGGCCGCGTTGCTCTCGCCGTTCCAGGCCGCGCGGATCGCGGCTTCGGTCTCGCTGTCGCGGCTGAGGAACACCAGCCGTTGCAGGCTTCCGTAGCCGATCTCGTCGAGCGCCTTCGCCGCGGCGACCACCACCACGGAGGCCACGCTGTCCACGTCGAGCCCGAGGCTTCCGGCGCCCAGCAGCGGCAGGCCCAGCGCGACGACACCGAGCTCCGCGGCCTTGTGCACCACGGCTTCGGTGGCCCGGGCGATCGCGCGCAACGTCGCGTCCCGCTGCGCACCGCCGTCGTGCGGGGTGGCGAGCAGGGCGAAACGCAGTGGCGTGGCGCCGATGTCGACGACTTGCGGACGCTCCGGGGTGACCGACTCGAACGCGATCCCATCCCAGTCGAACGCGGGAAACGTCTTTCGCACCGCTTGCCCGAGGCTGCCGAGTCCGCTGCCGACGGAGATCACGATGGCGTCGATCCCGGTCTCCCACGGGCGTTCTGTCCGCACCAGTGAACACGAAACCGCGGCCGCCGTGCCGAGGTCGCCTGGATCCGCTGCCTCGGCCACGGCAGCAGCCTAGCCAACCTGGCGCAACAGGCAAAGGCCCGCACTCTTCGCGAGCGCGAGCCTTGGCGTTGCCCGGGTCAGACGAGCACCGGAGCCTCCACAGTGGACAGCTTCTGCGCTTTGCGCGCCAGGACGATCAGCACCAGCGGCACCAGCAGGTCGGTGAGCAGAACGCCGCCGGTGTTGCCCGGAGCGTGGTCACCGTTGGCGAACCACTGGTAGACGTGGCCCACGAGGGCACCCCAGAGGAACATGCCGGCGCCGAGGCCGATGGTGATGCGTTCGCGCAGCGAGGCGGAGGCGGCGCGGAAGCCCATCACGGCGAGGCCGAGGTTGGCGAAGGCGATCTCGAACGTGAACGGCGTGCGGGTGAAGCCGATCGCCGTGGCCATCACGTCCGGAACTCCGAGGAAGACGATCGTCATCCAGAGGCTGCTGCAGCCGAGGGCGCCGATGGCCCACCAGCGTTGCCAGGTCTCCAGCGCGGCTTCTCTCGACGGGCTGCGGCGCGTGCGGACGTACGCGCCGATGGCCGGGACCACCAGGAACAGCGCAGGGAGGGCGGACTGGGCGAGGTAAGCGGTTGTTGTCATGGCTTGAGTGTTGCATGGTTAATATTAACTACGCAAGACTTGAGGTAAGCTCAGTTCGTGGACGACGATCTCGCTGACCTGTTGCATCGCGTGGTGTTCCTGCTCGGAGAAGCCGCGCGGCGGCGCACCGACAGCAAAAGCGACCTGAGCTACAGCCAGATGCGCCTGCTGGGCACCCTGGAGGACATCCAGCCGGCGACCCAGCACCAGCTCGCGCAGGCACTGTCGGTGTCGGACCCGGCGATCAGCCGCGCGCTGCGCCCCCTGGAAGCCGCCGGGCACGTGCAGGTCCGCCAGGACCCGGACCACGCCCGCCGTCGACTGGTGACCCTGACCGAAGTCGGCGCGAAAGCGTTCCACGACAACGGGAAACCGCTGTACGACGAACTGCGCACGGCCCTGCTCACTGCGGGGTTCCCGTACGAGCAGTACCTGCGCGACACAGCGGCACTGGCTCGACTCTTGGAACCCTGACTTTTCGTCACTCACCAAGCAGAGCGCGCAGCAGCTCCTCGGGCGTCTCGACCTGGGGCAGGTGGCCGGCGCGGGGCAGCAGCGTGAACTTCGCGCCCGGAATCGCTGCCGCGTAAGCCTTTCCGTAGTCCGCGTCGACGATGCCGTCGCTCTCGCCCCACACCACTTGCACCGGGACGTCAATGCCGCCGAGCCGCTTCTCCAGCGTCGGGTCGACCATGGCCGGCCCGGTGTACCCGATGAGCGCACGCACGTCCGGGCTCGGCCCCGTGCCGCCGGCCGGCGCCTTGCTCGGGTCGTGGAACGAGAACGACCGCAGCTCGGCCGGCGAAAGCCCGCTGACGTCCGTGAGCGGATGGCCCGCCACCTCGATCCCGATCCCGTCGACGATCACCGCGCCCGTGACCCGCGGACTCCCCTGCAGCGCGATCTCGGCGGCCAGCCAGCCGCCGAAGGAATTGCCGACCACCGTCACGTCGGTGAGGTCTCGCTCCTCCAGCAGCCGGACGTACGCCCGCGCCAGCGCGCCCACGCTGTCGAGACTGTCGGGCTTCTCCGTGCCACCGAAACCGGGATGCGTCGGCAACAGCACGCGCGCCTTCGCCCGCTCCGCCAGCAGCTCCGCGAAGCCGACCATCGTCGCGACGCCGCCCCCACCGTGCAGCAACAGGTACGGCCGGTCTTCGGCGGTGCCGAACGAGCGGGTTTCGATGGTCGCCATGGTTCCTCCTCGAGCGGGTACCTAAGGAAACTTAGATCAGCTTCCTTAGATAAGCAACCTGTCCTCGATGGGCTAAGCTTTCCCGCATGACCTACCGCCCGGCCGAAGTCGCCCTGGCAGTCAAACGCCTCCAGCACCGCCACCACCGGGCCCTCAGCCAGGCTCTCGCGCCGCTCGGCTTGTCCCTGGTCCAGTGGGACACGCTCCGCCACCTGCACCAGAACCCGGACGCATCCCTCCACGACCTCGCCGTACTGACCTTCCAAACCGACCAGTCCTTCGGCTCCCTCGCCACCCGCATGGCCGACCGCGGCCTCATCGAACGCGTCCCCGGCCCGGGCCGCGCGGTCCACCACCACCTCACCCCGGAAGGCCACCGCCTCCGCACCGCCGGCCAATCCGCAGCGGACGCCGTGGTGGCGTCCTCGTTCCACACCCTGAGCCCTACACAACTGAACGACCTCGGCTCACTCTTGGACGTAGCACTCGGCGCGGCCCCGACCTCCTAGCGTCCTCAATGGACCTCAACAACGAACACCGCCGCGCGCGATCCCCCTGACCACCGACCGCCGCCCCCAGGAACACACCAAAGAACCCCGTTTGCTCTTCCACAAACCGGGCCCTACTCGAACACTCAACCACCACCGGGGGTCCAGGGGGCGAAGCCCCTTGGCGGGGGTTTGGGGGTTCGACCCCCAAAGGACACAACGAAGAGAGCCCCGTTTGCGTTTTCCGCAAACAGGGCTCTCTCACGAACGGGTGGAGCTGAGGGGAATCGAACCCCTGACCTTCTCGATGCGAACGAGACGCGCTACCAACTGCGCTACAGCCCCTTGTTCAGTGCTCAGAGAGCGTATCAGCTCCCGGGCGAGCCCTGAACGCCGGGGGTCACTCCCCGACTGCCCGGCGGTACGGGCTGGTCCCCGGCTCGTCGAGCTCTTCGAAGGCCGGGTCCTCGTCATCGAGATCCACCACGACGGCCTGGCGGCGGATCCGCGACATCGGCGACGGCTTGCGTTCGACAATCTCCCGCGGGGCCTGGGACACGACCTCGAGATCGTCATCCTCCGAAGCCTCCGCGGCAGCCGAAGCAGCCGGCGAGGGAGCCGAAGCAGCAGAGCGTTCCGAACGACGCGGCGCAGGCAGCGGCTCACGCGACTCACGAGGTTCCCGGGACTCCCTCGAATACCGCGCCATCCTCCTCTGCCGGATGTCGTTCTCGATGCGGACCTGGCGGCGCAGGTACGCGAGGTAGCCGACGAGAATCACGTCCACCACGGCGTTGCCCCACCACGCGAGGGTCATCACGAAGCCCGCGAAGACGGCCGAGCCGACGGCCAGGATCAGCAGGATCACGACGATCCGCTGGCGGAACGCGTACTTCGCCCGCGCGGCGATCTCCGCCGCTTCCGGGTCGAAGCCGCCGCGGCCCGGACGGTAGCCGGCGGAGCGGGAGCGCGAGGGCTCGTCGCGCACGTCGGCGGCCGGTTGGGGTAGTGGTGCGGGTTCGTCTTCCTCTTCGTCGAGGTCGGCGTCGAGCTCGGCCTCGAGTTCGGCGAGGTCGTCCTCCACCGAAGGTTTCGCACTTTCGGACACGGCGAACTCCTCCTGTCCTTCATTGCGAGCGCCCCCGCTACGCACGACACGCGCGGCGAGCGCGGACGACGGCGTCCGCGCGACCTGCTGACGCTTGCGAGCCACCATGGGCACGAGAACGACGAGCCATGCCGCGGCGAGCGCGACGATGATCAGCGAGCTGGGCATGTCCCGTCACCTCCCCCGATCCTCTGCTGTAGTCACGCTAGCCACAACAGTCACACACGGGACGCAGACTCGCCGGGTTCGATCACGAAATTGAGTCACCGGATTAGGTGAATCTCACAGTATGTGGTAACGCGTGATCGGAACCGGACCCGTAGTCACCATCAGAGCAGGTCGGCGCGTCCCAGGGCCACGAGACGCGACACGAGGCCGTCGCCGATCTCTTCTTTCGTCACGGCGAAGCAGAGGTGGTCGCGCCAGGCGCCGGCGACGTCGAGGTAGCGCTCGAAGAGGCCCTCCTGCCGGTAGCCGGCCTTGGTGAGCACGCGGATGCTCGCGTTGTTCTCCGGCCGCACGGTCGCCTCGAGCCGGTGCAGGCCGGCGGCTTCGAAGGCGTGATCCGTCACGAGGGCCACGGCCGCCGTGGCGACCCCGCCGCGCACGATCTCCGACGACACCCAGTACCCGATCCAGGCTGATCGCAGTGAGGCGCGGATCACGTTACCCACGGTAATCTGCCCGGCGAACTTTCCGTCGACCGTGATCGTGAACGGCAGGCACTGCCCGCGTCGCGCGAGGCCGCGCAGGGCGGCCCACTGCGAGGGCCACGACCAGAACGCGTTGCGGTCGGGCCACGGCCCGATGCCGGTCGGCTCCCACTGTTCGAGGTGGTCGCGGTCGCGCAGGCGGATGCGGCTCCACTCGCCGGCGTCGCGCAGTCGCACGGGCCGCACGTGCACGACGCCGGCCGCCACGCGCAGCCCGCCGAGCCTCGCGGGCCAGCCCGGGTGACGGCTCTCGACCGGGTAGGCGTACGAGCCCACTACGCCCGCTGCGCGAGGAACGTGACCTTCACCTGTTCACCGGCGGCGACCTCGGTGAGGTCCTCGTCCACCGTGATCAGGCAGTTCGCTTCCGCCAGCGACGCCAGCAGGTGCGCGCCCGACGTGCCGAGCGGCTGCACGAGGTACTCACCGTTGGCTTCGTCGCGCAGCAGCTGGCCGCGCAGGTAGCCACGGCGGCCCTTGGTCGAGGTGATCGGCGACAGCAGCCGCGCGCCGACGATGCGCCGGTGCGGGTTGCGCGTGCCGCGGGCGGCGCGGATCAGGGGCCTCACCAGCACCTCGAACACCACCAGGGCGCTCATCGGGTTGCCGGGGATGAGGAACGTCGGCACGGAGTCGGGGCCGAGGCGCCCGAAGCCCTGCACCGAACCCGGGTGCATGCCCACGCGCGTCATGTCGATGCGCCCGAGATCGGACAACGCGGCGTGCACCTCGTCGCCGGACGAGCCGCCGGCACCGCCCGCGACCACCACGATCTCCGACATCAGCAGCCGGCCCTCGACGATCTCGCGCAGCCGCTTCGGGTCGCTCGGCACGATGCCGACGCGGCTCACCTCGGCTCCGGCGTCGCGCGCGGCCGCGGCCAGTGCGTAGGAGTTCACGTCGTAGACCTGCCCGACGGACGGCGTGCGGTCGACGTCCACGAGTTCGTCGCCCACGGACACGATCGACACGCGCGGCCGCGGGTAGACCAGCACCTTCGCGCGGCCGACGGCCGCCAGCAGGCCCACCTGCGCGGACCCGATGGTGTCGCCCTTGCGCACGGCGACGTCGCCGATCTGCACGTCTTCGCCGGCCCGGCGCACGTACGCGGCCGAAGGCACGGACTTGTGCACAGTGACCTTCGCCTGGTGCCCGTCGGTGTACGCGGTCGGCACCACGGCGTCGGCGAGCGTCGGCAGCGGCGCGCCGGTGTCCACACGTACCGCTTGGCCCGGCTGCAACCGACGCGGCTGCCGCGAGCCGGCCTGGATCTCGCCGACCACCGGCAGCTGCACCGGCTCCTCGCCGGCGGCGCGGACGTCGACGCTGCGCACCGCGTAGCCGTCCACGGCGGCTTGGTCGAAACCAGGCAGGGCGTGCTCGGCGACGACCTCCTCCGCGCACAGCAGGCCCTGCGCCTCGGAGATCGCCACCCGCACGGGCCGCGGCCGCACTGCGGCGTCCAGGGTCAGCGCGATCTGCGCGTCGACAGAGCGAAGCTCCGCCTCCGCGGGTTCCGGGGTCTCTTCGGCCGGGGCAGCGTCGAGGGAGTCCGTCATGGGCGTTCGGTCCCGATCCGTTCGGTCAGCCACGTCCGTAACGATGGCCCGTATTCGGGGTTTTCAAGCGCGAAATCGACGGCGGCACGCAGGAAACCACCCGGATTCCCCAGGTCGTGTCGTCCACCGCGGTGCACGACCACGTGAACGGGGTGCCCTTCCTTGATCAGGAGGGCCACCGCGTCGGTCAGCTGGAGCTCGCCGCCGGATCCCGGCTCGATCCGCTTCAACGCGTCGAAGATCGCCCGGTCGAGCAGGTACCGCCCGGCCGCGGCGTAGGTCGAGGGCGCGTCTTCCGGCCGCGGCTTCTCGACCATGCCGTGAACCTGCTTCACGTCCGGGTCGTCGGTGTCGGAGACATCGAACACGCCGTAGGGCGAGATCTGCTCCTTCGGGATGTCGAACGCGCAGAGAACACTGCCGCCGTGCTGCGCGCGCACGGCCGACATGCGGTCGAGCACGCCGCTGGGCAGCACCAGGTCGTCGGGCAGCAGCACGGCGACGGCTTCGTCGTCGTCGCGGAGGTTCGGCTCGGCCTGCGCGACGGCGTGGCCGAGGCCCAGCGCCTGCTCCTGGATGGCGACCTCGACGTCGAGCAGCCCCGGCCCGCGGCGCACCTTCTCGAGCAGCTCGGTCTTGCCCTTGGCCTCGAGCGTCTTCTCCAGCTCAGGCTGCGCCTCGAAGTACTTGACCACGGCGTCCTTGCCGGGCGAGGTCACGATCACCAGGCGTTTCGCGCCCGCCGCCGCGGCCTCGGTCGCGACGAGCTCGATGCCCGGTGTGTCGACCACGGGCAGCAGCTCTTTCGGCACGGCCTTCGTCGTCGGCAGGAACCGGGTCCCGAGGCCGGCCGCAGGCACGATGGCTGTTCTGAACGTCTGGGAGGTTGAGGCGCCCGTCATGGGCGCAAAGCCTAACGTGGTCGCATGCTGGCACCGGGCAATGAGCACCTGAGCAAGACGGAGTGGCGTGCGCGAGTTCTTCAGGCGCGGGCCGCGTTGAGCCCTTCGGAGCACGCGGCGGAGGCCGCGGCGCTGGCCGAAGTGGCGGCGACCGTGGCTGCCTCGACGGTGTGCGCCTACGTGCCGTTCGACACCGAGCCAGGCACCGTTTCCCTGCTGAATGCCCTGGTCAAGGCAGGTTCACGCGTGTTGTTGCCGGTGATTCCCGACGTCGTCGGACCACTCGACTGGGCGGTGTACGCGGACGAGTCGACGCTCGTGCCCGGCCGGCTGCGCGGGATTCTCGAGCCGTCGGGGCCGCGGCTGGGGATCGACGCCGTGTCGCGGGCCGACGTGGTGCTCGTGCCGGCGCTCGCGGTGGACCGGCGTGGCGTGCGGCTCGGACGTGGCGCTGGTCACTATGACCGGTCGCTCGGTTCGGCCGGTGCGGACCTCCTGGCGGTGGTGCGGGCCGAGGAGCTGGTCGATTCCCTCCCAGGTGAAGCCCATGATGTGCCGATGACCGGGGCGCTGACGCCGGCTGGACTGGTCCGGTTGCCTGCCCCCACAGTGATGTGACGCAGGGGGAATTGCGCACGGGGAATGCTGTCCAGCACAATTGGGTTGGCACTCTTGTCTCACGAGTGCCAGTTGCATGAAGGAGCTCCAGTGCCCACGTACCAGTACGCCTGCAAGGAATGCGACCACCGTTTCGACGCGGTGCAGTCGTTCTCCGACGCCAGCCTGACCGTCTGCCCCCAGTGCTCCGGTCCGCTGCGCAAGGTCTTCAGCTCCGTCGGCGTGGTCTTCAAGGGCAGCGGTTTCTACCGCACCGACTCGCGTGAGTCGTCGAAGTCCAGCACCGCCTCCGCCCCGGCGAAGACGGAGAGCAAGACCGAGACCAAGAGTGAGTCGAAGAGCGAGTCGAAGACGGACTCTTCATCGTCCTCCTCCACCACGACAAAAACCGCGTCGACCGCCTCCTGACCCCCGAGTTGTCCACAAGGGGGTAGTTGTCCACAGGTCGCGGAAGTTCCTCTTTCCGCTGGTCGGCACCGTCCCTAACGTCGGTTTCGTGCGGCACCGCGCCGCACGGGAACCGACGAGGGGACGACCGTGGACACCCTGCTCAACCGCCTGACCGAGCTACACCTGCTGCGCGGCCGACGCGTTCGGCTGCTGCGCCGGTTCCTGGCCGCGGCCCTGCTGCTGGCCGGCTTGCTCGTCGCCCTGCACCCCGCTTCCGCCCGGGGCGCACCCTCCACCGCCACCGTGGTGTCCGCGCGGGATCTGCCCGCGGGCTCGGTCCTGCGCGCCGCCGATCTGCGGCTCACGGATCTCCCTGACGACCTCCGGCCCGCCGGCGCGCTCGGCCGCCTCGACACGGCCGTGGGCCGGCTGCTGTCCGGTGCCGCCCGGGCCGGAGAGCCGCTCACGGACGTCCGGCTGCTCGGGGTGGCTCTCCCCGCCAAGGGGGATTCCGGCGTGGTCACGGTGGCCGTCCGGCTCGCCGACGCGGACGTGGCCGAGTTGCTGCGGCCGGGCCAGCACGTGGGTGTCGTCGCGGCGCCTGACGCCACGCACGCGTCGGCTGAGCTGGTGAAGGACGCCACGGTGGTGACCGTGCACCGGGCCGAGGGCAGGGGTCTGGGGGTGGACAAAGGGCCGTTGGTCCTGCTCGCGCTGCCGGTGAGTGTTGCCACCGAGGTGGCCGCGACGTCGCTGGAACGACCGGTTACGGTTACTCTCCGCTAACCCGTCCCTGTTCCGATGGGCGACAACACGCGTCCCGTTCGAGGAGTAGTAGATGTTCAAGGGCTTCAAAGACTTCCTGATGCGCGGCAACGTCGTCGACCTCGCGGTCGCCGTCGTGATCGGCGCGGCCTTCACCGCGATCGTCACGGCGTTCACGACCGGCCTGATCAAACCGCTGATCAACGCGATCGGCGGCAGCGACGCCGCGCAGGGCCTCGGCTTCTACATCTTCGAGTCGAACAAGGGCACGTTCCTGGACTTCGGGTCCGTGATCAACGCGGCGATCAACTTCGTGATCGTGGCCGCGATCGTGTACTTCCTGTTCGTGCTGCCGGTGAAGCACCTGCAGGAGCGCCGCAAGCGCGGTCAGGAGCCGGGCCCGGCCGAGCCCACCGACGTCGAGCTGCTCAAGGAGATCCGCGACCTGCTGCGCGCGCAGGCCACCAGGTCGGGCGACTGAGGGTCAGCGGTCGTGGTGCGGTGGCCGGTTCTCCAGGTACCAGGAGTCCGGGGTGTCCCCGCTGAGGCCTCGCTCGTCCGAGGTGGTCTCGGGCAGCACGTCACCGAAGATCTCGTCGACCCGACGGCGCTCGGCCGGAGTGTCCTTGGGGGCGGGTTCTTCACGTGGCATGACCCCATCGTCCCACCCGCTGTTTGACAACTGCACAGAGACGCGTGGCGCCCGGCCCTTCGTGATCGAAGGACCGGGCGGGGCGGCGTTCGAGAGTGCGGTTCAGACCTCGTCGAGGCCGGAGAGCTCGTCGATCACGTGCGGCACGAGCGACGACAGGGTGGCCATGCCGTCGCGCACCGCGGCGCGCGAGCCGGCGAGGTTCACCACCAGCGTGCTGCCCGACACGCCGGCGAGGCCGCGGGAGATGCCGGCGTCGACCGCGCCCGCGGCGAGGCCCGACGCGCGCAGCGCCTCGCCGATGCCCGGGATCGGCCGGTCGAGCACGCCGGCGGTGGCGTCGGGGGTGCGGTCGCGCGGCGACACGCCGGTTCCGCCGACCGTGATCACGAGGTCGGCACCGCCGATCACCGCGGTGTTGAGCGCGTTGCGGATGCCGGCGGTCTCGGCCTCGACGACGACCACGCCGTCGACGATGAAGCCGGCTTCTTCGAGCAGCTCGGTGACGAGCGGTCCGGTGTTGTCCTCGTGCTCCCCGTGGGCGACGCGGTCGTCCACGATCACCACGAGGGCCCGGCCCAGCCGCTGTGCGCTCCGTTCCATGCCGACACCGTATCCGGTGACGGCACCCGCCCGCCGCCGTGGGCGGGTGATTCCTGACGATTCGGTGACGTGGTCCGCTTCGGACGGGCACCGGGCCGCTCGCGCACCCTAGCGTCGGGGGCGTGCGAGTACTGATCACCGGTGGTGCCGGGTTCATCGGGTCCCACGTCGCGGACCGATTGGCCGACGCGGGCGACGAGGTCGTGGTGTTGGACACCCTCCTGCCCACCGCCCACGGCACGGCCGCGCCGCCGGCGTACACGGGCCGGCACCGGTTCGTGCGCGGCGACGTCACGGACCCGGAACAAGTCGCCGAGCTGCTGCGGGGCGTGGACGCGGTGTGCCACCAGGCCGCCGTGGTCGGGCACGGCATCGACCCGTCCGACGCGCCGGCGTACGCGCTGAACAACGACTACGGCACGGCGGTGCTGCTGGCCGGGATGCACGCGGCCGGCGTGCGCAAGCTCGTGCTGGCGTCGTCGATGGTGGTCTACGGCGAGGGCCGTTACTCGTGTCCACGCCACGGGGTGGTGCCGCCGTCGCCGCGGCGGCAGTCCGATGTGGACGCCGGACGGTTCGAGCCCACCTGCGGTGAGTGCGGTGTCGAGCTGCGGTGGCAACTCGTTCCCGAAGACGCACCACTTCTGCCCAGAAGTACCTACGCCGCAACGAAGCTGGCGCAGGAGCACCTCGCCGGCGCGTGGGCGCGGCAGACCGGCGGCACGGCGTGGGCGTTGCGCTACCACAACGTGTACGGGCCGAGGATGCCACAGAACACTCCGTACGCAGGCGTGGCGTCGCTGTTCCGCTCGGCGCTCGAGCGCGGCGAGGCACCGACCGTGCTCGAGGACGGGCGGCAGCAGCGGGATTTCGTCCACGTGCACGACGTCGCCCGCATCAACGCCCTGGCGCTGCACGCCGACGGGCGGAGCGGGGACAGCACGCCGCTCAACGTTTGTTCGGGTGACCCGCACACCGTGGGCGACCTCGCGCGCGAGCTGGCCCGCGCGTACGGCGGGCCGGAGCCGCGGATCGTCGGTGGCGCACGGCCGGCCGACGTGCGACACGTGGTGGCCGACTCCGCGCTGGCCCGGAAACTGCTGGGGTTCACGGCGGAAACGACGTTCGAGGACGGCATCACCTCGTTCGCCACGGCGGAGTTGCGCGCGCCCGTGGACGCCTGAGACGTAGGTCACTTCCCGGAATTAATTCCCGACGCCGTGATCTTGGTCGTGTGCATGCGATCTATCGAGGTGGGGAACATCGAGATCCATGCGCTGGCCGACGGTCGGATCCGCCTGCCGGCGCCGTTCTTCCCGGGGCTCGACGCCGCGAGACACCCCGGCGCGTTCGCGGAGGACGGCACCGTCCACGTGCCCACGGGCGCGTTCCTCGTGCGCGGCAACGGCCGCACGATCCTCGTCGACGCGGGACTCGGGCCGAGGGAGATCGAGTTCCCCGAGGGGCAGCGGCCCGACGACGGCGACATGGGCGCGGGCGGTGGTCTGCCCGTCGCGCTCGCCGAGGTGGGGTGTTCGCCGGCGGACATCGACACCGTCGTGCTCACGCACCTGCACTCGGACCACGTCGGCTGGTTGGCGCCACAGGGAAAGCCGTATTTCCCGAATGCCGTGGTGCGCTACGGCGCGCAGGACTGGGCCGCGCTCGTGGAGCCGGTCGGGCGGCACGACTGGACGCGGATGGGCCTGGAAACCGTGCGCAGCCACGGACATCTTCAGTCGATGCTCGGCGACGCGGAGATCGCGCCGGGAGTCGTGGCGCGGCACGCGCCCGGGCACACGCCGGGGCACTACGTCGTGGACATCACCGCGGACGACCGTCGCGTCGTGCTGCTCGGCGACGTGCTGCACACTCCGGCACAGCTGGTGGACTCGAACATCCGGTTCATCAGCGACAGTGATCCGTCGCCGGCTTTGCTGACGCGGCAGCAGTGGCTGCGCCAGGTCGCGGGAACGGACACGATCGTCGCGCCCGCGCACTTCCCGGGGATGCAGTTCTTCCGCGTGACGGCGGACCGGGTGGCGGAGCCGGTGGACACGGTCGCCGTCGGCTGATCCGGCGGTCCACTGGTCCGTCTGTCCATTCGCTCAGCTGTCCACTGTGGTCAGCCGCACGCGTGGCGGTTCAGACGGCGGCGGCGACCTGGGCCAACGGCAGCCGGACCTCGAACCGGCAGCCCGGGCCGTGGTTGTGCACGCCGATGTGACCGCTGTGGGCCTCCACGAGGCCCTTGGCGATCGCCAGCCCGAGGCCGCCGCCGGACGTGGTGCCGCTGCGGTCGGGGGTGCGGGCCTGGGTCCCGCGGAAGGCGACGTCGAAGACGCGGCCGATCTCGTCTTCGGGGATGCCGCCGCAGGAGTCGTCGACGGCGAGGATGGCCTGGTCGCCGTCGATGCCGAGCTGCACGGCGACGGTGCCGTCGGGCGGGGTGTGGCGGATGGCGTTGGACACGAGGTTGCGCACGATCCGCGCGAGCTCCGGGTCGCTGCCGGACACCACCGGCCACGCCTCGGCGTTTTCCAGCACCCGCACGCGTTTGCGCTCGGCCACCGGCGACTGCGCGGCGACGGCGTCGCTCACCACGTCGCGCAGCGGCACGGCCGACATGGTGAGCTCCAGCGCGCCCGCGGTGATGCGGGAGAGCTCGAACAGGTCCCCCACCATGCCCGAGAGCCGGGTGGTCTCGCCGCTGATCCGCTGGGCGTAGTCGGCGACCTCGTGGCGTTCGGAAACCACGCCGTCGGCCAGCGCCTCGGCCATGGCCTGGATGCCGGCGAGCGGGCTGCGCAGGTCGTGGCTGATCCAGGCCACGAGCTCGCGCCGGGAGGCCTCGGCGGCGCGTTCGCGTTCGCGGGCCTCGCGTTCCCAGACGCTGCGGCGCGCGATCACGCGGCCGAGCACGATCGCGGCGGGCACCGTGACGAGGGCGACGAGCAGGCAGACCAGCAGCTCCGTCATCAGGGCCTCGGTGAACATGAAGCCGCTGATGCCGATCACGCCGACGAGCAGCGCGACCACCGGGATGAGCACGAGCACCGTCATCGTGGTGGCCAGCGAGCGGTTGCGCAGCCGGTAGAGAACCAGCCCGCCCACCGCCGCCACCGGAAGCGCGAAGAGCAGCGCGAACGGCAGGATGTGGAGCACGTGGCTGAGCATGTCCAGGGCGGATTCACCGGCGTTGATCATGACTGCTCCCGGTCGTAGCGGTAGCCGACGCCCCAGACGGTGGCGACCCGAGTCGGCTTGGCCGGGTCACGTTCGATCTTTTCGCGCAGCCGTCGGACGTGGACGGTCACCGTGGACTGGTCGCCGAAGTCCCAGCCCCACACCTTCTCCAGCAGGTCGGCGCGCGAAAACGCGACGCCGGGGTGGCCGAGGAAAAACGCGAGCAGGTCGAACTCGCGCGTGGTCAGCGGCAGCTCCGCGCCGGCGAGCGTGGCCTGGCGGGCGGTCATCTGCAGCCGCAGGTCGCCGTCGACGAGTTCGGGCGCGGGCGGGGCGGCGCGCGGCATGCGGGCGCGGCGCAGCACCGAGGCCACGCGCAGCGCGAGTTCCTTGGGGCTGAAGGGTTTGGTCACGTAGTCGTCGGCGCCCAGCTGCAAGCCGGCGATGCGGTTCTCCTCCTCGCCGAGGGCGGTGAGCATCACGATCGGCACGTGGCTCACCTGGCGCAGGCGGCGGCAGACCTCCAGGCCGTTGATGCCCGGCATCATCACGTCGAGCACCACGAGGTCGGGCTCGCGGTCGGCGAACAGCGCGAGGCCCGCGGCGCCGTCACCGGCCACGTCGACGGTGAAGCCGGCCACCTCGAGGTAGCGGCGGACGACGTCGCGCACCGTCTCGTCGTCGTCGACCACGAGCACCCGCCCGGCCTGGTCTTCCATGCCTCACCTCACCAGCTCGTCAGAAGAAGGTGGTTGACCGCGAGCGCGACCAACGCCTGTCCGGCCAGCCACCAGCGGCGGCCGGGCGTGGGCAGCAGCGCCGCCATCGGCAGCAGCCACACGCCGAACGGTAGCCAGATCCGTTCGACCTCCGCCTTCGACAGGCCGGACACGTCGGCGAACACGATCGTGACCACGGCGGCGATGCCGAGCAGCAGCACCGGGTCGCGCAGCAGGCCACGGCGTTCGCGGACGGCTCCGGTGACGCCACGCCGGGCCGCGGCCACCACGGCCGGGCCGACGGCGACGGCGACGGCGGCCACGTCGGCCCACACCCAGTACGAGTATGGCCGAAGCTGTGCGATGCCCTGGTAGTAGCGCTCGACCACGAGGTGGTAGCCGTCGAGCCACCAGAAGCCGGCCAGCGCGAAGGCGGCCACCACCGCCAGGGCGCCGACCACGGCCAACGCTGCGGCCCGCCACTGCCGGCCGAGCACGGCGGCGGCGAGCGCGACCAGACCGAGCAGCACGAGGCCGTAGGAGAGGAAGGCGCCGTAGCCGAGCAGCACGCCCGAGGCCAGGGCGGTGGGCACGGCGTAGCGGCGGCCGTGCGTGAAGCCGACGGCCGCCAGCGCGAGCAGGGCGACGCCGGTGGCCGTGACGCCGGCGAAGAGGCCGTCGGCGGACACGCCGAGCCAGACCGCGCCGGGCGAGAGCACGGCGAACGGGAGCACGGCGCGGGCCGCGTCCTGCCGGCCGAGCAGGGAGACCGTGGCCGGCACGGCGACGGCGACCAGACCGGCGACGAGCACCACGGCCGTCGAAGCCCAGGCGCCGCCGCGCAGGCCGAGGTGGTCGAGCCAGACGAACACGAGCGTCGCGCCCGGCGGGTGGCCCGACACGTGCGTGGTCCAGGAGTTCGGCTGGAAGTCGAGGATGCGGGAGGTGAACTCGCGCAGGAAGCGCGGGATGTCGGTGATGCCGGGCACCTCGTGCAGGTACTCCTGCGGCGTGGTGAGGCGGCCGGTGAAGCCGCGCGACCAGCCGTCGACCATCGCGAGCGAGAAGATCCAGGCGAGTGACGTCGCGTACCCGGCGGCGAGGGCCCGTCGCCAGGACAGCCGGGCCGCGACGGCGGGGCCCCACAGGACCACGGCGGCCGCGACCAGCACGGCGAACACCGAGCCCGGGCCCACATGGGGCAGCCAGTGGGCGAAGATCGGCGCGGTGGGCGCGTAGATCACCACGCCGGAGTTCGGGCGGTTGTAGTAGATCCCGACGCCGGCCGCGGCGGCGACCAGCACGAGAGCGGCGCCGACCACGATCAGGTCACCGCGCACGCCGGTGCGGGTGGGCTCGGAGGGCGGCGCTGGCGGCTCGGCGAGCCGCGCGGCCGAAGTCGACTCGCTCATCGACCGCACGATAACCCTGGTTCAGTAGGTGCACCGGGGTGAACGCGGCAGCTGTGAGAACTCGGTAAGAACTGCGCGCCCGTCATGATTCGGTAAGCACCACAAGGGTTCTCGACCGTCCTTTACGGACCTAGCGTACGCGGGGTGACCGAACTTGAGGTAGACGTCGTGCTGCCGTGCCTCGACGAGGCGGGGGCCTTGCCCGGCGTGCTGGCCGCACTGCCGGCGGGGTTCCGCGCGATCGTGGTGGACAACGGCTCGTCGGACGGCTCGCCCGACGTGGCGGCCGCGCTCGGCGCGAAGGTGGTGCACGAACCGCGCCGCGGTTACGGCGCGGCCGTGCACACGGGGCTGGAAGCCGCGACGGCGGACATCGTGTGTTTCGCCGACGCCGACGGCTCCCTCGACCTCGCCGACCTGCCGCGCCTGGTGGCGGCGGTGGAAGCGGGCGCCGACCTCGCCGTGGGCCGGCGGGTGCCGACGCACCGGGGGGTGTGGCCGTGGCACGCGCGGGCGGGCAACGCCGTGCTCTCGCTGCTGTTGCGCAGCCGAGGGCTGCCCGTACGTGACATCGCGCCACTTCGGGCCGCGCGGCGGGACGCGTTGCTGAGGCTGGGGATCACCGACCGCGCGTTCGGCTATCCGCTGGAGCTGCTGATCCGTGCGCAACGCGCGGGCTGGCGCGTGCGGGAGTTCGACGTGAGCTACGGCGAGCGGGCGAAGGGCACGAAGTCGAAGGTGTCCGGGTCGGTGCGCGGCACGCTGCGCGCGGTCCGCGACTTCGGGCGGGTGCTGGCGCGATGACCGCCCGGTTCTGCGTGCTCGTGGTGGCGAAGGCGCCCGTGCCCGGCTTCGCGAAGACGCGCTTGTGCCCGCCCGCGACGGCGCGGCAGGCCGCGGAGATCGCCGCGGCCGCGTTGCTGGACACGCTCGACGCGGTGTGCGCGACGCCGGGAGTGCTGCCCGTGGTCGCGATGACCGGTGACCTCGGTGCGGCCGCGTGCGGCAGCGAGATCGGGCGCTCGCTGCGGCGGGCGACCGTGATCGCGCAGCGCGGCTGGGACTTCGGGGCGCGGCTGGCCAACGCGCACGCCGACACGGCGTCGGTGCACGCCGGGCTGCCCGTGCTGCAGATCGGCATGGACACGCCGCAGGTCACGCCGCAGCTGCTCGCCTCGTCGATCGCGCCGGTGTTGCGGAGCCGGCACGACGCGGTGCTGGGGCCGGCGGAAGACGGCGGCTGGTGGGCGCTCGGCCTGCGCGACCCGCACCGGGCGCAGGTGCTCGCGGGGGTGCCGATGTCGCAGGAGGACACCGGCGCTCGCACGCTTCGGGCGCTCGAAGCGACCGGCTTGTCGGTGGGCTCGCTGGCCGAGCTGTCCGATGTGGACACGATGGGAGACGCCGTGCGCGTGGCTGCGGAGGCCCCGCGTGGGCGGTTCGCGGCAGCGGTGCGCGCGGTCGAAGGACGGGAAGTGGCGTGAGGAAACTGAGTACCGGCACGGAGTTCGACCGCGGGCTGCTGGGGCAGCACTGCTGGCTCGAACTGGCCAACGGCGACCGGGTCGACCTGCCGGTGGACCGCTGGACCGAGGGCTGCGACCTGGGCGACACCGTGCTGCTCGACGCGTGTGACGGCCCGACACTCGACATCGGCTGCGGCCCGGGCCGGCTCACGGCCGCGCTGGCCAGGCGCGGTGTGGTGGCACTGGGCGTGGACAGCTCCCCCACCGCCGTGCGGCTGACGCAGGAGCGCGGCGCGGTGGCGTTGCGGCGCGACGTGTTCCAGCCGCTGCCCGGCGAGGGGCGGTGGCACCACGCGCTGCTGGCCGACGGGAACATCGGCATCGGCGGCGACCCGGTGGAGCTGCTGAGCCGGCTCCACGAGCTGATCACGTTCGACGGTGACGTGCTCGTGGAGCTCGAGGCGCCGGGCCAGGGTCTGCGGCGGGAGGCCGTGCGGCTGCTGCCCGGCAGGTCGGGGCCGTGGTTCGGCTGGGCGTGGGTGGGGGCCGACGCGATCGCGGAGGTGGCGATGCGCGCGGGCTTCCGCGTGGACTGGACCACGAGCCGTGGCCACCGCTGGTTCGCACGGCTGGAGCGAGCATGACCGACGAGAACGCACCCGGCGAGAACGCACCTTCCGAGAGGCCTGCCGAAGGGGCCGTGGGCGTCGAAGAACCCGAACCGCCCCGGGAGCCTCGGCTCGTGGCGGCGTGGCGGAAGTTCGACGCGCACGTGTCCGGCGCGCAGGCCCGGTTCGGTGAGCGGGCCGCGCAGGCGCGGGCGGGCGTGGCGCACGCGAAAGTACAGGCCGCGCAGGCGAAAGCGCGGGTCGACGAGCAGATCGAGAAGCTGCCGATCCCGCGGGAAGAGCAGTTCAAGGGCGGCGCGCACGGCGAGCGGGTGACGGCGCGGATCGGCGCGTTGCTGGGCCTGGCGTTCCTGATCTGCTTCGTCACCGGCCTGCTCAGCCACCTGATCCAGCACCCCCCGGGCTGGTTCTTCTGGCCCAGCCGCCCCGTGTGGCTCTACCGCGTGACGCAGGGCGCGCACGTGATCTCCGGCATCGCGGCGATCCCGCTGCTGCTGGCGAAGCTGTGGAGCGTGTTCCCGAAGCTGTTCGAGCGGCCGTTGGTGAAGTCGCTGCCGCACGCGCTGGAACGTCTGTCGATCCTGGTGCTGTCGGGGTCGGCGTTCTTCGAGCTGAGCTCGGGGCTGCTGAACGTGGCACAGAACTACCCGTGGAACTTCTACTTCCCGGAAGTGCACTACGCGGTGGCGTGGGTGGCGATCGGGTCGGTGGTGGTGCACGTCGCGGTGAAGCTGCCGATCGTGCGGCGGGCGTTGACCCGTGAGGTGAAACCGGCTTTGGTGGCGGCGCCGGAAGATCTGCCACACGAACGGCCGCAGCCGGTTGCCGGATTCAGCCGGCGGGGTTTCCTGCGGACCACGTGGATCGCGACCGGGGTGGCGGTGCTGTCCACGGCCGGTGCGACAGTGCCGTGGCTGAAGGACGTGTCGGGACTGTCGTGGAAAACCGACAAGGGGCTGCAGAAGCTGCCGGTGAATCGCACGGCCGTGGCGGCGCGCGTGACGCGGACGGCCGTCGACCCGGCGTGGCGGCTGTCGGTGGTGACCCGAGGTGGCACGAAGCAGCTCACGCTGGCCGATCTGCGGGCGTTGCCGCAGGTGAGCACCGATCTGCCGATCGCGTGCGTCGAGGGCTGGAGCCAGATGGCGAGCTGGCGCGGGATCTCGTTCCCGACGTTGCTGCGCGCGGTGGGCGCCGAGCCGGGCGCGGAGGTGCGCGTGTCCTCGCTCGACAAGACCGGCCTGTACGGCGCGAGCACGCTGCCGGGCGAGCACACGGCCGACGAACTCACGCTGCTCGCGCTGGAGCTCAACGGCGAGGTGCTCGACGTCGACCACGGCTACCCGTGCCGCGTGATCGCGCCGAGCCGGCCCGGGGTGCTTCAGACGAAGTGGGTCGAAAAGCTGGAGGTGCTGTGAAGATCATCAGGATCGTGCTCGCGCTCGCCGGGCTGGCGGCGCTGGGGTTCGGCGCGTCGCTGTTCGTGGACTACGCGGCGCCGGCGTGGCCGGACAGCGTGAAGACCGTGCTGTGGATCGGCGGCGGCCCGATCGTGAACGACGCGATCTTCGCGCCGGTGGCGGGCGTGCTGGGCCTGCTGCTCTCGCGGGTGCTGCCGACCCCGTGGCGAGCGCCCGTGCAGGTGGGCGCGGTGCTCACGGCCGTGCTGGGGTTCATCGCGTTTCCGTTGCTGTGGCGCACTTACGGCGTGTTCACCAAGCCGGGCCTGCACGACGGCAACACGTGGCTCGGGCTCGGGCTGTCCCTGGCGGTCGTGTGGGCCGTCGTGATCGGCGCCGGCGTGACGCGAATGGTGCTGGCACACCGCAAACCGCGCGGCCCGGTGCGCGAAACCGTGCGCGCGTAACGGAACGCGAAGACGCCGAAGACCTCTCCGTACCGCCTCCGACTCGGTACGGAGAGGTCTCCGTGCGGGGTGTGAGGTGCCCACAAGTTGTGGCGCCTAAACCTCGAATCCCAGGAATTTTCCTTGTGGGGCAAAGAACCTGGTCACAGCGTCGGAAACGGCCGGGTCAGGGCGCGAGCGCCTTGATGATCGTGTTCGTGAGCTGGTCGAAGTAGGCGTCGTCGGTGCTGCTGGGGATCACGACGGCCGACGAGCAGCCCTGGCACCGGCAGCCCGCCCCGGAAACCTGCAAAAAAAGACGGCCACGCGCGACCGGCATCAACTGCCCGGTCGCGCGTGGCCTTCAAGGGGTCGGCCCCTGCCCAGGGGGTCGAGCCGTGGTTGGTCTCGGCCGCGCCTGGCGGCCGAGCGATCAGTTGGCCGGGACGGGCTGGCCGCCGAGGGTCACCGGGACCGTGCGGCCGCCGGAGAGGGTGAAGGTGACCTTCTCGTCGGGGGCTCGCGTACGGATGGCCGCGATGAGCGTGTCGGCGCTGTCGATGGTGCGGTCGTCGATCTTGGTGACGATGTCGCCCGACTTCAGGCCGGCCTTCTCGGCCGGGCTGCCCGGCGTGATGTCGCCGAGCTGGGCGCCGCCCTGCGGGGCGTCGGCGACCTTGGCGCCGATGAACGTCTGCGTGGCGTGGCCGGTCTTGATGATGTCGTCGGCGGTGCGGCGGGCCTGGTCGATCGGGATGGCGAACCCGATGCCGACGTTGCCGCCCTGGGTCTGGCCGCCCTGGCCACCCTGGCCGTTGTTGGGGCTGTAGATGGCCGAGTTGATGCCGATGACCTGGCCGTTCATGTTGGCGAGCGGGCCACCGGAGTTGCCGGGGTTGATCGCGGCGTCGGTCTGGATCGCGTCCATCACCGTGGTCTGGTCGGTCTCGTCGCCGCCGGCCTGCACCGGGCGGTGCAGCGAGCTGACGATGCCGGACGTGACGGTGCCGCTGAGCTCGAACGGCGAGCCGATGGCGACCACCGGCTGGCCCACTCGCAGGTCGTCGGACCTACCGAGCTCGACCGGGGTCAGGCCGCTCACGTTGTTGACCTTCACCACGGCGATGTCGGTGGTCGGGTCGCGGCCGACGACGCTCGCGGCGGCCTTCTTGCCGTCCTGGAACACGGCCTGGATCTGGCCGCCGTTGGCGGCGACCTCGACCACGTGGTTGTTGGTGAGGATGTAGCCGTCGGTGCTCAGCACGAACCCGGAACCCTCGCCGGCGGCCGTGCGGCCGGACACCTGCAGCTCGACGACGCTCGGCGACAGCTTCTGCGCCACCGACTCGATGGAGCCGGCCGGGGCGTTGCCCGTCTGCTGCGCGGGCTTCGGCTGGTCGAGCGCGTTGACCGACGGACCGGACGAGCCCCCCGTGAGGTACCCGACGGTGCCACCCGCGACGCCACCGATCACCAACGCGATCGCGGCGACGCTCGCCAGCAGCTTGCCCGAACCGGACTTCTTCGGCGCAGCCGGCGGCACGCTGTACGTACCAGGGGCGGCGTACTGCTGCTGCGTGGTGCCACTGGTCGGCGGATACGGGTTGTAACCCATCGGGCCGGCCTGCGGACCGGGCTGGGCGCCCTGCGCCGACCACGGGTTGGGCGCCGGGTAGCCCGGCGTCTGCTGCGCCTGCTCGCCGTAGGTGGGCTGCTCGCCCGAAGCGGGGGCGGTGGGCTGACTCCAGGCCGCCTGCCCCTCGGTGCCCGGCTGGGCACCCGGGTTCTGGCGACCCGCCGCGGAGTCGTGCGCGTGGGGGTCGTTCTCGGTCATGTCCTCACCTAAGCTGCCGGGCCTGAGAGGTTCCTGAGCCGAACCTGTGTTTCGCAGATGAGTATGCCGCGCCCGGTCCTCAGCCCGCCGCGCGAAGACGCTCCGCGATCTGCTCCGGCGTGGCGTCGTTGATCCACACGGCCATGCCCGACTCGGAGCCCGCGAGGTACTTGAGCTTGTCCTTGGCGCGCAACACCGAGAACAGCTCCAGGTGCAGCCACGCCAGGTCACGATCGCGGCGCACGGGGGCCTGGTGCCAGGCGGCGATGTAGGGCAACGGGCGGTCGTACAGCGCGTCGCAGCGGCGCAGCACGTCGAGGTACACGCGGGCGAAGTCGTCGCGTTCGGCGTCGGTGAGCGCCGAGATGTCGGGCACCTGCCGGTGCGGCACGACCTGGATGTGCACGGGCCAGCGCGCGGCCGGCGGCACGAACGCCGTCCAGTGCTCCCCCTCGGCGATCACGCGGGCGCCGGACTTCTGCTCGGCGGCCAGCACGTCGCCCATCACCGCGCGGCCGTGTTCCTCGCGGTACGCGCGCGCGACGTCGAGCATCCGCTCGGTTTTCGGCGTGACGAAGGGGTAACCGTAGATCTGGCCGTGGGGGTGCGACAGCGTGACGCCGATTTCCTCACCGCGGTTTTCGAAGGGGTAGACCTGCTCGACCCCCGGCGTCTCGCCGAGCGCGAGCGTGCGGTCGGCCCACGCGTCCACGACGAGCCGCACCCGCTCGGGGCTCAGCTGCGAGAACGAGCCGCCGTGGTCGCTGCTGAAGCACACGACGTCGCACCGCGCCCGGCCCGGCGCCGTCGGCACGAGACCGAGTCCGTCCACAGTGGACGGCTCGCCGTGCGCGTTCTGCGAGAACGACGGGAACCGGTTCTCGAACACGACCACGTCGTAGTCGGCTTCGGGGATCTCGGTGGGCCGCCCGGGCGTCGAGGGGTCGAGCGGGCAGAGGTCGGCCGGCGGCTTGTACGTGCGTGTCTGCCGGTGTGCGGCCAGGGCCACCCACTCGCGGGTGAGCGGGTCGAGGCGGATCTCCGACGCCGCGGCCACCGGCGGGAGGTCCCGGGTGTCCTCGGCGGTGCGCTCGGGCCCGCCGTCGTGGTCGAAGTAGATGATCTCCCGGCCGTCGGCCAGGTGTCGCAAGGTGCGTTTCACGCGTCTTCTGCCTCGAGGTTCTCCGCCGTTTCGGCGATCATCAGTTCTCCGACCCGCTCGGTGAGGCTCTCCCTCGCCGAATCGGGAAGTCCGTCGTCGGTCACCACCACGTGGGCCTCTTCGAGGTCGGCGATCGTGGAAATGCCCACGGTGCCCCACTTCGTGTGGTCGGCGAGCACCACGAGCCGCCGGCCGGCTTCCACGAGCGCGCGGTCGGTCTCGCTTTCGGTGAGGTTCGGGGTGGTGAACCCGGCGCTCTCGGCCATGCCGTGCACGCCGAGGAAAACCAGGTCCAGGTGCAGCGAGCGCAGGCTGTGCACGGCGACCGGGCCGACGAGCGCGTCGGACGGCGTGCGCACGCCGCCGGTGAGCACCACCGTGCGGTCGGGTTGCGTGGACGCGCGCAGCACGTCGGCGACCTGGATCGAGTTGGTGACGATGGTGAGGCCGGGGATCGGGTCGAGCGCGCGGGCCAGCGTCCACGTGGTCGTGCCGGCGGAGAGGCCGATGGCGGTGCCGGGCTTGACCAGCCCGGCCGCGAGCTCGGCGATGGCTTCCTTCTGCACGCGCTGGCGCACGGACTTGGCCTCGAAGCCGGGCTCGTCGGTGCTCTTGCCGACCACCGAGGTCGCGCCGCCGTAGACCTTCTCGACGAGACCGCGGCCGGCGAGCACGTCGAGGTCGCGGCGCACGGTCATGTCGGACACGCCGAGCCGCTCGACGAGGTCACTGACCCGGACCGCGCCGGTCCGGCGTGCCTCCTCGAGGATCACCGCCTGCCGCTGACGTGCGAGCACCGCCACTCCTCAAGCACGAACCATCAACCACACAAAATCCTACACGATCAAACATGCGGTGGGTGGAACGTGCCACTCGAGGCATCCCCCGGACGGGCGAAGACCGAGGTCAGCCGGGCGCGCCGGGCAGCCGGATCGTGAACAGCGCGCCGCCTTCCGGAGCGTGCATGGCGTACACCGCGCCGCCGTGGCGCTCCACCGCCTGCTTCACGATCGACAGGCCGAGGCCGGAACCCGGCAGCGTACGGGCTTCCGACGAGCGGTAGAAGCGGTCGAACACCTTCGGCAGGTCCTCGTCGGCGATGCCCGGGCCGGTGTCGGCGACCTCGACCACGGCCGTGCCGTCGCCGAGCGGCCGCAGCGTGAGCCGCACGCGTGAGCCGGCGGGCGAGAACTTCACCGCGTTGTCCAGCAGGTTGAGCACGGCCCGTTCGAGCGAGCTGTTGTCGCCGGTCAGGACCCACGGCTGCAGGGACACGTCGAACTCGATGTCACCCGCTCGGCGGCGGGCTCGGTACAACGCACGCTCCACGACGTCGACGAGCTCCACGCGTTCGGTCTGCTCGCGCGGCTCTTCCTGGCGGGCGAGCTCCACGAGGTCGCCGATGAGCTGGGTGAGCTCGTCGAGCTGGCCGCTGATGTCGGCCTCGATGTCGGCGCGGTCCTCCGCCGGCAGCGTGCGCGCGCCCGGCCGGCTGGCCGAGAGCAGCAGCTCCAGGTTGGTGCGCAACGACGTGAGCGGGGTACGCAGCTCGTGGCCGGCGTCGGCGACGAGCTGGCGTTGCCGCTCCTGCGACTCGGCGACCGTGCCGAGCATCGTGTTGAAGCTCTGCGTGAGACGAGCGAGCTCGTCGTCACCGCTCACCGGGATCGGGCGCAGGTCACCGGTGGCGGCCACGCGCTCGGCGGCCGAGGTGAGCCGGTCGACCGGCCGCAGCCCGGTGCGCGCGACGGCGGTGCCGGCCCCCGCGGCGACCACGATCCCGGCGCCGCCCACGAGGAACAGGACCACGGCGAGCTCGTTGAGCGTGCGCTTCGTCGGCTCCATCGACTGCGCGAGCACCATGGCCTGACCGTGGCCCGTCGGGAGCGCGACCACGCGGGTGTCCGTGGCCACGTCGGTGCGCAGCGACTGCGGCGACTGCCCCGTGGCCACGGCCAGCTCCAACGGCCCGTACGGCGGCGGCGAACCGGCCTGCGGGTAGATCAGCTTGTTGCTGTAGGCGTTGAGCTGGCCGATCTGCAGGTCGGCGCTCGCGAGGAACGCGCCCGGCACCTGCTCCAGCTGCGTCTGCACCTGCGGCGAAGCCACGGCCGCTTGGGCGCGCGCGAGCAGGTTGTTGTCGAGCTGCTGGTAGAGGTTGCTCGACACGATCATGTACGCACCCAGCGACACGAGCGCCACGGCGCCGGCCACACAGGCGGCGGCCAGCAGCGTGACGCGTCCGCGCAGGGAGAAGCGGCGCGTGCCCCAGCGGTCGCCGCGCGGGTCGGTGACGTCGACGGTGGTGATCGCCCGCGAGCCGAGAGGTGGGGTGTCGGTCACGGCGGGGTTTCGCGCAGGACGTAGCCCACCCCGCGCACCGTGTGGATCAGCCTCGGTTCGTTGTCCGCTTCCGTCTTGCGACGCAAATAGCCGACGTAGACCTCCAGCGCGTTGCCCGACGTCGGGAAGTCGTAACCCCATACTTCCTCCAGAATCCTTCCGCGGGTCAGCACGTGCTTGGGGTACGAGAGGAACAACTCGAGCAGCGCGAACTCGGTACGGGTGAGGCTGATCTCGCGGCCGCCGCGGCGGACCTCGCGAGTGCCGGGGTCCAGCGTGAGGTCGGCGAACGACAGCACCTCGCTCGTCTCGCCCTGCTGCGGGTCCGGCACGGCGCGGCGCAGCAGCGCGCGCAGGCGGGCGAGCAGTTCTTCGAGGGCGAACGGTTTGGGCAGGTAGTCGTCGGCGCCGGCGTCGAGGCCGGAGACCCGGTCGGACACGGTGTCGCGGGCGGTGAGCACGAGGATCGGCAGGTCGTCGCCGGTGCTGCGCAGGCGACGGGCCACCTCGAGCCCGTCGAGGCGCGGCATCATCACGTCCAGGACCATCGCGTCGGGCCGGTTGGCGAGGATCGTCTCCAGGGCCTGCGCACCATCGCTGGCGAGCTCGACGGTGTACCCGTTGAACTCCAGGGACCGCCTGAGCGACTCACGGACGGCTCGATCGTCGTCCACCACAAGGATGCGCATGACGTCAGTCTTACGCAGAGTGCTGAGACCCGCCTAAGAACACACGCAGAACTCACAAAGGATCGGTATCGCCCGGCCTGGCGACGGGCGCGTTCCAGTGCCGCCACAGAGCCACCAGCCGAATCGTTACCACCACGGCGGCCGCCACCACCGTGACCGCGGCCGACGGCAGTGGCAGAGCGTGACCGATCGCCACCAGCACCGCCCCGGCCAGCGCGGCCACGGCGTAGATCTCCCGGCGCAGGACGAGCGGGATCTCCCTCAGCAGCAGGTCACGCAACGCGCCGCCGCCGATTCCGCTGGTCATGCCGATCAGGCACGCGGCGTAGGCGGTGGCGCCGGCGTTGAGTGCGATGGTGGTGCCGGCCGTCGCGAACACGCCGAGGCCCAGCGCATCGGCGAGCAGCACCGCGCGCCGCAGCCGCGCGACCTGTGGGTGGAACGCGAACACGATCAGCGCGGTCGCCGCGCAGACGGCGAGGTAGGGCCAGTTCGAGAACGTGGTGGGCGGGTGGATGCCGAGCAGCACGTCGCGGATGATGCCGCCGCCCAGCGCCGTGGTGAGGCCGACCACGATCACCCCGAACACGTCGAGGCGCGCCCGGACCGCGGCCAGCGCCCCGGACGCCGCGAACGCCACCAGCCCGAGGAACTCGAGCGCGGTGAGCACCATCTACTGGTCGAGCAGCCCGCCGCGGTAGGCCAGCAGCGCGGCCTGCACGCGGTTGGCGGCGCCGATCTTCGACAGCACCGCGGACACGTACCCCTTCACCGTGGCCTCCGACAGGTGCAGCCGCCCGCCGATCTCCGCGTTCGACAACCCTTGTCCGATCAACGCGACCACCTCACGCTCCCGCTCGCTCAGGCTGGCCAGCAGCTTCCGCGCCGGCTGCGCGGCCCGCTGCTCGTCCCGATGGGACTGGACCATGCGCGCCGCCACCCCGGGATCCAGCACGGCACCGCCCTTGGCCAGGTCACGGATCGCGCGCAGCAGCGCCGACGGGTCGATGTCCTTGAGCAGGAAACCGTTGGCCCCGAGCCGCAGCGCCAGGCTCACGTACTCGTCGATGTCGAACGTGGTCAGCATCGCGACCATCGGCGGATCCGGCAGCGCGAGGATGGCCCGCAACGCCCGGATCCCGTCGTCGGGCGCCCGCATCTTGATGTCGAGCAACGCCACGTCGGGGTGATACCGGCGCGCCACCTCCACCGCGGATCTGCCGTCGCTCGCCTCACCCACGATCTCGATGTCCGCCGCCCCGGACATCATGGCGCGCAGGCCCGAACGAACCAACTCCTCGTCGTCCGCGAACATGAGCTTGATCAACGAAGCCCTCCGGCAGCCGGTGGTCGAAGCGGTCCCCCGCTTCCCGTTAAGGAAGATTACCTACTGTTGTTCAAGGTTTCGAAACCAGACACGACCAGGTGACGGTGTTGGTCCACGCGGGTCGCCGATCGTGCTGGTCCGAGCTCGCGAGGGTCCCCCACACGGGCGACGCCATCCGTCGGGCAGGTTGGTGCTTGTCTGGCGGTCGCCGACCGGTAGGCTGCTGTCTGGCTACACATGCCCTCGTAGCTCAGGGGATAGAGCACCGCTCTCCTAAAGCGGGTGTCGCAGGTTCGAATCCTGCCGGGGGCACCCGATTCGGCTGTCTGTACCCGCGGAGGGCGCGGGTACGGATCGGGTCCGAGTGTTTTCTGGGGGCCGAGCCCCCAGACCCCCGCCGGGGGCGAGCCCCCAGACCCCCCGGTGTGGCCGGGTTGAGTGGTGAGGGGTTCAGGAGCTGCGACCGTGGTTCGGCCGGTGCGGATCAGCCATATGGGGCCCGTGTGCCGGTGAGCGGTGGGGTTGCCGGACTTCGTTGTGTTGCGGTTGCGATTGTGTGGCACAGATTTCGCCGTGAATGTGTTTTGAATTTGGCGGGTGAAGTGGGCGGAGGCGGCCTGGGCAAGGGAATCGGCGGGGGTCGCATATTTCTGCCGAGGTGCGCCGGAGGGGATTGGTGCAGGGGAGGTGGCTCGACGGTTAACTGTTGTTATCGGCTGGAAAAACGGGGTGGCATAAAGCGTCGTGGGGCTCGCGTGCAGATGCACTTGCAGGCGGGACGCAGCGGCGTCGTCGGGTAGTGCGCGTGGGGTGATTGATGGGCGGGGATTCCGCGTTTCGCGATTAATTCGTTTGTGCAGCGCGGTGGCGCGCGCGAAGGGTGAAGCGGCTGAAGTCGGTCTGGTGGGTTGCGCGGTGGGCAAAGGGTTTCGTCAGGGTGGGGTGGCTAGCGGGGCCTAGCCTGGCTTCTGTGATGCGGATCGCACTGCGCCAGATGATTGATCATGCGGAAGCGGGATTTCGGGGCGGCGGCGACTCTTTGTGTGTTCGCGGCCCTGAATGTCGGGATATTCGCGGGCGGCGACCACGTGTGGGCGCTCGTTCATTCCAATGGGGGAAGGTGTGCGATAACTGTGCTGTCGGCAGCAGATTTTTCGCAGGGCCGAAGGTACCTCCGATCCTGCACTTTCGATTCTTGAGTTGCATTGGGGTGGCCTGGCGTCAAGTACCGTCGAAGATCGTCGGGCGGTGCCGGGGGACGGGGAGCCGAGGCCCCCACCGGGCACTGCCGACGCAGCATGGCCGGCTGCCCGGGGCGCGGGCAGCCGATGCGGGGGTCTGCGCGCGCGTTCCGGCCCGCGCCGATCAGGGAGGGGAGTTCCTTGCTGGAGAATCCGGGTGCCGTCCGATCCGCCTGCACGGCGTCCTCGGTCCGTGGCGCACCGATCGAACTGCGGTTGTTCGGCGAGATGGTGGCCTGTCGCCACGGTCACGAGGTTTCGCTCGGACCTCCGCGGCACCGAGCCGTGCTGGGGCTGCTGGTGCTGCGCCCCGGCCGGATCGTGCCCACCGAGCAGCTGATCGACGAACTGTGGGGCGAACAAGCTCCGCGCAACCCCATCTCCACGTTGCAGACCTACGTTTCGCACCTTCGCCGCCGGCTTCTCGCCGTCGGCGAGGTCGGCGAGGCAGAGCGGGCCGTGACCATCCGCCACCAGAGCAACGGGTACGTCACGGACATCGATCCCGCGCTGGTCGACACCCACCAGTTCGAGCGCCTGACCCGGCACGGCCGGACGCGCGCGACCGCGGGCGAGCTCGCGCAGTCGTGCGCCGACCTCGAGGCGGCGCTGGAGCTCTGGCGTGGTGATCCCTTCGCCGAGTTCACCTCGATCGAGCGCTTCGCCGAGGAGAGCGCCCGGCTCGAGCAGTTGCGGATCGCGGCTGTGGAAACCAGCGCCGAAAACTCGCTCGAGCTGGGCCGGCTCGACTCCGTGGTGGCCCTGCTGACGCCGGAGACGGCGCGGCACCCCAGTCGTGAGCGGATGGTCGGTCACCTCATGACCGCGCTGTACCGGACCGGCCGCCAGGCCGATGCCCTGATGGTGTTCGAGCGGACGCGCGCCTACCTGTCCGATGAACTCGGGGTCGACCCGAGCGCGGAACTGCGGCGGATCCACACCGCCATCATCCGCCAGGAAATCCCGGTCGACGTCCGGGTGCCCGCCCAACGACAGGACGGGCCCGCGGCACCGATCGAGCTTCTCGGCACGCCTCGCAGTTCGGAGCTCTCGCCCACCATGGAGCGGGACGAGCGGCTGTTCGGCCGCGCGAGCGAGCTCGCCGCCCTGACCGAGGCCGTCGAGGATTCCACGCGCCGGGGCGGGCACATCGTCGCCGTGGTCGGGGAGGCCGGGATCGGCAAGACCGAACTCGTGCTGCGTCTGCTGGGCACCCTCGACACGACCGCGCAGGACATCGTGCGGGCCACCTGCTGGCGCGCGGAAGGCACGCCGGGGTATTGGAGCTGGGCCCAGGTTTTCCGGGAGCTCACTCGGCTCCGCCCGGAAGCGGTGGCCGCGGCCCGCGAGCGGTTCGGTTCGCTGCTGGACCCGGTGTGCCTCGAGTGGCCGGTCTCCGCGGGTGAGCCCGAGCGCTCGGACACGGAGCGGTTCATGGTGCACGACGCGATCTGCTGCACGCTGCTGGACCTGGCCGACGAGCGGCCGATCCTGCTGGTGGTGGAGGACCTCCAGTGGGCGGACCAGGCGTCGGTCGACCTGCTCGACACCCTCAGCCGGCGCTCGAACGGCCACCGCCTCGGTGTGGTGGTGACCGTGTGCACCACGCGCATCGGGCACCACGGACCGCCGACCGACTTCACCGGCGACCTCCTGGACAACGCCCGCACCCGGACGCTCGAGTTGCGGGGGCTGCCGAACCCGGTGATCGCGTCGATGGCCGGCGAACACGTGGGCCGGCCAGTGCGGCCGGAGATGGTGAAGGTGCTGCGCGAACGCAGCGGGGGCAACCCGTCCATGCTCAAGCAGCTCATGCCGCTACTGCCCGAGCACGGCGACAGCGACACCGCAGAGGCCGTCGAAGCGGTCCGCGCCGGCATACCGGGCAGCTTGCGCGCCGCGATCGCGCGAGGCCTGGGCACGATGCCGGCGGCGATGCAGCAGGCGTTGCGGGCGTGCGCGGTCCTGGGGCCCGAAATCGACGTATTGGTGTTCGCCGAGATCGTGGACGACGTCAACCGGAACGCCACCCTTGACGCGCTGGTCGCGACCGGCTTGCTCCACCGGGATGCCCTGCGGCCCGGCTTGGTTCGCTTCGTGCTCGAGATCGTGCGCGAAGCGATCGATCAGGGGATGGACGACGACGATCGCAACGAGCTGCACCAACGGATTGCGCGAACGATGCTGGCCCGGCTGGACCACTCCGCTCCGCGCGTGCTCCAGACTGCCCACCACCTGTGGCACGCGGCGCCGGTGATGCCCGCCGATAGCGTTGTCCCGCACTTGCTGCGGGCGGGTCAGGACGCGGCGAAGCGCTTTTCCTACCGGGAAGCCGAACTGTGGTTCCGCCGCGGCCTGGAGCTGCTCGCGCGCGATCCCGCTGGGTCGCCTTCGCCTGATCTGTCCCGGACGTTGTCCGAAGGCCTCGCCGACAGCCTCGTCGCGACTCGCGGGTGGTCCGACGCCGAGGCCGGCGATCTCCACCGGCGGATCCTGGCCGCGCCGAAGTCCGCGGACGATCGCGAGCACGAGATTCTGATCCGCTGGAAGATGTGCTGCTCGAACATCGAAAGCGCGCGGTACGACGAGTGCGCGCGGCTGGCCGAGGAGATCCGGGAAATCGCGGGCTCGCGAGAAGATCCGTTCGCGGCCGGTGCCCTCGGCTTCCTCGCCGGTGTCGGCCTGCACATCCGGGGCAGGTTCGAGCCCGCGCTCGCCGAGTTCGAGTCCGCGATCGCGCTGATCGACGGCATGTCGCATTCGGAACGCCTTCGGCGCAGCGGGCAGCAGGACATCCGGGTGCCGTTGCGGTCCTACCGCGCGCTCACCCTCTGGCTGATGGGCCGGACCGAGGAGGCGCGCCGAGCGTGTGACGAACTGCTGGTCCTCACCGAGACCGACTGCCCGCCGATGGACCGGGCCTTCGCGCTCTACGCGCACTCCTTGACAGCCGCCCTCGACGACGACGTGGCCGAGGCGGCGCGGACCAGCAGCGAAGGTCTCGACCTGGCCGCCCGGTTCGGGCTCCGCGCTCTGGCGGCGCTGCTCCAGGTCATCCGGGGTTGGACCCAGGTCGAACCGGGCCGGTCACCCGACGACGGCATCATCCTGATGCGACAGGGCATCCGCGAGCTGTCGAGGATCAACACCCTGGTGCAGTCTCCGCTGCGCCTCGCCCTGCTCGCCCAATCCCTCCGAGCGGTCGGCCGGGCGGCCGAAGCGGACGAGGTGGAGCGGCGCCGGGCTGCGGAAGTCCGCCTTCGCGGGGAGATCGCCTACGGAGGTCCCGTTACCGCGCGCCGGCGCCCGGAAATCGCCAGGCACTCGGACGTCCTGACGGAATCGGAGGCCAGCAACCGCTGACCGAACGCGAACCCGCCGCCGGGCGCGACCTTTGGGCGCCGGCGGCGGGAACGAACGGGTGGACATTCGCCGAGGTGGCCGGCGACGCGGTTCGCGGATCGCCGGAACCGCGTTGGCCCAAAGCTTGAGGGCCTGGCTGTCGCCGGTGTTGGCCGAGGAGACCTCGACGGTCAGGGGCAGACCTGCTCGGCGAACGCGCCTGTCCCCGCGGAATGAGTACCTGGAGCAGGGCCGTCAAGAAGAAATCGGTGCAGGCCGCACCGGCCGTCGCGGTGCCTTCCAACGGTCGGGCACCGGATTGGTCCGATTTTCCCAGACGACGTTGTCGTCCCACCAGTGTTCGACCTGCCGCAGCTCCGCCTCGATGTCCGGCTCGGTGAGCCGGAAAATCATCTCCGCGACGTGGGGTCCGATGGTGGCTGCGCCCTCGTAGGTCCGCCCGACGACACCGAGGGGGCGGTAACTCACCAGCCCGGGCAACGAGCACGAGTCGGGCAGCGCACGCAGGGTGCCCCTGGCCGGCGGGAACCAGCCGAAGCCGAGCCGTTCACCGCTCGGGCGAATGTCCACCTGCTCGGCGCGTCCGGCCTGGCCGAGCAGGCTGGCGCCGTGGAGATTGATGCCCAGCACGGCTTCGTGGGTGTCGACGATGAGTGCCGCACCCACCCGGCTGGCGATCTCGCAGACGACCAGGCGATCGTCGTCGGTCTGGAACACCTCGAGGTGGAACGCGCACAGGTTCGGCGGCGAGGGCAACGCCGCCACGACCCGTTGCGCGCACAGGCGCAACCGCTCGGACAGCGGGTCTTCCTCGGGCATCATCCCGATTACGCCCGGGGCATCGAACGCGACTCCGAACCAGTCGGAGTAGAGGTTGCGCGACGGCACCGCCAGAACCAGCTCGCCACCCTGCATGAGGCCGTTGACGTGGTAGAACTTGCCCTCGACCCACGCCTCGGCCAATCGGACGGATCCGGGAGCAAACGCCGGGACACCGCGCAGAGCCTGCTCGTCGATCAGCACCTGGGTGCCGTTCGACGCGCCGGAGTCGAGTTCCTTGAGCACGACCGGATAGCCGACCTGCTGCGCGAACTCGGCCAGCTCGTCTTTGGTCTCGACCTTGCGCATCGGCGCGACGTCGATCCCGGCCGCCGCCAAGGTCGACTTCATCACGTACTTGTCCCGATACGCCGTGGCCGAAGCGAGACTCTGGCCGGGTAGCTCGAGCGCGGCCCGGATTCGCGCCGCGAGCAGCACCTCGCGTTCGCCGAGCGACAGAACCCGCCTCACGCCGAACCGCCGGCCCAGCTCGATGAGCGCGTCGTCCGAGACCTCCGCAAGGCTGGTCACCACCTGCAGATGCCGAAACCGCCGCGCGTATTCGGCCTCGTCGCCCGGGGCGATGTCCGCCTTGGTGGTCACCACAACCAGCTCTCGCGCGGCATCCGGGAACCACTCGAGCAAGCGCGACACGATGCGCTTGGTGTTCAGCAAGAGAAACGGACCCTGTTCGGCCGCCATGTTCACCCTCCAGCCAGTCGTTGTGCCCACGGATTCCCAGTGCCGTTGTCCCTCTGACGGTGGCGCGTAATGCCTGCCGTTCCCTTACCTGCCCGAAATCCGGGCGTGCAAGGGAACGGCAAGGAACCGGTAAGCGGCAGCGTCCAGACTCGGGTCCCGAACTGATTCGCGCGAAGGAGATTACGTGCTGACGTCTGATCCGCCCCGGCAGGAACGCACCGAGCCCTTCCCGCTCCTGCGCGGCCGTGACCTGCCCGACGACGACGGTTTCGCCACCGGCGAGTCCTCGTCCGCGGCGAAGTCGACGGCCCGCACGCGCTCGTCGTGGTGACCACGCCGCACCGCTTCACCACCCGCACGATCACCGTGCCCGGCTTGCCGAACGTGCGTGACCTGGGTGGTCTGCGCAGACCGGACGGCGCCCGGTTACGCCGGCGCATTTTGGTCCGGGGGCCCGCACCGTCGCTGCCCACCGCACCGGCGATCTCCGAACTCGGCATCCGCGCCATCGTCGACCTGCGGCTGCCCAGGGAACGCCAGACCTTGCCGGGGCCGGAGCACACCGGTGCCACCGTGTTGCCGCGTCCGGTGTCCGGCGACATGAGCCGCATCCGGGGCAACCTCCGGCCGCGGCCGAGCGACTACCTGGCGAACTACCGGGGAATGCTCGTGCGCGCGGCCCCGGTCGCCGCCGAGATCGTAGAGCTGCTCGCCGAGGGGGCGGCCACCCCGATCTACGTCTGCTGCACGGTCGGCAAGGACCGGACCGGGGTGGTGAGCGCTCTGGTCCTGCGAGCGCTCGGGGTGCGGATGGCCGACGTCGCCGGCGACTATGCGCTGACTGCCCGCGCCTACCGCGCGCTGGGGCCCGACGATCCCCGGCCGAACTGGACCTACGTCGACACGCTTTCCCAGCTCCGGCGCCGGACCGCGACGCCGGCGGCGACGATGCGTGCCTTGATCACCGGGATCGAGCACGAACACGGTGGGGTCGCGCAGTTGCTGACGCGCCACGGCCTCCGTGAGGCCAGCCGGCTGCGCTGCATCGCGACAGTCTTCAGCTCGCCCGTGCGCAAGTGAAGGAGAAGAACATGACGTGGAGGTCGAAGCACGGATGACCCGGTACGCCAAGGGATGCTGGTTCGAGCCTCACACCGACCGTCCGGACGAAGCCGTGCCGCACCTGTCCTCTTTAGACAACGACACCAACGCCACCTGTGGCTGGAGGCTCGCATGACAACCGTCGAGGAAACCGGGACACGGGAAGGCGGCCACAGCGCGAAAGCAGGTGCGCGCCTGAACGTGTCGGTGATCGGCGCCGGAGTCATCGGGGTCGACCTCACCACCAAGATCATGAGCTCGGACCACCTCGACCTGCGGCTCCTCGCGGGCCGGGATGCTGCCACTCCGGGGCTGCGGCGGGCGGCCCGCAGCGGCGTGCCGGTGGCGAGCGAGGGCATCCAGTCCCTCCTCGACGCCGAGGACGATTTCGACGTCGTGTTCGACGCCACCAACGCGTCGTCCCACGCCGAGCACGCGGAGAAGCTCGCGGCGTCCGGCGCCCTGCTCATCGACCTCACGCCCAGCCGGGCCGGCCACATGGTTTTCCCCACCGTGAACAGCGCGGACATCAGCGCGCACCGCGACATCAGCCTGGTGACCTGCGGCGGGCAGGCGTCGGTACCGATCCTGCACGCGATATCAAAGGTGCACGAGATCGACTACATCGAAGTCGTGACCACGGCCGGCACCCGGAGCGCGGGCCGCGCCACGCGCCTGAACCTCGATGAATACCTGGAAACCACGCAGGAAGCGGTCCGCCATTTCACCGGGGTCGAGGACGTCAAGACGCTCGTCAACGTCAGTCCGGCCCGTCCTCCGGCCACCTTCCGCGTCGCCATGTACGTAGTGGGAAGGGATCTCACCACCGACTCGGTGCGCGCGGCGGTGGCCGAAGCCGCCGAAGAACTCCGCACGTTCGTGCGGGGCTACGCCGTGAAGGTGTGCACCGTGAAGGAATCCATGGCCTTTGTGTCCGTGGAGATCACGTCAGCCGGCGATCGCCTGCCTCAGTACGCCGGGAACATCGACATCATCAATTCCGCCGCGATCCGGATCGCCGAGAGTTACGCGAAGGACCGGCTCTCGGCGGCGAGCAGGGAGACGTCATGAGCCAGGTAGCGACCCGAGACTCCGCCCCGGGCAGGCCGATTCAGATCCACGACGCGACTCTGCGCGACGGCCAGCACGCTGTCCGGCACAACCTCGGCGCGGACCAGTACCGTGCCTACCTGCGGGCCGCCGACGCCGCGTCCGTTCCGGTGGTGGAAATCGGCCACGGCAACGGATTGGGTGCGTCTTCTCTTCAGGTGGGCCGGGCTCGGCTGAGCGATGACGAGATGTTGTCGCTCGCCAGGGAGAACCTGACGAACAGCAAGCTGGGCGTGATCCTGTTTCCGGGCTGGGCCACGACGAAGGACATCAAGAAAGCCCTCTCGTACGACGTGGACCTGGTCCGTCTCGGCACTCATTGCACCGAGACCAGTCTGACCGAGCGCCACCTCGGCTTCCTGCGCGATGAAGGCGTGGAGGCGCACGGCATTCTCCTGATGAGTCACATGGCCGGCCCCGATGAGCTCGCCGAGGAATGCGCGCGCCTGGTCAAGTTCGGTGCGACCGGGGTGGGCATTCTCGATTCTTCGGGCCATTTCCTGCCCTCGGACGTCACGGAACGCATCCGGGCCATGCGGGCCGCCGTCGATGTGCCGGTGATGTTCCACGGACACAACAACCTCGGCATGGCCGTCGCGAACTCGATCGCGGCCGCCGAAGCAGGCGCCGGCATCCTCGACGCGTGCGCTCGGGGCTTCGGCGCCGGCGCCGGCAACACCCAGCTCGAGGTCCTGGTGCCCGTGCTCGAACGGCTGGGGTTCCGCACGGGCATCGACCTCTACGGCCTCCTGGACGCCGCGGACCTCGCCCGGCGAGAGCTGATGCCCGCGCCGCCCACGGTCGACTCCATCTCCATCGTCAGCGGGCTGGCCGGCGTGTTCTCCGGGTTCAAGAACCCGGTGCTCGACATCTCCGCACGCGAGGGCGTCGACCCGCGCGATGTCTTCTTCGAACTCGGCCGGCGGCAAGCGGTCGCGGGCCAGGAGGATCTCATCCTCGAGGTGGCGCTGGCCGTGCGCGACGCCCGGATCGGGGCCGGCCATGACGAGCAGTGAGATCGGGACGGGAAGACCACGCGGTCGTGCTCCGTTCCTCGAGCAGCGGACCGGTTTCCCGGAAACCGCTTCCCCCGCGGTGGAGCCGGCCCGCGTCCGCCAGGATGCCGGGCTCGCCCCCTTGGCCGGCAACGGCCTGGTGCGCGCGGCGGATGGCCGCGCCTACCAGCTCGGCCGCAACGAAAACCCGTTCCCTCCGCCCGCGTCCGTGATCAACGCGATTGTCCGTGCCGCAGCCGAGGCTCACCGGTACCCGGATGCGCCTTGCGAAGCGCTGTCCGCAGAACTCGCCCGGCGGTTCGGCGTCTCCTCGGACCGGATCGTGGTGGGTGGCGGGTCGATCGCGCTCATCCACGCGTTGCTCGAGGCGACCACCGAGCCGGGAGCCACCGTCGTCTACTCCTGGCCCTCGTTCGACGGCTATCCGCTGCTCGCCGACCTCGCCGGGTTCCGCTCTGTGCGAGTGCCGCTGGCCGAGGACGGACACGACTTCCCCGCCTTGGCCGCGGCTGTCGACGAGCAGACGCGTCTGGTACTGGTCTGCAACCCCAACAACCCGACCGGCGAGGCCGCGAGCGACGACGACCTCCGGCGATTCCTCGACTCGGCGCCTCCGACCTGCCCGGTGCTGCTCGACGAGGCCTACTGTGAGTACGCCCGGGATCCCGGCCTGGGTGTCCGGCTACTCGCGTCGTATCCGAACCTGATCGTCGCCCGGACGTTCTCCAAGGCCTACGGACTGGCCGGTCTGCGCGTGGGTTACCTGATCGCGGATCGCTCTCTCATCTCCCGGGTCCGACGCCTGGTCATGCCGGGCAGCGTCAACGACGTCAGCCAGGCCGCCGCGATCGCGTCGCTCGAGGCGGAGGCCGAACTCCTCGACCGGGTCCGGCGCACGGTCACCGAACGCGAGCGGGTCCGCGCCGCGCTGCTCGCCCTGGGATTCGACGTTCCGCCCTCGGAAACGAACTTCCTCTGGCTGCCGCTCGGCAGTCGTTCGCAGGCGTTCGCCGCCACGTGCGCAGCGGCGGGGATCAACGTGCGGACCTACGCGGACGAGGGCGTCCGCGTGACGATCGGGGCCGCGCAGGACAACAACGTCTTCCTGGCGGCGGCCGAGCACCACGGATGGATGCGGGCGGCCCGCACTCTCACGCCTTGATCCGGCCCGTTCCGCACAACACCTTCGGCAACACCCCCAAAAACACTGATTCCCAGCAAGCAGGGAGTACCTCATGAGCGTCACTTCGCTGCGGTTGGCCCCGGCGGCACCGGGTGCCCGCATCGTCGGCTGGGGCAGCTCGCAGCCGGATCAGGTGGTCACCAACGACGACCTGGCCGAGAGGGCGAACACCGACGACCAGTGGATCCGCGACCGGACCGGCATCGTGAGCCGTCGCATCGCCGACAAGGACACCCTCCTGGTGGACCTGGCGGTGGACGCCGGCGCGAAAGCGGTCGCCGATGCCGGCCTGAGCCCCTCGAACATCGACACGGTGCTGGTCGCCAACTGCACCATGCTCACCCAGCTCCCGAACGCGGCCGCGCAGGTGGCGTACCGGATCGGTGTCACCGCGCCCGGCGCGTGTGATCTCAACGCCGCGTGCGCCGGCTTCTGCTACGGCATCGGCATGGCCTCCGACCTGATCCGCTCCGGCTCCGCACACAACGTGCTGGTGATCGGCGCGGAGAAGATCTCCGATCTGGTGAACTGGGAAGACCGCTCGACCGCCATCATCTTCGCCGACGGGGCCGGCGCCGCGGTGGTCACCGCGGCGGAGTCCGCCGCCACGGTGGGGATCGGCCCGTTGGTGTGGGGCAGCGCGGGCGATTTGGCCGAGGCCATCAAGGTCGTGCAGCCGGGCAACTACCTCACCCAGCAGGGCCAGACGGTCTTCCGGTGGGCGACGACGAAGATCGCCCCGGTCGCGCTGCGAGCCATCGAGCTGGCCGGCCTCACCCCGGCCGACATCGACGTGTTCGTGCCCCACCAGGCCAACCTGCGGATCGTGGACGCGATCGCGACACGACTGTGCGAAGCGGGCGCCAGGCCGGACATGCGGGTCGCGCGGGACGTCGTGCACTCGGGCAACACCTCCGCGGCTTCCATTCCCCTGGCGGTCGACCACATGCGGTCGGCCGGCGAGATCTCCCGGGGCGACGTACTCCTGCTCGTCGGGTACGGCGCCGGGCTGGGCTACGCCGGCCAGGTCGTCCTCTGTCCGTGACCTGACAACCCATTTCCGAACCTGTGCGATTCACCAAACGAAAGGGAAATCTCATGACCAACGAAACCGTGCTCGCCGGCCTCGTCGAAATCGTCGCGGCCATCGCCCGGGTCGACACCTCCGAGGTGACCGCCGAGAAGTACTTCACGGATGACCTCGACATCGACTCACTGGCCATGGTCGACGTCGCGGTCCGGGCCGAGGACAAGTTCGGCGTGAAGATCCCCGACGACGAGCTGGCCAACCTCAAGACCGTGGGCGCCACGGCGGATTACATCGCCACCCTCATCGAGACGAAGTGACCGTGACTGACATACATCCCAGGAACGCCAGTGGGCAATTCATCGTGACCAGCGTGTCCTCGGACGCTCACACGTGGAACCTCGTTTTTCTCCAGCTCCTGCTCGAAGAACACGGCGGGCAGGTCGTGAACCTGGGGGCGTGCACTCCGGACGAGCTCATCATCTCCGAATGCAGCCGAGTCCGGCCGGATGCACTGGTGATCAGCACGGTGAACGGGCACGGCCACCTCGACGGCCTGCGCCTGATCAGGAAGATCCGCCAGAGTCCAGAGCTGGCCACCCTGAAGGTCGTCATCGGCGGCAAGCTGGGCGTGCACGGCGCTCGAAGTACGGGGTTCGTCGAAGAGCTGCTCGAGAACGGCTTCGATTCGGTCTTCGAGGCGGACGTCGGACTCGACCGGTTCGTCGATTACCTCGGGCTGACCTCGTCGGCGCCGGCTCTCCTCTCGAAAACCCGGAGCAGTTAGATGGAACCCGCGCCCGGCCCCGGACGCTTCACCCGCTTCATCCGGCAAGCTGCGAAGGAAAAGCGACTGGTTGTCCAGCCGCGAATGGGGTTCGGCACGGTCGAACAGATGCGTGCGGGGCTCGAAGCGGTCAGCGAAGTCGGGGCAACCACGGTCGGCACCATCACCGTGGACAGCTTTACCCGGGTGAACGACTACTCCTCAGCACAGCTGGCCCTCAAGAAGGGCGAGGACCTGAACGGTTTTCCACTGGTGACCCACGGTGCGGCGGTGACGCGCCAGATGCTCGCCGGAATCGCGGGTGACGATTTTCCGGTGCAGGTAAGACATGGCTCGGCCTTGCCCGGGGAACTGTTCGAAGGGTTGATGGCAGCCGGCGTGGACGCCACCGAAGGCGGTCCTGTCTCCTACTGCCTGCCCTACAGCCGCGTTCCGCTGTCGCAAGCGGTCACCGCGTGGGCGGAATGCTGTGAACTGCTTGCGCGGTCCCGTGAACCGGTGCACCTGGAGAGCTTCGGCGGATGCATGCTGGGACAGCTGTGCCCGCCGAGCCTGCTCATCGCGTTGAGCGTCCTGGAAGGACTCTTCTTCCGGGAACACGGACTGCGTGACATTTCCGTCAGCTACGCTCAGCAAACTCATCCGCAGCAGGACATCGAGGCGATTTCCGCCCTGCGCGCACTGGCGGCCGACTGGCTCGGAGACACCCACTGGCATTCCGTCCTGTACACCTACATGGGTGTTTATCCACGCACTCGGCGAGGCGCGTACGGGCTGCTGGAGACCAGCGCGAGGCTCGCCGCCCAGTCCGGCACCGAGCGGCTGATCGTCAAGACCGCGGCGGAAGCCATCCGAATCCCGTCGATCGCGGAGAACGTTCACGCCCTGGAATTCGCTGCCTCCGTAGCCGAGCAAGAGCTGGCCGCTGAGCCGGCCGTGGTCCCGGATTCCGGAATCTATGAAGAGGCTCAGGCGATCATCAGGCACACTCTGGCTTTGGGCCGCGACGTGGGATCAGCGCTCATCCGCGCGTTCGAGCTCGGACACCTCGACGTTCCGTTCTGCCTGCACCAGGACAACGCGAACCGCTGCCGGGCTCGGATCGACGGCCGCGGCTGGCTGACCTGGGTCGATCCCGGCGGGGTGCCGATCCCCCGGGCAACCGGCATCGCCGCGGACCGGCAACGGCTCACGGCCCGAGGTCTCGTGGACATGCTCAGCTACAACGAACGTCGGTACGACCGGGAACTGGCGAGCTCGCCGGCGCGGCGGCTCAGCTGACCGGCAAGATCCAGCGCGTCGTCGTCTTCCTCCGAGAAAGTGTTCTGACCCGACGTTGGCAACCAGGGGTGTGACGTGATCGATTTCGAGGTTCAACTGACCGCCGCCGAGCAGCCGTTCCGGCACCTGCGCGGGTCCGGTCTGCTCACTCCCGGCCAGGTCCAGGACTTGCGGGACACACGGCCCGCGCTGGACCGGTACGTGCGAGCTGACCGGTCGACCGGACCCGCGCGGCGCCGCTACCGGCTCTACGCGCTGGAAATCTTCGACGAGTCGACCGGCTTGCGACCTCGCTTCGACGAGTTTTCGCCGCCGTGGCAAGAACTCATCGCGGATGTGCTGTCCGAGCGCTTCGACGAATGGCTGCGCGCCTCAGCCGGGTTCACCGAGCACTACACGCATCGGACCTGCGGGATCTACACCCACACCGACGGTGATTTCCAGGACGTCGGCACCGGCAAGCTGGACAAGCGGTTGTCGATCTCGATCAGTCTCAACCCCGACTGGCCGAGCGACGGGCGAGGCGACATGGCGTTGTGGTCGGGGCCGAGCGACGTCGGCGAACCCGTTGTCCGCGTTCCGCCGCTGGGCGGCACCTGTTTCGTCTACTCGCCCTCGCCGACGACGTGGCACGGCATCGTGCCGGTCGCACCTCATCGTGGCCTGGTCCGCAACTGGATCGGCCTGACCTACTACAACAAGGCATAGGCGACCGGCACGCGTCCGAATGTCGGTGGTGCCGCTTCCCTCAGAAATTCACCGGCACCTGGTAGATACCGAAGATCGCGGCGTCGTTCTTGTACGGCAACTCGTCGGCCGGTACGGCCAGCGACAAGTTCGGCAGCCGCCGGAACAACGTCTCGAAGACGATCTCGAGTTCCACCCGGGCCAGGTTCTGGCCGAGGCACTGGTGCATGCCGTAGCCGAAGGCGATGTGGTGGCGCGAGTCGCGGTGGAAGTCCAGCCGCTCCGGGTTCGCGAAGACCTCGTCGTCCCAGTCGGCGGCCAGGCCGGACACGACGATTCCCTCGTCCTTGCGAATGGTCACACCGCCGAGCTCGATGTCCTCGGCGGCCACCCGCGCGATCAAGTTCTCCCCGATGCTGAAGTAGCGCAGCATCTCGTCGGTCGCCGAGGGCAGCAGCGACGGGTCGGCCATGACCTGAGCCTTCTGCTCCGGGTTTTCCAGCAGCGCCACCACACCCAGCGAGATCATGTTCGCGGTGCTCTGGTGCCCGGCGATCAGCAGCAGGACCGCGGTGCCGACGATCTCGTCACGCGTCAGCACCGGAGTCTCCCGGTTGCGCGCGATGAGACGGCCGATCAAGTCGTCGGTGGCAGCGCTCTGCTCCTTCTCGATGACCAGGGTCTCCAGAAGGTGGTTGATCGCCTCGGAGGCCGCGGTGCGCTCCTGCACCGAAATGGTCCGGTCCACCAGTTTGCGCGCCCACTCGTGGAAGCTGTCCCGCTGCTCGTAGGGCACACCCAGCAGCTCGCAGATCACCAACGACGGCACCGCCAGCGACACGTGCTCCACCAGGTCGGCCGGATGCGGTGCGGCCAGCAAGTTGTCGATGCTCCGGTCGACGATCTCCTGCACGCGTGGGCGCAGCGCGGCGATCCGGCGCAACGAGAATTCGCTGACCAGCATCCTGCGGTGGTTCCCATGATCGGGCGGGTCCAGGAAAATCATGGACCGGCGCGTGTTGAGCCGACGGACGCGCTCGCCCGCCGTGCGCTGCTCGGGCGTCATCCTCCCCGGGAACGCCGGGTGCCGGCGGTCGGAACTGACCCGCGGGTCGGCGAGCAGCTTGCGGGCCAGCTCGTGGTTGGCGACCAGCCAGGCCGGTTGGCCATCGGGCATCCGCACCCGGCTGACCGGCTCCTGCTTACGGATCTCCCGGTACTCGGCCGGCGGACGCATGGGGCACTCGCGGGCCATCGGGAACGACGGAACTTCGTGGTCGAGCATCTCGCTCATCGGATCCGCTCCCCAGCGGTCGAGTCGGTCGGGGCCGGGTCGGCCTCTTCCGGCGGTGGAGGTGAACCGGTGACGGGAGTTCGCTTCACCTCGACCGTCCGGTTCCGAACGAGAACCAGCTTGTGCCCACGACCCTGCCGACGGCTTGTCGTCGCGCTGACCAGTCGCCGCCGGCAACCTTGCGGCGGCGCAAGCGGTTTCGAACCGGACGTCCGGGTTGATCAAGAGCGCGTCTTCCCACCGTCCGTTCGCGGACACAGTTCAGGGCCCCGCCAGTGTTGTCGGCTCACTTGCCGTGTGATGGCGCACCGGTTTGCGAAGACCTTGCCGATCCGCGACGGCCGGACGGCAAGGCCTCGGCAGGGGCTCGCCTCCACGCTAGGGGTCAGATCGATTCCTGGCCTTCGGCCGTCGCAGGAATCCCGACTCGACCCCAAGGAGGCACCGTGGTGCTGACGCTCGATTCAGCTCTGGAGGAACGCACTCGGCCGTTCCAGCTCTTCCGCGGCCGCGACCTGCTCGGTGGCGATCAACTCGAGCAGTTGGTCTCCACCATGCCGACCGCCGACATCGCGGAGATCGCGGTCGAAGACCCGCGCCACGAAAAGCAGTACCGGATGAACCTCGTGGACCTCGTCGTCCTCGAGGAGGACGCCCCCGTGTTCCCGCACCTGCCGGCCATCTGGCGCGACCTCGTGGAAGACCTGCGCGGCGCGGAATTCACCACGTGGCTGGAAGAGGCCACCGGGATCAAGCTGGCCGGCCTGCAGCGCAGCATCGGCCTCTACACCCACCGCAACGGCGATTACCTGTCGGTCCACAAGGACAAGCCGACCAAAGCGATCACCGTGATCCTCTACCTGAACCGCGACTGGCCGATCGAGGCCGGTGGCCAGTTCCAGATCTTCGAATCGCCGCGCTCGGGCCCGGCGGAGGAGATCAGCCCCGTCGGCGGTCAGCTGCTCGCCTTCCCTCCCACCGACAAGTCGTGGCACGCGGTCTCGAAGATCGAGCACCCGGAGGGGACCGAGCGCATCACGGTCCAGATCGAGTACTGGCTGACCACCGAGCTCGCCGGCTCCGCGTACCGGCCGCAGAACTGACTTTCCAGCGCCCGGCACCCGCGGTGCTGGCACCGAAAGGACCACCCATGGCAACGACCTCGGACCAGCCCGAAAAGATCCTGGTGATCTGGCCGCCGCAGGTGCTCAGCTACTTCAACGCGGGACACCACCTCGCTCTCTACCAGGTCGCCGGTCACCTGCGCGCCACCTACCCCGGCGCGCACGTGACCGCGATCGACGCCAGTGTGGAGCGCCTGACCTGGAAAGACATCGGCAACAAGCTCTTCCGAGAGCAGTACGACGTGATCGCCGTGATGAACGAGTTCGACGGCATCGACGGGTTCCGCCGGTTCGTCGCCTACGCCAAGGCGTTGATCCCGACCACCTCGATCGTCACGTTCGGCAGGCTGTCGGGGGTCAACCCCCATTACTTCGAACGCTTCGACATCGACGCGATCGTGGAGAACGGTGACTTCGAGGCCGGTGTCACCGCCGCGATCACGGCCTTCGCCGACCGTACGACCGAAGCCGCGGGGGTGCACCTTCGGCGCAACGGCGCCTGGGTCGCGCCGGCTCGCCGGGGTGACCTGCTCCCGGCCGAAGACTGGTACCTGCCCACGCCCAGCGAGATTCCCCACGCGCTCTACGACGTTCTCTACTTGGACGACGCCAACAAGTTCTGCGGCATTCCGCGCCGGCGCGAGCTGGTCGTGCCCGCGGCTCGCGGGTGCCCGATCGGCTGCTCCTACTGCGAGGTGCCGCTCATCTTCACCAAGCAGGAACGGCGGCTCACGGTCGAGCGGACGATCCGGTACATCGAGGAGTCGTTCGACGCGGCACCGTTCGAGTACGTGGCGTTCTACGCGCCGACGTTCACTTTGGACAAGAAGTGGATGGACGAGCTCTGTCGGGAGCTGATCAGCCGCGGGTCTCCGTACCCGTGGAAGTGCGCGACGACGATCCACCACCTCAGCGAGGACCTGATCCGGAAAATGGGTGCGGCCGGTTGCATCCGCATCAGCGTCGGGCTGGAAACGCTCGACCCCGAGGGCAGCTCGTCGCTGCCCAGGGCGAAACAGAAGTCCACCATGGACCTCGACCGGCTTTCGGCCTGGTGCGCGGAGTCGGGCATCGAGCTGAACTGCTTCGTCATCGTCGGGTTGCCCGGCACCACGATCGAGGGGGTCGAGGCGACGATCGAAGCCGTCCGGGAACGCGGCGGGCGCGCCCGGCCGACCGTGTACGCCCCCTGGGAAGACGCCCGCTCCGACCTCCTCGACCACGAGATGGCCGCGTTCAACCGGCAATTGTTCGTGCCGGACACCCACACGTTGACCGACGACGAGCTGGCTCGTGCCTACGACATCATCTTCGGGAGGCAGCCGGACGTCACGCAGGTGTTCGAGAACATCCCCGCTCACCCCGTGGGTCTGGCCCGGCGTCCGGCATGACCGACGAGACGCTCGTGACGACGCGGGAGCGGGTGAGTTCCCCGTTCCGCCAGGAAAGCAGCGGCCAGTTCCGCAACCGGCGCATCCGGGTCCCGAACGAAGTCAACCTCAAGAGCTGCGGACTGCTCGACAGCCGGGCCGCGGCGGTGCACCGGGCCACCCTGGCGGTGTTCGACTCGAAGGACGTGCTGACCTACCCCATCCTGCAACCGGTCTACAGCACGCTGGCCGACCGGTTCGGGGTGGACGACGATTGCCTCGTCCTCACCGCGGGCAGCGATCCCGGGTTGAACCTGCTGACCCGGGCGTTCCCCCGGGTGTCGCGGATCGTGCTCCACCAGCCGAACTTCGACGGGTGGGCGAAGTTCGCGGCGATCTCGGGGTGTGTCCTCGACCCCGTCGCCCCGAATCCCCAGACCGGGCTGTTCGACCTCCGTGACCTCGCCCGGCGGCTGTCCGGAGGAGCGCCGGCGTTCGTCGTCGTCACCACACCGCACAGCTTCACCGGGCAGGTGCACGGCGCCGACGAGCTGGCCGAGCTGGCCGCCGCCGTGGCGGAGCACGGAAGTCTCCTGATCGTGGACACCGCGTACTTGGCGTTCACCGAAGGCGGCGAAGAGCTCGTGCGCGGGCTCGCCGGTCTGCGCCACGTCGTGCGCGTGAACACGTTCTCCAAGTGTTTCGGGCTTTCGGGCGCCCGGATCGCGGTGACGATCGCGCACCCGGCGATCGCCCGCCACCTGTTCGATCTCGATCCGGAAGGCTCGGTCTCCACACTCGCCCTCGCGCTGCTGCAGCGTTCGCTGCGGGAACAGGCCGTGTTCACCAAGATCTGGGCCGACGTGCGACAGCTGCGGGAGCGGTTCGCGACCGAGGTCGAGCGAGCGGTACCCGGCTGGCGCGCCCGGCCCAGCGGCGGAAACTTCGTGACCTGGGACGTCCCCAGCCCGTCGGCCGCCGCATCCGCGAGCCGGCACCTCCTGGACCAGGGCATCGTCGTTCGGGACCTCTCCGGCGCGCCGGGGCTTCCCGCCGCGGTCCGCATCGCGGTCGCGAACCAGCCCGTCGTCCGCCGCGTCGTCGCCGCGCTGGGCGGCTGGTACCGCGGAGCGGTGGCGTGAGCACCCGCGAGACCACTGCGTGCCCAGCGCTTTCACCTACCCCCGTTTCACCTGTGAGGAAATGAAATGCCCCTCGTCGACATCGAGACCATCAGCCGGGCCCAGCTCGAGCAGGATCCGTTCGACCACGCCGTGATCCCCCGCTCGTTCGTCACGGACGACATCGCCGAGAACCTGCGCAGCGAATTCAGCGATGTCGGCTTCGAGCAGTCGGAGCGCACTGAAGAGACCCGGTCCGACAAGCAGTACCGGATGTTCAACCGCAACCTCGTCACCGCGGGCGTGGTGGACCAGGACCAGGTACGCGCCCTCCCCGAGAGCTGGCAGCTGCTCGTCGAGGACGTCGTTTCGAAGTCCTACCGCGAGGCGGTGTCCGCGCTCACCGACGTGTACCTGGACCAGTGCCAGGTCGAGGCCCGGATGACCCGGTACGCCCGGGGTTGCTGGATCGAGCCGCACACCGACCGCCCGGACAAGGCGGTGACGCACCTCTTCTACTTCAACGACGGCTGGAACGCGGACTGGAGCGGCGATCTCCACCTGCTCCGCAGTGCCGACATGAACGACTGCGCGAAGCGGGTGCTGCCGACCACCGGAACGTCCGTGGTGCTCGTCCGCTCGGACCGGTCTTGGCACGGCGTCCCGCCGGTCGCCGAAACCTGTCCCGTGGACCGGCTGGCCTTGCTCGTGCACTTCGTCCGCCCGTGATCGCGCGGATCCGAGCCCGAGCCGGGACGGCTTCGGTGGGATGAAAACCAAGGCGGGAGGCCAACGCGGAGCGGTGGTGGTGGCGGGCGCTTCGGCCGGCTTCGGCCCCCAGGTGACGCGAGTCCTGGCCGAGCGGGGGTTCACGGTGATCGCGCTCGTCCGCCGCGGTGCGCAGCCGGCCGGGCTCGCGAGGAACACCCCGGACCGGTGCGTGATCCCGGTCGCCGTCGACGTGGGTGATCGCGCGGCGCTGGACCGCGCACTGAAGAACGTGCCGGCGGACTGCCCGGAGGTGGTCGCGCTGGTGAACAACGCCGGTCTGTCCCGGGGTTTCGGGCCGCTGCACGGCGCTGATCCACGGCATTGGCGCGACCTGATCGACCCGAACCTCCGTGGTCTGTTCAACGTCACCGCGGCCGTGGTCCCCGGGTTGGTCGAGCAAGGGCACGGGCACGTCGTCACCATCGGCTCGATCGCCGCCGAGTACCCGGTTCCCGGCTCGACCGGGTGCGGCCCGACGAGAACCTTCGTGCAGCGGCTGAACCTCGGCTTGAGCGCCGATCTCGAGGGGTCCGGCGTCCGGGTCAGCTGCATCGCGCCGGGCCCTCCCGGGGCCCTGTTGTCCCACGTGCAGTTCGACGGTGCTCCCGACCACCTCCCCGACGGGGTCGAAGCACTCGCCGCCGGAGACGTTGCCGAAGCGGTCGCCCGGTGCCTGACCCTCCCGGTCCGCCTGACCGATGACCTCGGACCCCTCGCCCACCCGACGAAAGAGGCGCTCGACCGTGATCGCATGCGGACTCAATCCCACTCGTGACGGCGCCATCGCCTTGGTGGACGACGGTCGCCTCGTGTTCAGCGTCGAGCCGGCGAAAGCGGCCGACAATCCCCGAAGCAGCGCGATCCCGGACCTGCGGGTGGTGACCTCGGTGCTGGCAGACTTCGGTTACCGGCCCGAAGACGTCGACGACTGGGTGCTCGACGGTGGCGACGGCGCGGTCCCCGGCACCGTCGGGACCGGCGGCCGCGCGGTGGCGTCGGATGTGGTCGTCGGCCCGCACTGCGAGCCGGGCCCCGAGTTCGACCTGCTCGTTCCGACGGTGGACGAAGTCGTCACCCTCGATGGTGAGCGGCGGCGGTACACGAGCTACTCGCACGCGGCCGGGCACGTGCTGTCCGCCTATTGCACCAGCCCGTTCGCGCGACGCCGTGAGCCGGCGTTCGTCCTCGTGTGGGACGACGGCATGTTCCCGCGGCTGTACTGGGTGGACCCGGAGTACGGGGTGGACAACGGCGGACACTTGTTCCGGCTCATCGGCCACACCTACGCCACCGCCGTGCACCACTTCGGGCCGCTGCACCGAGAGCTTCGGTCCGATCGCGTCGACGACTTCTCCGTGCCCGAGGAACGGTTGGCGTGCCTCGCTCCCGGCAAGGTCCGCGAGTCGATCGTGACGCTGCTGTCCGAGGTGTTCGACGAAGAGCTCGCCGGTGGCTCGGAGCGCGCCCTGCGGTACCGCCGCTCGGTTGGTGGGTTCGGCAGCGCGGTCGAGCCGTCGGTGCCGGCCCTGCACCGGTTCTTCGACGTCACGCGCACCCGGCTGGCCGGCTCCGGTCACTCCGACGAGGACGTACTCGCCTCGGTCCACCGGTTCCTCGAAGACCTGCTCGTCGAGCGGCTCACCCAGCGCATCGCCGCGTGGAAGGGCTCCGGGGCGTTCAACCTCTGCTTCGCGGGCAGCTGTGCCCTGAACGCCCAGTGGAACAGCGCACTGCGCGAGTCGCCGATGGTCGATCGGATGTGGGTCCCGCCGTTCCCCGACGACTCCGGTTCGGCGATCGGCGCCGCGGCGCTCGGGATGATCCGCCACACCGGCATCGAAGCGATCGAGTGGACCGTGCGAAGCGGCCCGGAACTGCGGCCCACCACCGAGGTGCCGCGGGGCTGGATTTCGGCACCGTGCACGACGGCGGAACTGGCCCGGGTCCTGCACGAGACCGGCGAACCGGTTGTCGTGCTGGACGGCCGGGCCGAGCTGGGGCCCTGTGCCCTGGGCGGGCGCAGCGTTCTCGCCGCGGCGACCGCACCGCGGCTCGCGGACCGGGTGAACGACCTCGGGCACCGGCAACACTTCCGGCCGGGCGCACCGATCTGCGTCGTCGACGAGGCCCCGGCGATCTTCGACCCCGGCACGCCGGACCCGTACCGGCTGTTCGACCACACGGTGCGCCAGGACTGGCTCCGGCGGATCCCCGCCGTCGTCCGCCCTGACGGAACGGCCCGGCTGCAGACCGTTTCGGTCGACGACAACGAGGTGCTGGCGGAGATCCTCACCGCCTACCACCACATCAGCGGCATCCCGGTGCTGTGCGGCAGCAGCGGCTTCTTCCGCGACGTCGCCTCCGCCGCGGCCTGGGGCGGGGCCGACCGCATCTGGAGTGAAGGCACGCTGTACCAGCGCGCCGACAGCGAACCGGAGGCGCCGTGATCAGCCGGCTGCGCCAGGGACGGGAAACGCCCGGAAAACGCACCTACCTGCTGGCGATGACCATCGACTGCGTGGGCAACGGGTTGTGGACGCCCGTCGCGCTGATCTTCTTCACCCAGGCGCAGCACCTTTCCCTGGGCGAGGTCGGTGTCGCCCTCACGGTCGGCGGGCTCCTCGGCCTCCTGGCGGGGCCGGTGAACGGCCTGCTCGTGGACCGGTGGGGGCCGGCGCACGCGGCCGCCCTGAGCTACGCCGTGCGCACCGCGGTGTTCGCGCTGTTCCCCTTCGTCTCCGCCACGTGGGAGGTCGGCGTACTCGCCTTCGTAGCGGCGGCCGCGGACCGGCTGTTCTGGACAGCCAGCACCCCGCTCGTGGCTCGGTTGGTCCCGGCCGAGTCGCTCATCGGTGTGCTGAGCACGTCGAGCGTGCTGAAGGTCATCGGGTGGGCGCTCGGCGGCGCGATCGGCGCGACCGCCGGCGGGTTGCTGATCGGCAGCGCAACGGGCCTGCACTTGGTCGCCTACGTGAACGGCCTCACCTACGTGGTGGCCATGGTCCTGGTGCTCACGGTGCGCCGGCACGTCCGCCCCCAGCGGGACCGGTCCTCAGTGGACAGGCGAGCGTGGCGGTGGCGCGACCTCCGCGACGATCCCGGCTTCCTGGGGTTGTGTCTGCTCACGCTCGCGCTGGCGTTCATCTCCGACTGCCTGGCCGCGATGCTCCCGGTGGTCGCCATCGTGGTGCTGAGGCAGCCGGCGTGGGTGCCCGGAGTGGTGGTCGCCGTCACCTGCGTGTCGATGGCCGTGGCCCGGCGGCCCGCGGTCGCCTACGCGCAGCGCATTTCCGCCCCGCGGGCACTGCGGTTGGCGACCGTCCTGTTCGGACTTTCGTTCGTCGTCATGGCGGCCACCGGCTGGGCGGGACCGGCCACGACCGCCGTCGTGCTCTGCGCGGCCCTGGTCGGCACGCTCGGCGACGCGTTGTTCGCCCCGGTCGTCACCACCATGGCGAACGCCGCCGCCCCAGCGGGTCTGGAAGGTCGCTACAGCGCGACTTTCCAGACGTCGTGGGGAATCGCGGGGGCAGCCGCGCCCGCGGCCGGGACGGCACTGCTGTCGCAGGGCAACACCGTCCTGTGGCTCGGCCTGGCTGCCGCCTGCGTGGTGACGGTTCCGGCGGTCGGGTTCCTCACGCGACCGACCCGGCCGGTGGCGACGCCGGAGCCGGGGTCGATGCGGCGGATCGTCGTCGGCGGAATTTCCGGTGCGGGCAAGACGACCTTGGCCGCGACGCTCGCCGGCGCGCTCGGCATCCGGCACATCGAAATGGACGCGCTCTACCACGGGCCCGGGTGGACCCACCGGGCGGAGTTCGAGGGTGACGTGGAGCGCGCCACGCGGGCACCGTCGTGGATCTGCGACGCCCAGTACCACTGGGTGGTCGGCGACTTGCTCGGCGACCGCGCCGACACGTTCGTGTGGCTCGACCTGCCCCGCCGAACCGTGATGAGCCGGGTGCTGCGGCGGTCGGTGGCGCGGGCCGCCACCGGCCGGCAGCTGTGGCACGGCAACCGGGAGACCTGGAGGTCGATGCTGCGCAACCCGCGCCACCCGTTGCGCTGGGCCTGGTCCCAGCACGCGACCCGGCGGGCCGAGACGGCCGCCTTTCTCGACCTGCACCCCGACCTCACCGTCGTTCACCTGACCAGCGCGAGGGAAGCGCGCCAGTGGCTGCGCTCGATTCCGGCCCCGGCCCGTCCGCAGCGGACCACCTCGGCAGTGCCCCATCAGACCACTTCGCCCCATCTGACCCCTTCGCCCCACCGCCAACCACTCAGCGCAGGAGGAACCACCATGCAGGAACAGCAACGAGAATCCGCTTCGCCGGGCGAGCCGCTGCTCGAGATCCACGGCGGCAACCGGATCTCCGGATCCGTCCGAACGTCCGGGTTCAAGCACTCCCTCGTCACCGCCGCGGCCGCGGCAGCCACCGCGAGCGCGCCGGTGCGCATCAGGAACTGCCCGGACATCGTCGAAACCACGGTGCTGGGCGAGCTCTTCCGGGCCTCGGGCGCGACCGCGTCCTACGACGGACCGACCGAGACGTTCACCCTCGATGCGTCCACTTGGGACGGTGCCGAGCTGCCGGCCGAGCTCGTGAGCCGGATCCACGGCTCGCTCTACCTGCTTCCCGCCCTCATCTCCCGCAACGGCGTGGCCCGGCTGCCCGCGAGCGGCGGCTGTCGGATCGGTGAAGGACCCCGCGGGCGGCCCGTGAAGCACATCCTGGACGTGATGGAGAGGTTCGGAGCCACCACCCGGCTCACCGCGGACGGTTCCGTGGAGCTCACCGCGGATCGGTTCAAGCCGTGCACCATCGACATGCTCGACTACACGCGCAACAAGGCGCTCATGAGCGGCCCGTGTTACGGCGGTGCGGTCAAAACCGCGCTGCTCATGGGTGCGGTCACGCACGGGACGACCACACTGCACCACCCGTACCCCAAGCCCGACGTGACCGATCTGGTCACGGTGCTGCGCGACCTCGGCGCCGACATCGAGATCACCACGCCCGAAACGTGGGTGATCCACGGCCGCGGTCCGGAGTCGCTCAACCGGCCCGTCGACCGCACGCTGGTCCCCGACCTGATCGAGGTGATCACCTGGATCTGTGCCGGCGTCGTGCTGGCGGACGAACCGCTGCGGATCACCGGCCCGGGGATCGACCGCGCGGTCCGCGCGCTCGCACCCGAGTTCGATCTGTTGGACCGCATGGGAGTCCGCGTCGACGTCGACACCCACGAGGTGACCGTGCACCCGTTGACGAAGCCATTGCGGCCCGTCGAGTTCACCGCCGCGTCGCGAGGCGTGTTCAGCGACAGCCAGCCGTTCTTGGCTCTGCTGGCGGCGTACGCGGAAGGCCCCACCTACATCACCGAAGGCGTGTGGGAGCACCGGTTCGGCTTCGTCCCGGAGCTGGCAGCGCTCGGCATGCGGACGGCGGTCGACGGCACGATCCTGCGCGTCGACGGTCCCTGTGCGCCGCACCGGCCCGGCAACGACCTCTACGCCACCGATCTGCGCGCCGCCGCGGTCCTGCTTCTCGCCGCGCTCGCGGTACCGGGCCGGACCTCGCTGCGCAACCACCACCACCTCGCCCGGGGCTACCGCGACCTCGTCGCGGACCTGGTGAACCTGGGCGCCGACATCCGGCACACGACCGCACCCGACGTCCTTCCGAAGGTCCCGGCGGGTGCCGGCGCCGACCGGGCCTGACCCTCAGCCGTCCGAACGCACACCGTTCAGGAGTTCACCATGAGCCGCAACATCAACGAAGCCCTGCTGGACGTGCTCACCACCATCGACCGGAACGGAACGCCCGTGCCCTCGCGCGGCGGGGAGCAGAAAGAGGTCCTGGGCGCGCTCGTCACCATCGACCGGCCGAGCGAGCGCGTCCTCACCGTCCCACAGCGCAACAACAACGTGTTCGCCCAGCTCGCGGAGACGCTCTGGGTCCTGTCCGGTCGCAACGACCTCGAGTTCCTCGGCCGGTACCTGCCGAGGGCCGCCGACTTCTCCGACGACGGTTCGACGTGGCGCGCCGCGTACGGCCCGCGGCTGCGCGCCTGGGGCCCGCAGCGCATCGACCAGCTCGCCGCGATCCGGGCGCGGTTGTCCGAAGACCCGCTGACCAAGCGGGCCGTCGCCACGATCTTCGACCCGGCGGCCGACCACGTCGACTCGCTCGACGTGCCGTGCAACAACTGGCTGCACTTCCTCCAGCGGGACGGCGAACTGCACCTCAGCGTGGCGGTGCGCGCCAACGACGCGATCTGGGGCTTCTCGGGCATCAATGTCTTCGAATGGAGCGTGCTGCAGGAGATCGTGGCCCGCACCTTCGGCTGGACCGTGGGCCGGATGTCCTGGTACGTGGGCACTCTGCACGTGTACGAGCGCCACTACGCCACCGCGGAGAAGCTCCTTCGGCACCACGGCATGCGCAGCGCGTACGAGTACGGCCTTTCCCCGCTGCCCATCGAGTCCGGTTTGGACACCCTCGACGCCGTACTCGACACCGTGCTCGAAGCGGAATCCGCCGCCCGCAACGGCGCGACCGGCCACGCCCGGCGCCTCACCGACCTGATCACCGACCCGTTCTTCAATGCCGCCGCCACCATGCTTCGCGCCTACCACGCGTTCAAGGACCCGGAACGCCCCGAGGAGGCGCTGCGCATCGCGGCCGAGCTCCCACCCTCCGACCTTCGGCTCGCGGCCCTCGAATACCTGGGCCGGCGGGCGAAAACCCGCGACCTTCCGCTCCTGCCGGCCGAGCGGGAGTACCTCGAGTACTACTGGGCGCTGTCCGACCGGCTGGCCACCACTGCTGCTTGATCGACCGGCAGATCCCCTGGTCCCGCCTTCGACGCCGAGGGCGGGACGCGGCCGGTGATCGACAGTCCGAGCGTCTCGGAGCTGGTGGTGAGGCGCTCGGACCGCCGGTCGGCACCGTGAAGGTACGCCGGCCTTGCTGAGCTGGGTGGCCCGCTACTCCGTGGCCGCAGGGGCCTTGCCGGGCGAGGGGCGAAGTCGGGTCCGCGAGCGGCCGGCCCAGTAGACCCAGCCGAAGATCATCAGGGCGTCGACGAGGCCGCAGACGAGGCCGACGGTGAAGTCGACCTCGTCGGGGCGGTGGAGGTCCACCGCGGCTGCCGGGTCGGCGATCACGGGGATGAGTGAGCCGGGCTTGTCGCCGTTGGTGGCGACGATGCCGTGTTGGCCGTCGGGGGCGACGACGGCCAGGGCGTGCTTCGTGTATTTGCTCGGGGGTGTGAACTGCGCGGCGGTCCAGTGGTCGGTGTAGCCGGTTGCGGTCGCCTGCACCTGCACGCCGCGCGTCTCCAGGACGAAGCCGTCGACGGCGGCGAGGCCGGCCATGAAGACGATCACGAGGTGGATGCCGGCGACGAAGACGCTCAGTCCGACAAACACCCCGGACCGGGCCAGGATCGCCGGGACCACGAGGATCAGGGCGGCGCTGAGCCAGATCAGCAGAGTGCCGCCGCCGCGGTGGAACACGTTCAGCCCGACACCGAGCCAGGTCACCGCGACCAGCGCGAGGGTGACCAACACCGTGCGTACCCAGATCATGGGCGAAATCGTAGTGGCGAGGGGTGGCGGTGTGCGGCGTGTTCCTGCCGGAGTTCGCGCGGTCGGGGTCGCTCGGGTGGTGATTCGGGCGGGACGACGCGGACATCGCCGTCCCGCCCGAGGGAATCGGTTCTCAGTGGACGGTCACCCAGAAGCCGCACTGGTGTTGCGCGGCCACGTTGGCCTCCTGGATGTGGCCCGGAGCCAGCTGGAGTTGACGCGTGCCCGAAGTCGTGGGCCAGAACGGGGCGCCGGCGTGGTTCGGGTTGCCGGTGCGGGCGAAGGTGGTCCAGTAGGCGATCATGGTGGCCGCGAGGGACTGCTGGCCGGGCGTGCGCAGGAGGTTGGTGCCGCCCAGGTCGAAGAGTGAGGGTAGGTCCGAGGCGTGTGCGGCGCCCGGGGAGAAGCCCGGGATGGTGATGCCGTTGACGTTCGGCGCGGACGGGTCGGCGAATTCGTAGGGGTACACCGTGGTGTGCGCGGCCAGTTCGCGGTCGCCGGTGGCCGTGGGGCAGGCCCAGGCCGCGTCGGTGGTGGCGGTGGACCAGGCGAGGAGCGCGGAGCCGTACCGGGAGATCGGGTAGTGGGCGGCGACGCGGTCAGCATCAGGTCCGAAAGCGTTGCGCAGCAAGGTCGGGTAGGTCTGGTCGGTGATGAGGGTCGGGTCGGCCATGGCGGCGCCGCCCGCGAAGGCGCGTTGTTCGTCGCGGTTGCCGCCGGAGATTACCGGGACGCGGAGGAACTGGCGGTGGCGCAGGGCGGTGGACGGGTCCAACGGAAGAACTGGTGTGCCGTAGGACAAGTGGTCGGAGAAGCTCTGGTTGAGGGGTACGAGGTCGGCGGCGGGTTTGGCGCGCATGCAGGCGAGCTCGTTGCCGGTGCAGCCGTTGCTGTGGGCCGTTTCGACGCCGTCGGCCTGGTCCTGGTGCAGCGAAAGGTACGGCCGGTCCGCGGGGACGCCCGGGAAGAGCGCGCCGGCGGGCCAGTCGAGTTTGCAGGAGCCCGAAGAGATGATCGCCTTGTCGACGAGGCCGCGCGCCTGCGGTGAGGTGAGCATGGCGCACACCGACATGCCGCCGGCCGACTCGCCGAAGATGGTCAGGTTGTCGGCGTCGCCGCCGAACGCGGTCGCGTTGCGCTTGGCCCAGCGCAGGCCCGCGATCTGGTCCTGCAGCCCGAAAGTGCCCGAACCGCGCAGGCCGGGGAGGCCGTAGTAGCCGAAGATGCCGAGGCGGTAGTTGAGCGTGACGACGATGACGTTGCCCTGCGCCGCCAGCCGGTCGGCGTTGTAGCCGTCGCCCGCCCCGCTGGTGTAGCCGCCGCCGTGCCACCACACCATCACGGGCAGCTTCGCGCCAGGCGCGACGTGCCGCGGAGTCGTGACGTTCACGAACAGACAGTCCTCGTCGGCCGACGCGGGCTGGCCCGGACCGGCTGCCGTTTGCGGACAGCTGCTGCCGCGCTGCGTGGCTTCGCGGACGCCGGACCAGTGCGCCGCCGGCTGCGGCGAAGCCCAGCGCAGCGCACCGACTGGCGGCTTCGCATACGGCACCCCGAGAAAGTGCCGCGTGGTCTCGTTCTCGTTGCCGTGCAAGGTGCCGGAGTCGACGTGGACGGTGAGCGGCGCGTCGGGCGTTGCCGCGCTCGCTTGCGTGGTGGACAGAACGAGCAGTGCCGCGACCGCGGCGACGATTCCGGAACGCCTCATCAGTTTCCCCTCACTGAAGTGGTGGCGAGATCGAACAGGGTCTGCAGTTCCGACGCGTACGGCTCGACCGAGCCACCTCCGGCGATGTGGACCAGTGCGGCATCGAGCGCACCGCGGATGGTGGCGTACATGACGCCGACGTCGAACGCCCGGAACTCACCGCGCTCCTGGCCTTCGCGCAGCGCCGCCTCGACATCCGACCTCTCCTGCGTGTGCCGCCGGTGCTTCGCGCGCGACACGCCTTCCGCATACACGGCCGTGAGCGCGGCCATTTCGGTCGGGTGAGCGGCGTACAGCTCGACACTGCCGCCGATGAACGTCAACAAGAGATCGCGCGGCGAGGTCACCGCCCGCATCCGCGGCACCAGGAACGCCGCGCCGGTGTCGTACACCGACCGCACCACCTGCTCGATCAGCTCGGCGCGGTCGCGGAAGTGGTACGTGAGCACGCCGCGGCTGACCCCGGCCCGTTCGGCGATGCGCACCGTGGACGCCTGCGCGAGCCCGACCTCGGCGATCAGCTCGATCGCGCACCGCACCAGCTGCTCGCGCCGCGCTGCGTGGATGAACGACGGCGCCTCGTCGTTCTGAACAGGCATGTTCAAAAGCTAGCAGCCCTGTTGGGAAACGGCCACCCGAACGGACTTTGACTTGGAGTCAAGTCAAGGTTTACCTTCGAAAGACCCCCGAACCCAGCCCTGGAGGAGATATGGCTTCACCGGCGAAGCTCTCCCACGTCGTGCTGTACAGCCGGCAGCTGCCGGCCATGCGCGACTGGTACGTGAACACCCTCGAGGGCCGCGTGGTGCACGAGACGCCCGGCCTGGTCTTCCTGACCTACGACGACGAGCACCACCGCATCGCGATCGCCGATCCGACGACGGCGATCCCCGACACCGAGATCGCGGATCTGGTGGGCGCGCCGAAGAACGACCTCACGCCCGAAGACCTCGCCGAGCTGCCGTTGCACGGGCTCGCGCACGTGGCCTTCACCTACCACTCCCTGCAGGACCTGCTCGAAACCTGGGAACGCCTCGACGCCGACGGCGTGCAGCCGGTGCTGGCCATCAACCACGGGCCCACGACGTCGGTCTACTACGCCGATCCCGACGGCAACCAGCTCGAGCTCCAGATCGACAACTTCCCGACCACCGAGGAGGGCACGGCCTTCATGCAGTCCGAAAGCTTCGCGCGCAATTCGTTCGGCGTGGTGTTCGACCCCGCCGCGCTCCTGGCCGAATTGCGGGCCGGGAAGTCGCAGCCGGAACTGACGGTGCCGACGTGGTGAACGAGGCGCGGTTGGCGTGCGAAGACGTGGTACGCAAGTCGTTCCGGCTCATCGACGACGGTCACGCGGGCGCTTCGGCCGACTGCTACACAGCTGACGCCACGCTCGTGATGGCCGCCGCGCAGGAGGTGCGCGCCGAAGGTGCGCAGATCCGCGCGGCCATGCGCCGGCGTGAGCAGGAGGACCGGCGGACGCTGCACGTGGTGTCACCGTCGTCGTTCGAGCTCGACGCCGATCGCGCCGAGTGCCACTGCGACCTGCAGGTCTTCGCGTTGAGCGATCCGGCCACCGCACCGAACCTGCGCACGCTCAGCCGGGTGCACGACGTGCTCAAGCGCGAAGACGGCCAGTGGCTCATTGCCGAACGTCGCATCACCGTGCTGGCGGGAGGTCGCTGATGCGCCTCTACCGGACCACGCAGGGGTTGGCCCGCGGCGACGGCGACGAGCTGCTGCTGCTCGACGTGCCCCACCACGACGTGGCCGAACTGCTGGCGGACAACGCGCAGCACGCCACCGTGAAGGCGAGGATTCCGCTGGCGGAAGCGAAGCTGCTTTCGCCGGTCGCAAAACCGAAAACCGTGGTGATCGTGGGCGCCAACTACACCGGCCACATCGCCGAAGCCGGGCTGCAGGTGCCGACCAGCCCGGCGTTTTTCCCCATCACCCCGGGGCCGGACCTGTTCGTGGGCCCCGACTCCCCGATCGTGTTGCCGGCCGAAGCGCCGGACCAGGTGGACTACGAAGCCGAGCTGGCGATCGTCCTCGGAGCCCCCGCGCGCGGCGTCACAGCCGAGGACGCGGCGCGGTACATCGCCGGCTTCACCGTGGCCAACGACGTGTCGGCCCGCGACGTGCAGTTCCGCGGCATGGCCAACGGTGCCGTCACCGACCTGACGCTTCTCCAGCGCGCCAAGGGATTCCCCACGTTCAAGCCGCTCGGCCCCGCGGTGGTCACGCCGGACGAGCTCGGCACCGACCTCACCGTGACCACCCGCGTCAACGGCGTGCTCAGGCAACAGGGCCGCACGAGTGAGATGCTGTTCCCGGTGGCCGAGCTCGTCGCGGCTGTCTCGGCGAAGATCCCGCTCGCGGCGGGAGACGTGATCCTCACCGGGACACCCGCCGGCGTCGCGCTCGCGTCGGGCGCGTACCTGCGTGCGGGTGACGTGGTCGAGGTGAGCGTGGACGGGATCGGCAGCCTGCGCAACGAGGTGAGCACAGGAGGAAGCTGACATGAGTTCCGAGAAGCGCACCGCGCCGCCTCGCGGGCAGCGGCGCGCGGCGCTGATCGAGGTGGCCGCCGACCTGTTCGCCCGCAAGCCCTACGACGAGATCTACATCAGCGAGATCGCCGAGGCCGCCGGGGTCGCGCACGGGCTGTTGTTCTACCACTTCAAGGACAAGCGCGGCCTCTACCTCGCCGTGCTCCAGCAGGCGCTCGACGAGCTCGTGGACCTGCACCGCCCCCGCGAAGACGAGCTCACTCGCGAGCAGCGCATGCGCGGCCTGCTGCGCCGCCACATCGACTACCGGCGCGCCCACGTGCACACCATGCTCGCGTTCATCCGCGCCGGCGGCCAGGACCCGGAAGTGGACGAGCTTTTCGAACGGGCCCGCCGCGCCGGCGCCGAGTTCGTGGTCGACCTGCTGGGTCTCACCACGGAACCGCCGCCGCGCGTGCGGGTCGCGATCCGCGGCATCATGGGCCTGCTCGACGAGACCACCCTCGACTGGCTCACCCACGACTGCGACGTGCCCGCGCCCGAGCTCGAAAACCTCGTGTACGACGCGATCGTCGCCATTCTCGCCACGGTTTCCTCGGCGCACCCCGAGCTGGGTGACGCGGTCGCGGATCTGCACGCGGCCGCGTAACCCAGCTCAGCTCTCAAAGAGGCTCAATGCCCCTGCTTCACGCGGCTGATCGCCGCCGTCTCCTCCGGGGGGTCGGGGGTAAGCAGGGAACCGGGCACGGCGCGCCCGGCGGCGCCGAGCTTGTTCATCTTCTTCGGCACCGTCGCGCCCTGGTAGTCGAGCGGGATCGGGTGCCCGTGGCCGTCCACCGGGCCGAGCGGCTGGTGGATCTCCAGGTAACCGCCGGACGGCGAGCGCGTGATGATGCCCGTCTCGATGCCGTGTTCGAGCACCTCGCGGTCGGCGCGCTGCAGGCCCAGGCACACCCGGTAGGTGATGAAGTACGCCAGCGGCGGCACCACCAGCACCCCGATCCGGCCGGCCCACACAGTCGCGTTGAGCGAGATGTCGAACTGGTCGGCGATGATGTCGTTGAAGCCCGAAAGCTCGATCACCGCGAAGAACCCCAGCGCCATCATGCCCAGCGACGTGCGCACCGGCGCGTCGCGCGGGCGGTTGAGGAGGTTGTGGTGCGCGGTGTCCTTGGAGAGCTTCCGTTCCAGGAACGGGTACGACAGCAGCAGCACGAACAGCACCGGCATCCCGACGGCGCCGGGGAAGAACACGGCCGGGATCGTGTAGTTGCCGAGGTAGACCTCCCACGCCGGCCAGATGCGCAGCAGGCCGTCGGCCCACGCGAGGTACCAGTCGGGTTGTGAGCCGGCCGAGACCTGCGACGGGTTGTACGGCCCGATGTTCCAGATCGCGTTGATCTGGAACAGACCCGCGAGCAGCGAAAGCACGCCCGTCACGAGCGTCATGAACGCCAGGGCCTTGAGCGCGAACGCCGGGAAGATGCGAATGCCGACGACGTTCGTTTCCTTGCGCCGCACGCCCGGGAACTGCGTGTGCTTCTGGTACCAGATGATGCCCAGGTGCGCCGCGACCAGCGCGAGCATGATGCCCGGGATGATCAGGATGTGGACCGTGTACAGGCGCGGGATGATCTGGTTGCCGGGGAACTCGCTGCCGAACACCGCCCAGTGGATCCACGTGCCGATCACGGGGATCGACAGGATGATGCCCGACAGCGTCGCGCGGATGCCGGTACCCGAGAGCAAGTCGTCGGGCAGCGAGTAGCCGAAGAAGCCCTCGAACATGCCCAGGATGAGCAGCGTCGCGCCGATCACCCAGGTCGCTTCACGCGGACGGCGGAACGCGCCGGTGAAGAACACGCGGCACATGTGCACCATCATCGCGGCGATGAAGATCAGCGCGGCCCAGTGGTGCAGCTGCCGCACGAACAGGCCGCCGCGCACCGCCGTCGAGATGTCGAGGGTGCTTTCGAACGCCCGCGACATCTCCAGGCCCTGCATGTTGGTGAAGTTGCCGTGGTAGGTGACCTCCTCCATGGAGGGGTCGAAGAACAAGGTGAGGTACACCCCCGACAGCAGGATCACGATGAAGCTGTACAGCGCGACCTCACCCAGCAGGAACGACCAGTGCGTGGGGAACACCTTGTTCATCTGGTGCCGAAGACCCTTCGACACGTGGTACCGGACGTCGACCGCGTCCGCCGCCGTGCCCGCGGCCTTGAGCACGGCCGGGTCGGTCTTGGTCGGTCTGGTCAGTGAGCTCATGCGATCCTCACTCGCCTGCGCAGGACGGCCACCGCGAACACGGCGCCTGACAACTGGACGAGGAAGAGCACCCCGTTTGTGACATCCGGCGGCCCGAACCACCCGACCGAGATGAAGGACACCGCCATCGAGACACCCAGCAGGATCGCTCCCGAGCGCCCTCGCGAGCGCAGATGCCGCCAGACACCGGTTCCGGAGAGCGCCAGCACGAGCACGGCCTGCCCGAGGGTCACCGCGGTGTCCGGGTGCCGCGCCACCAGCACGCCGACACCGACGCAGTGCAGCGCGACGATCACGAGCAGTACGCGGTCGATCCGCGCGAACAACGGTGGGTGCTTCACCACGGCGTGCCCGTTCACCCGCGGCACGACCTCGGGACTCTGGCTCATCGCGGTCCTCCTGCCGAATCACTCCCGGCGAGCCGGCCGCCGCGGGCCCGGTTCGCGCCCCGTTAATCTGGACACTCAATATCCAGGTTCAGGGGACAAGGATCCGGCGTCGCCGCCTCACTCGTATTGTCAAACTGGATGTTAAACATCCCGAATAGAGACCGTCAAGACCACGGACGCGCGAGCCCGCTCACGCGTCCGTGGTCTTCGGTGAGAACCTCAGCCGGCCACCGCGGACGGGTGCTGCGCCAACGGGGTCACGGTCACCTTCATGTACTTGAACAGCGGCAGGTTCCACAACAGCTCGTGGAGCTCGCCGTTGTCCGCCACGTCGAACACGCTCAGGTTCGAGTACTCACCCACGACCCGCCACAGGTGCACCCACTTCCCCGCCCGCTGAAGCTTCTGGCTGTACGCCTTCTCCGTGGCCAGGAGCTCGTCGCGGAACTGCGCGTCGAGGTCGAGGGGCAGGTCGACGTCCATCCGGACCGCGAACAACATGCCGGCCTCAGGCGGGGTCGAGCACGAAGTCGTAGCGGACCTCTTCGCCGTCGCCGGTGGCGGTCGGGGCCAGGATCAGCGCGTCCTTCACCGCCGTGGCGATGTCGTCGCCCACGTGCTCGCCGCCGTCGAAGTACAGCTGCGTAGTGATGAGCTGGTGGCCGGGCGCCGACACCTTGATGTGCAGGTGCGCCGGGCGCCACGCGTGCCAGCCGGCGGCGGCGATGAGCGCGCCCGTCGCACCGTCGGTCGGGATCTGGTAGGGCGCCGGGTGGATCGTGTGGATCGAGAAGTTGCCCTCGGCGTCGGCGGTGAAGCGGCCGCGCAGGTTCCACTCCGGGATGCCGGGCGCGAACTGCGAGTACAGGCCGGCGTCGTCGGCCTGCCAGAAGTCCACGACGGCGCCCGCGAGCGGCTCACCCGACACCGTGCGCGCCTGGCCGAAGAACCGCAGCGGCGTGCCGGCCTCACCGTCGCGCATCGGCAGCGTGGCTTCGGCGCCGAACTCGGGCGCGCCTTCGACGTAGTACGGGCCCTCGATGCTGCCGGCGGTGCCCTCGCGGCTGGCGTTGGCGACCTTCTCGACCTCGTGCTCGAGGAACACGTCGAGGAACAGCGGCCACTCGCCGTCTTCGCCGACGCGGATGAGCCAGGCCTTGAACGCGTTGTACTCATCGTAGGTCAGCTGGTGCTTGCGCACGACCTCGTGCAGGGCGGCCAGCGCGTCGGTGGCGATGGCGTCCACGCGCGCCGCGTCGCTGGCGGCGGAGCTCTTGGCCCGCTCCTGGAACCGCTCGGTCGCCGACGCGCCCGAAGCTGCGGCGGTGGGGGAAACGACTTCGGTCATGGTGCTACCTCTCTTCGTGGTGGGAATCAGTCCTGGCGATAGCGGGCGAGCTTGTCCTCGTCGAGCTGGATGCCGAGGCCGTGGCCCTGGGGTACGCGCAGCTCGCCGTGCTGGATGCGCAGCGGCTCGGCGAGCAGGTCGTCGGTCATGTCCAGGAAGTTGGACAGCTCCCCCGCCCGCCGTGAGGTGAGCTCGAACGCGGCCCCGAACGTCGCCGCGCACAGCGAGCCGATCTGGCCGTCGATCTGGTTGCCGAGCACGACTTCGACCCCGAGCCCGGCGCACTGGCTGAGCACGCGCTGGGAGTAGGTGAAGCCGGTGCGGGCGGTTTTGATGCTGACGCCGTGGGACGCCCCCGCGAGCAGCTCGCGCGTGACTTCGCCGGGCCGCGTGGCGCTTTCGTCGGCGTAGAGCGGGATCCGGCTCTGCGTGGCGAGCCAGCGGCGGCCCAGCACGTCGTCGGCCGGGCACAGCTCCTCGGCGAAGAGCAGGCCGACGTCGTCGAGCGCCCGCAGCGCGGCGGCCGCCTCCGACGCCGTCCAGCCGCGGTTGCCGTCGATGTAGAGCTCGACGTCGTCGCCGAGGCCGGCCCGCAGCGCGCGGCACACGTCCACGTCGAGGCGCACCGGCCGGCGGCCCACCTTGACCTTGAACGTGGTGATGCCGTAGAGGTCGCGCACCCGCTCGGCCTCGTCGACCATCTCGCCCGGCTGCGCGAACCCGACCATGTGGCACACGCGCATGCGGTCGGTGTAGCCGCCGAGCAGCTCGGTCACGGACACGCCGAGGCTCTGTCCGATGAGGTCCCACAACGCCATGTCGATCGCGCTCTTCGCGGCCGGGTTCCCCACCGTGCGGTCGAGTTTGGCGTGCACGGCCTCGCGCGCCAGCGGCGACATCCCGAGCAGCTGCGGCGCGAAGACCGAGTCGATCACGGCCTTGATCGAGCCCTGGGTCTCGCCGTAGGTGAACGGCCGCGGCGGGGCCTCGGCGGTCCCCACCAGACCATCGTCGGTGTGCACCCGCACGAGGATGTGTGCGGCCGTGTCCACCTCACCGCTCGCGAACCGCAACGGTTTGCGGTACGGCACGGCGAACGGGATCGCCTCGATTCTGGTGACTTTCACTTCTACCTCGCGATCCTTTCAGCGGGTGCGGCGGATCAACGCCGGATCAGCGGGCTGCGCACCACGTGGGTGCCGGCGGCGCGGTCGGCGGAGTCGAAGAAGTCCTCGCGGTAGATGTCGCGGGGGAACAACCGCGCCTTCATCAGCGCCTTCATCGTGTCCGACACCATGTCCGGGCTGCCGCAGATGTAGGCGACGTGCCCGCCGGCGCGGGGGTAGTCCTCGGCCAGCAGCGCCGGCACCCGGCCGGAGCGGCCCTGCCAGTCGTCGCGGGAAAGGGCCGGGCGGTAGGTGAACCAGTCGGCGCGGGCTTCGAGCTCCTCGAAGTACTCGCGGTCGTACAGGTCGTCCTTGGTGGCCACGCCGTGGTAGAGCGTCACCTGCTGGCCACCGCCGCCGTCTTCGTCGAGGTGGCGGATCATCGACTTGAGCGGTGCCAGCCCGGTGCCCGAACCCAGCAGCAGGATCGGCTGTGTCCGAAGTGGACGGAACGAGAACCGGCCGTACGGCCCCGACAGCGTGACCTCGTCGCCGGCGGCCAGGTCGCGGAACACCCAGCCGTCGGTGGCGACGCCGTTTTCCGAACGCTTGAGGTGCAGCTCGATCTTCGAGCCGTCGGCCGGGGTGCTCGCGATCGAGTACGGCCGCTGGTGCCCGCCCGGCACGTCCAGCAGCACGTACTGCCCGGGGTTGAACTTCATCGGTTCCTCGAGCGCCAGCACCAGCCGGCGCACGTCGGGCGCGATCTCGTCGAGGCTGTCCACCCGGGCGCGGAAGTCGCGCACCGGGTGGACGCCGACGCCCTCGTCCATGTCGACTTCACCCTCGAGCACCACGTCGCCGCGCGGCTGGGCCACGCAGATCAGCGCGGCGCCCTCGTCGCGTTCGCTTTCCAGCAACGCGTACGGCGACGCGTCGCCCAGGTCGACCTCACCGTCGAGGATCTGGGCCTTGCAGGTGCCGCACGTGCCGTGGGTGCAGGCGTGCGGAAGCCAGATGCCCTCGCGCAGGCACGCGTCGAGAACGGTCTGGTCCTCCCGGCACTGGATCTCCGCACCGATCGGTTCCACGCGGATGGTGTGCGTCGTCACGAACTTTGCCTCCGTTCAGGCGGTGAACTGCAGCAGTGCCTTGTGGCCGATGCCGAGCTCGGTGAGCGAGGTGTCGCCGGTTTCGCCGAGCGGCCGGCCGTTCACGCGCCAGCCGTGCACGGCGGCCGGGTTGAAGTCCGGATCGGAGCCGGCCCACGGGCCGACGACCGTTTCCACGAACTCGCCGAACCCCAGCGCTTTCGGCACGCGGAAGCACGCGGCCGAGCAGAACATCGGGTTGCCTTCCCAGTGCACGTACACGAGCTGGTCGTCGCCGAACAGCTCGGCGCGGTCGGCCGAGGGGAAGTCGTAGTCGTAGAGCGCTTTCACCGGCATGTCAGACTCCTTGTTCCACGTCGCCGTTGTGCCAGCCGATCCACGACTTGTGGTCCAGCGACCCCTTGTACTCGCCGTTGTCGCCTTCCTGGATGCCGTACCACTCCAGGACTTCCGGCACCGACGGGCCACCGCAGTTGCCCTGGTAGATCTGGTGCACCGGCAGCCAGGCCTGCACGAACTTCTCCGGCTCGCGCTCGAAGATCCACTGGCAGCCGTCGCTGCACGTGTGGAACTGCTCGCCGCGGAACTCGCTGGAGCGGAAGGAAGTCTTGGCCGGGTCGTCCTTTTCGGTGAACACCATGGGGATCTGGCAGACCTGGCACAGCTGCGGCAGGCCCTGGAAGAACATCCGGCCGCCCTCGGCCTCGATGCGGTGGTGCTTCTCCCACACGGGCCGGTAGTGCTGGTCGAAGGTCTCCGGGTACTGCTCGGCCAGCCACTTCATGTGCTGCTCGTTCGGCGCCTGCGTGGTGAAGGAGGCGGCGAACGAGAAATTGTGCAGGACCTTGTACACCTCGTGCGACAGCTTGTCCTTCTCCGCGATCGCGTCCTGCACGTGACGCGGCGGGCGGATGCCGTAGAACTCCAGGTCGGGGAAGAGACCGCCGAGCATCTGGTCCTCGAAGTAGAGCTCGAACGCCTCCTTCCAGCTCATGACCGGCTTCGGCAGCATGTAGTCCATCATCCCGGCGACCAGCGCGGACATCCGGTACGCGCGCCAGAACCACTTGTCGATCCAGTCCTGGATGATCGGCACGTTGCCCTCGTCCTGCTCCAGCAGGAACTTGATGGCCTCGAGGCCCAGCGTCATGTGCCGGCTCTCGTCCGACTGCGCCGAGAACCCGAACGACATCGTCGGCATGTCACCGTTGAAGCTCGCGCCGCTCATGAACGGCACGAACAGCAGGTTGGTGAGCAGGTACTCGAAGCTGAACGAGATCGAGATCAGGAACTCGAACGGCCCGGCCGTCATGGCGTCGTCGAACAGCGACTTCGGCACGGACAGGTACCACACGCGGTCGTGCATCTTCGACCAGCTGTGGAAACCGCCGTAGTACTTGTTGTAGTTGCTGATCGTGTGGATCTGCGTCTGGCAGTGGCGCAGCTCGTCCACGCTCTGGCACAGCGCGGCGAACCGCGGCGCCGGGCCTTCGAGATACCGGGCCAGATAAGCGAAGTGGCGGTGCGCGGCGTACTCGAGCGGGGTCACGCCCTGGATGAACAGCTTGATGGCGTTGAGGTAGCTGGCGTCCGCGAGGCCGAGGTGGCCCTGGCTCTGGGCGAACCCGTCGAGCACGGCGTAGAGCCGCTTGTCCTTTTCCGCCTGGTACTTGTAGTAGGCGTCCACGGTGAGGCGGAACGGGTCTTCCCAGCCGTCCCAGTCGTGGACCTTGATGCCCTCGTAGCTGGTGTAGGGGAACAGCTGGTCCTTCGTGACGTAGCTCGGGTCCCAGTCCAGGTCACGGGTGAGCAGCGCGTAACGCTCCTTGAGCGGCAGCTTGCGGCGCGGTGTGGTCTGAGTCATGTCCTAGTGCTCCCACTTCACGATGATCTGGTCGTCGTCCCATTCCGAAAGGTTCCCGGCGAACGAGACGATGGCCAGCTGGAACTCGCCGGTCTCCCACTCGCGGCCGAGCTCGCGCTCCACCGTCTCGCGGTTGATCACGATCTGGCCCGCGGCCTGGATCTTGACCAGGCCCGGCAGGTGCCGGACGGTGAGCTCCGGGTTGTCGGCCCGGATGGCGGCGACGAGGCCGCGGTTCTCTTCGGACTCCTGGATGTCGATGCCGACCTGGCGCAGGGTGTCGCTCACGCCGCACCTCCGGTGACCTGGGCCCAGCGCTGTTCGGCGGCGGCCGTGGTGCGCGCGAGCGCGGCGACCGTGCCGGCGTCGGGCAGCTGGTGGTCGACCACACGCGCGATCTCGGTGGCCGCCTCGTGTGCGAGCGGGTTCCACGTCGCGACGATGCGCGACAGGTGCTCGCGGTTCGCCTCGCCGTGCTGTTCGTCGCCGGCCCACGCCTTGATGAGCGCGTCGAGCCACTTGCGCTGGTCCTTGAACCAGGTGTGCAGGTACTGCGTGAACAGGCTGTACGCGCCGGCGCCGCTGGTGAGCGCGATTTCGTCGAGCTCGCGGTAGAGCACCGGGTAGATGAGTGAATCGACGAGGTCGACCGCGACCAGGCCCTCGGCCCAGTCCTGCGCGACCATGGCTTCTTCGGTGAAGCGGCGCAGCGGCTGCAGGTGCTCGCTGTCGAGCCACTCGCGCTTGGCCACCTGCAGCAGGTCGCCGGTGCCGCCGCTCAGCGCGATCCCGACGCGCGAAAGCATCTGCGCGTTGCCGATGCGGTCGAACGCCGCGTAGGTGCAGCACTGCTCCAGTGAGGTGCCGTAGGCGAACCGCGCGCCGCCGACGCTCACCATCTGCGCGCCGGATTCGTAGTGGCGCAAGGGAAGGATGGCCGAGGTGAGCACCGTGCGCCACGCCGTGGGCAGCTTCGCCAGCAGCTCGCGCTCTTCGAGGTACGCCATCTGCTTGGTGAACTCGTCGTGCAGGTTGGCGCGGTTGGTCACGTACGGCGTGTAGTAGAACTGGCGCGGATCCGTGTAGCTGTAGGGATCCGTGAGCTTCAGCGCGGTGTAGTCCGCGTCGTAGAGCTCGCGGTGCTGGTCCCACGTGGGCCGGTAGTGGAAGTTCTCGCGCGGTTCGACGTCGAGCGTCGCCTCGAGGTAGCGGCTGGCCGGCTGGTCGCCGAACCGGTCGATCACGTTCTGGTAGGTCTGCCTCTTCGGCTCGATGACCTGATACCGCAGTTCGTATTGCATCAGTCCTCTTTCAGGTCAGTGGGCGGGAACGGGGTTCGCGCTCAGCAGGCTCAGCAGCAGCGATCGCAGCTCCTCGTCGCCCGCCAGCCGCCGCGGCGCGTCGTCGGGTTCACCGGCGATCGAGAGCTGCACGGTGGCCTCGCGGCCGGACATCGCGGTGCGGATGCGGGCGCTGCGGTCGGCGAAGCCCACGGTGAACGCGAGTTCTCCGTCGGCACTGTCGTCGACGAGGCTGAAAACCTGCCCGTGTTCCCTGAGGATCGCGTTGGCCTCGCACACGAGCTGTTCGGCCAGCGATCGGATGATCACCTGCTCGTCGGTGGCCACGGCGACCGATCTCGGGGCAGCCGGCTCGGTGGCCGGCACGGGGGCGTCCTCCCCGTCCAGCAGCGACTGGACAGCCAGCATGAACGGGGTCACGGCTCCTCCTTGAGTCCGGGAATTCTTGGTGGTTCCTGATTGTTTACGACCGATTCGGAAATGAGAAATACCTGTAACTTCAAGATCGATAGCCGTGGCTTATCAATCGAGAAGGATCAGCGCGGCCCGCCGAGCAGCGAGTGGGCGCGCGAAAGCACCTTGGCCACGTGGGGCGACAGGTCGTTGGCCCGCGTCGCAGCGGCGAGCTGCACCTCGCGGGTGGTGCCCGCGAGCGGCCGGTACTGCGAGCCGGTGATCTGCAGGTGCCGCACCGACGCGGGCACCAGCGCCACGCCGAGACCACCCGCCACGAACGAGACCAACGTGGAGGTCTCGCCGACTTCCTGCACCACGGACGGCACGAAACCGGCCTGCTGGCACGCGTCGAACACCGCGTCGTACACCACCGAACGGTGGTGCGACGGGTAGCAGATGAACGGCTCGTCGCGCAGGTCGGCGAGCCGCACCGTGTCCCGCTCGGTGAGCGGGTGGCTGGCGGGCAGCACCGCGATCAGCGGCTCGCGCCGCAGCACCTGCACGACCAGCCCCGGCTCGCGCACGGGCGGGCGGAGGAACCCGATGTCGAGGGTCTCCTCCACCAGCGCCGTCACCTGATCGGGCGTAAGCATCTCGCCGGTGAGGTCGAGCTCGATGCCCGGGAAGTCGCGCCGGAGCACCCGTGCGAGCGAAGGCAGCAGCTCGTAGGTGGCCGAGCCGGTGAACCCGATCGCCACCCGGCCCACGTCGCCCTTGGCGACGCGGCCGGCTTCGACGCCGGCCGCGTCGACCGAGGTCAGCACGGTCCGCGCTCGTTCGAGGTAACGCTGGCCCGCCGGGGTGAGCTGCACCTTGCGGGTGGTGCGGGTGAGCAGCTCGACGCCGAGCTCGGCTTCGAGCTGCTTGATCTGGTGCGACAGCGCGGGCTGGGCGATGTGCAGCCGGTCGGCGGCGCGGCCGAAGTGGCATTCCTCGGCGACGGCGACGAAGTACCGCAGGTGCCGCAGCTCCATCGCACCTCATCTCCGACGACCGGCTCGACGTCAGCTCGCGGCGAGCGCCTCTGGGGTTTCCGCTGTCAGTGTGTCTGCCGGCTCGTATTCGGGCCAGGCCGACTGCGGGCCCGCCTGGCTGAGCAATTCTGCCGGATCGTCGACCGGAGGGTAGATCCACTGCTGGTTGATCGTGTGTTTGAGGTCCTTCGCGAGGTGTTCGGTCATCTGCACCTCGCGGTCCCAGCCCGACGTGACGACCGCGCCCGCCGGCCCCAGCGAGAGGCAGGTGACGTACGGCGCCGGCTCGAACCGGACCAGGTCCTCGTCCAGCAGGTCGGCGGCGACGTTGTGGCCCGCGAACTTGCCCTGCGGGAGGGCGTGCTGGCAGCTCTGCATCACCACGCGGCCCTCGGCGGGCGACATCGCGGCGGCCGTGTCGCCGGCGGCGTACACGTGCTCGACCCCGCGGACCCGCAGGTACTCGTCGACTTCCAGCCGGCCGAGGCGGTCCCGTTCCGCGGAGATGAACGAGGTGAGCGGGCTGGCCGTCATGCCGGCCGTCCACACGACCGTGGCCGTGGGGATCACCGTGCCGTCGGACAACCGCACCTGGTCGGGGGCGATTTCGGCGACGCTGACGCCGAGCCGTACCTCGACCCCGAGGTCGGCCAGGGCCTTCTCGATCGCCGGCCGCGGCCCCTCACCCAGCTCGGGCCCGACGGCGTCGAGGCGCTCCACGAGCACCACCCGTACGTCGTCGCCCAGCTCTTTCAGGCGACCGACGAGCTCGGTCGCGATCTCCAACCCGGTGAACCCGGCGCCGACGACAACCGCCGTGAACCGCCCGGGGATGGGGGGCCGTTCGGGCAGGCGGCGCAGGTGCGCGTCGAGCGTGGCAGCGCCGCCGAGGGTGTCGATGTCGAAGAGGTGCTCGGCGCCGGGCACAGCGGGCCGCACGACCTGGCTGCCGGAGGCGAGTACCAGCCGGTCGTAGCCGAGGGTGGCGGTGGTGCCGTCGCGACGGACGGCGGAGACGGTGCGCGCGGCGGTGTCGATGCCCACGACCGTGCCGGCCACGCGGCGCACGCCGATCGGGCCGAGCACGCGGTCGAGCGGCACGCGCATGCGGTCGGGGTCGGCCTCGTAGAGGCGGGGGCGGATCACCATGTCGTCACCGGCGTCGACCACGGTGACCTGAAGGTCCTTTTCGGACAGTCCACGTTCCTGGCGAAGCTTGGCCGCACTCGCGGCGCTCCACACCCCGGCGAACCCACCGCCTACGATCAGGATCCTCGACATCCGGATTCTCCTCCTACGGCACCGTGTCGACCACCGTCGGTCAGCGGTCGGTGACGTCGAACGATACGAATCTGGATATAGACTGTCAAGGTTCGCCGGAACTGATAACCGGGGACGACGAATCGATACCTGCGCCATCCGAATACCACCCAGCCCCTGCTTGCTCGGACCTCGCCTCGGACTTTGGAGGAAACGCGGCATGAAACTGACCACGATCCGCACGAGCCGCGGCACCCGCGCGGCCCGCGCCGAGGGCGACGGCACTCTGGTGGAGCTGCCGTTCGCCGACGTCGGCGCGTTGCTTCGTGATCCGCACTGGCCCGCTGCGGCGGACGGACCGGTGCACGAGGCGATGTTCGCCGAGCGTTCGGCGCTGGTGACCCGGCCGGGGAAAGTCGTGCGGGTCGGCCGGGATTCCGTTCGCGTCACGCGGCCACGGTTGCTCTCCGGCCCGCGCGACCCGATCGTGTTGCCACAGGAAACCGTTGCGGTGTGGTGGAAGACGGAGCTGGCCGTGGTGATCGGGCCGGCGGGTGCCGTCGCGGGGTTCTCGATGCTGAACGAGATCTCCGAGATCGGTCGGCTGTCCCTCGGCCCGGCTCTGGTCACGCCCGACGAGCTGCCGGGCGCGTTGCGGCCGCGGCTCACGCTGTGCAGCTTCGTGGACGGCCGCTCGGTGCGGAACTCCGCGCCGGCCGAGCTGGACTTCGGGGCACTGGTGGCCGACCTCGCGCTGCGGCTGCCGCTGGATCCCGGGGACGTCGTGGCGGTCGCGCGCGACGAGGTGCCGCTGGTGCTGAACGCCGGTTCGGTGCTGGAGGTGGAGATCGACGAGCTCGGGTTCCACGAGAACGCGCTGGCCGGGGTGCGTTCGCGCGTCTGATCCTCGCGAGTGGACAGACAGCGTCCGGCTGGGCGGGACACCGGTGTCGATCACCCCGTTGGAGGCATCTCAGCCGCGCGCCGGGCCGGTACCGTGAGCGCCGACTTCACGGCCGAAAGGTGTCAGCAGGTGTCAGAACTCGAGGCGGGCGTGAGCTCCACCGCCCTCATGGTCGCGGCCGCGCGCGCCATCGAAACCCACCACCCGCACAGCCTGCTGCGCGACGAGTTCGCCGAACACTTCGTGCACGCGGCCACGGCCGGCGTCTCCCTGCCCACCCGCATCACCGCCGTCGAAGGCGGTGACGAGCACCCCCTGTGGGGCCACCTGGGCCGCTTCTTCGCCGTGCGCGCCCGCACCTTCGACGACTTCCTCCGCGACGCCGCCCGCCACACCCCACAGGTCGTGATCCTCGGCGCCGGCCTCGACACGCGCGCCCTGCGGCTCGGCCTCGCTTCGACGTTCTACGAGATCGACCGCCCCGATGTCCTGGGGTTCAAGCAAAAGGTGCTCGCCGCACTGGGCGCCGCCGCGCCTTCGCACCACTTCCTCTCCGCCGACCTGGCCGACGACTGGGCCTCGGTGCTCCTCGCCGCGGGCTTCGACCCGGCCGTGCCCACGACCTGGGTCGCGGAAGGCCTGCTCCTCTACTTGCCCGCCACGGTCGAAACGACCCTCATTTCCCGGCTGGACTCCCTCTCAGCTCCCGGCAGCCGCGTCGGCCTCGAAACGCTGCCCGGCCAGGACTCCCTGCGCGACCACGCCCTCTTCGACACGACACCCGACCAAACCGGCTCTCACCTGGGCACCCTCTTCGACGCGGACCCGCGCCCGGACACGCCGGCCGCCTTGCGTTCCCTGGGCTGGACGCTCACGACGTCACCGGTGGACACGTTCACACGCCGTTACGGGCGAGGACCCGATCCGACGATTCCGGGGCCGATCCTGCAGTCGAGGTTCACGTTCGGCGAGAAACCCGCCTGAGGGTTCACTTCCGCGCGACGCCGGCGAGCAGCAACGATTCGTTCGGCGACGGCAGGCTCGCGGTCTGATCACCGTCGCTGGCCTCTTCGGGATGCCAGAGCGGGGTCCACGTGACGCCGGGTTCGAGCAGCGTGAAGTCGCCGAAGAAGCCGCTGATCTGCTCGTGGTTGCGAAAAACGACGGGACTCGACGAAGCGTTGTACCAGCGTTTGAGGTCCGCGAGCATCTCCAGGTGGCCAGGTGGCACTCCGTCGTCGGTCACGTGGGACAGCGCCAGGTAGGAGCCGGGCGCGAGCAGATCGCGGTAGGCCTTGACGAGACACGGGCCGAGGTCCTCGGTGGCGCCGCTGCCCGGCGCCGGCGGCTGCTGGATGTGCAGCACCGCGATGAGCAGCACCGCCACCGGCTGGGTCAGGTCGATGATCCCGGTTTCCGCGACGCGGGACCAGAGCCGCTGCGGGTCGCGCATGTCGGCGTGGATCACGGTGTGCCGCCGGGGATCGCCGTGTTTGCTCAGGACTCGCCGCGAGTGCGCGACGGCGACCGGCTCGTAGTCGACGTACACCACCTTCACCTCACCGGGCGCGAGGTCCTCGGCCACTTCGTGCGCGTGGCCCATCGTGGGCACGCCGGAGCCGATGTCCACGAACTGGCGGATGCCGCGTTTCACCAGGTGCCGCACCACGCGGTGCAGGAACATGCGATTGGCGTACGCGATGGGCCGGATGATGGGGTACGCCTGCAGGATCCGGTCGGCGAACTGGCGGTCGATCTCCCAGTTGGTGGTGCCGCCGAGGTAGTAGTCGTAGATGCGGGCCACGTTGGGGTGGCCGAGGTCGACCCCCGGCGGCGGAAAGGGTTCGTCGGCCCGGGTCACGAACTGCTCCTTTTCGGAAGTGCTTGTTTCGCCTGTTCGAGTAGCTCGCGCGATTGCTCACCGGACAACGCCTGACGGCTGAGCGACTCCCACGCGTGGAGGTCGGTGCGAAAGGTTTCACAGCTCGAGCGCTGGATCCCGTTGGACGTTTCCCCGTAGGAGAAGTTGCCCTGGTCGCCCGCGAACTTGAAGATCGTGAGATCGGGCGGCACGTAGAGGCCGGCGTCGAACGGCACGAACCGGATCCGCACCCACGGGTGGTCTTCCGTGAGCCGCACCAGGTGCTTGATCTGGTCGAGTGCGACGAAGGGGTTGACCGTTCTCGCCCGCACGACCCTGAGCAGCGCGCTTTCGCTCAGGAGGAAGTCGTAGCTCCGTTCCGGGTATCGGGTGAGCAGCTCGCCGCGGTCGAGCCGTTCGGCAACGGCGTCGTCGACGTCCTTGCGGCCGTGCGCCGCGAACTGTTCGAGCATGTAGCTTTCGCATTGCAGCTGGCCGCTGATGCGTTCGCCGGTCCAGCTCAGCACCTGCGCCGCGTCCTGCTCCGCGGCGACGATGTCCCTGAACCACTTGGGGGTCGCCTTGAGCCGGGCTTCGCCCCGGTGCGCCGTCGAGGACTCGTTCAGCCGCCGCATCTTCGCCGCGACGCGCGGATCCACCTCCAGGATCGTCACGAGCTGGTCGAGGATGTGCGGCTGGAGGTGCCGCCCGTTCTCGATCCGGCTGATCACCGGCTGCGTGTACAGGATCTTTTCACCGACGTCGACCTGCTTCAAACCGCGGTCGATGCGAGCCTGCTTGATCAGGGAGCCCAGTTCACGCAACTGAGAATGCACGGAAGGTGAAGTCACCGGTCTGTGCCGTCCAATCGGGGTAAGGAGATACCCGCCATCGTACGACACGGAAACGGTTCGTGGCGCATTTTTCACTGGAATTATCTCAGTCAATCGGCCAATCGGATTACCAGCGCGCCAACAACCGTCACCGGTCGAATTGCCCGGCCCGCGCCGCGGCCATGAACGCGTCCCATTCCGCGTTGTCGAACACGAGCACCGGAGATCCGGCCAGCTTAGTGTCGCGCACCGCCACGACGTCGGGATTCCCGAGGTTCACTTCCACACAGTTCCCCGAATTCGGCCCGCACAACTGCGGCCGCACCCAGGCGAACTCATCCCACGGCGCGCGGTCGTAAGCACTCATGACTGCCCCCTCGTTCTCGGTCCATTCCGCCACTTCAGGATTCCGGCGGAATATGCGAAGAGCAAGCGAAGGGCTCGCCAGGGCCGCGGAAATGATCTATGTTCACCCGTTCGGCCACGGATTTTGTTGCGCAGCAAGGGTGGTTGACGCGATCACTCTTGGCGCCACCGTGGCCGCCCCCGGCGGTGCTCGGCGAAAGGGGACGCCTCGAGCACCGCCGGTTCGGGCTACCGCAGCGTTTTCCGGTGCCGGCCGCCGGCCCCGCGCCACCGCACCGCCGTGGTGAGGACCACGGCAGCGAGACCGGCGTTGGCCGCGAAGCTGTGGGCCGCCATCGCGAACACCGCGAGGGCCACCACCAGCACCTCACCCGCGATGATGGTGGCGCGCAGCGTGCACTGCCAACTGCCGAGCACCGTCCCGAGCAACTCTCGCCACGTCTGGCCTGCACTGGAAAGCGCTTCCATAGTCGTGCCGCCGGATGGGGTGGCATGGGCGTCGTCGCGTGGCTTCGCCTGAGGGATCACGTCTAGCATGGTCGTGTTGCACTCCTTCTCGAACGTTCCTGGGTCGTGCAGCGCCCGACGCGGCTCCCTGGATCAGAGGGGGCCGCGTTCTTTCTCCGTTTTCGCTTCTCCCGGTTTCCGCTGGGTGAGAGCCTGCTGCACGGTTGAATGCATGTGCATCTGTGCGTGCAGTGTATCCAGGCGAACCCCTCTGGCAACGCCGCGCGCGTCTGTCCGCGGCCGTCGGCCTGGGCTTTTCCCAGCGCGTCCCCGCGCCGCTGTTCCCACCGGTAAACACCTGCGCCCGACTGGGCGAGGCGCATCACCAGCGTTGATCGCGTGGGGTAGCTGCTGACTCAACCCTGCGTGGCCGAGTAACAACAGTCGGACGCCCCACCATTTCCCGCATATGCCGCGGTCCCGATCGGCATATTCATTTCGGTGGATGCTGGTGTATGCGCGGTGAACGGTCGTCAGGCAGCCATCGCTTGGCCCCAGGACGGCAACCACAGGTCAGCCGGAATACTTCAGCAGGAACTCAGCGGTCTCCGGATCCACCGAACAGAGACACGTACCTTGCAGGCCGCGGGTCATCAGGACCTTGTAGGTGTTGCGGACCAGCCTGTCGAACTCCTCGGACTGAGTCCCGTTCACCGACGTGTCACGGGACTTGTCTCTCCGAGCGACCCAGCGCCCGTCGCGGACAACGAGATCCTCGCCGAAGATGACGCCGGCCCAGTCGTACTCGAAACCCTGGGCCGTGTAGATACACCCCACTTGCCCCCAGCCCGCGGGGTCTGTCGCCCAATACGACGCGGACGGATAGCCTTCGGCCTCTCGCCCCTGCTTGATGTTCCAAGGTCGGCGCCACCCGCCGATCTGGACGTCGACCACTGGTTGGTACTTGCCGTCCTTGCGCACCGGGTCGCTCCAGTCCCAGCAGAAGCCGGCAGCGATCCTCGCCGTACCACCGAAGGCCCTCGACTGCCGCAACAGCCAGTTCTCGAGGGCGTCAGGTGAGACGGCCGAACTGACCACGTATTCGTCGTCAGTACCGTCCACCAAGTCCGACCAGCGGACGGGGGCACCGTCGGCGATGCCGAGCAGCCGAAGGACCCACTCGTCGAAGTGGCGCGAGCCGCCACAGCGAAACTGGCCGTCGAGCCGGATTTCCTCGACGTGACACCCTCGGTCGTGTGCCACCTCGACGATCTGCTGCGCCGTCTGGGATTCGCGAGGGCGCACCGCCTGGTGGTCGTCCAGCAAGAACACCGGAACTTTGGCGACGTCGATCAGTCGCGCGACCTGGGGAGGCCACTTGTTCCACCGGTCTCGCGGCACGTCGTCGCGGATGCGGTGGGCCTCGTCGCAGACCAGCACATCTAGGGCGTCCCGCGTCCACCCTCGGAAGTCGTTGAAGTACTTGAAGAGTTCGCCTGCTCGAGGGCCTCCGCCGATGACTGCCTTACGCAAGGTCTCCGTGAACGCCTTGGACCCTGTCGCGTGCAGGACCTTGCCCTGGCGCCCGGCGAGCGCACTCATCAACGCCACGGCGATGGCGCTCTTGCCCGAGCCAGGACCACCTCTCACCACCACGACCGTCTTGTTCCAGGCGCCGCCGGACCCACTGCGGTCAGCGCGTTCAACAGCCTGGAGCACGAGATCATACGCGACCTTCTGCGCGTCCAGCAGGAGAAATCCTTCGCGACCGGCCAGCGCCGCCGCGGCGGTCTTCAGGAACGAGCCACCCGGCGTCTTTTTGGCCTCGTCGAGCCAACCACCAGCTTCTCGAGCCGCACTCTCCGTCGCAGGGTCGTCGTCGAACAGCGAGTACAAGTCCGACACGAGGTCACCGAGCTGGTCCTTCGTGTACAGCTGACCGAAGTCGTCGAAGTCGAAGTCGTCCAGGGTCCAGGATTCCGTGCGGTTGGCGTTGTGCAGGTAAGCCAGGCCCTTCACCGCGTCGGGCGTCCGAGCCAGGGAGGGGGTGAAGTCCAGCGCGTACTGGCAATATCGCCGTACCTGTTCAGCCGGGTGCAGCTCGGGCTGCCAGGCCCGCGAGCGGTCGCGTCCCGGAATCGGGTCGACCAGCCCGGGAGCGACGAGCTTCGGACGCGACCACTGCTTCAGCTCAACGAACGCATAGGATCGCCGGCCGGAATCAGGGGCGATGCCGCACAGCACCGCGTCCACCCGCATCGGGCTGTACGGCAACCCGAACTCGAGAATCACCTGCAGATGCCCCAACCCGATGCCTACCAACAGGTCGAACAGCGCAGGAAGGCTGTTGCGCCACGCGCCGAGCTGTCCGGTGTTGACCCCGCGCGAGTACGGCACCCTCGCCCTCCGGGCGAGCTCACGAATCACGTGCTCGGTATCCGCGTTCGCGAAGTTCTCCGCAGTATCCGAAAGCAAGTACGACCTCCCCTGTCGCACGTTCGGGTGACCCCGAATCAGGTGTAGACCTTACGTTAGGTATTAACTCGAAGGCCAGGCCTTCGTTTCGGAAGTTCACCGATGTCGATCGACTACGGTGGGGGACGCGGACCGTCGGGCACCGAGGCGAAGCCTCGTCGATGCCCCCAGAACCGTCGTCGATGACGCACGCCTTCTTGGGGGATTCAGTGGCTCTCGTTCGCGGTTGCGCGACCGATCTTCTCGCCGAAGCGCAGGCAGGTGGGCTGCACGAACGCTTGCGCGACCAGTTCGGATACACGTTTGGCACCGGCACGTCGCGCGGCGAGTTCGACGCGTGGAACAAGAGCCTGCCTGCGCTCTTGCAGGACTTGGTCGGCGCCGGCTTGGGTGATGTCGAAGTGCTTCTCGAGCACCAGCTGCCGCACAGCCGGCAGCGGATCGACGCCGTCTTGTGTGGCACGCACCCCCGGACGGGTGAGAGCACCTTCGTGTTCGTGGAGCTCAAACAGTGGTCGAGAGCCGAGCTCTACCTCGCCGAGGTGCTGAACGTGCCTGGTCTACCAGGCAAGCATCTCCACCCGGCCGAACAGGTGCGCGGCTATTGCGAGTACTTCGTGGACCACACGCCGGCACTCGTCGATCGACCGAACGCCGTGCACGGCTTGGCCTACCTCCACAACGCGCGCCGAGCGGACGTGGCGACACTGCTGCAACGGCCCGCGACGACCTACGGGCGCATGTTCACGATGGACGACCGTGGAAAGCTCACCGAGCACCTCCGCAGCCTTCTTGACCCTGCTGCCGAAGCACGAGTCAACCGTGCTGCGGGCGATGAGTTCCTGGGTTACGCACATCGGCCCACGAAGCCGCTTCTGGCGCACGCATCCGCAGAGATCCAGGACCGGGAGCAGTTCGTCCTGCTGGACGACCAGAAGATCGCCTATGAACTGGTGATGCAGGCCGTCGAACGAGCACGGGCAGCACGGACACACACCGTCGTGATCGTCGAGGGCGGGCCGGGCTCAGGGAAGAGCGTGATCGCGTTAAGCCTGCTGGGCGAGCTCGCGCGACGAGGGTATGGCGTTCACCACGCGACGGGTTCGAAGTCGTTCACCGAAACCATGCGCAAGTACGCCGGCCACCGGAGCACTCGCACCAAAGGATTGTTCAAGTACTTCAACACCTACGTCGGCTGTGAACCCAGAGAACTCGAAGTGCTGATCTGCGACGAAGCCCACCGCATCCGGGAAAAGGGAACTACGCAGTACACCAAGGCCGAGCAGCGGGCGCGAGCCGACAGGCAGATCAACGAGCTGATCAACGTCGCCCACGTTCCGGTCTTCCTGCTCGACGAGCACCAGACGGTGAGACCCGGCGAAATGGGATCGCTGCGGGAAATCACCGAAGCGGCCAACGCTCTGGGCTGCGAGGTCGAGGTGGTTCACCTCAAAGACCAGCTTCGGTGTGGCGGTTCGCCGTCGTACGACATGTGGGTGGCGCGGTTGCTGGGCCTGGGCACCTCCGAGCCCCCGATCGCGTGGAGCAAGCTCTCCGGCCCGCTCGACCGCGGCATCATGCTGACCGCCGCCGACTCACCACGAGCACTCGAGTCCTGGGTGCTGGCACAGGAAGACCACCACGGCGGTACGGCACGGCTCGCCGCCGGGTTCTGCTGGCCGTGGAGCGACCCGCGGAACGGCGACGACGGCCCCTACCTGGTCGACGACGTCGTGATCGACGGCTGGAGTCGGCCCTGGAACGCCAAGGCCGAGCGAACGAAGAACGTTCCGGGCGTACCGAGCTCGGCCTTCTGGGCCACCGACTCCCGTGGTTTCGACCAGGTCGGCTGCATCTACACCGCGCAGGGCTTCGAGTACGACTGGTCCGGCGTCATCTTCGGCACGGACCTCGTTCGCCGAGAAGGGATGTGGGTGCCCAACCGCAGCGCGTCGAAAGACCCGGCGGTCAGAAAGGCAGATGATCTGCACTTTTCGGCGTTGATCAAGAACACCTACAAAGTGTTGCTCACCCGGGGAATGCGAGGCACGGCGGTGTTTTCGGAAGACCCGGAGACTCAAGAGTTCCTCGCCGAGATGACGGACTGACTCAGCCGTCACGCCATCGCCTGGTTGTGGAGGCGCCTGACGGTTCTCTCGTCCAGCGCGATCTTCAGCCACTCGTTCACCAACGCAGCCAAAGGACCTCCTTTCGGCAGCAGGTACGCCTTCGAGTCGGAGGTGAAGGGGTGGCCGGGGTGGCCGATGACCAGGCTGGTTCCGCCGCGCCTGGTAGCGGGCCTCGATCGCGTCGGTGATCATCACGATGGCTTGGCCAGCGAGCGGCGGTGAATCAGCGCGCTGGAACTGCCAACCGCGCAACCCCACCGCAGACTCGGCACCATGCTCATGAACTCCAGGACCTGGCACGGTGAGTTCCGCCCGAGACCGTGGGACGACATCGCGGCGTCCTTCACGGAAATGGGAGACGCACACGACTCATTCCGGCACATGGCGGACATCGTGGACAGCGTCATCGCCTGCGGAGGAGCGGATCGGCTGGCGGCGTGCACCTCGATGCACAACCTGATCGTCACGCCGCGGCCAGCGTCCGGCGACTGGCGTACGTCGTGGTGCGGGCGCCGTCGTCGGGGAGGTCGGGGCCGGTGGGGTGTTCGTCGAGCACCGGTCGTTCACCGGGTACGACGACAGGATCTACCAGCCGAGTCCCGAGGCAGTGAAGCCATTCTGGCGATTCATGACCAAGAACTTCGAAATCGCCCCGATGCGCACCTGAGCCGTCAGGGCTTGCGGGCCACCGCGGCCAGGACGCACTGCTCCCCGGCGGTCCACTGCTTCAGTGTGGGGCCGTCCGGCCACCACTCGCCGGGGATGACCCAGCCGGGCGTGATCAGTTCCATCGTCGGGGGCAGGATGCGCTCGATCTCGGCGCGCGTGCGGAACAGGGGTGAGCCCGAGGATGCCTTGTAGATCTCCTCGAACTTGCGCGCGACGTGGCTGTGCTCGTTCTCCGGGTCCATGCAGTGCGAGACCACGACGAACGACCCGGACGGCAGCGCGTCCAGGTAGCGGGCCATGAGCTCGGCCGGGTCGTCGGGGTAGAAGTGCAGGTCGGCGAGGTGCAGGAGGGCCACGGGCTGGGTGAAGTCGATGGCGCCGCGGACTTCGGGGTTGTCCAGGACCTCGGCGGGGTGGAACACGTTGGCGCCGATGATGTGCGTCTGCTCGTTGTCGAGCAGGAGCACGCGGCCGTGGGCGAGCACGGTGGGGTCGTTGTCGGTGTAGACCACCGTGGCGTCGTTGTTCACGCGCTGCACTACCTGGTGCACGTTTTCCGCCGTGGGCAGACCGGAGCCGCAGTCGATGAACTGGCGGATGCCGGCGTTGTCAGCGAGGAAGCGGCACGCGCGGATCAGGAAGGCGCGGTTCATGCGCGCCATCTCGATGACCTCGGGCACGTCCCGGATCATCCGGTCGAGCAGCTCGCGGTCGGCCGCGTAGTTGTCCTTGCCGCCCAGTGCCGCGTCGTAGACCCGCGCGGTGGAGGGCATCGTCGGGTCGATCCCGACCGGAGCCCCGCCAGGAGAGTAGGTCACGTTTACCCCGTTCCTCGCTCGTCTCCCCACTTTGTCATACCACCGCCCGTCACGCGGCGCGGGTCACACCGAATTCGGGGGCAGGAGAACGGGCGGCGCCAGGCAGGGCTTCCCGAGCCCGGTCGGCCTTGGCAGCCTCACGGACCCCGTGTTAACTTCGCGGTGAGCCCCGTATGGGCCTATGCATGGAGGTAGCGGCTAACCAGCCAGCACAGAGATCGGAATCTCCGTCTCTCGCAGTTCGTTGATCCCTCGCCCGGGATCGCTGCGCCATGCTCAGGTCTGCGGGGTATTTTTCGATCCTGTGCCACGACCTCCTTCCGGAATACCGAAAGGAACCACGTGAGCGCGCACCACAAGCAAATAGACGCCTTCCAGCGCCAAGTCATCGCCGAGTTCAGGGCCAACGACGGCCGGCTGACCGGGATGTTCGAAGGCTGGACCCTGGCGGTGCTGACCACGATCGGCGCCAGAACGGGTCAACCGCGGGAAGCCCTTCTCGGGTACCTGGAAATCGGCGGCAACGGCGTTGTCGTGGCCTCAGCCAATGGTGCGGACCACCATCCCGCCTGGTATCACAACATTCGCAAGAACCCGATCGTCACCGTCGAAACCGGCAAGAGCACCTATCGGGCGATCGCCGCGATTCCGCAGGGCGAAGTGCGCGACAAGCTGTTCGCCCAAGTGGTCGCCGAGGCTCCGGGGTTTGCTGGCCACCAGGCCAGAACGGCGCGGCAGATCCCCGTGATCGTGCTGCACCGCATCGCAGCCGAGCCTGGCGAGGAGCGGGTGAAGGGCCTCGGTGACTGGCTCGTCGAGGTGCACGGGTGGCTGCGTGAGGAGCTGCGGACGCTGCGGGAGCAGGTGGACCAGGTCGTGGTGGGCGCGGCGACGGCCATCAACCGGCCGGAGGCGAATCTTGCGCAGCAGATGCGCGGGCACTGTCTCAGCTTCTGCACCGCGCTGAGCCGGCATCACACCGGCGAGGACCGCGTGGTGTTTCCGCCGTTGGCCGAACAGTTTCCGGCACTCGCGCCCGCCGTGGCGCAGCTCGCCGCGCAGCACGAGGTCGTGGCGCGGCTGCAGAAGTCGATCCAGGTGCTCGTCGAGAGTTTTGTGCCGGGCCAGGACGATCCGAAGGAGCTGAGGAGGGAGCTCGACGGGCTCGCGAATGAATTGGAGGCCCATTTCGACTTCGAAGAGCGAGCGGTGGTGACCGCCCTCAACGCGACAGCCGAGGCGCCACAATACGGCTGAGCCCCAGCAAAACGGCCCTCCCCCGAGTCGGGAGAGGGCCGTTCGACACCGGGATCAGCCGCCGTACTTGCTCGTGCACGTGGCGACCGTCGGAGAGGTGAACCCGTCGCGGAACGCCTCCACGCGGGCAAAACCCGACGGAACCGTGGTACCCGACGGGTCCGACGCGATCACGCTCTTCGGAGACAGCAGTTCGGCGATGGCCTCGTCCAGGTCGCCCGGCGAAAGCTCCAGCGCGGCCTTCTTGTCCGGCGTCAGCGTGCCCGCCCAGAGGCCCGTGAGGCACGACGTGAGCTGGCCCGTGGCCGGCGTGTTCAGGGGCAGGCCGTACGCCTTCTCCACCGCCAGCGCGTACCGGGACGCCACCTCGGCGAACGCGGCGAAGTCGCCGAGGCCGCCGGTGGAGCCGCGGGCCGGCGGGGTGCCGATGCGGCGCAGGGCGGTGAGGTCCACGGACACCGTGTCGGTCGAGGGGCAGTAGGCCGCGGGCGAGGTGACGCGGGCGTCGGAGCACGCCGTCTGGCCGGAGGTGAGCTTCGGCGCGCCCTTGGGGAACGCGGCGCGCAGGGTCGTTTCGAGGTCCTGCAGGTTCGACGAGTCGTCCACGTCGAGGTTGCCCTTGCCGTCGCCCGTGTCGAGGTCCTTGGTGGAGAAGGGGAGCTGGCTCGTGCGGCTCACGACTTCGGCATTGTCGATGGCGGCGCAGCGTTTCGGGCCGTCGGTGAAGCCGAACTGGAAGGCGGACACGCGGTCGAAGGCGCTGCCGTGGGCACCGGCGGTGTCGAAGCTCGAGCCGGCCGAGTCGCGGATGAAGAAGAGGGTGGCCATGATCTGGTTGAGGCCCGCGCCGGTGGACACCTGGAAGTGCGGGGAGTTCCCTTCGGCGACCCAGCGGAAGAACGTGCCGGCGTAGCAGTCGGCCTGCTGTTCCTTCACGATCGACGGCGTGTTGGGGCTCAGGCCCAGGCGCGTCTGCACAGCGTGGCCCAGCTCGTGCGCGAGCACGGCGACCACGGACATCGGGCCGAACGAGTCGTTCAGCATCGGCAGGAGCTCGCCGCGGTCCCAGGCGACGAGATCGCCGGAGGGGCAGTAGAACGCGTTCACGAGGCCGGCGGTGCTCGAGCCGCACAGGTTCAGGCCCTGGCCGCGCGAGTCGTAGGAAATGAGCTGCCCCACGGGTTTGTAGTCCTTGCCGAAGTTCTCCGGCAGCTGCTCGGTCCAGTACTGCTGCACGTCGGCCACGGCGTTGGCGGCGAGCTTGTCGATCGCGCCGCCGTCGGTGTTCGCCACGGGCAGGTCGGTGTCCGCGACGCCCGCCTTCGGGCCGCTCGGACCGTCGGTGATGGCGAGGCCGGCGACCTTGGCCGGGTCGGGCCGGTCGACGCCCGCGCTGCCCTGGACGGCCGTGGTGCACCCGGCCACCAGCACGGCGCCCACGACCAGCGTCGCCACCCACGTGAACCGCGAAGTCATAGCTCCTCCAAGGAAAAAGAGCCGGTGCGGCCTGCTGGCCGCACCGGCTCGAAGTAAATCAGGCGCCGAAGTGGACGGACTGGATGGCGTCGTCGAAGCCGAGCGCCGAGAGGTCCTTCACGTCGTCGTCGACGACCATGGACTTGCCGGTGCAGTTCTTGCCGGTCCAGATCTTCAGCGCACCGTCGGTGGTGAGCGAGGAAGTCACGCCGGGGCGGGCCAGGTTCTGGCAGGCGTCGTCACCGGCACCGAGGGAGAGGCCCTGCGAGGCACCGTTGTCACCGAAGAACGCGTCGTCGAACAGGATCGTGCTGGTCGCGGCCTTGGCACCGGTCGCCGGGGGCGGCGGGGTGGTCGAGGACTGCGAGCCGTCGAGCACCTTGCCACCGCTGGGGCTCATGCCGAACCAGGTGCCGCCGACGCCCTCGCCGTTGGTGTCACCCGGGTTCTTGTCACCGGAGAAGGTGTACGCGGGCCAGTTGCCGATCGTGAGCTGCAGCGAGCCGTCGTCGCGCTTCACCACGCCGATCGCGGACTTCTTGATGCCGGCGATGAACACCTTGGTGCCCTTGGTGACCTTCACCGGCGGCCACTTCTTCTCGCAGTCACCGTTGCAAGTGGACTTCGGCGGCTTCGGGGAGTCGTTGTCGAAGCGGTAGATCGTCATGCCGGCACCGTTGATCACGACCGGGTTCAGGTTGCCCGCCTTGCCGGCGCGCAGCGAAACCCACTTGGTGCGCACGTCGGCCGGCGCGCTGGCCGGGGCGAGGTCACCGGTGTCGCGGGCGGCGTTGTTGCTGCGGGCAGTGCCGCTCAGCAGGTCGAGGCCACCGGCGTTGCCGGCGTCCACGGCCGAGCCCGCGGAGGTGCCGGGCGCGGCGGCCGGGATGCCGTCGTTCTGGCTGCCGCAAGCCGAGAGCAGGGCGGCGCCCGCCGTCACGAAGGCAGCAAGAAACAGGGCTTGCTTGCGAAACATGGGAACTCCATCGGGGTTCGACCGGGGCTCTCGGACCGTCCGGAGCCGCTCTTGCCCGTGACACGGGGCTGGGTCCGTGTTCGGTTCACGTGAGTTCGAAAAATTTCTCCGGATCGGGGAACACGCAGGTCACGCGGGATTCCCGGTCGCACCCGACGGCCCGGGTGCGGTAAGCATGGGCCATGACCAAGGTCAGGTTCGGCTTGCTCGGCGCCGTCGAGGCCCACCTCGACGGCGAGCCCGTGGACCTCGGGCACGCGCGGCAGCGCTGGGTGCTCGCCGCGCTCCTCGCCGACGCCAACCGGCCCGTGTCCACCGAGCGGCTCGTCGAACGGGTGTGGGCCGACCAGCCGCCGTACCGCGCGCCCCGGCTGCTCGCCAGCTACCTGTCCCGGCTGCGCCGCACGCTCGCCGCGGCCGACGGCGTCGGGATCAAGCACGGCCCCAGCGGTTACGTACTCACCGCGCCACCCGAGAGCGTGGACGTGCTGCGGTTCCGTGCGCTCGTGGCGCGCGCCCGCGAACGGCAGCAGCCAGAACTGTTCGACGAAGCCCTCGCGCTGTGGCGCGACGACGCCTTCGCCGGTCTCGACACCCCGTGGGCGGACGCGGTGCGCGACACGCTCGCAGCCGAACGCCTGTCCGCGCAGCTCGACCGCACCGACCTCGCGCTGCGCCTCGGTGAGCACAACGCCGTGCTCACCGCTGCGGCCCAGCGCGCTGCGGCCTTCCCGCTCGACGAGCGGATCGCCGGCCAGCTGATGCTCGCCCGCTACCGCGCCGGGCGGCAGGCGGGCGCGCTCGAGGAGTACGACCGGATCCGCCGCCGGCTCGCCGACGAGTTCGGCGCCGACCCCGGTCCCGCGCTGCGCGAGCTGCACCGGCGCATCCTCACCACCGACCCGGAGCTCAGCCCACCGCGCGACACCCCCGTGCCGCGCCAGCTGCCCGCGCCGCCGCGGTGGTTCGTCGGGCGCGACGCCGAGCTGGCCGAGCTCGACACCGCGATGGCCGGCGGCTCGGGCACGGTCGTGATCTCCGCGATCGGCGGCGCCGGTGGCATCGGCAAGACGTCGCTCGCCTTGCGGTGGGCTCATCGCAACGTCGCGCGCTTCCCCGACGGCCAGCTGTACGTGAACCTGCGCGGCTTCGACCCGGCTGGTGCGCCCCTGCGTCCGGAAGTGGTGGTGCGGTACTTCCTCGACGCGCTGGGCGTCGCACCCGCGGCCGTGCCGGCCGGCCCTGAAGGTGGCTTCGCGCTGTACCGCAGCCTCGTCGCGGGGCGGCGACTGCTCGTGGTCCTTGACAACGCGCGCGACGCGGCCCAGGTCGAGCCGCTGCTGCCAGGCAGCGACACGTGCACCGTGCTGATCACCGGCCGGCACCGGCTCGGCGGCCTCGGCGTGCGCGGAGCGCAGCTGCTGGACCTGGCACAGCTGGAAGAACCCGAGGCGCGCGAACTGCTCACGCGCCACCTCGGCGACCGGCGCGTGGCCGCGGAGCCGGCGGCGGTCGACGACCTCGTGCGCTGGTGCGGCGGCCTGCCGCTGGCGATCAGCGTGGTCGCGAGCCGGGCCGGGGCCACCCCGCGGTTCCGCCTGGAGGTGCTGGCGCGCGAGCTCGCGGACGCGTCGGCCCGGCTCGACGCGCTCGACGCCGGTGACCTGGCCACGAACGTCCGCGCGGTGTTCTCGTGGTCGTACGCGGCTCTCGACGCCGAAGCGCAACGAGTGTTCCGGCTGCTCGGCTCCGTGCCGGGCCCGGACGTGAGCCTCGCCGGCGCGGGTGCGCTCGCGGACCTGGCCCGGCCCCGCGCGGTGCTGCGCCGGCTCGTCGACGCGCACCTGCTGCAGGAGCACCTGCCCGGCCGCTACCGGATGCACGACCTGCTGCGGCTCTACGCCGACGAGCTCGTGACCGCTTCCGAACGCGCCGGTGCGCTGCGCCGCTTCACCGACTTCCTGCTGCACACGGCCGGCGTCGCGAACCGGTTGCTGCGGCCGGAACGCCAGTCGATCGAGCTACCGGAAAGCGTGGCCCCGCTGCGCCTCGACGACCGCCGCGCCGCCACGCGCTGGTTCGACGACGAGCAGCACACCCTCCGCGCCACCCTCGATTCCGCCGTGCAACGCGGCGCGCACGCGGACGTGTGGCGGCTGGCGTGGTGCGTGAGCGGTTACCACGTGATCCACGGCCGGCTCGCCGAAGACCTCGGCGCGTGGCAGGCCGGGCTGGCGGCGGCGCACGCGCTCGGCGACCTGGAGGCCCAGGCCATCGCGGCGATGTACCTCGGTACGGCGCACACCCGCACCGGGTCCTACCTCGAGGCGTTGCGCCACCTGCGGTCGGCACTTTCCCTTGCCCGGCAACCGGATCTGACCGCCGACGCCTCCCGCGCACTCGGTTGGACGCTCGGCCAGAGCGGGGACTTCGACGGCGCCCTGCACCACACGTCGGCAGCGCTCGAGCACTACCGCGCCACCGGCAACGGCCTGCGCGAGGCCGACGCGCTCAACACCCTCGGCTGGTACTCCGCGCAGCTCGGCCGCCTGGCCGAAGGCCGCGCGCACTGCGAACGGGCACTGGTGCTGTGCCGCGAACACGACCACCGCCGCGCGGAAACCGTGACGCTCGACAGCCTCGGCTACATCGCCTCCGCGCTCGGCGAGCACGAACAGGCGCTGGCGCACTACCGCGCGGCCCTCGCGCTCGCCCGCGACACCGAAGACGCCTACGACGAGCCCGTGATCCTCGCGAACCTCGGCGACACCCACGCCACGCTCGGCGACGCGGCGGCCGCCCGGGAGGTGTGGGCCCGGGCGCGCGAACTGTTCCAGGCGCACGGGCGCACCGCGGACGTCGAACGGATGGCGGCGAAGCTAACCGTCGGCGAGGAGTGAGGCCAGATTGTCGAGCGCCGCCTGGAAAGTGGCTTCGACGAACGGGCGCACGCCGTCCGGGGCGGTGAAGCCGGCCGTGTACTCGACGACGGCCCCGCCGGCCGGCTCGGCGCGGACGACGAACGCGGCTTCGTAGTTCCGGATCGGCCCGTTGTCGCCGAGGATCCGCCAGCGCTGGGTGCGCGTGCTCATCGACGACTCCACGAGCTCTTCGAGCGCGACGGCACCGGTTTCGGTGGTCACCCGCCGCGTGTCGACGAGCCCCGGCGCCGGTTCGCAGGACTTCGTCGCGGGGAACCAGGTGTGGACGTTGTGGAAGTCCGCGATCCGGGCCCACACCACATCCGGATCCGCGGCGATGTGCTTGCTCAACCGCACGGTCTCCATCGCGTCGCCCCTCAGTACTTCGCCACGAACGCGGCGAGCTTGTCCAGCTCGGCCAGCGACTCGTCGCGCGAGAGCGTGGGCAGGATCAGCGCGACGCGCTCCACGCCGAGCTCCTCGTACGCGCGGATCACGCCGGCGTCGGTCGGGGTGTAGGTGACCGTGACGGGCACGGGGTGGCCCGCGCGCTCGCGCAGCTCCTCGGTGAAGGCCCGCATGGCGTCGGCGGGCAGGGGCGGCGCGAGCCACCCGTCGCCCCGCTCGACGGTGCGCCGCGCGGCCGCCTTGCTCCAGCCGCCGATGTAGATCGGCGGGTGCGGCCGCTGCACGGGCTTGGGCCAGCTGTAAACCGGGTCGAAGTCGACGTAGGAACCGTGGTACTCGGCCTTTTCCTCGGTCCACAGCCGCTTCACGGCGTCGATGCGCTCGTCGAGGACCTTGCCGCGCTCGGCCGGGGCGACCCCGTGGTTCTGCAGTTCGTCGAGCACGTTGCCGGCGCCGACACCCACGATCAGGCGGCCGCCGGAGAGTTCGTCGAGCGTCGCGGCTTCCTTCGCGAACACGATCGGATCGCGTTGCACCAGCAGCGTCACGGCGAGCACCACCTTGAGCCGCTCGGTCACCGCGGCCACCGCGCCGAGGGAGACGAACGGGTCGGGCATGCGGAACCACGTGGGGTCCATCTCGTCGCCGTTGCCGTCGAGCGGTCACGGGGATGCGCGGGGGCAGCGCCGACCTGCCCTGCGGTGAGTACCCGCAAGGCCATGGGGCGAGGGGAAAACCGGGCAGTCCGGGATCGTGATCCGCGTCTCTTCGGCTACGGGTTGCGGGTCGCCAGGTGACGGGCGCGGCGGTGGTACGGGCGGGGCTTCACGACGCAGGTCTGGTGGACGACACGGGGTGCGGAAGCGGCCGCGAGCTCGGCCCGGTGAGCGCGGTGCAGCCAGAGGATGTCGCGCCCGAAGGACCACACGAGCGTGGCCAGCGCGACGACCGCCGCGGCCAGGCCCGCGAAGTGCGGCAGCAGACTCGACCCCGCGGCTACCAGCAGAACGCCCTGCAGCGCGGCGACGACCTTGCGCGCCCGGCTGGGCGGCAGCGCGCCGTTGAGCCACGGCAGGGCCCACGAAGCGGCGACGAAGGCGTAGCGCATCAGGCCGATCGCAAGCACCCAGTAGCCGAATTTGCCCGCGGCGAGCACGCTGAGCACGAGGATGAGGAAGGCGTCGGACTCCATGTCGAAGCGGGCGCCGAGCGCGGACGACGTGCCGGTGCGGCGGGCGACTTGGCCGTCGACGGCGTCGAGGGCCAGCGCGACCGAGGCCAGCGGCACGAGCACGGCGAGCGGTGTTCCCCCGTTCAGGTGGTCCGCGACGAGGGCCGTGACACCACCGATGAGGATGGCGCGGGTGAGCGTGACGTGGTCGGCGGGGCCGAGCGACCGGGCACCGGCCTTGCGCGCGGCACCCGCGAGCAGGGCCCACAGGCCGACGGTGAAGGCCAGGCCCGCGGCCCAGCCGGCGGCACCGAGGCCGACGGTCAGGGCGAGCACGCCCAGCAACGCCACCTGGGCTCCGGCACCCGCGGCCTGCTGCCGAACGAGTGAACCCACGGTGGAACGTGATCGTGTACTGGTGGTGACAGCCATATCGCCTCGATCTCGCGGCAGAGGAGGACATCCATGACACGTACGGGACAGGCCTTCTGGTTCAAATCCGCCGGAACCGGCGAGATCCGGGCGGCCGAGATTCCGGCGCCTGGACCGGACGAAGTGCTGGTCAGGACGCTTTTCACCGGCATGAGCCGCGGCACGGAAAGTTTGGTGCTGCGCGGCGGCGTGCCCGAGAGCCAGCGCGACGTGATGCGCGCACCGTTCCAGGAGGGCGACTTCCCGTTCCCGGTGAAGTACGGCTACCTCAACGTCGGGCGCGTCGAAGCGGGGCCGGACGAGCTGGTCGGGCGCACGGTGTTCAGCCTGTTCCCGCACCAGACCGAGTTCGTGGTGCCGGCGTCGGCGGTCACCGTGGTGCCCGACGACGTGCCGGCCGGGCGCGCCATCCTCGCGGGCACAGTCGAGACGGCCGTGAACGCGCTGTGGGACGCCGCGCCGCTCGTGGGCGACCGCATCGCGGTGGTCGGCGCCGGGATGGTCGGCAGCAGCGTCGCGGGGCTGCTGTCCCGTTTCCCGGGCGTCGACGTGCAGCTCGTGGACACCGATCCGGCTCGGGCGAAGGTCGCGGACGCGTTCGGCATCCGGTACGTGCGGCCGGACGAAGCCGAGGGCGACCTCGACCTCGTGGTGCACGCCAGCGCATCGGACGCGGGCCTCGCGCGGTCGCTGGAGCTGCTCGGCCGCGAGGCGACCGTGGTGGACCTGAGCTGGTACGGCGACCGCCGCGTGAGCGTGCCGCTCGGCGAGAACTTCCACTCGCGGCGCCTCACCATCCGCAGCAGCCAGGTGGGCACGGTCTCCCCCGCCCGCTCGGCGCGGCGCACCTACGGCGACCGCATGGCCACCGCGCTGCGGCTGCTCGCCGACCCGGCGTTCGACGTGCTCGTGACCGGCGAGACCGCGTTCGAAGACCTGCCGGACCTCATCTCCCGCCTCGCCGGCGGGGACCTGCCGGGGCTCGCGCACCGGATCGTGTATCCCTGATTCGCTAAGGAGAAACCCTTGTTCAGCGTCACCGTCCGCGACCACATCATGGTCGCCCACAGCTTCCGCGGCGAGGTGTTCGGCCCGGCGCAGAAACTGCACGGCGCCACGTTCGTCGTCGACGCCACCTTCCGCCGCACCGACCTCGACGCCGACAACATCGTCGTCGACATCGGCCTCGCCACCCAGCAGCTCGGCGCCGTGCTGGCCGACCTCAACTACCGCAACCTCGACGAGGTGCCCGAGTTCAAGGGCATCAACACCTCCACCGAGTACCTGGCGAAGGTGATCGCCGACCGGCTCGCCGACCTGGTGCACGCCGGTGAGCTCGGTGAAGGCGCCCACGGCCTGTCGGGGATTTCGGTGACGTTGAACGAATCGCACGTGGCTTCGGCCGGGTACGAGCGGTCCCTGTGAGAACCCGATGACCACTGTGGACGCTTCCGGCTACGCCCCGGAGTGGCTGCGGCTGCGCGAACCCGCCGACGCTCGCGCCCGCTCGTCGTCCCTTGTGGACACCCTGGCGCTGCCGACGCCCGTCGTGGTGCGCGATCTGGGGTGCGGCACCGGTTCCATGAGCCGCTGGCTCACGGGCCGGCTGCCGCACCCGCAGCGCTGGATCCTGCACGACCAGGACCCCGGCTTGGTGCGCCTCGCCGTCGCCGGCGTGCCCGACGCGACCGGCTCGGTGCTCGACGTCACCCGCCTCACCGCCGACGACCTCTCCGACACCTCGCTGGTCACGGCGTCGGCACTACTGGACTTGTTCACGGCGGACGAGATCCGCCGCCTGGTCGACGCCTGCGCCGGCGCTCGGGTGCCGGCGCTGCTCACGTTGTCGGTGGTGGGCCAGGTCGCGCTCACCCCGCCGCACCCGCTCGACGATGCGGTGGGGGCGGCGTTCAACGCACACCAACGCCGCGACGACCGGCTCGGCCCGGAGGCCGTGGCGTTCGCAGCCGCGGAGTTCGCGGCGCGCGGCTTCACGGTGCACCGCGCGGCGACACCGTGGCGGTTGGGCGCGGAGGACGCGGCGTTGATCGAGACGTGGTTCCAGGGGTGGGTTTCCGCTGCGGAGGAGGAGAATCCGGGCCTGGATTTGTCGACTTATCGGCGGGTGCTCGATTCGGTGGTGGTCGAGCACGAGGACTTGCTGGCGCTGCCCTAATCGCCCGGTGCGCCGTGGACGCCATGGCGTTCGAGGTCCACGGCTTCACCGCGTGACGTGCAGCAGGGCCGTGAGCTCGGGGTCAATAGCGCGGCATTGACGCAGACATGCTTCCAGCGCTGGGCATCCGCTGCGGTCGAGGAAGCCCGGAACCGAACTTGTCGGCGAGCGTTCAACACGGTGATGGACAAGCACGAGGTCGGCTGGCGCTGCCCTGGTCGCCTGCCGCGTCGTGGACACCGCGGTGTTCGCCGCTGGCGGAGTTCACAGCGCCGGCGTCGTCGTGGGGGCTTGGTGCTGCGGATGCGGCGTTGATCGAGACACGGTTCCAGCTGAGGAGCTGGACCTGTCGACTTGTCGGCGGGTGTTCGGCACGGTGATGGTCGAGCGCGGGGGCCCGCCCTAGTCCCCCGCTTCGCGGCGCGCCTTAGCGCGGCGTTTGCCCTCGTGCATGGCCGCGACGCGGGCGATCGGGATGGTGTGGCCTTCGGCGATGAGGTCGTCGGGGAGGGCTTGGGGTGCGGGCATGTCGGCGGACCACGGGTCGGTGTCGCCCAGTAGACCGAGTGCGGTGTGGACGGTGAAGTCCTGCGGGGTGACGTCGTCGGCGGCGGACCACGGGATGGGGAACGACACGGTGAGGCCGGGGCGCACGCGGGGGCTGTAGGCCGCGACCACGGTGGCGCCGCCGGCGCGGGTGGAGTCGAGGAAGACCTTGCCGTGGCGGTCGTCGCGGATGAAGGCGGTGGTGGCGAGCGCCGGGTCGAGGCGTTCGGCGCGGGCGGCGACGGCGCGGGTCGCGGCGGCGACGTCCTCGTGGGCCTGGCCGGGTGTCAGGGGCACGAACACGTGGACGCCCTTGGAGCCGCTCGTCTTCAGCGCGCCCGCGAGGCCGGCGTCGGCCAGGGCCTGGCGGACCAGGCGCGCGCCGGCGACGGCCACGGCGAACGGCGCGCCCTCCGGGGGGTCGAGGTCCATGATGAGGTGCGTCGGGCCCGCGGCGTGGTCGACTTCGGTCAGCGTGGGGTGGTATTCGATCGCGCGTTGGTTGCCGAACCACAGGAGAGTGGGGCGGTCGTTGCACAGCGCGTACGTGACTTCCCGCTTCGAGCTCTCGGCCCACAGCTTCACGCGCGGCACGAAATCCGGCGTGTACTTCGGCAGGTTCTTCTGCATGAACGCGTCCTGCCCGCGCAGCACGCGCACCACCGACAGCGGCCGGTCGTGCAACACCGGCAGCAGCCGCGAAGACACCCCGTCGAGGTAGTCCACCAGGTCGCGTTTGGTCGCGCCGGCGTCGGCGAACAGCGGCTGGTCGAGATTGGTCAGTGAGACACCCTCGCGTACGTCGTCGCTGCTCATCGACCCACCTTCGCCCACCGCGCGGGCGCCGGTCAACCACCTCACACGAGCGGACGGCCCGCCCGCCGACGCTTGCGGAGGTCACGCAGATACGCGTTGTAGGGGAACCGCTGCACGCCGCGAGGCAGCCGCCGCACCACGTGTCCGACCACGCGCATGAACTGGTCGAACTTTCGCTGATCGTGTTCGGTCCAGGACAGTTTCATGTGCGCCCGGAAACACGCGGGCAGGAACCCCGTGGTCACGAACCGGTGGAAGCGGCCGAACACCAGCGGGAACGGCTGCGGCAGGAACCGCAGCTCGGCGATGTCCCGCAGGTACGCCCGGGTGCGGTCGTCGATGGTCACCCGCTCGAGCCCTTCGGCCCAATACCGAGCGAACGCCTCGCGGTCATGCGGCCACATCTCCGGCCGCACCTGCAGCGTCGTGCCGAGCACCACGGCCTCGGCGTAGAGCTCCTCGGGCGCCGGGCCGCCGAACAAGGCGGCGTGCACGTCCTCGAGTCCTTTGTAGAGGCACGCGGCGACCCACAGCTGAAGCTCGGGGTCGAAGGCGTTGTAGCGCACCGGACTGTCCGCAGTGGACTTCACGTGCACGTGCGACCCGTTGACCGCCCGCCGGTAGGCGCGGCGCTCCTCGTCCGTGCCGAACGTCGCCACCGCCAGGTACGTCCCCGTGGTGCGCGCGCGTTTGAGTGGGTGCCGGAAAAGGTTGCCGCTCTCGACGCGGCTCTCCAGCACGCCGTAACCGACCTGCGGCCGCCCGAGCTGCATGATCACGTTGGCGCTCCCGGCCATCAGCCCGGCGCCCACCATCGCCTGCTTGAGCACGTCACCCACCTGATCAAGGAAACGCGACTGTTTACCCCAGGTCAAGAACTCGGGCCACCCCAGGTCAAGACCAGACGTGATCTCCGCCGCACTAACACGGGGACCTGCACAGACCACCCTTAACGCTGATCTAACGTGAACAAGGAGTCGCCATCGGGGGCGGCCCGCTCCCAGAACGGGCCGATACCCACCACCGGGAGCAGTCACGCCCCGGCAGCGAACCGGGGCCGAGTGAGTCAGGTCGTGGTCGTGGCGCAGGCGTGGATCCGGAAACCGTCGTGGTTGTCGCCGAAGGTGGCGCGCATCGAGGTGCTCGGCGGTCTGGTGGTCGCGCTGGCCTTGATCCCCGAAGCGATCTCGTTCTCCATCATCGCCGGCGTGGACCCCCGCGTGGGCCTCAGCGCGTCGTTCACGATGGCCGTGGTGATCTCGATCGTCGGCGGCCGCCCGGCCATGATCTCCGCCGCCACCGGCGCGATCGCGCTGGTCGTGGCCCCGCTGGCGCGCGAACACGGCTTCGGGTACCTCATCGCCACCGTGATCCTCGGTGGTCTCATCCAGATCGTGCTCGGCGCGCTCGGTGTCGCGAAGCTGATGCGGTTCGTGCCGCGCAGCGTGATGGTCGGCTTCGTGAACGCGCTGGCCATCCTGATCTTCCTGGCCCAGCTGCCGTCGCTGATCGACGTGCCCTGGCCGGTCTACCCGCTCTTCGCCGGCGGGCTCCTGCTGATGGTCTTCCTGCCGAAGCTCACCAAGGTCGTGCCGGCGCCGCTGATCTCGATCATCGTGCTCACCGCGCTCACGATCGCCGCCGGCATCACCGTGCCCACCGTCGGCGACAAGGGCGCGCTGCCCTCGGCGCTGCCCACGCCCGGCGTGCCCGACGTGCCGTTCACGATGAGCACGCTCACCCTGCTCGCGCCCTACGCGGTCGCGTTCGCGCTGGTCGGGCTCATGGAGTCGATGATGACCGCGCAGCTCGTGGACGACATCACCGACACCCGCTCGAACAAGACCCGCGAGGCGATCGGCCAGGGCATCGCCAACGTGGTGACCGGCGTCTTCGGCGGCATGGGCGGCTGCGCGATGATCGGCCAGACCATGATCAACGTGAAGACCGCCGGCTCGCGCACGCGCCTCTCGACGTTTCTGGCCGGCACGTTCCTGATCATCCTGTGCATCGTGTTCGGCCCGCTCGTGTCGCGCATCCCGATGGCCGCGCTGGTGGCGGTGATGGTGCTCGTCGCGTTCGGCACGTTCGACTGGCACAGCATCGCGCCCGCCACGCTCAAGCGGATGCCCGCGGGCGAGATCGCGGTCATGGTCATCACCGTCGCCGTGGTGGTGGCCACCAGCAACCTCGCGATCGGCGTGGTCGTCGGCACGATCACCGCGATGATCATCTTCGCCCGCCGAGTGGCGCGCCTGGTCGAGGTGACCGCGGCCGTCGACCCCGACGGCGGCCAGGTCGTGTACGCGGTCACCGGCGAGCTGTTCTTCGCTTCCAGCAACGACCTCGTGACCCGCTTCGACTACGCCGGCGACCCCGAACACGTGGTGCTCGACCTCACCGACGCGCACATCTGGGACGCCTCCACCGTGGCGGCGCTCGACGCGATCACCACGAAGTACGAGGCCCGCGGCAAAACCGTGGAGATCGTGGGCCTCAACTCCCCGAGCGCCCGCATGCACGGCCGGCTCACCGGCGAGCTCAGCACCCACTAGAGCACCGAGCGGGCGAACTCGATCAACGCGCGCGCGGCGGGACCGCTCGGCCCGTCGGCCCGCCACGCCAGCGCCAGCTGCCCGCGCAGCCGGGGCCGCAGCTGCAGCGTGTGCAGGTCGTCGGCGTAGTAGCGCGCCAGCGATTCCGGCACGATCGCCACGCCGAGGCCGCGCATCGCGAGCTGGGCCAGCACGTTGGGGTCGCTCGCCTCGATCGTCACGCGCGGGTGGACCCCGGCCGTCGCGAAGCCGCGGTCGAGCACCCCGCGCACACCGGTGCCCTTCGGCAGGCAGATCAGGCCACGGCCGGAAAGATCCTCGAAACCGGCCTCGTCCAGTGCCGCCAACGGGTCGGTCGGCGTGACGACCGCGACCACGGCTTCGTCGAGCACGACCTGCGTGGTCAGCCCCGCCGGCACCCCGTCGGCGAGGCCGATCACGGCGACGTCGAGCCGGCCTTCGCGCAGGGCCTCGACCATCACGTCGGAATTGGCCTCGCCCAAGGTGATCTCGACGCCGGGGTAGCGCTCGGCGAAGCCGGCCAGGAAATCGGGCAGCGCGACCGGCCCCGCCGACGTGACCATGCCCATCGCCACCTGCCCGCGGACCAGACCTTCGTGCTCGGCCACCGTCTCGCGCACGGCGGCCACCGCGGCGAGCGCCGCCCGGGCGTGCGGCAGGGCGGCGGCGCCGACGTCGGTGAGCCGCACCGCGCGAGCGGACCGGTCGAACAGCGGCTGCCCCAGCTCGCGTTCCAGCCGCTTGATCTGCGCGCTGACGCCTGGCTGCGCCACGTGCATCCGGGCCGCCGCGCGCGTGAAGTTGGCTTCTTCGGCCACGGCCACGAAGTACTCGAGCTGGTGCAGTTCCATAAGCCCCGATTCTAGTCCAGGGAAGCACTATCTCTTGGACTTCTCACTCGGTCACCGTCAGGCTGGAGCCATGCAAACCTTCACCCCTGGCCAGGACGGCTACCGCGAGGAAATCGCCGGGTTCCAGACCGGCATCGAGTCCACGCCGAAGCTCGTCGTCGCCGCCACTTCGGCCGACGACGTCGCCGAGGCCGTGCGTCACGCCGCGGCCCACGACCTGCCGGTGGCCGTGCAGGCGACCGGCCACGGGCTGCGCGCGCCGGCCGAGGGGGTGCTGATCTCGACGAAACGCCTCACCGGCGTCGAAATCGACCCGGCCGTCGGTGTTGCGCGGGTCGAGGCGGGTGCCACGTGGGGTGCGGTGATCGCGGCCGCGGCCGAGCACGGGCTCGCGCCGCTCAGCGGTTCGGCGCCCGGTGTCGGCGTGGTCGGCTACACGCTCGGCGGCGGCTTCAGCCTGCTCGGACGCCGCTACGGCCTCGCCGCCGACCACGTGGTCTCCGCCGACGCCGTGACCACCGACGGCACGCTCGAGCGCACCACCGACCTCGACGCGGGCGTGATCACCGCCCTGGAGTTCGGTCTGGTGCCCGTGACCGGCCTCTACGGCGGCGGCCTCTACTTCGACACCCCGAAGCTGACCGAGGTGCTGCACGCGTGGCGCGACTGGACCGCCGACGCGCCCGACACCCTCACCACGTCGCTCGCCCTGATCCCCTACCCGGACCTGCCGATGGTGCCGGAACCGTTGCGCGGCAAGCACATCGCGCACGTCCGCGTGGCCTACCTCGGCGCCGACGGCCCCGACCTGGTCGCTCCGCTGCGCGCACTGGGACCGCTCGTGGACACGCTCGACCGGCTGCCGTTCACCGAATCCGGCTCGATCGCCGCCGAGCCACCGCACCCGCACGCCTATCTCGGCGACAACCGCGTGGTCGCGCAGCTACCCGACGCCACTTTGGACGCGATCGTCGAGCACGTGGGCCCCGGTGCGTCCGTGCCGACCGTGCTGATCGTCGATCTACTCGGCGGGGCCTACGCCCGCGCGACCGCGCCGGACTTCACCCCGGACTCGTTGTACACGATCCGCGCACTGTCCGTAGTGGACGAAGCGGGCCCGGACGCCGTGCGCGCGGCCCACGACAAGCTCTTCGTCCCACTCACCGCGACGGGCCGGCTGCGCAGTTTCGTGTACGGCCAGCCCGTAACCTAAGTCGATCTTAAGTTTTGTCCGCACCTCTCGACGTGATCACCGCCCTGAGTACATTTGCGCCAGGCCAGTCGAATTCTGGGGGCTGGCATTACTGGGAAGGTGCACCGAGAATGGGTACCAAGGATTCTTCGCGCCGTTTTTCTCGACTGGGGGCGGTCGCCGCGGCGACCGCGGTGGCCGGTGGCCTGCTGTTCACCGGCGCCACGGCCGAAGCGGCACCACTGTCGCCCAACGCGTGTTCGGGCGCCCACCAGGCCGGCGGCGCGCCGCAGGTCTGGAGCAAGGCTTCGCACTCGGGCTGCAGCGTGTTCGGCGCTCCGGGCCGCAAGCAGGGTTACAGCTTCACCGTGCAGAACAACCAGACCGCCTGTGTGCAGGGCTGGGGATTCGACGCGGCCCACCCGAAGGGCGGCTGGTTCGACATCGGCTGCGGCATTTCCGGGCACATGACCGTGCCGTGGGGAAATGTGCTGGGTGAACCGCAGGTGCGCGTGAAGAGCGTTTCCCTGCTGCCGACCCTGCTGGACTGGTACAACTGATTTACTGAAACCGCGGCCGGCGAATTCCTTTCCCCGGGGAATTCGCCGGCCGTCTTTTCACGTCTCCCCGCCCACCGTTTGACCCAGCTCACACCACACAGTGGCGCTGGGTGTTTTGTGCTGCTTCGAGGTGTTCTGCCCGGGCTCGTGAGGGCGTCTGCGCGCAACCGTCGGGATCCAGCCAGAACTCGCTCCGCAGCTGTTCACGCGGCGTTGGTGTCGGCTGGATTGGATGGACGGTCGACACCATCCCCCGTGAGGAGTTCCCTTGTCCGCCGACCCCACCACCCCCACCCCCGAGCCCGACTCCGGCCCCACCCGCCGCCGGTTCCTGCAGGGCGCGGGCGTCGCCGCCGGAGCACTGATGTTCGGCGGGATCGCCGACGCCGGCACCGCGAGCGCCGCGACCCTGGGCAAGAACGGCCTGCCCAAGGGATTCAGGGGCGACATGTCCGACCTGAGACACGTCGTGATCCTGATGCAGGAGAACCGTTCGCTCGACCACTACTTCGGCAACTTCCCCGGCGTGCGCGGCTTCAACGACAAGCAGGCCCTGAAGTTCCAGGACGGCACCACCGTCTTCCAGCAGAAGGACAAGACCGGCGCCATCGTGACGCCGAAGGTCGACGACGGCATGTGGGGCAACGACCACGGTGCCTGGGGCGACGTCGCGCACCGCAGCTGGGACCAGTGGGTGCAGCACAACGGCGCCAGCGCCATGAACTACCACAGCGACGCGTACATGAGCTTCTACCACTCGGTGGCGGCGCAGTACACGATCGCCGACCAGTACTTCTGCTCCGAATTCGGCCCCACCGACCCGAACCGCAAGTACCTGTGGAGCGGGATGGCGAACACCGAGACCGGCAACACGGACGAGGCGAACTACAGCCGCCCGTGGATCACGGTGCCCGAGCAGCTGCAGCAGGCGGGCATCGACTGGCGCCTGTACTCCGACAACAGCGGCAACGGCCGCCAGGGCTACGTCAGCTCGTGGATCGGCGATTACGGCGACAACGAGCTCAAGTACTTCAAGGGCTTCGAGCCCAACGGCCTCAGCCCGCTGGACCCGAAGCTGCAGCCCGGCACCGGCCTGATCTGGCGCGGCAACGCCACCTACTACGCCGGCAAGACCACGCCGAACGACGACTCCGACGCCAACCTGCAGGCCGTGCTCAAGGACTTCCGCGAAGCGTGCCAGCCGGGCGCCGAGCACCCGCTGCCCGCCGTGTCCTGGATCGTGGCGCCCTACGGCTGGTCCGAGCACCCGGACGCCGACACCCTGCACGGCGAGCGCTACACGAAGGCCGTGCTCGACATCCTGCAGAGCAACCCGGAGATCTGGGACCACACGCTCTTCATCCTCAACTACGACGAGAACGACGGGAAGTTCGACCACGTGCTGCCGCCGTGGCCGGAGGCCGGCACCGCGGGCGAGTACAACGGCACCTACCCGCTCGGCTTCGGGCCGCGCGTGCCGATGCTGCTCGTGTCGCCGTGGACGCGTGGCGGCTACGTGGCCTCGGAGGTCTTCGACCACACGTCCACGATCAAGTTCCTCGAGAAGTGGGCCGCGCACCTGGGCAAGCCGTTCACGAGCCCGAACATCAGCCAGTGGCGCCGCTCGATCGCCGGTGACCTCACCAGCGCGCTCGACTTCGCGCACCCGCAGACCGGCCCGGCCACCTTCGCCGACCCGGTGGCGGAGCAGCCGGTGAAGGTGGCGGCCGGGCACATGAAGCCGCGGCCGCTGGACTTCCACCCGCACGCGACGGTCTCGCAGGACCGCAAGGGCAAGGTCACGGCGAAGATGACGCTGGCCGGTGGCGTGAAGGACAAGGCCGTGAGCTTCCAGGTGTTCCCGGACAAGCTCAAGCCGTTCACGAGCACGCCGTTCACGGTGACCGAGCACAAGTCGGCCACCTACACCTGGGACACCACCGCCACCGGCGGCGAGTACGCGTTCTCGATCTACTCCAACGACGGCTTCGTGCGCTCGTTCGCGGGCAAGGCGACCACGACGGGCCACGACCCGCGCGTGGACGTGCAGCTGCTGCAGCCGACGCTGCTGGTGCGCGAGCAGCACGTGCTGTTCACGCTGCACAACGACAACCTGCTCAAGCCGATGCACTACAAGCTCACCGCGCACGACTTCAGCGGCGGCACGAAGACGATCATCGTCCTCGGCCTGCTGCCGGCGGTGGTCACGTGGCCGACCGTGAACGGCTACTACGACGTGGAGATCACCGTGGACTCCGACCCGACCTGGAAGCAGCGCTACGCCGGCCGGATCGGCACCGACTGCTGAGTTCTTCCGGTTTCGGCGGCCGGCGGATCCTTCTCGGGGTCCGCCGGCCGTCAGCGTTTGTGGCGTCGCACGCGGTCGAGCCAGGAGAAGTCGCTGCTCTGGTAGCGGGCGAGTTCGGCGGCGCGGAAATCGCGCCGCGTCTCGCGCAGCGCGTCCCAGCCGTCTTCGGCGGCACGGCGGCCGCGGCGGCGCGCCCGCACGTCCAGCGCGGCACCCAGGCCGACCAGCACGAGTACGGCCCCGACGAGGATCACCAGTAGCGTCATAGCCCCCACCACCCAGAGTAATCGCAGGTCACAGGCCTGCACCCGGTTTCGGGCGGCCCGAGATCGTCTGCCTATACTCCCACCGCAGACAGGCAACGGGGGTCGATTTCTTGCGAACGATGAGCCATGACGAGTACCTCGGCATGCGCCGGTTCCCCGGGCTCGACGGCCTGCGCGCCATCGCCGCCACGATCGTCGTGTTCTTCCACTTCGCCGGGCCGAAGTTCGTGTGGCCCTCGGGCTGGGTGGGCGTCTACATCTTCTTCGTGCTGTCGGGTTTCCTGATCACGACACTGCTGCTGCGCGAGCAGGACCGCACCGGGCGGATCTCGCTCAGCGGCTTCTACGTGCGCCGCGTGTTCCGTATCCTGCCGCCGTACCTGGTGATCCTGGGCGGCATCATCGCGTTCGTGGTGCTGCGCGGCGAGTTCTTCGCCCGCGACTTCCCCCACGCGCTGAAGTACTACCTCACGTTCCTCAACGAGTTCTTCCCCGGCTCGCACGGCAACGGATCCGACAACTTCTTCTCCGGCTCGTGGACGCTGGGCATCGAGGAGAAGTTCTACCTGGTGTGGCCGTTCCTGCTGGTGGCGATCGGCATCGGCGCCGCGCGGCGCAAGCTCGCGCTGGTGCTGGCCGCGATGGCCGTGCTGCTGGCGCTGGTGCCGCTGACCACCGAGGGCGGCTGGCTGCTCGACTTCTCGCCGACGGCGATCTACCGCTCGAGCGTGCACTACGCGATCCTGCTCGGCGGCTGCCTGCTCGCGATCCTGCTGCACTACCGGCGCAGCTTCGCCGTGCTGAAGCCGTTCACACACCCGCTGGCCGCGATCCCGATCGTGGTGGGTTTCCTGGCGCTGCACGCGAACCTCGACCCGCTGTGGCGCGAGACGCGGCAGAACCTGCTGGTGCTGCTGGGGTACGCGCTGCTCACCATGCTGCTGCTGATCGTGCTGCTCTCGCCCGGGCCCGCGCGCTGGCTGCTGTCGACGGCGCCGATGCGCTTCGTCGGCGAGCGGTCGTACTCGCTCTACCTGCTGCAGGGGCCGGTGCACTTCGCGGTGGTGCAGGCCGTGCCGGCGTTGGGCCACAACCGGCTCATCACGGCCGTCACGGTGTTCCTGGTGGACCTCGCGATCGCCGACCTGATCCACCGCTGGGTGGAACAGCCGATGATCGCGACCGGCAAGCGCCTGCTCGCGCGCCGGCGGACCCGCGTGCAACCCGCGGTGCCCGCCGACGCGGCGCCGGTGCCGGCGAACGTCTAGCTCAGCGCTCCAGCACGAAAACCGGGATCAGGCGCTCGGTCTTCGTCTCGTAGTCGGCGAACCCGGGCATGTGCGCGACCATGCCGGCGTACAGGCGATCCCGCTCGGCGCGGTCTTCGACGACCTTGGCCGTGGCCTCGAACTTCTCGGTGCCGATCTCCAGCGTGACCTTCGGGTTGGCCACGAGGTTGTGGTACCAGTCCGGGTTGGTGTCCGCGCCGCCCTTGGACGCGGCGATCACGTAGCGGTCACCGTCCTTGGTGTAGACCAGCGGGGCGACGCGCTGCGTGCCGCTCTTCGCGCCGGTGTGGGTGAGCAGCACCATCGAGGCGCCTTCGAACATGCCCCCGACCTTGCCCTCGTTGGCGCGGAACTCGTCGATGATCTGCTGGTTCCAGTCAGACACGGATCCTCCAGTTGGTTTTGCTCACAAATTTACTTTGCATGCAAAACTTATGTCAACGCGCGGTATCCTCATTCACGACAAACGCGGCGGCCGAAGGAGCGCGATGCCCAGCCTCGACGACGGCGTACGCGAACTACTGATGCTCATGCCCCGCCTCACCGGCCGTGGCAAGCGTGCCCCGCTGCCCTCGGAGCTCGCCGACCTCTCGTTGGCGCCCCGGCACTTGTGCCTGCTGTCCGTGCTGGTCTTCCACGGTCCGATGACCGTGACGGAGCTGGCCACCCGGCTGGAGATCGCGCCGACCACCGTCAGCCTCATGGTCGGCGACCTGTCGCGCCAGGGCGTGCTCACGCGCGCCGAAGACCCGGCTGATCGACGGCGCACGATCGTGAGCATCAGCGACGCTCGGCGTGCCGCGGTGGACGCCTGGCTGGCCCCGGGGGCGCGGGCGTGGCAAGAGGCGCTGGAGCCGTTGACGGCGGAGCAGCGGGCGTTGGTGATCGAGACGTTGAAGGCGTACGAGCGGGGGCTCAGCGGCGGGTGTTGTTGAGCGCTCCCTGGGCCAGGGCTTTCGCGTGGTCTTCGCCCGGACAGGCGTGGGGGCCGGCGCCGAAGGGGTGGTCTCGGAGGTCGACGGCGACTTCGGCGCCGTCGACCCAGCGCCGGGTGGTGGGGACTGGCGGATGGGTGTTCTTGATCAGGGCCTCGGTGGCGTCGCAGGCTTGGACGAGGATGCCGATCTTGGCGGCGGTGCGTTCGTCCGGCGTGCCACCGAGGGCTTGGACGAGGCGCGCGCAGGCTTGGTCGGCTTCGGGGGTTTGGGGGAAGTGGGGTTGGTAGGCCTTGGCTATTTCGCGGACGTCTTCCGGGTTGACGGCGTAGCCGAGGGCTTGGGCGAGGGTGGCTACCGGGGGTTGCTTTGGTGATGCTGCTTCTTGGAGGGCTTGCGGCTGGATCCGGGCGAGCTCTTCGAGAACCAGGGCGCGGCGGCGGGTGTGGTCTTCGCCGGTGCTGAAGCGGGCGACCATGGCGCGCAACCAGGCGACGGTGACCTGGAGGGGAGGGACCGGGGTGGTGGTGAGGATCGTTTCGGGGTCCATGGGGGGACGGTAGGGGTGGGAAGTGTCGGTGGGTGCCGAAGTGTCCAGCCCCCGCCGCAACACAGCCCCCGCCGCAACACAGCCCCCGCCGCAACACAGCCCCCGCCGCAACACAGCCCCCGCCGCAACACAGCCCCCGCCGCAACACAGCCCCCGCCGCAACACAGCCCCCGCCCTCCCCAAGGGGGGCGTCGCCGTCTCCATTCTACCGGCCACCCCCGACAAAAACGGCGGAAAGCGCTGGTCAGGGCCTAGGTCGTGTCTGACAAGTATCGTGTGTGGCGGCTGGGATGCTGTCGGTCGTGTCGCGGTTTGAGTTGCTGTCGGATGAGCAGTGGGTGTTGATCGAGGATCTGTTGCCGGTGCGTACGGGTAGGCAGGGTCGTCCGTTTTCGGATGCGCGGGCGATGGTGGAGGGGATCATCTACCGGTATCGGTGCGGGATCGCGTGGCGGGATGTGCCGGCGGTGTTCGGTCCGTGGCAGACGATCTGGACCTGGCATCGCCGGATGGCTGGGGACGGGAACTGGGACATCGTGCTGCAGCGGCTGCTTACCGCCGCGGACGCGGCCGGGCAGATCGACTGGGCGGTGTCGGTGGACTCCACGATCGCGCGGGCGCATCAGCACGCCACCAACGTCAGGCGTGTCACGGGGGGGCTGGGTCGAACTACACGGATCTGCTCGCCGAGCCGCCTGATCACGCGATCGGCCGCTCCCGTGGCGGCTGGAGCACGAAGATCCACCACTTCGTCGACGGGAACGGCCGGCCGCTGGTGACGTTGGTCGGTCCCGGTCAGGCCGGCGACACACCGATGTTTCCGCACTTGATGCGGCACCTGCGGATCCGTCGGGTTGGGCGTGGTCGGGCACGTACTCGTCCCGACCGTGCCCGCTGCGACAAGGCCTACTCCTCGCGCGCAATCCGCGGGCATCTGCGCGCTCGCGGCATCGTCGCCGTGATTCCCGAACCAGTTGATCAGGCCGGGCACCGCAAACGCAGGAGCTCACGAGGTGGTCGCCCGCCGGAGTTCGATCCCCTCGATTACCGAGGTCGCAACGTCGTCGAACGCCGCTTCAGCTTGCTCAAGCAATGGCGCGTTCTGGCCACCCGATACGACAAACTCGCCATCGTCTACCGGTCTGCGGTAGTCCTCCACGCCGTGATCACCTGGACCAACGCATTGTCAGACACGGGCCTGGTTGTCCACAACTCGGCCGGGCTGTGGACAACCAGCAAAAGAGCAGCAAAGACCCAAGCCAAAAGCTGGTCACCTCAAACCGACAGCCACTCCGCCTGCGGACCCGAACACCGATACGGCCGAGGCACATCGTGCTGGTACCACCAAGCCTCGCTCACCCGCCCGTTCGGCAACGTGTACTGCGGCGGCCCCGCCGCCCGTCGCATCCCCGCAGCCTCCAGAGACCGCCCGCTCGCCACATTCCCCACCTCCGCACCGGCGCGCACCTGAGGCAACCCCAGGTGCGAATGCGCCAGCACCAACCCCGCAGTGAACAGGTCCCGGCCCAGCCCGCGGCCGCGGTAAGCCGGCGCGAGGTAGCCGCCGGTTTCCGGGCCGCCGTTCTCCCCGGAGTGCACGCTCACGAGCCCAGCGCAGCGGTTGTCCGCGAGATCGATGGCGACGATGTCCACCGATTGGGGGTCGGGATAGGTCCAGGCCGGGCCGGTGCCGGGGGTGACGCGCAGGGCTTCGGAGCGCAGGGGTTCCGCGATGACGGAATCGGCGAGCCAGCCGAGCCAGCGTTGGGCGGCGGGGTCGCTGCCGGAGGCCACGGCGGCCGCGTACTCCCAGGCCGTGGGGGTGCGGAAGAGGAAACGGCCGACCGTGAAGGCGTGTCCCCTGCGGTCGCAGGTGCGTTTCGCCATGAGCCGGCCCCGGCGGGTCAACCGGCCGAACAGTGGTGCTTCACCCAGGTTCACCATCGCGGGCCAAATGGTACCCGCAGTCACGTCCCGGGGTTGTTATGGTGACCGGGTGACGGCCGTACCGGAGTCAACCGAGCTCGACGCCGGGCGTGCCGCCCAGCCTCGGCAGCTGATCGTGTCCGTATACGGCTTCTACCACCGCATCGAGGGTGGCTGGTTGTCCGTGGCATCGCTCATCGACCTGCTCGCGGCGCTCGGCGTCGACGAGCCGGCGGTGCGCTCGTCGATCTCGCGGCTCAAGCGCCGCAGCATCCTCGACGCGGTGCGCCGCGACGGGACCGCGGGCTACGAGCTGTCGGACACCGCGCTGGCGATCCTGCGCGAAGGCGACGACCGCATCTTCCGCCGCGACCGCGCCACGCTGGCCGACGGCTGGCTGCTCGCCGTGTTCTCCGTGCCCGAGACCGAGCGCCACAAGCGCCACGTGCTCCGCACTCAGCTGGCGAGCCTCGGCTTCGGCACGGCGTCGTCGGGGGTCTGGATCGCGCCCGCCCACCTGCACAAGGTCACGGCCGAGGCGCTCACCCGGCTGGGCCTCGCGAGTTACGCCGACCTGTTCCACGCCGAACACCTGGCGTTCGGAAACGCACAGGACAAGGTGCGCGAGTGGTGGGATCTTGACCAGCTCGACGAGCTGTACACCGCGTTCCTCGACGAACACGGCCCGGTGCTCGACCGGTGGAAGCGCCGCCGCACCGTGCCGGGCGACGAGGCGTTCGCCGACTACGTGCGGGTGCTCACCGGGTGGCGGCGGATGCCGTACCTCGACCCGGGGCTGCCGGCCGAGCTGCTGCCCGCCGACTGGTCCGGCATCCGCGCGGCCGAGGTGTTCTTCACGCTCCACGAGCGCCTCGAAGCCCCGGCCCGCGAGTACCTGCTGCAGGTGCTCAGCGGCTGAGCACCGCGAAGCCCTGCACCTCCACCAGCGCCTCGACGTCCCAGAGCCGGCTCACGCCGATGCCCGCCATCGCCGGGTACTCGGTGCCGGCGAGGCGCTTCCACACCTTGCCGATCTCGCGCGCGTGGGCCTTGTAGTCGTCCATGTCGACGATGTACACGGTGAGGCTGCACAGGTCGGTGGGCTCGCCGCCGGCCGCGCGCAGGGCTGTGAGGAGATTGCCAAAAGCCTGTTCGAACTGCGCCACCACGCCCTCGCCGACGATCTTGCCTTCGGCGTCGAGTGCGGTCTGTCCGGCAAGGAACACGAATTGTCCGGTTGCGGACACGGCGTGGGAGAAACCGGACGGGCGGCCCAGCTCGGGCGGGTTGATGCGCTCCATGTCGCGGAAGCCTAGCTCATCTATCGTATTCTTGACGATCGTATGTCAGACGACATATCCTTGCTCTCGTGCGGATATCGGTTCTCGGCGGCGGCCCGGCGGGCCTGTACTTCGCCGCCCTCGCGAAGCAACTCGGCCCCGGCCACGAGATCACGGTGTGGGAACGCAACGCGCCTGACGACACCTTCGGGTTCGGCGTGGTGTTCTCCGACGAGACCCTCGGCGGCATCGAACACGCCGACTCGGCGGTGCACGACGCGATGAGCCGCGAGTTCGCGCGGTGGGACGACATCGACGTGCACTACCGCGGTGAGGTGCACACGTCCGGCGGCCACGGCTTCGCCGCGATGAGCCGCAAGCGCCTGCTCGCGATCCTGCAGCAGCGCTGCCGCGAGCTCGGCGTCGACCTGCGCTTCCGCACGGAGGCGCCCGACCCCGAGCAGCTCTCGCGCGACTACGACCTCGTGATCGCCTCCGACGGCGTGAACTCGGGCGTGCGCCGGCGGTTCACCGAGTCGTTCCGCCCGAGCGTGGAGACGCGCCGGTGCCGCTACATCTGGCTCGGCACCGACCTGGTCTTCGACGCCTTCAAGTTCCACGTGCTCGAGACGCCGTACGGGATCATGCAGATCCACGGCTACCCCTACGGCCGCGACGGCAGCACGTTCATCCTCGAACTGCACGAGGACGTGTGGCAGCAGGCGTTCGCACCGATCGCGGCCACCGACCTGGCGCCGGGCGAGAGCGACGAGAAGTCGATCGAGCTCATCCGCGAGCTGTGCGCCGACGTGCTGGGCGAGCACCACGTGCTGGCCAACAACTCGAAATGGGCCACCTTCGGCACGGTGCGCTGCGAGCGCTGGGTGCACGACAACGTGGTGCTGCTCGGCGACGCCGCGCACACCGCCCACTTCTCCATCGGCTCCGGCACGAAGCTGGCGATGGAGGACGCGCTGGCGCTGGCCGCGTGCCTGCAGGAGCAGGACAGCGTGCCCGCGGCGCTGGCGGCGTACGAGGCCGAGCGCAAGCCCGTGGTCGAGTCCACGCAGCGCGCGGCGCAGGCGAGCCTGGAGTGGTTCGAGAACCTGGCGCAGTACACGCACCAGGAGCCCGAGCAGTTCGCGTTCAACCTGCTCACGCGCAGCCGCCGCGTCACCTACGACAACCTGCGGCTGCGTGACCCGGAGTTCGCCACGGAGCTGGACGAGTGGTTCGCGCGCTCGCTCGGCACGCCCGTGGCGCCGCCGATGTTCCAGCCCGTGCGCATCGGTGAGCTGCAGCTGCCCAACCGCGTGATCGTGTCGCCGATGGACATGTACTCCGCCGTCGACGGCGTGCCCGGCGAGTTCCACCTCGTGCACCTCGGCGGCAAGGCGCTCGGCGGCGCCGGGCTGGTGATGACGGAGATGATCTGCGTGTCGCCCGAGGCGCGGATCACGCCGGGCTGCCCCGGGCTGTACAACGACGAGCAGGAGCAGGCCTGGAAGCGCATCGTCGACTTCGTGCACGGCAGCACGCCGGCGAAGATCGGCCTGCAGCTGGGCCATTCCGGGCGCAAGGGCTCGACGAAGCTGATGTGGGAAGGCATGGACGACCCGCTGCCGGAGGGTAACTGGGAGGTCTGCGGGCCGTCGGCGCTGCCGTACCGGCCCGACAGCCAGACGCCGCGCGAGCTGAGCGTCGAGGAGCTGACTGAGATCCGCGAGCAGTTCGTGGCGTCGGCCCGGTCGGCGGCGCGGGCCGGGTTCGACCTGCTGGAGCTGCACTGCGCGCACGGCTACCTGCTGTCGTCGTTCATCTCGCCGCTCACGAACCGGCGGACCGACGAATACGGTGGCTCGCTGGAAAACCGGCTGCGGTTCCCGCTCGAGGTGTTCGACGCCGTGCGTGAGGCGTGGCCGGCCGAGCGGCCGATGGGCGTGCGCATCTCGGCCAGCGACTGGTACGACGGCGGGATCGAAGCCGACGACGCCGTGGAGATCGCGAAGGCGTTCGCCTCGCACGGCGCGGCGGCGGTCGACGTGTCGACCGGGCAGGTCGTGAGCGAGGAGAAGCCGAAGTTCGGGCGCAGTTACCAGACGCCGTACGCGGACCGGATCCGCAACGAGGTGGGCCTGAAGTACGGTACGGCCGTGATCGCCGTCGGCGCGATCTCCTCGTACGACGACATGAACGCACTGATCCTCGCCGGCCGCGCCGACCTGTGCGCGCTGGGCCGCACGCACCTCTACGATCCACAGTGGACGCTGCACGCGGCGGCCGAGCAGGGCTATTCGGTGCCGTGGCCGAGCCCGTGGGCGGCCGGGAAGCGGCGGCCCGTGACCGGCCGCACCGACGGGCCGGAGCCGCGGCTGGAACTCGTACGCACCGGTGGGCACCAGACCGCGCACGCCCGCTGGCGACCGGAGAGGGATCGATGAACGCGTTCGCACTCACGCCCGAACAGCAGGCTTTTGTGGCTTCGGTGAAGGAGATCGCGGCCTCGCAGTTGCAGCCACTCGCCGAGGCGGGGGCCGAGGGCGCGGTGAACCGGCCGCTGCTCAAGGCGATGGGCTCCCACGGCCTGCTGGCGCGCCTGTTCCCCGGCGTCTCCGGCGGCAACCCGACGCGCCAGGCGGCGGCGTTCGACCTGTGCCTGCTGCGCGAAGCACTCGCTTCGGTGAACACGGAGTCCGAGACGGCGTTGGCGTTGCAGGGCCTGGGAAGTTACCCGGTTCTACAGTCCGGAAAGGACGAACAGGTCGCGCGCTGGCTGCCCGCCGTCGCCGCTGGCGACGCCGTGGCGGCCTTCGCCCTGACCGAACCCGACGCCGGCTCCGACGCCGCCGCGCTCCAACTCGCCGCCGAACCCGACGGCGACGGCTGGCGGCTCACGGGTTCGAAGATGTGGATCTCCAACGCCCCCGAAGCCGACTTCTACACGGTGTTCGCCCGCACCACCCCGGATGCGGGCTCGCGCGGCGTTTCCGCGTTCGTGGTCCCCGGCGACCGCGCGGGCCTCTCCGGCGAGCACCTCGACCTGGTGAGCCCGCACCCGATCGGCACCCTGACGTTCGACGGCGTGCGCGTGCACCGCGACGAGCTGCTCGGCGAGGAGAACCGCGGCTTCGCCGTGGCGATGCGCACGCTGGACCTGTTCCGGCCGAGCGTCGGGGCCTTCGCGGTGGGCATGGCGCAGGCCGCCCTCGACGCGACCGTCGCGTACACGGGCACGCGCATCGCGTTCGGCGGGCCGTTGGCGAAGCAGCAGACTGTCGCGCACACGCTCGCGGAGATGGCGACGCGGACCTCGGCGTCGCGGCTGTTGGTCTACGCCGCAGCTGCTGCTTACGACGCGGGCGAGACCGGGCTGGCCGGGCGGGCGGCGATGGCGAAGCTCTTCGCGACGGAGTCGGCGCAGTACGTGGTGGATTCCGCGGTACAGCTGCACGGCGCGCGGGCTTTGCGGCGCGGGCACTTGCTGGAGCACCTGTACCGGGAGGTCCGGGCGCCGCGGATTTACGAGGGGGCGTCGGAGATCCAGCGGACGATCATCGCGCGGTCGCTGCGGTCCTGATGTTCTGCTGAAGGCGGTTGTGGTGTTGCTGTGTCACCGGACGCCGCAGCAACACAGCCCCCGCCCTCCCTAAGGGGGGCGTCCCCATGTCCATTCTACCGGCGGCCACCGACAAAACTGGCGGAAAGCGCTGTTCAGGGCTGAGTTGTCCACAACTTGGCCGGGCTGTGGACAACCGTCTGTGCGACCGGCCGAGGGAAAAGGTCTGCTCGTCGGCGGTCGCATCGCTTGGCGATGTTTCGCTGGGGTGTCAGGCGATCGCAGCCATGTGACGAGAAGGCTGATGGAGCTGGCCGCCAGTGTCACGGCGGAGATGGCGGTGCGGGACCCGCAGGCGTACGTCGAGTTCCTGGCCGGACGCTCAGAAGTCGCAGGTTCGGCGGGCAGGACGACCGGGTAGTGCATGGCGGAAATGTCACCACTCGCCGCGACCCACTTCCTCGCGCGGTACCGGCTGCGTCGTTCCACGGGGGCAACCTGGCGACCGGGGACGATGGGGTGCACGTGGTGGCGGACCGGATCCGGGGCGCGCTGCACGTCGCGGCGGCACGGGACGATCGCGCGTTTCCGGCTGAGCAGTACGAGCGGCTGGAGGACGCGCTCGTCGCCGCCGGGGTGCGGCACACGATGGCGACCTACGACGCCGAGCACGGGTTTGCGGTGCCGGACAACGACACCTACGACCGGGATGCCGATGAGCGGCATTGGGCGGCGATGGAGGAGTTGTTCGGGGAGCAGCTGGCTAGCGCCTGAACAGGGGGCCGGCGTCGGGGGCCGCCGGGTGCAGGTCGAGCAGCCTGGCGGCGGACCAGAGGGTGACCTGGGTGGCCGTGAGAACCGGGCAGCCGGCGGCCCGTTCGAGTTCCGCGGTGAGCCCGCTGGTGTGCAGTGCGGTTTCCGGGAGCAGCACGGCTTGCGCCTGAGGGTGGGCAGCCTCGGCGACCAGATCGACGATCTGGTCCGCGGACCACGCGGCGAGCTGGCGGTCGGAGCCGACGGAGGCGTCGACGCGGTTCACGACGTGGACGTCGAGGCGACTGATGAAGTGGTCGGAGAAGCTCGGGTGGTAGACCGAGGCGAGGGCGACCTTGTCGAGGTCCAGCACGTGGATCGCCTGCTGGAACGCCCTGGTCGTGCTGGTGGCGGGGGCGCCGGTGAGGCGGCTGACCGTGAGCAGCTGGTGGTCCGGGTCCACGAGGAAGCTGGCGCTGGTCACGGCGAACGCGACCACGTCGAAGCCGGCCGCCAGGCCCGGGATGACCTGGGTGAGGTGCTCGTCGGAGCCGAGTCGGCGGACGGCGTCGGCCACGGTGGAGACGTCGGTGGTCGAGAGGTCGCCGACGTCGGCGGGCCAGGGGAAGTAGCGGACTTCCAGATCGAGGGCCGGACGCAGCCGGCCGGCGAGGCTGGTGAAGTCGTCCTCGCCGGCGTTCCTGGTCGGGTACAGCAGGGCGATGCGGGCCATGCGGTCCGATGCTAGGTGGCTACGGCCTCGGCGCGCTCGCGCTTGCGGCCCTCGCGCCCTGAGGCTTGTCGTCCAGCCACAACCGCGACAACCCTCCGCGCCCACGCTAGGTAGCTAGGGCCTTCGCGCGCTGGGGCCAGCGGCCTGGCCACCCGAGTTTCGCCGTCCAGCCACAACTGCGACACCCCCAACGGCTAAGCAGCCACAGCCTTCGCACGCTGAGGCTTGCGATCCAGCCACAGCTGCGCCCCCATCAAGGCGACGGTCCAGCTCACCCAGGCGGCGATGGCGGCCACCGACTGCATGAACGCGACCTCGCTGCCGCCGAAAGTGGTGGCGATCTGGGGTTCCAGGAAGACGATCGCGAGGGGTGAGATGAGGCGATTCAGGATGATCGACATCGTCAGCGCGAAGCTGCGGATCATCCAGCGGCGGTGGTCGCCGAAGCGGCGGTCGCGGGCGGCGCGGTAGCCGGCCCAGGTGCAGCCGAGCCAGGTGACCGCGAGGAGGACGTCGCTGGCTCGCGTGGCGGGGCCGAAGGGGCTGGCGGCGCCGATCGTGAGGGCCATGAGGCCTGAGGGCAGCACGCCGCCGAGCACGTAGGCGCGGCCGGCGTAGCGGTGGAGCACCGGGTAGCGGCGGCGGATCCACGGCCAGATCTGCAGCACCGCGCAGATCATCGCGATCGAGCCGAACACCACGTGGCCCACCAGGAACCAGTAGTGCGCGCCGAAGCCCTCTGGCGCGGGGACACGCGACTGCGCCGGGTCGAGGGCGAGGTACGGCGGCAGGGAGTACGCCAGGAAGGCCACCACGACCAGCCCCAGCACCCCGATCCACGGCCGGCGCTTCTTCGCCGTCTTCGGCTGCTGCGCCGGCACTCGCGGTGGTCGCAGATCCGTCCCCGCCGTCATGGCCACTCCCTCGCTCGTCTCGTGGTGCCTTCGACGTTAGGGGTGGCGAGGGTCGCGCAACCATGGTGCGCGCTGGCGTCGGCGGGGTGGGGAAAGCCTTACCCTCGGTCGGGTGGATCTTCGGGGTCGCCTTGACGGGCGAGGCCAACCGTGACGTGCTCGGCGCCCCACAAAACCGAGGCGTTCACGCGTAGCTCGCGTGCGCGGCGATCACCCGCCAGCCGTCCGAAGTCCGCAGCCACGTGCGGGTGTAGCGCAGCCGCGCGGAGAACGGCTCACCACCAAGCGATCCCGCCAGACGGCCGAGGAACCACGTGACCCCGGTCGAACCCTCGGAGAACACCCGGAGATCGTCCTCGACGAGTTCGGTCAGCCGCTGCGCGCCTGCGCGATGACCGGCCAGATCGTCGGTCTTCGTGGCGGTCACCGAGCCGAACGTGAAGACCAGACGATCGTGCAGCAATTCCTCAAGGGCCCCGACGTCGCCGGCCAGCTGTGCGGCCTGGAGGCGGCGTTCGGCGTCGAGCAAACTCTGGTCCACGGCGGTGCTCCCTTCCCGGAACACCCATCGTGGCCCAAAAACCGAAACCACGGGGGAAGGTTCGCGCAAAGCCGAAGGGCGCCCGTACGAGACGGACGCCCTGCGGGATCACCCCCCGGGGTGACTCAGGAACCGCGAACCCGGCGCACCGTGTCGCGGTAGAACAGGCCGCTCTGCTTGATCGTGCGGGCCTGGGTTTCGTAGTCGACGCGGATGAGGCCGAAGCGCTTGGCGTAGCCGTAGGCCCATTCGAAGTTGTCCAAAAGGGACCACGCGAAGTACCCGCGGATGTCCACGCCCTCCAGGCGGGCGGCGGCGACCGCGGCCAGGTGCGAGGCGAGGTAGGCCGTGCGGCCCTCGTCGCGCACGAAGCCGGACGAGTCGGGCGCGTCGTCGAAGGCCGAGCCGTTCTCCGTGATGAAGATCGGCAGGCCGGGGTAGTCGCGGCCGAGGCGGGTCAGCAGTTCCGTGAACTTGCCCGGCAGGATCTCCCAGCCCATGGCCGTGGTCGGTTCGCCGAACGGGACGGCGCGCTGCACCGGGAAGCCGTCCTCGCCGGTGGTGCGGCCCTGCTCGTCGACGCCGGAGTACTGCTGGCCGAAGTAGTAGTTCACGCCGAGGAAATCGAGCGGCGTTGAGATGACCGAGAGGTCACCGTCCTCAATGGGCAGTGAGGCGCCGCGCACGGCCAGGTCCGCCACCACATCCTCGGGGTAGGAGCCACGCACCAACGGGTCGAGGTAGATGCGCACGCCCATGCCGTCGGCGTTGCGCGCGGCCTCACGGTCGAGGTCGTTGTCGGACGCCGCGTCGGAGGTGCCCATGTTCAGTGTGATGCCGAACTGCGTGCCCTCCGGCGCGGCCTCGCGCATGCGCTGCGTGGCCAGACCGTGGCCGAGCAGCAGGTGGTGGATGGCCTTCATGCCGGCCGCGAAGTCGCGCCGGCCCGGGGCCATCACGCCGTGCACGTAGCCGTGCATCGCCGAGCACCACGGCTCGTTCAACGTCGTCCAGTGCCGCACTCGATCCTTCAACCGGTCGAACACCAGCATCGAGTAGTCGGCGAAGCGGTACGCGGTGTCGCGCGCCGGCCAGCCGCCCGCGTCCTCGAGCTCCTGCGGCAGGTCCCAGTGGTAGAGCGTGAGCCACGGCGCGAGGTCCTTGGCCAGCAGCTCGTCCACGAGCCGGTCGTAGAACCCGATGCCGGCCTCGTTGATCGGGCCCTTGCCGCGCGGCTGGATGCGCGGCCACGCCACGGAAAACCGGTACGTGTCGGCGCCGAGCTCCTTGACGAGCCCCACGTCTTCCGGCATCCGGTGGTAGTGGTCGCACGCGACGTCACCGTTGTCGTTGTTGTCGATCGCCCACGGCACCTTGCAGAACGTGTCCCAGATGGACGGTGTGCGGCCGTCTTCGTCCACCGCGCCCTCGATCTGGTACGCGGCCGTCGCCACGCCCCACCGGAAGTCCGGCGGCAGCGAGTCGATCAGCGCCTGCTGCTCGCGGGTCGCAGCGTCGGTGGTCTCGGTCAAGGGGTCTCCTTATCTACGACGTGACGGCGGCGGCTGAGTCGGCGGCCGGGTGCAGCCAGCACGCGACGGTGCGCGTGGGATCGTCACGATCAGCGGGCACGCCGAGCACCGGCACCTCGGCGGTGCAGCGATCGAAGGCGTGCGGGCAACGCGGGGCGAACGCGCACCCGACCGGCAGCGCACGCGGGTCGGGTGGCGAGCCGGGGATGCCGGTGAGCTCGCGCCGCGGCCCGCGCAGCGCGGGGAACGAGTGCAGCAGGCCGTCGCTGTAGGGGTGCAGGGAATCGCGGTAGAGGTCCACGCCGCGCGCCTGCTCCACGATCCGGCCGCCGTACATGATCGCGATCCGGTCGGAGAACTCGACCAGCAGCGACAGGTCGTGGGTGATGAACAGCACCGAGAAGCCCAGCCGCTCACGCAGTTCCACGAGCTGCGCCAGGATCTGGCGCTGCATCACCACGTCGAGCGCCGTGGTCGGCTCGTCCATGATCACCACGCGCGGCTCCAGCGCCAGCGCCATCGCGATCATCACGCGCTGGCGCATCCCGCCGGACAGCTGGTGCGGGTACGCGTCGAGCCGGTCGCTCGCGATGCCCACCAGCCGCAGCAGCTCCCGCGCCCGCGCGAGCCGGGCCGCCCTGGTGCTGCGCGGATCGTGGGCCTTGATCACGTCCACCAGCTGCGCCGCGACCTTGTGCACGGGGTTCAGCGAGTTCATCGCGCCCTGGAACACGATGGACGTTTCGGCCCACCGGAAGTCCCGCAGCTGCTTGGGGGTCAGCTTCAGCACGTCGTACGGCTCGCCGTCGCCGGGGTGGTAGACCACGCTGCCACCGCGGATCACGCCGGGCGGGGGTAGCAGCCGCGTGAGGCCGTAGGCCAATGTGGACTTGCCGCTGCCGCTCTCGCCGGCCAGGCCGAGCACCTCGCCGCGGTGCAGCGTGAGGTGCACGTCCTGCACCGCGTGCACGGCGTCGGCGCCGAGGCCGTAGTCGACGTCGAGGCCCTTGATCTCGAGTACGGGTTCCTTCATTCCTTCTCCCGGCCGAGCACGGGCGTGAAGCCGACGCGCAGGCGCACCGTCTTGCCCTCGGCGTTTTTCGCCTTGGTCTTGCCGCTCGAGCGCAGCCGCGGGCTCACGAACTCGTCGATGCCGAAGTTGAGCAGCGACAACGCGGTGCCGAGGATCGCGATCGCGAGCCCCGCCGGCACGAACCACCACCACGCGCCCTGCGCCAGCGCCTGCTGGCTCTGCGCCCAGAACAGGATCGTGCCCCAGTTCCACTCCGAGAAGCTGGAGACGCCGACGAACGCCAGCGTGATCTCCGACATCACCGCGAACACCACTGTGCCCACGAAGCTCGACGCGATCACCGCCGTGAGGTTCGGCATGATCTCGAAGAAGATGATCCGCCACGTCGATTCGCCGCTCGCGCGCGAAGCTTCGACGTATTCCCGGCGGCGCAAAGAAAGTGTTTGCGCTCGCAGGATCCGCGCGCCCCACGCCCACGACGTGAAGCCGATGATCACGGCCACGAGGTAGTCGCCACCGCTCGGCAGCGCCGTGCCGATGATGATGATCAACGGCAGGGCCGGGATCACGAGGAACACATTGGACAGTGCCGAGAGGCCCTCACCCGGTGTCCCGCCCAGGTACCCCGAGGTGACCCCGACGATCACGGCGAGGATCGTCGCCACGATACCGGCGGTGAGGCCCACCAGCATCACGCTGCGCGTGCCCACCACCACCTGGCTGAAGATGTCCTGGCCGAGGTGCGTGGTGCCGAACCAGTGCTTGCCCGAGGGCGCTTCGAGCAGGTCGTTGCTGCGCGCGGACGGGTCGAACGGCGCGATCCACGGCCCGATGATCGCGATCACCACGAAGAAGGCCAGAACCACCAGGCCGGTGATCGTCTTGCCCCCGGTGAGGAACCGGAAGCGCCGGCGTTTCGCCGCGGGGCCGGCGATGGCCTCGGCCGGGAGCGGCTCGGGCGCGGCGGCCTTGAGGTCGGCTGCGGGCAGTGCCACGGCTCAGCCCTCCTTCCGGGTGCGCGGGTCGAGCGCGAGGTAGGCGACGTCGGCGAGCAGGTTCGCCACCAGCACCGAGAGGGTGATGATGAGGAAGATCCCCTGCATCAGCGGGTAGTCCTGCGAACCGACGGCCTGGAACAGCTCGTAACCGACGCCCGGGTAGGAGAACACGATCTCCACCAGCAGCGTGCCGCCCACGATGAAGCCCAGCGCCAGCGCGAACCCGGACACACTGGGCAGCAGCGCATTGCGGGCCGCGTAGCTCATCATCACGCGGCGTTCCTTGAGGCCCTTGGCGTGCGCCACGGTGATGTAGTCCTCCGAAGCGACGGTGACCATCATGTTGCGCATGCCGAGGATCCAGCTGCCCATGGAGCTGATCAGGATCGTGATCGCCGGCAGCAGGCTGTGCTGGATCGCGCTGCCGAGGAAGTCGCCGCCCCACCCGGGCACGAGGCCCGGGTCGTAGCCGCCGGACGCCGGGAAGAAGCTGCCCGGGCCGGCCAGCAGCGTGATCGCGATCAGGCCGAGCCAGAAGTACGGGATCGACGAGAGGAACGTGGTCACCGGGAGCAGACCGTCCACCCAGGACCCGCGGCGCCAGCCGGCGACGACGCCGAGGCCGGTGCCGATGAGGAAGCCCACCACCGTGGTGAACCCGACGAGGATGATCGTCCACGGCAGACTGTCGCCGATCACCTGGGACACGGGCGAGGGGAAGAACGTGAACGACAGCCCGAGGTCACCGCGGAACAGCTGACCCCAGTAGTGGAAGTACTGGGTGATCAGGCTTTCGTTCTTGTCCAGTCCGAACAGGACGTACAGCGACTGGATCGCGTCGGCGCTGAGCTGGCCCTGGTTCTTGGTGATCAGCGACTGCACCGGGTCACCGGGGATCAGCCGCGGGATGAAGAAGTTGATCGTGACCGCGGCCCACGCGGTGAAGACGTAGAAGCCGAGCCGCTGGAGCAGGTACCTCACGAGCGCACCGCCGAGTCGTACAGCCAGCACGCGGCCCAGTGGCCGGGGGCGTCGGCCACCTCGAAGCGCGGCGGCAGGTCGGTCTTGCAGCGTTCCATCGCGACGGGACAGCGCGGGTGGAACCGGCAGCCCGAAGGCGGCGCGATCAAGCTCGGCGGCTCACCGGAGCCCTTTTCCTTCGGCGCCTCACCGGGCGCGGCGTCCGTGCCCGGGTCGAGCCGGTCGGGGTCCGGTGCCGATTCGATCAGCAGCCGCGTGTACGGGTGCGCGGGGTTCTGGGTCACAGTCTCGGAATCGCCGCCCTCGACCATGCGCCCGGCGTACATCACCAGCGTCTCGTCGGCGAAGTAGCGCGCCGACGCGATGTCGTGGGTGATGTAGAGGATCGCGAGGTGCAGGCGTTCCTTCAGGTCCCGCAACAGGTTCAGCACGCCGAGCCGGATCGAGACGTCCAACATGGACACCGGCTCGTCGGCCAGCAGCGCCTCGGGATCGGCGCCGAGCGCCCGCGCGATCGCCACGCGCTGGCGCTGGCCACCGGAAAGCTCGTGGGGGAACTTGTCGACGTAGCGCTCCGGCGGCGTCAGCTGCACCCGCGTGAGCAGCTCCTGCAACGCCCGCTCGAGGTCTTCGGCCGTGGTCCCGGCGCGGTCGTGGATCTTCAACGCCCGCGTGAGGTGGTAGCGCACGGTGTGCACGGGGTTCAGCGACGCGAACGGGTCCTGGAAGATCATCTGGACCTTGCGGCAGTAGGCGCGGAACGCCTTGCCGCCCTTCACGGTCACCGACTCGCCGTGCAGGCGGATGTCGCCGGCCGTGCGCGGGTAGAGCTGCGCCAGCAGCCGCGCCACCGTGGACTTGCCCGAGCCGGACTCGCCCACCAGCGCGGTCACGCGGCCGCGCCGCAGCACCAGGTCGACGTCGTCGACGGCCTGCACGCTGCGGCGGCCCCTCGTGAGCGCCTCGCGGCCGCGCTTGCGCACGGGGAAGTGCTTGGTCAGCCCGGAGGCCTCGAGCACGATCGTGTCCGAGGCCCCGGTTTCGATCTCGCCGGCCGGGGAGGCCACCCCCGCCTCAGGTGAGGCGGAGGTGGCTTCCCGGGTGGCCACTGCGTTGTCCTCGGCCATAGATCAGGCCGCGGGCTTCAGGTGCAGAACGATGTCCAGCGCGTTGCGCAGGGTCGGCTGCGCCGGGCCGTACGGGTTGGCTTCTTCGGGCCAGCCCGTCCAGTTCTTCGTGCTGTACTCGCCGCCGGAGTTGGCCGCCATGAGCGGCACCATCGGCTGCTGGTCGATCATGATCTGCTGCAACGTGTTCATCGCGGCGGCGCGGCTCGCGTCGTCGGCGGCGTTGGCGTAGGTGGTGAGCGCCTGCGTCGCCTGGTCGTTCTTGTAGCGGCCGTAGTTGCCGTTGATGCCGCCCTGGCCGGTCGGCTTGTAGCGGTTGCCGTCCATCACATCGCGGTACATGTCGTACGGCGTGGCGCCGTCGTTGGTCCAGTGCAGCAGACCCTCGAAGTCACCGGTGTCCACGGACTTGGTCCACGCGTCCTGGTTCATCTTCTCGACGGTGGCCGTGATGCCGATCTGCGACAGGTTGTCCTTGATGATCTCGAGGTCGGTGATGTAGTCCGACCAGCCCGAGGGCACGGTCAGCTTCAGCGTCACCGGCTTGCCGCTCGGGTCCACGAGCTGGTTGCCGTTGTACTTGAAACCCGCACCGGTGAGCAGCGACTTGGCGCCCGGCACGTCGACCTTCACGGTCTGGCCCTTGTACTGCGGCGCGATGAACGAGTCGCCCGCCGGCGTCGGGATGCCGGTGACCTGGTCGGCCTTCGGGTAGAAGTAGCCGGCCTCACCCTGGTTGAAGATGTCGTCGCGGTTGAGGACCTTGTTCACGGCCTGGCGCAGCTTCGCGTTGTTCCACGGCGCCTTCTCCGTGTTGAACCACAGGCCGTGCACGGCGAGCTGGGCCGGGAACCACAGCTTGTAGTGCTGCGGGTCCTTGTTCACGTAGACGGTCTTGTAGTTCGGGATGAAGACGAAGCTCCACTCGGCCGCACCGCTGGTGAGGGCGGCGACCTGCGCGTTGTTGTCGTTGTAGGAGGTGTAGCGGATCTCCTTGACCGCCGGCGCCTGCTGCCAGTAGCCGGAGCGCTGGCTCACGGTGATCGTCTGCGGCGTGAACGACTTCAGCGTGTACGGACCGGTGCCGACCGGGTTCTTCACCAGGTCGGTGGCCGGGTCCTTCATCTGCGACCAGATCTTCTTCGGCACCACGATCGTCTGCAGGATCTTGACCTGGTTCACGAACTGCGAGGTGTCGAAGCCGAGGGTGACCTGGTTGCCGCTCGCGGAGATGTCCTTGTAGGGCACCGAGTCGATGTTCAGCGCCTTGTTGTCGCGCAGCAGCTGGAACGTGTAGGCCACGTCGTCGCCGGTCATCGGGGAGCCGTCGGAGAACTTCACCCCGTCGCGAATGGTCAGGACCAGCTTCTTGTAGTTGTCCGACCAGTCCCACTTCGTGGCCAGCCACGGCTTGCCGGCTTCCTGCGGCTTCACGCGGTTGAGCATCACGAGGGGCTCGTAGATCACGTAGCGGTACCCGAGCGACGCGGCCGCCGAGGTCTCCAGGAACGGGTTGTTGTTCTCGGCCTGCGGGCCGTTCGGCATGCCGACGTTCAGCACGGCCGCGGCGTTGCCGCCACCACCCGCGCTGCTCGAGCCGCCGCCGCAAGCGGCGAGCACCGCGGCTGCCACCACGGCGACGAGCGCTGCGACGACGGAGCGCTTCACTCGCATTCGTCCTCCTAGGTCCTGGTGCTACGGATTCCGGCCGTGCTCGGAGAGCTCGGTCCGGCCGCGCGACAGGAGGAGTCAACCCGGGTGACTCGGGTCACGTCAATAACACGGCGGTAACGTTTTGTGCCTAAGTTTAAGTACTGAAAGAAAGGCTCACGCTCGGTGTCCGTCTGTCGATCTCCTTGCGCACCAAGGAGATTCAGCCCGCTGAACGCCCGCCCGACGCCAGCAGCGCGGCGATCGGCAAGGTCGCCGCACCCAGCGCGACGGCCTCCGGACCGAGCTGCCCCAGCTCGACGGCGGTGGCCTCGGCGAGGTAGCCGAGCGCGTGGCGAGCCGCGGCGTCGCGGACGTGCGGCAGGATCGCCGGGCCCATGATCGCTCCCGCCGAGCCTGCCAGCACGACCCGGTCCGGCGCCAGGAGGTTGATCAAATTGGCGATGCCGATGCCGAGGTACTCACCGGTCTCCGCCAGCGTCGTCCCTGCTGGTGTAGACCTCTCCGCAGGACAGGTTTCCGCCAGCGCGACGAGCTCGGCGAGCCGGCTCTCGCTGTCCGGCCCACGCAGGATCTGAGCCCCGGGCGCGTCGGCGTAGCGCCGGACCACGGCCTCCGTGCCGACGTAGGCCTCCAAGCAGCCGCGTGATCCGCAGCGGCACGCGGCCCCCGCGGCCTGCACCACCGTGTGCCCCCACTCACTCGTGGTGATGCCGGGAAAAGACCCACCACCCGTCACGAAGGCGGCCCCGACGCCGACCCCGAGCAGGGCGATCACGGCCCGATCGGCCCCGCGGCCCGCGCCGAGCCACATCTCGGCCTGACCGAGCGTGCGCGCTCGGTTGTCGAGGTGCAGCGGCGTGTCGGCCAGCAGCGGCACGCGGGCGCGCAGGAGGTCGGCGAACGCGACGCCGGCCCAGCCGAGGGTGGGGGCGTGCACGATGCCACCCGCCCGCACCGCGCCCGGCACTCCGACGCCGACGCCCAGCACGGGGGACGCCCCGCCGGCCGCGAGCACCTCGGCGACACCGGCGCGGGCCAGCTCCACGACCTCGGCCGGGTCGGGCTCGGTGCCGGCGAGCGGGTGTTGCACGGTCGCGAGCGTCTCGAGGGTGCAGTCGAACAGGCCGGCGCGCACGTGCGTCTCGCCGACGTCGACGCCCACCACCTGGCCGTATTCGGGCCGGACGCGCAGCAGCGTGCGCGGCCTGCCACCATCGGACTCGACGGATCCGGCTTCGGCCACCACGCCGTCGCCGATGAGTTCCGCGACCACGTTCGTCACGGTCGCGGGACTGAGCCCGGACTCGGCCACGAGTTCGAGCCGGCTGACCGGTCCACGCAGGTAGAGCGACGACAGGAGCGTCGCTCGGTTGTGCCGCCTCAGGTCGCGGGTCGTCTGCCGGAGCACCCTCGTCACCAGGGGGATTCTGCCAGACGTCCATATGTTCGGGACTTAGTTCACTAGTTAATACATGGCCACAACTTACGGTGATCAGGCATCCTGGTGCCGGGAGAGTTCGAGGCCGGATGGGTGTCACATGGCGACCAAGCGCACAACAGTCCGCGATCTACGGCGGCACAACCGTTCCCTGCTGCTGTCGAAACTGTACTTCGACGGCCCGCTGTCGCGGCACGAACTGAGTCAGCTCACGGGACTTTCGGCGGCGACGGTCAGCAACGTGACCGCCGAGCTGGGCGAGGAACGGCTCATCACCGAGGCCGGCCTGGTCGAATCCGACGGCGGCCGCCCACGCGTGTTGCTGCGGGTGGACCCGGCGTACGGCTACGTCGCGGGCGTCGACATCGGCGAGACGGGCGTGCGGGTGGAGCTGTTCGACCTGGCGATGCAGCGGCTGGCCACGGTCGAACACGAGCTGTCACCGGCGCGCACCGAGCCGGCCACGGTCGTCGCGGCCGTGGTGTCGGGTCTGCGCGAGGTGATCGCTTCGGCGGACGCCGACGAGTCGGCCGTGCTCGGCGTCGGGGTCGGCGTGCCGGGCACCGTGGAGCAGGGCGAGCGGGTGCTGGTGCACGCGCCCACCATCGGCTGGGACTCCGTGGCGCTCGCCGACGACCTGCGCGCGGCCGGCATCGACCTGCCCGTGTTCGTGGACAACGGCGCCAAAACCCAGGGTCAGGCCGAGATGTGGTTCGGGGCCGGGCGCGGCGCGCGCCACGCGGTGATCGTGCTCATCGGCTCCGGGGTCGGCGCCGCCGTGATCGCCGACGGCGCCACCTACCGCGGCTCCACCAGCAGCGCCGGCGAGTGGGGCCACACCACCATCGTCTACGGCGGGCAGGCGTGCCGCTGCGGTTCGCACGGCTGCCTCGAGGCCTACATCGGCGCCGAGGCCGTGCTCGCGCGCTACCGCCGTGCGCGCGGCAAGCCCGTGCCCGGCGAGACCGAGCAGGACCAGTTCGCCGCGCTCCTGGCCTCGGCCGACCGGTCGAAGTCGGCGCAGAAGGTGCTCGAGGAGACGGCGGGGTACCTCGGGGCCGGCATCGCGAACCTGATCAACCTGTTCAACCCCGAGCGGATCGTGGTCGGCGGCTGGGCCGGGCTCGCGCTCGGCGAGCGGCTGCTGCCGCTGATCCGCTCCACCGCGTCGGCCCACGCGTTGAGCCACCCGTTCGGCGAGACCACGATCCAGCTCGGTTACCTCGGGCTCGACGCCGTGGCGACCGGCGCCGCGACGCTGCCCGTCGCCGATCTGCTGGAGCAAGGCGCCGACCCGCGGCTGCTGGCCAAGCCCACGCCCACCGTCCGCTCGGGGGCCGGCGCGGCCTGACCCCACCGTCACCCAGCGAACACCACCCGAAACCCGGCGTGACCTCGGAGATCGTCGCCGACCCTTAATTCGGGTTGAAAAAATTCTCACATCCACCATTGCCGCAGTGGTACGGACCATGCATACTGCTTTTACTTTGTTGCCAGGCACAACAAAGTAGTCCGATTAGTCCGACCCCTGCCGCCCGCCTGCGGTCCACCTCCGGAGTGGACACGAAGCGCTCGGCCGAGAACCGCACGGTCCCCACCGCCGTGCTCTCCTCCGCCCCGCCGCGTTTTCGTGCTGCGCCTGAAAGCGCGGTCCCCTCCGCAAGAAGAGGTGACAACGATGTCCATCTCCCGTTCTCTGAGACGTTCCCGCTGGGCCGGGCTGTTCGCGGCCGCGGCGCTGCTGACCGTCGGACTCCAGGCGACGCCCGCCGTGCTGGCACCCCCGGAAGCGGCCGCGGCGGCCAGTTTCACCGACGACTTCAACGGCGCCGCGGGCAGCCCGGCCGACGGTTCGAAGTGGAACTACGAGACCGGCGACAACGTGAACAACCACGAGCGCCAGTACTACACGTCGGGCACGAACAACGCTTCGCTCGACGGGCAGGGCCACCTCGTGATCACGGCCAAGCGCGAGAACCCGGGCAACTACAACTGCTGGTACGGCCGCTGCGAGTACACGTCCGCGCGCCTCAACACCTCCGGCAAGTTCAGCCAGGCCTACGGCCACTTCGAGACCCGCATGAAGCTCCCGCGCGGCCAGGGCATGTGGCCCGCGTTCTGGATGCTCGGCGGCGGAAACTGGCCCACGGACGGCGAAATCGACGTGATGGAGAACGTCGGCTTCGAGCCCAACACCGTGCACGGCACGATCCACGGCCCGGGTTACTCGGGCGCGGGCGGCATCGGCGCCGGCTACAACGGCCCCAACTTCTCCGACGACTTCCACACCTACGCCGTGGACTGGTCGCCGAACAAGATCGTGTGGTCGGTCGACGGCAACGCGTACCAGACCCGCACGCCGTCGGACCTGAACGGCAACCGCTGGGTCTACGACCACAACTTCTTCATCATCATGAACCTCGCCGTGGGCGGCTACTGGCCCGGCGATCCCAACGGCAGCACGCAGTTCCCGCAACAGCTCGTGGTCGACTACGTGCACGTGACCACCAGCACCGGCGGCGGCACCACCCCGCCCAGCGGGCGCACCGGCCGCATCACCGGCATCGCCGGCAAGTGCGTGGACGTCGCGGGCGCCAACAGCGCCAACGCCACACCCATCCAGATCACCGACTGCAACGGCAACGCCGCGCAGAACTGGACCGTCGGCGGCGACGGCACCCTGCGCGCCCTGGGCAAGTGCATGGACGTCGCCTCGGCCGGCACCACCGACGGCACCCCGGTGCAGCTCTACGACTGCAACGGTTCCGGCGCCCAGCAATGGGTCGTCACCGCGGCGCACGACATCGTGAACCCGGCGGCGAACAAGTGCCTGGACGCCACGGGCAACAGCTCGGCCAACGGCACGCGCCTGCAGATCTGGACGTGCACCGGCACGGCGAACCAGAAGTGGACCGCTCCCTGATCCTGTCGGCTCGCACCGTGATCCGCTGACGGTCACCCGGCTTCGGCCGGGCCCGGCGGATCCCCCACACCGCCGCGCGGGGCTGTTCGCCTCCTCCCTCCTCCGGCAGCCTCGCGCGGTGTTCCACTCCGGTCCCCACCGGTTCTCCCGTTCGCCCGGGTGTCGTGATCCCGACCGGATCGCGCCACCCGGAGCCCCGGATCCCCACCGGCCCGCCTCCACCCGCGAGGCACCGCCGGGGTTTGACGCGAACCCGCTCGACCGCCCGCTCCCCACCGGGCACTCCCCCGTCCCCACCGGACACTCCCCAGTCCCCACCGGACACTCCCCAGTCCCCACCGTGATCTCCCTTCCCCCCAAGGAGAACCCCATCGTGCGGCGATTCCTCGTCGCGCTGGCAGGTTGTGCCCTGCTGGCGCTTTCCTTCCTCTCCGGAGCGGCCGCCCAAGCCACTCCGGCCACGCAAGCAATCCAGGCAACCCCAGCGGCACCGGCCGCCGGACCCACCGCGGCCCAGCTCCTCGCCAAGACCAACTCCTGCCAACAGATCTCCAACGGCAAGTACAGCTTCGACGAAGGCGGCGCGGCCACCGTCCCCGTCTGCCAGGCGAACGGTGCCGTGTTCTTCAAGGCCGACATGGACATCGACTGCGACGGTGTGCGCACCAGCCAGTGCAACGAGAACACCGACTGCTGCTTCTACCCCGACACCGCGTTCCACACCTCCACCGACCAACCGCTCAACGCGGCACAACTGCCCTACATCGTCCTGCCGCAACCGACGTCCACTTGGGACTACCGGCAGTACGGCATCGACGGCGGCTCGGTGGTCGCCGTGATCTACAACAACAAAGTGACCTACGCGGTGGTGGGTGACACCGGCCCGACGAGCATCATCGGCGAGGCCTCCTACGCCACGGCCGTGAGCCTCGGCATCGACCCCGACCCGAGCAGCGGCGGCACCGAGGGCCCGGTCACCTACGTCGTGTTCCCCAACACGCACGTGAACCCGATCGAGAACCACAACACCGCCGTCACCACGGGCGAGTCGTCGGCCAACAGCTGGGTGGGCGGCACCACGACCCCGCCGACCGGGGGCGCCGGCCAGATCACCGGGCTCGGTGGCAAGTGCGTCGACATCGCCGGCGCGAACCCCGCCAACGGCACCGCGGTGCAGCTCTACGACTGCAACGGCACCAACGCGCAGAACTGGACCGTCGGCTCCGACGGCACGATCCGCGCGCTCGGCAAGTGCCTCGACGCGGCCGGCACCGCCAACGGCACCAAGGCCCAGATCTGGGACTGCACCGGCGGCGCGGTCCAGCGCTGGACCCGCAACTCCACCGGCAACCTGGTCAACGCCGCCTCGAGCAAGTGTCTCGACGCCACCGACAACAGCTCCGCCAATGGCACGCGCCTGCAGATCTGGACGTGCGCCGCCACCGCGAACCAGAAGTGGACGGTGTCGTAGGCATGCGCAAACGGCACCTGCTCCCATTGCTCGGCGCCGCGGCGCTGGCACTGTCCACCGTGGCCGTGCCGGTCGCGCAGGCGGCGAACGAGACCGTGAACATCTGGCTCACCACCACCGACGACGCCAAGGGTGTGAACGTGACACGCGGCCTGCAGCAGCAGACGCCGATCACGTTCTCGGCCGGCACCGGCAGTGGCCAGCAGACGATCAACGTGAACGAGAACACCACCTACCAGCAGTTCGAAGGCGCGGGCGCGTCGTTCACCGACAGCGCGGCCTACCTGATGAACTCGAGCAACCTGCTCTCCGCGAGCACCCGCACGCAAGTAATGCAGAAGCTGTTCGACCCCAACGTCGGCATCGGCGTCAGCTTCCTGCGCAACCCCATGGGCGCGTCGGACCTCGCGCGCTACAACTACACCTACGACGACATGCCCGCCGGGCAGACCGACCCGAACCTGCAGCACTTCTCGATCGCCCACGACCAGGTGGACGTGCTGCCGCTCACGAAGCAGGCCAAGCAGCTCAACCCGCAGCTGAAGGTGATGGCCTCGCCGTGGACGGCGCCGCCGTGGATGAAGGACAACGACGCCTACAGCCAGGGCTGGCTCGAATCGCAGTACTACAACGCCTACGCCCAGTACTTCGTGAAGTACGCGCAGGCCTACCAGAGCGCCGGCGTGCCGATCGACTACCTGTCGGTGCAGAACGAGCCGACCTGCTGCCCCGGCTACCCGTCGACGCAGTGGAACGGTTCGGGGCTGGCGTTCTTCACCAAGAACAACCTGCTGCCGGCCCTGCACTCCGCGGGCCTGGCCAGCAAGGTCCTCGCGCTGGACTGGAACTGGGACCAGTACCAGTCCTTCGCCGCGCCGACGATGGACGACGCGGCCATCCGCAACGACCCGAACTTCGGCGGCATGGCCTGGCACGGCTACGGCGGCAACGTGGCGCAGCAGACGACCGTGCACAACCAGTACCCGAACGTGAACGCGTACTCGACCGAGCACTCCGGCGGCACCTGGATCGGCAACCAGCAGGCCGAGGACATGAACAACATCGTGGACTACACGCGCAACTGGAGCCGCACGGTCACGAAGTGGAGCCTCGCGGTCGACCAGGCGCACAACCCGCACAACGGCGGCTGTGACACCTGCACGGGGCTGATCACCGTCCACAATGGAGACGGTCGCAACGGTCAGGTCGACTACACCGTCGAGTACTACACGATGGGCCACCTCACCAAGTTCGTGAAGCCGGGCGCGGTGCGGATCGATTCCAACGACACCGCCGCCGTGCGCAACGTCGCGTGGAAGAACCCGGACGGCTCGAAGGCCCTGATCGCCTACAACTCCGGCACGGGCAACCAGAGCGTGCGCGTGAACTGGGGCGGCCAGTCGTTCACCTACTCGCTGCCGGGCCGCACCTCGGCCACGTTCACCTGGAACGGCACGCAGTCGAACGGCGGCACCACCACGCCGCCGACCGGGCGCACCGGGCAGATCACCGGCCTGGCCGGCAAGTGCCTCGACGTCGCGGGCGCCAACAGCGCCAACGGCACCGCGGTGGACCTCTACGACTGCAACGGCACCGGCGCGCAGCAGTGGACGATCGGCACCGACGGCACGATCCGTGCCCTCGGCAAATGCCTCGACGTCGCCTCGGCGGCCACCACGGACGGCGCGAAAGTGCAGCTCTACGACTGCAACGGCACCGGCGCCCAACAGTGGTCGGCCAACTCCTCGCGCGACATCGTGAACACCGCCGCCAACAAGTGCCTCGACGCCACCGGCAACACCTCGGCCAACGGCACCCGCGCGCAGATCTGGACGTGCACCGGCGCGGCCAACCAGAAGTGGACCGCTCCGTAACCCTCCCCAGGAGTCCCCGATGAGAAAACGAGTCCTCGCGGCGATCGGCGGCCTGTTCGCCGCGTCCGCCCTCACCCTGATCCCGGGCGCCGCGCAGGCGGCGACCGGGCAGATCACCGGCCTCGGCGGCAAGTGCGTCGACGTCGCCGGAGCCAACAGCGCCAACGGCACGGCGGTGCAGCTCTACGGTTGCAACGGCAGCAGCGCGCAGCAGTGGAACGTCGGCAGCGACGGCACGATCCGCGCCCTCGGCAAATGCCTCGACGTCGCCTCGGCGGCCACCACGGACGGCGCGAAAGTGCAGCTCTACGACTGCAACGGCACCGGCGCGCAGCAGTGGACGGTGAGCGCCGCCCACGACATCGTGAACACCGCCGCCAACAAGTGCCTCGACGTCACCGGCCAGAGCTCGGCCGACGGCACCCGTCTGCAGATCTGGACCTGCACCGGCACCGCCAACCAGAAGTGGACCGCGCCCTCGGGTGGCGGCGGCACCACGCCGCCACCGCCGACGGCCGGTGCGATGGCCGTGGCGCCGTACCTCTACAACGGCTGGGGCGCCCCGCCGAACCCCACCACGATCATGAACGCGACGGGCGTGAAGTGGTTCACGCTGGCGTTCGTGCTGTCCAACGGCTACTGCAACCCGCAGTGGGACGGCGCCCGCGGCCTCACCGGCGGCGTGGACCAGAGCACGATCAACACCGTGCGCGGTGCGGGCGGCGACGTGATCCCGTCGTTCGGCGGCTACAGCGGCAACAAGCTCGAGTCGTCGTGCGGCAGCGCCGGTGAGCTCGCCGCGGCCTACCAGAAGGTGATCAACGCCTACGGTCTCAAGGCGATCGACATCGACATCGAAGCCGACGCCTACAGCAACCCGACCGTGCAGCAGCGCACCGTCGACGCGCTGAAGACCGTGCGCAACAACAACCCGGGCATCAAGATCTACGTCACGTTCGGCACCGGCACCAGCGGTCCGGACGCGAGCCTGGTCAACCGCGCGGCGCAGTCCGGGTTCGCGGCCGACGGCTGGGTCATCATGCCGTTCGACTTCGGTGGCGCCGGCCAGAACATGGGCACGCTCACCACCCGCGCGGCCGAAGGCCTGAAGAACGTGGTCAAGAACGCCTTCGGCTACACCGACGACAACGCCTACCGGCACATGGGCATCTCGTCGATGAACGGCATCACGGACCAGAACGAGACGGTGACGGTGGCCGACTTCACCACGATCCTGGGTTACGCGAACCAGCACCACCTCGCGCGGCTCACGTTCTGGTCGGCCAACCGCGACCGGCCGTGCACGGGTGGTCCGGACGACAGCTGCTCGAAGGTTTCGCAGCAGCCGTGGGACTACACCAGGGTGTTCGCGCGCTACGCGGGCTGAACGTCCGAAGTGGACTGAACCGGGATTAACGCAACGGCGGACCGTGATCTCCCCCCGGGGACCACGGTTCGCCGTTGCTCCACCATCTCCACCATCTCCCGGTCGCGCATTCCGGATCGGGCACTGGGGGCGACCATCCCGATCCGAGCACCGCGAGAGCGACAGGCCCCGCCTGGGGGTTCCGGGGCCTGCAGTGCTTTCGCTTCACGCGACCTGGTGAAGACGTTAATCAGGTGGCCGCGATCTTGACACCGCCCAGACTACGGACGGCCCGAACGGCCATTCCCGGCTGCCCGTCCGCGCGAGAGCACGCTATGTAAGCAAGTGCTTCATCCCTTTTCCGACGGAAGTAGGGCCGTTCCTGCGTCGGGGAAGCGCAACTCATGACAAACGTTTTCCATGGCGTAGCACACACTTTCCGGCTCATCACCGGCGATTTTCGTGGCCACGCCACGGATCCGGCCGAGCCGCGGCCGGCCAGTCCGGTTTGGACCACCGTTGGTCCAAGCCACCACCCGAGCGGTCAGCTCGGCTGACGGACCCCGTCCGCCGAACGCTCCGCGTACGCCTCGACCAGCTGCGCCTCGGCGTCACCGAGGTACGCGGCGAGCAGCTTCTCCGTGCGCCGGCCGTCGCCTTCGCCGAGCGGCCCGAGCAGCTCGCGGTTGCGCGGCAGGTAGCGCTCGTGGAAGCGGCGCGGGTCGGCCATCACGTGGAACACCAAGCGCAGCTCGGCCGTGAGGCCCTGCATCAGCTCGACCACGCGCTCGCTGCCGGTGAGGGCCACGAGCTCGCTGTGGAACCGGATGTTCGCCGTGCCGAGCTCCTGCCAGCGCCCGGTTTCGGCCGCTTGGTCACCCTCGGCGACCGTGGCCGCGATCTTGTCGTACGACGCCGGCCGCTCGGTGATCCCGCGGACCGCGGCGCACTCCACGAGCTTGCGCACGCGGTAGATGTCGCGCACGTCGTCGACGGTCGGCACGCGCACGAAGACCCCGCGGTTGAGCTCGTGGGTGAGCAGCCGCTCGTGCGTGAGCAGGCGGAACGACTCCCGCAGCGTGTTGCGCGAGACGCCGAGCGCATTGCCGATGTCCTGCTCCGACAGCCGGCCGCCCGGCCGGAAGAAGCCCTCGGCGATGCGCGTGCGCAGCACTCCGGCGACCCGCTCCGCGGTGCTCGTGCGGCTCAGCAGACCGCGGTCGGCTGCCAGGCCCGGCTGGCTCTCGTCGGTGACCACGTCGCCCAGAGTAGCCGCAGGGTTGAGAACAATAAAATGAAAGACTTGTGGAATTGTTCAACGATCCGTACGGTGACTGCCATGTGACTCGTGCCACTTGAGAACTCTCCCTGCGAGGTACCCCATGAACACGAACGTGACAGCAGGCACCACGAGTGCGGCCCGGCCGTTCGAGTGGTTCCGATCCCTCGGACCGAAGGGCAAACGAGCCTTCTTCGGCGCCTTCGGCGGCTACGGCCTCGATTCCTTCGACTACCAGACCCTGCCGTTCGGCCTGGCCGCCATCACGGCCTACTTCGGCATCTCCTCCGGCGAAGCCGGCCTGCTCAGCACCACGACGCTGGTGGTCTCCGCGATCGGCGGCATCGGCGCCGGCGTGCTCGCCGACCGCATCGGCCGCGTCCGCACGCTGCAGCTGACCATCGCGATGTACACGATCTTCACCGTGCTCTGCGGGTTCGCCCCGAACTTCGAGACGCTGCTGGTGTTCCGCGGCCTGCAGGGTCTGGGCTTCGGTGGTGAGTGGGCCGTCGGCGCCGCGCTCGTCGCCGAGTACTGCTCGGCGCGCTACCGCGGCCGCACGGTCGCGTTCGTGCAGAGCGCGTGGGCGGTGGGCTGGGGCCTGCTGGTGATCGTGTACACGGTGCTGTTCAGCGTGCTCGACGACGCCATCGCCTGGCGCGTGCTGTTCTGGGTCGGCGTGCTGCCGGCGCTGCTCGTGCTGTGGGTGCGGCGCAGTGTGTCCGACGCCGAGCACGTGACCGAACGCCGCACCAAGACGAAGGTGCGTGGCTCGCTCGCCGGCATCTTCCGCGGCGGCCTGCTGCGCACCACGCTGTTCGCGGCGCTGCTCGCGACCGGCGTGCAGGGCGGCTACTACACGCTGTTCACGTGGCTGCCGAACTACCTCAAGAGCAGCCGCGGCCTCGACGTGGTCGGCACCGGCGGCTACTTCGCACTGCTGATCCCCGGCGCGTTCATCGGCTACATCTGCGGTGGTTACCTCGCGGACCTGCTGGGGCGCAAGCGAACCTTCCTGCTGTTCTCCGTGCTGTCGGCGGCGCTGATCGTGCTGTTCGTGCAGCTGCCCTACGGCGCCAACGGACTGATGCTGCTGATCAGCTTCCCGCTCGGCTTCTCGACGTCGGCGATCTTCAGCGGCTTCGGCGCGTACCTCGCCGAGCTGTACCCCACCGAGGTGCGGGCCACCGGCCAGGGCTTCACGTACAACTTCGGCCGCGCGGTGGGCGCCGCGTTCCCCGCTGTGGTCGGGTTCATGGGTGCGGGCGGCGCGATCGCGCTCGGTGCCGTCGGATACCTCATCGCCGCGCTGGCGCTGCTCGGCCTGCCCGAGACCCGCGGACGGGAACTGACCGGAATCCCGTCATGACCAGCCTGAGCGACCCCGCCACACTCACCCCCGTCGAGGCCCGCGCGCTCTTCCGCGCGGGCACCGACCGCCCCACCGAAGGCTGGGCCAGGGGCTACGCGCAGGCCAACCTCATCGCCGTTCCGCAGGACTGGGCCGACGACGTGCTGTTGTTCTGCGCGCGCAACCAGAAGGCGTGCCCGGTGCTCGACGTCAGCGCGCCCGGTGATCCCGCGTCGCGGCTCGCGCCGGGCGCCGACCTGCGCACCGATCTGCCGCGCTACCGCGTGTGGCACAACGGGGTGCTGACCGGCGAGATCACCGACGCGTCGGGGCTTTGGCGCAGCGACATGGTGGCGTTCGCGATCGGCTGCACGTACACGTTCGAAGAGCCGCTGCTCGCGGCCGGGGTGCCGCTGCGGAACGTGGCGCAGGGGCGCGGCGTGGCCATGTACGTGACCGATCGGCCGTGTGAACCGGCGGGCCGGCTGCACGGGCCGCTGGTGGTGACCATGCGGCCGATCCCGGCCGACCGGGTCGACGACGCCGTGCGGATCACCTCGGCGATGCCCTCGATGCACGGCACCCCGGTGCACGTCGGCGACCCGGCCGAGCTGGGCATCGCGGACCTCGCGCGGCCCGACTTCGGCGACGCCGTGGACCTGGAACCCGGCGACGTGCCGGTGTTCTGGGCCTGCGGCGTCACCCCGCAGGCGGCGGTGATGGCTTCGCGGCCACCGTTCGCCATCACGCACGCGCCGGGGTACATGTTCTTGACGGACCAGCTCGAGACGGGAGTGACATGGACCTGAACAGTGACCTCGGCGAGGGCTTCGGCGCCTGGCGGATGGGCGACGACGAGGCGATGCTCGACATCGTGACCAGCGCAAACGTGGCGTGCGGCTTCCACGCCGGAGACCCGGGCGTGATGCGGCGGGTGTGCGAGCGCGCGGCCGAGCGCGGCGTGACGATCGGCGCGCACGTCGCCTACCGCGATCTCGCCGGCTTCGGCAGGCGGGCCATGGACATCGCGCCCGAGGACCTCACCAACGACGTGCTGTACCAGATCGGCGCGCTCGACGCGTTCGCGCGCGCTGCCGGTACGTCGGTGAAGTACGTGAAAGCACACGGCGCGTTGTACAACACCGCGGCCGTGGACGCGGAGCAGGCGGCGGCGCTCGTCGAGGGCGTACGGCGCTTCGGCACCGGGCTGGCGCTGCTGTGCCCGCCGGATTCGGAGATGCTGCGCGCCGCGACGGCGGCCGGGGTCACCGGGTACGCCGAGGCGTTCGCGGATCGCGCGTACACGCCGGAGGGCCGGCTGGTGTCGCGCAAGCTGCCGGGCGCGGTGCTGCACGACGCCGACGAGGTCGCGGCGCGCGCCACGGAAATGGCGACCAGCGGGTCCGTGGTGGACATCGAGGGCGGGAAGCTCGACCTGCGCGCGGTTTCGTTGTGCGTGCACGGCGACACCCCGGGTGCGGTGGACCTCGCGCGCCGGATCCGGGCGTCGCTCGCGGAAGCCGGGGTCACGGTGGAGTCGTTCGTGTGAACACTGTGCTCCCCTACGGCGGTTCCGCGATGCTCGTCGAGACCGACGACGTACTCGGGCTGCAGGCGGCGCTGGAAAGCACCCCGGTCGCCGGGGTCGTGGAACTCGTGCCCGCGGCCCGGACGTTGCTGGTGCGGTTCGATCCCGCGGACACCGACGTCGCCACGTTGACCCGTTCGCTGGCTTCGGTGTCCACTGTGGACGTGGTGGCCGAGGCTTCGCGGACGGTCACCGTGCCGGTGCGCTACGACGGCGCGGATCTCGCGGACGTCGCGGCAGCTTCCGGGTTGTCAGTGCCCGAGGTCGTGGCCCGGCACAACGCGGCAACGTATGTGGTGTCGTTCTGCGGCTTCGCGCCGGGCTTCGCCTACCTGGCCGGCTTGGACCCCGCGCTGCACCTGCCGCGCCGCTCGACCCCGCGCACGCGGGTGCCGACCGGCTCGGTCGCGATCGCCGGCGAGTACTCGGCGATCTACCCGCGCGTCTCACCCGGCGGCTGGCACCTGCTCGGCCACGCCGACACGCCGGTGTGGGACGTCGAGCGCACGCCACCGAACCTCCTCACGCCCGGCACCCGCGTGCGGTTCGAGGCGGCGTGATGACCGGCAAGGCCGAAGTGCTCGCGACCGGTCCGTTCGCGACGGTGCAGGACCTCGGGCGGCCCGGTCTCGCCGCCGTCGGGGTCGGCCGGTCCGGTGCGGCCGACCGGGCGTCGCTGCGGCTGGCGAACCGGCTGGTCGGCAACCCCGAGACACACGCGGCGCTGGAAGTGACGTTCGGCGGCCTGGTCCTGCGGGTCTCGGAGGCCACCACGGTCGCCGTGACCGGGGCCGAGGTCGCGGTGCGCGCGGGACGGCGCGCGGCCGCGCCCGACGCGCCCATCACCTTGCGCGCCGGTGAAGAGCTCGCGCTCGGCACGGCCACGCGCGGCCTGCGGTGTTACGTCGCCATCCGCGGCGGTTTCGACGTCCTGCCGGTGCTCGGCGCGCGGGCCACCGACACCATGGGCGGGCTCGGACCACGGCCGCTGGCGCCCGGGATGACACTGCCGATCGGTGCCGTGGTGGCCGACCACCCCGTGGTGGACCTGGCCCCGCGGCGCGCGCTCGAGGACGAGCCGGTGCTGCGCATCGCCCCCGGACCGCGGCTCGACTGGTTCACCGGCAGCGCACTGTCCACTTTGGTCACCACGCGCTACACCGTGACCGCGGATCTCGACCGCATCGGTGTGCGGCTCGACGGCCCGGCGCTGCAGCGGGCCCGCGCCGGCGAGCTGCCGCCGGAAGCGGCCGTGCCGGGCGCGCTGCAGGTGCCGCCTTCGGGAGTGCCGATCCTGTTCCTCGCCGACCACCCCGTGACCGGCGGTTATCCGGTGCCGGCCGTGGTCGTCGAGTCCGACGTGGACCTCGCCGCGCAGCTACGGCCGGGGCAGCACGTGCGGTTCGCGCTGCACCGCGAAGGCCGAGAACAGGCAGAACGCCGCCAGCGGTAGCTCGACCAGCGCCATCGCCACCGACTCCCCGACGTCCGGGCCCGCCGTGGTGACGTCGAACCACGCGTCGACCAGCAGCACCGCCGCGGTGGCCGCGGCCACGAGCGGCGCCCGGCGGTCGTGGCGCAGCAGCCACCAGCCCGTGAGCAGCAGCCCCACCAGCTCCAGCACGTCGAGCCCCAGCCACGCCAGCCGCCAGTGCTGCGCCGCGTAGGTGTCGGGCAGCGTCGCGGCCAAGACCCCCAACCACGGCAGCAATCCCGCTCCGGCGACCGCCGGTACCCAGCCCCTCCGCATGGTTTCCCCCTTCGTCCCGGCCAGGTTAGCCAATTGCAGAGACTTTTTGCAAACTTCCTCTGCAACGGTTCTCTGCACTACGCTCGGCGCCATGGCGGAACCCCCGGAGCAACGCGTCCTCACCGGCCCGGACCTCAAGGCCTTGCAGAAGGCGCTGGCCAACCCGGTGCGCCGCGACATCCTCACCTACCTGGGCAAACACGGGGAAGCGAACTCCACGAGCGTCGCGAAGGCGCTGGGCGAGAGCACCGGCACCACGAGCTACCACCTGCGCAAGCTCGCGGAGCAGACGCTGATCGCCGAGGTGGCGGAGCGCTCCGCCGGACGCGAGCGCTGGTGGCGGTCGATGATGACGAACATCTACACGCCACCGGGTCTGGAACTGACCGCCGACGAGCGCACCGCCGCGACCCAGATCGGCGCGCTGAAGATGAGCCACGACCTCGACCTCGTGGTGCGCGCGTACGCCGGCTACGACAGCGCCGAGGGCTGGCACCAGATCTACCGCGCGGGGCTCACCCTCACCCGGGACCAGGTGGCCGCGTTCGCCGAGGATTTCCGGGCGCTGCTGTGGAAGTACACGGTCGAAGGCGAACCGGAACCGGGCGCGCGCGAAATGGCCGTGCGGCTGGTGGTGCTGCCGGAGGAGAGCCTCACAGGCCCGATACCCGCAACGTCAGATTGAGCCGGCCGGTGAGGCCGAGCGCCGGATCCGCGGTGCCCGGCAAGGTGCGCGGCACGCCGTGGAAGGCCAGCCGCGAGGGGCCGCCGAACACGAAGAGATCGCCGGAGCGCAGTTCGACGTCGGTGTAGGGGCGGTTGCGGTTCTCGGTGTTGCCGAAGCGGAACACGCACGTGTCGCCGAGGCTCAGGGACACCACGGGCTCGAGTGAGCGCTCGTCCTTGTCCTGGTGCTGGCCCATTTTCGCGGTGGCGTCGTAGTAGTTCACGAGGGCGACGTCGGGCTCGTAGCCGGCGTGGCCGTACGCCTCGGTGACCGCGCGCCGGCCGAGGTCGCCGAGCCAGGAGGGAAACGGTTCCACGGGCGAGCCGTCTTCGCGGGTGCGCGAGTAGCGGTAGGGCAGCCAGTGCCAACCGAGGCAGACCATGCGCACCGACATCAGGCCGCCGCTGGGCAGGCGGGTCTGGCGGTAGCCGCGCCAGCCGCGGCACGCCTCGACCAGCGAGCGCTGTTCGTCGAGGTCGAGCCAATCGGGCACGTGGACCGCGCCGGGCGCGAGCTCGGACCGGGGGCGGGGCAACAGTTCCATCGCAGCCGATTGTCACAAAGTCGCGGGCGGAAAAGGCCGCAGGAGCCGCCCGAAGGGTCCGGGCCGGGCGCTCCTGCGGCAATATCCCTCGCCGAAACCGCCGCCTTGACACTCCCATACTCGAGTGTCACAGGCCAGGTCTCGATCAGCTACAAGATGGACACGTGACGCGACGATCGAGCGTCATCACCATGCGTCACCCGAACTCGACGACGGTGACCCCCGCCCGCGCCGGCACGGGGTCGTTCATCGCAGCCAGCGCAGCCGGTACGTCGTCGAGACCGATGCGCGTGCCGATCAGCCCGGCGAGGTCGATGCCCGAGCGCTCGACCACGCTGAGCAACTCCGGGTACTCGTGGGCCTGCAGCCCGTGGATGCCCACGAGCTCCAGCTCACCGCCGATCACGCGGTGCATCGGGATCGGCGCGACCCCCTGCGCGGGCGGCATCAGGCCGGCCTGCACGTGGCGGCCGCGTTTGCGCAGGCTGCCGACCGACGCGGCGCACGTGGCCGGCGAGCCCAGGCAGTCGAGCGACACGTGGGTGCCGCCGCCGGTGAGCGACCGGACGTGGGCCGAAACCGCTTCCGGGCCGTCGAACGCGCTCGCGTCCACGCTCAGCACCGCGCCCGACCGCTCGGCCAGCGCCCGCGCGGCCGGCGACACGTCCACCGCCACCACCTTCGCGCCGGCGGCCGCGGCCAGCAGCACCGCGGAGATGCCGACGCCACCGCAGCCGTAGACCGAAACCCACTGGCCCGCGCGCACGCCACCCTGTCGCAGCACCGCGCGGAACGCCGTGCCGAACCGGCAGCCGAGCGCGGCGGCCTCGGCCGCCGACATCGAGTCCGGCAGCCTGACGAGGTTGGCTTGCGCGTGTTCGATCGCCACGAGCTCCGCGAACGAACCCCAGTGCGTGGCACCGGGCTGGAACTCGTCGTCGCAGATCTGCTGGTCACCGCGGGCACACTGCGCACAGTTGCCGCACGCGCACACGAACGGCACCGTCACGCGCGCGCCGACCTCCCAGCCCCGCACGCCTTCCCCGACCGCCGCGATCCGCCCGGCCAACTCGTGCCCGGCGACGTGCGGCAGCTTCACGGCCTCGTCGTGGCCCTGCCACGTGTGCCAATCACTGCGGCACACACCCGTGGCCTCGACCTCGATCACGACCCCACCGGCCGGCACGACCGGATCCGGCACCTCGACCACCTGGGGCAGCTGTTTGAACTCTTCGATCACCACTGCACGCATGTGTTGATCGTAAGAGAGAGCTAGTCCGGCTCCCCACATGCTGTTCGGGTCGATTCGCCCCTGCAACCCGGCCACCGCAACCCAGCCCCAGCGCGAGATCGCGCCGGTTTCTGGATTGGACGGTGCGATCGGCCGCCAGGCCGATCCGACCGTTCGATCCAGGAGCCGGCTTGGGGCGATCTCGCACGCCTCGGCGGAGCCGAGGCCGAAAACACAGCCGAAGGCGGCTTATCGGTGCTGAGCGCGTGAGCGCGCAGGACCGAGGAGCCGCCGCAGGGAATTCGGAGGCACGCCCAGGATGTCTTCCAGATTCCTTAGGGCCTGCAACGATTCCGGCCGCTCCGGGCGGCAGCGGCCCGATTGCCAGTGGCTCAATGTCGCGAGACTCAGGGAAGTTCCCCTGCCACGCAACCGATATCTGATCCTGTCCAGTCCCAGCCCCCTCGCTCTGATTGCCGCTCGCAGGGCGTCGGCGAACGGGCCCGCCTCGAGCAACCGCCCGAGATCCCGTTCCGCCGATTCCGCCCTGTCCATCGTCGACGTTCGCTGACCGGTCATCGCACACGCTCCGAACCATGTCGCTTCCCGAAACCTCGGAGCGTAGGCCGGAGTCCGCATGATCGGAAGGGTTATCACCCGCCTGCGGTGAGAGAACGAGCGATCTCCGCAAAGGGTTCTGCGTAGCCGGAATTGACGGTGACGTAGGAAATCCCCCACCGTTCTCGCCAGCGGAGAAGAGTTTCCTGTGCTGCAGCCGGGTTTTCCGGCAGCACGGTGACGGCGCCGCTCGCCGCCAGCTCGGGAACGTCCACACCGGTGTACTTCGCGATCTGCGGCGCCGGCGCATTTCCGACGGCAATCAAGTTGACCGAAAGTTCGATGTCGGGGAATCGCGACCCCGCCATTTCGCGGAAGCTCTCCACAATGGAGTCGGCTGCGGATTCGGTGGTGCGCGGCTCCCACGACAGGGTGACCACATCGGCCTCCCGCGCGGCGAGCGCGAGCATCTTCGGCCCGCCACCGGCGAGCAGCAGCCGCGGACGTTCGGGTGTTTCCTTGAGGAACGCGATCGTGTCGGCCAGGCGTGCGATGCGCTCACCGGGCTTCGCGAACTCGCGACCGAGCCGGCTCGCGAAGCCGGCCGCACCGGGCCGGCCGACGCCGAGACCGAGCTCGAACCGGCCGCCGGTCACGCGGTGCAGCGTGCTCACCTGCCAGCCGAGCTGCGCGGCGTCGCGGAACGGATCGGCGAGCACGAACGTACCCACCGTGAGCCGGCTCGTGACCGCGGCGGCCGCCGGCACGAGCGTGAGCGGGTCGGCCTCGCCGACGGGATCGGTGGCGAGCAGGGTGTCGAGGCCGAGCTCCTCGATCCGGCGGGCCTGGGCGGTCCAGGCCTTGAGGTCGGGGGCATACCCGGCGACGATCCCGAAGCGGAACGGTTTCGTGGTCATGCCACCCATCGTCGGCGCCCGCGCGGTCGCCCACATCCGCCGAGGAGCGACACCGCCACGTACGCCCGGCACCGCACTCGCCTGGAGCGGGTGCGGTGCTTGTGGACAACTTCCGGGTTCGTCGGGTGGCTGTGGACAACTCCGGTGAGAACACGGTTTTGTCGGGGCGCGCCGGTAGAATGGATCATGGGCGGCCCCCGGGAGGGTGGGCTATGCCGTCGCGGGGGGGCGTGGATCGGCGGGGCCGATCAGAGTCGACCTGGCTCGTGTCACGTAGCGACTCGGGTCGATTGGCGAGTCAGGTCGATTGGCGAGTCGGGTTGTGTAGCGACTCGGGGCGCGCTGCGGAGGTCGGACGCGCGGCAGCGCAGAGCGGACCGCCCAGTCCATAGCCGGCCGCCGAGCGCAGAGCCGCCCACCGACTCGCGCCGCGTAGCGACTCGGCTCGCGCTGTGCAGGCCACCCGCCCCGCAACGCAGAGCCGACCACTCAGCTCAAAGCCGCCCACCGACTCGTGTCGCGTAGCGACTCGGCTCGCGCGGCGGAGGTCGGACGCCCGGCAGCGCAGAGCCAACCACCGAGCTCAGAGCCAACTACCGAGCGCAGAGCCACTCACCTCAGACCCGGCTACCGACCACCGAGTTCAGCGAACCGCGACCGACAACGCCTGCGCGATCTCCTTGCCGATCGCGTGCGTCGCCGCGTCCGGGGGTTGGCCGACCTTCACGACCATCGGGCCGCCGAAGGGTTGGCGTTCGACGACTTCGATGCGTTCGCCGAGGCCGATGGCGTGTTCGGTGAGGTAGCGGAGGAGTTCGGGGTCGGTGTCCCACACGCGCACGATCTCGCCGACCGCGCCGGGCTGGAGGTCGTCGAGGATGTGGGTGGGGACTTCTTCGACGCTGCCGTCGGGGGCCGGGATGGGGTCGCCGTGGGGGTCGCGCAGGGGGTTGCCGAGTTTGGCGGCGATGCGTTCCACCAGGCGGTCGGACACGGCGTGCTCGAGGGCGTCGGCCTCGGCGTGGACCTCGTCCCAGGTGTAGCCGAGCTCGGAGACCAGGTAGGTCTCGATCAGCCGGTGGCGGCGCAGCACCGACCGCGCGAGGAGCCGTCCCTCGGCGGTCAGCTCGATGCCGCGGTAGGGCACGTGGGCGACCAGGCCGAGCTGCGAAAGCTTCGTGACCATGCCCGACGCCGACGAAGGGCTCACCTCGAGCCGTCCCGCCAGCGTCGCGTTGGTCACGGCCTCACCGCGCTCGACGAGCCCGTAGATCACTCGAACGTAGTCCTCGACCGACGACGACCTCCGGACGGAACCATCTTCCATACCGCATACGATACGGGCTCACCCCTCACCGTCCGGACACCACGGGCGGGCCCGAACGCGGTTCGGCCGTTCCGCCTGGTGACCGACTCGTTCCGGACCGCGGTGGTCCGGACAGCGCTCTCACGGCCGCCAGCGGTACCTGATCCAGTCGGGCACGGGCTCGGCGCCCAGGTTCGCGTAGAACGCCTCGGCTTTCTCGTTGCCGGCCTGCATGTCCCACTCGACGCGGCCGGTGGTGCGGGCGCGCAGCTCGTCGAGCAGCTCGCGGCCCAGCCCGTGGCGCCGGTGTTCGGGACGGATGAACAGGTCGTCGAGCCAGATGCCCGGCCGCGCCTCCCACGTGGAGAAGTTCCAGCTGCAGAAGGCGAACCCGGCGACCACGTCGGGCCGGTCCGGCGGCGTCGCGATGAGCACCCACGCCTTGGGCTCGGGCCCGAACAGGTATCCGCTCATCTCGGCGCGGTCGAGCTTGAGGTCGTGCTTGTCCTCGTACACGGCGTGCTCTTCGATGAGCGCGCAGATCTGTTCGGCGTCTTCGAAGACGGCATCGCGGACGGGCATGCGGAGAACTCCGTTCTTGTCGGTGGTGGCGGTTACGGTGCGGACATGAGTCCTGAAGACCGGTTCGAGGACCTGATCGACGAGCTGCTGGCCGAGCACCTCGACGGTGTCGAGCCGCCCCGGCCCGGCCGCGGTTTCGGGTCCAGCGCGCTGCGGGTGCACAACCGGATCTTCGCCATGCTCGTTCGCGAGCACCTCGTGGTGAAGCTGCCGAAGCCGCGGGTCGACACGCTGGTGACCGAGGGCCACGGCGTGCGCTTCGACGCGAACAAGGGCACGCCGATGAAGGAGTGGTTCGTGCTCGCAGACGACTCGTCGCTCGGCTGGTCCGCGTTGGCCCGCGAGGCGTTGACCTTCGTGGACAACGCTCCCGGCAAAAAGGAGGCCGGCCGGCGATAGCTCACGATGCCTCGTACCGCAGCTCGCCGCCCACGGCCGTGGCCAGCACGCGCAACTCGCCACCACTGTCCAAAGCGGACAGTGGATCGGTCGGCAGCGCCACGAAATCCGCGAGCTTGCCCACCTCCAACGTGCCGAGATCGTGTTCGGCGAAGGTCGCATACGCGGAACCGTAGGTGTACGCGCGCAGCGCCTCGGCCGGCGTCAGCGCTTCCTCCGGCGAGAACGGCGCGCCCGTCGAGGTGCGCCGGTGCACCATGTCGGCCAGCCCGAGGAGCGGCGCGCCGTCGACCACGGGCCGGTCGGAGCTGGCGGGCAGCACGCAGCCGGCGTCGAGCACGCTGCGCAGGCGGTAACACCACGGCACGCGCGCCTCGCCGAGGGCCGCGCGCATGCCGTCGCCGAGCTCGTTCACGAACCGGCCCTGCGGCGAAGCGATGAGCCCGAGTCGCGCGAGCCGCGTGAGCTCGTCGGGCTGCAGCACCGCGCAGTGCTCGATGCGGTGCCGGTGATCCTCGCGCGGCGAAGCGGCCAACGCGGCTTCGTACGCGTCGAGCACCACGGTGATCGCGCGGTCGCCGATGGCGTGTGTCGCGATCTGCCAACCCGCGTCGTGCGCGCGGCGGATGGTGCGGGTCAGCTCGTCTTCCGGCACCTGGAAGTAACCGCGGTTGTCCGGTTCCCCGTCGAACGGCGAGTGCATCGCGCAGGTGCGCCCGACCAGGGAGCCGTCGGCGAAGAGCTTCATCGGCCCCACGCGCAGCCACTCGTCGCCGAGGCCGGTGCGCAGGCCCAGGTCGAGGCCGAAACCGGCGCCGTCGGGCAGGTCGTGCAGCACGCTCGCGGCCACCATCACCGTGCTGCGCACGCGCAGCACACCGCGTTCGCGCGCCAGCTGGTAGGCGGCCAGCTCGGCCGGCGTCTCGCCGACCAGCCCGCCACCGATGCCGGCCTCCTGCACGCTCGTGATGCCCTCGGCCAGGAAGCGCTCGCTCGCGCGGTCGAGGCCGCGCACCACGGCGTCGATCGGCGTCGGATAGGTCAGCGGGCGCAGCAGCAGCTGGGCCTGCTCGCGCAGCAGCCCGGTCGGCGAGCCGGCGGGGTCGAGCACCACGTCGCCGCCCACCGGCACGTGCGCGAGGTCGAGCTGGTGCAGCACGGCCGAGTTGACCACGGTCATGTGCCCGGACGTGTGCTTGAGCCGCACCAGCATGCCCGGCGCCGCGCGGTCGAGGCCGTGGCGATCGGGGTGCGCGCCGCCGGCCAGCTTGTTCTGGTCGTAACCGCTTCCGACGACCCAGCTGCCGGCGGGCAGCTCGGCCGCCCGGCGCGCCACGGCGGCGTAGACCTCCTCGACGCTGCGGCAATCGCTCAATGCGACGTCGTCGAGGCCCATGCCGAACCACGCCATGTGGTTGTGCGCGTCGTGGAAGCCGGGCACCACATACGCGCCGCCGAGGTCCACCCGAGTGCGCGCGGAGAGCGCCGAAGCGTCTTCACCCAGCGCCACCACCCGGCCGTGCAGCACGGCGAGCGCGCTCTCCCCGGTGAGCAGCCGGGCGTTCTCGTACACCGCGTCGACTCGCATGACCGAGACCCTATCGATCGATCGATCGAACGTCTAGGCTCACGCTCATGAGCACCGTGGACCTCGCCGTCGAGGGCGGCATCGCACACGTCCGGCTGAACCGCCCCGAGCGGCTGAACGCCGTGGCGGCCGTGCTGGTGGACGACTTCCTGATCGCCCTGGACGGCGTCGCGCGCAGCGACGCCCGCGTGGTCGTGCTGTCCGGCAACGGCCGCGCGTTCTGCGCCGGCCACGACCTCAAGGAACCCACCCCCGAAGGCGATTCGCGCGCCCGCCTCGACCGGCTGCAGGACGTGACGCGCAAGCTGCGCGCGCTGCCGCAGCCGGTGATCGCCGCCGTGCACGGCTACGCGATCGGCGCCGGCGCGGAGTTCGCGCTGGGCTGCGACCTGGTGCTGGCCGCCGACGACGCCGTGTTCGCCTTCCCCGAGGTCTCGCTCGGCCTGAGCGTGACCGGCGCGGCTTCGCGCCTGCTGCCGCTGCTCGTGGGGCCGATGAAGGCGAAGGAGCTGCTCCTGCTCGGCGAGCGCTTCGACGGCCGGCGCGCCCACGACCTGGGCCTGGTCAACGCCTCCGTGCCCGCGGCCGAGCTCATGACACTCGCGCTGGGCTGGGCCGAGAAGATCGCGCACCATCCGGCCGAAGCCGCCACCATGGCCAAGCGCGCCCTCGACGCCGGGATCGATCACGCCCTCGAATCGGCGCTCGAGCTGGAAGTGAGCCACGCGCTGATCACCGAGCACTCGGCCGCCGTGCGGGAGTCCACCGAAGCGTTCCGGAGCCGTTCGTGAAGCCCTTGCCACAAGCGGACACGCTCGTGGCACTGCTGAGCCGCGCTGCCGAGCTGTGGCCGCGGCGCACGGCGTGGATCTTCGACGCGAGCGACGAGCGCTTCACCTTCGCCGACGTCGACGAGCGCAGCGGCCGGTTCGCTGCCGCGTTGCACGAGCTCGGCGTGCGGCCCGGCGACCGCGTGGCCGTGATGCTGCGCAACCAGCCGGAGTTCCCGCTGCTGTGGCTCGCGCTGGCGAAGCTCGGCGCGGTGCTGGTGCCGGTGAACACGAACTACCGCGAGTTCGACGGCGCCCACGTGCTGCGCCACTCCGGCGCCCGGTTCGCCGTGGCTGCCGACGAGTTCGTGGCGCTGCTGGAGAAGATCGCGCCGGACACCGTGGTGGAACGCGTGCTGACTCCGGCGCAGCTCCAGGCCGAAACGCCCCGCGCGGCCGCAGCGGTGGTCGCCGAGCAGCCGGTGAACATCCAGTACACCTCGGGCACCACCGGCGCGCCCAAGGGCTGCGTACTGCCGCACCGGTACTGGACCACGCTCGCGATCAGCCTCGCCACGGACTTCCCGTCCGTCGGCGAGGACGACGTGCTCCTCACCGCACAGCCGTTCCACTACATCGATCCACAGTGGAACGTCGCGTTGGGACTCGCGGGCGGCGCCACGCTGGTGGTGCTCGACCGCTTCCACCCGACCACGTTCTGGGCCAAGGTGCGCGAGCACCGGGTGACCTGGTTCTACTGCCTCGGCCTGATGCCGACGCTGCTGCTGCGCCAGCCACCGCACGAGGACGACCGCAACCACCGCGTGCGCGCAATCTGCGCGTCGGCCATCCCCCGCGAGCTGCACGCCGAGCTGGAACAGCGGTGGGGCGCGCCGTGGTACGAGGCCTTCGGCATGACCGAGACCGGCGGCGACATCCGTGTGCCGGAGGCCGACCACGACGTGGCCGTGGGCACCGGCTGCATCGGCCGGCCCAGCCGCGACCGCGAGGTGCTGATCGCCGACGAGCACGGGAAACCGCTGCCCCGCGGCGAAACCGGTGAGCTGCTGATCCGCGGAATCGGCCTGATGCACGGCTACCACGACGATCCCGAAGCGACCGCGCGCGCGTTCGCCGGCGGCTGGTTCCACACCGGAGACCTGGCGAGCATGGACGCCGAGGGCCGCGTGTTCTTCGTGGGCCGCACCAAGGACATGATCCGGCGCAGTGGTGAGAACATCTCGGCCGACGAGGTCGAGCGCGCGCTGCTGCTGCACCCCGCCGTGCGCCTCGCGGCCGTGCTCGCGGTGCCCGATGAGCTGCGCGGCGAAGAGGTGAAGGCCTACGTCGTGTGCGACGGTTCGCCCACGCCGGAAGAGCTGGCGCAGTTCTGCGCCGAGAAGCTGGCGTACTTCAAGGTGCCGCGCTTCTGGGCGTTCCCCGGCGAACTGCCGCTCACGCCTTCGGAACGCGTAGCGAAGGGCGAGCTGCGCAAGGTGGCCGACCTGCGCGCCGGCGCGTGGGACCGAACCACCGGGGAGTGGCTGTGAGCAGCGGTGAACGCGTGCGCGCGGCGGCCGTGAAACTGTTCGCCGCCAAGGGTTTCCACGGCACCGGCATCCGTGATCTCGCGAGCGAGGCCGAGCTGTCGTCGGCCAGTCTGTACCACTACATGGGCACCAAGGAGGACCTGCTCGTCGAGATCATGACCACGGCGTTGCGCCGGCTGCTCGACGCGGCGGGCAAGGCCACCGCCGACGCGGCCGATCCGGTGGCGCGGCTGCGATCGCTGGTGGCGCTGCACGTGCTCGCGCACGCCGCGCAGCCGGCCGAAACCCGGGTGGTGGACAACGAAGTCGACGCGCTTTCGGATGCCGCGCGTACGCGGGTCGTCGCTCTGCGGGACGAATACGAGGACCTGTGGGCCCGAGCGATCGCGGACGGCGTGGCGGCCGGGGTGTTCCACACCGCACACCCGGCCGTGACGCGCCTGGCACTGCTGGAGATGTGCAGCGGGGTCGCGCGCTGGTACTCACCACTCGGGCCGTTGCCGCTCGAAGAGCTGGCCACGCACTACGCGGAGCTGGCGCTCGGTGCGCTGGGTCACCCCGTCGCCGTAGCCGTCCCCGATCTGCGACAGTGCCTGAAAGTCGTCGCCCAGGTGTGGGACATGCCTGTTCAGCCGGGGTTTTAGCGTCCTACGCCTTGCTGATTGGGCGAACGTGGGGGACGCTCGAAGGGTGACTGAGCAAACGATCCACCTGGAATTGGACGACTCGGGTCTCGCACCTAGCCTGCCCGCTCCAGCAAATCCCCGCGACCAGGTGCAGGATGTGCCTTATCGCCCGGTCGAGTTCCGCGATGACGATCTGCCGACCGCCCTCGAACGCTGTGCCGGCTGGCTGCGTCAAGCTCAGGAGTGGCTCGGTGAACCGCTCGACATCCTGGCGATCCACCTCGATTACGACGATCGCCAGGGTTCCCCGTACTACGACGTGAAGGTGCTCTGCAACGAAGAGGACCTCGCCGGCGTCCCCATCGCCCTCCGCAACAGCAGCAAATGACTTTCTGAGAACACCGTTCACGCCTGGAAAACCAGTGAAGGCCTCCCCGCGGGACTCTGAGTCCCCCGGGGAGGCCTTCACGGCGTTGCGGGCCTGGGCAGCGGCTCAGCCGAGCGCGCCACCGACCTTCACGTGGCCCTTGAGCAGGTTGCGCGCGATGGTGCGGCGCTGGATCTCGTCGGTGCCTTCGTAGATGCGCAGCAGCCGCAGCTCGCGGTACCAGCGTTCCACCGGCAGCTCACGGGTGTAGCCCATCCCGCCGTGGATCTGCAGCACGCGGTCCACGATCTCGTTGGCCTTCTGGCCGCCGTAGAGCTTCGCCATCGACTGCGCGTGGCGCGAGTCCATCTTCTGGTCCACCTGCCACGCGGCGTGCAGCACGAGCCAGCGCAGCGCTTCGAGCTCGACTCCCGAGTCGGCGATCATCCACTGGATCGCCTGGCGCTCGGCGATCTTCTGGCCGAACGTCTCGCGGGTGTTGGCGTGCTCGATGGCCATGGAGATCAGCCGCTCGCACGAACCGATCGCGCGGGCCGGCAGCAGGTAGCGGCCCTGGCCGATCCACTGCATCGCGAGCTCGAAGCCGCGGCCTTCCTCGCCGAGGATCTGCGACTCGGGCACGCGCACGTCCTGGAACACCAGCGCGGCCGGGCCCCACTCGCCCATCGTGTCGATGTACTCGGACTTCCAGCCCATCTCCCGGTCGACGAGGAAGCAGGTGACGCCGCCGTTGGCGCCCTTCTCCGGGTCGGTGATGGCGAAGACCATCACGAAGTCGGCTTCGTTGCCGCCGGTGATGAAGGTCTTCTCGCCGTTGATGACCCAGTCGGTGCCGTCCTTGCGCGCGGTCGTGCGGATGGCCTTCGCGTCGGAGCCGGCGCCGGGTTCGGTGATGGCGAAGCACGACTTGCGCTCGCCGGAGATCGTCGGCAGCAGGTAGGTCTGCTTCTGCTCCTCGTTGGCGTGGAACAGGATGTTGTCCGCGGCGCCGCCGAAGCGGAACGGCACGAAGGTGCGGCCCAGCTCGGCCTCGAGCAGCGCGGCCATCACGGCCGAGAGCCCCATGCCGCCGTACTCCTCAGGCGTGAGCACGCCCCAGAAGCCGGATTCCTTGGCCTTGAGCTGCAGTTCCTTCAGCTCGTCGGCCGTGACCCCCGGCTGACCGGCGCGCTCGCGGCGGAGCACTTCCTGCTCCCGCGGCACGAGCTCACGCTGGACGAACGTGCGCACCCAATCGCGCACTTCGCGTTCTTCGGTGCTCAGGGTGAAATCCATCGAGACTCCCGTCCTCCTCGCTAAGCGCTTGCTTAGTCGCCAGGGTACCGCGTCTTCTCGGGGTCCCCCTAGTCCCTGGCCGGTTGACGTGACAACCCGCGCCGCCGCCGGGAAGATCGGAGGTGGACGAGGAGGGTGCCAGGTGACGCAGATCGTGGTCCGGTGGTCGGAACCGCTCGCGGCGGAGGACCGGTTCCTGCGGCTGCTCGACGAGCTCGAACGCGGCCGCTACGACGCCTACCGGCTGGAGCTCGACAAGCGCCGCTTCCTGACCGGACGGGTGCTCGCGAAGACCCTCACGGCCGAGCGCCTCGGCGTGCCGGTCGAGTCCGTGGTGTTCGACGCGACCTGCGAAGACTGCGGCAAGCCCCACGGCCGCCCGCGCGTGCCCGGTTCGGACCTCGTGCTGTCGATCTCGCACTCGGGGCAGCTCGTCGGCGTGGCCGCCACCGACGGCGTGGCGGTGGGTCTGGACGTGGAGACGTCCTCGCGCAAGGCCGACAAGTCGCTCGTGGAGTACGCGCTGAGCCCGGCCGAGCAGCAGGCCGTGGCCGGGCTGTCCGACACCGAGCGGTCCGCCGCGTTCTTCGTGTACTGGACGCGCAAGGAAGCGGTGATGAAGGCGACCGGCAAGGGCCTGAAGATCCCACTGCAGAGCATCACGTTCTCGGCCTACGACGCCCCGGCCGAGCTGGTGTCCTCCGGCGACACCGCCCTGGACCCGGCCCGGACGCGCCTGGCGGACCTGAAGGCCGCCGAGGGCCACCGCGCCGCCGTGGCCGCGTTGACGACGGAAGCACTCGACGTGACCGAGGAACACTGGCTCCCCTGAGCCCGCCCCGCCCCTGACCCCCACCCCAATGTGGCATTGGGTGCGCTCAACGCAACGAATGCCACATTGGGGCGCTTTGAGCAGGGGGTCAGTCCAGACCCATGGCGCCCAGGAGCGTGCGGAACTTGGCGATGGTCTCGTCGAACTCGGCCTGCGGGTCCGAGGCCGGCACGATGCCGCCGCCGGCGTACAGGCGCATCGAGGTGTCCGCGATCTCCGCGCAGCGGATGGCGACGGCCCACTCGCCGTCGCCCAGGGCGTCGACCCAGCCGACGCTGCCGGCGTAGTAACCGCGGTCGAACGGCTCCAGCTCCTGCACCAGGTCACGCGCGGCGGCGGTCGGCGTGCCGCAGATGGCGGGTGTCGGGTGCAGCGCCGCGGCGAGGTCGAGGGCGGTGACGTCGCGGTCGGTGAGCTCGCCGGTGATGGCGGTGCGCAGGTGCCAGATGGCGGGCGTCGACACGAGCTCCGGGGCGGCAGGCACGTCGAGCTTGCGGCAGAACGGCCGCAGGGCCTCAACGACGTAGTCGATCACCACGGCGTGCTCTTCCTGGTCCTTCGCGGACGCCAGGAGGGCCTCGCCGTGGGCGCGGTCGGTCGCGGGGTCGGCCGAACGGGGCATGGACCCCGCGTGCGGCGTGGTGAACACCGAGTCACCGGCGCGGGAGAGCAGCAGCTCGGGCGTGGCGCCCACGAGCGTGCGCCCGCCGGGCAGCTCGGCGGCGTAGGTGAAGTGGCGCGGGTTGCCGCGGGCCAGGTTGCGCACGATCTTCTCGACCGGCACCGAAGCCTCGAACTCCAGCTCCAGCGCGCGGGCGAGCACGGCTTTGCGCAGGTCACGGTCGTGCAGGGCCGCCACGGCGGCCCGCACGTTGGCCTTGTGCCCCTCTTCCGACGGCACCTCGCGGGTGGCCGTGGGCGCGGGCAGGTCTTCCGGACCCGAAACCACGGCCGGCTCGCCTTCCGCCTGCGCCCGGTGCACGGTGCGCGGCAGGACGAGATGACCCGGCGTGGTCGTGTCCGGGCCGGTGTCGAAGGGCAGCACCCCGACCGCGAGCGGCACACCCGAGCTGGTCAGCTCTTCGGCCACGGTCCTGGCCAGCCGCCGCGGATCCGTGTCGGTCACGGCGGCGACCGAACCCTGGGCGAGGAGCGCTCGCCGGGCCGTCGCGAACAGGAAGTCGCCGCGCTGGTAGCGGACGGTTGTCTCGACCGGGGTCGCCGGTGCGGTACTGGTCGTCACCGGACCAGCGTCCCAGGATCCGGGAGTTCCGCGGGGAAAGTGTTGTCAGAAGAACACCTTCGGAGCACTCTCCCCGCGGCCGCCCGGGGTGCTACTTCAGCGCGTCGATCAGAGCTTCGCGCTGGCGCTCACCGAGGCCCGCGGCCCGGCGGTCGGGGTCGATCCCCGCCTGCTCCAGCAGCGCGGCGACCTTGACCGCGCCCAGGCCGGGAACGGCCTTGAGCAGCTGGGTGACCTTCGTCTTCCCGATGGTCTTGTTCTCCTTGGCCTGCTTGAGCACCTTCTCGATGCTCGTAGTGCCGGACTTGATCGACGCGAGCAGCTCCGAACGAGCCTTACGCGCCTCTGCCGCCTTGGCGAGGGCGTCGGCGCGCTGCTCCGGAGTCAACGTGGGCAGAGCCAACGTAGTGTCCTTTCCTCTCAGGTCTCCGCTTTCGCGGCCGACGGCTTTTTTCCGATGCTTGCAAGCGCAAGCGCTGGCCAGCCGTCTCTTACCACGGCCCCAGTAAACGCCACACCATCCGAGAGCGCGCAACCGACACGCACTTATCACCCGCCGACCACCCGGTGGACAAGTCACGAAGGGACCCCTCGCGGCCTGCGGAAACGTCAGACGTCCCTCGTTTTCGACACCATTACCTCACCCAAAAGAGGCTCTATCTCGACACGGTTACGACGCCATTTTTTGCTGCCCTGCAAGGAAAAGTCGGGTACAAAGTTGATCATGGACGCCGGCGGTCGCCACCCGTTACGGGGATGGCCGTGACCGAACGGTTGCCCGAGTTGACCATGCCCCGCCGGGCCGTCCGCCATTAGAGTCGGCGGCACCCCAGTTCACCGGCGAACGAGCACCACGGGAGTCACCCATGTTGAGCACGATGCAGGACGGGCAGCTGTCGCTGGCGAAGCTGCTCCGCCACGGCACGAAGGTCCACGCGAAGAGCGAAGTCATCACCTGGACCGGTTCAGAAGCCCGCCGGGAGACCTACGCCGAGCTCGGGCAGCACGCGGCCCGCCTGGCCAACGCGCTGCGTAGCCTCGGCGTCACGGGCGACCAGCGCGTCGGCACGTTCATGTGGAACAACGCGGAGCACCTGGCCGCCTACCTCGCGGTGCCGGCCATGGGCGCGGTGCTGCACACCCTGAACATCCGCCTGTTCCCCGAGCAGCTCACCTTCGTCGCCAACCACGCCGAGGACCACGTGGTGATCGTCGACGGCACGCTCGTGCCGCTGCTGGCCAAGCAGCTGCCGAACTTCACCACCGTGAAGCACGTGATCGTGGCCAACGGCGACGCGAAGACCCTCGAAGCGCCCGAGGGCATCACCGTGCACGCCTACGACGAGCTGCTCGCGGCCCAGTCGAGCGAGTTCGACTGGCCCGAGATCGACGAGCGTTCGGCCGCCGCGATGTGCTACACGTCGGGCACCACGGGTGACCCGAAGGGTGTCGTCTACTCGCACCGCTCGATCTGGCTGCACTCGATGCAGGTCTGCATGACCGACAGCATGCGGCTGGCCCAGGAGGACACCGCGCTGGCGATCGTGCCGATGTTCCACGCGATGTCGTGGGGCCTGCCGTACGCGGCGATGATGGTCGGCGCGTCGCTGCTCATGCCCGACCGCTTCCTGCAGCCGGCGCCGATCTCGGCGATGCTGGCGGCCGAGAAGCCGACGTTCGCGGCGGCCGTGCCCACGATCTGGCAGGGCCTGCTCGCCCACCTCGACGCCAACCCGCAGGACATCTCCCACGTGCGCGAGGTCGTGGTCGGCGGTTCGGCCGCGCCGCCTTCGCTGATGCACGCGTTCGAAGAGCGCTACGGCGTGCCGATCCTGCACGCCTGGGGCATGACCGAGACGTCGCCGCTGGGCAGCGTCGCGCGGCCGCCGGGCAGCGCGACCGGCGAGGAGCGCTGGGCCTACCGCTACACGCAGGGCCGGTTCCCGGCGTCGGTGTCCGCGCGGCTGATCGGCGACAACGGCGAAGAGCTGCCGTGGGACAACGACGCCGTGGGCGAGCTCGAGGTGCAGGGCCCGTGGATCGCCGGCGCCTACTTCGGCGGCGACTCCATCGACCCCGAGAAGTTCCACGACGGCTGGCTGCGCACGGGTGACGTCGGCAAGATCAGTCCCGACGGCTTCCTCACCCTCACCGACCGCGCCAAGGACGTGATCAAGTCCGGCGGCGAGTGGATCTCGTCGGTCGACCTGGAGAACCAGGTGATGGGCCACCCGGCCGTCGCCGAAGCGGCCGTGGTCGGCATCCCCGACGAGAAGTGGGACGAGCGCCCGCTGGTGGCCGTGGTCGTGAAGGAAGGTCAGAGCGTGACGGCCGAGCAGCTGCGCGACTACCTGTCCGACAAGGTCGCGAAGTGGCAGCTGCCGGAGAACTGGACCTTCGTGGACGAAGTGCCGAAGACCAGCGTCGGCAAGTTCGACAAGAAGCGGATCCGCGCGTCGTACTCCGAAGGAAAGCTCGACATCTCACAGCTCTAACGGGTAATTCTCCGGCGAGTCGTCGATCATCCGGCGCCTGTCTTGAGGGAGTCTGACGCTCTCAAGGCAGGCGTCGGAGGATTTCGGGATGCAGTCACGCAGCAGGAGGTCGTTCCTGGCCCTCGCGGGAACGGCGGCGGTGGGCGCGGTCGCGGCCGCGTGTGGTTCGGACACCGGGCGCCCCGGCGACCCGCCGCCGTCCACGGCGATGTCGGCCGGGCCGCCGCCGTCGAAAGCGCCGGCGAAGGTCACGCTGCAGCAGTGGTACCACGCGTACGGCGAAGACGGCGTGCAGGACGCTGTGCGCGGCTACGCGGCTTCGTACCCGGGCGCGGCCGTGAAGGTGCAGTGGAACCCGGGTGACTACGACTCGAAGATCGTGACCGCGCTGCAGAACAGCGCGGTGCCCGACGTGTTCGAGGCCCAGGTGAAGATCGACTGGGTGCGCCAGAACCAGGTCGTTGCGCTCGACGACCTCATCGGCCCGGTGAAGAACGACTTCAGCCCCGCCGTGCTCGCCGCACAGACCGTGGAGGGCAAGGTCTACGGCATCCCGCAGGCCACCGACACGCAGGTGCTCTTCTACCGGCCCAGCCTGCTGCAGGCCGCGGGGGTTCAGCCGCCGCAGACCGTGGACGAGCTGGTGGACGCCGCCGGCAAGCTCTCGCGCGACGGCGTGAAGGGCCTGTTCGCGGGCAACGACGGCGGGGTCGCCACCCTGACCGGCCCGCTGCTGTGGTCGGCCGGGCTCGACTACCTCAAGCCCGGCGGGCGTGAGGTGGGCTTCGACGACCCGCGCGCGGCCACGGCGCTGGCCAAGCTGCACACGCTCAACACCAACAGCTCGCTGCTGCTCGGCGCGCCCACCGACTGGTCCGACGCGGGCGCGTTCATCGACGGCCTGTGCGCGATGCAGTGGACCGGCCTGTGGAACATGCCGAAGATCCGCGACGCGTTCAACGACGACTTCGCCGTGCTGCCGTTCCCCAAGCTGGACAACAGCGGCGCGCCTTCGGTGCCGGTCGGCGCGTACGGCGCGATGGTGAACGCGAAGAGCAAGCACGTGGCCGAAGCCAAGGCGTTCGTGAAGTGGCTGTGGATCGACCAGACCACCGACCAGCTCGAGTTCGCCACGCGGTTCGGCTTCCACGTGCCCGCGCGCCAGAGCCTCATCGACAAGGCCGACACGCTGCGCTCGGGCCCGGCCGCCGACGTCGCGCGGTTCGTGAAGGAGAACAGCCACCTCGTCGGCGGTCCCGTGTGGACCCAGCAGGCGAACACCGCGCTGTCCGACGCCGTGGCGAAGATCGCCAAGGAGGGCGCCGACCCGGTGGCGCAGACCAAGGCGGCGGTCACGGTCGCGCAGGCCGAGCTGAAGCGCCTGTTCGGATGAGGGTGCGGTGACGGCCCCGGCGCGGACGACCCCGCCAAGGACGAGCCGGCCCCGGTCAACACTGTCCCGGTCGACGCTGTCCCGGAAGACCCGGGACACGCTGGCGTTCTGGGGGTTCGTCGGCCCGTTCCTGATCGGGCTCGCCGTGTTCGCGTACCTGCCGATCGGCTGGAGCGTGTACCTGTCGTTCTTCGACGCGCGCAACACGGTGACCCCGAGCGTGTTCGTGGGCCTCGACAACTACGCCCACATGCTCGGCGACGGGCCGTTCCTGGCGAGCCTCGGCACGTTCAGCGTGTTCGCGGTGGTGATCGTGCCGCTCACGTTCGTGCTGTCGCTGGCGCTGGCGCTCGCCGTGCACCAGCTGAAGTTCGCGCGCGGGTTCTTCCGGTCGGTGTTCTTCCTGCCGTTCGCCTGCTCGTACGTGGTGGCTTCGTTGGTGTGGAAGACCTCGCTGTTCTCCGGCGTGCGCTACGGCCTGGCCAACACGGTGCTCGGCCTGTTCGGCGTGGACCCGGTGGCGTGGACCGGCACGGTCGACCCGCCGCTGTACTGGATCGTGCTGGTGACCGCGCGGCTGTGGCTGCAGCTCGGCTTCTACCTGATCCTGTTCCTCGCCGCGCTGCAACGGATTCCCGGCCAGCTCTACGAAGCCGCGTGGCTCGACGGCGCCAAACCCGGCTGGCAGGTGTTGCGGAACATCACGCTGCCGCAGCTGCGCGCGACCTCGGTGGCCGTGCTGCTGCTGAACCTGATCAACGCGTACCAGGCGTTCGACGAGTTCTACAACATCATGGGTGACTCGCGGGGCTATCCGCCGTTCGCGCGGCCGCCGCTGGTGTACCTCTACTACACGTCGCTGGGCTCGGGTGGGCAGGACCTGGGCCGGGGCAGCGCGGGCGCGGTGCTGCTGGCGCTGCTGATCGCACTGGTGACGTTGCTGCAGGGCCGGCTGTTCCGCTTCGACCGGGGTGCGCTGTCGTGAAGGCCTGCTCGTGAAAGCACTGCTGCGCTGGACGGCGCTGATCGTGGCCGCGGTGCTGTTCCTGTTGCCGTTCTACCTGTTGCTGCGCAACGGCCTCGCCTCGCGCGCGGAGATCACGGCGCCGAGCTGGACGTTGTGGCCGAAGGACCTGCACTGGGAGAACTTCACGCGCCTGTTCTCGCTCGAAGACGTGCCGTTCGCGCGCAGCCTGCTCAATTCGGCGATCGTCGCGACGCTGCAAACCGTGGGGCTGCTGGTGATCTGCTCGCTCGCCGGGTACGGGTTCGCGCGAATTCCGTACCGGCACTCGAAAACCGTGTTCTACGCGGTGCTCGCCACGCTGATGATCCCCGCGTCGGTCACGTTCGTGCCGAGTTTTGTCGTCGTGTCCACGCTGGGCTGGCTTTCGGATCTGCGCGGGCTCGTGATTCCGGGGTTGTTCAGCGCGTTCAGCGTGTTCCTGTTCCGCCAGTACTTCGTCGATTTCCCGCGCGAACTGGAGGAAGCGGGCCGGGTCGACGGCCTCACGCGGTGGGGCGTGTTCCGGCGCGTGGTGGTGCCCAATTCCCGCGGCTTTTTCGCGGCGATCGCCGTGATCTCGGTGATCGGCAGCTGGAACGCGTTCCTGTGGCCGCTGATCATCGCGCAGTCGCCCGATTCGTGGACGGTGCAGGTGGCGCTCTCGGGGCTACTGACCTCGCAGAACCCGCAGCTGAACCTGCTGTTCCTGGCCGCGGCCGTGTCGATCCTGCCGATCGTGCTGCTGTTCGCGTTCCTGCAGCGCTACCTCGTGCGCGGGGTCACGGAGTCGGGGCTGAAGGGCTGAGCCACGCGTGAGCCTTCGCTCACCCTCAGCTACCAGCGCGTTTCCGGCGCCGGCGAACCGCCCGATCGAGCACCGTGACGCCCCCTCGGACCCGAGACAACCCGATCGCGGGTGGCCAATCCACCGATTCCGCCCCCAACGACGATCGCTTCCCCCATAAACTCTTTGTACCCGACGTCCGGAAACTGGAGCCCCTGATGACCGACCCCTACCAGCAGCAGCCCAACCAGCAGGGCCAGTACTACGGCGCCGACGGTTACCCGAACGCGCAGCAGCCGCAGCAGCCCCCTTCGGCGCCGCTGCCCGTGCCGTATTCGGCGCCGTACTCCGGCGGATACCCGGCGCAGCCGTATTCGGCGCCGTACGCCACGCCGAACCCGTACGCGCAGTACCCGCCGGGCTACGTGCCCACGAGGCAGAGCGGCATGGCGATCGCCGGCATGATCATCGGCATTCTGGCGCTGATCACGTTCTGGGTGCCGTTCTGGGACGTGATCGCGGCGCTCACGGCGATCGGGCTCTCGTGGGCGGGCATCGTGCAGGCCGGGAAGCCGGGCTACAGCGGCCAGGGCATGGGCATCGCCGGGCTCGTGTGCGGCATCGTCGCGGCGATTCCGGCGGTGATCTTCCTGGTGCTGTTCTTCACGGCGATCGCGGCCACGAGCACCACTTGCGCGTTCTACTGCTGAACCCTTCGTTCGACGGGTAGCTCCCCGGCGCCTGCTGTGACAGAGTCAGCCGCACTGTCACGGTGAATGTGAGCACGATTCACATTGCGTTCACCGGAGGTCCACCGCCGTCCGGCAGCGTGCTGGGCAGCCGACACCGGGGAGCGAAGATGGCCCAGCTGACCAGGCGCACGTTCACCGCGGCGGGCGCCGCGGGCGTGGGGTTGCTGCTCTGCACGCCGACCGCCAACGCGCTCGACCGGGCGCTGCGGCGCACGGCCGCGCGCACCGTCAGCACCAGCGGGACCACGCTCGAACAGGTCGCCACCGCCGTCAGCCCCGGCACCGCCACCTACTCGCGCCTCACCGGCGGGCCCGGCTGGCCGCTCGTGGTCCGCGGCGACCTCGCCGCGCCGAAGGACGGCCGCGACGACCGCCGCACGGCGCTGGGCGCGTTCGTGCAGTTCACCGACCTGCACATCACCGACACGGAGTCGCCGGCGCGGTTCGAGTGCCTGCACCCGTACGTCGGCTCGGCGCACCGGCCGCAGGAAGCGCTCGGCACGGCCGCCACGAGTGCGCTGGTGCAGCGGGTGAACAGCGTGGCGAAGGGACCGTTCACCGGCCGGCCGTTCGACTTCCTCGTGACCACCGGCGACAACACCGACAACCACGAGCTGCTCGAACTCGACTGGTTCCTGACCAGCCTCAACGGCGGCGCCATCACCCCGAACTCCGGCGATCCTTCGCGGTACGAAGGCGTGCAGGCGTCCGGCAACGACGCGTTCTGGAACCCGTCGACGCCGCTGGACGACGCGTACTCGAAGAAGGGCTTCCCCCAGCTGCCGGGCCTGCTCGAGGCCGGGATCGCGCCGTTCACCTCGCCCGGGCTCGACGTGCCGTGGTTCTGCACGTTCGGCAACCACGACGACAGCGTGGTCGGCACGCTGCCGGAGGGCATTCCCGGCATCGAGGCCTGGTACACCGGCCGGTACAAGGTGATCGGCAAGGACGAGAGCACCGCGCGCAAGCTCGGCTCCGCCATCGCCGGCGGCAAGAGCGTGCCGCTGACTGAGCTCTTCGGCGGCTCCGGCACCATCCGCGAGGTCACGCCCGACGCGCGGCGCCGGCCGTTCACCACCGCCGAGTTCGTGACCGCGCACCTGGAGTCCGGCAACACCGGCCCCGGCCCGGTCGGCCACGGCTTCACCTCGGAGAACGCGGACGGCCGCAACGTCTACTACACGTTCCGCATCGCCCCGGGCGTCACCGGCATCAGCCTCGACACCACCACGTTGGGCGGCTTCGCGGACGGCTCCATCGGCCTCGGCCAGTACACCTGGGTCGAGTCCACGCTGAAGCGCAACTCCTCGATGTACTACGACTTCTTCGGCCGCAAGACCACGCACTCGGTGACCGACGAGCTGTTCGTGCTCTTCAGCCACCACACGAGCGACACCATGGGCAACCTCCTGCCGGACTCGCGGCACCTGCTGGAGCCGCGGCTGGACGGCAAGGCGTTCGTCGGGCTGCTCAACCGCTTCCCGAACGTGGTGGCGTGGGTCAACGGCCACACGCACCTCAACAAGATCACCCCGCACGTCGGCAAGACCCCGGCGCAGAGCTTCTGGGAGATCAACACGGCGTCCCACGTCGACTTCCCGCAGCACGCGCGCATCCTGGAGCTGGCCGACAACGGCGACGGCACCCTGTCCATTTTCACGACGCTCATCGAGGCCGCCGCTCCGTACGCCGTGGACTACTCCGCGCGGACCCCTGAGGCGTTGGCTTCGCTGTACCGCGAGCTCTCGTACAACGACATCCACGTGGACCTGGGCCGCGTCGGCTCCGACGGCGACCACAACACGGAGCTGCTGCTCACGAACCCGCTCGGCTGATTACCTCGCGGGTAATCGACCGGCCGCGGCCCGCTGCGGTTGACTGGCGCCCATGACCGACGCCGAGGGCACCCAGCTGTTCCACTCGACCATGCCGTTCTCCTCGCGGCTCGGCATCGAGGTCCTCTCGCACGCCCCGGACCTCGTCCGCAGCCGCCTCGCCTGGGACGCGTCGCTGTGCACCCTCGGCGGCGTGCTGCACGGGGGCGTCCTGATGTCCCTGGCCGACTCGACGGGCGCGGTGTGCGCGTTCCTGAACCTGCCCGACGGTGCCACAGGAACCACGACGCTGGAGTCGAAGACGAACTTCCTCCGGTCGGTGCGCTCGGGGCACGCGGTGGCGTCGTCCCGGCCGCTGCACACGGGGCGCCGCGTGATCGTGGTGGAGACGGAGATCCACGACGACGAGGGGAAGCTGGTGGCGAAGGTGACGCAGACGCAGGCGGTGCTGTAGCCGGGTTCCAGTAGTTCCAGGGCAGGCGGATCGTAGGCGTGGAATCCGCAGCCGCCGGGCCTTGGAAGACCACACGAGGGGTGCCCGGTCGAGCCGGATTGTGCTCGGCGAGGGTTCATGGTCTCAACCACCACCACCGATTTCCCGACCCTGCTCCGGTCGGACCTTTACGAACCCGCCCCGGCAGGAGAAAATCTCTGGCGGACACTGGGGTCTCGGGGACGGAGCACGGCATGCGGGTGCGGAGTTTGATCACGCTATTGTCCATCGCCATGGTGTCCGCAGGGGTGACGCAGGTCGCCGAGGCAGCGCCGGGGCAGCCGGGGCGCGATGAGGCGATCAATTACCACGAGTGGTCCGGTGGGGGGTTCTACGCGGGCCGCCTCGATGGTCTCTCGCTGGGGCGCGACGGGTTGCGCATCACGCACCCGGTGGGCAGCGTCGAGCACAGTGAGCCCGGGCTGGGCACCACGCGGACGTACGAGTACGGCTCGTGGACGTCGCCGCTGTACCGGCAAGGGTTCGACGCCACGCAGCTCATCGCGTCTTGGAACGCGCAGACGCCGGCGAAGACGTGGCTGGAGGTCGAGGCGAAGGGCCGGACGTCGGCGGGTGTCGAGACCACCTGGTACGTGATGGGGCGGTGGGCCAGCGGGGACACGGACATCCAGCGCACCAGCGTCGACGGGCAGAGTGACGACAACGCGTCGGTCGATGTCGACACGTTGGCGACCAAGGCCGGGGTCACGTTGCGCTCGTACCAGCTGCGCGTGAGCCTCTACCGCGAAGCCGGCACCCGGGCGACGCCCACGATCTCCACGCTCGGCGCCGTGGCCTCGAACGTGCCGGACCGCTTCGACGTCACGCCCACGAAACCCGGCCGTGCGCGCGGGATCGAGCTGAAGGTGCCGGCGTACGCGCAGAATATCCACAAAGGACAGTTCCCGCAGTACGGCGGTGGCGGGGAAGCCTGGTGCAGCCCGACCTCCACGGAGATGGTGGCCGAGTACTGGGGCAAGAAGCCCTCGGCCGCGGACATGAGCTGGATCCCGGCGGACTACCTCGACCCGTCCGTGGTGTACGCCGCGCGCAACACCTACGACTATGCCTACGACGGCACCGGCAACTGGCCCTTCAACACCGCCTACGCCGCCTCCCTCGGCCTGCGCGGCCACATCACGCGCCTGCACGACCTCGACGAGCTCGAGGACTACATCGCCCGCGGCATCCCGGTGATCACCTCGCAGTCGTTCCTCTCCACCGAACTCGACGGCGCCGGCTACGGCACCTCCGGCCACATCATGGTGGTCGTCGGCTTCACGCAGGCCGGCGACGTGATCGTGAACGACCCGGCCTCCAGCACCGACGCCCGCGTCCGCAACGTGTACAAGCGCGCGCAGTTCGAGAAGATCTGGCAGCGCACCAAGCGCTACACGGCCGACGGCAGCGTGGCGAGCGGGCCGGGCGGAGTGGTGTACATCGTCACGCCCGCGTGACTCAGGTGAAGATCTGCTCCGGTTCCACCACGGTGCAGTCCAGGCCGTGAGCGGACGCCGGCGTGCCCAGCAACAAGGCGGCTTCGGCCTGGGGCACGTCGGCAACGCGCACCGGCCGACCGTCGACGAGTAGCGGAAAACGGACGGCTGACGCGCCGACGTAGGCGTGAACGCCGGAAACGACGGTGCCGTCCAGCTCGACGACACCGGAATCCAGCCGGGCCAGGTGGTAGCGCGTGCCGCGGCCCTCGCAGACGTCCAGCACCGCGCGCTGCTCAGGCGTCACGAACCACAGGAAGTGCCACTCGACGCCCGGCAACGCGGTCAACGTCGCCGGCCGCTGGTCGTCCACCTTGCGCAGCCCCGAAGCCCATACCGCGGCAAGGCCGGAACACCGAACCCGAGCCGCCACGACCGGACCGCTCAAGCCCAGCTCGGTGCGCAGCCAGGTGATCTTCGACGGGCACGCGTTCGACCCGTACGCCAGCACCGGCAACCGGTCGCGCCAGCCCGCCGGGGCGGCCGAAAGCGGGTAGCCGGCGCCGTCGACGTGCACGAACGACTGACCCGGCCGCGCCCCGGGATAGGGCACGGCCGGGTAGTCGGCGTCGGTGAAGAGGATCAGAACTCGACCACGCTGCGCAGCACGTCGCCGTGGTGCATGCGCTCGAAGGCCTGCTCCACGTCGCCCACGCCGATGCGCTCGGTCACGAACTTGTCCAGCGGCAGGCGGCCCTGCAGGTACAGATCCACGAGCATCGGGAAGTCGCGCGAGGGCAGGCAGTCGCCGTACCAGGAGGACTTCAGGGAGCCGCCGCTGCCGAAGAAGTCGATCAGCGGCAGGTCGTTGAGCTTCATGTCCGGGGTGGGCACGCCGACGAGCACCACGGTGCCCGCGAGGTCGCGGCCGTAGAAGGCCTGCTTCCACGTCTCGGGCCGGCCGACGGCGTCGATCACCACGTCGGGGCCGAACGAGTGCGTGGCGTCCTGCATGGCCGCCACCACCGCTTCTTCGCTGAGGCCCTTGCTGTTCACGGTGTGCGTGGCGCCGAAGCCCTTGGCCCACTCGAGCTTCCGGTCGTCGGTGTCGATGGCGATGATCGTGGTCGCGCCCGCGAGGTTCGCACCCGCGATGGCCGCGTCGCCGACCCCGCCGCAGCCGATCACGGCCACGGAGTCACCGCGGGTCACGCCGCCGGTGTTGATGGCCGCGCCGAGGCCCGCCATCACGCCGCAGCCGAGCAGGCCCGCCACCGCGGGTTCGGCCGCCTCGTTCACCTTCGTGCACTGTCCACTGTGGACGAGCGTCTTCTCCAGGAACGCGCCGATGCCCAGGGCCGGCGAGAGCTTGGTGCCGTCGGTGAGCGTCATCGGCTGCGCGGCGTTGAACGTGGAGAAGCAGTACCACGGCTTGCCGCGCTTGCACGCGCGACAGGTGCCGCACACGGCCCGCCAGTTGAGGATCACGTAGTCACCGGGCGCGATGTCCGTGACGCCTTCGCCGACCTTGTCGACCCGGCCCGCGGCCTCGTGGCCGAGCAGGAACGGGAACTCGTCGTTGATCCCGCCCTCGCGGTAGTGCAGGTCGGTGTGGCAGACCCCGCAGGCCTGCACCGACACGACCGCCTCGCCCGGACCCGGGTCCGGTACCACCACGGTCTCGAGCGCCACCGGCTCGCCCTTCGCGCGGGACACGACTCCCTGGACCTCGTACGGCATGCGCTCACCTTTCCCTGCACTTAAAGCTTGTCGGGGCAGCTAATCATGGAACATGCGCATGTGGCCATACCACGATCCGTGGGCCGATCAACCCCGTCGCGGATCCGGAATCGCCCGAATCGCCAGGAACCCCGTCGGCTGGTGCGAGAGCCGCTCGTACCGCAGGGGGTCCACCGCGGCCCCTTCCGGCACCGGTCGGGGTTCCACCAGCTGCTCGATGAGGAACCCGGCCTCCCGCAGCTCCGCGCAGGTGTCCTGCAACGACGAGAGCCAGAACCGCACGTGCCAGCCCTCGTTCCAGGTCTCCTCCACCACCCGCGGCGTGAAGTAGTCACCAGGGTGGCGAAGCCAGTCTCCGGTCGGGTGCATCCGCGACAGGACCAGCACGCCGCCGGGCCGCAGCACCCGGCGCAGCTCACGCAGCATCGCCACGCGGTCGTCCACGTACTCGTAGACCAGCGCCAACAGCACGAGATCCACCGACGCCGAGGGCAGCCAGCCGAGCGGCGCGCCGAGGTCGTGCACGCGGAACGTCGCGGCCGGCACGCGCTCGCGGCTCAGCGCGACCATGCGCGGACTGAGGTCGAAGCCGGTCACGCGGGCGCCGCGCGCGGTGAGCTCCGCCGCGTAGAGGCCGGGGCCGCAGGCGGCGTCGAGCACATCACGGCCGGCGACGTCGCCGAGCAGCGAGAGGCAGGCCGGCCGGTCGACGAAGGCGTTGTAAAAGCCTTCGCGGGCGTGGTCGAGGAACTCGTCGGCAAAGACTTCGTACTGCGGGAACGAACCGATCACCCGGCCAGTCTCGCAGGTCAGGCCAGCAGTTTTCCGGGGTTGAGGATGCCCGTAGGGTCGACAGCGGACTTCACGGCCCGCAGCACGGACAAGCCGAGCGCCCCGATCTCCGGCTCCAGGTACGGCGCGTGGTCCACGCCCACCGCGTGGTGGTGCGTGATCGTGCCGAGCCCGACGATCGCCTCCGAGGCCGCGTGCTTCGCGCGCTGCCACTGGCCGACGGGATCGGCGTCGTCACGCGAGGTCAGCACCGTGAAGTACAGCGACGCACCCGTCTCGTAGACGTGGGAGACGTGGCACATCACGATCGCGCGGCCGAGCGAAGCCACCAGCGCCGCACGCACGGCGTCGTACAGGTCGTCGAGCCGCGACCAGTACGCGGCGGTTTCCAGCGTCTCGACGCAGACGCCGAGGTCCAGCAACGCGTCGCGCTGGCGCGGGCCGGAGAACCGGCCGTGCCGCCACGACTCGCCGAGCGCGGTGCCGATGCGCAGCGCGCCGGAGCGCCGCAGGACCCCGGCCGTGACCCGCTGCCGGGCCCGCACGTCCCGCTCCCAGCCGACGATCAGCAGGCACGGGTGTTTCACCCCGCGCGCGCCCAGGTACGCCCGGAGCGCGGAGGTCTTCAGGCCGGCGTTCAACGCGAACGACACGGCCGTCTCGTCCACATCGGACAGTCGCGTGACGTCGGCCGTCGCGTGGTTCTGCGCGAGCGCGCGCATGGCCTCGGCGCCGGCGGCCCAGCCGTCGACCACCCAGCCTTCGTAACGCCGCTCGGTCGGCACCGGCCGCACCCGTAGCGCGACCTCGGTGATCACGCCCAGCGCGCCCTCGCTGCCCACGGCCAGCTGCCGCAGGTCCGGCCCGGCCGCCGACGCGGGCGCGACCCCGAGCCGCCACTCACCCTTCGGCGTGGCCACCCGCACGCCGGCCACCATGTCCTCGAAGCGGCCGTAACCGGCCGACGCCTGGCCGGCCGAGCGCGTGGCCGCGAAACCACCGATCGTGGCGCGCTCGAACGACTGCGGCACGTGGCCCAGCGTGAACCCGTGCTCACCCAACAGCCGTTCGGCCTCGGGCCCCCGCACGCCGGCCTGCAGCACCGCGACGTGCGACTGCTCGTCCACCGACACCAGCGCGTCGAGCCGCACCAGGTCGAGCGCGATCACCGCCGGCTTGTCCCCGCGCAAGGCCGCGACGCCGCCGACCACCGACGTGCCGCCGCCGAACGGCACCACGCCCACGTCGTGGCGTACACAGAGGTCGAGCACGGCCTGCACCTGCTCGGGCGAAGCGGGCAGCACCACGGCGTCGGGCGCCACCACGGCGTCGCCGAGCCGGCGGTGCAGCAGGTCCAGATAGGACAGACCACCCGCGCGCGCGAGCCGCTCGTCGGCGTCGACCAGCACGTTTTCCGCCCCGAGCAGGGCCGAAAGGTCCTCGTGCGCAGCGGCGGGAAGGGCAGAATCGGCCAGGTTCGAGACGGAATCCGCCCGACGCCCTCGATCAGCACCCACCGGGCCGATACGCTGGCCGAGCCACCGGACCGCCCGATCGGGCAGCGAGGCGGCGCCAGCACCGTCGCCGGTCCACGACTGCCGGATGCGGTGGTTTATGAGATCACTCACGACTACAGTGTGACATATGGACGTCAAACGTCACTCCCCACCGGGAGAGACTCCCTCGGCCCTCGCGGGGGCCCGCAGCCGCCAGACCTCGGCGCGCGTAGCCGACGACGTGCTGCTCGACGCCGCTCGCGAATGCGTGCTGGCCGTCGGTGTCCGGCGCACCACGCTGGCCGAGATCGCGCGCACCGCGCGGGTGAGCCGCATGACCGTGTACCGCCGGTTTCCCGACGTACGCAGTGTGCTCGCCGCGCTGATGACGCGCGAGTTCAGCGGTCTGCTCAAACACGCCAGCCACGCGGGCGACGACGCGGCCAACACACGCGAGCGGCTGGTGCTCATCGCCGCGGCCGGCGTGAGCGCGCTGTCGGCCGACCCGTTGTTCCGCACGCTGCTCGACGTGGATCCGGAGCTCGTGCTGCCCTACATCGTCGAGCGGCTCGGGGCCACGCAGGTGTTCGCCGAGCAGGTGCTCCGCCAGCTGATCGAGGCCGGGCACCGCGACGGGTCCATCCGCCACGCGGAGGTCACCGCGCAGGCGCGGTCGATCCTGCTGGTCGTGCAGTCGTTCGCGTTTTCGCTGCGCCCGGCCACCACGGATCTCGACGAGCAGGCGTTGCTCGACGAGTTCCGCTACCTCGTCGACGCCGCGTTGAAGCCATGAGCACCGCCGACGTACTTCCTCCCGCGGAGGCGGCATGAGTACCGGTTCCCTCAACGCGCGTCGCCGCGAGCGTGAGCTGGACCGGCTGACCGGCGGCGAGCGGGTGGACGTGGTGGTGGTCGGCGGTGGGGTCACCGGCGCGGGCATCGCACTCGACGCCGCGGCGCGCGGGCTGTCGGTCGCGCTCGTGGAGGCCCACGACCTGGCCTTCGGCACGTCACGCTGGTCGAGCAAGCTCGTGCACGGTGGCCTGCGCTACCTCGCGAAGGGCGAGTTCGGCCTGGCGCACGAAAGCGCTGTCGAGCGCGGCATCCTCATGACGCGCACGGCGCCGCACCTCACGCGCGCGATGCCGCAGCTGTTTCCCTTGTACCCCAGCACTTCTCGCGCGCAGCAGACGGTGATCGCCACCGGCCTGCGCGCGGGTGACGCGCTGCGCCGGGCCGCGCGCACGCCGTCGTCGGTGCTGCCGCGGCCCCGGCAGATCCCGGTGGCGGAGGCAGTGGCGCTGGCCCCGGGCCTCGCCCCGGCCGGCCTGCGCGGCGCCCTGCTCGCCTACGACGGCGCCCTGGTCGACGACGCGCGCCTGGTCGTGAACCTGGCTCGCACGGCCGCGATGCTGGGCGCCCGCATCCTCACGCGACTGGAGGCCGTGTCGCTTTCGGGCACCACTGTGCGCGTGCGCGAAGGTTCGGCGGAGTACGAGCTGCACGCGCGCCAGGTCATCAACGCCACCGGAGTGTGGGCCGGCACGCTCACCGACGCCGTGCGCCTTCGGCCGTCGCGCGGTTCGCACCTGGTTCTCGCGCCCGGTGCCGCCGCGGTGGGTGGCACGTCGGTGAACGTCGCTGTGCCCGGCGAGAGCAACCGGTTCGTGTTCCTGCTGCCGCAGGTCGACGGCCGGGTCTACCTGGGGCTCACCGACGAGCCGATCGACGGCGAGATCCCGCCGGTTCCTTCGGTTCCCGAGTCCGATGTGGACTTCTTGCTGTCCGTCGCGTCCTCGGTGCTGGCCCGGCCGCTGACCCGCGCGGACGTGATCGGCTCGTACGCCGGCCTGCGCCCGCTGGTCGCCGGCGACGGCGGCCGCAGCGCGGACCTCTCGCGCAAACACGCCGTGGTCACGGGCGCCGACGGCGTGCTCACCGTGGTCGGCGGCAAGCTCACCACCTACCGCCGCATGGCCGAGGACGCGGTCGACGCCGCGCTGGTGCACGCGGGCCTGCACGCCGGCCCGTCACGCACCGCGCGCCTGCCGTTGCTCGGCGCCGCACCGCGCGCGAGACTGTCCCTTGTGGACGCCCCGGCCCGGCTCGTGGCCAAGTACGGCACGGAAGCCCCGCGCGTCGCCGCGCTCGGCGAGCTCGAGCCGGCCTTCGCGGCGCCGCTGTTCGACGGCACGCAGATCACCGCCGCCGAGGTCGTGTGGGCCGTGCGCCACGAGGGCGCACTGAACACCGAAGACGTCCTCGAACGCCGCACGCGCCTGTCCCTCGTACCCGCCGAGGCCGACGCCGCCCGCGCCCGCGTGGCCGAGCTGGTGGAGAAGGCGCTGGCCGGCCTGTCCTGAACACCGGGAGAGAACCCGCGCCGTTCGCTAGAGTTGGCGGCGCGGGACTCACCACTGTCCACACGGGTGTTCGGAGAGGGGGCGGTTTTGCCCAGACTCGAGATCCACGCGATCTCCAAGCGCTACGGCCGCAAACAGGCCCTCGACGGCGTCACGTTCGACGTGCGGCCCGGTGAGCTGTTCGGCTTCGTCGGCAGCAACGGCGCCGGCAAGACCACCACCATGCGCATCGCGCTCGGCGTGCTCGCCGCCGATTCCGGCGAGGTGCGCTTCGCGGGCGAACCGGTCACGCACGACACCCGCACGCGCATCGGCTACATGCCCGAGGAACGCGGCCTGTACCCGAAGATGAAGGTGCTCGACCAGCTCGTTTACCTCGCGGAGCTCCACGGCCTCAGCACCAACGACGCCCACGGCGCGGCCGAGCTGTGGCTCGCCCGCCTCGGCCTCGGCGAACGCCGCAAGGACGAGGTGCAGAAACTCAGCCTCGGCAACCAGCAGCGCGTGCAACTCGCCGCGGCCCTCGTGCACGACCCCGACGTGCTGGTCCTCGACGAACCGTTCTCCGGCCTCGACCCGATCGCCGTCGACGTGATGAGCGAGGTGCTCCGGAGGAAAGCGGCCGCCGGCGTGCCCGTCGTGTTCTCCAGCCACCAGCTCGACCTGGTCGAGCGCCTGTGCGACCGCGTCGGCATCATCCGCGACGGCCGCATGATCGCCGTCGGCACGGTCGACGACCTCACGCGCGGCGCGGCCAGCCGCCTGGTGGTCACCACCCCGGCCGCCCGCCCCGGCTGGGCGGCGACCGTGCCCGGCGCCCGGGTCGTCGAGTCGTCGGGCGCCACGACGGTGTTCGAGCTCGCCGCCCATGCCGACGACCAAGCCATCCTCGCCGCTGCGCTGGCCACCGGGCCGGTCACCGAATTCAGCCGCCAACGCCGCACCCTCGCCGAACTCTTCCGCGACGCCGTGGCCCAAGGCGGTAAGACGTGAGCCGCATCAGTGCCGCCCGGGCCGTGGCGGTCACGGTCACCGCACCAACCGCCCTCACCGCGCCCAGCACGCGCGTCGTGGAAGCATCCGGGCTCGCCACGGTCCTCGAACTGGCCACGCGGCCCGGCGCCCGCTTGGTCGAGGCCCGCCTGATCACGGCGACCAAGGCCCTCACCGCGATCGAACCGGCCGCAAACGCCAACGACCAAGCCGTCCTCGCCGCTGCGCTGGCCACCGGGCCGGTCACCGAATTCAGCCACCAACGCCGCACCCTCGCCGAACTCTTCCGCGACAGCGTGACCCAAGCCCGGACCCAAGGCGGGAAGACGTGAGCCGCATCAGTGCCGCGCGGGCCGTGCGGCTCGTGGCGAAGCGGGAGGTGAACACGAGGCTGCGGACGCGCGCGTTCGTGGTGAGCACGGCCGTGTTGTTGCTGTTGCTGATCGGGTACGTGGCGTTGCAGGCGGTTCTCCTCAGCTCGGTCACCACGACGAAGGTCGCGCTCACCGGGCAGGCGCAGGGGATCGCGCAGCAGTTGCAGGTGGCCGGCAAGACGAGCGGCGAGACGTTCGAGGTGGTCACCGTGCCGTCCGAACAGGACGGGCTCGCGCAGGTGCGCGAGGGTGAGGTGGACGCGCTCGTGTCCGGCAGCGCGTCGCGGTTGCGGGTCACGGTGAAGTCCACTGTGGACCCGGCGTTGCAGCACGCGCTCGACGGGATCGTGCAGCAGCAGGTGCTCGACGCGCAGCTGTCGGCCGTGCACCTCGACCCGGTCGACGTGCACCAGGCCATGGCCGCGGCCCACGTGGACGTGCTGCCGTTGGAGACGCGCGACCCGCGGGCCGGGCAGAAGCTCGTGGTCGGCGTCGCGGTGGCTGTGGTGCTGTACCTGAGCATCATCACCTACGGGATGCTCGTGGCGCAGGGCGTGGTGGAGGAGAAGTCGAGCCGGGTCGTGGAGATCCTGCTCTCGGCCGTGCGGCCGTGGCACCTGTTGCTGGGCAAGGTGATCGGGCTCGGACTGGTGGGGCTTGCGCAGCTCGCGATCCTCGGCGTGGCCGGGCTGCTGGCGGCGCTGGGCACCGGCGTGCTGGGCTCGATCTCGGGCATCGCCGTGGGCGCCGTGGTGTGGGGCGTGGTGTGGTACCTGCTCGGCTTCCTGCTGTACGCCATGATCTACGGCGCAGCCGGCTCACTCGTGTCGCGTCAGGAGGACACGCAGACCGTGGTCGCGCCGGCGAACATCGCGCTCGTGATCGGGTTCGTCGCGGGCCTCAATCTGCTCACGCAAGCGCCCGACGGCGCGGCCACGAAGGTCTTGTCGCTGATCCCGCTGCTCTCGCCGGTGCTGATGCCGGCGCGCATCGCCACGGGTTCGGCCGCGCTGTGGGAAATCGTGCTGTCACTGGTCTTGACCACCGGGTTGATCGCGCTCGTCACCTGGGCCGGCGCGCGGATCTACCGCAACGGCGTCCTTCTGGTCGGCAGCCGCGTGAAGCTGTTCGACGCGATCCGGGGCTGACCCCTAGGTAGCCGGGCCCGGGTTTCTCCCCGATGGCAGCTCGTCCTGAAGTCGAAAGACTCGGTGGCATGACGAGAAACCCGCTGATCCGCATCGCCGCGGCCGCGAGCGCCGCACTGCTGCTCACCGCCGTCGTGACCCCGGCCGCGCTCGCCGCACCGGCCGCGGCGAGTCACCCGGCACCCACGCACAGCAGCCTGCCGCCGATGAACCCGGCTTCGCTGGCGGGCGCCATCGCCGGTCTGCCCAACGCCGAGGCCACCGGCGCGCTCGTGCAGGTCCGCGGCTCGGCCGGCGCGTGGAGCGGGGTGTCCGGGACAGCCGACCTGAGCACCGGGGCACCGGTCCCGGCCGACGCGCACTTCCGCATCGGCAGCATCACCAAGACCTTCACCGCGGTGGTCGTGCTGCAGCTCGCCGCCGAGCACCGCCTCGACCTCGACGCGCCCGTGCAGCGCTACCTGCCCGGCCTGCTGCCCGCGAACTACCCGCGGATCACCGTCGCGCAGCTGCTCAACCACACCAGCGGCCTGCCCGGCGTCGACCTGCCGGAAGATCCACAGTGGATCGTTGACAACCGCTACACCGAGTTCACGCCGAAGCAGGTGCTGGCCACCGCGTTCAAGCACGACCTGGTGTTCTCACCCGGCACCAGCCAGCAGTACACGAACACCAACTACCTCGTGGCCGGCCTCCTCATCGAGAAGCTCACCCACCACTCATACGGCAGCGAAGTGCGCGACCGAATCCTGCGCCCGCTCGGCCTGCGCGACACCTCGGTGCCCGGCAACGACCCGAACCTGCCCGAGCCGTACGCCCACGGCTACCAGGTCGTGAACGGGCAGCTCGTGGACCTGACCCGCATGAACCAGTCGATCCCGTGGGCCGCCGGCGAGATGATCTCCACCACCGCCGACCTCGACAAGTTCCTGGTGGCGCTGTTCCAGGGCCGGCTCGTGCCGAAATCAGTGCTGGGCCGCATGTTCACGCTGCCGCACGTGACCACCTTCGGCTCCGACGACCCCGCGATCTACAGCCAGGGCCTGATGACCTCGACGGTCAACGGCGTGACCGTGTGGGGCAAGACCGGCAGCCGCTACGGCTACACCAACGGCATCTGGGCCACCCGCGACCTCGCGCGCCGCGCGATCTACTCGATCAACACCACCGACAAGAGCTTCACCGGCCAGCCCGAGATCGTGCAGAAGCTGGCGCTCGCCATCGGCGGGCTCTGAGGAAACCCGGACGGCCCGGCCTGGGGGTCCGGGCCGTCCCGGGCTCAAGACTGCTTGATCGCCCCGAACCGCTCCAGCGCCACCTGCCGCTCCTCGGCGTGGTCCACCAACGGCGCCGCGTACTTCTCCGGCCGCTCCTTCAGCTTGTGCACAGCTTTCCCGGCCACCTCACGAAGTTCCGGCACGTACCGGCGCACGTACTCGCCGTCCGGATCGAACTTCTCGCCCTGGGTGGTCGGGTTGAAGATCCGGAAGTACGGCGCCGCGTCCGTGCCGCTGCCCGCCACCCACTGCCAGTTGAGCTGGTTGGACGCCAGATCGCCGTCCACGAGGTGGCGCATGAAGTGCCGCGCGCCCCACCACCACGGCAGGTGCAGGTCCTTCACCAGGAAACTCGCCACCACCATGCGGATCCGGTTGTGCATCCAGCCTTCGGCGAGCAGCTGGCGCATCCCGGCGTCCACGATCGGATAACCGGTGCGGCCGGCGCACCAGGCTTCGAACACCTCGACGTCTTCGTCGTGTTTCATCTTGTCGAACCGGCGGTCGTAGTTCTTCCGCGCGGTTTCCGGCCGGTGCCACAGCACATCGGCGTGGAACTCGCGCCAGCACAGCTCCGACCGCAGCGCCTGCACCCCGTCACCGGACTTCCCGGCGAGGTCCGAAAGCATCGTGCGCGGGTGGATGGCGCCCCAGTGCAGGTAGGTCGACATGCGCGTGGTGCCGGGACGGTCCGGCCGATCACGATCGGTGGCGTAGCGCGAAAGCCCGGTCTCGAGGAAGTCGTGCCAGCCTTCGAGCGCCGCGGCCTCACCCGCTTCGGGTAGCTGCGTGTCGCCGAGCGCCGGTGATTTCGGGATCTTCGCGGACTTCCCCGGCTTCACCCAGTCCACAAGGGACACGCCGGTGTCGGCCGGGCGCCGCCAGCCGTGCTCGGCCCACGCGCGGCGGAACGGCGTGAACACCCGGTACGGATCACCGTCCGGTTTGGTCACCCGCCCCGGCTGCACCGCGTACGGCGAGCCTGTGGCCACGAAGTCGATGTCGTGGCGGGCCAAGGATTTCGCGACCTTCTCATCGCGCCACCGGCCGTACGGCCCAGTATCGGCGCTCACGTGCACAGCCGTCGCCTCGGCGGATCGCGCGACCCGCAGGACTTCCTGCACCGGGTCGCCGTGCACCACCAGCAACCGGCCGTCGAGTTGTTCGTCCAGCGCCCGAAGGCTGTCGAACAGGAAGGCCCGCCGCGGCGCGCCCGAAGGCTTCAGCAGCTTCTCGTCGAGCACGTACAACGCCAGCACGGGACCCTCGGCCTCGGCGGCGGCCAGCAGGGCCGCGTGGTCACCGAGGCGCAGGTCCCGCCGGAACCACAACACGCTCGTCATACCCCTGAACGCTAAACGCCCCGCCGTGCGGCTGCACGGCGGGGCGTTCAGGAACGGAACTCAGCGCTCCGAGATACCCTTGTAGTCACGCGAAGCGTGGCCGGTGTAGATCTGGCGCGGGCGCCCGATCTTCGTCTGCGGGTCGTTGATCATCTCGCGCCAGTGCGCGATCCAGCCTGGGAGCCGGCCGAGCGCGAACAGCACGGTGAAGAACTTCGTCGGGAACCCGAGCGCGCGGTAGATGAGACCGGTGTAGAAGTCCACGTTCGGGTACAGCTTGCGCTCGACGAAGTAGTCGTCGGAAAGCGCCGTCTCCTCGAGCTTCTTGGCGATGTCGAGCAGCTGGTCGCCGCCCGCGATCTTGCCGAGGATCTCGTCGGCGGTGTTCTTGATGATCTTCGCGCGCGGGTCGTAGTTCTTGTAGACCCGGTGCCCGAAGCCCATGAGCTTGACACCCTGTTCCTTGTTCTTCACGCGGTTCACGAACGAGGCGACGTCGCCGCCCTCGTCGCGAATGCCCTCGAGCATGTCGAGGACGGCCGCGTTGGCACCACCGTGGAGCGGGCCGAACAGCGCGTTGATGCCCGCCGAGATGCTGGCGAACAGGTTGGCCTCCGACGAGCCCACCAGGCGCACGGTCGACGTGGAGCAGTTCTGCTCGTGGTCGGCGTGCAGGATGAACAGCAGGTCGAGCGCCTTCGCCACGGCCGGGTCGACCTCGTACGGTTCCGCCGGGAAACCGAAGGTCATGCGCAGGAAGTTCTCCACCAGGCCCAGCGAGTTGTCCGGGTACAGCAGCGGCTGGCCCACGGACTTCTTGTACGCGTAGGCAGCCAGGGTCGGCACCTTCGCGAGCAGGCGGATGGTGGACAGCTCCACGTTGGGCTCGTCGAACGGGTTCAGCGAGTCCTGGTAGAAGGTCGACAGCGCCGAGACCGCGCTCGAGAGCACGGGCATCGGGTGCGCGTCGCGCGGGAAGCCCGAGAAGAAGGCCTTCAGGTCTTCGTGCAGCAGCGTGTGCCGCTGGATCTTCTCGGTGAAGTCGGCGAGCTGGGCCTCGGTGGGCAGCTCGCCGTAGATGAGGAGGTAGGACACCTCGATGAAGTTGGACTTCTCGGCAAGCTGCTCGATCGGGTACCCGCGGTAGCGCAGGATGCCCGCATCACCGTCGATGTAGGTGATGGCCGACGACGCGGCACCGGTGTTCACGAACCCGGGGTCGTAAGTGATGTACCCCGTCTGCGCGAGCAGCTTCCCCAGCTCGATCCCGGGTGCACCCTCGACCGGGTGGACAACCTTGAATTCGTGCTCGCCACTCGGCAGGCGCAGCGTCGCGGTTTCGCCGCCGGACTGCCCCGCATTCGTCGCGTCGGACATGCAGGTCCCTCTCACGTTGGCACGGGCCGGCGGCGCCTGTAGTTTTCACAGGTAGCCACGTGTTCACGCGAGGAAACACGCGCCTCGCTGCACACCGCCCCGCTGGGGTATGAATTCCCCCCTACGCTAGTCGAAATAAGGGTGTGCGCGCAGCCGGTGCGTTGCCACCAATAGCCCCTTTGGGACCAGGTTCACACGGTGGAAGCCATTTCCTGAGCCGTCGGCGGCTCCGCACCGCTACGGGAAACCGTGATCGAGGCCGCTTTCGCGGCGTAGCCGAGGGCCTCTCGCCACGCGTCGGCGTCGAGTGCGGCCAGGTCACGGACGTCGCGGGTGTGCAGCCACGCCAGCAGCGCGCCCTGCACGGTGTCGCCGGCCCCGATCGTGTCGACCACCGGGACGCGCCGCGAAGGCACGTGGGCCAGCTCACCTGCGGCGGTGATCACGGACAGGCCTTCGACGCCGCGGGTCAGGACAACCGCGTCCACACCGGACTCGACCCAGGTCTTCGCGGCCGCCACCGGGTCGGCGCCTTCGGTGAGCCACGCCGCATCGTCGTCGGAGATCTTCAGCAACCGGACATCGGGCAGCCACGACGCGAACCGCGCGCGGTAGGCGGCCGGGTCGGCGATGAGCGCCTCGCGGATGTTCGGGTCGAGCGCGGTGAGCGTGCCGCGCGCGGCCTCGCGGCGCAGCATGGCTTCGTACGCGCTGGCGCCGGGTTCGAGCACCAGGCCGAGCGTGCCGAGCGAGAGCGCGGTGGCGTCGTCGGGCAGCGTGCCCGGGTCGCCCACGAGCCGGTCCGCCGTGCCCTCGACGTAGAAGGTGTAACGCGCGGCACCCGTTTGGTCCAGTGCCACCACGGCGAGCGTGGTCGGCTCGTCGCCGCGCTGCAGCAGCGACGTGTCGACACCGGAGTCCACGAGCCGGTCGACGAGCGCGGCGCCGAAGCGGTCGGTGGACACGCGCGACAGGAACGACGCCGGCACCCCGAGCCGCGCGGCGGCCAGCGCGACGTTGTACGGCCCCCCACCCAGCCGTGGCAGCAGGGCGCGCAGCCCACCGTCCACAGTGGAATCCAACGGTTCACCCGGAACGAGGTCGACCAGCGCCTCTCCACCCACCACGATCACGAGCGCGAGTGTAGAGGACGGATTCGTGACAAATCCTGTCCTCAGTCCTTGTTCAGCCCGCCGAGGAGCAGCTCGCCGAGCGCGGTGAACGCCTCGGCGTCGGACACGTCGGTGCGGCGGCCGAGCACACCGGTCTGGATGCCCTCCACGATCAGGCCGGTCATCTCCGCCACGAGCCGGGCGTGCACGTCGCGGAACACGCCGTCGGCCACGCCCTTGTCGATGAACGCGCGGATGCGGCGGGCGGCAGCGCGGCTGTTGAGCTGGTAGGTGTCGCGGGCCGGCTCGAACGCCGCGATGTCGTTCATGAACGTGGGCGAAGCGCGGTTGAGGTGCTCGGAGACGCCGGCGAGGTACTCCCCGATCAGCTTGCGCGCGTCGTCGATGCCCTCGATCCGCGTCTCGATGCGCTTCGCGGCGCCCCGGAAGAAGTGGGCGACGACCTTGACGGCGAGCTGCTCCTTGCTGGGCGCGAGCGCGTAGAGGGTCGACTTCGAGCAGCGCAGACGGGCGGCCAGGTCGTCGAGCGTGAAGCCGGCGAACCCCTCGGCGAGGAACAGCGTCTCGAGCTCGGCGAGCAGCGCCTGCTGCCGGGCCGTGGGCCGCCGGCGGGGTTCGGGTTCGGTCTGTGCGCTCATCGGGGGGTGCCACCAGCTTTCCTGATCGAGTCACTATCCCCTACGAACCTGAGACAGCCCCGCCCTCCGTACGGTACTCTCAAACGGCCCCCAGTACTGTTTTCAGTACTCCTGCCACTGGAGGAGCCATGCCGGCGGAACGTTTGCTGCCCACCACCGAGGCCGAAGACCTGCTCGCGCTGGTCAGGGAGATCGCGCGCGACGAGCTGCGGCCCCGGGCCGACGCGGCCGAGGAGGCCGAAGAGTTCCCGCGCGACGCGTTCACGCTGCTCGGCAAGTCCGGGCTGCTGGGGCTGCCGTACGCCGAGGAGTGGGGCGGCGCCGACCTGCCGTACGAGGTGTACCTGCAGGCGCTGGAGGAGATCGCGGCCGCGTGGATGACCGTGGGCGTGGGCCTGTCGGTGCACACGATGTCCTGCTACGCGCTCGCCCACTTCGGCACGGACGAACAGCGTTCGCGCTGGCTGCCGGACCTGCTCGGCGGCTCGCTGCTCGGCGCGTACGCGCTCTCCGAGACGCAGGCCGGCTCCGACGCGGCCGCGTTGTCGACGCGCGCCCGCCGCGACGGCGACGACTACGTGGTCAACGGCACCAAGGCCTGGATCACCCACGCCGGCGCGGCCGACTTCTACACCACCATGGTCCGCACGAGCGACGACGGCGGCCACGGCATCTCGTGCCTGCTCGTCGACTCGTCGACCCCGGGCCTGTCCGCCGCTCCCCGCGAACGCAAGATGGGCCTCACCGGCTCCCCGACGGCACAGATGATCTTCGACCACGCCCGCGTCCCGGCTTCGCGTTTGATCGGCGAGGAGGGGTCCGGCCTGAAAATCGCTTTGTCGTCCCTGAGCTCAGGGCGCCTCGGCATCGCCGCGTGCGCCGTGGGCCTGGCGCAGGCCGCCCTCGACGAAGCCGTGGCCTACGCGAAGGGCCGCACCCAGTTCGGCAAGCCGATCATCGAGTTCCAGGGCCTGGAGTTCCTGCTCGCCGACATGGCCGCCACCGTCGAATCGGCCCGCGCGACCTACCTCGACGCCGCCCGCCGCCGCGACCGCGGCCTCGACTTCCAGCGCCAGTCGTCCATCGCGAAACTCATCGCCACCGACGGCGCCATGAAGGTGACCACCGACGCCGTCCAGGTCCTCGGCGGCGCGGGCTACACGCGCGACTTCCCGGTGGAGCGGTACATGCGCGAGGCGAAGGTGCCGCAGATCTTCGAGGGGACGAACCAGATCCAGCGGATGGTGATCGCGAGGGCGTTGAAGGCTTCCTGACCCGGTCCCGGACCAGTTCAGGACACAGTTGAGCGCCGCCCGTTCCGGACCGGTTCCGGACACAGCTGAGGGCCGCCCGTTTCACGCGGTGGTCACGTAACGTGTCCGAGTGATTTCCTACCCGATGCCTCTTCGACTGCTCACGATCGAGGCGTACCTGGCGCTCGGCGAAACCGAACCCGGGTACACCGAGCTGTCCGAAGGTCGTCTCGTGCTGTCGCCGACGCCGAGCATCAGGCACAACCGCGCGGTCTACCAGCTGGCCACGCAGCTGATGGAGCAGCTACCGCACGGCTTGGAGGCCGTCCCGGGCGTGGATGTCGATCTCCGGCTCGCGCTGCCCGACGAACCCGGGTTCTCCCGTCGACCCGACCTCGTCGTGATCGACTCGGCGGCCGTCTCCTCTGACGAAGTCATCCGCGCGAGCGAAGTCCTCATCGCCGTGGAGATCGTGTCGCCGGGCTCGAAGCGGACCGACTACGTCACCAAGCACGACGAGTACGCCGACGCCGGCATCCCCTTTTACTGGATCGTCGATCTCAGCGACCCGGTGTCGCTCGTGGCCTGCCACCAGGCAGGCGAGCTCGGCTATCAGGACGCGCCCGCCGTCACCGGAGTTTTCACGACCACCCAGCCGTTCGCGGCGAAGGTCGACCTGACCGCGCTCACCGCTTGAGGCGCCGAACCCCGGCGCCTCAAGCGGTGCTGCGGGTCAGCGGGATCGCGGTACCGGCGATCCGCCGAAACGCCCTCACCGGTCGACTCGTCGTAGTGGTAGACCTCGGTGCCGCGGACGAACACGCGCAGCGCGCGGTTCATCACGTCGAGCGGGTCGCCCGACCAGAGGACCACGTCGGCGTCCAGGCCGGGTGCCAGGGAGCCGATGCGGTCGTCCAGGCCGAGCATCTCGGCCGGGTGCACGGTGAGTGAGCGCAGTGCCGTCTCGGGGTCCAGGCCGTCCTTCACGGCGAGGGCAGCCTGGTACACGAGGAAGTTGATCGGCACCACGGGATGGTCGGTGGTGATGGCGATCTTCACGCCGGCGCGGGCGAGGATCCCGGCCGAGCGCAGGGAGCGGTGGCGCAGTTCGACCTTGGACTTCGTGGTGAACAGCGGGCCGAGGATCACCGGCACGGCGCGTTCGGCGAGCAGGTCGGCGATGAGGTGGCCCTCGGTGCCGTGGTTGATCACGAGCTTGTAGCCGAACTCGTCGGCCAGCCGGATGGCCGTGACGATGTCGTCGGCGCGGTGCACGTGCTGGTCCCAGTACAGCTCGCCGTCGAGGACCTTCGCGAGCGTCTCCTGCGTGAGGTCGACCTCGTGCGGCTTGCCCTCGGCGAGGGCGTGCTCGCGCTTGGCCTGGTAGTTGCGGGCCTTGGTGAACGCCTCGCGCAGGATCGCGGCCACGCCGAGGCGGGTGGACGGGGTCTGCTTCTTGTCGCCGTACACGCGCTTCGGGTTTTCGCCCAGGGCGCTCTTCACGCTCACCTGCTCGGCGAACGTCATGTCCAGGATGCTGCGGCCCCACGTCTTCACGCCGATGGTCTGGCCGCCGATCGGGTTGCCCGACCCCGGCTTGATCACCACGCTCGTGACGCCGCCGGACAGCGCGTCGTCGAAGGCCGGTTCGTACGGGTCGATGCCGTCGATCGCGCGGAAGCGCGCGCCGTTGGGGTCGGTCATCTCGTTGGTGTCGTTGCCGGCCCAGCCTTCGCCGTCCTCGTGCACGCCGAGGTGCGCGTGCGCGTCGACGAAGCCCGGCAGGACCCAGCTGCCGGACGCGTCGACGAGCTCGGCGTCCTCCGGCACCTCCACGTCGGCGGCGGCGCCGACCTGCACGATCCGGCCGTCTTCGATGAGCACGGTGCCGTCTTCGATGGGAGCCGCACCGACGGGGACGACGTAGCCCCCCACAATCGCCTTAGATGCCATAGTTTGACACGCTAACGAATTGCCGCGGGCGCGCGACCGCGGGGTTTCTCCAGGTGGATGAGCTCGTAATCCGCTTCGGGGCTGCGGTGCGTCTCGCGGTAGCCCAGCCGCGCGTACAACCGCAGGGCACCGGCCGAACGTTCGCCGGTGAACAGCCGGAACCGCGTCACGGCCGACGCGGCCAGCTCCTCGGCCGCCAGCAGCAGCTCCGTGCCCAGGCCCTCGCCTTGGCGGTCCGGCGCCACGGCGAGCCGGCCGACCTCGCCGACGTCGCCGCGCACCCGGATGCGCACGGTCGCGATCAGCCGGTGGCCGTCGCGCACGCCCCACACCGGCAGCGCCGGGTCGGCCAGGGCCGCGCGCACGTCGGCCAGCGGCTCGACCAGCGGCGGCAGGTCGAAGTTGCCGTGCGCGCGGGCCTCGCTGAGGTACGCGGCGCGCTGCAGCGTGAACAGCTCGCCGGCGTCGGCCTCGGTCAGCAGCTCCGGCGTCACAGCACGCGGATGCCCCAGCTGCCCGACCATGACGTGGCGGGCTCGAGCTCGATGAGGTCCGTGCCGGTGTTCAGCGCGTCGGCCGGGCAGGTCATGGGCTCCAGCGCCACGGCGCGGCCGCGGCCGGTGAGGTCGTCGGGCGTGAACACCTGCACCCAGCGGAAGTCGGGGCCGGTCCAGACCACCAGGTGCTGGTCCTCGTGGGAGAGCACGTGGTGGTGGGTACCGTCGTCGGCCAGGGCCAGCGTGCCGAACGCGGTGTCGAGGTTGACCCCGGCGAGCACCTGACCGGCGCGGAAGTCGTACTCGGTGCCCTCGACGTCCTGCTCGTCGGCGTAGGGCATCTGCTGGTCACCGACGTACGGCCGCACCCGCGAAGCAGGCAGCGTGAGCGTGAGGTCATCGGTCGGCACGTCGCCGATGCGGAAGTACGGGTGCGTGCCGACCCCGACGCCGATGGCCTGCTCGCCCTCGTTGCGGATCTCGTGGGTGATGGTGAGCTCACGCGGCTGCAGCTCGTAGGTGATGGTGGCGCGCAACGGCACCGGCCAGCCGGGCTGCACCTCGACGTCGACCGCGAGCGTGATCGACGACTCGGCGTGCTCCAGCAGCTCCCACTCCTTGTGGCGCGTGAGGCCGTGGATGGCGTTGCCGCGCGCGGCTTCCGTGATCTCCAGCTGCTGCTTCTCGCCCTGGAACTCCCACTGCCCGCCCTTGGTGCGGTTCGGCCACGGGAGCAGCACCTGACCGAGGCCCTTCGGCGGCATCTCGTCGGCCGCGTACTCCTCGACGTAGGGCACACCGCCGACCTCGAACGCACGCAGCCCGGCACCGATCTCGGTGACGATGGCGCGCGCGTTGCCGCGGGTGATTTCGAACTGCTCTCCGGTGGGGTTGGCCATGCCGCAGACATTACCGGCGGGCGGCGAGCCGTCACGCGCGGTCGAAACTAACTAGACCGGTCGTCATAGTTTGAGTTACGGTGAGCGCCATGGTCCGCCGCACCGACACCCGCCGCCGCATGCTCGAATCGGCCGCAGAGCTGTTCCAGACCCAGGGCTACCACGCCACCGGCCTCACGCAGCTCGTCGCCGCGGGCGGGGCGCCGAAGGGCTCGCTGTACTTCCACTTCCCCGGTGGCAAGGAGCAGCTCGCGGCCGAGGCCGTGCAGCTGTCGAGCTCGCGGGTGGCCGATGCGCTCACAGCTGCGGTCACTGCGGCGCCCGACCCGGCGTCGGCGATCTCCGCGGTGGTCGACGCACTGGCCACCTCACTCATCTCATCCGACTTCCAGCGCGGGTGTCCACTTGCGACAGTCGCCCTGGAGGCGGACAGCGAACCGCTGCGTTCCGCGTGCGAAACCGGGTACGCCGACTGGCACACCCGGCTGGTTTCGTACTTCACCGACCAGGGCCTGCCGTCCGACCGCGCCACTTCCCTGGCCACGGTGGTGCTCGCGTCGATCGAAGGCGCGCTGCTGTTCGCCAAGACCCGCCGCGACGTCACGCCACTGCGCGACATCGCCGCCCATCTGCACACCACCGTCTCGAGGGAGTTCTCCTGATGCGCGTGCGCCACCTCAACTGCGGCACCATGACCCCGCTCGGCGGCCGGCTCGTCGACGGCCGCCCCGGCCTCCTGCGGCGCGCCACCCTCGTGTGCCACTGCCTGCTCCTCGAATCCGACACCGGCCTGGTCCTGATCGAAACCGGTATGGGCACGCCCGCCGTCACCGAGCCGGAACGCTGGCTGGGCCGCCGGTTCCTCACGCTGTCGCGCCCGGTGTCCCGCCCCGACGAGACGGCCGTGAGCCAGCTCCGCGCCCTCGGCCACGACCCCGCCGACGTGCGCGACATCGTGCTCACCCACCTCGACCTCGACCACGCGGGCGGGCTGGTGGACTTCCCGCAGGCTCGCGTGCACGTCTACGCGGCCGAACTGGCGGCCTACCGGGCCGGGAACAAGCGGTACCGGTCCGTGCAGTTCGCCCACGGTCCACAGTGGATCGAACACACCGACACCGGCGACGACTGGTTCGGCTTCTCCGCGGCGCAGGAAATCCTCCCCGACGTCGCGTTGATCCCCCTGGCGGGCCACACCCTCGGCCACGCCGGCGTCGCGGTGAACACCGACACCGGCTGGCTCCTCAACGCGGGCGACGCGTACTTCTCCCACTCGGAGATCGACACGCCAGGCTCCATCCCGCCCGGCCTGGCCCTGTTCGAACGCCTGGTGCAGACCGTGCCCGAGCAACGCGTGCACAACCAGCAGCGCCTACGCGAGCTGCGCCGGACCGGCGACGTCACCATCTTCGCCGCCCACGACCTCACCGACTTCGAACTCCTCAGCCGACCGGCTCACGCTTGACGTCCCGCCGGTCGATCCCCCGCTTCACCAGCCAGTTCACGAACCACAACACCACCCCGACCCCCAGCAGGATCGCCGCCACGCGGTAGTCGCTCGCCGGGCGGCCCGACAGCGGGCTCACCAGATACAGGCAGAAGATCGCCGCCAGCACCGGGATCACGGTGGGCGCGCGGAAGTGCTTGTGCGCCACCTTGTCCTTGCGCAGCACGAGCAGGGCGACGTTGACGATGGCGAACACCACCAGCAGCAGCAACGCCGTGGTGCCGCCGAGGGCCGAGATGTCCACAAAGGACACCAGGACGATCGCGATCACGCTCGTGAAGATGATCGACACCCACGGCGTGCGCCGGGTCGGGTGCACGCGGCCGAACACGGACGGCAGCACCTTCTCGTTGGCCAGGCCGTAGAGCAGGCGGCTGGCCATGAGCATGTTGATCAGCGCCGAGTTGATCACCGCGAACAGGCCGATGGTCGAGAAGATCTCACGCGGGAAGCCGGGCGCGCCGATGTCGAGCACGGTGAGCAGGGCGTTGCTCTTGGCGGCGGCGAGGTCGCCGGCCGGCACGAGCAGCGAGGACGTGATGGACACGAGGACGTAGATCGTCGCGGCCACGACCATGCCCCAGAGCATGGCCTTCGGGAAGATGCGCACCGGGTCGTGGCACTCCTCGGCCATGTTCACGGAGTCCTCGAAGCCCACCATCGCGAAGAACGCCAGCGAGGTCGCCGACGTGATGGCCACGAGCCACGTCTTGTCCGCCGTGTTGATCTCGACCAGGCGCGAGGGCTCGCCGTCGCCGTTGAGGACGGCCCACACGCCGACGCCGATGATGATCAAAAGGCCCGACAATTCGATGCAGGTGAGCACCACGTTGGCCTTCACCGATTCGCCGACGCCGCGGAAGTTGATCAGCGCCAGCAGGATCACGAACGCGATGCCGACCAGCACCACCGGCAGCTTCACGAACGCCGCGAGGTAGGTCGCGCCGAACGCGACCGCGGCCGAGGACGCCGACGTGATGCCCGAGCACATCACCGCGAACGCGACCATGAACGTCAGGAACGGCACGCCGAACGCCTTGTTCGTGTACAGCGCCGCCCCCGCCGCCCGCGGGTACTTGCCGACGAGTTCGAGGTAGCTGAACGCCGTCATGAACGCGACCACGAACGCCAGCAGGAACGGCAGCCACAACGCCCCACCCACGCGCCCGGCGACCTGGCCGGTCAGCGCGTAGACGCCGGTGCCGATGATGTCGCCCACCACGAAGAACAACAGCAGCTTCGGGCCCATCACGCGCCGAAGAACCGGTTCCGTGCCCGCCCTCACGTCCGTCATGGGCGATTAGTCTGCCTTGTCCGGCTCGCCGGCGAAAGTCACACGGCGGTGACCGCGGTTTTCACCAGCGGAATCATCATCTGCTGCGTCATCTTCACCGGACCGGTGTAGTTCACGAGCACGGGCACGCCCTTGACGATCTTGGCCGTGGCCAGCGTCGCGGTCTTCTGCTCGTCGAGGTAATACACGGCCCCGCTGGCGAAGCCCGGCACGTCGACGGCGCCCGGCTTGGCCTTCTTGATGGCCGCGACCATGGCGGCGGGATCGGCCTGGCGGCCCTCGTAACGGGTCACGGCCAGCGCGCCCGCCTGCTTGTCGCCGACGAGGTATTCGCAGGTGGTGGCCTTGCCGCCGTTGCTCGCGTTTTCCTGGTTCGGGCCGACCTTCGACGTGACGCCCGGGATCTTGATCGCGGCGCTCACCTCACTCGCCGAGAGCAGTGAGCACGTGGACCCCGGCGGGGCGGGCTTGGCCGACGACGACGGTTTCGGCGGCGCGGCTTGCTGCTCACCCGAAGAACAGGCGGTGAGCGCGGCGGCGGTGAGCAGCAGGGCGACCGGGTAAACACGCATGCCCGGCATCGTAGGCCGTTTGGCCTAATCCCCCGCGACCGGTTCGACGCCCTTCGCCGCGACCTGCGTCTCCGCGCCTTCGCGCGCCGGCTCGGTCTTGGCCTCGTGACCCATCGGGGCGCGGTATCGCCAGAACGCCGGCAGCAGGAACATCGACGCCAGCACCAGCACGATCACCAGCAGGCCGCCGCCGGTCGACGCGGCCTCGGTGCCCCAGATCGCTCCGGCCCAGCCGTGCGTGAGGTCGGCCAGCCGCGGCCCACCCGCCACGACGACCGTGAACACGCCCTGCAGGCGCCCGCGCATCTCGTCGGTGGTGGCCGTCTGCAGGATCGCCTGCCGGTACACGGAGCTGACCATGTCGGCGCCACCGGCCAGCGCCATGAAGATCACCGCGAGCCACAGCGAGTGCGAGATCCCGAACGCCGCGATCGCCGCGCCCCACAGGCAGATCGACAAGACCACGGCCACGCCCTGGCGCGCCACGCGGTGCAGCCAGCCGGAGAACAGGCCGATCACCATCGCACCCGCCGGCAGCGCCGCGTACAGCAGGCCCAGCGCCGGCCCGCCACCCGGCGGGTCGCCGAACGTGCGCTCGGCCATCTCCGGGATCAACGCGCGCGGCATGCCGGCCACCATCGCGATGATGTCCACGACGAACGACGCCAGCAGCACCTTCTGCGTGGCCAGGTACCGGAACCCGTCGACCACGTCCCCGATCCCGGCCCGCCGCGACGCCCCGTTGAGCGGCGGGATCGACGGCAACCGCCACACGGCGATCAGCGTGATCATCAGCGCGCACACGTCCACGAGGTAGAGCGTCGACAGCCCGATCACCGGGATCAGCGCCCCGCCGAACAGCGGCCCGAACACCGCGCCGAACGTCGACATCGTCGTGTTCAGCGCGTTCGCCGACGGCAGCAGCTCCGGCGGCACCAGCCGCGCGACCACCGCCCCGCGCGTGGGCATGTTGATCGCGAAGAACGCCTGGTTGGCCGCGAGCAGCACCAGCACGAGCGTGACGGAATCGAACCCGGCGAAGGCCTGCAACCACAGCAACGCGGAGGAAACGGCCACCCCGACGTTCGTGACCAGCAGCAGCTTCCGCCGGTCCACCGCGTCGGCGATCGCCCCGCCCCACAGCCCGAACACGAGCAACGGCACCAGCGCGACGGCCCCGGTCAGCCCCACGTACCCGGACGACCCGGTCAGGTCGAACACCTGCTTGGGCACCGCCACAGCCGTGAGCTGCGACCCGACCGCCGTCACCGCCGTCGACACCCACAGCCGCCGGAACGCCGGAATCTTCAGCGGCCGCGTATCCACCACGATGCGCCCAAGAACCTTGCGCACCCCCGCACGCGGCGGCACCGTCCCCGGATCAGAAGTCACGACACGTCATCTTAGCTGCGCTAACTAACTCAACGTGAGTGATTTTGATCGCCGCGCACCCACCACGCGACGCCACGTCACGAAGATCCGTTTTGTCTTTTTCCACGACGCCACCGCCGCAACCCACCCACACCACCGCCGGCGAACACCCACCACACAACCGCCAGCGACAGCCCACCTCACCAACCGCCGCCGACAGCCCCCTCACCAACCTCCGCCGACAGCCCCCTCACCAACTGCCAGCGACCCCCATCTCACCAACCGCCACCAACCCACCTGACCGACGACGCACCCAGCCCCCGCCCTGCACCTCGATCCCCGCGCCCTTCACGGTTCTGGGCCCTGTGTCAAGGCATCTTTCCCGCCTTGACACAGGGCCCAGAACCGTAGAAACAATCAAAGATCGGGGTGCTCGGCCACCACGGCCCCCGCCAGGGGGCGTCAGCCCCCTGAGACCTAAGACCGACCACCAGCGGGATCAGGGAGCCAACCGCTCCACATTCCACCCATCATCCGTCCGCCTGAACCTCAACCGATCATGCATCCGGTCCTCCCGCCCCTGCCAGAACTCGACAAAGTCCGGCCGGATCCGCCACCCACCCCAATGCGGCGGCGCCGGAATACTCTCCACATCCCCAAACCTGCGCTCAATCCCCCGCAACGCGTTCTCCAACGCCCTGCGCCCATCCACAATCCGCGACTGCGGCGAAGCCCAAGCCCCCAACTGCGACCCCCGCGGCCTCTGCGCCCAATACGCAGCAGTCTCGTCGGCGGCCACCTTCTCCACCTCACCCCGCACGGTCACCTGCCGCTGCAGCGAGTACCAGGGGAACGTCGCCGACGCATACCGCGTAGCCGTGAGGTCGTGGCTCTTCGCCGACGTGTAGTTGGTGTAGAACACCACGCCACGCTCGTCCAGCCCCTTGCACAGCACCGTCCGGGACGACGGGTGCCCTTCGTGATCGGCCGTGGCGAGCACCATCGCGTTGGGCTCGGAGACGCCTTCGGAGATCGCCTGGCTCAGCCAGTTCTGCAGCTGCTCGGTCCACGTGGCCGCGAGCGCCGCCTCGTCGAACGGGGCGCCGTCGTACGCCACCCGCATCCCGGGCAGCCGGATCACCGCGTCGGCGGCCACCTCGTCGGTCTCCGGCATCATGGGCCCCAACCTCCGTACCCCTGGTGAGGGTGTCGACTCATCGGTATCCGCCGACGGTATTGGGTCCTCAGCTGCGGCGAAACCCACCGAACGGTGACTCCTGCCACCCTCACTGGACCGGGCGGCGTAACCCGCGGTTAACCCCGTGGACCCGGATCGATCAAGCGCCTTCAGGGCCGGGTGATCGCCGCCAGCATCAGCGCGCGCAGCTCCGCTCCGACCTCGGCCACGGGCAGCGGCGGTTCGTGCGCCTGCCACTCGCGCAGCAGGCCCGTGGCGGCGCCCACGAGCGCGATCGCCGTGAGGCGGTAGTCGCGGTCGGGGGCGGCGCCGGCCTCGGCCGCGCGGCGCGCCTCGTTCTCGATGAAGGTGGCCCAGCGGTCCACCCACACCTGGTGCTGCTCTTCGAGTTCCGGGCTCACGCCCACGGCCTCGACGTAGTTCAGCCGCGGCATTCGCGGATCGATGGTCACCGTGGCGACGAAAACGTCGAGCAGCCTCGCGATGCGGGTCATCGCGTCGGCGTGCTTGACCTCCTCGAGCGCCGCCGAAACGTGCGTGAGCGCGAGCGAGTTGATGCGGTCGTGCAGGGTCCGCAGCACTTCTTCCTTGCTGCCGAACTCCTCGTAGAAATTCCGGGTCGAGACGCCGGCACGAGTACACAACTGGGTGATCTTCGCCTGCCGGAAGCCCGTCGAGGTGAACAGCTCGAGCGCGGCCGTGAGCAGCCGCTCCCTGCGTTCGGCGCGTCTCTGCTCCGGCGGGACGCCACCGTAGGTACGGGCCACCGGCCCTCCTTCCCGCCGTGCGCCGCCCGGAAGGCGGCACCGGCGTCCATCTTGTGAAAATCACAATTACCGATCGAACGGACGCGGGATCGCTCGAAAATTGATTCCGGTAATCACGGTGGCCACTTCACTGCGATTCGCCAGGCGACTCCACCAGGCGATCGCGAAATGCGACCCACGCGGACGGTCCGGCGGCCGAAACGCTCCGTCGAACTGCGGCGATCACGGTAGCGAGCAGCGGATCACCGGTTCGCGCAGGGCCCACCACGGGCGATCACCGACCGCTAAGTCGTTGCCACGCCAGGGAATCGTCGCAGCTTCTCGGGCTTGAACGGCGTTCTGCCAGGTGCCGATCACGGCGGCACGCACCGCCGGATCGCCGGGCGCGCTCGAAAGAGCGCGGATCTCGCCGCGCACTCGGTACCGACGTGGGCTGGCAGGGCTTCCCCTCGCTGGAACACCGCGGTGGCGTTCCCGGTCGACGTGCGCAGGCTGGGCACGAAGTTGTAGCAGCCCAAGCGTTTCAAGGCAACATCCGCAACGCCGTCACGGCGTCGTCGGCCAGTGCCGTGGTGAGCGTGACACCGGTGGCCGGCGCCGTGCGCGACCACCAGTCACCCGAAGCCGTGGGGCGCGCGGGAAAACCCACTTCGAAGTCCGTCGCGAGCACTCGCTTGCCCGCCAGCGCGGCCAGTCCGGCGTCGAGCGCGGGCTCACCGATCGTCTGCGTCTGGCGCAGCAGCGGAATTCCGCCGCGGACCACGTGCGTGGTCGTGGTGAGCCGGCCGGGCCGTTCACCGGCGCGGCCCAATACCAGGACTTCGCGAGTGTGGAAACGGGAATTTTCCCCGAGCGTCGCGCGCAGCACCGCCGTGTGGTCGGCGCGGCCGGTGACCACGGTCGGCTCCGGCAGGTACCCGAGCTCCGCGCCGTCCGCCACCTCGATGTCCACAGTGGACGAGCTGCCGCCGCCGGCCGGGCCCGGCAGCGCCAGCGTGGCCGCCACGCCGGACAGCCGCAGCACCGCACCGGGCCCGACGCGGATGTCGAGCAGCAGCTCGTCACCACCCAGCGGCGCGGTGGCCGAGCTCACGAGGTGCACCACGGCGTCGCGGCCGGTGCGGCGGCGCGGGAACAGCGTGAGCGGCGCCATCGACCGCAGCTCGCGCAGCACCGTGCGGCCGTCCTCGAAACACGCGACCACGCGCGCGTGGGCCTTCACCCCGCGCGCACCGGCAGCACCGAACGCACCCAGCGCGCCACGTCGGGCGCGTCCGGGGTGTCCACGAGCGATTGCGCGATCACCGGCAGCTCGCCGCGCATGCGGTGGGCGTCGGAGGTCATCACGTCGAGATCGGCGCCCACCAGGTGCGCGAGGTCGATCTTGTTGATCACGAGCAGGTCGGCCGTGGTCACGCCGGGGCCGCCCTTGCGCGGCACCTTGTCGCCGCCCGCCACGTCGACCACGAACACCTGGCTGTCGGCGAGGCCGCGGCTGAACACCGCGGTGAGGTTGTCGCCGCCGCTTTCGATGATCACCAGGTCCAGGCCCGGGAAGCGGTCCTCCAGCCGCTCGACGGCGTCGAGGTTGGCGGTGATGTCGTCGCGGATCGCGGTGTGCGGGCAGGCGCCGGTCTGCACCGCCTCGATGCGCTCGGGCGCGAGCACGCCGGCCTTGCGCAGGAAGTCGGCGTCTTCGGTCGTGTAGATGTCGTTGGTGACCACGGCGAGGTTCAGCTCGCCGCCGAGCGCACGGCACAGCGCCGCTGTGAGCGCCGTCTTGCCGCTGCCGACGGGGCCGCCGATGCCGATGCGGTAGGCGCGCCCGGCCGTCGGCCCCGGCGCGTGGTGGTCGGGCCCGGTGGCGGTGGGGTCGAAGTTCACCGGGTGGGTGTGGTGGTGTTCAGCCGGCAAAGAGACGCACCTCTTCCTCGTGGTGGCGGGCGTGGGCCTCGGCGAGCAGGTCCAGCGCGGGTGAGCCCGGTGCGGGCAGGTCGGCCGGGTCCAGCCCGGCCCCGTCGGCGGCGGCCCCGGCCACGGCGCGCACCTCGGCGCCGAGCCCGGCCACGGCGGCGTTCACGGCGAACGGGTCGAGCCCCAGCAGCCGCACGGCCGCGCTCGCCGGGCCGCTCACGGCCAGGTAGGCCACGGCCGCCGCGGCCTCGGCCGGCTCCCCGCCCGCGATGCCCACCAGCGCGCCGCAGACGATCGGGTGGTGCGGCCGCGGCGTCTCGGCGAGCAGGGCCGTGAGCACCGGCGAGGGCCACGCGATCGCCCCGGCTCGCGCGGTGCCGCGGCCCTGGGCCCGCGACGCCACGCGCTGGGCGGGCGACGGCGTGCGCGCGTCGAGCTCCTGGTCCAGCCGGCGCCAGTGTCCACTGAGGACGTTGCGACCGGCCGCGTGGGCCGCGGCGGCGGCGAAGGCGGCGGCCAGGGCTCCGGCGGTGCGCAGGCGGCTGAGCAGGAACCCCGGCAGGTCGGCTTCAGTCGTCACGAGCTTGCGGCTCACGGCTTCCTCGAGCCCGCCGGAGTGCACGTGGCCGCCCCCGGGGAACCGGGAGTCGGCGAGGATCAGCGCGGAGAGGTTCATGGGCACGGCTCCGTCAGAACAAGAAGTACCGCTGCGCCATCGGCAGCTCCGTGACCGGCATCGGCTCGATCAGCTCGCCGTCCACGTGCACGGCGAAGCTGTCGGGATCCACCCGCACGTCGGGCGTCGCGTCGTTGAGCACCATGTCGGTCTTGGTCCGCGCCCGCGTGTTCGCCACCGCGACCAGCGGCCGGTTGATGCCGAACGTCTCGGCCAGGCCCGAGCCGAGCGCCTCCGGCGCCACGAAGTGCAGGCTCGACGCCGCGGCCACCCGCGGCACGGCGCCGAACATCGGGCGCGCCAGCACCGGCTGCGGGGTCGGGATCGACGCGTTGGCGTCGCCCATCGCCGCCCACGCCGGGAAGCCGCCCTTGAGCACCACGTGCGGGCGCACGCCGAAGAACTTCGGTTCCCACAGCACGAGGTCCGCGAGCTTGCCGACCTCGACCGAGCCGATCTCGGCGTCCATTCCGTGGGCGATGGCCGGGTTGATCGTGTACTTGGCCACGTACCGGCGGGCGCGCAGGTTGTCGGCCGCGCCGTCGCCGGGCAGCGCGCCGCGGCGGCGTTTCATCACGTGCGCGGTCTGCCAGGTGCGGATGATCACCTCGCCGATGCGGCCCATGGCCTGCGAGTCGGAGCTCATCATCGAGATGGCGCCGAGGTCGTGCAGCACGTCTTCGGCGGCGATGGTGCTCGGTCGGATGCGGCTCTCGGCGAACGCGAGGTCCTCGGGCACCGACGGGTTGAGGTGGTGGCAGACCACCAGCATGTCGAGGTGCTCGTCGAGCGTGTTCACGGTGTGCGGGCGCGTCGGGTTCGTCGAGGACGGCAGGACGTTCGGCAGCGAGACGACCTGGATGATGTCCGGCGCGTGGCCGCCGCCGGCACCTTCGGTGTGGTAGGCGTTGATCGAACGGCCACGAATGGCCTCCACAGTGGACTCGAGGAACCCGGCCTCGTTGAGCGTGTCGGTGTGGATGGCCACCTGCACACCCGACTCGTCGGCCACCGTGAGGCACGCGTCGATCGCGGCGGGGGTGCTGCCCCAGTCCTCGTGCAGCTTGAAACCGCCGGCGCCCGCGGCGAGCTGCTCGCGCAGCGCTTCGTGGCGCACGGTGTTGCCCTTGCCGAGCAGCAGGACGTTGACCGGGTAACCGTCCATTGCGGACAGCATGCGGCCGAGGTTCCACGCACCGGGCGTGACCGTGGTGGCCTTGGTGCCCTCGTTGGGCCCGGTTCCACCGCCGACGAGCGTGGTCAGGCCCGCGGCGAGCGCGGTGTCCACGAGCTGCGGGCACACGAAGTGCACGTGGCAGTCGATGCCCCCGGCGGTGAGGATCTTCCCGTTGCCCGCCAGCACTTCCGTCGACGGGCCGAGCACCAGCGCCGGATTCACGCCGTCCATCGTGTCGGGGTTGCCGGCCTTGCCGATGCCGACGATCCGCCCGTCGCGCACGCCGACGTCGGCCTTCACCACACCCCAGTGGTCGAGGATCACGGCGCCGGTGATGATCAGATCCGGCGCGCCCTCCGCGCGCGTGGCCATGCCCTGGCCCATCGATTCGCGGATCACCTTGCCGCCGCCGAAGAGCACCTCGTCGCCGGACCCCGAAGGGCCCATCGACCGGTCTTCGGTCACCTCGATCAGCAGTTCGGTGTCGGCCAGCCGGATCCGGTCGCCGGTGGTCGGGCCGAACAGTTCCGCGTAACGCTCACGATCGATTCGCGGCATTTTTCACCGCTCCCCGGCGTCGAAAACGAACTCGGTGCGCAGCCCCGGCACCCGCCGGTTCCCGCGCAGCGGAACAAGGTCCACTTCCCGCTCCACGCCCGGCTCGAACCGCACCGACGTGCCGGCGGGCACGTCGAGCCGGTGCCCGCGCGCGGCCTCGCGGTCGAATTCCAGCCCCGGGTTCACGGCCGCGAAGTGGTAGTGCGAACCGACCTGCACGGGCCGGTCGCCAAGGTTGCGCACGAGCAGCCGCACCCGGTTCCGTCCGGGATTCAGCTCGACGGGTTCGTCGCCGGGAAAAACCTCACCTGGACGCACTCGGTTCTCCTAGACGATCGGATCGTGCACGGTGACGAGCTTCGTCCCGTCCGGGAAAGTCGCTTCGACCTGAACCGCGTCGACTATTTCCGGCACCCCTTCGAGCACTTGCGCACGCGAGAGCACGCTTCGGCCACTCGCCGCGAGCTCGCTCACCGAACGCCCGTCGCGCGCGCCTTCGAGCACGTGGTCGGTGATCAGCGCGACCGCCTCCGGGTAGTTGAGGACCACCCCGCGCTCGAGGCGGCGGCGCGCGACGTCGGCGGCGACGTGGACCAGCAGCTTGTCGCGTTCCTGCGGGCTCAGGTGCATGCCACAGGTGTAGCACCGGACCACGCCCACCGCCTGGTTCGGAAACGCAGGATTTACCTGCGGTCCACCACGCGTCTTCACTCGCGGTCACCACCGGTCGCCGAAGAACTTGCTGTGAGACGCCGCGTTCAACTGAATCGTTCTCGGAATCGTGACCGAAACCACCACATCTTTCATTGCCCAGGGCGCCCGGGTGGAGCAAAGTTTGTCCAACCGTGCGATGAGGCGCGCCGAGGTTGCGTGTATCCCGTCAGCGCGAGTGGTCAGACAAAGCCGGGGAAATGCGCATCGAAAGGTTCGCGAAGTGACTACCTCCACCATCAAGCAGACGAACTCAGACCAGGCCGACGACGGCTTCAAGCCGGGCCTCGAAGGCGTGGTGGCGTTCCGCACCGAAATCGCCGAACCCGACCGCGACGGCGGTGCGCTGCGCTACCGCGGTGTCGACATCGAGGACCTCGCCGGCAAGGTGAGCTTCGGCGACGTGTGGGGCCTGCTCGTCGACGGTCGCTTCGGCACCGGACTCCCGCCCGCCGAGCCGTTCCCGCTTCCGGTGCACACCGGCGACGTACGCGTGGACGTGCAGGCGGCGCTCGCCATGCTGGCCCCGATCTGGGGCTTCGGGCCGCTGCTCGACATCACCGACGAGCAGGCGCGCGACCAGCTCGCGCGCGCTTCGGTGATGGCGCTGTCGTACGTAGCGCAGTCGGCGCGCGGCATCTCGCAGCCGGCCGTGCCGGAATCGAGGGTCGACGAGGCGTCGTCCATCACCGAGCGCTTCATGGTCCGCTGGCGCGGCGAGCCGGACCCGGCCCACGTGCGCGCGCTCGACGCCTACTGGGTTTCCGCGGCCGAGCACGGCCTCAACGCCTCCACCTTCACCGCGCGCGTGATCGCGTCGACGGGTGCCGACGTGGCCGCCTCGCTGTCGGGCGCGGTCGGCGCGATGTCGGGCCCGCTGCACGGTGGTGCGCCCGCGCGCGTGCTGCCGATGATCGAAGAGGTCGAGCGCTCCGGTGACGCCGCCGGTCTGGTCAAGGGCATCCTCGACCGCAAGGAGCGCCTGATGGGCTTCGGCCACCGCGTGTACCGCGCGGAGGACCCGCGCGCTCGCGTGCTGCGCCGCACCTGCCAGGAGCTCGGCGCCGAGCGCTACGAGGTCGCCGCCGCGCTGGAGCAGGCCGCGCTGTCCGAGCTGCGCGAGCGCCGCCCGGACCACCCGATCGAGACCAACGTGGAGTTCTGGGCCGCTGTGATCCTGGACTTCGCGAAGGTGCCGCCGGCCATGATGCCGTCGATGTTCTCCTCCGCGCGCACCGCCGGCTGGGCGGCGCACATCATGGAGCAGAAGCGCACCGGCCGCCTCGTGCGCCCGTCGGCGAAGTACGTGGGCCCGGCTCCGCGCAAGCCCGAGGACATCGAGGGCTGGGACACGGTCACCAAGCACTGACCGAAGCACCCCAATGTGGCATTGGGTGCGTTGGACGCAACCAATGCCACATTGGGGTGGTCGGGTCAGGTGGGGCGGTGCACCACGTCGTGGGCCGAGGTCGTGGCGAGCATGGCCGTGAGCTGGTCCACGAGCCAGCCGTCGAGGATCTCGCGCGGCACGTCGCGTTCCTGCAGCCACGAGAGCAGCGCGCCCTCCACCACCGCCGTCCAGCAGCGCAGCGTGAGCAGCACGAGCGGGGACGGTTCGGCCAGCCCCAGCGCGTCGAGGATCAGCGCGACGGAGCGGTTGCGGACCTCGTCGATCGCCGCGTCGGTTTCCGAGGTCGCGATCACGGAACCGCTGCGCAGCAAGGCGACGTAACCCGCGCGGTAATGGTCGGCCACGTCGATCAGCCCGCGCACGGCCGCGCGCAGCCGGTCTTCGGGCGGCCCCTGCTCCAGGCGCGCGAGACCGTCGACGAGGCCGTCGGTCACCGTGCGCAGCGCCTGCACCTGCAGCTCGCGCAGGCTCGCGAAGTAGCGGTAGAACAGCGGCCGCGACACCTCGGCGCGCGCAACGATGTCGTCCACCGTCACCAGCTCGGGCGCGCGGCTGCCGAACAGGTCCAGCGCCGCGGCGATCAGGTCGTCGCGCCGGGCCTGCGGGCTCATCCGGCGCGGGCGGCTCATGGCGTGACGTCCAGCTTCGCCGCCGCGCGCAGCAGTCCGGGCGTGAGGCGCGAAAGGACCAGCGCGACCTTCGCTTCAGGAGTCGACGGCTGGATCGCGCGGTCGCGTTCCACGGCGCGCAGGATGTCGCGCGCCACCTTCTCCGGGCCGAAGCCGCGCCGCGCGTAGAGCTTGGTCGACGCCTTCTGCCGCCGCGCTTCCTCTTCCGGTGCGACGCCGACGAATCGCGTGGTGTTGGTGATGTTCGTGTTCACCAGACCGGGGCAGATCGCCGTGACGCCGATGCCGTCGCCGGCGAGCTCCGCGCGCAGGCCGACACTCAGCGCGAGCACCGCGGCCTTGGTCGTGCCGTACGCGGTGAGCACCTTCGACGGCAGGTACGCGGCGGCCGAGGCGAGGTTCACGATCTGCCCGCCCTCGGCGCGCTCGACCATCATCGGCGCGAACGCGCGGCACCCGTGGATCACGCCCCACAGGTTCACGTCCACGACCTTCTCCCAGTCGGCCAGCGACGTGTCGAGGAACGAGCCGGACATCCCGATCCCGGCGTTGTTCACCACGATGTCGGGCACCCCGAACTCCGTGCGCACCTGCTCGGCGAAGAGCGCCACGGCGTCGCCGTCGGCAGCGTCCACTGTGTACTCGCCGGCCGCGACCCCCTTGTCCCGCACGAGCTTCGCCGTCTCGGTGGCGGCGCCGGCGTCGAGGTCGGTCACCACCACGTCGGCCCCTTCGTCGGCGAACGCGAGCGCGGTGGCGCGCCCGATGCCGCTGCCGGCGCCGGTCACGACCACGAGCCGGCTGGCGAAGCGCCCACCCGCGGCGCCACCGACCCGGGCGCGCTTGAGCGCCCGGCTCTCCTCACCGCCCTCGACGTGGTCGATCAGCTCGGCCGTGGCCGCGGCGATCACGCCGGGCTTGGCGCGTGCGATCCAGTGCGAGCCCGTGAGCCGCCGCACGCGCAGGTCCGGCACCCAGCGCGAGATCTCCGTCTGCAGCGGGGTGGTCACGAACGCGTCGCCCGAGGGCGCGAGCACCTGCACCGGCACGTCGGCCGAGCGCGGCGCGGGCCGCGAGAGGCGCGTGAACATGTTGGCGCGGTAGAGCTTCAGCCCGTGCACGGCGTCGGCGGTCGACACGTGGCCCTCGGCCGGGTCGAGCCGGCGGATCAGCGCGGGCACGAGCCCCGAGCGCCAGCCCAGCTCGGGCACGAGCGGCAGCTGGAACAGGAGGATGTAGTACGAGTGGAGGAACTGCCGCAGCGCGCGGGGCAGGCCCGAAGGACGGCGCAGCTGCTCGCGGAACCACGCGCCGGCGTGGTCGAGGCTCGGGCCGGAGATCGACGTGTACGAGGCGATCCGGCCGCGCAGCTCGTCGCCGGTGACCGCGTGCCAGGTCTGGATCGAGCCCCAGTCATGGGCGAGCAGGTGGACCTTGCCGGTCGGCTGCACGGCGTCGACCACCGCGGCGAGGTCGGCGGCGAGCTGGTCGAGGCGGTACGCGCTGCGGGCGCGGGGCTTGTCCGACTCGCCCGCGCCGCGCACGTCGTAGACCACGACGCGGTGGCGGCGGCCGAGCTCGGCGGCCACGCCGTCCCACATCGAGCCGTTGTCCGGGTAGCCGTGCACGAGCACGACCGTGGGCCCGTCTTCGGCGCCGCTCACGCGCACCGAGAGGCGGACACCGTCACTGGCGGTCACCTGCTTGTGAGACATTCTGTCATGTTAGACAACTTGTCAACAGCGGCCCGGGCCGCGCGGTTCACCTCGGCGGCGGTTGCCGTCCCCCGGGCGTTCGTGCAGTGGGTGATTTTCGAGGTTCACAACGGCGTTTTCGCTGGTTCCACGGGAAACACCGGCCCGTGTCCACCGTTCGATGGACAGCCGGATTCCACTGCCCGGACGTTCCGTGGCGACCCTGCGTGGCCGCAGGATTGACCCATGACCACAGCAGTGAGGGTGCGCGGACTGCGCAAGGAGTACCCGGGCCACGTCGCCGTGGCCGGGCTCGACCTCGACATCCACCACGGTGAGGTGTTCGCGCTTCTGGGGCCCAACGGCGCGGGCAAGACCACCACCGTCGAAATCCTCGAAGGACACCGGCAGCGCACGTCCGGCGAAGCCGCCGTGCTCGGCGAAGACCCCGGCAAGGCCGGGCGCGCGTGGCGGGCCCGGCTCGGCATCGTGCTGCAGACCGCGACCGACGCGGCCGAGCTCACCGTCACGGAGACCGTGCACCACTTCGCGAAGTACTACCCCAACCCGCGAGACGCCGAAGAAGTGATCGACCTGGTCGGCCTCACCGAGAAGGCCGGCGCCCGCGTGAAGTCGCTTTCGGGCGGCCAGCGCCGTCGCGTCGACGTGGCGCTCGGCATCATCGGCCGGCCCGAACTGCTGTTCCTCGACGAGCCCACCACCGGGTTCGACCCCGAGGCCCGGCGGCAGTTCTGGGGCCTGATCGAAGGCCTCGCCGAGGACGGCACCACGATCGTGCTCACCTCGCACTACCTCGACGAGGTGGAGGCGCTGGCCGACCGGCTCGTGGTGATCGCCAACGGCAGCGTGGTCGCGCAGGGGTCTCCCGAAACACTCGGGGGCCGCGGCCAGGCCGAGGCGATCGTGCGCTGGAGCGACGAAACCGGGGAGCACGAGGAACGCACGGCGTACCCGACGAAACTCGTCACGCAGGTGTCCGGCGGGACGAGGGAGCTCGCCGGCCTCACCGTGACGCGCCCCAGCCTGGAGGACATCTACCTTGACCTGATCGGGGAAAAGTCGTGACCACCGCACTCGCCCTCCCGGGCACCTTCACGCTCGGCGCCGCGCGCGGCAGCTTCGAGCTGCGGCAGTTCTTCCGCAACAAGGAGCAGGTGGTCTTCACCTTCTCCCTGCCCGCGGTGCTGATGATCCTGCTCGGGTCCATTCTGGACGGACCGACCGGACAGGCCGGCGTGTCCTCGGGCCAGCTGCTGGCCGCGAGCATGATCGGCGCGGGCATCGTGTCCACGTCGTTCAACAGCGTCGGCATCGGCATCGCGGCCGACCGCGAGGTGGGCGCGCTCAAGCGGCTGCGCGGCACGCCGATGCCGGCCGCGTCGTACTTCATCGGCAAGATGATCATGGTGCTCGTGACCAGCGTGGCGCAGACGGTGATCATGTCCGCGGTGGCGATGCTGCTGTTCGGGCTGAAGCTGCCGGCCGACGGCGAGAAGTGGGCCACGCTGGTGTGGGTGATGCTGCTCGGCGTGATCTCCTCGACGCTGCTCGGCATCTCGATCAGCTCGCTCACCCGCACGGCCAACGGCACGGTGGCGGTGGTGCAGCTGGTGTACCTCGTTCTGCAGTTCATTTCCGGCGTGTTCGTCACCCCGATCACGCACCTGCCGAAGATCATGGTCGACATCGCGTCCTTCTTCCCGCTGAAATGGATCTGCCAGGGTTTCCGGTCGGTCTTCCTGCCGGAGGCGGCCGCGAGTCAGGAGATGGCGGGGTCATGGGAACTTCCGATGGTGGCACTGGTGCTCGGCGCCTGGTGCGTAGCGGGGCTCGTGCTCGCGCGGCTCACGTTCCGCTGGACGAACGAACCGAAGTGACCGCCCCGGACGACGCGTGGGAGCGCTCGTTCTGGGTCTGGGAGGTGCTGTTCGCGGTCGCCTACGTGGCGACCGCCCTCCTGGTCTTCTTCGACACCAGCGTCTCCCGCGCGGAGCAGCTGGTGGCCGAGGCCGCGCTCGCCGCGCTGATCGTCGCCTACGTGGTGGCCGGGCGGCGCATCATCCGCGCCGACGACAACCCGAGGGCCAGGACGGCGGCCACCGCCGTGCTCGTGGTGCTGGTGGCCACGGCGATGTTCGCGGACACGACCTCGGCGTTCGTGCTGTTCCTGGCTTGCCCGATGGTGTTCATGCTGCAGGACATCCGGCCCGGGGTCGTGCTCACGACGGTGCTGATCCTGCTGGAGCCGGTTTCGGCCGTGGTGCGCGGCGGCTGGGAGAACCCGAGCCTGCCGATCCTGCTGCCGATGACCGCGATCCTGGTGGTCTTCAGCGTGCTGGCCGGCAAGTTCACCAGCGACGTGATCAAGCAGAGCTCCGCGCGGGCCGAGCTCATCGCGCAGCTCGAGGACAGCCAGGCCGAGGTCTCGCGCCTCTCCCGCGAGGCCGGCACGGCGGCCGAGCGCGAACGCCTGGCCCGCGAGATCCACGACACGCTGGCGCAGGGCTTCACCAGCATCGTCACACTGGCCCAGGCCATCGAGTCCGAACTGGACACCGATCCGGCCGCGGCGCGGCGGCATCTCGCGCTGGCCTCGCGCACCGCGCGCGAGAATCTCGCGGAGGCCCGGGCGATGGTGGCCGCGCTCGCCCCCTCGGACCTCGCGGCCGGCACGCTCACCGACGCCGTGCGCCGTGCGGCCGAGCGCCTCGCCGACGAGGCCGGCCTGCGCGTGGAGTACGAAGTGGACGATCAGCTGCCACCCCTGGCCACGGCGACCGAGGTCGTGCTGCTGCGGGGCGCGCAGGAGGCACTGGCCAACGTGCGCAAGCACGCGGGCGCCGAGTCGGTGCTGGTGCGGCTGTCCGCTGTGGACGGAGCGGTACGGTTGCGCGTGCGCGACGACGGCTGCGGCTTCTCCCCCGAAGCGCCCACCGAAGGGTTCGGCCTGCGCGGCATGCGGTCGCGGGTCGAGCAGGTGGGTGGCCGGCTGAGCCTCAGCGGCGGCGCCGGCGGCGGAACGGAACTCGAGCTGGAGGTACCTGCGTGATCACGATCATGCTGGTCGACGACCACCCCGTGGTGCGCGAAGGGCTGCGCGGGATGCTCGAGGCCGAAGCCGACCTGACCGTGATCGGCGAAGCGGGCTCGGGCGACGAGGCCATCGCTCTCGACCGCGTGAAGCAGCCCGACGTGGTGCTGATGGACCTGCGCATGCCGGGCCTCGACGGCGTCGGCGCGATCCGCGGCATCCTCAAGGAGACGCCGAAGCGGCGGATCGTCGTGCTCACCACGTACGAGACCGACGCCGACATCCTGCGCGCGGTGGAAGCGGGCGCGGCGGGTTATCTGCTCAAGGACGCGTCCCGCGCCGAGCTGGCCGGCGCGATCCGGGCCGCCGCGCGCGGCGAGACCGTGCTGGCGCCTTCGGTGGCGGGCATGCTCGTGAACCGCGTGCGCAACCCCGAGCCGCCGTCTCCGCTGTCGGCGCGCGAAGTCGAGGTGCTGCGGCTCGTCGCGAAGGGACTCACGAACGCCGAAATCGGGCGCTCGCTGCACATCGGCGAGGCCACGGTGAAAACGCACCTGCTGCGCGTGTTCGGGAAGCTCGGCGTGTCGGACCGCACGGCGGCCGTGACCACGGCACTGGACCGGCAGCTGCTGGGCTGAGCGGCGCGGGGCAGAATGGCGCGCATGCTCGCTTCCACCGAACTCGCCCTGTACCGCCGGCTCGCGCGGGAGCAGGCGTCCTGCCGCACGCCGTCCCTCGTCGCCGCCGTGGTGCGCGACGGGAACCTCGTGTGGTCCGGCGCGCGCGGCCGCGTCGGCTCCGCGCGTCCCGACGACGACACGCAGTACCGCCTCGGCTCGATCACCAAGACGATGATCGCCACGGCCGTGCTGCGCCTGCGGGACGAGGGCCGGCTCGAGCTCACCGACCCGATCGAGAAGCACCTGCCCGGCACCGCGTTCGCCACGGCGACGGTGGCGCAGCTGCTCTCGCACACCTCCGGCCTCACCTCGGAGTCGCCGGGCCTGTGGTGGGAGCGCACGCCGGGCGCCGACTGGGCCGCGCTCGTGGCGAGCCTCGACAAGGACGCGACGAAACTGCGGCCGGGCTTCAAGTTCCACTACTCCAACGTCGGGTTCGGCGTGCTCGGCGAGCTCGTGGCGAGCCACCGTGACCGGCCGTGGTTCGACGTCGTGCGCGACGAGATCCTCACGCCGCTGGGCATGTCCCGCACGACCCCGCACCCTTCCGGCGCTCACGCCGAAGGCTTCGCCGTGCACCCGTTCGCCGACGTCCTGCTGCCCGAGCCCTCGCCCGACGCCGGCGCGATGGCCCCGGCCGGTCAGCTGTGGTCCACGGTCAAGGACCTGGGCCGCTGGACCTCGTTCCTCGGCGGCCACACGGGCGGGGTGCTGAGCGAGGACACCGTGGCCGAGATGCGCACGATGAACACGGTCGACGACACCGAGGTCTGGACCACGGGCTTCGGCCTCGGGGTGATGGTGGTGCGCTACGAGGGCCGCCACCTCGCCGGCCACACCGGCTCGATGCCGGGCTTCCTGGCCGCGTCGCTCGTGGACCCCGCCACCGGCACCGGCGCGCTGTGCCTCACCAACGCCACCTCGGGCGTCGGCATCACGCAGCTCACGCTCGACCTGCTCACGATGACCGACGACCTCGAGCCCGCCCTGCCCGACGAGTGGCAGCCGTCCACTGTGGACGCAGATCTCCTCGCGCTCACCGGTCTCTGGCACTGGGGCCCCACGCCGTACCACCTGCGGGTGCTGGGCTCGGACGTGCTGTCGCTCGACCCCACGAGCGGATCCGGGCGCGCCTCGCGCTTCCGCCGCACCGGGGCGGACACCTGGGTCGGCCTCGACGGCTACTACACCGGCGAGACCCTCACCGTGGGCCGCGACGCGGCCGGCGTGGCCAACCACCTGGACCTCGCCACGTTCATCTTCACCCGCACGCCCTACGACCCGGCCGCGCCGGTTCCGGGCGGCGTCGACGAGGCCGGCTGGCGCTGAGCGCCTTCCCGGCAGCGGTTCCCTCCCTCGGCGGCGGACTTCCGGTCCGCCGCCGAGGGCGTCCGCGCGCCTTCGAGGGAACGGAACCGGGTCCGCGTGTCCCGTTCGCCGGAAGGGGCCCGGAGTGTCGCGTTCCACATACCGGACACCTCCCCACCGCATTGAGCAGGCGCGTCCCGACCTGAGAGACTGCCCACATGACCGACGCAGCGCAGTTGAGCATCCCCGAAGACCTCAAGCCGGCCGATGGGCGCTTCGGTTGCGGACCGTCCAAGGTCCGTGACGAGCAGCTCGCCAAGCTGGCTGAGTCCGGCCGCACCTACCTGGGCACCTCGCACCGGCAGAAGCCGGTGAAGTCGCTGGTCGGGCGCGTGCGTGCGGGGCTGTCCGAGCTGTTCTCCCTGCCCGAGGGCTACGAGGTCATCCTCGGCAACGGTGGCACCACCGCGTTCTGGGACGCCGCCGCGTTCGGGCTCGTGCGCGAGCGCGCGCAGCACTTCACCTACGGCGAGTTCTCGTCGAAGTTCGCGAGCGTCACGAACAAGGCGCCGTTCCTCGGCGACTCGATCATCGTGAAGGCCGAGCCGGGCAGCGCGCCGGACATCGCCTACGAAGCGGGCGCGGACCTCGTCGGCTGGGCGCACAACGAGACCTCCACCGGTGTCGCGGTGCCGGTCCGCCGGCCGGAAGGCAGCGGCGACGCGCTCGTGGCGATCGACGCGACGTCCGGCGCCGGCGGCCTTCCGGTGAAGGCCGAAGACTTCGACGTCTACTACTTCGCCCCGCAGAAGTCCTTCGCGTCCGACGGTGGCCTGTGGATCGCGCTCGCCTCGCCGGCCGCGGTCGAGCGCATCGGCGAGCTGGGCAACGGCGACCGCTGGATCCCCGAGTTCCTGTCGCTCACCACGGCGCTGGACAACTCGCGCAAGGACCAGACGTACAACACCCCGGCCGTGGCCACGCTCTTCCTGCTCGCCGACCAGATCGAGTGGATGAACGGCCAGGGCGGGCTCGACTGGACGACCGCGCGCACCAAGGACTCCTCGAGCCGCCTGTACGAGTGGGCCGAGAAGACCTCGTACACCACGCCGTTCGTGAAGGACGCGGAGCTGCGCTCGCAGGTCGTCGGCACCGTCGACTTCTCCGACGAGGTCGACGCCGCCGCCGTGGCCAAGGTGCTGCGCGCGAACGGCATCGTCGACACCGAGCCGTACCGCAAGCTGGGCCGCAACCAGCTGCGCGTCGGCCTGTTCCCGGCCATCGACCCCGAGGACATCACGAAGCTCACGCAGAGCATCGAGTACGTCGTCGAGCGCCTGGGCTGAGCAACAGCGGTTGAGTTCTCCTGCCGCGACGGGCCCCTCTCACTCCGGGAGGGGCCCGTCGTGCTTCGGGCATCGAACACGGAACACCACTCATTCGTGACGGAACGTGGTCGGCGTGTCCCACGGGTTCCCGGTGAGCGGTCCCGGGAGGATGACGGAGACCGTCGGCAATCGGGTGACGGATCGGTGTGGCATCGGCGCGCCTCGCGCGTCAAGCCGACGCGCCGTTCTAACGTGAGCACCCACAAAGGTGAAGATCGGGGAGGCGAGAATGCGGGCGCTACGGGTGGTCGGGCTGCACGAGGACGGCAAGTCCATCGTGCTCGAAGACCCCGCGAGCCGTACCCGTTTCCTGCTCCCGGCCGATGAGACACTGCGAGCGGCGGCTAGGGGGGACATCGCCCGGCTGGGCCAGATCCAGATCGAGTTGGAGAGCCAGATGCGGCCACGCGAGATCCAGGCGCGAATCCGCGCCGGCGAGTCCGTCGAACAGGTCGCGAGCAGCGCCGGTGTGTCGGAGCAGCGCGTCGAGCGGTTCGCGTACCCCGTGCTGCTGGAGCGTTCGCGCACGGCCGAGCTCGCCCAGAGCGCCCACCCGGTCCGCGAAGACGGCCCCGACGTGCAGACGCTCGGTGAAGTGATCGCGTACGCGTTCGGCGTGCGCGGCCACGACTACGGCCAGGCCCGCTGGGACTCCTGGCGCGGCGACGACGGCAAGTGGGTCGTCGTGCTGCAGTGGAAGGCCGGCCGCTCCGACAACCGCGCCCACTGGTCCTTCTCGCCCGGCGCTCACGGCGGCACGGTGCACGCCCTCGACGAAAACGCCGAGGTGCTGCTCAACCCCAACGCCTACCGCGCGCCGCGCACGGTGCGCGCCCTCGACCCGGCGCGCGACGCCGTGGTGCAGCCGACGCTCGACTCGGCCGAGGACGAGCGGCTCGCCATCGAGGCGCCGGAGAACCCGCACGAGGAAGACGACGACACGCGCGAAATCCCGCGGGTCCCGTCCGACGACGAAGCCGCGGGCGACGACCAGCCGCGCGCGAAGCCGAAGAAGAACCATCCCATCGTGCCGTCGTGGGAAGACGTCCTGCTGGGCGTGCGTTCACAGCGCGGCTAGTTTCCTGCTCCGGACCACGCTGGGGTCAGTGCAGCTCAGTCCAGCTGCGCGACCAGCGACTTCGGTGCCACCAGCCGGTAGGCGTCGCGCACGATCTGGTCGATCTCGCTCCAGTCGACGTCCACGTCCAGGCGCACACCGAGCCAGCCGCGGTGCCCGACGTAGGCCGGCCGGAAGAACCGCTCCGGTTCCGTGCGCACGAGTTCTTCCTGCACACCCGGCGGCGCGGGGCACCAGAAGGCCAGGCGGCCGTCGTTGTGGTGGTTGTCGGCGAACGTCACGAACGTCTTCTTCTCCCGGACGAACCAGGCCGGTGAACCGTGGCTGGGCCGTTCGGTGGCCTCGGGCAGCGCGAGGCACACCTTCCGCAGCCGCTCGAGTGCGTCCATCGAACCAGTATCAGCCGGTCAGCGCGCCGCGTCCATCTGCCTGCTTCCGTCGGGCACCGCGTCCATCGAAACCGTGTCCATCAGCCGGTCAGAGCACGATGGCCAGCACGCCGATCCACGCGGCGACGATGCCGAGGCCCGCGCCGTACACGGCCCAGCGCACGATCGGCAGCCGGCGCCCGAGCCACAGCGAAGGCCCGATGCCGGCGGTCACCACCACGGACGCCAGCAGAGCGAGCCAGCCGCTCGTCTCGCGCGCGAGTGTTCCGGCCAGCGCGAGCATGGCCACGGTGACCAGCACCGCGGCGAACGCCGACACGGTGAGGCCGGTCAGCCATGGCGTCGGTTCGGCGCCCCGGCCGGGCACCCCGCGCCGCCGCGCCACCACCCGAGCCGGCGGCTCGATCACCGTCTCGACGCCGGACACCGGATCGACGAAGCGCACCGTCGTGCCCATCACCGTCGCCAGGCGCCCGGCGAGCTGGCGGCCGCGCTGGGACACCACGGACGAAGCCACTTCGGCGTCGGACCCCGCGCGGGACACCGCGGACGCGACGCGAGCCCATTCGTGCAGTGCTTGCGCCAGGTCCGCGCCGATCGCCAGCCGGCGCGGGTCGACTTCGCGCGCGTGCTCGCCACCCGGGTCGGCGAGCACGGCGCGCTCGCCCCGGATCCGCAGCTCCACTGGCGTCCTCTCGCTGGGCATCCCACCTGCAGATGCCCACCACCGAACGCGGTCACACCTGTCGGCAGCAGCGTAAGCCCCACGAGGGTTCGCGCGGCACAGACACCCGGGCGGATCTCCCAGGGACGGAGGTCGACTTACCGCTGCGCCGACCCCGGCGTGCCGTCCGGCGCGCGCGAATGTTGATCATCGCGCGAAAAGTAGCCTCGCCCACCGGCCTCGCGCCAGGTTTCGCACCGCGCCGGGGTCGGACGGGTCACCGTGAGGGGCCGTTCGGCATCATCGCCTGTGGTTGTCGCGCGAGAATGGGTATCCAGGAAAAGTGAGCACCTCAACGCGTGGCAGCCACCTCGTGGAAGGCGACGGCGGCCGCGGTGGCGACGTTCAGCGAGTCGACGCCGGCCACCATCTCGATGCGCACGGCCAGATCCGCGGCCGTGATCGCTTCGTCGGTGAGCCCCGGTCCTTCGGCGCCGAGCAGCAGCGCCACGCGCTCACCCACTTTCTCGCGCAGTCCGCGCAGCGGAACGGAATCCTGTCGGGGTGTGAGCGCCGCCACGGTGAACCCGCGCTCCCGCAAGAAATCCAGCCCGCCGGGCCAGGAATCGAGCGGCGCGAACGGAACGCGCAGCACGTGTCCCATCGACACCCGCACACTTCGCCGGTACAGCGGATCCGAACAGCCCGGCCCCAACAGCACGCCGTCGACGCCGAGCGCGGAGGCGTTGCGGAAGATCGAACCGAGGTTCTCGTGATCACCCACGCCTTCGAGCACGGCGAGCACCTGCGCACCGTCCACGATCCCGGAAACCTCGGGCGGCTCGGGCCGATCGGCCACGGCCAGCACGCCGCGGTTGAGGTGGAATCCCACAACTTCTGCCATCGTGGCGGCCGAAGTCACGTACGCGGGCGCGTCGGTGCCGGACAGGTCGAGATCCCGCACGCGCCGTTCCACACCGAGCAATGCCCGTACGGGATACCGAGAAGCCAGCATCCGTTCGACCACCACGGTGCCTTCGGCGATCACGAGCCCGCGTCCACCGGGACGGTCCGGTCGCCGGTCCGCAGTGGACAAGTCGCGGAAATCGTCGAGTCGGGGATCTTCCGGATCGTCGGTGAAGATCAGTTCAGCCACACCGCACAGTGTGACATCCGCATGCCGGAACTCCGCCCGGTACAAAGCTGGTCCGAACGACCGGAGAACTCTGGTACGAATGGGCCATTTTCGCGCACGGTCAACCCCCCGTGACGGAGAGCACCAGTTTGGCCGCTAGCCCGGATGCGCCGCACTGTGCGACGGTGGGCGGCCTGGCAGTCCCCGCCCGGACACCTGCGGATCGCAGCCAAGGAGCGCGTCAGACATGGGTACCGATCTTTCGGCGAAACCGTTCGACCAGCTGGACCGAGGACGGTACCGCCGCAAGGTCCAACGCTGTCTCGACACCCTCGCCCGAATGCTCACGGACGGCAGTTTTTCCTTTCCCCGCAAGAATATCGGGCTCGAGGTGGAACTGAATCTGGTCGATGAGCAGCTGCGCCCGTCGATGACCAACACGGCGGTACTCGACGCGCTCGACGATCCGTCGTTCACCACCGAGCTCGGCCAGCACAACCTCGAGCTGAACGTGCCGCCGCGCCCGCTCGCCGGGGATTCGGCGCTGCAGCTGGAAGACGACCTGCGCGCTTACCTCGGCAAAGCCGCGGCCAAGGCCGCGGACGCCGGCTCGGCGCTCGCGATGATCGGGATCCTACCGACACTGCGTCAAGAACACTTCGACCAGAAATGGCTCACGAACAACGCGCGGTATTCGTCGCTCAACGACCAGATCTTCGCCGCCAGGGGCGAGCGAATCGCGCTTTCCATGGACGGCGCGGCGCTCGCCGGCGAACAGCCGGAAAGGCTGCGCAGTTTCTCGGAATCCATCCTTCCGGAAGCCGCGTGCACGTCGGTTCAGCTGCACCTGCAGGTGGCGCCCGAGGAATTCGCGGCGCACTGGAACGCGGCACAATGCCTCGCCGGCGTGCAGACCGCACTGGCCGCCAACTCACCCTTCCTGCTGGGCAAGGCATTGTGGCACGAAACGCGGATCCCGCTGTTCCAGCAGGCCACCGACACCCGTCCGGAAGAGCTGAAGAACCAAGGCGTTCGGCCGAGAGTGTGGTTCGGCGAGAGGTGGATCACGTCGATCTTCGATTTGTTCGAGGAGAACGTGCGTTATTTCCCGGGACTGCTGCCGCAGACCGACACCGAGGATCCGCTCGAGACGCTGGAGTCGGGACAAGCGCCGAAGCTCACCGAGCTGCGCATGCACAACGGCACGATCTGGCGCTGGAACCGGCCGGTGTACGACGTGGTCGACGGCCTACCGCACCTGCGAGTGGAGAATCGCGTGCTGCCGGCCGGGCCCACGGTGGTCGACATCGTGGCCAACGCCGCGTTCTTCTACGGCGCCCAGCGCGCGCTCGCCGAGCAGGAACGGCCCGTGTGGACGCAGATGTCCTTCCAGGCCGCGGAGGAGAACCTCTACGCCGGCGCGCGCAAGGGCTTCGAAGCGCAGCTGTACTGGCCCGGCATCGGCTGGATCCCACCCGACGAGCTGGCGCTGCGCGTGCTGCTGCCGCTGGCGCACGAAGGCCTGCGCCGCTCCGGCGTGTCCGACGAGGCGCGCGTGAAGTACCTCGGCGTGATCGAGCGCCGCTGCCTCGCACGGCGCAGCGGCGCCACCTGGCAGCGCGACTTCGTGCTGCGCGCCCAGCACCACGGCGACGACCGCGAGACGGCGCTGAACCGCATGCTGGGCCGCTACCTCGAGCTCTCGGCCTCCGGCGAACCCGTGCACACCTGGCCGCTCACCGACTGAGTGAATGCGCTCGCGCGCCCTTATGGTTGCTCGGCAGGGTTGCTTGAGCCGCACTCGGGAGGCAGGGGAACAACGGTGCCGAAGGTACTCGGCGGTTCGCTGGAAGCGCACCGGCGCGAAGTCCGCGCGCGGGTGTTCGAGGTGCTGCGCGCGCAGCTGTACGAGCGCGGCTTCGACGCGATCACGCTCGCCGGCGTCGCCGCGGAGGCCGGGCTCGGCCGCACCGCGCTGTACAACCACTTCCCCGACAAGGAAAGCCTGCTCGTCGCGTTCGTCGAGGACGAGGCCGCGCGCTACGTCGAGCGGCTGCGCACCGCCGTGGAAGCCGAGACGGACCCGGTCGCGCAGCTGGCCACGTTCGTCCGGCTGCAGCTGCGCGTGCTCGCCGAGCACCACCTGCCGCCCGGCGGCGCCCTCGAGTCGGCGCTGGCTCCTGCGGCCTACCGGCGCATCAGCGCGCACGCCGACCCGATCACCGGGCAGCTGCGCGCGGTGCTGCTGGCCGGCGTCGACGCGGGAAGCTGGCCCGCGCCGGACGTGGACGTGGTCGTCTCGATGATCACCGCGGCGCTCGGCACGCGGCAGGTGGTGGACGTGCCGGCGGACCGGCTCGGCGACGTGATCGAAGCGGCCGTGGCGTTCGTGCTGCGGGCCGTCGGTTCGAGTGAACTTCCGGATCCGCGTCCGATTTAGGGTAGCCTAAGCCGCAATCGTGGCCTACGCTCTTTCTGACAGCCTGTCAGATCGAGGGAGGCCTCCATGTCGGTGACCACTGAGCTCGAAGCCCGGCCGTTCTCCGGACAGCTGCGGGAGTCGACCAGGGGCGTGCACGACCGGGCCAACCACTCCGCGTACATGAACGCACTGCTCGGCGGCGAGCTTTCGCTGGCCGGCTACACGCAGCTCGCGGTGCAGTACTACTTCGTCTACCAGGCCATCGAGCACGTCAGCGACACGATGGCCGGCGACGCCGTGGGCCGCGAGTTCGTGTTCGACGAGTTGCGCCGGCTGCCTTCGCTCGAGCGCGACCTCGCGCACCTGGTGGGCCCGGCCTGGCGCACCGAGATCCGGCCGCTGGCCAGCACCCGGGCGTACGCCGCGCGCATCGCCGAGGCGTCGACGTGGGCCGGCGGGTACGTGGCGCACCACTACACGCGCTACCTCGGCGACATCGCGGGCGGCCAGATCATCCGGCGGCTGCTGGAAAAGAACTTCGACCTCGCCGAGGCCGGCTCGCTCTTCTACCACTTCGACGAGCTCGGCAGCGCACCCGCGTTCCGCGACCGCTACCGCGCGAAGCTCGACGCGGCGCCGTGGAACGACGAAGCCCGCGCCCAGGTGATCAACGAGACACTGGTGGCCTTCGAACACAACGTGGCCGTGTTCGACGAACTCGCGCTGGACCTGGACCGCTACCGGCTCGCCTGACGGCCGTGTGGATGAGGCTGATCACACGAAGTTGACCTCCAGTTTGCTGGAGGTACAACGCTGGGTTTCGCACGCTGCCCACACGGGTACGCACAGGCCGGACAAGTCTGCCCACCTCGCGATACTCAGGCCGCCCCCGGTCGCCGCGAACCCGGGTGTGCTACTAGGTTCGGTAGTAGGAACTTGTGTCGAAGACAGAAGGAGGGCCAATGGCCCGGTACAACCTGCCCGATCTCGACTACGACTACGGCGCCCTCGCGCCCCACATCTCGGGTCAGATCAACGAGCTGCACCACAGCAAGCACCACGCGACCTACGTCAAGGGCGCGAACGACACGCTCGACAAGATCGCCGAGGCGCGCGAAGCCGGCGACTTCGGCAACATCGTGGGCCTCGAGACCACGCTGGCCTTCAACCTGGCCGGCCACGCCAACCACGTCGTCTGGTGGAAGATCCTTTCCCCGGAAGGCGGCGACAAGCCGACCGGCGAACTGGCCGCGGCGATCGACGAGGCGTTCGGCTCCTTCGACAAGTTCAAGGCGCAGTTCACCGCCGTCTCCACCACGATCCAGGGCAACGGCTGGGGCGCGCTCTCCTGGGACCCGATCGGCAAGACGCTGATCACCCAGCAGCTGCGCGACCACCACAACAACCTGATCCTGCCGACCACGCCGATCCTGCTGGTCGACGTGTGGGAGCACGCGTTCTACCTGGACTACAAGAACGTGAAGCCGGACTACGTCAAGGCTCTGTGGAACATCTTCAACTGGGCCGAGATCAGCAAGCGGTTCGACAACGCGGTCGCCGGCGGCAACGGCCTGCTCGGCTGAACCCGTTTGGTCCGAAAGCGGGGTTCTCCTTCACGGAGGACCCCGTTTTTCCTTTTCCGGGTTGACTTCGAGTGCACTTCAGGTGTGAGGCTGGGGCCATGGACGTCGACGCCTACCTCGCCCGCCTCGACCTCGCCCTGCCCGCCGAGGCCGACCTCGCGACGCTGCGGCAGCTGCAGGAACGCCACCTCGAACGCGTGCCGTTCGAGAACCTGAGCGTGCACCTCGGTGAGCCCATCGAGCTGACCGAGGACGCGTTGTTCGACAAGATCGTGCGCCGCCGCCGCGGCGGGTTCTGCTACGAACTCAACGGCCTCTTCGCAGCCCTCCTGCGCGAGCTCGGCTTCGACGCCGCGCTGCACGGCGCCCAGGTTTTCACCGGCGAGGGGGTGCCCGGGCCGCCGCTGGACCACGTGGCCGTGGTGGTGACGCTGGAGGGCGAGCAGTGGCTCGTGGACGTCGGGTTCGGCCGGTTCAGCCGCGGCCCGCTGCGCCTGGCGGCCGTGGAGGTGCAGCGCGACCTCGACGGCGAGTTCCTGTTCCTGGACGCCCCGTTCGGCGATGTCGACGTGCTGATGGACGGCAAGCCCACGTTCCGCCTGGAGCAGCGCACCCGGCCGCTCTCGGACTTCGTGCCGATGGCGTGGTGGCAGTCGACCTCGCCGCAGTCGGGCTTCACCCGCCGGCTCACTTGCTCGCGGCCGACGTCGCAGGGCCGCGTGACGCTGTCGGGCCACCGGCTGATCGAGACCGTGGACGGCGTGCGCAACGAGGTGCTGCTGGCCACCGACGACGCGGTGCGCACCGCGTACCGCGTGTACTTCGGCATCGAGCTGTCGCGGCTGCCCACCCCACCAGGTGAGCACCTCTTGACGGAGCCGGCGGCCGACCCGACCATGAACCCGTCATGAGGGATTCTTCGGCCTAGCCGGCCGAAAGGGCCCCGTTATGAACGGAGCCCCGCCCCTGGGGTTCCCAGGTGCGGGGCTCCGTCCGTTCCCGAACTGACTGCCGCTCCCACCACGAAGCGGACATGTATGAGGTTAGCCTAACCTCATACGAACGGGCAAGCCCCCTCTTGCGGAGACCCACCTCTCACTCGTCCGAGTGACCCCTTGCGCGCTGGAGACGCCCCCGAACGCCGTGAAGGGCGCCTCCAGAGACCTGAATCCCTCAAGGCGCCCTTCACGGAGCGAGATGGAGCCACGGACCGGGGTGCGGCCCGGCAGGAGCCGTCAGACGCGTTCGCGCTTGAGCACGCGCAGACCGTTGCCGAACCGCCGCACCGGCAGGCTCACGCCGCCGCGCCGGATCAGCACCAGCGCGCACACCACCGCGGCGATCAGCGAGATCGCGCCGCCGATGTAGAACGGCGAGCGGCCGCCGAACGCGTCGGCCATCCAGCCGGTCATCGGGCCGCCGATCGGGTTGCCGCCGATGAGCACGAGCACGTAGATGCCCATCACGCGGCCGCGCATCTCCGGGGAGACGGACGTCTGCACGAGTGCGTTGGCCGTGTTCAGGAACGTGATGGTGGCGAAGCCGAGCGGGATGAGGCCGATGCCGAACGCCAGGTACGTCGGCATGAACGCCGTGATGAACTCGAACAGGCCGAGCAGCGCCCCGGAGATCAGCATGAGCCGTACGCGGGGGCGGCTCTTGATCCCGCGGCGCGCGGACAGCAGAGCGCCCACGAACGTCCCCACCGCGACGAGCGTGGACAACAGCCCGTAACCGTCGGCCTGGGTGTGGAAGACGTTGGCGGCGACGATCGGCAGCGACGTGAAGTAGGTGATGCCGAACGTGCTGACGAAGAACATCAGCACCATCACCGTGACCAGGTCGGAGCGGTGGCGCACGTAGCGCAGCCCCTCCATGAGCTGGCCCTTCGCGCGGGGGATCGCGGGGCCGCGGAAGAGCTTGGCGGGATTCATCATCGCGAGCCCGGTGACCACGGCGATGGTGCTCACCGCGTTGGCGAGGAACAGCCAGCCCGTGCCGACCCAGGTGATCGCGAACCCGGCGATGGCCGGGCCGACGATGCGAGCCAGGTTGAAGATCGAGGAGTTGAGCGCCACGGCGTTGGCGATCTGGTCGCGGCCCACCATCTCGGCGACGAACGACTGGCGCGTGGGCACCTCGATGGCCGAGGTGATGCCGAGCATCATGCACAGCAGGTACACGTGCCAGATCTGCACGACCCCGGTCAGGTCCAGCACACCCAGCAGAGTCGCCTGCACGCAGTTGATGCTCTGGATGAGGATCAGCAGCCGCCGCTTGTCCACGCGGTCGGCGAGCACGCCGGCCTGCAGCGAGAGCAACAGCGTCGGCGTGAACTGGAACGCGACGGCGATGCCGAGGGCGACCGGGTTGTTGCCGGAGAGCTGGAACACCAGCCAGTCCTGGGCGATGCGCTGCATCCAGGTGCCGACGTTCGAGATGACCTGGCCGGTGAAGAACAGCCGGTAGTTGCGCACGCGCAGCGACGCGAACATGCCCTTGCCGCGCTTGGGCTCCACGGGTCTGTCGGGTTCGGCCGGTTCCCGGGGCACGCGGTCGGCGCCGTCGGGCCGGCTCGCGGGGGTGCTCGGGGTGCCTGTCGTGCTCGGCGTGCCTGAGGCGGCCGTGCGCTGGGCTGGGGTGCCGGGTGGTCCGGACGTGGGCGGGCTGGCCGGCTGTGGCGCCGTGTCCCGGGTAGCAACGGTTTCGGTCGTACGCTCTGCTTCGCTACCCGTGGTCGCCACCGGTGTTAGTTCCCCGCCATCCTGTCGATGATCTCAGCGGCGCGGGAGAGCACTTCGAGCTCTTCCTCGCCGAGTTCGGCCAATTGCCGATCCAGCCACGCCTCCCGCACCGAAATGGCCTTCTTCACGAAGGCCAGCCCGCTGTCGGACAGCTCGACGATGGCCTGCCGCCCGTCGGTCGGGTGGGGCCTGCGCTCGACGAACCCCATCTCCTCGAGCGCGGCGATCACCCTCGTCATCGAGGGCGGCTGGACGCCTTCCTTGGCGGCCAGCTGACCGGGCGTCAGCGGACCGCACTTGTGCAAGGTGGACAGCGCCGCGGTCTGCGTCAACGTGACGTCGTCGCCCACGCGCTGAGCCCGGAGCCGGCGGTTGAGCCGGACCACCGCGAGACGCAGACGGCTCGCGAGGGAGCGCTCATGCGTGTCGCCGGACATATAGTTAGCTTACCTCACGAAAATGGCGCCGGAGGGTGAACCCCGCCACCTCCGGCGATCACGCACAGCTCAGGACGGCGCCGTTCGCTCAGCTCAGCGCGGCCTGGATCGGACCCACCGCGAAGTACGCCACGAACGCCACCGCGATGACCCACATCAGCGGGTGCACCTGGCGGGCCTTGCCTGTGGCGGCGCGGATCACGACGTAGCTCACGAAGCCGGCGCCGATGCCGTTGGCGATGGAGTAGGTGAACGGCATTACGACGATCGTGAGGAAGGCCGGCAGCGCGATCGAGAAGTCCGTGAAATCGATGTCGCGGACCTGGCCCATCATCAGCGCGCCCACGACCACCAGCGCCGGCGCGGCGGCTTCCACCGGCACGACCTGGTAGAGCGGCGTGAGGAACATGGCGGCGAGGAAGAGCACGCCGGTCACGACGTTGGCCAGGCCCGTGCGCGCGCCTTCGGCGATGCCGGACGCGGACTCCACGAACACGGTGTTGGAGCTGGCCGAGCCGAAGCCGCCGGCCGCGCCCGCGAGGCCTTCCACGAACAGCGCGCGCCCGACGTTCGGCAGCTGCCCGTCCTTGCCGATCAGGCCGGCTTCCTTGCCGAGGCCCGTCATGGTGCCCATGGCGTCGAAGAAGTCGGCGAGCACGAGCGTGAACACGAGCAGGACGACGGTGATGATCGGCAGCCGCGTCCAGGCGCCGAACGACACGTCGCCGACGAGCGAGAGGTCCGGCACGCCGACGACGTTGCTCGGCAGTGCCGGGTAGCCGAGGTTCCAGCCTTTGGGATCGGTGCCGTTGGACGGGCCGGCCTTCACGATCGCCTCGACCACGATGGCCAGCACCGTCGAGCTCAGCACGCCGATCAGGATCGCGCCCTTGACCTTCTTGGCCACGAGGATCGCGGTGAGCAGCAGGCCGACCACGAACACGGCCGTGGGCCAGGAGGCGACCGAGCCGTTGATGCCGAGCCCGACCGGCACGGTGGTGTGCGCGTCGTCCGGCAGGCGGCGCACGAAGCCGGCGTCGACGAGGCCGATGAGGCAGATGAACAACCCGATGCCCACCGCGATCGCCGACTTGAGCGCCGGCGGCACCGCGCGGAACACGGCCGTGCGGAAGCCGGTGAGCACCAGCAGCACGATGATCACGCCCTCGATCACCACCAGGCCCATCGCCTCGGGCCACGTCATCTGCGGCGCGAGCGTGACGGCCAGCAGGCTGTTGAGGCCCAGACCGGTCGCGATGGCGAACGGGTAGTTGGCCACCAGACCCATCAGGATCGTCATCACGCCGGCCACCAGCGCCGTGACCGCGGCGACGGCCGGCACCGGCAGGATGTGGCCGAGCACGTCGGCGTGCGCCGAGGGCGTGTTCGCGGCGAAGCTGCCGATGATGAGCGGGTTGAGCACCACGATGTAGGCCATGGTCACGAACGTGACGACACCACCGCGGACTTCACGCCCTGGCGTGGAGCCACGTTCGGTGATCTTGAAGAAGCGGTCCAGAGTGGACACGTTCTCCTTCACGCGCTGGTCCGTCATGACCTGCCCCTGTCCTGCTCGCTGCCGTGCTGCCTCGGTGCCGTGCTGCTGTTTCGGTGGTGCTGTTTCGGTGGTGCCTTGGTGGTGCCGGCGGTCGGTGGTGCCATGTCCGGTGCCGTCGGACCACGTCCGGTGTCGCCGCGCGCCCGGACGCCCGGGGTAGCCTTCACCCCGTGGACGAACCGATCAATCCCGCGGAGGCCGCGGGCACGTTGCGGCACACGCCGGACCTGCCCAAGCGCCTGACCGACCTGACTCCGGTGGTGATCGTAGGTACCTCACTCTGGGCGGTCGCACTGGTGGTGCTCTTTTTCGCCACCGACGGCGTCTGGGTCTGGACGGCCTTCGCCGGCATCGTCCTGGGCTTCATCGGCTTCGGCATCATCTTCTGGCAGCGCGCCGCGGCCCGCCGCGGCTCGAAGTCAGCTCAGCGACTGTAGTTTCCGCCGATTTCCGGCGCGTCCGGATCAACCGGCTGCGATTTCGGTTGCCGGTGGCGCTGCTCGGGTCAGCCCAGCAGCGTGTGTGGAGCGCGATCAGCGAGCTCGGCGATCCGGTCCCGGTAACTGCTGCTTCCACCGGATTCGGCCACGGCCAGACCGCGCGGCCGAGATTCCGGTCACTCGGGCTCGTGCCGCTCAGGCCAGCCCGACACCGTGCGCGTCGCGTAATCCCCGAGCGCGGTGATCCTGCCCCGGCAACTGCAGCTCTCCCGGATTCGGCCACGACGAGACCGGGCGGCCGAGGTTCCGGTCACTCGTGTTGGGGCCGCTCAGGCCTGTCCGACAGCATGCGCGGCACGGAATCACCGAGCCCGGCGATCCTGCCCCGGCAACTGCCGTTCTCCTGGATTCGGCTGCGGCCAGACCCGGGCGGCCGAGACTCCGTTCACTCACCCTCGGGGCGCGCAGACCAGTCGGACAGCGTGCGCGGCGCGCAATCCCCGAGCGCGGCGATCCTGCCCCGGTGACTGCAGCTTCTCCCGGATTCGGCCATGGCCAGACCAGCCGACTGCGGTACCCGGCGTGCTTGCCGCGTTCCGGGTCAGTTCAGCAGCGTGTGCGGCGCCGGGTCGTCCAGGAGCGCGGTGATCCGGTAGCGCTCGCTCCAGCGGTCCGTGGCCCAGGCGAAGGCGCGGGCCAGACCTTCCGACGTGTCCGCGGCGTGCAGGCGGTGGTCCTCGTCCGACCACCACGGGACGTCGGCGGTGGTGCCGTCGACGGTGACGGTGAGGACGTCGTGCAGCAGCGGGCCGCCGTCGGGGACGGGGAGGCCGAGCTGGTCGGCGACGAGGCGGATCGCGGGCAGATCGGCCCAGGCGACGTATTCGCCGGTGCTGGTGACCGCGCTGGGGAGGGTGCTCGCGCGGGGCAGGTCGAGCAGGTCGGCGAGGCGTTCGGGGTCTTCGGGGGCGGCCACGATCCGGGCGGCGTCGAGCGCCGAGGCCGGCCACGGGAGGTCGAGGACCACGGCTTTGTCGGCGTCGGCCACGCTCGCGTCGGCCGCGCGGACGCGGACCGGCGCGTCGAGGTCATCCACGTCCACGGGTGACTGCACGAGCGCGCGGTGGGCGCGCGCGGCGAGGCCCGGGGTGAGCGTGCGGTCGGGGTCGCCGAGGCGGTCGAGCAGGTCGGTGACGTCTTCGGCCGTGGCGAGGTCCAGCGTGGTCCGGACCCCGGCAGCCTGCAGCAGTTCGGCGGTGAGGCCGAGGTCGGGCACCTCGTCGTAGAGGCCGGCCAGGTCGGCCGCGGCGGGCAGGCGCCAGGAGCCAGGCGCTTCGCCGGCCAGCAGGGCGTAGCGGGCGAGCCACCAGCCGGCGTGACCGTCGGGCGCGTGCAGCGCCTGCCACGTCTCGGGGCGCGCCGCGATGAGGCGCAGCGCCGCGGGCCAGGTGTCGTCGGCGACGAGGTCGAGGTCGCGGATGGCGAGGACGGTCGTCGGCGGCTGCTCGAACGAGTCCCACCAGCCTTCTTCGTCCGGCAGGCCGTGGTCGGGCTCGTGCGGCTCTTCGTCGCTGATCACGGCGAACGAGTCGAGCACGCCCACCGCTTCGAGGGTCGACTGTGGCCAGTCCTCGGCGAACTCGTCGTCGAGCACGGACAGCGCACCGTCCTCTTCGAACACTTCGGGGTCGAAGATGTCCAGCAGCGGCGAATTCGGCAGCACGAGCTCGTCGGCCCGGCGCCAGCCGTCCTCCGCGGGCAGGGCGAGCGAGCCGGCCCACTCGGGTGCGTCGTCGCCGCACTCCGTGATCAGTCGCAGCACGGCGCCGGCGAGGTTCATCCCGTCCAAACCGGACCGGACGTCCTCGACACTGCGCTCCACGGCGTACTGGACCTGCTCGGCTTCGAGCAGCTGGCGAGCGTCGGCATGCTTGGCACCCAAGCGTTCCAGCAACGGGTGCGCCGCGGCGGGGTGCACCAGCCGCAGCCCCGGAACGTCCACATCGGACAGAAGTTCGAGCAGTTCGTTGGATCCGTCGAGCAGCAGCGTGCCGCGCGCGCCCGGCAGCGTGCGTCCATCCGACAGCGGCACGGGCAGCCCGTCGAGCTGCGCCGGCGACACGTCGTGCGTGTCCACCGCGACGGCGAGTGCCGCGTAGAGCCGGTGCCACCACCCGGGTTCGCGGTCGATGCCGGTGAGCACGTCCAGCACGTCTTCGATGGCGATCTCTTGCGCCGAAACGGGTTTCAGCGTGCGCACCGCACCCTGCGGCGCCTCGACAAGCCCCGGCACCAGATCCACGAGCAACTGCGGCAGCCCAGGCACGTCGACGTCGAGCACCTTGGCCTGCCGGCCCGAGACTTCCTTGCCGTCCAACGTGGACAGCCACGGCTGCATGGCCAGCTCCGCGAACACCTGGTCCCGCAGACTGGCGTCCACTGTGGACCGCGGAAACCCCGCTTGCGGCACAAGCGCGAACCGGTGCTGGTGCGGCAACGCCTTCACCAGCCCGACGTACTTCTTCGCCGCCGCAGCCAGTGCTTCATCCAGCGCCGCCCCCGGCAACACCCTCCGCCGCGACGGCTCCAGCGGCACGGGCGCGATCAACCGCGCCGGCAGCGACAACGCCTCGTCCGTCGGCGTCGGCGCGTGCAACACGTCGTCTTCCAGCGGCTGCGGCACGCCGTCCCGATCGATCGGCACGGCCCAGCCCTCGTGCGTCAGCCACCGCCGGCTCTTTTCCGGCCCGGTGATCTGCACTTCGTCCACGCCTTCGCGTGTCCACACGCGACCGTCCACTTCGACCTCGGCCAACCACGGCAAAGCCAGCAGCAGATCGGAAACCTCTTCCGCCAGGGCGTCCAGGAGGGCTTTCCCGCTCTCCGGCTCCCGCAACGGCAACCGCACCTCAGTGTCAAACCCCTCGGGCGGCACCTCATCAACCGGCCACGGCAGCCGCAACACGGGCACGTCACCGCTGCGCCCGGCCACCTCCCGCGTCATCCCCGCGGAAAACCGCACCCCACCCGACCGCGACACCACCCGCGGCTCATCGGACACGGTCAACACGGCCGCGAACCCGACGCCGAACCGCCCAACCGTGCCCACCTCCTTCGCCGACGCCCGCAACGACGCCAACGACTCCACACCCCGCACATCCAGCGGCGCCCCGGTGTTGGCGAACCTCAGCTCACCGTCCACAACGGACACTCGCACGCGCCCGGGCTCGCCCGCCGCCAACGCCGCATCCGCCGCGTTCTGCGCCAACTCCACGAACAGCCGATCGCGATACGCCCCGACCCTCAGGTCGCGCTCCGCGTTGGTGTCCTCGGTGAACCGCGTCGGCGAATCCCGCCACGCGCGCAGCATCGCCTCCCGCAGACACTCCGTACCGAACGGATCCGCCGCGCCCACACCCTCACTCACCGGAGGCTGTCACCGCTCTCGGTGGTGCCCGGGGTGGAGTCCGGAGTGGTGTCGCGGGTGACGTTCTGGGTGGTGTCTTGGGTGATTTCCGGGGTGGCGTCGTGGGTGATGCCGGCGGAGTCGCCCTCGGTGGTGCTCACGACAGTGGTGCTCGCGGCGGTGGTGTCGACGGTGGTCTCGGCGCTGCTCGCGATGCTGCTCTCGCTCTCGCTCTCGCTCTCGCCTTCACCACTGCGCGATTCAGCCGCTTCGGCCTCTCCAGCTGCCTCAGCTGCCGGAGCACCTTCGCGCACCTCAACACCTTCAGCCGCTTCGACCGCCGACGCAGCCTCAGCCACCGGCTCCGCTTCGGTCACGTGACCCGCTTCAACCACCGGCGCCACTTCGGACACTTCGGAGACCTGGCCCGCTTCAGCGTTGTCGGCAGCCGGGGCCGCTTCAGCGGATCCGGCCGCTTCGGCGCCGAGAGGTGCCGCCTCAACCTGAGGCCCGTCCGCAGCTTCGGTCGCTTCGCTGGACTGGGCCGCTTCAACTGCCGAAGCAGCTTCGCCAACCTGGCTTACGCCAGCGGCCGAAGCCGCTTCAGTGGCTTCGGCGCTTTCAGCGGCGTGGGGTGCCGCGGCGGACTCGGTCGCTACGGCTGCGCGGGCTTCTTCAGCCGCTTCGGCAGTCAGCGTCGCTTCGGCGAGCTGGGCCGAGGCGGTGCCCGGAGTTGCTTCAGGCGCTTCAGTTGCTTCAGCCGCGGAGGTGGAGTCGCCGGTGGATGCGTCCGCGGTGGTCGCTTCCGGCGCGGCGGTTTCGGTCGCCGGTTCGGCGGCGGAAACGGTCGGGATCTCCGGCGCCGTGGCCGACTCTGCCGTAGCGGGCTCCGTGGTGGCCGACTCGCTGGCGACGGGCGCCGTGTCGGGCGTTGCCGAGTTGGTGTCGGTCGCGGTGGTCTCGCCGGCGGGGGCCGCGGGGGCCACGACCGACTCGGCGGGAGCGATCGCTACCGGCTCGGTGGCGGCGTCCGGTGAAACGACCTCGGCGACTGGAGCGGCGGTGGTGTCGTCCGAAGTCGACTCCGGGGCCGAGGCCTCGGCCGCCGCGATGCCCGCGGCCGCGGTCTCCGGCTGAGCAACCTCGGTCGACTCGGCGACAGTCTCGGTGGCCGGAGCCGCAAGAGCCTCCGAGGAGGTCGGCGCCTCGGGCGTCGAGGTGGCAGAGCCGGTGGATTCGGCCGCAGCGTTTGTCGACAAAGTTGCAGCGGCTGGGGTTTCGGTGACCGAGAGGGCCTCCGGCGAAACCGAAGCCTCGCCAGGAGCCGAAGCCTCCACAGAAGCCGCAGGCGCTTCCAAAACGGGAGCCGCTTCAGAAGCCGCGGCCGAATCGGAAGCCCCTTCAGGAGCCGGCACCGAAACAGCAGTCTCCTCGACCGCCACCTCAGCCGCGGCCACCTCGGCAGCAGCCTCGGGCTCCGCGGTCGCCTCGGTGGCCGTCTCAACCGCAGCCGCCGTGGCAGCATCCGCGATGACCGAAGCCGGAACCGAAGCCTCGGCACCGTCCGAAGCCACATCGTCCGAAACCGACTCAGCAGCAGCAGACGACTCAGCCACATCCGACACGAAGTCGATCAACGAGTCGTCGTAAACCAGTTCGGCCACCGGGATCGAGGAGGTGATCTCGACCTCCACCTCCGAATGCGCGCCACACCCGTACTCGACGTCCACCGCGTGCCCGTCCGCCGGTGCGATGTCGTTGGTGCACACGCCGAACGCCCCGCGCAGGGACCCGGCCAGCGGCACGAAGAACCCACAGGTCCCACAAGTAGCGGGCGCACTCCGGGCCATGTCCGACCGCGGCCCGAACTCGCCGCCGTGCCAGCGGGTGGCGGCGTCCTGGCGGCCGAGGCGGGAGAGGACGTGGACGCGGCCCAGGCCGACGTCGTGGGCGACCTCTTCGACGGCCGGGTCGTCGGACTGCAGGTAGGCCGGCGCGAGGCGCGGGTCGTCCTTGTCGGTGGGGAAGATGTCGCCCACGCCGAGGTCGCCGGCGCGCACGCGCCGCTCCCAGGGCACCCAGGTGGGCGCCACGAGGGACGACGGGCCGGGCAGCAGGGCCAGCTCGCTCACGGTCACGGGCTCGTCCAGGCCGGCGGCGGCGAGCGTGACGGCCCAGTGCCAGCCGCGGTAGCCGGGCACCGACGCCTCGAACAGGTGGGTCGCCGAAACGGCGTCCTCGGAGTTCACGCCGACGTGCTCGCCGACCTGCTCGGCCGGGGCGTCCGCCAGCACAGCCGCGCGCGCAACGTCTTCCGCGTCCGCGAGCTTGCGCTGGATAGAGCCGTCGTCCAGGGTCAACAGCAACGTCATACCCCCAATTGTGCCGCACGCATCCGCGGCGCCCGTGCCAGGCTATTCGGTGTGCGCACTCCCCCGACGCGAACCGTGTTGATCTGGCCGCTGCTGGCGGTGGCCCTCCTCGGCGGCTGCGCCGGCACGCAAGCCACGCAACCTCCGCCCGAAGAGCTCACCGTGCAGGTCGTGCAGACGCTGCCCCACGACACGTCGGCCTTCACCGAGGGCCTCGAGTTCTCCGGCACCACGCTGTACGAGAGCCGTGGCCTCTCCGGCGAGTCCGCGCTCACCGCGGGCCCGGCCGGCCAGGCGCCGACCACGCGGGTGGCGCTGCCGTCGCCGCTGTTCGCCGAGGGCATCACGATCCTCGGGCCCAAGCTGTGGCAGCTCACCTGGCAGGACGGCTTCGCCATCGAACGCGACTCGAAGACGCTCGCCGAGCTGCGCCGCGTGCCGTTCGACGGCGAGGGCTGGGGCCTGTGCCACCAGCCGAGCGGTCGCCTGGTGATGAGCAACGGCACCTCGACGCTCACGTTCCGTGACCCGCAGACGTTTGCGGTCACCGGCAGCGTCGACGTCGGGGTGGACCAGCTCAACGAACTCGAGTGCGTCGGTGACACGGTGTACGCGAACGTGTGGAAAACCGGCACCATCCTCCGCATCAACGCCACCACCGGGCAGATCACCGGCCGCATCGACGCGAGCGGGCTGCGCACGCCCGTGAACCCCGGCGAAGACGTGCTCAACGGCATCGCCGCCGTGCCCGGCACCGACGAATTCCTCGTCACGGGCAAGCTCTGGCCCACGACGTACCGGGTGAGGTTCGTCCCGACGGCGGCGTCCGGGACACAGAACGGCACGTGACGCGGCGCAACCGCACCCCGATGAGGCAGGATTGACCCGTGGCACTCTTCGGTTCGCACTCCGAACCCGACGGCACCTTCTCAGGGCGGTCGGGCAAGGGTCGCGGCCGCAAGTCCAAGCGCAAGTGGACGCCGGAGCCGAGCGCCGCCCAGGCCCGCTCCTGGCGGGACTCGCCGCCGCACGCCACGCGCATCGACCCGGCCGTGCATCCGCCTGAGCCGCCGACGCGGCACGTGCCGCGTGACCGCGCCGAGGACCGGACCAGGCACGTCGCCCCCGAGGCGCCCGCCCGGCCCGCCGCCGAGCCCCCGCCGCGCGCCCGGCCCGAACGCTACGAACCCCGGCCCGAACCCGCCGAGGACCGAGCGGCCCGCCCGCGCAGCGCGTTCTACGACGACCACCGCTCCCCGACGGCCGACGACGCCCCCACCGGCGCCGTCCCGCTCGGCCACCGCGCGCCACCGCCGCGCGGCGCCCGGCCGTACCCGCCGCAGGACCAGCGCACCGAGCCGGTGCGCCCGCGGCGAGAGCGCAGCGCCGAGTACGAGCACTACGACACCGGCGGCTACGCGGGTGAGCCCCGCGTCGAGCCCGAGCGCGACGAGGAACTGCGCACCACGGCCGTGCCCGGCGCGGGCTCGATCCCGAAGCTGCCGAAGAAGATCACCGTCACGCGCGTCGCGGCGCTGCGCAGCCGGCAGCTGAGCGGCCAGGCCATCGGCATGTTCCAGCGCGCCACCAAGGCGGACGGCGCGGACAAGTCGGGCCTCACGTCGCTGATGTACGCGGTGATGCTCAACTACGCCAGCGACGCCGCCATGGCCATCGCGCTGGCCAACACGCTCTTCTTCGCCGCCACCAGCGGCGAGAGCAAGGGCAAGGTGGCGCTCTACCTGCTGATCACCATCGCGCCCTTCGCGCTCGTCGCGCCCGTGATCGGCCCGGCCCTGGACAAGATCCAGCGCGGCCGCCGTCTCGCGATGTGTGTGGCGTCGATCGGCCAGGGCCTGATGGCCGTGGTGATGGCGCTGCACTTCGACGACTGGCTGCTCTACCCCGCCGCGCTCGGGATGATGGTGCTGTCGAAGTCGTTCACCGTGCTCAAGGCCGCGATCACGCCGCGGGTGGTGCCGCCGGAGATCACGCTGTCGAAGACCAACGCGCGGCTCACGATCTTCGGCCTCGTCGCCGCCGGCGTGTTCGGCGCGCTGGCGAGTGGGGTCAGCGCGCTGAGCGGTTCGGCCGGCGCGCTGTGGTTCACCGCGTTGATCTGCGTGGCCGCGGCCGTGCAGTCGATGCGGATCCCGTCGTGGGTCGAGGTGACCGAGGGCGAGGTGCCCACGTCGCTTTCCGCGCGGCCCGAGCCGAAGCAGAAGAAGCAGCGCCAGCCGATGGGCCGCCACATCGTGGTCGCCTTGTGGGGCAACGGATCCGTGCGCGTGCTCACCGGCTTCCTCATGATGTTCGCCGCGTTCGCGGTGAAGGCGCAGACCGAGGGGCAGGGCCACAGCCCGTTCATGCAGCTGCTGCTGCTCGGCGTCATCGGCGCCGCGGCCGGCGCGGGCGGCTTCGTCGGCAACGCACTGGGCTCACGCCTGCAGTTCGGCGCGCCGGACCAGGTGATCGTGTGGTGCGTGACCGCGTGTGTGGGTGTGACGTTGATCGCCACGCTGCTGCCCGGTCTCGCCACGGCCGCGGTGGTGGGCCTCGTCGGCGCCACGGCCAGCGCGCTCGCGAAGATCAGCCTCGACGCCGTGATCCAGGAGGACCTGCCCGAGCAGTCGCGCGCGTCGGCGTTCGGCCGGTCGGAAACGGTGCTGCAGCTGGCCTGGTGCATCGGCGGGGCCGTGGGCCTGCTGCTGCCGCCGACGTACTGGATCGGCTTCCTCGTGGTGTCGGTGCTGCTCGCCGTCGGCCTCACGCAGACCTACCTCGTGCAGCGAGGCGGCTCGCTCCTGCCGGGGCTGGGCGGAAACCGGCCACTGCGGCCCGAACCGACCGGCAGCTTCCCCGCGCAGGGTCTGCCGCGGGAGCGCCGGTAATCTTTCGACCATGCGACGTTCCCTTGTGGTGGCCGTGCTCGCGGCCGGTGGTCTCACCGTGGCCGGCTGCTCGGCGCCCGGCCCGGACCAGGTGACGTTCTACGGCGACGGGCACACGATCAACGTCGGGCCCATCGGCAACTGCGACCTGAGCAACGGCGTGTGCTCCGCCAACCCGGGTGCCGCGGGCACGCTGAAGATGCGCCCGGGCCGTTCGGTGCAGATCTCCGTGCCGAAGGACATCGCAGAGGGACCGTGGAAGGTCACGGCGCAGTTCGTGAACGGCAAGGGCGAGCCCCAGCCGTTGAAGGAAGAGATCATCACCAGCGGCGACCAGTTCGCCTACACGGTCACCCCGCCCACCAAGGACGACCAGGTCGTGGTGGTGGAGATCGCGCAGGCCACGGTGGTCAGCCGCACCGGTGACCCGAACGACGCGGAGCCGATCACGTCGGCGTTGTGGTCGCTTCAGGTGCAGCCTGCTTGAGCGGTCCCGTGGGACACGCCTTCACGGCATGAGCGGTGAAGGGCTCCTTCAGGGAAGCCAAGCCCTTCACCGACCACTGCGAAACGGCTCAGTGAACCACGGCGCGGGATCAGGGATCGATGTCCCGGGCGACCGCGCGCATGATCTCCGCGATCTGCTTGGTGTTCTTGCGATCCGGGTACCGGTTGCGCCGCAGATCGGGCTGCACCTTCAGCTCGAGGAGCTTGATCATGTCCTCGATCAGTCCGTGCAGTTCCTCGGCGGGACGCCGGCGCGCTTCGGCGACCGACGGCGGCGGGTCCAGCAGCCGGACGGAGAGCGCCTGCGGCCCGCGACGGCCGTCGGCGACGCCGAACTCCAGCCGCTGCCCGGCTTTGAGCCCCTCGACGCCCTGCGGCAGCGCGGCCTTGCGGATGTAGACATCGGCTCCGCCGTCCTGCGTGACGAATCCGAACCCCTTCTCCGCGTCGTACCACTTGACCTTGCCGGTCGGCACTTCCCTCACCAGTCCTTCTTCTGTGCTGCTCACGACGAACGCGCCCGGGGGCGTACCCAGGGCGCGCGTCCGCTTAGCGTATCTCGCCACATGCCCTGGGGAGAAGCGGATACGGCCGTTACCCTCAGCGCTATGGACAACGCAGCGAAGCAGCCCGGCGTGAGCGCGACCGGCAAGCCGATCCTGATGCGGCTCGGGATCGGGCTGTTCGCCATCGGCCTGCTCGCCGTGCTGGCCGTGTTCGTGATGTTCGCCGCCGGGCTGGAGAACCTGCCCGTGTGGCTCAGCGCCATCGCCGGCGTGGTGACGCCGCTGGGCCTGCTGCTCGGCCTGATCGCGCTGGTCCGCGAGGCGCGCGCCGGCAAACACGGCTGACCGCACCACCGCCGAGCCGGGGCCGGCCGGGCTTCAGAACGTGCGGGCGAACCACCCCGGGAACTCCGTGAGCGAGCCGAACACCACGTCGGCTCCCTCGGCGACCAGTTCCTCCCGCGTGCACGGCCCCGTGGCGACACCGACCGCGAGCGCGCCGGCCGCGCGGGCACCGCGCACGTCGCCGAGGTGATCCCCGACATACGCGCGCGCGTCGTGCTCCTTGAGCGCCACCGCCTTCTGCGTGGACCACAGCTCGCCCACGAGCTCGTCGACCTCCAGCCCCAGCGCCTCGACGTGCAGCCGCGCGTTGGGTCCGTACTTGCCGGTGACCACGAGTGTGCGCCCGCCCGCCGCGCGCACGGCCTTCAGCGCTTCGGCCGCACCCGGTAGCGCGACCGTGATCGGCACGACCAGCTCCGGGTAGAGCACGCGGAACCGGTCCACGAGGCCGGGAATGCGTTCCTCGGGCGCCTCGAAGCCGCGCAGGATGTCGTCGAGCGGCGGGCCGAGGTTGGCGGCGAAGTGCTCGCCGTCGAGCGCCAGGCCCGATTCCACGCCGAGCGCGTTCATCGCCGCGACCATGCCCGGCCGCGGGTCGATCAGTGTCATGTCCAGGTCGAAGCCCACGGTGATGCCCACGCTCGTCACCGTAGCGGCAGGCACCGACAGGACCGATGTACAGCCGATCGTGGCCGGTAAACCTTCTTGACACGAACACGATCTGTGTCAAGCTGACGGTGTGACGAGCTTCACCGAGCGCACCAAGGCGTCGCTGCGCGAAGCACTGCTCGACGCGGCCGCGGACCTGCTCCCCGACCGCGGCTACCGGGCGCTGCGCATGGCCGACGTGGCGGCGCGCGCCGGCGTGAGCAGGCAGACCGTCTACAACGAGTTCGGCAGCAAGGCGGCGCTCGCGCAGGCCGTGGCGCTGCGCACCGCCGCGGAGTTCCTCGACGGCATCCGCCGCCGGTTCGAAAGCGCCGACGGGCTGATCACCGGCATCCACGGCGCCGTCGTCTACACCATCGACCACGCCCGCGAAAACCGCCTGGTGGCCGCCGCGCTCGGCACCGAGGCCGGCGAAGACCTGCTCCCCCTGCTCACCACCAAGGGCGAGCCCATCCTCACCGCCGCCGCCGAACTGGCGGCGCAGGAGTACCGCTCGCTGGAACCCCGGCTGTCGCAGGAGTCCGCCGCACTGCTGGCGGAGACGATCGTGCGGCTGTCACTGAGCCACCTGGTGCTGCCCACGCACTCGGCGACGGTGGCCGCCGACGCCGTGGTGGCGGTACTGGCACCGGCGATCGACACATTCGTCCACAATGGAGTGACACGGAAGGGCCGGACATGACGGACACGCTCCCCGAGTTGCGCAGCGGATTTTCCTCGCTGCGCAAGGGCGGGCTCAACTGGGACTCGTTCCCGCTGCGCCTGTTCGTGAAGGGCAACAAGAAGTTCTGGAACCCCGCCGATCTCGACTTCTCCCGCGAACGCGAGGGCTGGGAAAGCCTCACAGCTGAACAGCAGCGCTCCACGACGTATCTCGTCGCGCAGTTCATCGCCGGCGAAGAGGCCGTCACGGAGGACATCCAGCCGTTCATGCGCGCGATGTCCGCCACCGGCCGCTTCGGCGACGAGATGTACCTGACGCAGTTCTGCTTCGAGGAAGCCAAGCACGTCGAGGTCTTCCGCCGCTGGATGGACGCCGTCGGCCTCGACGACGACCTGCACCCCTACGTCGCCGAGAACCCCCACTACCGCAAGCTCTTCTACGAGGAGCTGCCGCAGTCGCTGCGCGCTCTCTCGGAGGACCCGAGCCCGCTCAACCAGATCCGCGCGAGCGTCACGTACAACCACGTGATCGAAGGCAGCCTGGCGCTCACGGGTTACTACTCGTGGCAACTGATCTGCACCCAGAACCAGATCCTGCCCGGCATGCAGGACCTCGTCCGCCACATCGGCGACGACGAACGCCGCCACATGGCCTGGGGCACCTTCACCTGCCGCCGCCACGTCGCCGCCGACGACTCGATGTGGGACGCCGTGCAGCAACGGATGGGCGAACTGCTGCCCCACGCGCTCGGCATGATCCAGTGGGTGCAGGACCAGTTCGAGGAAGTCCCGTTCGACAACGACCCCGACGAGCTCCTGCAGTACGCGGCGGACCGCGCCCAGCGGCGCCTCGGCGCGATCGAGTCAGCACGGGGGACGCCGGTGGAGCAGATCGATCTGGATTACTCGCCGGAGCAACTGGAGGAGACGTTCGGCGAGGAGGACGAGAAGGCGCTGGCGGAGGCAGCTGCGGCGGCGGCTTCCTGACGGGTGTGGCCGTCCCTGGCTGACACCGGGGACGGCCGCCGCGTCACTTCCAGATCACGCCACGCCAGACATCCCCATACGACATCCCCGCGGCAACGCCACGAGAGTTGACCAGCAAAGCGTCCGCGGAAGTGTGCCCCGGCAACGGTTCCAGTCGCGAACGCGAGCCGTTCGGAGACCACTTGGCGCCGACGGATTCGGCCTGGCCCACGATGGTGCCGATCCGGTTGATGGCGCGGGCCTTCGCGTTGCGGGTGTCGCTCGGCAGGGACGTCGGGTGGCCCGCGGAGTCCCACCGGGTGGCGTAGCTGCCGCCGAAGTCCGGGTCGACGAGGCCGACCACGACACCGTTTTCGCCGACTCCCAACGCTTCCCCGAAGCTCGGCGCTTCGGTGCCGCCCAGCGTCACGACGTGGCCGGAGAGGTCCCAGCGCTTGAAGACGGTGTTGCCGCCGACGGTTTCCGTGACGGAGCCGGTGATCGCGCCGTCGCGGGAGATGCCGGTGATGGTGCCGTAGGCGACGGCCGCGGTGAGGTTGGTGATCCCGCCGGACGACAAGTCCCAGCGCACGAGGTGGGCGCGGCCGTCCGCGTCATCCGCGAGGCCCGCGGCGAAGCGGCCGTCGAGCGTGATCTCGTTCACGGACGTCGAGCCGCCGCCGGGCAGGCCGGGCAGCTCGCGGGCGGTGCCGTCGCGTTCCCAGACCAGGGGGTGCAGCGCGGTGCCGTCGTAGTAGGAGCCGACGATCCGGCCCGTGTCGGCGATCGCGCTCGCCGAGCTGCTCTCCCCGGAAGCCGTGAGCTGGGTGACGCTGCCGTCAGCCGCCCAACGCACGGCGCGGCTGACGCCCGCCGCATCATCGGCGACGCCGACCACCACATCGGACTGATTCACCGCGACGGCGTGGCCCAGCTGACCGCCGAGTGTCGGCAACGCGGTGGCCGAGCCCGAGGCCGACCACTTCATCGGGTGGTACAGGATCCGCACGTCCCGCGGGTAGGACTCACCCACGACCGTGCCGCGGTCGTTCATCGCCTCGACCCCGGTGTAGGTGTCGCCCGCCCGCGGCGCGAGCTCGATCGGCGCGGCGGGTGCGGCCGTGGCCACCGCCGGCGCGAGCGCGGTCACGGCCACCGCCGCGACCCCCGCGGCGAACGCTCTTCGACTGACCTTCACGATGTTCCCCCTTCGTCGGTCTTCGAGGGGGAACACGCCTGACCGGGTTGTCCGGTTGCCTGCCCTACGCGTGTTTTGCCGAAGCGGCCGCTTCCAGACCCAGCAACGTCACCGACTGCTCGCGCATCTCGACCTTGCGCACCTTGCCCGTCACGGTCATCGGGAAGCCGTCGACAACGTGCACGTACCGCGGGATCTTGTAGTGCGCCAGCTTGCCCTGCGCGAACTCGCGCACGGCCTCGGCGGTGAGCGGCTCGGCGCCCTCGCGCAGCTGCACCCACGCCATGAGCTCTTCGCCGTACTTCACGTCGGGCACGCCGATCACCTGCGCGTCGAGGATGTCCGGGTGTGTGTAGAGGAACTCCTCGATTTCGCGCGGGTACACGTTTTCGCCGCCGCGGATCACCATGTCCTTGATGCGGCCGGTGATGTTGAGGTAGCCGTCGTCGTCCATCACGGCGAGGTCGCCGGTGTGCATCCAGCGCGCGGCGTCGATGGCTTCGGCCGTCTTGTCGGGCTGTTCCCAGTAGCCGAGCATCACGGAGTAGCCGCGTGTGCAGAGCTCGCCGGGCACGCCGCGCGCCACGGTGAGGCCGGTTTCGGGATCGACCACTTTGGACTCGAGGTGCGGGCCGACGCGCCCGACCGTGGACACGCGGCGCTCCACCGAATCGTCCGCGCGGGTCTGCGTGGAGACCGGCGACGTTTCCGTCATGCCGTAGCAGATCGACACTTCCGTCATGCCCATCCGGTCGATCACCTGCTTCATCACCTCGACCGGGCACGGCGAGCCCGCCATGATCCCGGTGCGCAGCGACGACAGGTCGAACTCGCCGAAGTCCGGGTGGTTGAGCTCGGCGATGAACATCGTGGGCACGCCGTAGAGCGACGTGCACCGCTCGGCCTCCACGGCTTCCAGCGTCGCCCTCGGGTCGAACGCCGGCGCCGGGATCACCATGCACGCGCCGTGGCTGGTGCACGCGAGGTTGCCCATCACCATGCCGAAGCAGTGGTAGAAGGGCACCGGGATGCACACGCGGTCGGCTTCCGTGTAGTTGCACAGCTCGCCGACGAAATAGCCGTTGTTGAGGATGTTGTGGTGCGACAGGGTGGCGCCCTTGGGGAACCCCGTGGTGCCGGAGGTGTACTGGATGTTGATGGGGTCGTCGGCGCTCAGGTTCTTCTGGAGTTCGCTCAGCTTGGCCGGGTCGCCGCCCTCGCCCTTGGCCATGAGCGCCGGCCACGCGTCGGTGCCCAGCAGCACCACGAACTCCAGCGCCGCGCACTTCGGCCGGACCTGCTCCACCATCGCCGCGTAGTCCGACGTCTTGAACTTGTCCGCCGCCACGAGCATCCGCACACCCGACTGGTTCAGCACGAACTCGAGCTCGTGCGACCGGTACGCGGGGTTGATGTTGACCAGGATCGCCCCGATCTTGGCCGTCGCGTACTGCAGCAACGTCCACTCCGCCCGGTTCGGCGACCAGATCCCCACCCGGTCACCCTTGCCGATGCCGGTGGCCAGGAGCCCGTGCGCCAACTGGTCGACGTCCTTCTTGAGCTCCGCGTACGACCACTTCGTGCCCGCCGCGCGGTCCACCATCGCGTCCCGCTGCGGGAACGCCGCCACCGTGCGATCCAGGTTGTCCCCGATCGTGTCCCCCAGCAGCGGAACCTCGGACGTCCCGGAGGCGTAGCTGGGCAATGCGGGCGCGTCAGGCATGGTTGCCTCCCGTGGGGTCTGCGTCGACACCCGCGAGTCTAGGAACCCCACGCCCCCACGACCACCCAGCCCGGCGCGCGTCTTCCGCTACGCTCGGTGCGGGTCCGTTTCACGAGGGGTTGGGGTTGGGTCGTGCCGGAGGAGTTCTCCCTGAGCTGGACCGAAGTCGACGTCGCCGTCCGCCGCAGCGGCCTGCCGGCCTCGTGGCACCCCTTCGAAATCCGCAGCCCGGGCCTCACCCTCTCCGAAAACCGCCGGCTCTCGGACGAGGCTTGGGCCGCCTTGCGGTCCCGCGGGCTGGCTTTGGCGGACAAGCTGGACCACGACGTGCTGGCCACGCTTTCGGCCTGGACGCGGCCTGAGGTGCTGATCATCGTGCGCGCGGCGGAGCTGCCGTCCGGGACGGTGCTGTATCGGGCTTGTGTGGGTGAGGGGCTGGGGGTGTTCTCGTCTTCCGATGATTCCGGGATCCGCTTCGAGCAGACTCGGCCGGATCGGCTGGTGGAGACGGTGTTGAGCATGTTCCCGGCTTATCCGGCGTTGCCTGTCCCGCCGGTATCGATCACGCAGGCGCCGGCGAGGCATTCTTCCGCGTCTTCGGATGATTCGGACTTTTCGGATCGGGATTTCACGTCGGCGGCGCCTTCGCGGCGGGATCGGGATGCGTTGGGTGCTTACTCTCAGTGGCCACTGCATCGGCATGGGACGGTGGAGTTGTCCTTGCGGCCTCGACATGGGGTGTTGCGTCCGGTGTCGACGGCTACGTTCGTGGACACGGATGGGGGGCGGTACGTGACGTTCTCGGAGCCGTTGCGGGATGGCGGGTTCCGGTTGAGGTTTGTGCCTTCTGATGGGTCTCACCTGCGGAGGTGGCTGTTTGAGGCCATCGATGAGGGGATTCGCTGAAGCTGCACAGCAGCTGGGCAATTCACCGCTCCCGCCGACTGCAGGAACCTGGTCGCAGCCGACGCGGAGAAACTGCCCGAGACTCCCGAGCGCTCCCCGGCGAAGCCACTAAAGTAGCGACCGTGCGACGCAGCGCGCAGGGGCAAGGCGCACTACCGCGCTCATCGATCTGCCTCACCTGCGAATACAACCGTCCACCACACGTCGTGAGGGAATCCCGTGAGCTACCCCGTAGCGTTGATGCCGTGACCGGAACGACCAACCGACGCCCGATGCTCATCGCCGGATTGGCAGCCTTGGCCATCCTGTCGAGCGCGTGCGATGGGGCCGTGAGCGGCAACCCGAGCCCGACGACTCCCGCACCCACTGTGACCACGGGCACGTCGAGCAGCAACGGCGACCCATTTGCGAAGATGACGCCGTGCGCAACTCTCGACCAGACGCTGATGGGACAGGGCTACGCAAAAGCGGTGCCCACCACCGCCGACACGGAGCGCAGCTGCACCAGCAACAAAGTCGGCGACTCCGACGTGGCACTCTCACTGCAGGCCGGTCAGACCATCGACGAGAACATTCCCGACCGGTCGAAGGCCTTCCCCGGCAAGCTGAACGGTCGCGCCTTGATCCTCGAGCGAGAGCCGACCGGCATCACGGGACAGTGCTCGATCGGACTCGAGGTGCAGCCCGGATCCCGAGCCCTCCTGGCGGTCGGCACGAGTGCCAAGACAACCGATCAGGCGTGCGACATGGCCGAAACCTTCGCCAAGAAACTCGAGCCGCTGCTACCCAAAGCCGGCTGAGCCAGCACGAACTTGGCCAGACGGCTGACAGCAACTCCTCTCACGATTAGAGTGGTAGCTGATTACGCCTAGTCACATGGGGAGGTTGTCGGCATGGCGGACGATCTACAACTGAGTGCAACCCCGCTGGCCCCGTCGACGCCGGAACAGCCAAATCCGAATCCTCTCGCGTCGATTCCCGGCGATCCCTTGGATACGGCCGGTGCGGAACGGCTCAGCCAAAGTGCACAACAGCTCAAGTCGCTGGCCACGAGCGGCGGCTTCGCAATCAATGAGGCAGGCCTCCAGCACTACACCAAGGTGTGCGATGACTATCTCAACGGCCTCAGCGACCTGAGCAATGACCTCTTCCTGCTTTCGCGCGAAGCGAAGATGGGTGGAGGGCCCTACGCGAAGGAGATCGCCAGCTTCAGCGTCAAGATCAGCGACGGTGATCCCCAGGCGCTGATCCCCAACCTGCAGCTCCTCAAGGACAGCTTCGCTGCAGTCAAGGACGCCTTGACCATCGCGAACAAGAACTACCGAGCAGCCGATGACGCACACTCCCAGGTCTTCCAGAAGCTGGAAGGACCCGAGTCGTGACTGAACACCGCACCGAGCACCGCGAGTACGAAGCGGACTACTACGCCCAGACCCACGCGGACCTGTCGAAGGGCGCAGGGCGCTTTGGCGTCGAAGATCAGCGCAACGTGCGAGAGGGCATCGACAAGCGCACGCAGCAATCAGCGCAGGATTACTCGGTTACACAGGGCAACCAGCTGCTGAGCAACCAAACCACTCGTGCCGACGCACCCACGCCCACCGCCAACTACGCCGCCTACGACCACAGCAACTTGTACGACATGGTCCACACCAACATGGACGTGAAAGAGATCGACGATCGCGGGCGCGTTGCCAATAAGATCGGCAACTGGCTCGCGGACATCTCCAACTCCGCGAACACGGCAACCGCTGCTACAGACGTCGAGTGGCAGGGCGCTGCGGCGGACCAAGCTCACGGGTTCTTCCAGAAGACCGCCGACTACACCGCACAGACCGCGAACGCCGCACAGCTGAGTTCCAATCGCTACTCCCAACAGGCTGCGGCGGCCGACTACGCGCAGAAGAACATGCCGGAGCCGGTCAAGTTCGACCAGCAGGCCGAGATGCAGAAGGCCACGCAACAGTTGAGCGTCGCAGATCCAGCGGCCGCCGCGCAGACGATGAACGCGATCGCGGCCAAACAGCAGCAGGCGGACGCGGCACACCAGCAGGCTGTGCAGGTGATGCAGGGGCTGGACAACACGTACCACGAGACGGCCTCGACTCAGCCGGCGTATTCGCCTCCTCCGCGACTCGGAGGCGGGGACGACAGCACCCACACGAGCAGCGCACAGCCTGGCGCCGGCCTCGCTGGCCACGCTGGAGCGCTCAACACCGGCGGCGGCAGTTTCGGGGCGCCCGGTGGTGGTGCGCCTGGCGCAGGTAGCCCCGGCGGTGGTGGGACGGCTGGCTTCAACGGCAACGCGTTCACCCCGCCCGGAGCAGGGTCCAGCACTGGTGCCGGGGCCTTTGGTGGGCCCGGTGGTACGGGTGGCGGAGGGTTCAGGCCGCCCGCGGCCGGCGGTGGGTTCGGGCGGCTGTCGCCGGATGCGTTGGCGTTTGGTGGGGGCGGGCCGGGTGGGGCTGGCGGTGCTGGTGAGGAGACGTTGCGCGGCGGCAGGCCGGGCGCGGGTGGCGGACGGGCCGGCGGTGGGTTTGCCGGCAGTCGTGTGTCCGGTGGTGGGGCGGCCGGTAGGGGCGGCGTGGGCGAAGGCGGCGAGTCCGGCAAGGGTGCCGGGGAACGACTCGAACGCGGCGCTACCGCGGCGGCCAACGCGGGTAAAGCAGGGAAGGCCGGCGCGCCCGGAGCGGCGGGCGCCGGCGGCGGCAAGAAGAAGGAAGAGGGCAAGGAGCACAAGAACAAGCTCCCGAACCAGGAAGATCCGGACGAGGTGTTCGAGGTTCGCCCCGAGCGTGGGCCCGACGGGGAGAAGATCACGCCGCCGGTCATTGGTGGGTGAGTAGAGGGTTTCGGAACGCGGCGCCGCCGGTGGGTGGCGCCGCGTTGTGTTTCAGGTGCGGATCAACGCGGGCACGGGCGGGTTCGCGAGCGAGGCTGCATCGACGGGCAACGCTTGAGCCCCTCGCGGGTGGACACGAACGAACCACCACGCCGAGTCGACTGGCTTCGACGCGGCCGGATTGCCCGGACAGCGCGGAGAGTCGGCAGGCCCCATCGCGCGAAGGACCCGTCGGCGGTGACACCGGTGTCCCGGCATCGGTGAGGACGAAACCACGCAGCCAGGCCGACGCGCCGCGCTGTCGAGCGCAGAGCGGCAGCCCGGTCGCTGCGTGTCCGAGGCTTCCTGCGCCATCCGGTTGCGATGCCAAAGGAGTGGGGGCCGAGGCGTCGAATAGTCGACGGCGCCCGCCCAGGCGGACGTCCGTCAAAGCCTGGCGCCGGTAGGCGGTGCGGCCGAGCGGACAGCCACCCGCTGGGTCGTGGCATCCAATGGATCAAGCTCGAGCGCAGGTTGAATGGCGCGCACGCCGGTGAGGTGAAGCCTCAGACGTGCGCGGGGGCACACCGCGCGCGAGCGCGGGGCGAGGGGCGGGCAAGGGCGCAGGCGAGCGGTAAGCGGCGAGCGAGAAGGTACGGGCGAACGGCGCGCGGGAACGTGCGCGCGGCGAGCGGCGCGAGAAGCTGCACGTTTAGGCGGCGAGCAGAATCGGCCCGGCACCCAAACAGCCCAGAGTCGACAAAGCGACACCCCACAAAACCCAGGGTAATTCCCTGACACCCCCACCACCCCACCCCGGTACCGTCGATCCCATGCGGTTCTACGTGGTCGATGCGTTCACTGGGGAGGCGTTCGCCGGGAATGCGGCCGGGGTGGTGGTGCTGGAGGAGGACCGCGGTGACGGGTGGATGCAGCGGGTGGCGGCGGAGATGAAGCACTCGGAGACCGCCTTCGTGCGCCAGAGCGGCGGCGTCACGAGTCTGCGGTGGTTCACGCCCACCACGGAGGTGGATCTGTGTGGGCACGCGACCATCGCGGCGACGCAGGTGCTGGGGGGAACGCAGAGGTACCAGACGCGCAGTGGCGTGCTCACCTGTACCAAGGGTGATGACGGCTGGATCGAGATGGATTTCCCCGTGGACGAGCCCCGACAAACCGATGAGGACGTCAGCCGCATCCTCGGGGACCAAACCCGCTTCGTCGGACGGAGCAGGGAGAACCTGTTCGTCGAGCTCGCGGACCGAAACCAGGTCGCGCAGGTGGAGCCGGATCTCCAGGAACTCAAGAGCACCTGGACCGGACGAATGATCGTCACCGCGAAGGGCACCACGGAAGACTTCGTCAGCCGCTTCTTCGGGCCGGGCGTCGGAGTGGACGAGGATCCCGTGACGGGGTCGGCGCACTGCTCGTTGGCGCCCTACTGGACCGGCAAGCTGGGCCGGAAGCAGCTGACCGGGAAGCAGCTCTCCGAGCGGGGCGGCATCGTGAAAACCGAACTGCAGAACGACCGCGTGCTCATCCGGGGGCGGGCGGTCACCGTGGTGAGTGGGGAGTTGCACGTCTGATGCGCCTGCTGCTGAACATCATCTGGCTCGTCCTGTGCGGCTTCTGGATGGCCGTGGGCTACGTCCTCGCGGGCATCGTGTGCTGCATCCTCATCATCACCATCCCGTTCGGCCTCGCGTCGTTCCGGATCGCGAACTACGCGTTGTGGCCGTTCGGCCGGACGGTGGTCGATCGGCGTGACGCAGGGGTCGGGTCGGTGCTGGGCAACATCATCTGGTTCATCTTCGCCGGGTTGTGGCTGGCGATCGGGCACGTGCTCACTGGCATCGCGCTGTGCGTGACGATCATCGGGATTCCGTTGGGCGTGGCCAACTTCAAGCTGATCCCCGTGTCGCTCATGCCGCTGGGCAAGGAGATCGTGGAGATCCCTTAAGACTCCGGCACGAACGGCAGCGGCACCACCAGGCACGGGCCACCGACGAACAAACCGCCGTCGATGCCGAGGGCTTTGCCGCCGGCATACAGGTACGGTCCCTCGATCTGGGCCGGGTGGATGCCCAGCTGGTCGGCGATCACGCTGTGGCCGTGGACGATCCGCGAGCCGCCCAGGGCCTTCATGAGCTCGGTGGCGTTCTCCTCGCCCTCGGGGCCGCGGAAGGCGTAGCGCGTGGTCATGCGGCGCCACACGTCCCACCACGCCTCGATGTCGCTGCCGGCCAGGATTTCGCCCACCGAAGCGTTGATCGACGCGATGTCGGAGCCCCAGTCGAGGTACTCGAGCGTGTCGGAATGCATCAGCAGGTGGTCGTCGACCAGCGCGACGAGCGGGCGCGCCGAGAGCCACTCGATGTGTTCCGGCGTGAGACGGTCCTGATCGGACAGCAGGCCGCCGTTGATCTCCCAGCTGCGGGCGAAGCTGCGCGGCCCGAAGTCCGACGGCACCTGCCGGTCGCCGAAGTGGTACATCCCCAGCAGCAGGATCTCGTGGTTGCCCAGCAACATCTGCACGGACCCGCCGGCCTCGGCCGCCTGTTCGTGCAGCGTACGCACGAAGTCGATCACGCCGACGCCGTCGGGACCGCGGTCCACGAAGTCGCCGAGGAACCACAGCGAGTCGTCGGCGCCGGTCCACTTGCCGTCGCCGTCGACGAGTCCCTCGGCGCGCAGTGCGTCGGCCAGGGCGTCGCGGTGCCCGTGGACGTCGCCCACCACATACACGCTCATCGTTCGACGATAGGCCCTGCTCCGGCGCGCACGCCGGTCAGCCTTCGCCGAACGGGTCCAGGGTTCGCCCGATCAGGTCCGCGACCGACTCGATCACCATCGTGGGCCGGTACGGATAGCGTTCGGCCGACTCCGGAGTGGAAATCCCCGTCTGCACCAGGATCGTCTGCAACCCCGCCTCGATGCCCGCGTGGATGTCGGTGTCCATGCGGTCGCCGATCATCAGCGTCGACTCCGAGTGCGCGCCCAGCCGCCGCAGCGCCGAGCGCATCATCAGCGGGTTCGGCTTGCCCACGTAGTACGGCGAACGCCCGGTCGCGCGCTCGATCAGCGCCGCGACCGACCCCGTGGCCGGCAGCGAACCCTCCATGCTCGGCCCGGTCGCGTCCGGGTTGGTGGCGATGAACTTCGCGCCCCGCTCGATCAGGCGGATCGCGTTGGTGATCGCACTGAAGCTGTAGGTGCGCGTTTCGCCCAGCACCACGTAGTCCGGGTCGCGCTCGGTCAGCACGTAGCCGACCTCGTGCAACGCCGTGGTGAGCCCGGCCTCGCCGATCACGAACGCCGTGCCGCCCGGCCGCTGCGAGTCGAGGAATTTCGCCGTGGCCAGCGCGGAGGTCCAGATCGACTCCTCCGGGATGTCGAGCCCCGTGCGCAGCAACCGGGCCCGCAGGTCACGCGGGGTGTAGATCGAGTTGTTCGTGAGCACCAGGAAGCCGATGCCGTTGTCGCGCAGCTCGGCGAGGAACTCGTCCGCGCGCGGCACGAGGTGCTCTTCGCGAACCAGGACGCCGTCCATGTCGCTCAGGTACGTCCAGCGGCCTTCTGTCACCCTCGCCATCCTCTTCCGTCGGGCCTTCTTGATCGAGACGCCAAGGTATCACGCACGGCCGACAAAACGGCCGTGAACAGGCGATTTCCCTTGCGGCACAACGCGTCACGACTGCGCCGGGTGCACCTCGACCGTCGCGGCCTTCACCGACAGCGTGACCGCCGAACCCGGCTCCAGCTCCAGGTCCGCCACCGCCGCCGGCGTGAGGTCCGCGGTGAGGCCCTCGGCCCAGCCACCGCCGCTCGTGCGCACCCGGATCACGGCCCCGTGCGGCTCCAGCGCCGCCACCGCGGCCTCAGCGGTGTTGCGCGGGCTGCCCCGGTGCTCGCCGTCGTGCGGGTACACGGCCACCGCGGCCGGCGAGAACACCGCCACGGCCGTCTCCCCCACCACCGCGTCGGGCGACAACAGCCCCGCCACGAGGTCACCCGTCTTCGTGCGCAGCCCGTCGGCCTCGGCGACGCCGGAAACCAGGTTGAGCCCCGCGATCCGCGCCGTGAACGCCGTGCGCGGCGCCGCCAGCACCTCCCGCGTCGGCCCGCGTTCCACGATGCGCCCGCCCGACATCACGGCCACGTGGTCGGCCAGCGCGAGCGCGTCGAGCGGATCGTGCGTGACCAGCACCGTGGTCAGCCCGCCGCGCAGCACGCGCCGCAGCAGCCCGCGGATCGCGGGAGCCGCGTCCACGTCGAGCGCCGCGAACGGTTCGTCGAGCAGCAGCAGCGAAGGTGTGGAGGCCAGCGCCCGCGCGATCGCCACCCGCTGCTGCTGGCCACCCGAGAGCTGGCCGGGCCGCCGCCGCGCGAACGCCGCCGCGTCCACCTCCGCCAGCCACTTGCGCGCCACCTCGCGCGAAGCGGCCTTCCCCGCGCCGGCCGAACGCGGCGCGAACGCGACGTTGTCCAAAGCGGACAGGTGCGGGAACAGCAAGGCGTCCTGCGACAGCAACCCGACGCCACGCGCGTGCGGCGCCAGGTTCACCTTCGCGTCGGACAGCACGCGGCCCGACAGCTTGATGTCCGACGACGTCACCGGCACCAGCCCGGCCAGCCCACCGAGCACAGTGGACTTCCCGGACCCGTTGGGGCCCAGCAGCGCCAGCACCGTGCCGTCGGGCACGGTGAACTCCACGTCGAGGGAGAACGTGCCCCGCGAGAGCGCCATCCGCGCCGTGAGCGTCACCGGAAACCACCTTCGAACGAGCGCGGCCGCGCCACCACGATGACCACGAACGCCACCACGATCAGCAGCAGCGAAAGCGCCACCGCACTGTCGATGTCCACTTCGGACTGCGTGTAGACCTCCAGCGGCAACGTGCGCGTGACACCTTCGAGCGAACCGGCGAACGTGATCGTCGCGCCGAATTCACCCAGCGCCCGGGCGAAACTGAGCACCACACCCGACCCGAGGGCCGGCAGCAGCAACGGCAGCGTCACCCGGCGGAACACCGTCCACGGCCGCGCGCCGAGCGTCGAGGCCACTTGCTCGTAGCGGTCGCCCGAGCCTCGCAGCGCGCCTTCGAGGCTCACGACCAGGAACGGCATGGCCACGAACGTCTGCGCGATCACCACGGCGCCCGTCGTGAACGGCACCTGCTGGCCGGTCAGCGCGTTGATCAGGATGCCGAGGAAACCCCTGCGCCCCAGCACGTACAGCAGAGCGAGGCCGCCGACCACCGGCGGCAGGACCAGCGGAAGCAGCACGATCGAGCGCAGCAGCCGCGTGCCACGCACTCGCGAGCGCGCCAGCACCACGGCCAGCGGCACGCCGAGGACCACGCACGCCGCCGTGGACAGCAGCGCCGTGATCACCGACAGCTTGAGCGCGGCCAGCGAAGACTCGGAAATCAGGAGAGAGGGGAACCGGGTGACGTCCGAACGCACGAGCAGCCCGATGACGGGCAGCACCACGAGCGCGAGCGCCAGCACCGCGGGGATCCAGAGAACAAGGGGAACCCGCGAATGCGGCGGCCGTTGCCCGGCCGCCGCACCGCGCTGCCCCTTACTGAGCCGGGCCAAACCCGATCTTGGTCAGCTCGGCCTTGCCCTGCGGGCCGAGGACGAAGTCGGTGAACTCCTTCGCGAGCGCGAGCTGCGGAGCGTCCTTCACGACGGCGATCGGGTAGTTGTTGATCGCGCCCGAAGCCTCTGGGAAGTCCACCTTGTCCACCTTGTCGGCGGCCGACGTGGCGTCGGTGACGTAGACCAGGCCCGCGTCGGCGTCACCCGACTGCACCTTCGCCAGCACCTGCTTGACGTCGGTTTCCTCACTCTTCGGCTTGAGCGTGACGCCGGTGGCCGTCTCGACCTTCTTCGTCGCCGAACCGCACGGCACCTGCTGCGCGCAGACGACTACGGTCAGGTCGCTCTTGGTCAGGTCGGCGAAGGACTTGATGCCCTTCGGGTTGCCCTTGGCCACCGCGATCGCCAGCTTGTTGGTGGCGAACACCGTCGGCTGGCCGTCGATCACGCCACCCTGGGTGGCCTTGTCCATGTTGGCCTGGTCGGCGGAGGCGAACACGTCGGCCTTGGCGCCGTTGTTCAGCTTCTGCACCAGCGCCGAGGAACCCTCGTAGTCGAACTTCACGGTGACGCCCGGGTGCGCGGCTTCGAACTCCTTGCCGAGCTCGTTGAACGACTCGGTGAGCGACGCGGCGGCGAACACCGTGAGCGTGCCCGTGGCACCCCCGCCCGCGGGAGCCGGCGCCGACGCGCTGCCGGTGTTGGGGCTGGTGCTGGCCTGGTCGTTCGCGCTGCACGCGCCGGCCAACAGCGCTACCGCCGCGACGGCGATGGCGAGCTTCTTCATCTGGTTCCTTCCGGGGTCTCCACCACGACGGTGGTCGCCTTGACAACGGCCACCGCGAGCACACCCGGGCGCAACCCGAGCTCGCGGACGGCTTCTGAACTCATCAGTGACACCACTCGGTGCGCCCCGCACTGCATCTCGACCTGGGCCATCACCTTGTCGGCGGTGACCTCGGTCACGAGACCCACGAAGCGGTTGCGGGCGGAACGGCCGATAGCCGACGGGTCCTCGGGACCGGCGGCCTGCGCACGGGCGAAACCCGCGAGCTGGGCACCGTCGACGACCTTGCGGCCGGCGGCGTCGTCGGTCGCGGTCAGCTGACCGGCCCGGACCCACCGCCGGACGGTGTCGTCACTGACGCCGAGGAGCCTGGCGGCCTCGGACAACCGAAATTGCGGCATGGCCGGAAGATTATCGCCGCAGTTGAGGAAAAGCCATGTGAAACGTGAATTGTCGAGCACTTCGTTGTGTAACTCTTCGATTATTGCGTTCTGATAACGCCCGAAAATTCCACGATGCGGGCAGCCGGGCCCCGGCCGCCGGCCGGAGGGGCTACGTGGCGCCCCTCACGACGGCGGTGCCCGACCCGGGTCGCCACCGGTGTGGACGGTCGCGGCGGCAGCGTAATCCACGTCACCACCACGGGTTCTGCCGCTGGTCGCACGAGGTGCGAAGCCCGCTCCGTCGAGTGCGGACAGTGGGTGCGCGGCGGATCCGCGAACGGTCCGTCGGCACCCGTGCGCGGGTCGTCACGGGAAGGTCACGGCACGGCGTCGAAGGCTCGTTCCGGCCGGGTCCCGGGATTAGGAGGAGTCGGCTTTTCCGACCTCCAGGAGTTAAGCTGTGAGTAATGACGGCAGTACATCTCGGGTTTCCTCGCGTTCCCGGCACACGAGGTCCGTCCGGCGCGCCCGCGGCACCCCGGCCCGACCACCCCGGTCTGCTCGACCAGTTCGGTCGCGTGGCCACGGATCTGCGGGTTTCCCTCACGGACCGCTGCAACCTGCGCTGCACCTACTGCATGCCCGCCGAGGGTCTCGACTGGATGCCCGGTGAGCAGGTACTCAGCGACGACGAGCTGGTGCGGCTCATGCGCATCGCCGTGGAACAGCTCGGGGTCACCGACATCCGCCTGACCGGCGGCGAGCCGCTGCTGCGCCCGGGCCTGGAAGGCATCGTGGCGCGCATCACGGCGCTCGAGCCGCGGCCGCGGGTTTCCATGACCACCAACGGGATCGGGCTCGCGAAGCGGGCGAAGGGGCTCGTCGAAGCCGGCCTGGACCGGATCAACGTGTCGCTCGACACCGTCGACCGCGCGCTGTTCGAGCAGATCACCCGCCGCGACCGTCTCTCCCACGTGCTGGCCGGCCTCGCCGCGGCGCGTGACGCGGGCCTGGCGCCGGTGAAGGTGAACTCCGTGCTGATGCGCGGGCTCAACGAGCACGAGGCCGTGCCGCTGCTGCGGTTCTGCCTCGACGAGGGCTACCACCTGCGGTTCATCGAGCAGATGCCCCTCGACGCGCAGCACGGCTGGAACCGCGGCGAGATGATCACCGCCGAGCAGATCCTGGCCGCGCTGGGCGAGCACTTCACGCTGTCGCCGTTCCCGGCCGCCCGAGGTGGCGCGCCGGCCGAGCGCTGGCTGGTCGACGGCGGACCCGGCGACGTGGGTGTGATCGCGTCGGTGACCAGGCCGTTCTGTTCCGCCTGCGAGCGCACCCGGCTCACGGCCGACGGTGCCGTGCGCTCCTGCCTCTTCTCCAACGACGAGACGGACCTGCGCGCCCTCGTGCGCGCGGGCGCGCGCGATCAAGAGGTGGCCGACGCCTGGCGAGCCACGATGTGGGGCAAGCTCGCGGGCCACGAGATCAACGAAGCCGGGTTCGCGCAGCCGATCCGGCCGATGAGTGCGATCGGTGGATGACATGTCACCCCAGTCCCTGGAACCGATGACCGTGCTGGTCCGCTACTTCGCCTCCGCCCGCGCGGCGGCGGGTGTCGAAGAGGAGAAGCTGAAGCTTCCCGAGGGCTCGACCGTGGCGGACGCCGCCCGCCTCGTGCGCGAGCTGCATCCCGGCCAACTGCCGCGCATCCTCGACGCGGCGAGCTTCCTGCTGAACGAGGTTGCCGTCCGTGATCAGAATCGGGCGCTCAGTGACGGAGCGCAACTCGACGTGCTCCCGCCCTTCGCCGGCGGTTAACCCTCCTGAGACCTCGCCAGACCCCGCCCAGGGGCTCACTGGGCCCTCGAACCGGCCTGTCCGGCCGGTTGGTCCGAACCACGCCGCCCGGCGCCCAAGGCGCCGTGAGCGGCCATTTTTGTTATTGCCTACTCTCCGAAGTAGTTCGCTCACGGCGTATTCCCGGGCACCCACAGAACCACTCGGCGTGCACTGGCGGACTTCGCACTGAGTGGTTTAAGGTGCCCGACTCAATGGCTGCGCGAATGGACCGTTGGCGCCTTATCGACGTGATCCAAGCCTCACGATCCGTGAAATATCTCGGGCACAAAACGGGCAGATAACGGCCCTCTGACCAGCGCAAACATGCCGATCGTGAGAGGTTGCGTGCTGTTACTGTGACGTAGGTCACATGCCGAATAATTTCCGATCACGGCTCTCGTTACGTACCGTCGCTTTTCGGTTGGCCCCGACCGACCGAGCAAGACCGGGAATCCGTAGCGCCTAGCCCTGTCCAACGGATCCCCGGACCCATACCCCGAGCGAAAGCATTTCCGGACAGGGACGAGGGGACGAAGACCGCGCGTCGTGCGCTGTCCGCGTCTGCCGCCCGGCAACGGGCGGACGGGCTCCCAACCCGGCCCTCAGCCTTCGGGCTCGTAGGTGCAGGAAAACCGAGAAGTATTCTCATGTCTTACCGAGGCAAGCACCGCAAGATGTCCGCCGCCACCCGCACCATCGCTCGCGTCGCAGTCGCGGGCATCGCGGTCGGCGCGCCCATCGCGATCGCCGCGACCCCCGCGTCGGCGTCGACGAACTGGGACGCTGTCGCGCAGTGCGAGAGCAGCGGCAACTGGAACACCAACACCGGCAACGGCTACTACGGCGGCCTGCAGTTCACGCAGAGCACCTGGAAGGCCTACGGCGGCAGCGGCAGCGCGGCGAACGCTTCCCGTGAGCAGCAGATCGCCGTCGCCGAGCGCGTCCTGGCCGGCCAGGGCGGCGGCGCGTGGCCGAACTGCTACGGCAAGGGTGCCGGCGGCTCGACCGCGGCCCACAAGTCGACGAAGTCGACCAAGTCGACCTCGAAGTCGACCGCCAAGAAGGCGACCCCGAAGAAGAGCACGAGCACCGCCCCCAAGAAGGTCGCCGCCACCCCGGTGACCGGCGTGCCGAGCTCGAACCCGAACGGTGACTACACCGTCGTGGCGGGCGACAGCCTGTCGAAGATCGCCAAGCAGCTCAACGTTCAGGGCGGCTACCAGAAGCTGCAGGACCTGAACAAGGCCTACATCCCGAACGCCGACCTGATCCTGGTCGGTCAGAAGATCGCCACCAAGTGACTCCTGGCCTCTTCGTGAGGTCTTGAGATCCTGAGGGCGCAGCGTTCGGTTGGCTGTGATCCGACGAAAGGGCCCCACCGCGAATTTCCCCCGGCGGTGGGGCCCTTCGTGGGGTCGTGACCCGTGGGGGTCGTGACCCGTGCGGGTGCGCCCGGTTCCGGCCGGTCGCACCCCGCACGAGCGGCTCAGGGTGAGTTGACCCATTCGTCGGAGCCGTCGGTGAAGTGCTGGTGCTTCCAGATCGGCAGCCGGGCCTTCACCTCGTCCACGAGCTCCGAGCAGGCCGCGAAGGCCTGACCGCGGTGTTCGGCGGCGACAGCGCACGCCAGCGCCACGTCGCCGATGGCGAGCGCGCCGACGCGGTGGCTCACGGCCACGGCCCGCACGCCCGTCCAGCCGGCGGCGAGTTCGGTCACCACCTGCGCGAGCACCTCGCCCGCGCTGGGGTGGCCTTCGTAGATGAGGTCGAGCACGCCCTTGCCACCGTCGTGGTCACGCACGACCCCGCCGAAGGTCACGACGGCGCCGGCCGCGTCGTCTTCCACCAGGCGAGCGTGTTCGTCGACCGACAGCGACTGGTCGCTGACCTCGGCGCGCAGCACGCGCACGGCGGGTGTGCTCGCCGCCGCGGCTTCGAGCAGGTCGGCCGGCAGCGTCTCCGCCGCGAGCGCGTCGGCCACCGAAGCGGAGTTCTCCGTGGCTCCCGCGGCGAACTCGGCCGCCACCGGTCGCGGGTGGTCGCCGCCGGCGAGCTGGTCCACGGCGTGGTCCAGGATTCCCTCCAGCACGCCCAACCCGTCTTTCACGCCACCGCGCGAGCCCGGCAGGTTCACGACCAGCGTGCGGCCCGCGACTCCGGCGAGGCCCCGCGACAACACGGCCGTCGGCACGTGCGGCAGGCCCGCGGAGCGAATGGCGTCCGCGACACCCGGCAGCTCGTAGTCCAGCACCTCACGCGTGACGTCCGGGGTGCGGTCCGTCGGCGAGATCCCGGTACCGCCCGTGGTCAGGACCACCGCGACCCCTTCGGAAACCGCCGCGCGCAACGCGATGCCCACCGGCTCACCGTCTTCGACGACCACCGGCGCCGGCACGGTGTACCCGCGCCCGGCCAGCCAGTCGACGAGCACCGGACCGGTTTTGTCCTCGTACACACCCTTCGCGGCGCGGTTCGACGCCACGATCACCCGTGCCTCGCTCATGACTGCCGCTCCCACGTGCCGGTCTTGCCGCCGTCCTTGCGGATCAGGCGGACGTTGTCGAGGGTCGCGGCCGGGTCCACGGCCTTGATCATGTCGTGCAGCGTGAGCCCGGCGACCGCGACGGCCGTGAGGGCTTCCATTTCCACGCCGGTGACATCGGTGGTTTTCGCCGTCGCGCTGATGTGCACCGCGTTCCCGGCCAATGCGAATTCCACTTTCACGCCGGACAACGCGATCTGGTGGCACAACGGAATCAGTTCCGGCACGCGTTTGGCACCCATGATGCCGGCGATCCGGGCCGTCGCCAGCGCGTCACCCTTCGGCAATCCGTTGGCGGACAACAAATCCACCACCTCCGCGGTGGTGTGCACGGTGCCGCCGGCGAGAGCGGTGCGCGCGGTCGCCGTCTTGCCGGAGACGTCGACCATCCGCGCGGCGCCGGTTTCGTCGACGTGGCTGAGTTCACTCACCCCAGGAGGCTATGCCAGCGCGGGTCCGGGCGACAAAAAGGCCCCGTCGCCACGGGAAGCGGCGACGGGGCCCGAAGAGCGCGACCGGCGTCAGCCGGCCTTGGCCTCCGCGCGCACGGCGTTCTTCACGGCCTCCGCGACGGCCGGGGCCACCGCGTTGTCGAACACGCTCGGCACGATGAACGACGCGTTGAGGCGGCTCTGGTCCACCACGTCGGCGATCGCGTCGGCGGCCGCGAGCAGCATGTTGTCGTCGATGTCGTGCGCCGCGGCGTCGAGCAGGCCGCGGAAGACGCCCGGGAACGCCAGCACGTTGTTGATCTGGTTCGGGAAGTCGCTGCGGCCGGTGGCGACCACGGCGGCGTGCTGCTGAGCCTCGAGCGGGTCGATCTCGGGGTCCGGGTTGGCCAGCGCGAACACCACGGCGTCCTTGTTCATGGTCGCCACCTGCTCGGCACCGAAGAGGTTCGGCGCGGAGACGCCGATGAACACGTCGGCGTCGACCAGGGCCTCGCGCAACGTGCCGGCCTGCTTGTCGCGGTTGGTGTGGTTCGCGATCCAGGTGAGGTTGTCGTCGAGGTTGCCGCGGTCGGGGTGCACGATGCCGTCGATGTCGGCGGCCACGATGTCACCCGGGTTCTTGCGCAGCAGCAGCCGGATGATGGCCGAGCCGGCCGCGCCGACGCCGCTGACCACGATCTTGCAGTCCTCGATCTCCTTGCCGACCACGCGCAGCGCGTTGCGCAGGGCCGCGACGACCACGATCGCCGTGCCGTGCTGGTCGTCGTGGAACACCGGGATGTCGAGCTGCTCACGCAGGCGCGCCTCGATCTCGAAGCAGCGCGGGGCGGCGATGTCCTCGAGGTTGATGCCCGCGTAGACCGGCGCGATCGCCTTCACGATCTTGATGATCTCCTCGGTGTCCTGGGTGTCCAGGCACACCGGCCACGCGTCGACGCCGGCGAACTTCTTGAACAGCGCCGCCTTGCCCTCCATCACGGGCAGCGCGGCGGCCGGGCCGATGTTGCCGAGGCCCAGCACGGCCGAGCCGTCGGTGACCACGGCCACGGTGTTGCGCTTGATGGTGAGGCGGCGCGCGTCCTCGGGGTTCGCGGCGATCGCCTGGCACACGCGGGCGACACCCGGCGTGTACGCCCGGGAGAGGTCGTCACGGTTGCGGAGCGCGACCTTGGGCGTGACCTCGATCTTGCCGCCGAGGTGGATCAGGAACGTGCGGTCGGAGACCTTGCGCACCTTCACGCCGGGCAGCGAGTCGAGCGCCTGGGTGATGTCCTGCGCGTGGTTCTCCGACAGCGCGTTGGCGCTGATGTCGACCACGATCGTGTCGGCGTGGGACTCGACGACGTCGAACGCCGTGAGTACACCGCCGACGCGGCCGACAGCGGTGGTGAGGTCACCCGCGGCCGTGGAGGAGGCCGGGGCCTCGACCCGGACGGTGATCGAATACCCGGGACCGGGAACCGGCATGGCACTAACTCCCCGCTGGGAAACCTGTGGTTAGGACCCTTCGAACAGTAGCCCCGTGACCGTCGCCACCTGACCCCAACCGGGTGACTGACCAGTAACCCCGGTTGTTTCCCCAGAGGTGGGGATTCAGCGGTTGATTTCCGTCTCCGGGTGCACGTAGGGCACCGCCTCGAGCGGGAAGGTGAGGTCGCCGAACGGCGACAGCGCGCCTTGGCGGTCGGATGAAAGCTCCGTCACGGGGTGCTCGCCGTCCTCGCCCGGCCAGGTGGGGTCGATGCCCGATTTCCTGCCGTTCTCGCCCTTCGCCACAACGCCCTCCATAAACCTGGTGCCGGGGTGTTCGCCCACAGTCTGCCCGAACACCCCCGGCGCCCGCTCACCCGCCCGGTATCCTGGACGTCTATGCCCGCGACCTCCTTGGCGGACTGGCTGCGTGCGGTGTCCGACGACGCACTCGCCGACCTGCTGCGCACCCGTCGCGACCTGTCGACCCCGCCGCCGTCCGACACCACCGTGCTGGCCACCCGAGCCGGCACGCCGGGTTCCGTCGCGCGTGCGTGCGAAGACCTCGACACCTTCACGCTGGCCGTGCTCGACGCGCTGCTCGTGGCCGGGGCGGACACGGCGCCGGCCGCGTTGCCCGCCGTTCAGGAGCTCATCGGAACGGACATTTCGGGTCCGCTGGCGCGCTTGCGCGCGCGGGTGTTGGTGTGGGGCACGGACGACGAGCTGCGCGTGCCCCCGGCGGCGCGCGACGTGCTGGGACCGTTCCCGGCGGGGCTCGGCGCGCCGTCGCCGGCCCTGGCGGCCACCGACCTGTCCGCGCGGCTCGCGGAGGTCGGCGAAGACGAGCGCAAGGTGCTCGCGGCGCTGGCCGCGGGCCCGCCGATCGGACGCACGCGCGACGCGAGCTTCGACGTCTCGCTCTCCGACGCCGCCACGCCCGTGCAGAAGCTGCTGGCCCGCTCGCTCCTGCTGCGCCGCGACGACCAGACGGTGGAGCTGCCGCGCGAGCTGGGCCTGCTGCTGCGCGGCGGCGCCGCGTTCGACCCGGCCACGCTCACCGAACCCGAGCTGCCCGTCCATCCACACAAGACGGACACGGTGGACACCGCGGCGGCCGGCGAGGCCATGGAGCTGTTGCGGCAGATGGAAACGCTGCTGCGCTCGTGGTCGGCCACGCCGCCGCCCGTGCTCAAGTCGGGCGGCCTCGGGGTGCGGGAGCTGCGCAAGCTCGCGAAGGACCTGGAGGCCGACGAGTCCCGGGCCTCGTTCGTGGCCGAGCTGGCCGTGGGCGCCGGGCTGGTGGCCGACAGCGAGGCGACCGCGCCGGAGTGGGTGCCGACCACGCTCACCGACTCGTGGCTGGCGTCGCCGACCGTGCAGCGCTGGATGACGCTCGCGCAGGCGTGGCTGGAGCTGCCGCGGCTGCCCGGGCTCGCGGGCGGGCGCGACGCGAAGGACAAGCCGATCGCGCCGCTTTCGGAAGACCTGCGGCGGCCGCTCGCGCCGGTCACGCGGCGGCGGGTGCTCGTGGCGCTGGCCGACCTGGCCGACGGTGCCGGCGTGAAGAGCGTGGACGAGCTGGTGGCCGTGCTCGCGTGGCGCGCGCCGCGGCGGGGTGGCCGGCTGCGGGACGAGACCGTGCGCTGGACCATGGCCGAGGCCTCCGCACTCGGGCTCGTCGGCCTGGGCGCGCTGACCACCGCCACGCGGCTGCTGCTCGAAGACGACCGCCCCGGCGCCGTCGAGTCGATGCACGACGCGCTGCCGGCGCCGGTCGACCACGTGCTGGTGCAGGCCGACCTCACGGTCGTCGCGCCGGGGCCGCTCGAGCCCGAGCTGGCCACCGCCATGGCCGCCGTCGCCGACATCGAGTCGGCGGGGCACGCCACGGTGTACCGCGTCACCGAGTCCACCGTGCGCCGCGCACTCGACACGGGCCGCACGGCCGACGAGCTGCACGCGCTGTTCCGCGGCAAGTCCGCGACGCCGGTACCGCAGTCGCTCACCTACCTCATCGACGACGTCGCCCGTCGCCACGGCCGCCTGCGCGGTGGCACCGCCGGCTCGTTCCTCCGGTGCGACGATGAGGCCCTGCTCGCCGAGGTGCTCGCGCACCCGGTGGCCGCGGAGTACGACCTGCGGCTGATCGCCCCGACCGTGCTCATCAGCCCGGTGTCGCTCGGCGAAGTGCTGGAAGCCTTGCGGGGCGCGGGTTTCGCCCCGGCCGCCGAAGGACCGGACGGCCGGGTCGTCGACATCCGCCCGTCCGGCCGCCGGCTGCCCGCGCGCGCCCGGGCCGCCCGCGCCCGCCCCGGCGAACAAGCCGTGCTCACCGACGACCAGGCCACCCGCATCGTCGCCAACCTCCGCGCCGGCGACGCGGCCACCGCCCGCCGCCGCGGCTCCGCCGTGCGCGCGCACTCCGGCGGCGGCGCGGACACCACGGCCACGCTCGAACTGCTCTCCCGCGCCACGCTCGAACGCCGCGAGGTGTGGATCGGCTTCGTCGACTCGCGCGGCACCGCCAGCCAGCGCGTGGTGCGCCCCATCCGCGTGGGCGGCGGCGTACTGGAGGGCACGGATCACGAGCGGTATCCGTTGCACCGCATCACTTCCGCCGCGATCGTGGAGGAGTGAGCCGCTACCAGGCGTAGGCCTCCGGGGCCGGTTTCGCGCCGTTCGGGCCCGGGGCCGGGTCCGGAAAGATGCGGGTTCGCTCACGACGGCCGCCGCCCCGGGCGAACCGCGCCGACCGAGGATCTCCTCGGTGCCGCCGGGTTCTTCGCCGCAGGCGTTGGCGGTGTCGAAGAACGTGATGCCGTGCTCGTGCGCGGTCCATCAGCGCATGACTGTCCTCTTCGGACGTTTGTGAGCCGAGATCCACGGTCCCGAGGACGAGCCGCGTGCACCGGCGCTTCGCGATGAGCCAGGCGTCCTCGGCCAACCCCGCACCGGCAGCACGCTCTGACTTCTCAGAGGTTGCGCAGGCCCTGCAGCACGCGCTCCATGAAGTCGCGGGACGAGCGGTCGCCGAGCACGAGCTCGGTCTGGTGGATCAGGACCAGGCCGATGTCGGCCATGTCGCCGACGAGGATCTTCACCACGCCCAGCGGCAGGTGCAGGTGCGCGGCGATCTCGGCGACCGAGCGCGTGTCCAGGCACAGGTCGCAGATGCGCCGGTGCTCGATGGACCGCACCCCGCGGTAGCGGCGGCCGTCGTCGCTGGTGGAGACGAGGGCTTCGAGCGCGAGGTTGTGGTCGGAGCGCGTGCGGCCGCGCGTGCGCGCGTACGGGCGCACGCGGGACTTCGCCGGTTTCGCCGTGGGAGCCGGGTCTTCGCGGGACGGCGGTTCGGCCCACGCCGCGTCGACCTCGACCTCGGCCTCGGGCGAGTACGGCTCCGCCGGGTATTCCTCTTGCGCCGCAACGGGTTCCGAGGCGTAGGGATACTGCTCCGGCTGCGCGGCAACAGGTTCCGGCGCACGCCGGCGACCGCCGGTGGTGCGCTCGGGCGGCTCGGCGAGGCGGTGCTGGGCGTCGGGCACCGGCAGGTAGCCGCCGCCGGCAGGGGCCGGACGGTGGCGCGACTCGCGGTCCGCGGTGTCGACGGCCGCACGGCGCCGGCCGCCCTGCTCGGCCTGCCGGTTCGGGACCACGACGGAGTGCCGTCCGGTCGATTCGCCGGCGGGCGCTTCGAAGTAACCCGAGGAGTACTCGGTCGGCTCGTCGTAGCCGGACGGATAGGACTCCTCGGCCGCTCGCCGGTAGTCCGCCTCGTCGCCGGGCAGCTGGTGGTAACCGGAGTGACCCGGCTCCGCCGCGGCAGCGCGCGGATAACCCGCGTCGGTGCCCGGGCGATAGCCGGCCGGCTCGTCGTAACCCGACGGATAAGACTCCTCGGCCGCCCGCCGGTAGTCCGCCTCGTCGCCAGGCAACGGGTGGTAACCGGAGTGACCGGCGTCCGCCGCACCCGCACGCAGATGGCGCGTGGGCTCGGCCGCACGCTGACGACCCGAGTCGTACGCGGCATCGGCCACCGGCTGCTGGTGGTACCCGGAGGCGTAGTCGGCGGGCCGCCGGTCCGAAGTGCGCGCGGTGTTCGAAGCGGGCAGCTGCTGGTAGCCGGTGGTGTAGTCCTCCGGCGCCGCGCTGCGCCGGCCCGGAGCCCGCGCGGCGTCCGGTTCCGGCAGTCGCTGGTACCCCGACGCGTAGGCGGCATCCGGGCTCGCGGGGTGGAAGTAGTCGGTCTCGCCGTCGGGCGGCACCTCGCGGTACGCGGCGGCCGGCCGCTGGGCGTACCCGTGCCCCGCGGCGGGCTCCTGCTCGTAGGACGCAGGATCATAGGGCTGCTGCTCGTAGGGCGCGGGATCGTCCACCGCGGACAGGTGCCGGCGCTCCGGCGCCTGGTAGTACGCCGAATCCTGCGGCACCTGCCGGTCGACGTGCGTGAGGTACGACTCGGCGTCGTACTCCTCGGCGCCGTAGTAGCTCGACGCTGTACCGGTTTCCTCCCAGTAACCCGATTCGCCGTCTTCGACCCACTCGTAGCCGTCGTCGTCGTAGTACTCGGCGGCGGGCGCGGCGGGCACGCCAACAGGAGCCGGGGCCGGCACCGGGCGGGGCGGCGGAGGCGGCACGGACGGGCGCCGGTGCGGCAGCATCGTCTTCAACGTGCTCAGCTCGAAGTGGCTGGGCGAGTCGACGCCTTCTCGTTCGGTGCCCTTGTGCAGCGCGTCCCAAGCGCCCGTGTCCTGCTCGCCGAAGCCGGAGATCCTCATCTACTAACCACGCACCCCGCCCTGGAGCTGGGCACGCAGCTCGGGCGTGATCTGCTGGCCGACGCGCTCCACGAGCAGCGTCATCTCGTACGCGACCGTGCCGATGTCACAGGTGGGCGCGGCCAGCACGGCCAGCGACGAACCGTCGGTCACCGACATCAGGAACAAGTAACCCAGCTCCATCTCGACCACAGTCTGGTTCACGCCACCGGCCTCGAAGCAGCGGGCCGCGCCCTGCGTGAGGCTCACGAGCCCCGACGCGACGGCCGACAGCTGCTCGGCGCGCTCCTGCGGCAGACCTTCCGACGGCGCGAGCAAGAGACCGTCGGCTGACACCAGCACGGCGTGGGCGGCACCGGGCACCCGGCGCACGAACTCCGTGATCAGCCAGCTGAACGTGCCCTGGCCTTCCTGGCCGGAAACGGTCACTGTCCCTCCAAACCGGTCGCACACCGCCGAACACCGCCATGATCGCCGGGCGGCCGTGAAGACGCCGTTCCAGCGTATTCACCCGCCCGACACTGTCGAGCCCGCGTCGGGCGAGCACCCGCGCACTGCGCGTACCCAGACGGACGCGCACGGCGCGAACCCATACAGGACCACGCATACGTGGGTCACTCGGTGGTGTTGCCGGCGACTGTCCGCAGCGGGGTGTCTGCGCAGGTCACCGGCGGTTCGGCTGCCCGTTCGGGCATTGCCGGCCCCGACCGTACCGAAGAGCGGGGCGGCGGCCCTACTCCGGTCGGAGGCACCACTCCCCGAAGCGGGTGAAGCACGCGGAGTTCACTCCAACGGCCGCACCCGGCTCCGGGTACTCGGGTTCTAGCCTGCCCTCAGTGCCGTGTCGTGAGCGATGGCGTGCTGCACGACCGAGATCAGCACCTGCTTGGCCGAGTCACGCTCGCGCGCGTCGCAGGCCATGATCGGCACCGACGGGGAGATCGTGAGCGCGTGCCGCACGTCTTCGATCTGGTGGTGCAGCAACCGGTCGAAGCAGTTGATCGCGACCACGTACGGCAGCTTCCGATTCTCGAAGAAGTCGATGGACGGGAACGCGTCGGCGAGCCGTCGCGTGTCCACCAGCACCACGGCGCCGATGGCACCGACGGCGAGGTCGTCCCACATGAACCAGAACCGGTGCTGGCCCGGCGTGCCGAACACGTACAGCACGAGGTCCGAGTCGAGCGAGATCCGGCCGAAGTCCATGGCGACCGTGGTGGTCGTCTTGTTCGGCGTGGCCGAAGTGTCGTCGTGGCCGACACTCGCCTCGGTCATCATGGCCTCGGTGGTCAGCGGGTCGATCTCCGAAATCGCCCCGACCAGTGTCGTCTTGCCCGAACCGAACCCACCCGCGACCACGATCTTGGCCGACGAGGTCGGACCTGTCACCTGCGGTGTGTTCGCGTCGGAGTCAAATTCTCCGAAGCCCACTGAGCACCCTTTCCATGAACTCGATACTGGGGCGGTCGCCCGAGCTCGTACTGCTGGTGGTGTGCACCAGCACCAGTCCGAGGCCCGCCACGTCACCAATGAGCACCCGCACGACACCGAGCGGCAGGCGCAGCAGCGCCGCCACCTCGGCCACCGAGCGGGTGTCGATGCACAGATCGCAGATGGACCGGTGCTCCGGCACGCGCACGCGGTCCAGCACGCGGCCCTGCTCGCTCGTCGAAACCAGCGCCTCGATGGCGAGGTCGTAGGTCGGCCTCGTCCGCCCGCGTGTGCGGAAGTACGGCCGCACCAGCCCGGAGGTCTCGACCTCGGCCACCGGTGGTTCGTCCACGTACTCGCCCGCGGCCTGCATCGGCAGCGCTTCGGCCAGCTCGTTGGACGACGGCCCCGGCGTGCCGTCGCGCTGCGCGCTGAACGCCGCGAACTCCGCCGAGTCGTACAGCGGCCCGCTCGCGCCGCCGAACAGCTCGGCACCCGGACCGCCGAGGAGGCGGTCGCGGTACTCGCTGGTGATCGGCGTCTGGCCCGCGTTCGAGTCCGTCAGCCAGTTCGGCGGCTCGCGCACCGGATCCGCGTCGGACCCGGTGGCGCGCCGAGCGCGCCATTCGCGGTCGACCCGGTCCCGGAAGGACTTCCAGTCCTCCCGGCCTTCCTCCCGCTCGGCCCAACCGCCGGTGAAATCGTCACCGAGCCGGCCATCGCCCCTCAAGCGCCCGTCGTCCACGGTCTGCTCCTGAAGTTCCCGATCCGCCTAGCGGCGGATCGCAGCGCCCTGCAGTTGCGCGCGCATTTCCGGCGTCAGCTGCTGGCCGACTCGTTCGACCAGCAACGTCATCTCGTACACGACGAGCCCGATGTCGCTGTCCGGCGCGCCCAGCACCGCGAGGCACGAGCCGTCGGAGACCGACATGAGGAAGAGGAAGCCGTTGGCCATCTCGACCACGGTCTGTGCGACCGGGCCGCCTTCGAACACCTTCGCCGCGCCGCGCGCCAGGCTGGTCAGCCCGGAGGCGACCGCCGCCAGCTGGTCGGCCCGGTCCTTCGGCAGCCCTCGCGAAGCCGCGAGCAGCAGCCCGTCGGCCGAGACGACCACCGCGTGGGCCGCGCCCGGAACCCGGTGGACGAAGTCCGTGATCAGCCACGCGAAGCTGCCCGCCACGCCGCCGCCGGCCCTGCCGTTCGGCTGCGCCGAGCCGCCCCCCGGCTGCACTGCACCCGCCCGTGTCACTGTCGCTCCTCACTGCTGTCGCTCACATACCCGGACCCGGTGACCCGTACGCCTTCGTCGTCGAGCCGGGTTTCGTCGGCCGGCCGTTCCTTCAACGAATGCCGTCCGGAGGTGTACCCACGCTGGAAGCTTGCCATCCTGTTGCGGGCCGCGGCGGCCGAGCGGGTGATAGCACCCGTTCCGGGCAGACCGGCCGTCGCGTCGGTGAACGAATTGTGCCCGTCGTCCTGAGCCGAGTCGCCGATGGAGCCCGGCACGAGGTACGCGTTGGGCACCCGCTTGGGCAGGCCCGCCTGCGTGATCTCCTCGGACTTCTTCTCCAGCAGCGACTGCGCCGCCTGCCAGCCCTCGTCCGACGCGCTGCTCCAGCCGTCGTCGGAACCGGGGTAGAGAGGTGTCGCTTCGATCGGCTCCTCCTGACGGCTCTCGAAGGCCTCGTCGATCCCGGCCGGCTCGTCGGCCACCGGCTCGTCCACGACCCGGCTCTCCGGAGCGGAAGCCCCGTTGGCCGAGGCCTCGACCGCTTCCGGCGCAGCCGGTTCGGCGGGCAGGCCGCCGAGGTCGTCGGCTCCGGCCGGTTCGCCGTCCTCACCTTCGCTGAACCACCGCGAAAGCACGGACTGGTAGATCGGCAGGCGCCGCGTGGGCACGTCGTCCTCGAGGGCCGAAGCACCGTCGTCGGCGGCCGGCTCCTGACGCTGCGGCTCCTCCGGCGCGACGTACTTCGGTTCGCGCTTCGGGAGCACCAGCGGCGGGAACTGGGTCTCCGCCAGGCTCGCACCATCCCCGTTGGACTGCTGGGTGAGCGGGGCGAGATCCTCGGCCGTCGGCCACGCCGGTCCCTCCGGCAGCGCCGACTCCGGGCTCAGGAACGGCCCGGCGGCACGGTTTCCGGCCACGAGGTCGTCGAGGCTGATCGGCTGGTCGAGCGGCACGAGGCCACCGTTGGACTGCGCCGGCACGACCGGTGCCGGCGGGGCCGCGGGCGGCGCGGACATCGGCGGCGGGGTCGAGTCGAACTGCTCGAACTGCCGGTTCATCGGCGGCAGGCTCGGGTGCGAGACCTCGTTGCGGTTCATCGGCGGCGGCGTGTGGCGCGGCATCGGGTTGGCCACGCGCAGCTGCGTGAGCAGCTCCGCCGGCACCACCACGCGGGCGATCACGCCGCCCTCGATGTCCTCGTTCTCGCGCAGCCGCACCTCGATGCCGTGGCGCTGGGCCAGGCGCGCGACCACGTACAGACCCATTCGCCGCGTCACCGACACGTCGAGGTCCGGCGGGTCGGCCAGGCGCTGGTTGACCTCCGCGAGGCGGTCCTCCGTCATGCCGACACCGTGGTCGGTGATCTGGATGGCCAGCGCCTTCTTGCGCGTGACGACCGCGCGCACTGTGACCTTCGTCTCCGGCTCGGAGAAGTAGGTCGCGTTGTCGAGCAGTTCGGCGAGCACGTGCACGAGGTCGTGGATCGCGAGGCCCTGCACGGCGACCTCGGGCACGATGCCGACCTCGATGCGGGCGTACTGCTCGATCTCCGACACCGCGGCGCCGATCACGTCGGCCGCCGGCACCGGCTTGGGCACGGACTTCGCGAGACCGGCGCCCGAGAGCACCAGCAGCGATTCACCGTTGCGCCGCAAGCGGGTGGCGAGGTGGTCGAGCTCGAACAGGCTCGCCAAGTGGTCCGGGTCCTGCTCGTCGGCCTCGAGGCGGTCGATCACGCCGAGCTGGCGTTCCACCAGCCGCTGCGAACGCCGCGAGAGGTTCACGAAGATGCCGTTGACGTTCTCGCGCAGCAGCGCCTGTTCGGCCGCCATCTTCACGGCCTGGCCGTGGACCACGTCGAACGAGCGCGCCACTTCACCGATCTCGTCGCGTGAGGTGACCGGAACCGGGTCCACTGCTTTCTTCGAGGCGTTGACCGGGTCTGGATCGTCCAGAATGGACTGAACCGTCTCCGGCAGCCTCGTGTACGCCACGTCGAGCGCCGTGGTCCGCAGCACGCGCAGCGGCCGCAGCATCAGGCGGGCGATCACGAGCATCAGGATCAGGGCCGCGATCAGTGCCGCGAGCACGATCACGCCGCCGACCCACGCCGAGCGGACCGCCGAGCTGGCCAGATCGTCGGCCTGGGTGCGCAGCTGCGTGAGCAGGTTCGTCTCGACCGCGCGCATCTTGTCCGACGCGACGGTGCTGTCCTGCCCGAGCCGCGTCGGGTCGATGTTGAGCCCTTCGCCTTGCTGGGCGAAGGAGAACGCCTGCGTCTGGATGCGGCGCCGGTCGTCGACCTCCGGGCCCGAGACCGTGTCGGAGTACAGCTGCACCTGGTCGTCGGTGGCGTTCGCGAGGAACGCCGCGATCGACGCGTCGCCGCTGGCTTCGGCCGCACGGGTCTGGTCCAGCAGGTCGCCGGGGAAGCCGTCGCGGAAGGCCGCGATCTCCAGTGCCGTGTCGCCGCGGAGCGTGAACTCCTTGGCCTCACTGATGGCCTGCGTGCTGTTGCCCAGCCGCAGCAGGTCGCGGTCGGTGACCGCGGTGGTCACTTCGCGACCCAGCTGGATCAGCGAGTTGAGAATGGAGGAGTAGGTGTCGAGCACCGCGACGTCGGAGTAGGCCGACGAGCCGACGGCCGCGCGCAGCGGGCGCAGCGCGTCGAGGCGCTGGATTCCGCGGGCGTACCGATCACTGGTCGCCTGGTCATCGGGATTCAGCGTGACCAGCGAGTTGCGCAGGTCCTCGACGTCGTGGTCGACCTTCGCGATCTGCGCGTCGAGCCCGGTCTGGCGAAGGGAGTCGCCGGAGGACAGGCGCGCGACGGCGAGGCTGCGCTCGCCCTGCAGGTCGTGGATGACCGTGGTCACCTTGCCCGCGAACGCGACCTGGTCCGCGGTGTGCCCGAACTGCACGGCCTGCTGGGCGTCGTCGACCACGCGCAGCGCACCGAGCACCAGCGCCGTGAGCGTCGGGATGATCAGGATGAGGGCGAGCTTCGACCGAAGCCGCCAGTTGTTCAGCGCGAAGACGGAACCCCGTCGTGCGGGATTCAGCCCACTCTCGCGCGCAGGGGCCCCTCCCACCCCCGCGGTGTCTTCGTTCGGCACCGCCGCACCACCATCGTCGTCCGGGTCCGAGGGACCCTGTGAATTGAAGCCTGCCGTGCCCGCAACCACTAGCCGCACGCTCCTGGCAGCCCGCCCGGGGCTTCAGCTGCCCGGGCGACGGGGGCCATTACACCCTTCCGGGTGAAAAGATCCACTTCCAGGTGCGGTTTCACGCCGCCCTGGACGCGGAATCGGTTCAGTACTTGCATGGCGTTCGGTCCCCGCACTGGTCGATCACTGGTCCATTAGGCCTAAGCCACCAGTTCGCCGACGAGTGCCGGCCCGCGCAGAGTGCCTCTCAGCGAGGCTCACTCTCACTACATCGGTGGTCCACACCTCACACTGCCGGAGCAGAGGGTAGCGAACGAGTCGGTGATTTGTAACCCTCTTGACAGCCGATCCGGAACACCCAGGTAGCGGATCAAGTGGATTCCGAGTTAGCCCCCACGTGCTGATGATCTTCGGCCGAACGGCCCTGTTCCCCTGATCGAGTGATTCACACCACTCTCAGAACGGTGATGACCACCCATTGTGATCGGTGAGTTGCTCTTCTACAGTGGCCGCGTGACTCCGGACAATGAGCCACACTCCACCAGACCCAGCACGGTCAACACCCATGTGACCTCATTCTCCAAGGAGCGGCCTTGTTTGAAACAGCCGGGAGCAGCCAGGCCAGATTCGGCCGCCGTGGCTTCCTCTCCCTCGCCATGGCGAGCGGCGTCGCACTGACCGCGAGCGGCTGCGGCCTGCTCGGCGGCTCGGACGACTCGGGCAGCGCGAGCGGCGGTTCGGGTCTCGAGAAGACGAAGATCAAGGTCTCGATCATGCCGACGATCGACGTCGCCCCGTTCCACCTCGCGGTGAAGAACGGGTACTTCAAGGACGAAGGCCTCGACGTCGAGTCCGTCGACGCCGCCAGCGGTGACGCGTCGGTGACCAAGCTCCTGTCCGGAGAGGTCGACATCGCGTACGCGAGCTACACGCCGTTCTTCATCGCGAAGAGCAAGGGCAACGCGGACATCAAGTTCGTGTCCGACGCTTCGTCGGCCGGCCCGAAGAGCACCGAGATCGTGGCCATGCCCAACGGTTCCGTGAAGAGCGTGCGCGACCTGGCGGGCAAGAAGATCGCCATCACCGCGCAGAACACCATCTGCGACACCCTGACCAAGTCCGTGATGCGCGACAACGGCGTGGACTTCTCCAAGGTGCAGTGGGTTTCCCTGCCGTTCCCGAGCATCGGTGCGGCCGTGAAGCGCGGCGACGTGGACGCGGGCTTCCTCACCGAGCCGTTCATCACCGGTTCGGCGAAGACCAACGGCACGGTGCCGATCATCGACACCGCGACCGGTGCCACGCAGGACTTCCCGACCGCGGGTTACGGCTCGCTGGGCAAGTTCACCTCGGCGAGCCCGAAGACCGTGGCGGCGTTCCAGCGGGCGATGCTGCGCGCCACCAAGGAATCCGCGGACCGTTCGAAGATCGAGCCGCTGATGGTGCAGTTCTCGAAGGTCGACGAGGCCACCGCCTCGCTCACCGCGCTGCTCACCTTCCAGTCCACTTTGGACGCCCGGCGCCTGCAGCGCGTGCCGGACCTGCTGCAGCAGTTCGGCTCGATCCCGGCCAAGATCGACGTCGCGCAGATGATCGTGGCGCAGCCGAGCGCATCCTGACGTGCGACTCGTCCGCAACCTGGTCGGCCTGCTCGGCTTCCTCCTGATCTGGGAGGTCGTCGTGCGGGCCGGCCTGATCGACCAGAACGACGTGCCGCCGCCGACGATCGTGTTCGCGCGCATCGGCGAACTGCTCGGCGACACGGAGTTCGTGCGCGACGTGATCGCGTCCGTGCTGGCGTGGCTCATCGCGATGGCCGTCTCCATCGCGGTGGCCGTGCCGGCCGGGCTGCTGCTCGGAAGCGTGCGCTGGCTGCGTGACGCGACCAAGGCGATCGTCGAGTTCCTGCGGCCCATCCCGTCGGTGGCGTGGATCCCGCTGATCCTCATCGTGGTCGGCGGCGGGCCGGAGTCGAAGATCCTGCTCGCGGTGTACGCGGCCGTGTGGCCGATCCTGTTCAACACCATCTACGCGATGGCCGAGATCGACCCGCTGCTGATCGAGACCGCGCGCTCGTACGGCACCCCGAAGTCGCGGCTGCTGACCTCGGTGGCATTGCCGCACGCGGCGCCGTTCGTGTTCACCGGCATCCGCATGTCGGCCGCGATCTCGCTGATCCTGGTGATCAGCACCGAGTTCCTCGCCGGCGCGAAGCTGGGCATCGGGCAGTTCGTGCTCGAAGCGTCGTCCGGCTCGGGCCGGATGGACCTGGTGCTGGCGGGCACCGTCGTGGCCGGGGTGCTGGGCTTCCTCGCCAACGAAGGGCTCGAACGCCTGGGCAAGCGGCTGTTCCGCTGGAGCAGCAACGACGAAGGGGACCTCGCGTGACCGTCGTCGGCAAACCGGTCGCGGCCGCTCGCGGCCGGGTGAGCCGCGGCCTGAGCGGGTTCGCCCGCAAGTGGCTGCTGTTCGTGGTGCTCGTGGTGCTCTGGCAGGTGATCACGAGCTTCACCGACAGCGTCTTCTTCCCGACGCCGACCAAGATCGTCGCGGCGGCGGTGAAGCTGTGGTTCTCGGGCCCGGCCACGCACGTGTTCCTCGGCGACGCCGTGTTCGAGCACATCCTGCCGAGCCTCGGGCGCGTGCTCGGCGGCTGGCTGCTGTCGGTGGTGCTGGGTGTCGCCCTCGGCACGGCGCTGGGGCGCTCGAAGACCGGCATGGACTACGTGGGGCCGCTGTTCGCGTTCTTCCGCGCGATCCCGCCGCCCGCGCTGGTGCCGGTGTTCATCGTGTTGTTCCACATCGGACCGGGCATGCAGATCGCCACCATCATCTTCGGCTCGGTGTGGCCGATCGTGATGAACACGGTGGACGGCGTGCGCTCGGTCGACAAGGTGAAGGCCGAGACCGCGCGGGCGTTCCGCACGCCGCGGTTCTACTGGATCACCACGGTCGTGCTGCCGGCCGCCATGCCGAAGATCTTCGCGGGCCTGCGGCTCTCGCTGTCGATCTCGCTGATCCTCATGGCGATCTCGGAGCTCGTCGGCTCGCTCAACGGCATCGGCTACGCGCTGATCGCCGCCCAGCGCGCGTACGACTTCGACCAGATGTGGGCGTGGATCGTGCTGCTGGGCATCCTGGGTTACGGGTTCAACGCGGCCCTGCTCGCCGTTGAGCGCCGGGTGCTCAAGTGGCAGCCCGGCCGTCACTAGAACTTTCGGAAGGTAGTCAGAATGTCGACCATGCTCGAGGTCTCCGACCTCAGCCACCGCTACGGCGCCGGCGACAAGGCGCACGTCGCCGTGAACGACCTGTCGTTCACCGTCGAAGCCGGCCAGCTGGCGTGCATCGTCGGCCCGTCGGGGTGCGGCAAGTCGACGCTGCTGCGCGCGATCGCCGGCCTGCTGCCGCCGACGTCGGGCACCGTGAGCCTGCACGGCGACCTGGTGACCGGCGTGCCGGACGACCTCGCCGTGGTGTTCCAGGACTACAGCCGCTCGCTGTTCCCGTGGCTCACGGTGGCCAAGAACGTCGAGTTCCCCTTGCGCTGGACCAAACTCGACAAGGCTTCACGGCGTGAGCGGGCCACCGCCGCGCTCGAAGCCGTGGGGCTGACCGGGATCGGGGCGAAGTTCCCGTGGCAGCTCTCCGGCGGCATGCAGCAGCGCGTGTCGATCGCGCGGGCCCTGGCTTCGCGCCCGGCGCTGCTGATCATGGACGAGCCGTTCGCCTCGGTCGACGCGCAGACGCGCTTCGAGCTGGAGGACCTGCTGCGGCGCGTGCAGCGCGAGCAGGGCACCACGGTGCTGCTGGTGACGCACGACATCGACGAGAGCGTGTACCTGGGCGACCGGGTGCTCGTGCTGTCGAAGTCGCCGGCGTCGATCGTGGCGGATCTGCCCGTGCCGCTGCCCGCGGAGCGCGACCAGATCACCACCCGGGAGTCGGCGGAGTTCGTGACGCTGCGCGGTGAGGTGGCGCGGCTGCTGCACGGGCCGGCTTCGGCGGTGGGCGCTTCTGCTGCTTCCACTGCTTCGGCTGCTTCAGTCGCTTCGGCGGATGAGGCTGAGCGTGACCTGGTGGAATCGGCGGCCACGGCGGCGAAGGAAGAAGCCAAGAACTGAGCTGGGTCTGGTGAGCCGGGCGCCGCGCTTTCCGCGCGGCGCCCGGCTTTTTCAGGCCTTGGCCCGCGAGTCCGGCCCGGTCTCGTCCGGGCCGATCTCCGGCAGCGTGCGCACGCCGAGCACGTTGGCGCCCACCAGCTTGCGCGTGGCGAGGTTGCCCATCGGCATGAAGGTGCTCGCCTGCACGTCGCGCCACATGCGTTCGAAGGGCAGCTTCTTCGTGTACGACATGCCGCCCAGCACGTCGACGAGGCGCTGCATCACCTGCACGGCGTTGTTGGCCGCCACGTACTTCACGACCGCGCAGCGGGCCACCCCGTCCTGCACGTCGCCGGTGAACAGGCGCCGGGACATCACGTCGTCGGCGTGGCTGCGGATGAGCGCGCGCGAGCTGTCGAGCAGGATCTGGCACTCGCCGATCACGTCCTGCAGCACCGGGTCACCCGTCTTGCCGCGCTTCTGCAGCGAGCGCACGGTCCAGTCGAGCGCACCGGCCGCGACTCCCGTGTAGACGGCCGAGAACGCCGGCATGGCCCACGCCCACACGGTTTCCAGCACCCGCGCGTCGAGGTGCTTCACCGGCAGCGAATGCACCACGGCGGAGTCCTCGACGAACACCTTCGTGAGCTCCACGTCGTTGCTCTGGGTACCGCGCATGCCCATGGTGTCCCAGGTCTGGTGGATCTTCACCCCGGGCTGGTCGAGCGCGATCTGGCAGAGCAGCAGGCGCGGGCCGCCCTCGGCGTCGTCGTAGCGCGCGGTGGTGGAGCAGTGCGTGGCGACGGCGGTGTTGGTGGCGAAGCTCTTGCGACCCGTGAGCTCGAACCCGCCCGCGACGCGCACGGCCTCGGTGTTCGAGTCCGTCATGTCGTTGCGCAGGCCCGTTTCACTGGTCACCGATGCCCAGATCAGGTTGCCCTCAGCCGCTTTCGCGAGCATCTCCGCCAGCCGCGGCGACTGCGTGCGGAGCCAGACGCTGGACCACTGGCCCAGCGGCGAGAGGTGCATCGTGAACGCGAGCGCGGTGGCGCCGTCGCCCATCGCCAGGCGTTCCAGCACCGGCAGGATCTCCGGCAGGCCGGCGCCGAAGCCGCCCAGCTCCTCCGGCACGGACAGCCGCAGGAAACCCGCTTCCCGCAGGTCGTCGTAGTTCTCGTGGGGAAAGGTGTTCTCGCGGTCGTGCAGGGCGGCGCGCTCGGCGAAGGCGTCGGCGAGCTTGCCGGCCTGTGCCACGAGTTCCTGCTGGTCCGGAGTCAGTAGAGGCTGCACCCGGCCATCCAAACAGCGTCACCCGGTCGGGTCAATCGGCAAGATCAATACAGCTTCTGCGGGTTGGGGTCCACCTTCACGTGCACCAGCGTCGGCCCGTTCTCGGCCAGCGCTTCGGCGAGGGCATCCCGCAGGTCGGCGCCCTGTTCGACGGTGCGCGCCGGCACGCCCATGCTCTGCGCGAGCTGCGCGAAGTCGATGCCGCCGAGTTCGGTGCCCGGCACCTTCTTGCCCCCGGCCGCCTCGCCGAGGATGCGCACGGCGGCGTACTGCGCGTTGTCCAGCACCACGAACGTGACCGGCACGTTTTCACGCGCGGCCGTCCAGAGCGCTTGCACGCAGTACATGCTGGAGCCGTCACCGAGGATGGCCACCACCTTGCGGTCGGGCCGGCCCAGCGCCGCGCCGACGGCCGCCGGGAGGCCGTAGCCGAGCGTGCCGCTCGCGACGGTGAGGAACCCCGTGTCGGTGGAGGTGATCGGCAGGTGGTCGTGGAGGCAGTTGCGGTGGCTCGGCGTCTCCTCGACCACGATCGCGTTGTCCGGCAACAGTTCCGCGACGGTGGCGTAGGCGAAGTCCGGCGAGATCGGCGTGGTTTCGGCCGGCTTCGCGGGCTTTTCGGGCCGGGGCTTGGTTTCGCGGGTCTTCGCGCTCACGTTCTCGGTGAGGGCCCGGATCGCCAGCTTGGGCGTGGAACGGAGGCCGGTGCCGGTGCCCGCGCGGGCGAGGACCTGCTCGTCGTCGCTCACCAGGAACAGCGGCGGCAACGGGGTTTCCGGCTCACCGCGGTACACGTGGTAGGTGAACGCCGGCGCGCCCAGCACCACCACCACGTCGTGGTCCTCGAGGGCGTTGGCCAGCGCGATGCGCTCGGGCTGCAGGAACCCGAGGAACAACTCGTGGTCCTCGGGGAACGAACACCGCGACGACATCGGCGCGGCCCACACGCCCGCCTTGAGCTTCTCGGCCAGCTCGATCAGCTCCGGCACCGCGCCGTCGCCGTCCACGCCGGCGCCGACCACGATGGCCGGGTTCCGCGCGTCGTCCAGTGCCTTGGCGAGCTCCTGCAACGCCTCCGGATCCGGCGCGAAGTTCGGCGTCCGACGCCCCGCCGGCAACGGCATCGTCGCCTCGGCGTCCCAGTCGTCCACGGGCACCGACACGAACACCGGCCCCTGCGGCGCCTGCGTCGCGATGTAGTAGGCGTGCGCGATCGCGGCCGGCACATCCTGCGCCCGCGCGGGCTCGATGCTCCACTTCACGTACGGCTTCGGGAAGCTCGCCGCGTCCACGGCCCCCAGGAACGGCTCGTCCGGCAACAACGACCGCGTCTGCTGCCCCGCCAGCACGATCAACGGCGCCCGATCCCGGAACGCGGTGAACACGTGGCCCAGCGAATGCCCCACGCCCCCGGCCGAGTGCAGGTTCACCAGCACGGGCTTGCGCGTCGCCTGCGCGTACCCGTCCGCCATCGCCACCACGGCCGACTCCTGCAACCCCAGGACGTACGTGAAGTCGTCGGGCCACTCGGTGAGGAAGGCGATCTCCGTGGTGCCGGGATTGCCGAACACCGTGGTCAGGCCCAGGTTGCGGAGCAGCTCCCGGGTGGCGTCGCGAATGGTGCGCATGATCCGGAGGCTATCTCGGTGACGGGCTCGGTGTCTCACCCACCCGAGTGAAGGTTTGGGGTGGTGTTTCCACGCGTGGACACTGTTGTGTCGCGGCGTAGCCGGTCATCGCGGCGGTGTCACGCACCGCCGCCGAACCCGGGTCGCCCGATCCGGGTTCGGTGTTCCCTGCCGTAAACACGCGAGTGGGGCCCTTTCCCGGAGAAAAGGGCCCCACCACAAGCGAAACTCAGCCGATCAGACCCGAAAGCCCGGTGCCCTTGAAGGAGCCCCAGCCGGTGACCTGGTCGTAGCCCGTGCCGGCGGTGAAGCCGGTGGTGCCGTTGAAGGTGTTGTTGCCGGTGGTCACGTCGTGGAAGCCGGTGGAGTAGGAGGAGCCGTTGCCGACGCTGTAGAAGGTCGGGTTGAGGTTGCCGAGGGCGCCGCCGTGGACCTGGTTCTGCAGGGCGGCGAAGGCGGCCCACAGCGGGGCCGCGCCGGAGGTGCCCCAGACGTTGCCGGAGGTGCCGCCGCTCACGATGGTGTACGCGGAGCCCGAAGCGGCGTCGCCGGCGACGTCGGGGACCTTGCGCTTCGTGGTGCTCTGGTGTGACTGCCAGGAGGGCGCGGTGAAGAGCGTGGAGATGCCACCGCCGCCGGCGCCGGCCGAGGCGCCGTCGTTCCAGGCCTTCTCGCTGCTGTAGCCGTTGGAGGAGGTCACGGTGAGCTGCGTGCCGCCGACACCGGTCACGTTCGGGCTCGAGGCCGGGAAGTCGACGGCCTGCGAGCGGCTGCCGGTCTGGCGGGCGCAGTCGGTGGTGCCGTCGTCACCCGCGGCGGCGAAGTAGGAGATGCCCTCCGCGGTGCCGGTGGCGATCGCGTTGTTCACGCTGTTGGCCGCCGACGAACCCTCGGCCGCCTCGCACGAGCCCCACGAGATGGAGACGACGCTGACGCGCTTGTCCGACGCGATCTTCTGGTACATCGCCAGCTCGCCGGCGTTGGAGTTCGGGGCCTCGTACACGAAGCTGCTCACCTTGGAGGCGAGCGCGTGGACGACCTCGATGTCCAGGTCGACCTCGACCTCGCCGTCGCCGGGGCTGGAGTCGTAGTTGGCGCCGCTCACCGGGACGGTGGTCACGCTGCCGCCGGAGAGGCCGTACTTCGAGTCGTAGCTGGTGATGTCCGACTTGCGGTAGCCGTCGAACTCGACGAAGCCGACGCTCACGCCGGTGCCCGTGGCCGAGAGGCCGCTCGTCGAGTACGCGGTCTTCAGGATGCTCGGCGTCACGGCCTTCACCACCTTCGGCGCGGCGGTGGTGGCCGAGTGCTCCTTCACGGCGTGGTTGTCGAGACCGACCACGGCCTGCACCACGGAAGAAACGGAAGCGGGCAGCGAAGGCGCCGCGTCGTTGGCGAAGAAGTGGCGGCCGTTGGTGGTGTCGGTGTAATTGCCGAGGCGGGTGCGGAATGTCGATTCGAGCTGTGCGGCCGAACCGGTGAACGTGATGGCCTGCCCGTTACCGGAAACCTGGATTCCGCGTGCGCCGTTTTGTTTCAGGAATGAAACGGCCTTCGTGACGTCGGCCTGCGTTGGGCCGAATGCCGTATTGAATTGCTCCGGAGTGAGGAAGCGGTGGTACTGCGGCGAGGCGGGGTTCTGGACGTCGGCGAGGAACTGCTGGAGAGCCTGCTGGTTGTGCAGCTTGAGCGAGAGCGCGGCGCTGATCTGCTGACCAGCGTCGACGTCGCCGCTGCGCGCGCTCGACGCGAGCGGGGCGGCGTTGGCGCTCATGGTGACCAAGGGATCGGCGTGGGCCACGCCGGCGATGGAAAGGCACAGCAACGCCGGCAGCGGGACCGCTGCGGCGACGAGCTTGCGCAAGCGCATGGCAATTCCTTCCAAACGGTGGGGGACCGGGCCGAAACAACTTCGTGCGTCGACCTGGGAAGGAGCATAAGCCGCCGAGGAACCTACTTTTGGCTGAGCTTTTCACAGTCTGTTTATGTTTCACGAGAGCAATTTGGCGACGTTGAGGAGTAATTCCCGGATTGCGGCTTAATCCTGAATTGACCCTTTTGCCGGTTACCGGCCGGAGCCAGCCGCGGCCCCCACAGCGGCCCCCTCGACCCCCGCAGACCCACCGACCGCGGCCGGGGACACAGCCGGGCCACCACGCCGACACCACCGTTTTCGCGGCTGGAGCGAAAATCCGCAACTTCCCGATGTCGTTTTGCGTTGGACAATCCGGGCGCCGCAGAGCAGGCTTTTGGTCGGCCTGCGCAACGCCCCGAGTCCCCGGTTGTCGCGTGTGCTCACCCGCCGCGTCACCCGGTCCGGCGGTACGCCGACCTGGGAATCGATGCGGATGGCCACCGAGGAACGCGGGCCGTCGCCGCGCCCGGACAGCGGGCTCGTCGCCGCTGCCGTCGCGGGCGACGCCGCCGCCGTGGCCGAGCTCGTGAAATTCCTGAGCCCGCTGGTGCTGCGGTTCTGCCGCGGCCGGCTCGGCGTGCACGGCGCCGAGGACTGCGCGCAGGACGTGCTCATGGCCGTGCTCGTCGAGCTGCCGCGCTACCGCTACGAGACCGACAACTTCCTGCCGTTCGTGTTCGGCATCGCGAAGAACAAGGTCGTCGACGAGTTCCGCCGCCGCGCCCGCAACCGCGCCGATCCCTACGCCGAGGCGGGCGACGAAGACGCGCCCGGCCCCGACGAGTTCGCCCAGACCGACTCACGGCTGCAGATCGAGGACCTCCTGCACCACCTCACGCCCGACCAGCGCGACCTGCTCACCATGCGCGTGGTGCTCGGCTACTCGGCCGAGGAAACGGCCGAGCTGCTGGGCCTGCCGAGCGCCGTGGCCGTGCGCGTGAGCCAGCACCGTGCGCTCGTGAAGCTGCGCCGGCTCCTCAAGGGCGGCCCGCTGCCGAAGCAGGACGACTGAACCTACCGCGACGGCGGGTTCTCGAAGAGGTCCTGAACGTTCGTCGACCGCGTGACGACCTCCACGGCCACCTCGCTCAGCTTGCGGCCGCGCGAGCGGGCGAACCGGCGCAGCACCCCGAACGCCTCGTCCGTCTCGACGCCGAGGCGCTCGGCGAGGAACCCCTTGGCCTGTTCGATGACCACGCGGCTGTTCAACGCGGTCTGCAGTTGCTCCACCAGCACCTCGTGGCGCTGGATCGCGCGGGCCTGCAGCAGGCCGATCGTGGCGACATCGACCATGCCGCGAGCCAGCCGCAGGTCTTCGGCGGTGAGCTCGCCGGGGCTGGCCGAGAAGAGGTTCAACGCGCCGATCGCCTCGGCGCGCAGCCGCATCGGGATGGCGTGCACCGCGCGGAAGCCGCGCTGCACGGCGAGCTCACCGAACTCGGCCCAGCCCCCGGCGTCGCGGGCCAGGTCGGGGGCGATCACCGTGGTGCGCAGCTTGAAGGCTTCGAGGCAGGGACCCTCGGCCCGCTGCAGCTGGAAGAGTTCGAGCACGCGGGCCCGTTCATCGGAGCTCGCGACGAGCTGCAGGTCGCCGTTCGCGTCCACGAGCAGCAAGCCGGCAGCGTCGACCGGGAGGAGCTCGACGCTGCGGGTCGCGAGCAGCTGGAGGAATTCGATCACGTCGAAGTCGTCAGTGAGTGTGTCGGCGAGTTCGACGAACGTGTCTACGAGCCGTCCGTCAACCAACCCGGCCATCTCCTTCGTTGGGGTTATTTCCGCTGATCACGGCTTTCATGAGGGTCCCCCTTCACGCGTGAATCGAAACCGCCGGACCACGACATCGGCGGCAATTTCGGAAAGGGGCCGCTGCTGCGCGAACGCTCGCGCCCGCAGCGCGGCGAAAGCGTCGTCGAGGCTCACGTCGAGCTGTGCGGCGACCATTCCGGTCGCCTGGTGCACTTGCGTCGATCGCAGCGAAAGGCCGATGTCGGAACCGTCGCCCGTACTCCCGGCCTGTTCGTTGAGCAGCAGGAGCAACATCAGTTCACCGTAGGCCAATGCGTCGGCGAACAGCTCCGGTTCCAGGGGTGCCGGCGCCGTGCGGTGAAACACGAATATGCCGACGTCGATCACCCCGACCCGCAGCGGCAGCACGAACTGCGCGTGCACGCCGGCCTGCACCGCCAGCGGTGCGTAGAGCGGCCAGCGGTGGGAGTGCTCGGGGCTGTCGAAGTCGCCGACCAGCACCGGCGAGCCGAGTTCACGCGCGGTGCGCACCGGTCCCTCGCCCACGGTGACCTCGAGTTCGGCGAGCACGGTCGCGAGCTCGTCGGTGGCCGTGCGCACCTCCTGGGTGTCGGGTCCGCTGCTCATCAGCACGCCGGCTCCGGCCACGCCGAGCCACGCCACCGCCGATCGGCACAGGATCGGCACCGTGACGTCACTGCGCAATCGCCTGGCCTGTTCACGGGCCCGCTCCCACGCCCGTGTGAGCGGTGTGCCGTGGCGCCCTTGCTCGCTCGCAGCCACACCCGAGCCCCTCAAACTCGGTGAAACCCACGAGCCTCCCGGCCGAGAGGCTCTCGAAACACCTTAGCCCAAGCGTTTGCGCAGCTCAGGCATTGACGAGCGTGGCCCATTCACGCACCGCGGCGGCGTCCACAGGAGACGCCCACCCGCCCGGCCGCACCGCGCTGCCCACGTGGAGGCCGCGCACTCCCCCGGCCCGCAGCAGGTGCACCTGCTGCGCGCGCAGCCCGCCGCCGACGAGCAGCGAGGGGCCTTCGGTGCGCCGCGCGAGCTGCTGCAGCACGGAAAGGCCGCTGCCGACGCCGTGGGGGCTGCCGGCCGCCAGGACCGTGTCGCAGCCGAGCTCGGTGAGCACGTCGAACGCGGCGAGCGGGTCACGCGCCCGGTCGATGGCCCGGTGGAAGGTCCACTTCGCGCCGTCGAGCTCCTTGAGCAGCGCGCGGCACGCGTCGACGTCGATCTCACGGTCTTCGGTGAGGAACCCGAACACGAACTCGCGCGCGCCGGCGGCCACCAGCTTCGCGGTGTCGGCGCGCAGGGCGTCGAGGTCACCGGCGGCGAACCCGTCGGCGGCCCGCAGCATCACGCGCACGGGCAGGTCGGTGGCGGCGAGCACGTCGCGCACGGTCTGCTCTGACGGCGTGAGCCCGTCGCGGGCCATGTCCGCGACCAGTTCGAGCCGGTCCGCTCCGCCTTCCTGAGCGCGCTGCGCGTCTTCCGGACCCAGCGCGATCACTTCCAGCAGGGCGGTCTTCGAGCTCATGGGTCATCCGTTCGGTCAGGTCGTGGGGTTCTCGTCCCCCCGGGCGTGGCGACCACGCCGGAACCCGCCTTGAAGGCTCGTCATCCGCTCGCGCACCGCTTCGGGGGAAAGCGAGAGTATCGGCCGCTGCTCGGGCACCTGCCCGGGGCTGGCCTCCAACCCGTCCGGACCGGCTTCCTCCACGTCCGAGACCCGCAGGAACGGCCACGTGTCCTCGGCGCCGTCCTCCTGTTCGAGCTCGTCGGAGGTCGGCCACTGCGGGCCGGCGAAGGCGTCGTCGGGGTCGGTGGTGGGGAACTGCTCGACGGGGAGCTCGGGTTCCTCGCTGTCGGGTTCCGGGAACGCGGGTTCCGGGAACGCGGGCTCCGCGTAGTCCGGTTCGAGGACGACGCGGGCATGGCGGGCAGGTTGTTCTTCGGCCACCGGAGGTTGCGGGGCGGGCTCCGGGTCGCGCTGCCGATCCGGCGCGGGTTCCGCCAGGCGTTCGGGCAACGACTCGTGCACCGGTTCCGCGACGGTTTCCGACCGGGCTTCCGGCACAGCGTCCGGCGCGAACTCCGGCACGACTTCCGGCACCGGGGCCGTCCCGCGGTCCGGCCCACGGTCGTGTCCGCCGTCTTGACCACGGTCCTGCCCACCGTTGTGCCCGAGGTCGTGCCCGATGCCCGGCCCGGCATCCGCCACCGGCAACGGTTCCGGCGGCACCGGGGCCCGGCCTTCCGGCTGCGGTGCGGCCGCGTCGAACCACTGCGACAGCACGTCGCGGTAGGCGGGCATGCGTTCGGTCGGCGCGTCGAGGTCGAGGTGCGAGCGGTCCTCCGGCGCGGGCCACGGCGTCGCGCTCTCGACCACCGGCGCACGCCGCGGCGGCCCGGGCTCCAGCACGGGCACGATCGGCGCGTCGTCGGTCGCCTCGGGTTCTTCCTCCGCCACCGCGGCCGTGGGCACCAGCGGAGCCAGCGGCGGCAGCAGCTCCGGCGTCGCCTCGGCCTCGGCCACCGCTCCGGCGACGGACGCGGGCGGCTCGGGCAGCGGCGGCGCGTCGACGATCAGCGCGGCCGGCACGAGCACGGTCGCCGTGATGCCGGTGCCCTCGGCCGACCGCAGCGACACGTCGATGTGGTGGCGCTGCGCGAGCGTCGCGACCACGTACAGGCCCATGCGGCGCGACACCTCGACGTCGACGTCCGGCGGGTTGGCCAGGCGTGCGTTGGTGCGGTCGATCTCGGCCTGCGGCATGCCGGCGCCGCGGTCGGTGATCTCGATCCGCCAGTCGCCCTCGGGGGTTTCGGCGCTTTCCACCGTGACGTTCGTGCGTTCCGACGAATACCGCGTGGCGTTCTCGAGCAGCTCCGACACCACGTGCACGAGGTCGTTCACGGCCTCGCCGCGCACCGCGAGCACCGGCGCGGACCCCAGCTCGATGCGCTGGTAGTCCTCCACTTCGGACAGTGCCGCGCCCACGATCTCGTCGGCCACCACCGGCCCGCTGTCCTCGCGCTCGAGGTCGGTGCCCGAGAGCACGAGCAGGTTTTCGCTGTTGCGGCGCATGCGCGTGGCGAGGTGGTCGAGCTCGAACAGGCCCGCCAACGTGTCGGGGTCCTGCTCGCCGGCCTCCATGCGGTCGAGCACGGAGAGCTGACGTTCCACGAGATCTTGGCTTCGCTGCGAGAGGTTGACGAACATCGAGTTCACGTTCTCGCGCAGCATCGCCTGCTCGGCCGCGAGCCGCACGGCCTCGCCGTGAACCGCGTCGAACGCGCGCGCGACCTGGCCCACCTCTTCGCGCGTGAACACCGGCACGGGCGCGACGGCCGCGCGGTGACGCAGGTTCTCCGGCGCCGGATCGGGGTCGGTGAGCAGCCGTTGCACGGCCTCGGGCAGCCGGTGGTCGGCCACGTCCAGTGCCGTGCGCCGCAGCACGCGCAGCGGCCGCAGCAGCGAGCGCGCGATGACCACGGACAGGATGCCGGCCACGAGCAGCACGGCGAGCACCACGCCGCAGTCCCAGATCGTCGACGTGCGGGCCTGCGCCGCGAGCTCGTCGGTCTGCTGCTGCAGCTGCACGAGCAGCGCTTCCTGCACCTGGTGGGCGAGGTTCACCGTGTAGGTGGCCGCGGTGTCCCACTGGTTCGGGTCCAGGCCCTGCAGCGACTGGCCGTTCTCCGCGCGGGTGAGCGCCGACTCGACCATGTCGTTGCCGATGTCCACGACGAGGCCGATCACGGTGTCGTCGTACATCCGCTGCTGGTCGGGCGAGGCGAAGGTGCGGTAGTCGTTGCGCGCGGCGTTGAGCTCGGCCTCGGCGCCGAGCAGCGCGCGCGTGCGGTCGCGGTTGAGGCTGCCCTCGGCCAGCGCCTCGGACATGATCGCGCGCTTGACCGACATCTGGTCCTTGATCCGCGCGAGCGCGTTGCCGGCGAGGCGCAGCCGGGCGAGATCGGGATCGGAGACGTCGGCGGCGGCCGTGTCGCTGATGTCGAGCAGGCCCGAGATCAGCTCGCTGTAGGAGCGGAGCACGGCGTCGGCCGGGAACGCCGAGTGCTCGGCGGAGTAGCGCAGGCCGCTGAGCACGCGCAGGCGGTCGTCGCTCTGCTGCAGGTTGCTGGCGGCCGCGGCGTCGAGGCGCGGTTTGCTGTCGGCGAGCGTTTTCTCGAACGTGCCGATGGCCTGGTCCACGCGCGTGCGCTGGCCCGTGAGATCCGTGGTGGCGCCCTGGCGGTTGCCGGCGACGAAGCGCACCGTGACGTCGCGCTCGCGCTGCAGCTGGTGCAGCACCTCGGCCACGGTGCTGTCCACGCGGCCGCGGGCGGCGAACTCGGCGAGCGCCTGGGCGTCGCGCAGGTCGGTGCTCACGCGCAGGCCCACGAGCCCGATCACGGCGAGCGCGGGGATCAGCAGGACGGCGAAGAGCTTGGTGCGCAGGTGCCAGTTGCGCAGCCGCCAGCGACCCCCGACCTGTCTGGCGGCAGCGGGATCCGTCGCGTCGCCCGTTCGGGGACGCTGGTCGCGACGGCTCACCTAAGCTTCCTTTTCACCGCGGCACCTCATCCGCGGACGACATCGGGGTTGTCCGAATCGAGCCTACTCGACAGTAGGTTGGCTCCATCGGATCGGGAAACCGCACTGGCGCGGTCACGGCCCTGTCGGGGATCGTATGGGCAGCGGCCCATACGATCCAGCGTGATGCGGAGATTCTCCCGGTGGGTGAGAGCGGATGAACGTGCGCAGACTGGTGTTGCCGCTGGTGGCGGTCTTGCTGGCCACCGGCGGCTGTTCGCTGTTCACTTCGCGTGACGCGGCGGCGCCGGCGCCAGTGGAACGGACCACTCTGCGAGTGGGCGTCGGCGGACCGATCGACACGGCTCCCCTGCGGGTCGCGACGGCCGCCGGGAAGTTCCGCGAGGCGGGCCTCAACGTCACGCTCGTGGACCTCGGCACCGAGGACGGGCTGGCGAAGCTCGCCGGCGGGCAGCTGGACGTGACGTTCGCCAGCGATGTGTCGATGTTCCGCGCGGCCAACGCCGGCACGGCCCTGCAGCTGCAAGGCGAGGCGTACACCTCAGGCAGCAACACCATCGCGCTCGTGACGCTGCCGAACTCCGACTACACCGAGCCGACGGACAAGAAGTCGCCGAAGATCGCGGTGGACGACCTCGACGACATCGGCGCGCTCACGGCCCGGTCGGTGCTGGCGACCGCGGGCGTCGACCCGGCGAAGGTGCACCTGGTGCCCCAGCCGTTCGACCGGATGCCCGACGCGCTGCAGGCCGGCGAGGTCGACGCCGCGCTGATGGTGGAGCCGTACATCACGCGGGCGGAGAAGGAGCTCGGCGCGCAGATCCTCGCCGACGGGTCCAGCGGCGCCACGCTCGACTTCCCGGCTTCGGCCTACGCCACCACGGGCGCGTTCGCGCGCGACAACCCGCGCACGCTCGCCGTGTTCCGGCGCGTGCTCATGCAGGCGCAGCAGGCGGCCGCCGACCCGGCGACCGTCCGCGACGCGCTGCCCACGTTCTCCGACATCGACCCGACCACCGCGGCGCTGATCTCGCTGGGCACCTACCCGACCACGCTCTCGGCGATCCGGCTGCAGCGCGTGGCCGACCTCATGCACACCTCCGGCCTCATCCCGAGCCGGCTCGACGTGCAGGCGATGCTGCCGGAGGAGGACCAGCCCTAGATGTTCTCGCCGGCGGGCTGCAGGCACACCGTGCGCTCGGGCGGGCCGCTGTACACGCGGACCTCGTCGTCGGCGCCGCAGGAGTCCTCGTCGCTTTGACCCTGGTGCACCACGGCGCGGGCTTCGGCGTCGGGGTCGCTGCAGGTGACCTTGCTGATCTCGGCGTCGTCGTCGACGTCGCGCAGGCATTCGCCCGACGACACGTTGAGCGCCAGGCACAGCGTCTGGCTCGGGGTGCCGGTGCGGCTGGCGCCGCGGAAGAGCTGGAAGCGCACGTAGTCGCCGCCGTGGCAGCTCGACGTGCCGCCTTCGACGTCGTCGACGCGGTAGGTGGCGCGCTGCTCCGAGCAGCCCACGCCGTGGTAGCTCTGCGTGCTGGCACTCGCTTCGGACAGGTAGAGGCAGCTGCCGGCCACCGGCGTGCCGGACGAGCGCGCAATCGCGCCCACGCCGAACGCCGCGAGCACGCCGACGCCGAGCGCCACCACGATTCCCGCCGCGATCAGCACCTTCGCCGTGCTCGAGAGCGGCCGGGGCGCGCCCGGCCGGGGCGGCACGGCGCCCGGCGGCTGAAACGGGTTGGCGGCCGGCGGCGCGCCGAACGGTGGTGTGGTCAAAGGTCCCCCTCCGGCTTTTTCCTGCGGATCATCTTGGCACCCTGGTGGCCGCGGCGGGAGGGACACCTCGCGGAGAACGTATAAAGGACGGGTGACTGATGGCCCCCTGATCGTCCAGTCCGACAAGACCGTGCTGCTCGAGGTCGACAACCCTCAGGCGAACGACGCGCGCATCGCGATCGCGCCCTTCGCCGAGCTGGAACGCGCGCCCGAGCACGTGCACACCTACCGGATCACGCCCCTGGCGTTGTGGAACGCGCGCGCCGCCGGGCACGACGCGGAGCAGGTCGTGGACGCGCTCACCACCTACTCGCGCTTCCCGGTGCCGCAGCCGCTGCTGATCGACGTGGTCGACGTGATGGGCCGTTTCGGCCGGCTGCAGATCGCCAACCACCCGGCCCACGGCCTGGTGATGTCGACCACCGACCGCGCGGTGCTGGAGGAGGTGTCGCGCCACAAGAAGATCAGCCCGATGCTCGGCGCGCGCATCGACCCCGACACGGTGATCGTGCACCCGTCCGAACGCGGGCGGCTCAAGCAGGCCCTGCTGAAGGTCGGCTGGCCCGCCGAAGACCTCGCGGGCTACGTCGACGGCGAAGCGCACCCCATCGCGCTGGAGGAAGACGACTGGGTGCTGCGCGACTACCAGCGCCAGGCGGCGGAGGCCTTCTGGGCCGGCGGCTCCGGCGTCGTCGTGCTCCCCTGCGGCGCCGGCAAGACCCTGGTGGGCGCGGCGGCCATGGCCCACGCGCAAGCCACCACGCTGATCCTGGTCACCAACACCGTCGCGGGCCGTCAGTGGAAACGCGAACTCGTGGCGCGCACGTCGCTCACCGAAGACGAGATCGGCGAGTACTCGGGCGAGAAGAAGGAAATCCGCCCGGTCACCATCGCCACCTACCAGGTCGTCACCCGCAAGACGAAGGGCGAATACCGCCACCTGGAGCTCTTCGACTCCCGCGACTGGGGCCTCGTCGTGTACGACGAGGTGCACCTGCTGCCCGCGCCCGTGTTCCGGATGACGGCCGACCTGCAGTCGCGCCGCCGCCTCGGCCTCACCGCGACGCTCGTGCGCGAAGACGGCCGCGAAGGCGACGTGTTCTCCCTGATCGGCCCCAAACGCTACGACGTCCCGTGGCGCGACATCGAGGCCCAGGGCTGGATCGCGCCCGCCGAGTGCACCGAGGTCCGCGTGACCCTCACCGACGCCGAGCGCCTCGCCTACGCCACCGCCGAACCCGACGAGCGCTACAAGCTCGCCGCCACGGCGGAGACGAAGACGCCCGTGATCAAGTCCATTGTGGAGCGCCATGCCGGCGAGCCCACCCTGGTGATCGGCGCGTACCTCGACCAGCTCGAAATGCTGGGTGCGGAGCTCGACGCGCCCGTGATCCAGGGGTCGACGCGGAACAAGGAGCGGGAAGAGCTGTTCGACCGCTTCCGCCGGGGTGAGCTGCGGACCCTGGTGGTGTCGAAGGTGGCGAACTTCTCCATCGATCTCCCCGAGGCGTCGGTGGCCATCCAGATCTCGGGCACGTTCGGCTCCCGGCAGGAGGAAGCCCAGCGCCTCGGCCGCCTCCTGCGCCCCAAGGGCGACGGGCGACAGGCGCACTTCTATTCGATCGTGTCGCGGGACACGGTGGACACGGAGTACGCGGCGCACCGGCAGCGGTTCCTGGCGGAGCAGGGGTACGCGTATCACATCGTCGACGCGGAGGATCTGCGTCGACCGCTGTGAGTCGACGCTCGTGAGGGGTGACGCCGGCCGTCTGTTGTGACGGGCGGTCGGCCGACCGTCGCGTCAAGCGGGCCCGGCCGGCAGCCCGGGCGGCTTCGCACTCGACACCCTCTTCACCCGTTCGCCGCACCAACCCCTTTCACCACTCGAACCCCACCCACCCCACAAAACCCCCTCCGACCAGCACCTCCCTCGATTCACTCGAACGGATGATCGAGTGAACCCCTGGAAATTGTCGGTCCCTCGAACTACTGTTCGATGTGCACGACCGAACACCAGTTCGAGGGGAAGCTCATGACGATCGCACCGTTCCGCCCCGCCGCGGGGGCCCCGCCGGTTCAGACGTTGCCGCCCGGGCGGTGGCACGGGCACATCTGGGTGTCGGAGGAGCCGCTGGCGCGGTCGCACCGATATCTGGAGTGTGTGGCGGAGTTCGAGCGCTCCGGGCTGTGGCCCGTGCTGGTCCCGCACGACCAGCGGTTCGCGGCGCGCGGGGAAGACTGGCTGGACGACCGCGGCCGCCTCGCGCCGGCGGGGCACCGGGTCGACTCGGTGGACCCGGCGGAGGCGCTGGCGCGCTGGTGGGACACCTCGTGCTGCGACGGTGCGTGCCTGCGGCCGTTCGGTGCCCGCTTCCCCGGGCTCGCGCGCCGCACGCACCGGCGGGCCGATCCGCTCGCGGAGGCGGGCAACACCGGGTCGATCCTGGCCACCCGCGGTGCGCACCGCCTCGGCCTGGTCCAGACCGCTCGGCCCGCCGACATCCCGGCGCTGCTCGGCTGGACGGGCATGATCAAGTCCACCGATCGCGTCGCGGAGCTGTCGGCCGTGCTGCGCAGCTGGGAGGACCGCTTCGGCGCCACGCTGATCTCCCTGGGCTTCGACTCACTCACGCTGTCGGTCTCCGCGCCGCCGCGCACGCTGGCGCGCGCGTTCACCGTGGCGGCGGAGCACCGGTCCTTCAGCCTCCCCACGTACCTCTCCCAGCCCGGCACGCTGCGCGAATACGCGAGCGGCCTCGTGCAAACACGCCTGTGGAACTTCTCGTGGGCCTGACGCCGAGGACGTGAGACACATGTCCGCTCGATTGGGTCGCGTGTCCCGAAGTGTGGTGCGGCTGTCCGGCCGGCGGCTGCGCGAGCGGGTTTATCGCAATGGGCCGAGGGGAATCACGTCGCGGAAGAAGGGGGTGAGGGAGGTCGCCACGATCCGGATCGGCACGTCGGGGTGGCGGTATCCGCCGTGGCGCCGCGAGTTCTACCCCGAGGGGCTCGCGCAGCGCCGCGAGCTGGAGTACCTGTCGCAGCGGTTGAACTCCGTGGAGCTCAACGGCGCCTTCTACTCCCTGCAGACACCCGAGCGCTACCGCGCCTGGGCCGAGCAGACGCCGGCCGAGTTCGTGTTCGCGGTGAAGGGCGGGCGGTTCATCACGCACCTCAAGCAGCTGCGTGACGTCGAGCCCGCGGTCGCCAACTTCTTCGCGTCCGGGATCCTGGCGCTCGGCGAAAAACTGGGGCCGGTGCTGTGGCAGCTGCCCGCGCGGCTCGAGTTCGACCCCGACCGCGTCGAGACGTTCCTCGACCTGCTGCCGCGCACCACCACCGAAGCCGCGGCCCTCGGCGCGAAGCACGACGACAAGCTGAAGACCCCGCCCTACCTCGAACCCGGCAGGAACCGGCCGGTGCGCCACGCGCTCGAGGTGCGCCACCCCAGCTTCGTCACCCCCGAAGCGCTCGACCTGCTTCGCCGGTACCAGGTCGCCCTGGTCGTCGCCGACACCGCCGGCCGCTGGCCCTACCGCGAGGACCAGACCACGGACTTCACCTACGTGCGCCTCCACGGCGACGTCGAGCTCTACACCAGCGGCTACACCGAATCAGCCCTCCGCGCCTGGGCCACCAAGATCAAGGCCTGGCACGCCGACGGCCACCGCGACGTCCACGTCTACTTCGACAACGACGTGAAAGTCGAAGCGCCCCGCAACGCGATCACCCTCACCCACCTCCTGGATCTCGAGCCGCCGCCGGCACAGTGAGCGCGCAGTGAGCGCCGTCCGCTTGGCTGGGGCGTACGGGTGCAGGTGGTCCGCCTGCTGTCTCTGGGGGTCGGCACGCAGACCACCGCACCCTGTTGTCTCGGTAGCTCAGTCTCGGTAACTCGGTCCCGGCACCTTCCCCGCTGACCGGAACCCTTGCCCCGCCCAACGGCACCCTGCCGCAACAGCAGCAGCTCAGCCCGAGACCATCGCGGCGAGCTTCGCTCGCACAGTCGCCGCATCGGGATGAGACAGGTCCGTGAGAAGGCGGACGGAACGCAGCCAGCAATCGCGCGCGGCGGCGGGGTGGCCGAGTCGCTGGTGCGCCGTGCCCAGCCGGGCCAGCACGTCGGCGGCTTCGTAGTGCTCGTCGAGCGAGAAGAACATGTCGACCGCGTCGGACATGCACTCGATGCCCTCCGCCGAACGGCCGAGCCCGAGCAGCGCCTTGGCGCGCGTCACCAGGGAGAACCGGCCGTCACGCGGAGTGGGAGCCAGCTTTAGGGCCTCGTCGGCCAGAGACAAGGCGCGCGGGAAATCCCCGAAGTCACAACACAAATCGCCGAGGGCCCGCAGCACGTTGGCCTCGAAACCCGGGAGCCGCAGGTCACGCACGATCTCCAGCGCCTCGGTGCCGTGAGCCAGAGCGGCGGGGAACTCGGCCGGCGAATCAGCCGCCATCGCGAGGTTGTACAGCGCCCGCGCCGCACCCTCGCGGGAGCCGAGTTCGCGTTGCAGCGCCAGCGCCTGCTGCAGGTTCCGCCGCGCCGAAGCGTAATCACGCACGACGCCGTCGATCACCCCGAGGCAGTTGAGGATCCCCGCCTCGCCGCCCCGATCACCGGAGATCCGCGTGCCACGCAGAGCGAGTTCGTTGAGCGCCCGCCAGTCGTCCACGCGGGCGCGGCCGGCGAAATACGTGAACATCAGCCAAGTGAGCTTCCAGCAGTGCGGGTACGCCCGCAGCCGGAACGCCAGGTGCACCACCGCCACCAGGTTGCCGTACTCCTCGGCGAACCACGCCAGACCCGCGTGGTAATCGGCGAACGTCAATCCACCATCACCGCTCAGCTCCAGCGAACCGTAGATCCGGTCGGGCCGCATCGCGCGTGAAGCGTTGAACGCCGAAAAGAGGTAGAAATCCAACAACCGCAGCCGCGCCGCCGTCGAGTCCTCCGCACTGTCCACATGGTACGAAAGCTCAGCCGCGTAGGCCCGGATCAGGTCGTGGAACTGATAGCGCCCCGGCTGCGGCTGCGTGAGCAGGTGCGCCGACACGAGCGCGTCCAACGCCGGCCCCGGCGGTGAACCCAGCAGCACCTCGGCGACAGCCGGTGTCACGTCCGGGCCAGGCAGCAACCCGAGCAGCCGCAACAACCTCCCAGCCTCGCCCGGCAACGCCCGGTACGAGTACGAAAACACCGCCCGGACGTTCGTGTCGTCACCGTCGCCGAGATCGAACAGCCCGAGCCGATCGAACCCGGCCAGCGAATCCACAAAGGACCCGATCGGCAGGTCCGGGAACTGCGCTGCTCGCACGGCCAGGATCCGGATCGCCAACGGCAGCCCGCCGCAGTACTCGACGAATCGTGACGTGGCCGCGGGATCGGCGTTGACCCGGTCGACGCCGATCGCCGAAGCCAGCAGCTCGACCGCACCCGCCTCGTCCAGCTCCTCGAGCGCGATCCGCCGCGCGCCGTGCGTCGCGACGAGCCCACGCAGCTGCCAACGGCTCGTGACCACGACCAGGCACCCCGGGCCCGGCAGCAGCGCGCGGACCTGCTCGGTGCTGTTCGCGTTGTCCAGCACCACGAGCACCCGGCGCCCGGCCGTGTGCGTGCGCCACAGCGCGGCCCGGCTGTCCACCTCGGCCGGAATCTGCTCACCCGGAACCCCCAGTGAGGACAGCAAAGTCTCCAGGGCCGCCAACGGTTCCACCGGATCACCGGGACCGTAGCCGCGCAGGTTCAGGAACACCTGCCCACCCGGGAACCGATCCACGACCTCGTGTGCGAAGTGGACGGACAGCGTGGTTTTTCCCATCCCGCCCATGCCTTCCACCGAGGCGATGGGCGTGGATGTGCTGTCGTCGGCCGGCACGAGCGCGCGCAGAGCTTTCAAGTCCGCCTCACGTCCGGCGAACGCCCCGAGGTCGGCCGGCAGCTGGTGCGGCACCTGCGGCTCCACGGCCGGCTGGTACGGCGCCCCACCCAGCACCAGCCGGTGCACGCGCTGCAGCCCGGCGCCGGGGTCGAGGCCCAGCTCGTCGGCCAGCACCGCGCCGATCCGCCGGTACACCTCGAGCGCCTCGGCCTGTCGGCCGGAATGGAACAACGCGAGCACGAGCTGCTCGTGCAACCGCTCCCGCAACGGGTGTTCCCTGGTCAGCCGCGTGAGCTCCGGCACCACGGTGCCGAACTCGCCGACCGCGATCAACGCGTCGGCCCACAGCTCACGCACGCGCGTGCGCTCCTCCGCGAGCTGACCGGCCTCGTCGAGGTGCAGGGCGTCGGACTCCACGTTCTGCAACGCCGGCCCGCGCCACTCCGCGAGCGCGTCGGCGAACAACGCCGCGGCCCGCCGGTGTTCACCTTGTTCGAACGCTGTCCTCCCGCGCGCCGCGAGTGCGCGAAAACGACCGAGATCCGTGACCGAAGGATCAAGCTCCAGCAGATAACCACCACGTTCTGTGCGAATCACAACACCCTCGCCCAGCGCGCGCCGCAGCCGCAGCACATACGTCTGGAGCGCGCCCTTCGAGCGGCGCTGGTCGTCTTCCCACAGCCACCGGCCGAGCTCGGCCACGGACACCACGCGGTTCACCCGCAGCAGCAGCCCGGCCAGCACGATCAACGGCCGGCTGCCACCCAACGGCACGGCGCGGCCCCCGGCCACGACCTCGGCCGGGCCGAGCACCCGGAAGTCGAGGCCGTCCACGCTCTCATTCTGGCCGGTCGCCGCCCGATCGGCACGTGCGTAACGAGTGGCATGATCTGCGGTGATGAAGGTCTACGCGCTGCCCCTGCACAACCGGTTCCGGGACATCACCGTCCGTGAAGGCGTCCTGCTCGAAGGACCCGCCGGCTGGGGTGAATTCTGCCCGTTCGCGGACTATTCGGACGTCGAGAGCGCGCCGTGGCTGGCGAGCGCGCTCGAGGCGAGCGAGCGCGGCTGGCCGGCGCCGGTGCGGGAACGTGTCGAGGTCAACACCACCGTCCCCGTCGTGCCGGCGGACCGCGCCCACGCACTGGTCCTGGCGTCGGGCTGCCGCACGGCGAAGGTGAAGGTCGCCGACAAGCGCTCGACCCTCGCCGAAGACTGCGCCCGCCTCGAAGCCGTGCGCGACGCCCTCGGCCCGGGTGGCGCGATCCGCGTGGACGCCAACATGGCCTGGGACGTCGACACGGCCGTGACCGCCCTCGCCGACCTCGACAAGGCGGCCGGCGGCCTCGAGTACGCCGAACAGCCGTGCCGCACCATCGAGGAACTGGCGGCCGTGCGCCGGCGGGTGTCCGTGCGCATCGCCGCCGACGAGTCGATCCGCCGCGCCGAAGACCCGCTCAAGGTCGCCGTGGCCGGCGCCGCCGACATCGCCGTGCTCAAGGTCGCGCCGCTCGGCGGGGTGCGCCGCGCGCTGGAGGTGGCCGAGGCGTGCGGGCTGCCGTGTGTCGTGTCGTCCGCGGTCGAAACCAGCGTGGGCCTCGCCGCCGGCCTGGCCCTCGCCGGCGCCCTGCCCCAGCTCGACTTCGCCTGCGGCCTTGGCACGATGTCCTTGCTGGCGGGCGATGTCACCTCCGCGTCGCTGTCCCCTGTGGACGGTTATCTCCCGGTCCTGAAGCAGGCTCCCGCCCCCGACCGCTTCGAGGACTTCGCCGCCGAGCCCGACGTGGCGCAGGCGTGGCGCGCCCGCTACGAACGCGTGCACGCACTGCGCTGACTCACGCCCAGTACGCCAGGTGGGACCGCACGAGGAACTCGTCGGCCCAATCCTCGTCGGGGCCCGCCGGCAGCGGCGACGCACCCGCGACGAGCCCGGCCAGCTCACGTTCGAGCTCACCGGCCGCCGCCAGCGCGTCGTCCCGCGAATGCCGGCCACGCCGCAGGTCGCGCAACCACGTGCGCCACGGCTCGGCCATCGGCAGCGTCAACCGCCCCGTTTTGAGCAGCTCCACGCCCTGCACGCCGAGCCGCACCATGTGCATCGCGTACTTCGTGTCGAAGCCGTACGCCTCGACCAGCTCCGGCCGCGTGACGTTCACGGTGCCCTCGACCAGCCGGCGCCGCTGGCTCTGCAGGTAACCGGCGAACTTCGCCCCGGCCCGCTGTGAGACGAACCGGTCGGCGTTGGCGCGCAGCTCGCGCCCGGCGTCGGTGATCCGCACGATCTCGTTCTCCGGCACGAAAAGCGGCAGCAGCACCGTCGGGTTCCCGCCCAACGCGAGCCGCATCCACTTGCGCAGCGAGTACACGATCAGGTCGAGGTCACCCGGCCCGGACCGCACTCCCTCGGGCTGAGTGCGGAACACGTACTGCTCGAAGCGCCGCAACCCCGCGACGTACTCCGGCGGCTCCACGCACAGCCCCATCTCGTCGCGGTCCCCCTGACCGTCGACGGACGTGCCGAACACCGCGGAACCCACCTGGCAACGCAGGATGGTGCCGCGGTCGGCGAGTTCGGCGCTGTCGTGGTCCACGCCGGAAGTTGTACCGGGCGGCTCGGCGCGCGAGCATCCGAATTTCCCTGAGGCCGTCTCGGGGTCGGAGTCCAGGGTCGGTCTCCGGGCCGTTCCCCGATGTGCCCCGACCTGCGGCGGAGCAGTATTCATGGCATGACGAACAGCGTGTACACCCCGGAGACCAAGAAGCTCTTCCGCAGCCGCACCGACCGGATGTTCACCGGGGTGTGCGGAGGCTGGGCCGACTACCTCGGCGCCGACCCGACGATGGTCCGCATCGCCGTGGTGGCCGCCACCGTGCTCTCGGCCGGCATCGTGCTGCCGATCTACCTCGCCGCGGCCGTGCTGACGCCCGAAGCCACCGCCTGACCTGGTCGCGGCCGGGGAGGGCCGCGCTACCAGGCGACACGGTGTCGGGGAGCACCGTGCTGGGGGACACGGTGTCGGGGAACACCGTGCAGGGGGAACGGGGTGGCACCACCAAGGGGGAGAACGGGAGAGCCCGGGCGCGGGGAGCGCCTGGGCTTTTTCGTGTGTCCACAAGAGACTGCCGTGCGAAAATGAGGTGAGCACCGACCGGCCCCGCGCGTAGCGTCGGCGAGCATGGTGGACAACCCCGCGGACGGCTGGTTCCCCGAGAGCGTGGCCACGAGCTACGACGATCCGGGCGGCGCCAACGCGCCCGAAGCCGTGACGCCGGCGGTGGCCGTGCTCGAAAGCCTCGCCGACGGCCCGGTCCTCGAGTTCGCCGTCGGCACCGGCCGCATCGCCGCGCCCCTGGCCGCGCGCGGCGTGCCGGTGAGCGGCCTCGAACTGAGCCGGGCGATGGCCGCGCGGATCGCGAGCAAGCCGGGCGGCGAGCGGGTCGACGTGACGATCGGCGACATGACCACCACGCGCGTACCCGGTCAGTTCTCCTTGGTCTACCTGGTCTTCAACACCATCAACAACGTGACCACTCAAGACGGTCAGGTCGACGTCTTCCGCAATGCGGCCGCGCATCTCCGACCGGGTGGACGATTCCTCGTCGAGGTCGGCGTGCCGGATCTGCGGCGGCTGCCGCCGGGGCAGAGCGTGGTGCCGTTCGCGCTGTCGCGGACCGACGGTTACGTCGGCTTCGACGAGTACGACGTCGTCACGCAGGAGTTCACCTCGAACCACGTCACCGTGTCCCCGGACGGCTCCGGCCGGTTCCGCCGGATCCCCTTCCGCTACGCCTGGCCGGCCGAGCTGGACCTCATGGCCCGCCTCGCCGGCCTGCGCCTGAAGCACCGCTGGACGGACTGGGATCGCGCGGAGTTCACCGCGGACAGCACGAAGCACGTGTCCGTCTGGGAAACCGCGTGACAGCAAAGAAAAAGCCCGGCCCACCGAAGTGGACCGGGCTTTTCCGGATCTAGCGTCGCACTGCAGCCGAACTCAGAAGTCCATGCCGCCCATGCCACCGGACGGGTCGGCCGGAGCGGCGGAAGCCTTCTCCGGCTTGTCCGCCACGACAGCCTCGGTGGTCAGGAACAGCGCCGCGATGGAGGCGGCGTTCTGGAGCGCGGAGCGGGTGACCTTCGTGGGGTCCGGCACGCCGGCGGCGAGCAGGTCCTCGTAGACACCGGTGGCAGCGTTGAGGCCGTGACCCTGCGGGAGGGACTTGACCTTCTCCGCCACGACGCCGCCCTCGAGGCCGGCGTTGATGGCGATCTGCTTCAGCGGCGCCTCGACGGCGACCTTGACGATGTTGGCACCAGTGGCCTCGTCGCCCTCGAGCTTCAGGCCCGCGAAGGCAGCCTCGGCGGCCTGGATCAGAGCCACGCCACCACCGGCGACGATGCCCTCTTCCACGGCGGCCTTGGCGTTGCGCACCGCGTCCTCGATGCGGTGCTTGCGCTCCTTGAGCTCGACCTCCGTCGCGGCACCGGCCTTGATGACGGCGACGCCGCCGGCCAGCTTCGCGAGGCGCTCCTGCAGCTTCTCACGGTCGTAGTCGGAGTCCGAGTTCTCGATCTCCGCGCGGATCTGGTTGACGCGACCCTGGATCTGGTCGGCGTCGCCCGCACCCTCGACGATCGTGGTCTCGTCGCGCGTGATCACGGCCTTGCGGGCGCGGCCCAGCAGCGACAGGTCCGCGTTCTCCAGCTTGAGGCCGACGTCCTCCGAGATCACCTGGCCACCGGACAGGATCGCGATGTCCTGCAGGATGGCCTTGCGGCGGTCACCGAAGCCCGGGGCCTTGACGGCGACGGACTTGAAGGTGCCGCGGATCTTGTTGACGACCAGGGTGGCCAGGGCTTCGCCCTCGACGTCCTCGGCGATGATCAGCAGCGGCTTGCCGGACTGGATGACCTTCTCCAGCAGCGGCAGAACGTCCTTGACGTTCGAGATCTTGGAACCGAAGAGGAGGATGTAGGGGTCCTCCAGCTCGGCTTCCTGGCGCTCCGGGTCGGTCACGAAGTAACCCGACACGTAGCCCTTGTCGAAGCGCATGCCCTCGGTGAGCTCGAGCTCGAGACCGAAGGTGTTGCTCTCCTCGACGGTGACGACGCCTTCCTTGCCGACCTTGTCCAGCGCCTCGGCGATCAGCTCGCCGATGGTGCGGTCAGCGGCCGAGATCGAGGCGGTAGCAGCGATCTGCTCCTTGGTCTCGATCTGGACGGCCATCTTGTGCAGCTGCTCGGTGATGGCCTCGACGGCCGCCTCGATGCCGCGCTTCAGGCTGATCGGGTCGGCACCCGCGGCGACGTTGCGCAGACCCTCGCGCACGAGCGCCTGGGCGAGCACGGTGGCGGTGGTGGTGCCGTCACCCGCGACGTCGTCGGTCTTCTTGGCAACTTCCTTGACGAGCTCGGCCCCGATCTTCTCCCACGGGTCCTCGAGCTCGATCTCCTTGGCGATGGAGACACCGTCGTTGGTGATCGTCGGCGCGCCCCACTTCTTTTCGAGCACGACGTTGCGGCCACGCGGGCCGAGGGTCACCTTGACGGCTTCGGCGAGGGTGTTGAGGCCGCGCTCGAGACCGCGGCGGGCGTCCTCGTCGAACGCGATCAGTTTGGCCATTGCGGTGTGGTCCTCCGGTATTGGGCGCCACCGCCGCGCTGTGTCATCTCGAGCGTCTCAGCTCAAAACTGTCAGCGGCGGCAGCAGGACACGTCCTCGGCCAGGCTCGGTGCCCGCGACGGACGACTGACCTGGGGCCAGCCTCACCGTCCCGACCTTCAAGCGCGCAGTCGGTGACCGCACGCTTGGCACTCAACGGCGTCGAGTGCCAATGCCGTGTTTAGCACTCCTAGGGGGAGAGTGCAAGAACCGCAGGTCAGTGGCGGCTGATCTCGCCGGTCAAGGTCACCCGTCGGCGAGCCTGGGATCGACCGCTGTGCCAGGTGCTCCGTGGCTGGTCCGCGTCAGGCCCGGTGGCTGCTTCCAGGCCGGAGGGCCGTCCGGGTCAGCCGTCGGTGCACGTGGGCCACGTGTCCACCGCCCACTCCAGCCAGCCCGGCCGGCCCGCCGGTGGGGCGGGGATCTCGCCGCCGTCGAGCTCGGCCGCGTCCGGCACCTCGAACCGCTCCCGCCAGGCATCCAGGTCGGCCTCGCTCATCGGGAACGTCCGGTGTGGGGTCGTTTCCTGGCGGTGCGCGATCCGGGCGAGCTGGACGTGCTTGTCCACGGGCAGGTAGACCACCTGGCACGCGGCCCCGGTCGTTCGGGCGAGCCAGCGCAGTGCCGACCGTTCGTCGCGGCTCCAGAGCCCGAAGTCGAGCACGACGCTGGACCCCAGACGCAGCGCCTGGAGGGCGACCGAGATGAGCCGCCCTTCGAGCACCCAGCGCTTGCCGTCGGCCATCGAATCACCGAACAGCGGGTTCATCCAGTGATCCGGGGTCAGCCGCAACGCACGATGGGTGGTGGCGAGCTCTCGGGCACGGGTGGTTTTCCCCGCTCCGGGGAGCCCGACCATCAGGAACAGGGTGGCGGCCCGCGGGTGCGGTGACTCGAAATGCTGTGACTGGGACATGACTTCCCTGATCAGGCAGGATGGCCCGGCAGCACAGGAATTCGAGTGGCTGCCGGCAGGACACTGATCCGGCGGTACGTCATGACACTGCCCCGCACGAGAGACAGGTAATGGCCGCGGTTACCGCGGTACCGCCGCTAAACGGCGGTTGTCGTCGTGGGCGCACAGCAACACATGCCGCGACCATAGCGGACGGCCGATCCTGCGGGGACGGGAAAGCCGGCGATCGCAGGTCAGTGAGCCACGTTCGTCACGGCGTCACGATCGCGAAGCCCGGGTCGTCGGCGTCCAGGAGGGCCAGCAGACGGCCGAGGGCGGCGGGGTCGCCGGTGTGCTCGACGCTCGCCAGGTCGCCGCCGGTCAGCAGGCCGAGCAGCTGGTCCCGGGTGAGCGTGACGCCGAGGTCGACCGTCGCCCGCGAGGTCGGGGCGGGGGTCTGGATCAGTGCGCCGTTGGACAGCGCGGTGCGGATCGTGGTGGCGAGGTCGGTGAAGTGCCACTCGATGGTGAGCCGTACGGCGGCGGCGCGGGGCCCGTCGACGCGGATGGCGAGGGAGTCGAAGAGCTGCTCGACGGTGAGCGCGGCGGTCATGCCGCCGCCGACGTCCATCGGGGGTGGCGTGATGCCCTTGCGCAGTTCGAGGGCGCCGGCGAGGTAGAAGTTGCGCCACGTCGGGTTCTCGGCGCCGTAGGCGAGGCGCTGGTAGACGTCGGCGAGCGCGTTCTTGGCGTCGGTGTTGCCGGGTTCGGTGAACACCGCGTGCTTGAGGAGTTCGGCGGCGAAGCGGAAGTCGCCGGCGTCGGCGTAGTCCTGTGCCTTGGCGAGCACGGCGGTGACGCCGCCGAGCGCGTCGACGTACCGCGTGGCCAATGCCTGCGGCGGGTGCTGCCACAGCGACGTGGGGTGGCCGTCGAACCAGCCGAGGTAACGCTGGTAGATCGCCTTCACGTTGTGGCTCACCGAGCCGTAGTAGCCGCGCGCGTGCCACGCGTTGTCCAGCTCCGGCGGCAGCGCGAAGTCCTCGGCGATCTCCACGCCGGTGGCGCCCTGGTTGAGCCGGCGCAGGGTCTGGTCGTGGAGGTAGGCGTAGAGATCTCGTTGCTGCGAAAGGAACTTCACCACGCGCACGGGGTCCCAGGTGGGCCAGTGGTGCGAGGCGAACGCGACGTCGGTGGTGGCGCCGAACAACTCGATCGCCTCGTCGAGGTAGTGCGCCCACACCCGCGGGTCGCGCACCAGCGCGCCGCGCAGCGTGAGGAGGTTGTGCAGGTTGTGCGTGGCGTTCTCGGCCAGGCACAGCGCGCGGTGATCGGGGAAGTGGAAGTTCATCTCGGCCGGCGCCTCGGTGCCGGGCGTGAGCTGGAAGACCACGCGCACACCGTCGAGCACCTCCTCCTGGCCGGTCGCGGTGATGTCGACGGTCGGCGCGAGCAGCCCGATCGTGCCGGTGGAGGTGGTGATGCCGAGGCCACCGCTGACCTGGCCGGTGGTGCCCGCTTCGAGGTTGATGCCGTACATGTAGGTGGCCCGCCGGCTCATCGCCGTGCCCGCGTACACGTTCTCGGCCACGGCGTCCTCGAGGAACCCCGCCGGCGCGAGGATCGGCACGTCGCCCGCGCCGTCGGGCAGCACACCCCGCACGCCGCCGAAGTGGTCGACGTGCGAGTGCGTGTAGATCACGGCGGTCACCGGACGCTCGCCGCGGTGCGCGCGGTAGAGCCTGATCGCGGCCGCCGCGCACTCGGCGGAGATCAGCGGGTCGATCACGACCACGCCGGTTTCGCCCTCGACGAAGGTGATGTTGGAAATGTCGAACCCGCGCACCTGGTAGATGCCTTCGGTCACCTCGAACAACCCGTTGGTGCGGCACAACTGCGCCTGCCGCCACAGGCTCGGGTTCACCGTGTCCGGGCAGTCGCCGTCGAGGTAGGCGTACGGGCGCAGGTCGAACACCGTACGGCCGTCCGCGCCGGTGATGGTGACGGGATCGAGCGTGGCGACGAACCCGCGCGCGGCGTCGTCGAAGTCCTGCCGGTCGGCGAAATCCATGCCCGCTCCCTCACCCGTGGTCTCCGGGCGAGTCGACCACAGCCGCCGCGGCGGGTGGTCACCTCCGGCGGATGAGGTTCAGCGGCTGGGCTGGATCGGGATCGACGCCGGCGGCGGCTTGAACGACGGCGCCCCGGACTGCGTACCCCCGGTGCCGGGACCGACGGGGATGTTCGGCGCGGTCGTGGGCGTGGTCGTGCCACCGCCGCCACTGCTGTCGTCGCCGCCGAAGAGGAAGATCGCGCCGACGATCAGGCCGGCCAGCACGACCACGCCGAGGCCGATCCACAGCCACTTCGCCCCGCCGCCGCGCGATTGCTGGAACGCACCGGCCCCACCCGCGGGTGACGGCGGGCGCAGCCGCATCGGGTCGCCGGGCGGGCCGTAACCCGGGTGCATGCCGGGATAACCCTGCTGCTGGTTCGGGTAGCCGCCGTAGCCGGGCGGCGGGCCGGGGGGTCCTTGCGGACCGCGGTTCTGGGGTCCCGGGGCTTGGGGCGGCATCCCGGGGTAGCCGTAGCCGGGCGGCGGGACTTGGGGTGGGAGGCCGTGGGGCTGGCCCGGGTTCTGCGGGGCGCCGGACCAGCCACCGGGACCTTGCGGGCCGCCGTGGTTGCCGGGTGCGCCCTGTCCTGGTCCGTTCTGTCCTGGCCCTGGTCCGTTCTGTCCCGGTCCGTTCTGTCCGCCAGGTCCTGACCACTGCGCTTGCGCCGGATCGGGACCCGGGCCCTGCGCCCCGCCCTGGCCGTACCCCGGCTGCTGTCCGAAGGGCTGCATGACGGCTCCCTCCCCCTGAGCGCCGTGCGCGCTCTGGCCGGACGGCGAGCCCTGGACACCCAGTCCAGCCAGTCCGTTTTGGATCGTCGCCGAACCCGGCGGGCCCGGTGGCGTGTCCGACGTTGCCATCGGTCCCAGCGCCACGCGAGCCGCGGCGACCATCGCCACGCAGTTGGGGTAACGATCGGCCGGGTTCTTGGCCATGCCCTTGCGGATCACGTCGTCGAGGGCGGCCGGCAGGCCCACCACGTGCGAAACCGAAGGCGGCTCGCCGTTGAGGTGGCCCTTGATCACCGTGGGCACGTCGCCCTTGAACGGCGGGGTGCCGGTGAGGCACGCGTAGAGCACGCAGGTGAGCGCGTACTGGTCGGTGCGCCCGTCGAGCGGCTCGCCGCGCAGGTGCTCGGGCGCGGCGTACGTCGGGGAGCCCAGGAAGTCGCCGCCGCGCGTGCGGTGGCCGGTGGCGCCGCGGCGGGTGAGGCCGAAGTCGGCGACGTACACGTGCTCGCGGGAGGTTTCCTTGCTGGTGACCAGCACGTTGGCCGGCTTCACGTCGAGGTGCACGAGGCCGCGGTTGTGCAGGGTGTCGAGCGCGTCGGCGACCTGGTCGAGCAGCGCCAGGGCGCGCGCGGGCGCGATCGGGCCCGCGGAGATCAGGCCGGCGAGGTCGCCGCCGTCGACCATGCGCATGGCGATGTAGAGCATGCCTTCGAGCTCGCCGAAGTCGTACAGCGGCACGACGTTGGCGTGGTCGATCGCGGACGTGTTGCGGGCTTCGTCCACGAACCGCTCGCGGAACTCGGCGTCGGTGCCCAGGTGGTCGCCGATGACCTTCAGCGCCACCTTCCGGCCGAGCCGCACGTCGGTGGCCTGGTAGGTCACGCTCATGCCGCCCTTGCCGAGCACCGAGTCGATGCGGTAGTTGCCCAGCCGGCGACCGGTGAGGTCCCCCGACACATCGCCTGTCACGCTGCGCAGCTTAACGCGCTGCATTCCGCAGCGATGGGCGGTTCGCCCAACCGGTCGGCTGCCCCGGAATCAGGAGACCTTGCGGACGTCCGCGGCCTGACTGCGCCCGTCGCGACCGGACTGGACCTCGAACTCGACCCGGTCACCTTCGTCGAGCGTCCGGAATCCTTCGGCCTGGATCGCCGAATAGTGCACGAACACATCGGGCCCTTCGGCCGATTCGATGAACCCGTAGCCCTTTTCCGAGTTGAACCATTTGACGGTGCCGACAGCCACGGCGCCCTCCCTCAGGACAAGATCCGCTGTCCGTAGCGGCTGGAAGTGCAGTTCACGCTACCGGAATTACGCCCTTCGGCAATGGTTGATTCGCAGATTCGTCAGCCCCGCGAAACCCGCCTGTTGCGCGCTTGCACGAGAACGGTGCCCGGTCCGGCGAAATCGAGGACCAGACCTTCGCCGGTGCGCAGCGACTGCGGGCCGCTCGGGTCGACCGCGCGCAACCGGCACTGCAGCGTGTCCGGGTAGGCCAGCACGTAGTCGGGCCGCACGGTCACCAGCTCACCGGCCGAGAGCTCGAACGAGTCGACCGGGCCCGGCGCCGTGAGCACGAGCGGACCGGTGCCGCTGTAGTGGTCGAGGAAGCCGGCGTCGGCGCCGAAGAGCTGCTGCAACGGCGCCCACGTCTGGTCGAGGCGGACCGAAGCCGGCCGCGCGAGCACGGCTTCGCGGTGCACCGACCAGCCGGTGTTGCCCGTGAGCTCCAGCGGGTAGACGTCGCCGGGCCCGAGGGGCGCCAGGTCGACCCAGCCGCCTTCCCCTGGCGCGGTGAACACGGAAACGCCCGGTTTGCGCGAGCCCGCCGGCGCGCCTTCGCGCACGCCGAAGCTGGTGGCCAGCATCGTGTCCGAAGCCGACTGCACGGCCTCTCCCGGCGCGAGGTGCACTCGCGCGACGCCGAAGTTCGGCGTGTGCCTCGTGTGGACGCGCATGTCAGCGGGAGGGGACGTGCGACAGGATCCAGCTGATCAGCGCCGACGGGTTGCGCGTCTGCGTGAGCACCTGGCCGGGGCCGGCGAAGTCGAACACGAATCCCTCGCCGCTCTTCATCGACTGGATCACGCCCTGCGAGACCTTGCGGAGCTGGTACTGCACGGTGTCGGCGTAGGCCACCACGTGGCCGGTGTCGATGGTGATCGTCTCGCCGGGCTGCAGCGTGACCACGTCGAGCGCGCCGTAGCAGGCGACCAGCACCTGGCCCTGGCCCGTGGCGTGCGACAGGAAGCCGCCCTCGCCGCCGACCAGGTTCTTGAAGCCGCCCCAGCGCGTCTCGGTCTGCACGCCGTGCGAAGAGGCGAGCCAGCTGCCGCGCGTGATGCACCAGCCGGTGCGGCCGTCGAGGGTCAGCGTCTGGATGTCGCCGGGCAGATTGGCCGCGATGTCGACCCAGCCGCCGTTCTGCGGTGCGGTGAAGGTGGAGATGAAAAAGGACTCACCGCCCAGGAGCGAGCGGCTCAGGCCCTTCATGATCCCGCCCTGGGACTGCGACTGGACGGTGACGCCGTAGCTCGTGGCCATCATCGCGCCTGACTCGACCTGCACGGGTTCCCCCGGCGCGAGCTCCAGCCGCGCGACGGCGAACGCCGGCTGATGACGGACCTGCACCTGCATCAGAACTCCCCTGATCCCCGACTCTTGCCGCGGGAGAGTGTTGCACGCCCGCGCGTGAGGGGGAGGATGGTCCGCGTGATCTCCGTCGACGCCTACCGCGAGTCCGTGACCGAGCTGCTCGGCCGGACTCCCGTGACCACCCTGCCCCTCGCCGACGCCGCCGGTCTCGTCGTGGCCGCCGACGTGCACGCGGGGGTGTCGCTGCCGCCGTTCGACAACTCCGCGATGGACGGCTACGCCGTGCGCGCGGCCGACGTCGCCGAAGCGGGACCCGAGTCCCCCGTGACGCTGCCCGTGGCCGACGACATCCCGGCCGGGCGCGTGGACGTCGCGCCGCTCGAGCCGGGCACCGCGCACCGCATCATGACCGGCGCGCCGATGCCGCCGGGCGCCGACGCGATCGTGATGGTCGAGGACACCGACGCCGGCACCGAGACCGTGCGGATCACCAAGGCCCCGGCTCCGGGCAACCACGTGCGGCGCACCGGCGAGGACGTGGAGCTCGGCGTGGTCGCGCTGCACGCGGGCACCGTGCTCGGTCACGCGCAGCTCGGCCTGGCCGCGGCCGTCGGCCTGGCCGAGGTGGCCGTGTACCGGCCGCTGTCGGTGCTCGTGGTGTCGACCGGCACCGAGCTCGTCGAGGCGCCCAACCCGTTGCGGCACGGGCAGATCTACGAGTCCAACAGCGTGATGCTCGCCGCCGCGCTGCGCGGGCTGGGCTGCCGCGTCGACGTGGTGCGCAGCGTGGTCGACGACGTCGAGGAGTTCCGCAAGATCATCGAACCGAAGCTGGCGGACGCCGACCTCCTGGTGACCTCGGGCGGGGTCAGCGCCGGTGCGTACGAGGTGGTCAAGGACGCGCTGACGGGCCAGGGCGTGCAGTTCCAGAAGATCGCCATCCAGCCCGGCGGGCCGCAGGGCAACGGGCACTGGAACGGCGTGCCCGTGGTGACGCTGCCGGGCAACCCGGTGAGCGTGCTGGTGTCGTTCGAGGCCTTCCTGCGCCCGGCCCTGCTGTCCGCCATGGGCCACACCGCCGTCGACCGCCGCCGCGTGCGCGCCCGGCTTTCGGAAGCCATGTCCTCGCCCAGCTCACGCCGCCAGTTCCGCCGCGGCTTCTACACCCCCACCGAGGGCGAGGTGACCGGCGTCGTCGGCCCGCGCGGTGGGCCGGGCTCGCACCTGCTGGCGGCGTTCACGCAGGCCAACTGCCTGATCGTGCTGCCGGAGGGCGTCAGCGACGTCCCGGAAGGGACGGAAGTGGACGTGCTGCTGCTGTAGGGAAGTCCCGGTGGCGGCGCAGCGGGCTCTTCAGCAGGATGCCCAGCGCCGCGAGCTGCACGGCGCCCATGAGCACCATGGTTTCCCGCACACCCAGCGCTTCACCCAGTAGGCCGCCGAGCAGGCCGCCCAGCGGGATCGTGCCGTAGTTGACCACGGCCGAGCTCGCCGTGATGCGCCCGAACAGCTCCGGTGGGCAATAGCTCTGGCGGAACGTCCCGGTGAGCACATTGGACCCCACCAGCCCCGCCGTCACCGCCGCGCCGGCCGCGATGAACAAGGTGAGCCCGCCCAGCGGGCCGACCAGCATCACCGGCGCGGCGAGGACCTCGCAGAGCAGGAACGCGCGGGCGGTGCCGGCTCGTTTCGCGAGCTTTTGGACGAACAGGGCGCCTCCTATGCCGCCTATTTCGGTCAGCGCGAGAACGACGCCGATGGTGGTGACGTCGGCGTTCAGGTTCCGGGCGAGGAAGACGACTTGGATCGAGGCGTAACCGTTGAGGGCGAGGTTGGAGGTCGCGCCGAAGAGCACGAGGACGCGGAGGTAGGGGTCACTTCTGACGAATCTCAGGCCGTCGGCTACTTGGGTGCCGAGTTTGGTGTGGTGCGTTTTGGCGGGCTGCTTTTCTCTGGTCCGGATTCCGGCGAGGCAAAGTGCGGAGACGCCGAAGCTCAGGGCGTCGGCGAGGACACCGGTTACCGGACCGAACGCGGCCGCCAGCACCCCGGCCAGCCCCGGGCCACCGACCTGGGCGACGGATTCGCTGCCGAGGAGGCGGGTGTTGGCTTTGAGCAGATGGTCTCTGTCCACAATGGCCGTGAGGTAACTGCGGTAGGCGACGGAGAAGAAGACCTTCGCGATCCCGCCGGCCGCCGCCGCGGCGAGCAGGTACTGGATGGTGAGGATCCCCGCGAGCTGCGCTACCGGGACGCTCGCGAAGACGAGCATGGAGATGGCGTTGCAGGTGGCCATGACGGGCCGTTTGCGGATCCGGTCGACCCAGGCGCCGGCGGGGAGGCCGACCAGTAGCCATGGCAGCCAGGCGACCGCGGTGAGGAGGGCCACTTCGAAGGTTGAGGCGTTGAGCCCGACGACGGCTACCAGCGGGAGGGCGGTGCCGGCTACTGCGCTGCCGAGCATGCTGACGGATTCGCCGGCCCAGAGAAGGTGGAAATCGCGGCTGAGCCTCTTCGGGGTCAGTTCGGACACGCGGCTGCCCGCCTTTGTGTGGATGGGGGTGGTTGGGGAACGTCTTTGTCGCTTGGCCTCTTGGCCTCGGGCACTGAGCGGATCACGGGCAGCCGAGGATGGTGCTTGCTCTGGGGTGTCGCGCAGCGGGCTTTGCTGAGGGCAGGTGGGAACGCTTCCGCTTTGACGAGCGAGAGTGCGAGGGCGGCTGTTCGGTGAGCCGGCGGGGTCAGCCGAGTTGGTCAGACTTGGCCGGGTGGGGTGGGCGTGCCGGCAACCCGAACTTGTCGGACTACCTGCACCTGCCGAACCGGCTGAACCCCTCGGACCGGCTGCGCCCCCGAGGACCGGCTGCGCTTGCCGAGACGGCTGAACCGGTCGGACCGTCGGGCCTGCCGAATCAGCCGGGCCTGCTGGATTTCCCATTCGAGGTGGACGTATCCGGCCGCACCAACTCGGCAAAACCCCTTGTGCCCCCAGCAACTCACCTCGGACAAGCCCCCACCCATCCTCGGGGGAACGGCCCTTGGCCAGTCTATCGCTCCCCACCGACAAAAAGATCACCAAAGCCGACTTGTCCACAGCCAACCCGAGTTGTGGATAACCGAAGAAACCCAACCGACACAACAGAAAAATCCGATCACGGCTCCGCGCGAAACCCTCGCGCAAAAAGAAACACCGGCTCCCGCTCAACCCCGTCATCAAGACCGGCCCGATCGGTGTACTCCCCGAACAACGCCGTAACCCGCGAACTCAACTCCGCCAACTCACCCGGCGACAACCGCGCCCACGTTTCGTTCGTGAACCACGCGTCGCGCCAAACAACCGGGGCCGTTTCCAGCTCCGACAGCCACTGCCGCGACAGCGCGGCCTGGCGGTCGAGCGCCAGAACCTCCGCCGCGTCGGCCACCGGGTCGCCGACGAAGTCCGAAGTGGACCAGGACAGTCCGCGCGAAGGGCGGCGCCACCAGCGCTCGCGGCGGTCGCGGGCGAGTTCCGGTGCTTCCTCCACCAGGCCGGCCGCGGAGAGCACCTTCAGGTGGTGGCTGATGTTGCCGACGGCCGAGGCCGTGCGTTCGGCGAGCGTCGAGGCGGTGGCCGGGCCGTCGAGCTTGAGCAGGTCGAGCAAGCGCACCCGCAGCGGATGAGACATGGCGGCCAACACGTGGGACTCGCGGATCTGCCGTACGTCGTCGTTCATAATGAACAAGAGTAGTTGTACAACATCGCTTGCACAACACCTCTTGTGCAAGGAACCCAGCCGGTATCCTCGCCGCCATGGGTTTCTTCAGCTGGATCATCTTCGGCGCGCTCGTCGGGTGGCTCGCGAACCTCGTGGTCGGCGGGTCGGACCGGCGCCGGCAGGGGTGTCTGGTCAGCGTGCTCGTCGGGGTGCTCGGGGCGGCGCTCGGCGGCTTCATCTACCGGCTGGCGACGGGTGAGCAGCAGCGCTTCGAGTTCGACTTCCCGAGCTTCGGCGTCGCGATCCTGGGCGCGATCGTGCTCCTCGCGGTGCTGCGGCTGGTCAGCTCGCTGACCCGGCGCCCCCGCGACCACGACGACTACCGCCGCAACGACTACCGGTGACCGCTGGTCACGGTTTCACCACGAACCGTCAGTAACCGCGGGAATCCGCCTAAACTGGTCAGTTCCGCGTCCGGGTGCATGCGTCGTCGGGGGACGCATGCACCCGGCCCGCCCGGATCGCCTCCCGGACCAAGCGCACGGCGTGCGCCGTGTCCACGAGCACGGGCATCGGCGCAGCGGAGATCTCCCGGCGCCAGGCACACAGCAGCTCGGTGAGCGGATCGGGGACAGACATCGCGCTTCCTCGGCAGGGGGAGCCCGGGCACCGGTCCCGAGCGGGTCGTACTCCTGAGAGTTGTCGAGGAATTCGATCCGTCGTTACCGGTTTGTGGGCACCCCCACCCGCGCCGGGGAAACCCTGACGGGGGAGCCGCCGACGGCCCTGCACGTGTCGATCCGCCGACGGGCGGTAGCGTGGTGACTCCCGAATCGGACGCGAAACCCGTCCGTTCCTCCCGAACGCCCTCCGAACGCAACGAACAGCGGGGAACCGATCCATGAGCGGCAAGCCCACCGGCAATCCCCTCACGCACGCAGTGCAGCTCGCGCGGGAGACCATCCCGCCGATGCACCCCGCCGGCCGCCCGTTCGTCTTCGGCGGCATCGCGGCCACGCTGGTGCTGCGCCGGTTCTCCAAGAAGCTCGGCGTGGTGGGCGCGCTCACCACGGCGGCCATGGCCGCGTTCTTCCGCGAGCCCGCCCGCGTGGCTCCGTCGCGGGACAACATCGCCGTGGCCTCGGCCGACGGGCTCGTGTCCCTCATCGAGGAGGCCGTGCCGCCGCCCGAGCTGGGGCTGCCCGCCGTGCCGCGGATGCGCGTGAGCGTGTTCCTGTCGGTGTTCGACGTTCACGTGCAGCGGATCCCGGCGCCGGGCGTGATCGAGAAGGTGGCCTACCGGCCGGGCAAGTTCCTCTCCGCGGACCTGGACAAGGCGAGCGAGGACAACGAGCGCAACTCCGTGCTCATGCACACCGACGACGGCCACGAGCTCGTCGTCGTGCAGATCGCCGGCCTCGTCGCACGCCGCATCCTGTGCGAGATCAACGAGGGCGACAAGGTGGCCGCGGGCGCCACCTACGGCATCATCCGGTTCGGCTCCCGTGTCGATCTCTACCTGCCGCCCGGCAGCCGCGTGCTCGTCGAAAAGGGCCAGCGCACGGTCGGTGGCGAGACGGTGATCGCCGAACTCCCGGCTCTGGGAGAAGGCTGATCATGGTCCGCGTGACCACCCCGAGCATCCGGCTGCTGCCGAATGCCATCACCGTGCTGGCACTGTGCGCCGGGCTGTCGGCCGTGCAGTTCGCGCTCACCGGCAACTACGCGATGTCCATCGCGTCGATCGGCATCGCGGCGGTGCTCGACAGCCTCGACGGGCGCATCGCGCGCCTGCTCGACGCGACGTCGAAGATGGGCGCCGAGCTCGACTCGCTGTCCGACGGCATCTCGTTCGGCGTGGCGCCGGCGCTGGTGCTGTACGTGTGGCAGTCGCACGGAGACCGCATCGGCTGGGTGGCCTCGCTGATCTTCGCCGTCTGCATGATCCTGCGCCTCGCGCGCTTCAACACCCTGCTCGACGACACCGACCAGCCGCCGTACGCCGCCGAGTTCTTCGTCGGCGTGCCCGCCCCGGCCGGTGGCCTCGTGGCCATGCTGCCGCTCATCGCGACGCTGCAGTGGGGCGAGGGCTGGTGGTCGCAGCAGTACGTGGTGATCGCCTGGACGATCGCCATCGCCGCGCTGCTCATCAGCCGCATCCCCACGCTGTCGCTCAAGACCGTGAAGGCGCCCGCGAAGGCCATCGCGCCGCTGCTGGTGGGCGTCGGCCTGCTGGCGGCCGCGATCATCCAGTTCCCGCTGGTGGCGCTGGTCATCGCGCTGGTGCTGTACCTGCTGCACATTCCGTACTCCGTGTACCGGCACCGCTGGCTCGCCACGCACCCGGAAGCCTGGACGGTCCCGCCCCGCGAACGCCGCGCCATCCGCCGCGCCCGCTCCCAGCGGCGCCTGCGGCTGCGCCCGGCGTCCCGCCGCGTCGCCGGCGCGGCCATGCGCGCGGTGCGGCTGCCGCGCAACGGCTCGGACCTCGTCCGCGCCACGCGAGCCCTGCGCGACCGCGACCACTCGAGCAGCACCTCGAACAGCTCGAACAGCTCGACGTCCGGGCCGAACCAGCGCCGCCGCAGCTGGCGACGGATCGGGATCCGGCGCCGCTGACCCGGCTCGGCTCAGCCGGCCGCGCGCAGACCGCCCAGCAGCAGGTCGAGCTGGTCGTGGAAGTCCTGCACGCAGTCGACCTCTGCCAGTGAGGGCAGCACGCGGTACAGGTTCGGCAGCTCCTCCGGCGTCACCATGCGGCTGAACCAGTCGCCCACCGGTTCGTCGCGCTGCGCGACACCTCCGGCCACGGACTCGGCCAGGGCGGCACCGAAGACGAGCCCCATCACCGAGCGGTAGCCACGGGCGGCCGCGGTTTCGTCGAGCCCGCCGTCGAGCAGCGCGCCCAGCAGCGCGTCGATCACGCGCAACGCACCGGGCGAGCGCGGGTTCGCCTCCTCCGCGGCGAGCGCGCGCACCACGGCCGGATGCCGCGTGAACGCGGTGTAGAGGCCTTCGGCGAGCCGGCGCACACGGGCTTCCCAGTGCCACGACGGCACCGGCAGCGGCACGGACTCGAAGACCCGCGCGGTGAGCCCGTCGAGCAGGTCACCTTTGTTCTTCACGTGGTTGTAGAGCGACATCGCCTCCACGCCGAGGCGCGCGGCGAGCTTGCGCATCGACAGCGCGCCCATGCCGTCGGCGTCCACCAGCGCCAGCGCTTCGTCGAGGACCTTTTCCCGCGTCAGGGTTTCGCGCACCACGGGTCAGATCGTAGCTTACGCCGTAAGTACTTACGGTGTACGCTTACGTCGTAAGTATCGACCCGGAGGGACGCCATGGACGCCGAAACCCTGCTCACCACCACCCGCTCCGTGCGCCGCAAGCTGGACCTCGACCGACCGGTGGACCCAGCGGTGATCGAGGACTGCCTGCGCATCGCCCAGCAGGCGCCGGCTGCCGGTGGCCTGCTGGCCGCGCAGCGCTGGGTCGCCGTGCTGGATCCGGAGCTGCGCGCCGAGGTCGCGGCGATCACCAGGAAGGCCGCACACGAGGTGTGGCAGCGCTACGCGCACCTGGCCGACACGAGCATGTTCGCCTCCGCCCGCCACCTCGTGGACCACCTCGACCGCGTGCCCGCGCTGGTGCTGCCGTGCATGCCGGGGCGGCCGCCGGCGTCGGCCGCCGAGCAGTCGTCGTTCTACGGCTCGATCTACCCGGCGATCTGGAGCTTCCAGCTCGCCCTGCGCACGCGCGGTCTTGCGAGCTCGCTGTGCAGCTACCACCTCGCCGGCCACGAGCCGGACGTCGCGCGACTGCTGGGGATCCCGGAAGACGTGACGCAAATCGGCCTCATCGCGGTGGCGCATTCGACGCAGCGTGAGTTCTCCCCCGCCGCCCGGCCACCGGTGGGCGAGATCCTGTCGTTCGACGCCTGGGTGGCGTCCGCGTCGCTAGGGTGAACGGCGTGAGCGACCCGCAGATCACGCTGACCGTCAGGCACACGCCGTCCGCGCTGGATTCGCGGCGCGGGGTGGTGCGGCTGCATCCCGAGGTACTCGACGCGCTGGGCCTGCGGGCCTGGGACGCGGTGCACCTCACCGGCGCGCGCCGCAGCGCCGCGCTGGCCGCCCCGGCCGAGGAGGGCACGCCGGGGGTGGTGCTGACCGACGACGTGACGATGTCGAACCTCGGGGTGTCCGAGGGGGCCGAGATCGTGGTGACGCCGGCCGACGTCGCGGCGGCGAAGACAGTCACCGTGTCCGGCTCGCGGCTGGCCAGCGTGTCGGTGCCGCCGCAGACGCTGCGGCTCGCGCTCACCGGCAAGGTCCTCACGCGCGGCGACGCGGTTTCGCTGCTCCCCCAGGACCTGGCGCCCGCGCCAGGCTCCGACGTCGCGGCCGTGCGCGGACAGCTGTCGCGCGCGATCGGCACGACGTGGACCAACGAGCTGCTCACCGTCACCGCCACCGAGCCCGCCGGCGTGGTCGTGGTGGGACCGTCCACTGTGGTCAGCTGGCGCGACGGCGCCCGCACGGGCGAGACCCCGACCGAGACCGTGCCCACGCGCAGCGCGACCGCCCTGGTGCGCAGCACGGCCGTGACGGCGGCCGAGGACTACCTCGACGCGGAGATCGTCGAGGAGACCAAGACCGAGGAGATCGAGGAACCGATCCCGCCCGTCGCCGACCTCGTGGGCGCGGAAGGGGCGGCGCGCAAGCTCGCCGAGTGGTTCGATCTGGCGTTCCGCCGGCCGGAGCTGCTCGAGCGCCTGGGCACGTCGGCGCACCTGGGCGTGTTGCTGTCCGGGCCCGAGGGCGTGGGCAAGGCGACGCTCGTGCGCTCGGTGGCGAACGCCGAGAAGGTGCGCGTGGTGTCGCTGGTGGCGCCCAACATCGCCGTGCTGGAACCGAACGCGGCCCACGCCCGGTTGCGCGAGGCCGTGACCCGCGCCGCCGACGGTGAGGGGCCCGGCGTGCTGCTGATCAACGACGTCGACGCGCTGCTGCCGGCCACGCAGCCGCCGCCGGTGGCCACCGTGGTGCTCGAAGAGCTGCGCGCGGCCATGCGCCGCGAGGGCCTGGCCGTGGTGGCCACGACCCAGCGCGCCGAGTCCGTGGACCCGCGGCTGCGTACCGCCGACCTGCTCGACCGCGAGCTGGGCCTGCCGCTCCCCGACGCGAAGACCCGCGTGGAGCTGCTGCGGATCCTGCTGCGCGACGTGCCGGTGGAAACCGGGGCCGACCTGGGCGTGCTCGCCGAGAAGACGCCTGGTTTCGTGGCGGCCGACCTCATCGCGCTGCGCCGCGACGCCGCCCTGCGCGCCGCGCTGCGCCAGCGGGACGTGGCCGAGCCGCGGATTTCGCAGCACGACCTGCTCGACGCGCTGGCCACCGTGCGGCCGATCTCGCTGTCCACTTCGGACAACCTGGCCACGGGCGGGCTCACGCTCGACGACGTGGGCAACATGGTCGACGTGAAGCAGGCGCTGACCGAGACGGTGCTGTGGCCGCTGCGCTACCCCGATTCGTTCGCCCGCCTGGGCATCGACCCGCCGCGCGGTGTGCTGCTGTACGGGCCGCCCGGTGGTGGCAAGACGTTCCTCGTGCGGGCGCTGGCGGGCACGGGCGCGCTGAACGTGTTCGCGATCAAGGGCGCCGAGCTGCTGGACAAGTGGGTCGGCGAATCGGAGCGGGCGGTGCGTGACCTGTTCCGGCGGGCCGCCGACGCCGCGCCGTCGCTGATCTTCCTCGACGAGATCGACGCGCTGGCCCCGCGGCGCGGGCAGTCGTCCGACTCGGGGGTGGCCGACCGCGTGGTCGCGGCCCTGCTCACGGAGCTCGACGGCGTGGAGCCGATGCGGGAGGTCGTGGTGCTCGGCGCCACGAACCGGCCCGAGCTGGTGGACCCGGCGCTGCTGCGGCCGGGCCGGCTCGAGCGGCGCATCTACGTGCCGCCGCCCGACGTCGAGTCCCGGGCGGCGATCCTCAAGGCGACGTCGAAGAACACCCCGCTGGCGTCCGATGTGGATCTCGCGGCGGTAGCGGCCACCCTGGAGGGCTACTCCGCCGCCGACTGCGCCGCCCTCATCCGGGAGGCCGCGCTCACGGCCATGCGCGAATCCCTCGACGCGCACGTGGTCACCGCCGCGCACCTGGAGAAGGCGCGCACGGTCGTACGGCCTTCGCTGGACCCGGCGCAACTCGCGACGCTGGAGGCGTACGCGCAGGCGCAGGCGGAACGCTGACAAAAGAGGGCCTCACCCAGTGGGTGAGGCCCTCTTTTCGGTGAAACTGGGGTCAGCTGCCCTTGTGGCCGCTCTGGTAGTCCTTCGTGATGATCACGATCACGCCGGGGCTGGAGTTCTGGATCCCCTCGAACCGCGGCTCGGCCTGGAACCCGAACTCGGCGGCCAGCTGCTTCGCGGCCGCTTCCTCGTCGGTGCCCGGCCGGTAGAAGGCCGCGGTGTGAGGGAGCACGCCCTGGGGGTAGTTGCCGACCTCGGGCACGTTCCAGCCCGACGCGCGGAAATCGGCGGCGGCCTGTTCGGCGAGGTGCGGGATGGTGGAGTTGTTGTAGACCCGCACGGTCACCCACTTGTTGGATGCCTGCTGGCCGTTGCCCGGTTGGCCGGGCTGACCGCCTGGTTGACCCGGCTGACCGGGTTGGCCTGACTGGCCCGGCTGACCTGGCTGTCCGCCGGGCTGGCCGGGCTGCCCCGGTTGTCCGCTGGGCTGACCCGGCTGGCTGGCCGGCGCCGTGGAGGACGCCGACGACGAAGGCGCCGACGACTGGGCCGACGAAGACGACCCGCTCGTGGACTGCGGTGCCGACGGTGACCCGCTCGCGCTGGTGGGCCCGGCGTTGTTGTCGCTGGATCCGCCGCCCGACAGCGCCGTGACGCCGCCGACGATCGCGGCGATCACTGCGACGCCGATGAGAGCGACGCCCGCGGCCCGCATGGGCCGGGACAGCCCCGACAAGAAGCTCATGACAGTTCGATCCCCAGCCGCCTGGCGCCGCGCTTGCGCTGCCGGGCGGCGCGCGTCTTGCGCAGCCGCTTCACCAGCATCGGGTCGGCCGCCATGGCCTCAGGCTTTTCCAGCAGTGTGTTCAGCAGCTGGTAGTAACGGGTCGAGGACAGCGAAAACCGTTCCCGGATGGCGTTCTCCTTGGCGCCGGCGTGGCGCCACCACTGACGCTCGAACGCGAGGATCTCCACCTCACGCTCGGTCAGGCCACCCACATTCTCCGGCGGCGACGGCTGGTCACCAGCCATCGACTCCGCGGCGTCCATGCGGTCCTCGCAATCGGTGTCGGCTGTCCTTCCGCGGGCGCCATTCAACCACGGAACCCATGCTCGACATGGGCATCCGGCGCGGCGCGTCACGGTCCGATCCAGGTGTATCAGACGGGTCCGACTAAACTCGCTGCTCGTGACCGTCCACCCCATCCGCATCGCCGGCGATCCCGTGCTGCACCAGCCGACCCGTGAGGTCACGGAGTTCGACGAGCAGCTGCGCACGCTGACCGAGGACATGTTCGAGACGATGTACGCCGCCGAAGGCGTGGGCCTCGCGGCCAACCAGATCGGCCTCGACCTGCGCCTGTTCGTCTACGACTGCCCCGACGACCAGGGCGTCGAGCACCGCGGCCTGGTCGTGAACCCCCGCCTCGAGACCTCCGACATCCCCGAGACCATGCCCGACCCGGACGACGACTGGGAAGGCTGCCTGTCCGTGCCCGGCGAGTCCTACCCGACCGGCCGGGCGACCTGGGCCCGCGTGACCGGTTTCGACGTGACCGGCGAGCCCATCTCCGTCGAGGGCACCGGCTACTTCGCCCGCTGCCTCCAGCACGAAACCGACCACCTCGACGGCCACCTCTACCTGGACCGCCTCGTGGGGCGGCACGCGCGGGCGGCGAAGAAGATGCTGAAGAAGAACAAGTGGGGCGTGCCGGGGCTGAGCTGGCTGCCCCCGAAGGACGAGGACGAGCCGGCTGAGGTCTGAGGTTTGTCGACAAGTCTCCCGGTCCGGGGTTGGGACCGGGAGACTTGTCGTTTCAGCGGGGTAGGCGGCCGAAGAAATGCTCGCGCACGACGGCGGGGCTCATCCCAGACCTGCTCCGGCGTGGTGTTTGACGAATGCACCCGAACGATGACGATTCCCTTTTTGCCGGAGGCTTTCCAGCGCAGCCTTGATCGGTGTTGCGTCGGCGCGTTTTTCTTTGTGGGGGTGGGTTTTCTGGTGTTGTCCACAACTCGGCTTCGCTGTGGACAACTCCGCTTCGGAGACTATTTTGTCGGTGGGGAGCGGTAGACTGGCCAAGGGCCGTTCCCCCGAGGATGGGTGGGGGCTTTCCCAAGGTGAGTTACTGGGGGCACAAGCGGCTCGGCCGCGATTTCCGGCAGTTGTCGGCCGGTGAGACGATGCGGACAATCGGAAGCCTGAGGTCCTCGGGGGCACAAGCGGCTCCGCCGCGATTTCCGGCAGCTGTCGGCCGGTGAGACGATGCGCACGATCGGGAGACTGAGCTCATCGGCGGCACAAGCGGCTCGACCACGACTTCCCGCAGTTGCCGGCCCGCGAGACGATGCGCACGATCGGGAGCGGGGGCTCGTCAGTGAAGACGGAACCGTGCGCACGGTGGACAGGTAATCGCGCAGGCCGCGGGAGCAGTCGGCGGAAATCGCCCGGAATCCGCGGAGAGCGGCGGCCTGGGGCCTCTTGACTGCTTCGGAACCCGGAAGAACCCGGACCGTGCTCATCGCCAACACCGCCCGCCAGCCCGGCGAGCAGAATCCTTCCTCACGAGATGCCCCGAAGCAGGCGCACGTGACGGCCACGTGAACCGCTGTCGGCTGCCTGCTCCGAACCGGTGAAGAACACACCAGTCGACAAGGCCGCTTGTGCTCGCATGATCCGCCGTGGCATGGTCGAGGGACAACCTCATACCAACGCGGGAGCTCGCGCCTTGGCGGGCTGAGAGGGCGGCTGGTGTCCATCTGCGGACACCCGGTGCCGCCGACCGCATGAACCTGACCGGGTAATGCCGGCGTAGGGAGTGAACGTCGTTGACGACGCTGGAGAACGAGCCTGCCATCACGCCTTCCGTGACCACGGGGCCGATCACCGGATCGCACAAGACCTACCACCGCACCGAGTCGGGCCTGCGGGTTCCGGCGCGGCGCATCGACCTGTCGAACGGTGAGCACTTCGACGTGTACGACACGTCCGGGCCCTACACCGACCCGGACGTGGAGATCGACGTCCACAAGGGACTGCACCCGCTGCGCACCGGCTGGGCCGACGGCCGCGCGCACAACACCCAGCTCGGCTGGGCCAAAGCCGGGGTGATCACGCGGGAAATGGAGTTCATCGCCGCGCGGGAGCGGTGTTCGCCGGAGTTCGTGCGCGACGAGGTGGCGCGCGGGCGGGCGGTGATCCCCGCGAACCGCAAGCACCCGGAGAGCGAGCCGATGATCATCGGCAAGAAGTTCCTGGTGAAGATCAACGCGAACATGGGCAACTCGGCCGTCTGGTCCTCAGTGGAGGAAGAGGTCGACAAGATGGTGTGGGCCACCCGCTGGGGCGCCGACACGATCATGGACCTCTCCACCGGCAAGCGCATCCACGAGACGCGCGAGTGGATCGTGCGCAACTCCCCCGTGCCCGTGGGCACCGTGCCGATCTACCAGGCGCTGGAAAAGGTGAACGGGGAGCCGGAAAAGCTGTCGTGGGAGGTGTACCGCGACACGATCATCGAGCAGTGCGAGCAGGGTGTGGACTACGTCACCGTGCACGCCGGCGTGCTGCTGCGCTACATCCCGCTCACCGCGCGCCGGGTCACCGGCATCGTGAGCCGCGGCGGCTCGATCATGGCCGCGTGGTGCCTCGCGCACCACCAGGAATCCTTCCTGTACACGAACTTCGAGGAACTCTGCGAGATCCTGCGCAAGTACGACGTCACCTTCTCCCTCGGCGACGGCCTGCGCCCCGGCTCCATCGCCGACGCCAACGACCGCGCGCAGTTCGCCGAGCTCGAAACCCTCGGTGAGCTCACGCACATCGCGCGCGAGCACGACGTGCAGGTGATGATCGAGGGCCCCGGCCACGTGCCCATGCACAAGATCAAGGAAAACGTGGAGCTGGAAGAACAGCTCACCGGCGAGGCGCCGTTCTACACCCTCGGCCCGCTCGCCACTGACATCGCGCCGGCGTACGACCACATCACCTCGGCCATCGGTGCGGCGCAGATCGGCTGGTACGGCACGGCGATGCTCTGCTACGTCACGCCGAAGGAGCACCTCGGCCTGCCCAACCGCGACGATGTGAAGACCGGCGTGATCACCTACAAGATCGCCGCGCACTCCGCCGACCTCGCCAAGGGCCACCCCCACGCGCACGAGTGGGACGACGAGCTGTCCAAGGCACGCTTCGAGTTCCGCTGGAACGACCAGTTCAACTTGGCGCTCGACCCCGACACCGCGCGCTCGTACCACGACGAGACGCTGCCTGCGGAGCCGGCGAAAACCGCGCACTTCTGCTCGATGTGCGGCCCGAAGTTCTGCTCGATGCGGATCACCCACGACGTGCGCAAGTACGCCGAGGAGCACGGTCTGTCCACTGTGGAGGCCATCGAGGCCGGCATGGCGGAGAAGTCGGCCGAGTTCGGCGAGCAGGGCAACAAGGTCTACCTCCCGGTCGTCGGGCAGTAGCTCCACCCGCTATTAAAGGCAGCAGTCATGACTGGAACACCCCGCACCGCCCTCACCATCGCCGGCTCCGACTCCGGCGGTGGTGCGGGTGTGCAGGCCGACCTGCGCACGTTCTTCGCCCACGGCGTCCACGGGCTCGTCGCGCTCACGGCCGTCACGGTGCAGAACTCCCTGGGTGTGCAGGGCTTCACCGAGATCCCGGTCGACGTGGTCACGGCCCAGATCAAGGCCGTGGCCGGCGACATGGGCGTGAACGCGGCCAAAACCGGCATGCTCGCCACGGCCGACATCATCCAGGCCGTGGCGAAAACGCTCGACGAGGTCCACATCGGACGCACCACGGACACGCCGTTCGTGGTCGACCCGGTGGCCGCGTCGATGACCGGCCACGCGCTGCTGCGCGAGGAAGCGCTCGAGGCGATCCGCACCGAGCTCTTCCCGCGCGCCACGCTGATCACGCCCAACCTCGACGAGGTGCGGCTGCTCACCGGCATCACGGTCACCGGCGCGACGACGCAGCACGCGGCGGCCGAGGCGTTGCTGGAATTCGGTTCCGAGTGGGTGCTCGTGAAGGGCGGGCACCTCTACGAAGCCGAAGACTGCGTGGACCTGCTCACGAACGGCGGCGAGGTCGTCGAGCTCAGCGGCCCGCGCATCGCCACGGAGAACACCCACGGCGGCGGCGACACCATGGCCTCGGCCATCACGTCGTCGCTGGCCAAGGGCACCGACGTGCCCACGGCCGTGCGCGAGGCGAAGCGGTTCATCGAGCGCTGCGTCGCCGAGGCCTATCCCCTCGGCGCGGGCGTGGGTCCGGTCTCCCCGTTCTGGCGGCTGGCCGACTGACGGGCCACAATCGAACGGTGACCGACGAAGCCGCCCGCGCGCTGTGGGCCCAAATGCCGCTGGACCTGCAGTTCGAGGTCGACCGGCTGGTGACCGACCACCAGCCGGCCGCGGCGCTCAAGGTGATCCGCAAGTGGGGCCTCGACCCCAAACCGGGCATCGCGGAGAGCCGCGCCGTGACGGATTACCGGACGAGTGTGCTGAAAGTACCGCCGCGCTTCACCTGAGTCCGCGAGAACGCGACATCGGCTCAGGTGACGGGTGAGAGCGTGCGGGTGTCGTAGCCGTCGCGCGCTTCGCGGATGCGGTCGAAGTTCACCTGCGACCAGCGGCTGAGCGCCACGAGGTGCGCGCTCACCTCCGCGCCCATGTCGGTGAGCGCGTACTCCACCGTCGGCGGCGTGGTCGGGAACACCGTGCGGCTCACGAACCCGTCGCGCTCCAGGTAGCGCAGGTTCTGCGTGAGCATCTTCTGGCTGATGCCGCCCACGGCTCGGCGCAGCTCGCCGAAGCGGTGCGGCCGCTGCTCGAGCGCGCCCAGGACCAGCGCGGTCCACTTGTTCGCGAGCAGGTCGAGAACATCGCGGCAGGGACAGTTCTTGAGGTACACGTCCCACGAAGTCTGCTGGTCAGCGGTGGTATCCATCAGGTACCTAGTTTACGCGAAAGTGCCTTCTGGCGAAAAGTGACCACCTCCGGCGACCATGGGGTACCCCGAGGAAAACGATCGTGAAGGAGAGATCCCCCATGCGCTTGGTGACCCAGCAGGAGTTCGGTGGCCCCGAGGTGTTGCAGGTCGTGGACGTGCCCCGGCCGACGCCCGCGCCGACGGAGGTGCTGGTGCGGGTGCACGCCGCCGGGGTGAATCCCGTGGACTGGAAGTCGCGGGCGCACGCGGTGTTCCTGGGTGAGCCGCCTTACACGGTGGGCTGGGACGTGTCCGGCGTCGTCGAGGAGGTCGGGTTCGGGGCGACCGGGCTGGAAGCCGGCGACGAGGTGCTGGGCATGCCGTGGTTCCCGCGCGCCGCGTCGGCGTATGCGGAGTACGTGACGGCGCCGTCGCGGCAGTTCGTGCGCAAGCCCGCCGGGCTGTCGCACGTGGAGGCGGCCGGGTTGCCGCTGGCGGGGCTCACGGCGTGGCAGGCACTGGTCGACGTGGCGAACGTCCGGAGTGGACAGCGCGTGCTCGTGGACGCGGCCGCCGGGGGTGTCGGGCACCTCGCCGTGCAGATCGCCAAGGCGCGCGGCGCGTACGTGCTCGGCACGGCCAGCGCGGCGAAACACGACTTCCTGCGCTCGATCGGCGTCGACGAGCCAATCGACTACCGCGACGAGAACGCGACGGCGACCGACCTCGACGTCCACTTGGGACTGGTCGACGAGCGCAGCGATCTGCGGTGGCTGCCGGCGGTGAAGGAAGGCGGGCTGGTGATCTGCGTTCCCGGCGGGGTGGCCCCGGCTGTGGAGAAGGAAGCAGCAAAGCGCGGCGTTCGAACCGCGGGAATCCTGGTGGAACCGGATCGCATCGGGCTACTGGGCCTCGTGGAGCTGATCGAAGCCGGGCAGCTGAAGGTGCACGTGGACCAGACGTTCGCGCTCGAAGACGCGGCGAAAGCCCACGAGGTGGGCGAAGCCGGCCGGGTGACCGGGAAGCTCGTCCTCACCGTCTGACCGCCGGAACGGCCCCTGAGCAGGAAAACCCGGGGGCCGTTCACTGTGGACAGTGCGGAACACTCAGCCGCGCGCGACCACCTGCGGCAGCACCGTGGTGAGGCCGGTCCAGTCGGACGTGACCACGGAAGCGTGCTGTGCCGCCAGTTCCGCCACGCGCTGGTTGGCCTGGTCGACGGTCGGGTTGTGGTCATCGATGGCGGGGGCCACGTTCTGGCCGTCGGTCATCACCACGTAGTAGTGGTTGGCGTCGTACCACCACGGGCCGGTCTGGGTGACCCAGGCGTTGGCGTCGCCGTCGAAGACCACGAACCAGGGCTTGAGGTTCGCGGCGTACTTGTCGCGCGGGTCGCCGCCGACGGCGCCGTGCACGGTCGGGAAGATCTGCACGTCGCCGAGCTTGCCCGCGTTCTTCTGCGCCAGCAGGTAGTTCGCGTATTCGACGTCGGTGTGCAGGGTGTCGGTCGGGTTCTGCTCCTCGACCGTGCCCGGGATGATCTCGGTCAGCACCTTGCCGTGCAAGGCGTCGACGGTGGGCCAGTTGTCCGCCTTGGCCGCGTCGTCGAGGGTCGCGTAGCTGCCGAGCAGGTCGGCCGGCTTGAAGACGGCGCTGCCGAGGTGGGCGCGGAACGCGGCGTCGAGCTCGTCCGGGCCCATGCCGGTGTTGTCCGAGAAGCCCGTCTTCATCTCGAGCTTCAACGTGAGCGGCGTGTGATCCGGGTGCGCGGCGAGCCAGATGCGGATGTCGTCGAGGCAGTACTCGAGGTTCTTGTTCGTGCCGCCCTTGTAGAGATCGGCGGTGGAGGACGCCGCGACGCAGTTGTTGGCGTTCCCCAACGGGTTCGAGTGGCTCACCTTCCACTCGTGCGTGATGAAGTCGGGCCACACGTCGAGCTCGATCAGCGACGAACCGTTGTCCAGCGCCTGCGCGAGGAACGGGTACGCCGCCGGGTCGTAGGTGTTGTGCACGCCGACCGTGGTCACGTGCGAGAGCTTCGGACTGTCCGCGTTCGCCACGGCTGTCCCGGACAACGACGCGGCCACGAGCACGCCGACCGTCACGACCACTGCAGAGAGTTTCATCCTGGCCCCTTCGCCCACACGGGTAGTGCGATGGCTCTCACACTGTGCCACCGTGATGGACTGTGGATGAAGGACAGCTGACCAAATGGACTAGACCAGAAGTCGGAAACTGCCATGACTGAGAACGCGAGCCCGCCGTCGGCGTTGACCATCGCCGGTTCCGACTCCGGCGGAGCCGCCGGCTTGCAGGCCGATTTGCGGACATTCCTCACTTGTGGGGTCCACGGGCTCGTCGCCGTGACCGCCGTGACGGTGCAGAACACGTTGGGGGTGCACGATCGCGCGGACATCCCGCCCCACGTCGTCGCCGGCCAGATCGAGGCCGTCGCGTCGGACATGGGTGTGGGCGCGGCGAAAACGGGCATGCTCGCGTCGGCGCAGATCATCCACGCCGTGGCCGCGGCTTGTGACAACGCCGGCATCGGGCGGGATCACGAGGTGCCGTTCGTGGTCGACCCGGTGGCCGCGTCGATGACCGGCCACCCGCTCTTCGACGCCGCGGGACTCGCCGCGCTGCGCGAGGAACTGCTGCCGCGCGCCACGGTGCTCACGCCGAATCTCGACGAGGTGCGGCTGCTGACCGGGTTGACCGTGACCGACCGCGAAGGCATGCACACCGCGGCGGTCGCGTTGCACCGCTTGGGTCCGAAGTACGTGCTCGTGAAGAGCGGCCACCTCGTGGCCGACCCGGAGTGCGTGGATCTGCTCTTCGACGGGTCGACGTTCGTGGAGCTGCCGGGGCCGCGGTTCAACACCCCGCACACCCACGGCGCCGGCGACACGATGGCGTCGGCGCTCACCGCCGGGCTGGCGAAGGGGATGTCGGTCGTGGAGGCGGCGCGCTACGGGAAGTGGTTCGTGTCCCACGCGGTGGAGCACTCGTACCCGATGGGCGCGAAGGTGGGGCCGGTCTCGGCGTTCTGGCGGCTGGCGCCCGAAGAAAGGTGACAAAATACCCGGGCGAGGAAAATCCCTCGCCCGGGTGATCTGTCGCCTACTCGATCAGCGGTTCTGCACGCTGTCGCTGAACTGCTGCTGGCACTGCTCCTGCGCCTGGGTGGTCGTCGCCGACTTGAGGCAGTCCTGCAGGTCGCTGATCTGGCTGCCGACGCTGGCGAAGATCGAGCCGATGGCGATCAGGATCACAGCGCCGATGACCAGGCCGATGACACCCGTGACGAGGCCGGCGATCGAGGCACCCTTGTTGGTGGCCTCCCCGCGGTTGGCGCGCTTGATGCCGAGGATGCCGAAGATCAGCGCGAGAACGCCGAGGATGATGCCGGCCCAGACCGTCCAGCACAGGACGAGGGCGATGATGCCCAGGACCAGGGCGGTGATGCCGAACCCGTTGCGCGGCGCGGACACCGGCTGGCCGTAGCCCGCAGCCTGCGGAGCGCCGTAGGCACCGCTCGGGTTGGTCGGGTACTGCTGGTACTGCGGCTGCTGGGGGTTGTCGGGCGTGCTCACGGGGTGTCGCCTTTCCACGATGAAAGCCGAGGCCAACCGGCCCGGCGCACCCTATAATCGGGTGGATCGCCCGATCGTTACGCATCGTGCGGTTCGGGGCCACCTGATTTCCCTGAACAGGCGATTGCAATGTGGACGCGGTCGGCCGTCTTCGCCCGCGCCGGCCTCCCTCTGGGTGCTCGCCGCGCAGCGGCGTCAGCCCCCCGGCAGCCCCTGTCAGCCCCCGTCAGCTTTCGTCGGCGATCAACGCCTCCAGCGCCGGCAGCGCGATCGTGAGCGCCTCGCGGTACTCCGGGCTCAGCTTGTCGAGGCGGCGGTTGAGCTCCTGCACGCGGGTGGACCGCACGCCGGACACGAGCCGCTCGCCCTCCTCCGTCGCGCGCGCGAGCCACGCCCGGCGGTCGACCGGGTCGGATTCCCGCGTGACGTAGCCGGCCTCCACGAGGGTGGCGATTATGCGCGACATGGTGGCCGCGGCGACGCCCTCCTTCGCAGCGAGATCGCCGAGGCGCAGCTGACCGAAGTGGACGAGCGTGGCGAGGGCCGAGATGGCGCCGTGGCCGGGCCCGGGGACCCCCGCCTGCCGCAACGAGCGCGACAGCCGTCCCACGGCCAGGTACAACCTGCCCGAGACGTCCTGGACCGAGGATAGAGTCACGGCTGGCTCCTCTTGCCGCTGTTGCCCGCCGCCTTTGCGCCGGAAATGTGCCGTCCACCATAAGGCCTGCCGGTGCTCGTTCGGCGTTAAGCGCGGACGAAATCACCGACCGGGTCGGGAAACGCGGCCCACTTGCACCACGTGGCTTACCCGGGGTTACCCCGTGGGCACGAAGGGGTCAGCGGGGCGGGCTCGACGCGTGGGCCCAGAACCGCTGCGGCACCCGGCCGGCGTCGCGCGCCAGCCGGCCCGCCTCCACACCGGCGCGCATGGCCGCGGCCATCCGTTCCGGGTCCTTGGCGCGCGTGACGGCGGTGGACAGGAGCACGGCGTCGCAGCCGAGCTCCATGGCCAGGCAGGCGTCGGACGCCGTGCCGATGCCGGCGTCGAGCACGACCGGCACCATCGCGCGGGACACGATCAGCTCGATGTTGTGCGGGTTGCGGATGCCGAGGCCGGTGCCGATCGGCGCGCCCAGCGGCATCACGGCCGCGCAGCCGGCTTCTTCCAGCCGCAGCGCCAGCACCGGGTCGTCGTTGGTGTAGGCGAGCACGGTGAATCCGTCGGCCGCCAGCTGCTCGGCGGCGTCGAGGGTTTCGAACGGATCGGGCAGCAGCGTGCGGTCGTCGGCGTGGACCTCGAGCTTGATCAGGTCCGTGTCGAGCGCCTCGCGCGCGAGCTGCGCGGTGAGCACGGCCTCGGCGGCCGTGCGGCAACCGGCGGTGTTGGGCAGCAGCTTGATGCCGAGCCGCCGCACCAGGCCCAGCACACCGGTGCCGCCGTCGGCGTCGGCCTTGCGCATCGCGACGGTGGTGAGCTCGGTGCCCGACGCGATCAGCGCGCGTTCCAGCACCGACAGGTTGCCGGCGCCGCCGGTGCCGATGATCAGCCGGGACGAGAGCTTGTGCTCGCCGATGACCAGGGTGTCGTCCATCGTCAGCCTCCCTGCACCGCGGTCAGCACGTCGATGTCGGCGCCCTTCGGCACCACCGACTCGGCCCACTCGCCGCGCCGCACGACCTCGCCGTTCACCGCGACGGCCACGCCCTGGCGGCTCACGTCGAGCGCGTCGAGCACCTCGGACACGGTGGTGCCGTCGGGGAACTCGCGCCAGCTCCCGTTGACCTTGATCTCCATCAGACTCGCTCCTTTTCCAGCAACCGGGCCGGCGCGGCCGCCCCGATCTCGTCGGGCGGGGCCTCGCCGGCCAGCCACGCGAGCACCGCGTCGGCGGTCACGGGGGCCATCAGCAGGCCGTTGCGGTGGTGGCCGGTCGCCGCGTACACGCCTTCGGCGAGCTCACCGATGTACGGCAGCGCGTCGCGGCTTCCCGCACGCAGCCCGGCCGCGGTCTCCACGAGCTCGTACTCGGTGATACCCGGCAGGATCCGTTCGGCGCCTTCGAGCAGCTCGCGCACGCCGCGTGCGGTCACGGTCTCGTCGAAGCCGGCTTCGTACTGCGTCGCGCCGAGCACCAGCTCACCGTCGGCGCGCGGTACGAGGTAGATCGGCCGGCCTTCCACCATCGCGCGCACGGTGTGCGCGGGCGGTGGCAGGCAGCCCCGCCGCGGGCGCAGCCGCAGGATCTCGCCCTTGAGCGGCCGCACGGCGTCGGCCAGCAGCGGGTGCAGCGCACCCGTCCAGGCGCCGGCGGCGAGCACGGTGGGACCGGCCAGGTCCTCGAGGTTCGTCACCCGCTCGGCCAGGAACTCGACGCCGCGCTTCGTGCACGCGTCGACCAGGGCCGTGAGCAGCTTCCGGTTGTCCACGGCCAGGTCACCGGGCACGTGCAGGCCGCTGCGCACCGCACCGAGCCCCGGCGCGAGCTTGCGCGCCGCCCGGCCGGTGAGCCGCTCGACGTCGCGGCCCAGCGAGGTCAGGTACTCGGCGAGGATGTCGAGGTGTCCGGCGTCGGCACTGTCGAACGCGACCACGATCGTGCCGTGCTCAGCCAGCCCCGGGTCCACGCCTTCGGCCGCCAGCTCGCGCGCGAACGCGGGCCAGCGCCGCAGCGACTCCTCGCCGAGGCGGAGCACGTGCTCCTCACCCGGCCACGCCTCGGTGACCGGCGCCAGCATGCCGCCGGCCAGCCACGACGCGCCGCGCGCGGGCGAAGGGTCGACCACCGTGACGCGGAAACCGCGGGCCGCCGCGCGCCAGGCCGCGGACAACCCGATGACACCGCCGCCGACGACGGTGAGGGTCTTGCTCATGGAATCACGCTCCCTGCGCCGGCATGACCCGGATCAGGTTCCACGGTCGGAGCGGCAGCTCCCTCTCAGCCCGTGCCTCGGGCTCCCGTGCGGACCACCCCACTCTAGTGCGCGGGTAACGTCCCCGCCATGCCCGCCCTGACCGGATCACAGATCCGCACCCGCCTGGCCGATTCGCGCCTGTACCTGTGCACCGACGCCCGCGCGGCACGCGGTGACCTCGCCGAGTTCATCGACGCGGCGCTGGCCGGCGGCGTCGACATCGTGCAGCTGCGGGACAAGACGAACGGCTCACCGCTCGAGGCCGCGCACGAGATCGCGGCGCTCGAAGTGCTCGCCGAAGCGTGCGCGCGCCACGGTGCGCTGCTGTCGGTGAACGACCGCGCGGACGTCGCGCTGGCCGTCGGCGCCGACGTGCTGCACCTGGGCCAGGACGACATCCCCGTGCCGCTCGCGCGCCGCATCCTGGGCGAGGACGTGGTGATCGGCCGCTCGACGCACTCCATCGAGCAGGCCACGGCCGCGGCGGCCGAGGACGGCGTGGACTACTTCTGCACCGGCCCGTGCTGGCCGACGCCCACCAAGCCCGGCCGGTTCGCACCGGGCCTCGACCTGGTGCGGGCCACCGCGAAAACCGGTACCGACCGGCCGTGGTTCGCGATCGGCGGCATCGACTCCGAGCGGCTGCCGGAGGTGCTGGCGGCCGGTGCGTCGCGGATCGTGGTGGTCCGGGCGATCACCGAAGCCGAGGACCCGAAGGCGGCCGCGCAGGCGTTGAAGGCCCAGCTCGGTTAGGGATTCGGCTCGGCTAGGGACTCGGCTCGGTTCAGGGATTCGGCGTGCCCGACGGCGCGCCCTTCGACTGCGGCGCGCTCGGCGTGGTCGACGCCGCGCCACCCGTGCTCGACGGCGGCGGGGTGTCGCTCGCCGAGCTGTCCGGGGTCGGGCTCTCGCTGGTCGGCGTGCTCGAGGAGGACGAACTCGGCGGCGGTGTGTTGGACTCGGTCTCGCTCGGCGGAGCGGTGTTCTCCGAGGTCGCGGGCGGGTTGGTGTTCTTGTCCTGTTCCTGGTGCTGGCTCGTGCCCGGATCGTCGCGGACGAACCCCGGCTGAACGACACCGGCCAGTTCGGCACCCACGGCCACGGCGATCGCGACGGCCGTGGCCACCACGCTCGTGCCGATGATGATCGGCCAGCGCAGCTTCCTCAGCTTGTCGCCGAACGACTCCTCGGGCTCGGCCGGCGCGGTCAGCTTCGAGATCCGCACCGTCGGCATCTCCGACGGGTCGAGCGGCAGCAGCACGGTCGGCATCTGCGCAGGGTCCTCGACCGGTGACAGGCCTTGTTTGCCGCCGCGGCGCTGCCCCGCCGTGGCGAGCACGGCGCGCGCCTTCACGGCCGCCTCGCGCGTGCGCTGCAGCGAACGCAGGTACAGCTCGGCTCCGACGGTGGTGATCACGCTCGCCACCCCGGCCCCCACCACGGTGCCCGCCACGCCGAGCGTCGAACCGAGCAGCGCGGCCGTGACCGCGGCCAGTGCCGTCGCCACCACCTGCGCGGGGCGGAAGCTCTTCTTCTCGCCCTGCTCCGACGTCTTTTCCTGCTGCTGACTCATGATCCCGTTCTGCTGGTGCCCGACGATTTCCCCTCCGGTGTTCAACGGGTAAGGCGCGCGAAGAACTCCCCACGTTGCCCATCCGTGAGCGAGGACACGTTGACTGTCCATAGTGGATGGACTACAGCTCACACTTTCCTGACATACTCACCACATGCGATTGGTGACGATCTCCGACATCGAGGCCGCGGCGAAGCGCGTGGCCGACCACGCGGTGCGCACGCCGCTCCTGCGCCAGCCCTGGGCCGAAGGGCAGTTGTGGCTCAAACCCGAGAGCCTGCAACAGATCGGCGCGTTCAAGATCCGCGGCGCGTACAACGCGATCGCTTCACTCGACGACACGCAGCGCGCACGCGGCGTGGTCGCGTATTCGAGCGGTAACCACGCGCAGGCGGTCGCCTACTCGGCGAACGCGTTCGGGATCCCGGCCGTGATCGTGGTGCCGGACGTGGCGCCGCGGCTCAAGGTCGAGGCCACTAAGCGCTGGGGTGCCGAGGTGGTGGAGGTGCCGATCGCGGACCAGGAGCCGCGCGCGACCGAGCTGGCGCGCGAGCGCGGGCTCACGTTCATCCCGCCGTTCGACCACCTCGACGTGATCGCCGGCCAGGGCACGGCGGGCCTGGAAATCGCCACCGACCTGCCGGACGTCGACACCGTGCTCGTGCCGGTGAGCGGCGGCGGGTTCGCCTCCGGCGTCGGCACGGCGATCAAGGCGCTGCGCCCGGGCGCGAAGGTGATCGGCGTCGAGCCCGAGCTGGCCGGTGACACCGCCGAGAGCCTGCGCGCCGGCCGCCGCGTCGAATGGCCCATGGACCGGCGAGCGCGCACGATCGCCGACGGCCTGCGCGCCCAGCCGTCGGACCTCACGTTCGCGCACTTGCAGAACGTGCTCGACGGCATCGTCACCGTGACCGAGGACGAGATCCGCGACGCCGTGCGCGTGCTGGCCCGCCGGGCGCGGCTCGTGGCCGAGCCCAGCGGCGCCACGGCCACGGCGGCGTTCCTGCACCACGCCGGCGAGCTGCCCGGCGGCAAGACGGTGTCCGTGGTGTCCGGCGGCAACGTCGACCCGGCGATGCTGGCCGAGCTGCTCGCCTGACGGTCTCGCCCGGACGGGCAGGACCGCGGGGTCAGACGCGCGGGCTCAGGAGTGCGGGGGTCCGGGACGGACGTGCGTGGGCGGGCCCTCCACGCCGCAGTGCAGGCACTCGCCGGGGTGGGGCGACTCGTCGTCGACGGTCCGCGCCGCCCCGGCGGTGGCGTCGCCCGCGGCCGGCTCGTCCGGCGCGGCGAGCACGCCGTTGTGAATCCCCAACGCGATGAGGCCCCCGGCGATCGCCAGCACGGCGCAGATGAGCAGCGCCGTGCGCCACCCGGACGTCAGCGCGACCGGATCCCGGTAGGCGGAACCCGTGAGTCCGGCCGCCGCGGGCAGCACGGCGACCGCAAGAAGACCACCCGTTCGGGCGATCGCATTGTTGACTCCGGACGCGACACCGGCGTAGCGATCGGGGGCCGCGGCGAGCACCGTCGCGGTCACCGGCGCCACCGTGCACGCCAGCCCGAGGCCGAACACGACCACCGCGGGGAACACCGAGCCGAGGTAGGAAGACCCCGGCCCGACGCGGATCAGCAGCAGCATGCCGATGCCGATCACGATGGGTCCGACCACCAGCTGCAGCCGCGGGCCGATGCGCTGCGCCAGCGCACCGGAGCGACCCGAGAGCAGCAGCATGATGATCGTGATCGGCAGCCCGGCCAGGCCGGCGAGCGTCGGCGGGTAGTTCAGGGACACCTGCAGCTGCAGCACGAGCAGCATCATCACGGCGCCGAGAGCGGCGTAGACCACGAACGTGAGCGCGTTGGACAGGGAGAACGTGCGGTCGCGGAACAGGCTGGGCGGCACGAGCGGCTCGTGCGAGTGGTGCTGCAGCCACAGGAACACCCCGAGCCCGGCGACGCCGGCGACCAGCGCGATGAGCACGATCGGGTCGCCGATGCCGCGCCCGGGTGCTTCGACCAGCGCTCCGGTGATCCCGGCCAACCCGATCGCGCCGGTCGCGGCCGCCGTGAAGTCCGGGTGGCCGGTGGCCGTCTCGTCGCGCGACTCGGGCACGAATTTCAGCGCCATGAGCACCACGACCACGGCGAGCGGCACGTTGATCAGGAACGCCAGCCGCCAGGACCAGACCTGCACGAGCACGCCGCCGAGCAGTGGTCCGGCCGCCGCGGCCAGACCACCGAGCCCGGACCACGCGCCGATCGCACGGGCCCGGTCGTTGTGCCGGAACGACGACTGCAGGATCGCCAGGGAGCCCGGCGTGAGCAGCGCACCGCCGATGCCCTGGATGATCCGGAAGACCACCAGCTCCGTGGTCGAGGTGGCGATCGAGCACAGCCCGGAGGCGACGCCGAACCAGACCACGCCGATGAGGTACATGCGGCGCCGGCCGTAGCGGTCACCGAGCGAGCCGGCCACGAGGATCAGCGCGGCCAGCGCCAGCATGTAGCCGTCCAGGATCCACTGCAGACCCGCGACGGTGGCCCCGAGCTCTTCGCCGATCCGCGGCAGCGCGACGTTGACGATCGTGCCGTCGAGCATGGCCATGCCCGAGCCGAGGATCGTCGTCGCCAGCACCCCGCGGGCCAGCGGGGTACCCCAGCGGATACCGCTGTCCGTAGTCGTCACGAAGCGATCACCGCGCGTCTTCGAAAGTCATGCGCACACGGTGGCGCGGCGCCGGTCCGGGCGCAACCACCCACGCCCGGAGCCCGCACCCGACTCACGGCAGCAGTGTCGTGACGAACTTGTAGCGGTCGCCGCGGTACACCGAGCGCGCGAACTCCACCGGCTTGCCGTCGGTGGCGAACGAGTGCCGCGTCAGCATCATCACCGGCATGCCGACGTCCGCGCCGAGCATCTCGGCTTCCTGCGGGCCGGCGAGCGACGTCTCGATCGTCTCCTCGGCGCGCAGGAGCTCGACGCCGTAGTGCTCACGGAGCACTGCGTAGAGCGACCCTCCGGCGGAAATGTGCTTGCGCAGCCCGCGGAAGCGCCCGAGCGGCAGGTGCGTCGTCTCCAGCGCCATCGGCTGGGAATCGGCCAGCCGCAAGCGGCGAAGGCGAAGAATCTTCGCACCCTGGCGGATCGCGAGCAGTTTCGCGAGTTCGCCCTCCACGGGCAATTCCTCGAGTTCGAGCAGTTTCGACGACGGCTTCAGACCCTGCTTGCGCATGTCCTCCGTGTACGACGAGAGCTGCAGCCGCTGCGCGAGCTTCGGCTCGGCCGCGAACGTGCCCTTCCCTTGAACGCGGTGCAAGCGCCCTTCGGCCGTCAGGTCGGCCAGCGCCTGGCGCACGGTGGTGCGCGACACGGTGAACTCGCCCGCCAACGCCCGTTCCGTCGGGATCGGCGAACCCGGCGGCATCGCGTCCAGCAGATCGAGCAGGTGCTGTTTCAGCGCCCAGTACTTGGGTTCGCGCTGCCCGCGCACACCCGCCGTCCCCGCCTCACTCGCGGGGGATGTCTCCAACATGACCGGCTCCCTCAGCTTTCCCTCACTATCGCGCCACTTCCCCGTCAAGAAACGTACCCTTCACCACAAACGCTCCGCCCGGCTAGCATTGGTCTAGACCTGAACGCACGCCGCTCGGCACACCCGGGGCTCCGGTCCCGGCGGAGAGGAAAGTGATGACCCAACAACGTCCCGGCGAGCACATGGCCGCGGAAATCTCGGAGCAGCCTGCCGTACTGGCCGGGCTCGTCGAGCGGCAGGGGGAAATAGCCGACGTAGCTGAAAAGATTTCACAAAAGCCGCCCCGATTCGCTTTGCTCGCCGCCCGGGGTTCGAGCGACCACGCCGCGTTGTATGCGAAATACCTGATCGAGGTACTCCTGGGTCTTCCCGCGGGGCTCGTGTCACCCTCCACCGCCACGCTCTACGGCGCCCGGCCGGACCTGCGCGACGTGCTCTTCGTCACCGTGAGCCAGAGTGGCGGCTCGCCGGACCTCATCGAGGTCACCGAAGCCGCCCGCCGCCAGGGCGCGCTCACGGTGTCGGTCACGAACACGCCGGACTCGCCGCTGCGTGCGGCGGCCGAGCTGGGCGTGGACATCGGCGCCGGCGTGGAGAAGGCCGTCGCTGCGACGAAGACCTACTCCTCGACCCTGCTGGCGCTGTACCTGTTCATCGACGCGGTACGCGGCGGCAAGGCGGAGGACGCGCAGAAGCTCGGCGAGCTCGCGCAGCAGACGCTCGACGGCGCGGCCGAAGGCGTGCAGCGCGCGGTGGACCGCTACCGCTTCGTGGACCGCGTGCTCACCACCGGCCGCGGCTACTCGTACGCGACCGCGCTCGAGGGCTCGCTGAAGCTGGCGGAGACGAGCTACCTCGCCGCCCGCGCGTACAGCGGTGCAGACCTGCTCCACGGCCCGGTCGCGGCCGTCGACGGTGAGACCGCCGTGCTCGCGGTGACCAGCGCCGGCCACGGCGGCTCGGCGATGGGCGAGGTGCTCGAGGCCGTCGGCAAGCGCGGCGCCGACGTGCTCGCGGTCGGCTCGGCCTCGGCCGACGTGCCGGCGGCGCTGCGGATCCCCGTGGCACCGACGGCCGAGGAGCTCGCGCCGATCCTGGAGATCCTGCCGATCCAGCGCATCGCGCTCGGGCTTTCGCTCGCGCGCGGCGGCGACCCGGACAGCCCGCGCGGGCTGCTGAAGGTGACCAAGACCCGGTGAGCCTGGTCGTCGGCGTGGACGCCGGTGGCACGTCGACGCGAGCGATCGTGGTCGACGCCACCGGTGCGGTGCTCGGCTCCGCCACGGCCGGCGGCGCCAACCCCAACTCGCACCCGCCCGCCGAGGCCGCCGCCCGCATCGCCTCGGCGATCGAGACGGCGCTCGGCGGGCGGACCGGCGTGCGCGCCGCCGTGGTCGGGCTGGCCGGGGTGAGCAAACTGTCGGATCCGGCCGTCGCGGCGGTGTTCGCCCAGGCGTGGCAACGGATCGGGCTGGCCGGTGCCGTTCGGACGGTGGCCGACGCCGAGGTCGCCTACGCCTCGGCGACCTCGGCCCCCGACGGCACGGTGCTCGTGGCCGGCACCGGCTCGATCGCGGGCCGCATCCGGGCCCGGCGCATGACGGGCACGGCCGGCGGCTACGGCTGGCTGCTCGGCGACGAGGGGTCGGCCTTCTGGCTCGGGCGCGAGGCCGTGCGCTCCACATTGGAGGCGCTCGGGCGCGGGCCCGAGCTCGGCGGACTGGCGGCCGCGGTGCTCGCCGAGGCGTTCGGTCCGTCCGCTGTGGACGCTCGCGAGGGCGCGCCTGAGGCCGCTCTCGAGGTCCGCCGTGAACCACTGACCGATTCGGACCGCACCCGATTGGACAATCGCGATTTCCCCAATTCGCCTGTCACGGAAGCGAATCGGCTGGGCACCGCGCGTGCGCTCATCACGAAGGTCAACGCCGAGCCGCCCATCCGGCTGGCCCGGTTCGCCCCGCTCGTGAGCGCGGCGGCGGCCGCCGGCGAGCCGGTCGCGGACGAAATCGTCACCCGAGCGGCCGAGCTTCTGGTCGCCACGGCCCTCGCCACGCGCGACCCGGGCGAAAAAACTCCCGTGGTGCTCGTGGGCAGCGTCCTCACGGGAACAGGGCCGGTGGGCCCGCTCGTGCGCGCCGGGCTGGCCGGCCTCGACGTGCTGACCAGCTCCGACGGAGTGCTCGGGGCCGCCTGGCTGGCCGCCGTGGACGCGTGGGGAGAGGCGGCGGCACGGCCTTCGGGAAGGTGAATGCGACCAAAACCTGGTTCGAAGTGCTCAAACCGTCGACTCAACCCCTCCGGTCCGGGTACCGTAGGCATCGGCCCCCGGACCCTCCCCCTCGCCGGGGGCCGCCTTATGTCCCGGGTCGGTTTTCCGAACCCGGTTCCGGCGCGAGCCGCAGGCCCGGGTGGTCGGCCGGCAGCGCCCGGTACAGCACCCAGCCGCTCACCGCCACGGTCGCCGCGACCAGGGGCCACGAGAGCGCCGTGCGCGCGATGCCGAGAGCCACCACCTGCCCGGCCCACCACAGCAGGCCGTAGACCACCACGCGGATCAGGTACTGCAGCACCCACACCCAGCTCGCCCACGAGTAGGCGCGCAGCAACGCGGGGTCACGGCGCCAGCGCGTCTTCTGTCCGATCAGGAGCCCCACGATCAGGCCCAGCAGCGGCCAGCGCACCACGATGCTGGCCGCGAAGAGCAGGGCGCTCGCGGCGTTGGAGAGCAGCTGCAGCAGGAAGAAGTCTTCGGCGCGGCCGGTGTGCAGCGCGATCAGCGCCGCGATCACCACCGCCGCGAGGCTCACCACGACCGCGCGGGCCTTGTCGCCGCGGATCACCCGGTAGGCGCCGAGCACCACGGCGACCCCGATGGCGATGATCGCGCCCCACGAGATCGACTGCCCGGTGGCCAGCCAGCCGACCACGAAGGCCGCGGGCGGGATGCTGGCGTCGATCGCCCCTCGGCGGCCGCCGAGGATCTGCGCGAGCGACTCGCGCGATGGCGTCGTCTCGTCCGTCACATCCCCAGCCTGCCGGAAGCCGTGGTGGGCGTCCCGCGGCGGGAGACCTTCGCCACACAGCGTGTCCGGTCAGTGCTCTTCTGAGCGGTTCGTCACCCAGGTTCGAGGTGAAAATCGCGTAATACACGCGCGCGAGGATCCGACAAGATAAGAGACTGTGACTTCCGGCTGAACCAGGGGTGGCTGCCGGGAAGGATACGGGGACGTCCGATTGTTAGTTGTGGTGTACAACTTAACGCGGGGTTAGCGCGGCTGGACGGGAAAGGGGATCCCAGCGTGTACGGAATCGACAGTTACGTGGCGATCGGTGACAGCTTCACCGAGGGCCTCAACGACGGGCTGCCTGATGGCTCATTCCGGGGCTGGGCCGACCGGCTCGCCGACCTGCTGGCCGCGGGCCGGCCGGACTTCCAGTACGCCAACCTGGCGCTGCGCGGCAAGATGATCGACGAGATCATGGACGAGCAGCTGCCGATCGCGCTCGAGCTCAAGCCCGACCTGGTCACGCTGTGCGCCGGCGGCAACGACGTGATCGTGCCGGGTGCCGACGTCGACGCCATCGCGGCCCGCTTCGAGGCCGGCGTGGCGAAGCTGCGCGAGGCCGGGATCCCGGTCGTGATCTTCAACGGTCCCGACACCAAGGCGCTCTCGGTGATGAGCGTGCTGCGCGGCAAGATCGGCATCTACAACACGGACCTGTGGGCGATCGCGGCCCGGCACGGCGCGAAGATGGTCGACCTCTGGACCATGGAACCGCTGCACGACCGGCGGGCCTGGAGCGACGACCGGCTGCACTTCACGCCCGACGCGCACCGCCGCATCGCACTGCTGACCGCCGAGGTGCTCGGCGTGCCGGTGACCGAGGACTGGCGCGAGCCGTACCCGCCGAGCACCGAACCGGCCACGTGGATCACGTCGCGCCGCTCGGACCTCAACTGGACCAAGGTGCACCTGCTGCCGTGGATCCGCCGCCAGCTCAAGGGCGAGTCCATGGGTGACGGGCTGTCACCGAAGCGCCCGCAGCTCTCGCCGCTGGTGCAGGCGGAGGCCGCCGCGCTGGAGCTCGACCTGCGCGACTTCCAGGACAACGCCACCGCGTCCTGACGCCGGGTGTGCCCTTCGGGTGAGAGCCACCCGAATGGCACGCCCGACCAGGTCGCCAACGGGCCGTGACCGGCCTATGGTCCCTTTATGTCCGGTGCTCGCGCTTGGCTGCGCCTGATCCCCGTCGCGGTGCTGGTCACGGCCGTGCTCGCGGGCGTCACCATCTGGGTGCGGGCCGACGGGATCGAGGGCGACCTCGCCGGACGATCACGCTCCGCGCTCGCCGCCGCCGGAATCCGCGGCGGCGACGTGTCGTTCTCGGGCCGCACCGCCACGCTCTCGGGTTTCCCCGCGGAGCAGGCCGGGCGCGCGCTGGGGATCGTCCAGGGCGTGGAAGGGGTCGAGTCCGCGCAGGTGTCCGGCGGGGCGGCCGCGGTGCCGCCGTCGGTCACGTCCGCGCCGCCGACCACCACCACGAGCCCGCCGCGCAGCAGTTCGAGCGCGCCGCCGAGCACCACGTCCTCGGCGCCGCCGACCGACCGCGCCGGGGTGCAGAAGGAGCTCGACGCGCAGCTGGCCGAGGCGCCGATCGAGTTCAAGCCGAACACCACACAGCTCACGCCGGAAGGCACGCAGGCCGCGCGCGATGTCGCGAAGCTGCTGAAGAGCGCGCCGGCCTCCCTGCGCTACCGGATCACCGGGCACGTGGCCGAGGGGCCGGGCGGGCGCGCGTCGGCGGTCCGGCTTTCGCAGAGCCGGGCGCGCGTGGTCGTGCGGCTGCTGACCGCCGGCGGGGTACCCGCGAACCGGCTGCTCGTGCGCGGCACGGGCACCGCTGCGCCGGGCGAGGGTGGGGACCGGCGCGTCGAGATCACGGTCGAAGAGAGGTGATGGCGGATGCTCTGGCTCTTCGGGCAGATCTGGCTCTGGCTGCTGGTCGCGTTCCTGCTGGGGGCGCTGGTGATGTGGCTGATCATGCGGGTGGGGCGGCCGAAGCGGGCCGCGGAACCGGCGCGGGCGGCTGCTGATCCGGGGGCGTTCGGGGCTGCCGGGACTTCGGCGGCTGCCCGGACCTCGGGGACCTTGCCGGTCGCGGCCGAGGAACCGAGCGAAGCCGAGCGGACGCAGTACATCCCTGTGACGGCGTACGACTACAACGAGCAGCCCGAACGGGTGTACAACGACTACCCCGAGGTGGACCCGGACGAGCCGTACGCCCCGGACGAGCCCTCGGGCCACCGGATCGGGCGACTCCCCGACCCCGAGCCGCACCTGTCGGGTGACCTCAACTGGCCCGCCGAGAAGGATCCGGCGGACTCGGTGGACCAGTGGCCGCACGACGACGAGCCCCACGAGTCCGCGCCGCGCCGACCTGGGCGAGGTGGCTGACACCCACCTGGTAAGTTCGGCTACGCACTGTGAGCAGCGGTGTGCGCGGGAGCCGTGAGCCTCTCGTCGAGGTTCGCGAGGTCAGGAGGTCCGATGGCGCTCCCGCACTGGACGCCGCAGAACCTGCTGCCCCCGGGCCGTCACCAGGCCGATCTCGCCGATGTCTACGAGCGGCTGGTGTTCGACGCCCCGCACCAGAACGATCGCGAGATCCTCTTCAGCGCTCTCAACAGCTACCTCGGCGTGGCCCGGCGCGTGATGTCGTCCGGCCGGGCGTGGATCGGCGGCGCGTTCGTCACGCGCACGAGCCACCCGCCGCGCGGCCTCGACGTGGTGCTGCTGCCCGACGAGTGGGGTGCGCTCAAGCGGCTCGACGACGGCGGGCGAACGGCTCTGTACGGCCTGCTCACGCTGCGCGGGGTGATCGTCGGACAGCCCGCGATGTACCTCGAGCAGGTGCAGCCGGTGGGCGGGATGCTCGACGGGTTCCTGTGCCGTCCCGGTGACGAGGACGTGTGGGAGACCGTGTGGGCCGAGGGCGGCAAGGGGTTCCCGGAGATGGTCTGGTGAGGAACGAGTTCCGGCGCATCGCCGACGAGATCCCCGGCGGCACCTGGCTCGACGACCTCGCGCGCGCGTCAGCGATGGCGGCCAACGCGAAGTTCGAACGCACGTCGCGCTCGCCGCTGCTGCACGTGTCGGTGATCGGCGAGACGCACATCGACGCGTACACCTTCTCCGACATCAGCCGTGCGCTGCAGGACGCGACGGCGAAGATCGGGCACATCATCCGCAACCCGTCCAACGAAGTCACCTTCGTGCAGCAGGCCGACCGCGACAAGGCGCCGCTGATCCAGAAGGGCCAGGCGGGCAACGCGATCTTCTTCGGCTTCCCGGAGCCGGCGCTGGACGACGCCCTGATCCACGACGGCATCGAGACGCTGTCCGAGCGGGCGGTGAAGGAGCTCTGCGACTTCCTGCCCGCCAACGGCTCCGACGACGGCGCGCTCGACGCCGTGCTGCTGCAGCGCGACACCGTGCGCAACGCGGTGAGCGACATCGTGAACGCCGTGAGCAAGCACGCCGGCATCGGCATGGCGCTCACGCCGACGGCGGGCGAGTACGTGACGCGCAGCGTGACCACCGAGCAGGCCCGGATCCTGCGTGACAGCCTGCGGGAGTCGCGCGAGGCCGTGGGCTACGAGACCGTGAGCGGGCGCCTCGACGGCGTGCGCACGCGGCGGCGGATCTTCTACCTCGAGCGCGAATCCGGCGGCACGATCCAGGGTGCCGTGGCGGAAGACCTGCTCGACCAGATCAAGGAGAACCTCGACCGGCCGGTGACCGCGCGCCTGCGTGTGGTCCGGACGACCACGATCGACGGCCGCCGCGGCCGGCCCGTGCACGAGCTTCTCGAGATCACGCCCGAAGTGAGTCTGTTCGACCACTGAATTCCGGCGATCGGTGCGGTTATGCATTTCGCCGATATTTTGTATACGTGGCGCATGCTGCCTGGGGTTTTTAGGCCGTTGTGCCCGAACCGCCAGGTCACTCGCTGGATCGTGGGATGGTAAATGACCAGTGTTCGGTGTGCGCGGTGAATAGATGACGTTTTCTGCTATGTAACGATTTCGCCTTCTACAGGTCGACGTGGGTTAACGTCGTCGCACTTCGACCCGGAAGGCCCCCACGCATGACCTCCCCCGACCCGCGGCACCAGCCTGCCCCCGCGCGCCACGGCCGCTCTTCCGGACGTGCCCCTGGACGGCCTGCCGCGCCGCCGGGAGGCGGGCCACGGGGTGGTGCGCAGGGTGCTGCCGAGCCGTTTTCCGACGAGGCGCGCGACGGTTTCGGTGGCGGTTTTTCGGAGTCCGGTGGCCGCGCCGGCGCGGATTCGGGCTCAGTTCGGGGCGCTTCTGCCGATTCCGCGGCACGGCTTGCCGGGCCCGGCGATTCGGGAGCCTGGCGAGTGGCGTCGGGTGACTCGGCGGCGCGCGGCGGACCGGCCGACGCGAGTGCGCGTCGCGCCGGCGCGGGCGACTCCGGTGCTCGACGCGCGGACGCCGCCGGCCCTGCCGCTCGCGCCGGCGGACCGGCTGAACCGGGTGCCCGTCGTGGCGGTCCGGCCGATCCCGGCGGGCGCGGTGGCCGGCACGGCGAAGCCGCGCACCGCGGCACCGAACCGGGCGGCCGCGGCCCAACGGACTCCGGCGCCTGGCGAGCCGAACCCGCCGCGTCGGCGCACCGCGGCGGCTCGGCGGACTCCGGCTCCTGGCGCGTGATCCCGCCCGACCCCCGCACCGCCGCCGCACCCGGCGGGGTCTTGCCGACGCCGCCGAACCGGACGGCGCCGAAGCCGAAGCCGAACGTGCTCGGGATCGTCGGCCTGGTGCTCGGCCTGGCGGCGATCGGGGCCGCGTTCGTGCCGGACTACGGGTACGTGGCGTGGCCGTTGGCGGGCATCGGGCTGGTGCTCGGGATCGTGGGCACCGTGCAGGCCGCACGCGGCAAGGCGGGCGGGCGGGGCATCGCGGTGACGGCGGTGATCGTCGCGGTGGTGGCGGGTCTGCTGTCGGCCACGGTGGTGCTGTTCCCCTCGGTGTTCGGCACCAGCAGCGCCGGCGACCTGCACATCCCGCCGACCTCGGGCGACGAGCACAACGTGGACTTCGTGGTGACGTCGGCCGGCGGCGCGACCGTGCGCTACGGCACGCTCAACGACCAGCGCACCGAATCGGCTCCCGCGAGCACCGACCAGTGGCACGGCCACGGTTCGTTCAGCGGCGGCACCCCGATCCTCACGCTGACCGCCGACACCGCCAACGCGAGCGTGGTGAACCAGATCTCCTGCTCGATCCTCGTGGACGGCCAGTCCGTGGCGAGCAGCAGCGGCTCCACGATCGCACTCTGCACGGCCAACGTGGGCTGAGCCTGCGCTCGGGCTGCCGCGGCCGGACGGGCGGCGGCAGCTCACTCGCCTCGATCCGGTTCGCCTGATGGTTCGCCCGCGCTGACTCGCCGAAACCTGTTCACCGGCGCCTGCCCGGCTACGCGCCCACCGGGGGCCTGGCGGCCGGCCGGCCTACCCCCAAGTCGGCCGGCCAACCGCCACCGAGCCGCTCCTGGCGGCTCTTCCGAGCCCGCCGCACACGACTGCGGACCCGCGGCGCCGGCTTCACAGCCTTGCCCCTCCCCTAGGGCTCCCCCGACACCGCCTACGACCCTACGCGGCGAGGGTGGCCCGACGCTAAGAAACCACTAAGTATGCCCAGCCAGGGTATCCCCGACCTGCGCAAACACGGGTGAACACTGTGCAAGAAACTTCTTGCCAAGATCTCCCGAGCCGGTCTTCACCGGGCGCCGAGCAGGTTCAGTCCAGTTCCGCGGCCTCGGCCTGGATCTCCGGTACCTGCCCCGGATTCACCCGCCCGTAGAGGGCCGCCGCCAGTGCGTACTGCTCCCGCGCCAACCGGGCCGTCTCCGGGGAGGCGCGCAGGATTCGCGCCAGGGTGACCCGCAAGATCGCCTCGTGCAGCACGAACCCCCGGCCCTGCGCGAGATCGATCCCCTCCCACGCGTAGCGCGAAGCCATCACCGGGTCGCCCAGCCGCTGCGCCAGATCGGCCAGGTTGTTCAACGACACCACCGCGTAGCTGTCGTTGCCCAGCGACCGGTCGATCGCCAGCGAAGCCAGCTCGTGGGCCACCGCCTCCTCGAAGCGGCCGGCGCGTTTCTCGGTCTCGGCGCAGTTGTTCAGGGCCTGACCGCGCAGCTCGAGATCGCCGGTGCGTTCGGTTTCGGCGACGGCCTCCAGGAGCCGGGAGATGGCTTCGTCGTGGCGGGAGAGCAGCGACAGCATGCTGCCGAGGTGGATGTTGGCGACCGTGACGGCTCGTTTGTCGCCGAGCTCGGTGGCGAGGTCGAGGGCGCGTTCGGCGTCGACGGGACAGGCGTTGGGCAGCTCGAAGGTCAGGGCGATGGCGCAGCGCGAGATGAGCATCCAGCACTGGCCGAGGATTTCGCCGGACGCCTCGGCCGCGGCCAGGCCCAGGTCCACGAGCCGCGTCCACTCGCCGAGCAGCGGGCAGACGACGCGGTACGTGTGCGACACCCGCGCGAGGCGCCAGACGTCGCGGTACAGGGCGGCGTCGTAGGCGGCGTCCAGCACGGCGAGGAGGTTGGACCACTCGGCCTCGAACCAGTCCTGGGCCTCGTCGAACGTCAGCAGATCCGGCAACGCGGCCGGCGGCAGGAGGTCCGTGAGGTCGAGCGGATCGACGATGCGCAGCATCCGGCGGCGCGCGGTGTCCGACGCGGCCTGGTAGAAGCGCACCGCCCGCACCAGCACGACCGCCGCACTGTCCAGTTCGGACGAAGCGAGCTCACGCAGGTACAGCCGCACCAGGTCGTGGGGAGCGAAGACGTCACGGGCGATTTCGGTGAGCAGGTTGTGGGCCGCAAGCGTGCGCAGGGCGCGGCGCGCGCGGTCCACCGGCATCGCACCCACGGCCGCCGCCAGGTGCGGGCCGACGCGGCGCGCCGGCAGCACCCCGAGCTGCAGCAGCAGCCGGGCCAGGTCGGGCGGCAGGCCGCGGAACGAGACGTCGAACGCGGCGCGCACGCCGTCGTCGCCGGCGCCGTCGACTTCGAGGGCCGCGAGCCGGGTGCGTTCGTTGTCGAGCTCGTCCACCAGGTCCTGCGCGGTCCACTGTGGACTTGCCGACAGCCGCGCGCCGGCGATGCGCAGCGCCAGCGGGAGGTAGCCGCACAGCCGGGCCAGCGCGTGGTTCAGGTCGAAGTCGGCGGGGCCGGCCAGCTCTTCGATCACGCGCACCGCGTCGTCGGGCGCCAGCGTGCCGAGCACGCGCAGGCGGGCCGCGTTCGACACGGCCAGGCCTTCGAGCTTCGAGCGGCTCGTGACCACGGTCATCGACCGCGAACCGGGCGGCAGCAGCGGCCGCACCTGCTCGGCCGAGCGCGCGTCGTCGAGGAGCACGAGCATGCGGCGGCCCGCGATGAGCGAGCGGTACAGCGCCACGCGTTCGTGCAGCTGCTCCGGCACCTCACCCGTGGCCACACCGAGGCCGAGCAGGAACTGCGTGAGCAGCTCGGCGGGCTCGATCGGCGCGTGGCGCGGGTCGAAACCGTGCAGCGAAGCGAACAACACCCCGTCCGGGAAGCGCGCGGCCGCGCGGTGCGCCCACCACACCACCAGCGCGCTCTTGCCGACGCCGGCGGTGCCGGACACCACGGCGACGGTGCTCTCACCGGTCTCCGCCAGGCCGTCGAGCCACGCCAGTTCGGCCTCGCGGCCGGCGAGCGACGGCACCGCGGCCGGCAGTTGTGAAGGCGCTTTCACCGGCGCCGCGGCCTCGGGCACCGCGACGTCCAGATCGTCGTTGAGCACGCGCTCGTGCAGCCAGCGCAGATCGCCGCCGGGCTCGACGCCGAGCGTGCGCAGCGTGGCGCGGGAGACGGTGCGGTACAGCTCGAGCGCGTCGCCGCGGCGCCCGGCGTAGTACAGCGCGCGCATGAGCTGCCCGGCCGTGCGCTCGGCCAGCGGGTCGGCGCGCACGAGCGGGCTGAGTTCCACGATGAGCTCGTTGTGCCGGCCCAGCTCCAGATCGGCGTCCACGCGCGCGCCGTGGACCGCCAGGCGCAGGTCGTCGAGCTCCGGCGCGCGCACGGAATCGGGCACGCCGGCCAGCGCCGGTCCCCGCCACAGCGCCAGTGCCTCGCCCAGCAGCGTCGACGCCTGCTCCGACGGCTCCAGCACGGCCCGGTCCAGCAGCGCCTTCGCGCGGTGCACGTCGATCCGCTCCGGGTCCACGGCCAGCTGGTAACCGGGCGGGCTGGTGAGGATCTCGGCGACCGGATGACCACCCATGTCCCGCAGCACCCGGCGCAGGTGTGACACGTTGCCCTGGACGATCGTGCGCGCGGTCGCGGGCGGGTCGTGGCCCCACAGCGCGTCGATGATCTCCTCGAGCGGCACGACCTTGCCGACCTTCAGCGCCAGCAGCGCGAGCAGCCCTTTCACGCCCGGACCGCCGATGGAAACTGCACGTGCACCGTCGAGCAGCGTCACGGGTCCGAGCAGCTGCACGTGCGCGCCCGCGTTTTCGCCCATGCTCGCGCGCACCTCCCCGGGTCTGCTCCGGCGTCTCCCCCGCCAGGAGGGACAACCTACCGTGGTGAAGAGCGGACAGACACAACTCTTTCGTGAACTCCACACGCCGGACACCCACGTGTCAGTCGGTGTTTCACCGGCTGTGCGCACGGTTTTCCCGCCCGAGCAGCGGCCGTAGCCCGAATGTCGTAACCGGCCTACCCCCGAACGCAACGAATCCGGCCCCGCACCATCAGTCCCGATCTGATGGTGCGGGGCCGGACTCGGTGACGTCGACTGGGCCGCCAGGGGGCGCGGTCCACCCGACCTCAATGCCATCCGGGTCAGCCGGGGGGCTCACCCCGAGCGAAGAACCCGAACTGCCTCGGACAGCGTCTCCGCGGCGGACCCACGAGGCCCGTGCGGAGTGGCGACAAAGTAACAGGGCGCACATCCGCGGCTACGGGCGACCCACCGCGGTGCGGTGGTAACGCTCGTCACCGTCGCACCGGGGTGCTGTCGCGGCCGGCGATGAACGACGGCCGGCGGCCACTGGCCGCGAAGGGATCCTGCAGCGCGTTCTCCACGCTGTTGAACACCACGAAGATGTTCGAGCGCGGATACGGCGTGATGTTGTTCGACGACCCGTGCATCATGTTGGAGTCGAACCACAGCGCCGTGCCCGCGGTGCCGGTGAACTGGTCGATGCCGTACTCGGCCGCCATCTTCGTGATGTCGTCCTCGTTCGGCACGCCCACGCGCTGGTCCTTCAGCGAGCTCTTGTAGTTGTCGTCCGGCGTCTCGCCCACGCACTGCACGAACGTGCGCTGCGAGCCCGGCATGACCATGAGCCCGCCGTTGTACGGGTAGTTGTCCGTGAGCGCGATCGAGCAGCTGACCGCTCGCGGCGTGGGCATGCCGTCCTCGGCGTGCCACGTCTCGAAGTCCGAGTGCCAGTAGAACCCCGTGCCCTTGAAGCCGGGCATGTAGTTCACCCGGCTCTGGTGCACGTACACGTCGGACCCCAGCATCTGCCGCGCCCGGTCGAGCACCCGCGGATCCCGCACGAGCTCCGCGATGAGCTCCGAGATCACGTGCACGTCGAAGATCGACCGCACCTCACCGGTCTTCGGCTCGGTGATCACCCGCTCGTCGGCCCGCAGTCCCCGGTCGGAAGACAGCCGCACGAGCTCCTGCCAGTACGTCTGGACCTCACCGGGCGAGAGCAGGCCTTCGTCGACGGTGTAGCCCTTGGCCTCGTGGTTGGCCAGTGTCGCGGCGTCGATCGGGCCGTCTGCCTCGGTACCCCACACAGTGGGGTGCACGCGCGGAAGTTGCTCCGGCGTACCGGTGATCCGCGTCGGGTATCCGTCTCCGACCCGGGTGTCCGTCAGTGTCACAGTTGCTCGCCTCCTGGTTCTCGCGTTCGTTCGGCGTGGTGGTCGCGGCAGCAGTCGGGAAGGCTCAGGCGGTTTCTTCGGTGATCAGCGGGTACACGCCGTTCTCGTCGTGCACCTCGCGGCCGGTCACCGGCGGGTTGAACACGCACACGCACTTGATCTCGGTCTTGGGCCGGACCTGGTGCTTGTCGGCGTCGTTGAGCACGTAGATGGTGCCGGGCGCCAGCGGGAAGACCTCACCGGTCGCCTTGTTCTCCACCTCGCCCTCGCCGGAGGTGATGAACACCGCCTCGATGTGGTTGGCGTACCAGAAGTCGTTCACCGTGCCCGCGTACAGCGTGGTCTCGTGCACCGAGAAGCCCAGCCCGTCCTTGGCCAGCATGATGCGCTTGCTTCGCCAGTTGGGCGTCTTGATGTCGGCGTCGGTGTCGGTGATCTCGTCCAGCGTGCGGACCAGCAAAGGTCGCTCCTTTACCTCGGGGATGGTTACTTGAGAACGGCCGCGATCGAGTCGTTGATGATCGCCAGGCCTTGCGTGAGCTCGTCGTCGGTCAGGGTCAGCGGCGGCAGCAGCTTCATGACCTCGCCGTCGGGCCCGGAGGTCTCCATCAGCAGGCCGCGCTGGAACGCTTCCTTGCACACGGCGCCGGCGAGGTCGCCGTTGGCGAACTCGATGCCACGGGCCAGGCCGCGGCCCTTCGCCACCAGGTTGGCGTCCGGGTAGGCCTCCACGATGTCCTTGAAGGCGGCGGCGATGCGCTCGCCCTTGGCCTTCGTGGACTTCTCGAGCTCGTCGTCGCTCCAATAGGTGTTGATCGCCTCGGTGGCGGTCACGAACGCGGGGCTGATGCCGCGGAACGTGCCGTTGTGCTCACCCGGCTCCCACACGTCGAGCTCGGGCTTGATGAGCGTGAGCGCCATCGGGAGGCCGTAGCCGCCGATGGACTTCGACAGGCAGACGATGTCGGGCTTGATGCCCGCGTCCTCGAAGCTGAAGAACGGGCCGGTGCGCCCGCAGCCCATCTGCACGTCGTCGAGGATGAGCAGGATGTTGTGGCTCTCGCACAGGTCCGACAGGCCCTTGAGCCAGGCCAGCCGCGCGGCGTTGATGCCGCCCTCGCCCTGCACGCCTTCCACGATCACGGCGGCGGGCTCGTTGAGGCCACTGCCGGAGTCTTCGAGCAGCTTCTCGAAGTAGAGGAAGTCGGGGATCGTGCCGTCGAAGTAGCGGTCGTACGGCATCGGCGTGGCGTGCACGAGCGGGACGCCCGCGCCACCGCGCTTCATCGAGTTGCCGGTGACCGACAGCGCGCCCAGCGTCATGCCGTGGAACGCGTTGGTGAAGTTGATGACCGACTCCTTGCCGGTCACCTTGCGGGCGAGCTTCAGCGCCGCTTCCACCGCGTTCGCGCCACCGGGGCCGGGGAACACGATCTTGTAGTCGAGGTCGCGCGGCGCGAGGATCTTCTCCTTGAACGCCTCGAGGAAGTCGCGCTTGGCCACCGTGTACATGTCGAGCGCGTGGGTCACGCCGTCGCGCTGGATGTAGTCGATCAGCGCGGCCTTGAGCTTCGGGTTGTTGTGGCCGTAGTTCAGCGCACCGGCACCCGCGAAGAAATCGAGGTAGGCCTTGCCGTCCTCGTCGTACAGCCAGCTGCCCTGCGCGCGGTCGAAGACGACCGGCCACCCCCTGCTGTAACTGCGGACTTCCGATTCGAGCTCTTCGAAGATGCTCATGACGTTTCTTTGCTCCTACTCGCCCCGAAATTGACGGCTTAGTGACGGATCAACGGCCCGATGCGGTAAAGGTCTTCAGGCTGGTGCCCACCTTCGCCGTCTTCCGGGAAATCTCCGGCTTCGAACAGCCGACTGCTCTCCAGTTCGGCGTTCCACCGCTTCGCGAACGACGCGAAGAGGCGGATCGAAGCCTCGTTGTCAGGGGTGATCGTGGTTTCGAGAAAACGCACCCCGTTGTCGACCAAGCGGGCGTACAAGGCGTCGAGCAGCTGCCCGGCCAGGCCTTTCCCGCGCTGTGAAGAGTCGACCGCGACCTGCCACACGAGCGCGACGTCGGGCTCGGACGGCTTCCGGTAGGCGATGACGAAACCCACCGCCTCACCGTCGACCCGGGCGACCACCGAACTCTCCGCGAAATCGCGACACCACAGCAGGTATGCGTACGGAGAGTTGAGATCAAGCTTCTGTGAATCGCGCGCGATTCGCCAGAGGGCGGCGCCATCGGCCTTGGTCGGGGTTTCGATCAAGTGCTTTCCGGACATACTCAGGAAACGTAACAGAGAATTTTCACGCCGCCAGCGACGCACGCCACCCCCACCCGCCTCACCTGCGGGGACGCGGTTACCCCGGTGAGGAGCCCCACAAACACGTTTGATCGACTGGGCTTCGGGGCAAGACGTGGGCCTGGACCGCCCACGTCGGCGAGCGGCCCTGCACTCCCCCGACCATGACGCTTCCGGCGTTCGTGCGCAAGGCGACGAACCCAGCCGCTGCTCGGACGGCGCGTCCCGGCGGTGATCGGTCAGCTGCGGTGGGTGAGCTCGCGCCGGTCGGCCCGCGGTTGGGCGTTCGGCGTGCTTCGGGAGCTTCGCGTGTGGTCGGCACGCCGGGTGCGCCGACGCAGCGCCGCGAGGGGTGTCCAGAAGGCCGGCAGCACGAGCAGGAGCACCACGAGCAGCCACCACACCGGCGCCTCGCCGCGGCGCCAGCCCGCCACCACCGCGCCGAGCCAGCCGAACAGCGGCTGTGCCAGCGGCGGCAGGAACGCGGCGAACAGCAACGCCGCCACCACGAGCACGCACAGCAGCGTGAGCACCATGCGCCACGTGCGTTTCAGCGTCAGCAGGCTCACCAGGAGGAACACGATCGCGCCCGCCGCCACCGGCGGGCCGACCCACTGCAGCACCTGGCCGCCGTTGCCGCCGAGCACCAGCCCCGCCACGGCCGTGACGGCGGCCGCGACGAGGTTCCACGGCCGGCCGAGCTTCGTCGCGCCCTGCGTGACCCACCACGCGCTGCGCCCGGTCGCCTGCGCCACCTTCGCGGCGGGCTGCAGCGACGTCGGCACGCGCGTGGCACCCGCGGCGGCGTTGAGGCCCGTCGCACCGGCCTTCACGAGCGTTTTGGTGAGCAGCACCGTGCCGCGTTCGCCTTCGAAGCGTTCGGCGGAAACCTGGCAGGCCTGGAAAGCGCGCTGCGTCGCGGCGGCGTCGGCGGGCGGGGTCGTCATGATCTTGCGGAAGGGTTCCGACGGTTTGCCGTTGCCCTCCTTGGCGTCTTCGGCCGCGCGCTGCGCGACGACCGGCAGCTCCTCCCGCGCGATCTCCAGCTGACGGCCGCGCGCCAGCACCATCGCCGTGACCGGCAAGCTCGTCGGCAGGTCGTCGCTGAACGCCACTTCACCCAGCTGCGCGTCGAGGCCCAGGAACGCGAGCTCCTCGCCGAGCTGCGCGACCAGCGACGCCACGTCGGCGGCCGGCACGTTGTCCGCGGCGCTCGGCAGCTGCCAGCCGACCGCGGTGAACGCCTCGCGCACCTCGGTCCGGAACGCCTCCGGGCCCACGACGTTGCGCAGCACCCGCAGCCGGTGCGGATCGAGCAGGCACTGCACGAGCCAGCCGACGGCGTCGACGCGGCCCCACAACCAGTCGTTCGCGCGCCAGGAAGCCTTGTAGAACGCACCGAAGTAGTCGGCCTGCAGGCCGGTGAGCTTGTCCCAGCCGCGCTGCCGGCCGAAGTCCAGCAGCGTCCGGGAATCGGCGCTGACCTGCACGAGGTCCACGCGCTGGTCGACCGACGGCGGTTGCGCGAGCAGGCCGCGGGTGGCGACGTGGAGCAGGATCAGGCGGGACATCAGCTTGCGGTTGTCCGTCGAGGCGGTGGTGCCGGGACCGTCGGAAGTGCCGGGGCTGTCACCGCTTCCGGCACCATCGGAACCGGCGGAGCTGCCGGGGTTGTCGGGGCTGTCGGGGTTGCCGGGGTTGCCGTCAATGCCGCCACCGTCGGCGTTGTCCCCGGCCAGGCCGAACCAGCCGACGAGCGTCGTCACGGTGTCCACGGCCTCGGCCACCAGACCGGCGACCTCGGTGCCCAGCTCGGGTCCCGGAGCTTCCGCCGGAACCGGTTCCTGACCGCTCACCTTCAGCACCGCCGCGGTCGCCAGCGGATCACGCGCCAGCTCGCGCAGCACCGGCGCCGCGTCGGACAGCGCGCCGGTGACCATCGGCCACGCTTCGCGCAGCGCGTCGGATTTGCCCAGCTGTGCCCATTCGTGCGCGAGTTGCGCGATCCAGTCGGCCGCTGAGACACCCGCGGCCGGCGGTTCGTGTTTCGCGATCCACGGCGTGATGCGGATGCCGCGCGCGGCCTTGCCGCGCGCCGCGTGCAGCCGGGCGCGCACGCCGTTCAGCGTCTTGGCCTGCTGCTCGTCGGGGCACAGGTGGAACGCGGCGTTCACCAGCTGAAGGCCCGTGGCGACGGAGTCGTCGAGCGCCGTGGTGCGGAACGCGGCGAGGTCCTCCACGTGGCACACCGCGCCCGGTGCCTTCGCCGGCATGCCGTTGCGCAGTCCCTCGGCGGCCACCGCGCGCAGTTCGGTCGACATCCCCTTGGCCCAGCCGGGATCTTTGCTGTCCTCAGTGGACAGCGCGTAGTACCGCGTGGCCGTGCGCACCAGCTCGGCCGCGTCCTCGGCCACGCGCCGCTCCAGGTAGGCGGCCATGATGCGGTCGTCCACGAGCCGGCCACCGCGAAGACCCAGTGCGGCCAGGGAAACGCGGGTGTCGCGGGTGGCGACCACGGCATCGTTGTGCGCGGTGAGCTCTTCCAGGTCGGCGCTGATGGTCTGGTTGATCACCGTGGACACGACCTTGGCCAGCGCCGCGCCCAGCAGCGGCGGGTTCGCCGGGTTCACCGGCACCGCGGCGGCCTCGGCTTCCACGGTGGGCACCACGTAGAGCAGCAGCCGCCGGACGTCCGAGGAGGAGGACAGCTCGAAGATCTCCCGCAACGCCGGGCGCAGCGGTTTGTTCACGAGCACGCCGCCGTCGGTGAGCCAGTGCGAGCGCGTGAGCTCGGTGTAGGCGGTCATGTCCGGGTGCAGACGGTCGGCGACGGCGGGCCCGACCGGCAGGCGCGAAAGCTCGAAGGCGCCGGGGAACGAAGCGGTGGAGCGGGCGGCCAGCGCGAGCGGTGCGGTGACCCCGCCGTTCCACAGTGGACCGGTGAAGCGGAACAACATCCGGTGCTCGGTGTCGCGGATGAGGTTGCCGAGCGCGTCGTCGTAGCGCACGGTCTCGCCGTCGATCATCGTGCCGGGCAGCAGCAGGGTCACGTCCGGCGGTTCGGTGGCCGTGGTGCCGCCGCCGACGATCGTGCGGAACGCGCCGTCGAGATCACCCAGGAACCGGTCGCCGTCGAGCAGCGAACGCGGCTGCGCCTCCTTCGGGTCCCGGATCAGGTTGGTCAGCGAACCGTCGGCCAGCAGCACGTCGCGCAGCGGCGCCGGCGACGACCGGAACGCCTCGGCCAGGCCGAGCCCCGCCGCGCCGACCCCGCCGGCGCTCGTGCCCGTGAGCACGTCGAGGCGCACCTTCGCGCGCAGCAGGTCGAGCAGCTTGCGGTACCCGCCACCGTCCTCGGGCGAGCGCGAAGCGTGCAACAGCGCCGACGTTTCGGTGGCCACCCCGCTCATCCACACGGCCAGGCTCGCGCCCCCGACCATGGTCATCGCGAGCCGGATCTCCTGCGGCCACGGAGCCGCTCCCTCGCCCATGCCGAACCCCTCGCCGTGCCGTTGCGGACGGCGCAACCCTAGCGCCGGGGTCAGGCCGCGAGGTGCTCCAGCAGGAGAACTTGGCCCTCTCCTACCAAAAACCCGAGTACGGCGCCCGTCGCGATGAGGATCCACTCATCCTGCTGGAACGCCGGGCGCAGCAACTGCTCGAACTCCTCGGGCGAGAGCTCCTTCATCTTGGTGACCAGCACGTTGCGGATGTCCATCGCGTCGGTGGCGTAGTCCTCGATGTAGCGCATCGTCTCGGGCAGGCGCGCCATGATCTGCTCGGAGATCGCGAACTTCACGTCCTGGTAGCGGCGGCTGCCGATGGCGAACACGAGCAGCGGCTTGGCGACGTTCGCGGCGCGGCCGATCTCCACGTCGAGCTGCCGCTGGATCAACGCCAGCACCCGGTCGGACAGCGGCCCCTGCAGGATCGCCTGGATCACGTTGTGCGGTGTGATGATCTCCTTGGCGATCAACGCGCCGTACGCCTCGGCCACCTCCGCGCGCCGCTTCAGGAACAGGCCCTGCCACTGCACTCCGAAGTACCGCTTCGGTTCGAGCGGGTAGAAGATCATGCGAAGCGCGAGCCAGTCGGTGAACCAGCCGGTGAACAGGCCGAAGACCGGCATGATCAACGGGAACTTGAACAGCACCCAGGCGATCATCTGGATCACGCCGATCGCGCCGCCGAACACCAGTCCCGAGCGCGCGATGAACTTGAACTCCTGCTCACCGGCCTCCTGGAAGATCCGGTTGAGCAGGCGCTTGTCCTTCACCAGGCTGGTGACCACCATGCCCTTGAGGTCGAACACACTGTCCACATCGGACTTGATGAGCTCCAGCACCGCCTTCACCATGTGCGGCGACTCGGTCTGCACCCGTTGGATCACCAGCCGCTGCACGCCCACCGGCAGTGATTCCCACAGCCCCGGCTGGTAGTGGCCGGCGACCTCGCGCACGATGTCCTCGACCGCGGCTTCGAGCGGCTTGGCGATCTCCTGCGCGATCCGGTCGGCGTCGAGGCGCGCGACGATCTCGGCCGGCTTGATCAGCTGCTCGGTCATCGTGTCGCACGCGATGCTCGCCATGCGCGCCGCGCGTTTGGGCACGATGCCCTGCCAGCCGAAGACGGGCTTGATCCCGAGGAACTCCACGGGCTGGAACATCATGCGGATCGCCACGAGCTTCGTGCCGTAGCCGATGAGGGCGGCGACGACCGGGATCGAGACGTACAGCGGCCAGTGGCGGGCGAAGTCGTCGAGCAGGCCCGAGAGGAACGCGCCCACGCTAGCCGAGGCTCGGGTCGCAGGCCTGCCAGAACTGAGCGCCGAGCCGGGAGATGTGCACGGTCCGGCGGATCACCTTCACCCGCTTCACCTGCTTTTCCACCTCGCGCACGGTCTCGTCGGTCAGGAGGATCTCGTACTGCGTCTCCAGCGCCGGCACCGCTTCGTCGAGGTCGACCAGACCGAGGCCGATCAGCCGCGTGAGGTAACCGGGCACCTGGTCGGGCAGCGACACCCCGGCGGCCTTGCCGACGGTCGAGGCGTTGCGCAGCACGACCCGGCCGGCGGCGCCGAGGCTCGTGCGCTCGGCGACGTCGATGGCCGGGAACGGCGAGCCGTCGGACAGCGCGGCGAGGATGCGCGCCTCGTCGGGCGTGAGCTGGCGCAGGATGATCGCGTACAGGTACTCGCGCGCCCGGTCGCGGCCGAAGCCGATGGAGTGGTTGAGCAGCTCGGCCATCGCGGCGCGCAGCGGCTCTTCGTGGTCGCGCGCGGGCACGAGCGTCACGGTGGTCTCGACCGCGTGGCCGCTTCCGTTGCCGCGGTTCATGGCCGACGCGGCGGTGAGTGCCGCGTGGTAGGGGTCGTCGACCTCGTCGAGCCGGCGGCGCAGCTCGCTGAGCAGGCTGCGCTCGACCTGCCGGATGCCGCGCTCGGCCTGGTCGAGACCGGGCAGCTTGCGCGTGAGCCCGAACCCGGCGCGCGCGGCCCAGCCCGCCAGTTGGCCGGCGCGACGGGCCATGGTGGCCACGTCGTCGACCGAGCCCCGGCCGTTCGGTCGCTGACTGTCCACAGGCGTGCTCCCCTCGTGTTCCGCGCTGATGCTACCTGCGGGTAGGCAATCTGGCGTGGTGTTGGATGGCGCGCATGACCGCGCCGCACTGGGGACCGCCGATCGACGTCCTCCCGCTGTTCGCCCGCGAGGAACAAGCCCTGGTCAGCGTGCTCACGGACCTCGACGCGAGCCAGTGGGCCGCGCCGACCGCGTGCCCCGGCTGGACCGTGCACGACGTGGCCGCCCACATCCTGGGCGACAAGCTGGGCCGGCTGTCCCGCGACCGCGACGGCTACCACGCCTTGGAGCCGAACGACGGCGAGCCGTTCCCGGCGTTCCTGCACCGGATCAACGACGAGTGGGTGCGCGCGTGCCGCCGGCTCTCGCCGGAGGTGCTGTTCGCGCTGCTCGTGGACAGCACGGCGCAGCTCACCGACATGTTCAAGCGCCACGACCTCGACGAGCTGGGTGGGCCCGTGACCTGGGCCGGCCCGGAGCCGGCGCCGCGCTGGCTCGACGTGGCGCGCGAGTACACGGAGCTGTGGGTGCACCAGCAGCAGATCCGCGAAGCCGTGGGCGCGCCGCTGCTCGACGACGCCGAGTTCCGGGCCCCGGTGGTGGACACCTTCATGCGCGCGCTGCCGCACACCCTGCGCGCGGTCGAGGCGCGCAGCGGCCGGCAGGTCGGCTACACCGTGACGGGTCCGAGCGGGGGCCAGTGGACCGCCCGAGCTTCGGCGTCCGGCTGGTCGCTCGACCGCGGCGCGCCTTCGTCACGCAGCCCGCTGGCGTCGGTGACCACGGACGCGGACACCTTCTGGCGGCTGTGCACGCGCACGGTGAAGCCCGCCGACGTGGCGGAGCGCGTGACCGTGAAAGGCGACGAAAGCGTGTGCGCGACGATGCTCGAAATGGTGTCCGTAATCGCGTGAAACGGGGGCCGCAAGCGTTTGCGGCCCCCGTTTTGGCACAAGTCTCCTCGGTGGATGTCCCGGCCCCGGCGCACACACCGGAACCGCGACATTCACGTCACGCCGCGCAGCTCACTTGCGCAGGCGCTTGCTCTGCTTCCGCAGCTGCATGATGCGGGCACCGCCGACCAAGGCGATCACCACCATGCCGCCGAGCGCCGCCAAGAGCATCGCGATGCCGATGGGCAGGCTGCCCGACATGCCGAGGAAGTTCACCGTGACGCTGTTGAGGTTCTGCAGGATGAACACCAGCAGGAACGCCAGCAGCACGATGGCCACGATCGCCGACACCCACGCGCCGCTGACCCGGGTGGGCCGTTTCGTCGAGGGGGTAGTGGTGGTGGTCGCGGCCGGATCGGTCGTGATCGGATCGGTCCCGGGCACTTCGACACCCGGCACCTCGGGGGTCCCGGGGTTCACGGCCCCGGTTGTGTGGTCACTTCGCGCATGGGACATGCCTTGATTGTCCGCCCGCGGCTAGCACAACGCCGGTTCTGAAACCCTAACGGGTGAGTACCGGTGTTTCAGCGCTTGAGCCTTTATCAAGCTTCAGGTCGACCTCGCGCAAAACCACAGGGAATTGCGACCGGCGAGCTTCGCGCAGTCTTTTTCGCGGGCAACGTCCTGTGCGCGGCGTCGCACTTCCTGCCACAGGTACCCCCATGGGGTATAAATTCAGGGGGGCGCGCCGGACGAGAGGCGCACCCGGGTATCGAAGGCGGGGAAGGTGACCAGCGATGCGTGCCCACACCGAGCACCCCGGCCACGGGACGGAAACCGTGGTCCTGGACGTCCGCGGCCTGCTGCGCGCGTCGGAGCAGACCGTTGTCGACTCGCGGCTGCGGCGGCGGCCGGGAGTGGCCGACCTCGAGGTGAACCCGGTCGCCCAGACCGCGACCGTGACGTTCGACCCGTCGCGCACGTCGGTGGCCACGCTGCGGCAGTGGGTGCTCGAGTGCGGATGCCACTGCGCCGGCCAGTCGGTGCCTCACCACGTGTGCGATCCGCTGGCCGAGCCGGCCGGTGCCGCCGCGCCCGCACCGCACGAGGCGGTGGAGCACGGCGGGATGTCGATGGCGTCGATGGTCGCGGACATGCGCAACCGGTTCCTGGTCGCGCTGGTGTTCTCGATTCCGATCGTGCTCTGGTCGCCGATCGGGTCGGCGGTGTTCGGGCTGGACCTGCCGGTGCCGTTCGGCTGGCGCGAAGACGCGTGGACGCTGTTGCTGAGCCTGCCGGTGATCGGCTACTCGTCCTGGATCTTCTTCGCGGGAGCCGTGCGGGCGCTGCGGGCCCGCACGCTGGACATGATGGTGCTCGTCGCGGTCGCGGTGAGTGCGGGCTGGCTGTATTCGCTGGTCGTGACGCTGACCGGCGGCGGGGAGGTGTTCTACGAGGCGGTGACCGTGCTGGCCACGTTCGTACTGCTCGGGCACTGGTTCGAGATGCGCGCCCGCGGCGGGGCCAACGACGCGATCCGGGCGTTGCTGGACCTGGCTCCACCGAAGGCCGTCGTGCTGCGCGACGGCGCCGAGGTAGAGATCCCCACCGCCGAGGTGGCGGTCGGAGACCTGCTGCTGGTGCGGCCCGGCGCCAAGATCGCCGTCGACGGGCTCGTCGAGCGCGGCGAGAGCGAAGTGGACGAGTCGATGGTCACCGGGGAAAGCCTGCCGGTCCACAAATCCCCGGGCAGCCCGGTGGTCGGGGCGACCATCAACGCCAACGGCACCCTGCGGGTGCGCGCCACCAAGGTCGGCGCCGACACCGCGCTGGCGCAGATCGTGCAACTCGTGCAGCAGGCGCAGAACTCGAAAGCACCCGGGCAGCGGCTGGCGGACCGCGCGGCGTTCTGGCTGGTGTTCGTCGCGCTGCTCGGCGGGGCCGTGACGCTCGCGGTGTGGCTGCTGGCCGGCAGCGCGTTCTCGGTGGCGATCCTGTTCGCCATCACCGTCGTCGTGATCACCTGCCCGGACGCGCTCGGCCTGGCCACCCCGACCGCGGTCATGGTCGGCACCGGCCTGGGCGCCAAACGGGGTGTGCTGGTGAAGAACGCGATGGCGCTGGAGACCTCGGCCCGTATCGACGTGGTGGTCATGGACAAGACCGGCACCTTGACCCAGGGCACCCCGGAGGTCACCGACGTGCTCGTCGCCGACCACCGCCCCGGCGGTGCCGAACGCGATCTGCTGCGGCTCGTGGCGGCGGTCGAGCGCGAATCGGAGCACCCGCTGGGCGCGGCGATCGTGCGCGAGGCCGCCGCGCGGGAGATCGAGGTCGCGCGGGCCGATCGGTTCGAGAACGTGCCGGGCCACGGCGCCGTCGCCGAGGTCGACGGCCACCGGGTCGTGGTCGGCAGCCGCCGGCTGTTCGACCGCGAAGGCATCGAACTGGGGGCCTGGGACGAGCGTCGCGCCGACCTGGCCACCACCGGTCGCACCGCGGTGCTCGTCGCCGTGGACGGTGCGCCGGCCGGGGTGATCGGTGTCGCCGACGCGCCTCGACCCAGCTCGGCCGCGGCCGTCACCGAGCTCCACGCACTCGGCGTCGAGGTGGTCATGCTCACCGGCGACAACCGGGCCACCGCCGAACGGATCGCGCAGGCGCTCGGCATCGACACTGTGATCGCCGACGTCCTGCCCGGCGACAAAGCCGCGACGATCGCCCGGTTGCAGTCCGGTGGCCGCCGGGTCGCGATGGTCGGCGACGGCGTGAACGACGCTCCCGCCCTGGCCCAGGCGGATCTCGGCATCGCCATCGGCGCCGGCACCGACGTCGCCATCGACACCGCCGACGTCGTCCTGATGCGCTCCGACCCGCTCGACGTCGCCACGGCCCTGCGCATCGGCCGCGGCACGCTGCGCAAGATGCGGCAGAACCTCGGGTGGGCCATCGGCTACAACGCCCTGGCCCTGCCGATCGCCGCGGGCGTGTTCGACCCCGCCTTCGGTTTCGTGCTCCGCCCCGAGTTCGCCGCGCTCGCCATGTCCGGCTCCAGCCTCATCGTCGCCGTCAACGCCCTCGCGCTCAAAGGACTCCGGCTGCCCCGTCCCGGCGCCTGACCGTCAGGGGACGCCGATGGCGCCGGCGCGGGTCAGTCCCCGCTGGCAGGTGCGGCCACGTCCACGTCGCGCAAAACCCGCAGCGAGTTGCGGCCGGCGAGCTTCGCGCAGTCTTCGTCGCTCCAGCCGCGCTCCATCAGCGCCGCGAACAGCACCGGGTACTTCGACACGTCTTCCATGCCTTCGGGCAGCGTGCCGACGCCGTCGTAGTCGCCGCCGAGGCCGATGTGGTCGATGCCCGCGACCTCGCGCGCGTGCTCGACGTGCGCCACGACGTCGGCGACGGTGGCCTTCGGCTTCGCCGGCCCGTCCCACGTCTCGGCGAAGCGCTTGCGCTCGCCCAGGTTCAGGAACTCCTGGCCCGCGTCGGCCATCGCCTCCTTGAGCCGCTCGTCCCACCCGGCGACGGCGGGCGAGATGAAGGCGGGCACGAAGGTGATCATCGCGACGCCACCGTTGCCGGCCAGCCGCGCGAGGACGTCGTCGGGGATGTTGCGCGGGTGGTTGTTCACAGCGAGGCAGGACGAGTGGCTGAAGATCACCGGCACGCTGCTCTCGTCGAGCGCGGCGCGCATGGTGCTCGGCGCGACGTGGGAGAGGTCCACGAGCATGCCGATCTCGTTCATGGTGCGCACGACCTCGCGGCCGAAGTCGGTGAGGCCGCCGTGGGCCGGTTCGTCGGTGCCCGAATCGGCCCACGGGGTGTTGAAGTTGTGGGTGAGCGTCATGTACCGCACGCCGAGACGACGCAGGATCCGCAGCACGCCCAGCGATTCGTTGATGCTGTGGCCGCCTTCGGCGCCGAGCAGCGACGCGATCTTGCCGTCGGCGAACGCGGCCTCGGCCTCGTCGGCCGTGGTGACCAGCCGCAGGCGGTCGGGGTAGCGCTGGGCGAGCTGGTGCACGAGCTCGATCTGCTCGAGGACCGCCGTGACCGCGCTGTCGCCCGCCAGCTGGCACGGCACGTAGACCGACCAGAACTGCATGGTGAGCTTGCCCTCGGCCATCTTCGGGAAGTCGGTGTGCAGCTCCGGCTGGCGCACGGTGAGGTCGAGCGCGGCGGCCGCGGCCACGGGGTCGGGTCCGCCGTGGGCCCGCAGTTCCCACGGCAGATCGTTGTGCCCGTCGGACAGGATCGTGGTGCTCAGCAGGTTCGTCGCGCGCTCGAGGGCCCCAGAAGTCATGGGACCGACCCTAGCGAGCGAGCCACTCCCTGGCCGCCTGGACGCCGTCGAGCGTGATCTGGTGCCCGCCGGGCTGGCGGTGCACCGTCACGTCGGCGCCGCGCTCCTTGAGGAGCCGGATGTACTCGTCCGTCGAGGCGAGCGGGGCCATCGGGTCGACCTCGCCGTTGGAGAGGAAGACCCGCGTGCGCGACAGGTCGTGGTCCGGCGGCTCGGGCACCGGTGACATCCCGGAGAACAGCGCGGCTTCGCTCAGCACTTCCGGGCGCAGCAGCGTGAGGGCGCCGGCGATGTTGGCGCCGTTGGAGAACCCGACGCCGACCAGCCGGCGGTTTTCGAGGCCGTAGGTCTTCCTGGCTTCCTCGACGAAATCGGCGAGGTCGTTGGCGCGCCGGACCACGTCTTCGTAGTCGAAGACACCTTCGGAGAGCCGGCGGAACCACCGCGCGGCCCCGAATTCCGACACCGGACCGGCCGGGGCGAGCGTGGCCGAGCCGGGGCTCAGCTCGCGCGCCAGGCCGAGCAGGTCGTCGGGACCGCCACCGGTGCCGTGCAGCAGGAGCAGCACCGGCTTGTCGGCGTCGCCTTCGGCGAACTTGTGCTCGAACGCGCTCATGCCTGCTCCGGGTTGTTCTCGCTGGGGAGGTTGAGCTTCGGCAGCATGTGCTCGATCTCGTCGCGGCGCGGTTCCAGCCACGGCGGCAGCTTCAGCGCGCGGCCGAGCTCGAGCAGCGGCTCGTCGTAAGTGAAGCCAGGTGCGTCCGTGGCCACTTCGAGCAGCGTGCCGCCGGGCTCGCGGAAGTAGATGGAGCGGAAGTACTGACGGTCCAAAATGGACGTGACGTGCACACCCTTGTCCACCAGCTCTTCGCGCCACGCCGCCTGCGTCGGCTCGTCGGGCGCGCGCCAGGCCACGTGGTGCACGGTACCGGTGGCGACGAGGCCACGCGGGGTCTCCGGCGTCACGAGCACGTCGACGAGCGCGCCGGCGCCGCCTTCACCGGCTTCGAACCGGATGCGGTTGCCTTCCTGGCTGTGGAAGGAAAGGCCGAGGCCGTTGGTGAACATGTCGGCCGTGGCGTCCTCCTGGGACACCGAGAGCGTGACCGAGTGCAGGCCGCGGATGGCGTTCTCGGCCGGCACGAGCTTGGTGTCCCACGGGTCGCGCGGGTCGCCCTGCGGGTGGGCGACGAGGGCGAGCTGGAGGCCGTCCGGGTCGCGGAAGGTGAGCGTTTCCTCGTTGTCGGCGTTGCGGATCTGGCTCGTCTCCACGCCCTGGGCCTTGAGGTGCTGCTGCCACCAGCCGAGCGAGGTCTCGGGCACCGAGAACGACGTGGTCGTCGCCTGCCCGGTGCCGAGCCGGCCGGCGGGCGCGTCAGCCCACGGGAAGAAGGTCATGATCGAGCCCGGTTTGCCGGACTGGTCGCCGTAGTAGAGGTGGTAGGTGCCCGGGTCGTCGAAGTTGACGGTGGTCTTCACCAGCCGCAGCCCCAGGGTCCGGAGGTAGAAGTCGACGTTGCGCTGGGGGTTGCCGCCGATGGCGGTGACGTGGTGCAACCCGCTCGTTTTGATGGACATCAGGTCTCCTCGGGTGCCGGTGAACTCAAGCTAACCGCAAAACCTCTCGCGCGCAAGATATATTCCGGTGAGAGTGTGCGGTAGCGTGTGCGCCGTGACACCTGATCCGCGCACCGACGACGACGAGATCGTGACCTGGTGGGGCCTCGTCATAGAGGGCTACCTGGCGACGCAGGACAAGCTGATGGGCGAGATCGCCGATCGCTTCGGCCTCGCGCCGGCGTCGTTCGACATCCTGATCAGACTCGTGCGCTCGCCTGATCACCGCATGCCGATGACCCGCCTGGCCACCGAGGCCGCGCTGTCCAGCGGCGGCTTCACCAAGGTGGCCGACCGCCTGGTGGCTGCGGACCTCATCTGCCGCATCCCCAGCCCGGACGACCGGCGCGTCACCTTCGCGTCGCTGACCGAACACGGCCTGGACGTCGCCCTGAAGGCCCGCTCCGCCTGCGCCGAAATCCTGCGCCGCATCGTCCTCACCCCCCTCGGCGACGACGCGGCGGCCCTCGCCTCCGCCATGCGCGCCCTGCGCTCGGTCAACGGCTGAAAAACGTCCCCTACCGACGTTTTGCCTGGTCGGCGCATGCTTCTCCCATGCTTACCGACTCGACTATCACCACCATGCTCCCGGTGTCCGACGCCACCCGCGCCGGCCACTTCTACTCCGACTCCCTCGGCCTGGCCCCCGTGACCACCGGCGAGGACGGCACCCAATACTTCGCCGCCGGCGCCGGCACGATCGGCCTGCGCGTGATGCCCGCCGGGGCCCAGAGCCCCAACACCGCGCTGAGCTTCGAGGTCGTCGACCTGCCGGCCGAGATGACCCTCCTGGAGCGCCGCGGCGTGGAATTCCAGGACGTCGACGTGGAGGGCCTCAAGACGGTCGACCACGTCGCCCAGGTGGGCCACGAACGGGCGGCCTGGTTCTCGGATTCGGAGGGGAACGTGCTTTGCCTGCACGAGATCTTGGATTGAGTGCTCAGGGATAGCGACTACGCCGCGGCGGCAGCTGGCCACGGCAAGCTCGTCGCCTACTCACGGATAGCCGTACCCCTGCGCCGTGAGCCGATAGCGCAGGACCGCGAGGCTCCGGCTCCGCAGTTTAGCCAGGCTGTTCGGCGAGATGCCCAGCTCGGCCGCCATTTCGCGCACCGGCAGGTCCGGCCGGTGGGCCAGTAGCAGGATCAGGCGCCGGTGCCGGTCCGGCAGCGTCTCGACGGTGCGCCACAGCGCGCTGGCCACGTCGTCGCCGACCACGGCGGCCTCCGGCGACGCGGGCGCCGCCGGCCCGACGTCGAGCGACTCCTCCCGCGCGCGCCGCTGGACGGTGCGGATCGCGTGGCGCCGCGCGACGGTCGCGAGCCAGCCACCGAGGCGCGCGCGGTCGTGCACGCGGCCGGGCTGCTTCAGGAACTCCACCCACGCCGCCTGGCACGCGTCCTCCGCGTCGCCGCGCAGGCCCGGATCGGCCGCCACCACACGTACGACCAGGTTCGACAGCCGTGCTTCGTCCATGCTCGCGTCCCTTCGTCCGCCAAAGCAGACGAAGCGCTCACGGGCCCGGATCCCGGGCATGGAGGCGACCGCCGGATCGAGGGAAAGGATGTATCCGCAGGTCACCAAGGTGCACGGAAGCGGGGACGACCTGGTCGGGCGCGAAGTCGAGCGCCGAAAGACCTACTTCAACCCCGGCATCAGCTTCATCGCATTCCCCGCCAACACATCCGCCAACGTCTCCTCCGGCAGCCCCAGCCCGGCCAGCGCTCGGACGTTCTCCGCGGTCCCCGGGACGCCCGGCCAGTCCGTGCCGAAGATCCACTTCCGCGCCAGCCGCGGCAGGTCAAACCGGGCGTAGTACTCCGGCAGCTTCTTCGGCGGCAGCCCGGCGAGGTCGAGCCACACGTTGGGCCGCGCCTGGGCCATGAAGGCCGCGATGTCGTACCACCAGCCGCGTCCGCCGTGGGCGAAGACGAAGTTCACCGTCGGGAAGTCCTCCACCACGTCCGACAGCAGGGCCGGATCGCCGAAGGACGCGCGCGAGCCGGGGAACACCGACCAGCCCGAGTGCAGGATCACCGGGACGCCGCGGGACGCGCAGAGTTCGTAGACCGGGTACAGCTCCTTGTCCGCGGGCGAAAAGCCGGCGTGGACGGGGTGGAGCTTCAACGCGACCGCGCCGAGGTCCAACTGCCGGGCGACCTCGTCGCGCAGCGGGTGGTGCAGGTGCGGATTCACGTTGGCCACCAACCGGAACCGCGTCGGGTTGTGAGCGACGAGGGGCAGGTTGTCCTCGATGGGCTGGATGCCGGTGGCGCGCGGGCTGTACTCGCAGAACAGCAGCACGCGGTCGACGCCTTCGCGGTCCATCAGCTCGTCCATGGCGGCCGGGATCACGGAGCCCGCGTCGTCGTAGACCGTGCGCCAGGGGTAGGTGGAGGCGAAGTCGCGGGCCCAGTCGAGCCAGGCTTGTTTGAGGGTGGGCAGGCGGGGCGTGTGCACGTGGGCGTCGACCACGAAGCGACCGTCGATCATGCGTGGTAGCCGATCACGGTTTCACCGGGACGACCAGCAGCGACTCGCGCACGTGGTCGCGAATCACGTTGCGGCGGATCTTGCCCGTGGCCGTCTTCGGCAGTTCCGGCAGCTCCACGACACCACGCGGGCGCTTGAACGCGGCCAGCCCGGCCCGGCAGAACTCGATCAGCTCGTCCGGGTCCACGGCGAAACCGGGCGCCGCGACCACGCAGGCCACCGGTTTGTCGAGACCGTCCGCGTCGGGGGCGGCCACCACGGCGACCTCGGCCACGGACGGGTGCTGCAGCAGCCGTTCCTCCACTTCGGACGGTGACACCCAGATCCCGCCCGCCTTCAGCATGTCGCCGAAGCGGCCGAGGCAGGTGAGGGTGCCGTCGTCGTTGCGGACGTAGCTGTCGCCGGTGCGCAGCCACTCGCCCTGGAACACGCGTTTCGTGGTGTCGTACCGAGCCCAGTAGCCCATCGCGGTCGACGGGCCCGACACGAACAGCTCACCCGGCTGCCCGGTGCCCTCGATGAGCACGCCGTCCTCGTCGCGGATTTCCACGGCGTACCCGGGCACGGCGATGCCGGTGCTGCCCGGCCGGATCGCGCCCGGGCGGTTGGACAGGAAGATGTGCAACGCCTCGGTGGAGCCGATCCCGTCGAGGATCTCCACGCCGAAGCGGTCGCGGAAGCGCGCGAAAATCGAGGCGGGCAACGGTTCCCCGGCCGACACGGCGTAGCGCACCGAGGCGAAGGAATCGTCCGGCACGTCGCTGGCCAGCACCGCGGCGAAGAACGTCGGCACCCCGAAGAACAACGTCGGCTCGTCCGCGCGAGCGCGTGCGGCGAACAGCGCCGGCGTCGGCCGCGCCGGTTCCAGCAGTGTCGTGCCGCCGGCGGCGAGCGGGAAGAACGCCGAGTTTCCCAGTCCGTAGGCGAAAAACAGCTTCGGCACGGACAGGAACCGATCCGCCGGCGAAGTCGCCAGGATCTCCCGCGCGTACGTCTCGCACACCGCGCGAATGCTCGCGTGCCGGTGCATCGCGCCCTTCGGCTGCCCCGTGGTGCCCGACGTGTACAGCCACAGCGCGGGCGAATCTTCCCACGTACGCGCGACTTCCACGTCCAGATCGTCCACAGTGGTCACTTCGGCCCACGCGTGCGTGGCCACCGTCGGCGGGAACTCGGCCCCGTCCGCGCGGTCGAGCAGCACGTCGGTGACCTCCGGCGCCACCGCGAGGGCGGCCACGGCCTGGGCCGCGAACTCGCCGGACACGCACAGCACGCGCGCCCGGGAGTCGGCCAGGACCTTGCCCAGCTCGAGGCCCGTGACCATCGTGGACACCGGCACCGCGACGGCGCCGGCGAGCATCGTGCCGAGGATGCCCGTGAGCAGCTCGACGTCGTCGACCATGCAGAACATCACGCGCTCTTCCGGGCGCACGCCCAGGGACCGCAGGCCCGACGCGACCCGGTGGGCCTCGTCGGTGAGCTCGGCGTAGCTCAGGGTCCGCCGCGCGGAAACCACGGCGGGCGCGTCGGGACGCCCCTGGGACAACAGGTACTCGGCAGCGTTGAACCCGGCCATGGGGCCCCCTCTTAGGTGAGGTGCACGTACTCGTAGTCGAACGGTTTGCCGTTGATGCCCTGCCTCGGCGGCGCGACCCAGCTGGCGATCTTCCCGCGCTCGTACACCGGGTGCATGAGCGAGCGGACGAACGTCAGGTCCTCGGTCGTCGGCAACCAACGGTGCCGGTTGGCCTCCCACGTGCCCTCGTCGACGATGTTCCCGTCGGGAGTGATGTGGTGGCCGGAGTTTATGCCGACCTCGCGGTTGAAACCAGGGTGCGGCAGCTTGAAGCGGAAGTCGATGTCCGCGTCCGCGAGGATCTTGTTCCAGCGGTTCACGCCGGTCTGGCAGTCGGCGGTGTACTCGCCGCGCAGGTCGAGGTTGAGCAGCAGGATGGCCTGCAGCTCGTCCGAGGTCCACGTGCCGTCACCGTTGGGGCGGTCGACGTCGCGACTGTCGTCGGTGAGCTTGTGGTCGTCCTTGCGCCGGGTTTCCTGCCACCGGCCCTTGAGGCCGGCGGTGTAGTAGTTCGCGGCGTTCGTGGAGGTCTCGTTGCCGAACAGATCGAGCGACACCGTGTAGTGGAAGTTCAGGTAGCGCTGGATGATGTCGAGCGGAATACCGCCGTGCGAAGCGATTTCGAGCGTGTCGTGCTCACGCACCAGGTCGGCCGAGCGCTGCACCACGCGGTCGACACCCGTGGTGCCGACGAACATGTGGTGTGCCTCTTCCTTCAGCATGAACTCGCACGTGCGCGAGAGCGGGTCGAAGGACGACTCCTTCAACGTGCCGAGCTGGTACTTGCCGTCCCGGTCGGTGAAGTAGGTGAACATGTAGAAGGCCAGCCAGTCGGCCGTCTCCTCGTTGAACGCGCCGAGGATCCGCGGCGCGTCGGGGCTGCCGGAGTTGCGCAGCAGCAGGCCTTCCGCCTCGTCCCGGCCTTCACGGCCGAAGTACGCGTGCAGCAGGTACACCATCGCCCAGAGGTGCCGGCCCTCTTCGACGTTGACCTGGAACAGGTTGCGCAGGTCGTACAGGCTCGGCGCGGTGAGGCCCAGCAGCCGCTGCTGCTCGACCGACGCCGGCTCCGTGTCGCCCTGGATCACGATCAGGCGCTGCAGGTCGGCGCGGTACTCGCCGGGCACCTGCTGCCACACCGGTTCCCCGGCGTGCTCACCGAAGGCGATGCGGCGGTCCGGGTCGCGCTCGGCCAGGAAGATGCCCCACCGGTAGTCGGGCACGTTCACGTGGTCGAAGTGCGCCCAGCCCTCACGCCCGACGCTCACCGCCGTGCGCAGGTACACCCCGTGCGTCTGCAGGGTGGGGCCCATCTCGCCCCACCAGTTCATGAACTTGGGCTGCCAGCCCTCCAACGCGCGCTGCAACCGCCGGTCGTCGGCGAGGTTGACGTTGTTGGGGATCTTGGCGTCGTAGTCGATCCGCTCGGGCATCGGTTCAGACCCGCTTCCTGTCGAAAATCGCCTTCTGGCCCGTGCCGTAGCGGCGCAGTGCGCCTTCGGGACCAGAAGCGTTGGGCCGGGTGAAGATCCAGTTCTGCCACGCGGTGAGGCGGCCGAAGATCTTCGTTTCCAGCGTTTCCGGGCCGACGAACCGGTGGTTCGCCTCCATCCCGGTGAGTGCGTCGGGGCTCAGCGAGGCGCGGCCCTCCAGCGCGATCCGGATCTCGTCTTCCCAGTCGAGGTCGTCCGGGGCGTCGGTGACCAGGCCCAGCTCCACGGTCTCGGCCGGCGTCAGCGCGTGGTCGCGCTCGCGCACGAGCCAGGCGAGGTGGTCGTCGTCGCCGTAGAAGCGCGACTGCAGGCGGGTGAGGCCGTTGCCCATCGGGAACGGGCCGAAGTTGGCTTCCGACAACGTGATCGAGGCACGTTCTTCGGAGTCCTCGTCGTCGAGCGGCGGACCGTCCAGGATGTACTGGCGATCGGCGGCCAGCGCGAGCTCCAGCAGCACGCCGGCGAAGCAGCTGCCGGGCTCGATCAGCGCGATCAGCGTGCGGCTCGTGACGTCGAGCCGCTTCAGCGTGCGCTTGTAGTAGTGCAGGATCTCGTTGCTCAGCCAGTCTTTCGTGCCGAGCACCTGTTGCTCGTGCGCGAGCACCTTCGCCGGGTCGCCTTCGGTGCGCAACACCCACGTGCCGAGCTCGGTTTCGTTGGTGCGCAAGCGGAGGATCGCGTCGTCGAGCTCGCGGGTGAGGCGCAGCAGCCAGCCGTCGGCGCCTTCGGCGTGCAGGTCACCGGGTTCGGACTCGGGGCCGCGCACGGTGATGGCCGCGATCGAGGCGGGCCGGTCGTAGGTGATGTCGACGAAGCGGTATTTGATGCCGTCTTCGGTGACCTCGGGGTCCAGCGGCGTGAGCGGCACGCCCTGCTCGCCCGGCAGCCGCTCGGACTCGGCGGCCAGCTCGTGCGCCCGCGACAGCACGGACTCACGGAAGCCGACGCGCGGCACGAGTTCGTCGACCAGCCGCCAGTCGACGGCGGTCTTACCCTTCACGCCGTCGGAGCGCGTGGCGAACACGTCGGCGAGGTCGCGGCGCACGCGGCGCTTGTCGACCACGCGCGTGAGGCCGCCGGTGCCGGGCAGCACGCCGAGCAGCGGCACCTCCGGCAGCGCGACCGTCGACGAGTTGTCGTCCACGAGCAGGATCTTCTCGCACGCCAGCGCGATCTCGTAACCACCGCCCGCGCAGCTGCCGTTCACCGCGGCCACGTACCGCTGACCGGAAAACTCGGTGGCGTCCTCGATGCCGTTGCGGGTTTCGTTGGTGAACTTGCAGAAGTTCACCTTCCACTCGTGCGCCGAGGACGCGAGCATCCGGATGTTGGCCCCGGCGCAGAACACCTTCTCCTTGGCGCTCGTGACGATCACGGCCTTGACCTCGGGGTGCTCGAAGCGCAGGCGCTGCGTGGCGTCGTAGAACTCGATGTCCACGCCGAGGTCGTAGGAGTTCAGCTTCAGCTCGTAGCCGGGTACGAGGCCGCCTTGCTCGTCGACGTCCATCTCGAGCCAGGCGACCTCGCCGTCGACATCGAGCTTCCAGTGCCGGTAGGTGTCCGGATGGCGCTCGAACGTCACAGTCGTGGTGGTGGTCACTTCCTGATTGTCTACATATTGGTGACTAGCGTCAATGTTATGTAGACGCTTGATCTCCGACACTCACCCGGTTGAGCTTCGACGCGGCCCACGAGACGAAGAGCCACAACGCTATCGCAGCCGCCGTGTCGGTGAAGATCGTCGCGAACCAGAACACCGGGATCTGCGGCACACCGACCAGGAAATGACCGGCACTGACCAGCCCACCCAGCGAGCAGACCAGCAGAAACCCGAGCGCGCGCCAGTACCGCCCGCGCACGTAATCGCGGTAACCCGCCAGCCCGAACGCCGTGAACAACACCCAGCCGAACGCGACCACGATCTGCGCGGCGAGCACCGAGACACCCGGGATCTGCGGGTAGTCCTGGGCCCGAATCACGTTGTGCGCGTAGTGAAAAGTGGTCGTGAGCAGCGTGAAGCCCAAGATCAGCCGCAGTGTTTTCAACCCCTGCCCATGGAGAACGTCCATTCTCGCCCCCTTGCGATTTGATAGATCGCTCTAGCGAGAAAGGGTAACGCCGATCGGCTGCCACACCAAGTCGATGCGGTGGTACTTCACCGGATAGCCGGCCTTCGCGAAGGCCGCCGCCATCGGCCCGTTGGTGACGTCGGTGGCGGCGACGATCTTCTCGGCCCCGTACCCGACCAGCTCGTGCGTGGCCTCCACGAGCAGGTCGTAGGCGTAGCCGTGGCCACGCTGCTCCGGCACCACGCCGACGTACGCGACGATCGGCGTGGTCGCGTTGCGCGCCGGGATCGCGAGACCGACGAGGTCGCCTTCGCGGGTGTAGGCGAGGCGCCACCAGTCACGGGGACTGGGCAGCCGGAGCAGGAGGTCGAGGTCTTCCCGCGCCGCCGCCTCGAGCCCGTGCTCGGCGGTGGTGCGCCGCGCGTGCGCGTCGAGGCTGCCTTGGTGGATCTTGCGGAAGACGTCGAGGATCTTCGCGTCGTCGGGCTCCGGGCGGAACTCGAGCCGGCCGGGTTTCGGCGGCAGACCGGTTTCGGAGGTCCAGGTGTAGCGGTAGCGCTCCACGAGCAGCTCCATGCCGACGGCTCGCGCGGCCTCGAGGCGGGTTTCGACTTCAACGCCGACCGCGGGATCCTCGCGCCAGTTCGGCCAGGTCGTGAGGGAGAACTCGGTGCGGATCGGAGTTCGCTCGAGCAGTGCGACGCCGTCCGCGAAGTCGACGAAGTCGAACCAGTCGAGCACGCGGGGCTCGTCCTCGCCCCGGGGCACCCACCACGCCGCCCGCGCCACGACAACGTCGTTCCTCGTGGCGATCCACGTCGATTCGGGCCGGTATTCGCCGCGCCGGACCATTTCGCGGTAGTCCGGCCGGACCAGCGCGCCGGCGGAGTCCGCGTCAAGACTGGTGAAGAGGTGTTCTTCGCCCGCGACGAGCGGGCGCACGACCAGATCGGTCATCGGGTTCCTTCCGGGAGCTCCGCGCTCCCGTCAGGCCCTCGGCACCCTCAGCCGGAGGTGGGAACGCGTGATCGAGTAACCGAACATGGCGTCCACCTCCTTCTCTGGTCGTGAGGGTGCTGGGCGGTACTCAACCCGATCGGCGGCGGAGTGGTCAATCGGTTTTCACCTCGGCGAGGCGCTCGCGCAGGCGGCCGAGGGTTCGCAGCGTCACTTCGAGGTCCTCCGGCGGCAGTCCCGCCGCCACGGCGTCGGCCCACTCGACGCGGCGGGTCTCCAGGCCGCTCAGGGCCGCGCGCGCCGTGCGGGTCAGGTGCAGCAGCGGGGCCCGGGCGTCCGACGGGTTCGGTGCGCGGGTGAGCATTCCGTTGCGCAGCAAGCGGTTCACCGTCTCCTGCACGCTCTGGCGCCGCAGCCCTCGGCGCCGAGCGAGGTCCGCGGCCGTCGCGGGCCCGTCTTCCAGGAAGCCCAGGACCTGCCACTGCGCGGCGGTGAGGCCGGCCGGCGCGGTGAGGGCGTCGCCGGTGGCGAGGAGGGTGCCGTTGGTCAGGAAGACGTCGTTGACGAGCTGAGTGAGGCGCTGCGCCCGGTCGGTCATGCGTGTTAGTGTCGCAGATTGACAGGCACCTGTCGAAAGGAGAGCACCGTGGAGATGCCGCGGAGAGGTGAAGCGCACGAAGCGCTCAGCGCACTGGTCGGCGACTGGGCCGGCACCGAGGAGCTGGCGGCCTCACCCTGGGCGCCCGCGTCGACGGCTAAGGGCACGGCCGCGTACCGGGCCGCGCTGGCCGGCTTCGCGGTGGTGCAGGACTACGTGCAGACGCGTGAGGACGGCAGCACCCTGTTGGGCCACAACGTGTTCACCGTCGACCCGGCCACGCAGGAAACGCTCTGGTACGGCTTCGACAGCTACGGCTTCCCACCCGGCGAACCCGGCCGCGGCGGCTGGCGCGACGGGACGCTGCACCTCGAAAAGCGCACTCCGCGCGGCATCGCCCGACACCGGTTCACGCCCGCGGACGACGTGCTCACCCACGAGATCGACGTGAAACTGGGCGACACCGCCGAGTTCAGCCCGTTCCTGCGGGCGCGCTACACCCGTACGCAGTAGGAAGGGAGCATGAGCGAGCAGACCACGCAGGCCAACGGCATCACCCTCTGCCACGAGGAGTTCGGCGCCGCGGACGCCCCGCCGCTGGTGCTGATCATGGGCCTGGCCGCGCCGATGACCTGGTGGGACGACGACTTCTGCGAGCAGCTCGCCGCGCGCGGCTTCCGCGTGATCCGCTTCGACAACCGCGACGCCGGTCGCTCGCAGCGCATGTCCGGGCGCGTCGATGTGGTGCGCGCCTACCTGCTGCGCGCGGCGCCGTACTCGCTCGCCGACATGGCCGACGACACCGCCGGCCTGCTCGAAGCGCTCGGCGTCGAGCAGGCGCACGTGGTCGGCGCGTCGCTGGGCGGCATGATCGCGCAGACGCTCGCCATCCGGCACCCCGGCCGCGTCCGCTCGCTCACGTCGATCATGTCCACCACCGGCAGCCGCCTCATCGGCCACCCGAGCCCGCGCGCCGCCGCGTCGATGCTGGCGCCGCAGCCGCGCGGGCGCGAGGAGTACGTGGAGCTGCTGGTGAAAACGTTCCGCCTGATCGGCTCGCCGGGCTACCCGTTCGACGAAAAGCGCATGCGCGAACGAGCCGAACGCACCTACGACCGCGGCGTGAACCCCGGCGGCGCGGCCCGGCAGCTCGCGGCCATCCTCTCCACCCGCGACCGCACCGCCGCGCTGCGCCGCCTCACCGTGCCGGCGCTGGTGATCCACGGCGCGCGCGACCCGCTGGTGAACGTCTCCGGCGGCCGCGCCACGGCCCGCGCCCTGCGCGCCGACCTCGACGTGGTGCCGGGCATGGGCCACGACCTGCCGGAGCCCGTCTGGCCCCGCGTGCTCGACGGCATCGAACGCGTGGCCGCGAAGGCCTAGCTCACCGCGCCACCCGAGTCACCGAGCTCGCTCACCGAGGCTGCCGCCTTCACTGGGCCGCTGACTCACCGGACCACGCCATTTGATGGGCCTCGTTCACTGCGCAACCAACCCGCCGTCCACCGCCCACGCCTGGCCCGTGACGAACGACGCCCGGTCCGACAGCAGCCACGCCACCGACTCCGAGATCTCCTCCGGCTGCGCGGGCCGGTTGATCGGCTGCATGGCCGCGATCTGCTCTTCGGTGACCACTCCGGTGGCCACCACCTGCTCGTACATCCCGGTGCGCACGGTCCCGGGGCACACGGCGTTGATCCGGATCCCCTGCGTCGCGTATTCGAGAGCCGCGGCACGGGTGAGGCCGACCACGCCGTGTTTGGCGGCGACGTAGGCGGACAAGCCGATCCCCATGCCGACCAGCCCGCCGGTCGAGGAAGTGTTCACAATGGACCCGCCGCCGGTCGGGAGCATCCGGCGGACCTCGGCCCGCAGGCACAGCCACACGCCTTCGAGGTTCACCGACATCACCCGGTCCCAGTTCTCCTGGGTCGAGTCGGCCACGGACTCGAACGCACCGTCCACGCCGGCGTTGTTGAACGCCCCGTCCAGCCGGCCGTACGCGGACACGGCCGCCTCCACCATCGCCTCGACGTCGTCCGCCAGCGACACGTCGGCCTTCACTGCGGTGGCCGTGCCGCCGGCCGCGGTCACCAGGTCCGCCGTCTCCCGGCAGGTGCCGTGGTCGATGTCGGCGAGCAGCAGGCGCGCGCCGTACCCGGCGAGGACCAACGCGGTGCTGCGGCCGATGCCGGAGCCGGCACCGGTCACGATCACGGACTTGCCTTCGAGCATCACTGGTTTCCTCGCTGGTGGACGGTCATCGGCAGCCGGTCGAGGTGCACGATGCTGGAGATCACGGTCTTCGGCCGGAACCCGGCCGGCAGGTCCAGCCGCCGGGCGGCGACGATGCCCGCGATGGTGATTTTCATCTGGACGCCGGAGAACGCGTCGCCGATGCATTGCCGGTTGCCGAGGCCGTACGGCATGAACGCGCGCCGCATCCGGTCGGTCGGGGCGTCGCCGAGCCAGCGGTCCGGGTTGAACCGCAGCGGATCGGGGAAGATCGTCGGGTCGCGTTGCAGCGCGGCCGGGCTGTAGAGCACCTCACTGCCCGGCTCGATGGTCACGCCGCCGAGCGTCACCGGCTTCACCGCGCGGCGCATCAAGATCCACAGTGGATGGTGCAGCCGCAGGTTCTCGTCCACGAACGCTTCGGTGAGCGTCAACGCCGGCAGGTCGGCCGCCTCGATGTCGCGATCGCCGACGACCTCGTCGACCTCGGCCTCCAGCCGAGCCCGCAGCGCCGGATCGCGGGCGAGCTCGTACATCGCCCACGTCATGAGCGTCGCGGGGGTTTCGATGCCGGCGATCAGCAGCGTCATGATCTGGTCGCGGATCTGCGTGTCGGTGAGTGTGGTGCCGGTGCGCGCGTCGTGCGCGCCGAGCAGCAGCGACACGAAGTCGCCGAGGTCACCGTGGTTCTCGCGGTACACCGTGACCAGCCGCGCGGCCGCGGCCCGCAGGTCCGCGCACGCGGCGTCGAAGCGCCGGCCGACCGGAGTCGGCACGCGCGCGAGGAAGTCCGGCAGCAGCGTGCGCTGGCCGAGGCCCTGCAGCAAGGCCGGCAGCTCGTCGCGGGCGAGCTGCACCACTTCCCGCGCTTCCGGCGCGAGGAACATGCACTGGCCGATGATCTCGCTCGCCAGCACGTGCATCTCGCGGTCCATCGCGACGGTCGCGCCGGGCCGCCAGGTCGCGGCCTGCTTCCGGACGACGTCGTTCATGATCCGGATGCTGCGCTGGATCTGCTCGCGGTGGAACGCCGGCTGCACCATGCGGCGCTGCCGGAGGTGCTCGGTGCCTTCCGCGGTGAACAGGCCTTCGCCCACGTAGGGGCGCGCCTTCTGGAAGATGCGCCCGCGGTCGAAGCTCTTCGCCTCTTCGACCATCACGGTCCGCACGAGCTCCGGCGAGTTCAGCACCAGGAACGGGTGCGTGCCGATGCGGATCCGCACGAGGTCACCCACGGGCTGCAACGACGTGAGGTACCCGACGCGGTCGGGGCGCAACAGGGAAAGGGTGTGGCCGAGCAACGGGAGGTCACCCGGCGCGGTGGGGGCCTGGCGAGCCAGGAGCGTGGTCATGGGGAGCTCCAAAGGGGTCAGGCCGTGGTCGGCCAGTCGAGCAGATCGTCCACATAGGACGCTTTCGCGCCGGTGGCCTCGGCGGCCGAGAACCGGATGGTGTCGGTGCGGTCCCAGGCCTCCATGCCGGCGGCCCACGACTGCTGGTCACGCACGCACCGCAGCACCGCCTCCGGCTCCGCCACGCCCAGCGCCGCCAGCACCGCCGGCAGCTCACGCGTCGCCGCGAGGTGATCGTCCACTCGGGACGCGACGCGCGCGGCCACGGCGTCGATCGCGCGCTGCACCCCCAGGTGCTCGTGGTGGTCGAGCACGGTGACGAGGTTGATCGGGTCGCCCTGTTCCATGTGCAGCGAGTGGATGTCGTTGATCCAGCACATGATGTCGGCGGTGCCCTGGACCACGGTCTGGTACTGCGGCGACCGGTACAGCACGTCCGGCACCGTCGCGCCCTCGACCAGCTCCACGAGGTCCACCGTCGGCAGCACGGTGGACGCGGCCCGGCGCACCGCGACGTAGTCCTCGACCGTCGGCACGGTTCCCGACTGCCGGTAGGCGTTCTCGGCCAGGTGCCCGGTGAGCCACAGGTCGAGGTTGCCGCGAAACCGCGTGACCCAGTCGTCCGGTCGGCTGTGCAGGCTCTGAGCAACGAGCGTCCGATCGAGCAGGTCGCGCAACGCCGCGATCAGCGGATGGTCCTCGTGCACCGTCGGGCGCGAGTCACCGCCGATCACGCGGCGCATGCTCGCCACCAGTCCCTCGTAGCGCGCGACCCGGCCGGTCGTCACGCCGATGTTCTGCTGGTCGTCGGTGACGAAGAAGAAGCTGTTCCAGTCGGTGATCAGCGCCAGGCCTTCGAGCGGGGCCCACGGCGTGAGCGTGGCCATGATGCGGCCGTAGCCGAGCGCGCGGAACTTCCGCGCGACCGAAGGCGACCGCAGCAGCCCGAACTTGAGGCACCACGCCTCGGTGAGCTCCTGCACGTGCTCCGCATCGGGGTGCGAGGCGGTTTCGAACGGCAGCCGCAGGTCCGGCATCTCGTAGCTGTCCACGGCGTTCACACCAACGCCGCGCGGCGGCTGACCGTCATCGGCAGCTTGTCGGGGCGGATCAGCGCGCTCGCGACCTCCCGGACCTCCGTGCCCGGCGCGAGGCTCAGGTTCCAGCGCGCGCAGATCACCGCGGTGATCATCGTGAGCTCCATCGTCGCGAACACCTTGCCGATGCACTGGTACGAGCCCGCGGCGAACGGGATGTAGGCGCCCTTCGGGATCCGCTGCGCGTTCTCCGGCAGCCACCGGTCGGGGTCGAAGCGCAGGGGGTCCGGGAACCAGCGCGGGTCGTGGTGCAGCAGGTAGGGGCTGTAGATGAGCTCCGCGTCGGCCGGGATGGTGGACCGCCCGGCGCGGACCTCGGTCAGCGTGCGCCGGGAGAACAGCAGGGGCGTGTGCAGCCTGAGCACCTCGTCGATCACGCGGCCGAGGTACTCCAGCGCGGGCAGGTCGTCGTACTCCGGGGCGCGGCCGCCGAGCACGGCGTCGAGTTCGGCTCGCACCCGCGCGGACACCTCGGGGTCGCGGCCGATCTCGTAGAGCACCCAGCCCAGCGTCGCCCCGGGCGCCTCGACGCCGGTGAGCGCGAGCGTCATCACCTGCGCGTGGAGTTCCTTGTCCGACAGGCCGTTGCCGTCGTCGTCGCGCACCGCGAGCAGGGCCGACAGGACATCGCCGCGGTCCTCTCCTGCCGCGCGGTAGGCGGTCACGACGTCGTCGATCGAGCGGTTCATCCGGTTCATCGCGCGGGTGAACCGGAGATTGCCGGGCGTGGGAACCTTTTCCCACGCCGGCGGCAGCACGATGCGCTTGAGGAGGCTGTGGGTGAGCAGCCGCATGCCGTGCTTGATCGCGTCGGCCGTGTCGGTGCTGGCGGTGAACTTGAACAGGCTGCGGGTCAACGCGGTGAGCGCCAGGTCGTTCATCACCTCGTCGGCGGCCAGCGTTTCGCCGTCCTGCCAGGAATCCGCCGCCTCTTCGGCCGCGGTGCGCATGATCGACGAGTACTCCACGAGGCGTTCGCGGCTGAACACCGGCTGCAGGAGCTTGCGCAGCCGGCGGTGCTCGTCGCCCGACGCGGTCGCGATCCCCTCGCCGAGGCCCGGCTTCAGCCGTTCGAAGCACAGGCCGCGCTTGTAGTCGAGGTCGCCCGGCACGAGTACGTCGCGCGTGGCGTCGGGATCGGCGACGACGTACACCGGGAAGTTGCCGAAGCGGACCTTCACGACATCGCCGTAGCGGGCCAGCGCGGGCAGGAACTCGAGAGGTTTGCGCAGCACCGGCACGATGTGGCCGAGCACGGGCCACGCTCCGGGTGCTTCGACGGCCTCCCGCGCCGGCACCGAGGCGACCGGCCGGCTCTCTGTCCGGTGTGGACACTCGGCCGCGGCGGGTCTTCCGGACGGGTCCTCGGGGCATGTTTCAACGCGAGACAAAGGAGCCCCCTGAAGGTGAAAGTGGTGGGTTCGGCGGCCCTCGAGCGGAGGCCGCGAATCGTCGAGGTTCAGCCCTCGTGCCTCTCGATTCCAAGCGTCGCAACGGAATCTGTCAAGAACCGCGGCACACGTCACCCACTCGACGTATTCACTCGCTATGGATCCGGGTTCCTGTTAACGCCTCGAAGAAGTGTTCTTTCGGGCCAAACAACGCCTGTTCCTCAGCGGTGAGTGACGGTGAGCTGCCCGGCAGTGGACAAAACCGCGTGAATGTCGATCGGGCACGAGAACGGCCCGCGCACGCGTTGCCACCGCGACCGCGGCGCCGGGAGCGTGACCACCCCCAGGTGCGTGAAGTGACGAGCACGCCGCCTTCGAACAACGCGAGGCCGCCGTACACGCGGGAGCCGGCTTCGAGTGCCGTGACACCCGGGCCACGGGAAAAACCCGGGTCATCGACCCCGGGCAGAACCACGTGCCCCGGTTCGGGTGTGATCCCGAGCGGGCTGACGGTGCTGGCCGGCCCCACGAGTGCGCTCACCGGCGAACCCAGCACCACGCCGGTCGCGGCGCCGCGCCAGGGCGTCGACGACTTCCGTCCGGTTCTCGACGCCGCGGAACTCTCCCTGGTCAGGCCCGGGTGAGCGATGTCAGGCGTTCCACTGGACGGCACGGCCAACTCTCTTTCGTAGAAACTTCTTGTGCGCGAGAGACTTGAGGCGTAGCTTTTGAGGTACCAGCTCACCGAGAGGACGTGACCAGCGATGGCACCGAACGAGACCGAAGTCGCGAAGCTCACCGAAGCGCGTGACCAGCTGCGGGACAAGCACCTGCACCCCGCTGCCGTCCGGGCCACGACCGCCGGCCGCGGCATCCACCACACCGCGCTCATCTCCAGCGACGTCGAGCGCACGATCACCTTCTACCAGGACGTGCTCGGCTTCCCGCTCACCGAGCTGATCGAGAACCGCGACTACCCGGGTTCGAGCCACTTCTTCTTCGACGTCGGCAACGGCAACGCGGTCGCGTTCTTCGACCTGCCGGGCCTCGACCTCGGCCCGTACGCCGAAGTGCTCGGCGGTCTCCACCACCTCGCGCTCTCGCTCACCCCCGAGAACTGGGCCGCCGCGCGCACCCGTCTCGACGAGGCCGGCGTGAAGTACCTGGAGGAGAGCGGCACCTCGATCTACCTCACCGACCCCGACGGCGCCCGCGTCGAACTCATCGCCGACAACCTCGGTGAGATGTACGGCTCGAAGATCGGCTGACGTGGAATCCCCTGCTCGGCGGGTACGTTCTCCCGGTATGCAACCTGAAGAGATCCTCGCGAGCGCCACCACGATCGCGGTGGTCGGCCTCAGCCGCGACCCGGCGAAAGCCGCGCACGGGGTGCCGGCCACCCTCCAGGCCCACGGGTTCCGGATCATCCCGGTGCACCCGTCGGCCACGGAACTGCTCGGCGAGAAGGTGTACCGCTCGCTGAAGGACATCCCGGAGCCCGTGGACCTCGTCGACGTCTTCAGGCCGGCCGCCGAGGCCCCCGGGATCGCGGCCGACGCCGTGGCCATCGGGGCGAAGGCGCTGTGGCTGCAGCAGGGCATCGTCTCCGCGGAGGCCAAGCGCATCGCGGAAGAGGGCGGGCTGGAGTACGTGGAGAACCGCTGCACCGCCGTGGTCCGCGCGGTGGCGGCGATCTCCAAGAACTGACCGCTCGGTTGGGGCATCATCAACGCGTAGCAGCGTCCGCCGGCCGAGGCACGCTCCTGGCCGGCGAGGCACTGTGACCGACGAACAGCCCCACCACCGCGGCGATCCGACGGTGTTCGCCGCGGACCTGCGGGCCGACGGCGAACCCGAGGCCGAGTTCAACCCCGGCATCGCCGGCCGGCTGCCCCGCAAGAACGTGGCCGCCGGCGCGCTCGTGCGCGACGAGCAGGGGCGCGTGCTGTTCGTCGACCCGACCTACAAGCCGTTCCTGGAGATCCCGGGCGGCCTGGTCGAAGACGACGAGTCCCCGCTCGCGGCCTGCCACCGCGAGATCCGCGAGGAGCTCGGCCTCGACCTCACGCTGGGGCGGCTGCTGCTCGTCGACTGGATGCCGACCCACGGCCTCTGGCGCGACAGCCTGCAGCTGATCTTCGACGGTGGCACCCTCAGCCCTGCGCAGGTGCGAGCGATCGAACCCGCCGGCGACGAGCTCGGCGGCTTCGAGTTCCTGGACCTGGCCGAGGCCACGCCCCGGCTGCGGCCGTCCAAGGCCCGGCGTGTGGCGCTGGCGCACCGGGCGCTGCTCTCCGGCGAGACCCACTACGGAGAGTTCGGCCGGCCGGCTCGGTAGAACCGCGTCAGCTCGGCATCCGGACCCGCTGGACACACCGGCTTGGCCCACCCGTCCGGGTCGGCGGGCGGGTTACCCGTGCGAGCGGTTGCCGTTCGGCAGCTTCATCGCGTGCTGGTCGGAGAAACCGCGGCACCGAGGACCCGGCGGCGGGGAACTCCCTTACGCGCTCACTCCGAAGTGGACGATGCGATCGTTGCCGGTGTCCGCCACGAAGATGCGGCCCTGCGCGTCCACGGCCACGCCGAGCGGGAAGCTCAGCGCGCCGGGGCCGTCGGTGCCGAACTCGGCGCGGTAGGGGCCGGTGGTGCGGAACTGCGCGACCCAGCCGTGGTCGGGCACGGTCACGTAGGCGTCGCCCTGGGCGTTGAGCGCGATGCCGGCCGGGTTGGCCAGGCCGCCGAACTCGCTGGTCCGGCCGCCGCCGATCGAGCCGATCGCCTTGCCGTCGCCGGAGTAGTGCACCACCGCGACGTTGCCGCCGGCCGCGCGGCCGTTCTGCACGATCCACGCGCCGCCCGCGCCGTCGCTGACGATGCCCTGCGGCGAGCTGACCTTCTCCGTGATGTCGGTGAGCGCCTTGCCCGTGCGGGTGTCGAAGCGGGCCACGCGCTGGTGACCGGTGTCCGACACGAGCAGCCGGCCCGCGGTGTCGATCGCGACGCCGCGCGGGTTGTCGAGCTGGCCGGCGCCGTACTCGCGCGAGAAGCCGCCCCACCACGAGTAGGCGACCACGCGGTTGTTGCCGGTGTCGGCCACGTACACGTTGCCCGCGTGGTCGACCGCCACGGCCTGCGGCGCCTTGAACCGGCCGGCGAGCACGCGCACCAGCCGGCCGTCTCGGGTGAAGGCCTGCACGCGGTCGTTGCCGGTGTCGGCGACCCAGATCTGGCCCCGCGCGTCGACGGTGAGGCCGGCCGGGCTGCTGAACTGCACCGGTCCGCGGCCGCTGCGGCCGAACGCGCCCTGGTAGACCGGCGGGAGCGTCTGCGGAGTCGGGCGCACCACGAAGCGCACGGGCTCGGCGAGCCAGGCGTAGCCGTCGTCAGCCAGGTAAAACGCCATGTAGTTCCCGGGGCCGAGCGAGCCGGTGGAGAACGAGACGGTGCCGCTCGCGAGCGGGGTGTAGTCCCACAGCGTCGACGGGCCGACGTAGGTCTGGTCCACGGGGCCGTCGCCGGGATCGGCGTAGAGCCCGACCCAGTTCGCGGGGGTGACCGACGACGGGGGCGTCGTGTAGGTGAAGGAGATCAGCTCGCCCTGCTCCACGGAGGGCGCACTGCTGACCAGGGTGCCGGTAGCCACGGGCACAGCATCCACTGGCACGCTCGTACCAGGAAAGCCGGGGTGGTGGGAGTTCAGTAAGAGTTCGTTCAGGTGACGAGCCGGTAGCCGACCCCGCGCACGGTTTCGATGGTGTGCGTGCCGAACGGCGCGTCGATCTTGCGCCGGAGATAACCGACGTAGACCTCCACCACGTTCTCGTCACCCTCGTAGTGGGCGTCCCACACGTGACCGAGGATCTCGTTCTTCGACAGCGCCGCACCCTGGCGGCGCAGCAGGAATTCGAGCAGGCCGAACTCGCGCGCGGTCAGCGCGATGCGCTGCTCTCCCCTGTGGACGGTGCGCGCGGCCGGGTCGAGCCGCAGGTCGCCGGCGGCGAGCACGGCCGGGCGAGCCGGGGCGCCGCGGCGCAGCAGGGCCCGCAGCCGGGCGACGAGCACCACGAAGGAGAACGGCTTGGACAGGTAGTCGTCGGCACCGAGGTCGAACGCGTCGGCCTCGTCGTATTCGCCGTCCTTCGCGGTGAGCATGAGCACCGGCGTCCAGTTTTCCTGTGCGCGCAGGCGTTTGAGCACCTCGTAGCCGGAGAGCTCGGGCAGCATGATGTCGAGGACCACGGTGTCGTAGTCATGCTCGGTGGCCGACCACAGGCCGTCGGGTCCGGTGTGGACCACGTCGACGGTGAAGCCCTCGGCGACGAGGCCGCGGCGCAGGGTTTCGGCGAGCTCGCGCTCGTCCTCGACGATCAGCAGGCGCATCAGTCCTCCTCGAAGCAGGGCAGTTCGATCCGGAAATGGGCACCGGGGTAGCTCGGGTCGGTCACGTCGGCGTAGCTCGCCCGGCCGCCGTGGCGCGCGACGATGCCCGCGACGATCGGCAGACCGAGCCCGGTGCCGCCGTGGCCACGCTGGCGTGAGGCGTCGAGGCGCACGAACCGTTCGAACACGCGCTCGCGGTCCTCGGGCGCCACACCGGGGCCGTCGTCGCTGACCTCGACCACGGCCGTGGCGTCGTGGACCCAGCTGGCGACCCGGACGCGTTCCCGCGCGTGGCCGCGGGCGTTGTCCACGAGGTTGCGCACGGCCCGGCGCAGCTGGGCCTCGCTGCCGCGAACCTTCGCCGGGCCGGCGCGCACCTCGATGCGGAGCGGGCCTTCGGCGCTGATCCGCCGTCCTTCGGCGCGCACGATGTCGTCGAGGTCCACTTCGGTGCTGGCCGGCTGGTCGGTGGTGTCGTCGGTGCGGGCGAGCATGAGCAGATCGTCGACGAGTTCGCGCAGGCGGGCGGTTTCGCGGGTGATCACGGGCACGAGCTCACCGGTCGTCTCCGGGTGGCGGCCGGACACGTCGAGCGCGGTGCTGATCGTCGAAAGTGGACTGCGCAGCTCGTGGCTGGCGTCGGCGACGAACCGGCGTTGCGCGGCTTGGGCCGAGTGCAGGCGGGTGAGCATTTCGTTGAGGGTCACGGCGAGCCGGTGCACCTCGTCCCGGCCCGGCGGCAGCGGCACCCGGGTGGTCAAGTCCCTTGTGGACACTTCGGCGACGGTGCGGCGCATGCGTTCGACCGGCCGCAGCGCGGCGCCGACCGACCGGTAGACGGCGAAGCCCGCGATGGCCAGCAAGGGCAGCGAAATCAGGGCGAGCAGGAGGGTGAGCCGGGTCGAGGCTTCGGTGACGGGTTCGAGCGACCGGGCCGAGATGACGATGAACGGCCCGCCGGGCCCGCTCACGCCTTGGGAGACCACGCGGTAGTCGGCGCCGTCGCCGTTGAGGCCGAGCGGGAGGGTTTCCACGGTTTCGCGGCCGGGGGCCGGCCGGTTCGCGGTGAGCGGCGGGTGGCCGGTGATGGCCGGGTCGCCGGCGATCGGGACGTTGTTCTTGTCCAGCACCTGCGTAACCGCTTCGGTGTCGCCGGTGCTGGCGACGTCGCTGGCGGAAAGGTCACGCGCGCCTTCCCGCACGAGCTGGATGGCGACCTGGCGGCCGGCGCTGCGGGCACTCTCCGTCACGCTGCGATCGAGTGACTCCTCGAGCAGCACCACCACGACCACACACGCCACCGCGATGGCCAGCGCCAGCACCACCACCGCGACGGCCGTGGTCCGCACCCGCACGCCGATCACCGCTCGCAATCTCACGTACGCAGGGTAACGATTCTCCGCCGGCCGAAATTTTGTCCTGTTCAGACATTTCCCGTTGCTTTGTTAGGCGTCCTAACGATCGGAGGTTGAACCATTAAGGGCAACCTCTACCTGGCATAATACGAAAGTAGGTCAAGATCTTCCGTCCATACATCCGAGGTGTTAGCGTCCAACCCCGCTTACCGGAAACACGTGCCGATGAGCGGGAAATTGGGCGAAGGGGCGACGACGTGACGGAACGAGTCTTGGACCAGAGCGGCACACTCGAGCGGGGGCTCGCGGTGCTCGAACACGTCGGGCAGCACCAGGAGATTTCCACCAACGCGATCGCGAGGCAACTGGGGCTTTCGCGCAGCGCGGCGTACCGCATCGTCGGCACCCTGAAACGGCTCGAATACCTGGAAGCGGACACCGTGACCGGCCGCGTGCGCCTCGGTACACGCCTGGTCGAGCTGGGTGCCCGCGCCATGGCCGCGACCGACCTGCACCGCTGCGCGCCGCGCTACCTGGCCTCCCTGGCCGAACGCTCGGGCGAGACGACCTACCTCGCGGTGCCCGACAACGACACGATGGTCTACGTCGCCACCGAGCGCAGCGCCAGCGCCGTCACGCTGGCCTGCCGCCTCGGCACGCGCCGCCCGCAGCACGCCACCTCCCTCGGCAAGGCGTGGCTCGCAGCCCTGCCGGAGATGGACCGCGTCGAACGCGTGCGCCGCATGAAACTCGACAGCTTGACCCTGAAGACCATCATCGACCCCGGCCGCCTCCTGGACGACCTCGCCCGCACCAGCCGCCGCGGCTGGGCGGTCGACGACGTCGAAAACGAACCGGACGTGGGCTGCGTCGCCGCGGCCGTGCGCGACCACTCGGGCCGCCCGATCGCGGCGATCAGCGTGGCCGGGCCGGCCCCGCGCGTGCTGCGCCGCGCGGAGGAACTGGGCGCGACGGTGGCCGGGACGGCGGCGGCGTTGTCGTTGCGGTTGGGGTATGTGCGGAGCCGGTAGGGCCTGAGTTGGCAGGTTCGGCGGTTGCTTCGACTGCTGCGTAGATCCCGCGGCCTCGCTGTGGACCGGGAGTTCAGGTCGGGCTGGGCTTCAGCTCGCGGTCGGATTCGGCCATTCACGCAGGTTGACCCAGGTCTACGGCTTCTGCGGGATTTCGGCTTCGGCCGTGACGACTTCGCCGTACCGGTCAGATCCCCCACTCCGGCTCGACGCCACCACTGACTCGGCTCGATTCGATCCAGTGCCACACACCTTCAGCCGGCAACCGACGACGTCGACCTGGTCACGACCTCAGTCCCCATCGTCGGCTCGGCACGACCACCACCAACCCGACCTCGGCGCCCTCGCCGCAGCCACCCACCCACCGACTCCGGCCCGGCACCCCGCCGTCGCCGGTGAAGAAACGAAGACTGGGCCCGCCCGGAACCGCCGCCGTCGGGAGGCTCAGGTGATCAGCGAAGGGGCTGACGCGTGACCTGGATCCAGGACTACCAACCGGCGGGCGGGCTGTGGGTGTCCGCGCTGCTCGCCGCGCTGCCGATCATCGTGTTGCTGGTGGCGCTCGGCGTGGTGAAGCTTTCGGCGCACCTGTCGGCGGCGCTGGCGCTGCTGACGGCGCTCGGGGTGGCGCTGCTGCTCTACCGGATGCCGGTGGGGCTGGCGCTCGACTCGGCGGCGATGGGGGTGGTGTTCGGCGTGTGGTCGGTGGCGTGGATCGCGTTCCACGCCGTGTACTTCCACAACGTCACGGTGGCCACCGGCCGCTTCGACAGCATCAAGCGCGTGCTCGCCGGGTTCAGTGAGGACCGGCGGCTGCAGGCGTTGCTGATCGCGTTCAGCTTCGGGGCGCTGCTGGAAGGTGTGGCGGGCGGCGGGTCGCCGATCGCGATCACGGCGGCGATGATGGCCGCGCTCGGGTTTCCGCCGGTGAAGGCCGTGGTTCTGGCGCTGCTGGCGAACACCGCGCCGGTGGCGTTCGGCGGGCTCGGCAACCCGCTGATCGTGCTCGGCCGGCTCACCGGGCCGATCATGCACCTCAAGCCGGAGGAGGCGACGGCGGCGTTCTCGTCGATGGTCGGGCGGCAGGTGCCGTTCCTGGCCGTGATCATCCCGGCGTTCCTGATCGTGGTGCTGGCCGGCTGGAAGAAGATGCTCGAGGTCTGGCCCGCCGTGGTCACGGCCGGGCTGGCGTTCGCGCTCATGCAGTTCGTGGCGTCGAACTACATCAGCGCGAGCCTCGTCGACGTGCTCGCCGCCCTCGCCGCGATGGCCGCCCTGTACGTGCTCACGCGCTTCTGGCAGCCGAAAACCGTGTGGCGCTTCGAAGGCGAGGAGCCGGTGAAATCGGCGAGCCTCGGTGCCGCCCGCTCGGAACGCGGCGCGCTGTACGCGTGGACGCCGTACGTGATCCTGATCCTCGCGATCTTCCTGTCCCGCATCGGCACGATCTTCGCGCACCTGCCGGTGTGGTTGGACCTCACGAAGCTGCTGCACAAGGCCGACTGGGTGTTCGCGTGGCCGGGTCTGCACAACCACGTGATCCAGCACGCGCCCATCACGCCGAAGGACACGCCGTACGCGGCGACGTTCACCGTCGACTTCCTCTTCTCCCCCGGCACGATCGCGCTCATCGCCGCGGTGATCGCGGGCTTCACCATGGGAGCGCGGCCGAAGCAGCTGCTGCGGACCTACCGCGCCACGCTGCACCAGATGCGCTGGGCGCTCGCGACGATCTTCATGATCCTCGCCATCGCGTTCGTGATGAACTACTCCGGCGCCACGCAGACGCTCGGCCTCGCCCTGGCCACGACCGGCGTGCTGTTCCCGATCTTCTCCGCCTACATCGGGTGGCTCGGGGTGTTCCTGACCGGCTCCGACGCGTCGACCAACAGCCTTTTCGGGCCCATGCAGGTGATCTCCGCGCAGCAGCTGCACCTCAACCCGGTGCTGGCCGGCGCCACCAACACCTCCGGTGGCGTGATGGGCAAGATGATCTCCCCGCAGAACCTCTCCATCGGCGCGACGGCGATCGGGCAGAGCGGCAAGGAGGGATCACTGCTGCGCCAAACGTTCCTGTGGTCACTCGCCCTTACGGCGGTGGTCGGCGTGATCTCGCTGCTGCAGGCGACCGTGCTCGGTTTCATGATTCCCTGACGAGGTTTCCGCGCTTCCGGGCAGCCAGTCACCGTCCACTGTGGCCGGTGGCTGGGCTGTCCGGATGAAAACCGGACACACGCGGCGCCGCGCGACTTACCGTGGTGCACATGCCACTGACCCTGATCAAAGGCACGTTCCAGCTCCTCGGCGCCGCCCCGGACGGCGACTCCGTGCGCTTCTACCCCGACGACCCCGCCGCCACGAAAGCCGCCGGCCTGCGCGTCCGCCTCAACTCCCGCGGCGGAATGCAACTGCGCCTCGACGCCATCGACGCACTCGAAACCCACTACCGCCCCCGCGGCGGCGACCTGCTCCACCAGCCAGCCGCCCTCGGCGACGGCGCGGCCGACCGGCTGGTTTCGCTGCTGGGCTTCTCGTCGGTCGTCCGGGGCCCCGGCGGCGTCGTCACTTCGGCGAAGCCGGAGAAGGTGTCGGGGCACATCCTCACGCGCTTCGCGGACAAGTACGGGCGCGCGGTGGCGTTCGCCTTCCCGGGGCAACGGCCGGGGCGTTCGGTGGATGGCAGTGACGTGTTCCTGGATGTCCGGACCTTGAAGAACAGCGTGAACTACCAGTTGGTCGCCGAAGGACTGACTTATCCGACGTTCTATTCACTGCTGTACGTCGACTTGCGGCAAGCCCTGGCCGCAGCCGCTGAAACCGCGCGCGGCTCGGGGAGCGGGGTGTGGGCCTCGGACGTGACGACGTCGGGTTTCCGGCTCCGCTCGCGCGCGCAGTTGCAGGATGAGCTGGTGCTGTTGCCGAAGTTGTTCCGGCGGTTGGCGGACTATCTGGCGTTGGACGAGACCGGCGGCGTGTCGCTGGCCGGGTTCGCTTCGTTCTTGGACACGCGTGATGACCGGTTGTTCACCGTCCCGGATGGACAGTCGACGGAATTGGCGACGTTGGTGGAGGTGAAGAGGCAGACGGTGAAGCTGGTGGTGCCTCCGGAGCGGATTGTTTTCGTGGAGGCCTGAAACGCAGACTCCGCCTCAGCACCCCGCCGCTCGATCAAGCAGCAACGTCCGCTCCCGGGCGTTCCCCGTCATGTCCGCCGCCCGCTCGAACTCCGCCTTGGCCTCGGCGCGACGGCCCAGCTTCAGCAGGAAATCCCCCCGCACGCTCGGCAGCAAGTGGTAGTTCGCCAGCGCCGGTTCGTCGCGCAAGGTGTCCACCAGAGCCAACCCGGCCTCCGGTCCCTCGGCCATCGAAACGGCCACCGCGCGGTTCAGCTCGATCACCGGCGAAGGTGTCAGCTGCGCCAGCCCCGCGTACAACGCCGCGATCCGCGCCCAGTCCGTGTCGTCCGCCGTGCGCGCCCGGGCGTGGCAGGCGGCGATGGCGGCCTGGGCCGAGTACGGGCCGTAAGCGCCGTCCGCGAGTGATTCCGCGCGGGAAAGCGCGTCAAGACCGCGCCGGATCAGCAGCTGGTCCCAGCGGCCGCGGTCCTGCTCCATCAGCAGCACCGGCTCGCCGGTGGGCCCGGTGCGGGCGGCGGAGCGGGAAGCCTGGATCTCCAGCAAAGCCGCCAGCCCGTGGACTTCCGGCTCGGCCGGCATCAGGCCGCTGAGCACGCGCGCCAGGCGCAGGGCGTCCTCGCACAGTGCCGGCCGGAGCCAGTCGTCGCCGTGGGTGGCGGAGTAGCCCTCGTTGAAAATGAGGTAGATGACCTCGAGCACGGACGAAAGGCGGGCGATGCGCTCGGCGCCCACCGGGACCTCGAAGGGAACCTGGGCGTCCGCCAGGGATTTCTTCGCGCGAACGATCCGCTGCGCCACCGTTGATTCCTTCACCAGGAACGCGCGGGCGATCTCGTCGGTCGTGAGACCGCCCAGCATGCGCAGCGTCAGCGCGACGCGGGCGGGCGTGGGCAGGACCGGGTGGCAGGCCGTGAACACGAGCCGGAGGATGTCGTCGGAGATGTGTTCTTCGTCGAGGACGGCGTCGAAGTCCGGGAGGACGCCTTCGCCGAGCTGTTGTTCGCGGCCGAGTTCGTCGAGTTTGCGGCCGAAGGTCTCGTTGCGGCGGAACTGGTCGATGGCGCGGCGCTTGGCCGTGGTCATCAGCCACGCGCCCGGGTTGCGCGGCACGCCGGTCTCCGGCCACTGCTCCAGCGCGGCCACCAGCGCGTCCTGCGCGAGCTCCTCGGCCAGGCCGACGTCGCGCACCATGCGGGCCAGGCCCGCGATCACCCGCGCCGACTCGATCCGCCAGACCGCCTCCACGGCACCGTGCGTCTCCACGGAGCCCATCAGACAGGCTGGCCCGCCCGAGGGCAACCCCGGGCGCGGCCCGGGAGCACCACCTCAGGCGGGCACCACCGTCACGGCAGTTCGATCAGCGGCCGGATCTCCAGCGAACCCGCGGTGAGGTCCGGGTTGGGTGCGCGCTTGAGCAGCTCCACGATCTCCGCCAGCGACTCACCCTGCAGCAGCCACACCCCGGCGACCAGCTCCTTCGTCTCGGCGAACGGCCCGTCCACCACCTGCGGCTGAGGCTCGCCCTCGAAGTAGACCAGCCGCGCGCCCGCCGAGCTGGGGGTGAGGCCCTCGGCCTGGACCAGGTGGCCCGAGGCCGCGAGCTCCTCGTTGAACTTCCCCATCTGCTCGATGAGCTCGCGGCTCGGCATGTTCCCGGCTTCGGAATCAGCCGTGGCCTTCACCATCACCAGGAAACGCATCAGGCGTTCTTCGCCGCTTCGCCACGCAGGCGCTCTTCGGCCTCGCGCAGCTCGGGCGTGAGGTTGTCGCCGAAGTCCTCGGCCTCGGCGATGCGCCGGATCTCGATCTCGTGGTGCGCACCGTCGGTGTTGGGCACGCGGCGCACCCACTCGATGACCTCTTCCTTCGACTTCACCTGCAGGATCCAGAACCCGGCCACGAGCTCCTTGGTCTCGGTGAACGGGCCGTCGATCACGGTCGGCTCGGCGTTGCCCGCGAAGCGCACGCGCGCACCGTCGGCGCTCGACGTGAGGCCCTCGCCGGCCAGCATCACGCCGGCCTTCACGAGCTCCTCGTTGAACTTCCCCATTTCCGCGAGCATTTCGGTGGTGGGCAGCTGGCCGGATTCGGACTCTTCGCTGGCCTTCATGATCACCATGAACCGCATTGGGAGATCCTCTCTCTGTGGTCTTGCCGTCACCCCTGCGTCGAACGGGCCGCCCTGGGATCGACACGGCGCCCGAACTTTTTTCCCGGCGCCGAAACTAGCAGGTCAGGCTGCCGCTCGGGGACGAATCGGGCGTGGGAGAATTTCTCAACGTGGCGCACCTCCCCGACGACCTGCGAACCGCCCTCGACCACGAGCTCGGCCGCTTCCCCGAATCCCGGCTCGCCCAGGCGGTCGACAAGCTCAGCTCGCGCTACCGCTCCGGCGAAGCCGCGACGTCGCCCATCCTCACCTCCGAGCTCGACGTCGCGGCGTACGCGGGTTACCGCATGCCGGCCACGTACGCGGCCGTGAGCGCCGTGCTCGGCGAAGTGGCCGCGGCGGCGCCCGCGTTCGCGCCGCGCACCCTGCTCGACGTCGGCGGCGGCACCGGCGCGGCGGTGTGGGCCGCGGCGCGCGAGTGGCCTTCACTGGAGAAGTGCACCGTGGTCGAGCAGGTCGCCGGCGCGGTCACGCTGGGCCGCAAGCTCGCGGCGGGCGCGGAACACGTGGCGGTGCGCGGCGCGACGTGGCAGCGCGGCCTGATCGAACGTTCGGCGCCGGCTCCCGCGGCCGACCTCGTCACGCTGTCGTACGTGCTCGGCGAGCTGCCGGAACGCACCCGCGACGACGTGGTGCGCTGGCTCGCCGGCACCGGCGGGGCGGTCGCGCTGATCGAGCCCGGCACGCCCGCCGGGTTCGCCCGCATCCGCGCGGCCCGCGACGTGCTGCGCGGCCTCGGCCACACGGTGCTCGCGCCGTGCCCGCACGACGGCGAATGCCCCATCACGCCGGGCCAGGACTGGTGCCACTTCGCCGCGCGCCTGGCGCGCTCGGGCGTGCACCGGCGCATCAAGGCGGGCACGCTGGGGTTCGAGGACGAGAAGTTCTCCTACGTCGTGAGCGCGCCCGCCGGGGTCACGACCGACCGGCCCGACGCGCGGATCCTGCGCCACCCGCGCAAGAACAAGGGCTTCGTGCAGCTCGACCTGTGTACGGTGGAGGGCCTCGCGTCCGGCGTCACCGTTTCGAAGCGCCAAGGCCCGCGTTACCGCGCCGCCCGTGACGCCGACTGGGGCGACGCTTGGACCACTGAGAGCACCAAGACCACCGAGAGCACCAAAGCCACAGAGGACAAGACCACCGAGGGGTAGGCCGATGGGCAAGGTCGTCGCGGAGATCAGCATGTCGGTCGACGGTGTGGTGGCCGGGCCGGGCACGAACACCGACCACCGCCTCGGCCGCGACGGCGAGCTGCTGCACGGCTGGATGGCCCACGGCGACGAAACCGACCACGACGTGATGGCCGGGTTTTTCAAGAACACCGGTGCCTTCGTACTCGGGCGCACCACCTTCGACATGGGCATCGACATGTGGGGCCCGGACGGCGCGTTCGAGCGCCCCTCGTTCGTGCTCACCCACCGCGCGGCCGAGCCGCTGGAGCGCGGCAAAACCACGTTCACCTTCGTGACCGACGGCCCGGAAACCGCGCTGGCCCAGGCCCGCTCGGCCGCGGGTGAGCTCGACGTTGTGGTGATGAGCGGCTCGGCCATCAAGCAGCTCCTGAGCCTCGGCCTGGTCGACGAGCTGCGCCTGCACGTGGTGCCGCTGCTCTTCGGCGCCGGCGTCCGTCTCTTCGACGACCTCGCCGACCAGCGCGTGGCCCTCGAGCGCACCGACGCGATCACCACCCCGACGATGACCCACCTGACCTACCGGATCGCTTCCTGACCGACCGGTGTCCGGTCCGCCGCGGCGGTTCCGACCCTTTCGTGAATCGGACCGGAAGGACACCCATGGATTTCGAAAACCGCGTCGCCGAGATCGTGCGGCAGACGGAACTGCTGCGCGCCACCGCGGCGGGCGCCGACCCCGCGGCGAGCGTGGCGGCTTGCCCCGAGTGGAGCCTCGGGCAGCTGCTGAACCACGTCGGCGCGGGTCATCGCTACGCCGACGGCATCGTGCGTGGCCGCGCGACCGAGGCTCCGGACGACACGTACCTGCGTAATCCCGGCCACGAGACCCGGCCGGACAGCTGGCTCACCGACGGCGCGGAAGCCCTCGCCGCGGCCCTGCGCGAAGCCGGACCCGACACCGAAGTCTGGACGCCCGTCCCCACTGGGAAACCACGCACTGCCTTCTACGCTCGGCGGTTCCTGCACGAGACCGCGATGCACCGCGCCGACGTCGCACTGGCCGTCGGACAGGAGTTCGAGCTCGACGGCGAAGTCGCCCACGACACCCTCGACGAGTGGCTCGAACTCGGCTCCCTGCCGGTGATGTTCGAGTACTTCCCCGAACGCCGTGCGATGCAGGGCCCCGGCCACACGATCCACCTCGCGCCGACGGACCACGCCGCGTCGTGGACGGTCGACCTCACCGGCGACCTGCCGGACTGGCACCGCGGACCAGGTGACGAGCCGGCGGCGACCGTCGAAGCTCCGCTGGCCCAGTTGCTGCTGATCGTCTACGGCCGCGAGCCCGTCACCAGCGCGAAGCTCACTGGGGACACGGCGTTCCTCGACCGGTGGCTTTCCCTCCTGAGCTTCGGCTGACGGGCCATCTCAGCCTCGCGACCGAGGCACTTCGCACCCGCGCAGGAGGCGGCCCGCGGCCGGGCGCGAGACGATCAGTGCCATGACCACCCAGCGCGTGGGCCCGCGGATCGCCCTGGTCGCCGAGATCGCGGCGCTCGGCGTGCTCGTGGTGCTCGACACCGTGGTGTTCGCGCGATCCGGCCCGGCGCAGGGCACGCTCGCGTTGATCGCCGTGAACTTCGCGCCGGGGCTGGGGCCGGTGGTGGCCGTGCTCGCCGTGTTGCGCCGCCGGTTCCCGGACCACGTCGCGCTCGTCGCGGCGGCCGTGTCGTGCCTGTCGCTGCTCGGTACGGCGATCACGGCCGGTGTCGCGGCGCTGGGCGAGCGCCTGCCGGCGCAGCCGAGTGGCGCCGAAGCGCTGGCGATCGCGCTGGTCGTGGGCGCGTGCTGTCACCGTTTGCAGCGCCCGCCGGCGGCGACGTGGTCGATCGTCGGCGGGATCGCGGCCGTGGCCGCGCCGGTGTTCCGCTACGGCATCGGCTCGCCGGCGGCGCTGTTCTCCGCGGCCGCGGCCGTCGCGTGGGGCGCCGCGCTCGCGGTCGGCCTGCTGCTGCGCGACGCCGACGCCCGCACCCGCGCCGAAGCCGTGGACGTGCGCGCGGCCGAGCGGCTGAACCTCGCGCGTGAGCTCCACGACCTGGTGGCGCACCAGATCACCGGCATCGTGGTGCGGGTGCAGGCCGCGCACCGCGTGACCGAGCGCCAAGGCGGCGACACCAGCGCGTTCGCCGAGATCGAGCAGGCCGGAGCCGAGGCGCTGGCCTCGATGCGCCGGCTCGTCGGCACCCTGCGTACCGACGGTGAGCACTTGTTCAGTCCACCGTCCGGGCTCGCTTCGGCCGTGGACCGCGCGGTGCCCGACGACGGCACCGTGACCCTCGATGTGCCCGACGACCTCGGCGGGTTCAGCGCGACACCCGAGGTCGTGACCACCGTGCACCGGCTGATCACCGAGGCCCTCACCAACGTCCGCCGCCACGCGCCGCGCGCCACCGAGGTGCGCGTGAGCGTGCGCCGGGACCAGCGTGACCTCCTGGTGGAGGTCGGCAACGACGGCGCCGCCAAGCCCACCCGTCCCGGCGGCTACGGCTTGATCGGCATGACCGAACGCGTCACCGCCGTCGGCGGTACGGTTTCCGCGGGCCCGGCGGCCGGGCACCGCTGGCTGGTGGCCGCGCGGCTGCCCCTCGAACCAGCCTGACCAGCTCTGCCCCCGAAAAGCCCTGAGCAGGAGGATCTCCGTGCCGGTGACCGTGTTGATCGCCGACGACCAGGCGATGGTCCGCACCGGCTTCCGGCTGATCCTCGAGGGCGAGCCCGACATCGAGGTGATCGGCGAGGCCGCCGACGGTCAGGACGCCGTGCGCCTGGCGCGGCAGCTGCGGCCCGACGTGACGCTGATGGACATCCGCATGCCCGGCATCGACGGCCTGCAGGCCACGAAGCTCCTCGCCGGTCCCGACGTCGCCGAGCCGCTGCACGTGGTGATGGTGACGACGTTCGGGCTCGACGAGAACGTGCACGCCGCGTTGCGCGCCGGTGCCTGCGGGTTTCTGCTCAAGGACGCGGGCGCGACGCTGCTGATCGAGGCCGTGCACGCGGCCGCGCACGGCGAAGCGCTCGTGTCGCCGGCCATCACCACGCGGCTGCTGGCGCACTTCGTCGGCAGCGCGAGCAAGGAACGGTCCGAACCGGACAGTCCGCTCACCAACCGCGAGCTCGACGTGGTGAAAGCCGTGGCCGGCGGCCAGACCAACGCCGAGATCTGCGAGTCACTCGTCCTGTCGCTCTCCACCGTGAAGACTCACCTCGCGGCCGCCCAGCGCAAGCTGCGGGCTCGCAACCGCACCGAGATCGCCATCTGGGCCTGGGAGACCGGGCTCGTCCGCTGACACGACCAGCGTGCCCGCCACCAGGTCACCGAGCCGCTGGCGGCGGGGGTTGACCAGCATGATCACCACGCCCGCGAGGCCCCAGCAGAAGCCGTCGACCACCATCAGCAGGGCGCGGATCACGTAGGCGCGCAACGGTGGCGGCCCGCCGTCGGGCAGCACCACGCGGATCCGCAGCCAGCGCATCGCCGGCGTCTGCCCGCGGTGGCGGTAGGGCCACCAGATCTCCAGGTACAGCGTGGCGACGACCCAGACGCCGAACGTCGTGTACGCCACCACTTCCAGGAACGTGAGCAGCGAGCCGGCCGGGCGCAGGTACAGCACCACGAGCACCGCCAGCACGGCCACCGGCACGGTGCCGAGCAGCATGTCGAGCACGCGCTGCACGACCCGTCGGCCCACCACGCCGGGGCCGGGCGCGGGAATGGTCATGATCCCAGTTTCCCCGCTGCGACGGCGCGGCGCGCGCTGGCCGGCCTCGTTCGCACGGCCGAGGGCGCCGCCGAAGTTCGTACGCGAGGCTGATCGCCCGCGCCCGTGCGCGCCCGAGACTCGAGGGCAAGCGGATCACGGACGAAAGGACCTCCCGGTGCGAACTCCCAGAGCAGTACTGGTCGCGGCGGTCATCACCGCCACCGCGGCCACCGCGGTGCCGGCGGCGAGCGCGGCCGAAGACCCTTACACCAGCCAGAAAATCTCCTGGGGCAGCTGCGCCTTCAAACCGGCCACCGGGGCGAAACCCGCACAATGCGCCGAAATCACCGTGCCGCGCGACTGGGCGAACCCCGATTCGGGCACCGACCTCAAGGTGTCGATCAGCCGCGTCGCCGCCACGGGCGACCGGCTCGGCGCGATGCTGCTCAACCCCGGCGGCCCGGGCGGCCAGGGCACTTCGCTGGCCCCGACGCTGGCCACGCTCGAACCGACGCTCAACGCGAGCTACGACCTGATCGGCATGGATCCGCGCGGCACCGGCCAGGAAGGCAGCAGCGACAAGGGGTTCCAGTGCAACGTGCCCACTTCGCGGCTGCCGGACAGCACCAAGCTCGACGCCCGTGACCGCTCGGCCGCGAGCATCGCCGAGCACCAGCAGACTCCGCGCGCCATCGCCGAAGCGTGCGAAAGCGACGCCCTCGCGCCGTACATCACCACCTGGCAGACCACTCACGACATGGACCTGATCCGCACGCTGCTCGGCGAACAGCAGCTCAACTACCTCGGCTACTCCTACGGCACCTGGCTCGGCGCGAAGTACGCGTCCATGTTCCCCGACCACGCCGGCAAGATCGTGCTCGACTCGAGCGTGGACTTCGAAGGCCGGCTGCAGGCCGATTTCGAGGCGTTCCCGGAGATCGACCAGCGCCAGTTCGACGACGTGTACGTGCCGTGGCTGGCACGGCAGTTCCCGGACCAGCTCGGCAAAACGCCGGAAGCCGTGAAGCAGAAGTACGAGCAGGTGCGCGCCTACTACGCGGCCCACGGCATGTCTCCCGACGCGTTCGACCACGTTTTCGTGGGTAACGGCAGCAAGATCCAGTGGCTGATCGGCGCCCTCGTGTTCACGCAGGGCGCGGCCGCGCTCGACGGGACCACCCCCACATCGCCCGCCGGCCTCGCCGCCGACCTCGACACGCAGTCACAGGCCACCTTCGGCGTGCCGGCCGCCGCCCTGACCACGGCCGACGTCGTGGATGGCACGCCCGCGCCGGACTACAGCCAGGTGAGCGGCACGCGTTACGCCGTGGCCTGCGGCGACCAGCCCACGCGCTCGGCCGCCTGGTACAAGCGGCTCAGCGACCGGCAGGGTCCGGTCGACCCGCTCTACGGCTGGTCCTACGGCCTCGGCGAGACCTGCGGCTACTGGTCCGACGCGCCGCAACACGAGCTGCCGCTGCTGCCCGCCTCGGTCGCCAGTCACGTGCTGGTGGTGCAGGGCGAGTTCGACCCGCAGACCGGCTACGAGCAGGCCCGCGCCGGCGCCCGAGCGGCCGGCGTGCCGCTGATCTCGGTGGACGACGCGCCGTTCCACGGCCAGTACGCCCTCGGCGGCAACCCGTGCGTCGACGGGCTGGTGAACACGTTCCTCATCAAGAACTCGCGCCCCGCCTCGACCACCTGTCCCGGCGTGCCGCTGCCCGGTGAGGACGCCGTGCACCCGGTGGCCGGCCCGGTCGACCACCCGAACCACGGCGTGGTGACCCAGCTGCACGACGCGCTTTCCGGGCTGCGCGACACCGTGCAGCACCTCATCCACACGATCGACGACGGGAGCTGACCATGGGACTGCGCTGGTTACCCCGCACCCGAGGCGCGGCGTGGGCCTACCTCGCGATCGGCGTGGTGATGCTCGGCCTGCTCATCTGGGGCCTGATCACCGGCATCACGGGCGATTCCGCGGTGCAGCTCGGCATCGTCGCGTTCATCTTTCTCGGCTTCACCTCCACGGGCATCGCCAAGCTCGTGCTGACCCGCGAGTAGTTCCTCAGCCCCAACGGATCGGCAGGCTCTTGAGGCCGTTCTGGAAGTTCGACCGCAGTCGCCGCGGCTCACCGGCCAGGCGCACTTCGCCGAGCTGGTCCAGGACGGCCTCGAAGAGCGCCCGCATCTGCACGCGGGCCAGGTGCGAGCCGAGGCAGAAATGGGGACCGTGGCCGAAGGTGAGGTGCTCGGTGGGGGCGCGGGTCACGTCGAAGGCGTCCGGGTCGGCGAACACGGTCTCGTCGCGGTTGGCCGAGGAGAACCAGACCACCACCTTGTCACCGGCCTTGATGTCCACATCGGACAGTCGGGTGTCGGCGGTGGCGGTGCGGCGGAAGTGCATCACCGGCGTCCACCAGCGCAGCATTTCCTCGACGGCGCCCGGCAGCAGCGAGCGGTCGCCGAGCAGTTTGCGGTACTGGCCGGGGTGCCGCAGCAGCGCGAAGAGGCCGCCGGGCAGGCCGTTGCGCAGGGTTTCGTTGCCCGCCACGGAAAACAGCCAGAACAGGTTCTCGAACTCGGCGATCGACACGCGGCCGCCCTCGTCGTCGACGTGGTGCATGAGGTTGCTCATCACGTCGTCGCCGGGGTGGGTGCGCTTGTACTCGCCGAGCGCGTTGGCGTACGCGTAGAGGTCCGGCATGCCGGCGCGCGTGCGCGGGTCCGGCATCACGCCGTCGGGACCGGGTTCGGGGCGCACGGCGAGCGCGGTGCGAGCGAGGTCGGTGACGTCCTCGGGCCGCACGGTGGCGCTCACCGCGTATTCGGCGTCCTGGTAACCGATCACGCGGTTGCTCCAGTCGAACATCAGCCGCCGGTCCTGCTCGGGCACGCCGAACACCTCGGCCAGTGTGAGGAGCGGCAGGTCGGCCGCCACGTCCTTGGCGAAATCGCACTCGCCGCGCCCCGCGACGGCCGCGACCAGGTCGTGGGCCCAGCCCTCGATGCGCTCGGTGAGCCGGCCGATCGCCCGCGGCGTGAACGCCTTGGTGAGCAGCCCGCGCAGCCGGCCGTGCTCGGGCGGGTCCATGTTCAGCATCATCCGCCGCACGTAGGCGAGGTCGGCGGCCGTCGCCGGGTCGCGGATCTGCGTGCCGCCGAGCTGCGACGAGAACGTGGCCGGGTCGCGCAGCACCGCGCGCACATCCGCGTGTCGCAGCACGGCCCAGAAATCGCCGACGCGCGTCACCGGCGTCTCGCGGCGCAACCCCGCGAGCAGGTCGTGGGGCACACCTTCGACGTAGGTGTCCGGGTCGGCGATCAGGGCACTCGACACGGTCTCGACCCTAGCCGCCCGGCCCCGGCGTGGGGAAAGATTCGGGGGGTGGAAACGCTGAAGGTGCGCACCGACGGATCCGGCGAGCCGGCCCTGCTGCTGCTCCACGGCCTGGGCGCGACCGGCGCGGTGTGGAACGGCCTGGCCGAGCTGCTCGACGAGCGGCTGCTGGTGCCCGACCTGCCCGGCCACGGCGGTTCGGCGCCGCTGCCCGAGTACTCGTTCCCGGCGCTGGCGGCCGCGGTCGCCGCCGGGCTGGCCGACGCGGGGCTGGACGCGGCCGTGCCGATTGTCGTCGCGGGGCATTCGCTCGGCGGCGTGGTGGCGTTGGAGCTGGCGAGCGACCGGTACGGCCTCAACGTGGTCGGGGTGCTCGCGCTGGGCGTGAAGGTGGAGTGGAGCCCGGCCGACCTGGAGCGCGCCGCCGCGATGGCCGCGCGGCCGCCGCGGCTGTTCAGCACGCGGGCCGACGCCGAGGTCGCTTACCTGAAGGTGGCGGGGCTCACGGGGTACACGCCCGCGGATCCCGCCGGCGTGGTGGAAACCGCCGAGGGCTGGCGGCTCGCGCTCGACCCGGCCGCGTTCGGCGTGGGCGCGCCGGACATGCCGCGGCTGCTCGCGGAGGCGACGTGCCCGGTGCTGCTCGCCGCGGGCGCCGACGACCCGATGTCCCGCCCCGAGCAGCTGGGCGCGCTGGCGTCCGGCGCGGTGACGCTGCCCGGTCTGGGCCACAACGCCCACGTGGAGGACCCGGCCGCGCTGCTGCCGTTGTTGACGCAGCTCACCCCGCGTGCCGGGTGAGCGGTCCTTAGGATGACGGGGTGATCACCGACCCCGTGCACCCCGGCATCGACCAGCTGCTCAAGCTGGAACCGCTCGAACGGAACCTCTTCCGCGGCACCAGCCACGAGGGTTCGCCGCAGCGGGCGTTCGGCGGCCAGGTGGCGGCGCAGGCGCTCACGGCGGCGGGCGCGACCGTGCCCGAAGACCGGCACGTGCACTCGCTGCACGGCTACTTCATCCGCGGCGGGCGCACTGACCTGCCGATCGTCTACGAGGTGGAGCGCACGCGCGACGGCGGCTCGTTCACCACCCGGCGCGTGGCCGCGATCCAGAACGGCGAGACGATCTTCAGCCTCTCGGCGTCGTTCCAGAAGCCCGCGGACAGCAGTGAGCACCAGGCCCGCATGCCCCACGTGCCGGCACCCGACGACGTCGAGGCACGCGACGAGGACGAGCTGCCGATCATGCTCTCGGTGATCGAGGCGCGGTTCATCAGCGACCCGGCGGCGGGGCTGCCGGACGTCGGCAGCGGGCCGCGGCAGCGCATCTGGGTGCGTGCGAAGGGCCGCCTGCCGGACAACCCGCTGGCGCACGTGTGTGCGCTCACCTACATCTCCGACATCCGTCTGGCCGGCACCGCGGCCCTGCCGCACCGCGACGAGCCCGGCAAGGCGTCGCTGACCTCACTCGACCACGCCGTGTGGTTCCACCGGCCGTTCCGCGCCGACGAGTGGCTGCTGTTCGACATGGAAAGCCGCAGCTTCACCAACGAACGCGGCCTCACCCACGGCGAGTTCTACACCACCGACGGCCGGCTCGTGGCCTCCGTCACGCAGGAAGTCCTGCTGCGGCGGCGGTGAGCTCACCGTCCTTCGTGGACACTCCATTGAGGACCCTCGTGAGCTGCCGCGCCTCCAGCCCGGCCAGCAGCGTGTTGGCCACGGCCAGCAGGAGGTACACCCCGGCCTGCAGCGACAGCGTGAACGGGTGCAGCCCCGACGCCCCCGACAGCAACACGAGGTGACACACCGCCACGAGCACGAGCGACGCCGCCGACAGCCCGCCCAGCGCCACCAGCAGCCCGCGCAGCACGCGGGTGCGGCGCCAGCGCAGGCGGCCGGTCTTCACCAGGTCGGGGGTGCTCACCATCACGAGGCCGCAGCCGTAGCCGCAGAAGCCCCCGAGCACGCCGCCGCCGGCGACCAGCGCCGTGGTGGTGTGGTACGACACAGGCACGCGATAGGCGGCCAGGATCGCGGCGACGCAGACCAGCAGGCCGAGCGGCAGGTGCGGCCACCCGAACCAGGGCAGCCTCCGCTCCATGCGGACGATCGTCGGCAGGTCGACATCACGGTACGACCCGGAGTCAAGCAGGGGCATCTCGCCATTCCTGTTCTTCCGGTGATCGGCGCAGCCTAGGCCAGCGCGGGCCGCCTCGCAAAAACGCGGGTCAGGGCGGTGGTCCACCGTGGACGGTTTTTGTCGGTGGTGGTGGATAGAGTTCGGGCATGAGTTCGGGGGAACCCGCGTCGGGGAAACACAGTCATTCAGGGGTAGCGCGTTCGGAAGCACCGCGTTCGGAAGTACCGCGTTCGGGTGCGCCTTCGGAAAACACCAGTTGGGGGAACGTCATGCAGGACGCAGTGAACGAGGTCGCGGCCGAGGATCTCACGCAGGGCCAGTGGTTCTGGCACGAGCCCGTCCCGGGTCTCGCCGGCTGGCCGTTGCAGGTCGCCACGGCCGAACTGCTGGAAGACGCCGTCTGCATCATCACGACCGACGAGGTGCGCGAGCTGGTCTCCTACTCCCGCACCCGCCGGGTCCGGCTGGCGGCGGCTTCCTGAGGCGCGCTCCGCGAGCCGGGTCGAAAGCCTTGCCTGGCAGGGGTTTCAGCGCGAAACCCCGCAGGTAGGGGCGGGTTCACGTGGCTCGCGGGTGCGGTTTCGGTGGGCAGTGCTTGATCGAAACCGGTCGGAATCGAGACGGCCCTGTGGCCGAGCCACGTCTTGCTTGCTCGACAAGGCACTTGATCGAGACCGCGCTTGATCGTGCCGTTGTTTCATCGTGCGTGAGCCTGACCGAGCCCGCGCTTGACCAGGGGCGCCCCTGGTCAAGGGCGCGCTGAATCGGGGCTGTGCTTGATCGAGTGCACGCGTGATGAGCCGTACGTGCGGTCGAGACCGCTTGACCGCGCCGACCTCAACCGAGGTCGTAGCTCATCGCCGCTGCGCTTAACCATGGCTCGCTTGATCGCGGCCGCGGTTGATCGCCGCTGGCCTCAACCGGGCCGGGTCCATCGTGGCTGAGCTTGACGTGCCGGTACTTTGACCGCCGACACGCTTCTCGCGGCTACGCCTGATCGCGGCCGGCCTCGACCGAGGCCGGGGTTCATCGCGGCTCCGCCTGATCGCAGCGGCACTTGCCCAGCCGCGCTCGCTCGTGGCTGCGCGTACCAGCTCTTAATCGAGCAAGTGCAGATCCGAAGCCAACCGCACCAGCTCCGCCCGCCGATGCACGTCATGCCGACGCAGCAACGAAGCGATGTGGTACTTCACCGTGTGCGGACTGATGTGCAGCTGCTCACCGATCTCGTGGTTGTTCTCACCCCGGCTGATGCCACGGACGATGTCCAGCTCACGAGCACTGAAAGCCGGCGTCGACGAAGCGCCATGGGAGCGCCGGTGCAGGAGTTCGCTCGCGATGCGGGGTTCGAACCAGCTGCCGCTCGTCGTGATCTCCCGCAGGATGGCCGGCACGCGGCTCACGGAGGTCTCCTTGAGCATGTAGCCGGCCGCGCCCGCGTCGATGGCCTGGGCGAGGAGCTCGCCGTTGCCGTAGGCGCTGAAGAGCACCACGGACAGCTTCGGGTAGCGGCCGGTGAAGACGCGGCACAGGTCGATGCCGTTGCCGCCGTCGCGTTCGCCGATGCGGAGGTCGAGGATGGCGACGGCGGGCTGCACGGTGTCCACCAGCTGCTCGCCGTCGGTGACCGTGGTGGCGCCACCGAGGAACTCGAGGTCGGGTTCGCGGTCGGCCATGGCGCGCAGGCCGTCGTGGATCACCTCGTGGTCGTCGACCACGCAGAAGCGGATCACGGCCGCACCGGCCAGACCGGGATGGTCGCGTGCACCACGGTGCCGCGGCCGGCCGCCGGGAGCACGGCCACCGTGCCGCCCAGCTCTTCCACCGCCGAGCGCATCGCCCGCATCCCGAAGTGACCGGTCGCGGGGCGCCGGGCGGCTTCGTCGAACGTGCCGTCGTCCGTGACCTGCAAACTCACCACCCCCGCAGTATCCGTCACCACGCGCACGGCCAGCCGCTCGCAGCCCGAATGCTGCTCGGCGTTGGCCACGGCCTCCTGGCCCACGCGCACCAGCGCTTCGGCGACGCCGCGGGCCACGTCCACGTCGTCACCCTCCAGCTCGAGGCTGCGCGGCACACCGCGGTCGGGCAGCCCGTCGATGCGTTCCAGCACCTCGGAGGCTCGCATCCCGCCGGCCCGGCTCGCGACCACCAGCGTGCCGAGCTCACCTCGCAACCGCGCCAGGCACGCCTCAGCCGCCTGCGCGATCGCGGCGAGCCGTGTGGCCGTGTCCGGGTCTGTCGCCGCGAACCCCGCCTGCTCGGCCTCGAACCCGATCGTCACCAGCCCGCGCACCACGGAATCGTGCAGGTCATAAGCCACGCGCTCGCGCACCGACCGTTCCACGGCCTCGGCCCGGTGGCCTTCGCTGAGCCGCCGCCGCAACCCGAGCGACGCGTGCCCCGCGAACTCCTCCAGCAGGTCCTCGTCGACGTGCGTGAACGCGCGCATCCGCCGGTCACCGACGTAGAGCACGGCCGCGATCTCCCGGCCCACCAGCACCGGCACCGCCATCGCCGAGATGATCCCCTCGTCACGCGTCTCGCTCACGGGCGCCGCCTGCAGCCGCGCGTCGGCCGCGTAGTTGGCCGACCGGATCGGCTTGCCCAGCTCCCGCGCCAGACCGCCCAGGCCCTGCCCGAGCTGCACGCGCAGACTCCGGAACGCCGGCGTGCGGATCCCCAGCACCTGGTCGAACACGAACGTCCCCGCGCCGCCGTCCGGCACCGCGAGGTACGCGACTTCGGACCGCAGCAGATCGCGCGCCGACGTGAGCACCGCCGACAGCACGGCGGGCACGTTCGGGCCGTCCACCGCGGCTTCCGCCACCAGCTTCGCCGCACCCCGCAGCTCTCGGTTCAGCTGCACCGCACCCGAGTGCCGGGCCTCCCGCAACGCCCTGGCGATCGTGGTGCGGTAGTGCTTGCGCAGCGCGTCGTCGGCCAGCGAAGCCGGATCGCGCACGGGCGCGCCCGCCGTGCCGACGATCACCGCACCGGTGCCGAACGCGTCGCGCCACGGCACCACGACACACGCCCCGAGCCGCGCCGCGTGGCGGCGCAGCTTCGACCGGATTTCCAGCTCCACCAGCGAAGCCGGCTCGTGCCGCGGCAACGGCTGGTTCACGACCACGGGTTCGTTGGGCAGGAACCAGTCTGCGGTGCCGGACAGCACGACGTGGGGCGGGCCGGTGCGCCGGGCCTCGTACACGACGAGCGCGACGTCCGCCGCGAGCAGCTCCTGGATCTCGTCGAGGATCGGGCGCAGGGCGGCGTCGATCGCCTGCAGGCCACCACCGTCGACGAGGTAGTCCACGAGAGTTCGTCCTCTCTGCTCGCCCGCCAGCGTGCCACACCCGTCCCGGCCCGTCATCGCGCCGGCTGTGCGGAAGCGGCCCGGGCCGGCAAGTTCACCGGTCCGGGCCGCTTCGGAACTTCCGCGTATCCCCGAGACAGAGAAGCGCCTCAGGCCTGACGCGCCCAGCTCGAGTCCGCCGGTGCGGGCTCGACACCCCGCACGTCCGGCAGCGCCATCAGCCGCTCGTCCTCCTCGTCGTCCACCCAGGCCTGCGCGATCTCGTCGCAGGTGGCGAACCACACGCCGTCGTGGGACACGATGTGCTCGACCAGCTTCTCGTACCACATCATGTTGTGCGCCTGGCCGATGATCTGCGGGTGCACGCACGAGGCGAACACTGGGTTCGGCACGCGCTCGTAGGCGTAGTCGAAGATGTCGCGCCAGCGGCGGAAGATCGTCTCGGTGTCCTGCATGCCCGTCGACACGCCGGTGTAGGCCAGCGGCGGGAAGTCGTCGAGGTACCAGTTCACCGGGATCTCGAGCACGGAGCTGGCCTTGCCCGCGACGTTGCCCTTCTCCCAGTTGATCTGCCAGCGCTGCGGGTGGTACGGCTCGAGGTCACGCGCCATCAGGCTGGTGTCGTAGCGGAAGCCCGATTCCTCGATGATGTCGAGCGTGTTCTCGCTGTAGTCCCAGTACGGCGAGCGGTAACCGGTGGGCCGGATGCCGAGCACGTTCTTGTAGGTGGCGAACGCGAGGTCCACCAGCCGGCGCTCGGTGTCGCGCTCGATACCCGGCGGGATCTCGTGGTAGTAGCCGTGGTGACCGAACTCGTGGCCGGCCTCCAGCACCGCCTTGCACTGCTCGGGGAACGTGTCCACGGAGTGGCCCGGCGTGAACCACGTGGTGGTGATGTCGTAGCGCTTGTACAGCTCCAAAAGCCGCGGCACGCCGACCTCGGCGCCGAACTGGCCGCGCGACATGAACGACGGGCTCGGCCGGTTGAACCCGCCCAGCCACAACGACTGCGCGTCGAAGTCGGTGCCGAGGTTCACGGCGATCTTCTTGCCGGGCGGGAGTTGCAGGTGACCCATGGGTCCTCCTCTGAGTAGGTGTTCGGGCGGTGGTTCAGGCGGGCGGGTTGAGCTGGATCACGGTCTCGGCCTCGGCGTCGATCCGTTCCCGGCTGTAGAGCAGGGGGAAGGCCTCTCCGCGCGTCCAGGACGCGAACAGGTCGGTGTAGTGCGGGTCGTCGAGCCGGCCCGACTGGCCCGGCGCGTTCATGGCGAGCGAGGAGTCCCACTCGCCGACGTCGACCACGATCCGGAACGTCGCGCCGGCCGACTGCACGAAATTCGGTCCGTACGCGGTGTTCCCGACCGTGTCGCCGCTGCCGCCACGCGGAAGCGGTTCCGTGGTGAGCCGGTCTTCGGGGACAGTGCCGAGCAGCGCCTTCAACGGGTGCTGCGCACGGGCGACGTGCAGCCGGCCCCACGCCCACGTCGCCCGGTCGGCGCCGAGCAGCTCCTCGACTTCGGCCACGGCGGCGGGCAGCGTCTTGGCCACGATCTCGGCCAGGCGGTCCTGGTTCTCCACCAGTTCCAGGTCGATGCGCGCGTCGGCGAGCAGGTCTTCCGCGGGTGAGATGCGGGTGGCCGTCGCGTCGGCCTGCTCGGCGCCGACGAGCGGTTCCAGCGCCAGCGCCAACAGCACCGGCCGGAGGTGGCGGCGGTACCAGACTTCGAACAGTGCGGCGGCCGCGGAATCGGGGGCCAGTACGGCGTCCCAGCTGGTGAGCAGTTCCAGCCCGTCGACGTCGGCCTGCAGTTCGCGCAGCTTCGCCACGATCCGGCGGGCGGGGATGGAGAGGAAGTCGCTTTGCAGGGCGACCATGCTGTGCGGGGTGGCGTCGGTGGTCTGGGCGAGGACTTCGTCGATGCGGTGCTTGCGGTAGGGCGCGTACCAGTCGTAGGTGATGTGGCGTTCGGGCGGGTAATCGGCGGGCAGGTTCATTTCGTTGGCCGTGGCCAGGAAACCCGTCTCCGGGTCGACGGTGCCGGGCAGTTGGTCGGTGTCGTAGAACCCGGCCCATTCGTAGCGGCCGTCGCCGGGCACGGGCAGGGTGCCGTCCCAGTTCGGGCGGATCGGGGTCAGCCCACCGGTCTGCCACGCGATCCGACCGGACGGGTCGGCATACACCTGGTTTTCCGGCGGCGCGCCCCACCGGTTCATCGCGGCGGAGAACTCGTCCCAGTCGCCGGCCCGCATGTAGTCCATGCTGCCCAGATAGGGGGCCATGCCCGGTTCGAGCCAGGCCGCCCGCACCGCGAACGCGATGTTCTTCGCCGGGTCCTGATACACGATCGGGCCGTGGCGGGTGAACAGCAACTCGACCTCGACCGGGTCGCCGTCGCGCACCATGATCGTGTCGGTCACGCGGTGCATGGGTTCCCAGCGGCCGTCGTAGCGGTAGCGGTGCGGGTCGGCCGGGTCGGTCTCGTAGACGTAGAGGTCTTCCTGGTCGATCGCGAAAATCGTCAGCCCGAACGCGATCCGCCCGTTGTGCCCGATCGAAATCCCCGGCAGCGCCGGCTCCCCGCCGCCGATCACGTTGAACCCCGGCGCGTTGAGATGCGCGATGTAGCGCAACCCGGGCAACGCCGCGGCCGCCCGGTGCGGGTCGTTGGCCAGCAACGGCCGCCCCGACCGCGTCCGCGACCCAGCCAGGACCCAGTTGTTGCTGCCCTCGGGCAGCACCTCGCCCTGCGCGTCCTCGGGGGCTAGGGGTGCGAACACCGGGGCGGTCGTGGCCAGGTCATACACCCGCAACACATCGTCGGGGATCGCCGACAGATCCAACCCCTCGGGAACGTCGACCGGCCGCCACGGTTCCCGGCGGCGGCGCAGTTCTTCGGCGTCGGGGGGCAGGTCGCGCAGGGTGCGGGCCCGCGCGACTTCCTCCCGCACGTTGTAGAACAGGCCGTGGCTGCGGATCCGCGCCACGTCCTCCGGGGCCCACAACGCCGGCTCATACCCCAGCTCCCGGAACTCCACCGGCAACAACTCCGGCTGGTCGCGGGTGAGCTGCACGAACGCGTTCACACCCTCCACGAACGCCGTCGTCGCCCGCTTCGTGTCCGAGCCATAGGCCAGCCACTCCCGGTGCATGTCCCCGCGATACAGGAACAACCGGGCCGCCCGGTCACGCTCGGCCTGCTCCGGCCCGAACACCTCCGCCAGCCGGCCCAGCCCCCGCCGCCGCCAGAAATCGATCTGCCACAACCGATCCCGCGCCGCGTTGAAACCCTGCACACGAAACGCGTCATAGGTACTCGCCGCATAAATATGCGGCACACCCCAACGGTCGACCACGATCTCCGCGGGCCCCGTGAGCCCCGGCAGGATGTGGGAGGTTCGGTCAGGTGCCACCACGTTTTCTCCCGTCTCGTCCTCGAGTGGGAGCAGTCAAACAGCCGGGGCGGTCACCACGTCGGCAAAACTTCGCTGCCGGACGGGTGGCGCCCGACTACCCGTTCGGCTAGTGGCGGCCGGTTGCCGCCGGACAAGCTTCGCGGCTAATGTTCGATTATTAACATGACTAACAACACACCCAGGGCCGACGAGCGCGTGCGATAGTCCCGCGCCGGGGTGGCCCGGAGGAGTGCCATGCCCCCTGAACCCGCCCGGCTGAGACGCGACCGGCTCACCGGCCTCGTCGCGGAGCAGGGTTTCTGCACCGTCGCCGAGCTGTCGCGGGTGCTCGGCGTCTCGGAGATGACCGTGCGGCGCGACGCTCGCCTGCTGGTGCGCGAAGGCCGCATGCGCAGCGTCCACGGCGGCGTGACCACGCTGCCCGCGAGCGCGATCGGCGGCACGGACTTCGAGGCCCGGTCCGGCCGGCACCGAGCCGCGAAACGGGCGATCGCGCGCCGGGCGATCGAGCTGCTGCCGCCCGGTGGCGCGGTCGCGTTCGACGCCGGCACCACCACGGGCGAGGTCGCGAACCTGCTCCCGCCGAGCCTGAGGCTGCAGGTTGTCACGGCTTCTCTGCCGGTCATCAACGCCTTGCCGGGCAAGGAGAACCTCGACCTGATCAGCCTCGGCGGCACCCTGCACGCGAGCTCGCTGTCGTTCGCCGGGCCGATGACCCTCGCCGCGATCGCGGAGCTGCGCGTGCGCACGCTCCTGCTCGCCGCCTCGGGGGTCACGGCCGAGGGCGTGTACTGCGGCAACCACTTCGACGCGGTGTCGAAGCGCGCGTTGGTCGCCGTGGCCGACGAGGTGATCCTGCTGGCCGACTCCAGCAAGTTCGCGACCTCGGCGATGGTGCGCGCCTGCTCACTCGACGACGTCGACGTGCTCGTGACCGACGACGGCTTGCCCGGCCATCACCGGCTGATGCTGGCCGAGCACGGCATCGAGGTCGTCACGGTGCCGGTCGACCACGAGCGCACCCTCACCTGACTGCGGTTGGTACTTTCCTGTCACACCGATGTTAGTTTATTGACATCGGTGGTCCCGCCCACTTATGTTCGCACCACAGCACCAGCGCCAGCCCGACAGTGACGTCAAGGAGCGTGGTCCGTCGTGAGCGATCAGCCGGTGAAACAGCTTTCCGAGATCCTGTCCGGTGCGCCCGTGAGCTGGGGCCGGTGGGGCTCGGACGACGAGATCGGTGCCCTGAACCTGTTGGGCCCCAAGGAAGTTCTCGCCGCCGCGGCGAGCTTGCGCCAGGGCCGGGTGTTCACCCTGCAAACCCGCATGTGCGACCCCGCCGGCGACCCGTTCGCCCCACACCGGCAGCGGCCGGTGCGCGTGAACGTGCAGGACCAGGGCACCTGGCGCGGCGGCCTGGCGCCGGACATCCCCGGCGGCGGCCGCTTCGCCGACGACTACCTCACCACCCACGTGCAGGGCTCCACCAACTACGACGCGCTGGGCCACGTCTGGTACGACGACCGGCTCTACAACGGCTACGACGCCGACACCACCATCGGCGGCCTGGTGCGCGACAGCATCCTGCCCATCGCCGAGCACGGTGTCGTCGGCCGCGGAGTGCTGCTCGACCTCGCGCGCCACCGCGGTAAGCGCTATCTCGACAGCGGTGAGACCTACACCCACCACGACCTCGAGGCCGCGGCCGAGCGGCAAGGAGTCGAGCTGCGCAAGCGCGACATCCTGCTCGTGCGCACCGGGCGCACCGTGTTCTTCCGCGAAACCCCGACCGCCGCCGAGTTCCACGCCAGCTGGCCCGAACCGGGCCTGGTGTACGCACCGGGCCTCGCCGAGTGGTTCCAGGAGTGGGAGATCCCGAACATCGGCTCCGACACGATCGGTGTCGAGGCCTCACTCGACCCCGAAACCGGGGCGAAACTGCTGGTGCACAGCGCCCTCATGCGCAACCTCGGCGTGTTGTTCCTCGAGATCTGCGACCTCGAAGCGCTCGCCGAAGACTGCGCGGCCGACGGCCAGTGGGACTTCTTCTACGTCGCCGCGCCGCTCAAGATCGTGCACGCCACCGGTGCCCCGGTGAACCCCGTGGCCATCAAGTAGCCACCAGACCCGACAACCCCCGCGCAGGAACGGTTCCCGGCAGGACCGGCGATCCGTGCTGCGCGCACGCCGCAACACCAGGAACCGGAGAGGACGGCTCGTGATGAGCGTTGGCCAGGAAACCCGTGACCAGAGCGCCGTGTCGGAGCAGGAGATCAGGGCCGCCCAGGAGAGCCTGCGCAAGGTCCGCGCCCGCGGGGTGCGGTGGCTGCTCGACCACGTCGCCGACGACGGCAAGCCCGCCGCGGCCGACATCCGCAACGGCTACTACCGGATGCCGTGGGTCTTCGCGGTGGTCGGCGAGCGCGAGGTCGCTGCCCAGGTGCTGTCGTGGATCGAGCGCAACACCCTCACCGCGAAGGGCGATCTACGCGAAGGCGTGCCCCGCGAAGCCTTCGTGCACCGCTGGGCGACCTACCCGCATTCACTGCTGGCCCACGGCGCGTGGGCGCTGGAACGCTACGACACCGCACTCGCGCTCGTGGGCACCATGCGCACCACCTTCCAGGACCCCGAGACCGGCGGGTCCTTCATGGAGCGTCCGGAAGCGCGCACCGGCCGCCAGTTCATCTTCCCCACGGCGCAGATGGGGCTGGCCGCGCTCGCGAGTGGACAGTCCGATGTGGCCGACGGCGCGTTCGGCTGGTTCGACCGGCTGTGGGCCGCGCAGCCGGAGCTGCCGGACGTGCTCTACGCCTCCTGGGGCCCGCAGGGCCTGCGCACCGTGGCCGACCAGGACGACGACTTCATCACGAAGGTCGATTTCCGCAAGCCGCGCCAGGCCTTCTACAACCCGGGCATCAGCGCGGCCTTCCTCACGCGCTACTACATGGTGACCCGCAACGAGCGCGCCAAGGAGATCGCCACCGGCATCCTGAAGCTCTCGGCCGGCGGGACCCAGGACCAGTACAACTGGTGGGAGTCCATGCAGATCTGCAAGTTCGGCTGGGGTTCGGCCATGGCGGCGGAGATCGATCCCGAGGGCCAGCACATCAAGAACGTGGTGCGCATGGCGCGCTGGTACGTGGAGTCGCAGGGCGAGGACGGCAGCTGGGTGCCGAGCGGGTTCCTCGTGCCCGAGCCCAACGACAGCCACGCCATCGAGAAGACCACCGAGCACACGCTGTGGGTGAGCATGATGCTGGCCACCCTCGCCGGCGCCACCGGCCGGGGTCCCGTGGCCGCCGGCCGCTGACCACGTCATGACCACTTCGGACACTCTGCTCGCCGTGCGTGACCTGTCGAAGACCTTCGGCGGCACACGGGCTCTTCGCCAGGTCGACCTCGACGTGGGCCACGGCGAGATCCACGGTCTCGCCGGGCACAACGGCTCGGGCAAGTCGACGCTGATCAAGACCCTGGCGGGCTTCCAGGACGCCGACCACGGCTGCGGCGCCCGCGCGGTGCTGCACGGCGACGAGCTCGACCTCACGGCGTCGGCCGGCGGCCCGCGCCACCCGCGGATGCGGTTCGTGCACCAGGACCTCGGTCTGGTGCTGCAGCTCAACGCCGTGGAGAACCTGGCGCTCCGGTCCGGTTTCGCGCGCACGAAGCTGCGGACGATCCGCTGGGCCCGCCAGGAGGCCGAGGCGCGTGAGCTGATCGCGCGCCTCGGGATCGACCTCGACGTGCGGGCGCCGCTGTCGGAGAGGACGCCGATCGAGCGGACCGGCGTGGCGATCGCGGCCGCGTTGCAGGGCTGGGAAACCGGCCCCGCGCTGCTCGTGCTCGACGAGCCGACCGCGGTGCTGCCGCCGAACGAGGCGCACCGGCTCTTCGAGATCGTGGAGGAAATCCGCCGGCAGGGCGCCAGCGTGCTCTACGTGACGCACCGCCTCGACGAGATGTTCGAGATCTGCGACCGCGTCACGGTGTTCCGCGGCGGCCGGCGGGTGGCCACGCGTGACGTGGCCGGGCTCGACCGGCCGGGCCTGGTGGAGCTGATGCTCGGCGACGAGGTGTCCCACGACGTCACGCCCGCCGCCGCCCCCGCGTCGAGTGTGCTCGACGTGCTGGAGGTGCGCGGGATCTCCGGCCGCTACCTCACCGGAGCCGCGTTGCGGCTGCGGGCCGGTGAGGTGCTCGGCCTCGCGGGCCTGCCCGGGTCCGGCCGCGACGAGCTGCCCTACGCGTTGGCCGGCGCGCTGCCGTACCCGGTCGCGGGTGAGTTCCGGACGTCGGACGAGAGCGGGTGGACCCGGCTCGGCCGCGCCGGCGTGCCGAGCTGCTCGCTGGTGCCGGCCGACCGCGGAGCCGAGGGGATCATCGGCGAGTTTTCGGTGCGGGAGAACCTGACGCTGTCGATCGTGTCGCGCATCAGCTCCGCGAGCGTGCTCGGGCGGCGGCGCGAAGCCCGCGTGACCGACGACTGGATCAACCGGCTGCGGGTGAAATCGGAAAGCCGCGACTCCGCGATCACCACGCTTTCGGGCGGCAACCAGCAAAAGGTGCTCGTCGGGCGCTGCCTCGCGCAGGACCCGGCGATCCTGCTGCTGTGCGAGCCGACCGCGGGCGTCGACATCGGCACGCGGCGTGCGCTGTACGCGCTGATCAACGAACGCGTGGTGCACGGGCTCAGCGTGATCGTGTCCTCGACCGACGTCGGCGACCTGCTCGGTCTGTGCAGCCGCGTGCTGATCTTCGACCGCGGCGCCGTGGTCGGCGAGCTCGCCGGCCCGGCGATCACCGAGAAGGCCCTCGTTCTCGCCATGGAAGGAATCGCCGCGCCGTGATGACCAGACTGCCGACCGAAGCGGACGCGCCGCCGAGGCCCACGACCGAAGCACCGCCACGCCGGGGCCACGGCGTGAGCCACTACCTGAGCTTCAACCGGATCGGCGCGGTGTACCTGCTGATCCTCGCGATCGTGCTGTTCACCGTGAAGCTGGGCGGCGTGTTCTTCGCCGGGGCCACGGTGAAGCAGGTCGTGGACAACTACTCGATCACCGCCATGGCCGCGCTCGCGCTCGTGGTTCCGTTGTCAGCCGGGGTGTTCGACCTTTCGTTCGCGTACACGATGTCGCTGACCGGCGTGACCACCGCGTACCTCGTGGTGCACGCCGGCCTGGGGCTCGGCGGCGCGATCGCCGTCGCGATGCTGGCGGCGCTGGTGGTGGGCCTGGTCAACGCGTTCGTGGTGGTGGTGCTCAAGATCGACTCGCTGATCGGCACGCTCGGCACGGGCTCGCTGATCCAGGCGGCCAACACGTTCATCACCGGCGACTCGCCGATCAACGACGACAAGCTCACCGCACCGGGCTACGCGCACATCGCGCAGGCGAGCTGGGCCGGCATCACGATCCCGGTGGTCTACGCGATCGTGCTCGCCGCGGTGATCTGGCACGTGCAGGAGCACACCGTGACCGGCCGCCGCTTGTACGCCACCGGTTTCAACGAGCGGGCCGCGCGCCTGGCCGGCGTGCCGACGTTCCGGCTGCGGTTCACCTCGCTCGTGGCGGGCGCGCTGATCGCCGGGTTCACCGGGATCGTGCTGGGCTCGTCCGTGGGCACCGGCGACCCGGCTTCGGGCACGCCGTACCTGCTGCCGGCGTTCGCCGCGGTGTTCCTCGGCGCGACGCAGTTCAAGGAGGGCCGCTTCAACGCGGGCGGCACCGTGCTCGCCGTGGTGCTGCTCGGCACCGGCGACACAGGCCTCGCGCTGGCCGGCGCGGCCACCTGGGCGTCGAACACCTTCACCGGCATCGTGCTGATCGCCGCGCTCGCCGTCACCGGCAAGCAGCGCGGCACGTTGCGCGGCATCAAACGGCGACTGCGCCGCACCGCCGAACCCGTTTCCTGAGCTTCCCCCGTCGACAAAGGAGTCGTTCATGCTCGGAAAACCCTTGCGCGGCAAGCTGATCGTCGCCGTCGCTCTGCTGGGCCTGGTGTCCGCCTGCGGCTCGGGCGGCACGGGCGCGTCGGCCGGTACGAGTGGCGCGAAGGCCGATCTGGCGCAGGCCAAGCAGATCCTCGCGGCCGCGTCGCAGCGCCCGACCAAGATCCAGGTCACGGCGCCGGTCGGCAAGCCCGTGCCCACCGGCAAGAAGATCGCGTTCGTGAGCTGTGGCCTGCCCGAATGCGTGCTGCAGGGCGAGGTGATCAAGAAGGCGACGGACCTACTGGGCTGGTCGCTCACCACGATCAACACCAACGGCACCCCGCAGGGGTTCCAGAACGCGTTCGACACGATCCTGCGCCAGAAGCCCGACGGCGTGATCTACAACGCGATCGACAAGTCCGTGATCCGTTCGCAGCTCGGGCAGTTGCAGGCACAAGGCGCGATCACCGGCGCGTGCTGCCAGCTCGATCCGGCGGGCGACGGCATCACCTATGTGATCGACACCCCGGACGACAACTCGCCCAAGGGCAAGATCGACGCCGCGTGGGCCGTGGTCAACGGCGGTGACAGCGCTTCGGTGCTCTACGCGAACATCCCGGACTTCAAGATCCTCAGCTCGATCAAGTCGGGGCTGCAGACCAACCTGAAGACGCTGTGTCCGGGCTGCTCGTTCGACTCGATCGACCTGCCGCTGACGTCGCTGGGCAAGGACGCCCCGAACCGCATGGTGTCCTACCTGCGCAGCCACCCGAAGACGAAGTACGTGGTGCTCGCCGACGACGCCGCGGGTGTCGGCCTGCCGGCGGCCCTTCGCGCGGCGGGGCTCACCGACGTGAAGGTGTTCGGCCAGGCGCCGTACGGCGCTTCGCTGGGCTACTTGAAGAACGGCACCGAAGCCGGCGCGATCCCGTACGACCTCTACGGCGACATGTGGGCGATCGTCGACAGCATGGTCCGGAAGTTCGCCGGGGTTCCCGTGCCGACCATCCACCCGCCGATGTGGGTCGTGACCAAGGACAACTACCCCGCCGAAGCGGGCAGCGACCTGTTCCCGATCGTCGCCGACTACGACAAGCAGTACGCCGCGCTGTGGGGCAAGGCGTGACCGACGACGTCCCGGCCGTGGCGGACCTGCTCGCGGGTGCGCCACGGAACTGGGGCCGCTGGGGTGCCGACGACGAGGTCGGCACCCTCAACCACCTGGGCCCGGCCGAGGTGTTCGCCGGCCTGGCCGCGGTGCGGTCCGGCCGGGTCTTCACCCTGCAGACGCCGATGTTCCACGACCACGGCGACCCGTCCTCACCCGCCCGGTCCGCGCCGCAGCGGTACATGGTGCAGGACCAGGGTTCCTGGCTCGGCCCAGAGCCACCGGATCTCCCGGGCGGCGCCCGCTTCGCCGACGACGTGCTCGTGAGCCCACTGCAGGGCTCCACCCAGTACGACGCCCTCGGCCACGTCTGGTTCGACGACCAGCTCTACAACGGCTACGACGCCGCCACCACCATCGGCGGCCTGCACAAGGCGAGCGTGCTGCCGATCGCCGAGCGCGGCGTCGTCGGCCGCGGCGTGCTGCTCGACCTGGCCGGCCTGCGGGGCAAACGCCACCTGGACCGGGACGAGACCTTCGGCTGCGACGACCTGGAGGCGGCCGCCGCGGCCCAAGGCGTGGAGATCCGGCCGCACGACGTGTTGCTGATCAACACGGGCTGGCTGGAGTTCTTCTACTCCGTGCCGCGTGAGGAGTTCTTCGGTTCGTCGTACCAGGAACCGGGCTTGGTCTACACCCCTTCACTGGCTTCGTGGTTCCAGGCGAAGGAGATCGCCAACCTGGCCACGGACACGATCGGCAACGAGGTCCTCATCGATCCCCGCAACGGCACCACGCTCCTGGTCCATTGCGCGTTGATGCGCAACCTGGGCCTGGTGTTCACGGAGATCTGCGACCTGCGCGCCCTGGTGGCTTCCTGCCGCGCGGACGGGCAGTGGGATTTCCTTTACGCGGCAGCGCCGTTGAAGGTGGTGGGAGGGACGGGTTCGCCGGTGAACCCGATCGTGGTGAAGTAGCGCGGCCCTGCTTCCTGTCAGCGGGACGCGTCCTCAGGCCATCAGCTCCGGATTGCGCACCTTCACCATGCGTTCGAGGCCTTCGCGCCAGGTCACGGTGGTCGGCTCACCGACGAGCGAGGTCAGCTTGCGCACGTCGGCCACCGTCCCCTCGATCGCCGTGGGGTCCACGGTGAACCGCGGCGTCCGGCCGGTCAGCTCACCGAGGTAGCCGACCCACTCCTCGATGGTCACGGTCTCGGAACCCGCCAGGTTCACCGTCACCGCGGGCACTCCCGCGGCGTCGAGCAGCGCGGGCACCAGGCGCACGATGTCGTCCTCGTGGATCAGCCGGTACGCGCCCCCGTCGGGCGGCACCGGGATCGGGTGCTCGCCGGCGAGCATCAGCAGGTGGTACCAGGGCCAGCCGCCGTTGTCGCCGTAGGGCACGTTCAGGCGCGTGATCACGGTCGGCAGCTCCAACGTGCGCGCGTACGAGCGCGCGACGGCCTCCGCCGCCACCCGCGTGAGCACGTAGTTGGGCATGAGCTTGGTGTGGTTGTTGTCCCCGAGGAGCCCGTCCTCGGCCAGCTCGCCCCCGTCCACCGCCGGCGCGTAGACCGCCGTGGACGAGCAGTGCAGGAACGACTTGGCGCTCCGGAAGCGCGTCATCAGCACCCCGACGGCCTCCGCGTTGGCGACGAGGTCCCCTTCACTGTCCGCCGTGCGCGCCACCAGGAAGTTCAGCACGTGATCCACCTCCTCCGGCAGACCCTCGAGCCCCTCCCCCTTCCCCACATCCGCCACCACGCACCGCACCCCGGCCGCCTCGAGCCGCGCCCTCGCCTCGGCATTCGTGAACCGCGCGGGCGCCCACACCTCGTTCCCCAGCCCGTCGTCGGCCAACGCCACGGCAACCGGCAGCCCGACCTGCCCGGTCGCTCCGGTCACGACGATCTTCGCGTTCTTCAGCACGCCGCGATGCTTTCACGGCCGTTGCGGTGCGGAGAAGAGGCGAGGGGGCGGTTTGGTCTGGCCTAAGAGGCACGGTGGTCACCCGTGGCCGTCAAGGAGACACCACAGTGGACTGCTGCCGTCAGGCGACGTCGACGATCCACGTCACCCCGAACCGGTCAGCCAACATCCCGAAGCCGGCCGCCCACGCCGCGGGACCGAACGCCTCGATCACGTTCGCGCCTTCAGCGAGGCCTTTCCACACCGGCGTGACCTCGTCGACGCTTTCGCCGCGCACGGAAAGGAAAAATGGCTCCGTGGTGATCGTGGTGCCGCTCTCACGGCGCGTGGTGGGGGTGCCCGAGACGGGCGTGTGTTCGCCGGGCACGTCGTAGGCCATCACGCGGAAGCCGTTGTCCGCCACGACCTGCCCGAAAACGACGTCGCCGGCGCCGGGGAGGTCGGCGGGCAGGCCGAAGTCGGCGTAGGTGGAGATGGTGAGCTGCCCGCCGAACACCGATCGGTAGAACTCCAGGGCTTCGCGGGCCTGGCCGTGGAAGTTGAGGTGCGCGACAGCGTTGAGCGACATGGTGGTCCTTCCTGCCGCCGGCGGTTTCCGGCGACAGGACCGATGATCTCGGCGGTACCGGCCAGAGAACGTCCGCTATTCGTGGCAGCCTGAAACCCATGCCGATCGCGTCCTCGACGACGACCTCCAGCCGGCTGTTGTCGCTGCTTTCCCTGCTGCAGGCCCGCCGCGACTGGCCGGGCGGGCTCCTCGCCGAGCGGCTGGGGGTGAGCGAGCGCACGGTGCGCCGCGACGTCGACCGGTTGCGCGAGCTGGGTTATCCCGTGCGCGCGGTCAAGGGTCCCGATGGCGGTTACCGGCTCGAAGCGGGCAGCCGCCTGCCGCCGTTGCTGTTCGACGAGGAGCAGGCGGTGGCGCTGGCCGTGGCGCTGCGGATCGCCGTCGCCACGGGCGCGGGCATCGAGGAGGCCGCCGCACGCGCCCTGACCACGGTGCGCCAGGTGCTACCGGCGCGGCTGCGCCACCGCGTCGACGCCCTCGAGATCAGCGCGGCCGCCCCCGATCCCCAGACCGACACCGCAACCCTGCTCACTCTCAGCGCCGCGATCCGCGCACACGAGGAACTGCGCTTCGACTACCGCTCGCCGGGACCACACGAAACGGCCGAACGCCGCCGCGTGCAGCCCCACCACCTGGTCGCGCGGGCCGGCCGCTGGTACCTCGCCGGCTGGGACCCCGACCGCGCCGCCTGGCGCACCTTCCGCGCCGACCGCATGACCCCGCGCATCCCGAACGGCCCGCGCTTCACCCCCCGCGAACTCCCGGGCGGCGACGTGGCCACGTTCCTTTCGGCCCGCTTCAAGGGTTCCGCCCACGCCGACACCTGGCCCTGCCGCGGCGAAGTGATCCTCAACCTGCCCGCCACGGCCGTGGCCCCGTTCGCCGGCGACGGTGTCGTCGAGGAAACCGGCCCGGACCGAACACGATTGACGACGGGTTCCTGGTCCTGGGCCGCCCTCGCGGCCACACTGGCCCGCTTCGACACCGAGATCGAGGTGCTCGGGCCACCAGAGTTGCGTGCGGCGTTCGCCGAACTGTCCCGCCGAGCCGCGAGAACGGCCGCGAACGAAAGAGGACCAGCGGGTTTCCCTGAACGGGAAACCCCTGGCGGGAAGTGAGCCGGCAAGGGGGCTCGAACCCCTGACCTTCTGTTTACAAGACAGATGCTCTACCAGCTGAGCTATACCGGCCGACGCCCCGCGCACCAGGCCGAGGCACGGCGAGTATATCGGCCCGCCCGCTCAGGGTGTCACCCGGAAGGCGGCTGTGGCGCACGGCCGCCTTCCGGGGGAGGGCGTCAGATCCGGCGGGCGTTGTGGAACGGCATCGAGGACAGCGGCGAGATCTTCACCGGCTGGCCCGGGCGGCTGGCGTGCAGCACGTTGCCGCCGCCGGCGTAGATGCCGACGTGGCTGACCGGGGTGTAGAAGAACACCAGGTCGCCGGGCTGGAGGGCGGACTTGGCGACGGCCGTGCCGCGCGTGGACTGCAGTCGTGAGCTGTGCGGCAGGGTCACACCGACCTGCTTGAACGCCCAGACGACGAGGCCGGAGCAGTCGTAGGCGTTCGGGCCGGCCGCGCCCCAGGCGTAGGGCTTGCCCTTCTGGGTCATGGCGCGGGCGAGGGCCGCGGCGCCGGGCCGAGCGGCGGCCGCGGTGGAGGCGGAGGTAGCCGCCGGGGCGGCGGACGCCGTGGTCGCGAGGGCCGGGCCCGCCGTGGCCGAAAGCGCGGCGGCCAGCGCGGTCGCCGTGAGAGCGGTGCGGACGAGGCGCCGAGCAGGAGCCGGCCGGGTGTCGAGTCGGTGGTTTGCCATTTCGGGTAGAGCTCCTTCCGGTGGGGACCGAATCGCAAGTAACGGGCACATTACGAAGCGAAAAAGGAGAATGCACGAAAGAGTGATTAGCAGCACAGATCAACAGATAACGAACACAAAAACATGCCGATTTACCCGCCGTAAACCAGCCCCTGACCAGTACGAATAAGCCCCGAATCACAACCGTAGAATTCACTCACTGAAAACCGCCCCGCGTCCACCCCGGAACCGGTTTCCCCGCCCCGAACAACACCAAAAAGCCCACCACTGCCCCACCTTGATCACCAACGCCCCGAAACCGCCCGAACCCCCAGCTCAACCCCCGAAACGAGCGCCCCGCCCGGCCCTGCGAGACGATCGAGGACAGACGTGGTGCACACCACTGCAACGGTCTGGACGCGCGGGCCGATGCTCCCCGGGAACGTCGGGGAAACCGACGCCGGAAGGACGAGGAGGTGGGATCGATCATGAAGATCAACGAGCGCGCCGACCAGGGGGTTCACCGCAGACGATGGCCGGTCCTGGAGCCTCCTCGACCGAGCTCGAACCAGCGACACCGGCCCAACCTGCTCAAGCGCCGCGCGTGGCACATCCTCGAAGCGCCCACCGCCGAGCAGCCGGCCGTCGACACCGGCGAGACGCTGGGGCCGCTGCCGCCCGACGACGCGACGGTGAACTTCGTGCTCGACCTGACGCTGCGCATCGGCGAGGTGCAGATGGCCAGCGGCGCCGGCGCGTCCGACGTCACCGCCACGATCCTCGCGCTCACCTCCGCGCTCGGGCTGCCCCACTGCGAGGTCGACGTGATCTTCACGTCGATCACCGTCACCTGCCACCGCGGCACGGACCTCGCGCCGGTCACGGCGCTGCGGGTGGTGCGCAGCCGCAGCCTCGACTACACGCGGCTCACGGAGGCGGAAATCCTCGTGCGCAAGATCGTCCGCGGCAACATGGGCGCGGAGGAGGCGCACACGGAGCTGCAGCGCATCACCTCGGCGCCGCACCCGTACCCGCGCTGGGTGGCCACCATCGCCTGGGGCGGGCTGGCCGCGTTCATCACCCTGCTGCTCGGCGGCGGTCCCGACGTGGCCGTGGTGGCGTTCGTGATCTCGTCGGTGGTCGACCGGCTGGGCCGGCTGCTCAACCGCTACCACCTGCCGTTCTTCTTCCAGCAGGTCGTCGGCGGGCTCGTCGCCACGCTGTCGGCCATGGCGATCGTGAGCAGCAACGTCCTCACCACCGACCGGCCGACGCTGGTGGTCGCCGCGGCGGTCACGGTGCTGCTGTCCGGGCTGTCCACCGTGTCGGCGGTGCAGGACGCGATCACCGGCTACAACGTCACGGCCGCGGGCCGCACGATGGAAACGGCGCTGATGTCGGCCGGCCTGATCACCGGAGTGGTGCTGGCGCTGAAGCTCGCCGTGATGCTCGGCCTGCCGAGCACACCGCTGCCGGAGGTCATCAGCTCGACGCCGCAGCAGCTGCCCATCGTGGTCGTGACCGGCGCCGGCGCGGCCGCGTGCTTCGCGCTGGCCTCCTACTCCACGCTGCGCGCCCTGCTCGTCGCCGCGGCGGCGGGCGCGATCGGCGCGCTCGTGTACGGCTCGCTCATGCTCACGCAGTTCGACGCGGTGAGCTCGTCGGCCATCGCGGCCACGCTCGTGGGCTTCTGCGGTGGCCTGATGGCCCGGCGGCTGCGCGTTACGCCGCTCGTGGTGGCCGTGTCCGGGATCACTCCCCTGCTCCCGGGCCTCTCCACCTATCGTGGTCTATACCAATTGGGGGTCGAGCCCGGCGGCAACATCTCCACCCTGATGACCGCCGTCGCCATCGGGCTCGCGCTCGCCGCGGGCGTTGTCCTGGGTGAATACCTCGCGCAACCCGTGCGGATGCGGCTGGGAAGGCTCGAACGCAAGCTCGCCGGGCCGCGGATGGCGGGGCCGCTGGAGCGGCCGGAACGCCGTCTGGAGTAACCGGCTGATCACCTGCCGGTCACGCAACGCGCGCTAGGGTTTCACTGGGGCCGCGACCCGCGGATGACGAGGGAGCAGCTGTAGTGACTGACGAGCAGAAAACCGCACCGTCCGCCGATTTCGTCGTGGTGGCCAACCGGCTGCCCGTCGACCTGGAACGCACCTCGGACGGCGGCCGGCGCTGGACCGCGAGCCCCGGCGGGCTCGTCTCCGCGCTCGAACCGTTCCTGCGCTCGCGCAAGGGCGCGTGGGTGGGCTGGCCCGGCGTCCCCGACGTCGATGTCGAAGAGTTCGACGACGACGGCCTGGTCCTGCACCCCGTCACCCTCACCTCCGCCGAGGTCCGCGACTACTACGAGGGCTTCTCCAACGCCACGCTCTGGCCGCTCTACCACGACGTGGTGGCGCCGCCGGTGTTCGACCGCGCGTGGTGGGACAGCTACGTGAAGGTGAACCGCCGCTTCGCCGAGGCCAGCGCCGAGGTCGCGGCCCAGGGCGCGACGGTGTGGATCCAGGACTACCAGCTTCAGCTCGTGCCCACGATGCTGCGCGAACTGCGCCCCGACCTGCGCATCGGCTTCTTCCTGCACATCCCGTTCCCGCCGGTCGAGCTGTTCATGCAGCTGCCCTGGCGCGCCGAGATCGTGCGCGGCCTCATCGGCGCCGACCTCATCGGCTTCCACCGCCCCGGCGGCGCGCAGAACTTCCTCTGGCTGGCCCGCCAGCTCGTCGGCCTCGAGCCCACGCGCGGTGCCGTCGGCGTGCGGTCGCGGCCCGGCATGGTGCAGGTCGGCGACCGCACCGTGCGCGTGGGCGCGTTCCCGATCTCGATCGACGCCGCCGGCCTCGACAACCTCGCCCGCAGCAAGGGCGTGGTCGAGCGCGCCAAGCAGATCCGCCGCGACCTCGGCAACCCGAAGGCCGTGCTGCTCGGCGTCGACCGCCTCGACTACACGAAGGGCATCGACCTGCGGTTGCAGGCGCTGCACGAGCTGCTGCACGAAGAGCGCCTGCAGCCCGAAGACGTCGCCTTCATCCAGCTGGCCACGCCGAGCCGCGAGCGCGTGGAGCACTACCAGCGCATGCGCGGCGAGATCGAGCAGATGGTGGGCCGCATCAACGGCGAGTTCGCGCGCGTCGGTCACCCGGTCGTGCACTACCTGCACCAGTCCGTGAACCGCACGGAGCTGGCCGCTTTCTTCTCCGCGGCCGACGCGATGGTGGTCACGCCGCTGCGCGACGGGATGAACCTGGTCTGCAAGGAGTACGTCGCGTGCCGCCACGATCTCGGGGGCGCGCTCGTGCTGAGCGAGTTCGCCGGCGCGGCGGCCGAACTGACCAGCGCGTTCCTGGTCAACCCGCATGATCTGGACGGGGTGAAGAACGCGTTGGTGGCTGCCATTACTCTCGACCCCGCAGAGGGCCGACGCAGGATGCGCGCCATGCGTCGACAGGTCCTCACCCACGACGTCGACCGGTGGGCGCGCTCGTTCCTGCAGGCGCTGGGTGCGGAGCCGGTCGACTGACCTCCCCCCGTACCGCGCTGGACCTCCTGAGGAGGAGTGTTGACCGCCGAGGCGTTGCCCGCGGAGTTACGGCGCGCGATCGTGCAGATCGCCCGTACCCCGCGCCTGCTGGTCGCCTGCGACTACGACGGAACGTTGGCTCCCATCACCGCCAACCCCGACGAGGCCCGGCCGCTGCCGGAGTCCGTCGGCGCACTCAGATCTCTGGCCGGCCTGCACGAGACCACCACAGCCGTCATCTCGGGTCGCGCGCTGCGTGACCTGGCGACGCTGTCGCGCCTGCCCGCCGAGGTGAACCTCGTGGGCAGCCACGGCTCCGAGTTCGACATCGGGTTCATCCACGCCCTCGACGACAACGCGCGGGCACTGCACCGCCGACTCGAGGCGGAGCTGGAGAACCTGGTGCTCGACGTGCCGGGCGTGTCGCTCGAGGTGAAGCCCGCGAGCATCGCGGTGCACGTGCGCCGCGCCGAGCACGAGGCCGGCCGCCGCGTGCTCGCCGACGTGCACGACGGCCCCGCCCACTGGGAAGGCGTGTCGACCACCGACGGCAAGGAGGTGGTGGAGCTCGCGGTCGTCCAGACGGACAAGGGCCGCGCGCTCGACACCCTGCGTCACCAGGTGGGCGCCACCGCCGCCATCTTCCTGGGCGACGACGTGACCGACGAGAAGGCGTTCGCGCGCCTGTCGGGGCCGGACCTGGGTATCAAGGTGGGCGAGGGCGAGACGCTCGCCACCTACCGCGTGCCCGACACCGTCGACGTCGCACTGGTGCTCGGCTTCCTGCTGGAAGAGCGGCGCAACTGGCTCTACGGCGAGTCGGCGCCGCCCATCGAGCGGCTGTCGATGCTGGCCAACGAGCGATCCGTCGCCCTGGTCACGCCCGACGCCACGCTCACCTGGCTCTGCCACCCGGGCCCCGACGCGCCGGCCGTGTTCGCCGACCTGCTCGGCGGCCCCGGGGCGGGCGCCTTCTCGATCAAGCCGCACCGCAACGGACTGCCGCTGGGCCAGCGCTACCTGCCGAACACGATGACGGTGGAGACCCGCTGGTCCCGCCTGCTCGTGACCGACTACCTCGAGCCGGAGAGCCCTTCGCACCGCACGGACATCGTGCGCGTGATCTCGGGTGAAGCGGCCGCCGACGTGCTGTTCGCGCCGCGGCCGGAGTTCGGCGGGGTGCCGGTGAAGCTGGTCGCCGAGGGCGACGGGCTGCGGGTGCTGGGCACGTCGGAGCCGTTCGTGCTGCGCTCGGCCGGCGTCAAGTGGACCATCACGTCCGACGGCCTGCACGACACCGCCACCGCGCTCGTGCAGCCGACGCCGGAGAACCCGGTGGTGCTCGAACTCCGTTGCGGCACCACGGATCTGAGCGCCCACGAACTGTCCGAAATAGACCGCCGGGATCGCGCGGGCCGGTACTGGAGCGACTGGGCGGCCAAGCTCAAGCTGCCCACGGTGCAGTCGGAGCTGGTGCGCCGCTCCGCGCTCACGCTGCGCGGATTGGTCAACACCGACACCGGCGGCGTGCTGGCGGCGGCCACGTCTTCGCTGCCCGAGGAGATCGGCGGGGTCCGCAACTGGGACTACCGCTACTGCTGGATCCGCGACGCGTCGATGACCGTGCGCGAGCTGGTGCACCTCGGGTCCAACGAGGAAGCCGAGGGCTACCTGCAGTGGCTGCACGGCGTGCTGTCCACTTTGGCCGGTCCCGAGCGCCTGCACCCGCTGTACACGCTGGCCGGCAGCGTGATCGGCGCCGAGGCCGTGATCGAGTCGCTGCCCGGGTACGCCGGTTCGCGGCCCGTGCGCGTCGGCAACCTGGCCAACCACCAGGTGCAGCTCGACGTGTTCGGCCCGGTCGTGGAGCTGGTGGTCACGCTGGCCGAGGCGCGCGGTGAGCTGCGCGACGAGGACTGGCAGATGGTGCGCGCGATGGCCGAGGCCGTCACGCGGCGCTGGAACGAGCCGGACCACGGCATCTGGGAAGAGCGGCACGTGCCGCGCCACCGGGTGTACTCGCGGGTGATGTGCTGGGTCACGATCGACCGCGCGGTGAAGCTCGGCTACGAGTACGGCCGCGACGTGCCGGGTGCCTGGCCGGAGCTGCGCGAACGCATCAAGGCCGACGTGCTGGAACACGGCTGGAACGACGAGGTCCAGGCCTTCACCACGGCGTACGACGGCACGGATCTCGACGCCGCCTCGCTGTTCGTGGGCCTCACCGGCCTGATCGACCCGGCCGACGAGCGCTTCCAGCGCACGGTCACCGCGATCGAGGCCGAGCTGCGCAGCGGTTCCACCGTGTACCGCTACCGCCGCGACGACGGCCTGCCCGGCGGCGAAGGCGGGTTCCACATCTGCGCCGCGTGGCTGATCGAGGCGTACCTCATCACCGGCCGCCGCAACGAGGCCGAGGAGCTGTTCACGCAGATCGTCGCCTCGGCAGGCCCCACAGGCCTGCTGCCGGAGCAGTACGACCCGATCGCCGAACGCTCGCTGGGCAACCACCCGCAGGCGTACTCGCACATCGGCCTCATCCGGTGCGCGAACCTGCTCGCCGAAAAGTTGTGAACACCTGTCACCGGCCTACTGCGTTAGCACAGGTCGGTGACAAGTGCCGTGAAGGTCACCTTGGGAGACGCACCGTCCCTTAAGGTGACCTTCACGAGCATTTGCACGTTCATTCGGCGCTCGAATGCAGGTCGGTGCGGAGGTGACGGGATGAAGCAGTACTACGGCGAAGCCACCGACTACGCCCCGCTGCCGCCGCTCTTCGCCCGCCGCGTGCGCAGCGGTTCCGTGGTCACCGGGCTCGCGCTGCTGGTCGGCACGGTCTTCGTGCTCGCCCTCACGGCGTTCGTGAACCGCCCCCTGCACGGCCACAGCCTGCCCGACGCGCCCGTCGGCGTGATCGGGCTGCTGCTGCCCTCGCTCGCCGTGGTCCTGACCGCCGTCGTGGTGTTCTCCTGCCGCACCTGCCTGCGCGGCGACTACCTCGTGGTCGCCCGCGCCCGCGCCGCGCGCACCGCCCTGGTCGCGTGCTTCACGACCACCGTGATCACCTGCCTGCTGGCCCTCACGTCCTCGGCGCTGCTCGACCTCTGGAGCGACCACGACCGCTTCGGCGCCACGGACGTGCTGGCCACCTTCGCGAACTTCGCCCTCGGCGTCCTGGGTTACGCGGCGGGCCTGTTCTACATCCGCCCCTCCGTCACGACGCTGGAGAAGTTCAGCGACCACCCGATCTGGTGACGCACCACACGTGAACGCTCGGGACCGCTGCGGGCAACACAGGGCATGCAGGTGATCCACGACGGTCCGGAGGCGGCGTTGCCGGACTCGTTCGACCGTCCCGACCTGGGTGTGCCCGATCCGGCGCCCGTGTTCGGGCGGCTTTTCGACGCACACTCCCGCCAGTTGCACCGCTACCTCGCGCGCCGCGTGGGCGACGACGCGGCGCACGACCTCGTGGCCGAGACCTTCCTCGTCGCGCTGCGGCGGCGGGAGTCGTACCGGCCGGATCTGGGCACGGCGCGGTCGTGGCTGTACGGGATCGCGACGAACCTGCTGCGCCACCACATCCGGAGCGAGACGCGGGCGCTGAAGGCGACCGCGCGGCTCGCGGCCCGGGGCGAGCACACCACGGCCGGGCACGACGGGCGCGTCGCCGAGCAGGTGGACGCGCAGACGCGGACGGCGCAGCTCGCGGGCGCGCTGGCCAAGCTCAACGCCGCCGACCGCGACACGCTGCTGCTCGTGTCGTGGGCCGGGCTGGAGCCGACGGAGGTGGCCGAAGCGCTCGGCGTGCCGCCTGGCACGATCCGCTCGCGGCTGCACCGCATCCGGCGCTGGCTGCGCGCCAACGCCGCGATCACCACGATCGTCGAGGAGGCGAACGAACTGTGAACGACGACAACGTGCGTCACCTCTGGTCCGACGCCGAGCTCGACGAGGCCCTCGGCGCGCTCAACCCGCACGTGCGCACCGACGAGACGGAGCTGGACCGCGCCCGCGCGACCCTGATGCGCGCGGCGGCCGCCGAAGCCGGACACGCGCCCACGCCGCAGAAAACCAAGCGCGGCAAGGGAACTTGGCGCTGGATCGCCGTGGCGGCGGCCGTCGCCCTGGTGACGGGAGGCGTGGTCGTGGCCCGCGAGGTGTTCGAACCCGGCCCCACGGTCCTCCCTGCCGCCACCGCCACCGGCGACGTCGTGCCGGCCACCGGCCAGTACACCCACGTGACCAACACCTACACGGACCTCGAGTGGGTGGGTGGTAACAAGAGCGCCTTCGCTGTGCGGCAGAAGGTCGAATACTGGATCCCGGCCGATCCGTCGGGCGTGTGGAAGCGCACGTGGACCCGGGACGGCGAGGGCTCGACGACGATCCTTCTCGGCAATCCGTCGGACTCCGAGGCGCTGCCCGCCCCGCAAACCGTGACCCAGGTCGCGGCGGGCGGCACCTTCACCCAGGACTTCCCGTACCCCGGCTCCGCGAGCGCCAAGAGCCCCGAGGGCTGGGACCGGCTCACACCGCGGTTCGTCGCGTCGCTGCCGACCGACCCCGTGGGCCTCAGCAAGAACCTCCAGATCAGTGAGACCAAGGATCTCCACCCTCTGGAGACCAATCCGGCGCTGCCCCCGTTCGCCTTCTACCCCGACCCCGCCGTGCCGGGCGGATACAGCTCGTATCCACCTCCGTACTTCGCACCTGGCAACCAGCAGGAACACCTGCTCACCCTGCTGGCTTCGGGCCTCGCTTCCCGGGCGTTGCGGAAGGCGGCCATCAGTGTCCTGGCCACAAGCGCGAGCTTGGCCGAGCACCACGGCGACGTGGCCACCTACACGTTCCACTACGGCAACCACGAGCTGATCGTCAGCGTGAACGCCACGACCTCGGAGCTGATCGGTGCGGCCAACGTCGCCACGGAGAACACCTACGGCATCCACGCCGGCCGAGCGCTGAGCTCGGCCCAGTTCAGCTTCGAGGTGACCAGCGACTTCGGGCCGTGATCACTTCGCGTGGTTGGCGGCGTTGAGCGCACTGGCGACATCGCCGACCTCCAGCGTGCGGATGCCGTCGGGCATCTTGCCCGAATCGGGCGGCACGAGGGCGTGGGTGAAGCCGAGCCGCGCGGCCTCGGCGAGGCGGCGCGCGACGTTGGGCACCCGGCGCACCTCACCGGCCAGCCCGACCTCGCCCACGGCGACCAACCGCGACGACAGGGCCACGTCGTGCATCGACGACGTGAGCGCCAGCACCAGCGCGAGGTCGATCGCCGGCTCGGTGATCTTCATCCCACCGACCGTGGCGACGTAGACGTCCTTGTCACCGAGCTTCAACCGGCCGCGTTTCTCCAGCACGGCCAGCACCATGGCCACGCGTGACGCGTCGAGCCCGCTCACCGCGCGCCGCGGCTGCGGCATGCTCGTGCTCGACACCAGCGCCTGCACCTCGCCCAGCAGCGGCCGTTTGCCCTCCACGGTGACCGTGATGGCCGTGCCCGGTACCGGTTCGGCGGTGTGGCTCATGAACAGCCCGGACGGGTCGGGCACGCCGACGATGCCGCCCTCGGTGAGCTCGAAGCAGCCGATCTCGTCGGCCGCGCCGAAGCGGTTCTTGATGCCGCGCACCATGCGCAGCGTGGAGTGCTTGTCGCCCTCGAACTGCAGCACGACGTCGACGAGGTGCTCCAGCACGCGCGGGCCGGCGACCGAGCCGTCCTTCGTGACGTGACCCACCAGCACCACGGGCAGCCCGCGCTCCTTGGCGAGCGCCACCAGCCCCGCCGCGACGGCCCGCACCTGCGTGACCCCGCCCGGAGAGCCCTCCACCAGCGGAGACGCCATCGTCTGCACGGAGTCGACGATCAGCACGCCGGGCTTCACGGCGTCGACATGGCCCAGCACCGCCGACAGGTCGCTCTCGGCCGCCAGGAACATCTCGCCGTGGACGTTGCCCGTGCGCTCGGCGCGCAGCCGCACCTGCCCGGCCGATTCCTCACCCGTGACGTACAGGGAACGGCCGGCCGTTTTGGCCCATTGGTAGGCGACTTCGAGCAGCAGCGTCGACTTGCCGACACCGGGTTCGCCCGCGAGCAGCACCACGGCGCCAGGCACGAGCCCGCCGCCGAGCACCCGATCGAGTTCGGAGACACCGGTCGCCTTGGCCCGCGCCGTTTCGACGTCGACCTCGCCGATCGGCCGCGCGGGCGCGCTCGGCGCACCGGCCGCCACCCTCGTGATCGCCGGTTTGAGCCCGCCCCGCTCTTCGAGCGAGCCCCAGGCCTGGCACTCAGGGCAGCGGCCGAGCCATTTCGCGGCTTCGTGGCCGCATTCCGCGCACCGGTAAACGGTGCTGGTCTTCTTCACCACGCGCCGAGGCTATCGGCGGGGTCCGACAAAATCGGTCAGGGCTCCACGTGCGCCGGCGCGGCGACCGGAACCTCGACCGTGATCGGGCCCGCGTCGCGGAAGGTGAACGTGACGTTGATCGTCATACCCGGCCACAGCGGCTGCTTGAGGCCCTGCAGCGAGGCGGTGCCCTGGTTCAGCGGCGTGGCGACCGCGCCGCCGTCACCCGGGGACGCGCTGGCCGAGCTGCTCGGCGCACCGGTGCTCGAGGTGCCGGTGGCCGGCGCCTCGGCCGAGCTCGACGTGGCGGGCGGAGCCTGCTCGTTGGTCGACTCGACGGCGTCGTCCGGGCCGATGACCAGCGTGTGACCGGCCACGATGTCGGTGGCGCCACCGATCTGCGCGGGCGACTGCGTGCCGTCCGAGCTGATCGAGAGCAGCTGGTCGTCCTTCGCGCCCTGGTTGGCGATGGTGAGCGTGAGCGGCGCGGACTGGCCGGCCGAGTAGGCGGCACCCTGCGCCGGGTACTGGATCGCGACGTTGCGCAGCGCCAGCGTCTTCACGGTCGCGTACGTGCCGTTGACCGCCGGCTGCTGCGTGTCGGTCTGGGTGATCTGACCGGCCCCGCAACCGGCGAGCACGAGCACGGCACCGAGCGCCGACACGCCCGCGCCGAACACGCGGCGATTCTGCAGCCTCACGTCAGAGTCCTTCCATCTCACGGCCTCGTCACGTCGAAGACTAGCCGGGGGCCCTCGTGCGCGCGGAACCGGTGGGCCCAACGGGCGCGGCACCACCCAAGATCAACCGTCCAATTAGGAATTCGCAACCGCTGATCAACGCCTTCCCCATCACCTGCATGAGCACGGGCGATTCAGGTTTGTCAACCCCCGCCAGGCCGCTGACCTGCGACGACGATCCCGGGCCGCTAGGTGGCCATCTGAAGACCGTGCTAAGATAGATTTAGCGAAAGGGGCAGAGGACACATGGTTTTCAAGGTCGGAGAGACCGTCGTCTACCCGCACCACGGTGCCGCACTCATCGAAGCCATCGAAACCCGCGTGATCAAGGGCGAGGAGAAGAAGTACCTCGTCCTCAAAGTCGCGCAAGGGGATCTTACGGTTCGTGTGCCCGCTGACAACGCCGAGATCGTCGGTGTGCGTGATGTCGTCGGGCAAGAAGGACTGGACAAGGTTTTCGACGTACTGCGTGCTCCCCACACCGAAGAGCCCACGAACTGGTCTCGTCGGTACAAGGCCAACCTGGAGAAGCTCGCCTCGGGCGATGTGAACAAGGTGGCCGAAGTGGTGCGCGACCTCTGGCGGCGAGAGAAGGACCGCGGACTTTCAGCCGGCGAGAAGCGCATGCTGGCGAAGGCGCGGCAAATTCTGGTCAGCGAGCTCGCGCTCGCGGAAGGCACCGACGAGGACAAGGCGGAAACACTCCTCGACGAAGTTCTGGAAACCGCGACGGTCTGACCCCCGAGGTCATGCGGCTCCCGGCGGAGGCACCGGGCAGCCCGTTCTCTACGATCACGACCCGATGAACCAGCAGGTGCAGAGCGTCGCGTTCGTGACTGTCGCACACCACACCGCCGATGAAGAGCGTGCTCTCACGACGGTGAACGGTGAAGTTCTTCTCAAGCACACCGTGCAGGGGCTGCTCGGCACACCAGAGCTCGATCTGGTGGTCGTGTCGGCCCCTTCGCGGTGTGCTTCGTCGTTTTCGGCCGCGGTTTCGGGCTTGTCCGACCGCTGCCGGTTCGTCCCCGGCGAGTCGCTCCGGCAGGTTTTCACCGCCGTCGAGCCCGCCCTCGCTCCGGACGCGGTGATCCTCGTCCACGACGCCCTGCGCGCGTTCACTCCACAACGGACTGTCCGTGATGTACTGACCACGATCCGTGAAGGCGCGTCTGTTGTAGTCCCCGTACTCCCGATGGCGGACACCGTGAAGTCGACCGACGCGGGTTTGATCACCGCCACCGTGGACCGCGACGGCCTCCGCACCGCGCAGACACCGATCGGCTTCTCCCTAGCCGCCTTCCGCACGGCGCTGACTTTGAGCGCCGACCCGGGCCTCGACTCCGTATCCGGCGCCCACACCGTCCCCGGCGATCCCGACGCCATGCGCGTCGCCACCGCCTTCGAACTCACCCTCGCCGAAGCCCTGGTGGCCGGCGGCGACCAGGAGGCTCCGCTGTGACCGACCTGCGCGTGGGCAACGGCTTCGACGTCCACCCCATCGAACCCGGCCGCCCCTGCTGGATGGCCGGCCTCCTCTGGCCCGACGTGGACGGCTGCGCCGGCCACTCCGACGGCGACGTCGCCTCCCACGCCCTCTGCGACGCCCTCCTCTCCGCCGCCGGCCTCGGCGACCTCGGCTCCGTCTTCGGCACCGGCGACCCCCGCATGCACGGCGCCCACGGCACCGACATGCTCAAGGAGGTCGCCACCCTCCTCACTCAGGACGGCTGGCACATCGCCAACGCCACCGTCCAGGTCATCGGCAACCACCCCCGCATCGGCAAACGCCGCACCGAAGCGGAACAAACCCTGAGCACCGCCCTCTCCGCCCCCGTCAGCCTCTCCGGCACCACCACCGACGGCCTGGGCCTCACCGGCCGCGGCGAGGGCATCGCCGCCATCGCCACCGCCCTCCTCACCCGCGACTGAGGCCTATCCGGCCCGCCTTCCGGGCCCAAAGGACCACTCCCACCCCGCCCCCAGACCAGCCGGTGCCCACGCGGCATCGGTTACACCCACCGCCCCGATGTGGCGCTCGTTGCGTCCCACGCACCGAACGCCACATTGGGGCGCCCCAGCCCCACCCCACCGCACCCCGCTAGCTCAACTCCCGCTGCACCCACCCCGCGCGGCCCTTGCCCCCAACACACCGGCCGGCCGCGGAACAAACTCACCTCGGGCTCAACCGCCGCGGCCCTTGCGCCCAACACAACGCACCCGCCGGACTCAACTCACCTCGCACTAAACCCGTGCGGCCCTTGCCCCCAACACACCGGCCGGCCGCCGAATCCAACTCACCCCGCACTAAACCCCTGCGGCCCTTGACCCCAACACACGCGCCAGCCGCCGAATCAAACTCACCCCGCACTAAACCCCTGCGGCCCTTGCCCCCAACAAACCGCCGGCCAGCCACACAAACCCACGCCCCCTCCCAACTCCCCTGTGCCCTTCCCGGCCCCGCACCCCGACTCGAAGCTCCTTTGCGGCCGGCGAACCGTTGTCAAGGCACGCTTTCCCGCCTTGACAACGGTTCTCCGGCCGTCAACACAATCAAGCTTCGGGGTGCAACCCAACGCAACCCGCCCCCGCGCAGGCCCGCATCACTTGCACCACCCAACGCAACCCGCCCCGCGACGGCCCGCATCACCAGCACCCCAAAACCGCAACCCGCCCCGCGACGGCCCACCCCCACCAGCCCCACAACCCACCCCACTCAGACCCCCACCACCACCCACACAAACCCCCACCCACCACCCCACCCCCCAGATAAACTCCCCCCGTGTCCATAACCTCCATCCTCTTCGACTTCTCCGGCACCCTCTTCCGCCTTGAACAAACCCCCACCTGGCTCTCCCACCTCCACAACCCCAACGGCACCCCCCTCGACCTAGAAGCCCAAACCGAACTGATGCGCCGCATGACCGCCCCGGTCGGCCAGGTCGTCGAACTCACCGAGGAATACCAACACGCCTGGTACAACCGCGACCTCGACCCGGCCCTCCACCGCAAGGTCTACCTCGAAGTCCTCCGCCACTCCGGCGTCCCCGATCCCGCTCAGGCCACCGCCCTCTACGACCGCCTGATCACCCCGTCCGAATGGACCCCGTACCCGGACACCGAAGCCGCCCTCAAAGCCGCCGGGAACAGCGTGGGCATCCTCAGCAACATCGCCTTCGACATCCGCCCGGCGTTCACCCAGCGCGGCTGGGACGCGCACATCGCCACCTTCGTCCTGTCCTTCGAGGTCGGCGCCATCAAGCCGCAGCCGGAGATCTTCAGGACGGCCCTCGACCAGCTGGGCGCGCGGGCCGAGGAAACCCTCATGATCGGCGACAGCGAGGAGGCCGACGGCGGTGCCAGGGCGCTGGGCTGCGCGTTCGAGCTCGTGGACCCGCTGCCGACCGCCGAACGACCCGATGCACTCCTCGGCGCTCTGCGCAAGCACGACGTCTTTTGACGTCTTGCGACATCGCCCACACCGACCCCGTACCCTTCCAGGGTGGCCCTACACCTGTTCGACACCGCGACCCGTGCCCCTCGGGAGTTCGTTCCCGTCCGCAGCGGAACGGCGTCCATCTACCTGTGTGGCGCCACGGTGCAGGGGGTGCCCCACATCGGGCACGTGCGGGGAGTGCTGAACTACGACGTCCTGCGGCGCTGGCTGCTCCACAGTGGACTCGACGTGCTGCTGGTGCGCAATGTCACGGACATCGACGACAAGATCCTCACCAAGGCCGCCGACGCCGGCCGGCCGTGGTGGGAGTGGGCGACCACGCACGAGCGGGCGTTCGAGAAGGCGTACGACGACCTGGGCTGCCTCCCGCCGTCGGTCAACCCGCGCGCCACCGGGCACATCACGCAGATGATCACGCTCATGCAGCGGCTGATCGACAGTGAGCACGCCTATGCGGTCGACGGTGACGTCTACTTCTCGGTGAAGTCGTTCGACGGGTACGGCCAGCTGTCGGGCCAGCAGCTCGACGAGGTGCAGCAGGGCGAGACGCCCACCCGCGGCAAGCGCGACTCGCGCGACTTCACGCTGTGGAAGAGCGCGAAGCCGGGTGAGCCGTCGTGGCCGACGCCGTGGGGCGACGGGCGGCCGGGCTGGCACCTGGAGTGCTCGGCGATGTCCACCAACTACCTCGGCCCGGAGTTCGACATCCACGGCGGCGGCGTCGACCTGGTGTTCCCGCACCACGAGAACGAGCGTGCGCAGTCCAACGCGGTCGGCGACGGGTTCGCGCGGTATTGGCTGCACAACGCGTGGGTGACGATGTCGGGCGAGAAGATGTCGAAGTCGCTCGGCAACACCGTGTCGATCCCGGCGATGCTGGAGCGCTACCGGGCGCCTGAGCTGCGGTATTACCTGGTGCAGCCGCACTACCGCTCCACCGTCGAGTACTCCGACGGCGCGGTCGCGGAGGCCGCGCAGGGCTACCGGCGTATCGAGGCCTTCCTCCGCCGCGCGGCGGCTTCCGGCGAGGTGCCCTCGGGCGCCGTGCAGCCGGACTTCGCCAGCGCGCTGGACGACGACCTGGCCACCCCGGCCGCGTTCGCCGTGGTGCACAACACGGTGCGTGACGGTAACGCCGCGCTCGACGCCGGCGACACCCCCAAGGCACTCGAGCTCGCTTCTTCGGTGCGCGCGATGACCGGAGTGCTCGGCATCGACCCGCTCTCGGACCGATGGGCCGACAGCGGCAGCGAGACGCCCGTCCGCGGAGCACTCGACGAGCTCGTACAAGGCCTGCTGGCGGAACGCCAGGAGGCGCGCGCCGCGAAGGACTTCGCGCGCGCGGACGCCGCCCGTGACCGCCTCACGCAGGCGGGCATCGTGGTTGAGGACACCCCGAACGGTCCGCAGTGGACGGTCAGGAACTCCTGATCCGTTCCACCGCGGTGGATTAAGGACTCGGTTACACATGGCAGGGAACTCACGGCGTCAGGGCGCCATCCGCAAGACCGGCACCAAGAAGGGCCAGGTCGTCGGCTCCGGCGGGCAGCGGCGCAAGGCGCTCGAGGGCAAGGGCCCCACGCCGAAGGCCGAGGACCGGCCCGGGCACAAGGCCTACCGCTCCGCCAACGCCGCGAAGACGCGGGAACAGGCGCGGCAGAAGAAGGCCGACCGGCCGGAGCTCATCGCCGGCCGCAACCCGGTCGTCGAGGCGCTGCGCGCCGACGTGCCGGGCGTCGCGCTGTACGTGGCCCTGAACATCGAAATCGACGACCGCGTGAACGAGGCCGTGCGACTGGCGGCCGACAAGGGCATCTCCATCCTGGAGATCCCGCGCGAGGAGCTCGACCGCAAGACGAACCGCGCGATGCACCAGGGCCTGGGCCTGCAGGTGCCGCCGTTCGAGTACGCCCACCCCGACGACCTCATGCAGGCCGCCCGCGACTCGGGCAGCACGCCCCTGTTCGTCGCGCTGGACGGCGTGACCGACCCGCGCAACCTCGGCGCCGTCATTCGCTCCGCCGCCGCCTTCGGCGCCCAGGGCGTGCTCCTGCCCGAACGCCGCAGCGCCGGCATGACCGCCGTCGCGTGGCGCACGAGCGCCGGCACCGCCGCGAAGCTCCCCATCGCCGTCGCGACGAACCTCACGCGCCAACTCAAGTCCTGGGCGTCGTCCGGCCTGATGATCGTCGGCCTCGACGCCGACGGCACCGTGGACATCGACGCCCTCGAACTCGCGGCCGACCCGCTGGTCGTTGTGCTGGGCTCCGAAGGCCGCGGCCTCTCCCGCCTGGTCCGCGAAACCTGCGACGCCACGGTGTCCATCCCGATGGCCGCCGGGGTGGAGTCCTTGAACGCCTCCGTCGCGGCCGGCGTGCTGCTGGCGGAGGTGGCTCGCCGCCGCCGCTTGGCGGGGCGCTTGAGCTGAGTGGTTTTGGCTGCTGCCGGGTCACCCCTTGGGGAGGCCCGGCAGTTGTCATTTGCGGCGGGTTCGCTCCTCGGCGGGGCTGAGGTTTCCCGACCCGCGGCCTCGCGCTGCAGCGGACTGGGAAGGATCGCCGCAGCCTCTTGACTACCCGGCTGAGCTGCCGTTTTCCTGCCCCGCGCCGACCTCGAACCCGCCGGTTGTCCACACCTCCCTCGAGTTGTGGACAACTCCGCCCTCCAGCCGCGCGTGGACCTTTTCTGTCGGCCGTCGCCGATAGACTGGGATTGGGGACGCCCCCCTAGGGAGGGCGGGGCTCTGTACCGGCGAGGCTCCGTACCGGCGAGGCCGCACACTCCGGACAACAGCGGCGAACTCACCCGGCCCCTCCTCACACCCGCCTCGCACTGGTCTGAACCCCCCACGACCGGCCACCCTGCCCCTTCGACCATCACCCTCAGTGATTCGCGTCGGGATCCGCCGGGCTTCGGTCCGCGGGGCCACCCGCTCGGGCTAAGGTCAGCTCCGGAACCGAGGGGGTCCGTCACCGATGTCGTTCGTTTCGCCGCTGTTCTTGTGGTACTTCATGCCTGCGGTGCTGATCGCCGTGCTGGTGTGCCCGCGCAGCTGGCGCAACGGCATCGTCGCGGTGGCGAGCCTGCTGTTCTACACGATCGGCGCCGGGCCGTACCTGTTCCTGCTGCTCGGCTGCATGGCCGTCAACTTTCTCGTCGGCCCGACGCTCGAGCCCAGCCCCTGGGACGTCCACGGCACGCGGCGCAAGCGGATCCTCATCGGCGTTGTCACGCTCGACGTGCTGGTGCTCGTGATCTGGAAGTACGCGGGCTTCGCGACGCAGCAGATCGCGGCCGTCGCGCACTGGTTCGGAGGTGACGTCGGGGTCGCGAGCATCGTGGTGCCGATCGGGATCTCGTTCTACACGTTCCACCACATTTCGTACGTCGTGGACATCTATCGCGGGGAACGGCGCGCGTTGCGCAACCCGGTGTCGTTCGCGGCGTACATCGCGATGTTTCCGCAGCTCATCGCGGGCCCGATCGTGCGGTATCGCGAGATCGCGGACCAATTGCCGCAGCAGCGGTCGCACCGGCTGGACGACATCGCGGCGGGCTTCCCGCGGTTCGCGCTGGGGCTGTGCAAAAAGTCGATCGTCGCGGATTCGCTGAGCCCGATGGTCGAAGCGTGCTTCGCCACGCCCGCCGACCAGATGACCTTCGCGACGGCGTGGCTCGGCGCCATCGGCTACACGCTGCAGCTGTTCTTCGACTTCTCCGGCTACTCCGACATGGCCATCGGCCTCGGGCGCATGCTCGGCTTCCGCCTGCCGGAGAACTTCGCGCGGCCGTACTCGTCGGTGACGATCACGGAGTTCTGGCGTCGCTGGCACATGTCCCTGTCCCGCTGGTTCCGCGACTACGTCTACATCCCCCTCGGCGGCAACCGCTCCGGCGCCGGCAAGACCTACCGCAACCTCTGCATCGTCTTCGTCCTCACCGGCTTCTGGCACGGCGCCCAGTGGACCTTCCTCGCCTGGGGCTGCTACCACGGCGCCCTGCTGGTGATCGAACGCCGCTTCAACTGGGGCACCACCCCGTCCCGCCCGGGCGCCCGCATCGCCCGCCGCGTGCTCACCCTGGTCCTCGTGGTGTTCGGCTGGGTCTTCTTCCGCTCCGCCGACCTGCCCCACGCGCTCAGCATGATCGGCCACATGCTCCTCCCGGACTTCGGCGGCCTCGGCGACGTCGTCTCCAGCGCCCTCACGAACCAGCGACTGGTGATCCTCCTGCTGGCCCTGACGCTGTTCCTGCTGCCGGCGCACCCCGTCACGGGCCCGCTGCTGGAGTCCTCCCGCACCCGCCCCGCTACGGCGCTGCGGGTGGGCGTGATGACGGCGGGTCTGGTTTACGCCGCAATTCTGGTGGCGACGGGGACGTTCAGCCCGTTCTTGTACTACCAGTTCTGATCCGGATCAGACTTGAAGAAATGGCCCCTGCTCAACAACAGTTCCGTGACCGACCCCTGACACGTCCAGAATTTTACCGACGGCGATGCATTGGCACGTAGTCCACGGTGCGCGGGAATTGGTGTCACGCCCGAACCTCGGCGAACGGGCGATGGACACCCCGCAACCAGCGAAGCTGCCGAAATGGCTCAAAGCCACCAAGAATCGCGAACGTGTTCTCCACGGAATCCAACGCCTCCGCGCCACGCTCTGACTCAGCCCTGCCCGTAACCCCGCAATTTCTCCACCACCCGCTCGATCTCCTCCCCCGGCAACAACGCCGGCGTCCCCGCCGAGCGGGCCAGCAGCCAGACCTGGCACAACCACTCCAGTTGCCGGGCGCGGTCGTACGCGGCGGCCAGCGTTGAGCCGTAGGTGAGGGTGCCGTGGTTGGCCAGCAGGCAGCCGCGGCGGGAGTGGAGGGCGGGGAGGATCGCGGTGGCCAGGGTGGACGTGCCGTAGGTCGCGTAGGGAGCGACGCGGGCGGAGCGGCCGATGGTGGCCAGCATGTAGTGGATGGGTGGGACCTCGTCGACCAGCGTCGAGACGGCGGTGGCGTGGGCGGAGTGCGTGTGGACGACCGCGGAGATCGGGGCGCCGTCCGGGTCGGTGGCGTGGTGGTAGACCGCCAGGTGCATCGGGAGTTCGCTGGTGGGCTTGAGCTCGCCCTCGATGACGGCGCCTGAGAGGTCCACGATGGGGATGTCGGCGGGGCGCAAGCTCTCGTACGGGACGCCGGTCGGGGTCACGGCGATCAGGGCGCCGTCGCGGATGGAGAGGTTGCCGGAGGTGCCGACGACCAGGCCGTCGGGGGCGAGGCGACGGGCGTGGTCGCACAGCGCCGCGCGTTCTTCCTCGAGGATCATCAGTGGCCTCCGCGAGTGGTGGCTGGTGGGGCAGGCGACATTCTCACGCCGAATGGTGAGGCCGCGCGAATCGGGAACGCCCGAAGCCGACCGCACAAAAGGCGGGCCCACCGAATCCGGTGGGCCCGCGAAACGAACAGAGGGGGTCAGCGAGCAGCGGCAGCCGAGTCGGCCGGCTCGTCTTCCGTGAGCGGCTCCGTCGCCGCCTGGTCGGCCGGGTTGAGCAGGCGCAGGGCTTCCTGCACGGCGACGTTCGTGGCGGCCAAGCGGTCGGCGACCTTGGCCCGCAGGTCGAGCGCCAGGGTGCGGGCTTCGGTGGCCTCGGTCTGCTTCTGGAGGGCGTCGGCGAGGGCGGAGTCCGTCTGCGACTGCTTCGCGGCGATCGACTCGGACGCGACGCGGTCGGCTTCGGCGCGGGCGGCCGCGGAGGCGGCTTCGGCGGCGGCGTCGGCTTCCGTGCGGGCGCGGGTGGCCGCCTCGTCGGCTTCGGCGCGGGCCGTGGCGGCGGCTTCGTCGGCCTCGGTGCGGGCGCGGTCGGCGGCGGCCGTGCGAGAGGAAATGTCTTCGTTGGCCGCGGCGGTGCGCGTCGAGATGTCCTCGTCCGCGGCGGCCGTGCGGGTGGCGATGTCCTCGTTCGCCGCGGCGGTGCGCGTGGCGATGTCTTCGTTCGCGGCCGCGGTCCGAGTGGCGATATCCTCGTCCGCCGCGGCCGTGCGCGAAGCGATGTCCGAGTCCGCAGAAGCCGTGCGACGCTCGATGTCCGCGTCCGCGGCAGCCGTGCGGGAGTCGATGTCCGCTTCGGCCGCGGCGATGCGCGAAGCGATGTCGGCCTGGGCCTCGCCCAGCAGGTGCTCGCGCTGGGCTTCGGCTTCCTTGCCGAGGCGCTCGACGGTGCGCTGGGATTCGTGGGCGTACTTGTCGGCCTCGGCGCGGGTGGCGGTCGCGTCGGCTTCGGCGGCGGCGCGCAGGTCGGCGATCTCCTCCTCGGCGAGCTGCATCATCATGCGCACGCGCTCGGCCATGGCGCCGGCGCCGGACGGGCTCGAGCTCATCCGCACGAGGGCGGCCTTCGTCTCGGAGAGCTCGTTCTGCGTGGTGGTGAGCGCCTTGGACAGCTCGCCGGCAGTCGCGATCGCCTCGTCGCGGCTGTGGGACGTTTCCCTCAGCTCGCGCGAGAGCGCCGTGAGCCGCTCGTCGACCTGGCGCTGGTTGTAACCCCTGACCGCGACTGCGAACGGGGAGCTCTTGGGAGTGGCTTCGGACTTCTCAGGCGCGACCATCGGGCCACCTTAGTGAGGGCAGGTCCGTCTTTACGTACCGCCAAACGGCTGCATTACCAAATGCGCAACCCCTGGTCACTCCCGGCATCGCAGACGAGCGGGGGCCACCAGGCCAACAACGCGCGAACAACAAGAGGCCGGAGTGGACAGTCGGAAGATCGATCTTCGGCCGCGAGCGTACCCGTCCGGTGAAAACCCGGCGAGAACCACGCGCGGCCGTCGATCCCGCAGCCGGCCCGTCCCGAACCGGTGAACGCCCGCCGCGGCTCCCCGGCGGAGCGCCCGCCGACCGCTAGCGTGCGCGTGAGCGCGACACGGGGAGGGCGGGCGCGGTGCACCACTGGCAGGTCTACGCGACGATGCCGTTCATCGCCGCGCTGATCGGCTACGTCACCAAGCGCGTGGCCATCGAGATGATGTTCCGGCCGGTCGAGTTCGTCGGCGTGAAACCGTTCCTCGGCTGGCAGGGTGTGCTGCCCGCGAACGCCGAGCGCATGGCCTCCACCGCCACCGAAATGCTCACCACGAACCTCGTGGACCCGAAGGAGATCTTCGCGCGCCTCGACCCGGCGCAGGTCGCCAAGGAGATCGAGGAGCCGCTGCTCGACGTGGTCGAGGACGTGACGCGTGAGGTGATGGAGACCTACCAGCCGCGGCTGTGGGAGGTGCTGCCCACCGGCGCGCAGCAGCTGCTGCTCAAGCGCGTGCAGGCCGAAGCGCCGCGCGCGATCACGAAGATCATGCGGGAAATCGCGGCGAACATCGAGGACGTGCTCGATCTCAAGCACATGGTCGTGACCAACCTCGTGCGCGACAAAGCCCTTCTCAACCGCCTGATCCGCGACATCTCGAAACCCGAAATGCAGTTCATCGCACGCTCGGGAATCGTGTTCGGCTTCGTTCTCGGCTGCGTTCAGCTGCTCGTGTGGACGTTCACGAAATCGCCGATCGTGCTGCCGCTGTTCGGCCTCGGCATCGGCTGGTTCACCGACTGGCTGGCGTTGAAAATGATCTTCCTGCCGCGTGAGCCGAAACGGTTCTTCGGCGTGTACACGTGGCAGGGCGTGTTTCAGAAACGCCGGGACCAGGTCGCGGCCGACTACGGCGACATGATCGCCCGCGAGATCATCACCGTGCCCAACCTGCTCGAAGCCGTGCTGCGCGGCCCGAAATCCGACCGGCTGTTCACCATGATCACGCGCGAGGTGCAGAAGACGATCGACGCGCAGGCGAGCGTGGTGAAACCGTTCGTGGCGATCGCCGTGGGCACGAAACGGTTCCAGGAAATGAAGCAGGCCGCCGCCACGCAAGCCGCGCACCGCGTTCCCGAGACGATCCGCCACGCCGAGAACTACGCCGTGAACGCGCTCGACGTGCGCAACACGATCGTCGACCGGATGCGCCGGCTCACGCCGCTGGAATTCGAACAGCTGCTGCGCCCCGCGTTCCGGCAGGACGAATGGAAGCTGATCGCCGTCGGCGCGGTGATCGGCGGCCTGGTCGGCGAGCTCCAGGCGCTGGTCCTGTTGCACTGAAACTGCGATACCGTTGCGCCCTGAGCGGGAGGGAGACCGGTTTGGACGCTGTCCTCGACGACCTCGCGCGGCACTGGCCGGTCTACGCCACGATGCCGTTCATCGCCGCGCTCATCGGTTACGTCACCAAGCGCGTGGCGATCGAGATGATGTTCCGCCCGCTGGAGTTCGTCGGGATCAAACCGTTCCTCGGCTGGCAGGGCGTGGTGCCCAAGCACGGCGGCCGCATGGCCGCGATCGCCACCGATCTGCTCACCACGAACCTGCTCGACCTCAAGGAGATCTTCGAGAAGATCGACCCGGTCATCGTCACGCGCGAGCTCGAACAGCCGCTGCTGCGCGCCGTCGACGCCATCGCGCGCGACGTGCTGCGCGAACACCACCCGCGGCTCTGGGAGGTGCTGCCGACGCTCGCGCAGGAAATGCTGATCAAGCAGGTGCAGGCCAACGCGCCGCGGCTCGTGCGCGAGTTCCTCGAAGACGTGCGCGACCACCTCGACGAGGTGCTCGACGTGCGGCACATGACCGTCGAAAGCCTCACCCGCGACAAGGCCCTGCTCGTGCGCCTGATTCGCGAGACGTCCCGGCCCGAGATGGCGTTCATCGCCCGCGCCGGCATCTTCTTCGGGTTCGGCCTCGGGGTCGTGCAGGCCATCGTGTGGGCGTTGACGCGCCAGCCGCTCGTGCTGCCGATCTTCGGCGGCTGCATCGGCCTGTTCACCGACTGGCTGGCGATCAAGATGATCTTCCTGCCCCGCGAGCCCGTGCGCGTGGGCCGCGTGATCCTGCAGGGCAAGTTCCAGCGCCGCCGCGCCGAGGTGGCGCGCCAGTACGGCGAGCTGATCGCCAACGAGGTCCTGACCACGGCGAACCTGCTCGACGCGCTGCTGCGCGGCCCGAAGTCCGACCGGCTCGTGGCGATGGTCGAACGCGCGGTGGGCCACGCCGTCGACGAGCAGGCCAGCCTCGCGAAACCGGTGCTCACGCTGGCCGTGGGCGGGCGCCGGCTGCAGGAGATGAAGCACGAGGCCGCGCAGCGGGCGCTGGCCGAGCTCCCGCGCACCGTCCGCCACGCCGAGGGCTACCTCACGCAGGCGATGGACGTGGCCAAGGTCATCGAGCTGCGCATGCTCGCGATGACCCCGGTCGAGTTCGAAGGCCTGCTGCGCCCGGCGTTCCGCCAGGACGAGTGGAAGCTCATCGCCGTGGGCGGCGTGATCGGGTTCGTCGTCGGCGAGTTGCAGGTTCTGCTCATGCTCGGCTGACTTTTCGGTGGTTGCCCACACCTCGTTCACCCGAAGTGGCTACCGTGATCCAGTGGCGTCCGAATCTCATCAGCTGCCAGCCGTCCACGAGGCGTACCTGCCTCGCGAGCACGCGCTGCACCGTCCGCGGCACGGCAAGCGGCAGCTCACGGCGCTGGTCTGCGCGTTGCTGTTCTTCACCACACCCACGCTGCTGTGGGTCTTCGGGGTGCGCCCGACCGAGATCGAGAACCACAAGCTGGCCGGTTTCCCCAGCCTCGGCGACGGCTTCGGCTTTTTCACCGGCCTGCCCACGTGGGCCGTCGACCAGCTGTCCTTCCGCGCCAGCGCCATCAACGCCGCCGACGGCGTGAGCCGCTCGATCTTCGGCGAGGACGCGCCGCTCGACCAGGGTTCGTCGTCGGACTCCGGCCCGATCCCCGCGCCGCCGCTGCAGCAGCCGAGCGCGCCCAACTCGGGCCCGGCCACGCCGTCCCTGCCCGGCAGCAACCAGGCCGGCTACCGCAAGGTCGTACAGGGCCTCGACGGCTGGCTGTACTACGGCTACGACGCCGAGTCGAAGTGCACGCCCACGCAGGACATCGACACCACGATGAAGAAGGTCAACGAGCTGCGCGCCGCCGTCGAGGCGTCCGGGCGCAAGTTCGTTTTCGTGGTCACACCGGACAAAACCACGATGGTGCCGCAGTTCCTGCCCGCCAGCTTCCCGGGCAAGGACTGCTCCGAGGCCGCCGCGCCGAACGACTGGTACAAGATGACCACCGTCGGCCACTCGCTCGACCTGCGCCCTGGGCTCGCCGCGTCGGCTGCCCGCGTCGGCCACCCGATCTACGCCTCGAACGACACGCACTGGCGCGACGAAGGCGGCCTCGTCCTCGCGCGCACCCTCGCCGAGGCGGTGCAGCCCGGGGTCACCACCGGCTGGAAGTCCACTCCGGACGGTACGTACGACGGCGTCGCCGACCTGCCGCTGCTGCTCGGCAAGACCGGTACCAAGTCGAATACCCAGTACACGCTCGAGCCCGACGGTGTCACCGACCGCGCAGCCGGCTTCATCGCCAACATCGACACCCCGGTGCACCGCAGCTCCGCGCCCCTGCCCGGCACCATCGCCGAACCGACACTGGTCTACGGCGACTCGTTCAGCCTCGCGTCCTCGCGCTACCTCACCGCGGCCTTCACGAACCTGACCTACCTCGCCTACTCCACCGACAAGACACCCCAGGCGGCCGCGGTCAACGAGCTGGTGAACTCCCGCGTGGTCGTGCTGCAGGCGGTGGAGCGCAACGTCGTCGGCGGCCTCGTGCCGTTCACGGACGACGGCTTCATCTCCGCGGTGAAGACGGCGATGGCCGCCCACCCGGTGGGCTGACCCTCAGCCGACCGGCACCGGCTGCGGCACCGGTGGCGTGGTCGCCCGCACCCCGGTCCGCCGGTCGCGCGCCCACGAGATCACGCGGCACACCAGGTAGATCAGGAACGAGATCGCCGTGACGAAGGCGCTCACCGGTTTGCCCGGCGCGAGCGACAGCACGATGCCGCCGAGGGCGGACACCTCCGCGAAGATCACCGACAGCACCGTCGCGCGCAGCGGGCTCGCGGTCACGCGCGCGGCGGCCGCGGCGGGCGTGACCATCAGTGCCACCACCAGCAGTGAGCCGACGATCTGCACGCTCAGCGCGGTCGCGACGCCGACGAGCAGTGCGAACACCACGGTCAGCGACTTCACCGGCACGCCGCGCGCCACGGCGACGTTGCGGTCCACGCTCGCGAACAGCAGTGGCCGGTACACGCACGCGAGCACGGCCAGCACGGCGACGGCCGAGATCACCAGCGCCGTGAGGTTGGTCGAGTCCACCGTGATGATCTGGCCCGTGAGGATGCCGAACTTGTTGGCCGACCGTCCCTTGTAGAACGACAGCAGCAGCACACCCATGCCGAGGCCGAAGGACAGGATCACGCCGATCACGGAGTCGCGGTCGGCGTCGCGCGTGCCCAGGATGCCGAGCAGCAGCGCGGCGGCCACGGCGCCGAGCAGCGCGCCGTACTCCACGCCGATGCCGAGCAGCAGCGCGCCGGCCGCGCCGGTGAACGCCAGCTCCGACGTGCCGTGCACGGCGAAGGACATGCGGCGCATCACGATCAGCGGCCCCAGGATCCCCGCGACCAGCCCCAGCACCGCGGCGGCGACCAGCGCCGTCTGCACGCTGGGCAGTGCGACGATCAGCTCCCACGTCTTGCCGAAGTCGAACATGCCGTCCAAGGCTCAGCCCACTGCTTCCTGCTCGTGGTGGTGCGGTTGGTCTTCGCACAGGGAGCTCTGCGCACCCGCGATGTGGATCTGGCCGCCGACGCGCAGCACCTCCACGCGCGTGCCGTAGAGCTGCGACAGCGTCTCGGTGTTCATCACCTCGTCGGGCTTGCCGACGCGGAACGAGCCGTTGACCAGGTACAACACCCGGTCGACGAACTGCAGCACCGGGTTGATCTCGTGCGTCACGAACAGCACGGCGGTGTCCGCCGTACGCCGGCGCCGGTCGATCAGCTCGCTCACCGCGCGCTGGTGCGCGAGGTCGAGCGAAAGGAGCGGTTCGTCGCAGAGCAACACGGACGGGTCACCGACCAGCGACTGCGCCACCCGGAGACGTTGCTGCTCACCACCGGAAAGCCGCCCGATCGGCTGCTTCGCGTACGCGGTGCCACCGACGGCCTCGATCGCTTCCGCGACCCGGCGCCGGCGTTCGCGCCCGCCGAACAGGCCCGGTCCCCAACGGTGGCCGTCGAGGCCGAGGCCCACCAGGTCGACGCCGCGCAGCGTGAGGCCGTCGTCGATCGCGCGCTGCTGCGGGATGTAGCCGACCTTGCGGTTGGCACCGCCCGGGCGGCCGCCGGCGATCTCGACGGTGCCGGCCGAAAGGCCCTGCATGCCGAGCAACGCCTTGAGCAGGCTGCTCTTACCGGAACCGTTGGGGCCGAGGATGGCGAGGAACTCGCCCCGCTCGACGTCGAGGTCGAGGCCGGACCAGAGGGTGCGGCTGCCGAACGCCAGGCCCGCCCCGCGGACGCGAACCGCGGGGCGAACCGTCGAGAGCGCGGCGGACATCAGCTGTTCAGAGCCCCGGACAGCGAGTCCACTTCCTTGGTCATCCAGTCAATGTAACCCGTGACATTCGCCGGCAGCGTCTCGGCCACATCAACCACGCCGACCCCGGACGACTTGGCTTCGGCCACCACCTGCTGGGTCAGCGGCGTCACCGTCTGCACGTTGTTGATCAGCGCCTTGACCTGCTTGGTCTTGATGAGCTGGGTGAAGTCGTTGACCGCGGTCGCGGGCACGTCGGTCTCGTTCTCGACCGCGTCGGAGAACGCCTTCGGCGTCGCGTCGGTGATCTTCGCGGTCTCGAGCAGGTAGTGCGCCACCGGCTCGGTCACCACGACCTTGGTGCCCGGGTGCGCGGCGCCGAGGTCGGTCGCCTTCTTCACCAGTGCGTCGACCTGGCCCTTGAACGCCTTGGCGTTGTCGTCGAAGGTCTGCTTCGACGCCGGCTGGATCGCGCTCAGCGCGGCCGCGACCTGGTCGGCGACCTTCTCCACGCCCGGCAGGTCGAACCACACGTGCTCGTTCTCGTCGCCGGTGGCGGCGATGTCGTAGGCCACCAGCTTCTTCGCGCCCGACGCCTCGCCGGCCAGCTTCTCGAAGAAGTCGTCGTAGCCGCCGCCGTTGCCGAGGGTCAGCTGTGCGTTCTTGGCGGCCAGCGCGTCGTCGGCCGTGGACTCGTACGAGTGCGGGTCGGCCGTCGGGTCGTGGATGATCGATTTGACCTGCACCTTGTCACCGCCGACGGCCGACACGACGCTGCCCCACACGTCGGTGGCGGCGACCACGTTGATCTGGCCGGACGTCGAGCTGGAACCGGAGCCGGACCCCGCGTCGGTGCCGGAGCACGCGCTGAGCGCGAACACGGTCAGAACCGAGGCGGCGGCGACCGCACCACGGATGTGGCGGGTACTCAGGCGGGAACTCATCGAAGACTCTCCTGGGTCGAACCGATCAGCTAATGGAAACCGTTGTCAGATTCACTTTACCCCATCCGAATGACAGGGGGCGCTCCACCGGGTGGCAGAGGGCCTGTCCGTCACTCAGCGGATCGAGACACTCACCACAGGGGTGTCGCTTCTGGAAAACGATCTGAACCGTTACGGTTTGCGGATGGGCCGTCCTATTCGCACCCGGAGGCAGGCGACACTGGCGTCGCTGGCGGCGGAGCTCGGGGTGTCCAGGACCACCGTGTCCAACGCCTACAACCGCCCCGACCAGCTGTCTCCCGAATTGCGCCGGCGCATTCTCGAGACCGCCCGGCGCCTCGGTTACCCCGGCCCGGACCCCGTAGCGCGATCTCTGCGCACGCGCAAGGCCGGCGCCGTCGGGCTGCTGCTCACCGAGAACCTGTCGTACGCGTTCCGTGACCCGGCCGCGGTCGGGGTTCTCGAAGGACTCGCCCTCGCTTGCGAGGACGCCGGGGTCGGTCTGCACCTGGTGCCCGCGAGCCCCGGCCGTGAAGACGTCGCCGCCGTGCACCGCGCGGGCGTCGACGGTTTTGTCGTCTACTCCGTGCCCGACGACGACCCGCACCTGGCCGCCGTGATGGAACGCCCCGTGCCCACGGTGATCATCGACCAGCCGCGTCTCGAAGGGGTGGACCGTGTCGGCCCCGACGACGCGGCCGCCGTGACCCGCCTGGCCGAGCATCTCGTGTCGCTGGGCCACCGCCAGGTCGGCGTGCTCTGCATGCGCCTGGCCCGCGAGCGCAACGACGACTTCGTGACCGCGCAGCGCCAGAGCAGCGCCCACTTCCACGTGCAGCGCATCCGCCTCGAAGCCCTGGCCGCGGCGTTCTCCGCCGCCGGCGTCGACTGGGCCACCGTGCCCGTGGTGGAGCGCTTCGACCACACCGTGGACGACGGCGCTTCCGCCGCCCGCCAGCTGCTCGACGCGTACCCGCAGGTCACGGCCGTGATCTGCACGTCGGACATCCTCGCGCTCGGCGCGCTGGCCGAGGCCGAACGCCGGGGCCTGCGCGTGCCGCTCGACCTCACCGTGACCGGGTTCGACGGCATCGCCGAGGCCGAGCGCCTCGGGCTCACCACCGTGCACCAGCCGGTGCTGGAAAAGGGCAAGGTCGCCGGCCGCCTGCTGCTCGGTTCGGCCGAGCGCGTGGGCCCGAAGGTGATCACGCTGCCCACGGAGCTGCGGCTCGGGCGCACCTCGGCGCCGCCGCGCACCGTCGAGGAGCCGTGGTTCGGGGGCTGAGCACCCCTGTTTTGTCGGCACACTTCCCGTGACTTCGCCCCCATCACGTTGTGGGGGGCACCGCGAACGGGTTCCATGGGAGGGACCGCCCGCGTAGCCGGGGAAGCGTGGCCGAAAGGTGACCATGACCTCCGCTGACGAGTTGTTCCAGCGCCACACCAGCCGCGGCCCCGTGCCGCCGCCCGAAGGCGCCACCGCCGTACCGACCCTCAAGGCCGCCGTGCTGACCTGCATGGACGCCCGCATCGACGTCTACTCGCTGCTCGGCCTCGAACCGGGCGAAGCCCACGTGCTGCGCAACGGCGGCGGCGTGGTCACCGACGACGTGATCCGTTCGCTCGCGCTTTCGCAGCACAAGCTCGGCACCGAAGAAGTCCTGGTCGTGCAGCACACCTCGTGCGGCGTTTCGACCGTGACCGAGGACGGTTTCAAGGACGAGCTGGAAGCGGCCACCGGCGTGCGACCGACCTGGTCGGTCGAGGCGTTCGACGACGTCGAGGCCAGCGTGCGCCGGGGCGTGGAACGCGTGCGGCACAGCGAGTTCCTGCCCCACCGCGACAAGGTGCGCGGCTTCGTGCTCGACATCGACAAGGGAAGCCTGACCGAGCTCGTCTGACCCGCGTCGGTTTCAATGGTCGGCGTGGCTGTGGACGCGGACGTTTTGATCGACTGGTTCGACACGCACGGGCGGGACCTGCCGTGGCGGGAACCGGACTGCTCCGCGTGGGGCGTGCTGGTGAGCGAGATCATGCTGCAGCAGACGCCGGTCGCGCGCGTGCAGCCGATCTGGCTCGAGTGGATGGCACGCTGGCCGGTGCCCTCGGCGCTGGCCGCGGAGACCACCGGCGAGGTCGTGCGCGCGTGGGGCAAGCTCGGTTACCCGCGCCGCGCGCTGCGGCTGCACGCGGCGGCCACGGTGATCGCGGCCGAGCACGGTGACGTCGTGCCGTCCGATGTGGACACCCTGCTCGCGCTGCCCGGCATCGGCGCGTACACCGCGCGGGCCGTGGCGGCTTTCGCATACGGCAAGCGGGCGCCGGTGGTGGACACGAACGTGCGACGGGTCGTCGCGCGGGCCGTGCACGGTGCGGGCGACGCCGGCCCGGCGTCGAACACGCGCGACATGGCCGACGTCGAGGCGCTGCTGCCGGCCGACGACGCGCCGGCGGCGAAGATGTCGGCCGCGTTGATGGAGCTCGGGGCGCTGATCTGCGTCGCGCGGGGGCCGCGTTGTGCCGACTGTCCCGTGTTCGACACGTGCGCTTGGCAGCACAACGGCCGGCCGGAGTACGCGGGCCCGGCGAAGCCCGTGCAGAAGTTCGCCGGCACCGACCGGCAGGTGCGCGGCCTGCTGCTCGACGTGCTGCGCGGCAGCGAGGGGCCCGTGGAGAAGGCTCGGCTCGACATCGTGTGGCACGAGGCCGGGCAGCGTGACCGCTGTCTCGACTCGCTGCTGGTGGACGGGTTGCTGGAGCAGACCGACACCGGGTTGTTCGCCCTGCCGGGTGAACACTGACGGGTCGATCCTGACCTGGTACGACGAAAGTCGGCAAAAAGTTGTCATGATCTCCGCGGCGGGTTAGCTTTCCCCCGACGTTTCGCTGTTCCGGCGGAGGAGATTCGCATGGGGGAAGCCACTCGCCGCGCCGTGCTCAAGGGCGGGCTCACGGTCACCGCGGCCGGCGCGCTGGGGCTCGCAGCCGCGGGTTCGGCGTCGGCGGCCGGGCCGACGATCCACCCGACGTCGGAGTGGAAGGCGCGGGCCGCGACGGGCGCGATCGTGGTGGAGAACCACAAGCCGACCTACATCGTGGTGCACCACACCGTGGACCCGGGCAACAACACGGACTACTCGCTGGCCCACGCGCTGCAGATCTCGCGCGACATCCAGAACCTGCACATGGACAAGCGCGGCTGGATCGACACGGGCCAGCAGTTCACGAACAGCCGCGGCGGCTACGTGACCGAAGGCCGCCACCGCAGCCTGGAAATCCTGCGCGGTGGGCGCCAGCACGTGCAGGGCGCGAACGTGGGCAACCACAACAGCGAGTGCCTCGGGATCGAGAACGAGGGCCTCTACAGCACGGTCGACGTGCCGGTGGCGTTGTGGAATTCGCTGGTGTCGCTGGTGGCCTACATCGCGGACCAGTACGGGATCGCGCCGAGCTTCATCAAGGGGCACCGGGATTTCAACTCGACGGAATGCTGCGGGCAGGTGCTCTACAACCGGCTTCCGGAGCTGCGGACCGCGGTTTCGCGGGTGCTCGGAGTGGCCGCCTCGCGAGTGGACGTGCCGGAGTGGCCGTTGCTGAAGCCCGGCGACGTGGGGCCGCAGGTGCTCACCGCACAACGGTTCTTGCGCGCCGCGGGCTACGGCGTGCCCACCGACGGGGTGTTCGGCAGGTCCACAAAGGACGCGGTGGTTCGGCTGGCCGCCGAGCACGGATTGTCGCGCGACAGCTGCACGGCAGCGCGCGCGGCGGACGAGTCCGGGTTCCTCGGATCGGACGTGTGGCCGTTGATCGTGCCGTCGGGCAAGTCCGCGGCGGCGTGGCGGGTGGAGCTCGCCCACTGACCCCGGCGGGTCACGTGCGTCGGCGAGGGCGGTGCACGTGGCTCGCCGGTTCGCTCACAGCCCGGCGAGGAACGCCTCCACGGCGCCGCGGTAGATCTGCGGCGCTTCGGCGTGGGGCAGGTGGGCGGAGCCGGGCACGATGAGGTGTTTCGCGCCGGGGACGCGTTCGGCGACCTGTGCCTGTTGCCCGGCCGGCATGGCCGTGTGCTCGCCTTCGACGAGCAGCAGCGGGCAGCGGATCGAGTCCACAAAGGACCAGTAGTCGCGGCGACCCCACTCGGCGGCGATCTCGTAGAGGTTCTCCAGGTCCGCGATCAGGTGGTAGCCGTCTTCGCGTTCCTCCACGCACTCGGTGAAGTAGTCGCCGGCGGTGCCGAAGAACTCGCGCACGTGGGCCAGCGATTCGAACGGCACCGGCCAACTGTCGAAGTACCCACGCCAGGTCTCCACGGTGCGACCGCGCTGGTCGGGCGCGAAATCCTCGCTCACCACGGCACGCACGAGCTCCGGGTACTTCGCCGCCGTGGCCCAGGCGTGCAGGCCACCCATGGAGTGGCCGATGAGCACAGCCGGGCCGAGCTCGGCGAGCACCTCGGCGACGTCTTCGGCGAACTGCTCGGTGGTCCACGGGCCTTCGTGGGGTGCGCGGCCGTGACCGCGGGCGTCGAGAGCGTGCACGGATCCGTAGGGCTTGAGCCACTGCGCGACGGACCACCAGGTGCGCGCGCGGCCCATCAAGCCGTGGAGCAACAGCACCGACACGCCCGTGGTCGCGTCACCGCCGAAGTGGATCACACCTGGTCGCATGAAGTCTTCCCGCCTTTCGGTAGCCACTGAACCACACCGCGAGCACCTAGGGTGAAACGATGCGCAGCCACCGACCGCTCGTCCTCGTCCTCGCCGGTGTGCTGGTGCTGTCCGGGTGCACGGCCGCCCCGGGCCCGCCGCCTTTGCACCCCACCCCGGGCGCGAGCGGCGCCGGCGACCCGTACTACCCGGACGACGGCAACGGTGGTTACGACGCGCTCGACTACCACGTCGACGTCGGCTACGACCCCGCGAGCGGCCACCTCGACGGCGACACCACCGTGACCGCGAAGGCCACCCAGGACCTCAGCCGCTACGACCTGGACCTGCGGGGCCTCGACGTCGCCTCGGTCGAGGTCGACGGAAAACCCGCGAAGTTCAGCCGGGAGAAGGACTTCGAGCTGGTGATCACGCCGCCGCAGCCGCTGCCGGCGGGCTCGACGTTCCACACCCGCGTGCGGTACTCCGGCGACCCGTCCCGCACCGCCCACGACGGCGGTGCCGAAACCGGCTGGAGCCGCTCCACCGACGGCGGCGCGTTCATGGTGGGCGAACCGCATTCGGCCGCGTTCTGGTACCCGGTGAACGAAACCCCGCGCGACAAGGCCACGTTCAGCGTCACCGCCCACGTGCCCGACGGCTGGACGGTGATCTCGAACGGCCGTTCGTCAGCCCCTACTTCGGCCGGCGGCAAGACCACCACCACGTGGACCGAGCCCACCCCCATCGCCAGCTACCTCACCACGCTCGCGATCGACAAATTCACGGTGAAACGCTCCGCCCTGCCCGACGGCACGCCGGTGGTTTCCGCGTACGCCCCGGGCGCCGAATCCCTGGAAGCCACCGGCGACCAGCTGCCGAGCGTGCTGGCCTTCCTGGCCTCGAAGTTCGGCCCGTACCCCCAGAGCGCCGCCGGCGGCATCTACCTGGCCGAGGACATCCACTTCTCGCTCGAAACCCAGACGCGCCCCACGTACGCCAAGTGGGCCACGCTCCTCACGCTCGTGCACGAAAACGCCCACCAGTGGTTCGGCGACTCCGTGTCCCTCGACTCGTGGTCCGACGTGTGCCTCAACGAATGCTTCGCGTCCTACGCGCAGTGGCTGTGGTCGGAACACGAGGGCGAAAACCTCGACAACCGCTACCGCGCCGCCCTCGAAATCACGCACGGCAGCACGGACTTCTGGAACCGCAAACTCGTGGACCCCGGGCCCGGCCACGAATTCGAAGCCGTTTACGACAAAGGGATCCTCGCCCTGCACGCGTTGCGCCGGCGCATGGGAGAAGGACCGTTCTCCGAGCTACTGCGCACGTGGACCACGGAGCACCGCCACGCCAACGCCTCGTGGGCCGACTTCACGAAGCTCGTGAACCGCCTGGCGGGCCAGAACCTGGACGGGTTCTTGGACGACTGGTTCCGCACGGCGAAGCTGCCTTCGGACGCCGATCTCTACCCGGGGTCCCTGCGCCCTTGAGCCGACGCCCCCAGCAATGACCGGGTCAGCGCGTTGCGCGCGTCGTTCATCTCCTCCAACGCCCCGCCCAGCTCCGCGTCGCCGATCACCACCTCGTCGTCGGGACGTGCGGCGATGCTCCGCAAGGTCGCGCGCCGCAGCAGTTCCTTCACGAACGAAGCCGTGACGCCCTCCGTCGCGGCGACGATCGGGTCCAGTGAGGCCGTCACCTTCAGGCCGCGGGAGTACAGGTCCAGCAGGGCCGCACGGCCGGCGGTGTCGGGCAGCGGGATCTCGACGGCGAGGTCCACGCGGCCCGGGCGGTCGGCGAGCGCCTTCTCCAGGTCGCCGGCGCGGTTGGTGGTGAGCAGGAAGGTGACGTCGGCGTCGCCGCCGATGCCGTCCATGGCGTCGAGGAGGCTGAAGAGCAGAGGGGTGCCGCCACGCATGTGGTCGCGGTCCTCGGCGATGAGGTCGACGTCCTCGAGGACCACGATGCTGGGCTGCATGCGACGGGCGAGGGTGGCGGCCTTGGCGATGAAGCGCATGGCCGAGCCGGTGAGGATCACGACGGTGCTGCCGGGCAGGCGGCCCATCAGGTACCGCACCGTATGGGTCTTGCCGGTGCCGGGCGGCCCGTGCAGCAGCACACCGCGCTTGAGGTGCTGGCCGGCGGCGAGCAGACGTTCGCCGTGTTCCGCGATGCCGAGCGTGTGACGCTCGACGGTCTCGAGCACGCCCTCGGGCAACACCACCTCTTCGGGCGTGATGGCGGGACGCGGCAGGAAGGTGAGCAGCTCGTTGCCGCGGTGCTCGCTCACGCCGAAAGCCAGCACGTGGCCGCGCAGCACGTCGTGCTCGGAGATCAGCTGCTCGATGCGGTCGCGGGTGGCCGTGGCCGCCGCGCGCTCGCCGGCGATCACCTCCAGGCGGCAGTCCATCTGGCCGTACTGCTGGTTCGTGCCCCGCACGCCCACGATCACCGGTGTGCCGTCGGGAGCGGTCGTGCCGACCAGCCCCAGCTGCACGACCTCCGCCGCCGTGTCCGGGCCGACCGTCGCGGTCGTGTAGTCGACCGCGCCCAGCTCGTAGAGCCGGTGGTTGCGCGCGGCGAACAGCATGCCCACGAGGTCCTCGTGCCCCCGCTGCCCGCCCGCGATCCCGAACCAGTCCGTGCCCACGCCGTGCTCGGACAGGTACGCGTCGACACCCGCCTGGATGTTGGCGTGCTCCCAGTCCTCGTAGTTGCGAGTGACCACCAGCGCCTGCGTGAGCGGCACCCGCAAGTGCCCCGTGACGCGGTCGATCAGCTCGCTGGCCTGCTGTGATGTGACCGAGTCGGCCGTGGCCTTGATGATCCGCTGCAGATCGTGCGCGAGTGTTTCGTAGCCTTCCCCCATGGTCGCCAGAGTGGCACAAATCGCCCACACCGGCCACCTCGCGCTCGGCGGCCCCGTGGCCCGCGACGGAAGTAGGGTGGAGCCATGGCAGTGGTGAAGATCAACGCGATCGAGGTTCCCGAAGGTGCCGGCCCCGAGCTGGAGAAGCGGTTCGCCGCGCGGTTGCACGCGGTGGACAGTCAGGCCGGGTTCCTCGGCTTCGAGCTGCTCCGGCCGGTGTCCGGCGAGACGCGCTACTTCGTGTACACGAAGTGGGAGTCGGAGGAGCACTACCAGGCGTGGGCGGCCGGGCCGGCGCGCGAGGCGCACGCGGGTGAGCGCGCGAAGCCGGTGTCCTCCGGGGCGAGCCTGCTCGAGTTCGAGGTCGTGCAGGCTTCGAAGCCGGGTGAGTGACGAACTCGCCCGCGCGGCCGAGCTGATCCACGGCGCCGGCGCGCTGCTCGTGTGCGCCGGTGCCGGGATGGGCGTTGATTCCGGGTTACCCGATTTCCGGGGTGACGAAGGGTTTTGGCGCGCGTATCCGCCGTACGCGAAGCTCGGCCTCAGCTTCGAAGAGCTGGCCGACCCGCGGCACTTCGCCGACGACCCCGGGCTGGCCTGGGGTTTCTACGGGCACCGGCTGGCGCTTTACCGCGCCACCGTGCCGCACCAGGGGTTCGCGCTGCTGAAGGAGTGGGGCGAGCGCACGCCAGGAGGCGTCCGCGTGTTCACGTCCAATGTGGACGGACAGTTTCAGGCCGCGGGTTTCACCGGCGTCGCCGAGGCGCACGGGTCCATCCACCACCTGCAGTGCCTCGAAAACTGCACCGACGACATCTGGCCGGCCGACGGCACGCGAGTGGACCTCGACGAAGAAACCATGCGCGCCCGCGAGCCGTTGCCGGCCTGTCCGCGGTGTGGTGGCCTCGCCCGGCCCAACATCCTGATGTTCGGCGACTTCGAGTGGGTCCCCACGCGCAGTCAGGCCCAGCTCGACGAGCTCACGGCGTGGCGCCGCGAACAACGCGACCTCACCGTGGTCGAGCTCGGCGCGGGCCAGGCCGTGCCCACGGTGCGCCGCTACGCCGAGTTGGCGAGCGCCGCGTCCGGCGCGCTCGTGCGCATCAACCCGCGCGAGCCGCAGATCCGCCACGGCCGCGGGGTGTCGATCGCCGCCGGTGCGCTGGAGACGCTGCTCAAGCTCGCCTGAGGTGCAGCAGCGGGAACGGCCGGCCCTCCGAGTCGAGCTCCGACCGGCCGACGACCACGAACCCGTGGTGCAGGTAGAAGCCGAGCGCCTGCGGGTTCTGCTCGTTGACGTCCACGGTGAGCACCGGGAACTCGGCGAACGCCTTGCGCAGCAGCGCGGAACCGATTCCGGCGCCGCGGTGGTCGGCGTGCACGAAGAGCATCGCGAGCTCGCCGTACGCCGTGCCGGAGAAGCCGGCGGCGACGCCGTCGACGGTCGCCACCGTGAGGTCGACGCCCGGGAAGTAGCCGGGCACGCGCTCGGCGAAGAAGGAAACGTCCTCCGGCGTCAGGAAGTCGTGCGTCGCCTCCACAGAGCTGCGCCAGATCTCCACCAGCCGCGGGTACTCCTCAGCACCCGAGACCGGTCGCAGCGCCACCGTCACGGCAGCCGCACCTGTGCGTACACCGCGCGGTGGTCGGTGCCGGGCACGTCGAGCACCCGGTAGTCCTCCACGGCCGCTCGCTTGTCCACCAGCACGTGGTCCAGCGTAACCAACGGGGTGGCGTCGGCGGGCCACGTCGGCTGCAGTCCGGCGCCGCGTTCGTCGCCGGCGTCGTGGTAACCGCGCGACAGCACGGTCTGCAGGGCCGCGTGGTCGAGCGTCGCGTTGAAGTCACCGGCCAGCATGCGCAGGCCGTGTTCGCCGGCGGCGCGCGAAAGGTCCTTCATCTGGGCGTCCCACTGGCCGGCGTCGGTGTCGGGCGACTGCGGGTGCACGGCCACGATCTCCACCACCGTGCCGCCACCGAGGTCGGCCTCGGCGCCGGGCTGCTTGGCGGCCGAATCACCCGTGTAGTTCTCCTCGGTGAGCGGGTAGCGCGACACGATGCCCGAGCCGTCCGCGCCCGGCGCCGCGTGCAGCACCCGGTACGGCAGCAGGCCGAACAGCCCGGCCTTGTCCAAAGCGGACACTTCGGCCGACGTGAGCTCCACCAGGTTCAGCACGTCGACCTGGTTGTCGCGCACCAGGTTCACCACCGTGGCCGCATCGGCCCGGCCGAGGTACAGGTTGGCCGCCATCACGCGCAGCGTTTTCCCGGCCACTGCCGGTTGTTCGTCGGCCATCACGCGCGGCGCCACGAACACGGCCAGCAGGATCGTCATCGCCAGCGCGATCCCACCGGTCCACCACCGCCGCAGCACCAGCGAAACACCGCCCAGCAGCGCTCCGTAAACGACCGCGTACGGGGTGAGCGAGAGCAGCACGAGCGTGTACCAGCCGCCGTCGAACCCGACCGTGCGCAACGCCGTGACCGCGAGCAGCGGCACGCCGAACACCAGCAAAACGGCCGTGACCAGCCGGTTTCGTGGCTGTGCCCGCACCTGGTCGTTGATCACCATGGGCCGAGTATGCCGACTCGACCGGCCGGCGCGCGCCCCGGACACCGCACCTCCACAACACCTCCACACGGCCTGACAGCGGCGGCCGGCTCCAGGCCAGGTGCTGTCAGCGCCGTGTGCGCGCCCTGACAGGTCGGCCGTCCACTGTATGACCCGGAGGGCGACAGCAGGAGGAGGACCACGATGTCGCAAGCGATCAAGGCCGAAGGCCTGGTCAAGCAGTTCGGGGAAACGAAGGCGCTGGACGGGGTCGACCTGGAGGTGCCGTTCGGCAAGGTGGTGGGGGTGCTCGGGCCCAACGGCGCGGGCAAGACCACGGCGGTCCGCATCCTGGCCACGCTCATCAAGCCCGACGCCGGGCACGCCACGGTCGGGGGCTACGACGTGGTGAAGGACCCGGTGCGGGTGCGCTCGCTGATCGGGCTCACCGGCCAGTACGCGTCGGTCGACGAAGACCTCAACGGCACCGAGAACCTGGTGCTGATCGGGCGGCTGCTCGACCTGTCCCGCGCCGACGCCAGGGCCCGCGCGAAGGAGCTGCTCGAACGCTTCGAGCTGTCCGACGCGGCGAAGCGGCCGATCCGCACCTACTCCGGCGGCATGCGCCGGCGGCTCGACCTGGCGGCCAGCCTCGTCGGCCGGCCCGAGGTGCTCTACCTCGACGAGCCCACCACCGGGCTCGACCCGCACGCCCGCAACGAGGTGTGGGCCGTGGTCCGCAACCTCGTCGCCGACGGGGCGACGGTGCTGCTCACCACGCAGTACCTCGAGGAAGCCGACCAGCTGGCCGACAAGATCACCGTGATCGACCACGGCCGCGTGGTCGCCGACGGCCGCGCCGACGAGCTCAAGCGCCGCGTCGGCGGCCAGACGCTGCAGGTACGTCCGTCGTCATTGGCCGACCTCGACGCCGTCGCCCGCATCCTGGGCGAACTCACCGGCGTGCGCCCGGCCCGCGACAACGACACGGGCCTGCTCACCGCGCCGGTGTCCGACCCGGTGCTGCTGTCCACGCTCGTGCGCAAGCTCGACGAGGCCGGCATCACCTCCGACGAGCTCGCGCTGCGCCTGCCGAGCCTCGACGAGGTGTTCCTGGCGCTGACCGGTCGCACCACCGAACCGTCCACTGCCGACACCCAGCTCGAAGGGAGCCTCGCGTGACCACGCTCGCGCTCGAACCACCGCGCCACATCAGCCCGGCCAAGGGCGTCCAGCACGCGCTTTCCCTGGCCTGGCGAGGAATTCTGAAGATCCGGAAGAACCCGGAGCAGCTGGCCGACGTCACGCTGATGCCGATCATCTTCCTGCTGATGTTCACCTACCTGTTCGGCAACGCGCTCAGCGGCTCGATCGGCAGCTACCTGCAGGCCCTCGTGCCGGGCCTGATCGTGATGAACATCCTGCAGGCGAGCCTCACGGTCGGCGTGCAGCTCAACACCGACGTGACCAAGGGGGTGTTCGACCGGTTCCGCAGCATGCCGATCGCACGGTCGGCGCCGCTGATCGGGGCGGTGCTGGCCGACCTCGTGCGCTACGTCGTGTGCCTGGCCGTGCTGATGGTCGTGGCCACGGTGATGGGGTACCGCGTGGAGACGAGTCCCGCGCAGTTCCTCGTGGCGATCCTGCTGGTGCTCGCGTTCGGGTTGTGCTTCTGCTGGGGCTCGGTGTTCGTCGGCATGCTGATGAAGTCGCCGGGTGCCGCGCAGGGCCTGATGTTCGTGTTCATCATGCCGCTCACCTTCGGCAGCAACGTGTTCGTGTCGACCGCGACCATGCCGTCGTGGCTGCGGGCGTGGGCCGACATCAGCCCGGTGAGCCTGATGGCCAACGCGTTGCGCGGCTTGATGAACGGCGGCGCGGTCGCCGGGCCGCTCGGCGGGGCACTGGCGTGGATGGTCGGCGCCGTGGTCGTGTTCTTCCCGCTCGCCACTTGGGCGTACCGCCGCCGGGTCTGAGATGTGGCAACGCGAAACGGTCCCCTTCGCCGTGCGGTGAGGGGGACCGTTTCGCGTTCAGCCCTCGATTTCCCCGGTGAGCCAGGCGAGCCCGGCGACACGGTCGAGCGCCCGCATCTCGGCGACGAGGTCGCGGTAGCGCTCGGTCCCCAGCTCGTCCTCCAGCCCCTTGATGAGCGCGAGCACCTCCGGGCTGCCGAGGTCGAACTCGCCGCGGATCAGGGCGCTGAGGCCCAGCGCCCGCGCTGCCGGCTCGAACCGGCCCTGCTCGTAGCGGATCTCCGCGACGACCTCCACGATCCGGGCCAGGTCGGGCATGTCCATGCGGTTGCTGACCGACCGGATGGCCGACGCCGCGTGCGGCAGGGCCTCGTCGGGTTTCCCTTCCGCCAGTGCGATCCTGGCGTGGACCATGCCGAACCACTCGTCCTCGAAGTTGCCGGGGAAGGGCCAGTCGTCCCGGCGGCGCTCGATGATCTCGCCGACCTCGCGGGCTTCGGGCAGCCGGCCCTCGCGCAGGAGCAGTTCGAGCCGGCCGAACATGAGGATCGTGGTGAGCTCGGGGTTGCCGGTCTTCTCCGCGAACCGCTCGGCCGCGGTGAGATCACGCCACGCGCCTTCGACGTCACCGCCGCGCGAGCGCTCCACGGCGAGGCGCCACCACTGCTGCACCACGTCGTCCTGCGAACGCAGCTCCATCGCCAGCCGCAGGCCCTCCGTGTGGGCCGCGATCGCGCCGTCGTGGTCGCCGCGCTGCGAGAGGCTCGTGGCCTGGAAGCTGAACGTCATCGCCAGGCCCCAGCGGTCGCCGATCTCCAGGAACCCGGCGTGGGCGTCCTCGCGGGCGCGCGTGGAGCCGTCGAGGTCACCCTCGTCGGCGAGCAGGAAGCTTTCGGCCCAGCGCGCCGCGGCCCGGCTCCACGCGTCGCCGCCTTCGGTGGCGCGCGTGATCTCGCGGCGCGCCAGGTCGCGGTGGCCGCTGAGGAACGCGACCATCGGCAGCGCGAGCGAAAGCCACGGGTTGCCCTTCGCCGCGCCGGTGCGCACGCAGTCTTCGATCAGCTCCACGGCGCCCGTCATCGCCTGCGGCCCGTTCATCATGGTCATCATCAGCTGGCTCAGCCGCAGCGACGCCGCGACGTCGGGTGGCAGGCGGTCGCCGAAGGCCAGCACGTCGACCACGAAGCGCTTGGCGCGCTCGCCCTGGCCGAGGATCGAGAGGTACCAGAAGTTCCCGTAGAGCAGGCGGGCCGCGGAGTCGACGTCCTCCGACTCGATGGCGGAGCGCAGCGCGGCGGTGAGGTTGTCGTTCTCGTGCTCGAAGAGCGCGATCGCCGCGAGCTGGTCGCGGGTGCGCAGCTTCGGCTCGACGCGTTCGACGAGGTCCACGAAGTAGTGCACCATCGTGGACCGCAGGCGTTCGGCCTCGCCGGAGGCGGCGAGCCGTTCGGTCGCGTACACCCGCAGCGTCTCCAGCATGCGGTACCGGCCGGCGACGGTGTCCACAATGGACTTCTCGACCAGCGACCCCAGCACGTACACCACGTCGTCGGCCGGCAGCAGGTCCTCGTCGGCGCACACGGCGGTGACGGCGTCCTCGTCGAACGACCCGGCGAACACCGCGAGCCGCTGCGCGAGGGTCAGCTCCGCGTCGGTGAGCAGGTCCCAGCTCCACTCCACCACGGCGCGCAGCGTGCGCTGCCGGGGCAGGGCCGTACGGCTGCCGGAGGTGAGCAGGCGGAATCGGTCGTCGAGCCGCTCGGCGATGCTCGTCACCGGCATCGAGCGCAGGCGCGCGGCGGCCAGCTCCAGCGCCAGCGGCATGCCGTCGAGCCGGCGGCAGATCTGCGTCACGGCGTCCACTGTGGACTCGTCGAGCGTGAAGGCCGGCCGCACGGCGATGGCGCGGTCGAGGAACAGCCGGGCCGAGTCGAGCGCGCCCACCTCGCTCGGCGGCGTGGCCTCGGCCGGCACGGGCAGCGGGCCGAGCGGGCACAGTGCCTCGCCGGTGATCGCCAGCGGTTCACGGCTCGTGGCCAGGATCCGCAACGCCGGCACGTGGCGCAGCAGGTCGTCGGCCAGCTGCGCGGCGACCTCGATCACGTGCTCGCAGTTGTCCAGCACCAGCAACGCTTCGCTGCCGCTCAGGGCCTCGACGGCGTGCTCCAGCAGATCGGTCGGGCGCCGCCGCACCTCGGACTCGCTCGCGCGCAGGTCGCGGACCTCCAGCGCGGTGAGCAGTGCACCGAGCACGTCGTCGGCGTCGCGGACACCGGCGAGCGGCACGAACCACACGCGCCCCGGCTCGTGGGCGGGGTGGCGCGCCGCGGCCTCGGTCGCGAGCCGGGTCTTGCCCGCGCCACCCGGGCCGACGAGCGTCACGAGCCGGGCACCGTCGAGCAGCTCGGCCAGGCGTTTCAGCTCTTCGCCCCGGCCGACGAAGCTGGTGAGCCGCACCGGCAGCCGATCCGTCACCGTCGTGACCGGCGCGAGCTCGCCGCGCAGCGCCTGCAGGTGGATCTCCTGCAGCTCGGCCGACGGGTCCACACCCAGCTCTTCGGCCAACGTCGCGCGGATCGCGCCGTACGCGGCGAGCGCGTCGGCCTGGCGCCCGGCCGAGCACAGCGCGCGGATGCGCAGGCCGGCCAGCCGTTCGCGCAACGGGTGGGCCTCGGCGGCCGCGGTGAGGTCGGCGAGCACGTCGGCGTGGTGGCCCAGCCGAAGCTCGGCGTCGAAGCGGTCCTCGGCGGCCTCGGTGCGCAGCTCTTCGAGCCGGGTCGCGGGAGCGGCGGCGAAGGGTGCGTCGAGCACGTCGGCCAGCGCGGCGCCGTGCCAGAGGTCCAGTGCACTGCGCAGCAGCTCGGCCGCGCGAGCTTCACGGCCGGCCGAAAGCTCACGGCGGCCCTCGGTGGCAAGCCGCTCGAACCGGTGCGCGTCGACGGCGTCGGACGGCAGCGCGAGCCGGTACCCGCCGGTGCCGGACTCGAGCTCGGCCTCGGCCGGACGCAGCGCGCGGCGCAGGCGCGAGACCAGCGATTGCAGCGCGTTGGCGGCGTCGGCCGGCGGCTCGGTGCCCCAGAGGCCGTCGATCAGGGCTTCGGCGGCCACGGGCCGGCCGGCGTCGAGCGCGAGGCGGGCCAGGAGCATGCGGAGGCGCGCACCGCCGATGTCCACCGGGGTGCCGTCGTCGCAGGCCGCCCGCAGCGGACCCAGAAGCGCCACGCGCATGCCACCAGCCTTCCAGATGGACGCTGAGGACGCGTCCGAACGGGCACCGGGGAACCGACGTAAGTGTGGACTTTCAGGACAAAACACCACGAGGCGGCATCAACAGGCCGTCTCGGCGATACGTTGCAAACGGTTTCCCGAGCAGTAGACAGGAGCGTTCATGAGACTTCAGCACCGCTGGCGCCGCCCGGCAGTGACGGTCGTCGCCACGCTGGCCGCGCTGAGCCTGGGCGGTGGCGTCGCCTCCGCGGGACAGGACGGGTTCGGCTGGGGCACCCCGGGTGCCGACGGGGCCGGCGACGCCTACTACCCGCAGGACGGCAACGGCGGCTACGACATCGCCGACTACAACCTCGCCGTGACCTACGCGCCGGACAGCCACCAGCTCACCGGCGTGCAGACCATCAGCGCGCGGGCCACCCAGACGCTGAGCTCGTTCAACCTCGACCTCAAGGGCCTCACCGTCGACTCGGTGAAGGTCAACGGCCTCAAGGCCAAGTTCGCTCGCGGCGGCGACCACGAGCTCACGATCACCCCGGTGCTGCCGCTGCTGCGCGGCCTGCCGTTCCAGGCCGTGATCACCTACCACGGCGTGCCCGCCCCGATCAGCGACCCGTTGCTGGGCAACAACGGCTGGCAGTACGCCAAGGACGGTGGGGCGTTCGCCGCCGGCGAGCCGAAGTCGGCCAGCACCTGGTACCCCGTGAACGACACGCCGCTCGACAAGGCGACGTTCCACCTGGCCATCACCGTGCCCGACGAGTGGGGCGTGATCGCCAACGGCCGCGAGGTGGGCACGCACAAGACCGCGAAGGGCACCACGCACGTCTGGGCCGAGACCACGCCCGCCGTGCCGTACATGACCACGGTCGCCATCGACAAGTGGACGTTCGACAAGCGCAAGCGCAAGGACGGCACGCCGATCGTCAGCGCGTTCGCGCCGGGCACGCCGGATTCGACCAAGCAGGCCGACGCGCGGCTGCCGGAGATCCTCGACTTCCTCGAGTCGAAGTTCGGCAAGTACCCGGTCGACGCCGCGGGCGGCATCTACCTGGCCGAGCCCATCGGCTTCTCGCTCGAAACCCTGAGCCGGCCCATCTACTCGGGCCGCGCCGGCAACGTCGACACGATCGTGCACGAGAACGCCCACCAGTGGTACGGCGACACCGTGGCCGTGGACCACTGGAAGGACGTTTGCCTCAACGAGTGCTTCGCCTCCTACGCCACGTGGCTCTGGGACGAGGCCAAGAACGGCGTGAACCTCGACGACCAGTACCGCCAGCAGGTGGCCACCGCGTCCGACCGGTTCTGGAACGGCAAGCTCTACGACATGGGCCCGGGCAACGAGTTCACCTACGTGTACTCCAAGGGCCCGGTCGCGCTGCACGCCCTGAGCAAGTACATGGGCCAGGCCGCGTTCGACAAGGTGCTCAAGACGTGGAACTCGCGGCACCGCAACGGAAACGCGAACATGCAGGAGTTCCAGAAGTACTGCGAATCCGTGTCCCACAAGGATCTGCAGGGCTTCTTCGACGCCTGGATCTACGGTTCCGGCAAGCCCTCCGACCAGTACTTGTACCCGGGCGACCTGAAGCCGACTGAGTAGTCTGCCCCGGCTTCGCCGGGGCGTGCGAGATCGCCTCAAGCCGGCTCCTTCCCTCCCGACATGGTCGGCCCGGGGGGCCGCCCACATCGGGAGGGAAGAAACCGGCGCGATCTCGCGTCGTGGTTGAGGTTCGTGGTTCAGGTTCGTGGTTGGGTGGTGGCATGACTGTGTTACTCACGGGGTTCGCGCCGTTCGGTGGCGCCACGACGAATCCGTCGTGGCAAGCGGCGCGGCTGGTGGCCGCGCGCCGCGACGACGTGGTGGCCGTGGAGCTGCCGGTGGAGTTCGAGGCGTCGCTGCCCGCGTTGCGCGCCGCGATCGAGACGCACCGGCCGGATCTCGTGGTGTGCGCGGGAGAAGCCGGCGGCCGCGCTTCCGTGACGCCGGAACGCGTGGCGATCAACCTCATCGACGCGCGGATCCCGGACAACGCCGGCGACCAACCCGTTGACGTGCCGGTGATCGAGGGCGCACCGGCGGCGTACTTCACCTCGTTGCCGGTGAAGGCGGCCGTGGCCGCGATCCAGGCCCACGGCGTGCCCGCGGCTGTGTCGCACACCGCGGGCACGTACGTGTGCAACCAGGTCTTCTACGGCCTGATGCACTTGCTGGCCACCGAATTCCCCGCGCTGCGCGGTGGGTTCGTGCACGTGCCGTCGGCGCCGGAGCAGGTCGGGCCCGGCGAGCCGGCGCTCGGCGTGGAGCAGTCGGCGGTGGCGCTCGACGCCGTGATCACCACGGCACTGACCACCACTGCCGACCTCGACGTGACCGCCGGAACCCTCAACTGAGCGCTAGTTCCGGTACCGGAACAGGATCCGCCCCCGGCTCAGGTCATACGGGCTCAGCTCCACCAGCACCCGGTCGTACGGCACGATCTTGATGAAGTTCTTCCTGATCTTGCCGCTGATGTGGGCGAGCACGTGGTGCCCGTTCTCCAGCTCGATCGTGAACCGCGCGTCGCGCAGGCACTCGACCACGGTTCCTTCGACCTCGATCCCGCCCTTACCGGCCATGGCGCACCAGCTCCACCGTGCTGCCGGCCCGCCGCGCGCCGAGGTTTTCGAACAGCGCGGTCGCGGCTTCGTTGGTTTCCTTGATCTCGGCCGACGCCATCGGGATGCCGGCCTGGTGCAGTGCGCCGAGCGAGTGGGTGAGCAACGCGCGGGCGATCCCGCGGCGCTGCCGGTCGGCGCGGACGGCGACCAGCCCGATGCGCGGCAGGCGGGTCACCTGCACCACGCGGACCAGACCCATGTACGCGCCGTTTTCGGCGGCCACGGCGTACTTCGCCGAGTCCACCACCGTGTCGTCGGCCGGGCGGGCCAGCACCTCGGCCGGCATCTCCGGCCAGCCCACGGTCGCCTCGACCTCGGCGCGGACAACCCGGTCCAGCTCCCGCAGCGGGCAGTCCTCGGCCGCGCCGGCGGGCACGATCGTGACCCCGGGTGGTGGAACCGCCGTCCCGGTCACACCTGGGTCGGTGGGCACGGCGTACTCCCACTCACGCCGCCGGATCGTGAGGCCGGCTTCGCGCCAGCCGGCCAGCAGTTCGTGGTCGGTTTCGTCCACGACGGTGTGCACCGGATCCGGCAGCGTCGCCAGCACCACGTGGGCGAGCCGGTCGAAAACGGTGCGGTGCCAGGCGTCGACGCTGAGGAAAACGCGGCCGTCGGGCCGAGTGGTGGCCTCGGCGCGGCCGGTCACCCGGTCGTCGTCGAGCGCGTGCCACTGGCGCGGGCCGACGCGGAAGATCTCCACCGCCGGTTCGCCCGCGGTGAAACGCAGAGTGTTCATGGTGGTCACCTTTCGGGAGTGCCTCATCAGGCGCTCCCGGCAACCCCTACGTCAGTCGCCCGACCGTGACGACAAGGGGAGCACCCACATCGAAACAGCGTTCATGGGTCTCACCTCCAGGTGTCGAGTCACGGCTCCGGAAATCTAGCCCCGTGCGGGATCCGCGTCCACCGATTTATCCACGATGCCTTTCGGGAAACCAGCTTCCCGGTCTTCACGCAGCCGGTCGTAGAACTCGGTGAACTCCACGGCGGTCTTCGCGTGCCGCGCCACCACCGCCGCCACCGGCTCCGGCAGCGCCAGCTCACCCGCGGCCGCCCGCCGGACCGCGGCCCGCCGGCTGTCCCGGTCGCGGGTGTCGCACACCTCCGTGACCAGCCACTGCGTGAGGTGCATCGCGAGGTACGCCTCGTCGTGCTCGATCGTCAGCGCGGCGAACGCGCGCTCCTCGGCACTGAGGTCGAACCGCGTGGCGAACGCGAGCCCGAAGTCGGTGAGTGCGAGGCGATCACCGTCGGTGAGAAAGTTGCCGAAGTGGGTGTCGAAGTGCAGAACACCTTGGGCCCGAAGGAAAGCGGCGGTTTCGAACAGTTGCCGCTCGATCCGTTCGGCCTGATCGAGGTGCGCCGGCAGCCAGGCGTGCAACGTCGTCGGGAAGTACTCGCAGAACAGCACCACACTCGCTTCGGCGACCTCGACCTCTTCCAACCGCCGGCGCACGGCCGAGGACCCGCCCCAGTAGACAACGTCGTCTTCCAACGCCCGGTCCGCCACTCGGTCGGCCCGCAGCGGCAGCACCCGCCAGTGGTGCAGCAGCGGGAAGTACTCGCACTCACCGCCGAGCACCCAGCCGGTGGCCAGCACGTGCAACGCCAGTTCCCGCCAGGCCGAGCCCTCCGGCGAACCGAGGCCGTAGTGGCAGAACGGGGGCAGGTCGTAGAGGTTGGCGGTGGAAAACCGGTGCTGCTGTTCAAGCGCGGTCAGCGGCACCCGCTTCGCGAACACCGGCGTGCCGTCGACATCGAGCCGCACACCCGTGCCGCCGATGCCTTCGGACACCACTTCAGCGGTGGCGAGCCGGTCCGTGAGCTGGCGATCGCTGAGCAGCGCCAGCGTCGCGGCCGCTTGCAGGTGCGTGGTGAGCCGGGAATCCCCCATGACGTCGACAATACGGAGAAGGGCGGCTCCCCGTGGGGAACCGCCCTTCTCAGAACCGCTGTGCTCAGTCGGTCTCGGTGTCGCTCTCCGAGGCGCCGATGGTCACCGGCGGCGCGTCCGGGACCGAGGACGGGCGCTTCTCACCGCGGAAGGTGAAGTGCGCTTCGTCGTCGCGGTCCTCAGGGTTGCCGCTCCAGCCGTCGACGTCGACCAGGATGATCTGGCCGGGCTCGATCTCGCCGAAGAGGATCTTCTCCGACAGCTGGTCTTCGATCTCGCGCTGGATCGTGCGACGAAGCGGCCGCGCGCCGAGGACCGGATCGAAACCGCGCTTGGCCAAGAGGGCCTTGGCCTTCTCGGTCAGCTCGATCTCCATGTCCTTGGCCTTGAGCTGCTTCTCCACCCGACCGATCATCAGGTCGACCATCATGATGATCTGTTCCTGCGTGAGCTGGTGGAAGACGATGATGTCGTCGATGCGGTTCAGGAACTCCGGCCGGAAATGCTTCTTCATTTCCTCGTTGACCTTCTGCTTCATCTTCTCGTAGCGGTTGGTGACATCCGCTCCGGAGGAGAAGCCGAGGCTCACGGACTTGGAGATGTCCGAGGTGCCCAGGTTCGAGGTGAAGATCAGGACCGTGTTCTTGAAGTCGACCGTGCGACCCTGGCCGTCGGTGAGGCGACCGTCTTCGAGCACCTGCAGGAGCGTGTTGTAGATCTCCTGGTGCGCCTTCTCGATCTCGTCGAAGAGCACCACCGAGAACGGCTTGCGCCGCACCTTCTCGGTCAGCTGCCCGCCCTCTTCGTAGCCGACGTAGCCCGGAGGGGCACCGAAGAGCCGCGAAGCGGTGTAGCGGTCGTGGAACTCACCCATGTCGATCTGGATGAGCGCGTCGTCCTCGCCGAACAGGAACGCCGCCAGCGCCTTCGACAGCTCGGTCTTACCGACACCGGACGGGCCGGCGAAGATGAACGAGCCCGACGGACGCTTCGGGTCCTTCAGACCGGCACGCGTACGGCGGATCGCCTGGGAGACGGCCTTGACCGCGTCCTCCTGGCCGATGATGCGCTTGTGGAGCTCTTCCTCCATGCGCAGCAGCCGGGTGGTCTCCTCTTCGGTGAGCTTGAACACCGGGATGCCGGTCCAGTTGGCCAGCACCTCCGCGATCTGCTCGTCGTCCACCTCGGCGACGACGTCGAGGTCGCCGTCCTTCCACTGCTTCTCGCGCTCGCCCTTCTGGCCGAGGAGGGTCTTCTCCTCGTCGCGCAGGCGAGCGGCCCGCTCGAAGTCCTGCGCGTCGATCGCGGACTCCTTGTCGCGGCGGACGTCGGCGATCTTCTCGTCGAACTCGCGCAGGTCCGGCGGCGCGGTCATGCGGCGGATGCGCATGCGGGCGCCGGCCTCGTCGATGAGGTCGATGGCCTTGTCCGGCAGGAACCGGTCGTTGATGTAGCGGTCGGCCAGCGTGGCGGCCGCGACCAGCGCCGAGTCGGTGATCGAGACGCGGTGGTGCGCCTCGTACCGGTCGCGCAGGCCCTTGAGGATCTCGATCGTGTGCTCGAGCGACGGCTCGCCGACCTGGATCGGCTGGAAGCGGCGCTCCAGCGCGGCGTCCTTCTCGATGTACTTGCGGTACTCCTCGAGCGTGGTCGCACCGATCGTCTGCAGCTCACCGCGGGCCAGCATCGGCTTCAGGATCGAAGCCGCGTCGATGGCACCCTCGGCGGCACCCGCGCCGACGAGCGTGTGCAGCTCGTCGATGAACAGGATGATGTCGCCGCGGGTCTTGATCTCCTTGAGCACCTTCTTCAGGCGCTCTTCGAAGTCACCGCGGTAGCGGGAGCCGGCGACCAGGGAGCCCAGGTCCAGCGTGTAGAGCTGCTTGTCCTTGAGCGTCTCGGGCACCTCGCCCTTGACGATGCTCTGGGCCAGGCCTTCGACGACGGCGGTCTTGCCGACGCCGGGCTCGCCGATGAGCACCGGGTTGTTCTTGGTGCGGCGGGACAGCACCTGCATGACCCGCTCGATCTCCTTGCCGCGCCCGATGACCGGGTCGAGCTTGCCCTCGCGGGCGAGCACGGTCATGTTGCGGCCGAACTGGTCGAGCACCAGCGACGACGACGGGGTGCCCTCGCCGCGGCCCGAGCCGCTCTCGGTGGACTTCTCGCCGGTCTGGTAACCCGACAGAAGCTGCAGCACCTGCTGGCGCACCCGGTTGAGGTCCGCGCCGAGCTTGACGAGCACCTGTGCGGCGACGCCCTCACCCTCGCGGATCAGGCCGAGCAGGATGTGCTCGGTTCCGATGTAGTTGTGGCCGAGCTGCAGCGCTTCGCGCAGCGACAGCTCAAGCACCTTCTTGGCCCGAGGCGTGAACGGGATGTGCCCGCTCGGCGCCTGCTGGCCCTGGCCGATGATTTCTTCGACCTGCTGGCGCACTCCCTCGAGGGCAATGCCCAGCGACTCGAGCGCCTTGGCGGCGACACCCTCACCCTCGTGGATCAGACCCAGGAGGATGTGCTCGGTGCCGATGTAGTTGTGGTTGAGCATCCGGGCCTCTTCTTGGGCCAGGACGACCACCCGCCTCGCGCGGTCGGTGAACCTCTCAAACATGCGCACTCCCTCGACTGCTGCGTCGGCGGCCCTTCCACCGCGGAATCACACCCGCGGCGAACAGCACCGTGAGACCACTGTAGTAGCCAAGCGGTCGCGCTTGCGTACCACTACGGCTTGCGGTGGCCTTTCGACACCCGGCCGGTGGCCCTTCCGGTCACCGTCGAACATCCGGTTGCCCTGCACTTTTACCTCTGGTCGAACGTACGGCGCCGCGTTCGGATTCCGCGCCCACCCCCCTGTCCGCTCAGCGCGAACACATCCGGGAGCTGGCGGTTTCCACCAGGTGGGCACCCGATTGGCGCAACTCGCTCACTTCTGTAAGGTTAGGCACGCCTAATGAACCCGGCCGGTGAGGAGGCCGCAGTGAGCCAGCAGCGGTCTTTCCGCGACCGGCCGGACGCGAGTGACGTCGGTGACGGCCTCGTGTCGTCGCTCCTGCGGGTCGGGGGGCTCCAGGAGCGCGGTGAGCTGCGGAGGGACGTCCCGACCGGGTGGTTCCACTGCGCTGAACTGCTCGAACACCCCGAGCTTTTCACCGAATGGCGTGAACGGCTCGAAAAGTGGCTGCTGCACAACCACGGCGCCGCACCCGAGCGCACGGCCGCGAGCTACGTGATGTCGTGGTACCTGCACGTGCCGGCCTACGTCGGCGCGCTGTTGCTGCACCACGAGCGCCGCGTGCCCTCGCTCAAGCCCGAGCAGCTCGCCTTCGGGCTCGGCGACGACCGGCCGCACCCCGAGGGCATGGCGGTGCTGGGCGACAGCTTCTACTGCCTGCCCACCGACCCGGGCTCGGCTCGACCCGAAGCCACGGTGGTGGCCGACGAGCGCGCGCTGGCCGCCGTGCTGCGGGCCCAGTTCGTGGCCCACGCCACGCGGTTCGTGCGCGCGTACGCACCCGGCAGCCGCCTGGGCCGCCGCATGCTGTGGGCCGCGGCCACCGACGCGCTGGACAACTCGCTCTGGTGGGCCGGCCGCCAGGGCGGCACCGCCGAGGCGGAAGGCGCGGGCGTGGCCGACGCGGCACTGGTGCTCGACGACCGGTACCGGCCGCTGACCTCGGCGTCGACCCTGCGCATGGCGGTGGACGCCGAGGGGCACCGCGCGTGGGAACGCCGGCGTGAGAGCTGCTGCTTCTCCTATCTTCTGCCGGGCGAAGCCGAGTGCGGCGAATGCCCGCGGGTATGCGCCCGCTAGCTCACCTGAGCTGACGCGGATCACGGCCGGTCGCGCCCAGCGCGCGCTCGAGCGCCGGAGCGTCAGCCGGAACCGGTACCTCGGGGCCGTAAACGCCCATCGCGCGCGCCTGCTCGCCCATCGCGACCGCGGACGCCCGAACGGCCTCCGCGGTCTCGTCAGGGCAGGTCAGCGGCACGCCGGCCGCGCGGGCCAGGTCCCAGCCGTGCAGCACGAACTCGCCGAGCACCATGTCGCCGACCACGGCCGCCGGCATCGTGGCCGAGCCGAGCGTCGCCATCCCGTCCCACGCGCCCGGCGCGCTGAAGGCGTCGACGAGCGCTTCGGTCTGCTTCTCCAGCGTCGTGAACCAGCCGTCGGTCACCAGCGCCGAGTCGGCCTCGGTCACGTCGTGGCGGTAGGGCTCACGCCGGCCGGCCGCGGCGAGCCAGGGGCCCCAGTAGAGAAGGTGGTTGAGCAGGCCGCGCACGTCGTAGCCCGCGCACGGAGTCGGGGCCGTGAGCGCCGGCAGCCTGGCGACCCGCAGGAACTCGGCGGCGGCCGGGCGCAGCAGTGCGGAGTGGTCGGTCATGCGCGAAGCCAAGCACGGCGGGTGAAGCGCCGTCTTGAACGAACGCGACGCACTAGCGTGGGCCGCATGCGCCGGATCCCGCGCGGCATCGTCGACGAGCACGTGGCCCGCACGAAGTTCACGCTCGCCCGCCACGCGCCGGCGCCCGCGCTCGCGGAGTTCGTGGACTACCACTGGGTGCTGCGCTGGGACCTCGACGGGCACCACGACCAGCACGTGCTGCCCAACATCGCGGTGCACGTGACCTTCTTCCCCGGCGCGTGCGGCGTCTCCGGCCCGGGCCACACGCTGTTCACGCACCGGCTGACCGGGCGTGCGCACGGCCTCGGCGTGCGGTTCCGGCCCGGGTGCTTCCGGCCGTTCCTCGGCGCGCCGGTGCGGACCCTGGCGGATCGATCAGCACCGCTCGCGGACGTGTTCGGCGCACTCGGCACCGAAGCCGCCGAATCGGTGCGAAATGCGAGTGCCGACGAGGAAATGATCGCTGCAGTCGACAACTTGCTGATCGCAAAGCACGCACCACTTCCACCGGCCGCCCGCACGGCCGCCGCCGCGGTGGAAACAATCGCCGACGATCCGGAAATCACCCGCGTGGATCAACTCGGCGCGGCCGCCGGCTTGTCCGCACGGGCACTTCAACGGCTCTTCGCGGAACACGTCGGCTGCACGCCCAAGTGGGCGATCCGGATATACCGCCTGAACGACGCGGCACGCGGGCTCACCGACTCCAGGACTCCCGATTACGCGGACCTCGCCGCGCGGCTCGGGTATAGCGATCAACCGCACTTCACCCGTGATTTCCGCGCGGTGACCGGATCTTCCCCCGGCGAGTTCGCCCGGTCCGCTCGGCGTGACCCGACTTCCTGAACAACGTGTCTGACCGACCCACCCCGAGGCGCCGAACACGCTGAACGTGAACTCGAAGGGACCGGACAGAAACCGGACAAGCAAAACGGCCGCCGGAAAGAATCCGGCGGCCGTTCCCGCGTTGTCGCCCTCAGTTCTTCTGGTGGTAGGCCTCCACGACCTCCGACGGGATCCGGCCCCGGTCGGAAACCGCGTAACCGTTCTTGCGCGCCCAGGCGCGAATGGCCTGGTTCTGCTCGCGGTCGACCGTCGCCGGACGCGCCGAGGCCTTGGCACCCGCGACCGGGCGCAGCGCGGCGCGCTTGCGGCCACCGGCACGGCGGGCGTGTTCCACGTACTGGGCCAGTGCGTCGCGCAGCTCTTCGGCGTTTTCCGAAGACAGGTCGATCTGGTAAGTCACACCGTCCAAACCGAACTCGACGGTCTCTTCGGCCTCACTGCCGTCGAGGTCGTCGACCAGGGAGACGAGCACCTTCTGTGCCATCTGATTCCTCCTGCGGGGCTTACGCGAATGATCTGGTTACGGGGCGAGCCCCGGGACAGAAGTCTTTGTCACTCACATTAATACCCGCTCATCCCCCGGCGTGCAAATCTCGTTTGAGATAAACCCCGCCGGTTCCTACCGACGGGTGGGTTATTCAGGCCGCACGAGGGGGAAGAGGATCGTCTCCCGGATACCGAGACCGGTCAGCGCCATGAGCAGCCGGTCGACTCCCATTCCGACACCACCGCTCGGCGGCATTCCGTACTCCAGGGCCCGAAGGAAATCCTCGTCGAGGCGCATGGCCTCGCTATCACCCTGTGCCGCGAGGAGGGACTGTTCGGTGAGCCGCTGCCGCTCCACGACCGGATCCACCAGCTCGGAGTAACCGGTGGCGAGTTCGAATCCGCGCACGTAGAGGTCCCACTTCTCGGCAACCCCGGCCCGGCTGCGGTGCTGCCTGGTCAGCGGGGATGTCTCGAGCGGAAAATCACGCACAAATGTGGGCGCGGTGAGATCGTCGCCCACGAGGTGTTCCCACAGTTCTTCGACCAGTTTGCCGTGGCCGAGCTTGGGGTCCACCTCGATCTCGCGCGCCTCGGCGATCTTGTGCAACCGCTCGGCGGGAGTCTCGGGTGACACTTCTTCACCCAATGCCTCCGACAGCGACTCGTACATGCCGAGCGTCGTCCATTCGCCGGAAAGGTCGTACTCCGATCCGTCGACGAGGGTGACGACCTGGGTGCCGAGCACGTTCTCCGCGGCCTCTTGGATGAGTTCGCGGGTCATCACGGCATTCGTGTCGTACGTGGCGTAGGCCTCGTAGTACTCCAGCATCGCGAACTCGGGCGAGTGCGAGGAGTCGCTGCCCTCGTTGCGGAAGTTGCGGTTGATCTCGAAAACCTTCTCGATCCCGCCGACCACACAGCGCTTGAGGTAGAGCTCCGGCGCGATGCGCAGGAACAGCTCGAGGTCGAACGCATTCGAATGCGTGACGAATGGCCTGGCCGCGGCGCCGCCGTGCAGCGTCTGCAGCATCGGCGTCTCGACCTCGGTGAATCCGCGGCGGTGGAACGACTCGCGCAGCGACCGCACCACGCCGGCGCGGGTGCGCACCACATCGCGCGCCCGATCGCGCAGAATCAAGTCGACATAACGCTGCCGGATTCGCGTTTCCTCGGCCAGCTCCTTGTGGGTGTTCGGCAGCGGCCGCAGCGCCTTCGACGTGAGCTGCCACTTGTCGGCCATCACGGAAAGCTCTCCGCGCTTGGAAGTGATCACCTCACCGGCGACGAATACGTGGTCACCGAGATCGACGTCACTCTTCCACGCGGCGAGTGACTGGTCGCCGACCTTCGCGAGGCTGAGCATCGCCTGCAGTTCCGTGCCGTCGCCCTCACGAAGAGTGGCGAAACACAGTTTGCCCGTATTGCGCAGAAACATCACCCGGCCGGTGACGCCGACCGTCTGACCAGTGGCGGTGTCGGGTTCGAGATCTGTGTGGGCCGCGCGGATCTCGGCGAGCGAGTGCGTGCGGGGAACCTCGACGGGGTAAGGATCGATACCCTCCGCGATTATCCGGTCGCGCTTGTCCCGGCGCACCCGCATCTGTTCGGGCAGGTCGTCTTCGGGCAGCGCGTCGGGCGCGGGGAATTCCGTCATGGCCCACAGAGTACGAACTCGCTGGTCGGGTACGCCAACCGGATTACCCTTCGAGCCACCGGCGCTGCCTTTTCCCGTATTAGTCTCGGTTCTCGTGACCGAACCCACGTATGACCAGGAACTCCACGCCCGCCGCGCGTCGTCGTTCGGGGGCCACGCCGCCGCCTACGCCGAGCACCGGCCCGACTACCCGCAGGACGCGGTGGAATGGGGCCTCGCCGGTGCCGCACACCCCGCGCGCGACGTGCTCGACCTCGCCGCCGGCACCGGCAAGCTCACGCAGGGCCTGGTCGACCTCGGCCTCACCGTGACCGCGGTCGAACCCGACGAGGGCATGCTGGCCGAGCTCTCGCGGCTGCTGCCGGGCACCCGCGCGCTCACCGGCAAGGCCGAGGACATCCCGCTGCCGGATGAGTCCGTCGACGCGGTGTTCATCGGGCAGGCGCTGCACTGGTTCGACCTGGAACCGGCGTTCGCCGAGATCCGCCGGGTGCTGCGCCCAGGCGGGGTCGTGGTGGCGCTGTGGAACCACGACGACAACGAGGTGGCGTGGGTGGCCGAGTTCGCGCGGCGCGTGCGCACGGGCGTGAGCCGCGTGTTCAAGGACGAGAACGAGGGGCTCGCGGCGGCCGGGTTCGACCCGTTCGAGGACCACGAGTTCCCGCACGCGCACCGGCGCACGATCGACTCGCTGCTGGCCACCGTCAGCACGCATTCCAACTTCCTGGTCGCCGAGCCGGCCGAACGCGACGCGACGCTGGCGGCCGCCCGCGAGTACCTGCTCGCGGTGCCGGAAGCCGGCGCCGGCGAGTTCGACTACCCCCTCGTGACCACGGTGTTCCGGGCGCGCAAGAGCTGAACGACGGCGCGAGATCGCGCCGGTTTCTTCCCTCCCGATGTGGCCGGCCCCCCGGGGCCGGTCATGTCGGGAGGGAAGAAGCCGGCTTGAAGGCGATCTCGCACGCCGCGGCGGAGCCGGGGCCGAAGACACAGCGTCGTACCCGGTCAGGACAAGACGGCGCAGTGAATTTGACGTCACTGCGAAAGGTTTTGATCATGGCTTGGGTCGTTCTTGTCGTCGCCGGCTTTTTGGAAACCGTCTGGGCGGCCGCGCTGTCGGCCACCAAGGGCTTCACCAAGCTGTGGCCGACGGTTGTTTTCCTTGTCGCGCTGATCGCCAGCATGGGCGGTCTCGCGTACGCGCTGCGAAGCATTCCGCTCGGCACCGGTTACGTCGTGTGGGTCGGCATCGGTGGCGTGGGGACCGCGCTGTACGGCATCTTCGCCCTGCACGACCCCGCGACGATCGGGCGCATCGCGTGCCTCTTCCTGATCGTCGCGGGCGTCGTGGGCTCAAGGTGCTGCACTAGGGCACGGTGATCTCCAGCGCGCCGAGGCGGGCCGGGTCACCGACCACGTCGATGGCCGTGATGCGGTCGCCGTCGAAGGTGAACGTGAGCACGATTTCGAGGCGGCCACGCGGAGCCAGCACCAGCGCGGGCACGCCGTCGACCAGCGCCACCTGCGTGCCGCGCGCGCGGTCGGACGCGAGTAGCGCGCCCTTGCTCACACTGCGGACCCCGCGCAGCACCACGGGCGCCGGCGCGCCGGAGATCGACGCGTCGGCGTGCAGCACCACGTCCGGGTCGAGCAGCTGCAGCAACGCCTCGAAGTCGCCACCCCGCGCGGCCGCCAGATAGGCCTCGACGGCCTGGCGGCTGCGCGCGACGTCGGCGGACGGCTGCTCACCCCGCACCCGCCGACGAGCGCGGCTGGCGATCTGCCGCACCGCGGCCGGCGTGCGGTCGAGCATCGTCGCGATGTCCTCGAACGGCACGGCGAACATGTCGTGGAGCACGAAGGCGATGCGTTCGGCCGGCCCCAGCGAGTCGAGCACCACGAGCAGCGCGAGCCCCACGGAGTCGGCGAGCTGAGCTTCCTCCTCGAGGTCGAAGTCGTCGCCGCGTTCGAAGGTCTGCGCGTCGAGCGAGTCCTCACGCCGGCGCTGGCGCGTGCGCAGCTGGTTGAGGCACTCGCGCGAGACCACCGTGGTGAGCCACGCGGGCAGGCTGTCGATCTCCGTGGCGTCGACGCCGTCGAGGCGCAGCCAGGCTTCCTGCACCGCGTCCTCGGCCTCGCTCAGCGAGCCCAGCATCCGGTAGGCGACCGACCGCAGCCGCGGCCGCTGTTCCTCGAAGAGCTGCGCCAACCAGGCCTTTTCGTCCACGTGTCACATTCCTCCGTCGCGCGGGTTCATCGCAGTAGACCCCATCGAACCCGGTCACGTGACCGGAACGGAGGAAGAAATGAGCACGATCCTCGTCACCGGCGGCACCGGCACGCTCGGCACCCTCGTCACGCCGCTGCTGGGCGACGCGAAGGTGCGGGTGCTGAGCCGCCACGCCGCGGGTCCCGAGCACTTCGCCTGCGACCTGATGACCGGTGCGGGCCTCGACGCCGCGGTGGAGGGCGCCGACGTGGTGCTTCACCTGGCCGGCGGGCCGAAGGGCGACGACGTGGCCACCGCGAACCTCGTGCGGGCCGCCGAGCGCGCCGGCGTCGGCCACTTCGTGCTGATCTCGGTGATCGCCGCCGACCGCGTGCCGCTCGGGTACTTCACGCGCAAGGCCGAGGCGGAGAAGACCGTGGTGGCCTCGAGTCTGCCGTGGACGATCCTGCGGGCCGCGCAGTTCCACGGGTTCTGCTTCGACGCCGTGCGCGCCGCCGCGAAACTGCCGGTCGTGCCGGTCCCCGGCGGGATGCGGTTCCAGCCGGTGGACGCCCACGATGTCGCGGCCCGGCTCGCCGCACTGACGCTCGGCGCACCCGCCGGCCGCGTGCCGGATCTCGCCGGACCGAAGGTGTACACCATGCGGGAGCTCGTGGACGATTACCTGCGGGCCAAGGGAAAGCGCCGGCCCAAGCTGCCGGTCCGCCTGCCGGGCAAGGCCGGACGCGTGTACCGCGCGGGCGAAAACCTCAACCTCGACGCGGAAACCGGCACCGGCACGTGGGAGGAATTTCTCGCGGAGAAGTAATTCTCAGCGCACGTTTCGTTCGTAGACCAGCCGCAGTCCCAGCAACGTCAACTCCGGGACGTGTTCCGTGATCGTCTCCGATTCCCCGATCACCAGAGGCGCGAGGCCGCCGGTCGCGATCACCGCGACCGGCTCCGTCTCCGAGCCGCGCAGCTCGCGCACGATGCGTTTCACGAGGCCGTCGACCTGGCCCGCGAAGCCGTAGAGAATGCCGGATTGCAGGCACTCCACGGTGTTCTTGCCGATGACCGACCGCGGCGGCACGAGTTCCACCTTCCGCAGCGCCGCGGCGCGCGAGGCCAGGGCGTCCACGGAGATGTCGATGCCCGGGGCGAAGGCTCCGCCGAGGAACTCGCCCTTGGCGGAGATGGCGTCGACGTTCGTGGATGTGCCGAAGTCGACCACCACGCACGCCGTGGGGTGCAGGTGGTGGGCGGCGAGGGTGTTCACCAGCCGGTCGGCGCCCACCTCCTTCGGGTTGTCCACCAGCAGTGGCACGCCCGTGCGCACGCCGGGTTCCACCACGATCTTCGGCAGCCGCGGGTAGTAGCGGCCGAGCATCACGCGCAGCTCCCGCAGCACGGCGGGCACTGTGGACAGTGCGCTGATGCCGGTGATCGCGTCGGCGTGCGGGCCGAGCAGGCCCCGCATGGTGAGCGCGAGCTCGTCGGCGGTCATGCGCGCGTCGGTGCGCATGCGCCAGTCACCGACGAGCCGTCGCCCCTCGTACAGGCCGAGCACGATGTTGGTGTTGCCGACGTCGACCGTGAGCAGCAAAACGGACTTCCTTTACCGCGGCCCGGTTTCGCCGCCGACGTGGTGGGTTCAGCTTTCGGCGTGCAGCAGGGCGTCGAGCCGGCGCGCGTCGGCGGTCTCGGCCACGGGGAAGGCGATCGTGTCCTCCTCGGGCAGCGTCACGGTGCCGCTGAGCAGCCCCGAGCCCTCCGGCGCGTGGGCCGGGTCGGTGCCGCGCTCGAGGATGTGGTTGCCCTCGTCGACGAAGATCACCCGCGGCTCGTAGTTCAGCGCCTCCACGCTGTCCATCTGGCCGTAGGAGATGAGGATCACGAGATCACCGGGGTGCACCAGGTGCGCCGCGGCGCCGTTGATGCCGAGCACGCCGCTGCCGCGCTCGCCCTTGATCACATACGTCTCCAGCCGGGCACCGTTGGTCACGTCCACAATGGACACCTGTTCGCCCGGCAGCAGGTCGGCGGCCTCCATCAGGTCCTCGTCGACGGTCACCGACCCCACGTAGTGCAGATCCGCCTGCGTGACCGTGGCCCGGTGAATCTTCGACTTGAGCATCGTGCGGTACATCGTGGACTCTCCCTATTCCCCTGCGTCCGGGTCAACGCTCGGATGGTCCACAGCCCTTCCGAGCAGCACTCCCACGTTGTCGATCAGCCGGGTGCTCCCCACCCGGGCGGCGATCAACAGCCGTGCCTCACCGTCGACGGGCGCCGGCCCGAGATCGGTTCCCCTCAGCTCCAGGTAGTCCACCTCCACCTGCGGACGCTCGGCGAGCGTCCGGCGAGCCATCTCCAGCACCGCTTCGGCTCCGTTGCGGCCGACGTGCGCCCCGGCGGTCAGCGCCGCGGAAAGCACCACGGCGTCCTCCCGCTGCTCCGGCGTGAGGTACACGTTGCGGGACGACAGCGCGAGGCCGTCGCGCTCGCGGACCGTCGGCACCCCGATCACCCGGGTGTCGATGTTGAGGTCCGCCACCATCTTCTTGATGAGCACCAGCTGCTGGTAGTCCTTCTCCCCGAAGAACGCGTAGTCCGGGCGCACCAGGTTGAACAACTTCGCGACGACGGTGAGCACGCCCGTGAAGTGCCCGGGGCGCACGGCGCCTTCGAGCTCGTCGCCGAGCGGGCCCGGGTGCACGGTGATCATCGCGTTCTCGGAGTAGAGATCACTCGCCTTCGGCGTGAAGGCCAGCTCGACACCGGCTTCGCCGAGCGTCGCGAGGTCCTCCTCCATGCGCCGCGGGTACGCCTCGAAGTCCTCGCCCGCACCGAACTGCAGCGGGTTCACGAAGATCGACGCGGCCACGATCGTGTTCGGCAGGCGCTTCGCGCGGCGCATCAGCTCGCGGTGCCCGGCGTGCAGCGCACCCATCGTGGGCACGAGCGCCACCTTGCGGCCGACGCCGCGCAGCGCGCGGCTCACCTGGCTGATGTGCTCGGGCGGCTGGTACGCGTTGAGCGTGCCGCGCTGGAACTTGGGTGTGGTCACGGGGTCTGCCCTTCGGCGGGGTCGTCGAGGAGGTCGGTCAGCTCGGCGGCGGTCGCCGCGTCGAGCAGGCCGGCGGCGCGGGACCGCTCGGCCGTGCGCCGGGCCAGTGCCCGGTAGGCCGGGGCGATCGCCGGTTCCGAGTCCGCGAGCACGGTGAGGTGCTTGCGGACGGTGCCGAGATCACCACGCGCGACCGGCCCGGTGAGGGCGCGGTCGCCGTGGCGCAGCACATTATCCAGTGCGGCCGACAGCAGTGGTGCGACGAGTCGTTCCGAATGCCCGATTCCGGCTTTGCGGAGCAGCTCGGTGCAGTCGGCGACGAGCGTCATCAGGTGGTTGGCGCCGTGGGCCAGCGCCGCGTGGTAGAGCGCGCGGGCGGATTCGGGGATGCGCACCGGCTCGGCGCCCATCTCCACGGCCAGCGCCTCGCCGACGTTCCAGGCCACCTCGTCGTCGGGCGCGGCCGTGACACCGATGCTGGCGGCGGTGAGGCGCTCGAGGTCCTCGGCGCGGCCGGTGAAGGTGAGCACCGGGTGCAGCGCCAGCACGAGCGCGCCGCCTTCGGCGGCGGGCTTGAGCACGTCGACGCCGTGGGCCCCGGAGGTGTGCACGATGATCTGGCCGGGCCGCAGCGACTCCGTGGCCACGAGGCCTCGCACCATGCCTTCGAGGGCGTCGTCGGGCAGCGCGAGCAGCACCAGGTCGGCGCGGCGGACCACCTCGTCGGGCGGCAGCAGGGGGACCTCGGGCAGCAGGCGTTCGGCCCGCGCCAGCGACTCGGCCGACAGACCGGACGCGGCGACGACCGTGTGGCCCGCCCTGGCCAGTGCGGCGCCGAGGACGCTGCCCACCCGGCCGGCCGAGACCACACCCACCGCGAGGCGGGCAGGCCGGTTCATGGCGTGCGCCTGTGGACGCTCATGGCTCGAAACTCCTAGGGCTCGTTCCAGTCCCACTCTTGCGGCGCGGGTACCAGACGACGGCGCGAGAGTAGCCCCGCCGCCTCCGGATCGCGGAGCTCTGGTGACGAGCTTCACCCGGTCGTTCAATCGCGGAAGTTATTTAATCGCGCCCCGCGGGCAGGCGGGTCGCTGGGCCGCCGCACCCCCGCTGAGCACGGGTTTTTTGGCTCGGTCGAGCTACCCCCGGAGGGGGATGTCGATCACCGCGGCTCGCCGGCAGTGGCGATGCGCACGGCGTCGGCGCGCGCGGTCTTGAGGGTTTCCAGCAATTCGTCCTGCCGCTGCCGGTCCACTTCGCGGCGCAGGTCGTTGCGCCCGAGGAACGCCAGCTCCGACACGCTCGCCTGGTACAGCCCGACCGCCCGCGCCGCCGCCCGGCCCGACTCGCGTCTCGCCTGTCTGCGCCACGCCCGCCGCCCCGGGAGACTCGCCAGCAGGCTCACCTCCGACGGCGCGATCCACTTCGCGGCCACCATGTTCGGCAGCGCGGCCGCCACTATTCGCTGCTCACGCCGCCGTTGCAGCACGATCACGTACACGACTCCGATGAACAGCGGCACCATGATCAGGAAGTACACGGTCAGGAACGCCTTCGAGCCGCCGAGCGTGGCGGCGCTGTTCCAGAGTGCGTGCAGGCAGACGCCCGCGACGTAGCCGGTCAGTGGTGCGACCACCCGCAGCCACCGCTGCCGCGTGCGCGCGGCCACGCCGAACCCGATGCCCGCCATCACGGCGAACAAGGGATGCGTGAACGGCGACAGCACGCCCCGCAGGAAGAACGCCGCGAGCACACCCGCGTTGGCGCCGTTGCCGAAGCCGTAGTCGGCGAACGCGCGGCCGAAGTAGTAGATGTTCTCGGTGAAGGCGAACCCGGCGGCCGAGAAGCCCGCGTAGACGATCCCGTCGACCACCCCGTCGAACTCCGAGCTGCGCCGCCAGAAGATCAGCAGCACGAACGCGTCCTTCGCGGCTTCCTCCACCAGCGGTGCCGAGACGAGCGCACTCACCTTGCTGCCGTTGCCACTGCCGAGCAGCAGATCCCCCACCGCTTCCGCGCCGCTGTTGATGAGCAGCGCCGTGATCGTCGCGATGCACGCACCCCACGCGAAGGCCAGCAACAGCAGCTTCGCCGGTTCCGGCTCCCACCGGTCCACCCACAGGAACCCCGCGACCACGACCGCGACCGGCACGAGCGCCGCCAGCACCCCGATCGCCACGCCCCCGGCCCCGACCCGGGCCGTCGCCAGCCCGAACAGGAACAGGCCGCACAACGCCACCACGATCAACCCGAGCACGGGCAACAACACCGTCACCCGACGTGGCAGGCGAGCACCGGGTCTCGCCACTGAGCCCTTCGTGGTGGGGAGGGTTCCGTTCACGAGCGGTCACCATACGGGGGTGAGGTGTGCGGTGCTGGCTGTGGCTCTTTGAGAGCGCGGGTTTTCGGTCGGTCGCACGGGCGGGGTGGGTCTGCGGTGCTGGTCTGGGACGGTGCAATTGCGCAGGGTTGTTCTGACGCACCTGCGGGGTGCTCCGGTCGCTTCTCGGCGGCGCGATGGTGATGCGATTGTCGGCTGCGGGGCGAACTTCTCGGACCGTGCGCTTGCCGGCGCTGCCCGAGCCGGGCGGCTTCGGCCGCGCTTCGCGCTCGCGGTGAAGCGACCTTCTGAGCCACTAACCAGCCCGGCAACCTCGGCCGCCCGCGGTGGAGCGACGCGCGCGGATACGGGCACCGTCCGCCGCGCACGCCGACCTCACGGTTGGCAGCGCGTCCGAGCGCCGTCGAACCGCCGTGCGCCGAACCAGGTCGACTCAGCGCCGCGGCCGATGCGCCCCGCCGGACCGCAGCCGGCTATCCCGTTCCCGGTAGCGTCACGCGGCCGAAAACCCCTCCATACAGCGAAAAACCCCGGTCTCGCGACCGGGGTTTCTCACGTGATCAAGTGGTTCAGTCCTCTGCCCGACGCCGTCGGCGCGGGGCGTTGGACTCCGCGGCGCCGTTGGCGGCGAGGAGTTCCGTGACCGAGCGACCGGCGGCGTGGGAGCCGCTGGCCGGCGCCGGGTCGGGGGTGGCGGCGCGGTGGCCGCGGGGGGATTCGTCCTCGGCGGCGACGGCGGGGAGGTTGCGGCGGCTCTGCGAGGCGCGCTCGGTGACCATGCCTTCCCACGCCGGCGGTTCGCCGTCGGGACGACGGCGGCGGCCACCGGCCGGGGTGTCGGCGGGTTCGTCGTCCGAGCGGCGACGGCGGCCACCGCCGCCAGTGGTCTTGGTGCGCACGGATTCCGGCAGGGTCGGGTTCGCCGCGGGTTCCTCGACCTCGTCGGAGCTCGAGTGCGCGCCGTGCCGCGTCGAAGGCGCGGAGTCGGCCAGGGGCGACAGGTCCGTGCGCGAGAACTGCTCCAGCCGGGAAGGCTTGCGCTGCGCCGGTTCCGCGCGCGGCGGCTCCGGGGCGGGAAGCGGTTCCGGCGTGACCGGCACCGGCGGCAGGTTCGTGCGCGAAGCGGTGGCCTCACGGGGCTTCGGCGGCACGCCGCCGGAACCGGACCCCAGGCCCGAAGCCGGACGACGACTGCCGAAGTCGGCCGAAGCGTCCCAAGCCGGCTTCCACGCGCCAGTCGCTTCGCCCACCGGCTGCTCGGTGTTCGACGAACTTTGGTTCGACAAACCGGCGTTCGACACCTCGGTGTTCGACAAATCGGCGTTCGCCGAATTCGCGTGCGACGAATCGACGCGCGGCAGGTTCGGACGCGACACCTCGGCCCGTGACACCGGCGGCTCGACGCGGCGCATGCTCGGCCGCGAAGCCTCGGCGCGCGGCACCTGGCGCGTGGCCTCCATCGCCTCGGCAGCAGGCGGCGAAACCGGTGCCACCGTGCGCGTCGGCTGCGATTCGGCGGCCTGGCGGCGCGCCGCTTCGGCCCGCAGCTCCGCCGCCTTCACCGCGCGCGCAGCGGCCGATTCCGGCTCGGGAGCGGGCTTGGGGCGGTTGGGCTTCGGGCGCGCGAGCTGCTGCGTGCGCTGGGTGTTGAGCGACGCCGGCGGCTTGCCGTTGGGGCCCTGCCCCTGGCCGGGACCGTGCTGACCCGGCTGGCCGGCACCGTTGGCCGGCTTGCGCCGGGTGCCGGGTGTGTCGAGCACGCGGTCCATGAGCTCGGTGGGCCGGTCGTTGCCGACCTCGACCACCGGCTTCTTCGGAGCCATCAGCTGCGCGGGCTTCTTGCCGTTGCCGTTCTTCGACTCCGAGCCGGCGGACACGAGCCGCTGGTCGTCGTTGAGGGAGCGCATGCGCGTGGCCTGCGCGGTGAGCGCGACCCGCTCCAGCAGCACCTCGCCGCCGAAGAGCGACTGCAGGCTCTCGCGCAGCGCCGACACCTCGGCTCGCAAGGCGTCGAGCTCTTCGCGCGACTGGACGTCCGCGGCCTCCCTCGTCTCAGCTTCGATCTCCAGCTCGTACTCACGCCGAGCCGCGATCTCGCGTTCCAGTTCCAGTTCGTATACCGCCTGCGCCTCGGCGACCGCGTCCTCGCTGTGCGCCGCGTGCTTGCGATACCTCACGGCGAGGAAGGCGCCGATCAAGGCGGCCCAAAGGGCTGCGACGATTCCCAACCGGAGGAACCGGAGGTCGTCGCTGAGCACCAGTGCGAGAGTGGCTCCGATGGCGAGGACGAATCCGACGACGAGCCACGGCCTGCCCAGAAGGCGGCCGCGCGAGTCGTCACCCACGCCGGTCATGACAGACACCGTACCTTCTAGTGATCCGAACGAGACCTAGTCGGTACTTCGAGCGGCCGGATCTGGTCGTTAACCGGTCGTCCCACGTGTCGTCGACCGCTCGTCGTCCTCAGGGGTCCGGCAGCAGTGCTCGAGCCACAAAGCCGCAGCTACGAGCAGTGCGGAGCACACCGCGCCAACCACCGCCGCACGGGTGTCGAAGACGCTCGCGACGAGTTCGTCACGTCGGGGAAAAACATACGCGAACGCCGCCAGCCAACCCCCTGTCATGAAGGATCCGGCGATCGAAGAGGCCTTCGCGAGGGCTACGGAGCGTGCTATCCCGATCGAGGACGTCACCCGTCCGGCCTTGATTCTCGACCTGATCGTGTAGGCCATGATCGTCTCGATCACAGCGAGTATTGCGAACGTGATCCCGGCCAACGTCGGGATTCTGGGCAGGTCACCGTAGGCGAACTGGAACACGACGTAGACGAGGACGAGGCCGAGGAGCCCGGCCACCACCAGCTCACGGGGCCGGGTGAAGTGCATGGCGTCTACCGTACCGAGAAGCCTTGACCCTCCAGCCACTGGAGACTCCACCATGAGACGTGTGGGTGCCACCGCGGTTTTCACGATCGGCGAGCTGTCCCGACGCACGGGGCTGCCGGTGAAGACCATCCGCTTCTACTCCGACGAAGGCCTGCTCCCGCCCACGGAGCGCACCGACGCCGGCTACCGGCTGTACGACGCGCACGCGCTCGCCCGGCTCGAGCTGGTGCGGACGCTGCGTGAGCTGGGGCTCGGCCTCGCCGACGTCGCTCGGGTCCTCGAGCGCGAGTCGTCGGTGCGCGACCTGGCCGTGCGCCACGTCGAGGCCCTCGACGAGCAGATCCGCCGGCTCCGGCTGCGCCGGGCCGTGCTGCGGGCGGTGGCGAAACGCGATTCCGAACTGGAGGAAGTGAAGCTGATGAACCGCCTCGCACAGATGTCCGACGAGGAGCGCAAGCGCCTCGTCGACGAGTTCTGGGCCGAGATGAGCGAGGGCCTCGACGTGGACCCCGAGTTCTACGAGCGCATGCGCTCGGCCAAACCCGACCTGCCCGACGATCCCTCGCCCGAGCAGCTCGAGGCCTGGCTCGAGTTCGCCGAGCTCATCCAGGACCCGGACTTCCGCCGGCTGATCCGCGGCATGAGCGAACGCCACTCTGCTGACCGAGAGGCTGACCGTGACGCCGGCGCGTCGACCGAGGTCATGCAGGCCCAGCGTGATCACTGGTTCGCCTGGTCCGCCTCCGCCCGCACCGCGCTCGACGCCGGCGCCGGCCCGGACTCGGCGCAGGGCCGGGAGCTCGCCGACGCCATCGCCACGGCTTCGGCCGGTGCCGGCGACGACCCCGCCGACCCGGCGTTCCGGCGAGCGCTGGCGGACAAGTTCGCCTCGGGCGGCGACCCGCGGGCCGAGCGCTACTGGCAGCTACTCGCCGTGATCAACGGCTGGCCGCCGATCCCGAGCGCCCAGCCCGAGGTCGGCTTCATCCTGGCCGCGCTGCGGGCCTAGCTCGGCGCCCGAGTGACTGCGTTACCGCCGAATCGGTGAACGGCAGGCAAACGGCGCCGAGTCACCGAAGCCGCAGGTCCGGCCGGGGGACGACACCGTTCTTGTCGTCTTCCGGCAGGGCCCGCAGCAGATCCGCGACCGGGCCGCGGCCCAGCAGCACCGCATCCGGCTCGATCTCCAGCCAAGGGATCAGCACGCTCGCGCGGTCCGGCGTACCGGGGTGCGGCAGCAGCAGCCGGGGGTCGTCGGACGTCACGGCGTCGACGGTCACCACGTCCACGTCGAGCGTCCGCGGCCCCCACCTCAGCTCACGCACGCGCCCGGCGGCCTGCTCGGCCGCCTGCGCCACCTCGAGCCAGGCCCAGTGATCACGCGCCGGGTCCTCGACCACGCACACGGCGTTGAGGAAATCGGGCTGGTCTTCGACCCCCCACGGCTTCGTCTCGTACACGCTCGACACCGCCACGAGCGCCGGCCCGACCGTGTCGAGCGCGATCCGCAGGTACGCCAGGCGATCGCCGAGGTTCGAGCCGAGCGACAGGACCGCGCGGCTCACCGTTCGCGCCGCACGGTCACCGCGACGTCGTCGAACGTGAGCGGGATCGGCGCCGACGGCTTGTGCACGGTGACCTCAACCGCCGTGAGCCGTGCGTCGGCCATCACCTCGTCGGCGATCTTGCCCGCGACGCTCTCGATCAGGTCGTACGGCTCGCCCGCCACGATGCCGGCCGTCAGCTCGGCGAGCTCGCCGTAGTGCAGCGTCTTGGTGAGATCGTCCGACGCGGCGGCCGGACCGAGGTCCAGCCACGCGGTCACGTCGATCACAAACTCCTGCCCGTCGCGCTTCTCGTGCTCGAACACGCCGTGGCGGCCGAACACCCGCAGCCCCGTCAACGTGATGCGATCAGCCATCGGCCCGCCCCTTCCGCCACGCGGCCGCGACGGCGACCGCGTCGAGCGACGCGCCCACCTCGTGCACGCGCACTCCCCACGCCCCGGCCGTGGCGGCCAGGGCCGAAATCGCCGCGGTGGCGGTCTCGCGACCGTCCGGTGGCCGCGGCTCACCGTCCTTTTCGGCCAGCAGCCGGCCGAGGAACCGCTTGCGCGAAGCCCCGACGAGCACCGGGAAACCCAGCGTCAGAAATGAATCCAGTCCATGCAGCAGCGCCCAGTCGTGCTCGGCGTGCTTCGCGAAGCCGAGCCCGGGGTCGAGCACGATCGCGCTCTCGGACACGCCCGCGGCCAGCGCTTCGTCCACTCTGGACAGAAGCTCGGCGCGCACCTCGCCCACCACGTCGGTGTAGGTGGCGAGCTTCGTCATGTCCTTGCTGTGCCCGCGCCAGTGCATCAGCACCCAGGGCACGCGGCACTCGGCCGCGACCCGCGCCATGCCCGCGTCGGCGAGCCCGCCCGACACGTCGTTGATCACCTGCGCGCCGGCCGCGACGGCCGCCTCGGCCACCACCGCACGCGTGGTGTCCACCGACAGCGCCACGCCTTCGGAAGCCAGCTGCCGGATCACCGGCAGCACGCGCGCCGCCTCGGTGTCCGCGTCCACGCGCAGCGCGCCCGGCCGCGTCGACTCGCCACCGACGTCGATGAGGTCCGCCCCGCGCGCCCACATCTGGCGGGCGTGCTCGAGCGCCTGGTCGAGGTCGAGGTAGCGGCCACCGTCGGAGAACGAATCGGGGGTCACGTTCAGCACGCCCATCACGGCACACCGCCCGGGCCGGGGCAGGCCGGAGATCACGGCCGCCGCCCCTTGATCAGCTCCAGCGCCTCCGCCCGCGAGGTCGCCGACGAACGCATCGACCCGCGCACGGCCGAGGTGACCGTTCGCGAGCCCGGCTTGCGGATCCCGCGCATCGACATGCACAGGTGCTCGGCCTCCAGCACCACGATCACCCCGCGGGGCACCAGCTTGCGCTCCAGTGCGTCGGCCACCTGCGACGTGAGCCGCTCCTGCACCTGCGGGCGCTTCGCGTAGAGATCGACGAGCCGGGCGAGCTTCGAGAGACCGGTGACCTTGCCGTCGGCGTTCGGGATGTACCCGACGTGCGCGACGCCGTGGAACGGCAGGAGGTGGTGCTCGCAGAACGAGTACACCGGGATGTCCGTGACGAGCACGAGTTCCTCGTGCGATTCGTCGAACGTCTTCGCGAGCACTTCGTCCGGGTCGGTGTACAGACCGGCGAACATCTCACGGTAGGCGCGGGCCACGCGGGCCGGCGTGTCGAGCAGGCCGTCGCGGTCGGGATCCTCGCCGCAGGCCAGCAGCAGCTCCCGCACAGCGCGCTCCGCCCGGTCCTGGTCGAAGACCGGGACCGGGCGGAGGTCGGTGCCGCTACTGCTTGTCTTGTCCGTCCACGTCACGCCGCTGCTGCCCCTCGTCCGGCTGCTGGCCGTTCGCACCGTCGGCGAACCAGCCCTGCTCACGCGGACGGTCTTCGGCAGGGCGCCAAGGCTGGCTACCCGGGGACGTCGCCGGGGTCCAGCCCGGAGGCGCCCCGTAGTGGGGCGGACCGCTCTGCGCACCGCTCGGGCCACCCGGGTGGTAGCCGCCGCCTGCCGGACCGCCCGGCTGCTGACCACCATACGTCTGGGGCCAGCGACCGGTGCCGTTCGGCCCACCATTCGGACGGCCGCCGTTGGGCGGCGGGGCGTACGGGTTGGCGTTCGGGTCCGGCGGCGGAGTCGGCTGCCCGTACGGCGGACCGCCGGGCAGGTCACCCGCGCCCGCGGCGGTGCCGACCGGGGTCGGCTCCGGCTGCAGGACCGGCTTCTCCTTCGACGGCGGGGGCCACGGCTCGCCGCGCTCCATCGCCAGCTCGCCCGGCGTCTTGATGGGCGGCTTGTCCGACGGGGTGCGCTCACCGAACTCGTTGAACACGGTGATGTGCGGGCGCTTCTCGACGGTCGCGAAGATCCGCTCGAGGTCCTTGCGCTGCAGCGTCTCCTTCTCGAGCAGCTCCAGCACCAGGTTGTCGAGCACGTCGCGGTAGGTGTTGAGCACGTGCCACGCCTCGGTGTGCGCCGTCTCGATGAGCTTGCGCACCTCCTCGTCGATCTCGTGCGCCACCTCGAGCGAGTAGTCGGCCTGCCGGCCCGCGGAGCGGCCCAGGAACGGGTCGCCCTGCTCCTGGCCGTACTTCACGGCGCCGAGCCGCGCGCTCATGCCGTATTCAGTGACCATGGAGCGGGCGATCTTCGTGGCCTGCTCGATGTCGGACGACGCGCCGGTGGTGGGCTCGTGGAACACGAGCTCCTCCGCCGTGCGGCCACCCATGGCGAACACCAGGCGGCCGATCATCTCCGACCGGGTCATCAGCTGCTTGTCGTCCTCCGGCACGAGCAGGGCGTGGCCGCCCGTGCGCCCGCGCGGCAGGATCGTGAGCTTGTACACGGGCTCGATGTCCGGCATCGCCCACGCGGCGAGCGCGTGCCCACCCTCGTGGTAGGCCGTGATCTTCTTCTCCTTCTCGGAGATGATCCGGCTCTTGCGCGCCGGCCCGCCGACCACGCGGTCGACCGACTCCTCGAGCGCGAGGTCGGTGATCACGTGCCCGTTTTCGCGGGCGGTGAGCAGCGCGGCCTCGTTGAGCACGTTGGCCAGGTCCGCACCCGACATGCCGACGGTGCGCTTGGCCAGGCTCGTGAGGTCCACGCCCTGCGCGATCGGCTTGCCCTTCGAGTGCACCTCGAGGATCGCCTTGCGGCCGAGCAGGTCCGGTGCCGAGACCGGGATCTGACGGTCGAAGCGGCCCGGGCGCAGCAGCGCGGGGTCGAGGATGTCCGGCCGGTTCGTGGCGGCGATCAGGATGATGCCGCCGCGGGCGTCGAAGCCGTCCATCTCGACGAGCAGCTGGTTCAGCGTCTGCTCGCGCTCGTCGTGGCCACCGCCGAGGCCGGCACCGCGCTGGCGGCCCACCGCGTCGATCTCGTCGACGAAGATGATGCACGGCGCGTTCTGCTTGGCCTGCTCGAACAGGTCGCGGACGCGCGAGGCGCCGACACCCACGAACATCTCGACGAAGTCGGAGCCGGAGATCGTGTAGAACGGCACGCCCGCTTCACCGGCGACGGCTCGCGCGAGCAGCGTCTTACCGGTACCGGGCGGCCCGTAGAGCAGCACGCCCTTCGGGATCTTCGCCCCGAGTGCCTGGTAGCGCGCCGGGTTCTGCAGGAAGTCCTTGATCTCGTACAGCTCTTCGACGGCCTCGTCGGCGCCCGCCACGTCACCGAACGTGGTCTTCGGCATGTCCTTGTTCAGCTGCTTGGCCTTGGACTTGCCGAAGTTGAGGACGCGGTTGCCGCCACCCTGCGCGTTGTTCATCATCCACATGAGCAGGCCCAGGACGAGGGCCAGCGGGATGGCGAAGATGAGGATCTGGGTCAGGATGCCCTGCTGCGTCACCTTGGTGGTGAACTTGACCGGCTGCCCGTTGACCTGCGCGCTGTTCAGCGACTCGTAGATGTTCTGGGCCGCGTTCGCGGGGTACTGCGCGACGATCTGGTCGGTCTGGGTGCCGTCGACGTCGATCTTCTGCGTCAAGGACAGCTTGACCTGCTGTTCCTTGTCCTCGATGCTGGCTTCCTTGACGTGACCCTGCTTGATCTGCTGGTTCGCCACGGAGATCGGAGCCTGGGTGTAACCACGATCGCTGTCGAAGATCGTGTTGTAGGCGAACAACGCCAGCAACCCTGCGACGATCCACAGCAGTGGGTTCCTGAGCACGCTCTTGCGGTTCATACGACTCGGCCCTTGCGGCCTCGACCCTCCCTGGTTGGGCGGCTCCTGTGATACCCGCCATCACGATCTTGACAACCCGTGGTGCCCGGGCCGGTCCCACCAGGGTACCGCCCGTCCGGACGATGGACCCTTGTGAGCCTCACGCAGGTCAACGGGCAATACGGCACGAGGGTTCCCGGAACGTGCCGGTTCGCGTCACCCTAGCGTGTGTCGGCGGCCACGGAAGCCACCATCTCACCGAGCCGGGTCCTGAGCGTCATCGGGTCCGCGGGGGCCACCGTCACCCATTCGCGGCCGTCGGACCCCGCCCTGGACAGGCTGAGGTAACGCCCCGTGGCGGTGTCGAACCAGCCGAGCACGCGGGACCGCTGCCGGGCTCCGAGCTGGGTGCGGCTGTTCGCGGCGAGCTGACCACCGCGCAGCCGCGGCTGGCCGGAGATGAGCGCGTACGTCTCGCGCGGGTCGACGGTCGCGCGCTCGCTGAGCGACTGGCGCTTCGCGCGCCGGCCCTTCTCCTCCGCACCGCCGAGGCCACCGGCCGCGACGGGCACGCGCATCGGGCGTGTGTGCAACGCCTCGTCGAGCGGGAGTGTGACGGACGCCTCGCTGCCGCGGCGCCCGCCGGGCAGCAGGTCGACGATCGTGGACACCAGGCCGTCGGCCGGGGTCTCGTGCAGCCAGATGCCGTCCTCGTTCTGGATGGCCACCACACCGGCGGCCCGGCCGTCGCCCGCGGCCAGCAGCGCCACGGGGTGGGCCTGGAACTCGGGGATGTGCAGCGCGTCGAGCGTGATCGGCGCGCGGGCCAGCAGGTTCAGCCACTCGTCCACGGGCGGCTCGATCCGGCCGCGTGCGTCGCGGATGCCCCGCGCCTTGAGCTCGATGTCGACCCGGTGCCGCAGCGAGACGCGCTCGTCTTCGGTGGCTCCGTGAGAGCGCACGCGAAGCGGGTAGGGCAGCTCGCCGAGCCCCGCGGACTCCCAGAGGAAGTCGAACGCCATCGGCGAGAAGAACTCTTGGTGCATGCGGTGGTGCTCACCCTCCAGGATCGATCTCTTGCTCAGCGTAGCCCGATCCGCCACCTGCCTGAAACACCCGGATGTGGCATGGGGTGCGTCGGCCGCACCCACTGTGGCAGTCGGTGCGTTGAGCGCAACCAATGCCGCAGGGGGGCGCGGTCAGCTGGGGAGACGGTCAGAACGCGGCCGCGCTCTCGTGGCCCGCCGCGTCGGCCATCATCTCGCCGAGGCGGTGGCGCAGGGTCGCGGCGTCGGCCGGGGCGATGGTGATCCAGTCGCGCCCGTCGTGGCCGCGGGTGGCCTGCGTGAAGTAGCGGCCGGTCTCGGTGTCGAACCAGCTGAGGACCGGCGAACGGCTGCGCCCGCCGAGGCGGTTGCGCGCGTTGGCACCGATCTGGCCGCCGCGCAGCCGGGGCTGGGCGTGCAGGCGGGCCAGGGCCTTGCGGTCCTCGTCCACGCTCGCACGGCCGGACGCGTCGACCTGGTTGCCGCGCCGCTGCATGAAGTCCACGCCGGCGCCGCCCACGAGCTGCTCGAGCGGCACCGTGATCGACTTCTCGGTGCCCCGCGGCGCGCCGGGCAGCAGCGACACGATGGCCGTGGCCAGGCCGTCGGCCGGGCACGGCTGCAGGTGCAGGCCGCGCTGGTCCTGCACGGCGAACAACCCCGACCGGTCGACGATGCCGGCCACGGCCAGCAGCGGTTCGGCGTTGGGGTCGAGCAGCTGCACGGTGTCGAGGCTCGCGTCGGGCGCGGCCAGGATGCCGAAGTACTCCTCGAGGTGCGGCGCGGGCCGTCCGCGGCCGTCGGCGAGACCCCGCTGAACCAGGTCGCCGAGCGTGCGGGCGCGCAGTGCGTCGCGCTCGTCGACGGTGGCGCCGTGCGAACGGATCCGCAGCGGGTAGGGCAGCTCACCCAGCGCGGCCGACTCCCACAGGAAGTCGACCTCGATCGGGGTGAGCAGCTCCGCGTTCGGCATCGACCAAACCCCCAAACCCCGTGTGTTTCAGGACATTCCGCCACGACGGCGGTGCGGCCATCGTGGTCGAGCGAAGCGTTTCAGACAAACGCGGGCGCGCGGCCGGGAAGGCCACGCGCCCGCGGGAAGAGCGTCAGTTGTCGTCGTCGTCCGACCAGGCACCGATCACCGGCGGAGGCGTGGCCTCGTTGGCGCCGAACGCGTCGTCCGGGTCCGGCTCGATGAGGAAGGACGCGTGGGCGTGCTCCTGGTCCTCTTGGCCCTGGCCGCCTTGGCCCATGCCGCCGCCCATGCCCCCGCCCATCGGGTTCATGCCCGGCGCCGCCGGCTGGCCGCCGATGGTGCCGCCGGCCGAGACCACGCCCTGCTGCTGCACCGGCGCGGCACTGCCCTGGGCGGTCTGGCGCTCGGAAGCCGCCGAGGTCTTCTCCTCGTCGTTGCGCGCACCACTGCGCGAGCCCGCACCCAGCTTGCCGCCGGCGAAGCCGACGCCACCGCCGACCGCGCTGAGGCCCAGCGCCGAAGCGGCACCGCCGCCACCACCGCCGCCGGCGACCGCACCGGCGCCGGACACGCTCGGCGCGGCCGGAGCCGGGGCCGGCGCGACACCCGTGCCGGCGGCCGAAGCGGCCATGCTGCCGTCGAAGCCGGACGTGCCGTAGGTGCCCGAGTTGCCGGTGACCAGCGGGCCACCCGAACCGGACGCACCCGAACCGCCGTGGCCGGGGCCGCCGGAGTAACCCTTGCCGCCGCCCACGGCGTAGCTGCCGGCGCCGAGGGCCCCGGCGCCGACGGGCGCCGCGATGGTGCCGACGTTGCCGAAGTCGTTGCCGTTGAAGTGCGTGGGGGTGGGCTTCATGCCGAGCGAGTCGGGGCCGAAGCTCGGGGTCGTGTTGTCGACCTCTTTCATCGACTGCGTGTAGGCGTTGAAGAACGCGACCTGCTGCGCCTTCACGTCGTTGGCGGCGTCGGCCTGCGCCTTCTGGTCGGCGGCCATCGCGGCCGGACCACCGGCGAGCGCGGCGGCCATCGACTGCTTGGGGTCGTAGTCGAGCGGTGCCGGCATCTTCTTGACCTCGGCGGCGGCCGCGGCCTGCTTCGCGAGGCGGTCGGCCATCGTGTGCGCGGCGTCGGAGGCCTGCGTGCCCGAAGCGGCGATCGACACGAGCGCGCTCTGCGCACCCGCGGCACCGTCGCCGACCCACGCGTTGCCGAGCTCGGCGACGGCGTTGAACAGGTCGTCGGACGCCGTCTTCAGCTCGGTGCCGTGCTTGGTCCAGTGCTGGCCCGTGGCCTCGGCCGTGCCGGGGTCGTTGTCGGTGATGGCGCCCTGGTAGAGCTGGTGGCTCTCCTGCGCGTTCCAGTTCGGCGGGTTGGCGATCGCGCGGTCGCCGCCCATCTCGAAGCCGCCGGCGCGACCGCGCGCGGAGTCGACGATGTTCTGGGAGACCGAGTTGTCGCCGAGCTGCACGGCGGAGCCGCTCGCCGGCACGTTCTGCGTAGGCGGCTGCTGTCCGTAGCCGCTGTCCTGATTTCCAGCCATGACTTCCTGATCCCCCTAGGCCTTGCGGAACGGGTCGGCCGCGGACTGGTCGAACTCGTGGTAGCGCGCCATCGCCGTGAGGATGCCCTGCTCGGCCGCCTCGTACTGGCTCAGCAGGTTCTGCAGGGCCGCGGAGTAGGAGTCACCGCCACCGTCGGCGCGCTGCACGAACTTCTCGGCCATCGCCTGACCGACGGGGTTGGCGCCGAGCTTCGGCGGCTGCGCCAGCGAGCCCGCGCTGTTGAGCAGGGCTTCGACCGCGTCCTTGCCCGTGCGGATCTTGTTGAGCGCGGTCTGCGCGGCGTCCGGGTCGATGCCGACCTGGCCGTTGACAGCGGCGCTCTTGAACGCGTTGGCATCGGCCAAGCTGCTGTTGCCCATTGCCCTCTCTCCGTTCCCCCGCGCGAGCTCCCCGCTCGCTTGGCGATAGGTCTTCGCATAGGTTAACGCACCAGGTCGGCACCTATGACGCGATCGGCGAACCCCAGGTTCCCCGCCGTGTGTGATCGCGGCAACACCGCCTGCGCGTTACCACTCTTCACACGTCCGAAGCCCCCGCCGGGTTCACCATCGCGTCGAAGCCGCGGGTCAGGACGTGTAGACGTGCGGGTCCAGTGTCCCGATGTAGGGCAGGTCGCGGTAGCGCTCGGCGTAGTCGAGGCCGTACCCGACCACGAACTCGTTGGGGATGTCGAAGCCGATGTACTTCACCGGCACATCGACCTTCACGGCCTCGGGCTTGCGCAGCAGCGAGACGACCTCGAGCGACGCGGGGTTGCGGCTCGCGAGGTTCTTCAGCAGCCACGAAAGCGTGAGGCCGGAGTCGACGATGTCCTCGACGATCAGCACGTCGCGTCCCGCGATGTCGCGGTCGAGGTCCTTGAGGATGCGCACCACGCCCGACGACGACGTCGCCGAGCCGTAGGACGACACGGCCATGAACTCCAGCTGCGTCGCCACCGGCAGGGCGCGGGCGAAGTCGGTCATGAACATCACCGCGCCCTTGAGCACACCCACCAGGAGGAGGTCACCCTGGCCGTTTTCGGGGTAGTCCGCGGCGATCTTGGCCGCCAGCTCCGCGATCTTGTCCTTGATCTGCTGCTCGGTGATGAGCACGGAGGCGATCTCGCCCTCGTACACGGTCAGTCCCCTCGGGTGGTGGGTGGGATGGGCGTGGTGGGTTCGGGTCTCGACAGCGAGAGCCTGCCACGGCACCGGCTCGCCTCCAAGTTGCCGGGCAGCCAGACGCCGCCCTGTCCGCGCCAGCTCGCCACGAGCGCGTCGACCGCGCGCAGGTGCGCGTCGGTGAGCTCACGCACGCCGGAGCCCAGCAGCCACCTGCGGAGAACCCGTCTGCGCAGTGCCGCGGGCTCGGCTTCGAGCACGGTCACGTCCAGCCCTTCGGGCCCGCCCGCACGGGTGAGAATCCTGTCCGCGACTGTGTCCAACGCCTCGGTGTCGTCGCGCAGTTGCGCGGCGGTTCGGGCCAGTGCGGCCGCGACGCCGCCGGCGAGCACGTCTTCCAGCAGTGGCAGCACTTCCGCGCGAAGGCGCACGCGGGTGAAGCGCGGATCGGCGTTGTGCGGGTCCTGCCAGGGTTCGACGCCGAGCTCGGCGCACGCACCACGGGTCTGCTCGCGCGTGACGCCCAGCAGCGGCCGGCCCCACGGCGCGTCGTGCGCGCGCATGCCGGACAGCGACCGCGGGCCCGAGCCGCGGCCGAGGCCGAGCAGCACCGTTTCGGCCTGGTCGTCGAGGGTGTGGCCGAGCAGCACGAGCCCTTCGCCGCCGGGCAGCGCTTCGCGCAGCGCGCGGTACCTCGCGGTGCGCGCGGCGGCTTCGGGGCCGCCCTTGCCGGAGACGGTGACGGTGAGGATTTCGGCGGTGTCCACCCCGAGCTCCTTCACGGCCGCGGCAGCTTGCGCGGCGACTTCCGCCGAGCCGGACTGCAGGCCGTGGTCGACGATCAACGCCCGCGTGCGCAGGTTCCGGTGCCGCGCGACGTAGGCCGTGGCTTCGGCCAACGCAAGGGAATCCGCGCCGCCGGACACGGCGACGCACACCTCGGCGGGCGCCTCGACCGTGGCGAGGAACTCCCGCACGGCGCGGCGGACGGCGGCGAGCGCGCTCACCCGTGCAAGCGCCGCACCCAGGCCGCGGGATCCGCGATCTCGGCCCGGGTCGGCAGGGTGTTCGGCGAGCGCCAGACCGCGTTGAACCCCTCCATGCCGACGGCGTCCACCACGTGCCTCGTGAACTTCGCGCCTTCCTCGTACTGGCGGATCTTGGCGTCCAGCCCGAGCAACGCGCGCAGCACGCGGTCGAACACGCCCCCGCCCTGACGACGGGCGCTGAACCGCGAGCGGATCACCTCGACGCTGGGCACCACCCGCGGGCCGACGGCATCCATCACGTAGTCGGCGTGGCCTTCGAGCAGCGTCGACAGGGCCAGTAGGCGGTCGAAGATCGCGCGTTCCCCGGGCGACTGCAGCAGTTCCGCGATGCCGGCGCCCTTGCCGCGCTGCTTGAGCGCCTCGGGCAGGCGGCCCACGAGGTCGGCCAAGCCGTCGGCGGAGTGCCCGGCGATGCCGGTGACGAGCCGCTCGACCTCGTCGGCGAAGTAGTCGCGCAGCCACCGCACGGCCGTGAACTGCAGGCGGTGCGTGCACTCGTGCAGGCACACCCACAGCCGGAAATCGGGCGCGTGCACCTTCATCGCGCGCTCCGCGGCCACCACGTTGGGCGCGACGAGCAGCAGCTGTCCTTCGCGGTCGGGGCCGCCGAAGGGGTCGTACTGGCCGAGCACGCGCGAAGCGAGGAAGGACAGCACCAGCCCCGTCTGCACGCCCGCGCCCGACGCCAGGATCGGGCCGAGCGGGCCGCCCTGCGCTTCGGGCAGCGCGCGGCCGGTGAGCGCTTCGAGGCCCGACGCGGCGGACCGCACCCAGCCGGGCCGGTCCACGACCGTGCCCGGCAGCAGCGGCAGGTCGCGGCCGAGGCCCGTCAGCTCGCGCACGTGGCCCTCGGCCTCCGCGGTGAGGTCACGCAGGTCGCTGACCGCGCGCGCGGCCTCTTCCTTCGGCACCTGCGGGCCACCGCGCACCAGGCGCGCACCGGTGGACGCCGCGAGGTCCCAGTCGACCATCGGCCGTCGGGTCTCGGTTTCCTGGCTCACCTGTCCGACGCTACCTGCACCAGGTCACTTTGCCCGGTTGAATCCGTAACCGATTCGCCTAGTTGCAGCCGCACTTGCGCAGGGTCGTCGCGAGCACGTCGAGCGCCGCCTGGCCCGGGTTCTTGTCCGAGCCGTTGGACATGAACGCGAACGCGAGCACGCGGTTGTCGCTGTCGAGCACGTAACCGGCCAAGGTGTTCACGCCGGTGAGCGTGCCGGTCTTCGCGCGGACCCAGCCCTTGCCCGCGCTCGAGTTCGGCGTGTTGTAGCGGCTGGCGAGCGTGCCGGCCGGGCTGCCGGCCACCGGCAGGCCCGCGAGCAGCGGACGCAGCTTCGGGGTGTCCGGGTTCTTGCCGTCCGGCGCCGCGGCCGCCGCCAGTACCTGCGCGAGCAGGCGGGCGGGCACCTTGTTCTGGTTGGACAGCCCGCTCGTGTCCGACAGCTGCAGGCCCGTCACGTCGAAGCCGTGGTCGGCCAGCACCTTTTTCACGGACGCGGCCGCGCCCGAGAACGACGCCTCGGCGCCCGCGGTCATCGCGACCTGGCGCCCGAGCGCGTCGGCGAGCACGTTGTCGGAGATCTGCAGCAGCGCGTACGCCAGATCCGGCAACGGCGCCGACTCCACCTGCGCCACGACCTTCGCGTCCGCCGGCGCCTTCACCGTGCCCGCGGCCTGCGCGCCGAGCTTGTCGGCCACCAGCTGCGTGAGCGCGGTCGCCGGGTTGCCCGTGCGCGGTGTCTCGTCGACGGACGGGTTGTTGCGCCCGCCGTCGGTCATCGCGGGCACGATCGGCGCGCCGTAGAGCGAAGGCGCGTCGCCCGGCTCCCAGCCCGGGGCCGTCGGGGGGCCGGAGTAGGCGCTCACGTCGACCTGGACCTTCTTCACGTCCGGATCGGCCTTCTTGATCTGGGCGATCAGGTCGTCCACGTGCGCCGCCCCCGGGTACAGCGGCGAGTCCGTGCCGATCGGCAGCGCCGTGAGCGACGGGTCGCCCCCGCCCACGATGATCACCGTGCCCGGCTGCGCGCCCTCCACGACCTTGGTCGGAATGCGCTTGGTCGGATCCATCGACAGCAGCGCCGCCGACACCGTGAGGATCTTCGTGGTCGACGCCGGCGTCAGGGCCGTGTTGGAGTTGTGGTCCCACAACACGGTGCCGTCCGCGGGGTCGATCACACTCCCGCTGAGCTGCGACAGCGCCGCCGCCCCCGCGGGCCCAGCGAGCGCCGCGGCGACGCCACTCGCGCTCGGACCCTGGCCGTCCGCCGCGGGCCCGTGCAACGCCAACGACACCGACGCCGGGTCCGGACTGTCACCCTTCGGCGCGTTCGGCGCCCACGGCAACCCGAGCCGGTTCGACACCTTCGGCATCGCCGACGCCACCCCGGCCGCCGCGAGCACCAACACCACAACCAACCCGAGGACGACGAGCTTCTTCTTGCCCTTCTTGGTTTTTCCCGGCGCCGGCGGCGTCTCCCGCTGCTCTTCGGCGCGCGGCTCGGGTTCGTCGTCGTAGCCGCCGGAGAACCCCCCGGCCGGCCTCTCGATCCCCACCGTCGCCTCCGCCGGGAACTGCTCCCCGGACGGCTCGATCCGCACGGGGCGCGCGGGACCGGTGGATGCTGAGGGGACGGGGCCGAGCGTTGGGTCGGCGGGGCCCCGGTTTTGGTTGGGGCCCTGGTTTTGGTTCAGGCCCTGGTTCTGGCTGGAGCCCTGGTTCTGGTTCAGACCCTGGTTTTGGTTCGGGCCTTGGTTTCGGCCGGGGTCTTGGCCTGGGCTCCGATCCGCTCCACTCATCTGCGACGACCAGCCACCACCCTGCAAGCTGTCCCACTGCGGCGCGTCGCGCGGCCCTTCGGGTGCGCTCTCGTCCTTGTCGGCGTTGTCGGCCTGCGCGGTGTGGAACACGTCCCAACGCTCTTCGCGCTGCGCTCCCGCTCCCGACCGCTGGGGCTCCTCCCGCTTCTGCTCGCCGCGGAAGACGTCCCACTTGCTGATGTCGATGTACTCGGTGCCGCTCTCACTACCGGCGGTACTGCCCGCAGCGCTGCCCGAAGTGCTGCCGCCGGCGGCTTCACTTCCCTCTTCGCTTTCGCCGGCCCCATCCTCGACCGACTCCACAGACGCGGCCTCGAACATCGGCGCCACCCGCCGCGGCTCCCCGCCCCGAGCTTGGTCGCCACGCCCCTGCTCACGGTTCTGCTCACCGCGGGCCTGTTCACGATTCTGCTCGGCGCGGTACTGATCGCCATGGCCCAGCGCACCCGCGCCCTGCTCACGGTTCTGCTCACCGCGGAATTGGCCGCGACCCTGCTCGCCTTGGCCCGGCGCACCCACGCCCAGGTCCCGGTTCTGCTCGCCACGGTTCTGATCGCGACCCTGCTCGCCGCGGCTCTGCTCGCCTCGGCCTTGATCACCTTCGCCCGCACGCCCAGGCCGCTCAACCGGCACCCACGGCACCGCCGGCGGCACGCGCAACTGCTGCGTCGCCTGGTCGGTCGGCACCTGCTGCCGCCCCCGCTCCGCCGCGGACTGCTGGCTCTGCCCCTCTTGCTGCCCCTGGCTTGGTCGTCCCTGGTCCTGCGGTCCCTGCTGCGACCGCTGGCCTTCAGCGCGGCCCTGCTGCTCTTGCTGTCCCTGACCTTGCTGCAGCCATTGCGGCCGGCTCTGCTGCTCCCGGCCGGACTGTCCCGGCAAGGAACGCGAGCCCTCAGGACTGCCGGGCTGATCCTGACCCGACCGCTGCGACCACGGCCCTTCGCCACCCGGACGCCCGGACTCCCGGTCCTGCCGACCCGACTGTTCCTGGTTCTGAGACCGCTGGCTGTCGGCACGGCCTTGCGACTGAGCCTGCTGCCCCGGCCCCGACCCCGGCCGCTGGCTCTGCTCCTGGGCCTGCCCACCGGGGCCTTGCTGCTGGCTGTCCTGATCCTGCGGCTGGTTCTGCGGCCGACCCGGCCCGGACTCGCCTTGCTGCTGCAGCCGACCCTGCTGCTGGCTCTGTTGTCCGAACAGCGTGCGCCCCTGGCCTTGCTGCGGCTGTCCCGGTCGCTGGCCTTGCTGCGATGACTGGCCTTGGCCCTGAGGAGCCTGGTCCTGCGAACCCGCACCCTGGCCGAACGGCAACTGACCCTGCCGACCCTGCGCTTGATTGCCCGAACCCTGGTTGCCCTGGTTGCCCTGGCCCTGATTGCCCGAACCTTGATCGGCCTGGCCCCGCTGGCCTTGACCCTGCTCGCCTTGCGAAGCCTGCCCCTGCTGCGGCCGCGGCTGTTCGCCCGGTCGTGGGCCGAGGCGGTCGGCGAGGTCCTGGCGGGGCTGGCCCGGCTGGCGCATCTGGGCGGACTGGCCCGGCTGTCCCGAAGGTCCCTGAGGGCTCTGGACGCCCTGACGCCCGGCTTGCCCCGGCTGCCCCTGAGGACCGGCTTGCGGCGACTGGCCCGACGGTCCCGGCTGCCCAGGCTGCCCAGGCTTCCCAGCCTGACCGGTTTGCCCCGCCTGCCCCGACTGCCCCGACTGCCCCTGCTGCCCCGCCCCACCCCGTTCCCCCGCAGGCCGCGGCTCCACCGGCGTGTTCAACCCCGGGATCAGCTCCGGCGCCACGTTCGGCTTGAACCACGACCCCGGCGGACGCGAGCCAGGCCCGGCGCCCCCGGGAGCCCCCTCGGCAGGTGTGACGTTCGGCACCGCCAGCTGGTCCGTGACGGTCTGGCCGGGCTGGGGGATGGGGAAGCGAGCCGTCGGTCCGCCGGTGCGTGACGACGTGTCCTCGTCACCCTCGGGCCACATCGGCTGGTCGTTGTCCGGCACCCACCACTCCTTCTCACCTGCCCCGGAAGGGGCCAAGGTCACATGCCGCCTAGCCGACATCCATGGGACCCGGCGGCAGCGCGTAGTCCACACTAGTGACGTCAATGAGGTGATTACGGTTGCCGCCCACGTCGTGTGGGATACCGAGATTCGAGAAGCAGCGAGGACGGCCGTGGAGTTCGACGTCACGATCGAAATCCCCAAGGGGGAGCGCAACAAGTACGAGGTCGACCACAAGACCGGTCGCATCAAGCTGGACCGGACCCTGTTCACGGCGACGCAGTACCCGGCGGACTACGGCTTCATCGACGACACGCTCGGCCAGGACGGCGACCCGCTCGACGTGCTCGTGCTGGTGCAGGAGCCGACGTTCCCGGGCTGCCTGATCCGCTGCCGCGCCATCGGCATGTTCCGCATGACCGACGAAAAGGGCCCGGACGACAAGGTGCTGGCCATCCCGACCAACGACCCGCGCCTCGAGCACCTGCGCGACATCCACCACCTCAACGAGTTCCACAAGCTCGAGATCCAGCACTTCTTCGAGGTGTACAAGGATCTCGAGCCGGGCAAGAGCGTCGAGGGTTCGTCGTGGGTGGGCCGCGCGGAGGCGGAGGCCGAGATTTCGCGGTCGTACCAGCGGGAGCAGGACCGGCTGGCCAAGGAAGAGGTCGACGGACCCGCTCACTGAGAGCGACCGGAAGCACGCGAAAGGGCCGTTCACCCCGCACTCGGGATGAACGGCCCTTTCGCGTTTTTCACCGCATCTGGCCTCAGTGCGCCAGTGCCAACGCTTCCCGCTCCGAACGCTGCTCCATCGCCGACTTGTCCGAAAGCGGCTTCTCCTTCAGGAACCACACGAGGGCGAACCCGACGGTCAGCACGATCCCGCCCACGAGGAACACCGTGCTCATCGAGCCGGCGAACCCGTCGAGGATCGGGCGGGCCAGCACCGGGTCGAGGTGGGCGAGGAACGAGGTGTCGTTCACGTCCACGCCGCCGCTCGCCATCTGCTGCGCGAACTCCGGGTGCTGGGCCAGCGCCGCGACGTACGACGGAGTGGCCATCGCCGAGCGCACCGCCGCCGCGATGCGGTCACCGACCGTGCCGAACAGGATCGAGAGGAACACCGCCGTGCCGGCCGTACCGCCGATCTGGCGGAAGAACGTGGCCGACGAGGTGGCGACGCCGACGTCCTGCGGGTCCACGTCGTTGGTCGCCGCGAGCTGCAGCGTCTGCATCGACGCGCCGAGGCCGAGGCCGATCACGAACGCGATCGTCATCACCACGCCCAGCGGGGTGGCCGCGCCGATCGTCGACAGCCCGAACAGCGCCGCCGCCATCAGCCCGAGGCCCGCCACCGCGAACGCCTTGTAACGGCCCGTCCGCGAGATCACCGCGCCGCTGCCGAGGCTCGCGACCATGATCCCGAGCGTGAGCGGCAGCATCTGCAGGCCGGCCTGCGTGGGCGAAGCGCCCTTCACGATCTGCAGATACAGCGGCAACGACATCATCGCGCCGAACATCCCCGCACCCTGGATCACCGTGACCAGCGTGGCCACCCGGAACACCGGCCGGCGGAACAGCCGCAGCGGCAACAGCGCCGCGTCGCCCATCCGGCGCTCCTGCCACACGAACAGCGCCACCCCGATCAGCCCCACCGCGTACATCGCCAGCGACGCCGGCGACCCCCAGCCCCACTCACGCCCCTCTTCCGCGACGATCAGCAGCGGCACCAGACCCAGCGTCAACGCGCCGGCGCCGAGGAAGTCCACGCGCTGCCGCACCCGGGTGTGCGGGAGGTTCAGCACCTTGCTCACCACGACCAGCGCGGCCAGCGCGATCGGCACGTTCACCAGGAACACCCAGCGCCAGCCCGTGACCCCCGCGAAGGAGTCGAGCCCCGCGAAGAACCCGCCGACGACCGGCCCCGCCACGCTCGAGATGCCGAACACGGCCATGAAGTACCCCTGGTACTTGCTCCGCTCCCGCGGCGCGGTGATGTCCGTGATGATCGCCAGCGCGAGCGACATCAGCCCACCGGCGCCCAGCCCCTGGAACGCCCGGAACGCGGCCAGCTCGTACATCGAGCTCGCGAACCCGCTGGCCAGCGAGCCGGCGAGGAACAGCGAGATCGCGGTGAGGTACATCGGTTTGCGGCCGAACAGGTCGGACAGCTTGCCGTACAACGGCGTCGAGAGCGTTGCAGTGATCAGGTACGCCGTGGTGGCCCACGCCTGCAGGCTCTGGCCGTGCAGCTCGTCGGCGATCGTCTTCATCGCCGACGACACGATCGTCTGATCCAGCGCGGCCAGGAACATGCCGAGCATCAGCCCGGACAGCACGGTCAGGATCTGGCGGTGCGAAAGCCGGCCCCCTTCCGCGGTGGTGGTGGCGGTCATCTTGGTACTCCCTCAGGTCCGGTCCAGCAGTTGCTTGTATCCATCAACTACTTTCACGACGCAACTGTTCCCGAAAAGCTTGTATCAAGCAACCAAGTTTTCTGTGACGGTGATCGCAGCCGACCGAAGCGCTCGCCGAGCAGGACAACGCCCTTCGCCCCGACCGGCGGCTCCAGCGGTCGGTTCGCCAGGCGAACGGTCCCCTCACGAACGGCTGGCCGCGCGAACGGTCTCCGCACGTCAGCCAGCCGCGCGAACGGTCCCGCCGCGCCCCCGCCGCCGACACGAACGGTCCCCTCGCCCCCCAGCCAACCCGCACGAACGGACCTCTCGCGCCACCCCCGCCGGAGCGAACAGCCCCCACCCCCACCTCAGCCGGCCACGCGAACGGTCCCGTCGCGCCCCGCCGCCGGCACGAACGGTCCCCTCCCGCCCCACTTCCGGCACGAACGGTCCCCTCGCGCCCCACTGCCTGCGCGAACGGCCCGCTCATGCCTCAGCCAGCCGCACGAAAGATCCCGCCGCCCCGCCGCCGGCACGAACGGACCCCTCGCACCACCCCGCCGGCGCGACCGGCCCCTCACCCCGCCCCGGAAACGCGAACGGTCCCCTCACCCCGACACGCGGCGCGAGAGGACCGTTCACCCAGCGAAAACCGTCAAGCCAAAACCGTCAGACCGAAACCCGTCAGGCGACATACCCCGGAATCGGGAACGGCACCAAGAACTCCCGGATCTCCCCGGCGATCACGTCCAACGCCGCCTCGTCCTGCCCAGCCGCCGCCACGACGGTCCGGTCGATCCACTCCGCCACCTGCACCTGGTGTTCCGGCAGCAACCCGCGCGTGGTGATCGCCGACGTGCCCAGCCGGATGCCCGACGGGTCGAAGGGCTTGCGCGGGTCGAACGGCACCGTGTTGTAGTTCAGCTCGATCCCGGCCCGGTCCAGCGCCTGGGCGGCCGGCTTGCCCGCCACGTTCTTGTTCGTGAGGTCGATCAGCAGCAGGTGGTTGTCCGTGCCACCGGACACCAGGTCGTAGCCGCGCGCGAGCAGCGCGTCCGCCAGCGCCGAAGCGTTGGCGACGATCGTGTGCGCATAAGTACTGAACGAAGGCTGCGAAGCCTCGCCCAACGCCACCGCGATGGCCGCGGTCGTGTGGTTGTGCGGCCCACCCTGCAGGCCCGGGAACACCGCCTTGTCAACGGCCTTCGCGTGCGCCGCGTCGGACATGATCATCGCGCCGCGCGGGCCGCGCAGGGTCTTGTGCGTGGTCGTGGTGATCACCGGCGCGTGGCCCACCGGCGACGGGTGCGCGCCGCCCGCGATGAGGCCCGCGATGTGCGCGATGTCGGCCACCAGCACCGCGTCCACCTCCCGCGCGATCTCCGCGAACCGCGGGAAGTCGATCGTGCGCGGAATCGCCGTGCCACCGCAGAAGATCAGCTTCGGCCGGTGCTCCAGCGCGAGGTCCCGGACCTGGTCGAAGTCGACGCGGCCGGTTTCCTTGCGCACGCCGTAGCGGACCGGGTTGAACCACTTGCCGGTCGCGGACACCGACCAGCCGTGGGTGAGGTGGCCGCCGTCGGGCAGGGCCATGCCGAGCACGGTGTCGCCGGGCTGGGCGAAGGCCAGGTACGCCGCGAGGTTGGCCGGGGAGCCGGAGTACGGCTGCACGTTGGCGTGCTCGACACCGAACACGGCCTTCGCGCGCTCGATGGCCAGGTTCTCGATCGGGTCGATGAACTGCTGGCCCTCGTAGTAGCGCTTGCCGGCGTAGCCCTCGGAGTACTTGTTGGTGAGCACGGTGCCGGTGGCCTCGAGCACGGCGCGCGAAACGTAGTTCTCCGACGCGATCAGGCGGATCTTGTCGTGCTGTCGCTTGGCCTCGTCCTCGACGAGCCCGGCGATCTGCGGGTCGGCGGCGGCGAGCGTGGAAAGGGCAGGCTGATGTGTCATCACGTCTCCGGCTCTGCTGTGGCCGGGCACCCAGGCGCGCGGTGCCGGCTCGTCGTCGCTTCCCGGTGGTGCTCCACCTCTGATGGCGCCAGTCGCAGCTGCGAACCGGAGCTTAGTGCACGTCAGACGGGCGCGGAGCCGTCCCGGTGCCGGCGCGCGAGGTCCTGGTAGACCGCCGCGTTGTACTCCACCCACATCCGCGCGGAATCGGTGAGCGGCACGAACTTCTTGGCCGGGCTGCCCATCGCGAGCATCTCCGCCGGCACCTCCGTACCCGGCGTCACCGTCGAACCGGCGGCCACCAGCGACCGCGCGCCGATCACGGCCCGGTCGAGCACCGTGGACCCGTTGCCGATCAGCGCCTGCTCGCCGATCGTGCAGTCGTGCACCAGGCACTGGTGCCCCACCGTCACGTTCTTCCCGACGTCGGTGAGCTCGCTGTTGGCGTGGATCACGGAGTTGTCCTGCACGTTCGCGCCCTCGCGGATGATGATCGGCCCGAAGTCCGCGCGGATCACCACGCCGTACCAGATCGACGCGTCCTTCTCGACGGTCACGTCGCCGATCAAGGTGGCGGTGGGGGCGATCCAGGCGTCGGGGTGCACCCGCGGGCTGGCGCCCTCGAAGGAGAACAGAGGCATGCCAGCACCCTAAGCGGCGTCAGCGATAACCCGCGAAGCAGAGCGCCTCGACGTCGCCGCGCAGGCTTTCGAACGGCCGCGGCCGCACCCGCTGCTGCACCACAGCGCCGAGCAGGTAGCTCAGCAACGCCCGGGCCCGCGCCCGCGGGTCGTCGACGTCGAGCGGCGCGAGGAGCTCGGCCAGCAGCTCGGTGATCGAGGTGAGCATCGCGTCGATCGCCTGCGGGTGCTGCGCGCGCCCGGCCGCGATCCAGTACTCGAACCAGAGGAACGCGCCGTTGGGCCGCTCGGCGAACTCCGCGAGGTACGCCTTCGTCACCTCGAACAGGCGCTCGCGCGGATCGTCGAACTTCTCGCCGACGGCGCGCAGATCCGTGGCGAAGGTGGTGATGTGCGCGGCCATCGCGCGGTCGATGAGCACGTCGATGTCGGCGAAGTAGTAGTGGATCGCGCTCTTCGTGAGTGGTCCCGCGTCGGCGATCGCGCGTACCGTGCAGCCGGCGAGCCCGTCTCTGGCGAGCACGGCTCGTGCGGCCTCGACGATCTGCTCCTGCTTCTGCAGCTGGTTGGGCGACAGCTGCGCGCTGCGGCCGGGTACGGCGGTCACGGTGATCCTCGTTACGTTATTCAGGACGGCAGGCCCGAATTCTAGGGCAGACGTCCCAGCTTGCCCTCTCGGGTGAAAAACCGGATTGGCCACCCCGGTCCGCGCCAAGGACAATGCCCGGCATGGTGATCTCAGGGGACAAGGGGCTCAGCGAGGCGGCGCGCCGTCAGCTGGAGAAGGAAATAGCCGATCTGCGCGCACAACGGGCGGCGCTCGCACCGCAGCCCGGCGAGCAGGAACGCACGGGAGACGCGGCCGACCAGGCCGACGTGATCGACCGCGCGGAAGCCGCGGCACGGCTGGAGCGCCAGATCTCCGACGTCGCCGCCAAGCTCGAACACGGTGCCTACAACAGCAATCTGCTCCCCGACGGCACGCGCGTCTCCCTGCGCTTCGCCGACGGTGACGAGGAAGTGCTCAACGTCGTCACCCTCCCCGGCGAGGACCTCGACTCGGTGACCTCCGACAGCCCCCTGGGCCTCGCCCTCGTCGGCGCCAAGGCCGGCGACCAGATCACCTACCGCACCCCGCGCGGCGAAGCCACCGCCACGGTGATCGAGCTGACCCCGCCGCAGGACTGACCACTTCGGAATCACCGGCGCTCCCGAACGCCGGCGATTCCGAACTCAGGCTGGTTCGAGCACAGTCTGGTTGGAACACTGCCGCTTCGTACCCACAGCGGACCGGGCTGCCGGGCTTCGTGCCCCGGCGGCCCGGTCCGCTTTTCGTGCCCCCGGCGGGTTCTCCGCCCGGCTCACCGCTGCCGGATCGTCTCCGGCCGGTACGCGTAGATCGCGCCCTGATCGGCGACCACGTACCACGCCGAGTCGCACACCACGTCCGTGCGGCGTTCCTGGCCGGCCGGCCACCAGTCGGCCGACAGCGTCGCGGGTGTGGCCGACGCCGATCCCTTCGCACAGTTCGCGGGCAGCTCCGAGCGGCCGGGCGTGTAGCGCAGGATGCGTTCGGAACCGGTGGTGCGGATGGCTTCCGTGATGGCCGTCGCGTCGTCGGGGATCCAGGCGGGCAGGCGCGCGTCGGCGTCGGACTTGCCCTGCGCGCCGGTGTCGTAGAGGGCGTTCTTGATGTGCTCCGGCCCGTCCGGCGCGCACGCGCTCACGGTGGCCAGAGCCGCCGCGATGCCGGCGAACCACAGCGTGGTCTTCCCGATTTCGTTCATGTCCTCGAGTCAATCCGCGCACCGGAGCACCGGCATCGGTCTTCCGGTCCGAAGCGGCGGGCCGGATGGCCGAGGTCAGCGAGCCCGCCGGGTGACCGGGCGCGCCGCCGCCCAGCGCGAACCCGCCGTGCTACACACGCGGTATGCCGAGATCCGTTTCCTCCCAGGAGATCCCGTGAACGACGATGTGTCCCAGAACCTCGTGATCTTCCGCGTCGAGGGCCTCGCCGAGCCGGTGCTGGCGAGAGCGCCCACGAAGGCCGACGACGCCGTGGAGCAGGCTTGGGCGAGCGTGCGCGAGCAGCACAAGGTGCGGGCGTCGAAGGTTTCCGCCGTGTACAGCGAATGGGAGCCGTCCGCGGGCGACCTGAAGTTCATGGCCAAGAACTTCAAGAAGGCCGACTGCAAGTACAGCTTCGCCCGCCCTGGCCCCGACGGCTGGGAGCGCGCGTTCGCCGAAGCTCGCGCCGTGATGGCCGAGGCGCATGCCGCGCGGCAACAGCAGGAACAGGAGGAGGAGCTGCTGCCCGTGCTGTGGAGCGCGTCCTCGCCCAGCGCCGGGCTCCTCGACGCCTTGCCGCACCGGCCGCTCGTGCCCGGGCGGTTGTCGGTCGCGGTCGCGGCGGTGGGGCGGACGCCGGAGGGCAAGGTCGGCATGCACCACGTGACCCGGCACCAGCAGGAGCAGTTGGGCACGCCGGTCGAGAAGCTCTTCGACGTCGCGTACGGCGCCCTGACCCGCGGCCTGAAGCTGGGCGTCCGCTCCTCCGGCGACGACGTGCTGGTTTCGGTGACCCGGGAGACGCTGCTGGCCGCGTCCGCGATCGCGTTGCCCGACCTGTACTCGCAGCTGTCCCCGCACTTCGGCGGCGGTGATCTGCTGGTGGGCCTGCCCTGCGCGGACCAGATGGTCGTGGTCCGCGAGGACTCCAGCCTGGCGGCCGACGTGCGGCAGCAGGTGCTCAACTCGCCGCACGACACCACGGAGCTGGTCCCGTCGGTGCTCCGGCTCGGCCCCGGCGGGTTGGCGCTGCTCGCCGAACGCAGTCGTTAGTCGTCACCTCGTCGGGTGAACTTCACGAATCGGGCCGACGAGGAATTCGACACTTGCCCGGACACCCAGAAAACGAATCAGGGCCCACCCGAAGACTCTCGGATGGGCCCTGACCTGCGGAGCCGCCTAGGGGAATCGAACCCCTGACCTATTCATTACGAGTGAATCGCTCTGGCCGACTGAGCTAAGGCGGCGCACCGGAAGGCTCGCGCTGTCCGACGGGCACAAGTGTAGCGGAGGCCGTTGGCGTCACCTTGCGGGGGCCGCGTCGTTAGGGTCCTATGACCTCGGTCTCACTCCCCGATCGGCCTACCTGGAGGACTCGGCACATGCGGCGAAGACTGCCCCGCGCGGTGGCCCTGCCCGCGACAGCGGCGTTGCTGCTGCTCATCGCCGCACCGGCGAGCGCGCAGGACATCACCACGCCGATCCCGCAGCCGGTGAACCCGACGCAGCCCCCGGCGTCCGCGCCGATCGGGCCGCAGCCGCTCGGCCACGCGGTGGGCGACGCGGGCACGGCGCTCGGGGTGCTGCGCCTGCTGCCCAACTCCGTGCCGACGTCGACGATCCTGCCGGGGTTCGGGCAGACGCTGCCGAAGCAGTCGGCGCTGGAAGCGGGCATGGGCCTGTCCAGCGCGTCGGCGAACTCCGAGGCGTACCTGGCGTACGAGAAGTCGATCGCGCAGGCGTCGCCGTTCGGGCTGGCCGTGGGTGGGCAAGCGCCGCAGACGCCGGGCAGCGTGGTGCAGACCGCGCTGCCGGACAACCCGCAGCCGCTTTCGGGCGGGCTCAACGCACCGAAGAATCCGCTGCTCAACATCGGCCTGCTCAACGGCACCGCCCACGCGCGCTGGAGTGACTCGCTGGGCCCGTGCGTGGACACGATCGCCGACGCGAGCACGTCGGTGGCCAGCCTTTCGCTGCTGAACGTGATCCCGTCGCTGCCGCAGATCCCGATGCTGGGCCAGGGTGGTCTGAACCTGCCGCAGGGCGCGAAGCTCGCCGACGGGTTCGACCCGGCCAAGGGCCTGCAGAGCCTCGGCGGCCTGCTCTCCGGCGGCGGCCAGACCACGGCCGACGGGGCCGGTTCGCTGCTGAGCCTGCCCAACACGCTGTCGTCGCGCTCGCAGGTGAAGCTCGCGGACATCCCAGGCTCGAAGAACAAGGCGGTGCAGTCGTCTTCCACGCTGCAGGCCGCAGACATCGACATCCTCAAGGGCACGCCGCTGGAGATGTCGATCAAGGTCGCCAGCCAGCCGACGCTCACCGTCACCTCGACCGGCGACGAGAAGACCTCGAAGGTCGACTACACCGCCCCGGTGCTCACCATCCAGGCCGCCGGCAAGACGCTGTACACGCTCGACGCGGCGCACCCGACCAAGGACATCCCGATCGGGCTGCCGCTCGCGGGTCTGAGCGACCAGTTCGGGCAGCTGAACTCGATCCCGGTCGTCGGCGGTCTCGTGTCCACGCTGACCAAGGGCATCCAGCAGGTCGGCGACACCGCGGGCACCGTGCTGGACCTCGGCGTGCTGCGGCTGTCGATCGCCGGTCTGGACCAGAAGGGCTCGGCGGCGACCACGCCGTTCAAGGGCTACCAGCTCGGTGCTTCGGCGCGGTTGTTCGACCTGCAGCTGCTGCCGACGAAGAATCTGAAGACCGTGCTGCCCGCCGGCGCCGGGGACAACCTGCCGTCTTCGCTGGCGCAGCTGTCGCTGGGCGAGCAGGTCGCGCGCGCCTACGCGCCGGCCGGCGGCGTGGTCTGCGGCACGGCCACCACGGCCCCGCCCGCGGCCGGCGGCCAGGCGCCGAAGGCCCCGATCAAGAATCTCGCCTACACCGGCACCGCCTACGACACCGTGCCGCTGTTCTGGGCCGGCACGGCGATGCTGCTCCTCGGTGTGGTGATGGTCGCGGCTTTCCCGAACCGGCGCCGCATCGCCGCGCCGCTGAAGCTGCACGACGACACTCCGCGCAAGCCGTCACCGCATCCGCGCGACTGATCCCCGGGGGTTCGTGAAAGCGGCCCGGTCACCTTCGTGGTGACCGGGCCGTCTTCTTGTCTTGAACGCTGCTCAGCCCTGGCGCAGGGTCGTGACCATCGCCTCGACGGCGATGCGCGGCTTCACGTTCAGCTCGATCGCCTCGCGGCATTCGAGCACGGCTTCGAGTCGACGCAGCGTCGATTCCGGCGTCCAGGCGCCGGCGGCGGCCCGGATGTCGTCGGCGTGGTCGGGGTGGTTGAGCGTGGCGCCGGAGTTCGTGGTGGTGACCAGGACGTCGCGGTAGAAGCCGGCGAGGTCGACCAGCGCGAGGTCGAGCGTGTCGCGCTGCGTACGCGTGGCGCGGGACTTCTGGCGCTTCTCGAGCTGCTTCACGGCGGCCTCGGCCGCACGTTTGGCCCCGGCGACGCCCTTGCCGACGCCGTCGCCGCCCATCGCGGTGCGCAGCTCGGAGCGTTCGTTTTCGTCGCGGGCCTTGCTTTCCTCGCCCGCGTCGGCCTCCGCTGCGCTGATCAGCTGGTCGGCGCAGGTGAACACGTCGGCGGGACGGCGCAGGCCCGTGGGGATCCGCAGCACGGTGGCGCGGCGCTGGCGCGCGGAATCGTCCGTGGCAAGCCGGCGCGCGCGGCCGACGTGGCCGCCGCACACCGAAGCGGCCCACTGCGCGTGGCCGGGATCGACACCGTCGCGGTTGATCAGCACCTGCGCGATGGCCTCGGGCGGCGGCGTGCGCAACGTGACGAGGCGGCAGCGCGAGCGGATGGTCACGGACACGTCGTCCGGGTGGTCCGACGGCGCGCACAGCAGGAACACCGTGCGCTCGGGCGGCTCTTCCACTGCCTTGAGCAGCGCGTTGGACGCGCCTTCCGTGAGCCGGTCGGCGTCTTCGATGATCACGACCTGCCACTCGCCGGTGGTCGGGCGACGCGCGGCGGCCTGAACCAGCGCGCGCATCTCGGCGACGGAGATCGACAGGCCTTCGGGCACCACGAGCCGCACGTCGGCGTGGGTGCCGGCCATCACCGTGCGGCAGCCGGGGCAGGCGCCGCAGCCCGTGCCGGTGCTGCACTGCAGCGCGGCGGCGAACGTGCGCGCCGCGACCGACCGGCCCGACCCAGGCGGCCCGGTGAGCAGCCACGCGTGGGTCATCGCGGCCGGCGCGACCGGCTCACCCGCCACGATCTTCGCGGCCGCGGCGGCGGCCGACGACAGCGTTTCCACCGCCGGTTCCTGGCCCACCAGCTCGGCCCAGACGCCGATGGGCCCGGTCACTTGGCGTCCACTTCGGACACTTCCTGCGCGGGCGCGAGCTCGGCTTCGGCCACGGCGCCTTCCACGACGTCGGCCGTGGCCACCGCGTGGGTGCTGTGGTCGAGCACCGGCTGCTCGGCCGGCTCCGAAGGCGCCAGCCCGGAAAGCCGGCCCACAAACACGGCGAGCACGGCCGTGCGCACGCGGGCGGCCACCTCGTCGTCGGTGCCGTCGGCGTCCACGACCACATAGCGATCGGGGTCGGCCGCGGCCATCTCGGCGAGCAGGTGCTGCATGCGCCACTGGTCATTGACCGACGCCGGCGGCTTCTTGTCGTGCTGGCCCGGCTCGGCGTCGAGCAGCACCGTGAGGTCGGGGCGCAGCTTGCCGGTGGCCCAGTCGGCCAGGCCCTCGAGCTCGTCGGCGTCGAGGCCCGCGACCGCGCACAGGCGCGCCAGCGGCGAGTCGACGAAGCGCTCCATCACCACCACGGACCCGGCGTCGAGCGCGGGCTGGATCTCGCGTTCCACCAGCTCGGCGCGCACGGCCGCCGCGACGAGCGCCTGGGCGCGCGCACCGGTGAGCGACGCGTCGGAGAGCAGGGACCGGAAACGCCGCTCGTCGAGCGCGGGGTCGGCCGCGAGCACCACGGGCCGGGTGCCGGTGCCGAGCCAGCGCGAGAGCCGCGCGGCCTGGCTGGCCGTGTTGATGGCGGTGGTGCCTTCGAGCGCGATGAGGAACCCGTTCACGCGCCGGGGCGCGCGGCGCAAGGCGTTGCGCAGGTCGGTGAGGATCTTTTCGCTGCGGCGGTCGTCCATCTGCCGGTAGGCGATCACGCCGAGCAGCACGGCGAGCAGGCCGCCGCCGATCATCACCGGGCGCGTGCCGTCGATGGTGACGGGGCTGCCCCACACGTTGATCTGGTGCGGGCGCACGAGGCCGATCAGCGCGGGCGTGACGATGGTCGAGCCGAACAGCACGATCTTGAGCATCGACTGGTAGATCGCGTTCACGCGGCCGCGGATCGCGTCTTCCACGCGTGAGCCGATGATCGTGACGCCGGTGAGGAACGCGATGCCGGCGCAGAAGCCGGTGAGCGCCACAGCGACCACCGAGATCGCGAGGTGCGGCGACAGCGCGATGATCACCAGCGAGAGGCCGGCCACCACGATCGAGATGCCGAACAGCCGGTCGTGCGGCAGCCGCCGGGCGAGCTTGGGCGCGAGGGCCATGCCCGTGGCGAGGCCGAGGAACACGGCGAGGACCAGCAGGTTGAACGCGGCGTCACCGGCCAGCAGCGACGACGAGTACGGCTTGGCCGAGGCCACCACCGCCCCGCCCGCGGCGAACGCGCCGAACGCGCCGATCAGCAGCCCGCGTACGAGCGGCGTGCTCTTGATGAAGCGCAGGCCGTCGCGCACCATCTCGCCGAGGCCGAACTTCTCCTCGTCGGCGTTCTTCACCTTCTGGTCGGGCAGCTTGTGGACGTCGCGCAGCGACAGTTCGGGAATCCGCGTGGCGATGAGGATGCCGCTGGTCAAGTACAGCAGGCCGTTGATGACCACCACGATCTTCGCGATGTAGAGGTCGGCCGTGGCGCCTTGGAACAGGTGGAACGTGGTGTTCGCGCCGAGGATGAGGGCGTTGGCGCCGGCGGCGGTGATCACGGCGAGGCCGTAGGTCATCACGAGGCCGAGCTGGTTGGCCGTCTCGACCTGGTCCGGGCGGCGCAGCAGGTTGGGCACCGCCGCGTCCTTCGACGGGATCCACATGATCGAGCAGCAGCCGACGAGGAAGTTTGCGACGAACAGCCACCACGGCGCGCCGACGATCGCGATCGACAGCAGGAAACCGCAGCGCAGGAAGTCGCAGACGATCATCACCTTGCGGCGGTCGAAGCGGTCGGCGAGCAGGCCGCCGATCGGCGCGAACAGCAGGCCGGGCAGCAGGTTCGTGAGCACCACGCCGACGAACGCGAAGTTCTGCGCGGTGTAGTTGGTGAGCAGCTTCGTGCTCAGGGCCGTGAGCGCGAGCAGGTTCAGCCAGTCGGCGACACTGCACAGGTACGTGACGCCCCACAGCCGACGGAACGGTCTGATGGCCAGCACCCGCCGGACGCGGTGGATCGTGGAGGTCTCGGCACTCGCCGAACCACCCGATCCGGCGCCGGGTACCGACCGCACGCCTTCGCTGATACGCCCACCCCACTCGTCACGGCGGCGTCGGGTAAACCCTGTTTAGGATCCCCCGACCGTGTCGTCAGGGTAGCCCGATCGCCGATCCGGACACGGCACCGGCCCGGGTGTGGCGGTGGTTCGAGGACGTCAGCCGAACAGGCCGCTGATGCTGCTGACCAGGCTCGACACCATGTACAGCGCGATCACGACGAACACGATGAGCAACACGACCGCCAGGATCACGCCCGCCGCGCTCGTGGAGGGCCGGCCGAGGTTCGGCATCCCGATGGTCGGCAGGTTCCGCTTTTTCGCCTGCCGCTCGGCCAGCTCCGCCTCGATGTCGTCGTCGGCCACCTTCGCCTTCGGCCGAGGCCTCGGCACCTTCTTCAGCAACTGCGGCGCCCGCGTCGGCCACGTCCGCTGCCGCGGCAACAGCCCCAGCGGCACCCCGTCGGGCTTCTCCCCGCTCGATGGCGCCTGCTGCGGCGTCCTCGCGGCCTCTTCGCGCAGCGCTGCCTCGACCATCCGCTTCACGGCCTCGGGGTCGTGCTGCACAGGCCTCGCGGTCGGCAACGGCCGCTGCTCATCCCCGACCACCAACGGCGGCGCCTCGGCCGCCGTCACCAACCCGGCCAGCGGATCGGCGAACCTCTCCCCGCCGCCCCCACCGTCCAACGTCCCATCCGGCAACGGCGTGCTGCGGGGGCCGCTGCTGGGTGCGCCCGGGCTCTGGGGGGAGTTCTGGGGGGCATTGAAGAAAGGAGCCCCACCGCTCGTGCTCATGGTGACCACCTCACTACGGAATGTCCTCGCCTTCCAGTGTCGGCGACACTACCGGCTCCCGCATCCGCCCAATGGCCGCAGAAACCCTCGCGTCCACGCCGCCGACCGGACGGTCCCGCAGCAGTTTGCAGGCCAGCGCCCCCACGGTCGACCGCCGAAAGCGACCTCCGAGGGTGATACCGGTCACGAGATCGGGCACTCTTCGTAATCGATCGTGGTCGGGGTTGGGGTCTGGCTCGGGGTGGTTTTTAGTCTCGCCAAGGCTCGAGGTTGGCTTCGACAGTCCCACCGCAGCCACCTCGCTCGGCCGACTCTCTCGAGGCTCCACGCTCTCCGCCGACGCTCGCCCGGTCCATCACCTCGCCCTCCGAGCCAGCCGCGAGGCCGGGCCGGGCCGGGCCGCGGTCACATCAGCGCCCAGACGGTTGCAGGCACATCTGCCGCACGGCAGCGGCACACTGCGCACGAAACTGGCAGCCGACCAGGCCGGTCCGACGGACGAAGCTCAAGCCGAGACTCCCTACCGCGTGGCAACAGCCGAGCGGCAGCCACCGAACACCAACTCTCGCGGCACCGATCCAGCTCAGCGCTGCCCCAGCCGAGCATTACTCCAGCCCAGCACCACTCCAGCCCAGCACCGCCCCAGCTCAGTGCCACTCCGGCTCAGCGCCGCTCCAGTGCGACACCGCTCCGGCTCAGCGCAGGTCCACACCGCCGGCGTCCCGGCGCGGCCGGGTGAGTGGCGCGCAGTCCTCCCAGCCGCGAGGAGCGCGCGACCGCTAGCGCGCGGGTGCGACGGCCTGCCCAGTGCGCAGTCCGAGGAAGGCCAGCGGCGGTCACCTCCCTCCGCCGCAGTTCGGGGCGCGCAGGTCAGGCATGGCTGCGCACCGCTTCGACGATCCAGGCTTCAGCCGTGCTGCGGGTGGCGGGTTGCCAGGTCATGAGCCAGCCGCCGTCAGGGCGGGGGGCGGCGCGGAACTGGTAGCGGCCCTGGTCGTTGTCGACGAGGCCGAAGGCGCCGTGGGGGTACTCGGCGAGGACGGCGTCGCGCACGGCCAGGTCGACGAGCACCGTGCCGAGGCGCGGGCGGGCCACCGCGGCGCGGATGACGTCGAGCGAGCCCCACGCCTCCCGTGGCACGAGGCCGCTGCGGTCGGTCTCGATGCGGACTGCCGGGCCCGGGCCGGGAGGCCGGTCGGGCAGTCCGTCGAAGACCCAGCCGGGCAGGGAGCTGAGCAGCCCGGACCGCAGCCTGGCGCTGCGGCCCAGCTTGCTCATCACCGTGGTGTAGTCCTCGTTGCCGAAGAAGCGGACTTCCCAAGGCTCCGGCCGCGCCGGGAACACACCGGTGACCACGCCGCGGATGAAGCCGCCGCGCAGCACCCGGTACAGCCCGACCGCGTCTGCGGTGACCTCGCCTTCCGGCACCAGACCGAGCTCGGCCATGCCCGCCACGAACCGCGTGTACTCCTCGACCTCCGCGATCAGCCCGGGGACCAACGCGGGCCCGAACGACTGCCGCACCTGGTCGGCCAAGCTCAGCTCGTCACGCCCCGACCCGGCGGCAGACGAGGCCGGCTCGCCGCGGGCGTCACGACTCGCCTGACCAGCCGAGTCACCCTCGTCATGCGGGCAGCCCCGAGAGCCCGAATCGCCGCCAGACCCACGTTCGCCCGACGAATCGTCGGCACCACGAGACCTCGGCCGGCCACCCGGAGAACCCGGCGGACCGGAATCACCCGAGCCCGAGCCCGAGCCCAGTCCCGAACCCGAAGCTGAGCCCCGTCCCGAGTCCCGCCTCGAGCCCGAGTCCGAGCCCGGACTCGAGTCCGAGCCCAGCCCAGAACCCGAACCTGAGCCCCGTCCGGCGTCCCGTCCCGAGCCCGAGCTCCACCCCGAGCCCGGTCCCGGGTCCATGTCCCGTCCCGAGTCCGAGCCCGAGGCCCGTCCCGAACCCAAGTCCCGTCCCGAGCCCCGCGTCGAGTCCGTGTCCGAGGCCCGTCCCGAGCCCGAACCCGACCCGAACCCCGACCCGGATCCCCTCGAACCCGGCCCCGCCGAATCACCCACCCCCTCCAGCACCCGCGGCACCGTGAACTGCGGGTCGTAGAACTCCATCACCGAGGGCCGCTCCGGGACCTCGGCCCGGAGCGGTGCGATGACTTCGTCGATCACGTCGAAGACTGCGGTCGCTGAACTGCTCACCCTTGCATTGAACACCCTGGCACCGACAATTTTTCGAACTTCTGTTCGACTCGCCGCCACCGTGCGCCGAACGGTCGGTCAGCGGCTCGAAACGGACACGCGCATCGTCGGCGCGAGGAAGTACACGGACAGCACCACCAGACCCACCACGCCCAGCGTCCAGTGCAGCCCGATGCCGCCGGCCAGGGCGCCGATCAGCACCGGACCCACGAGAAACCCGAAGTACCCGCACGCCGCCACGGCCGCGATCGCGCGCCCCGGCGACGACGGCTCCTTGCGGCCCGCCACGCTCCAGGCCACGGGCACGATGCCGGCCACCCCCAGGCCCACCACGGCGAAGCCGAAGATCGCGAACCCGGGCACCGGCACGGCCACCACCAGCACGAACCCCACCACGGTCACCACCGTCGCCGCGCGCATGAACAGCACCACGCCGCACCGCGCCACCAGCCGGTCCGCCACCAGCCGCACGGCGATCATCGTGATCGAAAACGCGAAGTACCCCAACGAAGCCAGCGCGGCCGAAGCCACGGTGACCTCACGCAGGTACACCGCACTCCAGTCGTTCACCGTCCCTTCGGCGACAAAGCCGCAGAACGCGATCACCCCCAACGGGATCAGCGCCTTCCCAGGCAGCGCGAACGCCGCCTCACCCTGCCCGCGGTCCAGCCCCGGCAGGAAGCGCGTCGACGCGAAGAGCGCCACCAGCAGCAGCACCAGCCCCGCCACGCAGAAGTGCACCGTCAGCGGCACACCCCAGATCTCCATCAGCGCCCCACACCCCGAACCGGCCAGCCCGCCGATGTTCCAGAACGCGTGGAACCCCGCGAAGATCGGCCGCCCGTACGCCTCCTCGACGCGCGCGGCGTGGGCGTTCATCGACACGTCGAGCAGGCTGTTGCCAACCCCGAGCACCACGAGCGCCGCCACGAACAAGGCCAGGTCCGGCGCCAGCGCGGCCAGGGGAAGACCGCAGCACAGCACCGTCGCGCCGATCACCACACCGCGCCGGCTGCCGAGCTTCGCGAGCAACGGTCCGGCCGCCACCAGGGCCACCACCGAGCCGGCTGCGAGCCCGAACAGGCCGATCGCCAGCTGTCCCGCGCTCAGCCCCGCGTGGGCCTGCGCGGCCGGGATTCGCGCTGCCCACGTGGCGAACGCAGCCCCGCACACCGCGAAGACCACCGACACCGCAACGCGCGCACGCCGTGCCGAATCCACCGAGAACGTCCCCCAGACACGAAGAAGGGGGCCACCCGGAAAAGGGGTGGCCCCCGAACGGAAACCCGTGGGCTACTTGGCCTTCGCGGTGCTCGCCTTCTTCGCGGGCGCCTTCTTCGCAGCCGTGGTCGTCTTCGCCGCGGCCGACTTCGTGGCCGAAGCCGACTTCGCCGCCGTGGACTTCGCCGGCGCCTTGCGCGTGGTCGTCGTGCGGCGCTTCGGGGCCGGGCCCTTCGCGCGCTTCTCCGCCAGCAGTTCGGCGCCGCGCTCGGCCGTGAGTTCCTCGATGCTGTCGGACTTCCGCAGCGTCGCGTTGTACTCGCCGTCGGTCACGTACGGGCCGAAGCGCCCGTCCTTGACCACCATCGGCTTGCCCGACACGGGGTCGTCGCCGAGTTCCTTCAGCGGCGGCTTCGCCGTGGCCGAGCGGCCGCGCTGCTTCGGCTCCGAGTAGATCTTCAGCGCCTCTTCCAGCGTGATCGAGAACAGCTGGTCCTCGGTCTGGATCGAGCGCGAGTCCGTGCCCTTCTTGAGGTACGGCCCGTAGCGCCCGTTCTGCGCGGTGATCTCGTCACCCGACTCCGGGTCCTTGCCCACCACACGCGGCAGCGACAGCAGCTTCAGCGCGTCTTCGAGGGTCATCGAGTCGATGGCCATCGACTTGAACAGCGAGCCCGTGCGCGGCTTCGGCTGCTTCGCCTTGGCTGCCTTCTTCTGCGCGGCGGTCGCACCTTCGGGCAGCGGCTCGCCCTCGGGCAGGACCTCGGTCACGTACGGGCCGAAGCGGCCTTCCTTCGCCACGATCTCGTGCCCGCTCACCGGGTCGGTGCCCAGCACCCGGCCCTCCTGCGGCGTCGCGAACAGCTTCTCCGCGATCTCCGGCGTCAACTCGTCGGGCGGCAGGTCCTCGGGGAGGTTGGCGCGCTGCGACTGGCTGTCGACCTCACGCTCGAGATACGGCCCGTAGCGGCCCACTCGCACGACGACCTTGTGCCCGTCGGCGTCGTTGAACAGCGGGATCGAGTTGATCTCCCGCGCGTCGATGCCTTCGACGCTGCCGTCGACCAGCTTCTTCAGCCCGCCGAGCCGGCCGACCGAGCCCTCCACGCCGAAGTCGCCGCCGAAGTAGAACTTCTGCAGCCACTGCACGCGCTGCTCGTCGCCGTTGGCGATGCGGTCGAGCTCGTCCTCGAGACCGGCGGTGAAGTTGTAGTCCACCAGGCGCTCGAAGTGTCGCTCCAGCAGGCCGATCACGGCGAACGCGACCCACGAGGGCACCAGGGCGGAGCCCTTCTTCCACACGTAGCCGCGGTCCTGGATCGTCTTGATGATCGACGCGTACGTGGACGGGCGGCCGATGCCCAGCTCTTCCAGCTTGCTCACGAGGCTCGGCTCGGAGTAGCGCGCGGGCGGCGAGGTGGTGTGGCCGTCGGCCGACAGGTCGGCCGCGGTCAGCGCCTGGTCCTTCACCAGCACCGGCAGACGGCTCTGCTTGTCGTCCGCCTCGCCGCCGGCCTCGGTGTCCACGGCCTCGACGTAGGCCTTCAGGAAGCCGGCGAACGTGATCGTGCGGCCCGACGCGGCGAACGTGCACTCCTCGCCCGAGGTCGCGGTGCCGACGATGCGCACCGACATCGTGGTGCCCTTCGCGTCAGCCATCTGCGACGCGATCGTGCGCTGCCAGATCATCTCGTACAGGCGGAACTCGTCGGAGTCCAGCTCGCCGGCGACCTGGCCCGGCGTGCGGAACACCTCGCCCGACGGCCGGATCGCCTCGTGGGCTTCCTGCGCGTTCTTCACCTTGCGCGTGTACTGCCGCGGCGAAGGCGACACGTATTCCTTGCCGTACAGCTGCGTCGCCTGGCTGCGTGCGGCCGAGATCGCCGACTCCGACAGCGTGGTCGAGTCGGTACGCATGTAGGTGATGTAGCCGTTTTCGTACAGCTTCTGCGCGATCCGCATCGTGCGCTCGGACGTGAAGCGCAGCTTGCGGCCGGCTTCCTGCTGCAGCGTCGAAGTCATGAAGGGCGCGTACGGCTTCCGCGTGTACGGCTTCTCCTCGACGCTGGACACCGTGAAGTCGCGGTTGGCCAGCGCCTGAGTGAGGGCCTGCGCCTCGGCCTCGCCCAGCACGCGGATGTCCTTGGTCGTGCCCTTGAGCTGACCGTCGGAGTCGAAGTCGCGGCCGGTGGCCAGGCGGGCGCCGTCTACGCCGACCAGGCGGGCCGGGAAGTTCTGCGGCGAGGCGTCCTCGCCGGCGTCCATCGTGGCCGAGATGTCCCAGTAGGACGCCGAGGTGAAGCGCATGCGCTCGCGTTCGCGCTCGACCACGATCCGCGTCGCCACGGACTGCACGCGGCCCGCCGAGAGCTTCGGCATGACCTTCTTCCACAGCACCGGCGAAACCTCGTAGCCGTAGAGGCGGTCGAGGATGCGGCGGGTCTCCTGCGCGTCGACGAGGTCGACGTCGAGCTCACGCGTGGCGTCGGCCGCGGCGCGGATCGCCTGCTCGGTGACCTCGTGGAACACCATGCGGCGCACGGGCACCTTGGGCTTGAGCGTCTCGAGCAGGTGCCACGCGATGGCCTCGCCCTCGCGGTCGGGGTCCGTGGCGAGGTAGAGCTCGTCGACGTCCTTCAGCAGGCCCTTGAGTTCCGTGACCTTGGACTTCTTGTCCGGCGTGACGATGTAGAGCGGCTTGAAGTCGTTGTCGATGTCCACGCCGAGGCGCGCCCACGACTCGCCCTTGTACTGGGCCGGCACGTCGGCGGCACCACGCGGAAGGTCGCGGATGTGCCCGACGGAAGACTCGACGACGTAGTTGCCGCCGAGGTACGGGGCGATCTTGCGGGCCTTCGTGGGCGACTCGACGATCACCAGCCGCCGTCGCCCGGCGCCGCCGTTCGTCCCGGTGCCGTCCTTCTTGGTCCGTGCTCCTGCCACGCTGTCCTGCTCTCCACTCATTCCCCGCGCCATCGCCCTCGATGGCGCGGCACTCCTTTTACCCCTCGACGAGGGGTGCGCCCGCGTCTTCGACCTGCCAGTGTGCACGCCCGCACCGGCCGCGCAGCGGCTAGGTGGCCTGACACGCCGCCGGACCCCTGCCCGTCGGATCGCCGCTGACCTCGACGATGTTTCCTCTCCACGTCTAGCACGTGATTCCGGACACGTGCCGTGCAGAGTATCGCGTGATCACGCCGATACCCTCCGTTCGACGGTGGTGGGCCCGGCTCTGGCACCGCTTCACTTACTACCTCGTCGAGCCGAAAGGAACCACCATGACCCGACGCCTGCTCGGTGGCGTGCTCGCGGCCGTGGCCGCGTTCGCCCTGGTCACCGCACCGGAAGCGAGCGCCGCGACGACCACGTTCTCCGGCACCGTAGCCCTGTCCAACTGCTCGGGCTCGGTGGTGAAGCCGGCCGGCACGCCGGATTCGGCGCCCGCGCTCGTCCTTTCCAACGGTCACTGCCTGGAGTCGGGGTTCCCCGATCCCGGCGAGGTGATCGTGGGTCAGCGGTCCACTCGCACCTTCAGTCTTCTGTCGGCCGACGGCAAAAGTTCACTCGGCACGCTGAAGGCCAAGAAGGTCGTGTACGCGACCATGACCGACACCGACGTGTCGCTCTACCAGCTCGACACGAGCTACGCGGCGATCAAGAAGAAGTACCGGGTCAGCCCGCTGGAACTGGTGTCGGCGCACCCGACCGCGGGCACGCACATCGACGTGGTCTCCGGGTACTGGAAGACCATCTACTCGTGCTCGATCGACGGGTTCGTGACCGAACTGCACGAGAACGGCTGGGTCTGGAAGGACTCGATCCGCTACACACCCGAGTGCAAGACCATCGGCGGCACGTCGGGCTCGCCGATCGTGGAGACCGCCACCGGCAAGGTGATCGGCGTGAACAACACGTCGAACGACGACGGCCAGCGCTGCACGCTCGACAACCCCTGTGAGGTCGACGGCTCGGGCAACGTGACCGTGCACCCGGGTACCAAGTACGGCGAAGAGACGTTCGGTATTCCCGCGTGTCTCACCGCGGCCAGCGAAATCGACCTCAACCGGGCCGGCTGCACGCTGCCGAAGCCGTAGGCGGACGACTCAGCCGACCGCCTCCAGCACGTCGCCCAGCAAGTACTGAAGGGGACTCTCGCCGCCTCCGCCGCGACGCGAGTCCCCTTCGGTGCGTTCCGGGCGTGTCTCGGGCTGCTCGGGCAGCTCCGGCCACGCGGCTTCCGCACCCGCGGGCGGCTCGCCGATGACTTCGAGCAGCCCGTCGAGCTTGCGCCGCCCCGCCACGCGCGCGGCGGGCTCCTCGGCCTTCGGCCCCAGCAGCCGCGCGTGGACGCCGAGCGGCGCCAGCGCGGCCAGCAGATCGTCGTGCAGGTGCGGCGCCAGTGGGTCGAGGCCGAGCAGGTAACCCGACGGCCCCTGTCGCCCCGCGGCCAGCGCCCACATGTGCAGCATCGCGCCGCTCAACCGGAAGCCTGTGGGCAGCGTTTTGCCCGAATCGTCTTCGGACGGACCCGACCAGCCGACCCGCAGCCATTGGCCCGCCAGCGGCAGCAACGCGGCCCGGAACGACGTGCGCACCTGCGGCCGCCCGCATTCGGCCACACTCACCTGCGCGTCGGCACCTCGCCGACGGCATTCGCGCGCCAGCACCCGGGCGCGCCACTGCTCGTCGACGATCACGGACAGCCGCGCCGCCGTGCGCCCGAAGCCGGTGATCTGTCCCTGGCAGCACAGCAAGCCGGCCAGGTCCGAAAGCCCCGGTCCGCTCGCCTCCGCCGAGAACAGCGAGATCGTGCGATCCACGCGGATCATGATAGAACACAAGTTCGATCGGGCGCGAGGGTTACGCGTCGGATTTTCGCCGATCGAGCGATCATTCCGGCCGGCGGGCCACGATCGTGGCCCGCGCGACCGAACCGGGTTCGGCCTGCGTGCCGTCGCCGGAGTGCCGCCTCTACACCGCCGTCAGCGCGGCGCCGGCGGCACCACGAGCTGCTGGCAGTCCGGCGCGCGCTTGCCCGCCGCCGACAGCTCCGGCGTCGCGTTCAGGCCCTGGAGAACGTCGAGCGCGGCGACGTCGTCGAGCGTCGCCCGGGCGTCGCTGAGGGCTGTTTTGGTGGCGGCCGCGTCGGTGGCCGTGTCGAGGCGTTGGCGCACGGTGTCGGCGCGCGAGCGGACGGCCGCGAATTGCTTCAGCAGGTCGCCACGGGCCTTCTCGTCGCCAGGCAGCGGAGGAGGACCGACGCGATCGAGTCCGTCCACGGTCTGGTCGATGCCGTCGACCACGGCCGAGAGCAGCCGGCTCGACGTGCGTGAAGCCTGTTCGGGCGAGCTGGGGTCGATCGTGGGCAGGTTCGCCAGCGTGCCCACGAGGTGCGTGACCGCCGAGCAGTAGCCATCGGCCCATCTCGCCGCCGGGTCGGTCTGGCTGGACGTGTCCGCCTGCCCACCGCTGCGGGTCTGCTGCACCGCCGGCTGCTGTCCGCAGCCCGCGAGGCCCAGCCCGAGAGCCGTGACCAGAGCGGCTAGAACGGTCGACCGCGGCCGCACCGCGACACCTCCTGCTCGTCGACGTCCAGGTGCCCCCGACCGTACCGATCCGAGAATCATTCGCAAGTCACCCGCCTGAGTGCGGGAAGAATTCCCGACGGACACGTCGGGGCCCGGCACGCGGTGCGCGTGCCGGGCCCCGACGGTGTTCTTGCCGCGGCGGATCAGGCTTTCGCCTCCGCCGGGGTGTTCTCGATGACCGTGCCGCGCCGCTTGGACACGACGATCGCCGCGATGATGACCGCGACCGCGACGACCGCGATCACGATGCGCCACGTGGTGTCGGCGCCGCCGCCCAGCGAGAGGCTGACGACCGCCGGCGCGATCAGCACGGAGACCAGGTTCATCACCTTGATCAGCGGGTTGATGGCCGGGCCCGCGGTGTCCTTGAACGGGTCGCCCACGGTGTCACCGATGATGGTGGCCTCGTGGCCGGCCGAGCCCTTGCCGCCGTGGTTGCCGTCTTCGACGAGCTTCTTGGCGTTGTCCCAGGCACCACCGGAGTTGGCGAGGAAGATCGCCATCAGCGTGCCGGTGGCGATCGCACCGGCCAGGTAGCCGGCGAGCGCGCCCGTGCCGAGGCCGAAGCCGACGGCGATCGGGGCGAACACCGCGAGCAGACCCGGCGTGGCGAGCTCACGCAGCGAGTCGCGCGTGACGATGTCCACGACCTTGCCGTACTCGGGCCGCGTGGTGCCCTCCATGATCCCGGCGATCTCGCGGAACTGGCGGCGCACTTCCTGCACCACCGCGCCGGCCGCACGCGAAACCGCGTTCACGGCGAGGCCCGAGAACAGGAACACCACGGCCGCGCCGACGATCACGCCGACCAGCGTCTCCGGGCTCACGATGTTGGCGATGAACGCGCCGGTACCGCCGACGGCCTTCGTGATCGCGTCCGAATAGGACCCGAACAGCGCGGTGGCCGCGAGGACCGCCGTGGCGATCGCGATGCCCTTGGTGATGGCCTTGGTGGTGTTGCCCACCGCGTCCAGCTCCGTGAGGATCTGCGCGGCCTTCTCGTCGACGTCGCCCGACATCTCGGCGATGCCCTGCGCGTTGTCGGAGACCGGGCCGAAGGTGTCCATCGCGACGATGACGCCGACGGTGGTCAGCAGGCCGGTGCCGGCGAGCGCGACGGCGAACAGCGCGACGCCGCCACCCAGCAGGTACGCGCCGAACACGGCGGCACCGATCACGAGCGCGGTGTACACGGCGGACTCGAAACCGACCGAGATGCCGGACAGGATCACCGTGGCGGCACCGGTTTCCGACGTCTTGGCGACGTCCTGCACCGGCTTGTGCTCGGTGCCGGTGTAGTAACCCGTGAGCTTCAGGATGATCGCGGCGAGCACGATGCCGATGATCACGGCGACGGTCGCGATGACCGCCGGGTTGCCGGTGTTGCCCGCGAACTCCGCGCCGAAGTCGGAGAAGCTGCTCGGCAGGTAGACGAACGCCGCGACGGCCGAAAGCACCGCGGAGATCACCGCGGAGATGTAGAACGAGCGGTTGATCGTGACGAGGCCACCCTCGCCCGCACGCGCCTTCGTGATGTACACGCCGATCACGGCGGTGATGACACCGATGGCCGGCACGATGAGCGGGAAGATCAGGCCGCTGGAACCGAAGGCGGAGCTGCCCAGGATCAGCGCGGCGACCAGCATGACCGCGTAGGACTCGAAGAGGTCCGCCGCCATGCCGGCGCAGTCACCCACGTTGTCACCGACGTTGTCGGCGATCGTCGCGGCGTTGCGCGGGTCGTCTTCGGGGATGCCCTGCTCGACCTTGCCCACGAGGTCGGCGCCGACGTCGGCGGCCTTCGTGAAGATACCGCCGCCGACACGCATGAACATCGCGATCAACGCGGCACCGAACCCGAAGCCCTCCAACACCTTCGGGGCCTGGCCCGTGTAGACGAGCACGACGATCGCGGCACCGAACAGGCCGAGGCCGACGGTGATCATGCCGACCACGCCACCGGTGCGGAACGCCACGCGCATCGCGATCTCGCGACCGCCCTCTTCACGCGCGGCTGCCGCCACCCGCAGGTTCGCCTGCGTGGCGAGCCACATGCCGAGGTAGCCGATCGTGAACGAGAACACCGCGCCGACGAGGAAGAAGATCGAGCGGCCGATGCGCTCGTTCCAGTCGTCCGCGGGGAGCGCGAACAGCAGCAGGAACACGATTACGCCGAAGATGGCGAGGGTGTTGCGCTGCCGCTTCAGGTATGCGGCCGCACCTTCCTGCACCGCCTTGGCGATGTCCTGCATCTTGGCGGTGCCCTGGCCCGCGGCCAGCACCTCCCTGAGCAGCACGTAACCGATGGCGAGTGCGGCAAGGGCGACCACGGCGACCACACCGACGATGGTGTAGCCACCCCCGGTGAGCGTGAGACCGCCCTCCGCGAGGAACTGCCGGGACATTCGTCCTCCTGGGAACGCCGTTGGCCAATGCGGACTCGTCGTACCCGGCGTGCCTGCACTGGCATGGATCTGTTTCGAGCGACACGCTAGCCGTGCGGGCAATGCACGTCTCACATGACGATCGCCACAGAGGGTGTGGATTGCGGGAGTGTATTGGTAGTGCTCAGCGGGCCTGCAACGCGTCCCGGTCACGGTACGTTCCGTGACCTTGTGTGATTGCTCACTTGATCGATCTCGCACCGGTTCTGTCGGTGCCCTGTGCGACGCTTCGGCACGTGGTTGAGCGAGGACGGAGGCTGCTGAGCCGGGTCACGGCCGGGGTCCCGGTGAACGAGAACCCGGTCACGCACGTGGCCGAGCTTCCCGCGCGTGCGGCGGGTTTCGCGGCGTGGCCGGAGTGGGCCGCGCCGGAAGTCGTGTCCGCGTTCGCGGGCGCGGGTGTCGGTGTGGCCTGGAAACACCAGGTCGAGGCGGCGTCGTTGGCGCACGCGGGTTCCCACGTGGTGGTGTCCACGGGCACGGCGTCGGGAAAGTCGCTGGCCTACCAGCTGCCGGTGCTGTCGTCGCTGGCCACGGGGTCGAGCGCCACCGCGCTGTACCTCTCGCCCACCAAGGCGCTGGGCGCCGACCAGCTGCGTTCGGTGTCCTCTTTGGACGTCCCTTCGGTGCGCGCGGCTTCGTACGACGGCGACACCCCGATGACCGAGCGCGACTGGGTGCGCGCGCACGCCAACTGGGTGTTCACGAACCCGGACATGCTCCACCGCGGCATCCTGTCGGCGCATTCGCGGTGGACCCGGTTTTTCAAGAACCTGGCGTACGTGGTGGTCGACGAGTGCCACAGCTACCGAGGGGTGTTCGGTTCGCACGTGGCGCTGCTGCTGCGTCGGCTGCGTCGGGTCGCGGCGCACTACGGGGCTTCGCCGGTGTTCGTGCTGGCGTCGGCGACCACGGCTTCGCCCGCGGAGTTCGCTTCGCGGCTCACGGGGCTGTCGTGCGCGGCGGTCACCGAAGACGCTTCGCCGCGGGGCGCGCGCACGGTCGCGCTGTGGGAGCCGCCGCTGCTCGACGAGCTGACGGGTGAAAACGGCGCGCCGGTGCGCCGGTCGGCCGGCGTCGAGACCGCGCGGATCCTCACGGATCTGGTCGTGGAGGGCGCGCGTTCGCTGGCGTTCGTGCGCTCGCGGCGCGGGGCCGAGCTCACGGCGCTGGGCGCGCGGCGGCTGTTGTCCGAAGTGGACCCGGCGCTGGTGGAAACCGTTGCGGCGTACCGTTCCGGCTTCCTTCCGGAGGAACGGCGGGCGCTGGAGGCGGCGTTGCTGTCCGGCCGCCTGCTCGGCGTGGCCACGACCAACGCGCTCGAGCTCGGCGTCGACATCGCGGGCCTCGACGCGGTGGTGCTGGCCGGTTACCCGGGCACGCTGGCGTCGTTCTGGCAGCAGGCCGGGCGCGCGGGCCGCTCGGGCGACGAGGCGCTGGTGGTGTTCGTGGCTCGCGACGATCCTCTCGACACGTATCTGGTGCACCATCCGGCGGCGTTGCTGGAGCGCCCGGTGGAGACGGCCGTTTTGGACCCGACGAACCCGTATGTGCTCGGCCCGCAGCTCGCGTGCGCCGTTGCGGAGCTGCCGCTCACCGAACCGGAACTCCCCATGTTCGGCGGCGAGGCGGCGCGGTCGGTCCTGGCGGACCTCGCCGAGGAGAAGCTGCTGCGCCGCCGCTCCAGCGGCTGGTACTGGACCTCCCGCGACCGCCCCCACGCCGAAGTCGGCATCCGCGGCTCGGGCGGCGACCAGATCGCCGTCGTCGAAGCCGACTCCGGCCGCATGCTCGGCACGGTGGACCCCGGGTCCGCTTGTTATGCCGTGCACCCCGGCGCGGTTTATCTGCACCAGGGGTCGTCGTACGTCGTGGATGAGCTCGACCTGGAAACCGGGCTCGCGCTGGTGCACGCGGAAGACCCGGACTGGCACACGTCCCCGCGTGAGATCGTGGACATTTCCGTGCTGAGCACCCAGGAACAGTGCCGCCACGGCGGCGTCACGGTGTCCCTCGGCGAGGTGGCGGTGACGTCACAGGTCGTCGGCTACCTCCGCCGGCGGCCCTCGGGTGAGGTGCTGGATCACACGCCGTTGGACCTGCCGGAACAGAGCCTGCACACGCGGGCTGTTTGGTACACGGTGAGCAGCGATTTGCTCGGCCCGAACTTCCGGTCGGTGACTGGCCGAGGTTTCGGCCCGGCGGATGCTGTTGCTGCCGCCGGAACGGACAGCGTGGCATCGGTGGGAACCGGGGGTGGTGGGGGTTCTGGCGCCGAGGCGACGGCTGGGTCCGTCGCACCGGCAGGGACCGAAGGCGCCAAGGGCGACAGCGCCGAGGAGCCGACCGGGACCGTCGCACCGGTGGGGACCGAAGGCACTCGGGTCGGGGCCGAGGGTCTGGAGTCGGTGGGGACCGGGGGTGCTGGGGGCGACGGCGCCGAGGAGCCGACCGGGACCGTCGCACCGGTGGGGACCGAAGGCGCTCGGGTCGGGATCGAGAGCGTGGAATCGGTGGGGACCGGAGGTGCTGAGGGCGGCGGCGCCGAGGCGACGGCTGGGTCCGTCGCACCGGCAGGGACCGAAGGCGCGCGGATCGAGATCGAAAACTTGGCAGCGGCGGGGACCGGAGGTGCCAAGGGCGACAGTGCCGCGGAATCGGTCGGGACCGTCGCGCCGGTGGGGACCGGAGGCACTCGGGTCGGGGCCGAGGGTCTGGAGTCGGTGGGGACCGGGGGTGCTGGGGGCGACGGTGACGCGGAGGTGGCCGAAACCGTCGCGCCGGTGGGGACCGGGGGCGCTCGGGTCGGGGCCGAGGTTGGGGCGCCGGTGGGGACCGGGGGTGCTCGCAGAGCACCGGGGGGCGCCGGATTGAGTCCGGCGCGCGTCCCCGGTGCCCTGCATGCCGCCGAGCACGCGGCGATCGGCCTGCTACCGCTGTTCGCTACGTGCGACCGCTGGGACATCGGCGGGGTGTCTACCGCGTGGCACGAGGACACCGGGGAGGCGACGGTGTTCGTGCACGATGGGCATCCCGGGGGTGCGGGATTTGCCGACCGCGGTTATGCCGCGATTGTCCCGTGGCTGGCCGCAACGCGGGAGGCGATCGTCTCCTGCGAGTGCCCGACGGGCTGCCCGTCCTGTGTTCAGTCGCCGAAGTGCGGGAACGGCAACGAACCGCTGGACAAGGCAGGGGCGGTGGCCGTACTGGATACCGTGCTTGGGGCGTTGCGTCAGCACGGGGAGCAGTGCGGCCACGGTGGTGCGTGAAATCTCTTCAGTTGTCGACGCTGTGTGCCGGGATGGAACCGGTCACGCAGCGGTGGTCTCCACGAGCAGCGAGGCGTGCTCGGCGGCGAGGGCGCGCACGAGGACTTCGTGCACCTCGGCGGCGTCGGGCAGCTGCCAGCCGCACACCTCGGGCTTCACGCGCCAGTGAACGACACCGTGCTGGAACGGCGACGGCGGCAGCGGGATGAAGCTGCCGGCACCGTGCCACTGCACCGAGGCCTGCGCGGCGAGCTCGGCCGGGATGCTGTCGGCCGGCGTGGTGAGGAACAGCCAGCGGCCGTTGGGCATCGCGACGATCGGCGCGGGGTGCCCCAGGGCACGCAGCAGACGGGCGGCGCGCTTGCCGAGCTCGTCGTCGACCTCGATGGCGTCGACGACCGTGCCCGTAGCCACGAGCAGGCTGTGGGTGCGGTCGGAGAACCAGGTGGCGACCTCGTGGGCGTGGGTGCCGACCAGCTCGCGCCAGTCTTCCCGCACCGGCACCGGGCGGCGCCAGGTGAGGTCGTCTTCCTCACCGGTGATCGGCGCCGGGGTCGCCCCCGGGAGCACCGGCCAGCCGCGCCAAGCGAGGCCGATCGCCTCCGCTCGCAGTTCGATGCGGAAGGCGCTCCGCCAGCTGTCCGGCCAATTCGCGTCCAACATTGCTTTCCTGCCTTCAAAGTCCGGTTTCGCGCCACCCGGGTCGGGGCCGTTGGTGGCGCACGTCTCACTAAACGGCAACTTGCACATTGCGCGGAAGAGCCGCGCGACAACCGGTGGTTACTGGGCGATGAACGCCCGGTAGCCCACCGCTCGGCCGATAACGGACAACCGATCACCGGCCGTTGAGCCCCCGCTCAACCCCTTGAGCACGCGGGTTGACACTTTCGCCGCGCTTCGCGGCCACCGTGGCGCACCACGTCGTTCAGACGGTTGACCTGCGGTTTCTACCGCTCGGCGTGCGTCAGCGACCGCTGCTCGCGGTGCCTGCCGCTCGTCGAGACAGTGCGTCTGGCCACTCCGGCGGTGATCCACTTCGGCGCGGCCACTCGTCGTGACCACCCCCGGACGAGTGGCGCCGGGCTCACTCCGGCAGGTCCACCGGCCCCGCCCGCGCCCGCGCCGACGGCGGCGGAAGGCCCGGGACAGGAGGGGTCGCCGCGCGAACCTCGACGAGGGCATCGCGCTCACGCCAGCTGCACGCCGTGACGACCGCACCTTCGTGCTCGGCCACCTCGCGCGCCCGGTCACAGGCCCGGGCCGGCCCGTCCGCAGCGTGGGCCGCGGCGGCGAGCGCGCCGAGATCAGCGGCGGCTTCAACCCGGTGCCGCGCTGCGACGGCCGCGCCGAGCCAGCAGCCGGCGGCAGCGAAGGCGACGAGGGCGGCGATGACGATGGCGGTCCATACAGTGGCGACGCCGTCATCGGCGGTCAGACGGCGGGCCGCTCTCGGCGGTTGGCCCTTGCTGCTCTGTTTCACTGCCGGGCTCCGACCACCTGCTGGTCGCCCTGCCGTCGGCGACCTCGTGGTCGACCTTCGGCCCTCTGATTCACGGCCGCGCTCGAGCCGCCTGGCCCTGGTGATCTTGTCGTCGGGCCCGCTCTGCTTCCTGGCGGGACCGCGGGCGAGTGCGCGTGATAGCCGAGTCGGCGCAGTACAAGGACTTCGTCGCAGGCCCAGGCAACTCGGCTTCACCTCTGCTGCCGGAGTCACGCCCTGCGGCTGGCCTCTTTCTTTCACGACGGGAACCCGACCGTCGGCTGATGATTGCCGGGTCGCCCGTGGCGGCGGGCCTTGACCTCGCTGGTTCACGATTCGGCTCCCGGCTCGGCGACCGCGTAGGCGACGGCGTCCAGGTGCAAGGTGGCGAGGGTGTCCGTGGTGACGACGGCGGTGATGCCGTCGCCGGTGCGGCGGAGGGTCAGGTGGGCGCCGCGAGGGGCGATGGTCTGCACGACGGCCTCGGCCGCGCCGGGCTGTCCGGCGGCGGTGAGGCGCGCGGCTTCGCGGGCGGCGTCGAGGCACCGGATGTGCCCGAGCACCGCGGCGAGGCCGGTGAGCAGAGCGGCCACCACGGCGGTGAGGGCGCACAGGGAAAGGGCGGCCTCGACCGTGACCATGCCGCCGTCCCGGCGACGGCGGGCCATCAGGTCGCCACCGTGAGGGCCCGTTGCACGACGCCCGAGAGCGCCGTGCTGATCGAATCGCCGCTGAGCAGCACGAAGAGCGCGAGCGCGAACGCCGCGGCGGCGACCGTGCCGATGGCGTACTCCGCTGTGGTGGTGCCCTCGTCTCCGGGGAGGAAGCGCATGGTCCGTCCTTTCTGTCCATTGTGGATTCATCTACAACACGCTCCCGATCCGCTCGGCCAGGCCGAGCACCACCGGAAGCACGCCGAGCACGAAGAACGCGGGGAGGAAACAGAGCCCCACCGGCAGCGCGAGCGCGACGCCGGCCCGCTCCGCGCGTTCCTCGGCTTCGACGCCGATCCCGTCGCGCAGACGGCGGGAGACTTCGTCGGCCGTCGCCGCGAGGGCGGCGCCGGATCGGGCCGTGCGGGTCGCGGCGACCGACAGTTCCTCGAACCCCGGCCTCGTCTTGAGCTGCGCCCAGGCTTCCGCCGGCTCTGCGCCGAGGGCGAGCAGGTTCGCGGTGGCCTTCATCGCGGTCGACGTGGGTGGGCGTGCGGTCGTGCTGACGGCGTCCAGCGCGGTCGGCACCGGCAGGCCCGCGCGCAGGCAGGCGCCGAGCAGGTCGAGGGTGGCGGCGGCGTCGAGGCGGCCGGCGACATCGTCGGCTGATTTCGGTTTACGCGAACGGCGGAGCAGCCACCAGGCGCCGGCGGCGGCGAGTGCCCCGCCGACCAGACCTGCGACGACGCTGACGGACACCCCGGCGATCCCCGCGGCGAGTGCGTGAGTTGCGCGGAGACTTGGCAGCTTGGGCTGCCACCGCGTCGGCGGGGCCAGGGTGCGCGGCTTCGGCGGGCTCGGCCAGCTGAGCAGCGCGGCGGCCATCAGGAGGTACGGCATCACCGGCCCCCGAGGGTGTTGCGCCCGGTCAGCGCGCGCGACCACGCGGTGCCCGCCCAGAGCAGCGCAGCCCCGGCGACCAGGAAGAGCTGGCCGAGGACGGTCCGGGTGAGGACGGTGAGTGGTTCCGCGCCGATCGCCTGGCCCATCGCGAGGCACAGCACCGGCAGCCCCGTCAGCACGGTCGCGCTCATCCGCGGCCCGGCCATCTTGGCGCGCAGCCGCCTGGCGAACGTGGCGGCGGCGTCGACATCGCGACGGGTGGCATCGAGCGTGTCGGCGATGGGGAGGCCGTGGCGGAGGGCGAGCGTCCAGGCGGTGGCGAGCTGTGGGAGGGCTTGGGATTCGAGGGTGCCGTCGAGTCTCGCGGCGGTGGCGAGGTTGGTGAGCTCGCCGGCCAGCGCGGGAACGGCTTCGGCCGCTGCCTCGGCCGCGAGCACCGGATGTGCGCCCGCCCGCAGCTCGGCGACCATTGTCCTGATGGCGGCCGAGGTCTGTTCGGTGCGCGCGAGGGTTTCGGCGGTTTCCCTTCTGCTGCGCCGTTCTTGCCTCACCGCGACAGTGACCAACGCGGTCGCCACGGCGGCGCCCCACCCGGCCAGCGGCAGGGCGACCAGCGTCGGTAGGACCCAGACGGCTTGCCGGGGCGGAGCGGGGATGGTCAGCCGTCGGCGCGACGGTGGCACCAGTCGGGTCGGCAGAGTCGGCCAGGTGAGGAGCGCGGTGCCGACGCAGAGGAGCGGCCAGGCGGTGATCATGGACCGACCTCTTTCCGGCTGCGGACGGCGCGCGAGGTCCACAACGGACGGGTCAGGTCGGGTGAGCTGTGCGGCCAGTCAAGTTCGGAAGGCCGCGACGTCACGCGGCGGCCTGTTCCACTCGAAGGGATCACGACGTCTGCCGAGGTCCGGGCCGGACGATGGGTCACGGGTGAGCCGCGGTCTTCCCTGAACACAGGGACTGATGCGCTCGCCGAAGACGGAGCCTGACGGTCGGCGCGGTGGGGCGAGGTCACGGGGTCGCCTCCTCGAAGAGGGAGCGGTACGGGGTCCAGTGGCCGTCGCGCCAGATGGGGGTGGCGTGGGTGGTTGTGGTGGTGCGGTGGAGGGTGGCGATTTCGGTGAGGTGGCGGGCGCCGTCGGGGGTGCGGTGGAGGTGGAGGACGACGCGGATGGCGGCGGAGAGTTGGCTGTGGAGGGCGTCGCCGGTGAGGCCGCCCAGGGAGGCGAGCGCGGCGAGGCGCGCGGGGACCTCGGAGGGCGAGTTGGCATGGAGGGTGCAGGCGCCGCCGTCGTGGCCGGTGTTGAGGGCGTTGAGGAGGGAGCCGACTTCGGCGCCGCGGACTTCGCCGACGACCAGGCGGTCGGGGCGCATGCGCAGGGCCTGGCGGACGAGTTCCGGGAGCTCGACGGCGCCGGCGCCCTCGACGTTGGCCGGGCGGGCGACGAGGCTGACGAACTGCGGGTGGGCGGGGCGCAGCTCGCCGGCGTCTTCGACGCAGACGATGCGTTCACGCGGGCTGACCTCGGCCAGCAGGGCACTGAGCAGGGTGGTCTTGCCGACACCGGTGCCGCCGGTGACCAGGAACGCGAGGCGGCGCGTGATGATCGAGCGGAGGATGTCGGCGCCCTCCTCGTTGACGACGCCCAGCGCGGTCAGGGTGTCGAGCGTGTGCGTCGCTGGACGAAGGACGCGCAGGGACAGGCAAGTGCCGTTCGGGGCGAGGGGCGGCAGAATGGCGTGCACGCGGACGTGGCCGCCCGGGACAGGAAGCCAACCGTCCACATAGGGCTGGGCGTCGTCGAGGCGGCGGCCCGCAGCGAGGGCGAGGCGCTGCGCGAGACGGCGGACGGCCTCTTCGCCGGCGAAGCGGATGTCGGTGCGGGTGAGGCCGGAGTCGCCGTCCGTCCAGGTCTGGTCGGGGGCGGTGACGAGGACGTCGGTGACCGCGGGGTCCTCGAGCAGCGGCGCGAGCGGGCCGGCGCCGACGAACTCGTGGTGGGCCTGGCGGACGGCGTCCAGGACCGCGTCGTGGCCGAGGGTGCCGCCGGCCTCCGCCCGAACGGCCTCCGCCACGGCCACGGGATCCGCCGGCCGGCTCTCCCCCGCGAGGCGGCTGCGGACGCGCTCGACGAATTCGGTGGTCATGTCGGCGGCTTCGGGTGAGTGGGCATCACGGGACTCCTCAGCTACGCGGGAAGTATTGGTGTTGAAGGGAAATCGGTTTCTCAGGACGGTGGACCTGGAGGTGCCGACGGGTTCAGGCGGCCGGCGGGAAGTCGTCGGGCCAGGTGACCGGGCGCGAATGGAGCTCGGCCAGCCGGGCACGTCCGGCTGCCGCCAGGTTCAGGCCGTCAGAGGGAAGTCATCGAGTCGGGTAGTGGGCTGAACGTGGAACTCGGACAACAGGACACGCGCGGACGCGACCGGGTTCAGACGGTCGGCGGGCCGTCGTCGAGCCTGGTGGCCGGGGGAACCTGAAGCTCGGCCAGCAGGACACATACGACCGCCACCAAGTTCGGGCCACTGGCAGCAAGGCATCGAGCCGCGTGGCCGGGCGGGAATGGAGCTCGGCCACAAGGGGGCCCGCGCCGTCGCGTTCACGCCGCCAGTGGCGAGCCGTCGAGCCGCGTGGTCGGCCTGGAGCGCGACCGCCGCCGCCAGGTTCGGGCTCCCAGCGCCAAGTCCTCGACCTGGCTGGCCAGGCGGGAATGGAGCTCGGCCAACCGGACACGTGCGGCCGCCGCCGGTTCACGCCGCCATCGGGAAGTCCTCGACCCGAGAAGCCGGGCCGGCCAACAGCTCAGCCAGCACGGCACGCGCAGCCGTCACCAAGGGGCCCTTCGGAGGCAGGTCGAACTCCCCCGTCTCCAAAGTCGCGGCGACGCGCCGTTCCGGTGGCAGCGTCGCGAGCAGCGGTGGGCCCAGCAGCGCCGTGGTGCGGGACGGTGGTGCACCGGAATGTGAATGTCCACTTGCGACCAGGGCGAGGTGGTCCGTGTGGGGGGCGAGGCGTTCCAGGACTTGTTTCGCGGCCATGCAGGCGCGGAACTCCACGGGTACCACCAGGACCACCAGGTCGGCGGCGGAGGCGACCGCCAGGGCGCCCTCGTCGAGGTGGCGGGGCAGGTCGCAGATCACTGCGCGGCCGGAGCGGCGGCCGGCGGTCACGATGGCGAACAGGGCGCGCCGGGTGGGGCCCGGGCCGGTGCGGCCGCAGGACAGGACGGGCAGCGTGCCGCGGCGAGGGAGGGCGTCGACGAGGGACGGGAGGGCGACGCGGCCGGAGAGGTGGACGTCGGGCCAGCGGTGGCCGGGCGTGTTTTCCAAGCCCAGTGGGAGATCGAGGCCACCGCCGAGGGGGTCGCAGTCGACGAGGAGGGCCGGGGTGGTGCGGGCGGCTTCGACGGCGGTGGCGGCGGCGAGCACGGAGGCACCCGCGCCGCCGCGGCCGCCGATCACGGCGAGGACCGGGCCGGGGCGCTCGGCCGGGGCGTCGGCGGCATCGGCGAACGCGAGGGTCAGCTCGGATTCGTCGTCGGGCAGGCAGAGGACGCGGCGGGCGCCGACGAGGGCGGCGTGGCGCCAGGTGTCGACGCCGGCCGCGCCCTTGGCGACCACGAGCACGCCGTCGCGGCGGGGCAGCAGCACTTCATCGTCTACGGCGTCCTCTTCCAGCACCACGAGTGGCGCGCGGGTCCAGCGCGAACGCGCGGCCGGCAGATCCGGTGCGCGGTCGAGTTCGCAGCCGGCCACCGCGGCGACGCGCAGGATCTCCTCCAGCACAACGCCGTCGGCAGCGACGACCAGTGGATGTGCGGTTGTCATCTGGGGCCTCCCCCTCGAAGCCGAGCCGGGCGGTTCGGTCCTCTCAAGATCACCCGCGCCGGACGCCCTGGGCAATGGCCAACCTCGCGACCTGTGGATAACCCGGTGCTTGTGGACAACTCGCGCCGAATCCGCCACTCGCGCCCGAACCTGTCGGACCGATGAGGCACAATGCGCGGCCCGCCGCCACCCCTGAACCGGAGAATTACCGCCGCCGACTAATTGCGACGAAAAAGATCCCGGAGATCCGCGAAAGCGGCGGAAAAATTGCTTTACCCATGAAAAGAGGGCGGCCCTCGCCAGGGGGAGGGACGAGGGCCGCCGTGGGTTCAGCCCCGGGGGGTCGGACTGAACCGGCCCGGTTGGACACCGGGTTCCCACACTGTAACTCGCCCGAGCACCGGATGGGGCCGCGAGCGACACCTACGATTCGGTAACGGCATCCAAAGCCGGATGCACTGTCCTGTCATGGATTTTCCGCCGGGCGGGCGCGCCGGTGTTCGATCAACGCGAGAACCCGGGCGCCGCTTCTCCTATCCTGATCACGTGGCCGAACCCAGCACCGCGCCGCCGCGCGAATCCCGCCCCGAAGAACCCCGGCGTGCCGTCGCCGCGTTCTTCGATCTCGACAAGACCATCATCGCTTCCTCCAGCGCGCTGGCGTTCAGCAAACCATTACTCAGAGAAGGACTGATCAACCGCCGAGCGGCATTGCGTAGTGCGTACGCACAACTCGTCTTCTCCCTCGCCGGCGCCGACGCCGACAAGACCGAACGCATGCGCGCCGAGGTCTCGAAGCTGTGCGCCGGCTGGGATGTCGCGCAGGTTTCCGCGATCGTGCGGGAAACGCTCCACGACGTAGTCGATCCACTCGTGTACGTCGAGGCCACCGATCTCATCGCGCGCCACCTCGCCGACGGCCACGACGTGGTCGTGCTCTCCGCGACCGGCGAAGAGGTCGCCGCCCCGGTCGCCGCGATGCTCGGCGCCACGCGCTGCGTCGCCACGCGCATGGGGGTCACCGACGGCCGCTACAACGGCGAGATCGACTTCTACTGCTACGGCGACAACAAGGCCGTCGCCGCGAAGCAGCTCGCCGCGACGTACGGCTACGACCTCGCCGAGTGCTTCGCCTACACGGACTCGAGCACCGACATCCCGCTCCTGGAAACCGTCGGCCACCCGCACGCGGTGAACCCCGACAAGCTCCTGCGCCGCGAAGCCGCCGAACGCGATTGGCCCGTGCTCGCGTTCGAACGCCCGATGTCGCTGCGCAGCCGGATCCCCGCTCGGTCCGCGGGCATGGTCGCCCTCGGCGTGGGCGCCGTGGCGGCCGGCGCGACGTGGTACAGCCTGAGTCGTCGCCGACGGTTCCGAACCCCGCCGAGCTAGGCACCCACACGGCGGTACCGCGGGCCGTTTTCTCAAGCGTGGGGCGGAATCGGCGTCGCTGAGGGTGTGTGCATCACCGGATCGAGCCTCTTTTCCCGGTGCACCCGCCCACGCTCTTGAAGTGACCGGGCTCACGGCGTAGAAAGTAGGTGCGGACGTTGAGCCGGCCAGGGCAGAGGTAGAAGAGAAGCCTCTGTCACCCCGGGCAACCTCCGTGCGCGGACTCCGGGTACCCACGCGCAGCGCGCCGCGGGAGGCTCGTCGTCTAGGGACTGCGTACCGGGACGCCGGACGCCGAGTCCATGAAGGTACGACCAGAGTTGCACGCTTGGTCGCCCGAGAAGTTTCGCGCTTGCAGGCGGCGCCCGCCGGCTTCGGCCGACGGGCGCCGCCAGTGTTTCCGGGGTAGTTTCGCGAAAAATCCCAGGTGAACCCCCACGTTCCTGCGCTCGGCCGATGGACAACGCGTGAGCCGGTGAGTAGCTTCCCGATACCGGCGCCGCCAGGTGGACTTCTCACCACTCGCGGCGCACGACACTGGGAGGCCCATTCGTGACGACCCGACTCGCGCGCACGCGCCCGCGGAGGATCCATGCGCTCGCCGTCCCCCTCGCGGGGCTCCTCGCCGTCGCCGGCACCGGCATCGGAATCGGCACAAGCGCTTCAGGCAGCACGCCGGACGCGAACGCGATGACCGCCCTGGACGCCGCCGCTCAACAAACCCTCCACGGCCTCACCCTCGAGGAAAAGGTCGGCCAGCTCTTCGTCACGTGGGTCAACGGCAAGTCCGCCGACGAGGTCAACCCCAAGAACCAGACCGATTTCGGCGTCGACACCCCCGCCGAGGTCGTGCGCAAGTACCACCTCGGCGGCGTCATCTACTTCAACAACGACAGCCGCGACAACTTCGACACCCCCACGCAGGTCGCGAAGCTCTCCAACGGCCTGCAGCAGGCCGCGATCTCCAGCGGTGCCCACGTCCCCTTGCAGATCGGCACCGACCAGGAGGGCGGCACCGTCACCCGGATGGGTGCTCCCGCCACGGAATTCCCCAACTCCATGGCCATCGCCGCGGGCCGCAGCACCACCAGCGCAACGCAGGCCGCCACGATCATCGGCCACGAACTGCGCGCCGTCGGCATCAACCAGGACTTCGCGCCCGACTCCGACGTGAACTCCAACCCGGCCAACCCCGTGATCGGCGTGCGCTCCTTCGCCGGGCAGCCGGAGCTCGCGAGCCAGTTCGTGACGGCCGAGATCAAGGGCTATCAGAACTCCGGCCGGCCGGCCGAAACCGTTTCCTCCACGGCAAAACACTTCCCCGGCCACGGCGACGCCGCCACCGACAGCCACACCGGTCTGCCCCGCATCGACCGCACCGAGGACGAGTGGCGCAAGATCGACGTGCCGCCGTTCAAGGCCGCCATCGCCGCCGGCATCGACTCGATCATGAGCGCCCACATCCAGTTCCCGAGCCTCGACCCGTCGGGTGAACCGGCCACGCTCTCGAAGCCGATCATCACCGGCAAGCTGCGGGGCGAACTCGGTTACGACGGCGTGGTGATCACCGACGCGCTCGAGATGCAGGGCGTGCGCGAGCTGCACAGCGACGCCGAAATCCCTGTGCTGGCCCTGAAAGCCGGCATCGACCAGCTGCTGATGCCGGTGCACCTCGAGCTCGCGATCAACTCCGTGATCAGTGCCGTGAAGTCCGGCGACCTGCCGATGCAGCGCATCGACCAGAGTGTGCTGCGCGTGCTCAAGATGAAGCTGAAGCGCGGCATCCTCACTTCGCCGTTCAACAACCCCGCGCTCGTCGCGAAGAAGGTCGGCACGCCGGCGAACCTCGCCACCGCCCAAGGCATCGCCGACCGGTCGATCACCGCCATCGCCAACGACGCCGGTGTGTTGCCGCTCAAGCAGAAGCCCGCCACCGCGCTCGTCACCGGCTGGGGCGTGGCCAGCACGCAGACGCTCGCCGACCGCCTCACCGCGCACGGCACGAAGGCGACCGCACTGCAGACCGGACAGGCTCCGTCCGACGACCTCATCGCGCAGGCCACCGAAGCGGCAAAGAACACCGACCTCGTCGTCGTGCTCACCAACAACCTCGGCGGATTTCCCTTGCAGAACAAGCTTTTGCAGGCGCTGATGGCCACCGGCAAGCCCGTGGTCGCCGTCGCCGCGCAGATCCCGTACGACGCCGGTTACGCCAACCCCGTGCCCACCTGGCTCGCGACCTACGGCTACATCACGCCGTCGCTCGAAGCGCTCGCCAAGGTCGTGCTCGGCGAGACGAAGCCGAGCGGCAAGCTGCCGGTCGACGTCCCCGCGGGCGCCGACGTGAACACCGTCAAGTACCCCTTCGGACACGGACTGAGCTGGTGAACCTCAACCGCAGGAAGTTCCTCGCCGTCCCCGCGCTCGCCGTGCCGGTGCTCGCGAGCGCGTCGACGACCGCGCAAGCAGCACCAACGCAAGCAACCCGACACCAGAAAGTCCTGACGGGCGCCGAACAACTCGCCGCCCAGCACTGGCGTCCGCTCGCCGGGCGCAAACTCGGCGTGCTCTCCAACCCCACGGGCGTGCTCGCGAGCGGCGACCACATCGTCGACGACATGGTTGCGGCCGGTGTGAAACCGGTGGCGGCCTTCGGTCCCGAGCACGGGTTCCGCGGCAGCGCGCAGGCCGGCGGGTCCGAAGGCGACTACACGGATCCGCGCACCGGCATCCCCGTGTACGACGCGTACGGCGCCGACGCGACGAAGCTCGCCGCACTGTTCACCAAGGCGGGCCTCGACACGGTCGTGTTCGACATCGCCGACGTCGGCGCCCGCTTCTACACCTACATCTGGTCGCTCTACACGGCGATGGTCGCGGCGGCGAAGGTCGGCGCGGCGTTCGTGGTGCTCGACCGGCCCAACCCGATCGGCGGCCGCCTCGCCGGCCCGGTGCTCGACCCGAAGTTCGCCTCCGGCGTCGGCCGCAAGCCGATCGCGCAGCAGCACGGCATGACCGTGGGCGAGCTGGCGCGGCTGTTCAACACCGAGTTCCTGCCCGGCGAAGGCGTGAAACCCGTCGACCTGCAGGTGATCGAAGTCCGCGGCTGGCGGCGCGAGATGTTCTTCGCCGAAACCGGTCTCGACTGGGTCATGCCGAGCCCGAACATGCCGACGCCCGACACCGCGCTCGTGTACCCCGGCACCTGCCTGTTCGAAGGCACGCTCTTCGCCGAGGGCCGCGGCACCACGCGACCGTTCGAGATCCTCGGCGCGCCGGGCGTCGACTGGCACTGGCGCGACCGGCTCGAAGCCCTCGACCTGCCGGGCGCGCGGTTCCGTGAGACGTACTTCGTGCCGACGTTCAGCAAGTTCGTGAACGAGACCTGCGGCGGCGTGCAGCTCACCGTCACCGACCCGAAGGCGTTCGACGCGATCACCACCGCCGTCGCCATGCTCGTGACCGCGAAGCAGGTCGCGCCGCAGACCTTCGGCTGGCGGCCCGACCACGCCATCGACCTGCTGTCCGGTTCCGACCGGCTGCGCACCATGATCGACGCCGGCGCCGGGGTCGACGAGGTCACCGGCGCCTGGCGCGCCGAGCTCGCCGCCTTCGACCGCCAACGCCGGCCCTACCTGATCTATCGCTGAGGAGCGGTCATGCGTGCTAGGAAGGTGCTCGTCGCAACGGTCGCGGTGCTCGTCGCGGCCACGACCACCGCAGGAGCCGCCGCCATCGCCACCCCGACGCAGCACGACCCGTTCGCCGGGCGCTTCGACGTGGTGCGACACGGCTTCGCGGCCCCCTCCACCACGTTGCGCGAGGGCAAGCCCTCCGACGTGGGCCTCGACGGTGCTCCGATCAAGAGCGCCGAGCAGTTCCTGGCGAGCTGGACCCAGCCCGACGCCACCGGGCACCCGCACTTCTCCGGCGCCGTCGGCCTGCTCGCCCACGACGGGGTGGTCGTGGACCGCTACGCCGTCGGCGGCGCGCTGCGCTACGCCGACGCGGCGGGCACCGAGCTGCCGAAGGACCAGCAGGTGCCGATGCGCGACGACACGATCTTCGATATGGCGTCGGTCTCGAAGCTGTTCACCTCGATCGCCGCGCTGCAGCTGGTGGAGCAGGGCAAGCTCGACGTCAACGCTCCCGTAGTGCGCTACCTGCCCGAGTTCGGCGTGAACGGCAAGGAAGCCGTGACGATCGAGCAGCTGCTCACGCACACGTCCGGCTTCGACGCCGATCCCGTCCCGTCGCTGTGGCAGGGCTATTCCGACATCCCGGCGCGGCGCAAGGCCGTGCTCGACAGCCCGCTGAAGAACGCGCCGGGCACGACCTACCTCTACTCCGACCTCAACATGCTCACCCTCGGCTTCGTGATCGAGAAGCTCACCGGGCAGACGCTGGACAAGGTGGTGCACGACCGCATCACCGCGCCGCTGGGCATGGTCGACACCGGCTACAACCCGCCCGCCTCGAAGCTGGACCGCATTGCCGCCACCGAGTTCGAGTCGAACCCGCCGCGCGGCCTCGTGCGGGGCCAGGTGCACGACGAGAACGCGTGGTCGCTCGGCGGCGTGGCCGGGCACGCCGGCGTGTTCTCCACGGCCGGCGACCTGGCGATCCTCTGCCAGACGATCCTCAACGGCGGCACCTACGGGGGCAAGCGGATCCTGCGGCCGGACACCGTCGAGACGATGCTGACCAACTACAACCAGCGCTTCCCCGACGACAGCCACGGCCTCGGGTTCGAGCTCGACCAGCCCTGGTACATGGGTGCGCTTTCCTCACCGGTCACGGCCGGCCACACCGGTTTCACCGGGACGACGCTGGTCATCGACCCGGAATCGCGGTCGTTCGCGTTGTTGCTCACCAACCGAGTGCACCCGAGTCGTAACTGGGGCTCCATCAACACCGCGCGCCAGGTCTGGGCCACTTCGCTCGCCCAGGCCATGGCCGTGAAGCCCGCGCAGGGCCGAGATGCGTGGTTTGCCGGACTCGGCAACCAGGCGACGGCTACGCTCAGTACGGGCCCCTTGACACCGCGATCCGGCGGGCCACTGCAGGTCTCCTTCTACGCCTTCGTGGACACCGAGGGGCCGACTGATCCACTTCAGCTGGAATCGTCTTCCGACGGTGTTAGTTGGCAACCGGTCGCGGTTCACGCGAACGGAGCAGGAGCACCGCCCGGAGAGGTGACGTCGCTCTCAGGACACGGACACCGTGCCTGGTGGCGCGTGACGGCAGAAGTACCGGCCTCGTCCGTTACGAGCCTTCGCTGGCGTTACACGACCGACGCGAGTTACACCGGACGCGGAGTTTTTGTCGACGGTGTGAAAGTCACCGAACGGGGCCGGGCAGTTCTCGATGGTGAGCGGAATCCGTCGGCACTCACCGCTACCGGGTGGAATTTGAGCGCTCGGTGACCGCGCTGTCGCGCAGCGCCGAACTGGCCCTCCCACTCAGCGATCCGAAGCCTTTTGCGGGGCGACACTAAGTTGCCAAGTCGTTAGCTTGAGCTCGTTAACAAGGTCGACCTGGTTAGCGACTTTCTGGTCAACGATTAATCGCAAAACGAAGTCCGCAGACACGGACGGGTTGCGATCCTGCCGAAGGATGTGGGTAGCCTTGTCGCAAATGCCAACGGTTAGTGACTTTCCGACGGTCGACGATGCCGATTCCGTAACCATCCCGGTACCGTCCGAGCAAACCCCAGCTCAGACCACTGTGCGTGACGCCGATGCGAGCCCGCTGGTCCGCATCCGCTCGCTGCTGCCCGGGCTCGCCCGCGCCGAGCAGCGGGTGGCGAAGGTCGTGCTGGAGGACCCCGCGTCGGTCGCCCGCCGGAGCATCACCGAGGTCGCCCTCGCCGCCAGCACCAGCGAGACCACGGTCACGCGCTTCTGCAAGGCCGTCGGCGTCGGCGGATACCCGCAGCTGCGCATCGCGCTGGCCGCGGACACCGCGCGCACCGAGGCCCGCACCACGCGCAACCTCGGCGGCGAGATCGGCCCGGAGGACGACCTCGCGGCCGTGATCGGCAAGGTCAGCTTCGCCGACGCGCGCGCCGTCGAGGAGACCGCCGACCAGCTCGACGTCGCCACCATGCAGCGCGTGATCGACCTCGTGGCCGAAGCCGGCCGCGTGGACGTGTACGGCGTGGGCGCGAGCGCCTTCGTGGCCGCCGACCTGCAGCAGAAGCTGCACCGCATCGGCCGCGTGAGCTTCTCGTGGTCCGACACGCACATCATGCTCACCTCGGCCGCGGTGCTCAGCCCCGGTGACGTCGCCATCGGCGTCTCCCACACGGGCGCGACCACCGACACCGTGGAGGCGCTGCGCGTCGCCCGCGAGCACGGCGCGATCACCGTCGCCGTGACGAACTTCCCGCGTTCGCCGATCACGGAGGTCGCCGACCACGTGCTCACCACGGCCGCGCGCGAAACCACCTTCCGTTCCGGGGCCACGGCGAGCCGCATCGCGCAGCTCACCGTGATCGACTGCCTGTTCATCGGCGTCGCGCAGCGGCACATGGACGCGTCTGTCCACGCGCTCGACGCGACGCGGGACGCGGTCGGCTCGCACCGGCTCGGGGTCAGGCCCGACGGTCGCCGCCGTCCGCGGGAAACCGGTAAGTGAACTCAGAAACGAGGCGCATGATGTCCGTCCCCACGCAGGCGGTACACGTCGATTCGCCGACCGAGCAGCGCAACCCCCGCACGGTGGACATCGACCTGATGTCCACCATGGGGATCCTCAGCGCCATCAACGCCGAGGACCGCCGGGTGCCCGACGCGGTGGCCGCGGTGCTGCCGCAGCTGGCGCGCGCGGTCGACTACGCCGTGGAAGCCCTGCGGGGCGGCGGCCGCGTGCACTACGTCGGGGCGGGCACTTCGGGCCGCCTGGCGACGCTGGACGCGGCCGAGCTCGTGCCGACGTTCAACGTGCCGGGCGACCTGTTCGTCGCGCACCACGCCGGCGGCGAGAAGGCTCTGCGGCAGGCGGTCGAGAACGCCGAGGACGACGACGAGGCCGGCGCGGCCGAAATGTCCGCCGCGGTGCGGCCGGGTGATTTCGTGCTCGGCCTCGCCGCGTCGGGGCGCACGCCGTTCGTGCTCGGCGCACTCGAGGAGTCGAGCCGGCTGGGCGCGCACACGGGCCTGGTCTCGGCCAACCCGCGTGCGGCGAAGCCGGCCGGTGTCGACGTGCTGATCGCCGTGGCCACCGGTGCCGAGGTGATCGCCGGCTCGACCCGGATGAAGGCGGGCACGGCACAGAAGCTGATCCTCACGGCGTTCTCCACGGCCACGATGATCAAGCTGGGCAAGACGTACTCGAACCTGATGGTGAGCATGCGGGCCACCAACGCGAAGCTGCGCGGCCGCACGATCCGCATCCTGCAGGAAGCCACGGGTCTGACCATGGCCGACTGCTCCGACGCTCTCACCGAGGCCGGCGGCGACCTCAAGACCGCGCTCGTGCACCTGCTCTCGGGCTGCGACGTCGAGCACTCGGCGGCGGCGCTGGAAGCCAACAGCGGGCACGTGCGCAAGGCCCTGGACTCGCTGCACCTGCGCGCTGGTTGACAGCCGCACCGGGCTCTGCGGGGAGCCCCGGTACGCAAAAACGGACGAAGAGCCCCTCATCTCCTGGTGAGGGGCTCTTTTGTGGGCTGCTCCTCATTGCGGTTCATCTGTTCACCTGCCTAACCTCTCAGGTGTTGTCCGCGAGGGGAAGGCAAGGGCCATGGTCGACGCACAGACCCGGCAACCGCTCACGAAGAAGGAGTGGGTCTCGCTGTCCGGGATGGCGACGGTGATCCTGCTGCTCAACCTCGTGGGCTGGGGTGTGCTGGTGCTGTTCATCGCGCCGCACCACTACGACCTCGGCGCCTCGGGCGTGTTCGGCATCGGGCTCGGGGTCACGGCGTTCACGCTCGGCATGCGCCACGCGTTCGACGCCGACCACATCGCCGCGATCGACAACACCACCCGCAAGCTCATGGCCGAGGGCCAACGACCCCTGTCCGTCGGGTTCTGGTTCTCACTCGGCCACTCGACGATCGTGTTCGGGTTGTGCCTGCTGCTCTCGCTCGGCGTGCGCGCGGTCGCCGGTCAGCTCGAGGACGACTCGTCGACGCTGCACCAGACCACCGGCCTCATCGGGACGTCCGTCTCGGGCGTTTTCCTCTACCTCATCGCGATCATCAACCTCGTGGCGCTCGTCGGGATCGTCCGGGTCTTCGCGCGGCTGCGCCGCGGTGAGCTGGACGAATCGGAGCTCGAACGCCACCTCGACAACCGCGGCCTGATGAACCGCCTGCTGCGCGGCGCCACGAAGGCCGTGCGCAAGCCGTGGCACATCTACCCGGTGGGTGTCCTCTTCGGACTCGGCTTCGACACCGCCACGGAGATCGGACTGCTGGTGCTCGCGGCCGGCGCCGCCGCGTTCGCGCTGCCCTGGTACGCGATCCTCGTGCTGCCGGTGCTCTTCGCGGCCGGCATGAGCCTCTTCGACGCCGCCGACGGCGTGTTCATGAACTTCGCCTACGGCTGGGCGTTTTCGCGGCCGATCCGCAAGATCTACTACAACATCACCGTCACGGCGCTGTCCGTGGCCGTGGCGCTGGTCATCGGCACGATCGAACTCGTGTCCATCCTCGCCGAGCAGCTCGACATCACCCACGGCCCGCTCGCGGTGATCGCCGACGTGGACCTCGACTACGTCGGGTTCGCGATCGTCGGCCTGTTCATCCTCACCTGGCTGGTCGCGCTCGCCGTGTGGCGGTTCGGGCGCATCGAGGAGAAATGGTCGGCGCGGCTCAACCCGGTGGACTAACCAGCGGGCCGGTTGAGCCGGTGCACCCGCAGCGCGAGCTGGATCTCCAACGCGCGTTCGGGCTCCCGCCAGTCGTCGCCCAGCAGCGCCGAGACCCGGTCCAGCCGCTGCACCACGGTGTTCACGTGCACGTGAAGCTCGTCCTTGGCGCGCGCGAGGTTCCCGCCGGCCGCGAAGTACGACCGCAGCGTGCCCACGAGGTCCGTACCGCGGCGCGCGTCGTAGTCGTGCACCGGGCCGAGCGTGGCCGCGACGTAGGACGGCAGGTCGGCGTGCCGGCCCAGCAGCACGCCGAGGAACCCGAGCTCGGCCATCGCCGCGCCGTCGCCTTCCCGACCCAAAGCGAGCAGCGTGCTCACGCACCGACCGGCTTCGGTATACGCGTCGGCGAGCGCGGCGGGACCGTTGGCGGGCCCGGCCGCGCCGACCGTCACCGGACAGTCCACAACGGACTGCAGCTCGCGAGCCACCTTCGCCACCGCCACCTCGGGCGGCGCCAGCGCCACCACCTGCTCCGCGTGCACACCCACCAGATCGCCGTACCGCGCGCACGCCGACGCCAGGCCCCGGCGTGAAATCCCGGGCGCGTGCGCGACCAGCACCACGTGCGGAGCCGACAAGTCGACACCCAACCGGCGTGCGCGAGCCGTGAGCGACGCCGGATTGCGCGTCGGCGAGGTGAGCAAATCGGTCAGCAGCTCACCACGCACCTCGTCCTCCGCCTGCGCCACGGACCGCCGCAGCATCAGCAGCAACGCCGTGACCACGGCCGCGCGCTCGAACAGCCGCCGGTCCGCACCCGCCAGCTCCGGCCGGCCCGCCAGCGTGAGGCTGCCCAGCAGTTCCTGGCCCGCCCGCACCGCGCACACCCAGGTGTCCTCAGTGGACTCCGCCCGCCCGCTGCCTCGCGAAGCAGCCACCGCCGGCGCGTCGAACGGCAGCTCGGCACCGGCCAGCAACCCGCCCGAAGCGTCGTGCACGGCGATTCGCCCGTGCAGCACCCCGGCCACCTCCGCCGCGACTTCCGGCAGCTCGCCACCGCGCAGCACGAGGTCCATCAGGCGGTCGTGGGCCTCGTCGGCGCGGCGCATGGTCGCGTTCACGGCGTTGAGCTCGGCGGCCGAGCGGCGCGTCTCGTCGAGCAGGTGGGCGCTGTCCAGGGCGATCGCCGCGTGGTTGGCCAGCGACGAGAGCAGCGCGACCTCTGCCGTGGAGAACGCGCGCGGCGCGCGATCCGACGCGTAGAGCACACCGAGCACCTTGCCGCCGATGGCCAGCGGCACGCCGAGGATCGCCGTGAGGCCTTCCTCGAGCACGCCGGTGTCGATCGGCGAGGTGTGCCGGAAGCGCGCGTCGGCGAAGTAGTCGGCCGTCGCGTACGGCCGCGCGGTCTGGGCCACGAGCCCGCCGAGCCCTTCGCCCATGCCGAGCACGATCTGCTGGAACAACGCGGAAACCGAACCGTCGGTCACGCGGATGTAGGTCTTGCCGGCGGCTTCGTCGTTGAGGCTCAGGTACGACACGTCCACGCCGAGCAGCGTCCGCGCCCGCCGCACGATCGAGCGCAGCACCGCGTCCGGATCCCGCAGTCGCGCGAGGTCGCTCGCGGTGTCGAACAGCGCCGTGAGCTCGGCTTCACGCCGCTGGTGCTCGGTGAGCGTCTCGCGCACGCGCAGCGCGAGCTCGGTCGCGTCGGCACCCGACTCGCGCGCGGCGAGCGCCAGCTGCTCGCTGCTCGCCCCGGCGGCGAGCAGCTCGAGCAACCGGCGGTAGGGCTCCACACAGGTCATGCTGTCACTGAGCGCCGTTCAGCGGGAGTCTCGTGCAGCGACTCGCCGCGCGTCTCGCGTGCACCGAGCAAGGCCAGCACCGAAAGCACGCACATCGCGGCCACGTAGACCGACACCGGCACCGTCGAGTGGTACGCCTGGAACAGCGCCACCGCGATGAGCGGCGCGATCGCCCCGGCCGCGATCGAGGACAGCTGCCCGCCCACCGAAAGGCCGGTGTAGCGCACGCGGGTCGGGAACTGCTCGGCGAAGAAGGCGGCCTGCGGTCCGTACATCGCGCCGTGAACCACGAGCCCGATGGTCGCCGCGCCGATCACGGCCCCGGTCGTGCGCAGGTCGAGCAGCCAGAAGAAGCCGAACGACCACGCGGCCATCCCGACCACGCCGAACAAGTACACCGGCTTGCGCCCGATCTTGTCGGAAAGCAGGCCCCACAAGGGAATCGTGACGAAGTGCACGGCCGAGGCGACCAGCACCGCGGTGAGCCCGGTGGCCTTGGGCAGGCCGAGACCGGTGGTCACGTAGACGAGGATGAACGCCGTGATCACGTAGTACGACACGTTCTCCGCCAGCCGGGCGCCGAACGTCACGACCAGCCCGCGCAGGTGGCCGCGGAACACGTCCACGATCGGCGTGGCCTCCTCCTCGCCCGCGGCCGCCTTGGCCGCCAGGAACACCGGCGACTCGGCCACGGCGAGGCGCACCCACAGCCCGACCGCCACGAGCACACCCGAGAGCAGGAACGGGATGCGCCAGCCCCAGGCGTTGAACGTCGCGTCGGACTGCACCGAGGCGAGGATCGCCAGCACCGCCGTGGCCAGCAGGTTCCCAGCCGGCACGCCGGTCTGCGGCCAAGACGCCCAGAAGCCGCGCCGCCGGTCGTCGCCGTGTTCGGACACGAGCAGCACCGCGCCGCCCCACTCACCGCCGAGCGCGAAGCCCTGCACGAGCCGCAGCAGCGTGAGCAGGATCGGCGCGAGCACGCCGACCGAGCCGTAGGTGGGCAGCACGCCCATGAGGAACGTCGAGCCGCCCATCATCACCAGGCTGAACACGAGCAGGCGCTTGCGCCCGATGCGGTCGCCGAAGTGGCCGAACACGAGGCCGCCGACGGGCCGCGCGAGGAAGCCGACCGCGTAGGTCAGCAGCGCGAGCAGCGTGCCCGTGAGCGGGTCGGCCGTCGGGAAGAAGAGCTTATTGAAGACCAGGGCGGCGGCCGAGGTGTAGAGGAAGAAGTCGTACCACTCCACGGTGGTGCCGATCAGGCTGGCGCCGACCACGCGCAGCAGGCCGGCCCGGTTGGGTGTTGTCACTGCACACTCCACTTCGTTGTGGGGACGGGGTTTTCAGGCGGCCGACCAGCCGCCGTCGAGGGGCAGCGAAGCGCCGGTGACGTGGCCGGCGTGCTCGCCGCACAGCCACACCACGAGATCGGCGACGTCCGCCGGTTCGATGAGCCGCTTGATCGCCGCGCGCCGCAGCAGCACCTGCTCCACGACCTCGTCGGCGGCCAGACCGTGTTCCTCGGCCTGCGCGTCGATCTGGCCGGTGACGAGTGGCGTGCGCACGTAGCCGGGGTTCACGCAGTTCGACGTCACGCCGTGCTCGGCGCCTTCGAGAGCGGCCACTTTGGACAGTCCTTCGAGCGCGTGTTTCGCGGTGACGTAAGCGGCTTTGTACGCGCTGGCGCGCAGCCCGTGCACGCTGGACACGTTCACGATCCGGCCCCAGCCGCGCGCGTACATCGCGGGCAGCGACCGGCGGATGAGCAGGAACGGCGCCGTGACCATCAACGCCTGGATGCGCGCGAACTGCTCGGGCGGAAACTCGTGCAGCGCCGCCACGTGCTGCACGCCGGCGTTGTTCACCAGCACGTCGAGCTGGTCCGGCAACGCGTCGATCACGGCGGGATCAGTGAGGTCACCGGCGTGCGCCCAGCCCCCGATCGCGGCGGCGGCCGCTTCGGCGCCGCGCGCGTCGACGTCGACGACGTGCACCTTCGCCCCGGCCGCGGCCAACGCGTGGACGCAGGCGAGCCCGATTCCGCTCGCGCCGCCGGTCACGAGCGCGACGCGGCCCTCGAGCGTGCTGTGACGTACCCCACTGGTCATGGGTCACGAGGTTAGGTCGCGCCCACCTCGCCGACCATGTGCCGAAGCGCCACAGCTCGGCAAGATCCAGTGTGGTCGGGCCACATCCGCTAGCCGGCGGCCGAGGAGATGCTGCGCGCCTCCCGCGCCCCGGCTTCGAACGCTTCACAGCAGAACAGCAGCCACTCGCGCACGCCGTCGGGTGTCCCGCCGGCGAAACCTTCAGCCAGCTCGACGTACTTCGGCACGCGCCGGAAGAACGCCACCTCCGGCACGGTGAGCGCCTTCGGGTCGAGGCCCGTCGCGATCATCGACAGGCGCGCGGCCGCCCGGGCGACCACGCCGTCGGCCGAACCGAAGGGCCGCAGGGCCAGCAGCTCGCCGTGGACCACCGCCGTGAGCACCGGACCAGGCACCGAGGTCGCGCCGGTCACGAGCTGGGCCAGGAGTTCTAGGCGGTCGCCTCCGGTACGCGGCCGGCCGAGCGCGTCCGGGTCGTCGACGACGTCGGCCGCGGCCAGCACGTGCAGCCGGGCCAGCGCCTGCAACGGCGCGCGCCGCCAGGTGGGCAGGATCGGTTCGAGCGATTCGGCCACGCGCAGGGCGCCGGCCAGCAGCGGGTCGGCGACCGCGCCGTCGGCGGGCAGCTCGGGGTTCGCGCCGTCGATGCCGGCCGACGCGCGGGCCGCGCGCACCGAAGCCTCGGCGGCCGTTTCGGCGCCGCCACGCAGGTTGGCGGGCAGGCGGTGCACGGCGAACACCGCGTCCTGCGCCGCCTTGGCCGCGGCGGCCACGCCGTCGAGGTCCAGCAGCGGCTTGAGCGGGTCGCTCATGCGTCGAGCACCTGCCCGGCGCGCTTCACGACCGGCGGCAGCACCGACCAGGGGAAGTTGATCCAGCGGTCGGTGCGGTGCCACACGTATTCGCTGGTGACCGTGGAATGCGGCTTCTCGTAGATCACGGCGCAGCGCACGTCGGCCACGTGGTCGGCGCAGAAGTCGCGCACGAGCTTGAGCGTGGCGCCGGTGTCGGCCACGTCGTCGGCGACCAGCACCTTCTTGTTGCTCAGGTCCACCACGTTGGGCACCGGCGGCAGCATCACCGGCAGGTCGAGGCGCTGGTCGACGCCGGTGTAGAACTCCACGTTCATCACGTGGAGGTTCTTCACGTCCAGCGCGTAGCCGAGCGCGCCGGCGACGAAGAGCCCGCCGCGGGCGATGGAGAGGATCAGGTCGGGCTCGAAGCCGTCGGCGGCGATCTGCTCGGCGAGCTCCCTGCTGGCGGTGCCGAACAGCTCCCAGGTGAGCTCTTCCCGTGCCGCGCCGTCTTCAGCCATGCCGTTGCCTCTCCTCGATCGTTCCCGCGAGCATAAGCAACCGCCAAGTGGCCTGATGAGATGATCGAGAAATGGCTATGCCGAAGGACCACTTGACGTCGTAGCTTGGGTTCCGTGAGCGACTGGAACGACCACCCGACCCTGACCGGCACCCACGTGCGCCTCGAGCCGCTGGGCCCGGACCACGCGAAGGGCCTCTTCGACGCCGGGCAGGATCCCGCGATCTGGGCGTGGCTGAGCGTGCGGCAGTTCGAGGTTCCGGCCGACGCCGAGCGGTTCGTGGAGGCGGCCACGGCCGACCCCGACCGCCGCGCGTTCGCCCAGATCGACGTCGCGACCGGGCAGGTCGCCGGCACCACTTCGTACTACCAGGTCGTGGCCAAGCACCGGATCCTGTCGATCGGGCACACCTGGATCGGTGCGCCCTGGCAGCGCACGGCGCTCAACACCGAGGCCAAGTTCCTGTTGCTGCGCAATGCTTTCGAGGAGCTCGGCGCGCAGCGCACGGCGTGGGAGACCGACATCCGGAACCTGCGTTCGCAGCGCGCGATCGAGCGGCTCGGCGCCCAGCGCGAAGGCGTGCTGCGGGCGCACCGGATCCGTCCGGACGGCACTTCGCGCGACACGGTGGTGTACTCGATGACAGACGCGGAATGGCCCGGCGCACGTGCCCGGTTGCTCGCCCGTCTTGCCTGAAGGCGCGCCGGGGCGGCTGCGTCCTTGTCGTGAGCGGACTAACGTCGCTAGCGTGCCGTGAGCCGCGGGTTCGCACTACAGGAGGCATCGCACCATGACCGAGCAGTCCCCAGCGCTGGTTAACCTGCTCACCGAGAGCCGCACCTTCCCACCGAGCGACGAATTCGCCGGTCAGGCCAACGCCAAGGCCGACCTGTACGCGAAGGCGGACGCGGATCGGGAGCAGTTCTGGGCCGAGCAGGCCGAGCGCCTGAGCTGGGACACCCAGTGGACCCAGGTACTGGACTGGACCAATGCACCGTTCGCGAAGTGGTTCGTGGGCGGCAAGCTCAACGTCGCCTACAACTGTGTCGACCGGCACGTGGAGTCCGGCCACGGCGAGCAGGTGGCCATCCACTGGGTCGGTGAACCCGGCGACACCCGTGACATCACCTACGCGCAGCTGAAGGACGAGGTCTCCAAGGCCGCCAACGCGCTGACCTCGCTCGGCGTCACCGCCGGCGACGTCGTGGCGATCCAGCTGCAGATGGTGCCCGAGGCGATCTTCGCGATGCTCGCCTGCGCCCGCATCGGCGCGCTGCACAGCGTGGTCTTCGGCGGCTTCTCCCCGACCGCGCTGCGCGCCCGCGTGGACGACGCGTCGGCGAAGATCGTGATCACCTCCGACGGCCAGTACCGCCGCGGCAAGGCCGCCCCGATGAAGGCCAATGTGGACGAGGCGCTCGAGGGCGCCGAGACCGTGGAGAAGGTCATCGTGGTGCGCCGCACCGGCAGCGACCTCGCGGGCGAGGTGCCGTGGACCGACGGGCGCGACCTGTGGTGGCACGACCTCGTCGACGGTCAGTCGGCCGAGCACACGCCCGAGGCGTTCGACAGCGAGCACCCGCTGTTCATCCTCTACACCTCCGGCACCACCGGGCGCCCGAAGGGCATCCTGCACACCTCCGGCGGCTACCTCACGCAGGCCGCGTACACGCACCACAACGTGTTCGACCACAAGCCGGGCGAGGACGTGTACTGGTGCACGGCCGACATCGGCTGGATCACCGGCCACAGCTACATCGTCTACGGGCCGCTGGCGAACCGCGTGACGCAGGTCGTGTACGAAGGCACGCCGAACACCCCGCACGAGGGCCGGCACTGGGAGATCATCCAGAAGTACAAGGTCTCCATCTACTACACCGCGCCGACGCTGATCCGCACGTTCATGAAGTGGGGCGCGGACATCCCGGCCAAGTACGACCTCACGTCGCTGCGCGTGCTCGGCAGCGTCGGCGAGCCGATCAACCCGGAAGCGTGGATCTGGTACCGCGAGACCATCGGTGCGAGCAAGGCGCCGATCGTCGACACGTGGTGGCAGACCGAGACCGGCTCGATCATGATCTCGCCGCTGCCGGGGGTCACGTCGACCAAGCCGGGTTCGGCGCAGCGCGCGCTGCCGGGTATTTCGGCGAAGGTCGTGGACGACCAGGGCAACGAGGTCCCGCACGGCGGCGGTGGTTACCTCGTGCTCGACCAGCCGTGGCCGGGCATGCTGCGCGGCGTGTGGGGCGACGAAGAACGCTTCCGCGAAACGTACTGGTCGCGCTTCGCCGACCAGGGCTTCTACTTCGCCGGCGACGGTGCGAAGTACGACGACGACGGTGACATCTGGCTGCTCGGCCGCGTCGACGACGTGATGAACGTGTCCGGCCACCGCATCTCGACCACCGAGGTCGAGTCGGCGCTGGTCTCGCACCCGACGGTGGCCGAGGCGGCCGTGGTCGGCGCGACGGACCCGACCACCGGGCAGGGCATCGTGGCGTTCGTGATCCTGCGCGGCAACGCGGTCGACGGCGGCGAAGAGGCCGTGCAGGAGCTGCGCAACCACGTGGCGAAGGAGATCGGCCCGATCGCGAAGCCGCGCCAGATCATGGTCGTGCCGGAGCTGCCGAAGACGCGCTCGGGCAAGATCATGCGCCGCCTGCTGCGCGACGTCGCGGAGAACCGCGCGATCGGCGACGTGACCACGCTGGCCGACTCGTCGGTGATGGACCTGATCTCCACTGGTCTGCAGTCCGGCAAGGAAGAGTAGAGTCCGTCGCTGTGCAGGAAGGGGCTCTCCCGGCTGGGGAGGGCCCCTTCGCATGTTCTTACCCCGAATGGCGGACATCGAACGCATGTTCTAAGATGTGCCGCTGTACCCACCCCAGATCCGGGCAAGGAGACGACACGAATGACCGTGGAAGCCTTGACGCACGACGAGGACACTGCGGCCGAAGCGGCGACGACCGAGGCGACCTCAGCCCCGGCTCCTGCCGCCGACGCCTCGGAGGTCACCGAGCCCACCGAGCCCACTGACTCAGCTGCGTCGTCTTCCGATTCGGCCGAGGCGGCTTCCGAGAAGCCCGCCGAAGAGGCGCCGAAGCCGAAGCGTGGCCGGCCGAAGGCCGCTGCCGCGTCCACCGCGAAGAAGACCCGCACGGTCGAGCTCACGCTCACCGTCACCGGTACGGCCGACGGCGAGTGGCAGGCCGAGCTCAAGAACGGCAGCAAGTGGGTCGCGAAGGGCCTGGAGATCCCGGCCGCCGCCGTCTCGCGCGCGGCGAAGGAACTGCACGAAGACCTGTCGGGTCCGATCGACGAGGTCATCAACCAGGCCCGTGACGCGCAGGCCGCGAAGGTCGCGCAGCTCGAGGCCGAGCTGGAAGCCGCCAAGGCGGCACTGGCCGAGCTCGACGTCTGAGTTTCTCGAGCTGTTCCGGGCCCGGCACCCTCGTGGTGCCGGGCCCTTTTCACGCCAGCGGCGACCGTGCCGGCAGCGGGGCTTTGAACTCGAGCCAGCGACTGTCCACAATGGCCGTCACCTGGTGGTCGACGCCGCGCGGGTGGACCACGGTGTCGCCGGGGCCGAGCTCGCCCCGCACTCCGCCGACCACGCCGGTCAGGCGGCCTTCGAGCACGTAGATCACGCTGTCGTGGTCGTGCTGGTGCACCGGCGAGCCGACGCCGGCCGGGTAGCGGATCTCGTACACCAGCCCGTGCGCGGCGCGTTCCCGCTCGCGCACGAACGCGGTGCCGTTGAGCAGCCGCTGTCCTTCCACTGTGGACACTTCTTGCCACTCGCTCATTCCGCCGCCTTCCGCGCCGGCGCCACACCGACGTGCCTGACCACAGTCGTCTTCAGGTAGTTCTGCGGATATACTCCATGTATACAAGACGCCAAGCAAGACTCCGGAGGTACGACGTGCGCTTCACCCTGCTCGACGGCTCGGAAATCACCACGTCCGTGCACACCCTGCTCAACGCCGGTTACGCCGGGCGCAGCCAGGACGACGTGGCCGCGCACGTGAAGGAGCTGGCCGAGCTCGGTGTGCCCGCGCCGTCCGTCACGCCGGCGCTGTACCCGGTGGCGCCGTACCTCGCGCAGCAGGCCGACGCGGTGCCGGCGCAGCACGGCCGCACCTCGGGTGAGGCGGAGTGGGCGCTCGTGATCACCGACGACGGCGTGCTGCTCACCGCGGCCTGCGACCACACCGACCGCGAACTGGAGGTGCACGGCGTGGCCTGGAGCAAGAACGCGGCGCCCGACGTGCTCGCGCGCAAGGCGTGGCGGCTCGACGACCTCGCGGACCTCGATTCCGTGCGCCTGCAGTCCTGGGTCGACGGCGCGCTGCTGCAGGACGGGACGCTCGCCGAGCTGCTGACCCCGCAGTACTGGCTGCCGGTGCTCGAAGCGCGCGGCCTGGCGAAGCCCGGCACCGTGCTGCTGTCGGGCACGCTGCCGATGGACCCGGCCGTGGACCAGTTCGGCACGAGCTGGCGCGTCGCGCTGACCGACCCGGCCACCGGGGATGTGATCGACCTCGCCTACACCGTGGAAACCCTGCCCGAGCCGATCGGCTGACGCACCGCCGGCCGGGCAAGAACAGAAGAAGGCAAGGCACAATTAAATAAGGAAACCCTCGCTTAACGTCGCCGAAGATACCCCACAATCTGTCGCGGCGCGGGCAATTCCGTGTTTCACTATTCCGGTGACCGAAACCGTGGACGACACCGAATCCCACGAGACCCATGAGCCGCACGAAGACCTGGGCGGCAAGCTGAACTGGCTGCGCGCCGGGGTTCTCGGGGCCAACGACGGGATCGTGTCGGTCGCGGGGATCGTGGTGGGCGTCGCGGGCGCCACCACGAACAACACCGCGATCCTCACCGCCGGAATTGCCGGACTGGTGGCCGGTGCGTTTTCGATGGCCGGCGGTGAATACGTGAGCGTGAGCACGCAGCGCGACACCGAACGCGCGCTGCTGCAGCTCGAGAAGCAAGAGCTGAAAACGATGCCCGAGGCCGAGGAGCGCGAACTCGCCGAGATCTACGAGGACAAGGGCCTCTCGCCCGAGCTCGCCGCCGAGGTCGCGCGCGAGCTGACCCGCAAGGACGCGCTCCACGCCCACGCCGAGGCCGAGCTGGGCATCGACCCGGACAACCTCACCAACCCGTGGCAAGCGGCGTGGGCTTCGCTGATCGCGTTCTCCGTCGGCGCACTGCTGCCGCTGCTCTCGATCGCGTGGACGGCCGTCTCGGTGCGGGTGTGGGCGTGCGCGCTGGCCGTGGTCGTGGGCCTCACACTCACCGGCCTCCTCAGCGCGCGCCTCGGCAACGCGCAGGTGGGGCGCGCGATCGCGCGAAACGTCGGCGTCGGCGCCCTCACCATGCTCGTCACCTACTTCGTGGGAGTGCTGTTCGGCACCACCATCGGTTAGTGCACGCCCTTCATCAGCCGCCGGATGAACGGGATAAGGGCCAGCAGCGCCAGGCCGATCACGATGGCCACGCCGCCGATGATGCTGAAGTACGGCCCCTCGTCGTGCACGTCGTAGCTCTCGGCGAGCTTGCCCGACAGCGCGGTGCCGAGTGACACCGACAGGAAGTTCAGCGCCACCATCTGCGTGCGGAACGCCTTGGGCGCGAGCTTCGTCGACAGCGACAGCCCCACCGGCGACAGCATCAGCTCGGCGATCGTGAACACCAGCAGGATGCCGGCCAGCGCGATGAGCGGGCTGCCGTTCACGCCCGTGCCGGTCATCGGCAGGAACAGCAGGAACGCCAGACCCATGAGCACCGTGCCCAGCACGAACTTCATCGGCGTCGACGGCTGCTTCGGCCCGAGCTTCGTCCAGATCGCGGCCACGATCGGCGCGAAGATGATGATGAACACCGGGTTGATCGAGTTGACCCACGACACCGGCATGTCCCAGCCGAACAGGTTCCGGTCGAGCCGCTGGTCGCTGTAGACCGAGACCACCGTGGACTGCTGCTGGTACAGCGAGAAGAACGCGGCGCTCGCGATGTACATCGGGATGAACGAGAACACGCGGCTGCGCTCGTCGGCCGTGATCTTCTTGCTGGTCAGGATCACCACGAAGTACACGACCGAGATCGCGACGACCACGTACACGACCACGTCGGCCAGGTTCGAGGGACCGACGACCCCGGACAGGATCAACGCCACCACCGCGGCCAGGATCACCACGGCCACGCCGATCGCCATGAAGCGCTGCGACGGCTGAAGCGGGTTCGGGATCTCCGAAGCCTTCTCGCCGAGGTTCTTGCGCCCGAGCGTGTACTGGATCAGGCCGAGCGCCATGCCGATGGCGGCGAGCCCGAAGCCGAGGTGGAAGCCGACCTCCGACTGCGCGAGCCCGGTGAGCAGCGGGCCGATGAACCCGCCCAGGTTGATGCCCATGTAGAAGATCGTGAAGCCGGCGTCGCGCCGCTCGTCGCCCTCGGCGTAGAGGGTGCCGACCACCGCGGTGGCGTTGGCTTTCAGCCCGCCGGAGCCGATCGCGACGCACGCGAGGCCCACGCCGATGCCGGTGAGGCCCGGCAGCAGGGCCAGCGCGATGTGGCCGATCATCACCAGGATCGCGCTGTAGAACAGCGTGCGCTCGGAGCCGAGCAAACGGTCGGCCACCCACGCGCCGATCACGGTGGCGAGGTAGACCGTGCCGCCGTACGCGCCGACCACGCCGAGCGCGTCGCCCTGGTCGATGCCGAGGCCACCCTGGTCGGCCTTGTAGTACAGGTAGATGGCGAGGATGCCGAGCATCCCGTAGTAGGAGAACCGCTCCCACATCTCGACGCCGAAGAGGTTCGCCAGCCCTCGTGGGTGCCCGAAGAACCTCGTGTCGTGCTGGGCCGCCTCGGTAGAGGTACTCACAACTGTCTCGTTCCTGTCCTGGACAACGTTGTCGTTTCTGTTTCGCATGCTAGAAGGCAACTGGGTGAACAGGACACCGGGCGGGGTGTGGGAAGGGTCATCGAGGGCTCTTACGGGCACTTCTCGTTCGTTAAGCTGACATCAAGGTGCGCCGGGAAGCCTGGTCGGCAAGAGTTCTGTTCACTGCCGTACCGGAGGTCTGCCCGTGCCCGCTCCCCGTCAAGCCGCCGCCGAGTTCGCCCGTTACCTGCGCACGGAGACGACCGGCGGGATCATCCTGCTCGTCGCCACGGCCGTCGCGCTGATCTGGGCGAACTCGCCGGCCGGGGACGTCTACCGGGCCGTGCGCGATTTCCACCTGGGGCCGGAGTTCCTGCACCTGAACCTTTCGGTGGGTGACTGGGCGAAGGACGGCCTGCTCGCGTTGTTCTTCTTCGTCGCCGGGCTCGAGCTGAAGCGCGAGCTGGTGGTGGGTGAGCTTTCGCGCCTGAAGCAGGCGGTGCTGCCGGTGATCGCGGCCGTCGGCGGGATGGTGGTGCCGGCGCTGCTCGCGCTGGCCGTCGGCTGGGGCACGCCGGGTTTCGACCGCGCATGGGCGATCCCGGTGGCCACGGACATCGCGTTCGCGCTCGGCGTGCTCGCGCTCACCGCGTCGAACCTGCCGAGCAGCGCTCGCGTGTTCCTGCTTTCGCTGGCGGTGGTCGACGATCTCGGCGCGATCCTGGTCATCGCCATCGTGTTCACCACGGGGTTCAACCTGGTGGCCGCCGCCGTCGCCGTGGTCGCGCTGGCGCTGTACTGGTTCCTGCAGCGCAAACGCGTGCGCACGGCCTGGCTGTATGTGCCGCTCGCGGTGGTCACGTGGGTCGCGGTGCACTCGGCGGGCATCCACGCGACCATCGCCGGCGTCGCGCTCGGGCTGCTCACGCGCGTGAAGCCCGACGAAGGCGAGGCCGAGGCACCGGCGCTGCGGCTGGAGCACCGGCTGCAGCCGTGGTCGGCGGCCGTCGCGGTGCCGGTGTTCGCGTTGTTCGCCGCGGGGATCTCGGTCAACGGGCACGCGTTGGGACAGGTCTTCACCACCGCGTTGCCGCTGGCCGTCCTGTTGGGACTGGTGGTGGGCAAGTTCGTCGGCATCCTGGGCGCGAGCTTCCTGGCGGTGAAGCTGGGGGTGGCGGAAAAACCCACCGGCACGGGCTGGCGTGACCTGGCGGCGCTGGCGACGCTCGGCGGTGTCGGCTTCACGGTGAGCCTGCTGATCGCCGACCTCGCGCTCAGCGAACCGGAGACCGAACTGGCCAAGGCGGCGGTGCTGATCGCGTCGGCCATCGCTTCGCTGGCGGCGGCCGCGCTGCTGCTGCGACGCAGCCGGGCGCACGCTCGCGAAGGCTGATCCCCGACACTCCCGCCGGTCCGCCGCGCCTGGGGAACGGGTACGTGGCACGATGACCCGGTGACCAGCCCCAAACACGAACGCACCGGCCCCGACGGCGTGGGGGCCGTGCCCTACCTGCCCCTGTCGAGCGACGAGGAGGCCGCGGCGGCGGAACAGTCCATCGGCAAACTCATCGGCGACGCCACCCAGCACCTGTCGACGCTGGTCAGGGCCGAGGTCGAGCTGGCGAAGTCGGAGCTGGTCGGCGAGATGAAGAAGGGGCTCAAGGGAGCCGTCTACTTCCTCATCGCGCTCGCCGTGGGTCTCTACAGCTCGTACTTCCTGTTCCTCTTCATCGCCGAGATCCTGTCGGACTGGTGGGGCGTGCGCTGGCCGGCGTTCCTCACCGTGTTCGGCCTGATGCTGATCACCACGGCCGTGACCGCGCTGCTCGGCTGGCGCAAGGTGAAGAAGCTGAAGGCGCCGGAGCGCACGATCGACAGCGTCAAGGAGACGGCCGCGGCCCTGAAGCCGCGTCGTGACACCGAAGACAACCTGCCCGCGACCCGTCCCTGACGCGGCACCGCACCGAGGCGGACGCCCAGGCTGAAGCGGAGCCCGCAGTGCAGCTCACGCCCGACCCGTCGATCGTTCGCATCGACGGTCCGTGGACGCACCGCGACGTCTCGGCCAACGGCATCCGCCTGCACGTCGCCGAACTCGGCGACGGCCCGTTGGTACTGCTCCTGCACGGGTTCGGCGAGTTCTGGTGGACGTGGCACCACCAGCTGCGCGGCCTCGCCGACGCCGGTTTCCGTGCCGTCGCCGTGGACCTGCGCGGCTACGGCGACTCCGACAAACCCCCGCGCGGCTACGACGCGTGGACGCTCGCGGGCGACGTCGGCGGCCTGATCAAGGCCCTCGGCGCCCGCCGCGCGCACCTCGTGGGCCACGCCTGGGGCGGCCTGCTCGCCTGGACGGTCGCCGCCCTGCACCCGCGCCTCGTCTCGTCGGTCACGGCCGTGGGCGCCGCGCACCCGCTCGCCCTGAAGTCCGCCGTGCTGCGTTCGCCCCGCCGCCAGGCCCGCGCGGCCGGGCACTTGTTTCGCTTCCAGGTGCCGATGGCCCCGGAGAAATGGCTGGTCCGCGACGGTGCCGCCAACGTGGAGTCCTTGTTCCACAGCTGGTCCGGCCCGGCCTGGCGGTCCTCTTCGGACTTCACCGACGCGGCCTCCCACTTCCGCCAGGCCATGCTCATCCCGGGCGTCGCGCACTCCGCGCTGGAGTACTACCGCTGGGCCTTCCGCGCCCAGTTCCGCGGCGAGGGCCGCCGCTTCACCGACGCGGTGGACAAACGCGTCGCCGCCCCGGTGCTGCAACTGCACGGCATGGTGGACACCTGCATCGTCCCGGAAACCGCGCGCGCGTCCGTGCACTGGGCCGGGCCACACGGCGAGCCCCGCCTCTGGGCCGGCGTGGGGCACTTCCCGCACCTGGAGGAACCGGAGCGGGTGACGAAGTCCGTTGTGGACTTCATTTCCTGAGCCCCGTCAGGCGGGAAACAGGTCCACCACGCGGCGTTGGACTTCGCGGAGCTCGCCGAGGTCGTAGGGCACCCTGAGTTCGGCGACACCGCGAGCGGGCCAGGCGAACACCACGGTGACCTCCGGTCCGGTCGGCAGCGGCCACACGTCCATGACCTGCGAGCTGCGCCAGACCCCGCCTCGCGCTCGCGCCGCCACCGCTGATCGGCGTGACCACCGGAAACCGCGCGGCCGGCCCACGGCCGGGCAACCGCGGGTAACCCGGCGCCCGCACCGTGGCCGCAACCCGGCCATCGGCGAACAACACGCCGAGCCGCGCCGCACCCACCCCGGTTCGCGGCGCGAGCGCGACCGCTCGAGCACCGGCGGCGGGGTCGCCGGTGCTGGAGTCACTTCGTCGAAGAAACCCATGCCCCGCCTGACTTCAGCTCGCGCAGGCGCCCGTGCTCACGTTCGTGGTCTGTGACGGCGCCGCCGCCACTTCGGCGCGGACCTGTTCCGCCGTCAGCGTGAAGCCGGTGTCCGGATCTTCCACCGCGGCGCCGAAAACCACGCCGATCACGTCGCCGTCCGGGGTGATCATCGGGCCGCCCGAGTTGCCGCTGCGGATGCCGGCGCGGATGGTGAACACGTCGCGCTGCACGGTGTTCGCGTCGTAGATGTCGGGGCCGCGCAGGTTGATGCGGCCGCGGACGCGGGCGGCGGTGGAGGTGTACGGGCCGTCGAGCGGGTAGCCGAGCACGATGGCGTTGTCGCCGGCGCGCGCGGTTTCCTGCGCGAACGGCAGGGACGGCGCGGCGAGCCCCGGCACGGCCAGCACGGCGATGTCGACCTCCGGGTTGAAGTACACGACCCGCGCGCGGTAGTCGCCGCGGGTGGATTCGATGCCGACCTCGCTGGTGCCCGCGACCACGTGCGCGTTGGTCATCACGCGCTGCGGCGCGATCACGAAACCACTGCCCTCCAGCGACTTCGAGCACGACGGCGCGTTGCCGCGGATCTTCACCACGCTCGGGTGCACCCGGCGCGCGACGGCCGTGATGTTCATCGAGGTGTCCGGCGGCGCGGCGTCGGCGGCCGGCGCCTTCTCGAACGGCGAGAGCGCCGAGGGGAAGCCCGACGCGTCGAGCAGCTTGCGCAGGTCGCTCGGCAGGCCCTGGGCCTCCGACGGCATCAGGTCGTTGACCTCGCCCAGCACCACCGACGAGTTGATCGACTTCGCGAGCCCCGGGATGGCCGACACGGTGGTGAGCGGGTTCGCGACGAGCCACGCCACCACGAAAACCGCTGCGGCCTGGACGATCGCGCCCAGCGTCTTGTCCACTCCGGACAGCTTGTCGGGGTTGATCTTCTGCCGCAGCCGGCGCCCGGCCCACACGCCGAGCGTCTCGCCGAGCACCACGAGGAACACCACCACGGCGAGCGCGAAGGCCACCTTCGCCACGGGGTTGTCGAACAGCTCGATCACGAACGGCGCCAGCTTCACGCCGAGCACCGCCCCGACGGCGACCCCGACCAGCGCGGGCAACGCGACGATCACGCCCTGGTACGCCCCCGAAACCGCCGCCAGCACAGCCAGCACCAGCACGAGGACATCGACCCAGTTCACGCCGTCACTCCCCGCTCGCCTCTCCCCGCGCCGCGTTCCGGGCCCGGTGTTCGGCCAACGCTACGTCAAGGTCGCGCACGTCGCCGGTGTCCCACTCGCGCTCCCAGCCGCCGAGCGAAAGCAGCGTGGACAGCAGGCCGGCGGTGAAGCCCCACACGAACAGGCCTTCGACGTCGAACGCCGGGCCCTTCCACGGCCGCCCGCGCATCTGCACACGGAACCGGTTGGCCGGGTCGGCGAGATCGGCGAGCGACACGCGCGCGACGGCCGCGGTCTCACCCGGGTCCACGGCGTGCACGGGCGAGGGCGTGTGCCAGTAGGCGAGCACCGGCGTCACGGCGAAGCGCGACACCGGCACGGGCAGCTCCGGCAGGATCGCGACCGGCAGGATCCCGGACGGGTCCACACCGGTCTCCTCCTCCGCTTCGCGCAGCGCCGTACCCACGGGGCCGCCGTCGCCGTCCTCCGCTCCGCCGCCGGGGAACGCGACCTGGCCCGCGTGGGAGCCGAGCGTGTCGGCGCGGCGCTGCAGCAGCACGTCGGGACCGTTCGCGCGCTCGCCGAAGAGGATCAGGACCGCGGCCGAGCGGGTGAGCGTCTCGTCGACGACGAAGCGGGTGAACGTGCTGCTGTCGACGTCACCGGACACCTTCACCAGCGGCCGCAGCCACTCCGGCACGGCTTCGGGCTCGACGAGGGGACCGGTCATGAGAAGTCCTTCACTGCTGCGCGCACCTGGTCGGTGCTGACGAACGCGCGGGGGCTGGAGATGAACCGGACCTGCCCGTCGGGGGTCACGAGGTAGGACGCGGGCAGGTTCGAGGGCACCTTGAGCGCGGTGCGGATCGGACCGATCTGGTCGCCGCCGTCGTAGACCGAGGGCAGGTGCACCCCGATGTCCTTCAGCAGGCCGAGGCCGTCCGCGGCGGAGCTGGCCACCTGCACGCCGAGCACGCGCACGGCGCCGGGCTCCTTCGCGTAGTCCTGCAGCACGGGCAGCTCGACGCGGCACGGCGTGCACCAGGAGGCCCACACGTTCACCAGTGTCGGGCCGCCGGCGAGGACCTTGCCGACGTCGACGCGCGAGCCGTCGCCGAGACAGTCGGCCTGGATGCCGGCCAGCTGCCCGACGGCCGGCCCGGGTGAGGGCGGCGGGCACGCCTGCAGCGCGGCCTGCGAGCGGGCGGCGGTGAGGTCACCCGTCGCGGCCGGCGCGTCCTTCGAGGCGCCGCGCGTGGTGAGCACGGCGACCAGCACCGCGACCACCAGGACCGCGACGCCGAGTGCCCATTTGGTGACCGTGGTCACCCGCGCGCCGCCAGCTCGAGGATGTGCTCACGCTCCTCGCCCTTCACCAGCTTGGCGGCGACCTCGAACTCCGTGGGTCCCAGTCCGTAGGACGGGCAGTCCTTCTTGAGCGGGCACGCACCGCAGGCCGGCTTGCGCGCGTGGCACACGCGGCGGCCGTGGAAGATCACACGGTGGGACAGCATCGTCCACTCCTTGCGCGGGATCAGCTCCCCCACGGCGTGCTCGACCTTGACGGGGTCTTCCTCGGTCGTCCAGCCCCAGCGGCGCACGAGGCGGCCGAAGTGGGTGTCGACCGTGATCCCGGGCACGTCGAACGCGTTGCCGAGCACCACGTTGGCCGTTTTGCGCCCGACGCCGGGCAGTGTGACGAGATCGTCGAGCTTCTTCGGCACCTCGCCGTCGAAGCGTTCGACGAGCGCCGCACCGAGGCCCATCACCGAGTTGGCCTTGGCTCTGAAAAACCCGGTGGGCCTGAGGAATTCCTCGAGTTCGGTGCGATCGGCACCCGCGTAGGCGGCCGCCGAGGGGTAGCGCTTGAACAGCGCGGGGGTGACCAGATTCACCCGGACGTCGGTGGTCTGTGCGGAAAGCACCACCGCGACCAGCAGTTCCAGCGGATTCGTGAAGTCCAGCTCGGCTTTCGCGTCGGGATACACCTCGTCGAGGCAACGCTTCATACGCCGGGCGCGTCTCACCAAGGCGAGCCGGCTTTCACCGGCGCCCTCGCGGGGGGCGTTCGTGACGGCAGGTGGCACCCCGATAGCCTACGGGCGCGTCGGACGAGCCGGGCGGGAGCACCCGCCGGTGGACGACCGACACGCCAGAGCACCACCTCGGCGCACCGTGTGCCGCGAGGAGCGAGGATCTGGAGTCGATGCTTACTTTCCGTAGTGGATGTGGGTCATGACCGCGTGGTTCGTGATTCTGGTCCCACTGGTGATCATGTTCTTCGCTCTCTTCATGGAGCGAGTGGAAAGCCGTCTCAAGCACGTCGCCGTCCAGGAAAACGAGGTCGAAGAGTTCCTGGAGCAGGCCCAACCCAACGAGGTCAGGGCGCTTTACGGCCACGGGATCGGGCGCGCTCTGGAGCTGTTCCGGCTCCGCAGGCTGGGCGGACGGGCAGCCAGGCTTCGCGCGCGACGCGTGCGGAGTTAGGCTCCCTGTTCGTGCGAGATCGTCTCCGGCCGCCGCGCCCCGCGCGGCGAGCCGACGGGCGATCTCGCCGACACGCCCTAGACTGACGCGAAAGTGATCGGCGACACGGCCTTCGACCTGCGAAGGAAGTGATCGTTTCTCGACGAGGAGGCACCCGAGGTGGACGAAACCCTGGCCCGTGCGGGCATTTTCCAGGGTGTTGAGCCGGCAGCCGCTGAGGCTCTGGCCCAAACCTTGGAATCCGTGGAGTTCCCGCGCGGCCATGTCATCTTCAGCGAGGGTGAACCGGGCGACAAGCTGTACATCATCCAGTCCGGCAAGGTGAAGATCGGCCGCAAGTCCCCGGACGGCCGCGAGAACCTGCTGGGCATCTTCGGCCCGTCCGACATGTTCGGCGAGCTCTCCATCTTCGACCCGGGCCCGCGCACCTCCAGTGCGACCACGGTCACCGAGGTCCGCGCCGTGACGATGGACCGCCCGGCCCTGCGCCAGTGGATCTCCACGCGGCCCGAGATCGCGGAGCAGCTGCTGCGCGTGGTGGCCCGCCGCCTGCGCCGCACCAACAACATGGTGGCCGAGCTCATCTTTACCGACGTGCCCGGCCGCGTGGCCCGCGCGCTGCTGCAGCTCGCGCAGCGCTTCGGCAGCCAGGAGGCCGGCCTCCTGCGCGTCACGCACGACCTCACGCAGGAAGAGATCGCCCAGTACGTGGGCGCCTCCCGCGAGACCGTCAACAAGGCTCTCGCCGACTTCGCCCACCGCGGCTGGCTGCGCCTCGAAGGCAAGAGCGTCCTGATCCTGGACCCCGAACGCCTGGCCCGCCGCGCGCGGTAGCACTTCGCACTTCCGCCTGAAGGCCACTCTCACGCCCCACTCCGAGAGTGGCCTTCAGCCTTTTCTCCCCACCTCCACGGCACCACGCAACCTCACACTCGCCGCGACCACGCCCAGCTCTTCTCGGTGCGAACGCCCCCACCCTCGCGGTGGCGGGCTTCGCGTTCCGGCCCGCGCGACGCCGAGGGCTCGCGAAGGTCAGTGGGCGAGCCCGGTGTCGAAAGCAGGATTCCGGCTGCAAGGTGCAGAGGTGATCGACTTCGCGGGCGCGTTGTCGGCCCGCGCGGCCGAGGCCGGGGCAGCAGGCGGTGCCGCGCGAGTCGGCCGATGCCTGAGCGCGGTCGTGGCAGCACACCGACTCGGGCCCTACCCAGGCACATCCGCCCCACCTCACACGCCCGCGCATCGGCGGACCATGCCTTCGCAACTCGCCAGCGCCTGTCCCCCACACGGGCGGCATCTCCCTGCCACACCCGTGTCGCACCACGTTTTTCTTCCACCCCAGCGAAAATGGACACAGCTCCACGGCTCACCCCGACCGACCCGACCACGGAGCCAGCACCACCGACGAAACGGCTCACCCCGACCGACCCGACCACGGAGCCAGCACCACCGACGAAACGGCTCACCCCGACCCGACCACCGAGCCGGCACCACCGGCGTGATCGCGCCGGTGTCTTAGTGCCTGCTTTTGACGGCCCCAGCCGGCGAAAGCAGGCACTAAGGCACCGGCTTTGGGCGATCACGCCACGCGTCGGCGGAGCCGACGCCAAAGACACAGCAGAAAACAAAGAGCCGGGCGCCACCCCCGACGTGGCGCACCGGCTCTTTGCCTTCGCGCGGACCATCCCCCGACGACCCGCGCTCCCCGCCCTCCGGTTCAGGCCCCGACCCGTATGCCGGAGGGAGCTGGGATGTGCTGTTTCTCAACCATCATGGCCACTACCCACGAATTCAAGGCCATTCACTCTCAAGGACGCCACGTGCGCCGTTTCGTTGCACGAGTTCACCGAGAATGCGGAGAGCGTTACGGGATCGAGACCTCACGGGCGTAACCGCGGCGTTCGATGGCAGTGACGCACCTGACCGGAAAACAACTGGTACTTACGTACCACTCTCAGGCATACTGGTACGCGTGTCCCACTCTGAAGGTCGCACCACGCTCGCCGACTACCGGGCCGCGCTGAGGGCTCCCGGCTCTCGCCGCCCGGTCGTCGCGTCGGTGCTCGCTCGTTTGCCGATCGCGATGATCGGTATCTCCGCGCTGCTCTACGTGCAGCGGGAGACCGGTTCGTTCGCCGCCGCCGGGCTGGTTTCGGCCAGCTCGCTCGTCGGCGTGTCCGTGGGTGCGGTGGTTCAGGGGCGGCTCATCGACCGCTACGGGCCCACGCGGCCGCTGCTGGTCACGGTGGCGTTTTTCGCGATGTCGATGGTCGCGCTGGCCCTCGCGATCGAGGCGCACGCGCCCACGTTCCTGCTGGTCACGCTGGCCGCGGCCACCGGGTTGTCGGAGCCGATGATCGGGTCGGCTTCGCGAGCGCTGTGGACGAAACTGCTTCCGGAAGGCTCTGCGCGCAACGCGGCCTTCTCGTACGAAGCGATCAGCATGGAGGTGTTCTTCATCCTCGGCCCGGGCATCGCGGGCCTGCTGATCACGGCGCCGTGGGCCGGCACGGGCATGGTCGTGGGCGCGGCGGCGATGGTGACCGGCGCGACGGTGTTCGCGTTGAGCCCCGCCGTGCGCGCGTGGGGTCCGGCGCCGAAGACGAAGACGCGGCTGCTGGGTGCGTTGGCGAGCCCCGGCATGCGCACGCTCGCGCTGGCCGCGCTGGGTTTCGGTGTGGTGATCGGGTTCGTGGAGGTGGCCGTGCCGGCCGCCGCGACCGAGTCCGGGCACGCGGCGCTGAGCGGGCTGCTGCTTTCGGCGTGGTCGCTCACGTCGGTGGCGTTCGGCGTGGCCTACAGCCTGCACCCGTGGCCGCGCCGCCTCGGCCTGCGGCTGCCCGCGTTGCTGGGCGGGTTCGGCGCGCTGGTGGCGCTGCTGGCGCTGCCTTCGTCGCTGTGGGCGCTGGCGCTCCTGATGCTGCTGGCGGGTGCGCTGATCACGCCGCAGTCGACCACGCACTCGACTGCGATCGAAACCGTCGCGCCGCGCGGTACGGCCGCGGAGGCGTTCGGCTGGGTGCTCACGGCGGTCACGCTGGGGCTGGCCGCGGGCCAGTCCGTGAGCGGTTACCTGGTGGAGCACGCGGGTCCGAGCGCGTCGTTCCTCGCGGCTGGGGTGTCCGGAGTGGTGCTGGCGGTCGTCGTGTGGCTGCTGCGCGGCACGGTGCGCAAGCCGGCCGCCGAGCCCACCGGCCCGGACACGCTCGTGGGCGCCGGCCGCTGACGTTTCCGCAGCTCAGCACGACCGTAACCGGTTTTTGTCGGTGGGCCGCGCTAGCTTCGCGGCATGGATCTCACGTCACCGGCACGGCCACTGTCCACGGCCGTGAACGCCGCGGCGCGCCTCCTGCCCAAGCAGGCCGCGCTGCGGCTTCACGCGGACGCGGGCGGGCTCGAGGTCGTGGGCCGCGACCGCGACCTGTCCGTGCGATTGACGGCCCCGGCGATCACCCACACCGACGGTGAGGTGCTCGTGCCGGCGGCGCCGCTGGCGGAGACGCTGAAGATGCTCGACGTCGACCAGGTGCGCCTGGTCGTCGAAGGCAGCCGGCTGGCGGTGCGCGTGGAAGGGGCGCGCTTCGCCTTGCCGCTGCTGGACCGGGGTGCGCGCGTGGAGCCCGCGCCGCCCCCGCGGTTGTCCGAAGTGGACGGCGGACTGCTGGCGGCCGCCGTCCGCACGGTCGCCGGCACGGCCGCGAAGGACGACCCGCTGCCGGTCTTCACGGGCGTGCGCGTGCAGAGCTCCGGTGACGCCCTCGTGCTCACCGCCTCGGACCGCTACCGCATGGCCGTGGCGCGCGTGCCGTTGCGAGCGGCGTGGGGGCCGCTCGACGTGCTCGTGCCCGCGCGCCTGCTCACCGAGGCCACGCGCCACGCCACCGGCACCCTCACCCTCCACGCCGATACTGGCCACTTCGGCCTCGCCTGGCCCGGCGGCACCGTCACCACCGCCGTGCTCGACGCCGGCTTCCTGTCGGCCGACACCATCCCGTCCGGCGCGGTCGACACGGAAGTCGAGCTCTCCGCCGCCACCCTCGCCGCCGCGATCCGCCGCGTCGGCGTCTACGCCGAAGACCGCCGCACCTTCACCCTCGAGGTCGGCGACACCCACGTCCGCCTCGCCAGCACCCGCGCCGACACGGGCGAAGCCGAGGAAACCCTGAAGGCAAACGTTTCCGGCGGCCGCACCTCGCCCACGTTCCAGGCGCGCTACCTCCTCGACGCCCTTGCCCCCTTCGCCGACACCACCGTCCGCCTCGCCATCCAGCCCGGCCTGCGCGCGTGCATCCTCACCGCGGCCGAGCCCCAGGAGGTGAGCCTCACGTACTACCTGATGCCCATGCTGCGGTAAGGCTGTGTCGTCTGCGACGGCTTCGCCGAACGCGGGCGAGATCGCTTCAAGCCGGCTTCTTCCCTCCCGGTTTTCTCGCGGCCCAGGGGCCGCGAGAAAACTGCTCAGTCCAGAAGCCGGCGCGATCTCGTGGTCGAGTGCGGTCGCGGTCGACTGCAGCCGGGTCGGTGGTAGCCGTGGTCGAGTGAGGTGGAGTCGTGGGCTCGGCGGATGCGGTGGGCCGCGTCCAGCCGGGGGTGACTCAAGTGCCGGTCCAGCTGCCGGAGCGTTTGATGGTCCGGATCATCGGGGCCGTCTCGACCTGGTGGATGCCGGGGAGGGCGCCGAGGCGGGTGGCGAGGAAGTCGTAGAGGGCGTCGTCGTCGGTGCAGCCGACGGTCACGGCCAGGTTGGTCGGCCCGGTGGTCGCGGCGACCAGCGCGACTTCTGCATACGTCGAGACTTCGCGGGCGATCGCGTCGAGGCGGGACGGGGTGACGCTGAGCCAGAGCAGCGCCGACAGCGAGGCGCCCAGGAGAGCCGCGTCCACCTCGACGTCGAAGTACAGGGCGCCCGAGGTGCGCAGGTGGTGCAGACGGCGGCGCACGGTCGTCTCCGAGCGGCCTGAAGCGGCGGCCAAGGTCGCGAGCGAGGCGCGGCCGTCCTGGGAGAGGGCGGTGAAGAGAGCGTCGTCGCCGGGTTCGAGGCGCGGGGTCACCGGCGACGAGCCCGAAACACCCGCGCCGGCGTCGAAACCGGAACCGGCACCGTCGGTCAGCGCCGCGACCTGCTCGGCAGACAGCGCACTCGCCCGCCCAGGCCACCCCGTCGGGCCACCTGCGAACCGCCGCAGCAACCGGTGCGCCGTCACCGACACCACGCGCGGCGTGCGCGGCAGTTGCCCCAACAGCAACCCCTCGTCGGCCTCCTGGCGTGGCGCCGACGTGTAGCACGCGATCTCCGTACCGCCCGAGGTGAGACAGACCCAGGCGGTGTCGTCGCGGCGGGCCAGTGCCGTGGCGATCGCTCCGGCGGCGTCGGGCATGCAGCGCACGCGCAGCAGCCACACCACGCGCCCGAGCTTGGTCACCTCGGGAACGCCGACGACCCGCAGCACGCCCGTGGACCGCAGCCGGTGGTAGCGCCGCGCCACGGTCTGGTCCGACACGCCCAGCACCTCGGCCAGCCGGCTGAACGGCACGCGCCCGTCGACCTGGAACGCGTGCGCCAGGCAGCGGTCGAGCTCGTCGAGCTGAGGGGAATCCACCGGATCAGCCTAATCCGTGTCGGATTTGGAGCACTTCAAGCCGATGAGCAGCCTGAACCGCCGCAGCGGACCAGAGTCGAGCGCATCGGAAGGAGCCACACATGAACCTCGACCACACCGTTTTCCTCGCCACCGACTACGACCACGTCTGGCGCCGCTACGAACAACTCGGCTTCACGCTCAGCCCGCACTCGCGCCACCTCGCCGCGAGCACCAGCGGCGGCGAACCCACGCTCAGCTGCACCGCCAACCGGTGCGCCTACTTCGGCGACTCGTTCCTGGAGTTCATCGGCATCGTCGACGCGACCGCCGGCGACCCGTGGGAAGTGCTGCCGATCGTCGCGCGCGGCGACGGCCTGCACGGCGTCTCGTTCGGCGTCCCGGACACGCCGGCGGCCGAACGCCGGCTTGTCGAAGCCGGCCTCTCGACGACTGGCGCGCTGTCTCTGCAACGCGACGTCGGCACCCCCGACGGCCCCCGCACCGCGCGGTTCCGCAGCGTGCACCTGCGCCGCGACCGCACGCCGGAAGGCATCCTGCACACCGCCGAGCACCTCACGCCGGAGTTCGTGTTCCAGCCGCGCTACCTCAGCCACCCCAACACCGCGACGGGCCTCGACAGCGTGCAGCTCGTGGTCGCCGACGCCGACCTGCCCGCCTACACCGAGCGCTACGAACAAATCCTCGACCAGACCGCCACGGACAACTCGTTCCAGCTCGGCATCGGCCGCCTCGACCTCGTGCCCGTGACCCGCCTCGACGACGTCCTCCCCGGCGAGCAGGCACCTCGCCTGCCGTACTTCGCCGCACAGACCGTGGCCGTCGAAAACCTCGCCACGGCACGGAAACTCGTCACGGAAGCCGACCTGCCCACCGTCGACCTGCCCCGCCAAGGCTTTTTCGTCCCCGCCGCGCACGCCGGCGGCGCGGCCCTCGGTTTCGTGGAAAGGTGAACCCGATGATCGTCGAAACCACCAGCGGCCAGGTGCGCGGCGTGAACGGCGCGTTTCGTGGCATCCCGTACGCGCAGCAGGAACGCTTCGCACCGCCGACGAAGGCCCCGGCGTGGACCGGCGTCCGAGACGCTCTGGAACCCGGCCCGGCGGCGATCCAGCTGCCGTCCCGGCTCGCGGCGGTGATCGGGCCGATGGAGCTGGCGCAGTCGGAGGATTGCCTGTCGCTCAACGTCTTCACGCCCTCGACCACCGGTGCGCGCCCGGTCCTGGTCTGGATCCACGGCGGCGCGTTCCTCACCGGGTCCGGCGGCCAGGGCTGGTACGACGGCACGCGGCTGGCCACCGAGGCCGACGTCGTGGTGGTCACGGTCAACTACCGCCTCGGTGTGCTCGGCTTCCTGCCCCTCGACGGCGTCGCCCCGCCCAACCTCGGCATCGCCGACCAGCTCGCCGCGCTGGAATGGGTGCGCGACAACGCCGCGGCCTTCGGCGGCGACCCCGGCCGTGTCACCCTCGCCGGCCAGTCCGCGGGCGCGCAGTCCACGCTCACGCTCTGGTCCGCACCCCGTGCGCAGGGCCTGGTGCACCAGATCGCCCTGCAGAGCCCGCCCGTCGGCCTGCCCCCGCAGACGCCTGACGAGGCGGCCGGCTGGGCCGACAAGTACCTGCACGCCCTCGGCGCGACCGGCCCCGCCGAGCTCACCACCATGCCCACCGACCGGCTGCTCGACGGCCTCAAGACGCTCGCCGCCCAGCTCGGCGGCGGGATCGCACCGCCGTTCCAGCTCGTGGCCGACCACGACCTCGTCCCGGACAACCTCATCACCGCTGCGAAACCCGGCCGCGCGCTCGTGAGCTGGACCCGGGACGAGGTCCGCGCGTTCACCCCCGACGCGCCTCAGGAGCAGGTCGACGCGATGACCACGTCACTCTTCAGCGGCGACCTGCCCCGGCTCATGAAGCAGCTCGGCGAAGACGCCACCCTCATGCGGTTCGACTGGGCCGCGCCCGGCAACCGGTACGGCGCCTGCCACTGCATCGACGTGCCGTTCCTCTTCGGCAACGGCGCTCCGGGCGCCGCCTGCCTCGACGGCGCCCCGAACCCGCCCGAGAGCGACGACCTGCGCAAGCTCTGGGCCCGGTTCCTCCACGGCGAACGGCCCGCCGTCGACAGCCCGCTGCTCACCGCGTTCTGAGCGTGAAAAGGGCCGCTCACCAGCCCGGTGAGCGGCCCTTTTCGGCAGAACCCGCGGAACTCAAGCCGCCGACGCAGCCTTCACCGCCGCCTCGACCTCGGCGAACGACGGGTTCACCATCGCGATCGACCCGACGATCACCGTCGGCACGGTCTCGTTGCCGTTCGCCACCTCACGCACCCGCTCGGCCGCGCCCGGCTCCTCCCAGATGTTGATCTCCTTGACGGTCAGGCCGCTCGCCATCAGCGGCCGCCGCAGCGCCGCGCAGAAGCCGCAGCCCGGCCGCCAGTAGAACTCGACCTCGACGTCACTCATCGCCCGTCCTCCGAAGCACGTAGGTAGTCCAGCTGCGCCCGCACGCTCATTTCGGCAGGCGCCCACAGCGCTCGGTCGACGTCCGCGTAGACCACCTCGACCACCTGTCGCGGCGACGCGTCGGCCCCGAGCACCTTCAAAGCGGAACGCACCTGGTCCAGCCGCTGTTCCCGATGGGCCAGGTACTCGCGCGCGGTCGCGGGCAGGTCGGCCAGCTCGGGCCCGTGACCAGGCAGGCCGGGCGTGCCGGCGGGCAGCTCGATCAGCTTGCGCAGCGACCGCAGGTAGTCGCCGAGGTCCTTGAGCACGGTCGTGCCGCGCCCGAGGATCGTGTCGCCGGTGAGGATCTGGCCCGCGACGTGCAGGGACACGGAATCGTCGGTGTGCCCGGGCGTGTGCAGCACGCGGAACGAAAGTCCGCCCGCGCTGAACTCCTCACCGTCGGCGAACGGCTCGGCGCCGCGGCACAGCGCTGCGTCGAACGCCCGCACGGGCGCGCCCACGCGCTCGGCGAACCACGGCGCGCCCTCGGCGTGGTCGGCGTGGTGGTGGGTCAGCACCACGAGCTCCACGGCACCGACGGCCGCGAGCTTTTCGAGGTGCTCGAGGTCGTGGTAACCCGGGTCGACGACCACCGCCGCCGGCGCGTCCGCCCCGCGCAGCACCCAGCTGTTGGTGCCTTCGAGCGTCATCGTCGACGGGTTGTTCTCCAGCAGCACCTGCGCGGTCTCGGAGACGCGGCGAAGCACGCCGTACGCGGGAGCGGTCACCTTCAGACCTCCGAGTCGTCGAGGACGACGCGGAAGCGGTCACCCTCCTTGATGAGCGTCGGCATGGTGCGCACGATGTCGCGCGGCGCCGCGAGCAGGTCGTCGGCCGTGGCGAACTCGTCGATCTCGGTGAGCGTGAGCCAGGTCGGCGGCATCAGCATGCGGCGGCCTTCGCGCGCGTCGGCGATCGCGGCCGACGGCCGCTGCCAGCCGGTGGCCAGCGCCTCGGACGTCGCGCCGTCGGCGCGCTGGCCCTCGGGCAGCCGTGCGGAGAAGAAGCGCGTGTCGTAGCGGCGCGGCTCCTGCGCCGGCGTGACCCAGTGCGCGAACGGCCGCAGCAGGTCGGCGCGCAGCGTGAGCCCGGCGTCGGCGAGGAACGCGGCGAGCGAGATTTCCCGGCTCTCCAACGCTTTCCGCGCTTCGGCATACGGTCTGACGTCAGCGACCACGGCGTCTTCCGTGCCCGCCAGCAGCACGCCCGACTCCTCGAACGTCTCGCGCACCGCCGCGCACACGAGCGCGCGGGCGAGGTTTTCGTCGCAGGTGAACTGCGCGGCCCACCAGCTCGGCGGTGGTCCGGCCCACGCCACGGACGCGTCGGCGTCGCGCGGATCCACGCCGCCACCGGGGAACACGGTCATGCCGCCGGCGAAGGGCATGCCCTTCACGCGGTGCTGCAGGAAGACTTCGACTCCGCCCGCAGCGTCGCCGTCACGCACCAGGATCACCGTGGCGGCGTCCTTGGGGGTCACGGGCGGGCCGTCGGAGTTCGCCCTCGTGCTCACTCCGGCCCCCACGGGGATGTCGAACAGGAACTCACGCGGCCGATCCACCGGGGCAACATACCTCGCGACCGTGACCCCACGCCTACGACTTGTGACATGTCACCAGCGCGGCCACGACAGCGCGGTCCCGGACGACAGCACGATCCCGAACGACAGCGGGGTCGGAACACAGTGCGGCCCCGAACCCGCTCGGGGTCCGGGGCCGCACCGGTAGCTCACTGCGTCAGGAAGACGACCACCGGTCGCCACCCGACCGGGACGCGCCGTTGAGCCGCAGCCGGGCCGCCTCGGCGCGTTCGCGCTCGGCCAGCTCCTCGTGCAGCTCACGCAGCAGCGCGCGGTCGCGCTCGGACAGGCTCGGGTCGTCGAGGTCCAGAGCGGGCAGCTCCACGACCTCGTGCATGCTCGGCTTGCCCGCGGCGATCTCGCGGCCCTTCTCCGGGTCCTCCGCCAGCGCCTGCCGCAGCTGCGCGACCTCGGCCGGCGTGAGGTCGGCGGTGCGCTCGGCGCGCGTCTCCGACCGCGACTTGCGCGAGTTGTCGACCTGCGGCGTCGGCGTGTTCTGCACGATCGGCACCACGGGCGCGACGACCTCGGGCGCCTGCCGGATGCTGTGCCGGCTCGGGGCCTCCAGCACCGGCTCCACCACGGGCGTCGGCACCGGCACCGGCGCGGGGGCCGGCGGCGGCTGCGGCGGGGCCGCGACCGGCTCGGGCCGGTACTCCGTGGTCGGCGTGTGCGTGCTGCCGGTGACCCACACGGGCGTGGCGACGGACGCGGCCGACTGGTGGTACGCGGACCGCGCGACCCCCGGGCCGCTGACCTCGACGACCGACCTGATGCCGGCCCGACGCAGGGCCGTGTCGACGCGGAACGCGACCGCGGGCGGGTTGCCCTCCGGCCCCAGCTCCACCAGCACCACGCGCTGCGGCAACGCACCCGGCACGGAACCGGCCGGCGTGTTGCGCCACACCGCGTGCACCGAGCGGACGTCCGGCAGCACCTGCAGGGTGCGGTCGAGCGCCTCGGCCAGCCCGAACTCCGGCTGGTTGTCGCCGGTGAAGCGGTGGCTGTGCACCTGCTCGGCCTCGTCGACCAGCAGGTCGTTGGCGAGCGTCGCGTCCGAACGGCTCATCTCGAGCACCAGCGCCAGTTCACGCTGCTCCGACGAGCTGACCGGGATCCGGCCCGCGATGAGCGTGCCGGTGGTCAGCTCGACTGCTTCGTCGATGTGCGCGCGGGCGATCAGCTCACGTGCTTCGGTGAGCGCGCTGTCGTCGATGCGGCCCGCCAGGGCCAGCAACAAGTTGTGCAGGCGCAGGGGCACCGAGAACCCGTCCATGGGCGGGCCGTCGTGAACCTCCACCATTGCTCTGCTCCTCCCAGCTCGCCTGGCGGCTCGAGCGTTAAGCGGCGACGAGTCGATTACCGGAACCCGCGGCACCGACGCAGACCAGCTCCGAATTGGCGAGCGCGGCCCGGTGGTACCCGGGTAGGTCGAAGCGCGGTGGGATGACCTCGACGCTCGGCTCCTCGTCCCCCAGGACCCGCAGCACGCGCTGCAGTTCGCCGGTGAGCCTCGGCAGCCCGGACGTCGCCGTCACCAGCAGGACACGCTTGGCCCCACCCTCACCGACCACACCGAGGTGTCGCCAGCTTTGCCGCACTTCCCCCACATCCGCGCGTCCTCGCAACGTTGCGTGGAGCAAGACGGACACAGAGTCGACTGAGTTCACCCATTCGGGCGCACTCGGTGTGAATGTGTACCTGGTCTCGGTGACGTCGTCTACCCCCAGGGTGGAACTCACCTGGTGCCAGTCGGCGCCGTGCGGGATGAGACCCGCGACGAGCAGGCGGTACTCGGTTTGGTCCAGATCGATCCTGTGCTTAAGCAAAGACCTGGGCAGCGTACGCGCGAGCGTGCCCATCGCGCCCTCGCCCAGCCAGTCGCGGAACCGCCACAGCAGCTGGTCCGGCGTGCGCCCCGCGAGCCGGATCAGCAGCTCGTGCAGGGACTGTTCGATGTCGGGGTCCATCACTTCACCTCCACGATCAGTTCGACCTCCACGGGCGCCCCGATCGGGAGCTCCGCGACGCCGACGGCCGAGCGGGCGTGCTTGCCCGCGTCGCCGAAGATCTCGCCGAGGAGCTCGGACGCACCGTTGATCACTGCGGGCTGGCCGGTGAAGCCCTCCGCGGACGCGACGAAGCCGACCACCTTCACGATCCGCGTGACCGAGTCGATGCCCACGAGCGCGTGGACCGCCGCCAGCGCGTTGAGCACGGAGGTGCGGGCGTGGCCCTTGGCCTCTTCGGGGCTGACCTCCGCGCCGACCTTGCCGGTCGCGGCGAGCGTGCCGTCGACGAAGGGCAGCTGGCCCGAGGTGTACACGTGCGAGCCGCTCTGCACGGCCGGCACGTAGGCGGCCAGCGGCGCGGCGACGGCGGGCAGCTCGATGCCGAGCTCGGCGAGCCGGGAAGTCCAGGTCACGACGGGTCCCCTCAGTTCTTCGGGCGCTTGAGGTACGCGACGTGCTGCTCGCCGCTCGGGTTCGGGAGCACGGTGACCAGCTCCCAGCCGTCCTCACCCCACTGGTCGAGGATCTGCTTCGTCGCGTGGATCAGCAGAGGGACGGTGGCGTACTCCCATTTGGTCGCGCTCATGCCGGGGAGCGTAGCCAAGCGGGCAAGGGTGGACACGGCCGCCGCCGTTCAAGGCCGAGCGGGACAGGGGAACACAGGTGCGCCCGTCCAGGTGAACGACTCACCGACCGTGAGCGGATGTGGTCCACTTCACACGTTTCGACCCTCGCTACCGTGGGGGTGTGGAGACGTGGCGGATCATCGCGACGGTGCTGCTCGCCGCGGCCGGGCTGCCGCTCGTGCTCGTGGTGATGGCCAAGGTGCGCGACCGCGTGAACAGTTCGGCGCAGGTCGCGATCGGCGGCGCGGTCACGTTCACGGCGCTGGTCGTGGTGGCCGTGCTCACGCTCACCGTGCTGCCCGGCCTGCTCACCTGGATCATCGTCGCCGTGGTCGCCGCTGCGGTCGGCGTCATGGTGCTGGCGAGCTGATGCCCGGTTTAGTGTTGAAGGCGTGACCACTCCCTCCGCCGGCTGGCCCGACGAGCTCACCCGGGCCCGGCTGCACTTCGTCACCGGCAAGGGCGGCACCGGCAAGACCACCCTCGCCGCGGCACTGGGCCTGGCGCTCGCCCGCGAGGGCCGCCGGGTGCTGCTGATCGAGGTCGAGGGCCGCCAGGGCATCGCCCAGCTCTTCGACACCGAGCCGCTGCCGTACGCGGAGCAGCGCATCGCGTCCGTCCCCGGCGGGGGCGAGCTGCGCGCGCTGCACATCGACGTCGAGGCCGCGCTGCTCGAATACTTCGAGATGTTCTACAACTTGGGCTTCGCCGGCCGCACGCTGCGGCGGATGGGCGCGATCGAGTTCGCGACCACGCTCGCGCCGGGCCTGCGTGACGTGCTGCTGACCGGCAAGATCAAGGAGTGCGTGGGCCGCACGGAGTCCGACGGCCGCCACACCTACGACGCCGTGGTGGTCGACTCGCCGCCCACCGGCCGCGTGGTCAAGTTCCTCGACGTGACCAAGGCCCTCACCGACCTCGCCAAGACCGGCCCGATCCGTGGCCAGGCCGACGGCGTCGTGCGGCTGCTGCACTCGGGCGAGACCGCCATCCACCTCACCACGCTGCTGGAGGAGATGCCGGTGCGCGAGACCGTGGAGGCGGTGGCGGAGCTCGACGGCGCCGACCTGCGGCCCGGCGCCGTGCTGGTGAACCGCGTACGCCCGCCGCGCCTGCCCGCGCGGTCAGTCACGGCCGCGGCCGACGGTCGTGTCGACGCCGGCCGCGTGCGCTCGGGCCTCGCGTCGGCCGGGCTGAAGCTGCCGGACGAAACGCTCGACGCGCTGGTGGAAGAGACGGTGGAGCACGCCGTGCGCGTGGCCGCCGAACAGCGGGCGCGTGAGCAGCTCGCCGAGGCCGACCTGCCGACGCTCGAGCTGCCGGAGGTCACCGACGGCGTCGACGTGGCGGCGCTCTACGACCTCGCGGAAGCGTTGCTGGATCAGGGGGTGCGCTGATGACCACGCTCGACGTCGACGCCCTGCTCGACGACCCGGAAAGCCGCGTGATCGTGTGCTGCGGCTCCGGCGGTGTCGGCAAGACGACCACCGCGGCGGCGCTCGCGCTGCGCGCCGCCGAGCGCGGCCGGCAGACGGTGGTGCTCACCATCGACCCGGCGCGGCGGCTGGCGCAGGCGCTGGGCCTGCGGGAACTCGGCAACCACCCGCGTCAGGTGCAGGTGGAGGGGTTCGAGCCCAAGGGCGAGCTGTGGGCGATGATGCTCGACATGCGCCGCACGTTCGACGACATGGTGCGCGTGCACGCCGGGCCGGAGCGGGCCGAGCAGCTGCTGCAGAACCCCTTCTACCAGACCATTTCCACGTCGTTCTCCGGCACGCAGGAGTACATGGCGATGGAGAAGCTGGGGCAGCTCGCCGCCACCGACGAGTGGGACCTGATCATCGTCGACACGCCGCCGAGCCGTTCGGCGCTCGACTTCCTCGACGCGCCCACGCGCCTGTCCAGCGCGCTCGACGGCCGCATGATCCGCCTGCTCACCGGCCCCGCGAAGGCGGGCGGCTGGGGGCTGCGCAAGGTGGTGAGCGCCGGGTTCTCGATGTTCGCGAAGGCCGTGTCCACGATCATCGGCGGGCAGCTGCTGGCCGACGCGTCGGCGTTCATGCAGGCCTTCGACAGCATGTTCGGCGGCTTCCGCGAGCGCGCCCGCAAGACGGCTGAGCTGCTGCGCTCGAGCGGCACGTCGTTCCTCGTGATCGCCGCGCCGGAGCCCGACGCGCTGCGCGAGGCGTCGTACTTCGTCGAGCGGCTCGCGGGTGAGTCGATGCCGCTCGCGGGTCTCGTGGCCAACCGCACGCACCCCGTGCTCGCGTCGCTTTCGGCATCGGAGGCGATCGCGGCCGCGGAGTCGCTGCAGAAGGGCGACACGAGCGCGCCGCTGGCCGAGGCCGTGCTGCGGCTGCACGCCGACCGCGTGGCTCTGGCCGAACGCGAGAACCGGATGCTGGCCCGGTTTACGAAAGCACATCCCGAAGTGCCGCTGGTGCGGGTGCCGGCGTTGGCCGGTGACGTGCACGACCTGGAAGGTCTGCGCGACATCGGTACCAAGCTTGTTACTGACTGAGCTCGTTACTGACTGAGCTCGTTACCGAGTGAACTCGTGAGTGGCTGAGCTCTGCCCAGCCACTCACGAGAGCTCAGCTGACGCGGGCGCCTTCCACGGCGTCGCGCTTGGCCGCCTCCAGCAGTTCCGCCCAGTTGGTCACGTCGGCGCGCCGGCGCAGCAACGCCCGGCGCTCGCGCTCGGTCATGCCACCCCAGACCCCGAAGTTGATCCGGCCGTCGAGCGCCTCGGCGAGGCATTCCGTGCGGACCGGGCACCCCATGCACACGGCCTTCGCCCGGTTCTGCTCGGCGCCGCGCACGAAGAGCCCGTCGGGATCGGCATCCCGGCACGACGCGCTCATGCGCCAGCTCGGCTGTTTGGTCTCCATACCCCCAGCTCCCTACCCTGGTGTTCGACACCAGCGAAGGTGAAGCTCCCGCTCCCACCCCCGCGAGCGTGTCTCCCTCTGCTCCCACGTCGGTGACGGCACCTCCCCGGTGCCGCTGCCGCCGTTCGGTCCAGAGGAGCTCCCACTCGCACTGGGCCGTCAGGCGGCAAAAATCTTTCGTGGAACGTTGACGGACTGTAGGGGCCCTCGGTTCCCCTAGCCAAGACCTAGCATGCATTCCGTTACCGGATGTCACCTCATGGGGTCCGTTTTGTCACGACTGTCGACCCCTGGCGGGTGTGAGGTAACGGGAGCACAACAGGCCTTCAGTACCCTGGCCTTCGTGCGCAAAACGGACGGTCTCTTCAAGCTCATCGGCCTCTGTCTGCTCGCGGGGGTGCTGGGCGCCGGAATCCTGTTCCCCGTGGTGGGCGCGGCCGGCGTCGTGTCGAACCAGGCGAGCGAAACGGTGGAGAAGACGTCGTCCGACCTCGCCGATATCCCGCCGCCCCTGGTGACGACGATCACGGACTCGGGCGGCAAGCCGATCGCGACGCTGTACGACCAGTACCGGATCCCGGTCGCGGCCGACCAGATCAACGAGGCCATGCAGTGGGCCCTGGTGTCGGTGGAGGACAAGCGCTTCTACGAGCACCACGGCGTCGACTGGCAGGGCACGCTGCGCGCGGCCGTGTCCAACAGCACCGGCGGCGACACGCAGGGCGCGTCCACGCTCACTCAGCAGTACGTGAAGAACTACTTGATCAACGTGGTCTACCGCGGCGACAAGGTGGGCCAGGAGAAGGCCCAGGAGCAGACGCTCGCGCGCAAGCTCAAGGAAGCGCGCATCGCCATCCAGCTCGAGACGAAGCTGTCGAAGCAGCAGATCCTCGCCGGCTACCTGAACATTGTCGAGTTCTCGCGCCAGATCTTCGGCATCGGCGCCGCCGCGCACGCGTACTTCAACACCACGCCGGAGAAGCTCACGGTGCCCCAGGCCGCGCTGCTCGCGGGCCTGGTGAACAACCCGATCAACAACGACCCGTGGAAGCACCCGGACAAGGCCACCACCCGCCGCAACCTCGTGCTCGACCGCATGGTCGACAACCGCAAACTCGCGAAGGCCGACGCGGAACGCTTCAAGGCGTCCCCGCTCGGCGTCGTGCCGGACACCCCCGCGAAGCCCGCGTCGAACTGCACGGGCGCGGGCCCGGAGAACGGCTTCTTCTGCCAGTACGTCGAGGACTACCTCCTGAAGGCCGGCTTCTCCAAGGACGACCTGTACACGGGCGGCTACACGATCAAGACCACGCTCGACGAGAAGGCCAACCACGAGGCGAAGGTCTCGGCGGAGACGCAGGTCAAGAAGACGCAGAAGAACGTGGCGAACACGCTTTCCCTTGTGCGGCCGGGGAAAACACGCCATGAGGTGGTGGCGCTGGCGGCGAACCGGGACTACGGGATCGACGCGGATGCGGGCCAGACCACCTTCGCGCTGCCATCCGGCGTGTACAACACGGGCGGCGCTGGGTCGAGCTACAAGATCTTCACCACGGCGGCGGTGCTGGACAAGGGAATTGCCGGCATCTACAGCAACATCCCGGTCGGGGATACCTATGTGTCCCACGTGTTTCCCGGTGGCAACAGCAGTTGCCCTCCGACCGGCCCGCCGTACCGTTCCAATTGGTACTGCGTGGGCAACGCGGGGCATTACGGTGCTTCGAACACCCTTCAGGGCGCCCTCGCGACCTCACCGAACACCGCGTTCGTGGCGCTTGAGGACCAACTCGGCAGTACCGCTCCGGGGATCGACATGGCGGTCAGGCTGGGCATGAAGAACACCATGGCGAGCAACACGGGCGGCGGCCCGGTCGACCCGAAGGATCCGGCCAAGAGCCAGAGCCAGGCCAAGGCTTACGGGCCGGACAACAGGACGCCCGGCTTCGGCGCCTTCACCCTCGGCTTCAGCCCGACCAGCGGGCTGGAAATGGCGAACGTCGCCGCAACCCTGCTGAGCGGCGGCGTCTGGTGCCCGCCCACGCCGTTGTCCGGCATCACCGACCGCAATGGCAAGCCGGTGCAGTACAAAGAAGAAGCCTGCGCCCAGGCGGTGCCTGAGGGCTTGGCCAACACGATGGTCGTCGGCATGAGCAAGGACGACCAGCCGGGCGGCACCTCCGCCGCGGCGGCAGCGGCCGTCGGCTGGAACCGTCCGATCCTCGGCAAGACGGGCACCACGCAGAACAACGGCTCCGCAACCTTCGTCGCCGGCACCCCGCAAATGGCGGGCGCCGCCATGGTCTTCCGCCCCGAAGGCGGCACCGGCGGCCTCTGCTTCCGCTCCGTCGGCACCGTCACCACCTGCGGCACCGGCAACATGTTCGGCGGCAAGACCCCCGCCCAAACCTGGTTCGGCGCGATGAAGAACATCATGGCCGACCAACCGATCGCACAGCTGCCGCCGGAGGATCCGAGGTACACGGGTCGTTGATGCGAAGAAGGTCGGCGAGCCTCTGCGTCTTGGCGGTGCTGGTGCTGTGCGATACCGCCTGCACCAGCTCCGCCGAACAGCTGGATCCGATTGCCACGAAAGGTGCACGGGAGAAGGCTTCGGCTGTTCTCGGCGAATTGCGGAGCGCAACTCCGCCGACACGGGAGTCGATTGACCGGGCTGTCACGAGGATCCTGGCGGGATGGAACACCGGCGGCGTCACCGTGCTGCTCCGAAAAGACATTCCCGCTGCTGGTCGGTTCACCGCCAGCTTCGCGCTTCTCTCCTTTGTGGGGGGCGGAGTCAACGGCGAGTACATCCAGTACGCGGTGCGACTCTGCGTTTCCTATTCCGGCGACGTGAACCGGCCCGGCTCGACGGAGATGGCCGACCTGACCTGCCCTCCTGGCTTGCCCGACCCAAGTGACAGCGTTCGGGTCAGACGCGAAGTCAAGCTCACTGACTGAGCCGCGCTAATCGATGGACTGGCCGTCTCCTTTGCCCGGATACTGAAGATCTCCGGGGGAAGGGGGCTGTCGTGGAATTGGTTCTCGGCTCGGTGGTGTTCTTGGTGGCGCCCTCGATGATCGTCGCGTGCTGGCGGTTTCGGGTGGCGCGGTGGCGGGTGGGAGTGCTGGCCGCGCTGATCGCCGTGTCAGTGGCGCTGGTGGCCGTGCTGCGGGAGCCGTTGGCGTTGTGGGTGCTGGCTCTCGGGCCCGGTGTGGTGATCGCGGTCGGGCGGCTGGCCGTGGAGTGGTGGCGGCCCGGTGGTGTCCGGCGCCCTGAACGGCTGGCGGGACACTAGGATGGGGATCGCGTTCGCGTTTCTGCTCATCCTGTTCGCCACCACCCTGTTTCTGTCCACGTTGCCTTGGCGCCGGCCCGTCGACGTCTGGGTGCTGGCGGCGATCCCGCTCGGGTCGCTGGCGCTGGTGGCGTTCTTCCGCCTGGACGACTGGCCGGCCGGCGACTGGCCGGCGTTTCTGTGGCTCGGCACGCTCGGTCCGGGGTCGCTGATCGCGGTCGTGCGGCTGTTCCTCATCGCGCTCGGGCGTTCACCGGGAAAGCCGCGCCCGAGATGAATCCCGCGCCGATCAGAACTTCGCCAGCTTGCCGAGGATGACCTGGTTCCACCACATGTACATCTGCTCGCGCTCCTGTGGTGTCGACACGCCGTCGAACACGAGGACGCCGAGGGTGTGGGTGCGGGCGTCGGTGAAGACGAAGGTGTCGTCGTAGCAGGTGATGAAGTCGCCGGGGTGCGGGGCGTTGGCGTCGGGCCGGTAGTAGGAGCCCCAGATGCCGGGGTGGTCCACGGGGTCGCAGCCGCCGTGGTCGTCGTCGCGGATCAGGTTGTGGGCCTGGACCATGCCTTCGAAGAAGGCGGCCAGCGCGGCTTCGTCGGGGAACTGGTTGAAATGCGCCTGGGTCGGCTCGCGCAGGATGACGTTGCCGGACCGGAAGGTGCCGGCGGCCGACTTCGTGCAGTACGCCGCGGCGGTAGCACCCGGGACGGGCTGCGCCGCCGTGCAGCCGGTGCCCTGGTACGTCTCCGGCACCGGCACGTTCCCGCCCGGCTGCTGCGGCGCGCTCGACCCCGATGACTCCGGCGGTGGCGACGTCTTCGAACTGCTCCGCGTCGACGGCGGCGGACTGCTCGAACCGGACGTCGCCGTTGAGACCGGCGCCGGGCTCGGTGTCGGGGTGCCCCCGCCGCCGCCCGCCGTGTTCTGCCCCTGGCCACGGATGATCAGCACCGTCGCGACGACCGCGATCACCACCACAACCGCCACCACCCCCGTGACGACCGCCGCCCGCCTCGACTTCGGCGGCGGCACCGGCACCTGGCCCGGCCGCGTCGGCGGACCGCCCGGCCACGTCTGCCCCCCGGCGGCCAGCGGAATCGGCGTGTTCAGCGACGTCGCCCCCGGCGGCCCGCCGGCCGTCACGGGCCCGTTCGGGAACCCGGCTCCTGGCGTGAACGGACCGCTCACACCCGTCGGCGTCCCCACACGAGTGCCGCCGGTGTTCGGCCCAGGTGCCGAGAAGCCCGGAGGCGGCGTCTGGCCGACGAACTGGGGTCCGCTCTGGCCCTGATGCGGTGTCGGTCCACCGGGCCAAGTCCCGCCCGGGGTGGCGGCGAAGCCGGGCGGCGGTGTCTGCGCGCCGCCGGCGGGCGCAGCACCGGGCTGCGGTGCAGCTCCGGCGGGCGCACCGCCAGGCTGAGCCCCGGCAGCCGAGCCCGACGCTGCGCCGAGCTGACCCCCGGCGGCCGAGCCCGGCGCTGCGCCCAGCCCTGCCGAACCAGCACCAAGCTGGGACCCAGCAGCCAAGCCACGCCCTGCCCCCAGCCCCTCCGAACCACCACCAGATTGCGACCCAGCCGCCGGCCTATCACCGGGCTGCGCCCCAGCAGCCGAGCCCGGCACAGCACCCAGCGCCGCCGACCCCGGCCCTGCCCCCAAGCCTCCGCCAGACTGCGAACCACCGACCGAGCCTGCGGCCGCGCCCAGCCCCGCCGAGCCACCAAGCTGCGAACCAGCAGCCGACCCCAGCCCCGCCAAACCACCGCCGGGCTGCGAACCAGCCGCCGAGCCGGGAGCCGCCAAACCACCGCCAGGCTGCGAACCAGCAGCCGAGCCCGACCCAGCTCCCAGCCCGACCGAACCATCGCCGGACGCTGCCCCAGCACCCGCCGCACCCGCCGCCCCGAGACTCCCCTGCTGCCACACCGGCGCACTCGTCTCGGCACTCATCGCCGTCGGCCCCGACGCCCCCGCCAGTGCCGCGTCCACCGCCGCCGCGAAAGCGCCCGCCGTCGGATAGCGATCGGCCGGGTCCTTCGCCATTCCCCGTGACACCACGTCGTCAAGAGCGCGTGGCAGGTCCCTTCGCGCCGCGGACAGCAGCGGCGGCGGTGCGGTCAAGTGGGCGCCCATCTGGGCGATGGCGCCGTCCACGGGAAACGGCCGGTGGCCGGTCAGGCATTCGTAGAACACGCACGCGAGCGCGTATACGTCGACGGAACCGTCGAGCGCTTTGTCGCCAAAGCGTTCCGGCGCCATGTAGTCCAGGGTGCCGATGACGTTGCCCGTGCCCGTGATCGACGTCACGGCGCCGGACATCGAGCGCGCGATGCCGAAGTCCACCAGGTACACGAAATCACCGTCGGTGACCAGGATGTTCGACGGCTTCACGTCGCGGTGCACGAGGCCGTCGGCGTGGGCGGCGTCGAGCGCGCTGGCGACCTGCGTCATCAGGCCGGCCGCGCGGGCGGCGGTGAGCGGTCCCGCGGCGATCAGGTCCTTGAGGTCCTGGCCCTCGACCAGGCGCATGTCGAGGTAGAGGCGGCCGTCGATCTCGCCGTAGGCGTGGATCGGGATCACGTGCGGCTCCCGCAGCCGCGCCACCACTTGCGATTCGCGTCGGAAACGGGCGCGGAAAGCCTCGTCCGCCACGTACGCGTCGGAAAGCCGCTTCAGCGCGACGACCCGGTCGTGCGCGCTGTCGTAGGCGCGGTGCACCTCGCCCATCCCGCCGCGCCCCAGCAACGCCTCGATCCGGTACGGCCCGAACTGTTCCATCGTTCTCCCCAAGCCCCCCGGCTTGTTCACCCTTACTCGGGCCGACGCAGATGCTAACCAGCCCGTTCCCCCGAACCGCGCGGCGTCACCCAACTGTTGAGCACGCAATCGCATCACGGAACGCACGCTGAGTGATCATCGCTGCCCGCAAGCCCAGGACCACGCCGACCACGTATCCTCGCCTTGTGAGCACGCTCAGTAACACCAGCACCGCCAAGAAGCTCGCCGTGGGGACCCTCGCGCTCGGGACCGCGACGCTCGGTTACGCCGTCGGCGTCGAACGGCGGCGGTTCACCCTCCGCACCGCCGAGCTGCCCGTGCTGGCTCCCGGCTCGAAGCCGTTCACGATCCTGCACGTCTCGGACCTGCACATGCTCCCCGGACACCGCGCGAAGCAGCGCTGGGTGGCCGCGCTCGACCGGCTCGAACCCGACCTCGTCGTGAACACCGGGGACAACCTCTCGCACCGCACGGCCGTGCCGTCGGTGCTGCGCGCGCTCGGCCCGCTGCTCGACCGGCCCGGGGTGTTCGTGTTCGGCAGCAACGACTACTACGCGCCGAAGCCGAAGAACCCCGCGCGCTACCTCATGCCGAAGGGCAAGAAGAAGCGCATCCACGGCCTGAAGCTGCCGTGGCGCGACCTGCGCGCGGCCTTCGTCGAGCACGGCTGGACCGACCTCACCCACGCGCGCCACACGATCGACGTCGCGGGCCAGACCGTGTTCGCCGCCGGCCTCGACGACCCCCACCTGCACCGCGACCGCTACTCCGAGATCGCCGGCCAGGCCGACGCCGGCGCCGTCGTGCGCCTCGGCGTCACGCACTCGCCCGAGCCGCGCGTGCTCGACCCGTTCGCCTCCGACGGCTACGACCTCGTCCTCGCCGGCCACACCCACGGCGGCCAGCTGCGCGTGCCGGGCTACGGCGCCCTCGTGACCAACTGCGAACTCGACCGCACCCGCGCCCGCGGCGCCTCCCGCTGGGGCGCGCACATGTGGCTCCACGTCTCGGCCGGCCTGGGCACCTCGCCCTACGCCCCGGCGCGCTTCGCCTGCCCACCCGAGGCGAGCCTGTTGACGCTGGTCCCGCGCGGCTCCGGCGCCTCGGACGCCCGAAAGGCAACCCCGCGCAAACCCGCCGAGACCGTCGGCTAAACTTCTCCACGACCCGTTAAGCAGTACCTCGGGGTGTGGCGCAGCTTGGTAGCGTGCCTCGTTCGGGTCGAGGAGGTCGTGGGTTCGAATCCCGCCACCCCGACGAGTAAGAACCCTGCCCGTGTTTCGCGCGGGCAGGGTTCTTCCGTTTCAGGGGTTCTTCGCCGTTCTTCGCCGTGAGCCGGTCGCGCCGATCACCATCGACCGCGCGTTCGTGTCGCCGGACCTGATGCTCGGCATGATCGCGGCGCTCGCCAGCCCAAGGCGTCAGCGGGTCGCGGTCAGTTCCGTCCAACACTGCAGGAAATCGCCCGGGCCCGCCGTCCGCGTCCACGAGTAGGCGGAGCGCGCCGCGGACGTCAGCTGGTCGCGGTCCGGGTGGGTCGGATCGTTCAGGGCCGTGGCCAGCGAGTGCTCCACGAAGGTGGCCAGGTCGCGGTAGGCGAGGTCGGAGCGGTGGCGGGTGCGGGTGATCACCTCGGTGAAGCCGCTGTCGGAAACCTGCTCCGCGATGTTGCGGCCGGCGAACGGGTTGGCGCCCGTGCGGCGCAGGAGCAGGTAGTAGCCGCGCAGGGCGGCGTCGACGTTGGCGGTCTTCGGGCGCAGCCGGGCGCGGCTCCAGTCCGAAGTGGACAGCGCCAGGCGGCCGCCGGGGCGCAGGACGCGGTGGAGCTCGGCCAGGGCCAGCCCCGGTTCGGGCAGGCGTTCGAGGAGAGCGTGGGAGAAGGCGACGTCGGCTGAGGACGTGGGGAAGGGCAGGTCGAGCGGATCGGTCTCGATGTAGTCCACAGTGGACGCGCCGGAGCCGAAGCCCAGCGTGATCGTGCCGCGGCCGCAGCCCAGGTCGACCACCCGCATGCCCGGCGTGAAGAGCGCCTGCGCGAAGGCCGCGCGCTCCATCGCCGTGCGCGCCGCTCGCCTCGACGCCGCGTCCCGCGCGTATCCCTCCAGCACCCGGCACACAGTACGGCCACCAGGGTGGCAGGATCGAGGGGTGAGCACGCAGTCAGGCAACAAATATCCGCCCGCGGTGGTCCCCGACCGCCTGTTCGCCGACGCCGACGCCGAGTCCCGCTGGCGAGCCCGCTTCCACGCGGCCCGCATCTCCGTGCCCGAATGGGCCCGCGACGCCCCCGACGCCAACGTGTACGTCTCGAACGCCAGCGGCGTCTGGGAGGTCTACGCGTGGGATCGCGCCACCGACAGTCACCGCCGCGTCACCGACCGGCCCAACGGCACCCTGCACGCCACCCCCGCGCCCGACGGCTCGGCGATCTGGTGGTTCGACGACACCGACGGCGACGAGTTCGGCTCCTGGGTGAGCCAGCCGTTCGACGGCGACAGCTCCTCGGCCGCCAAGCCGCTGCCCGAGGTCCATGACGGCTACCCGGCCGGGCTCGAGCTGGGCTCGCGCGTGATCGCCGTCGGCGTGTCGACCGACGACGGCAGCGAGCTGTTCGCCAAGATCGGCGACAAGACCGAGCGCTTCTACAGCCACTCGGACGACGCGGGCATCGCGTCGCTCTCGCGCGACGAGAGCTTGGTGGCAATTTCACATTCCGAACACGGCGACTCACGCCACCCCGCGCTGCGCGTGCTGTCGACCGACGGCTTCACCACCGTCGCGGAGAAGTACGACGGCGAGGGCAAGGGCCTCTCGGCGCTGGAGTTCTCGCCGCTGCCCGGCGACCAGCGGCTGCTCGTGCTGCACGAACGCCGGGGCCGCGAGGAGCTGCTGATCTGGGACGTCCGCGCGGACACCGAGGTCGAGCTCACCATCGACCTGCCCGGTGAGGTGGTGGCCGACTGGTACCCCGACGCCCGCGCGTTGCTCGTGGTGCATTTCCACCAAGGCCGCAGTTCCCTGTACCGCTACGACCTCGACACGAGCGAACTGTCCTCTGTGGACACGCCGGCCGGCCGGATCGGCGGCGCGGGCGTGCGGCCCGACGGCACCATCGAGTACTCGTGGTCCAGCGCCGCCGAGCCGACGGCGGTGCGCAGCCGCGCAGCCGACGGCACCGACGCCGTGCTGCTCGCGCCGCCGGGTGAGCTGGCGCCGGGTTCGTCGCCGGTCACCGACGCGTTCGTGGAAGGCGTCGGCGGCCAGATCCACGCGCTGGTTTCGCGGCCGGCGGACGCGCCCGATGGCCCGTTGCCCACTGTGTTCTCCCTGCACGGCGGCCCGCACGCCGCCGACGAGGACCGCTTCTCCGCCTACCGCGCCACGTGGCTCGACGCCGGCTTCGCCGTGGTCGAGGTGAACTACCGCGGCTCCACCGGCTACGGCTCGGCCTGGCGCGACGCCATCGAGGGCCGGCCCGGCCTCACGGAGCTCGAAGACGTGGCCGCGGTGCACGACTGGGCCGTCGAAAGTGGACTGTCCGATAAGGACAAGTGCGTGGTCAACGGCGCGTCCTGGGGCGGCTACCTGTCCCTGCTCGCGCTCGGCACTCAGCCCACGCGCTGGGCGGCGGGCGTCGCTGGCGTGCCGGTGGCCGACTACGTGGCCGCGTACGAGGACGAGATGGAGCAGCTGCGCTCGTTCGACCGCGCGTTGTTCGGCGGTGCACCAGAAGATGTGCCCGCGGTGTACAAGGAATGTTCGCCGATTACCTACGTGGACGCCGTCGCCGCCCCGGTACTCATCCTCGCGGGCGACAACGACCCGCGCTGCCCCATCCGCCAGATCGAGAACTACCTCGACCGCCTGGGCAGCCGCGACGCCCCGCACGAGTTCTACCGCTACGACGCCGGCCACGGCTCACTGGTGATCGCCGAGACGATCAAGCAGACCTCGATCGAGGTCGACTTCGCGTTGAGGGCTCTGCGTTGAGGGCTCTGCGTTGAGGGCTCTGCGTTGAGCCGTTCCTGGCTGGGGTCCGCTGCGGCGGTCTCAGCCAGGAAATCGGCTTGAGATTCGGCCTGCCGGGCTCACGGAGGTACGGAGCAGTGGAGTCGAGCCGTTGGGTTTCACTGGCCGTCGCGGCTGAAGGCTGTGTAGTGCCGTCGGCCGGCGGGCGCAGTTGTCCACAAGTCCGCCACCCTGTGGACAACCTGGCTGAACAGCGGGTCTTGTCGGACCTGCCCGGTAGAATGGATCATGGGCGGCCCCCGGGAGGGTGGGCTATGCCGTCGCGCGAGGGATGGGGCGAGATCAGGCTGGGGAGCCGTTCGGCAGAGCCAAGAAAACCGAGGAGTGAAGGTCCGGAATCAACGTTCCGACGCTCGGCCGAGTGAGGGCGCAGAGTCGACGTTCCGGCGATCAGCGGAGTAGCGGCGCATAGCCGACGTTCCAACACTCAGCGGAGTGGCAGCGCAGAGCCGACGTTCCAGCGATCAGCGGACCACCAGGCCAACCCGCTGCCGTCCGGAGTGGACCAGCACGCGAGTAACGGCGCAGAGCCGACATTTCGGCTCTCCCGCCGACATCACATGCCGAAGCTGGCCGCCTGCAGTCGCTCGATCGCAGCGGAGTCGCCGTCGAACTTGAGGTGCACGGCAGAGCGGCCGAAGACGAACAGCAGCAGGTCGATCGGATCACCGGTGACGGTGACCGAGGGCGTGCCCGACTTGGCCTGGGCGGTGCGGCCGTCGGTGTGGCGCAGGACGACGCCGACCGGGGATTTGCGGAGGTTGAGCTTCGCGGACTGGCGGGCGAAGCGCCAAGCGGCCTCGTCGCGGGCCGGGTCGGCGGGGCGGGGTTCCCAGCCCGGCTGGGCGCGGATCACGTCTTCGTGGTGGACGAGGAATTCGGCGCCGTTGGTGAGTTCGTTGAGGGGGCCGATGGCCGCGGGCCAGTACCAGGAAGGGCCGCGGCGGACCTGGTCGATCAGGGCGGGCCACGGCTTGGCCGCGTAGCCGTCCTGCACGCGCTTCGTGTGGCCGGCGAACGCGGGCAGCATGATGCCGGGCGAGGCGTCGATGCGGTGTTCGCGCACGATGAGGTGCGCGGCGAGGTCGCGCGTCGTCCAGCCTTCGCAGAGGGTCGGGGCGTCGGGGCCGACCTGTTCGAAGAGTGCGCTCAGCGCCTGGCGTTCGTCTGCGGCAAGACCCATGTCCTCGACATTACTCGCGAGTACGACCACCGCGCCGGGACGAGACGACCACCACTGGGTGTTTCATCGAATCGTGAGCCGACTCTTCGAACCCCTCTCCCTGCGGGGCCTGACGCTGCCGAACCGCGCGTGGGTCTCGCCGATGTGCCAGTACTCCGCCGCCGACGGCGTGCCGAACGACTGGCACCTCGTCCACCTGGGCCAGTTCGCCGTCGGCGGCGCCGGGCTCGTCCTCACCGAGGCCAGCGCCGTGGTGCCGGAGGGGCGGATCAGCCCCCAGGACGCGGGCATCTGGAACGACGAACAGGCGGAGGCCTGGCGCCGGATCACCGACTTCGCCCACGCGCAGGGCGCGGTCATCGGCATGCAGCTCGGCCACGCGGGGCGCAAGGCCTCGACGCGTCGGCCGTGGGAAGGCATCGGCACGGTGCCGGCGTCGGAAGGCGGCTGGCCCAGCGTCGGCGCGGACGACCAGCCCTTCGGCGACTACGCGCCCGCCCGTGGCCCGCGCCCTCCTTCGCGACCCGCACTGGCCGCAGCGCGCGGCCCAAGCGCTGGGCGCCGAGGTGCGGTGGGCGGACCAGTACTTGCGGGCGAAGCCGCGTCGCTAAGGCTCGGGCCGGCGCCGAGCTCCGGATTCGGCGCAGGCCCGCAGCAGTGAAACGGCGCGAAGGTGGCCGGTCGTAGCGGGACCCTCTGCGGTCCACCCGCGCGCCGACGCACCTACCCCGTGCCCCCTGGTTCGCGCGGCACCTCAGCGGCGAAACGCAGCAGAGGTGACCGGCCTGTGCCCCGGCAACCTGCGGGCGAAGCCGCGCCGCTGAGGGTCACGCCTGCGCCGAACTCCGGGTTCGGCGCGGGCCGTCGGTGGTGGAACTGTGTCGAGATGGCTGGGTCGTGCCTGGCCTACCTGCGACCCAGACCACGCCGCTGGCACACCCGCCGGCGCCGCGAGGTTCGCGCGGGCCCTCAGCGGTGAAACGCCACGGAGACCGACCGGTTCCTGCCGCGACCGCCGGCGGCCGAAGCTGCGCCGCTCAGACTCCCGCCTGCGCCGAACTGCGGGTTCGACCGCGGGCCCTTGGTGGCGAAGCGGTGTGGAGGTCGCCGGGTCGTGCCGAAACCACCTGCGGTCCGAGAGGTTCGCACGGGTCCTCATCGGTGGAACGGCGCAGAGGACTGAGTCGTGCCAGAACCACCTGCGGCCGAAGCCGCCCCGCTGGCGCACCCGCCCGCGCCAAGCGCCGAGACCCGCCTCACCTCAGCCGCGAAACGTCGCAGACGGGCCGGTTCGTGCCGCGACGGCCGAGACCCAAACCGCCACACCAACGCACCCGCCCGCGCGAAGCTCCTAAGACAGAGCGGGAACCGCAACGGCGGAACGCCTCGGAGGCGGCCGGTTCGTGCTGCAACCACCCGCAGCCCAAGCCGCGCCCGCCAACCACCCCGGCCGAGATCCGAAGTCCGCGCCGCACCTCAGCCGCGAAACGTCGCAGACGGGGCCGGCTCGTGCCGCGACGACCGAGACTCGAGAAGGCGCACCGACGCACCCGCCTGGGTCGAGATTCGAAGTCCGAGCGGGTCCTCAGTGGCGAAACGCCGTGGAGGTGGCCGGCTCGTGCCGCAACCAACCGCAAGCCCAAACCATGCCCGCCAACCACCCGAGCCCAGACCCGAAGTCCGCGCCGATCCTCAGTGGTGGAAAGCCGTCGACGTGGCCGGGTCGTGTTGTGGTGCGGATTGGCGTTCCAGTTCCGGCAGGGTGCGGCGGAGGTCGTCGAGGAGGAGGTCGGCCAGGTCGTGGGTGAAGCCGTTGCGGACGACGACGCGGAGGACCGCCAGGTCGGTCCGTTTTTCCGGGAAGGTGTAGGCCGGGACGAGCCAGCCGCGTTCGCGGAGGCGGCGGGAGACGTCGAAGACGTCGTAGGAGGTGACGTCCGGGTTGGTGGTGAAGGCGAACACCGGCAGCTGGTCGCCGCGGGTGAGGAGCTTGAAGGGGCCGAGGGCGGCGATCGCGTCGGAGAGGTGGAGGGCGACGTCGCGGGAGGCTTGCTGCACGGCGCGGAAGCCTTCGCGGCCCAGGCGCACGAAGGTGTAGTACTGCGCTGCCACTTCCGCGCCGGGGCGGGAGAAGTTGAGGGCGAACGTCGGCATGTCGCCGCCGAGGTAGTTGACGTTGAACACCAGCTCGGAGGGCAGCGCCTCGCGGTTGCGCCACACGACCCAGCCGACGCCGGGGTACACGAGGCCGTACTTGTGCCCCGACGTGTTGATCGACGCGACGCGCGGCAGGCGGAAGTCCCACGCCAGGTCCTCGTCGAGGAACGGCGCGATCATCGCGCCCGAGGCGCCGTCGACGTGGACCGGGATGTCCCAGCCGGTGCGGGCCTGCAGGTCGTCGAGAGCGGCGGCGATCTCGGCGACGGGTTCGTAGCTGCCGTCGAAAGTGGACCCGAGGATGGCGACCACGCCGATGGTGTTCTCGTCGCAGCGCTTCACCGCTTCTTCGGCGGACAGGTGCAACCGGTCGCCGTCCATGGGCACCAGGCGGGGCTCGACCTCCCAGTACTCGCAGAACTTGTCCCAGCACACCTGCACGTTCACGCCCATCACCAGGTTGGGCTTCCCGGTGCGGCCGAGCTTCGTCCAGCGCCGCTTCAGCGCCATGCCGGCGAGCATGCACGCCTCCGACGAGCCCGTGGTCGAGCAGCCCATGATGTCGGTGGGATCGGGCGCGTGCCACAGATCGGCGAGGATGTTCACGCAGCGCCGCTCGAGCTCGGCCGTCTGCGGGTACTCGTCCTTGTCGATCATGTTCTTGTCCACGCACTCGGCCATCAGGTCGCGCGCCTGCGGCTCCATCCACGTGGTGACGAACGTGGCCAGGTTGAGCCGCGCGTTGCCGTCGAGCATCAGCTCGTCGCGCACGAGCTGCAACGCGGCGTCCGGCGGCAGCGGGTCGTCGCGCAGCTTGTTGTGCGGCATCACGAAGTCTGCCGCCAGGGCGGGATTTGCCCCTGCGTACAGGGGATTCGTGCCCGATTTACGGTTGGACCCGTTCTGTTCCCCGCTGTGCAGCACCATGGTTCCGACCGTACTGCCGCGCGGCGGGTTCGCCAGCCCAAGACACCCGGCCGTCATTTCAGCGGCGTCACCTCCAGCACCTGTGCTTCGGGTCCGCAGCGGAACACGAGCCCGGCCTCGGTCCGGTCCAGTTCGGTCAGCTCGACGCCGTCGAGCCGCGCCCGCCACTCGCCCTCGACGCGGCCGATGGTCACCGTGCCCTCGCCCGGCACGCCGGGCGTGCGCCGCAGCCGAGCGTGCAGCACGCCGTCGACAACCTCCGCCTGGCTCACCTCCACGTCCCGATCGACGACGGTCAGTGCCGGTTCCTCGAAGTGGCTCGCCGGCCACGGATTGGTGTAGAGGCCCCAGAGGCCGTCCGGGGTGTTGAGGCGGGCGTAGCCGAGCAGGACGTTGCCGCTCATGGGCTCGATGTCGGTGCGGTTGCCGTCGGCGTCGGTCGGGACGTCATTACGCGGGTAGTACAGGCCGTCTTCGCGCCAGGTCGGGTTCATGAAGCGGTCGGCGTGGGCGAGCAGGCCGTCGAGGGTGGTCTGGTCACCCATCTCCGACGCCCACGCCGCCACCCAGCCGAAGTCACACGTGTCGGTGATGACCGGCTGGCCCATCACTTCGCGCGCGGGCGCCGAGCGCACCGACCGCGTGCCGTCCGGGCCGTCGATCAGGAACTGCCGCACCTGCTCGGGGTAACCCTGGTGGACGAAGTCGCGGTTCCACATGTTCATCAGCGCGCCGCACCACGCGTCGACCCACGGCGACGGCGCTTCGTTGGGCCGCACGCGCTTCGAATCGGCGGTGATCATCATGTTGTAGTGGCCCGATCCGTCGAGCCGGCCGAAGTCGGCCCACGCGCGTTCGTAGCCGGCCACCACCTCGTCCGCACGGGTGCCGCCGGTGATCAGGTCGTGGAGGCGGAAGCCGAGGATGGCGGGCTGGTTGCAGATCTGGAACACGCAGTTGGGCTCGCACGCCACGCCCAGGTAGCCGTTTTCCACCATCTGCCAGTAGATGTGCTCGTTGAGCGACTCGCGGTCGTACGGGAACCGCTTCTCCTCGCCACCCCAGAAGTACGACCAGTGCTGGAAAGTCAACGAGCCGGGCTGCGCGAACTCGTCGGTGGCGAACAGGTAGTCGTGCAGCAGGGCCATGGATTGCACGTACGCGCTGTACATGATGTTGTCGCGCACCACGGGATCCCACTCCTCCTTGAGATCCCCGAGGTGCGCGTTGACCACCGCCCCGCCGCGGCTCACGTCCCGCCAGTACAGCCACACCTCGGGCATCAGGATCTTGTCGATCAGCCGCCGCAGCGTCGGCCGGAACAGCCCCGGCGCGGCGGGCAGCCGGTGGCGGTGCGTGAGGGCCAGCGCGTACGCCATGTACGCGAGCTGGAAGCGGTAGCCGCCGAAATCGTCCTGGCCGGTTCCCTTGCCCTGCATGAAGGACCAGTCGTTGCGGAACTGGCGGGAGAGGTTGTCGAAGTGTCTGAGGTGACCGAGCTGCTGGCGATCCAGCGGCGGGCGGAGAGCGGGCATGCCGTCAAGTGAACACCGGGGCGGGCGGAAAAGCCCGGTTTTGGTGGTGCGAACGGTCCTCTCGTGCGGTTTTCGGCACGAAGGTGCCGCTCGCGCCGGGATGCGTACGTGGGCGTACGCAGTGAAGCGCGGCAACGCGGGGGCCCCGGTTTCAGCCGGCCGGAAAACATCGCGCGGAACGAAACCAACGTGGGCGACAATGCCCGGGATGACCGAAACCGATCCGCCGGACCACGCTGCCGGTGAAGCTCTCCCCGACCCCGAGTTGACCGCGGCGATCCTCTCGGCGGCTCTGCACCACGACGACGTGCTGCTCACGAAGATCGCCACCGCCGTCGTCGCCGGCGGCACCGATCGCGAACACGTCCTGCAGGCCTGCTACGCGGCCCAGGACGAAATCCAAAAGGCCTCCGGCGACGAAGACGACCCAGCCGAAGATCATCTCCTCGACCTGATGGACCGCCTGGTTGGCTGGTGCCCACCCGGCGCGGCCATCTAGCACCAGCGCTCCTGAGCAGCCAACGAAAAACGGGCCGCCCACCTCGAAAGGTGAGCGGCCCGCTCGAGAGCAAGAACCCGTCAGGCCTGCTGCGCCTGCCACATCCAGTGGGCCTCTTCCAAAGCGCGCGTGATTTCGATCAGCAGGTCCTGCGTCACGAGGTCGCTCTTGTCCGTTTCGTCGATGCGCTTGCGGAGGCGCTCGATGAGCGTCGCGAGGATGTCGACGATGGCGGCGACCGTGGATTCCACCGACTGCCAGTTGTCGGGGTAGGCCGGGGCGCCCGAGCTTTCCACGACGGTCTTCGCCTTGGCGTTCGGTGAGACGCCGATGGCGTTGGCGCGCTCGGCGACCTCGTCGGTGTACTGGCGGGCCGTGGCGACGAGTTCGTCGAGCTGCAGGTGGGCGCTGCGGAAGTTCTTGCCCACCACGTTCCAGTGGGCCTGCTTCGCGATGAGCGAAAGATCCACGAGGTCGACGAGTGTCGCCTGCAGGGCGTTGCCCGTGATCTCCTTGTCGGCGTCGCTGAGCGGGCTCTTGATGGGAGAGTTGGCCATCGGGGGTGTCCTTCCTCTGTCGTGGTGGCGGAAGCGGGCCGGGAAACTCAGACCGTGGTGGTGAGGGCGACCTCGATGTTGCCGCGGGTCGCGTTGGAGTACGGGCAGACCTGGTGGGCCTGCTCCACGAGCGAGTCGGCCTGGGCCTTGTCCAGGCCGGGCAGCGCGACGTTCAGCGCGACGCCCAGCTTGAAGCCCACTTCCTGCTTGTACAGGCTGACCTCGGCGGTCACGGTCGACTCCGGCAGCTGCACCTTCCCCGCGCGGGCCACGGCCTGCAGCGCGCTGTGGAAGCACGCGGAGTAGCCGGCGGCGAACAGCTGCTCGGGATTGGTCTTGTCACCGCCCGGGCCGCCCATTTCCTTCGGGATCGCCAACGACTCGTCGATGACCCCGTCGGACGAGGTCACTTCGCCGTTGCGGCCCTCGCCGCGCGCGGTCGCGGCCGCGGTGTAGATCGCGTCAGCCATTCCTTCGCCTACCTCCTGGTCGGGACGCCTGGCTCGGCGTCTCATCGGTAACAACGTTCCACATCAGCGGAACCTTGCCACCGCATGGCAGGCATCACGGCGGGAATACCCGGCGTCGGGCGGATGAAACCTCAGCGGGACAGGGTGAACTCGGCCACCTGACGGCCGATCAGGCGCAGCGTACGCACGCTTTTGTCGTCGGACGCGCCGCCGGCCTCGTCGAACTTGGTCTCGGCGGAGTTGATCGAACCACCCAGTGGAGTGGCCCAGCCGCGCAGCGCGTGCGTGATCGTGCGCAGCTGGTCGAGCGTGGTCACGGCCGCCTGCCAGCCGAAGGCGACGGCGGCGAGACCGACCGCGCGCCCGTCGAGGTACGGGCGGGTGTCCTCGCGCAGGTCCTCCACGTAGTCCAGGGCGTTCTTGACCAGCCCGGACAGCGCGCCGTGGTAGCCGGGCGACACGACGATGAGGCCGTCGGCGCGGCGGATGCTTTCGATCAGCCGCTGCGCCCGCTCATCGCGTTCGCGCACGGCCTGGTCGTAGAACGGCAGCACGAGCTCCGGCCCGGGGATCAGCTCGGTGGACACCCCGAGCTCGGCGGCCGCGTCGAGAGCGATCTTCAGGGCGCGCTCGGACTGCGACCCGTCGCGCAGCGAACCGCCGATCCCGAGCACCCTGACCGTCTTGGCTGAAGTCACGTACCCGAGGCTAACCCCTCGACTTAACTGGAGGACCAGGATCTGGGACGGAGTTCCCGATCACAACTGGACCCGGTACCTACTCGCAAGTAACGTCGGGGCCGACAGCCGAGGAGGAACGATGGCGATCCCGCTCCAGGTCCGTGTCCAGGCCGCCGGCGCGCAGCTGGTGTTCTGGCTGCCCCGGCCCGTCCGGCGGCTCATCGCCGGGCCGCCGCTGCGGCGCGACGGGCAGGAGCTCGCGCTCGACGCCCAGCTCCTGCTGCGCCTTCAGCAGCTCACCGGCACCGAGCTGGCCGGCGACACCGTGGAGGGCTCACGCCTCGGCCTGGAGCTCGGCCGGCACCTGGTGAGCGGCAAGACGATCGAGCCCGTGGCCGTGCGCGACCTGGTGATCCCAGCCGGCGGCACCTCGCTCGACGCGACGCTCTACACCCCCGCCGGCCTGCCCGAACCGTCCGGCCTGCTGGTGTTCTTCCACGGCGGCGGCTGGGTCGTCGGCTCGCGCGCCACCCACGACAACGCCGCGCGCTACCTCGCGAAGCACGCCGGCGTGCGCGTGCTGTCGGTCGAGTACCGGATGGCGCCGGAACACCCGTTCCCGACGCCGTTCGAAGACGCGCTGGCCGCGTTCGACTACGCCCACGAGCACGCCGCGCAGCTCGGCGCGGATTCCGAACGCATCGCCGTGGGCGGCGACAGCGCGGGCGGCAACCTCGCCGCCGCGCTCACACTGGCGGCGGTGCGCCGCGGCGGCCCGGCGCCGGCGTTCCAGCTGCTGATCTACCCGGCCGTGGACTTCACCACGCGCCGGCGCTCCCGCGAGATCTTCGGCGAGAAGCTGTTCCTCACCGACGCGTCGATGACCTGGTTCGAGGGCCATTACGTGCCGGCCGGCACCGACCTGGCCGACCCGCGCCTGTCGCCGCTGGTCGCGATCGACCACAGTGGACTGCCACCGGCGTTCATCATGACCGCGGGCTTCGACCCGTTGCGCGACGAGGGCGAGGCGTACGCGGAGAAGCTGCGCGACGCGGGCGTCTCCGTGGTGGTGAGCCGCCAATCGGACCTGATCCACGGCTTCCTGAACTTCACCGGCGTCGGCAGCCGCTTCCGCGAGGCGACGGCGGAGCTGGCCGGCGCGCTGCGGCTCGGGCTGGCGCCGAAGGCGAAATAGCTCCGGACACCACCGGAGCCTGGTGCGGCGAACCGCACCAGGCTCCGAAAACCCCGTGATCCGGGGGTGGTGTTACGCGCCCGGGACCGGCAGCGGTGGCACCGGCAGCGGCGGCACCGGCAGGGAGCCGAGCAGTCCGCCCAGGATGCCGGTGACGGCACCCAGCAGGGCCTTCAGCAGGTCGCTCACGATCTTCAGCGGACCCGGCAGGTCCGGGATCGGCGGGAGCGGCAGCGGCGGGAGCTGCCGCGGCGACGCCGACGGGTCGGAGAGCAGACGGCTGGACTCGTCCGCACGGCCCTTGGCCGCCGAGGACAGCTGCTGCGTCTCCGACTGGATCGTGTAGCGCTTGCCCGCGGCGAGGTCGCCGAGGACAGGGCTGAGCTTGTCCAGGTCGGCGCGCGTGAGACCGACGTTGCCGGCGTACGCGGCCTTCGTCAGGTCGTCTCGCATCTGGAGCACCTGAGCGCCGACAGCTTCGGTGGACGACGAGCCTTTGCCACCCGCAGGGCTCGCCGAGGCCATCCCCGAGGTGCCGACGGCCAGCAGACTGCCGGCGGCTACCAAGGCGATGATCCGCCCAATCTTGCCTTTCATTCTTACCTCCTGGCCTCTGAAGACCTGACGGGTAAATCGATACCCGCCGTGTCGGCCCAGCACCAGCCGATCACCTTAATGGGACGTTTTCTAACCCTTACGTGCCGAATCCGTCGGCCGGGAACATGCCCGCAATTGATTAACGTGGACGGCTTGCCCATCCCCCTGAAGATCATCATGACCGATCATGAATCGGACTCGGAGTAGTCGTTCTCCCCGAACGGCCCTGTTGCTCACCCGAACAGGTGTATTGCGTGATCGTTTACCCTCATCACTCCGTCGGACCGCGTGTCGCCACTGCTCCGGACGGGGTGTCCCCCACGCACGCACCGCCACCGGTGGAGTAGCGGGATCACGGGCAGATCTCCGGCGCAAGGACCAGGGGAAACGGAAAACGGCGCGCGCACGAATGCGCACCCGTCCAAGGGTCCGCAGGTGAGCGAAGAAATGCTTAAAAACATTCGCGAATTGTTTCGCGTCAGAATTGTGAGTTGCGCTGATTTGGCGTTCGGGCGTTCGCCGCCGGCCAGCCTGACGCTCGGACCCGGCGGACCCGGCCGGACGAGCAGGGAGACCACCGTCACGAAGATCGCGCCAAAAGAAGTTGCACGTGCGTACCAGGATTTGCTCTCATGAGGTACGTGCCCTTCGAGCCGTACCGCCAGGTGCTGTCCCTGCCCCGCGTCCGTCCGTCCATGGCGCTGATGTTCTTCGCGCGCCTGCCGATGACCATGACCGGCGTCACGCTCACCCTCTACGTGGTCAGCAACCTGGGCCACGGTTACGGCGCGGCCGGCATCGTCGGCGCCGCCACCACGCTGGGCATGGCGCTCGGCGCGCCGCTGCTCGGGCGCACGATCGACCGCTACGGCCTGCGTCCGGTGGTCGCGGTGTGCGGGGTCGCGTCCACGGCGTTCTGGATCGCCGCGCCCCACCTCTCCTACGCGGTGCTCGTGGCGTGCGCGCTGCCCGCCGGCTTCCTGTCCGTGCCCGCCGGCTCGCTGGCGCGCCAGATCCTGGCCGCGCTCGTGCCCGCCGAACACCGGCGCGCCGCCTACTCGCTCGACACGATCCTGGTGGAAGCGTCGTTCATGATCGGCCCGGCGGCCGGCATCGCGGCGATCACGGCGCTGTCGGCCACGCTCACCCTCAGCGCGATCGGCGTGCTCTTCGGCGGCACGGCGTTGCTCATCTTCCTGCTCAACCCCCCGATCCGGAACGAGGACGAGCTCGCCCCGGTCGGCTCCGTGCGGCCGCCACTGCGGTCGTGGCTCAGCGGCCGGCTGCTCGCCACGCTTCTGGTGGCCGCCGGCGCGCTGTTCTGCCTGGTCGGCACGGAGGTCGCGACGCTAGCGGCGCTGCGCTCCCACGGTGACGTCGGCTGGACCGGCCTGGTCATCGCGGTGATGTGCGCGGCCTCCATGCTCGGCGGCATCGTGCACGGGGCCGTGCGGAAGTCGTTGCCGCAGGGCGTGCTGATGCTGCTGCTCGCGGCACTGGTGCTGCCGGTGGGGCTGGCGGACCAGCCGTGGTGGCTGCTGATGCTCGTGCTGATCCCGACCAACCTGCTCTGCGCCCCCACGCTCGCCGCCACCACCGAAACGGTGAGCGCCATCGCGCCCCCGGCCGTGCGCGGCGAGGCCATGGGCCTGCAGGACGCGTCGACCCGGCTCGGGCTGGCGGCCGGGAGCCCGGTGGTGGGCTTCGCGATCGACCACTCGAGTCCGGCGTGGGGGTTCGTGGCCGCGGGTGCGGGTGGTCTGGTCCTGGCGGCGGCCGGGTTGCTGTGGACGCATCGGCGCCGGAGCGCGGCGGGTGCTTCGGCACCGGCGATGGCTGCGGCGGTGCAGGCTCGGCGGTGACGCCGGTCCTGGTTTCGTCTTACGCACCGAATGCCCTGGCCGGGCGCGGTCAGGCCGGGTCAGCCGTCGGTAGCGCGGCGGTTCGCCGCCGGTCGGCTCAGGTGCTCCGGACGGCCGAGGAGACGCGGATCCGCCGGCTCAGCTGCAGGCCTTGCGCAGCGCGTCCAGCTTCGTGACATTCCGCTTCGCCCACGCGGCCACCACGCCGGCGTCCTGGATGTGCTCCTTCTGGACCTCGACGTAGGAGTCCGCCATGCCGAGCAGGGCGTTCTTCACGTCCTGCTCCTGGACGTCGGCCGCCAGGGCGCGCAGGCGTTGTTCCTTGTCCTGGGCGCGGGCCTTGAGCTTGTCGGGGTCGACCAGCGGGTTGAGGTCAGCCAGGCCGAGGGCCTGGGTGCAGGTGCCGACCTTGTCGGCTGTCGAGCTGGCCGTGTCCACGGCCGAGTTGACCTGGTCGCAGCCGGCCAGCAGCAATCCGGCGGCCGTCAGCGCGGCCACCGCTCCCCACCTCGTCATGGTCACAGCGTAGCGGGCTCGCGGGCCCCCGAGCGGGACCCGCGAGCACCTTCACCCCTTCACGCAGACGACCTGCTTCAGGTGCGCCACGACCTCCACGAGGTCGGTCTGCGCCTGGATCACCGCGTCGATGTCCTTGTAGGCCGCGGGGATCTCGTCGACCACGCCGGTGTCCTTGCGGCACTCGACGCCGTCGGTCTGGGCGGCGAGGTCGGCCGCGGTGAACGTCTTGCGGGCCTTCGTGCGCGACATCCGCCGGCCCGCGCCGTGCGAGGCCGATTCGAACGAGTCCCGGTTGCCGAGCCCGCGCACGATGTACGAGCCGGTGCCCATGCTGCCCGGGATGATCCCGAGGTCACCCGCGCCGGCCCGGATCGCGCCCTTGCGGGTCACGAGCAGGTCGACGCCGTCGTAGGTCTCCTCGGCGACGTAGTTGTGGTGGCACGAGATAGCGTCGTCGAACGTGGTGCCCGGCACGACCTCGGCGACGGCGAGCTTCACCAGCGCCACCATGGTGGCCCGGTTGCGCGCCGCGTAGTCCTGCGCCCAGAACAGGTCACGCCGGTAGGCCGCCATCTCCGGCGTACCCGCGACGAACACCGCGAGGTCGCGGTCGGGCAGGTCCGCGTTGTGCGGCAGCTTGCGCGCCACGGCCATGTGCCGCTCCGCGAGCTCCTTGCCGATGTTGCGCGAACCCGAATGCAGCATCACCCACACCCGGCCCTCGTCGGCACCGCCCTGCTCGAGGCAGACCTCGATGAAGTGGTTCCCGCCACCGAGGCTGCCGACCTGCCGCGCCGCGCGGTCGTGCAGACCCTGCACGCCCTCGTGGAGCGCGCCGAACGACTTCCAGAACGTGTCCCAGCCGCCCACGCCGTGGACCTTCGCCGGGTTCACGGGCGTCTTGTGCAGCCCGAACCCCACCGGCACGGCCGACTCGATCCGCCGCCGCAGCCGGCCGAGGTCGTCGGGCAGGTCCGCCGCGGTGAGCGACGTGCGCACCGCGCTCATCCCACACCCGATGTCCACGCCGACCGCCGCCGGCGACACCGCGTCACGCATGGCGATGACACTGCCCACCGTGGCGCCCTTGCCGTAGTGGACGTCCGGCATCACCGCGACGCCGTGCACCCAGGGCAGGTTGGCGACGTTGTGCAGCTGGCGCATGGCTTGATCCTCGACCGACGTGGGGTCGGCCCACATCCGGATCGGGACGCGAGCACCGTCTACCGCCGTGTACATGACTTTCCTTTCGTGGCTGGGTTTCTGACAAGAGCATGCCCCGCGTGGACGGTCTCGCGCCACGGGTTTTAGCCGGGTGCTGGTGTCCACATCAGACACCGGGACTCGGCCCGAAAGGTTCGGTTTGCCTGGTTCTGCTGGTCAGCGGCCGATTCGTGAGCGAAACGAAATCGAGGTTCCCGCCGATATCGGGCACGATGATCGAGCCCGGCGCTGGGTGCGCCGCTCTGGGAGGAATCCGCTTTTCCATGAAGAACTCTTCGCGAGCATTGCTCGCTGTCGTACTGCTGGCCGGGTTCCCGGTGCTCGTGCTGGCGATCATCGCGGCGCTCGTGGTGCTCGAGATCTACGCGTTCCGCGACCGCCCGACCATCGGCCTGCGGCTCGGGATCATCACCGTGCCGGTGATTTACGTGCTGCTGCAGGCCCTTTTCACCATCGAACGCTCGGGCGACGACGAGGTCTCGGGCCTGCCGGTGACCCCCGCCGAGCAACCGGAGCTGTGGGCGCTGGTCCGCGAGCTCGCCGCCACCGTGGGCACCCGGCCGCCGGACGCGATCTACCTGGTGCCCCAGGTCAACGCGGCCGTCCAGGAGCAGACGCGGTGGCTCGGCCTGCAGGTGAAAAGTCGCCGGCTGTTCATCGGCGCGCAACTGTTCGCCGGCCTGCGGACCGACCAGTTCCGCGCGGTCGTGGGCCACGAGCTCGCGCACTACAGCAACCGCGACACCCGCTTCGCCGGCGCGACTTACCGTGGCCGGCAGACGATCGGGCGAGTCGTGAATGGACTGAACGGCAGCACGTGGTTCGGCCGGATGCTGCAGAAGCTGTTCCACGCCTACGCCAAGCTCTACTTCGCCGTGTCGATGCGAGTGAGCCGCGGCCAGGAGCTCGCCGCCGACGTCGCGGCCGCCCAGGTCGCGGGCACCGCCGCGGCGACCAGCGCGTTGCGCGAGGTCGAGGCGCTCGACGTCGTGTGGCGATTCTTCCTGAACAGCTACGCGACGCTGGGCTGGAAAGCGGGCTACCTGCCGGCCCGGCTGGCGGAGGGATACCGCCACCTGCTGGCCGACGGCGGCCGCGCCGAGGAGATCGACGAGGTGCGGCGCAATCCCCCGAAGCACAAGAGCTCGCCGTACGACAGCCACCCGCCCACGCTCGAGCGCATCGCGGTGCTCGAAGCGGCGCCCGCCGTGCCCGTCACCCCGGGCGGCGAGCGACCGGCGACCGAAATCCTGCGCGAGGCGGCCAAGACGCTCGACGCCACCCTGCTCACCGGCCTGTCGACCGAGGCCCGCCGGAAGAAGCCGGTGGACTGGGAGACGCTCGTCGACGCCTCCACCCGGCACCAGTTCGGTGAGGACGCGGCGAAGATCCTGCGGAACCGGAAGCTGCCGGACCTCCTCGACGCTCTCGACGCCGGCCGGCTCGACGAGCTGGCCGACCCCGCGGTGAAGGTACCCACCGGCGCCGGTGCGCGAGCGCGCCGGGAGCTGCTCGCCGGGTCCGTCCGCACCCGACTGTCCACTGTGGTCATCTCGGACCTGGCCGCCGCGGGCCACGCGAAGTGGGCGCTGTCGTGGTCCGGGCCGGCCGAGCTGGCGCTCGACGCGCCGTACGACGAAGCACTGGAGCCGGCGCTCGACGCCGCCGTCACCGGGGACACCTCCGGCCTGCGGGCCCTGCTGCCCGCCGCCGAACCCGACCCGATCCCTTCTTGAGGAGCACACCCATGGGAATCATCAGCCTGCTGTTCAACCCGAGACGCCGCAAGACCGCGATGGCGCTGGCCAAGGCCGCGCGCGAACGCGGGATGACCGTGGCCGAGTTCACGAGCTCGCTCAGCCGTGAAGACCTGGCACGCTACGTCGCGCCGGACAAGAAGGCGCCGCACGTGACGGTGCCGGACGTGACGAAGTTCGGCCTGCCGCCGGACGCCGACGTCACGGCGGACACGTTCGTCTCGGACCGCGAGATCGACGAGGCCGAGCGGGCATTCGTCTCCGGGGACTGGAAACCGGCGGCGCAGCTGCTCTCCGAGATCGGCACCGGCTGGGACCGGCGCACCATTCTCGTGCGCAGCCTCGGTGAGGCCGTCGCGAACGACGAGGCCGCGCTGGACCTCTGGCGCGACGAACGCCCGGGTGACCCGGACGCCGCCGCCGTGAACGCCGAAGGTCTGGTGTGCCTCGCCTGGCAGGTCCGCAGCTCGCTGCGAGCCGAGCACGTGAGCCGCGAGCAGTTCCAGAAGTTCTTCGCCATCCTCGAATCCGCCAAGCCCGCAGCCCAGGAGGCGGCGGCGCTGGCGCCCGAAGATCCCACGCCGTGGGTGACGATGCTGGCCGTCGCTCGCGGTCTGCAGTACGAAAACGACGCGTTCCGCGAGGTGTGGGAGCAGCTGGTCGCCCGCGATCCGCACCACTTGCCCGCGCACAACTCCGCGCTCCAGTACTGGTGCGAGAAGTGGTTCGGGTCGCACGAGCTGATGTGGGCGTTCGCCGAGGAGGGCGCCGCGAAACACCCGAAGCTGGCGCGGCTGCCCCTGGTGGCGGCACACGAGGCGGACTACCGCGGGGTCAAGGGTGCTTGGCGCAACCCGCTGGTCGCGCCCGCTGTCGATCGGCTGCTGCCCTGGCTCGACGGCGAAGGCCGTGACGACCCGGGCACGGTGACGAGCCGGGCGTACGCCGCGCGGGCGCTGGTGGAGCTCGGGCGCGGCGAGGAGGCCGTGGAGCAGTTCCGGCACCTCGGCGTGCACGCGGACGCCCTTGTCTGGGCGTACGGCAACAAGGGCCGGATCGCGGAGTTCAAGCGCGTCCGGTACCTGGCCTGCCGCCTCGTCCAGAAGGCCTGACGCGGTCCCATGCCACACGGCGGGAAGGCGCGCAAGGTCCTGGCCGTCGGTTTGCTCGCGGTGCTGCCGTTCATCGCCGTGCTCGGGCCCGCGATCGTGGTCGGGGTGGCGGTTTTCCTGCTGTCGCGCGGGAACCTGCTGCTGTTGGGGCTGGTTCCCGCGGTCGTGGCGACCACGGGCGCGTCGATGCGATCCCTCCTGGCCTTCGACCGCAAGGCGGCGGTCCCCGGCGCGCGGTGGTCCGTATCGCCCGCGGAGCAGCCGTGGTTGTGGTCGCTCGCGCGGGAGGCCGCGGCGGAGGCGGGGACGTTCGCGCCCGACCGCGTGGTGCTCGTGTCCGAGCCGGAAGCCGGCGCGGTCGACCACACGCGGTGGTTCGGGCTGCGGCACACCGGACGTTCGCTGGTCGTCGGGGCGCCGGTGTTGCTCGGTCTCAGCCGGACGGAGCTGCGGGCCGCACTGGTCCGCTCGTTCGCGCTGCACGCACACGCCGGCCTCGACGCGGTCGTGCAGCGCGGCGCGGGTTCGATGATGCGGGTGCCCGACGCCTTGGCGCAGCCGGGGCTGCACTGGTTCACCGCGCCGCTGGTGCGGTCCCTCGCGGCGCTTACCTGCGTCTGGTCACCACGTCGTACGGCCCGCCCGAGCCCACGCTGTTCGAGGTGCTGGCCACCGTGCGGACGGCGTGGCGGTTCTACGCTGACAACTTCGTCACGATGGCCTGGCCCCAGGGTTACCGGCCCACCGACCTCGTCGGCGGCTTCCGCGGTTTCCTCGGCAAGGTGACCACAGTGGACGATCAAGCCGAGCGGCTGCTGATCAACCCGGACGCGGTCCTCGGCGCCGTGCTCTTCGCCGGCCTGCCCGAGGACGCCGCCACGAAACGACCCACCGACTGGAACACCCCTCGCCGACGTGGCGACGCAAAGCGTTTCTCGCGATCGTGCAGCGAAGATCTGCGAACTCCGCACCCTGCCCGTGCGCCTCGACGACCTCGACAAGCACGGCCTCGCGGAAATCGCCGAGCCCGGCCTCGCGGCGTGCGCGCAGGTGCCTGACACGGCGCCGCTGCGGGAACTACTGGGCTTCGCGGTGGAAACGAATGAGCCACCGGAGACGATCTGCAGGGGATGAAGTCGGGCGCGATGAGCGTCCGCTGGGGAGGTTCGGATGAAGACATCACCGCGTGCGCTGGCCGCGGTCGCGCTGCTGGCGGGGTTTCCACTGCTGGTCGTGGTGCTCGTGGCCGGGATCGTGACCGTCGAGGTCTACGCACTGTTCCACTCGCCGATCTGGGCGCTGGCGTTCGGCGTCATCGCGGTGCCGAGCCTCGGCGTGCTGCTTAAAACGGTGCTCATCCTCGGCCGGCCGCCACGCGAGGAACCCGGCCTGCGCGTGCTGCCCGAGGAGCAGCCCGAGCTGTGGAATCTCGTCCGTGAGCTCGCGGACGAGATCGGCAGGCGTGCTCCCGACCGGATCTTCCTGACCGCGGACGCGAACGCCGGTGTCCTGCACGAGAACCACCTCTTCCGGCCTTCGCAGCGGCAATTGCTGCTCGGTGCGCTGCTGCTCAGCGCCTTCCGGCTCGATCAGCTGCGGGCCGTCCTGGCCCACGAACTCACCCACTACGACCACGGCCAGTGGTCGAGGGCCGCGACCTACCGCTGGCACCGGTCGCTCAGCCGGACGGTGCTCGGCCTGGACCACGCCCGGGGCCTCGACTGGTTCGTCCGGCCGCTGCTGCAGAGCTACGCGAAGGCGTACTTCGCCGTCTCGGCTCGGGTCCGCCGCGACGCGGAGTTCGCCGCGGACCTCGGCGCGGTGCGCCTCGCCGGCACCGCCGCGGCGGTGAGCGCGCTGCGGGAGTCGGAAGGGCTGGCGGAGGCCTGGGGGTTCTTCCTGGACAACTACGCCGCCGAGGGCTGGGCCGCCGGCTACTTCCCGGCCCGGCTCGCCGAGGGGTACCGGGCGTTGCTGGCCGACGACTGGCGCAAGCGGGAGATCGCCGACGTGCGCAAGACCTTGGCGAAACGCAAGACCGCGCGCTTCGACCACCACCCGGCCACGCCCGAGCGGATCGCGGCCCTCGAAACGGCTCCCGCCGTGGCGCCGCCGGCCGGTGGCGATGGCCCCGCGTACCAAATCCTGCGAGACGCCGAGGAATTCCTCGACACCGCGTTGCTCACCGGGCTCGTCGACGAGGTCAGCACCAAGGAGCGCACCGACTGGGACACCCTGGCCGGCCTCGGTGCCCACCACACGGCACTCGGCAATGCCCTTGGTGTGCTGGGTGGCCGAACCCTGGGCGACGCGCTGGACATGATCGACACCGGCGAAGCCACCCCGCTCGCTGCCCCCGGGTTCACCGTGCCGGCCGGAGCGGCACCCGAGGTGCGCCGGGCCATGGTCGGGGCGGCGATCCGGCGCCGCCTTTCCCTGGTGGTCACGGCGGCGCTCGCCGACGCCGGCGTGGTGCGCTGGCGGGTGTCGTGGTCCGGACCGGCCGAGATCGTGGTCGACGGGCCCGGCAACGAAGCCGTTTCGGCGGCGCTGGACGCCGCGTGCACCGCCGACCCGGACACGACACCGCTGCGGGTGCTGCTCAAGGAGGCGGAGGTCCCGCTGGACTACCGGCCCTCACGCAGCACCGCCTTGGGCTGAACGAAACCGGCCGCCTCTCCCCGAATCGGGAAAGGCGGCCGGTCGCGTCGAAAAGAATCAGCGGTTGCCCGCCACCAGCTCCGCGATCTGCACCGCGTTCAACGCCGCCCCCTTGCGCAGGTTGTCCGCGGCCACGAACAACGCCAGGCCGCGGCCGTCGGGCACGCCCGGGTCCGTGCGGATGCGGCCGACGAAGCTGGGGTCCTTGCCCGCGGCCTGCAGCGGGGTCGGGACGTCCGAGAGCTGCACGCCGGGTGCGCGCGAGAGCAGTTCCGTGGCGCGCTCCGGGGAGATCGGCGAGGAGAACTCGACGTTGATCGACAGGGCGTGGCCCGAGAACACCGGCACGCGGACGCACGTGCCCGAGACCAGCAGCTCCGGCAGGCCCAGGATCTTGCGGCTTTCGGTGCGCAGCTTCTGTTCTTCGTCGGTCTCGAAGGTGCCGTCGTCGACGATCGAGCCGGCCATGGGGAGCACGTTGAACGCGATGGGCGCCACGTACTTGGCCGGGGCTGGGAACTCGACGGCCGAGCCGTCGTGGGTCAGGGCCGCGGCGCGGGAGGCGACGGCGTTGACCTGGGCGGCCAGTTCGTCGACGCCGGCGAGGCCGCTGCCCGACACCGCCTGGTAGGTGCTCGTGATCAGGCGCAGCAGGCCGGCCTCGTCGTGCAGGGGCTTGAGCACCGGCATGGCCGCCATGGTGGTGCAGTTGGGGTTCGCGATGATCCCCTTGCGCGCCTCCTTGATGGCCTCCGGGTTGACCTCGCTCACGACCAGCGGCACGTCCGGGTCGCGGCGGAAGGCCGACGAGTTGTCGATCACCGTCACGCCCGCGGCGGAGAACCGCGCCGCCTGCTCACGCGAAGTCGAGGCACCGGCGGAAAACAGCGCGACGTCCAAACCGGACGGATCCGCGATGGCGGCGTCCTCGACCGTGATTTCCTCGCCGCGCCAAGGGAGCTTGGACCCGGCCGAGCGCGAGGACGCGAAGTAGCGGATCTCGTCGACCGGGAAGTTGCGCTCCTCCAGCAGCTTCCGCATCACACCGCCGACCTGGCCGGTCGCCCCGACCACCCCGACGCGCAGACCGTTGCTCATCAGCGACCACTCCCCGCGTAGACGACGGCTTCTTCATCGCCGCCGAGTTCGAACGCCTCGTGGATCGCGCGCACGGCCTCGTCGAGCTGCGCGTCGCGGATCAGCACCGAGATGCGGATCTCCGAGGTGTTGATGATCTCGATGTTCACACCCGACTGCGCGAGCGCTTCGCAGAACGTCGCCGTGACACCGGGGTGCGAGCGCATCCCCGCGCCGACGAGCGAGACCTTGCCGACGTGGTCGTCGTAGAGCACAGTCTCGAACCCGATCTCGGCCTTGACCTTCTCGAGCTCCTGCACGGCCTTGGCACCGTTGGCCTTCGACAGCGTGAACGTGATGTCGGTTCGACCCGAGACGGTGCTGGACACGTTCTGCAGCACCATGTCGATGTCGATCTCCGCGTCGGCGATCACGCGGAAGATCCGGGCGGCCGCACCCGTGTGGTCCGGCACGCCGGTGACCGTGATCTTGGCCTCCGAACGGTCGTGTGCCACACCGGTGATCAGCGCTTGTTCCACGGGGATCTCCTCGATTGACCCGGTCACGGTGGTGCCCGGCTTGTCGCTGTAGGAAGAGCGGACTCGGATCGGCACGCCGTAGCGGCGCGCGTACTCGACCGACCGCAGGTGCAGGATCTTCGAGCCGCTCGCGGCGAGCTCCAGCATCTCCTCGTACGGGATCGTGTCGAGCTTGCGCGCGTCCGGCACGATCCGCGGGTCGGCGGAGTACACACCGTCCACATCGGAATAGATCTCGCACACGTCGGCGCCCAGCGCCGCGGCGAGCGCGACGGCGGTGGTGTCCGAACCGCCGCGGCCGAGCGTGGTGATGTCCTTGGTGTCCTGGGAAACACCCTGGAACCCGGCCACCAGCGCGATGTAGCCCTGCTGCAGCGCTTCGGTGACCCGGCTCGGCGTCACGTCGATGATGCGCGCGTTGCCGTGCACCGACGTGGTGACCACGCCGGCCTGCGAACCGGTGAACGACCACGCCTCGGCGCCGTGCGCGGAAATCGCCATCGCGACCAGCGCGTTCGAGATGCGCTCACCGGCCGTGAGCAGCATGTCCATCTCCCGCTCCGGCGGCGCGGGGTTCACCTGCTGCGCCAGGTCGAGCAGCTCGTCGGTGGTGTCACCCATCGCCGAGCACACCACCACGACGTCGTTGCCCGCCTTCTTGGTGGCGACGATGCGTTCGGCGACGCGCTTGATCCGGTCGGCACTTTCCAGCGACGATCCGCCGTACTTCTGGACCACGAGGGCCACAGCCCGAACCTCCTTGACGGGCCGGGTCTGCTCCTGGTGGGCACCGAGGAGCCCCCGCGTCCCTTCACTTGGCCGGAACTCTACCGGGGCGGAGGGCGCTCGCCACTCAATCGAGTGGCGGCGCACATCGATCGAGGGTCTCCTGGAAGTAAATCTTCCTTAACACCACCGGAATGTTCGAAGCCCTTCCTCCGGAGTGACGGAGAGCACTCCCCGCGTACTACGGTTCGGGACGTGCGCAAAACCGCCGACACGAGTGTCCCCGTGAGCCCCGCCGTCGCCGAGCGCTGGAGCCCCCGCGCCTTCGACGCGACCGCCGAGGTGTCCCCGAAGGAACTGACAACGCTGCTGGAGGCCGCGCGCTGGGCGCCGTCCTTCGGCAACACCCAGCCCGCGCGCTACCTCGTGGGCCGCCGCGGCGACACCACGTTCGCCGGGATCCTGGCCGCGCTGAACTCCGGGAACCAGGCCTGGGCGTTCCGGGCCGGCGCGCTGCTCGTGGGTGTGGCGGTGACCACCAACGAGAAGGGCGAGGTGCCCTACGCCGAGTACGGCCTCGGCCTGGCGAGCGAGAACCTGGTGCTGCAGGCCGTGGACCTCGGCCTGATCGCCCACCAGATGGCGGGCTTCTCCGCCGACGCGATCCGCGCGTCGTTCGGCCTGCCGGACGCCGCCGTGCCCCTCGTGGCCATCGCCGTGGGCCACGCCGCCGACGCCGCCGTGCTCGAAGACGAGCGGCGCATCGAGCGGGAGCTGAAGGAAAGGCAGCGCATTCCGCTGGCCGAGTTCGCGTTCAGTGGTGAATGGGGCAAACCGGCCCTGGATTGATCGACGTTGATCGACCGCACGCATTCACTTCGCATCGCTAAGTAAGGTCCGCCGATCGGGGAACCGCTGATCGGGGCACCGCATCGAAGCCGCAAACACTGGGTGGCGATGAGGAGAACGAACATGCGTAGTCGAGTGCTGGCGATCGTGGGGGTTTCCGCGGCGGTGCTGGCCCTGGCCGGCTGCGGCAGCGAGATGACCGGCACGCCTTCGGCCGCGTCCGGCGCGCCCGCGCCGAGCCAGAGCAGCAGCGCTCCCGACACGAGCGGTTCGGCGCCGTCGAGCTCGAACGACTCCTCGGGCGGCGCGGCGAACACGGCGGCCGGCGGATTCACGCAGCAGGGCACCAAGCTGAAGCTGGGCGAGAAGGCGATCGTGCCGTTCAAGTCCGAAGGCAAGACCGGCGCGATCGGCGTCACCGTGAAGTCGATCGACAAGGGTGTCGAGGCCGATCTCGCGCCGCTCGACCTGGGTGACAAGGCGAAGGGCATGACGCCGTACTACGTGCGCGTGACCGTGTCGAACGAGAGTGGCACCGACTTCTCCTACACCTCGCTCGGCCTGATGAACGCGCTGCTCCCCGACGGTTCCGAGGCGCAGGGCGTGTCCGTGATCGGCACGTTCGACAAGTGCGACAGCGGCGACGCGGGCAAGGCCTTCACCACGAAGGGCGCGACCTACGACAGCTGCGTGCTCGCGGTGGCGCAGGCCGGCACCACGGTGACCGGCGCTTCGTACAACGAAGGCGAGTACACCGACCAGGCGCCGGGCACCGACTACGGTTCCAAGCCGATCACCTGGCAGAGCTGACCCCGCACGAACGGGCCGTTCGCGCCAGGGCGGGAACGGCCCGTGATCGCGGGAAGTGGGTCAGGAAGAGCTGCCGCCGACGCGGCGCAGGATCTTGGCGACGATCCCCGACACCACGAGCCAGAAGATCGCGGCGATGCCGTAGTTGACGAGCACCCTGAGTTTCGCGTCACTCGGGGTGAAGAGGTCCTTGAAGCCGATGGACAGGCCGTCGGCCCAGCTTCGGACGAACGACACGATTCCGTTGTCCGAATTGGCCTCGCCGACCACGAAGATCACGTGCAGCACGAGGATCGCGGCGAAGATCAGCCCGACCCAGCGCACGAGCGTGGCCACGAAGGAAAAGACCTGCTCACGGGTGCGTCGCCAGTCGACCTCGGCGCGCTTCGGCCGCGACTCGGTCTCCGTGTCGGGTGCCTGTTCGGCGTGCTCGCCCATGCCCGGCAGTCTGACACGTCACACCGTCGCCCGCTACCCGCTGGTAACACCCGGTGGACACCGGACGTAACAGTTCGATCGCGGAGGTGACTTCACAACCGCCGCGGTCCGTGGTTAAGGTGGCTGGGTGGCGCGTGCTCTCCTGCTTCGCTGCCGCGACGGGGCCTGACCAGACCGGCTCCTCGTCGCGGGGCTTTGTGGTGCCGGTCGTATGCACCCACCTCGTCAGGAGAAGTCTCTACCCATGAGCACGACCGACCCCCGCACCAGTACTTCCCGTGTCCGCACGCCGTCGCGCCCGGCGCCCGAGGGGCAGCCGAAGTGGAACCCCCAGCGCGGCACGTCGATGCCGGTCCACCGCTACAAGCCGTGGTACGAGCTGATCGAGAACATCGATCTGCCCGACCGCACCTGGCCGAACAAGCGCATCGAGCGCGCGCCGCTGTGGTGCGCGGTGGACCTGCGTGACGGCAACCAGGCCCTGATCGACCCGATGTCGCCGGCGCGCAAGCGCAAGTTCTTCGACCTGCTCGTCCGCATGGGCTACAAGGAGATCGAGGTCGGGTTCCCGGCCGCTTCGCAGACGGACTTCGACTTCGTCCGCGAGATCATCGACGAGGGCGCGATCCCCGACGACGTGAGCATCCAGGTGCTCACGCAGTGCCGTCCCGAGCTGATCGAGCGCACGTTCAAGTCGCTCGAAGGCGCGCCGCGCGCGATCGTGCACATCTACAACTCGACCTCGATCCTGCAGCGCCGCGTGGTGTTCCGCGAAGAGCGCGAAGGCATCAAGAAGATCGCGACGCAGGGCGCGGAAATGGTGCTGGAGCTGGCCGCGAAGCAGCCCGACACCGAGTTCCGCTTCCAGTACTCGCCCGAGTCCTACACCGGCACCGAGCTGTCGTACGCGCTCGAGGTCTGCAACGCCGTGACCGAGATCTGGCAGCCGACGCCCGAGAAGCCGGTGATCCTGAACCTGCCGGCGACCGTCGAGATGGCGACGCCGAACGTGTACGCCGACTCGATCGAGTGGATGAGCCGCAACCTCGAGCGCCGCGACTCCGTGATCCTGTCGCTGCACCCGCACAACGACCGCGGCACCGGCATCGCCGCCGCCGAGCTGGGGTACCAGGCCGGCGCCGACCGCATCGAGGGCTGCCTGTTCGGCAACGGCGAGCGCACCGGCAACGTCGACCTCGTCGCGCTGGGCATGAACCTGTTCAGCCAGGGTGTCGACCCGCAGATCGACTTCTCCGACATCGACGAGATCAAGCGCACCGTCGAGTACTGCAACCAGCTGCCGGTGGCCGAGCGCACGCCGTGGGGCGGTGACCTGGTGTTCACCGCGTTCTCCGGCAGCCACCAGGACGCGATCAACAAGGGCCTCGACGCGCTCAAGGACGCCGCCGACAAGGCCGGCGTACCCGTGGACGAGTACCCGTGGGAGGTCCCGTACCTGCCGATCGACCCGAAGGACGTCGGCCGCACGTACGAGGCCGTGATCCGCGTGAACTCGCAGTCGGGCAAGGGCGGCGTCGCCTACATCATGAAGGCCGAGCACCAGCTCGACCTGCCGCGACGCCTGCAGATCGAGTTCTCGAAGGTGGTCCAGGCCTACACCGACACCGCCGGCGGCGAGGTCGACCCGGCGACGATGTGGAACGCGTTCTCGAAGGAGTACCTCGAGCCGCGCACGCCCCTGGAGCTGGTGCGCCAGCGCGTGACCGACAACGGCGGCGGCGAGTACGACATCGAAGCCACGGTGACCGTCGACGGCGACGAGCACGACATCACCGGCCGCGGCAACGGCCCGATCGCCGCCTTCTTCGACGCCCTGTCCACCGTCGGCTTCGACCTGCGGCTCCTGGACTACAGCGAGCACACCCTGACCCCGGGCGACGACTCCCGCGCCGCGTCCTACATCGAGTGCGCGATCTCCGACCGCGTGTTCTGGGGTGTGGGCATCGACCCGTCGATCGTCACGTCGTCGCTGCGCGCGGTGGTCAGCGCGGTCAACCGCGCCAACCGCTGATCGCGTTGCCGTCGCGGTTTCGGGTTCAGTCGCGGTGAAAGCGGAGAGGCTGGTCGCGCTGCTGTTCACGCTGCAGCGCCGCCGCAGTGCGACCGCCTCCGAGCTCGCGGCCGAGCTGGGGGTCTCGGAGCGCACGATGCACCGGGACCTCGCCGCGTTGCGCGACGCGGGCGTTCCACTGTGGACAGAGCCGGGCCGGCACGGCGGGTTCCGGCTCGTGGACGGCTGGAAGGCCGGCCTCGACGGGTTGACGGCGCGGGAAGCCGTGGCGTTGTTCGCGTTGGGCGCGCCGGAAGCGTTGGCGGGCTTGGGTCTCGACACGGCCGGCAGCGCCGCGCGCGCGAAGGTGTCGGCCGGGATGCCGGCGCGGCTCCGGGAGCACGCGGCGCTCGTGGCCGGCCGCTTCCACCTCGACGCGCCCGGCTGGTTCGGGAACGCCGACGAGCCGCCGGCGTTGAGCGCGGTCTCGCGGGCGGTGTGGGCGCAGCGGCGGCTCGCGATTTCCTACCGGCGCAAGGACAAAGTGGCCGACCGGGTGCTGGAGCCGCTCGGCCTCGTGCTGAAGGCGGGCGTCTGGTACCTGGTGGCCGGGATCGACGGCGCGTACCGCACCTATCGGGTTTCGCGGATCGAACGCGTCGACGAGCTGGCCGAGGAGTTCGAGCGGCCGGCCGATTTCGACCTGCCGACGTGGTGGCGCGAGTCGTCGACCACGTTCGAGCAGGTTTCGCGGCCACTGCTCGTGCGAGCTCGGCTGAGCCGGCTTGCCGTGCGAGAGCTGCGCCGCGTGTTCGGCGGCGAGCACCTCGCGGACACCGTGCGCTCCTTGGGTGAGCCGGATTCCGCCGGCTGGGCACTGGCCGAGCTCGCGCTGGAAGGCGGCGAGATCGGCCTCGGCCAGCTGGTGGCGTTGAGCCCGGGCGTCGAAGTGCTCGAACCGCCCGAGATCCGGGCCGCGCTGGCCGACATCGGCGCCCAGCTCGCCGCACGCAACGCTCAGCGGTAGCCGGACGCGTCGGCCGGCTTGTCGACATCGGCCACTTCCACCAGGTAGCGCCACGCGTCCGGGCGGCTGCCGTCCACGTCGTCCACCGAGTAGGCCGCCGCGAGCTGTCCGCTGCTCACCGTCTGCCCCGACCACCGCGCTCGATCCGGGTCGGCGGCCAGCGCGGCGACGGTGCGGCCGCAGAACGTCGGTGACTCCGAGATCGCGAAGTGCGGTTGCTTGTCCAGCGCGTCGCGCCACGTGGCCTCCGTGACCCCGAACGCGTCGAGCATCGCCTCCGACCGCAGCCAGCCCGGCGTGAACGCGACGGCCGTGGCGCCGAACGGGGCCAGCTCGGCCGCCTCACCGATCGCCATCGGGTGGGCCGCGGATTTCGCCAGGTAGAAGGGCAGCGACGTGCCGGTGCGGTACTTCGCGTTGTACTCGGCGGTGCCGTCGGTCAGCTCGACCACGAGGCCACCCGGACGGTCGATGAGCAGCGGCAGCAGGTGGTGGCTGGTGATCAGGTGCGCGTCGATCGCCAGGCGGATCATGCGCAGGCTCGCCTCCAGCGGGTGTTCCCAGACCGGTTTGCCCCAGCCGAGGTGACGGTCGCCGCCCCACAGCCCGTCGACGAGGATGTCGAGGTGGCCGACCCGCTCGGCCAGCGCCGCGACCTCGGCCGGCTCCAGGTGATCGACGCGGACGGCCTCGGCCCGGCCGCCCGCCCGCTCCACCAGCTCGGCCGTCTCCTCGATCGTCTCCGGACGGTCCACTTCGGACCGTCCGGCCCGCGTCGAACGACCGGTGACGTACACGAACGCGCCCGCACGCCCCAGCTCCACGGCGATCGCACGGCTCGCACCCCGCGTGCCGCCGGCGACCAGTGCGACTCTTCCCGAAAGGTTCATCCGGCCACGGTTGCGCCCAACCATGACATCCACTGTCATGGTTCACCGAAACTGTGTAGCGGCTGTGCCTTGCTGTGAGTACTCGGTGAACGGGACTCATCGGGCCTCAGACGGCGGTTAATGGAGACGTGGACGCAACGACGGCAGGGCTCGTGGTGCTGTTCGTCGTCTCGCTGGTGCCCCTGCTGCCCACCGAGGTGACGATCCTCGGCATGGGCATCGCGGCCGCTCAGGGCGGGACGTCGCTGGCCGTGGTGATCGCGGTCGCCACGGCCGGCTGCCTGGTGTCCGACCAGGCCCTCTACGCACTCGGCCGCTTCGGCGGCGCCCGCGTGCTCGCGCGCCTCACCCGCCGCCGCAAGATGGCGGCCGGCCTGGCCTGGCTCGACGGCCGCCTCCAACGCCACCCCCGCCCGATCCTCGTCCTCGTCCGCTGGCTCCCCTCCGGCGGCACCGTCGGTGCCCTCCTGGCCGGCTCCCTGCGCTGGCCCATGGGCGAGTTCTTCTCGGCATCGGCGATCGGCGTCGCGCTCTGGACGTCGTACGTCGCGTTCCTCGGCTACGCCGGCGGTGAGCTGATCGACGAACCGCTGGTGAGCATGCTGCTGTCCTTCGGGGTGGCGACGCTGCTCGGCATCGCGATCACCTTCGGCATCCGGCGCGGGGCACGCAGCTAGCCCGCGGTGGTCTGGTCCGCCAGGGTCTTCGGCGTGGGGCACGCAGCTAGCTCGCGCTCGCCTGACCCGTCAGCGCCGCGACTTCCGCGCGCAGCTCGGCGATCACCGTCGCCACCGCGGGGCGCGACAGGGCGCCGCGGCGGCAGACGACTTCCACCAGGCGGGCGGCGCGGATGCCGGCCAGCGGGCGGCCGACCAGGCCGCTGCCCCGGCGGGTGTCCATGGTGTAGCGCGGCAGCAGGGCGATGCCGTGGCCCGCGGCGACGAGGCGTTCGGTGATGCGGAAGTCGTTGATGCGCTGCACGATCTGCGGGCGCACGCCGGTGCGGACGGTCAGCGAGCGCAGCACGTCGTCGACGGGGAAGCCGTGGTCGACGGAGATCCAGCGTTCGTCGGCGAGGTCGGCGAGGTCCACGCGGCGGCGGCGCGCGAGCGGGTGGCCGGCGGGCAGGGCGACGTCGAGCGGCTCGCGCAGCAGCGGCACCACCTCGAGGCGGTCGGAGGAGAACGCGCCGGCGTGCTCGTCCCGGTGCGTCACGACCACGTCGTAGTCCGCGACCAGCGCCGGCACGTCAGACGGCGTCATGTCGACATCGCGGACGTCCACTTCGAGGCCGTCGTAGGCGGCGACCCGGGTCAGCAGTCCTGGCAGCAACATGAGCCCAGCCGACTGGAAGATCGCGATCCGCACGCGGCCGCGCGGCGCGCTGCGGTACGTGTCGAGCTCGGATTCCGCCCGGTCCAGCGCAGCGAGGACCTCGTCGGCGCGGGCCACGAGCGCGCGACCGGCGTCGGTGAGGCGCAGGCCGCGGCCGTCGGGCTCGGTGAGCGGCAGGCCGACCTCCGACTGGAGCGCGCGCAGCTGCTGCGACACCGCCGAAGGGGTGCAGTGCAGGGCCCGCGCCGCGGCCGTGACGCTGCCGCGGTCCGCGAACTCCCGCAATGTCCGAAGTCTGCCGAGATCCACATCGTCCAGTTTATGTGAAGTGTGTCTACACAGTCCGTGCAGTTATTCTCGCTGGTCCTTCACGATCCCCGCCTGCACAGTGGAGGACATGCCCGCACGTGACCGTCTCCTCGCCGTGCTCGTCGCCGTGTTGTGGGGGTGCAACTTCCTCGCCATCCACGCCGCACTGGGCCACTTCCCCCCGATGTTCGCGGGCGCGCTGCGGTTCCTGCTCATCGCGATCCCGACGGTCCTGTTCGTGCCGTGGCCGAAGGTGAAGCTGCGCTACCTGCTCGGTTACGGCCTCGGGTTCGGCACCGGACAGTTCGCGTTCCTGTTCGTGGCCATGGCCATCGGCATGCCGACGGGCCTGGCTTCGCTGGTGCTGCAGGCGTCCGCACCGTTCACCGTGCTGCTCGGCGCGGTGCTGCTGCGTGAGCGCGTGTCCGGCCGGCAGCTAGCCGGGATCCTGCTGGCCGTGGCGGGCATGACGGCCATCGCGTGGCAGCAGTCGGCCCACGCCGCGCTGCTGCCGGTGATCCTGACCTTGCTCGGGGCGCTGAGCTGGGCGTTCGGCAACCTGGCCATGCGCCGCGCGACGCCGGACAACCCGATCCACTTCATGCTGTGGATGTCGGTGGTGCCGCCGCTGCCGATGCTCGCGCTGTCGGCGATCTTCGAAGGCCCCACGGCCGGCTGGCACTCGCTCACCACGCTCGGCACCACCACCGGCCTGATCGGCGTCGCCGGCATGGCGTACGTGATCATCTTCGGCACGGTGGTCGGTTCCGGCATCTGGACCACGCTCATGAAGCACCACCCCGCCGGCGTGGTCGCGCCGTTCTCGCTGCTCGTGCCGGTGGTCGGCCTCACGGCGTCGTACTTCGTGCTCGACGAGGTGCCGACGGTGCTCGAGATCGTCGCCGCGGTGGTGGTGATCGGCGGGGTGCTGCTCGGGTCGCTCAAGCGCAAACCCGCGGTGCTGCCCGACGAAGAGCTGCTACCCGCCGGGACCTGACCCGGGCGGGGCGAGGCGGGCGTCGAGCTGGCTCCACGCGGCGAGCGCCACGAGCCCGGCCAGCCCGAACACCGCGGCCGGACCGATCGCGGACGCCGCCGCGCCCGCCAGTGGTGACGCGGCGGTCTGCCCGACCCCGAGGCCGAAAAACGACCAGATGACCCCGCGAGCCGGACGCGTGGCGAACAACCGGGCCGCCCAGAGGATGCACAGGCCGGTCAGGGCCATGTACGTACTGCCGAACAACGCGCTGGAGACCAGCGCGCCGAGCAGACCCGGCCGTGGCAGAGCGAGCAGCGCGAGGCCGGCCGCCGCCAGCGTCCACGTGACGAGGTTGGTGGTCCGCAGCCCGAAGCGCTCGGCCGCGCGCCCGGCCAGCCCGCCGAAGAGCCCGGCCACGCCGATCGTGAACCAGCACCAGGTCGCCGCCGTCGGGCTCAGGCCGGTCGCGGTGAGTCGGGAGCTGGAGAACGTCCAGTACGGCGCGCTCGTGACTCCGATCAGCACGGAGTTGACCACGAGTGGGGCCAGGCCGCGGACCGGCGCCGAGACGTCGGCGACCGCGGGCGGGCGCGGCAGCGTCCGCCAGGCGAGCCCCGTGATCACCACGGCGAGCGCCGCGAACCCCGCCCAGATCGCCGGCCAGCCGAACGCCAGCAGCGGTGTGAACGCCGACGCGGCCAGCCCGAGCCCGGTCCCGGTGTTGGCCCACGTCTGCGCCCGGACCCGGTGGCGCGCGCCCACCGTTTCCCCGATCAGCTGCGCGACGCCGGGCGAAACCAGGCCCGCGCTGCCGCCCGCGAGCACGAGCCCGACGCCGAACACGGCCACGTTCGGCGCAGCCGCCATGAGCCCCAGGCCCACCGCCGCCAACGCCCCGGCCAGCAGCACCGTGCCCCGTGCCGATCGCGTGGCCGTGCGCAGCGACAGCAGGAGGCCGACGCCGTAGCCCGCGGTGGACAGTCCGCCGAGCACCCCGATGCCGACCGTCGTGAGACCGAACGTCTCGCCGAACCGCGGCACGAACAGTCCGTAGGCATACCGCGCGAAGCCGTAGCAGAGCGCGATCACGCCGGCGCCGACCGCCGCGGTGGACCACCACCGGTCCGTTGCCCTCTCGCTGATCTCAACCACGTCCGCAACCAAACAGACAGGTCTGTCTGTTGTCAATCGATGCTAGAGTTTGGACTGCTCAGCACCGAGACCGAACAGTTTGGAGGAGATGTGAGCCGGACTCGACCCGGCGACGCGGGGGCCAAAGTGCTCAAGGCGGCGTCGACGTTGTTCTACCGCGATGGCATCCACGCGGTCGGCGTCGACACCGTGGCCGCGGAGGCCGGCGTGACGAAGGCCGCGCTCTACGGCAACTTCGGTTCGAAGAGCCGCCTCGTGGTCGCTTACCTGCGGGAACGCGACCGGCAGTGGCAAGAGAAGATCGACCAGATCACCGCCGTGCGCACCGATCCGGCCGAGCGGATCCTGGCCGTGTTCGACGCCTACGAAGCCTGGCTCTCCCGCGACGGCTACCGCGGCTGCGGTTTCCTCAACGCCACCTCGGAGTTCCCCGATCCGGCCGACCCGGTGCGCGAAGTCGTGCGCCACCACAAGACGGCGCTGCACAGCTACCTGCTCACGCAACTCCAGCGCATCGAGCCGGACCACGCCGAAACCGTGGCCGACCAGCTGATACTGCTACTCGAAGGCGCCGCCGTGACGTCGGTGGTCACCCAGGCCTCCCGGCCGTTCCACACCGCGAAGCGGCTCGCGACGACGCTGATCTCGCCGCCGGCCGGGGCTTAGGCGACCGCGTCGTCCTTCTGGTCCGCCGGCTCCGGGTGGTGGCGCGACATGCGCTTCTTCAGCACCAGCGTCACGACCACGCCGATGACCAGCGCGGCGCCGAGGCCCGCCCACTGGAAGCCCTTGAGCCACTTGTCCGCGACCACGCCCAGGTAGTAGATCAACGCGGTGGTGCCGCCGGCCCACACGATGCCGCCGAGCGCGTTGGCGATGAGGAAGCGCGGGTAGTGCATGTTGAGCGAGCCCGCCAGCGGGCCGGCGAGGATGCGCAGCACGGCGACGAAGCGGCCGAAGAACACGGCCCACATGCCGCGTTTGTGGAACATGCGTTCGGCGTTCGCGATGTGTTGTGGCCCGAAGTGCTTGGGGAACTTCCGGCCCGCCCAGTCGAAGAGGCGTTTACCGCCCTTGCGGCCGATGAGGTAGCCGATGCTGTCGCCGATGATCGCGCCCGCGCTGGCCAGGATGCCGATCCACAGGGGACTCAGACCACCGTGCGACGAGGCCAGCAGCGCCGCGCTCACGAGCACGATCTCACCGGGCAGCGGGATCCCGAGGCTCTCGACCATCACGACGAGCCCCACGAGGAGGTAGACCGACAGCGGAGGGATCGCCTCCAGCACGTGGTCGATGTTCACTGCCCGTACCCCCTGCGCCTTGCCGGTTTCGTCCCTGCAATTCGCAGCGTACCGGGGCTCTCGTGCGCGGGCGTCACCCTTCAGTCGGGGGTGGGGTGCGACTTGAGTCAGGGTTATTTGCGCAAATCGGGCAAAGCACGTGCTTCCAGGTGCCGGCGCTCGGGCAGGCTCAACGTGCGCCGCGCGGCCGTCGCGTAGTACTCGCGGGCCGCGGGCAGGTCACCGGCCAGCTCGAGCAGGTGCGCGCGGACGACGTCCACGCGGTAGTGGTCCGGCTGGTCGGCCGCGTCGAGCTCGGCCAGCGCCACGGCCGGGCCCTCGACCATCGCGAGCGCCACGAGCCGGTTGAGCGTGACCATCGGGCCGGGCGCGACCTGGCGCAGCAGGTCGTAGAGCAGCAGGATCTGCGGCCAGTCGGTGTCCTCGGCCGAAGCCGCCTCGTCGTGGACGGCGGCGATCGCGGCCTGCAGCTGGTACGGGCCGACGGCGGCGGTGGCCAGCGCGTGGGTGATGAGCGCCGTGCCCTCGGCGATGGCGCCGGCGTCCCAGCGCGAGCGGTCCTGCTCCGCGAGCGGGACCATCGTGCCGTCCGGGCCGAGGCGGGCCGCGCGGCGCGCGGCCGTGAGGAGCATCAACGCGAGGAGGCCCGCGACCTCACCGTCCTCGGGCAGCTCGGCGTGCAGCTGCCGGGTGAGCCGGATCGCCTCGGCGGTGAGCTCCACGCGGTCGACGGCCGAGCCCTCGCTCGCGGTGTGCCCCTCCGTGAACACGAGGTAGAGCACCTGCAGCACGGCGGCGACGCGAGCGGGCCGCTCGTCCGCCGGCGGCAGGCGGAACGACGTGCCCTTCACCTTCTGCTTCGCGCGGCTGATGCGCTGGCCGATCGTGGGCTCCGGCACCAGGAACGCGCGCGCGATCTCGGCCGTCGTGAGGCCACCGACCGCCCGCAGCGTGAGCGCGACCTGCGAAGGCCGCGTCAACGCCGGATGGCAGCACAGCATCAGCAACGTGAGCGTGTCGTCCACCGCCGGCGCCGGATCCGGGTCCGGCGGCGCCAGCGCGACCACCGCCTCCTCCCGTCGTTGCCGCGCGGTCTCACTGCGGAACAGCTCGATCCGCCGCCGCGACGCCGTGGTGATCAGCCACGCCTTGGGGTTGTCCGGCACGCCGTCGCGCGGCCACTGCACGGCGGCGGCGAGCAGGGCCTCCTGCACGGCGTCCTCACACGTGTCGAACCCGCCGTAGCGGCGCACGAGCGCGGTGAGGACCTGCGGTGCGAGCTCGCGCAGGAGGCCGTCGTTCACCGCAGGTCCGCGAGGTCGAAGTCCACGTCGCCGGTCAGGCCCATCACGGGCCGGACCTCGATCGTCGCGTACGGCGCCTCCGGGATCCGCGCGGCGATCTCCAGCGCGCGGGCCTCGGTTTCGCACTCCAGCAGGTAGATGCCGGCGAGCTGCTCCTTGATCTCCGCGAACGGCCCGTCGGTGGTGCTCACCTCGTCCTCGCGCACGATCACCTGCTTCGTGAGCTCCGGCGCGGCCAGCCGTTCGGACACGATGCGCTCGCCGGAATCGTCCAGCGAGTCGTTGAACTCGACGTAGGCGCGCAGGCCCGCGGCCTTCTGCTCGTCGCTCATCCCCGCCCAGGCCGAGCGCGACGCCGGGTTGCCGTAGATCAGGACCAGGTACTTCATCGGTGCCTCCTCGGAAATTGTCTTCACCCCGGATGTCGAAGCTGCGCGAACGGCTTCGACGTCCCCGGTGAACGAACCCGGCGACGACTTCAAGGAGAGCACAAAATGTCCGAGAACGAGATCCGCGACCTGCTGACCGAGCGCACCGACGCGATGCGCGCCAAGGACCCGGAGCGCCTGGTGGCGGGCTACGCCGAGGACGCCGTGAAGTTCGACCTCGCCCCGCCGCTGCGCACCACCGGCGCGTCCGCGGAGTTCCTCACGAAGTGGTTCGGCACGTTCGACAGCCCGGTGACGTATGAGTACACCGACGTCGAAGTGACCGAGTCCGGCGACCTGGCCTTCACCACGGCGCTGGCGAAGATGTCGGCCGTGCCGGCGGGGATGAGCGAACCGTTCACGCTGTGGTTCCGCTCGACGCTGGTCTTCCGCCGTGTCGACGGCGCGTGGCGGATCGTGCACGAGCACAGCTCGACACCGTTCCACATGGACGGCTCGTTCCGCGCCGCGATCGATCTGCGGCCCTGAGAACGCAGTCGGCGGCGAGTCCGAAGTGGACTCGCCGCCGACCGGGCACTAGGAGATCACAGGATCTCGGTCACCGAGCCGATGTCGGGCGCGGCGTCCGGGTTCAGCACCCCGGTGAGCTCCACGAGTTCCGGCTCCACCTCGTGCGGCTGGATGCGGCCGTCGCGGATGTCCTCGGCGTAGTGGCAGGCCACGCGGTGGCCGGCGCCGATCTCGCGCAGCTGCGGGCGATCGGTGTCGCACAGGCTCGCCTGCCGCCAGGGGCAGCGCGTGTGGAAGCGGCAGCCCGTGGGCGGGTTGGCCGGTGACGGCAGGTCGCCCGCCAGCAGGATCTGCTCACGGGTGTCCTCCACGACCGGGTCCGGCACGGGAATCGCCGAGAGCAGCGCCCGCGTGTACGGGTGCAGCGGGTTCTCGTACAGCTCCGCCGAAGTGGTCTCCTCCACCAGCGCGCCCAGGTACATCACGCCGATCCGGTCGGAGATGTGGCGCACCACGGCGAGGTCGTGGGCGATCACCACGTAGGTGAGCCCGAGTTCGTTCTGCAGGTCTTCCAGCAGGTTCACGACCTGGGCCTGCACCGACACGTCGAGCGCCGACACCGGTTCGTCGGCCACGATCAGGTCCGGCTCCACGGCCAGCGCCCGCGCGATGCCGATGCGCTGGCGCTGCCCGCCCGAGAACTCGTGCGGGTACTTCCGCAGCGCCGTCTCCGGCAGGCCGACGGCGCCGAGCAGCTCACGCAGCCGCTGGTCGGTGGCCGCCTTGTCCTTCGCCAGGCCGTGGGCCTTCATGCCCTCCAACAGGATCGACTCGACCGGCTGCCGAGGGTCCAGGCTGGACATCGGGTCCTGGAAGATCATCTGCATGCGGCGCCGGGCCTTGCGCAGCTTCTCGCCCTTGAGCTGGGCCACGTCCGTGCCGTCGAACACGACCTTGCCGGCCGTGGGCTCGTTGAGCCGCAGGATCGCGCGGCCCAGCGTCGACTTGCCGCAGCCGGACTCGCCGACCAGACCGTAGGTCTCGCCGCGGCGGATCGAAAGGTCGACGCCGTCCACGGCGTACACGTGGCCCACGGTGCGGTCGACCACGATGCCGCGCTTGATCGGGAAGTGCACCTTGAGGTCGGTGACCTCGAGCAGCACGTCCTCCTCGGTTTCCGGCCGGCTGAACACCTCGGTCGCCTCGGTCGTCATCGGGTTCCTCCTGCGGTGGCCACGGCGGGCTTCACCGGGTTGTGGCAGCGCAGCAGGCCGGTGCGGTCGGGCACGAGCTCCGGCGAGCGCTCTTCGCAGACCTGCAACGCGTTGGGGCAGCGGGGCGCGAACGCGCAGCCGCCTTCCCACGGGATGTTGTCGGCCACGGAGCCGCGGATCGGCACGAGCTTCTCGCCGCGGCCCTCGTCGAGGCGCGGGATCGAGGCGAGCAGCCCGTGGGTGTACGGGTGGCGCGGCTCGGCGAACAGGCCGTGGCGCTCGTTGCGCTCCACGATCCGGCCGCCGTAGAGCACGTTGACCTCGTCGCAGAGACCGGCGACCACACCGAGGTCGTGCGTGATCATGATCAGCGCGGTGCCGGTGTCCTGCACGAGTTCGCGCAGCAGCGCCAGGATCTGCGCCTGGATGGTCACGTCGAGCGCGGTGGTCGGCTCGTCGGCGATGAGCAGCCGCGGCCGGCACGCGAGCGCGATCGCGATGAGCGCGCGCTGGCGCATCCCGCCCGAAAGCTGGTGCGGGTACTCGGAAAGCCGTCGCGTCGGGTCGGGGATGCCGACCTTGTCGAGCAGGTCGGCGGCCTCGAGCTTGGCCTTGCTGCGCGACATCCCGCGGTGGCGTTCGAGCACCTCGGTGATCTGCAGCCCGATCGGGATCACAGGGTTGAGCGAGGACAGCGGGTCCTGGAACACCATGCCCAGGTCGCGCCCGCGCCGGTCGCGCATGTCGCGGTCGGAGATCTTCAGCAGATCGGTGCCCTCGAACGACACCGAACCGCTGACCTTGTTGCCGCGCTTGGCCAGCAACCGCATGATCGCGAGCGACGTCACGGACTTGCCGCAGCCGGATTCGCCCACGAGCCCCACCGTCTGGCCGGGCTCGACGTCGAAGCTCACGCCGTCGACAGCGGTGAACGGCTTCTCACCACGCCGCTGGAACACGACCGAGAGGTCGCGGACTTCGAGGAGTGCCATGGTCTTACCGCCGGTTCTTCGGGTCGAGGGCTTCACGCAGGGACTCGCCGAGCAGCGTGAACCCGAGCGCCACCACGATGATCGCGATGGCCGGGTAGTACGCGAGCTCCGGGCGGATGTCGAGGAACTGGCGCGAGGCGTTGCCCAGCATCAACCCCCACTCCGCTCGGGTCGGGTCCGGGTCGCCCAGGCCGAGGAACGACAGCGCGGCCGCCTCGAGGATCGCGGTGGCCAGCGTGAGCGTGGCCTGCACGATCACCGGGCCGAGCGAGTTGGGCAGCATGTGGCGGAACACGATCGTGCCGCGTTTGACACCGAGTGACGTCGCCGCAAGCACGTGGTCGGCTTCCCGTTGCGCCAGCATGGAACCGCGCAGCAGCCGCGCGAAGATCGGCACGCCGATGATCGACACGGCCAGGATCACCGTCCACTGGCTCGGCTTCGCGAACAGAGCCGCGATGGAGATCGCCAGCAGCAGCGAGGGGAACGACAGCAGCACGTCGACCAGTCGCATGAGGACGGTGTCGACCCAACCGCCGAACGCACCGGCGAGACCGCCGATGATCACTCCGATCAGCACGCCGATCACGGTCGCCAGCACGCCGACCAGCAGCGTCTGCTGCGCCCCGACGAGCAGCCGCGACAGGAAGTCGCGACCGAAGTCGTCCACGCCGAGCGGGAAGCCCGGGCTCGGGCCGGGGATGATGCCCTTGCCGAGCTCCACCTGGCTCTGCAGGTAGCGGATCTGCGGGTCCTTCGGGGCGATCAGCGGCGCGAAGATGGCCAGCAGCAGGAACAGCAGCGTGATCACGCCGCCGGTGATCGCCACCGGGCTGCGCAGCATCCGCCGGAACGCCTCGGCTCCGAGGCTGCGCCCACTGGCCGACGCCTTGGCCAGCTTGTCGATCGGCTCTTTTTTCTTGGCCAGCAAAGTGTTCATCGCACACGCACCCTCGGGTCGATGATCCCGTACGAGATGTCGACCAACATGTTCACCAGCACGTACACCACCGCCCCGAACAGCAGCAAAGCTTGCAGCCGGGGGTAGTCACGCCGTTCGATGCCTTCGGCCAGCAGGAAGCCGAGGCCGCGGAAGTTGAAGACCCGCTCGGTCAGCACCGCGCCGCCGAGCAGCGCGCCGGTCTGCAGGCCGATGGTCGTGACCACCGGCAGCAACGCGTTGCGCAGCACGTGCCGCCGCCGGATCACCGACTGCGTGAGGCCCTTGGAGTTGGCCGTGCGGAGGAAGTCTTCGTTGAACACGTCGAGCACCGAAGCGCGCGTGATGCGGGTGATCACCGCGAGCGGAATGGTCGCCAGCGCGAACGCCGGCAGGATCAGGTGCTTGATCGCGTCCCAGACGGCGTCCCACTCACCGGTCATGATGCCGTCGAGGATGGCGAAGTTCGTGATGCTGGTGGCGTCGATGCCCGGCGCCTGGCGGCCCTGCGAAGGCAGCCCGAGCGGGGCGGCCAGGATGTCCTGCATCGTGTAGCCGAGGAAGAACACCGGCACGGCGACACCGACCAGCGTCAGAACGATGATGATGTTGTCCGGCACGCCGCCGCGGTACCGCGCGGCCAGGTAACCGAACGGCACGCCAAGCACGATCGCGATGATCATCGCCGAGAGCCCGAGCTCGATGGTGGCGGGGAGGAAGGTGCCGATCTCGCCCATCACCGGCTGGGCCGAAACGAGGGAGTTGCCGAAGTCGCCGGTCACGGCGCGGCCGAGGAACTTGAAGTACTGCAGGATGATCGGCTGGTCCAGACCGAGCACGTGGTTGAGGCTGGCGATCTTCTCCGGCGTCGCCTTGTCACCCAGGAGCGCGGCCGCGGGGCCGCCGGGCAGGGATCGCAACCAGGCGAAGACCAGGATGGACAGGATGAGAAGCGTCGGAATCGCTTGTAGCACCCGACGCACGAGAAAACGGAGCACTTGTAGTCCTTTGTGTACAGCCCGGGAACGTGGGCAAAGGGGGCAGGCGCGGTAGCACCTGCCCCCCAGCCCGGCTGCTCAGCGGAGCACGTCAGCCGATCGTGACGTTGTTGAAGCGTTCGTCGGTGAGCGGGCTGGCCACCACACCCTTGATCTTCGGACCGACCACGATCGCCGGCGTCGGGTAGGCGATCGGGATGGCGGGCAGGTAGTCCATGATCTGCTTGTTCACGCCCTGGTAGGCCTTGGCGTGCGCGTCGCCGGCCGGCGAGCCGTCGGCCTGCGCGAGAGCGTTGAACAGCTCGGGGTTGTTGAACCCGAACTCCTTCTTCTCGCGGCCGAAGAACGTGCCGACGAAGTTGCCGGCGTCGTTGTAGTCACCGGTCCAGCCGAGCAGGTGCAGGTCCTGCTTGCCGAACTTCTGCACGTCGTCCTTGTAGCCGCCGTTCCACGGCTCGGCCACCGGCTGGATCGTGATGCCGATGTTCTTCAGGTCCTCGGAGATCGAGGTGAACGTGTCGGCCGGGTTCGGCATGTAGGGCCGGGTGACCTCGGTCGGGTAGTAGAACTTCAGCGTGAGGTTGCTGGCGCCGGCTTCGGCGAGCAGCTGCTTGGCCTTCGCCGGGTCGTACGGGTACTTGGTCACGTCGTCGGTGTAACCCGAGATGGCCTTCGGCACGAACTCGGTGGCGACCTCGGAACCCTCGGCCAGCTTCGACTTCACGAACTGCTCGCGGTTGATGCCGTAGGCCAGGGCCTGGCGCACGCGCACGTCCTTGAGCTTCGGGTTGCCGGACTGGTTGATACCCAGGTACAGCACGTTGAACGACGGGCGGATGAGCACCTGCTCGCCCTCGTTGCGCAGCAGCCCGTAGTCCTGCGGCGCCGGGAAGTCGTAACCCTGGATGTCGCCGGCCTTCAGGGCCTGCTTGCGCGCGTTCTCGTCGGGGATGACCTTGAAGACGAGCTTGTCGAGCTTGGCCGGCGCGTAGCTGGAGTCGTTGCGCACCAGCGTGATCTCGCCCTTGCCCTGGTCCCAGCTGTCGAACTTGAACGGGCCGGTGCCGGTCACGAACTTGTACGCGTAGTCGCTGTAGGTGAAGGAGTCACCGGACTGCGTGACCTTGTCCGCGTCGTGCTGCTTCATCGCGGTCGGGCTCTGGATCGCGAACGACGGCAGCGTGAACGCGGCGGGGAACGCACCCTTGGCCTTGTTCAGGTTGATGACCGCGGTCGACGGGTCCTTCGCCTCGCAGCTCTTGTACACGGGGCTGCCGGCGGCGTCGCCCTCGTTCTTGGCGAAGCCCTCGAAGACGTCGCCGTAGTAGATCATCTGGCTCTGGGCGGCGGCGCCCTTCATGTTGTACCAGCGGTCGAAGTTGAAGCAGACCGCGCTGGCGTCGAAGGCGGTGCCGTCGCTGAACTTCACGCCCTGCTTGAGCGAGAACGTCCAGGTCTTCCCGTCGTTGCTCGACTCCCACTTGGTGGCGAGGGACGGCTCCAGCTCGGCGGTGCCCTGCTTGTTCTGGATCAACGTGTCGAGCATCTGCCGCGTGATGCGGAAAGTCTCGCCGTCGTCGTTGAACGCCGGGTCGAACATCTTCGGGTTGCCGGTGTCGCCGAAGACCATCGTGCCTCCGGTGCCACCGCCTCCGGCCTCGTCGCGCTTCGACTCGGCGCACGCGGTGAGCGAGACCGCGAGCACCCCGGCAAGCCCGATCAGGGCCGCTCGACGTGTTCGGGTCAGGCGCAATTGCTGCATCTGGCACCCCTTGGGAGATGTTCGGGTCAAGTACCGTCCGGTCGGTCGGAAACACTCGGACGGTCGGTGTGCTCGCCGACACTAGCGGGAAGTCGGCTCGCACTTAAGCGCGTGAGGTTACGATCGCACTACGTAAGGACCAAAGTCACCGCAATGTGTTGAGAATTGTGTACGCACGGTGACGAGTTTTGTCGCATTAGTACTTAGAGTGGCAGTCTGGCCACTCTAATGGCCTAGTACTGAAGCAGGTTTTAGGGCCGTATCGGACGACGGGTGACGATCACGGCAGTCTGGTTTGTGCCGATTCGCGGGTGCCGTCCACGGCGAACCACCCTTGTTCGAACAACTGCCAGCGACGCAGATCCGCGCGCGAAGCCTCTCCGTCGCGCGCCACCGCGCGCTCCAGCCGCTCCGCCTCCGTGCCACCTTCGATCCAGCACAGGTGCGCCAGCCGCGAACGCATCGCCCGGCGTCCGCCGGAGACCCCTTCCAGCACCAGAACCTCAGGCACCCCAACGGTCACGAGCGCACCGGGCCGCGGCTCCCCGGAGGTCCAGTCCACCTGCCGGTACTCGCCGGCGCGCCCCAGCGAAAGCGGTTCCAGCACCCCACGCTCGAGCTGCGGCCACCACGCCACGAGGTTGTCCCACGTCGCGAAGGCATCGGTACTCACCAATGCCGCCCGCTCCCCCAGCTCGGCGACCACCGCCGCGGCGAGCGTCGACTTCCCGGCCCCGGACGGCCCATCGACCGCGAGCACACGAACGCCGCCCAGCCGAGGCGGGGCGGCGAGCAGTGCGGAGATCAGCGAACGCGTGCGGTGCTCACTTCGGGCAGGCCCTGCACGTTGTCAGGCGTGGCCGTTTTGGCCTCCAGCGCCTCGATGCGCGCCTGCAGCTCCCGCTTGGTGTCCTCGAGCTCGCACCGCAGCAGCGCCGTCTCCTCGACAGAGGTCCGGACCTCTTCCTCGAGGTGCCCGACCTCGGTGGACAGGTGCAGTGCGACCAGGGCCAGCACGACGCCGGCCAGGAGGAACACGAAGTTGGACGGTGTCTGGACCCCGGTGATCTTCGCCAGGAACTCCGCGGCCTGCGGGATCACCGCGAGCACCACGACACCGACGGCGACGATGAGCCACACGCCCGCGTACTTCTCGCGCAGCTTGCGGCGCCGCATCATTTCGATGACGACGAAGAGCACGAGGCACGCGACGACGATGCTCAGTACGCGCCAGCCGGCCATGGAATCCCCTTACGCTGCGTCGGACGAGTCGACGGACGGACGGCGCCGGACCAATGCCAGCAGGAGCGCCAGGCCCGCGCGGCCGAGGTACACGGCCGACTTCACGGGCGAGTGGCTCGGAGTGCCGGCCACGCGTTCGCGCATCACCACCGGCACCTCGGCGATCACGAGCTTGCCGCGGATCGCCATCACGAGCGATTCGACGGTGTCCCCGAGGTATTCCGCCGGGTAGTAGGAGGCGAACATGCGGATCGCGCGCGGGCCCATGGCCTTGAACCCCGACGTGACGTCGGAGATCTTGCGGCCGGCCAGGCGCGAGAAGACGAGGGAGAGCGCGACCATCGCGTACTTGCGCGGGCCGACGGCGCGGTAGGCGCCCTTGCCGGCGAAGCGCGACCCGATGGCGATATCGGCGCCGTTGTCCAGTTCCGCGAGCAGCGCGCCGACCTCTTCGGGGTCGTGCTGACCGTCGGCGTCCACCTGCACCACGACGTCGTAGCCGCGGGCGGCGGCGTAGCGGAAGCCGGTGCGCATCGCGCCGCCGACACCGAGGTTCACGGCGAGGCGGGCCACTTCGGCCCCGGCGGCCCGGGCGAGCTGGGCCGTGGTGTCCACCGAACCGTCGTCGACGACCAGCACGTCCATCCCGGGCAGGGAGGCTTTGACCTGGGCGATCACGGCGCCGACACTGGCTTGCTCGTTGAGCGCGGGCATCACGATCAGCACGCGGCGGGTGCTCACGGAGGTGGTGGACACGGAGATCACTCTAACTTCTCACTGACCGTGAGGGTCGGCGGACCCGGGAGAGGCACCGGCGGCGACGACACCCTGCTGGCCTTCGATCTGGTAGATCGTGGCGCCGTCGTTGTGGAACACCTCGTGGAAGTCCGGACCGGCGACGATGTCCGCGACCCCGACCGAGGCCTCGGCCGTGGGCGTCGCCTTGCCCTTGCCCACGATGACGTAGCGCACGTGCAGGTCGGTGAGGTCCTTGCGCACCTGCGGGTACTTGTCGATGTCGTCGAGCCACACGGACAGGTAGCCGGCCTCGGTGTCCACGTCGGCGCCGTAGAAGGTCCACTCCACCGGGGTGACGCCGGCGAGCGCGTACATCCACACGGATCCGTCGGCCTTGTCGTTCATCACGCGCTCGCCGGGCGAGGTGTGCTGGCCCAGCCACTGGTAGGCGGCTTCCTCGGCCTTCGACACGGTGGGGCCGTCGCTGTAGTTGATCTCCAGGCGCGCGGTGTTGCGCCCGATGTACCCACCGCGGCTCAGCCCGCCCACCACGAGGGCGATGAGCACGGCGCCGATCAGGCCGAGCGTGGCCGGCTGCAGCTTCACCCGCGAGCCGACCTTGCGGGCGAACCAGCCCGAAGCGGTGTGCGTGAACTCACCGAAGGCCACGGAGCCGGCCAGCGGCACGAGGGCCGCGATGCGCCAGTGGTCGTTGTAGAAGATGCCGGTGATCGTGTGGATCAGCGGCGTCTCGAGCGACACGGTGGCCGCGAACAGCCCGCCGAACACGATGTACGCGCCGACCATCCACATCATCCGGCGGTGGCGCACCATGAGGAAGATGCCGATGATGGCCGGGATGCCGATCCACCACTGCGGGAAGGCGGCCATCGGGGAGAACGTGATGGTCTCGCCGAGACCGCCGCTCACCGTGGCCTCCGAGGCCCAGGTGGCGCTGGTCACGCCGCCGGCGTTGTAGAGCGAAGGCAGCACGAGCGGCACGCCCAGCACCGCGGCGAGCACCACGGTGGCGATGAGCGAGGGGCCGGAGCGGCGCCAGTCGATCTTCTCCCAGCGGAACAGCACCGCGAGGAGGATCAGGATGAAGTAGACGGCGATCACGAACACGATGCTCGTGTGCAGGCCGGTGAGCCCCGCCACGCCGACACCGATCGCCACCGGGCCGGCGATGCCCATGGGCTTCAGCAGCAGCTTGGCGATCGCCAGCATCGCCGGGATCATCGCGACACCGGCCACGTACGGCCACAACGGGCCGCGCCACAGCGAGTCGTACGGGAACGCGGTGAACCACGTGGTCACGGCCGCGGCGGCGGCGATGCCCAGCGGCGGCATGTTCCAGGCCCGGCACATCGCGGCGACACCGAGCGGCACGCTGAGGATCACGGCGAGCACCGCGAGGTTCAGCGTGGGCATCATCGTGAGCCCGGCCTTGTCGAACACCAGCGCGAGCAGCGCGTGGTAAGTGTCGGGGTAGAAGTAGTTCGTCTGGTTGGGCAGGTTGGCGATCGTGCCCACAGTGGACGGCCGCGCGTCGCCGTGTTCGGCGATCCAGCGCACCAGGTTCGCGTGGAACGGCGCGTCCCAGCCCTGCTGCACCCGGTCGATGCCGTTGGTGCCGCGGAGGAACGTGACCGTGCCCACGGCCATGCCGACGAACACGCCGAGGCCGATCAGCACGTGGTCGCGCACCGAGCGCGCCGGCTTCTCCTCGGGCTCGCGCTCCGGGTGGCGGCGCGCGGTGAAGCGGCGCACGCCGAAGCCGATCGCGAAGCCGACGAGCGCCAGCAGCACCGTCCACAGTGCCACGTCGAGCAGGTTCCAGCGGATGCCCAGGTCACCCAGCACCGGCACGCCGAGCGCGACGATGCCGAAGGTCAGCAGCGGACCCGCCGCGGCGAGCGTCCAGCCGCGCAGCCCGATGGCGGTGCCGAACACCAGCCCGGGCACCCAGAAGGCGAGCAAAATCAGTACTACGTTCATCGGATTCGCTGTCCAACCCTTACCGGCTCTTCACACCGACGACACCGCCGGCCTGAGCTCGCCTGCACAGTACTCAGACGCCCGGGGTGGCCCGAACGTTGCCCGGTCGCCGCAAAACGAACGCCGCCGCGACCACGAGACCCACCGTCGGCCCGACCGCCAGCCCGACCACTGCCCGCAGGATCGTGTCACCCGGCAGCAACACCAGCACCAACGCCGTCGAAACGGCGACCACGGCCCAGGTGACGAGCACCTTGTTCGCCTGCGTCCTGGCGACGAGGACCGCGGTCATCAGCTGCAACGCGGTGAGCAGCACGGCACCCCACACCATGCCCGCGACCCACCAGCCCTCGGCCGATGCGTAGTTCGCGCCGAAGAGCAGCTTCACCAGCCACGGCCCGATCAGCAGACCGACCAGCGCGCCCACCACGCCGACGACGAGCGTGCCCACCGTGCCGAGCGCGAGCAACCGGCGCAGGCGGTGTCTGCCGTCGGTCGAACCGGAGAGCCGCACGACCGTGGGCACCGCGAGCGCCTGCAGCGGCGTGAGCAGCAGCAGCGGAACCCGGGAAACCTGCAGGGTCGCGAACAGCACGCCCACGCGCGTGGCGTCGCCCCCGGGCGCGAGCACGTTGACCAGGGCCGGATAGCCGGTGATCACGCTCGCCGTGAGGCCCGCGCCCAGCAGCAGCAGGAGGATTCGCGAGGTGACCGGGCGCCAGCCCTCGCCCTCGAGGTTCGGGTCCACGAGCCGGCGTGCCGGGCGCAGGAACAGCAACCACGCGAACGACCCGACCGCCGCGGCGATCGCGAAGGACACCACGCCGGTGAGGCCGGCGACCACGACGAGTCCCAACAGGACGGCGCGCAGCGCGGCCTCGGCGACGACCAGCCAGGAGTAGGGCCGGATGCGGTTGTGCCCGACCAGGAGGCCACGAGTGGCGAACTGGCAGGCGAACGCGATCCCGCCGCACAGCGCGATCACGCCGAGCTCCAGGTGCCCGGAGTAGAGCCGCTGGTTGAGCACCGGTACCGCGATGGTCACCGCGGCCACGACCGCGATCGCCACCGCGCCGACGGTGAGCGCGCGCAACGCGGGCTTGCCGACCCGGCCACCGTCCATCGAAGCGACCGCGGACTGGCGTGAAAGCTCCTGCTCCAGCGGCGAAAGCGCACCGCCGAGCCCCATCAGGATGCCCCAGAACGAGGCGAACACCGCGTTGTCGATCGGACCGAGCAGCCGCGGCGTCAGGAAGGAGAAGACGTAGCCCAAGGCGATGGCGACCAGCAGGGAGATGCCGATCTTGCCCGCCGACTTGCCCGTTTCCCGAGCGAGTGAAGGCTCGCTGTCCGCGGTCACCGGCGTGCTCATCGGCCGGCCCGGCGGCGCGAGCGCAGGGCCAGGACCAGACCGCGAACGGCACCGGCACCGAAGCCGGCGCCGAAAACCGGGGCGAGCAGCGCGACCGCGCGCGCTTCGGACTTCGTGGCGCCGAAGCGCGTGACCGCGGCACCCGCGGCGGCCGAGCCGGCGGCGGCCAGTGCCACGGCCGTCTTCGGGCGGCGCGCGGCCAGGCCCAGACCGAGGACACCGACGGCGAACGCGGCGAAGAGGCCGTTGCGGGCCGGGCCCGGTGAGGCGAGGTAGGAGTCCACGAACGTGGTACCCCGGAAGTAGGACTGCGCGGTGAACTTCTTGAAGGAGTCGCGCCCGTGGTAGGTCGCGGAGAGCTCCGGTGCGAGGAAGATGCGGTGGCGCTCGGCGATCCAGCGCAGCACGCCCGTGTCGTCGCTCGCGAAGCGGGAATCGTCGAACAGCGATTCGAATGCGGCGCTCGCGTTCTCCAGAACTTCACGTGGTGCGGAAAAGAATCCGGTGCCCTTGGGAAACACGTCGAATTCGTCGATCCCGAACGACATCAGTCGCGGATTCGCGCAGTAGCGCCGCCACGGAATCTTCACCATGCCGGCGAGGAAGCCCGCGTACGGATTGTGCTCGGAGTCCACGTTGATGTGGCCGTTCCAGACCGTGCGCTCGGGGTGCGCCAAGAGCTGGTCGCGCAGGAACACGAGCGCGGTCTCGTCCACGATCACGCGGCTGTCGACCAGCAGGACCTGCTGCCCGGAGGCCTTGGCGAGCCCGGCACGGCGGGCTTCGAAGCGGCCGCTGTTGGGCTGGGCCAGCACGGTGATGCCGTGGCGCCGCTGCAGCGCGGCCAGCTTCTCGGGGGTCGCGTCGGTGCTGCCGTCGTCGACCACGACGATCTCCGCCGGCCAGCCCGCGGCCTCCGCGGCCGTGACCAGTGCGCCGACGCTGCGTTCGATCCAGTCCTGCTCGTTGTAGACCGGAATCACGACGCTGAGCGAGGGGAGGAGCGGGTTCGCACTCACGGGGCGAGGCTACCCTGTGCGGTCGGGCCGGACGTGCCCAGTATCCTTCGGGCACCGCAAACCGACCAGAAATGGGCCTTACGGTGATTTCCTTCATTCTCGGCACCACCGCGGAACTGATCAAGATCGCGCCGGTCTACCACGGGATCGCCGAGCGCGGCATGCGGCCGAAGATCTGGTTCACCGCGCAGCACGTGGACGAGGTGGCCGACGTGCTGTCGGACCTCAAGCTGCCGGAGCCCGACGTCTGGCTCGTGCCGCAGGACAAGGCCCACAACCTGGAGTCGCCGGCGCAGGTGCCGGGCTGGGCGGCGCAGGTGCTGCGCACCGCGTGGAGCCGCCGGGCCGAGCTGCGCGCCGCGCTGAACGAGGACGGCCGGCCGCCGCTCGTGCTGGTGCACGGCGACACGTTCACCACGCCGTACGGCTCGCTGATCGGCAAGCGCATCCTGAAGTCGCGCGTGGGGCACGTCGAGGCGGGCGCGCGGTCGGGCAGCATCCTGTCGCCGCTGCCGGAAGAGCTGAACCGCAAGATCGCGGCGAAGATCGTGGACATGCACTTCGCGCCGAGCGCGCGTGAGGTGAACAACCTGCGCCACGCGCGCGGCGTGGTCGTGGACACCGAGGCCAACACCGCGATCGACGCGATGCGCCTGGCGATCGGCCAGCCGCTGGACGTGCCGAACCTGCCGGAGAAGTTCGGCCTGGCCACGCTGCACCGCTTCGAGCTCGTGTCGCGCGCGGACAAGTACCGCGAGGTGCTGGAGATCCTGCGCGAGCAGAGCCGCAAGATGCCGATCCTGTACATGGCCGGCGCGCCCGAGCGCGAGAAGATCCGCTCGCTGGGCCTGGACAACCTGTTCGACGACAAGTTCATCGCCCAGCCCAAGATGCGTTACCTGAAGTTCCTGCCGCTGGTGGCGCGCGCCGAGTATGTGGTCACCGACTCCGGCGGCCTGTCCGCCGAGTGCTACTACCTCGGCCTGCCCTGCGCGGTGCACCGCGAGCGCACGGAAACCCCGCAGCACCTGGGCGAAACCGTGGTTCTCACCGAGATGCGCGGCGACAAGCTGCAGAACTTCCTGGACACGTACCAGAACCGCCGCGGTGAGTCCTGGATGGACAAGTACCACCCGTCCGACATCATCGTGGACACGCTGGCGCAGCTCGGCTACTGCTGAGCGGCCCCACCGCGCTCGATGAGGGGCGCCTTCCCGGAACCTGATTCCGGGAAGGCGCCCTTCGCACGTTTCGGGACCGACGAAAACGGCCCCTTCACCTCGATCGGGTGAAGGGGCCGGTTCGGTTGCTCGTTACAGAACCCGCCGGCCGGACAGAGCCCGGCCGAGCGTGAGCTCGTCCGCGAACTCCAGGTCGCCGCCCATCGGCAGGCCCGAGGCCAGCCGCGTCACGGACAGGCCCGGGAAGTCGCGCAGCATGCGGACCAGGTACGTGGCCGTGGCTTCGCCCTCGGTGTTGGGGTCCGTGGCGATGATGATTTCCTTGATGTCCGCCGCACCGATGCGCTTGAGCAGCTCACGCATGCGCAACTGCTCCGGACCGATGCCCGACAACGGGTCGAGCGCGCCGCCCAGCACGTGGTAGCGGCCCTTGAACTCGCGCGTGCGCTCCACGGCGAGCACGTCCTTGGGCTCCTCGACCACGCAGATCACCGTGAGGTCGCGGCGCTCGTCCCGGCAGATGCGGCAGGTCTGCTGCTCGGAGACGTTGCCGCAGATCTCGCAGAACTGCACGCCTTCCTTCACCTTGCCGAGCACGTCCTGCAGGCGCCCGATGTCGGCGGGATCCGTTGCCAGGAGGTGGAAAGCGATGCGCTGGGCGCTCTTCGGCCCGACCCCGGGCAGCCGCCCGAGCTCGTCGATCAGGTCCTGGACCACACCCTCGTACAAGGGTCAGCCGCCGAACCCGAGGCTGCCGAGGTCCGGCATCCCACCGCCGCCGCCGAGGCCGCCGGCCAGGGGGCCGAGCTTCTGCTCGGTGAGCTTCTGCGCGTTGGCCGAAGCGTCGCGCACCGCGGCGACCACGAGGTCCGCCAGGGTCTCGACGTCGTCCGGGTCGACCACCGTGGGGTCGATCACGAGGTTCTTGAGCTGGCTGTCGCCGGACACCGTCGCGGTGACGAGGCCGCCGCCCGCGGTGCCCGTGACCTCGGTGTTCGCGAGCTCCTCCTGCGCCTGCACGAGCTGCTGCTGCATCTGCTGCGCCTGCTGCATGATCTGCGACAGATCGAAGCCGCCGCCGCCGGGTTGCACCATGATCGCTCTCGATCCTTCCGCCACTGGGTGTTCCTCCCCAGCGTAGCCGCGTCTGCCCGGGCGCCCCGCGCACGCCTGTGGCACGGTGGGCGCCGTGCGCGTGAACCCTCTTCCGCTGCTGGCCGGCCTCGTGCTGCTCACGGCGTGTTCCGGTGGCGGCGGAACCCCGGCGGCGGCCCCTTCGCCGGTGGCCCAGTCCCCGGCTTCGTCGGCTCCGGTGACCACGTCCTCGGCCCCGGTCCCGACCACGTCGTCGTCGACCCCGCCACCGCCGTCGTCCTCGAGCGAACCGGCGGTCACCGGCAAGGTCGTGGTGCTGGACCCGGGCCACAACGGCGGCAACGCTTCGCACCCGAAGGACATCAACCGCAGCGTGCCCGCCGGGCGCGGGCAGATGAAGCCGTGCAACACCACCGGCACCGCCACCAACGCGGGCTACAGCGAGCACGCCTTCAACTTCGCGGTGGCGCAGGAAGTCGGCGCCGCGTTGGCCGCCAAGGGAATCAAGGTCGTCTACACCCGCACGAACGACACCGGCGTGGGCCCGTGCGTCGACCGCCGCGCGGAGATCGGCAACGACGCGAACGCCGACGCGGTGGTGTCCATCCACGCCGACGGCTCCACCTCGGCGGGCGCGCACGGCTTCCACGTCGCGTACTCGTCGCCGCCGTTGAACGCCGCGCAGGGCGCGCCGTCGACCAAGCTCGCGCGCACGGTGCGCGACGGACTTCGCGCCGACGGCTTCACCACGTCCACCTACATCGGCAGCGCGGGTCTGTCCGCGCGCTCCGACCTCGGCGGGCTGAACCTGTCGACGCGGCCGACGGTGCTCGTGGAGTGCGGCAACATGCGCAACTCCGCGGAGGCCGCGCTGATGTCCTCGGCCGCGGGGCGCGCGAAGTACGCGGCCGCCATCGCGTCAGCGATCGAGGCGTACTTGAGCTGACCGGCGCCGAGGCGGGGTTCAGTCGAGCGGACGCGCGCCCAGGTGGTCGGAGATCAGCTTGCGGGCGATCTCGTCCGGGTCTTCGTCCGGGGACGGCGGCGGCGGAGGCGGCACGGGGCTGGAGTCCTCCGAGTAGATGTCGTCGTCCTCGTCCGACGGCTCCGGCGGGAGCGGGATGTCGGGCTCGCTCGTGGCGACCTTCGGCCGCGCAGGCGGTTCCGGCGTCCGCGCGGGCTCCGGGGCGCGCGGGGGTTCCGCGGCGGCGGGCTGTTGCGCCGGTGCGGCAGCCGCGGCGCCGGCCGACGGGCGCGTGAACGACCGCTCCGCCGTGGGCGCGGCCTGCTGACGCTGGGGTGCGGCCGCGCGGGACGGCGCCGCGGCACCGGAAGCACCAGCGGCTCCGACGGCACCGTGGACGCAGCGGACCTGCCACTCGCCACCCAGCACGTCGGACAGGGCGCCGGCGATCTTGCGGGCGTTGTCGTGGTCGGACAGGCGGCGGGCGAGCGGCTCGGACTTGTGGGTGAGCGTGACGCTCGTGCCTTCCACCTCGGCGACGGTCGCCTGCGTGAGCATGGCTTCGAGGCTGCGGCCGCCGGAGAACTTGCGCAGCGCGGCGAGCAGTTGCGGCCAGGCGTTGCGGATGCCGGCGGCGTCGAAACCACCGGCGGCCGGGGCCGACGGTGCGGCGACAGCGGCCTCCGGCTCAGGCGCAGCGGCCGGTTCGGCGGCGGGCACGGGAGCGGCGGCAGCGGCCGGTGCAGGCGTCGAAGCAGGGGCAGCAGCGGCGGGAGCGCCACCGGGAGTTCGCGGGGTACCCCAGCCGTCGTCGGCCGGGGGCGGCGTCGCGGGAGCCGGGCTTGATTCTTCCGCCGGACGCGGGGGCGCCGGTGCTTGCGCGGCGGGCCGCGTCGGAGCGGCGGGCGCCTGAGCGCGAGCCGGTGGCGCGTCAACCGGAGCAGCAGGCGCTGAGGCGGGTCGCTGGGACGGCCGTTGGAACTCCACCGCGGCCGGTCGCACCGGCGGCTCGACCCCGGCTTCGCCGCCGCCACCGGCGACGACAGCGCGGCGTTCGAGCCGCTCGATCCGGGCCAGCAGCGCCTTTTCCGCGTCCGTGACCGAAGGCAGCAGCATCCGCGCGCAGAGCAGTTCGAGCACGAGCCGCGGCGACGTGGCGCCCCGCATCTCGAGGAGTCCGTTGTGGACGATGTCGGCGTAGCGCGACAGCGTGCCGAGACCGATGCGTTCGGCCTGCGCGCTCATCCGGCCGAGTTCTTCGGCGGGCGCCGACACCAGGCCGCGCTCACCGGCTTCGGGCACGGACCGCATCAGCACGAGGTCACGCAGGCGGTCGAGCAGGTCGGTGGCGAAGCGGCGCGGGTCGTGGCCCGCGTCGGCGAGCTTCTCGACGGTGCCGAACACCGTGGCCGCGTCTTCGGCCGACAGCGCGTCGACCATGTCGTCGATCAGCGCGACGTCGGTGACCCCCAGCAGGGACACCGCGCGCGGGTACGTGATGCCCTCGGGTCCCGCGCCGGCGAGCAGCTGGTCGAGCACCGACTGCGTGTCGCGCGCCGAACCGCCGCCCGCGCGGATCACCAGCGGGTACACGGCGGGCTCGACCTGTGCGCCCTCGGCCGCGACGTTGCGCTCCAGCAGCGCGCGCATCGAGCTCGGCGGGATCAGCCGGAACGGGTAGTGGTGCGTGCGCGAGCGGATGGTGGTGAGCACCTTTTCCGGCTCGGTCGTGGCGAAGATGAAGATCAGGTGCTCGGGCGGCTCTTCCACGATCTTCAGCAGGGCGTTGAAGCCCTGCGTGGTGACCATGTGCGCCTCGTCGATGATGAACACGCGGTAGCGCGATTCGGCGGGCGCGTAGAAAGCCTTGTCCCGCAGCTCACGGGCGTCGTCGACACCACCGTGGCTGGCGGCGTCGAGCTCCGTCACGTCGACGCTGCCCGGCCCCTCGGGCGCCAGCGCGCGACACGAGTTGCACTTGCCGCACGGGTCCGGCGTCGGACCTTCGACGCAGTTGAGCGACCGCGCCATGATGCGCGCGCTCGAGGTCTTGCCGCAGCCGCGCGGCCCTGAGAACAGGTACGCGTGGTTGATGCGGCCCGCCGCGAGCGCGGTCCGCAGCGGTTCGGTCACATGCTCTTGGCCGACGACCTCGGCGAAGGTCGCCGGACGGTACTTGCGGTACAGCGCGAGAGCCACTCCGCGAGAGTACCGGCACCGACCGACAACCTTCGCCGGGCTTGGTCAGCGCACAGAGGCGGCGGCCTTCGCCGCGTCCGCGACCAGCGCGTTCACCTTGGCCACGTGGGCGGCGGTCACGGCGTCACGCTGCTGCGCGCGCGGCACCTCGTTCGCCAGGAACGCGCCCAGCGCCGAGTCCGGGCCGTCGAGCGCGCCCTGCGCGACCGCGTTGACCTCTTCGGCGCCGGGGGCCGACATGGCCCGACCGATGAAGATGCGGTTGTCGATCTCCTTCGCCTGGTACTGGCCCTTCTCGAGGAACGCGGTGATGTCCGCGGGCGTGCCGTCGAGCGCCTTCTGCGCCCACTCCTTGGTCGCGGGACCGCCCGCGGCCAGGATCTGGTCCACGGCCACGCGCTCGTCGGTGTTCTTGCCCGGGTACTGCTTGGTCCGCAGGAACTCCTTGACCTGAGCCCAGGTGCCGGCCAGCGCGTCGGCCGCGGCCTGCTTCAGCGCGGGCTTGCCGTCGCCGGTCGCGATCGCCGAAACGGCCGCACGGTCGTCGGCCTCCTGCGCGGTGTCGAGACCGGTGCGGACGAACGTGGTCACGTTCTCGTCCGTGCCGCTCAGCGCCGCACGCGCGGCGGTGCGCACGGCGGGGCCGGCGTTGCGCAGCAGGTACAGCGCGGCCGAGCGGCCGTCGGTCAGCGCGAGCGCCGGGTCGGTGCCGGACGCGGCGGCCTCGGCGAGCTGCCGGTCCTTCTCCGCCACGAGCTTCGCGGCGGCGTCGGCCTTCGCCTGGGCGTCGGCCTGGGCCTTCCCGTCGGCAGCGGACGCGGCCTGCCCCGCCTGCTGGCCGGCGGCGAGCTGCGTGTTCAGCCGGTCGGTGTTCGCCTTGCGCGCGTCGGCCGCGAGCTTGGCCGCCGCGTCGGCCGCGGCCTGCGCCTGGGCCTTGAACCGGAACGCCGCGGCCTTCACCGCGAGGTCGCGCTGGTGCGTCACGGCCGCGATCTCGGTGTCGCCGGCCGCGGCGACCTTGTTCCACAGGTTCAGGAAGTAGCGGACGTCCTCGATCGTGCCGCCCAGCGCCGCCTGCCCCGCCGCCTTGACCTCGGGCCCGCCGGCGGACATGACCTGCGTGGCGCGCACGCGATCGTCGTCGGCCTGCGCCGCGGCCAGCCCGTGCTGCAGGAACTCGTGCCGGTCGGCCGGGGTGCCGTCGAGCGCGACCTGCGCCGCCCGCTTCACGCCGGGGCCGCCGGCGGACATGGCCTGGTTGACCAGCAGGTCCTCGTCGATCTCCCGCGAGACCTGGATCCCGGTGGCGAGGTAGGCGCGCACGTCGTCCGGGGTGCCGTCGAGCGCCTTCTGCCCGTCGCGCTTCACGATCGGACCGCCGGCGGCGATCGCCTGGTCGAGGAGGAGCCGTTCGTCGTTGTCCTGCGCGTTCTGCCGGCCGGTGGTGAGGAACGCGTGCAGCTCGTCGGCGGTGCCGAGCAGCGCCTCGCCGGCCTCGCTCGTCATCGTCGGACCGCCGGTCTCGTACAAGGCCACGGCCTGCGCGCGGTCGCTCAGCACGTCGGCGTTCGCCGGCGTGGCGACGCCCAGCCCGAGTGCCAGCACGGCACCGGCGACGAGCAGTCTTGTCCCGTTCAACGACTTTCCCCCACTTCGACAAAGGATCTTCCGACCCCTTATCGGCGGAGACCCGAAGGCGTTTCACCTGTTCACGAAATCGCCCCAGTACGCTCGAACCGACTCGTCCGAAGAGAGGAACCCCGTGAGCCGTTCTGCCCGCAGCCGGGACAAGGGCGGGCCGCGGCCGGGGAAGTACCCGGTGCGGTTCGGTACGGCCGAGCTGCTCGCCGACGCCGATCGGGCCAACGCGTGGCTCGTGTCGGTCGACGGGGTGGCGCAGTCGTACGTCGACCTCGACGATCCGACGAACCTCGAGTTCGACTACGTGCGCCGGCTCGGGGACGTGGTCGACTGCCTGCGCGAGGGGCCACTGGACGCGCTGCACGTGGGCGGCGCCGGCTGCACGCTGCCCCGCTACGTGGCGGCCACGCGGCCCGGCTCGCGGCAGCTGGTGTTCGACGCCGACGGGCCGATGATCGAGCTGGTGCGCGAGCAGCTCGACCTGCGCAGCGTCGCGCGGTTGAAGGTGCGGATCGAAGGTGGCCGCGAGGGCGTGGCGTCGCGGTACGACGCGTCGGCCGATCTGGTGGTGGTGGACGCGTTCGAGCGGGCGTCGTTCGCCGGCGGGCTGGCCACGGTCGAGTTCGTGAGCGACGTGGCGCGGGTGCTGCGCGGCGACGGTGTGGTGCTGGCGAACGTGACCGACGGCCCCGGTCTGGCGTTCGTGCGCCGGTTCCTGGCGACGGTGGGCGAGGTGTTCCCGCACGTGCTGCTGCTGGCCGACCCCGGGGTGCTGCGCGGGCGGCGCTTCGGCAACGTGGTGGTGGCCGCTTCGCGTGAGCCGCTGCCGGTCGACGTCCTCACGCGCAAGGCGGCCTCTTCGCCGTACCCGGCGCGCTGTGTGGCAGGGGACGAGCTGCGCAAGCTGAGGGGGAAGGCGCTGCCGGTGTGGGACGCCGATCCCGTCGCGTCGCCGGTGCCGCCGGAGGACGTGCTCAGGGTGTTCTGAGCCGGCCGGAGAGGTCCCGAAAAAGAAAGGGGACCCCGCGCACCCGCCAGAGCCTGCTTATCCTTGCTGCCTTCCGGCCCTGGGGAGGTTCACAGGGTGGACGCCGCGCGGGGTCCGTGGTCCAGTGTAGCGGAGCCGGCCCGGCCCCTAGCTGCCGACCGCTTGTTTGAGCTCTTCGATGAGCCCCGGCGTGAGCACCTCGGTGGCCCGGTTGGCGAACATCGCCATCTCGTACGCGATCGTGCCCAGGCTGGCCTGCTTGTTGGCCAGCACGCCGAGCGAGCAGCCGACGCTGATGGTGCAGACCAGCAGGTACCCGCGCTCGAGCTCCACGATCACCTTGTCCGGCGAACCCAGCGGGTGGCTGTCGGCCACACCCTGCGCGAGGCCGAGCATCGCGGACGAGATGGCGGCCAGCCGGTCGGCGTTGGCGCGTTCGAGTTCCTGGGACATGGCGATCAGCAGGCCGTCGGACGACACCGCGAGCGCGGCGATCGCGCCGGCGGTGTGGAGTGCGAAGCGGTTGACCAGCCAGTTGAAGTTCTGCGCCTCGGCACTGACTTCCGGGATCGTCATGTCTCTCCTCCTGCGTTGGTGCCGGCGGTGGCGGTGGCCCGCGACGCGTCTGCCTTGGCCACGCCGTCGGAGTACGAATCGAAGACTGCCCGTTCGGCGGCCGGGTCACGCAGCCCGCGGCGCACGGCCCGCAGCGGCGTGCGGATCGTCTGCTGCGCCTTCAGCCCGGGGGCCAGCTGAGCACCGGGGACGCGACGGGCGAGCTCCTGGTCGACGGGCGCGAACCGCTGCGTGGCGAGGCCGCGTTCGAGCCGGGCCGCCAGCTCCTTCGCGCGGGCGACGGCGGTTTCCACCGTCTGCTGGGCCGGCACGTGGTGGACCGGTTCGGCCGCCACTGGCTCCGGTTCGGGCTCGGGTTCCGGCTCGGGTTCCGGCTCGGGCTCGGGTTCCGGCTCGGGCTCGGGTTCCGGCGGGTCGGCGGACAGCGCCGTGGCGAGGTCGTCGCCGTCGAACGTGAGCTCGTCGGGCTCGGCGTCGGGCCACTGAGGATCTGACTGAGGATCTGACTGAGGATCTGCTGGAGGTTCGGCCGAAGGACGTTCCGATGACGGGGATTCCGGCTCCGGGTCGCGGAACCACGTGAACCCCAGCGACGCCGTGGCCAAAGCCGCGATCGCCGGCGCCGGCAGGGGTTCGGGCACGCGCGCGGTGTCGAACAGGTCCGCGGCCTCGGCCGCCGGCGCCCGATCCGCCGCCAGAGCCATCGACGGCTCGGCGGCCGGCTCGTCCCGGCGGTCGAACTGCCCGCACGGCACCGTGACGCGCGCGGTGACTCCGCCCGTGTCCGGCGTCGGCGTGAGCTCGACCCCCAGCCCGTGCCGGCGCGCGAGCCGGCCGGCCACGAACAGGCCGAGCACGCTCGTGGGCGCCAGCTCCAGGCGTTCGCGGTCGAGCAGCCGCCGGTTCTCTCGCGCCAGCATCGCCTCGGCCATGCCGATGCCGTGGTCGACGATCACCACGACCAGGTCGCCGTCTTCCCGGAACTCCGTCTCGACCTCGACCGACGTGGTCGGCGCGGAAAACGACGTCGCGTTCTCCAGCAGTTCGGCGAACAACCGAACGAGGTCCGCACCGAGCGAAGACGACAGCTGCACGTCGGGCAGCTCACCGAGCCGCACGCGCGGGAAGTCCTCGATCTCGGCGAGCGCGGCGCGCACCGCCGTGGACAGCTGGATCGGGCCGGAGATCGGGTTGTCGTCGTGGGTCCCTGAGATCACCAGCAGGTTGTCGGCCGTGCGGCGCAGGCGCGCGGACAGGTGGTCGAGCCGGTAGAGCCCGGCGAGGGCGCGCGAGTCCTGCTCGTGGCGTTCGAGCTCGTCGACGAGCGCGAGCTGGCGGCCGACGAGGTTCTGCGTGCGCTTGGCGACGTTCGCGAACATGAGGCTGGTGTTGCGCCGGGTCAGCGTCTGGCGTTCGACCAGCGCGGCGGCAGTGGTCTGGACCCGGTTGAACGCGGTGGCGAGCTCGCCCAGCTCGTCGTCGGAGGCGACGTCGATGGTCGCCAGCCGGGGCGCTTGGTCGTCGTCGGCCTCGGTGTCGCCGACGCGCACGAGCTCGGCGTCGGCGAGGTCGGCCACCGACGTGGCGGCCGAGGTGAGCCGCCGCAGCGGCTCGGCGATCGAGCGGCTCACGGCCAGCGCGAGCAGCGCCACGAGTCCGAAGAGGACGGCCGCGCCACCACCGACGAGCCAGGCCAGCCGGGTCGCGGCGGCCGCGCGGTCGCCGGCCGCGGTGTTGATCTCGCTGGTCACGCGGTCCTGCGCGGCGCGGCGTTCGTCGGCTTGCTGCTGCGCGGCGGCCACCACGTCGTGCACATACGGCTCGGGCCGGCTGTCCGGCTCGGGCAACTGCGCGGCGAGCTGGTCGACGCGACGCGCGGCGGGGCCGGAGTCGACGCCGGCCACGAGCGCGGCCTGGTCGTGGCCGGCGAGCTGGGTGAAGCGGTCGGCGTGCACCTGCGCGCGCTGGGTCGTTTCGTCCAGGAGGGACTGTCCGGACGAGCGCGACTGGGCCGCCACGACCAGCGCGGTGACGCGCAGCGACTCCTCCTCGTCGGACCGCAGCAGCGCTTCGAGCGCGGAGAGATCGCGGGCGCCTTCGTTGTCGGCAGTGGTGCGCGGCACGAGGTGCAGGCCGTCGATCACGGCGCTCACTACGGAGTCGTACGTGCGCGCGATGCGTTCGGCGGAAATGCTGCGGCGCAAGGTGTTCTGCCGCTCGTCGCCGAGCGAGCCGACCCGGGCGAGCGCCGTTTTCAGCTCGGCCGGTGCGTCGGCGCCGAGCTTCACCCGCACCTGGCCGACGGTCGCGTCCACCGCCTGCTGCTGGTGCACGAGGTCGGCGTCGGTGGTCGAGGGCGAAGCCACGAAGGCCGCGGCGAGCACGCCTTCGCGCTGCAGCTGCCACACGAGACCGCTGAGCACCTGCGTCTGCCACGCGGCCCGCACGGTGTCGTCGGCCGAGGTGACGCTGCCGGCCTGCTTGACCACGAACGGCACGGACACCATGAGCACGGCGGCCAGCGGCGGCAGGAGCAACAGGTTGAGCTTGCCGCGGATGCCGAGTCTGGACAGCACCCGCGCACCGGCCCACCGGGGCCGGGCCCTGCCGTGGCGCATCGGCGTCACCTTCCCGTTCCTCCGCTCACGGCCACCGCCGGCGGAGATCTGTACACGGACATCTGTACACAAAGGAGCTTTAGATCGAACGGCTGACAACAGGAAGGGGGACCGGGCAGAGATCTCGACACGCACAGTGAGGCCCGTACCGTGACGGACGAGGGTGGCCGGCCCCTGGCTCTTCCGCGCGAGAGCTTAGCGACTGGCACAAGATCCCGACAACGCTTCAAGACCGCGTGTCCCAGGACGAAGATGGACGATATGAGCACACCACCGCGTACCCCGACACCCGCCGACGTGGCCGCGGCCGCCAATCGCATCCGGCCACACGTTCGGAGGACGCCGCAGCTACGGACCGAAATCGACGGTCGGCCCGTGGTGCTCAAGCTCGAACAGCTGCAACGCAGTGGCTCGTTCAAGCTGCGCGGCGCCGTCAACGCGCTGCTCGCCGGGCCCACGCCGCGCCGCGTCGTCACGGCGTCGGGCGGCAACCACGGCCTCGGCGTGGCGACGGCCGCGCAGGCCCTCGGCGTGCCCGCGGTCGTGTACGTGCCCGAGACCGTGCCCGCCGCGAAGGCCGCCGGGATCGAGGCGGCGGGCGCGAAGCTGATCCGCCACGGCGCGACCTACGCCGAGGCGGCGGCCGCGGCGCTGGCCGTCGGCGACGAGCCCGGCACGCGGTACCTGCCGGCCTACGACGACCCCGACGTGATCGCGGGCCAGGGCACCGTCACGGCCGAGATCGTGGCGGACGACCCGGACGTCGACGCCGTGGTGGTCGCCGTCGGCGGCGGCGGGCTCGCGGCCGGCACCGCGCTGGCCGCGAACCGCCGACGCGTGTTCGCCGTGGAGCCCGAGCGGTGCCGGGCGCTGAACGCCGCGCTCGAAGCCGGGCAGCCGGTGGACGTGACGCTCGACTCGGTGGCCGCGTCGGCGCTCGGCGCGACCCGGGTGGGCGAAGTGCCCTTCCGGATCCTGACCGCCCCGAACGTCACGTCGGTGCTGGTCAGCGACGCCGAACTGCTGGCCGCGCGCGACCGGCTGTGGGCCGAGTTCCGCTTGGCCGTGGAGCCGGCCGCGGCGGTCCCGCTCGCGGCGTGGCTCGCCGGTCGCGTTCCCGCCGCGCTGCCGTGCTTCGTCCTCTGTGGAGCGAACGCGGGCGTTACTTTCGCGTGAGGTCGTAGACGGTGGTGCCGCCGACGGTCATCGCCGGGAAGTGCTGCTGGACCCACGTGGTGATCTGGCCGGCGGTGCCGCGGCTGCCGCCGAACCCACCGAACCCGCCGCGGCCGCCGCGCGTGCTGCCGATGAAGTAGTGCACCTGGCCGGCGCTCACGTAGTGCTCGAACTGCGCGAGCGTGGGCGCCGGGTCGCTGCCGCTGAAGCCGCCGATGGCCATCACGGGCTTGCCGCTGCTGAGCGCGAGCCCGGCCGACTGCATGGCGCCGGTCTGCGCGGCGGCCCACTTGGTGGTGCTCGCCTGGAGAAGTCGATCAAGATCCACTGTGGACGCGGTGGGCGCGCCGAAGCCGCCGAACCCACCCCCGAACCCGCCCCCGAATCCACCGCGGGAGCCGCCGCGTTGGCCGGCCGCTCGGGCCGGGCCTGAAGACGGCTGGCCGCCGGTGTGGGCGGTCGCGGCCGTGGCGACGGTGAACGACGCCGTGCCGAGCAGCGCCGCCACGAGGCCGAGGATCGCCACGCCGGGGCCCGCGCGCCGCAGCGAATCCGCGCCGAAGAGCACCGCCGCCGAGCCGATCGCGCCCAGCGCGAGCACGGCGTAGCGCAGCCACGGCTGCCACTCGGGGGTGCGCTGGAGCAGGACGAACGCCCACACGGCCGTGGTCGCGAGCATCAGGGCGAGCACCGCGCGCGGCCCGAAGTTCGCCCGGCCGCGCCACAGCTCGCAGGCGGCGATGGCGATCGTCGCGGCGATGCCGGGCGCGAGCGCCACCGTGTAGTACGGGTGGATGATGCCGCTCATGTAGCTGAAGACCACCACGCTGACCACCGTCCAGCCGCCCCACAGCAGCAGCGCGGCGCGCGTGCGGTCGGTGCGCGGGGCGCGGCGGGTGAACCACAGGCCGGCGACGAGCCCGATCAACGCGGCGGGCAGCAGCCACGACGCTTCGCCGCCGAACTGCTCGGTGAACAGCCGCGTGAGGCCGGTGCCGCCGCCGAAGCCGCGGAACCCGCCGCCACCGGCTCGCTCGGGCAGGTCGAGGCCGGCCGGCAACTCGGGCCTCGCACCTCCGGCCCCGGCGCCGCCGTGGCCCTGCCCGAAGATCCGGCCCAGGCCGTTGTAGCCGAAGGCCAGCTCGAGCACACTGTTGTTCGTGGAGCCGCTGATGTAGGGCCGGTCGGCCGCGGGCCACAGCGCGACGGCGAGCACCCACCAGCCGGCCGACACCAGCACCGCGCCCGCCGCGGCGAGCAGCTGCCACACGCGCCGGCCGAGCGGCGTCGGCGCGGCCACGGCGTAGGCGAGCACGAACGCCGGCAGCACCAGGAACGCCTGCAGCATCTTGTCGAGGAACCCGAACCCGATCGCGACGCCCGCGAGCAGCAGCCACTTCGTGCTCGCCTGTTCGAGCGCGCGTACCAGGCAGTAGCCGCCGGCCACGAGCAGCAGCACGAGGAACGCGTCGGGGTTGTCGAAGCGGAACATCAGGGCGGCGACGGGCGTCAGCGCGAGCGCGGCGCCTGCGAGGAGGCCGGCGCCGGGGCCGGAGAGCCGGCGCACGGCGAGGTACAGCAGGCCGACGGACGCGACGCCCGCGAGCGCGTCGGGTACCAGCATGCTCCAGCTGGAGAAGCCGAAGATCCGTCCGGAAAGTCCCATCACCCACAGCGAAAACGGTGGTTTGTCGACCGTGACCACGTTGCCCGGATCGAGCGAGCCGAAGAACCACGCCTTCCAGCTCTCGGTGCCGGCCTGCACGGCCATGGCGTAGAAGTCGTTGCCCCAGCCGGAAATCGCGACATCCGTGAGGTACAGGGCGGCCGTGGCGAGCAGGAGTACCGCCACCGCGGGCCGGACCCAGCGGGGTCTCCCGGCCGGTGGCGCCGAGCCCGTGGGGTCCACTGTGGTCGGTCCGGGCACGGTGAGGGCACTCGTCATGCGGGCCATGCTCTTGACGGGGCTTGTGGCTATCTTGTGGGGTCGCTGTGCGCGTCCTGTGAGAAATTCACGACTGGGTGAGAGTCGGGTCACGGTACTCGGGGAACATTGCGACAAACTCCGTTCGACCGGGCTCGCTGAACACCGAGACACGGCCGCGGTGAGCCGCCACCACGGCGGCGACGATCGCCAGGCCGAGGCCGGTGCTGCCGGCCGCGCGCGAGCGGGAGTTGTCGCCGCGGGCGAAGCGCTCGAACACCTCGGGCAGGATTTCCGGCGGGATGCCGGGACCGTCGTCGAGCACCGAGAGCCGCACCCAGCCGTCCTGAGTGGACAGCGCCGTGGTCACGGTGGTGCCGGGCGGGGTGTGGGTGCGCGCGTTGCCGAGCAGGTTGAGCACGACCTGGTGGAGCTGGCCGGCGTCGCCGAGCACGCTGATCGGCTCGCCCGGTGCTTCGAGGCGCCACTTGTGGTCGGGCCCGGCCACGTGGGAGTCGGCGACGGCGTCGGCCACCAGGCGCGAGAGGTCCACCGGCTCGGGCACGACCGGGCGGCCGGAGTCGAGCCGCGCGAGCAGCAGCAGGTCCTCCACCAGCGTGGTCATGCGCGCCGACTCGGATTCCACCCGGCTCATGGCGAACGCGACGTCGGGCGGCACCTGTTCCTTGCTGCGGCGGGTGAGCTCGGCGTAGCCGCGGATGGCGGCCAGCGGGGTGCGCAGCTCGTGGCTGGCGTCGGCGACGAACTGGCGCACGCGGCTTTCGCTGGCGTGGCGGGCTTTCAGGGCGTTGGCGATGTGGCCGAGCATGCGGTTGAGCGCGAAGCCGACTTTGCCGACCTCGGTGCTCGGGTCGGTGTCTACTTCGGACACCCGCTCCGAAAGCGCCACTTCACCGCGGTCGAGCTGCAATTCGGACACGCGCGTGGCGGTGGCGGCGAGGCGGTCGAGCGGCGCCATGGTGCGCCGGATCGTCACGGCGCCTGCGAAGCCCGCCACCAGGATGCCGCCGAGCGCGACCCCGCCGAAGATGAAACCCAGGCGCCACAACGTGTCCGAGATGTCCGAGAGGGGCAGGCCGACCACGGAGAAGTCGCCGCTCGGGGAGAACGACGCGATCACCCGGTACTCACCGAGGTCGCCGCCGAGGTCGATGGTGCGGCGGTGGCCGTCGGGCGGGAGGCCGAGCAGCAGCTTCTGCTGGGTCTGGCTGATCTGTTCCAGCGGCGGCTTCGCCTTCGACGGCGGCGTGGGGCCGAAGTTGAGCACGGCGGCGCGCACAGTGCCGGCGTGGACCTGCACGGCGAGCGTGCCGTCGCCCTGGCCGAGCACCCGCAGGGGGTCGGGTGGCGGTTTGTCGCCGTAGATCCACGGTGGCCGGTCGCCGCTGCGGAAGCCGCGGTCGGTCGCCGCGGCGAGGCGCTTGTCGAGCTGGCCCACGAGGAAGTCGTTGAGCGCGAGCTCGGTGACCACACCCACGACCAGGCAGACGAGCGCCAGCAGCGCCGCGAGCTGCACGATCAGCCGGCGCCGCAGCGACCACGGGCGCCGGGTCCGGTTACCCGGCGGGCTTGAGGACATACCCCGCGCCGCGCATCGTGTGGATCATGGGCTCCCGGTCGGCGTCGATCTTCTTGCGCAGGTAGGAGATGTAGAGCTCGACGATGTTGGCCTGGCCGCCGAAGTCGTAGCTCCACACGCGGTCGAGGATCTGGGCCTTGGAGAGCACGCGCTTGGGGTTGCGCATGAGGTAGCGCAGCAGCTCGAACTCCGTGGCGGTGAGCGGCACGAGATCGCCGGCGCGGTGGACCTCGCGGCTGTCCTCGTCGAGCGTCAGATCGCCGACGACCAGCTGCGAACCGCTGGCCCCGGTGACGCCGTTGGCGCGCCTGAGCAGCGCGCGCAGCCGGAGCGCGACTTCTTCGAGGCTGAACGGTTTGGTCACGTAGTCGTCGCCGCCCGCCGTGAGCCCGGCGATGCGGTCCTCCACGGCGTCCTTGGCGGTGAGGAACAGCACGGGCAGGAACGGCGCCTCCGCCCGCATGCGGCGCAGCACCTCGAGGCCGTCGAAGTCGGGCAGCATCACGTCGAGCACCACGGCGTCGGGCCGGAAGTCACGCGCCACGCGCACGGCCTCGGTGCCGTCACCCGCGCTGCGCACCTCCCACCCCTCCATCCGCAGGGCCATCGCGACGAGCTCCGCCAACGTCGACTCGTCATCGACCACCAGCACCCGCACCGGGCTGCCGTCAGCGCGGCGCAACTCGTCCTTGCCCCGGCCGGGCGACGTCGCGTTCATACTGCTCATGGTGCCATCCTCGGGGCCGGTCTTCAGGCCGAGCTGTGCGGTGGCTGTGGGTTTCCTGTGCGCGCTGGGCCGGTTTCACGCGGTGGTGTTCGGTCCGTTTCGGTCGGGGTGCTGTGCGTGGTCGCGCCGTTTCGGTCGAGCGGCCGTCGTCTTCGCGCTGTTTTGCGTCGGCCGTCCGTCGTGGTCGCGCTGTTTTCGGTCGAGTTGCCGTCGCGCCACGCTGTGGTCGAGCTGCCGTCGTGCTCACGCTGGTTTGATCAGGCTGCCGTCGCGCTCGCGTGTTCGGGTCGACCGACCGTCGCGCTCGCTCTGTGTTGGTCGAGCTGGTGTCGTGCTCTCGCCGTTTGGTGGAGCTGCCGGCGTGGTCGCTCTGTTTGATCGAGTGGCCGTCGTGCTCGCGTGTTTTGGTCGAGCTGCTGTCGCGGGTCGTGCCGCGGTCGTGGCCCTCCTTGCACAGCCTCAACCCACTCCGGACACAGCTCCCGCACAGCGGCGCGCACGACGCTCGACCCGGACAGCACCGACCCGGAGGACAACACCATGACGACCGATCCAGCACAGGGCGCCACGTGGGGCGCGCCTGGCGGTGAGCCACCGGCCACCCCGAAGAAGTCGTGGTCGGGCCGCAAAACGGCCATCGCCGCGGGCGTCGCGGTAGTCATCGCCGTCGGCGGCGGCCTGGCCATCTGGGCCGGCACCAGCTCCAACGACGCCTCGGCCCAGCAATCCCCCGGCGGCTTCCGCGGCCCCGGCGGCACCGGCGGCCCGGGCGGCTTCGGCCAAGGCGGCCCCGGCGGCCAACGCGGCGCCTTCGGCGGCGCCGCAGCCCTGCGCGACGCCCTCCACGGCGACTTCGTCGTCACCGACCCCACCGGCGGCTACACCACCGAACGCCTCCAAACCGGGGCCATCACGGAGATCAGCGCCACCTCCGTCACCCTCACCAGCAAGGACGGCTACAAGCAGACCTACGTCCTCACCTCCTCCACCCAGCAATCCAGCACCGCCCCCAAAACCGGCGACAACGTCACGGTCCTGGCCAAACTCTCCGGCACCACGGCCACCGCCACCTCGCTCGAACCCGTCACCACCGCCACCGGCCGCGGCGGCCAACCGGGCGCCAACGGCCAACCCGGCCAGGGCCGCCGCCGCTACGGCAACAACTGACCCACCCCAGCTCCCCGCGCCACCCCCACGCCCGGCGCCCGCCCCGACCGCCATCGGGCCGGGCGCCGGCCCGTTTACCCCAGCGCGAGCGGTCCCTTCACCCCACGGACCCGGCACGACCGGTCCCCTCGCGCGCCAGCCTCACCACGAGCGGTCCCTTCGCACCGTCGACCCAACTACCGGGCGCCGAGCACGACCGGCCCCCTCGCACTGTCAGCCCGGTACGGCCGGTCCTTTCGCACTGCCCGAAGCCGCACGACCGGTCATTTCATGCCGGCCTTGCCGCACGACCGGTCCCCTCGCGCCGCAAGGTCCGCACGACGGGTCCGGTCGCTCCTCGCATCCAGCGCGAAAGGTCCACTCTCGACAGCCGGCATGAACGGTCCCTTCGCCCGCCCGACCCGGCACGACCGGCCCGTTCGCGCCGCCAATCCCGCCTCGGCACGAGCGATCCCCTCGCACCACAGTTGCGGCGCGAACGGCCCCCTCCCACACCCCACAAAGCCACGACCGAACGTGCGACCCCTCCCCCAAAACCACCCCACAACCCCACCCCCACTGCGTACCTTGACCCCGTGCGAGACATCAGCAGCTCACTGGCGCGCCAAGCGCTGCTGGTAGCCCTCGTCTGCCTCATCTGCGACGTGGCCCTCTTCTCCCTCCGCGGCCCCCTCCCCGAAGCAGGCTGGCGCGGCTGGGTGGTCCTCGCCGGCGCGGTGATCGTCGACGCGGCCTTGGCCGGCGCCGCCCGGTACTCGGGTTGGGTGGCGGGGGCGCACGCGGTCCTCTTCGCCGCCGCGCCGCTGCTGCTGTGTACCTGCACCGGCTTCGTCGTCGGGAACAACGCGGGGATTCTCGTCGCCGGGTACCGGGCAGGCGCGTGGTTGCGGACGGGGCCGGCGGTGGTCGCCTTGGTGGCGATGCTGGCGGGCGTCGGCGCGGGTGAGTTGTGGGGCGGTGGGCGGGGGTCGAACCCGGCGTTGATCGCGATCAGCATGGCCGTGTCGGCGGTGTTGCCGTGGCTCGTCGGGCGGTACACGACGGCGCGGGGCGCGTACATCGCCTACCTGGGGCGGGAAGCGGACGAGCGCCGCAGGCACGAAGCCGAGGCCGTGCGCCGGGCGGTGCAGGAGGAGCGCGAGACCATCGCGCGCGATCTGCACGACGTGATCTCCCACCACGTGAGCGCCATCGGTGTCCACGCGGGTGCGGCGCGGCTGGGTCTGCCGCAGGGCGAGCCCGAAGGCGCGCTGCACAAGTCGCTCGGGGCGGTCGAGTCCGCGAGCCGCTCGGCGATGGCGGATCTGCGCCGGCTCCTGGATCTCCTGCACGCGCGCGGGGACGAAGCCGCCCAGCCCGGGCTCGACAACCTCGACGAGCTGCTCGACACCGTCCGCGCCGCGGGGCTGCCGGTGCGGCTCACGGTCCACGGCGACGTGCGCGAAATCCCCGGCTCACTCGACGTCGCCCTCTACCGCATCGCGCAGGAAGCCCTCACCAACGCGCTGCGCCACGGCACCGGTCCCGTCGAAATCGAGCTCGACCACCGGCGCACGGAGATCGTCCTCACCGTCACCAACGAGGCCGGCCGGCCCGACCCGCAACGCGACGGCGCCCACCGCGGCCTCGCCGGCATCCGCCAGCGCGTCACGCTCTTCGGCGGCGAAGTCACCTACGGCCGCCGCGACGACACTTGGCAGGTCAAAGCCAGTTTCCCCCTGGAGGTCGCATGAACACGAGCATCCCCGCTCCGGGCCGCCGGCGGACCACAGGAGGTCGCATGAACACGAGCGCAGCCCGCGGACCACAGGAGGTCGCGTGATCCGGGTCCTGCTCGCCGACGACCACGCCATGTTCCGCTCCGGCATGCGCGCCCTCCTCGACACGCAGCCCGACTTCGAATGCGTCGGCGAAGCGGCCGACGGACGCGAAGCCGTGGCGGAAACCCAGCGCCTCAAGCCGGACGTCGCGGTCCTCGACGTGCGCATGCCCCGCCTCGACGGCCTCGCCGCCACCGAAGCCATCCTCGCCACCCCCGGCAACGACACCCGCGTGCTGGTCCTGACCACCTACGACGCCGACGAATACGTCTACCGGGCCCTGCGCGCCGGCGCCAGCGGCTTCCTCCTGAAAAGCCTCGCCCCCGAAGAACTCGTGGCCGCCATGCGAGTGGCCGCGAGAGGAGACGCGTTGATCGACCCCTCGGTCACGCGCCGGCTCGTGGCCAGCTTCGCCACCAGTCTCGAGCCCCGCGCCGCCGAGCCGCCGGAGCTCGCGCGGCTCACTTCCCGCGAGCGCGAAGTGTTGCTTCTCATCGCCGACGCGCGGAGCAACGCCGAGATCGCACGCCAGCTTCACGTCGGCGAGGAGACTGTGAAGACGCACGTGTCGCGCGTGCTGGCGAAGCTCGGCCTGCGCGACCGCGTGCACGCCGTGGTCTACGCCTACCGCAACGACCTCGTCGCCCAGAGCACCACGGAAGCCCCATAGCCGAAATCCCTCAGGAGGACCCCGGTGAAACGCTGGATCACGATGGCCATCGGCGCGGTGCTGGTGCTGGTGGGGGCCGTCTGGGTCCTGCAGGGCGCCGGCGTGATCACCGGCAGTTTCATGACCGGGCAGAAGCTGTGGTTCCTGGTCGGGCTGGTCGCTTTCCTGGTCGGCGTAGTGGCCATCGCCGCCACAGCTCGGCGCACCACGAAGAAGTGACTTACGCCGGCAGCAGCTCGAACACGGGGTAGCCCGGCGCGATCTCGAGCAGCTTCTCCTCCGGCGCCTTCGCGTCCACTCCGTCGAAGAACACGCCGACCTCGAACTTCCAGCGCTTGAGGTACGCGCGCAGCAGCACCGGCTTCTCCTCGTCGGCCAGCTCGCGGTACTTGAAGCCCTCCACGCGCTTGCCCACGCGCAGCTGCCCTTCGCCGGCCACGCGCAGGTTGCGCACCCACTGCGTCTCGCCGCGCGGCGCCACCAGGTAGCGGCCGCCGTCGAACGGCAGCAGGTTCACCGGCACCTCGCGGATCTCGCCGGTCTTGCGGCCGCGGACCATCAGCACCCGGCTGCCCAGCACGCTCACGCCCAGCTTGGTGAGCTTCTGCACGAAGTTGTTGAACGCGTTGGTGGCCTTGGCGGGCTTGATGTAGCGCTTCTCGGTGTTCATGGTGTCCTCCAAGTCTGCGAGAGCAGTGCTCTCTGTTGAGATCAGTGAACACCATCAGCCGTCCGGCGTCAAGAGCAGTGCTCTCTATTTTGCGCGCCGCTCTCGAAATGGCACACTGACTCTCATGACCGCCACCAAGACCGCCCGCGAACGCGCCCGCGCCGAGCTGACGCGCGAGATCAAGGACGAGGCCCGCCGCCAGCTGGCCGAGGTCGGCGCCCACGGCCTGTCCCTGCGCGCCGTCGCGCGCGAGCTCGGCATGGTGTCCTCGGCGCTCTACCGCTACTTCCCCAGCCGCGACCGCCTGCTCACCGACCTGATCATCGACGCCTACGACGCCGTCGGCGAGGCCGCGGAAAAGGCCGACCCGGGCGACGGTGACCCGCGCACGCGCTGGCACGCCGTGTGGCAGGCCACCCGTGCGTGGGCCAAAGCCCACCCGCACGAATACGCGCTGATCTACGGCTCACCGATCCCCGGCTACGAGGCCCCTCGCGACACCGTCGTGCCCGCCGCACGGGTCGCGCAAGCGCTTGCGAAAGTGCTGATCGAGGCCGATCCGCACGAACCTGCCGTCACGGCGCCGATGTCCGCAGTGCTGCGTGCGCAGGCCGAAGGGCTGGCCAAGGAGCTGGGCACGCAGGCGCCGGCCGAGGTCGTGACGCGGCTCATCGGCGCGTGGACGCAGCTGTTCGGCGCGATCAGCTTCGAGCTGTTCGGCCAGTACGTGGGCAGCGTCGACCCGTCCGACGCCTACTTCGAGCACCTCACCGGGCAAATGGCCGATTTCGTCGGACTGTGAGGGTTGTGAAGGCTGTGAAGTAGCCCTCCCGACCCGGTTCACCGGCCGCGCGGAGGCGGTACGTTCGCCGTGACGACTTCGCGGGGAAGGTGGTTCGACGTGGCGGGATGGGCCGAGCGGGTCAGCAGGATCCGGGTGGTCGGGACCGGGGTGATGGGGCGCGGCATCGCGCAGCTGGCCGCGACCGGGGGTGTCACGGTGGAGCTGGCCGACCTCGACCTCGACGCGGTGCGCTCGGCGCTCGACCACGTGCACGCGATGATCGACAAGCTGGTCACCAAGGGCCGCCTGGCCGAGGACGAGGGCCGCGCCGCCAAGGAGCGCCTCGTGATGGTCGACGCGCCGTCGGCTCCGGCGGGCACGGTGGACCTGGTGATCGAGGCCGTGCGCGAAGACCTCGAGGCCAAGCGCGTGCTGTTCGGCAAGCTCGAGCAGGTCTGCGGGCCGGACACGGTGTTCGCCACCAACACGAGCTCGCTGTCGGTCACGGAGATCGCCGCGGGTCTGAGTGACCCCACGCGGGTGATCGGGCTGCACTTTTTCAACCCGGTACCGCTGATGCGGCTGGTGGAGGTCGTCCCCGGCGTCCGCACGGTCGAGTGGCTGCCGGAGGAGGCGCTGAAGCTGGTGCGCCGCTGGGGCCACGAACCGGTGCTCGCCAAGGACGCGCCCGGGTTCCTGGTCAACCACGCCGGGCGCGGCCTCAACACCGAGGCGCTGCAGATCCTGTCCGAGTCGCTCGCCGAACCCGCCGACGTCGACCGCATCGCGCGCGACGTGCTGGGGCTGCGGCTCGGGCCGTTCGAGCTGCTCGACCTCACCGGACTCGACGTGTCCCACGCCGTGCTGGAAAGCATCTGGAGCGGCTTCCACGCCGAGCCGCGCCTGCGCCCGTCGTGGCTCACGCGTCCGCGCGTGGCGGCCGGGCTGTTCGGCCGCAAGAACGGCTCGGGCTTCTACCGCTACGTCGACGGCAAGCAGGAAGTGCCGCCGGAGCCGACCGCGCCGCCGGCCCCGGACAAGCCGGTGTACACCGCCGACGAACGCCTCGGCCGCCTGCTCACCTCGGCCGGCGTTCAGGTCGTGGCCGACGCGTACCCCGACGCGGTGCTGCTCGTCGCCCTGCGCGGTGAGTCCACTTTGGAGGCCGCGGCGCGCGCCGGTCTGCCCTCGCCCCGCGTGTGCGGCGTCGACGCCTTGGCCGGCTACGAAAGCCGCCTCACGCTGTCCGTCCACCCGGGACTCGACCCCACGGCCGGGCGCGCCGCGTGGGGCGCGCTGGCCGCCACCGGACGGCCGGTCACCATCGTGCAGGACGGCCCGGCCCCGATCGCGCAGCGGCTGCTGGCCTCGATCGTGAACACGGCGTGCTATATCGCCGCGCAGAACCTCGCCGACCCGGCCGACATCGACACCGCCGTGCGCCTGGGCCTCGGTTACCCGCGCGGCCCGCTGGAGTGGGGCGACCTCATCGGGCCGGACAAGGTGCTGCGGGTCCTCACCGGACTGCTGCAGTCCACCGGGGACCCGAGGTACCGGCCGAGCAGCTGGCTCACCGAGCGCGTCGCACTCGGCCTGCCGCTCACCGCGCGCGGCACCCGCCCGGCCGACCTGCTCTGATCCACGCGAAAGCCGAGGTCAGGGGCACCCCCCGACGTGGTTCCCCTGGCCCGGCGCTCGTGGTCAGTCGAAGCTGCAGCCCGGGTTCGGCGCGTCGTCGGCGAGCGGTGCGCCGTGGGGCAGCACGTAGAGGACTTCCAGCACCATCGGCGTGGTGCCTTCGTTGCGTCCTTCGTGGACGTGGTCGGCGCCGGCGGGCTCCATGATGCTGTCGCCCTGGTGGTACACGCCGTCCACGGAACAGTCGGACTTGTAGTGGGTCAGCGTGCCTTCGAGCACCCGGCCGTAGAGGTTGCCCTCGTGGGTGTGCCAGCCGGTGGTGCCGGGGCTGTCCGAGCTGCCGGGGGCGATCGTGATCTTGCGGAGCACGTAGTCGGTGTGGCCAGCCGTCCACTGGGAAAGCACGGTCGCCGTCACCCCGCGAGCGGGCGTAGCCGACGCGACGGCCGGAGCGAAAAGCGTTGCAGCGGTTACAGTGGCGGCGACAGCGGCCAGGGCGAGCTTGCGCATGGAAGACCTCTCTCGTGATCTTCCGCGAAGTTACCCCACGATCCGTTGTCTGAAAGTTCCTTACTTCGCGCCCTTACGGGCAGTTCCCATCATTCGGAACGCCACAATGGACAGATCACCCACGCCGCTGCTCCCGGCGTGGGTGACCCTCACCACTCACCAGCGCCGGTCCACCGAACCGCCCGACGGCGTCCACACGATGTACCCGCCGCGGAAGTCACTGCGGTAGCCGGTGCCGTAGCGGTACTCGTCCGACGTCGGCAGGCCGAGATACGACTTCTCCCACCCGAGCGCGGCCCAGCGCTTGCGGATCTCACCCTTCACGTAGTGCGAGCCGGTGGACGGACTCCAGTAGATGGACGCGTTGCCGGTGAAGTGGTTGTAGCGCGCGGCACCGTTGGGCGTCGAGGTTTCGTCCGTGGTCGGGTAACCCAGGCCGCGCTCCCAGCCGGTGGCGGCCCAGGTCTGGCGGATCGCGCCGCCGATCTCGTGCGCGCCCGTCGAAGGCGTCCAGTAGACCGACATGTTGTTGGTGAAGTGGTTGTAGCGGCCGACCCCGTCGGGGGTCACGGACTCGTCCGTGGTCGGGTAACCGAGCCCGCGCTCCCAGCCGTAGGCGGCCCACTTCTGCTTGATCGCGCCGCCGATCTGGTGCGCGCCGGTCGCCACGGTGTAGTAGATCGAGCCGCCGCCGCTGAAGTGGTTGTAGCGGCCGACGCCGTCCGGGGTCGCGGCCTCGTCGTTGATCGGGTAGCCCATGGTCTTTTCCCAGCCCAGCGCCGCCCACTTCACGCGGATCAGGCCCTGGATCGAGTGCGCCCCGGTCGAGGGCGACCAGTAGATCGACGCCGCCATCGTGCCCGGCGTGCCCTGCAGGTGGTTGAAGCGGCCGACGCCGTCCGGGGTCCGCGTCTCGTCGGTCACCGGCGGCCCGTAGGCCTGGTGGCCACCGATCGCGAGGTACTCGGCGAGGAGCTGGCCGCCGATCTCCCGCACGCCGGTCGCCGTGGTCCAGTAGAGGCGGCCGTTGGCGTAGGGCCGGTAGTGCACCGGGCCGTCGACCACCTCGGGGCCGGTCGCCGCGCCGATCAGCGTGCGCAGCGCGGGCTCCGCGGCGTAGCGCTGGTCGATCGCGGTGGCGTAGTTCGCCGTCAGCGTCGTGTCGTCCGCGCCGACGGTGATCGACCACGACGCCGTGGCCGGCCCGTCCTGCCAGCCGGTGAACTTCGACGCGCCGTCGCTGCCCAGCGACGCGGCCGTGACGTCGAACTTCGCGCCTTCCGTGACCATCGCGCTGCTCACGCCGCCCTCGCTGGGGATGCTCAGCGCGGCCGGCTGCGTGCTCACGAGCGTGAGCCGGTGCTGGCGCGGCAGGGCGACGTAGGTCTTGCTCGCCTTCACCCCGGCGCTGTCGGTCACCGTCGCGGTGAACTCCATGCGCGAGTCGGTGTGGTCGGTGAACGGCACGGAGACCGCCGGTCCGGTCGCGCCGTCGTCCGGGTGCACGTGGCACACGCCGAGGTCCGGGCAGTGCCGGATCAGCGAGGTCCAGGTGATGGGCAGGGTGCCGTCCTCGGCGTCGGTGGCCGTCGCGGTGAGGTCCACCGGCTCGCCGACGGCGAAGGTCTTGTCCGGAGCGGTCAGCCGCAGGTCCGGCGAGTGGTTGCCCGGCGCGACCGCGACCGTCGTGGTTCCCTTGCCACCCAACGGGTCCTGCGCGGTGAGGGTGGCCGTGAACGAGTCGCCGGTGCCGTACTGGTGGCTCGCCGTGGCGCCGGTCCCGGTGGTGCCGTCGCCGAAGTTCCAGGTGTAGGTGAGCGGGTCGCCGTCGAAGTCGTAGGAACCACTGGCGTCGAAGGAAACCGTGCGCGTGTCGGGGTTCGTCGACGAGGTCGCCACGGCGACCGGCGCCGCGTTGGTCGCCGAGTAGCTGAGGCGGCGCAGGCGGGCGCCGTTGAGGTCGGAGAACACGATGTCGCCGTTGGGCGCCGCGGAAATGCGCGTGACACCGCCGATGTTCGAGAACGGCGGCGGGTTCACCGGCGCCTGCGTGAGGGCGCCCTGCGCGTTGTACTTGAGCGTCCACATCTTCTGGCCGGCGTAGTCGCCGAAGAAGTACGAGCCCTGGTACGCGGCCGGGTACGACGTTCCACTGTAGACGATGCCGCCGGTGATGCTGTTGCCGTTCGTCGGCCCGGTGCCGTGCTGGTGTTCCCACAGCGGCGGCGTGTTCACCACGTGGGCGCAGCGCGCGTCGGTGCTGTAACCGGGCGTCGGGTGGTTGCCTTCCCAGCAGGGCCACGCCAGGTTCGCGCCCGGCTGCACCACGTCGAGCTCTTCCCAGATGTACCAGCCGACGTCGCCGACCACGGGCAGGCCGCTCTTCGGGTCGAGCGTGAAGCGGAACGGGTTGCGGAAGCCGCTGGCGAACACCTTGCTGCGCGTGGCGTCCGGCGCCGCGGCGCTGTAGAACGGGTTGCTCGGCACGGCTTTGCCGTCCTGCGTCACGTGCAGGATCTTGCCGAACGGCGAGTCGAGGTCGAGCGCCGCGAAGGCGACCTCGTTGGTCTTGCCCGCGTCGCCGTTGTCGCCCACGGAGTACCACAGCGTGCCGTCGGCCGCGGGGATCACGGTGTCGAGGCCGTGGATGTAGAACTCGCTGCCGGGCAGGTCGAAGATCACCTTTTCGCCGGTCAGGCCGGTCGGATGGCCCGCGCCGTCGAGGCTCACGGTGAAGCGCGCGGCGCGCTGCACGTACTTGCCGTTGCCGGTGCTCACGGCGCGGTTGAGGTAGATCTGGTGCGACGTCTCGTAGTCCGGCGCGAGCGCGATGCTCGTGAGCCCGACGTCGCCCTGCGACTCCACGGAGAAGGTCGCGATCCGCACCGGCGCGCCCGTGCCGTTGGCCGGAACCCAGTTCACGACTCCGCTCTTGCCCAGCGCGAGCACGCTGTCGTCGGGCAGCCACGCGAAGTCGGTGAAGTCGTACGGCGCGAGGCCGGTGGGCGTGTCCCGCAGGACGAAGCCCGCGGGCAGGGTCGGCGCGGTGTCGTCGGCCGCCGCGGCGGCAGCGGTGATCGGCACCAGCGCGACGGCCAGCACAGCGGCCGTGAGCAGCGAGCGAAGCTTGTTCCAAGCCATGCGGACGCCCCTTCGTGAGTGATCGGTTATCGCTCACGAAGCGGACGTTGTTACCTCATCCGGGTGAACCGCGTGAAGTCCCCTCGGCGACCACGAAGGTCAGCGAACGCACAGCTCGTGGTGATTCTCGAACATTTGTTCCCACCCGGACGATTGAACTATGTCTACAGATAACCATCCAGACGTCAATCAAGTGTAGAAACTTCTTCGCCTGCTCCACCACGACCCCACAACGAGGTGATGATCGTGCGGCGTTCCCGGATCAAACACGTGGCTCTTGCCGCCCTGACGGTGCTCGGTCTCGGCACCGGACTGGCACCGAGCGCGTCGGCCGAACCGTTCCCCGTCTCCAACTCCCAGCTCCCGCTCTCGCCCGGCTGCAGCTTCGTCGACACGACCGTGCCGAGCGAGGTGCTCGACCACCAGGTCGTGCCGCTGCCTGTCGGCTCGATCACCGCGCCGCCCGAGCTGACCATCCACGGCCGGCTCTGCCTGCCCGCGTCCGGTTCGGCGAAGACGGTGATGCTGGCGCTGCACGGCATCACCTACACCAACCAGTATTGGGATTCGGGGTACCAGCCCGAGACCTACTCGTTCGTCCGGCAGATGACCGCGGCCGGCTACGGCGTCTACGCCATCGACCGCCTCGGCTACGGCGAGAGCGCCCACCCGTCGGGCGCGGTGGTCACGCTCGACTCGCAGGCCGAGGTCGCGCACCAGGTGCTGCAGCAGCTGCGCGCGGGCAAGATCGGCGGTTCGCCGTTCCAGCACGTGATCCTGGTCGGGCACTCCTACGGCACGGCGACGTCGTGGCTGGAGTCGTCGATCTACAACGACGCCGACGCCATCATCGGCACCGGCTGGGGCTCGAGCATCCAGCTCGCGCCGCTGACCAGGTTCTTCAGCGGCTTCGCCCGCAACCCCGCGATGATCGACGCCAAGACGGCGCCGCTCGTCGGCCTCGACCCCACGTACTTCACGCCACCGGCCGGCGGGCGGGACAAGGACTTCCTCTATGTGTTGTCCAATGTGGATCCGGCCATGATCGACTACGACCAGAACGTGTTGCGCGACACCGTGACGCTCGGCGAGGGCTCCACGTTCATCAACCGCTACAACAAGCTCTCACTCGGCGCGATCCCCACCACGGGCCAGGAACTGTCGCTGCCGCTGTCCGCGCACACCGAGAACATCCGCATCCCGGTGTTCCTCGTGGACGGTGAGAAGGACCTGTTCTTCTGCGGCCCCGGCGCCGCGCACTGCGCTTCGAGCCAGGCCCTGCAGAAGGAGGAGGCGCAGTACTTCGCGCCGGCCGCGTGCGTGCGCGCCGCGGTGACGCCGGCCGCCGGGCACGACCTCAACCTGCAGCGCAACGCGCCCGACACCTACCGCACCATCCGCGGGTGGGCCGACCAGGCGCTCGGACCGGACGGCTCGCAGGCGGCGGCCTACCGCGCCGGCTGCCAGGCGTACTCGGGGACGAACGGCACGAGCGGTCCCGCCACGTTCGGGCCGCTGGCGGCCTGACCCGAAGCCGAAAAGGAAGTGGGGGTGCCGGTTCGTCCGGCACCCCCACTTCGCGCTTCACCCCAGGTGAGGTCAGGGCACGACCTGCACCACGTCACCGACGTGGAGGGTGTTGAAGAACTTCAGCGACGACGTCGCCGAGAGGTGCACGCAGCCGTGCGAGTAGGTCTTCAGGCTGCCGGTGTGGAAGGCGTCGCCGGGGTAGAAGAAGACCGAGTTGGGCATCGGCGCGTTGTCGAACTCGCGGCTGTAGTGCATCTTCTCCTTCGACAGCACGCGGAACGAGCCCGTCGGCGTCGCGTTGCCCTTGCGGCCCGGCAGCATCGACACGGGTCCGTAGATCACCTTGCCGTCCTGCAGCAGCCACGCCTTGTGCGCCGAGATGTCCACGCATGCGGCCGTGCCCGACGCGGCGGCGGCCTTGGCGCACGGCACGTCGGCCGAGGTCGTCACGGCCTTCGGCTTCGTGGTGGCCGGCTTCGGCGTGGTGGCCTTCGGCTTCGTGGTCGTCGGCTTGGGCTTCGTGGTGCTCGTGGCCGGCGAGCTGGTGGTGGCCGGGGCGCTGCTCGTGGTCGGCGCCGCGCTGCTGGTCGCCGAAACCGCCGGGGCACCGCCGCCCGCACCGGCCTCGACGGCGCCGCCGCCGGTCACGTTGGCGGGCGAAGCGCCGCCGCCGGAGCACGCGGCGAGCGCGAACGCGCTGGCCACGGCCGCGATCCCCACCAGAAGCCTCTTCACGATCCGATACCCCCAGGTCAGTCGAACTTGTCACGGGGATAGACGACCGTCCCCCCATCCGGGTTGCGGCCCGAAGGTCACGATTTCGCGCCGGCTCAATCCCAGGGTGGAGGTGGAGATCCACCCGGAACCCGCCCGGGAGCCGACGTATTCGCTGGTCGAACGGACGAACCTGGGTATCACCACCGACCAAGGAGTCACCGTGAACTTCGGCCCGTTCACCATCGTCGTCTACGTCGCCCTCGCCGCCCTCGTGCTCTACCGCGTCGTCTACAAGCAGCTGCGCGGCACGCTGCTGAGCCGCAAGTCGCTGATCACGATGCCGCTGATCCTCACCGTGCTCGGGGTGGTCACCGTCGCCCGGGCGCTGCCGGCGGCCGGCACCGGCGAACTGGTGATGTTCGGGGCGGACATCGTGGTGCTGATCGTGCTCGGCCTGGGCCGCAGCGCCAGCACCTCGCTCACCGCACGCGGCAACACGACCTGGCAGAAGGGCTCGGCCCTCACGCTCGTGCTGTGGCTCGCCACGATCGGCGCCCGCGTCGGGTTCGGCTTCCTCGGTGGCTACCTCGGCTTCGACGGCGGCCTCACCTCGGCGTCGATCCTGCTCACGATGGGGCTGAGCATCGGGGTGCAGAACGCGCTCACCTACTACCGCATCCAGCAGCGCGGCCTGCCGCTCGCCGAGCAGAGCCGGCCGGCGGTGCGGGCCTGACGCCGGCGAAACCCTCCCGGACCCCGTTCGCGGGCCGGGAGGGTTTTGTCATACCCGGACCTGGGCCATCACGCGGGCGTACATGCGTGCGGGGCTCGGCGCCGGGTGCAGGAAACCGGGCAGTGGGGGCAGATCGCGGACGAACGGGCCGAGCCGCGCGAACAGCTCGTCGGCGCCGGCCGGGCGGTCGGCCGGGTCCTTCGCCAGCGTGGCGGCGAGCAGGGCGTTGAGCGCGCCGGGGACTCCGGCGACGGCGGGCGGAGCGTCCTTCACCTGCTTCTCGAACACGGCGTACGCGGTGGGCCCGGTGAAGAGCTGGCGGCCGGTGAGCATCTCGTGCAGCGCGCAGCCCAGCGCGTACAGGTCGCTTCGCGGCTCGGCGAGGCCACGCTGGATTTGCTCCGGCGCCATGTACGACGGCGTGCCGAGCAGCTGGCCTGCGCGGGTGAAGCGGGCAACGTCGGCTTCACGCAGCACGGCGAGGCCGAAGTCCATCACCTTCACGCTGCCGTCGGGGCAGAGCATGAGGTTGGCGGGTTTGAGGTCGCGGTGGCAGACGGAGCGGGCGTGGGCGGCCGAGAGCACCGCGGCCGTCTGGGCCGCGATCGCCGCGGCCCAGGGCACCGGCAGCGGACCGTGTTCGGCCAGTAGATCGGCGACGGTGACGCCGTCGACGAACTGCATGACCTGGAACAACCGGTCGTCGTGGGTGCCGAAGTCGTAGAGCGTGGGCACGCCGGCGTGGTCGAGCGTCGCGAGGATGCGGGCTTCGCGGGCGAAGCGTTCTTCGAGCTCTTCGTCGCGGCCGGGCAGGCGCAGCAGCTTGATGGCGACGCGGCGGCCGAGGCGCCGGTCGTGCCCGCGGTGCACCGCGCCCATCCCGCCGCGGCCCAGCGGCAGCTCGTCGACCTCGTAGCGATCGGCGATGAGCATGGGTTCCCTTCAGGCGCCGGGCCGCAGCCGTCCTTCGGCGAGCGCGGCAAAGCCTAGCCGGACCAGGTCACGGCCGATTTCCGCCGTCTCCCGCAGCGCCCGGTCGAACTCGGCCAACGCGCGGAACGCGGCGCCGTACGCGCGTTGCTCGGCGAGCGGGTAGCGCGGCACTTTGAGGCGCCGCGCGTCGATTCGGGTCGAGGCGCTGTGCACCGGGAAATCCGCGGCGCGCAGGCAGCCGGCGAGGAACTCGGCATCGAGGTGGGCCGGATCCACGCGGTAGAGCGAAAGCGCGGCGCCGAGGCGCGTCGGTGGTCCACTGTGGACTTTGACGGCGCCGGTCACGGAGGCGATCACGTCGCCTTCGCGGGCGATCACGGCGGCGTCGTCGGGGGCGGCGTAACCGGTGGGGCCGCGGTCGGCGAGCACGTCGTCGAGGGTGAGCACGGGTTCGTCACCGTCGCCAGCGCGGGCGGGTGTGTGGTGGATCTCGAGGGCACCGACTTTCACCAGCTCGCCGATCGTGGTGTGCGGCGGTTCCTCGCCGGTCGGCAGCAGGGGCGGCAGGTCGAGGCCGACGCGGCCGAAGAGCCGTTGTGCGGCAAGGAAAGCCTGGCCCGGATCTTCCTGCGCGGTGCGGCGCTGGGCCGGGGTGAGGTCGACGTCGTCGTCGAGGAGGTCGAGCACGCTGGTGCCGTTTTCGGCCGGTTGTCGCCAAAGCGCTTCGGCGTCGTCCACGGTCGTTTCGGCGAGCAGCACGGTGGCGGGGGCGCGGCTGCCGGCCGCGGGTCTCGTGAGGAGCCAGAGGTCGGTGCCGGGGGCGAGCGTGAGCACGGCGCGCAGGGCGCCCGCGCGCAGGAGGTTGGCGCGGATGCGCTTGCCGCTCCGGCGCCCGGCGGCGGCGCCGGGCATGAGGATGGCGACCGTGCCGCCGGGTTTCACGCGCGCGAGGCAGTGCTGCACCCACGCGAGCTCCGATTCGCCGCGCGGCGGCAGGCCGTACTCCCAACGCGGATCGCCGACGAGCTCTTCGTGACCCCACGCGCGTTCGTTGAACGGCGGGTCGCAGAGGACGACATCGGCTTGCTGGCCCGCGAAGGCGTCTTCGCGCAGGGAATCACCGACGTGGATTTCGGTGTCGGTGCCGTGGAGCCTGAGTCTGAGCGCCGCGATGCGGGCGGTGGTGGGGTCGCTGTCCTGGCCTTGGACGTGGTGGGCTTGGCCGGCTTCGAGCAGCAGCGTTCCGAAGCCGCAGGCCGGGTCGAGCACGGTGGTCCCGTTCGCGCCGGCGAGGCGGACCATGAGGCTCGCGTACGCCGGCGGGGTCGGGGAGACGCGGCGGGCGTGGGCCTCGAAGTAGCGTTCGCAGAGCTGCTCGAAGGTCCAGGCGGCGCCGCGCGTGGTGGCCACCTCGGTGAGGAGGGTGAGCAGCTCCGGGTCGTCGTCGGGGCGTTCGCCGGCGTGGGCGAGGTAGTCGCCGGCGTCGGCCACGCGTTCGCCCAGGTCGAGGTCGTCGCCGAGGGCGCGCAGGCGTTGCCAGGCGCGGTCGATCGGCGCGAGCTCCACGGGCCGGCCGCGGCTGCTCAGCCAGGCCTGCACGGCGGGCAGCGAGAACAGCGGGCTGGACGCGGTGCCGCCGACCGGGCGCGGAAAGTCGTCGTGGCGGCGGCGCCAGTTGCTCACCGCGGCACGGCGCACCCCGGCGAGCCGGGCGATGTCGGCGGCGCTGACCGTCGCGGTGTCGTCCATGGCCAGCACGATAGCTGATGACTGGAGTTTCCATCGTTTTGCTTGTTAACTCAGTCAACCAATGGTTTCATGGTGACATGGCCACCAACCAGACCCGGTTCACCCTGCGCTACGCCGCGGGCTCCGACACCGGGCGACGACGCTCGATCAACGAGGACTCCGTCTACGCCAGCGGACGCCTGCTCGCCGTGGCCGACGGTATCGGTGGTCAGCCCCACGGGGAAGTGGCCAGTGCCACCGCGGTCGGTGTGCTCGCCAGCCTGGACTCGGAGCTGCGCTCGCTCGACCTCGAGTCGCTCGACCTGCAGGCCACCCTCGCCGACGGCGTCCGGCGCATCGGCGAGCGCCTCGCCGAGATCGCCGAACAGGACCCGGCCACCCACGGCATGGGCACCACGCTCACCACCCTGCTCTTCGACGGCACCCGCTTCGCCGCCGCCCACATCGGCGACTCCCGCGGCTACCTCCTGCGCGACGGTGAACTGCACCGCATCACCCGCGACCACACCCTCGTGCAGGCCCTCGTCGAAGACGGCCGCATCTCCCAGGCCGACGCGATCGACCACCCGCGCCGCTCGCTGCTCATGAAGGCCCTCCAGAGCACCGGCTCCAGCGACCCGGACATCTGGGACTTCGACATCCGCGCCGACGACCGCCTGCTCCTGTGCTCCGACGGCCTCACCGCCGGCGCCGGCGAACCGGCCATCGCGGAAACCCTCGCCGCCGGCACCCCCGACGAAGCCGTCGCGGCCCTCATCACCCTCGCCAACGACGGCGGCGGCCCGGACAACATCACCACCGTCGTCGCCGACGTCATCCCGGCCTGACCCCTTCCCCGGCGATCTCCACGCGCGTCTCGCCTCGAGCCACGTCCGCCGGCCGACCTCGTCTCGGTCGACCTCTTCCCGACCCTCGCCCTTGATCAGCCCGGGAAGCCGAGCCGACCCACCCCCGGCCGGCCGATCGCGGCGGCCCGATCCGGCGGCCACCACGGCACACTTCTCCCGACCGCCGGGTTCCGACCTGCTGATCCCCACCGCCCGATCTCGACCGCACCTGAGCCATCCCGGCGATCTCCACCAGCCGATCCACACCGCCCGGGTCACCCCCGGCCCACCTGCGGGACCGCACCACCCCATCCGGTACCCTTCTCCACGGAGGATTGGCCGAGCGGCCTAAGGCGCACGCTTGGAAAGCGTGTTGGGTTCACGCCCTCGCAGGTTCGAATCCTGTATCCTCCGCCGCATTACCAGGCAAAACGCCGGGTGTCCCACTTCGGGGCACCCGGCGTTTCCATCTTAGTCTCAGTTCTAGTCTCATTTGCCCCCTGTTAGGCCACCTCCCGGGGCTCGTCGTCCGCGCCCGCCGCGTCGTTCGGCGGCGCCCAGAGGAGCCCGTCGACCCGACCGGCCACGCCCCGGCGAATGCGGTCGGTCACGTGCTGGTACCGCGCGGCCATGGCGGTGCTGGACCACCCCATGATGGACATGACGGTCCGCTCGGGGACCTCCAGCAGCAGGAGCACCGTCGCAGCGGTGTGCCGGGCGTCGTGAAGCCGCCGCTCCCCCACCTTGGCGTCGCGCAGGAGTTCCTTCCAGTGGTGGTAGTCGGTGTTAGGCACGAGCGGCTGCCCGGTCGGCTTGGTAAAGACGTAGCCGGTCTCCTCCCAGAGGTCAGCCGCCAGTGCGCGTTCCTGGGCGTGGGCCGCCTGGTGCCGCACGAGGAGGAGCGCGAGTTGCTTGGGCAGCCCGATGTACCGCTTACCCGCCCGCGACTTCGTGGGCGCCGTCTCTCGCCGTGCCGAGACGCGCTGAGGGCAGTAGCCGGCGAACTTGCGGCCGCACGGCGTCAAGCAGCCGTGCTTGTACTTCGGCCGGAGCCTGTTACGTCGCACGCCGATTTCGGGCGCGTGGTACTCGAAACACGCGGCGCAGAAGGGGGATCCGTGCTTCTTGCACGGCCGGTCCCAGCGGTCCCAGTTCACGTCAGGCCACTGGATTCCGAGGGCTTCCCCTTGACGCAGGCCAAGCGCCAGCGCAATCGCCCACCGCGCACTGTTGCGTCGCCGGTTCGCCGTTTCAAGAACGCGCTGGATCTCGTCGACGTCGTACGGTTCGTACTCGACCTCCTCGACCTTCGGAGCGCGGGCGAGTTCCGCAGGGTTGTCAGCGATGATTTTGCGTTTCTTGGCTTCCTTCAGCGCAGTGCGGATGGTCCGGTGGACTTGATGAACTCGACCGGCAGAGGAACCCTCACGTGTCATCCTGCGGTAGAGCTTTTCCAGGTGCTCAGGCTCCAGCTTGTCCCCCGAGTGCGACCGCTGGAGCCGGTGCGCGCCGACGCCCGGAACGAGGTGCACGCGGCACGCCACTTCGTACGCGTCCCAGGCATTCTCGGTAATCGTCGGCGGGGCCATGATCTCGTGCAGCCAGTGGTTCAACCACGTCTCAACGGTCCAGTTCTGCCCCGCCTTTCGCACGCGACCTTCGTCGCGCTCGTTCTCCCACTCGCGCACCTTGTTCCGGACTTTGGTCTCATCCTTCGACATCGTGTGTCGGCGGTCCGGGTTCCCATTGTCCTTCTTGCCGACCGTGACCCGACCGTGCCAGTGCCCATCCGTTTCACTGAAATAGACGGTGCTGGCGCCGTTCGGTGCGCGCGTTCCTTCTGGCCGTTTCTTCCTGGGCATCGGGTTCTCCTTCAGGCGGCGTGACGGGCAGAGGCGGTGACGAGGGTCATTGCGTATTCGTCCACTGCGGACACGTGAATGCGGCGGAGCCGTCCGATCTGGACGGATTCGAGCTGACCGGTCCGGACGAGGCGGTAGGTCATGGTGCGGCCGATGCCGAGGCGTTCGGCGGCTTCTTCGACGGTGAGCAGGACTCGTGCCGGCATGGAGCGCGGTACGGGGCGAGCGGCGGTGTCGGCTTCTTGGGCGGCGAGACGTTCGGCGAGCTGAGCGAGGGTGGTGGCGAGCTGGGTGATGTCGTCGGCGGTAGCCATCGGTGGTGGAACCCTTCGTTGGCGGCACGGGTGTGGTCGAGAGCGAGGGGGGTAGCCGTCCCAGCCGTCCCAGCCGTCCCGTCGCAGGTCAGCCCTGGGACGGCTGTTTTCGTGGGACGGCTTGAGCCGTCCCAGGGCGGGCCGAGTGGGACGGCTCAAGCCGTCCCGGGGATGGGTGCCGTCCCCGGGCTGACCTGCGTGGGGACGCTTGGGACGGCTGGGACGGCTACCCCGCTGGGGGTTGGTCAGGCGGACCGGGCGCGGCGGATCGGGACGACCCCGGATGACGTGTCACAGCCGTCCCGTTCGCCTCCGGACTCGTCTGCGGTGGGCACGCCGGGCAGGTCGGGGCAGTAGCGCGCCCAAGAGTCGATGAAGTCGGCGCAGGTGTAGCCCTTCGCCTGGGGGCCGCCGTCAGGGCGGATGTTGCCTGAGCGGATGCCGTACTCCCGCAACAACTTGGCGAGCTTGGCGGGGGTGAGCCCCGTTGGTCCGTAGCCGCACCAGGGCGCTTCCGGGTCGGCGTTCAGTCGGGCCAGAAGCTGCCCGGTGGTCAGCATGTGTGCCCCGCCGAATGCGGCGTGGCAGTCGACCAGGAGCCGGACGCGTTCGGAGCTGTCGTCGGTGTCGGCGTCGGCGGTGGTGAGCGCGATGACGGCCTTCCGGCTGCGCTCGGGCCACTCCCCGCCGGCATGGTCGGCGACGATGACGAGGGGTTCCCAGGTGTCGGCGGCGCGGTCTTCCACGGGCATCTCCGGTTCGGCGGCTTCGAGGGTGGCGAGGTCGGAGCGCAGCCACGCGGCGAGGTTGTCGGCGAGGGTGCGCAAGGCAGGCCGGTCACGGCGATGCCGGTACGGGGCAACGGTTTCCCCTGGTGCGCGGCGGCGCATGCGGGCGATGACGGCGCGGTCCTCGATGGTGTCGGGCATGGCGCCGATGCCGGCGAGGGCGGCCATGGCGAACGTGGGGATGGACTCGACGCGTTGGTTGGTGGCGTCGTAGCGCTTGGCGGGGCGGTTGCGCTGGTGTCCGGCGTTGAGCAGCCCGCGCAGGTCTTCGTTCCCGTCGGCTTTCGGCCCGAAGATCGTGTCTGCCTCGTCGACGAGCAGCGTGGGCGGGTCGTTCGAGACGGAGCGGTACACGGCCGCTGGGGAGCTGTTGACGGTGATGAACGGCTCGTGGCACGTGGCCTCGACGATGTCGAGCAGGCGAGACTTCCCGCAGCGCTTCTCCGGTGCCCGGATCACCAGGCGCGGGGCGTGCGCCCACGCGGGTTGGGCGTGGGTGGCGGCGATCCACAACGTGATGGCGTCGGCGGTCTCGGGGCTGGGCAGCGACACGTAGCGGGTCAGAGCGGCCCGCAGCGCGTCCAGGAGGGCGGCTCCGTCGTGAGAGGCGGCCATGGGTGATTTCCCTTCCGTGTGAGCTTGTGTGGCCATCAGGCGGCGTCCTGGCGGGTGGCGATCCACGCGTCGACCCGCGCCCACGAGGCGGTGGCCTGAGCGCGGATCTGCTGCGGCGTCAGGGAAGGCCGGGTGGCCACGGCGCGGCGGCGGGCAAGCTCGGCGTAGGTCGGGGTGGCGGCGTTGGCGTGCCAGTCGCTGGCACCCGAGACGGCGTTGGAGGTCTCGCGGGCCGTGCGCCGGCGTTCCCACTCGACCCATTCGGCGAGCAGCTCGGCGAGATGCGGGCTCGAGGACAGCAGGCGCCAGGCGGCGGCGTCGAGGACGAGCGCGCGGTACTCACAGAACGGGGTCGTGATGGCCTGCTGGGCGGCGCTGGAGGTGGTGTGCGTGGTCAAAGCGAACCCCTAGGGTCGTGACTCTGCGTGTCTTCCGGAGGGTGTGTTCAGCCAGGACTAGGGCGCCGGGCGGGCGCCGTTAGCCAGGGTTTTCCGGGAGTTTCCGCAGGTCGGAGAAGGGTATGCCTAGGTTGCTAGTTTGCTGGTCAACCTAGGTGCAGAGGTCTAGAGGAGGGGTCTAGGTCTAGGGGCGGTCCGGTCTAGGACGGGCGCCGCCCCTAGCCTATTGCTCGGTTACTTTCCGTTGCGTTTCGCGTCGGTGAGGGCGTCGCGGTGGTAGCCGTTGCGGTTGGCGCCCTTGCCGGTTTCCGGGTCGGTGGCCCACACCTGCTTGGGCTTGACGCCGTAGGGCTTGAGCGCGGTGGCGAGGTTCTGCGCAGTCCAGCCCTTGTACTGGGCGGGGCGCAGGTCGGCCAGGCGCCCGACGAGGGTGTCGGACCAGAGCTTGTCTTCGCCGCGCTCGAACACGGCGATGGTGTCGGCCAGCGGGTCCAGGCGGGCGGCCTCGACGTCGACAGCTTCGCCGGCGGCGTAGCCGGTGATGTTGCCGATGGCCTCGCGTCGGGCCCGGGCGCCGGCGGCGATCTTCTTGGCGTCGGTGGCGTCCTTGTAGACGCTGCGCACGATGCGGGCGTCGTCGCCTTCACCGGCGAGGTAGCCGATGCCCCGGTCGGAGCGGGCGAACATCGTGGCCCGGATCCCGTTCTTGTACTGCGAGGTGCCCAGGACCATGTCGTTTTCGGTCTGTCCCTGGACCTTCAGGCAGTACCGCAGGATGGCGTTGGCGGAAATGCTGGTGGGCAACGACTTCGCGTCCGGGCGCTGGGTGGCGAGGATGAGGATGATGCCCAGCGCCGGGCCGCGTTTGACCAGGTCGGTGCAGATCTCCTCTAGCTCCGCGCCGTGCTCCTTGTGCTCGAACCACACCTGGCACTCGTCCACCCCGACCACGATCGGCGCCAGGCGCAAGTCCTTGCGGGCGGCCAGTTCCGGGGTGACCTTGTTGTCCGGGCACACCGACTCGGGCAGCGCGCGAATCACCTTGGTGCGCCGGCGCAGCTCCTCCCGCAGCTCCCGCATCTCGACCACCATGCGCTCGACGTCCTCCGGGTCGTCGCCGACGCCGTAGGCGTGCGAGCACGGCGCGATAGCGGCCAGGTCACCGGTGCCCTTGAGGTCAAAGGCGTAGAGCACCGCACGCGGGTCGAGCGCCGCAATGAGCAGCAGTTCCCGCAGCGACACGGTCTTGCCCATCCGAGGCACCGCACCGATGATCATGGACACGAACATGAGGGTGACCTCGGCCCAGCGGCCACGCTGGTCGGTGCCGAACGGCTGGGGCTTGAACAGGTCGACCGTCGCGCCCGGCTTGGCCAGCGGCCACGACTTCTGCTTGGCCTTGGACATGTCCGTGTCCCCGACCCACAGCACCAACCGTCCTTCGTGGACCTTCGCGTCCCCTTCGGGCCACACGCACCCAATCTGGCGGCGCAGAGCGGAGGACAGCTCCGAGCGCTTGGCGATGATGTCGCCGGCGGTGACACCCAACGGCAAGTCGACGTCGGCGCGCCAGCCCTCGCCGTCGCGGGAGATCGGATTCGGGAACGTGACGCGCTTGCCCTTGCTGTACGCCTGATTCAGCGCGCCGATACCGAGCGAGCACAGCGCGTCCTCGACCGTGGACGAGGTGAGCTTCGGGGTCTTCTCCATGTCCACCGCGCGCCCGGCCACGGGCTTGTCCGCCGGGGCGCCCCACCAGCCCACGAGCGTCATGGCCGACACCAGGATGGTCCAGTTCCAGAACGGGGCGATGTAGGTGATGGACAGGTACGCGATGGCCAGCAGGATCACGAGCCCGACCATGACCGGGGCCATGCGCTTGCGGACGGTCTCGGCACGCGCCTCCCGCAGCTTCATGTACGCGTCGTGGTCGTTGCGGTCGCGGGCGGCCATGCGCACCGGCTTGGACTCGCGGTCGTACACCCAGTGGTGCACCCGGGCGATGACCCGGCCCAGCGCGCCGAACGAGCGCAGGAACGCCGTCGGGACGTAGAGCGGCACCCGCAGGGCGTGGAACGCGGTGGTGTGGGCGGCGTAGCGGACCATGAACTTCGCCCGGGCCTTGAACTCCTCCGCCGAGGTCAGCCACTTCGCCACCAGCGGCCGGGCGGTCGCGTCGCCGGCGGTCTCCCACCACGTCGTCTTGACGGCCGGCGGGTCGACCAGCGCGGTCGGCACGGTGGCGGTCGGCTCGTCGTCGGCGGCGTCGATGACGTCGCCCCGGCGGGCGTCGCGGTCCTGGGCGGGGATGTCCTCGGGGTGGCGGGCGGTGTCCGGGCGGATCGGGACGACGTTCCCGGAGCGGGTGTGGGCGGTGTCCGTTGCCGCGTCGTCGGCGTTCACGGGGGCGTTCACGAACTCGGTCGAGTCGGCGTTCGGGAGCGCGGGCACGGTGGGGTTCTCGGACGGTTCGGCGGGGCTGTTCACGGGCTGGTCTCCTCGGGCGTTCGGCTCGTCGGCCGGGAACGGGGCGCTGTGGTCGGCGGTGGTGGACATCAGGCGGCCTCTCGCAGGTGGGCGGTCTCGGTGGCGGTGATTTCGGCGAGCAGGGCGGCGGCGACGTTGGAGGAGGTGCCGCGTCCGCAGTCGGTGACCGTGCGGACCCACGCCGGGGTGACCTCGGTCCCCGGCGTCCAGGCGGCGCGGGCGTCGGCCACGTAGTCGGCCAGCAGCTTGCGACCGGCAGGCTTGGCCTTGCCGCGCGTCTTGCGGACCGGCGTGCGGGCATGGACCGGCTTCACCGCCGGGGCGTCCTCGGTGCTGGCCGGGGCGGTCTCGATCGAGGCAGGGGAAGCCGCGGGGACCGGCTCGTGAGCGGTCGGGGCGGGCGTGCCGGCGTGGGTGTGCTCGGCAGCCCGGAGGACGGCTTCGGTGAGCTTGTCCCGGAGGACGGGCGCGGTCTCGGCAGCCAGGAACACCAGCACCGGCGGCACGGAGTGCAGTGCGACCCCGGCGACGTTGAACGTGGTCCAGGACTCCCAGGTGTTCATGACGTAGGTGGCCAGGAACGCGAACCACTTCGTCCGGTGCGCCCACGCGCCGGTCTGGACCTGGTAGCGGGCGGTGATCTGCTCTGCCCGCAGCACCGCCACGAGCACGAGCGACACCATGGGGTCGAGCAGCCATCCTGCCAGCCAGCCCAGCGACCACGTGGACGCGCCGGCGGCGGCGAACTGCTGGACGTTGACCATCGTGAACGCCAGGCCCAGGAAGATCCCGAGCCAGATCACGGTGTCGACCTGGGTGCGGACCTTCTCCACCCGCAGCGCCACGACGTCGGGGTGGTTGGCCAGGCGCCGGACCTGGGCGGCAGTGGCCGCGTCCTGGGCGAGCTTGTCGGCATCGGTGAGGGGCTGGTGCCGCGCGTCCTGCGCGGTCGTCTCGGTGCTCATCGTCGGCCTCCCCGGGTGGTGGTGACGACCTCGGTGATGGCCATGAGCCGCACGATGGTGGCCGACGCGAGCAGCGCCGGGACGATCAGCGCGATCCAGGTGGCGGTGGTGTTGCCGATCTTGACGACCACGAACCACTGGATCCCGGCGATGATGGTCGTGGCCAGGATGAGACGGATCGTGTTGCCGGTCATGCGGGTGACCTCGCGGACGCCCTTCATGCCCTTCGTGGCCGACTTCCGTCCGGCGCGCCAGACGCTAAACATGCCGATCAGCGCGAGGCCGCCCAGCACGAGCAGGGTGGTGGTGGTCATCGGGTCGCTCCGTTCCTGGCGGCGTCGCGCTGTTCGGCGGCGATGCGCTCGTTCTCGCGGGTGATGTGCTCGTGCAGCTCCCACGGCTTTTCGGCCGGCTGGGGGTCGGGACGTCCGCTCATGCCGTCACCTCCGGGGTGTCGATCAGGTCGAACAGGTCGGCCTGCTGCGGGGCCTGCCAGTCGCCGCCGCGCCATTCGGCGCCCGGGGCGATGCCGTGCTCTTCGCGGATGCAGGGCTCCGTGCGGGCCAGCCAGGCGGCGCGCTCGCGCTTCGTGGCCTTGGCCCAGGTCCGGCCGTGCTTGGCGGCGAAGCGGCGAATGGCCAGCCGCTCAATCGCCAGGGGCGAGAGGTTCCGGGCGCTCATGCGACACCCCCGGCGACCTCGGACACGGCGTCGCGGACCAGGTCCAGCGCGGTGCTGCGGGTGCTGTCGGCGTCGTCGTCCAAGTTGGCGTCGGTGAGCGCGTCGGCCAGCTCGAACAGCCAGGACACCCGGGCGGCGATGAACTCGGCCTGCGAGCTGTAGTTCGTCGAGGACGTCGGTTTGGCGGCCATCAGGTCAGCCAGGGCCTTGTACGGCGTCCACGCGGCGGTCGAGGTGCTGCCTACCATGGTGTTCCTCTCCAAACGGTCAGCTGGCTGGTTGGTGGGACCCGGCGCGGCAGGCGCGTTCTTGGCGGAGTGGGCCGCCGCGTCGGGGCTGAACAGGCTGGTCAGCGGGTGCGGGTTGGTCATGTCAGCACCGCCAGGACCAGGGCGACGGCGAGCACGCACAGGCCCATCACCAGCAGGGCGACGGCGTTGCCGATCTGGCGGTACTTGCGCACCGCGATCGCACCGACCGTGGACGCGTCTGCGGCCAGGGACTCGGAGGCGACCACGCTGGACGCTTCGAGCAGTACGGCCGGGCCGTTGTAGACGGAGTCCAGCCAGCTGCCCGGGGCCGGGTACTGCGACAGGCGCGGCCGGACAGCGGCCAGCAGCACCAGCACCGACGCGAAGATCGGCGTGGCGGCGAACCACAGCGCGACCGTCGCCGGCACCGACACGTCCCGCGTGGTCAGAGCGACCACACCGGCCAGCGCAGCGCCGACCAGCGACAACAGGGTGGTGATCTTGGTGTCCGCGCGACGCAGCTCGTCGCGAGCCTGCTCATGAGCGCGGTGAACCTGCGGCATGACGTCGTGGGTGGTCATCAGGCCACCAGGCCTTCGACGTCGCTGCCCACCGTGGTGGCGGTGGTGTCGAAGCGGGTCGGCAGGGCGCGCAGGGTGGCGCCTTCCTCCCGGCGGCGGGTGCGGTGCGCCCGGCGGGAGTCGGTAAACGAGTGCTTCACGCGAGCGGTGGCGGCCAGCACGGTGGCGGCCAGCTCCTCGTCAACCGAGGCGATCAGTGCGTCAATCGAGCGCTCGTCCTCGGCAAAACCGAGGTAGTCAGCGGCCCGGGCCGCAGCGTCCTGAACAGCGAAAACGTCAGCGTCCAGCCCGTCGAACGAGGCTTCAGCCTGGCGGCGGGTGATGTTCGCGTACCTCATCGTGGTCCCTCTCGGTGGGTGTCAGTGGTGACATCCAGAGACTCACATAGGTCAACTAGCAGAGTCAAGCTAGGTCAACTATCAAACATAGAAGAAGATCGGGATTCACCTAGTTGGGCTAGTTGGGTTCGCGCTATGCTCTCGGGCATGGATGAACTCGACCCGGACGACCCCCGCCCGCCGTTTCAGCAGGTCGCAGCGATTTTGAAGGCGTCGATCCTCACTGGCGCCTACCAGCCGGGAGACCGGTTGCCGTCGTACACGGAGCTTGCGGCGAGCTACGGCGTCGCCGTCATGACCGCCCAGAAGGCTGTTGGAGTCCTACGCGACGAGGGACTCGTCGTCTCTCGTCAGGGCAAGGGCTCGTTCGTTCGGCAGCGGACCGAGCGCTCCGTCGGGCTCCGCCCACACGTCGAGGCGATGTTCGACAGCGGAGCCGTCGCCATCGACTTCGCCGGGTTCTCGGGAGAAACGCTGCAAGGCGTCATCAGCGAACCGCTCGACAAGGTGCGCTCGGGACGGCTGCAGCCGGAAAGCCTACGAATTCGGATCCTGCTGCCCGACCTCTCCAAACCGGTCGGATTGCCAGCACTGGCCCCTGATGGGATCGACTCGCCTGACGTGCGCAAACGTGCCGAGCGGATCGTCCAGCGATCGACTCAGGGGATCGTGGAGACAGTCGAGGAGCTCGCAGCCCTGGGGCTGGTCGAGTCGGCCTCCGCTCAAGTGCGCACGTACCACTCGGCACCGCTGTTCAAGCTGTTCCTACTGAACGAGGCAGAGGCGTTCTTCGGGTTCTACCCAGTACTTCAGCACTCGGTGGCCATCTCGGGCCAGCCTGTGGAGATCTTCGACCCCATGGGCAAGGACGCCGTGCTGTTCCACTACGCGAAGTCCGAGGACGTCGATTCGGTGGACTCGCAGTACGTCGAACAGGCGCAGAAGTGGTTCAACAGCGTGTGGGACTCCGTGGCGAAAGATGTGGAGCTCTAGTGGCAGACGTCAGCCTGCGCGAGCTAGTCGACCGGGCACGCCTCGTACTGTTCGACTTCGACGGCCCGGTGTGCGACGTGTTCGCCGGCGTCCCGGCGCCCAAGGTCGCCCGGTGGCTTGAGCGCCACTTGCCGTCAAAGGTGGACACGGACGACCCATTGGCGATCCTCCAGGAGGCGGCCAAGTACGGGTCCGACATGGTCGAGGCCGTCGAGGACGACCTCATCATGGCGGAGCTCAAGGCGGTGGATAAAGCCGTCGCGACGCCTGGCGGTCTGGAGTCGATCACCGCCACCATCGCCTCTGGCAGGGGAGCGGGCATCCTGAGCAACAACTCTTCTCAGGCGATTGTGCGCTACCTCAAGGACACGGGGTGTCTGATCAAGATCACACCGGTCATGGGGCGCAAGTACGCGCGCCCCGACCTGATGAAGCCGAATCCTTATCCCTTCCACGCCGCACTAATCGGCACCGAGTGGGACGCGAGCGAGACGCTGTTCATTGGCGACTCATTGTCTGACATCGAAGTCGCCCACGCAGTCGGTGCACCGGTGGTCGGCTACGCGAACAAGTCAGGCAAGGCCGACACGTTCGCGTCCGCTGGGGCGTCATTCGTCATCGAGGACATGACAGAGGTGACTGCGGCCATCGTCAATGACTGACAGGATGGCGACGCTCCGCCCGTATGATCGATCCACGCTTGCCGAGTTACGACCGGTTAGTTGTCCGCAATAGACCGGCAAGCGGCTTATGACCTCAAGCAGCCGCAGGCGGACTCGGCTCAACCGGAGCGAACACAACCTCTGACTTCTCAATTACCGTCGAGCGAACCAGATTAAACGATTTCTTGAGCAATCTGTCTTTTGGGTTATACGAAAACCCATAATACGGTGCAACTAGTGCATGAGCATGCCCGATTGGCTCAGCTCCAGGCTCGTCGGGAACCGGGTTATATATCACATCCCAACCCTTCCAGCCAATGTCGTTATTGCCCTGCAAAAGGTCGCTAAAATCAATCTCCTTCACAACTCTTGCCTCGAACGCGAACACATAGCTCGACCCGTTCTTGCTGACCGCCGAAGCCGTCTGGCCATTCGCATTCAGTAGCACCTCGCGATAACATGAAGCACCATCTTCACCGTCATTCAACCGAAAGCCGGCCACACCCATTTTAGGCTTTCCCGTAATGAGGTCGACCGGGTGAACATGCTGCTCATTTGGCTTATTTAGGCAGCGGCGAAGAATGACTTCATCTTTGCCGACGAAGCCTTGGGTTCCATCTTCCATTCCTAAACCACCAGATTACGCCAAAGAGGATTCCTTGCCTTGACGTGAGCCGTCAGTCGACCCAGATGCCCCCGAACCATTCGCAGGGCAGCGAAATCGCCTTCAACCAGGTCAATGGAACGCATTTCATTCCCTGACTTTACGATCGCTTCCGCGCAACCATCTGAGTCAACAAGAATTTCAAGGGACAGTTCATCTGCGTACCACACTGCCGCAATTCCGCTGTCACCATCTATCGATATGTGCGGGTAAACTGACGTGGAATCACAGATCCACATAAGGATCATGAATAGTTTCATGATGATTTCATCGTCGACGGAGCAATCTTCGCCATACTCACCGGTCCGAGACCTGACGTTGATTTTCGTCAACTGAGAACCAATATGATTCCAAATAGACGTACGTCCAGGACCGCGAAACTTTGACCGAAGAGGGACCGGCGCGGCGACCACGGCCTCAGAGTGCGAAGAGGAATCTGATTGCTCATCCCGCTCCGCCAGGCCCGAGTAACGATGCTTGCGCATTCGAACGGCAGCGAACGCGCGCCGCTGACTTTGGTCTTCCTTGAACGAAGTCTGAGTGGAACCCGCAGGCGGCATCAAAATTCCGAGACCATTCATGGTCACTTCTCCCCCCAGGACGACTTGAAAGAATCATCGAACAAGCCCGCGAAGATTTCGTTTATAGCCTCGTGCGCGCTATTTAGCCGTTCGCCCGGTTCGTCGCCCTTCCCTAGGTCGGCGCGGGCGCTGAGCGCCAGGATGGTGGAGGCATTCACACCATCACCGGGGGTGTCGAGCGGTTGAGCCAACGCGAAGCTAAGTCCTTCTCCGCGCCTTGTCGGCTCAACACCGATAAGCAGGTTAAGACTGGATTGATCTGCACCGATTTGGACATGCTTGCGCACAGCGGTAGTGCCGGGAGAAAAAACATTGCGATCAGACGCGGAAATCTTTTCTTCGGCGACGAGCCTCTTGGAGACGAGATTCGAATCAAACAGATCGAGGTAGTTCTCATAATCGATCGTCACACGGAGAAGCTTCGGGTCATCATTCCCAGACCCACGCAATGCTTCTACCAGCTCGCCATACCGATTGAGGAAATCTTCACTTAGTGCCGCGAAGCCCGGATATTGTTTCTTATCCGTAAAGTACCAAGTCAGCCCAATCCGGTCCGACTGTATGAGAACTTGCTTCTCGCGCTCATCTGACGCAAAAATGCAAGCAGGCATAGGCCACTTGTCCTCAACAAAAGTGATTGAATCAGTCGGTCGCCAAGGAGCCAGTGGTGCTTTTTCCTCAACCTTCGGCAGTTCGTCAGCCCAAAGGTTGCGCAGAGACGACAGATGGAGAGCAGCGAGCGTGTATATGGGCTCAAACCAGAAGGTTAAGTTCACTTCAGTGACCGGGGGGCGCACGAGTTCTCCTCCTGCGTCAGTCATTGCAACCACGCCCGTGTCATCGTTTCGCCTTCCCTGGTTATACAAAGCCGTCGCTCCGCATTTCCCACCAATACCCTACCTGTGTCACCGCTCACATCGTCACAGTCGCAGGCGAGCTATAGTGACCTACGCTAAAAAGTTACAATATTGTTATGCTCGTCAGCTGACACGTCAGCTATTCCATCACCTCACCTTCAAGCGTGCCTACGACTGTGTCGAATCTCGTACACATCGTCGAGGACCTAGGACGGTCGCGGCCCGACGACTCGCCGTTACAAGGCCAGTGGACACCTTCCGCTGGCCTGCGCCGTGAGCAGCATCGTTCGGACCGTCGACCAGCGAGGTTCACACGGATGGAGTAAAGTTTCATCGGCTCAGTTCTAGTCTTAGTCGTTGTCGCGGCCAGGCGGACGACCAGAGCAAGATCCGGACGCACCCACGCCAGCTACGTGCCGCATCCGAGTAGAAGTACGAGCCAACCAGCGAGTCACTTCGAGCGCATGGCGCTCGTGAGGCGGATCGCGAAGTCATGCTGCTGACTTCGCGGATGGGTCCCGTAGCACCTGACCGGGCCGAGTCCTCAGGGCCAGCTTAGGCTCATTTCTAGTCTCATTCGTCCCCGTACGGCGACGTTCACCGGCCACCATGCAGCCGTCTGACCTGGCGATTCGCCTTAGGCAGACCCCCGCGTACAGCCGTGTGCAGACTTGGAAAGCGTGTTGGGTTCACGCCCTCGCAGGTTCGAATCCTGTATCCTCCGCCGCAGTAACAGACCAACGCCGGGCGATTCACTTCGCCCGGCGTTCGTCGTTTCAGCGTCGCGTCGGCGGCGGCAAATCCGGAACCGGTTGCGTCGGCCACGCGCATCCAAAAACCCGAATTTCCTTCTACATGCCCGATTTCACGCCCGCGCACCCGTTGCCGAAGCGTTGCTGATCGTCGTTCACCTCCGCCGTGCACCGGCGAAACCGCAGGCCAGCGCCCACCCGAGGACCTCCCAAACCGCCCTCGAACCGACCCGCTACGCTCCTGCGCAGACTCGATCGTAGAAGTTCGGAGAGGTTCCTCGGTGTCACGAATACCGGCCTGACCTGGGCGCGGCCTCTGGCGCGCGAACCTCGAAAACCGCAGGTCACCATGGCTGGAACACGGTTCGGGGGTCCCGCGACCGACCGCCGCCCGCGAGGCCCCGGACGTCACCCACGTCCGGGGCCTTGTCGATTCTCCCCCTGTTCCTCACTTACCGAAGACACCTGATCACGCTAAGTTTGTACGTGGTCGTTCCAGCCCCGACGCACCGAGGAGTCCGCCCCCATGCCCGGAGTGGAAGAGATCCGCGCTGGCATCGCGCTCGCGAACGAGAAGGCGTCCGCGAGCATCGCCGCCCTGCAGCAGGCAGCGCAATCTCTCGAAGAAGCCCAGTTGTCGCTGTCCCAGGCGACGCAGGGCAGCAGTCAGCACGAGGTCAACCAGGCCCACGGTCTGCTGGCCGAAGCGCTGAACGGAATCACCGGGATGCAAAGCACCATCCAGGCCAGTATTTCGTCGGCCGACTCCTACTCGGCCCGGTTGTAACCGCATGTCGGGACTCGCCGAGATCCACCAGTTGCTCACCGCCGCGATGAGCGGGCTCACCGACGGGCGCGCCCACGCCGAGCGGGCCAAAAGCCTGCTCGGGGACGCTCGCAGAGCACTCGTCGACGCACAGGCGAAGGCCGATCCTTGGCTGCCGTCGCAACTGGATCAGGCCGACGAGGGACTCGACCACCTCCTCACCCGCCTAGCCGCCGCCGACGACCTGGTGAGCGGATATCAGTCACGCCTGTAGGGAAGAAAGCCTCATGAGCGACACCGATGGCCAGTAAATCCGCCGAGCAGCGCAACCGCGTTCAGACGGCACTGGACCGGGTCCGGCACCAGATCGGGCTCGTGCTCGGTGCCGCCGCCGGCGCCCGCGAAGCCGCGGAGGCCGACGTCGCGCGGCTCGCTCTCGAACAGGAAATCGTGCGGGTCGGCATGAACCACGCCGATGCCGAGCAGCAGACGGAATGGGCGCGGCACCCGGCCGCGCACGAAGTGTTCGCTTCGCTCGGCGGCGTGCGCAACGCGTTCTACACCGACTGGAGCTCGGGCCCGGGCGCTCTGCGGGACCTGGTGGCGGCCAACGCCCAGGGTCCCGCGGGGCGGCCGCCGAGCGAATGGCTCGGCCGCGTGGGCACCAACCCCGGCATCACCGCGCCGGGGCTGTGGCGCGTGGGCTCGGCGACGGCGGCCGGCCGCGACATCTCGCGGACGTTCGACGTCGCCGTGCCCCTGCTCGACGAATCGCACCTGCAGATCACGTCGGCGCCCAAAACGCGGCCGGTGATCGACGGGATCGTGCAGAACCTGCTGATGCGGGTGCTCTCGACGTTCGAGCCCGGCGCCGTGAAGATCCACCTGTGGGACATCGGGCAGCTCACCGCGATCCTGCCCGACCTCTACCCGATCAGCCGCACCAGCGCGCTGTCGCTGTACGACCCGACGCGCCTGGAAGACCTGCTCGACGAGCTCGCCGGCCACATCCGCCGCATCCACGCCACGGGCATGCAGGCCGGGCACACGTCGTTGCGGGAGCTTCGGCGCGCCAGCAACCAGCGCGTGGAGCCGTACCGGATCGCCGTGCTCTACGGCAACGGCGAAACACTCGAACCCGAGCTCGCGCGCGACCTCAAGCGCGTGGCCAGCGGCGCCCTCGCCGCCGGGATCTGCCTGATCCTCATCGACGTGCCCACGGCCGTGAGCGCGTCGATCGAATCGCTGAGCCTGCTCGACGAGCGGCGCGCGATCAGCAGCATGACCGGCACCGACCTGGTGGTGGACCTCGATCCGCCGCTGCCGTCGGGCCAGGTGATCCGCGCGGCCGGGCGGATCGCGGAAGCGTTGATCGCCAAGCAAGGCGGGCCGCGGTCGTTCGCCGACCTGCTGCCCACGGAGTTCGGCCAGGAGAACTCCGCGCGTGAGCTGCGGGCCCCGGTCGGCTTCTACGAGGGCGAGGCCGTCGAGGTCGTGATCGGCGACGCGAGCCCCCACGCGCTCATCGGCGGGCCCAGCGGCTCGGGCAAAACGAACTTCCTCTACGCGCTGCTCGGCAGCCTCGCCGCGCGCTACTCGCCCGACGAGCTGGCGCTGTACCTGTTGGACTTCAAGGAAGGCGTGTCCTTCGCCGGCCTCGCGCCGGGACGCAAGGACGCCAGCTGGCTGCCCCACGCGAAGCTCGTGGGTGTCAACGTGAACACCGACCGCGAGTTCGGCCTGGCGCTGCTGCGCTTCCTCGCCGACGAGCTGCGCCGGCGTTCGGCAGCGGCCAAGGAACACGAGGTCACGAACCTGGCCGACCTGCGCGAGCAGGACCCGAGCGGGCACTGGCCGCGGATCGTGGCCGTGATCGACGAGTTCCAGTACCTGTTCGCCGGCCGCGACCAGGTCACGGCCACCGCGACGCAGCTGCTGGAGGACATCGCGCGGCGCGGGCGTTCGCAGGGCATCCACCTCGTGCTGGCCAGCCAGGACGTCGCGGGCATCGAGGCGTTCTGGGGCAAGCCGGCGGTGTTCGAGCAGTGCACGCTGCGCATCGCCATGCCGAAGGCGCGGCGCGTGCTGGCCGAGACCAACAACGCGGCGGTGTCCGCGCCGAAGTGGCACGCGGTGATCAACCACGATTCCGGCGTGGCCCACGGCAACCTGCTCGCGCACGTCCCGGATGCCAGCAGCCGCAACGTGTTCGTGGACCTGCAGCACAAGCTGTGGGAGCTCTACTCCGGACGCTTCCCGCGTCCCCGCCTGTTCGACGGCGCGCATTCGCCGGTGCTGGAACAGTTCGCGGCCTTCACCGAGCTCAAGCCGACGTCGCGGCCACGCGCACTGCTCGGCGAGTCGATCGACGTCACGGAGGCCGCGCAGGGCGTGGAGCTGCCACGCGCGCCGGGCCGCAACATCGCGGTGCTCGGCGGCGCGTCGGCCGAGGCACTGTCCATCATGGACTCCGCCGCCCGGTCACTGGCGCGCCAGTACGAGATCGGCGAGGTGGAGTTCGTGCTCTACTGCGCGATCGACGCGTGCGCACCGGCCGTGCTGGAGCTCACGGAACGGCTGCGCGCCGAGGGCCACGTGGCCGACCTGATCGACGACGTGGGAGCGTTGCTGACGTCCATCGTGGAGGGACAGCTCGGCGGCCCGTCGCGGATCCTCCTGCTCTACGGCGTGGACGCGGCGTTGCCCGCGCTGGAAACCAAGGCGCCGGGGCAGCTCAAGAGCGGCCTCGACCACCTGCGCACGGTCCTGAAGACGGGCCCGGGCCACGGCGTGCACACCATCGGCTGGTGGCGCAGCATCGCGCGGCTCAAGGACACGCTCGGCTTCGGCGGCACGGACGACATCGGCACGTGGGCCGCGCTCGACGTACAGGGCAACGAGCTTTCCCCCTTCGCCGCCGGCCTCGTCGTGCACTGGTCGCCGCGTCCGGGTCGAGCGCTGTTCTTCGACCGCACCACCCACGGCGCGCCGGAAGTGATCATTCCGTTCCTTCGTCCCGAGCAGACCGGAGAGGTGACATGACCGACGGTGCCAGCGCGGCCATGCGCTACAAGGAGATCGTGGGCCTGGCCCGCGGCTCGGCCGACAACCTGCGGTCCTGGGAGCTCGCCCGCGCCGACGAGATCGACCACCAGCTCGCCGACGCGCACGCCGCCGTCGCCGCGGCGAAGGAGCGCGAGGAGAAGGCCGCCGAACGCGCGTCCCGCTGGTGGAAGATGGCGCTGCACAACGTTTCGCGCCTGAACTTCCTGGAGCCGGCCGACGATCCGCAGCCCGTGCCCACGGCGCGGCCGCAGTACCTGGACCGGTACCTCGAGGAAGTGAAGCCGTCGTACCAGGAGCTGGTGCAGGCCGTGCTGGCTTTGGGCTGGCGGGCCAAACGCTGAACCGGCCGAGGCGGATCGCCGCCCCGGCCGTTTCGTTGAGCGTCAGAAGACGTCGCTGTACTGGAGGATGGTGCCACCGGCCGTGCTGGCGGTGATGCCGCAGTTCAGCTTGTGCCCGGCGAGTTCGTCGGTCACCTTCAGAGTCGGCGTGGTCGCACCCTCGACCGGGAGGTAGAACTCGAAGCCGTTCGCCGGGTCGACCTTGTTGTAGTACCAGGCGTACTCGGTCTTCTCGGGCTTGATCGTCCACTTCGGAGCTTCACAGGTCAGCGTGTCGCCCGCGGCTTTCGTCCCGGTGATCACCGGGTCTGCCGCGGCCATCGGCGCGAGCGGCGGCCGCGGCTGAGTCAGGAACGAACGCGCCACGGCGGCGTCGGCGAACCCGTCGACGGTCGGCTCACCACACTGCTTGCCCGCCGTCTCACCGCCGAAGCTGACGATGCCCACGAGGCGGCCATTCTGCACGAGCGGCCCGCCACTGTCGCCGGGACACACGGTGGCGGCGCCCTGCGTGCACAGCACCGACTTGCCGTCGAGCAGCCCCGGGCTCGCCAGACCCGCCGCGCACGCGCCGTCGTCGAGGACCTTCAGCTGCGCGTGCTTCAGCTGGTCACCAAGGGCGGCGGCCGGGTTCTTCGGGTCCGGAGCCTGCGTGAGGCCGTGGCCGAAAAGGTCCACAGTGGACCCGGGTGCCGGCGCGGTGCGTGCGACCGGCAACGTCGGCACCCCGAACACCGACCGAGCGAGCTTGATCACCGCGACGTCGTCGGCCGCACTCGACTTCTCGAAGTCCTGCGGATCCACCGGCGACGGGATCAGCCGGAACCCCGGCTCCACCGACCAGCCCTTGATCGGCACGACCTTCCCGGGATCCTCCGACAGCGTGCCCCCGCCCACGTGCACCTCCAGGTGCGTCGGGTCCACGTGGTCCAGGCAGTGCGCCGCCGTCGCCACCCGATCGGGCGCGATCAGCGCGCCACCGCAACTTTCCCGCTGCACCAACGGCTCGTCCCCCTTGAACGCCACCGTCACCATCCACGGCGCCGCACCACTACCCGCGGCCTCCCCTCCGGCCACCGCCATCGCGGGCGCCGCCACCACCGTGCCGGCCACCGCCACGGCGGCGCACACGGTCAACATCCTGCGCATCGGACCTCCCAAGTCGTTGGTCCGAACCTACGAATCCCCCACTGCGCGGACAACACTCGGCGGAGTGATCACCGCGTACCCCTTTCGGCTACCGGTTGCGCGCCGATCGGCTAGGCGTCCCACACGACGGCGTCGGTGACCAGGCCGTCCGAGGCCGCCACCTTGACGGTGAGCCGAAACGGCCGCCCTTTGGCCGTGATCCCGCAGACGACGCTGCCGGCGTGCAGGGAATCGAGCTGGTTGGTGCCGTCGGCCGTGGCGAGCCGGCGGCAGTCGTCGCGGCCCGGCACGCCGGCGTCGGCCCACACGCGCAGCCTGCTGCCGCCGATGGTGAACAGGTCGCTGCCGAAGTGGTCCTCGATGTCGTTCTCGTCGGCTTCGGCCGGCGGGTTCAGGTCGAGATTGATGCTCCCGAACGTGACCGCGCCGGAGGAATACACGCCGGCGCCCGGGTTGGCAGCCTTGCTCGGCGCGGAACCCGGCGGAGCGGGCGCGTCGCCACCGGACGCAGTTGCCGTCACCGTGACCGTCGCCGGCGCCGGCTGCGCGGGCGGGTTCGGCGCGCTGGCCCGGCCGACGAAGAACCCGGCCCCGGTCAGCGCTGTGACCAGCGCGGCGATCGCCGTGATCCACTGGTGCCCGAGTGTGCCCCAGCCGGGCTTTTTGGCTTCGTCCTTCTTGGTTTCGCTGGCCGAGCCCTCGTCTGCCACCGCGCCCCCGATCGCTTGCCGGCAGCCCGAGTCTAGTCGCCCCGGGAACGCCGAAGGCCACCGTCACGAAAGACGGTGGCCTCCAGCGGAAAACCCGGAACTACTTACTTACGCGGAGCAGTACGCCCCAACAACTGGTCCAGGTAGTCGAGCACGTCGTAGAACAGATCCTCGACCTGGTTGCCCGTCGACGGCCGGAACCGCACGATCTGCGGGTCGTGGTCGCTGGCCTGGTCGGCGAACTCGGCGTTGATGTGGACCACGTCGTAGTCCACGCCGCGCAGCGACGAGGACGCGAGGATGTGGTCCAGCACCTGCGACTGGCCCTCGAACACGTAGCTGTACCGCTCGGCGGCGGGCAGCGTCGCGATGAGGTCCTTCAGCCCGCCCGACGTCAGCTGCGCCAGCGCCGGCGAGAACTGGTAGTCGTTGAGGTCGCCGGCCACCACGATGTTGGCGTTGCGGTCGGCCGCCTGCAGCTGCGAAACGAACCCGCGAAGCACGGTCGCCTGCTTCTGGCGCTGCACCTCGGAGCTGCGCACCGGCGGCTGGAACCGGCCGTGCGTCGGCTGGTCGCCGCCCTTGGAGTTGAAGTGGTTGGCGATCACGAACACCGTGCGGCCCTGGAACACGAACTCGCCGGCCAGCGGCTTGCGGCTGTCGGTCCACGCGTCGTTCGTCGGGTCGACGCGGCCCGGCGACTGCGTCAGGTGCACCTTGCCGTGGTCCTTCGTCACGCCCACCGACGAGGTCGCGCTGCCGCCCGGACGGTCCACAAACGACACTCGCGCCGGGTTGAACAGGAAGCCCACGCGGATGTTGCCGCCCGGCTCGCCGCCGTCCTCGTCGTTGGTCGGGTCGATCTCGCGCCACTGGTAGTGCGGGCCGCCCGCCGCGACGATCGCGTCGGTGAACTTCTTGAGCGTGACGTCGGCCGCGACCACGCCGTCGTTGGTGGCGCCGTCGTTGTCCTGGATCTCCTCCAGGGTCACGACGTCCGGCGCGGCCAGGTTGTCGACGATGCCGTGCGCGAGCTGCGCGAACTTCGTGTCCGGGTCGGACGGCGCGAGGTTCTCGACGTTGTACGTCGCCACCGCGAGCTGGCCCGGGCGCTGGCGCGCCGTGACTTCCTTCTGCAGGTGGTTGTCCTTGGCCGGACCCATCTGCGACGCGAAGAGCGTGTAGCCACCGAAGCTGCTGTACTCGACCGGGCCGGAGGTCACGCCGGTGAGCACGTCACCGGTGTTGACCTTCGGGAACGGCTGCTGGTCGAACGGGATGATCGACTGGACCTTGAGCACGCCCGTGTTGATCTTGTCGTAGCCGAGGTAGACCGTGCCGCCGCGCGGCGTCGGGTTCTGCTGCGGCTTCGTGGTCACGTACAGCTCGTCGAAGTCGTTGCTCGGGCCGACGACCCGCGCGTCCGAGATGCTGATGATCTCGCTCTCGTGCGACTCCCAGAAGTCCAGCGCGTACTTGGCCGGCTCGAGCGGCAGTGCCTCGATGTTGCCGCCCGCGTTGGGCGCGAGCACGTCCGGGATCTGGTCGGGCGTGATCTTCGTGGGCGCGGGCAACGGGTTCCCGTGCGTGCCCACCGTCCACTGTGCACTCGAGAGCTCGGTGAGCGACTGGTAGTTCGAGGTCGCCGGGGCGTCCGGGTAGAACTCCTTCACCGTGCCGGTCGCGGTCACGGCGTCGCCGACGGCCACGGCGGGCGAGGTCGAACCGGTGAACACGAACAGGCCCTCGCTGGTGCGCGGGTCGCTGTCGGGGTTCGGGTCGGTGAGCCAGAAGCCGCGCGAGGAACCGAAGGTGCGCACGGCGGTGACGATGCCCGTGACGTCACTGACCTTCTTGTCCTTGAACGGCGAGATCCGCGTGGTGCCCTGGATGTCGTGGATCTTCGCCGGGGTGCCCGGGTCGACCGGGCCGGTGTCGCCACCGCCGGCGGTCTCGCCCTTGGAGTTGGTGGGCGTCGGGTCGCCGACGGTGAAGTCGGTGCTGTTGTTGTCCGTGTCGGCGAGCGACGCGGCGCGCGCGGCCGAGGTGGTGTTCGACAGCGTGGCCGTCGGCGTGCCTTCGCGGACCACGGCGTCACCGAAGCCCACGAGGTCCTTGACCTGCGGGTCGGCGGCGCAGTCGGCCGCGGTCTTGCAGGTCAGCGCGGTGGTGCCGTTGACCAGCGCGATCGTGCCGGCGGTGCCGGACATCGCGATGGTCCCGGTCGCGTCCGGAGTGGGCAGTGCGACCGTGCCGCCCATGCCCTTCGACTCCGCGACGAGGTAGCGCCCGCCGCCGTTGACCGAACCGGCCAGTTTCGTGACCTGCCAGGTGCTCGACGCGCTCGCGGAGGCCGGCAGGTACTGCACGCTGAAGCCGTCGAGCGAGAGCGGCGCGGAGCCGCGGTTGCCGAGTTCGACGAAGTCGTTGGTGAGCGTGGCGCCGGAGTTGCCGCCGCCGCCGTAGACCTCGGCGATGACCGCGTCCGCGCTGGGTGTGGCGAGGGCGGCGGGAGCGCCGCTCACCACGAGACCCGCGACGGCAGCGGCGGTCAGCACGCTCTTTCTTCGACCGGATATGGTCACCCTGAGTCCCCTTTGCATGAACGGTCGACGCATCGTCCCCCGAACAAGCGAAGGGTAGGAAGACTAAGAGGCAACGATTCGTAACGAGTTCGCGGAATTACCTCCGAGGGACGGGTTGACACAGTGATCTCTCTCGTACTCGGCGGAGACGTCAACGTACAGGGCCGAAGCGAGCCGAAAAAGGCATTCCGGGCGCTGTCCCCGCTGCTGAGCGGAGCCGACCTGCGTTTCGTCAACCTCGAGGGTCCACTGTCGGGCTCGATGGGTGACCACGGCGGTCTGGACATCCCACACAAGCCGAATTGGCGCCATTCCGCACCGGAAATGGTCGAGGCGCTCACCTCGGCCGGCATCGACGTCGTGTCGGTCGCGAACAACGTCACGTACCCGCCGCCGGCCATGCTCGCGAGCCTGTCGGTGCTGGAGAAGGCCGGGATCGCGTACTGCGGTGGTGGTGCGAACCTCACGGCCGCGCACACGCCGGCCGTGATCGACCGGGCCGGTCGCCGCGTCGCCTTCCTCGCGTTCACGTCGCTGTGCTGGCCGATCGGGCAGGAGGCGAAGGCCGATTCGGCGGGCGTCGCGGTCGCCGGCGCGTACACCTCGTACCAGCCCGATCCGCGCGTGCTCGACGTGCCGGGCCGGCCGCCGATCGTGCACACCACGCCGGTGCCGGCCGACCTCGAACGCCTGGTCGCCGACGTGCACCGCGCTCGCGCTTCGGCCGAGCACGTGGTGGTGTCGATGCACTGGGGCCTGCCGGGCGACGAGCTCACCGAGTACCAGATCGCCTACGCCCACGCGATCATCGACGCCGGCGCCGACCTGGTGGTGGGCCACGGACCGCATTCGGTGCAGGCCGTGGAGGTCTACCGCGGCCGCCCGATCCTCTACAGCCTCGGCAACCTCGTGTTCGACTGGCCCGCGATGCGCGGCCGCCACGTCGACGGCCTGCTCGCCGGCTGCCTGCTCGGCGAGAAACCGCGGCTCGAGCTCATCCCGGTGCGCCGCGGTGAGGACAACGAGTGCGTGCCGCTGGCCGGCGAGGCGGCGGCCGCGGTGCTGCGCCACGTGGCCGAGCTTTCGGCGCGGCGGTCCACAAAGGTGGCCGTGGGGGCCGGGATCGGCACGGTCGAAGGGTTTCTCGCACCCAAGCGCTGAGGCGTTTCCGCAGGTCGTCACCCGGACGGACCATCTGCCTTAAATGCAGCTCAAGCTTTGGCGCGGTCGGTTGGCGGCGGAGGTACCTTTACTCGCGAGCGGCCGGAAAAGTGGCCCAGACCACTTCCCCGACTGCTCACGGGTCGCACACCGCGGGGGGAGGCGACACGATCACATGGGGGTTGATCGTGTTCGGCTCGCGCGGTTTCGCGCCCCGCTGGGGAACGCCGCGGACGCGGGAACTTCCGCTTCTCCCGCGACCGCGGCGTCCGGAGACTTGCCCCGGGGGTTCGTGAGTGGTGCGGCCGTGGCCGTGGGGGCCTGGGCGGCCGCACCACTCACGAGCGGTACTTGCCGATGAGCGTCTTGGCGCCCGACAGCGCGGCGCGGCCGGCGCCCTTCGCGCTGGCCGCGAAGAACGTGGTCCAGTCGAAGTAGTCGCGCCAGAGCACGATGCGGCCGTTCTCCACCTCGAAGGTGCCGCACACCCAGAACTCGGCCGCGAACGAGCCGCGGCGCAGCACGTCGGTGCGTTCGGTGAGCACGACGTTGCCGTCGGCGGCGATGTGGTGGGTGCGTGCTTCGAACCCGGTGCTGAGCCGGGCCAGCATGCGGAGTTGTTTTTCCACCGCCGTGAGGCCGCGGGCGGCCGGCAGCGGAACGTTCTGGTAGACGATGTCCACGGCGACGTGGCCCAGCGCCCGTTCGACGTCCATGTCCTCGAGCGCCTTCAGGAACGAAGTGACCACGGCTTGGGGTGCCTGGGGTTCGGTCATGCGTCCAGGTTAGGCCCGGTGTGTTGTCACGTGCTCGCGCGATGGCAGGAAATGAACGCACAGTGTTATCACGTGGTCATTTTCTGTTCGCTGTGCACCATCATTTGACACTCGAACACCACGCGGGGGTCCATGACGCTCCGAAGTCGAAACCCGTGCTTCTGGCCCCGCTCACCCGTTCGAGGGGCCGGAAGAATGAACAGTTCGAGGCGCATTCTTCGACGCTTCGCGACGGGACCTCGCACGACCGGCAAACTGTCCTTCGCCCGGCCGAGTGACCACACAGGACGTGATGAGGTTAGATCTCCCCCTACAGGGTGACGAGGTCGGGGCCTGGCCACCTTGGACAGGGTTGTTCCGGGAAGGGGAGTCCCATGGCGAGCTCGACGAGCGAACGCCTGCGCGCGGCGGCCGACGCGCTGGACAAGGCCGCGGCCGACGCCGACCAGGCGGCCGGCCGCTTCGCCGAGGCGCGCCTGGAGTCCACGCCGTTCGGCATCTCCGCGCCCGCCCGCGAGCTGGCCGCGCGATGGGAAGCCGCGCTGGCCGCGCGCGACGTCGACGCCCGCGTGCTCGGCGACGCGACGTCCGACCTCGCCGGCCGCCTGCGCATGACGGCGGGCGGCCACGCGGAGAAGATCCGCCCGAGCGTGGCGACGGCGCTGTTCACCTGATGCCCTTCCTCCACCCCGCCCTGGAAAAAGCCGCCGCGACCCTCGAGCCGCTGCGCAAGGCCGGCGCGCGCCTGGGCGCCCCGGACCCCGTGGCGGCGCTGCAGCAGATCGACTGCTCGCCCGCCGCCATCCGCGAGTCCGCCCGCACCCTTTCCACCGGGCGCGACGTGCTCGTCACCGCCCGCCTCGCCTTCGAGAGCGGCGCCCACCGCGCCGAACGCCGCTGGGGCGGCGAGCCCGCCGCCCTCTTCCGCACCCGCGCCGACGAGCTCGACGTGCACTACCGCCAGGCCGCCGAGGCCGCCGCCCGCACCGCCGCCGTCGGCCTCGACCTCGCCGACCTCCTCGACCGCCTCGCCGCCGAGACGGCCGCCCAGGTCACCTGCATCGCGAGCACCGCCGCTGCCCCCTCCGTGGCCGTCCTGGCGGGCGACCGCTCCACCGCCTCCGTCCAACCCGTCCTCGACGCCTGCGCCGCCGTGGTGCGCGCGGTCGCGACGGGCGTCTCGACGATCACGGAGACCATCTCGTTCCTGGAGCCGTTCGGCACGCCGGTTCTGCCGTTCGACTAGTCAGCGTTTCGTCGCCACGAGGAAGCCGCCGGTCGTCTCGTCCCGCACCTCGCGCCCGTACCCGGCGGCGAGATCTCTGACGGTGACCATCTCGGACTGCCAGCCACGCTCGGCGAGCCACTGCGGCGCCTCCGCGCCGAGACCACCCCGCCACAACTCCGTAACCGGCCCCCCGACCCGACGCGCGCGCTGCAGCAACCCGTCACGCTCCCCCTCGGGCCGATGCTCGAACGACACCCGACTCCCCGGCACCGACAACTCCGTGACGCGCGCGAGCAACCCTTCGGCCGCTTCGCGCCCGAGGTACACCAGCAGCCCTTCGGCCAGCCACGTCGTCGGCCGACTCGCGTCGAACCCGGCTTCGCGCAACTTGGTCACCCAGTCCTGCGTCAGGTCCGCCGGCACCTCGATCCGTTCACACTTCGGTTCGGCACCCAACTCGGCGAGCACTTCGTCCTTGAACCGCAACACATCCGGCAGATCGAGCTCGAACACCCGCGCCCCGTCCGGCCACTCCAGCCGAAACGCGCGCGCGTCCAGCCCCGCCGCCAGCAGCACCACCTGGCGGCTCCCGCGCACGTACTCGTCGAAGAACCGCGTGCGCACCGCCACCTGCTCCGCGAACACCTCACCGAGCCCACCCTCGAGCCGGTCACCGTCGCCCAACACCGCCCGCCCCGCCACGGAGAACGCCCCGGCGTACGAATCCTCGAAAAGCCGATCCGGCCGCTGCGACTCGAGCGCCCGCAACGCAGCGACCCCCACCGCCGTGCGACTGACGGGCGGAAGCTCTTCGGGCGACGTGATCATGGAGTGCAGTTTAGGTGGGCTGAGCCGTCACCAGATCACCTTCGCGGGCTTGCGACCGGCTCCTCGATCTGTTCGACACTCAGCGCTGCCCACCCGTCGCACGACCCCGCCGTGCTACCAGATGAGAACTCCACCACCGACCCCCAACGCCCTCCCGGCCGCGATCTGGATGTTCGCGAGCCGCGAGGAAATCGTGTCCAGGTACCACTCGCGGCTGTGGTCCCGATCCGGCTCAGGCACGAGCCTGTCCAAGTTCGCGCGCATGATCTTGGTCTCGACGACGAAATCCGGCACTTCGTCGGGCCGAGCCATCAGCTCGCCACCATCGAGCATCGGGAAGAACCGCACTCCCAAAGCCCGCGCGGCCGCCGAGCCCCACACCTCGGTGCGCCAGCTCTCGAACCCCGCGAGGTCCTCGCAGCACTCGGGTGTGTCCAGCAGCTGTGTCTCGCCGCCGTGCAGTGTGAACACCCGGACCGTCAAGCTCATGGCCGAAGCAGACCACGCCCGCGCGACCCGGGTCCACCGAATACCGCCGCCACAGCGGACCCCCGTAACGGCTGCCGCCAAGCCCGCGACTCCCCGGCGAACGTCGACAAGGGAGGCCACCCGGTGGCAGATTCCGGTACCACCACACCAGACCCGGACCGTTACCGATCTCAGCACGACCTCCTCGACGACCTCGTGCTCGGCCCCGGCCGATCCGCGTCGCTTTCGGCGCTGCAGCGGTACTTCGCCGACGGCCCACTGCGCGAGTCCTACACCGGCCGCCACTTCGAACGCTTCGAAGGCGGCGGCGACGCACTAGACGTGCGCGACCGAGTGACCAGCGCGGACGTGCTGGCGCTGAACTTCCTGAGCATCACCGACTTGGCCGGCGTTGCCGTGGACACCACGGTCACCCACGTGGCCAAGATCGCGGATCTGCTCCAGGACATCAAGACCGACACCGCCATGCACGAAGCCGAGTGGTCCACCTACGCCGAAAGTTCACCGGCGTACGAGCTGTGGGCTCTGTTCAAACGCTGCGGCGGCAAAAACCGCTGGGTCACCGCGAACAAACTCCTGGCCCGCAAACGCCCCCACCTGATCCCGGTCTACGACAGCCGCGTACAAGCCTTACTCGGCGCCCCGGAAAGGTTCTGGGCCTGCCTCTGGACCTGGTTCCACACCGACGACGAACGCCGCACCGACAGCCTCCGCGAACTTCGCTCCACCGTCGGCGAAATCGAGGACATCAGCCTGCTTCGCTGCCTGGACGTCGCCCTCTGAATGCGCGCCACCGGCAGACACCACACCTGACCACAAGATCACTCAGCCACACCCCAACCGCAGCGCGACCTACGAAGGCAAGTCACCGGGGGTTCCGGGGGCGCAGCCTCCCGGGCGGGGCCTGGGGATCGCACCCCCAGAAAACACAGCGAGCGAGGCCCCTCGACGCTTTCCGTCGAGACACCTCGCCCACTCGCGAGCGGTGGCGGTGGGATTTGAACCCACGGACGGGATTAACCGTCACACGATTTCGAGTCGTGCTCCTTCGGCCGCTCGGACACGCCACCGCCGAGAACAATACCGGAGCACCTCAGGTGGGGGTGCGCCGGGTGGCGAAGTACGATTCCAGCAGCTCAGCGCACTCTTCGGCCAGCACGCCGCCGTGAACTTCGGGCCGGTGGTTGAGCCGCCGGTCGCGCACGACGTCCCACAGGGAGGCCACCGCGCCGGTCTTCGGTTCCCACGCGCCGAACACCAGGCGGGCCACGCGGGCGAGCACGAGGGCGCCCGCGCACATCGTGCAGGGTTCGAGGGTGACGGCGAGGGTGCAGCCCTCCAGGCGCCAGCCGTCGCCGTGGACGCGGGCGGCGGCGCGCAGCGCGAGGATCTCCGCGTGGGCGGTGGGGTCGCCGAGTTCGACGCGGGCGTTGCGGGCCGCGGCGAGGGGGCGTCCGTCAGGGCCGAACACCACGGCGCCGATGGGCACATCGGCGCCTGGGCCGCGGGCGGCTTCGAGAGCTGCCTGCACGGCTTCGGTGTCGGCCGGGCGTCTCAGAGCTCGTCCAGCAGTTTCGAGAACTCGGCCGCGAAGCCGCAGCGCTGCGCGATCATCTGGAGTTGCTCGTCGGGGTAGAGATCCACCTCTCCGACGATAACTTCAAGCTCGCCGCCCGGCAGTCCGAGATCGGTGAGGATTTCGAGGTCGCCTTCGGGCCACACGGCGTCGTCGTCCTCGTCGGGCGGGTCGACGCGCAGCACGTCGAGCACGTCGGCGGCGATGTCGTAGTCGAGCGCCGCCGCGGCGTCCGAGAGCAGCAGCGACGGCCCGCGCGGGCTCGGCCGGACGATCACGAAGAACTCGTCGTCCACCGCCAGCAGCCCGAAAGCCGCGCCGGTCGAGCGGAGTTTCCCCAGCTCGGTGATCGCCGCGTCGAGCTCCGTGAGCGCCGCGGGATCGAGCGCACTGCACCGCCACCGACCGTCTTCTCGGACCACTGCCATCGCGAAGCCCGTGACCGGCTCTTGCACCGCCATGCGCACACCGTATTCCGCCGCCCGAGCGAGCGCACGCACGGTGCACCCGAAGCGCCGGTGGTGCCACTATCGAGCCATGACCGGACCCACCGACCTGCCGACTCTCCCGGACTCCCGCCTCGACGGCCTGCTCGACGCCGCGCGAGAGCTGCAGGACCGTACTGTCGCGCTGCGCCGCACCCTGCACCGCCGCCCGGAGCAGGGGCTTCAGCTGCCACAGACGCAGGCGGCGATCCGCGAAGCCCTCGCCGACCTGCCGCTTTCCGTGACCGAAGGCCGCGCGACGACCTCGCTCACCGCCGTGCTGCGCGGCGCGCGCCCGGGCCCGGCCGTGCTGCTGCGCGGCGACATGGACGCGCTGCCCCTGCACGAGGACACGGGCCTCGAGTTCTCGTCCGAAGTCGACGACTCGATGCACGCCTGCGGCCACGACACCCACGTCGCCATGCTCGCCTCCGCCGCCCGCCTGCTGGCCTCGCGCGTCGACTCCCTGGCGGGCTCCGTGGTCTTCATGTTCCAGCCCGGCGAAGAAGGCCACCACGGCGCGCGCTTCATGATCCACGAGGGCGTGCTCGACGCCGCCGGCCCGCGCGTCTCGCGCGCCTTCGGCCTCCACATCATGGCCAACGTCCCCACCGGCACCCTCCAGGTCCGCGGCGGCGCGATGATGGCGTCCGCCGACACCTTCCGCGTCGACGTCACCGGCCGCGGCGGCCACGGCTCCGCCCCCCAGGAAGCCATCGACCCCGTGCCGGCCGCCGCCGCGATGGTCGGCGCGCTGCAGACGATGGTCACCCGCCGCATCGGCGTCTTCGACCCGGCCGTCATCTCCGTCACCCGCATCGAAGCCGGCACGACCACCAACATCATCCCCGAGACGGCCGTGCTCGAAGGCACCATCCGTACCCTCTCGGAGTCCACGCGCGCCCTGATCCGCACCGAGCTCCCGCGCGTCTGCGAGTCCATCGGCGCCGCCCACGGCTGCCGCGTCCTGGCCGACATCGAACCGGGCTACCCGCCCACCATCAACGACCCCTCCGTGGCCACCGAAGTCCTCGACCTCGGCGCGACCATCCTCGGCCCCTCGACCGTCACCGAGCTACCCCACCCGATCATGGGCGCGGAGGACTTTTCGTATGTCCTGCAACGCGTCCCGGGCGCCTTCGCCTTCCTCGGCGCCTGCCCGCCCGGCGTGTCCCCCGCGGACGCGCCCGCGAACCACTCCAACCGCGTGATCTTCGACGAAGCCGCGATGCCGGCGGGGGTGGCGATGTATGCGGGGTTCGCGTTGAACGCTCTGCGGGGGTGAGCGAGCGGTCCGGTCGTGCTGGGTCGCTCGGTTTCGGGTGCGTTCGGCCTTTCGCTGCGCGAACGGTCCGGTCACGCTCGGGGGTGCGCGCGAACAGTCCGGTGACACCGCGCTGCCCGCACGAACGGACCGGTCGTGCACTTGCCATGGCACGGAGGGACCGGTCGCACCGTGCCGGTGGCACGACCGGACCAGTCGAGCGCGCACCATCGCGCGAACGGACCGCTCGCCCTCTCTGGTCACACGAGCGGCCCCCTCGCGCACGCGGGACCGCACGGACGGACCGTTCGCGCCGCACCGCTGACCCGAGCGGACCGGTCGCACACCCCGTTCCACGGCGCGAACGGACCGTTCACACCTCACCGGCCGCGCGAGCGGCCCACCCGCGCACTCGGCGACCGCACAGACGGACCGTTCGCGCGGCGCCACTGACCCGAGCGGGCAGGTCGCACACGCGCCGGGGCGCGAACGGACCGTTCACCCGGCATCGGTGACACGAACGGTCCGGTCATGTCTTCGCCATCGCGCGAAAGGACCGCTCCAACCATGGCGGCGGCACGAACGGACCGGTCGCGCATCCGCCATCGCTCGAACGGAACGTTCGCACCTGACTGGTCGCACAAGCGGCCCACTCGCCCACATTCCGCACGAACGGACCGCTCGCGCATCCGCCTTCGCGCCCACGGACCGATCGCACCTCACCGGTCGCACAAGCGGCCCACTCGCGCGCTCTGCACGAACGGACCGTTCGCGTCGCAGCGACCGCGCGAGCGGTCCACTCGCGCACGCTCCGCACGAACGGACCGTTCACACCGCAGCGACCGCGCGAGCGGTCCACTCGCGCCGAAACTCGCAGGCGAGTGGTCCAGTCGTGACGACGCGGCACGAAGGGACCGTTCGCCCCGCACCCCAAACCCCGGCCATCAGCGGGACGCTCATGCCGCAAGCACACCGCGAACGGGCCCGCTCACACCAACGACCGGTCCAGTCGCACGACTCAGGCCGCACGACCAGACCACCGCCGCTCACGCGGTCCGACTCGCCTCGCCGTTCTCCAGATGCCCGGCGAACCGCCGCCGCCACTCCGCGTGCCCCACGAGCGACAGCCGCACGTCGTACCAGCCCGACGTGTCGGCCAGGGCGTCCACGGTCAGCGTGTGCGACCCGTGCGCCCCCACCACGAACCCGGGCCGCCCCTTCACCGTCAACGTCGCCGGACGGCTCTGCGAATTAGTCACCGTCACCTTGAAAACAGGATGCGCCGCCGGCCCGGAAATCGTCGCCGAAACAGCCACCCCCGAATTCGACGAATCGCCGGCCGCCTCCACGACAAACCCATTCGGCCCGTGCACCGCAATGTCATAAGAATCGGCAAAAGCAATCTTGCCCGAAGCCGAACCACCCCCGGCAATGTCGAACCGCTGCGAAACCCCACCGGAGTGATAAGCGTACGAAGCCAGCTGCAACCCCGCCGTCCCCTGATTGCTCGCGTGCAAAGCCAGCGCACCGGAACCCACCGAAACATAGGCCACCGGCTGATAAGGCAACGCCCGCGCCGGAACCGTCCCGCGCTCCTGTTCCGGCATCACCTGCTGACCCGTGAGCGGCGGCGCCGGCTTCGGCAGCTTCGACTGCGTGCGGTCCGCGGCGGCCCGCAGCGCCGTCGCGTCCGGCAGCACCGGAATCGAAACGCTCTTCCGCGAGAAGTCGAAACAGCTCGTGAGATCACCGCAGATCATCCGCCGCCACGCCGAGATGTTGGGCTCGCGCACCCCCGTCCACGTCTCCAGGAACCGCAGCACCGACGTGTGGTCGAACACCTGCGAATTCACGAACCCACCGCGGCTCCACGGCGAAATCACCGTCATCGGCACGCGCGGCCCGAGCCCGATCGGCGCCAGCGCACCCGTCCCGACCCCACCGGGGCCCGTGGGCTGGTTCACCGGCAGCAGCTCACCGGGCGTGCCGGCCGGGGCGCAGGGCGGCACCACGTGGTCGAAGAACCCGTCGTTCTCGTCGTAGTTGATCAGGACCACAGTGGACTCCCACAGCTTCGGGTTGTCCCACAACGCTTTCAGCACCCGCTGCGTATAAGCCGCGCCGTCGACCGGGCGCGCGGCCGGGTGTTCGCAGTACGCGTACGGCGCCACGACCCACGAAACCGCCGGCAACGTGCCCGCCTTGCAGTCCGAAACGAACTGCTGCAGAACGTGGTCGACATCCTTGCCCTGCCCCGAATCCGCCTTCCACTGCGCACGCAGGCTCGCTCGCTCGGCCAGCTGGCGCTTCTTCGGGTCCGAAGACGCCAGCGCGTCGTGGTACTGCTGGAACAGCCACAGTGGATTGTCGCCGTAGTCGCCGACGTAGCCGTCCGCGCCGTCGCCGACCTCGTCGTTGGCGTAGACCTGCCAGGAGATCCCCGCGGCCTGCAGCCGTTCGGGGTAGGTCGTCCAGCGGTACACCGGCTTGTAGTCGTCGGGGTTCCAGGTGGCCGGACCGCCGAGTTCGCCGGCCGGGTCGATCGTGCCCGTCCAGTGGTAGAGGCGGTTGGGCGTGGTCTGGCTCTGGATCGAGCAGAAGTAGTTGTCGCACAAGGTGAACGCACTGGCCAGCGCGCGGTGGAACGGCAGGTCGTCGCGCGTGAAGTAGCTCATGGTCATCTCGGTCTTGGCCGGCACCCACGCGTTGTACGCGCCATCGGCCCAGGCCTGGTGCGTCGTCGCCCAGTCGTGGGCGAGATCGCCGAGGTCCTGGCCGTCGACGAGCGCCGTGTCGACGTGGAACGGCAGCAGGTGCCCGCCGTCCGTGCGCTTCGCGTCGGCCTGGCGGAACACGTCACGCGTCGCCGCGGTGTCGCCGAAGCCGCGCACGCCGGCCGCCGTGCCGTAGTAGTGGTCGAACGACCGGTTCTCCTGCATGAGCACCACCACGTGCTCGACGTCGTCGAGGCTGCCGCGCCGCCGGGGCCTCGCGGCCGCCTCGGCGAACGCACTACCGAGGCCCCCTACCGTCGCGCCTGCCACCCCGGCCGCCGCCGCACCGCCGAGCACCGAGCGACGGCTCAGCCGCCCTTCCGCCTGCCCCATCCGTACCTCCTCGTCCGGAACGTGCGTGACAGAGATCCACATCACGCGCGGCATGCAGCTTTCTCCGGGTCGCGGCGCACGACAAGCGGCCGAATGTGAACCGCCGCTGAACTCGGTGGCAATAAAACAACAGTGTTGATTTAATAACGGACATGACGACCGAAACCGAGCTCCTCCAGGAGCTCATCGCCCAGGAGAGCCGGCTGGTGTTCCCCCGGTTCGACAACGAGACCGCCCTCGCGCTCGGCCAGCACCTGCTCGCCGCGGCACGCGAGCGCGGCCTGCCCGTCACCATCTCCGTGCGCAGAAACGGACAGCGGCTGTTCCACGCGGCACTTCCGGGCACCTCGGCCGACAACGACGCGTGGATCGACCGCAAGAGCCGGGTCGTCGACCGCTACGGGCACAGCTCGTTCCTCGTTGGAACGCAGTTCCGTGCGAAGGGCAGCAGCTTCGAGGCCGACTCGCGCCTCGACCCCGATCTCTACGCGGCCCACGGCGGCGTGTTCCCGGTGCTGGTCAAGGACGTCGGCCCCGTCGGCACAGTCGGTGTTTCGGGATTACCCCAGGCCGACGACCACGCGTTCGTAGTCGAACAGCTGGCGGTGTTCCTCTCACACTGAGCTCAGCCCGCGGTGACCGCCTGAAAATCCCCGCACAAAACCTGCGAACCCCCGCACAAGAAGTTGTCGATTTCGCCCATCCCTCGTTCGACGGTTCACCAACGACCCCGAACGAGGGAGGCGAGCGATGGGCAAGCTCACCGTCACGGCGTTCCTGACCCTGGACGGCGTGGTGCGCGGACCGGGTCACCTCGACGAACAAGTGAGCGCCGCCCTGGCCCGCTGGCAGCGCCGCGCCTCGGCGTTCCTGCAGGTCAGGCACGTCGCCGACTACTGGCCGAGCACTGCCGACTTGCCGCGGCACGTGATCACGGGCGACCTCGCCGCCGAGATCCGCCGCCTGAAAGCCCGCTACGACGGCGAGCTGCAGCTGCACGCCAGCGGCAGCCTCGTGGCCGAGCTCGACGATCTCGTGGACGAGTACCGCCTGCTCGTGTTCCCCGTCGTGCTCGGCGAAGGCCACCTGCTCTTCCCCGCCGGCGCCCACCCGCTGGCCCTGCACCCGCTTTCCACGAGCGCCACCAGCACCGGCGTGGTGATCCACGAATACGCGGCCGCCGGCGTGCCGACGTTCGGGGCGATGGCATGACCATGCTCACCGCCACCACGTACCTCTCCCTCGACGGCGTCGCCCAGGGCCCGGGCACCCCCGCCGAGGACCCACGCGACGGCTTCGACCTCGGCGGCTGGCTCACCCCGTACTACGACGCCGTGATGGCGGAATACGCCGCCGACTGGTTCTCCCGCGCCGACGGGTTCCTGCTCGGCCGCCGCACCTACGAGATCTTCGCCGGCTACTGGCCGACCGTCGGCGGCTCCGACCCGATCGGTGGGCCGCTCAACTCGCTGCCGAAGTACGTCGCTTCCCGCACACTCACGCGTTCGTCGTGGCAGCGCACCGCGTTCCTGCGCGACGACGTGGTGCGGGCCGTGGCCGAGCTCAAGGCCGAGCCCGGCCGCGAGTTGCAGGTGCACGGCAGCCTCGATCTCCTGCGCACGCTCATGGCCGCCGACCTGGTCGACGAGTACCGCCTGTGGGTGTTCCCGGTGGTGTTGGGAAAGGGACGCCGATTGTTCGAAACAGGAACATCGCCGCACACGCTGCGGCTGGCCGAACACCGCACCACCGACAAGGGAGTGTCGGTGCAGGTCTACCGGGCCGCCTGACCCGAAGATCAGGACGCTTGACCCACCACCTCGTGCTACCCTCCGTGCCGTCACATCATATATCAGATCGGAAACACCAGTGACGTTCGAAGCGCAGAGGCGGCGGCTGGCCGGCGTCGTCGCGATCCCCGTGACGCCGTTCAACGGGAGCGGCGGGGTCGAGGCGGACACGTACGGACGGCTCGTCGAGCGACTGGTGACCAACGGCGTCGAGGTGGTCACCCCCAACGGCAACACCGGCGAGTTCTACACGCTCGACGAGCACGAAACCCGCCTGTGCCTCGAAGTCACCGTGAAGGCAGCGCGAGAGGCGAGCGTGCTGGCCGGCGTCGGCCACGACGTGCGAACGGCGGTGAAGTCCGCGCGCCACGCCCGCGACACCGGCGCCGATCTGGTGATGATCCACCAGCCGGTGCACCCGTACGTCTCGCGCGACGGCTGGGTCGAGTACCACCGCGCGATCGCGGCGGCCGTGCCCGAGGTCGGCGTGGTGCTGTACGTGCGCAACCCCGACATCGGCGGCGAAGAGCTCGCACGCCTCGCCGACGCCGCGCCGAATGTGATCGGTGTGAAGTACGCGGTCCCGGATCCTGTTCGATTCGCAACAGTCGCGCGCGACGCCGGCCTCGACCGGTTCGTGTGGATCGCCGGCCTGGCCGAACTATCGGCGCCGGGTTACTTCGCCGTGGGTGCGCAGGGATTCACGTCGGGGCTGGTGAACGTGGCGCCGCGCATCTCGCTGGACCTGTTCGCCCGGCTGCGCGACCGCGATTTCGCCGGTGCGATGGAGCTCTGGCAACTGATCCGGCCGTTCGAACAGATGCGCGCGGCCGAACACAGCGCCAACAACGTGAGCGTGGTCAAGGACGCGCTGTCGCAGCTCGGCCTCTGCCGGCCCGACGTGCGCCCGCCGAGCCGGCTGCTGACCGCCGCCGAACGGGAACAGTTGTTCGGCCTGCTGACTTCGTGGGGACTTTCATAACGGTGCTCTAACCTTGTGGGCAATTGCCTTCAGGGGCCGGGGATGAGAGGCTGGGGCCAGGCTGCGGTGCCACCGCGACCAGGCCCCAGTGCCCTTCTCCCGGACCGGACCCGGACCCGATTTGGCCGGAAACCGTTGCTGGACAAGCGATTCGCCTGACCCAGAGCGGTGCCGGCATGACGACGTCCTCAACTTTCGACGCCCCCGACCTGTCCCCCGGAAGCGATTTCGCCGAACTTTCGAGGCTGATCAAGGCGGCCGGGCTGCTGAAGCGCCGCCGTACGGCCTACGCGATTCGCATGGGCCTCAACCTGGCCGCGTTCGCCGGTGGCTGGGTGGCGTTCGCGTTCCTCGGCGACTCCTGGTGGCAGCTGTTCCTGGCCGCGTTCTTCGCGATGATGTTCGCGCAGCTGGCCTTCATCGGCCACGACGCCGGGCACAAGCAGATCTTCTCCGGCCGCAAGGCCAACGACGCCACCGGACTCGTCCACGGTGGACTCACCGGGCTCAGCTACGGCTGGTGGATCGCCACGCACGCGCGCCACCACGCGAACCCGAACCACGAGGACGAAGACCCCGACGTCGACATCGCCGCGCTCGCGTTCACGCGTGCGCAGAGCCACGGCAAGCGCGGTTTCCTGCGCTGGGTGGCGAAGTACCAGGCGTTCCTGTTCTTCCCGTTACTCCTGCTCGAAGGCCTCAACCTGCACGTGTCGAGCGTCCGGGCCGTGTGGCGCGGTGACCTGCGCCGGCACAAGCTCGAGTCGGCGTTGCTGATCGGACATCTGGTCGCGTATCTGGCCGCGGTGTTTGTCGTATTGTCACCACTCACGGGTCTGGTGTTCATTCTCGTACACCAGTTCCTGTGGGGCTTGTACATGGGATGTTCGTTCGCTCCCAACCACAAGGGCATGGAGATGCTCGCCACGGGACACAAGCTCGACTTCCTGCGCAAGCAGGTCCTCACGTCGCGCAACATCCGTGGTGGTGCCGTGGTCGATTTCGCACTCGGCGGCCTCAACTACCAGATCGAACACCACCTCTTCCCCAGCATGGCGCGCGGAAACCTGCGGCACGCGCAGGTGATCGTCCGCGATTTCTGTGCCCGCCAAGGGATTTCCTACGCCCAGTGCGGCTGGGCGCGGTCCTACGGCTACGTCCTCGAACACCTGCACTCCGTCAGCGCGCCCCTGCGCGAGCGCACGCCCGAGCCGGTCGGATCCTGACCGTGGCGGTTCGATCCTGACCACAGGGTGGGGGAACTCGAACACCCGCGATCACTCCGGTGGCAACACCTGCGGGAATTCGAACAACCGCAACATCGTCGGTGCGAATGTTGTCACTTCGGCCACCGTTCCCTGATCAATCCGCAACACGTTGAGCGCGAACGCGCGGAATTCACCATCGCGCCGGACGTACGTCGCCAGCGCGGGCAGGCCGTTCGCGCGGGTCGCCAGCACGCGGAACGCGACGGCGTCCGGCCCGCGCAGCGCCGGCGCCCAGCCCTCGAGCACGTCCGTGCGGCCCGCGTACCAAGCCGGCTCCGCGCCGACGTGTCCACCGGCGCCCGGTGCGTGACTGCAGCGGACGTCTTCGCGCAACAACTCGGCGAAGGCGGCTTCGTCGTGCTCAACCAGCGCCGCCATGTACCGCGCGACCACCGCCCGTTCCTCATCGCTGCCCGAAGCCGACCACTCCGTCCGCCGCGCCGGCAGGTGCTCCTTGAGCTCCGCCCGCCCGCGCAGCACCGTCGTGTTGATCGACGCCGGCGTCGTCCCGAGCGCGGCCGCCGTCTCGCGCGCCGACCAGCCCAGCACGTCCCGCAGCACCACCGCCGCGCGCCGGCGAGGCGACAGGTGCTGGATCGCCGCGAGGAACGCCAACTCCACCGTCTCGCGCGCCACCACCTCGCCGAGCACGTCGTCGGGCACCGGCTGCAGCCACGGCACCGCCACGTCGGGCCGCGGCGCCAAGTCCGAACCCGGCGTCGAAGGCAGGTCGAGCACCGGCAGCTCGCGGGGGTGCGCGTCGAGGTGATCCAGGCACGCGTTGGTCGCGATGCGGTAGAGCCAGGCGCGCAGGCTCGCGCGGCCGTCGTAGGTGCCGCGACCGCGCCACGCCCGCAGCAGCGTCTCCTGCACGAGGTCCTCGGCCTCGTCGAAGGAGCCCAGCAGCCGGTAGCAGTGCACCCGCAGCTCGTGGCGGTGCGTCTCGGTCTCGGTCGCGAAGTCCGTCATCTCTTCAACCATGTCCCATGAGACGGGACGCGGCGCGAAAACTCGACTCTTCGCAGGTCAAACGGAATGTGGCCGAAGTTACTCGCGCGTTAAGAACGTGTCAGCGCGACCGCGTGGAGCGTCAGGGTGGTGTTCACGGTTGGGGCAATTCGAACACGACCGCAGTGTGCTGACGGTGTCCGATTTCGAACATCGTCCGGAGGTCACCGTGACGCTCAGCGAGCTCCTCCCCAGCCTCGGTTGCGAGGCCGCCGACCATCTCGAGCCGGGGCTCTGGCCGCGCAGCACCCACCTCGGCGAAGGCGGTGAGCTGATCTTCGCGGGTGCTCCGGTGAGCCACCTGGCCAACCGGTTCGGGACCCCGGCGTACCTCATCGACGAGGAGCAGGTGCGCGATACCGCGCGGGCCTACCGCAAGGCGCTGCCCGACGCCGAAATCGCCTTCGCGAGCAAGGCGCTGTGCACGCGCGCCGTGCTGCGGTGGGTGGCCGAGGAAGGCCTGTCGCTGGACACCTGCTCGGCGGGTGAGCTCGCCGTCGCGCGGGCCGTCGGTTTCCCCGCCGAGCGGATCCTGTTGCACGGCAACGCGAAGACCCCTGAAGACCTCAAGGCCGCGCTGGAGTACGGCGTGCGCCGCATCGTGCTCGACTCGCTCGACGAGATCGAGCAGCTCGGCGCGCTGGCCCACGGCGCCCAGCAGGTGCTGATCCGCGTGACCCCGGGCGTCTCCGGCGACACGCACGCGGCGATCACCACCGGCACCGAAGGACAGAAGTTCGGTTTCTCACTGCGGCCGGATGTCCGGGACAACGTGGACCGCGCCGTCGCCGCCGTGCTCGCGCAGCCGGGCCTGCGGCTGGTCGGGCTGCACTGCCACATCGGCTCGCAGGTCCTGCGCGTCGACCGCTACGAGGAAGCCGCGCGGCGCATGGTGGCGGTGCTGCTGCGCGTGCGCGAGCAGTACGGCGTGACCTTGCGCGAGCTGGACCTCGGCGGCGGCCACGCCGTGCCGTACCTCGACCGCGAGGCGAGCTTCGACCTCGACGGCTACGCGCGCCGGCTGCGGGTGGCGCTGGCGTACGAATGCTCGTCGCACGACTTTCCCTTGCCCCGCTTGACGATCGAGCCGGGCCGCGCGATCGTCGGCCCGGCCGGGATCACCGTCTACCGCGTCTGCGCGGTGAAGCGCGGCAGCCGCACGTTCGTGGCGGTCGACGGCGGCATGAGCGACAACGCGCGCCCAGCGCTGTACGGCGCCCGCTACACCGCGCGGCTCGTCGGCCGGCACACGAAGGCCGCGCGCACGCCGATGACCGTGGTCGGCCGCCACTGCGAATCGGGTGACGTGCTGGCCGACGACGTCTGCCTGCCCGACGACGTGCACGCCGGCGACCTGCTCGCCGTGCCGTGCACCGGCGCGTACCACCACTCGCTGGCGTCGAACTACAACCTCGTGGGCCGTCCGCCGCTCGTCGGCGTCCGCGACGGCTTCGCGCAGCTGCTGGTGCCGCGCGAAACCGAGGAGGACCTGCTGCGGCGCTGCTAACCCCAGGTCAGGATGCGGTAGTGCAGGCCCGTCGACGACTCCAGCCACTCCCCGGTGGAGTCCGGCGGGCGCCCCACCTCGGGCGCGTACGTGTCGCCCTCGAAGTGCTCCTGGATCTCCGTGACCACGATCCGGTCCGCGAACGGCAGCGCCGCCCGGTACACGGCCTCGCCGCCCATCACCCACACGTCGCCGCTCACCGCCGCGAACGCCTGCGCCAGGTCCGGGAACGTCTCCACCCCGTCCTGCGGCTTGCTCGACAGCACGAGGTTGCGCCGCCCCGGCAACGGCCGGAACCGCGGCGGCAGCGACTCCCACGTGCGCCGGCCCATGAGCACGGTGGCGCCGGCGGTCAGCTCGCGAAAGTGCTTCATGTCCTCGGGCAGGCGCCACGGCAGCTCACCGTCGCGGCCGATGACCCCGTTGGACGACTGAGCCCACTCGACCCCGATCACACCGCCACCGGCGCCTTGATGCCCGGGTGCGGGTCGTAGCCCTCGACCGTGATGTCCTCGTAGGCATAGTCGAACAGGCTGTCGGCCGGCTTCAGGCTCAGCGTCGGGAACTCGCGAGCCTCGCGCGAAAGCTGCGTACGGACCTGGTCCACGTGGTTGTCGTAGATGTGGCAGTCGCCCCCGGTCCACACGAAGTCGCCGACGCGCAGGCCCACCTGCTCGGCGATCATGTGCGTGAGCAGGGCGTAGCTGGCGATGTTGAACGGCACGCCGAGGAACAGGTCGGCGCTGCGCTGGTAGAGCTGGCACGACAGCTCGCCGTCGGCGACGTAGAACTGGAAGAACGCGTGGCACGGCGGCAGCGCCATCCGCGGGATGTCGGCGACGTTCCACGCCGACACGATCATGCGCCGCGAGTCGGGGTTCTCCCGCAGCGTGGTCAGCAGGTCCGCGAGCTGGTCGACGTGGCCGCCGTCCGGGGTCGGCCACGAGCGCCACTGGACGCCGTAGACCGGGCCGAGGTCGCCCTCCGGCGAGGCCCACTCGTCCCAGATCGTGACGCCGTTGTCCTGCAGCCAGCGCACGTTGGAGTCGCCGCGCAGGAACCACAGCAGCTCGTACGCGATCGAGCGGAAGTGCACCTTCTTCGTGGTGACCAGCGGGAAGCCGTCGGCCAGCCGGTAGCGCAGCTGGTGCCCGAAGATCGACCGCGTGCCGGTGCCGGTGCGGTCCTGCTTGCGGGCGCCCGTGTCGAGCACGTGGCGGAGCAGGTCTTCGTACTGTGTGTCCGGCATGCCCACCAGCCTAAATCAGACCTCGATCGCTTCGCCGTCACGCGCCACCGACCCGCGGGGCAGGCTGCGGCCGGCGAAGAATTCCCGGCACGCGCGGTGCACGGCGAACATCAGCGGGAACCCGATCAGGATCGACACGACCCCGATCACCGCGACGCCGCCGATGCCGAACACGGTGGTCTCCCCTGCGTCCGGCTTGGCGTATTCGATCACGGCGAGCACCAGCACCAGCAGGAAGAACACCCCGCCGACGAACGGCAGCACGCCGCGGAGGAAGAAGTGCCGGACGCTGGCGAACAGCGTTTTGCGGAACACCCACACGCACGCGAGCGCGGTCATCGTGTACTCGATCGCGATGGTGAGGCCGACGGCGTCGACGGAGTCCGAGAGCACGTTGTCGCTCCACACCGCGAGCAGCACGTAGAGCACGAGCGAGACGAGGCCGAACGTCCAGGTCGAGACCGACGGCGTCTGGTACTTCGGGTGCACGCGGCCGAAGACCTTGGGCAGCGCGCCGTGGCTCGCCATCGAGAGCGTGGTGCGCGCGGCGGGCATGATCGTCGCCTGGCTGGTGGCGGCGCCGCTGGTGAGCACGGAGACGATCAGCAGCAGGCCCATCACCTTGCCCAGGCCGGAGTCGCCGAACACCGCGCCGCCGAGGCCGGCCAGCACGTCTTCGGAATTGGCCTCGTTGCCCAGGCCGATGCCGCCCTCGCCGACGCCGGCGAAGGCGAGCGCGGCGACCGTCACGAGCAGGTAGTTGAGCACGAGCAGCACCGTGGACAGCACGGCGGCGCGGCCGGGCGCGCGGCGCGGGTCGGCGGACTCCTCGTTCACCGACAGCGAGCTTTCCCAGCCCCAGTAGATGAACACGGCCAGCAGCACCGCGGACACGGCCGTGCCGAGGCCGACGTCGTTGGGCCACAGCCAGCTCCACTGCGGGTGCGTGGCCTGCGGGCCGGCGCTGCCGCCGTACACGCGTACGAGGGCGACAATCGAGAAGACGATGAGCACCGCGAGCTCCACACCGAGCAGGATCCACTGCACCCGCGCGGACACCTCGATGCCGCGGTAGCACAGGTAGCAGAGCCCGAGCAGCCACGCGCAGCCGATGGCCGTGGTCACGGCGCTGTTGTCGGCGAGGCTGTCGGCGCCGAAGAGCAGCAGCGTGTACTTGCCGGTGAGCGCCGATTGGCTGCTCATCACCAGCAGCTGCGCCACGGTGACGACCCAGCCCGTCATCCAGCCCGCGCGGCTGCCGAACGCCCGCGTCGCCCAGGTGAAGTTGGTGCCGCAGTCGGGTTCGGCGGTGTTGAGCTCACGGAACGCGACGGCCACGAAGAGCACGGGGATGAACGACAGCAGGATGAACGCGGCGGCCTTGAAGCCGGTGCCGGCGAGCACGATGAAGCCGAGCGTCGCGGCGATCGAGTAGGCCGGGGCTGTGGACGACATCCCGATGACCATCGCCGAGACCATGCCCAGTGCCCCCGAACGGAGGCCCTTGGCCTGCACGGCCGGGGCGGGGTGGGCACCGAACGCGACGGCTTCGGTCATGACCGGTCCTCTCATGCGGGGGTTGGGGATGTTCACCGGCTGGGCTTGGGTCTTCGCCGGCTTGGCTGGGGTGCTCGCGGGTTGGGAGGGGTGTCTTCGCCGACGGGGGTCTGTGCCGGCTTGAGTCTGTGCCGGCTTGGGTCTGTGCCGGCTTGGGTCTGTGCCGGCTTGGGTCTGTGCCGGCTTGGGTCTGTGCCGGCTTGGGTCTGTGCCGGCTTGGGTCTGTGCCGGCTTGGGTCTGTGCCGGCTTGGGTCTGTGCCGGCTTGGGTCTGTGCCGGCTTGGGTCTGTGCCGGCTTGGGTCTGTGCCGGCTTGGGTCTGTGCCGGCTTGGGTCTGTGCCGGCTTGGGTCTGTGCCGGCTTGGGTCTGTGCCGGCTTGGCTGGGGTGTTCGCGGGCTGGGGGTGTCTTCGCCGACCGGCGTCTGTGCCGGCTTGAGTCTGTGCCGGCTAGGGGTCTTCGCGGGCTTGGGGTCTTCGCGGGCTTGCGTCCGCGCTGGCAGGGGTCTTCGCTGGCAGAGGTCTTCACCGGTTGGGCTGGTCCGGGCCGTGTTTCGCCCGGGTCCGGCCTGTCGCGGCCGCCAGACGGTACCGGTTCCCCACCAGGCCCCGGCACCCCCTGTGCTCCGTCGCACACCACCGCCTCGGAAACATCACCGGGGCGGCGGCTTGACCACTGATTTCGCTGTCACGCGTGACCTGGCCGGGGAATCACGTGAATCCTGAAACTTGCTCCTGTTCCGCCGCGAGGGCAGATACGCTGCGCGCTTAAGGAATCACATGCCGAAACACAGGGAGGGACGGCATGGGTGACGGAAACCGTACGAAGGTCGAGGAGCAACGCGCGCCGAAGGCGTTGGACGGCACCGACCGAACCTTGATCGCCTTGCTCCAGAACGACGGCCGCGCCTCGTTCACCGCACTGGCCAAAGCCGTGGGCCTCTCCGAGGGCGCCGTGCGCCAACGCGTACAACGCCTGCTGCGCGACGACATGATGCAGATCGTCGCCGTGACCGCCCCCGAAAACGTCGACCTGACCCGCCAGGCCATGATCGGCATCACCGTGAGCGGCGACCCCCGCGAGGTCGCCAACCGCCTCTCCGACCTACCCGACGTGCACCAGGTCATCCTCTGCGCCGGCCGCTTCGACCTCCTGGCCTCCCTCATCTGCCGCGACGACGACCACCTCCTCGCCGTGCTCGGAGACCAGGTACGCCCCATCCCCGGGGTCACTTCGACGGAACTGTTCGTGTATCTGAAGCTGGCCAAGCAGAACTACGCGTGGGGCAACCTCACGGCCTGAGTTTCATCCCGCGTGCGGCCGTTCTCGTCTTGCCGCCGCCGGTGGTGTCTGAGGCAGGGCTTCGCGGCAACCGGCTTTCGCTGCTCGTTATTGATCTTGAGCTCCGGGCCTTTTCCTTTGTCTCCAGCCCTTCCTCACGCACTATCGCGCCACCGCCTGCGAATGATCCGCTTCGCTCTCCGCCGCTGGTTCGTACATCGGCGAACGGTCATTTGCAGTGGCACCACGCGGCCCGAAACCGATCAGAATTCCGCTCCTCCGGACTCACCTACTTTCGCCTGCCTAAGTTTTGCTGCGCCCCCAGTTGATCCCGTCCCGATGAGCGGTCTCCCTGGGACCCACACTTCCTGCCACTAGCGGAAAGTGGGCTACCCGGCCCTCGGCCGACGCCTTGCTGCACCGACAACCGACTCCGTCCATGGGTCGCGGCGCGCCCCTTCGACGTCGGTTCATTGGGGCGGACTGGAAGGGGTGTCCCAGTGAACGGGGCGCCTTCTACGTCAACGCGAGCGGAAAACTCCCGCTCGACCACACGGCCCGAACGGCCCCACTGCGCGCCTGACTGCGCGAACGGCCAAGCCCCACCGCACCGGACCCGACCGCCCCGCTTCGCCCCGCCCCGCCCGAGGACCAGATCCCTCAGCCTGCATCGAGGCAAACGGATCCGCTCTCAACCCAGAGCGACGGACCCACCTGCGACCGTTCGTCGACAAAAGTGGTCCGACCGTGGGCGCCCGTGACCGCGCAGAATCCCACCAACGCTCGGCCGCCAAGCCCCAGCGGTCCCATCGCAGCACACGACCTGACCGACTGGCCGCATGGGCGCCGTGCGGCGTCGGGCCAGGGCTGGTAGCCGACGCCAGCCGCGGCTGCAGGTCAAGACCCGCAGTCGGCGCCGGCGCGGCATGAACCCAACGCTTGCAGTCGGTGTCGGCGCACCCGACTAGCCGCGGCTCGCGATCGCCGCACGCACAGCAACCGGTCAGGGCCCCCGGTCAGCGTCGGTGCGCCGATCGGTCACCGCTCCTGGTCAGCGTCCGCGCAGCCGACCGGTCAGCGCCTCCACAGCAACGAACGGCAGTCCCTATCGCCGTCCTCACAGCAACAGGCTGCGGCTCCAAGCCTCCTGACCACCGGCGACACGGCTCGCAATCGACGCCCGCGCACCCAACCAGCCGCGGCTCCCTATCGCCGCCCCGCAGCAACCGGCCGCGGCTCCGGGCCTCCCGACCACCACCGAGCCGCGGCTCGCAATCGGCGCCCGCGCAGCCGACCAACCGCTGCTCCCTATCGCCGCCTCCGCAGCAACCGGCGCGGCTCCAGGCCCGCCCCACGACCAACGAGCCACGGCTCGCAATCACCGCCCACGCACCCGACCGGCCACGGCTCCCGATCGGCGCCCCACGCGTCGACCGGTCAAGGCTCCCGGTCGGCGTCCGCGCGGCGGCGGGTCCGAGCTTCGTCGTCTCTCGGCAGGCGAAGCGGGATGACGAACCAGAGCACGCCGAACAGCAGGATCGTGAAGCCACCAGTGGCGATCAGTGCCGTGGTGCCGTAGACGACCTTGGCGATGAGCGCGACCGTGAGGGTGACCGCGCCGGCGAGGCAGCCGAAGCCGACGAGGACTGCGCGGTTGCCGACGCGCAGGATCTCGTCGCGGCGGCCCGTGCGGAACAGCAGGCGGTGCCAGGCGGCAGGCGCGGTGAGCAGCGCCGTCGCGCCCACCGCGAGCAGCACCGCCATCAGGTGCAGCCCCTTCTCGAGCGCACTCGCCTCCTGGAACCGGTTCGTGAACACCACCGACAGCAGGAACCCGAACAGGATCTGCACGCCGGCCTGCGCCACACGCAGCTCCTGAAGCAGCTCGCCGACGTTGCGCTGCAGCTTCTGGTTGCGCGTCTCCCCGGTGCGCTCCCTGTCGAAGCTGTCGATGACCTCGTCGGCTTCCACCGGCGGTGCACCGGCGGTGGAAGCCACGGGGTCGTCGGCAGACCCGGACCCACGGCGGAATACGGCTCCTGTGGGGTCGGCGGAAGGCGGGTTGCCTCGGTGCTGCTCGTCGGGGTCAGTCATCGGGTGGGCTCCAGGTTCGGCTCGTGCCGAAACACTAAGCCCGACCCCGGCGCCCCGCCGCCCATGCGGACCGGCCGGCCGGTCCGTGGACGATTCACCCGGCGCTGTTCACGACGGGGAAAACGCTCACACCTTCGGGTGGCGCCCATGGCGTCGCAGTCCTCGCGCTGGCTAGAGAATGATCATGCGTATCGCTTCCACACTCCTTTCCGCTGCTCTCGTCGCCGGTTTGGCCGGCCTGACCGGCTCCACCGCCCAAGCGGCGACACCAGTCCACTTCACCTCCGCACACGGCACCTTCACCGGGTACACCCCCGGCGCCCGCGCCGTGACCTACCGCACCGACCTCGTGCCGGGCGGCGCGCAGGCCCACGTGTTCGGCACTTCGGCCCGCGCCACCGGCACCACCACCACGCTCGTGGTCACCGGCCTGCTGCCGAACCACCAGTACGGCGCCCACGCCCACGCGAACGCGTGCGGCCCCACCGGTGACGACGCCGGCCCTCACTTCCAGTACACTCCCGACCCGGTGAAGCCCTCGGTCGACCCCGCCTACGCGAACCCGCGCAACGAGATCTGGCTCGACTTCACCACCGACCGCTTCGGCCAAGGCCACACCAAGTCCACTGTGGACTGGACGTTTGGTTCACGACGCGCGCGCTCCGTGGTGATCCACGAAACCCACACGCACACCGACCCCGGCCACGCCGGCACCGCGGGCGCCCGGCTGGCCTGCCTGGACGTCGGCTTCTGACACTAGAACCCCCAAGAGCGCTCCGGCACGACACGGATGCGCACCGAGTACGACGAGTCGAACGCGGCCGCGTCGGCGAACCCGATCCCGGCGTACGACGGCTCGTATTTCTCGAGGTAGCCCGGGGCTTCGGAGGGTCTGCCCTCGTCGACCTGGGCTCGGCCGTTGATGACGAGGACGCTGCCGCCGTGTTCGTCGCTGTTGAGGTGGAAGCTCACCTCGGGGCTTGCCTCGAGGTGACGGAGCTTCGCGGTGTCGGGCTGGCTGAACACCAGGATGTCGTCGCCGTCGAGGACGAACCACACCGGTCGCGGTGCGGGACGGCCCTTCGGCGTGATGGTGGTCAGCCAGCCCACGAGCTCGCCGGCGCGCTTGATCAGATTCGGGTCGGGTGTGTACGGCATCTTCGACCTCCCCTCGGAAGTGGTGAGATCCAGAGAACCACAACCCACCGACAGTTTTCGCTAGCGCGAGGCGACCATCCGCGCATATCGGCTCCCTGCAAGCAAAAGAACGAGACCGGCGCCGAGAAATGCACCCACTCGGGCGAGCCCGTCGAGCGCCGCGAGGTCGAACAGGATCAGCTTCGCCACCGCGGCGACGACGAGCACGAGACCGACCACGCGAAGCGCCACGACAGCGATACCGCGGAGAAGCAGCACCAGCGCGGCGACCGTCCAGGAGACGGTGATCAGCGCGTGGCCCAGGAGGAAACCCGACCGTCCGGGAACGGCGAGCAGCGCCGCGCACAGGATCAAACCGGCGGCGCCGTAGAGAGCCGCGAGGCCGCCGGGAAGCCACAGCAAAAGCTTGGTGGGCTTGAGAATTTCGAGGTGCACGGCCGCCCAGGTCAGCGCGATTGCAGCGCCCAAAATGAGAGCGGCAGCGGCCAGCGCGGCGAACAGGTCCGTGGTCGTGTGCGGACGCGGGACGACGAGGAGCGCCGGCGTGATGTCCATGACGATCGCGACCAGCCCGCCGATCACCGCGAAGGCGAGCGAACCTCCCAGTACGAACCGGTTTTTCGTGTAGCGAGCGGCGAAAGCCAGCGCCACCGCTTCGCCGAGCAGCACGGCGCTGCCGTCGAATTCCGTGACGGTGGCCTGAAGCGCCGCGACGAGGCCGGCGAGGCCCGCGACGTTCCCCGCTTGGCCGCGCACGAGCGGCCATGTCGTGACAAGAACAACGGCCGCGCCGCCCGCCAAAAGCGCCGCCTGCGTCTTCGGGAGGACCAGCGCGGCGACCAGAACCGGCAACGGTGCGATGGCGAGAGTGGAGAGCAGGAACGGATCGTTTTCCTTGCGCCGCAACATCACCAACGAGATCGCCGCGCTGAGGACACCGGCCGCGATGGCGACGGCCGTGTTTTGGTTATGCAGCAACGTGCCGATGATCGACGTTGTCAAGGGTGCGACCGCGGAAGTAAGCGAAAGGGTCCACCACGACCGTCGCAGCTGGACAGGCACCGTGGCGATCTGGAGGATGAGCAAGAACGTCACGAGTTCAGGCGTGAAGCCCTGGGTGATCACGGGAGCGCACACACCACACGCGACGACGACAGAACTCGCCAACAGAGGGGAATTCCATGTGACAGCAAGCAATAGCCCACCCACGGCCGTCACGAGGCCGATAGCGAGGCCCGCGGTGATGGGCAGGAACTCGTACAGCGACGTGGCGGCTATCGCGTCGAGGTAGAGCGTCGCGATCCCTGTGGCGGCAAGGGCGAACGCACCGGTGTGCGCGGACGGCTTCCGATGCAACCACGCCCCCACACCCACGAGCGCCCCACCGAGCACGGCACCCACCAGCACCCGCGGCAACGGCCCGAGCCATCCCCGCTGCACGGCGAGCACCAGCAGCAGCACGACACCCAGCAACGTCACGGCCCCACCGACCCACGCGAGCACCCGCGATCCGGCCCCTTCCTTGCCGAGTCGCTCGCTCAGGGTGGGCGGAGGGGTGTAGGCGGGGAAGGGGTTGGTCTGCGGGTAGTACTGCGCCGGGTACGGCTGGGGTGCGGGTTGCATCGGGTAGCCGTAAGGACCTGCGTAAGGCGCGAAACCAGGGTTGTAGGGCTGGTTGGGCTGAGGGCCGGGTTGCGGATGGGTCGGCTGGGGGCCTGCTTGAGGCGGCGCCTGGTAGTGGCCCGGCTGCGGCTGCGGCGAGCTTGCCTGCCCCGGTGCCGGCGGCTGCGGCTGGCTTGCCTGAGGCTGGCCTGCCTGAGGCGGTGCCTGCTGCGCGCCAGGCTCCGGCTGGGGCGACTGCGGCGCCGCTTGCGGCGGCAGCTGGTCGATGACGGGCTGCGGTTGGGCTGAGTGAGGCAGTTCCTGGCTCGAGCTGGAATCAGAGTGAGCCGACTGCGGGCTGTCGGGCTGGAGGGACGCAGCAGCGGGCGCGGCCTGAGGCCGCGGCGGCTGAGTGCCTTGGCTCGGACCGGGTTGCCCCGGGGTGGTCCCCTGCGAACCAGCCTCCTGCGGCGCAGTGCCCGGCTGCGGGCCATCCGGCTGCAGGGACGCGGCACCGGGCGCGGCCTGAGGCCGCGGCGGCTGAGTGCCTTGGCTCGGACCGGGTTGCCCCGGGGTGGTCGCCTGCGAACCAGCCTCCTGCGGCGCAGTGCCCGGCTGCGGGCCATCCGGCTGCAGGGACGCGGCACCGGGAGCGGCCTGAGGACGTGACGACTCAGTGCCTTGGCTCGGACCGGGTTGCCCCGGGGTGGTCGCCTGCGAACCAGCCTCCTGCGGCGCAGTGCCCGGCTGCGGGCCATCCGGCTGCAGGGACGCGGCACCGGGAGCGGCCTGAGGACGTGACGACTCAGTGCCTTGGCTCGGACCGGGTTGCCCCGGGGTGGTCGCCTGCGAACCAGCCTCCTGCGGCGCAGTGCCCGGCGGCGGGCCATCCGGCTGCAGGGACGCGGCAGCGGGCGCGGGCTGAGGGTGCGGCGACTGAGCGCCTTCGCTCAGGCCGGGCTGCGCCGGTGTGGTCGCCGGCGAGCTGGCCTCCTGCGGTGCGGGAGTCGGCAGCGCGCTGGCTTGCGGCGGCTCGGCCGGCGTCGTCGGTCGGCCGGGTGACTGGGCGGAAGCTGGTGGCGCCAGTGTGGGCTTGACCAGTGGGTTTACCGGCGCAGCCGGAGACCCCGGCGCGGCCGGCTCGGGCGTGGAGGCGGCCGGGGTGCCGGCGGTGCGGAGTTCGGTGCCGACGGCGGCGAGGTGCCGGCCGAGCTCGTCGAAGGCGTCGGCGAGGCGGTGGAACGTGGCGGCGTCCGTGGTCATGCGGTCAGGGTCGAGGATGGGTGGTGGTGATCGGATCCGTAGCACTACTCAACCCCGGACACGGGACGGTTGCGATCACGCCGAGAGCCACGGCGAAGACCGGCGGCGACCGACTGGTGGACGACCTCGCCGAGCTGGCCGAGGTGTTGCAGCCGTACGAGCCGGGGACGGCGATGTTCATCCAGGCGCACCGCGAACGTCTGGTCCGGGTGCGGAGGAAGGTCGAGAGGCGGCGGACGTTGCGGTCGTTGCTCGGGCTATTCCGCGGCGGCGCGGGGAGTTTCGACGATCTCTCCCTGCATGACCACGGTGAGCTGCTGACCGAGAACCCGCGGATGGAGCAGTTGCGGGCAGCTGTCGCGCGGGAGGCGCGGGAGGAACTGGGTCGCCGCTGAGCGCGCGAAAAGCGGCGGCCCGCCGGAGCGCGAAACGCGAACCAGCAGCCCTGGAGCGCGAGAAGCAACCCAACAGCCCGCCGAGGAGCGAGAACCCGACAGGTCCAGACACCGCGCCCCGGCAGACGAAACTGGCCGGGACGCGGCGTCGAGAGCGTCAGTCGGCCTGGGCGAGGACCTCGTCCATGGTCGCCATGATCGAGATGGTCTCGTCGAGGGGCATCAGGGGGCTTTCGAGGGCGCCGGCGGCCAGCAGACGGGCGATCTCGTCAGCCTGGTGGCGCAGGCCGCGACCGGGGTCCGTGTGGGTGTGGCGGACGGGCGAGCCGCCGCGCGGGGTCAGGGTGAAGGACGCCGGGGCGTAGAAGGCGCCTTCGAGGTCGAGGCGAGCGTCGGTGCCGACGATGGAGGCCGTGGTGGCCGAGGCGGCGCGGAGGGTGCAGTTGAGGACCGCGTGGGCGCCGCTGTCGTAGCCGAAGAGCATGGAGGTCTGGGCGTCGACGCCGGTGAACGCCGGCGAGACCATCGCCGTGACGCGCGAGGGCGTGCCGAGGATCATCGACGCGAACGAGACCGGGTAGATGCCCAGGTCGAGCAGCGCGCCGCCGCCTAAGGACGGGGCGAAGAGGCGGAAGTCGGGGTCCTCGGCGAACCACTGGCCGTGGTCGGCGGAGACGGTGACGATGTCGCCGAGCTCAGGGAGCAGGCTGCGGACGTGGTGGATGTGCGGGAGGAAGCGCGTCCACATCGCTTCCATCAGGAACAGGCCGCGTTCACGGGCGAAGGACACCAGGGAGCGGGCCTCCGCCGCATTCATGGTGAACGGCTTCTCCACCAGCACCGGCTTGCCGGCGGACAGCGCGAGCATGGCGTTGTCGTGGTGCATCGGGTGTGGGGTGGCGACGTAGACGATGTCGACGTCCGGGTCCTCGGCCAGCGCCTGGTAGCTGCCGTGGCGGGTGGCGACGCCCAGCCGGTCGCCGAACGCGTCGGCGCTTTCCTGACTGCGCGAGCCGACAGCGGCGACCACGCCGGAATCGGTGAGCTTCAGGTCTTCGGCGAAGGAACCGGCGATGCCGCCGGTACCCATGATTCCCCAGCGCAGCATGCGTCCTCCACGTTTCGCCCAAAACTGTCGGACCCAAGATCTACCATCGACCCCAACGCACGGAGGAGGCGCCATGACCACACTCGACAACCGACCGAAGACCGGACTGCTCGTGATCGACGTGCAGAACGGCGTCGTCAACCACGCCCACGAGCGCGACAAGGTCGTCGCCAACATCGGCGTGCTCGTGGACAAGGCGCGCGCCGCCGAGGTCGACGTGGTCTGGGTACAGCACAACAGCGACGCGATGCCGAGGGACAGCGAGAAGTGGCAGTACGTGCCCGAGCTCGCGCGGCGCGACACGGAAGCGTTGGTCCAGAAGGCATACCCCGACTCGTTCGAGGAGACCGATCTTGAGTCCGTACTCGCGGAGCGCGGGATCGGCCGGCTGTTCGTCTCAGGCGCGCAGACCGACGAATGCATCCGCTCGACGCTCCACGGCGCCATCGCGCGCGGTTACGACGCCACCCTGATCGGTGACGCGCACACCACCGAAGACCTCTCGGAGTACGGCGCGCCGACACCCGACAAGGTCATCGCGCACACGAATCTGTACTGGCAGAACCACGCGGCGCCCGGGCGCACGGCCGGCACGGTGACCACCGAGGAGGTCGATTTCACAGCCTGACCTGTGCGAAGTCAGAACACCGCCGAGATCCTCGTCAAGCCGGTGAGGGCGGGGTCCGCTTCGTCGACGACCGCCGCCACCACGGCGGCCTCGGCGAGCCCGGCGTTCCGGCACAGTTCCACCGCCGCCTCCGCAACGCCCCAGGCGTCGCGTCGAGCCAGCAGCGGCACGACGTGACCTGGCCGGATGAGGTCGGTGCGGGTGGCCGACGGATCCGCGAGGGTGCGGGCCGTGAGCGCACGGTCGTGAGCGGAGATACCGGTGGTGGTGCCCTCGGCCGCGTCCACGGAGACGGCGAAGGGCGGGCAGTCGGCGTCGTCGGCCGGGAGCAACGGGATGCGCAAGGTGCGCAGGCGTTCGCGTGGGAGGGCGACGCAGGCGAATCCGCTGGTGTGCCGGATGAGGAAGGCCATCGACGAGGTGGTCACCAGCTCGGCGGCGAGGACCAGGTGGTCGTCGAGCAGCACTGGCTCGCCGCGGCCGAAGGCGGTGAGCGCGCCGACGTCGAGGTCGGCGGTGAGGCTCACAGGAAGTCCGTGATGGCGGCGAGGGTGTCGTCCGGGTATTCCAGCAGCATGCCGTGGCCGCCGCGGGGCAGCACGCGTAGCGAGGCGTTCGGCAGCAGCGAGGCCATTTCGACGGACTGCAAAACCGGCGTGAGCACGTCTTCGGCGCCGGCCAGCACCAGGGTCGGGGTGAGCGCCGACGGCAGGGCCGGGCGGGAGTCGTACACGCGGAGGCCCTCGGCCTGCGCCTCGAAGCCCGCGAGCGACGTGGGGTACGGGTCGGTTGCGGCGAGTTTCGCCTGGGCAGCAAGGGTTTCGTGGTCCGTCAGCACACGGGCGGTGAAGCCCCAGGCCATGCCGATCACGCCGATGGCCACCGGGTCGGCGTCGGCGCGGCGGAGGGCGAGGCCGGCGTCGAGCCAGGCGTGCTGGATCGGGGTGTAGGACGGGAAGCCGTTGAGCAGCACGGCTTTCGTCAACACGTCGCCGTGGTGGATGAGCATCGACTGCAGCACCGACGCGCCCAATGACCAGCCGACGGCGGAGACCGGGCCGAGGTCCAGGAACGAGACCAGGGCGGCAGCGTCGTCGGCCAGCGTGTCCACGGCGTACGGGCCCGGCGGCACGGCGCTGCGGCCGACGCCCCGGTTGTCGAAGGTGATCACGGTGAACCGGCGGCTCAGCTCGGGGATCGCGCCGGCCCAGGCGCTCGAGTTGGTGCCGAGGCCGGCGATGAGCAGCAGGAGCGGGCCGGAGCCCGCGGTGTCGTAGTGCAGGGAAACGCCGTTCACGGTCGCTGTCGCCACGGGGCACCGTCCTCTCGCGGAACCCCGAGCATCCGGCCGCACCCGGCGGCGGGACAACAGGAGGACGCACACGAGCCGCGCCGGCGACGTGGACGAACCCACACGCACTGCGCCATCCAGCGGCTTTTGGTCGACGGGGCCGGACATCTGTGGTCAAGATGTCAACAGGCACCGAGGAGACGAGATGGACACCAACGGCGGTGTAACCACCACGGAACGGGACCTGGCCAGGCTGTTGCACCTGCTCGCCGACGAAACCGGCGCGACGGGCGAGTTCGACCGGCTCGGCGAGGACCTGGCAGGCGAGGGTGACGGGGAGCTCGTCGCCCTCACGCTGACCAGGGCCGCGCGCATCCGCGGGCTGCTCGCCGACCGCAAACGGCGCGAGCGGGAGATGCAGGCGCTGCTGGACACAGCCAGTGACCTCGCCTCGGTGCACGAGGTCGACGCAGCGCTCGACGCGATCGTCGCCCGGGCGCGCCGGCTGCTGGGCACGGACGCGGCGTACATGGCGCTCGTCGATCCGGAGACCGGCGACGCGTTCATGCGCGTCACACTCGGCACGATCACCCGGCCCATCGAGTCGCTGCGGCAGCCGGCCGGATACGGCGTCGGCGGCTGGGTCGCGCAGGAAGGCCGGCCGTTCGCCACCGCCAACTACCTGCGGGACGACCGGATCCGGCGCAAGCACTCGGTGGCGTCGGCCGTGGCTGAGGACGGGATCGTGAGCATCCTCGGCGTGCCGATGCGGGTGGGTTCGGAAGTGATCGGCGTGTTGTTCGGCGCCAACCGTGACGAGCGAACATTCGCACAATCCGAGATCGATCTCTTACATTCGCTGGCTGATCACGCGGCCATCGTGTTGGAAAACGCACGGCTCTTCGCAGCCACGAAAGCGACCGCCGAAGAGCTCACCGCCGCCAACGACCAGCTCGCCCGCCACAACAAGGCTCTCGAACAGGCTTCGACAGCGCACGAACAGCTCATGGCGATGGTCCTGCGGCGCGCTGACCTGGCCGAACTCGTCGATGCGGTCGCCGCCACGCTCGACGGTGCCGTGCTCGCCGCCGAGCCCGACGGGACACCGCTGGCGAAGGCGGGGCCGGCGGAGTTGGTGGATCGATTGCCGGAGTTGTGGGGGCTGCGGGCCGACGAGTCGTGTCACGCACCGGCGGCACCGCGGGTCGCCGCCGAGGTCGACATAGCGTCATCAGCGGATGCAGAGTTCTCGGACCTGGCGTCAGGTGGTCCGACCGAGGTCCATCGCGACGCGAGACGGCCGGCGGCTGCCGGCGATGAGGCCGGTGGAGAGGCGCTGGCCAACGATCGGCGTGACCGTCGGCGGCAAGAGTCTGACGCCGTTGAGGAGGACCGGGCAAAGACGCCGCCCGCGGGCGAGACGGAAGGGCTACTCGGCCAGCGACCACGGCTGCAGCACGAGGAACCCGAGCCTGGGCGTGCGCGGGATTTGGGGCGGCGTGCGTGGACGGTTCCGGTGCGGGCCGGGGCCGAGGTGTTCGGGCATTTGGTGTTCGCCGGGCGCGTGGAGCCGCTGGACACGGACAAGCGGATTCTTGAACGGTCGGCGCAGACGGCGGCGTTGTTGTTACTTGTCGAACGCCAGATGTCCGCAGCCGAACAACAGGTGCGCGGGCAAGTGGTGGAAGAGTTGCTCGCCGAACGCGAGCCGGACTGGGTGGCGTTGCGGCGGCGGGCGAAAGTGTCCGGCGTGATCGACTTCGCGGTGCGCCAGACGGTGCTCGTGGTGTCGGCGACCGGAACCACGCGGCGACGGTTGCTGCGGGCCGCCGCCGATTACGTGCGGGCGCATGGGGGCGTCGCGACCGAGCACGGTGGGCACGCGGTGCTGGTGCTGCCGTGCGGTGACGCGGAAGCAGCGGTCAAGGCAGCGCGGCGGCACCTCGAACGGGCCACCGGTGGCACGGTCACCGCGGGGGTCGCGGGACCGGCCGCGACCGCGCCGGCCGTGCGGAGCCTGCATCGCGAAGCCGAGCGTTGCCACCGGCTGCTCGTCGCTCTCGGGCGCGCCGGGACGGCCGCCAGTCTGGCCGACCTCGGCGTGCTCGGGCTGGTGCTCGACGGCGCCTCGCGCGAACACGTGCGCCGCCTCGTCGACGACAACGCTGGCCCAATTCTGTGCTACGACAACGAACACGGCTCCCTGCTCGCGGAAACCCTCGACGGCTACTTCGCCGCCGGCGAGAACCCGCGAGCCGCGGCGCGGCGTCTGCAGGTGCACGCCAACACGGTCTACCAACGCCTCGACCGCGTCGACCAGGTACTGGGCCACCGACGCTGGCGCGAACCCGCAGGAGCTCTGACGTTGCGCATCGCGTTGCAGCTGCGGCGGGTTCTCGACCAGATCCCGGTGGTGCCATGACCACCAAACAACTGACAACACCACCGGCACCGCCGCGAGCCCACGAGAGCGCTGACGTCACGCATCGCGTTGCAGCTGCGGCGAGTCCTCGACCAGATTCCAGTGGTGCCATGACCACCAAACAACTGACAACACCACCGGCACCGCCGCGAGCCCACGAGAGCACTGACGTCACGCATCGCACTGAAGCCGCTGCAGGTTCTCGACCAGATCCCGGTCGTGCCATGAACACCAGACATCTGACAACACCACCGGCGCCAACCCCCGGGAACGCTGACGTTGCGCATCGCGTTACAGCTGCGGCGAGTCCTCGACCAGATCCCAGTGGTGCCACGACTACCGGACGTTCGACAATGCCACCGACACAAGCGCGAGCCCGCGGGAGCGCTGAGGTCGCGCATCGCATTGCAGCTGCAGCGGGTCCTCGACCAGATCTCGGTCGTGCCATGACCACCAGACAGCTGGCAACGACACCGGCGCGAGCGCGCCGGAGCGCTGACGTCGCGGATCGCGCTAAAGCTGCAGCAGGTTCTCGGCCGGATTCCAGCGGCGCCGTGGCAACCGAAGCGCCGGCGGCGCTGCCGGCGCCGGTGGGAGTTCGCGGGTGTGCGGAGCAGCGCGGGTCGTGCAGTTGTGGGCGGTGCCGATCAGACTTGGGTGGTGCCGTGAGTGGCCGGGTGGGCGAATCGTTGACCAGGCCCCCATTCGCTGCGGGCGCGAAGGCGCTGCGGTTGCAGGTGCCCGCTCGCAAGGTCTCGCGGAGCCTTGACCGTGTCGGTTGGGTGCGCGGCTACGAACAGAATCCGGTGGTGTCATGACGGCCGAGGCGTTGACGTTGTCCACGGTGGACAATCCCGTCGAGGTGTTGGCGCACCTCACGTTCCTGCTGGCTGAGGAAGCCTCGGCCGGGGAGTTTGGGGCGGTTGAGGGTTATGTGCGGGCGTTGCCGGAGGGCGAGCGGAAGGCGTTGCTGGTGCGGGCGGTCGAGGACGCCCGGACGGTGCGGGACATCCTCGCGCGGCGGGCGCAGCGCGAGCGGGAAACCCAGGCGCTGTACGAAACCGCGCGTGATCTCACGTCGCTGAGGGATGTCGACGAGGTGCTGAGCGCGATCGTCGATCGGGTGCGCAGGTTGCTGGCCACCGATTCGACCTATATCGCGCTCATTGACGACGACACGGGTGACGCTTACATGCGCGTGACGTCCGGGACGGTCACGGCGCCGATCCGGTCGGTGCGTCAGCGGCCGGGCTCGGGAGTCGGGGGGCGGGTGATCGCGACGGGGCGTCCGTTTGCCACCACGAATTACCTCACCGACCCGCGCATCCACCGTGAGACGCAGGTGGCGAGTGCGGTCGGCGAGGACGGCGTGGTGAGCATCGCCGGGGTGCCGATGAAACTCGGGCAGCGGGTGATCGGGGCGTTGTTCGCGGCTGATCGGCATGAGCGAATATTCGATCAGCACGACATCGCGTTGCTGACCTCGCTCGCGCATCACGCGTCGGTGGTGATCGACAACGCGAGGTTGTTCGGGCAGGTCGGCATCACCACCGAGGAGCTGCGCGAGGCCCACGCACAGTTGTCCGCGCAGCGCCATGCGCTCGAGCTGGCCGCCACGGCGCACGAGTTGCTGATGCCGCTCGCGTTGGCGGGCGCCGACCTCGGTGAAGTCGCGGACACGATGGCGCGGTTGCTCGACGGCACCGTCGCCCTCGAGACCGCCACGGACCGGGTCGCCGCGACCGCACCCGGCGGGGTTCCCGTCGAGGCGGTGTTCCGGACCGGCATCGTCGTGCCGCTGCGCGCGGGCGGCGAGACGCACGGGCGGTTGTACTTCGGCCGGACCGAGCCACTGACCGAAACCGAACTCGGCACGCTCGAACGCGCGGCGCAGACCGCCACGCTGCTGGTACTTCTCGAACGTCAGACGGCAACAGTCGAACAAGATCTCCGCCACGAACTGGTGGAAGACCTTCTCGGCGAACGCGAGCCCGACTGGGACTCCGTCCACCGGCGTGCGAAAAGGTTCACGGTTCTGGTGGAAAACGAACCGCACGTGGTCGTGGTGGTGTCAGGTGATGTTCCTGAACTAACAGCGGCCGCGGAATGCGCCGCGAGTCGACGCGGGGGCCTTGCGAGTGAAGTCGACGGGCAGGTCGTGCTGATCCTCCCCGGTTGTGACGCCGGCGCCATCGCCCGCGCCGTTGTGGCCGAGCTCGACAGCGGTGCCGCTGGCGTGACCGCGGGCGGCGGCGCGCATCTCCCCGCGGACACGAGCGCACACCAAACCACAAGCGCCGACACACACGTAACCACAGGCAGCGGCATGCATCCGACTGCAAGCCCCCGCACGGACGCGACCGCGCGCAGCGGCACACACCTGAAGCCAAGCGCCAACGCAAACGAAACCACAGGCACCCGCGCGTACCCGACCGCGAACATCGGCACACGTGTGACCGCGCACAGCAGCACGGACCCGACCTCAGGCATTGGCACACCCCTGCCCGCAGGCGCCGGCGCGCACCCGCACGCAAGCGCCGACACACAGCCGACCGCGGGCACCAACACACGCGTGACCCCCCGCGGCAGCACAGACCCGATGCCCAACGTCGGCACGCAAACAACCACAGGCACGAACACACAGCCGAGCACACGCGCCGGCGAAAACGTGACCGCGCGCAGCGGGGCACACCCGACGCCAAGCGTCGGCACAAACGTAACGCCTGGGACCAGCGCGGACCCGACCGCGAACGTCGGCACACGTGTGACCGCCGGCAGCAGCGCGCACCCGACCTCAGGCATGGGGACGCGCCCGCCCGCAGGCGCCGGCGCGCGCTCGACTGCAGCCGATGGCATCAGCAAGCGTGAAACGACAGGTACCGGAGCGCACCTGGCCGTCGGCGCCAGCACCGGCACCAGCGCGCACCCGACCGCAAGCGCACACCCAACCCCGAACACCGGAACCCAAGTAACCGCCGGCGCCGCCGGGCCCGCTCACGACCTGCGGGCCCTGCGGGCGATCCACCGCCAAGCCCAGCGCTGCCATCGGCTCCTCCTCGCCCTCGGTCGTGCGGGCGGCGGGGCCGGGTTGGATGAGCTGGGGGTGGTCGGTGTGGTGCTCGACAACGTCGGGCCCGAGCAGTTGCGGCGGGTGGTGCGGCGGGCGCTCGGGCCGTTGGTCGACTACGACGCCGAGCATCGGTCGGCGTTGTTGGCGACCGTGGAGTGCTACTTCGACCGCGGTCAGAGCCCGCCCGCCGCGGCGCGGGCGCTCGGCATTCACGTGAACACGCTCTACCAGCGCCTCGACCGCATCGACCACGTGCTCGGCGACGCGGCCTGGCGGGACCCCGAGAACACCCTCGACCTGCAGGTCGCCCTGCAGCTCTACCGGCTCATGCCGAGTCCCGCCGCGCCTGGTCGCGGAGCACGAACTTCTGCACCTTCCCCGTCGACGTCTTCGGCAGCTCACCGAACACCACCGACTTCGGCGCCTTGAACCGCGCCAACCGCGACCGCACGTGAGCCACGATCTCCTCCTCCGTGGCCGACGCGCCCGCGTGCAGGGTCACGTACGCCGCCGGCACCTCGCCCCAGTGCGCGTGCGGCGCGGCCACCACCGCGACCTCCAGCACGGCCGGGTGGTCGGCGATCGCCTGCTCCACCTCGACGGACGCGATGTTCTCGCCACCGGAGATGATCACGTCCTTGCTGCGGTCCCGCAGCTCGACGTAACCGTCGGGATGCCGCACCCCGAGGTCACCGGTGCGGAACCAACCGTCGGGCGCGGCCGCCCGCGTGGCTTCCGGGTCCTTGAAGTAGCCGAGCATCACGTTGTTGCCCCGCAACGCGATCTCCCCCACCGTGACGCCGTCGGCCGGCACGTCGACACCGTCGGCGCCGATCACCCGCGCGACGCAGGCGATCATGTTCCCCACGCCCTGCCGCGCCTTCAGCCGGGCCTGGTCGGCCGGGTCGAGGTCGTTCCACTCCGGCCGCCAGTCGCAGATCATCGCCGGGCCGAACGTTTCCGTGAGCCCGTAGAGGTGCGTCACCTCGAAGCCCAGCTCACCCATGCGGCGCAGGATCGCCGGTGACGGTGGGGCGCCGCCGGTGGCCACGCGGACCGTCGGCGAGACCGGTGTTGCTTCTTGTGCATAAGCCAACATCGACAACACCGTGGGTGCGCCGTTGAGGTGCGTCACGCCCTCCTCGCGGATGAGCCGCCACACCTCGGCGGGCTCGACCTTCGGCAGGCACACGTGCGTGGCCGCGGCCGCCGTGACGGCCCACGGGAAACACCAGCCGTTGCAGTGGAACATCGGGAGTGTCCACAAATGCACAGAGGATGGTGACAGTCCCACGTGACCTACCATCGCCAACGCCTGCAGGTAGGCACCGCGGTGGTGGTACAACACCCCCTTCGGCCGGCCCGTGGTGCCGGACGTGTAGTTGATCGACAGCACTGAACGCTCGTCGTCCGGTGTCAACGCCAACGGTGCAGCGGCCGCGAGCAACGCCTCGTACTCGGCACCGGTCCGGATCCGCCGCACTCCGGGCACTTCCGCCAGCACCGCGTCCACCAGCGAGTCGAACACCGGATCGTGCACCAGCACCGACGCCTCGGAGTGTTCGAGAATGAACGCCACCTCACGTGCCGAGAGCCGTGTGTTCACCGCCACCAGCGGCACGCCCGCCCAGGGCACCCCGAAATGTGCTTCCAGCAACACGTGCGTGTTCGGCGCCAACACCGCCACCGGACGACCACCGGCCAACGGAGCCAACGCCCCCGCCAGCCGACGGCACCGGTCGTGCAACTGCGCGTACGTCCACCGCGAAGCCCCGTCGACCACCGCCACCCGCGACCCGTGCGCCGCGGCCGCGCGGTCCAGATAGGACAGTGGCGTGAGCGGCTCGAACGAGAGCTCCATCAGGCGACCCGCGCACCGGCGACGAGACCGCCGAACCGCACCACCTCGTCGGCCACCAGGTGCAGCTGCTGCACCACCCGCGGCTGGTCACAAGCCCCGTCCGCGAACTGCGTCTCCAGCGAGTTCACCACGGCGCCGTACGGCGTGACCCAGCCACGCAGCGCGTGCACCACCGACCGCAGCGCGTCCAGCGTGGTCACGCCCGCCTGCCAACCGTGCGCCGCCACGACCAGCCCCACGGCCCGATCGGCCAGGTAGGACAACGCGTCCTCGCGCATGTCCTCCACGTAGTCCAGCGCGTTCTTGACCAGCCCCGACATCGACCCGTGGTACCCCGGCGACGCGATGATCACTCCGTCGGCCCGGCGCAGGTGCTCGACGAGCTCCCGCGCCACCGGCCCACCGTCGCCGCCCGGTGCGTACATCGGCAGCTGGGCCAGCGAAGCGCCGGCGAACGCGTGGGTCGTCGCGCCCAGCTCCTCCGCGTGCCGCAGCGCCACGCGCAATGCCTGCTCACTCGACGAACCGGGACGCACTGTGCCCCCGAGACCCACGACGTGCAGCTGTCCAGCCTGTTCCACGACCCACCACCCGTCACTCGTGCTGACTTGGCCTCCTCATCGTCAGCGCGAGCCGGTCGCGGCGGCAATGGGAATCCGCACATGCCGCGAGCCCGCACCGAGCACGAACTTCCGTTGTCGCACCCGCGTGCCGCAGGTCACAGTCGAGCCCATGGTCATGGCACTGGAGAACAAGATCGCCGTCGTCACGGGCGGCGCGAGCGGCATCGGCCGGGCCACCGCGGTGCGCTTCGCGCGCGAGGGCGCACACGTGGTGATCGGCGACGTCCAAGACGCGAGCGAAACCGAACGGCTGGTGAAAGAAGCCGGACAGAAAGCTGTGTTCATTCGAACAGACACCACCAGCGAAGCCGACTGCGACGCCCTCGTCGCCGCGGCGGTGGCCGAGTTCGGCCGGGTCGACGTCGGCGTGGCGGCCGCCGGCATCGCGACCGCGGCGGGGATGAGCAACGTCGAGACCCGCGCGCAGAACGGCGACGCGACGCACGTGGTGAACCTGGCGACCGAATCGTTCCGGCGGGTGCTGGACGTGAACGTGCTGGGTGTGATGATGACCGACCGCGCCCTCGCGCGGCAGATGCTCGCGCAAGGCGACGGCGGTTCGATCGTGAACATCGCCTCGAGCGCGGCGAAGATCCCGCTGGCCGGCGCGGCGCCGTACTGCACGTCGAAAGCCGGCGTCTGGATGCTCACCAAGGTCCTCGGCCTCGAGCTCGCCACCACCGGCGTCCGCGTGAACGCCGTGGGCCCCGGCTACACGGCCACGCCGATGATCGCCGGCATCGAAGACAACGAGGCGGCCTTCTCCTCGGCCATGAGCATCACGCCGATGAACCGCCTCGGCACCCCGGAAGAGCAGGCGAACGCGGTGCTGTGGCTCGCGTCCGCCGAATCGTCGTTCGTCACCGGCCAGATGCTGCACCCGGCCGGCGGCCAGTTCACCGACTGAGGAATGGAGGTTCCCGCATGACAACGCTGGACATCGCAGGCATCGGGCGGTTCGAGGTCGACCTCTGGGAGGACGGCACCGGGTCGCCCGTGCTGTATCTGCACGGCTACGAGCGCCACCCTGGCGGCGCCGGTTTCCTGAAGCGACTCGCCGAATCGCGGCGGGTGCTCGCGCCCGAGCTGCCCGGGTACGGGAAGTCGACCGGGTTCGAGCACTTCACCGACGTGCTCGACGTCGCCCTGTTCCACCGCGCACTCGTGAACGAGTGGGGCCTGGAGCAGGTGGACGTGATCGGACACTCGCTGGGCGGGATGTTCGCGGCCGAACTCGCCGTGATCGCGCCCCACCTCGTGCGGCGGCTGGTGCTGGTGGACCCGTTCGGGCTCTGGCTCGACGACCGGCCGTCGCTCGACCCGTTCGGCAACGCCGCCGAGGTGAAGGCCGCCAAATGGCACGCCGGACCTCCGGAGCAGGAGCCGACGAACTTCGTGCCCGACCCCGAAGACCCCCACGCGGCGATCCTGTTCTCCGCCCGCAACCTCGGCTCGGCCACGAAGTTCATGTGGCCCATCGCCGACCGCGGCCTGCGCCGCCGGCTCCCCCTGATCTCCGCGCCGACGCTCGTGGTCAACGGCGCGTCCGACGGCCTCGTGACCACCGCGTACGCCGAGGAGTTCGCGCGGCTCGTGCCCGACGCCAAGGTCACCGTGATCGACGACGCCGGGCACTACCCGATGGTGGAGCAGGAAAACGAGTTCGTCTCCGTGGTCACCGCATTCCTCGATTCCTGAAAGGACACTGAAATGGGCAGGGTAGAGGGCAAGGTCGCACTGGTCACCGGAGGTGCGGCCGGCATCGGCCGCGAGACCGCGCAGACGCTCGCACGCGAAGGCGCGACCGTGGTGATCGCGGACATCAACGAGGACGGCGCCAAGCTGGTGGCCGAGAACATCGGCGACGCGGCGAGCGCCGTGCGGTTCGACGCCACCGATCAGCAGTCCATTCAGGACATGGTGGCCGCCGTGATCGAACGCCACGGCCGCGTGGACGTGATCCACAACAACGCCGCACTGGTGGGCCCGGACGCGTGGTTCACCGACACCACGGTGATCGACACCGACATCGCGCTGTGGGACCGCGCGTTCGCCACCAACGTCCGCAGCATCTTCCTGACGTGCAAGTACGCCTTGCCGCACATGGTCGAGGCCGGCCGGGGCGGATCCATCGTGAACATGGCGTCGATCGGCGGCCTGCGCGGCAGCAGCGGGCTCACGGCGTACGGCACCACCAAGGCCGCGGTCGTGGGCCTGACGCGCTACATCGCCGCGCAGCACGGCCGGCAGGGCATCCGCTGCAACGCCATCGCCCCCGGGGTGATCCAGACCCAGCAGCTGCTCGACGCCGTGCCCGACCTGCCGGAGAAGTCGCTGGCCGGCACCGCGTCGCCGCGCGCCGGGCTGCCGTCGGACATCGCGAACATGGTGCTGTACCTGGCTTCCGACGAGTCGGCTTTCGTCAACGGCGAGACCTACCGCGTCGACGGCGGCTCCATGACCGCGGGCTGAACCCCTACTTCCTCGAAAGGCAGGTACACACGTGAAGTTCCACTGGTTCGCACAGCAGTACTACACCAAGCTCCCCGACGACTACGGCAGCACCGTGCACAGCTCGTGGGTCACGCCGCCGGCTTCGGTGGCCGACCCGTTGCAGGTGCACGAGGACTACCACACCTACCTGCGCCTGATGCAGCAAGCCGACGGCCTCGGCTGGGACTCCCTGTTGTTGAACGAACACCACCAAACATCACTCGCGATGACCCCGTCGCCCAACCTGATCGCCGCCATCCTGGCCGGGACCACGGAGAACGCCGCCATCGCGTTGTGCGGAAACTCCCTCGCGCTGTACAACCCGCCGGTGCGGGTCGCGGAGGAGATCGCGATGCTCGACACGCTCTCCGGGGGCCGCATCATCGCCGGCATGGTGTTCGGCACGCCGATGGACACCGCCTTCTCCTACGGAGTACCGCCGATCGAGCTGCGCGAACGGTTCCACGAGGCCCGCGACCTCATCACGCGCGCGTGGCACGCCGAGGAACCGTTCGCCTTCAACGGGAAGTACACGAAGCTGCGGTACGTGAACACGTGGCCGCGGCCGGTGCAGGACGAGATTCCTGTGTGGATCCCGGGCAGCGGCAGCGTGGAGACGTGGGACGTGGTGAACGCGTTCAACTACTGCTACGGCTACCTTTCCTTCAGCGGCAAGCAGAGTGCCGAGCCGATCGTGAAGGGCTTCTGGGACTACACCGAGCAGCAGGGCGCCGACACGAACCCGAACCGCATGGCGTTCACGCAGATCATCTGCTGCGCCGACAGCGACGCCGAGGCCGAACGGCTCTACGGCGACGCCGTGAAGTACTTCTACCGCCAGAACCCCACCGCCCTGGAGTTCGCGACGCCGCCGGGGTACAACTCACTGCCCTCGATCAAGGCCAACCTCACGCGGGCGCGCACGATGTCCAATGAGGAACGGATGAAAGCCCAGAACGGCGAGCTGTCCTTCTGGGAGTACGACCAGCTCGGCTACATCATCGCCGGCACGCCCGAGCGCGTGGAACAGCGCGTGCGCGACCTGGTGACGGACCTGCGGATCGGCCAGCTCATCACGTGCATGCACGTGGGCAACCTGCCCGAAGAGGTCGCGGCGATGAACAACCGCCTCTTCGGCACGCAGGTGATCCCCAAGCTGCGCGACATCTGGGCCGACCACGAGGACCGCTGGACACCGAAGGTCAGCCAGCAGCGGGTAGCGGAGCGCTTCCCCTCGGCCGTCAAGGCGGGCTGAACACCAGAAGGGGCTTCCCCGCGCAGTGCGGGGAAGCCCCTTCGTCAGCTCGGATACCTCAGGTCCGGGCCGGCAGCGTCGGTTCGAGCTCGCCGGCCGGGGCCTGGTGCACTCGGACCTCTTTGGACAGGAAGACGGGAATGATGGCCACGGCGAACAGGATCGCCCCGACGATCCAGATCGTGTCGAGCTGTCCTCGGCCCGACACCGACGTGTCGATCCACTTCCCGCTCTGGTCGGTGATCACCCAGCCGACGGCGACCTGCATGGCCGCCGACGCGCCGTTGAGCGTGCCGGTGACCTCCGGTCGCGCGATGCCGGCCCAGTAGCTGTTGACCGTGCCCCAGAACATCGGATCGCAGAGGAAGGCGAAGGCCCCGATGAAGAAGCCCCACAGGACCCACGTCGAATCGTGGAGCAGCACGCCCATCAGGAACCCGACGGCACCGCACGCCGGCCCGAGGATCAGCCACGGCCGGGTGCGCCCGCCGAAGAACCGCGACACCAGCGTGCCGTTGATGAGTCCGAAACCGACCGGCACGAGCGCGATGAGCGGGCTGACCCAGGCGACGGTGTCGGGGTTGACCTTGTCGAGCGTGATGAGACCGTAGGGCAGCCACGGACCCGAGAGCCACGTCGGGGTCGTCGCCAGTGCGGTCGCGATGATCATCGTGAGGATGCTGCGGTTCTTCAGTGCCCGCAGCAGTTCGCGGAAGCTCAGCTTCTCCCGGACCTCGACCCCGCGGTGTTCGGCGTGGATGCTCGCGATCTCCGCCGGCGTGATCCCCCGCAGCTTCTCGGGTTTGTTGGCGGTGAACAGAACCAGCATCACCAGCGCCGGTACGCCCAGCGCGGCCACGACGATGAACGCGTCCCGCCAGGACAGGTGGTTCGCCAGCGGCAGCGCGATCGCCGGCGCGAGCACACCGGCGATCAGCGTGGAACTCATCCACGTGGACGTCGCCCTGGCGCCGAGCGCGCCCGGGAACCACACGGAAAGGAGCCGTTGTGACGGTGCCCAGGAGAAGCCGAAGAAGACGCCGAAGATCAGGTTCCGCCACCACATCTCGTTGTAGGTGTGGACGAACGCCATCGTCGCCGAGAGCACCGTGACGCCGGAGATGCAGATGATGAGCATCTGCTTGGCGCCGATGCGGTCGGCGAGGATGCCGGCGAGCAGCAGCAGGGGGAAGTACCCCAGCAGGTAGCTCGCCGTGACGCTGGAGATCTGGCTCGGCGAAAGGTGCAGGTCAGTGGACCAGAACGGGTTGAGCAGGCTGAACTTCGCGCTGTCGAGCCAGACCACGAAGTTGACGATCAGGATGCTCGCGAGCATCAGCCCGCGTTTGCCCATGAAGAGCTTGGGTCGGGTTACCGGTGCGGGGAACGACATGACAGACCCTCCGGACACAGGGGTGCGGATGCAGGTGGTGGACAGGGAGGCGAAACAGGTGCCTCAGCCGAAGTGCTCCCGACCGACTAGTCGGTTCGAGACAGCTTGCGCTCGGGTCCACAGTGTGTCAAGCGCCACTTCGGAGCTTCTCGATTCAGGACAAAGCCCTTTTGCCGCAAGGAGATTCTTGATCTTTCGGGATTCACCCGTGCGGCGCAACGCGGGCTCCCGGTTGGCCGGTTTTCTGGGTCTCTTGTACTGCTACCGTTTTTTCCGTGCCCACAAAGGACTCGGCTCGACGCCGGCGCACGCTTTCGGAACGCCGCCAGGAGATCGTGACGACCGCGGCCGAGCTCTTCGATCGCCACGGCTACAACAACGCGACGATGGACGACCTTGCGCACGCCGTCGGGATCGCGAAACCCACGCTGTACCACTACTTCGGGAGCAAGGAGGAGATTCTCGCCTCGATCCACGAGGAGTTCATCGACCTGCTGCTGGGCAAGCACCAGCGACGGCGGCAGGCCGGTCTGCCGCCGGCGCAGCAGCTGCTGGAGGTGATGACCGACGTGCTCGAGCTGATGGAGAGCCACCGCGGCCACGTCCGCGTGTTCTTCGAGCACCACCGCGAGCTGCCGGCCGCGGAGCGCGACAGCATCCGCGACAAGCGCGACGCGTACGAGGCGCAGGTGGCGGCGCTGATCGAGCAGGGCACGTCGGCGGGCACTTTTCGCGCCGTGGACCCGAGAATCGGCGCGCTGGCGGTGTTCGGCATGTGCAACTGGGCTTATCAGTGGTACCGCATCGGCGGCTCCCTCGAGCCGCGGCAGATCGCGTACCAGTTCTGGGACATGTTCCTGCGAGGAATATCCACTTAGGAGGCTGTTGTGCGAGTGGTCACGTGGCAGGCGATCGAAACCCTCTCCCTTGACGAGGTGGCCGCACCGGTGTGCGGATCGTCCGATGTGGTCTTGTCCGTGGGGGCGTGCGGGATCTGTGGTTCGGATGTGCATTCCTACACAGAAGGTGTGTGGATCGCACCAGGCGTGCCGTTGGGGCACGAGTACGCGGGGACGGTGACCGAGGTCGGTTCTTCGGTCACGGGCGTGCGCGTCGGCGATCGGGTCGCAGTGAACCCGGCGGCCCCGTGTGGTGCTTGTGCTCGGTGCAGTGAGGGGCGGCAGAACCTGTGTTCCAGCGGGTCCGGCCATTCCGGCGGGTTCGGCGACCAGGTGCTGGTGCGCAACGCCGTGGTGGGCCGCCACCTGTTCGTGTTGCCGCCGGAGTTTCCCTTGGAGGAGGCGGCCTTCCTCGAACCGCTGTCGGTGGCCGTGCGGGCGGTGCACCACGCGGCGCCACCGTTGGCCGAGCCGATCGTGGTGTTCGGCCTGGGAACAATCGGACAATGCGTGGTGCAAGTCCTTCTCGCGGCCGGCGCCCGTGATGTGATCGTGGTGGATACTTCACCTCGCCGGCTCGCGGCGGCTGTTTCCGCGGGCGCGCACGAAGCGTTGAACCCGGCAACGGACGACGTGCGGGCGTCGCTGTTCGCCTCGCGGGGCATCACTTCGTCGCCGTACCAACCGCGTTCGGGCGCGATCGGGGCCGTGTTCGAGTGTTCCGGTGCTGCGCCGGTGCTGCCGTTGGCGTTCGAGCTGGCCCGCGCCGCCGCGCCGATCGCAGCCATCGCGCTGGCGGCGAAACCGTTGAGTGTGCCCGTTGACGATCTGGTGCAGAAGGAACTCCGGTTGCTGGGGAGCTTCGCGTACGCCCCGGGTGATTGTCAGGAGGCGTTCGATCTGCTGGTGTCCCGCCGGGTGGATGTGCGGCCGCTGATTTCACACCGGTTCACGCTGGCCGAGATCACCGCGGCGTTCGAGGCGCAGCGGGATACGGCGGCGTCGATCAAGGTGGTGGTGTCGCCCTGATCCGGCGGTGCCGGAAGTGGTGGTTTTCGTCGGAAATGCCGACCTCGCTGTCGAACTGCCTGTAACATCATCACGACCGTATGTGGCCAGGGAGGACCGTTGGGGTTCGATCGCGATGACGTCGTGCTCGCGGAGCTCGACATGCCGAGCACAGCCGCGGCGAATGAACAACTGGACGACCTTCTGCGGCCGGACGGCGAACGAGTCGAGCCGTCCGCCGAGTACGAAGCGCGCGATGCGACTGGCAGCGTCCGGATCACGGTGGACGCGCAACGTCGGCTGTCCGGGGTCGACATCCGACACGACTGGTCGTCCCGGATCCCACCCGAAGGGCTCGCCGACGGATTGTTCGACACCTATGTCAAGGCGATCCAGCGCGCGATGGTCGTTGAGCTCGCCAACTCCGGCGATGCGCCAAGGCGGCACGACGCGATCGACGGGATGGCCGACGACATCGACAGGAAGCCGTACCACGAGTGGCTCGCCGGCATCCGGGCCAGGATCAGCGCCATCGACACACAACTGGACGACATCCGGCGCGCAGAAGCGATCCAGGCAGCTCCGCAGAACTCGGTTCTTCGGAGCCCATTGGGCTATTTCACACTGCATCTGCGCAACGGCGGCCCGGCAGGGATGACGGGCTCGGCCGATCTCCTGGCGAAAGTCGGATCCGGCGTCGACCGGCTGCGACAGGACTTCTGCGAGATGTTCACGGCGGCCGGACTGGCCGCACCGAACAGTTCCACCGTCCGGCCGGCGCGCCCTGCCGGTCCGCGCGCACACCACGAAGACGACGAAGACTCGTTCGAATTCCGGTTCGACGTTTAGCGAGGAGAGCACGGTGGTCGGGTACAAAGTGATCACCTCGGCCGTGCGCGCCGAGGGCACGAAATGGCGCGGGTTCGCCGACACGGTGACAAGAGTCAACCCCGTCGTCCAGAACGCGACACTGGGCGAGACCGCCTTCTTCATGGGTGATCCCGTCACCCTCGCTCTCGGCGACTTCAACGGCAAGATGTTGAGCGATACCTATGAAGCTCTTCGCTCCTACGTCGAAACGGCACTCGCCGGGGCCGCCGTCGAGTTCGACCAGATCGACGAGGCACTGCAGAAGACCGCGCAGATATACGACCAGGCCGAGGCGATCACCGAAATCGACCTCAAGCAAATCTACGGAACGGTGCCGAGGTAGCAGATGTACACCCCGCCTGACCCGTTCGGTCCGTCCGGCCCCGAAGAGTTCACCGGACTTCTCGACGACCTGTTCCGCAAAGTCGAGGACAAGGTCAAAGAGATCGTCGACAACCTGGCGTACTGGGAGGGTGGAGGCGCGACGGAGTACCGCAACCGAGCGCAGGCCCAACGGGAAGCAGTGGAGGCCATCGGTGGCCAGGGCGGGAAGGCCGACGCCATCAGCGCTTGGCTGATCACCATCGCGAAGCTCAACGTCAAGTTCATGACCAGCCTGCTCGGCATGGTCGCCAACTTCGTCGGAAAGCTGGTGGAGGCGGCCCTGGAAGCAGCGACGGTCGTCGAGCTCCCGTTCACGGTCAAAGACCTGGCCGGAGCGATCGGCGGCCTCGTCACCGACGGAATCAACGGCCTGGGCACCATCGCGAACCAGCTGATGGAGTCCGTCGGCAGCATCCGAGACGCGAAAGGGCTGATGAACGACCCTCGGCTGCCCGGCGGCCTGTGGCCGCAGGCGGTCAACCTGTGACGTCGGAGGCGTGGTCGTGAACCCACAGGTCCCGCCAGGAGCCGCGCCTTACTACGGCGGCCCGTCCGGCCCGTCGAGACGCGGACGAAGTGCCGGGTGGATCGTCGCGATCGTCGTGGTCGGTGTGGTGGTGGCCGGCGCAGCGGTGGGGGCGTTCGTGGTGCTGAACCGCAGCGGCGGTGAGGCCGACGGGAAGTACGGGGCCGCGCCGCTGCCGACGTGCGACCAAGTCGGGCGCCGGGTGGCGGGGCTGCCGCCGAAGGTGTCCGACAAGAAGCTCGAGGGGAGCCAGGGCTGGTTGTGTACGTTCGCGGACTCGGCGAGTTCGTCGTCGGTGCATCTCGACCTGGCGGTGAGCACGGTGGCGGCCGAGCACGCCGGCTTCGACACCGTCACGTCGTCGGGTGGCTACGTGCTGGATCCGGACGTGCGGCTCGGCGAAAAGGCGGCCTGGGGCTTCGCCCCCACCGGGCAGATGTGCGAATTGATCGTCCTGGACAGCAACGCGACCTTCAAAGTGGGCCTGGACAACTGGACCGCGCCCACGGACGACGCCCAGTCCTGCGAAAGCCGGGTGAAGACGATCGCGCGCGCTGTGTACAACGTGGTGCAGCCTCAGTGAGCCCCTCCTCGACGTGATCGACACCACAAGCGACAATGGAGGACGTGACCGCCACCTTGAGCAAGCCCGCCCTGCAGATCGGCCCCTACCAGGTCGATCCGCCGGTGGTGCTCGCGCCGATGGCGGGGATCACGAACGTCGCGTTCCGGCAGTTGTGCGCGGAGTACGGGGCGGGCATCTACGTGTGCGAGATGATCACCGCGCGGGCCGTGGTCGAGCGGCACCCCGGGACCATGCACATGATGACCTTCGGCGAGCACGAGAAGCCCAGGTCGATGCAGCTCTACGGGGTGGACCCGAAGACGATGCGCGAGGCCGTGAAGATCATCACCGGCGAGGGGCTCGCGGACCACATCGACTCGAACTTCGGGTGTCCCGTGGCGAAGGTGACGCGCAAGGGCGGCGGGGCGGCGCTGCCGTTCAAGCGAAAGCTGTTCGCGGACATCGTGCGTGAGTCGGCGAAGGCGGCGGCCGAGGCCGGGGTGCCGTTCACCGTGAAGTTCCGCGTGGGCATCGACGACGAGCACCGCACGTTCCTCGACGCCGGGCGCATCGCGGAGGCCGAGGGCGCCGCCGCGGTGAGCCTGCACGCGCGCACCGCCGCGCAGCGCTACTCGGGCCAGGCGGACTGGTCGAAGATCGCCGAGCTCAAGCAGGCCGTGACCAGCATTCCGGTGCTGGGCAACGGCGACATCTTCTCCGCGGCCGACGCGCTGCGCATGGTCGACGAGACCGGGTGCGACGGCGTGGTCGTCGGGCGCGGCTGCCTCGGGCGGCCGTGGCTGTTCGGCGAGCTCGAGGCCGCGTTCGCCGGGCGTGAGCTGCCGACGCCGCCGAACCTCGGCGAGGTGTCGAAGGTGCTGCGCCGGCACGCCGAGCTGCTGATCGCGCACGACGGCGCCACCAAGGCCCTGCGTGACCTGCGCAAGCACATGGCCTGGTACTTCATGAACTTCCCGGTGGGCTCCGAGCTGCGCCGCGGGTTCGCCATGGTGTCCAGCCTGACCGAGCTCGACGACCTCATCGGCCGGCTCGACCACGACGCGCCGTTCCCCGACAACGCCGACGGCCCCCGCGGCCGTCAGGGCTCGCCTGGCAAGGTCACGCTGCCGCACGGCTGGCTCAACGACCCGGACGACGACTGCGTGCCCGAAGCCGAGGACATGCACTCGGGCGGCTGACCCGGGCCCTCACCCCGCCGGGAACCAGGTGTCCAGCGCGACCTCGAGCGACTGCCGATCGCCTTCGGCCCACGCGACCACGCCGTCGGGCCGTACGAGCCACGGACCGGTGTTGGTCGCCGTGAGAATTCGAACGCGGTCTGTCGCATAGTTCACGCGCTGCTCGGGCGTGACCACCAGCAGCCCGCGCCCGGTGCGCAGGTGTTCGTGCAGCCGGGTCCGCACGCCGTGTTCGTCGACGAGCTCGACGTCGGGTGAGTGCCGGCCGACCGGGCCGGTCGTGGGGTAGGGCAGCTCGTACCGCTGGTCCACACCGGACAGCAGCTCGCCGAAATACCGGTTCACCGCGGGGATGTCCATGAGTTCCCCGACGATGTCACGCAGCGCGTCGACGTGCGGGCCCGGGGCCAGCAGCGCCGACTGCGCACGGGTGTTGCGCAGCACCGCCTCCGCCGCCGGGTGGCGTTCGCGGGTGTACGTGTCGAGCAACGCCGGCGCCGCGCCCCGGAGCACGGCCGCGAGCTTCCACCCCAGGTTCATCGCGTCCACCAGCCCCAGGTTCAGACCCTGTCCGCCGCTGGGCGAGTGCACGTGGGCGGCGTCGCCCGCGAGCAGCACGCGGCCGCGGCGGTAGGTGTCGGCCTGCCGCGCCTGGTCGGTGAAGTCCCGCGGCTCACGCAGGTCCTCGACGACCACGTCGGTGCCGGTCACGCGCCGGATCGCGGTGGCCAGCCCGGCTGCGGTCACCGGCACGTCTTCGCGCGCGGGCTCGGTGACTCCGGCGAGGCTGCCACCGCGCTGGAACGTGCCGCCCGCGTACCGGCCGGACTCGGGCACGGCACCCCCGAACCGGACCTCCCCCGCGATCGTCCGCAGCAACGCCGGTGTTCCGGGAAAACCAAACCCCGCGAGTTTTCGAACAGTGCTGCGGCCGCCGTCACACCCCACGAGGTAATCCGCGCACAGCCGCTGTTCGCCTTCGAACGTCTTCGCGACGACCGTGACCTGATCCGCGTCCGCCTCCACCGCGACGACTTCGTGACCACGCAGGATCCGCACCCCCAGCGCCTCGGCGTGGGCCGTGAGCAGGCGCTCCAGATCCGGCTGCCAGATCTTGGTGCCGCGCCGAAGCGGGTCCGGGACGAGTTTGTGGATGTCGGCGAAGTGCCCGAGCTCCGTGCCGTGGTCACGAGCGAAGTCGCGCGCGCCCTCGGGATCGGCCGCTTCGAGCTGCGGGCCGAGCCCACGGCGCCACAGGGCTTCGGTGGCCAGCGCGCCGATCCCGCGCGCCTTCCGTTCCGGCGCCGGCTCGGCCAACCGCTCCAGCACCACGGCCCGGCCACCGCCGAGCCGCACCTCGGCCGCGAGGAGCAGCCCGACAGGCCCGGCCCCGACCACGATCACATCCGCATCCATGAGTTTCTCCTTAACTTGTTAAGTGCTACTGTGCCTTTAACTAGTTAAGGAGTCAAGGAGATGCCGATCGACGTGCCCGACGCGGTGCGGTCCGCGCTGGCCCTGCTGGAAGCCGACGGGCTCGACAAGCTCACCGTCCGGCGGCTGGCCACCGAGCTCGGAGTCAAGGCACCCGCCCTGTACTGGCACTTCAGCAGCAAACGCGCGCTGCTCGACCACCTGGCCGACGCCATCGTCAAGCCCGTGGTCAAAGGACTGCCCCCACGGGACACGCCGTGGCTGCAGTGGCTGGAAACCGCGGGCTCCGCGCTGCACACCGCACTGCTCGACCACCGCGACGGACCGCGCATCGCGCTCGGCGCGGACCTGCGGGTGGCTCGCTCGCTCGGCGAGTTCGCCGAGCGCACCGTGGACGTCCTCCACCAGGCGGGCTTCCCCCTCGCCGACGCGACCCGGGCCGCCGGGGTGTTCGTGCACTTCGTGCTGGGCCGGGCCGTGGAAGACCAGACGCGGCCCGACGAAACCGCCGAGATCCCGTTTCCCCTGATGTCGCAAGGACTTCGGGACCGCCGCGGCTCGACGCCGGCCGACGACTTCCGCTACGCGCTGGGAATCGTGCTCGCCGGACTGAACGCGACCCGCCCGGCGTCCCGGGAATTGCCCTGACGACTACCCTCGGTGCGACCAACGACACAAACCCGGGAGGACGAGCGCGATGTCGCCGAACGCCGCTGGTGCCGATGTGAACGCTCCCGTGGGGGTCGACCCGAACCGGGCTTCCGTGGCCCGCGTGTACGACTACCTGCTGGGCGGCAGCGACAACTACGAAATCGACCGCACAACCGGTGAGCAGATGGCCGCCGCGATGCCCGACGTGGTCGAGGTCGCCAAAGAAAACCGGGCTTTTCTCATTCGTGCCATGCGGTTCATCGCGAAGCAGACGGACGTGACGCAGTTCCTCGACTGCGGTTCCGGCCTGCCGACCGCCGAGAACGTGCACCAGGTGGCGCAGCGCGTGAACCCGGAATCCAAGGTCGTGTACGTGGACAACGACCCGGTGATCACCGCGCACGGCCGCGCACTGCTCGAGGAGAACGAGCTCACGCGCTACGTCGAGGGCGACATCTTCGACCCGCGGTCGATCCTGGACAACGAGGTGGTGCGCACGCACCTCGACTGGACGCAGCCGATCGCGTTGTCCCAGGTCGCGACCCTGCACCACCACAAGGGTGAGCGCAGCGCGCCGGCCGAGGTGATGCGCCAGTACATCGACGCGCTGCCGCGGGGTTCGTACGTGATCATTTCCCACCTGCTCGACCCGGAGTCCGAGGACACCGCGGTGATGCGCGAACTCGAAGAGGCCGTGGCACGCGGCTCGCTCGGCGGCGCGACCTGGCGCACGCGCGCGGAGATCCAGGAACTGTTCGACGGCCTCGAGATGATCGAGCCGGGGATCACCGAGCTCGTGCACTGGTGGCCGGACGGCCCGCAGCTCAAGCCGATCACGGTCGCGCACCGGATCATCGCCGGCGGAATCGGCCGCAAGCTCTGACCTGCGGTTTCGCGGGTTGCCCACAAGGCATCCCCAGGTTGTCCACAGGCGGTTGTGGATAAAACGACAGCGAAGGCCGCCCCGAACACCCGGGGCGGCCTTCGTCGTGGTGGACAACGAACAGGTGGAAACCGATCAGGCGGCCGCGCCGATCAGCACCGACTGCACCTGGCCGAAGCCGAGGGCGGCCAGGTCCGCGACGTCGTGGGTGACGACGAGCGACTTGCCGGTGAGGTTCGGGCCGGTGTAGAGCGTGAGCGTGCCGGACACGAACTGGATCGAACCGGTCGCCGGGATGGTGATGTTGACCTTGTCCCCGACGTTGCCGCCGAGGCCCTGCGAGCCCTGGGGCTCGGAGAAGTTCTTGCCGGAGTCGATGATCGCGCTCGCGCCGGCGACGGGCGGCTTGGCCGGAGCGTTGTCACCGATGAAGATCGACTGCACGTGGCCGAACGCGGCGCCGAAGGTGGCCGGGAAGTTCGCGACGCTGTCGGTGAGCACGGCGGCGTCACCGGTCTTGCAGTCCGCGCCGGTCCAGAGGGTCATGGTGCCACCGAAGCTCTGCAGCGAGCCCGTGGCCGGGATGTTGACCGTGATGCACTGACCGGCGTCGCCGTTGATGCCCTGGGAGCCCTGCGGCTCCGAGAAGTTGATGCCCGAGTCGAGGATGCCGCTGGCACCCGGGTCGGTGGCCGCGGAAGCGATGCCGGCACCGCCGAGCACCGCGCCGGCGACGGCACCGAAAGCAGCGAGGGAGAGAACGGTCTTGCGCAGCATGGGATTCTCCAGAACCTGTCGGGTTTCCCGGCTCCGCACCTCGGTGCCGGACACCCGCAGACACGGACGTGATCCCGTGAACGGTTCACGATCTTGATGTGACGGCGGCCACACCAGCCCAGGAAGGTGTTTCAGGGCAACCAACTTGCCCCACCGCAGAAGATTCCCTTGTGGACCTCATGAGATCCACTGTGGACATAAGAAAGCCCCGCCACCCCACAAGGGAATGGCGGGGCCGAGAAATCCGTCAGTTCTCGAGCTGCTGCGGCTCGCCACCCACGGTGATCTTGCGCGGCTGGGCCTTCTCGGCGACCGGGATGCGCAGGGTCAGCACGCCGTCGACGTACTCCGCGGCGACGCGGTCGGTGTCGAGGGCGTCACCGAGCACGAGGCGGCGCGAAACCTGGCCGCGCGAACGCTCGGAGACCTGCACGCGGGCGTCCTCACCGAAAGCGGCGGCGCGCTCGGCCTTCACGGTCAGCACGTTGCGCTCCACGCTCACGTCGATCGACTCGCGGGCGACACCCGGCAGGTCGAACTGCACGACGTACTCGTCACCGCTGCGGTAGGCGTCCATCGGCATCTTGCGCGGCGAACTGGTGGGCTGGCCGGCGAAGAACTGCTGGGTCAGGCGGTCGAACTGGGCGAACGGGTCGGTCCGGATCAACATCTGCGTTCCTCCTTCAGGTGGCCTCGATCAGCTCCTGAGCGGCTGACCGGACCTTACGAAGTTGACAACGACTCACTCAACTTAGTTGTTCCCGATAGACGCAGATCACATACAAGCGCGTCCGGTTCGTCCATGTACGCGCTGTGTACGGCCAGCGGCGAGCCTGAGCGCCTCCCGAACCCCGAACAGGAGCGAACCCGTGAAGTACAGACGCTTCGCCCAAGGCCTGCTGGCCACCCTGGTCGCCGCCGCCGCGCTGGGCGGGCTTCCCGCCGCGGTCGGCACCGCGAGCGCCGACGTGCCCAGCACCGTGATCTTCAAGCAGAACACCGAAGGCCACGACTGCTTCCGCATCCCCGCCGTCGTGAAGGCCGACAACGGCGACCTGCTCGCCTTCGCCGAAGGCCGCAACGGCGGCGCCGCCTTCTGCGCCGACGCCGGCGACATCGACCTCGTGATGAAGCGCTCCACCGACGGCGGCAAGACGTGGGGCGCGCTGAAGGTGGTGGTCGAGGGCCGCGGCGACACGAAGGGCAACCCGACCCCCGTCGTCCTCCCGCCGACCGCGGCCGAGCCCAACGGCAAGATCGTGCTGCTCACGACCATGCAGTGCGTGAGCCCGCACCCGAGCTGCGGCCGCATCCCCCGCATCTCCACCAGCACGGACAACGGCAACACCTGGCTCGCGCCGAAGGAACTCACCACGCAGCTCGGCTTCACCACCGCGCCGACCTGGCTGGCCACCGGCCCGGCCCGCGCCATCGTGCTCGAACACGGCGCACACGCCGGCCGGATCGTGGCGGGCTTCAGCTACCAGCTCACGCCGACGTCGCCGGGCGCCGGTGCGCTGATGTACAGCGACGACCGCGGCGTGACCTGGCACCGCGGCGCCGACGACCCCAGCGCCGACACCGCAGCGCTGAACCCGCAGGAGGTCAACGTCACCGAGCTCTCCGACGGCCGCCTCTACGTGGCCGCGCGCGGCCACAACACCAACAGCACCCCGCAGTGCGACACCGACAACCGCGCGTACGCCATCAGCTCCGACGGCGGCGCCACGTTCAGCAAGAAGTTCGCCGTGATCCCCGGCATCACCTCGCCGCGCGTGCAGGGTTCGGTGCTGGAGATGTCCTCGGTGACCGACGGCGGCAAGTACAACCGCCTGCTCTACACCGGCCCGTCGGGTTGTGACCGGCGGATGGACCTGCGCGTGCGCTCGTCGTTCGACGAGGGCGGCACCTGGACGAGCAACGACAACAGCCTGCTCGTGTGGGGCGACGACGCGGCCTACTCCGACATGATCCCGCTCAGCTCCACCACCGTCGGCATCCTGTTCGAGGCCGGTCCGGCGATGAACGCCACCGAGACCATCCGCTGGTCCACCGTGAGCGAGACGCAGCTCGGCGCGCCCGCGTGCGGCACGGGTTACGGCGTGATCGAGTCGCACGCGCTCGGCACGGTCGGCACCACCTACCTGTCCTACAACGCGGCCAACGGTCAGAACTGCGTGAGCACCATGAAGTCCACCGGGGCGGGCACGGCTTCGGCGACCTCGGCCTACCTCGAGGTGCAGGGCGCCGCGCGCAAGACCGACTCCGGTTCGTTCTCCTACTACGCCGGCCCGGTCACGGCCGCCGCCGCGGGCAAGTGCGTGAAGTGGGGCGGCGCGGTCGGCACCGCGAAGTACGACGCACCCGCGTTCACCCACTGCGGCTGACCCGCACCGATCGGCCTGGCCGCTCGCTCGCGAGTTGCCAGGCCGACGTCGCCGGGTGTACAGGTATGGACATGTCCGTGGGCGGAAAGAAACACCAGCTGGTGGGTGACCTCGCCGAGCTCATCCGCTCGGGCCGGCTCGCCCACGGCGACCAGTTGCCCGGTGAACACCAATTGGCAGAGAAGTACCACGTCAGCCGCGGGACGGTGCGCAGCGCGCTGGTGGAATTGCAACATCAGGCGCTCATTTCCACGCACGCCGGCGTCGGGTCGTTCGTGACGTTCGACGGGGTGCCGCTCGACCAACGGGTCGGCTGGGCTCGCGCGTTCGAAGATTGCGGCGCGCCCGTGACCACCGAGCTGCTCGGCCTCACCGAGGTCGAGGACGCCGAGCTCAGCCGCCGCTTCAGCGCGCCGAAGCTCGTGCGGGTGAAGCGGCTCCGACGCGACGAAACGGGCCGCGGCATCTCGCTCGAAGAGGCCACGCTGCCGGCCGTCGGACCGTTCGCCGAGCTGCGTCTGGTCGACGACTCGATCACCGCCACCCAGCACGAAGCCGGCCTGCACCCGGTGGGCGGCGAGCAGTGGATCGCCGCCCAGCCGCTCGACGCCGCGGCCGCCAGGCTGCTCGGCCGCTCCACCGGCGAGCTGTTCCTCAAGGCCACGCGCACCTCACTCGACGCCGACGCCCAGCTCGTGGAGCACGTGGTGAGCCTGCTCGACCCCGCCCGCTTCAGCTTCCACCTCACCTTCGGCAGCCGATGAGCCCCCGCGATCGCGCGCTCGCCGCGTTGACCGGCCTGGCCGTGGGCGACGCGCTCGGCATGCCGACGCAGTCGATGTCCCGAGCCGAAATCCGCGCCACGTACGGAAAACTCGACGGCTTCCGCGACGCCGTCGCCACGCAGCCCATCGCACCCGGCCTGCCCGCCGGCACGATCACCGACGACACCGAGCAGGCCCTGTTGCTCGCGCGCCTGCTGGTGGCCGGCGGTGGCCACGTCGAGCCGCGCGTGTTCGCCGACGCGCTGCTGGCCTGGGAAGCCGACCTGATCCGCCGCGGTTCGGCCGACCTGCTCGGGCCTTCGACGAAAAAGGCCCTGTCCCTGCTGGAAAGCGGCGTGGCTCCGGCAGAGACCGGCCGCGGCGGCACCACCAACGGCGCCGCCATGCGCGTGACCCCGGTCGGCATCGCCACGCCGGTCGACGATCTCTCGACCCTGGTCGACGCCGTGGCCGAGACCGCGCTCGTCACGCACAACACGTCGCTGGGCCTGGCCGCCGCGGCCGCCGTCGCCGCGGCCGTGTCGGCGGGCATTGACGGCGCCGATCGCATGGCGGCCTTCGACCTGGCCGAACGCGCGGCCGCCCTCGGCGCGGAACGCGGCCACTGGCACGCCGGCGGCACCATCGCCGCCCGCCTGCACTGGGCCCGGGACTGGGTGCGCGGCCTGCGCCGCTCCGAACTCGACGACTGCGTGGCCGACGTGATCGGCACGTCGGTGGCCGCGCAGGAGTCCGTGGTCGCCGCGTTCGCGCTGGCCGAGGTGCTCGACCCGGCCGACGCGCTGACCACGGCCGCCACGCTCGGCGGCGACACCGACACCGTGGCGGCGATCTGCGGCGCGCTGCTCGGTGCGTGCGGCGAAGAGATCCCGCCCGACCTGGCCGCCACCGTGGTGAAGGTCAACGGCCTCGACCTCGGCCCGCTCGTCGACGGCCTGGTGACCGTGCGCCGGACCATCCCGTGAGCCGCTTGATCCACACCGGACAGGTCGTGGTCGACCTCGTGCTCACGGTGCCGCGGCTGCCCACAGCCGGCGGCGACGTGCTGGCCACCTCCACGAACCTGCTGCCCGGCGGCGGTTTCAACGTGATGGCCGCGGCCGCGCGGTCCGGCGCCGACGTGGTCTACGCCGGCACCCACGGCACCGGCAGCTTCGGTGACCTCGTGCGCGCCGCGCTCGCCGCCGAAGGCATCACCGTGGCCCACGAGCCGACGGCCAGCGGCGACACCGGCGTGGTCGTGGCGCTGGTGGACCCCTCAGGCGAGCGGACGTTCGCCACCGGCACCGGCGCGGAGGGCCGCCTGCGCGCCGATCAGCTCGCGCGCATCTCCGCCACACCCGAGGACCTCGTCTACGTGACCGGCTACAGCCTTCTGCACGCCGCCAACCGCGACGCCTTGGCCCAGTGGCTGCCGACGTTGCCGGGTTCGCGGGTGCTGTTCGACCCCGGTCCGTTGGTGTCCGAAGTGGACCCCCAGGCACTCGCGTCCGTTTTGTCCACAGTGGACATCATCAGCTGCAATGCTCGCGAAGCGGAAGCTCTCGACCTCCAGACTCTCGCCGAGACCAAGACCGTGATCGTCCGCGACGGCCCCGCCGGCTGCACCCTCCACCATGCCGGCGAGACCACCCAAGTCGACGGTTTCCCCGTGACCGCGGTCGACACCAACGGCGCCGGCGACACCCACTGTGGCGTCCTGGCCGCCGAGCTCCTGAGCGGCACGGACCTCCAGACCGCCGCCCGCCGCGCCAACGCCGCCGCCGCGCTGTCCGTGACCCGGCACGGCCCCGCCACGGCGCCGACAAGCGAGCAGCTGAGCGAGTTCTGGCGCGACATTGACGCCGGCACCGGCGGCTCCTACCGTCGGGATCACCAGGTCTGAACAAGTTCGGATAGGCGGTCACCATGGCCAGGACCGAAGCGAGGGCACCGGAAACGGGCAGCCGGCTCAAGGTCGAGACACACGGCATCAACGTGATCGCCGATGCCGAGCGCCGCGGCCGGCCGCGGGACCTGTTCTGGCCGTGGTTCGGCGCCAACGTGTCGGTCCTCGGGCTCAGCTACGGCTCGTTCGCGCTCGGCTTCGGGATCTCGTTCTGGCAGGCGACGATCGCCGGCGTGGTCGGGATCGTGTTCTCGTTCCTGCTCTGCGGCTTCATCGCGGTGGCCGGCAAACGTGGCTCCGCGCCGACCATGACTCTCTCGCGCGCCGCATTCGGAGTACGAGGGAATCATCTGCCGTCGGCGATCTCGTGGATCCTCACCGTCGGCTGGGAAACGGTGCTGACCGCGCTCGCCACGATGGCCACCGCGACGGTGTTCGAGCGGCTCGGCTGGGGCGGCGGCACCACCACGAAGATGGTCGCGCTGGTCGTGGTCGCCGCGCTCACCGTGGTGAGCGGCGTGATGGGGTTCGACCTGATCATGCGCCTGCAGACGATCATCACCTGGATCACCGGTGTGCTCACCGTGGTCTACGTGGTGCTGGTCGCCGGGCACGTGCACTGGTCGGCCGTGAGCGCCGTGCCCGCGGGTTCGGCGCAGGAGTTCATCGGCGCGCTCGTGTTCCTGATGACCGGCTTCGGCCTCGGCTGGGTCAACGCGGCGGCCGACTACTCGCGTTACCTGCCACGGTCGTCCTCGGGGCGCGGCGTGATCGGGTGGACGACGTTCGGCGCGTCCGTGGCCCCGCTGGTGTTGCTGGTGTTCGGACTGTTGCTCGCGGGCTCGTCGCCGGAGCTGAACACGAGCATCGCGGCCGACCCGATCGGGGCGCTGACCACGATCCTGCCGCTGTGGTTCCTGGTGCCGTTCGCGATCGTCGCGGTGCTCGGCCTGGTGGGCGGCGCGGTCCTCGACATCTACTCGTCCGGCCTGTCGCTGCTGTCGGCCGGCCTGCGAATCCCGCGCTACGCCGCCGCCCTGATCGACGGCGTGATCATGATCGCCGGCACCGTCTACATTGTCTTCTTCGGCGGCACGTTCCTCGGCCAGTTCCAGGGTTTCCTCACCACGCTCGGCGTGCCCGTGGCCGCCTGGTGCGGCGTGATGCTCGCCGACGTGCTGCTGCGCCGCCGCGACTACGCCGAGGCCGACCTGTACGACCGCCGCGGCCGCTACGGCGACGTGCGCTTCGGGCCCATCGCGCTGATCGTGGTGGCGACGGCCGTCGGCTGGGGGCTGGTCACCAACGCGTCGGCGAGCTGGCTGCACTGGCAGGGCTACCTGCTGGCGCCGTTCGGCCTGGGTGGGCGCGAGGGTTCGTGGGCGTTCGCGAACCTCGGCGTGCTGGTGGCGCTGGTGCTCGGTTTTGTCGTGACGCTGCTGGTCAGCCGCTCGCGCGTGCGGGCGCAGGAGGCGGCCGCGTGAAGCCGGCCGGGGCGTGGGTGAAGTACTCCGAGCGGTGGCCGTTCGCCCTACTGACCCTGGGCCCCCGGCCGAAGCCGGAGGCCCAGGAAGATCATTCGGCCACGTCAGCGCGTTCCGCCGCGATCCGGCGCACGCGGCCGCGGACGCCGAGCCAGCCGACGACCAGCACGATGGCCAGGATCGGAATGCTGTAGATCAGGATCCGTCCGGTCGTGCCGCCCCACCAGCTCATCGTGAGCACCAGCAGCAGGAACGCCAGGGTCACGTAGTTCGTGTATGGCGCGCCCGGCAGGCGGTAGCCCGGGCGGGTCATCTCGCCGCGCGCGGCCTTGCGGGTCATCGCGAGGTGGCAGATCACGATCATCGACCACATCCCGATGATGCCCAGCGCCGAGAACTCCAGCGCGACCTCGAACGCCTCGCCCGGCACCACGAGGTTGAGCACCACCCCGAGCACGTACACCGCCGCGGTCAGCAGCACACCGCCGTACGGGACGCCGCTCTTGCTCATCCGCGAGGTGAACTTCGGCGCGGAACCGGCGACCGACAGCGAACGCAGGATCCGGCCGGTGGAGTACAGGCCCGAGTTCACGCTGGACAGCGCCGCCGTGAGCACGATGACGTCCATGATGCCGCCGGCGGCCGGGATGCCGAGCTTCGAGAAGAAGGTGACGAACGGGCTCTCCCCGCTCTTGTAGGCCGTCCACGGCAGCACCATCACCAGCAGCAGCACCGAACCGACGTAGAAGATGCCGATGCGCCAGGCCACGGAGTTCACGGCCTTCGGGATCACCTTGCGCGGGTTGGCGGTCTCGCCGGCGGTCACGCCCACCATCTCGACGCCGGAGTAGGCGAAGACCACGCCCTGCAGGATCAGCAACGCGGGCAGCACGCCGGTCGGGAACAGGCCGCCGTTGCCGGAGATGAGGCTCGGGCCGGTCACCACGCCGTCGACGGGCGTTCGGCTGATCAGCACGAAGATCGCCACGACCATGAACACCACGAGCGCGAGCACCTTGACGGCGGCGAACCAGAATTCCAGCTCGCCGAACAGCTTCACCGACACCATGTTCACCGCGAGGATCGCGAACAACGCGATGAGCGCGGGAATCCATTGCTGCAGGTCGGGCCAGAAGAACTGCGTGTACTTGGCCACCGCGGTCACGTCGGCGACGCCCGCCGTGGCCCAGTTCAGGAAGTACATCCAGCCGGCGAAGAACGCGGCTTTCTCGCCGAGGAATTCGCGCGAATAGGACACAAAGGACCCCGACGACGGCCGGTGCATCACCAGTTCGCCCATCGCCCGCACCACGAAGAACGCGACGATGCCGGCGATCGCGTAGACCACCGCCAGGGCCGGGCCCGTGCTGTGCAGCCGCGATCCGGCGCCCAGGAAGAGGCCGGTCCCGATGGCGCCGCCGATGGCGATCATCTGGACCTGACGGTTCTTCAGGCCTTTGTGATATCCGGCTTCCTCGTGCTTGAACGCGGTTTCCGGCGGCTCGGCGACCGCGGTCCGATCCGAGGGCGACATGTGATTCCCCTGTTCTGACAACAAAGTTCGTGTCCTGACGCAGGGTCTGCCGACCACTGTGTCGTGCTCGATCATGATGTGGCCAAACCGCGGGAAGCCGCAATGGAAACGCCGAGAACTTAGGGTTGATTTGAGCTGGAAACCTCAAGTAATTCTCAACTGTGCCCGATAATGCCGGAATTCACGGACGCGAGTGCGGAAAAACGCGAATCGCGTTTCAAGCCCAGCTGTCCGGCTGCGAGCCGTCGGTGTCGGTGAAGCCGTACTCCCGCGCGAGCTCGGCCGAACTCGCCGATCGCTGGTTCCACCGCGCCCGCTCGGGATCCGCCGCCAGCGCGGCCACCGCACGGCCCACGTACCGCGGCGATTCCGACCGCGCGAACGGCGGTGGCGCCGTGGGCAGCCCGCCCGGCCGGTCGGGTTCCAGCGCGGTGCGCCAGGTTTCCTCGGTGACGCCGTAGTTGTCGAGCATCATCTCCGACCGCAGCCAGCCCGGGGTGATCGCGACGGCCGTACCGCCACAAGGAGCGAGCTCGTGCCCCTGCGAGAACGCGAGGCGGTTCACCGACGCTTTCGCCAGGTCGTAGAACACCGAGATGCGATAGGTGGCCGCGTTGTGGTCCTGCGTGCCGTCCGTGACCTCCACGAGCAGGCCACCGGGCCGCTCGACGAGCAGCGGCAGCAGGTAGTGCGACGTGACGAGGTGCGTTTCCACGCCCAGCCGCAGGATCCGGAGGCCGTCGTCGAGGTCGTGCTCCCAGATCGGCCGGTTCCAGTCGGCGGGGCCGCCCTTCAGCTTTTCGGCGCCCCAGATGTCGTTCACCAGCACGTGGAGCCCGCCGTGCTCGCGCCGCACACGTTCGGCCAGCACGCGCACCTGCTCGTGGTCGAGGTGGTCGACCTGCATCGGCACGCCCACCCCGCCGAGGCTGGTGACGAGCGCGGCCGTCTCCTCGATCGTCTCGGGCCGGTCGTAGTCGGAGTGGCCGTCGCGTTCCGCGCTGCTGCGGCCGGTGCAGATCACCGTGGCGCCGGCCTCGCCGAGCGCCGCCGCGATGCCGCGACCGGCGCCGCGCGTCGCGCCGGCCACGAGTGCGACGCGGTTCCGCAAGGCGACCATCACCTCGAGTGTGACACGGTCAGCCGGCCAGTGCGTCCCGGATCGTGTCGGCCAGGAGACGGGTGCAGCCGGGGGCACCGGGGTTGAGCAGCAGGTCGACGCCGTCGTGGGTGTCGAGGAGGGCCGGGAGGTCGTGGGCGGCCACGGGGTGCCAGCCGGTCGCGCGCACCCGGGTGCGGTGGGCCGGGGCGGTGGTGGCGAGCACGCACGGCAGGTTGTCCGGCGAGGGTGCCACCAGCGGTTCGTCGTCCACGTCGAGCGCGACGGACACGGTCGACTCGCGCAGGATGGCGGCGAGCTGAGCCGCGTCGGCCTCGCCACGGGCGACCAGGCGCAGCACGGCGTCGAGCGGGTCGGTCGGGGAGCCCGGGCCGGACGGGACGTAGGCGGGGTTGGCCTCGAAGCGCCCGACCGCGCCGTCCTCACCGGCCAGCCAGCCGCCGACCACGGCGGCCAGCGGGGGTGCCGCGACCTCCGCACCGTCCTGCGTGGACGACGGGGCCCACGCCGGGTCGACGAGCAGTACCCACTGGTCATTCGCCATGTCCGGCGTCTCCTCCGCTCGCGTTCGGCTCGCCCACCGAGGCGAGGAAGGCGTCCTCCGACTCACTCACCTTGGCCAGCAACGCATCCTGCCGCTTCGCCTGCTCCTTCATGCGGGCGGCGTACTGCCGGATGTGCTCGGCGGTGCGCCACCGGTTCAGCCAGGCCAGGCTGCTCAGGTGCAGGCGCCGCAGCACCCACACCGTGTCCCGCGTGCGCTCCACCCGCTGCTCGAACGTACCCGGCGCGCCGCGCCAGCCGTCCAGGGCGCCGCGCACCGCCTCGCGCAGCACGTCCGGCCGAAGCTTTTCCGAGGAGAACGCGCGGATGGCCGTGGCGAGGTCACGCGCGTAGGCCTCGGGGTCGGTGTGGCCGAGGATCCGGCGGAACTGGCCGAGCAGCAGGCCGGTTTCGAGGGCGGCATCGAGGGCGCCGTGGCGGTCGAGGACCTCGACGGCGTCGGCGGCGCGGCCGACGTCGGTGCCGTGCGCGACCTCGTTGGCCAGGTCCAGCAGCGCCTCGGCGGCGGGGCCGGGCTTGGCGAGCAGCGTGTCGGCGACGCCGTGCAGCTGCAGCAACGTGTATTCCTCCGCCAGCCCGACGGCCACGGCGGTCTCGACCGCCGACCGCAACGGCGGCGCTGTCCACGAGATCGTCGCCTGCGCCTCGTCGCCCGGTCCGGCGGTCACGGTCACGGCTCGCGGCGTGACGCCGGCTGGCGACAGCTGCGTCAGCAAGTCCTGCACCCGTGCGGCGAACTCGGCCCGCACGTCGTCAGGGCCGCTCACCGTGAGGTGCGGCGCGGGCAGGCCGTCGGCCGATCGTTCCACTGTGGACTCGGCGATCCACCGCGCGACGGCGTCGTCGAGCGGCAGGGTGACCGGCTCGACATCGAAGTCGGTCATCGGACCGGTCGAGGTGTTCAGCCGCACCGGCCGGTACACCGCGCCGTCACGCCAGACACCCTTGCCGGTCACGGTGAACCGCTCGCGCGCGGACTCCGGCAGCCGGACCTGCTGCCACCGTCCATCGACGAGCCGGTGGTCGATCACGTGCTGCACGTCGGTGTGGTGCGAGGCCAGCTCGAGCGCGGCCGTCCACAAGAGATCGGGCTGCTCGTGCCGGGCCACGACGTCGGCGGCGGCCGTGAGGTCGAGCGTGGAGCCTGAGCGCAGCGCGCCGACCGCGCCACTGAGCAGGGCCACCGTGCCGGCGCGGTCGTCGAGACCCACCGGGCCGGCCGGCAGGTGGGGCCGGTACCACCAGTCGTGCTCGGCGGCGTGGGTGAGCTCGGCGATCAGGCGGCGGTCGTCGTCGGACAGGGCCTGGTCGCCGCTGACCAGGTAGGAGACGGCCGGGAACGTGTCCACCACGTTTTCGGGCAGCCGCGTCGGCGAGGCGTGCACCGGAAGGTCCATTCCGGACGAACGCACCGCCTGTGTGAACTCGTCGGCAAGCTCACCCTTCGCCTCCACCAGTGTGGACGGCCGGTCCGCGGCCTGGGTCAGCTCGGCAGCGCCCTGCACGGCGACGGAAGTCCTCGTCACCACTCCCGGGTTGGCGCCGCGGTAGCCATCGAAGGCCACGGTGTCCGAAGTGTACGAAGTCCCGTCGACACCGCCGAACACGCTCGGCTTCGGAGTCGTCGCCACCGTGAACTCCACCGCGCCGGCCGGCGGTCGGAACGAGACCGTGACGTCGGAGCCGGCCACGACCCGGATCTTCACCGGCACCCGCGCCAGCAGGTCGCGGTCACCCAGCTCCCGGCCCAGGTGCCCGGCCAATGCACGTGCGGCGTCGCGCGCCGTGTCACGATCACCGCCGGTGACGTGGATCGGCGGCAGCTCACCATCCACGGTTCGCAACGCCCGCGCCAGCTCCCGCGCACCCGTCTCCATCGACAAGCCCGGACTCAAAGTGTCCACATCGGACACCAGCACCGCGTCGGCCGGGTTCCTCAGCGTGGCCGCGTGCTGAACCTCGCCGAGGCTGTGGTGCGCCCGGTTCACGTCGATGTCCAGCAACGCCCGCGCCGACGCCGGCAGCTGCACGTCGTGGTCGGCGCCGGTGTGCGTGTGCTGGTCGGTGACCGTGCGCACGAGCGGCGCCAGGTCCGGGTCCGCCGCGAGGAACGAGAGCGCGGCGTGCCACACCAGGTCCGGGTCGGCGTGGCGGCGCACCGCCGGCTCGACGGCGGTCAGGTGCAGGTCACCGGCGCGGTTGTACAGGCCGCGCACCAGGGTCTGCACCACGTGCTGGGTCAACGCGAGCGTGTCATCGCGACCGGACACCGGTGTGGTCCCGCCGGCCGGCGGCTTGAGCCAGCTGCCGTCGCTGTTCATCCGGACGTCGGTCATCCCCGGCAGGTCGAACGCCGAGGGCAGGCCGAGGCGCCGGGCGGTGCCCGACAACGCGGAGGGCCCGGTGCGGCGGATGATCGAGTTGCGGTGCACGCGGCCCATCGGCAGTACGAAGAACGCCGGCGGGAACTCATACGACTCCGGCGGCATGAGGTTGCGCTGCGTCTTGCCGTAGTTCTCGCGCACCACGTCGAGGTGCACGCGGGCGAACGGGTGACCCTGGCTCATCGCGAAGGCCGAGTTGGCCACGTCCGTGCCCACGCGGTGCGTCACGTAGCCCTCGCGCGAAGTCGCCGCGCGGTACAGGTCGTCGAGGCTTTCCACCTCGTTGTCACCGTCGGTGTAGAGCCCGCCGAAGCGGTTCATGAGCTCCATGCGCAGGATGTCGCTGGCCGCCGCGTACCCCGGTCCGGTGAGTTTGCCCGTTTCCGAGCGGTAGAAGTCGTTGAGCAGCATCGGGTTCTCACTCGAGAACGCTTCGTCCACGTTCACCAGCCGCACGTTGTGGTCCTGCGCCCAGGCCACGAAGTCACGCACGTCGGCGAGCGGGTCGGCCCCGTCGGCCGGCGGTTCCGTGGTGAGCGCGAGCTCGATCTGCGTGCGCGGGACGTCCGTCCACAGCACCGGCACCACGCCGTCGCGCAGCCGCTTGGCCGCGCCGCCGAAGTTCTCGCGGAACGAGCGCATCGTGCCGACGTCGCGCAACGGCCCACCGAGCCAGATGGCGTGCATGAGCAGCGGGGTCGACGTGGTCTTCGGCAGCGGCTCGACCTCACCCGGCGCCCAGGCCGTGAGCCGGTCGTCGGCGCGGGTGTGTTCGACCGTCCAATCACGACGGTCGGGCAGGTTCGCCGGGTCGACCTGCTCGGACAGCACCGGCACGCCGCGCGTGAGGTCGAGCGTGTCGAGCAGCGAGACGCCCTGGCCCGCGGTGAGGTTCGAGTGGTCGTGGCCCTGCAGGAAGTCCGGCGGTTCCGGTGCGCGGTAGAGGCCGAACAGGTCGGGGCCGAGCAGCGGCGCGCCGGCCGGCGCCGGATCGTGGTTCGCCGACACCGCGAGCAGGTCCTGCGTGAGCTCGGCCGCGGAGTCGTACGGCGGCGCTTCCGAAGCCGCGGACACCGCGCGCAGGTACTCGTTCACCACGGAGGCGAGCAGCTCGGGGTCTTCGTGGCTGCCGAGCAGCGCCTGCACGTGCTCGTCGGGCGCGCGATCGTAGACGGCGTTCACGACCTCCGCGGCCAGGTTCAGCGTCTCGGCGCGGTCGGCGAGGCGAACCGGGCCGACGTCCGACGTCGAATCGGACTCATCTGCGGCGTAGCGCCAGTTCTTCAGCAACGCGTTCGTGAGCTCGTCGACCACGGCATCGGCGTCGACCGGACGGCCGAGCGTCTCCCAGTGACCGCCGCGCACCACGGCCGTGAACGCGTCGTCGCGCGCGCCGAACAGCGGGGCCGACGGTTTGTCGCCGGGGCGCTCGTCGCGGTGGTTGGCCAGCACGGAATCGGTGGCGGCGTGCACGATCGACGGCCCACCACTCGTTTCGAGCGCCGCGTGGAAGTCGTGCGCCACGCCGCCAGGGCCGCGGCGGCGGGCCGCGGCGCGCTGGAACAGGGTGACCGAATCCGGCTGCGCGTCGGCGAACTCCGGCGACGCCGTGACGATCTGCGCGAGCGTCGCGCCGTCGACGTAGACCTCGTGCCGCTTGCCGTCCGGGCCGGTCACGGACACCTTCACGCGGGTTTCCTCACCGTGGCCGGTGACGAGGAATGTGCGGCCCTCGGCCAGCTCGTCGGCCCACGACGGGTGCACCGGGATGCCGCCGTCACCGGGGCCACGGCCGCGCAGGTGGTTCGCGGCGCCGGTGGCGAAGGCGCGCATCTCGTCCGGGTCGGCCTCGACCACGAGGTTCTCGCCGCGGGTCTGCCGCAGCCAGGTCTGGACCTTCGCGGTCTCGGCGGGTTCGAGGAACGTGAGCCCGCGCGCGGTGCCGGTGTGGTCGGTCAGCACGGTCGTGGTCACGGCGCCGGGCGCGAAGTCCAGCGTCACACCGGGTTCGCCGACGACCTCGCCGGTGAGGCGCGTGTGGTCGGGGTGCACCACGAACGGCAGGTCGAAACCGCGCTCGTGCAGCAGCCGCGTGACGTCGGCCGTGAACCGGTCGACGCGGTCCGCCGGCACCGTGACCGGCGGCAGCGGCGCGCCGTCGAGGTGGTGTTCGGCAAGCGTTTCGGCGTAGTGCTGGGCATCGGGGCGCGCGTGGGTGGTCTCGCGGGCCGGTCCGTCCGTCCACGCGGGATTGAGCCGTGCGGGCCGCGACACCTCGTCGGCGCCCCAGGTGCCCTTGCCCGTGACGGTGATCAGGCCGCGTGCGAGCGGCGGAAGCGGCACGCGGGTCCACTCGCCGGTCTGCGGGTCGCGGCGGACGTCGACCACGGTGTGCACCGGCGTCGAGCCCGTGGCCAAGTGCGTGAGCACGGCCGAGTACACGACGTCCGGACGTTCGTGGCGGGCCACGAGATCCTGCACGTCGGTGAGCCGCAGCTCCCCGGTGCGGGCGGCGGTGTCGGCGAGCTGTCGTTCCACAGTGGACGCCAGCGCCAGCGTGCCCTCGTGGTCGGCCAGGGAGATCGGCCCGGCCGGCGGCTCGGTGGGCGAGCCGATGTCGAGTTCGCGCACGAGGTCCACCACGGCGGTGTCCCCCGGTCGGCCGCCGAACGTGCGGAACTTCCCGCCGTCGGTGACCGCCGTGAACGCGCCGGTGGACCCGAGGGCCTTGCCGAGCGTGGCGGTGTCCCGCCCGAACAACGTCGGCTTCGTCGGCGCGTGCACCGTCGCCGGCCCACCGAGATCTTCCAGCGCGCGCTGGAAATCGTGCGCCACGCCGCCGGGGCCGTCGGTCTGCCCGACGCTGCAGGCGATGAGCGTGACCGACGACTTCGGCCCGGCCTGCGCGAACGGCGCCGAGTTCGCCACGATCCGCGCGAACGTCTTCCCGTCCACGCGCACGGTCTGGCCGCCGACCAGCGTGAGCTTCACCGACTGCGGTTTGCCGTGCGCGAACACGAAGAACGTGTCGCCGGTGTCCTGTCCCCACGGCGCCGGCGACTTCGCGGCCCAGTCGCCGAACCGCCGTCCGCCGAGATCCGGCTTCGTGCCGTTCTCGCGAGCGTCGGCCACCACCGGGTCGAGCGTCTTCGAGGTCACGCCCTCGTCGAGCGAGGCGACCTCACCGGAGTTGTCGGCGATCCAGTGGTGCTCCACCGGCGACGTCTGCTCCGCCGCCGGCAGGAACGACACGGCCACGACCTTGCCCGACGCGTCCGTGACCTGGTGCGACTGCACGTCGCGCACGTCGAAGTCGTACGGCCGGTCCGTGTCGGGATCCCAGCCGGAGATCGGGGCGGGCTCGGTGTCCGGCGCCTCGACCACGTGCTCGGCCGAGCGCGGGTCGAAGCGCGACTGCACCTTCGGCACCGGCCACACGTGCGTGGCCAGCCGCCAGTCGACCTCTTCCTTGGCCAGCCACCACTTCTTGCGCGCTTCGTCGGCCTTCTCGCGCGCCTCACGCACCTGCCGCAGCGCGTCGTCACGGCGGGTGGTCAAGTCGGTGCTGCCGTCGCGGTACGTGGTGAGCACGGTCGCCAGCTGCTCCGCGCGGTCCTGCGCGGCCTGCCGGCGCTGCGTGAGCGCGGGCTGCGCGGCCCGGATGTCGCGCATGCCCTGCTCGGCGCGGACGGCCTGGTCCAGCAGGTGCTGCCGCTCGGGCGAACCCTCGTCGGTGACCGCGGCCAGCGCCCGCGCCTGCTGGGAGACGTCCTGCAGCCGCTGGACCTCGGTGTTGCCCTCGCGCAGCTCGAGCCCGGCCGCCTTGGCGTCGGCCTCGGTGTCGGCCAGGGTCCGGCGCAGCTCACGCACGGGGTCGGTGTCGGTCTCGACGTCGAGCCCGTTGGCGTCCTCGGCCAGCGTCTTCACGCTGTCGCGCTCGTCGAGCCAGCGGTCGTCGGCCTCGTGCTGGGCCGTCTCCACGGCCTCTTCCGCCTCGCGCCAGCTCGCCGCCGCGTCCTTCACGGCGTCCTGCGCCTTCGTGATCGCGTCCGGCAGCGCCTCGCCGAGCAGCTGCTCGAGGTCCGCGTCGGACATGCGCACGAGCGCCGACGCCGGCACCTTCACCTCGACCGCGGCCGTGCGGCCCCCGCCGAGGTCGGCGACCACGCGGTACTCGACGTCGAACCCGACGAGCCCGCTGCGGCCCTTCGGTTTCGCGACGGTCGACCGCTGCCCGCCGGCGACCGTCGCCGTCGGGTCGCTCAGTGCGGCCGGGTTGCGGACGTCCGCGCCGCTCCAGGAGAGCCAGTTGTCGTTCGGGTCGGTGACGCCGCCGACGCCGGGCAGGTACTGGTTCTCGCCGCTCAGCGCGATCTTGGCCTCGCCGGTGAACGTGGCCGTGATCTGGTCGGTGCGTTCGAGTTTCACCGTGTCGCTGAGCCCCGTGAGGCCAGGGTTGACCAGGCGTGTGTAGACCTTCACACTGCCGTGTCCGTTTTTGATCAGCGACGCTTCGTGCAGGTCCGGCGTCGCGAGCGGGCCGTCGAGCATGCTCGGCAGGTGGCCCTGCAGGACCTCGTTGGTCAGCGACGTGACCAGCGTGTTGTTCGCGCCGGTGCCCTCCTGGGTGAGGCCGTTGCCCGCACCCGCGAGCCGCAGGGCGCGCACCGCCCCGGCCTGCACGGCGGCCGACCCGCGCACGCCCTCGGTGTGCGCGGAAGGCGGCAGCTTGCCCACCCCACCGGCCTGCCACTGCGCCAGCTTCTCAGGTGTCGTGTCGGCAGCGGTGAGCTCGGTGGTGCGGGGCGCGTAGGCCTTCGGGGCCGCGTGGCCTTCGGTGCCGATCTTCTGGTCGTCGGCCGCCGAGCGCACGGTGACCTGCGCGTTCTGCTCGGTGACCGGGTAGGTCTTGCCCCCGCGCTGCACCACGAGCTCGAACTTCATCCGGTGCCGGAAGCGCACGGCCGGGCCGCTCTGCGAAGCCTTCACGCCCATGGTGGTCGCGGTGGCCGCCACCGTCTGGTCGGTTTTCGTCTTCGTTCCCGAGACACCGACGACGAGGCCTTCGTAGCCGCTCACATCCGGCTTGGAGTCGCGGAACAGGCCGCGCCCGGCACCGCGGAACTGGCCGCTGTAGGACGACCCGCGGCCGGAGCTCTCCTTGTCCGTGGTGGTCGCGTTCACGACGTGGTCGATCTCGCCGCCGTCGTGGACCACGTCGAGGAACTCGGTGTCGGTGATCGTCGCCTTGAGCAGCACCTGGTAGGTGTCGGTCGACAACACCCCGGCATCGTGCAGCAGCAGCGGCGCGCCGCCGTCGAGCGCACTGTCCACAAGGGACGTCACCGCGTCGGGCGAGGCGAGGTCGAGCGTACGCTGCAGGTTGGTCATGGAATCGTCGAGCACCGACCGGGGCAGCAGCTTGTCGCCGGTGCGGCCGAGTGCGGTGCGGGCGTCGCGCACGAGCTTCGACAGGTCCGGCGCGTCCTCGACCACGGCGGCGCCGAGCGCGCTGGAGCCGCGGCCGACGAGCGCGGGCGGCGCCATCTTGCCCGGCGGCGCGGTGCGCGGATCGACCGACGGCAGCAGACCCTGCTCGCGGGCCTGGTCCTCGGTCATGCGCACGTAGACCGCGCCGGGCAGCTTCACGTCGGCGCCCGCGCGCGAGGTCGAGCCGTTGACCAGGCTTTCCTGCCGGGTCTCGGCGACCAGCCGCACGTCGGCGTCGTACTGCACGAGCACGGTGCGGCCCTTGGCGTTCGAGCGGCTCACGTGGTCGACGCTCGCGCCCACTTCCTTCGAGCTGCCCGAAGAGCGGGTCCACGGACTCACCTTGGCCGACCCGTAGACCTGGCCCTGACCGGTGGGGGTGCTGCCGTCCGGACGGATCGTCACGCCCAGCTGCGCGCTGCCCTCGAGGGCCTGCTTGTGCGTGGACTCGAACCCGGACTTCGCGCCGCCGGCGAACGTGGTGTCACTGCCCCCGGCGTCGGACGCGACGACGACCTTCGGGTTGCTCAGCCCCACGGTCATGCCCAGCCCGCCGACCCGGTCGGCCACTCGCCGCTCGTAGCGGAAGCCACCGGCCGACGCGCCCTGGCGCAGGAACTTCGGCAGCCCGCCGCGGAACGTCTCGGGTGAGAACATGCGGTCCACCCGCTTGCGGGCCTCGCCGCCGGAGAGACCGAGCACCCCGTCGCCGTCCGACGCGCGTTCCAGCTGGCGCAACGCTTCGTCGCGCAGGGCCTCGGTGTTGGTGAACGCCTCCACGTGCAGGAACTTCGGCTGGTTCGGCTTCGGCTTGGCCAGCAGGTCGTCGATGGCCGGCGTGCCGTCCTTGGTCAGCACGGTGGTGCCGGGTTTGCCGGGCAGGAAGTCGCCGGGGTCCTTCTTCAGCGCCGAGCCGTCGTTGACCCACAGGTCGACCTTGCCGGAGATCTTCGGCAGCGTCGGGTCGCCGGTCTTGGCCACCGTGGACACCTGGGGCGTGACGCGGAACGGCGAACCGGGCGTGAGGCGCTTCACCCACGGGCGGTTGCGGGTGAAGCTGGTGATCTCGACCTCGAACTCCACGTCGTGCTCGAACACCTGCGAGTCGGGGTTGCCGCCCAGGCTCGTGGTGGTCGTGACCGTGGGGCCGCCGGAGTTCTTCCAGCTGTAGGCGTCGGAGTACTGCACCGGCGTGATCGCGGGGCTGATGCTCGAGGTCGCGATCGAGGTGACCTGCGGCACGACCATGCGGCCTTCGAGCCCGAGCGACCAGCTCTTGTCCACAGTGGTCGCACTGGCCAGCGAAGGCGCGGTGGCGACCGTGCCCTTCACCGAGCGGCCGGTGGCCTCCCCGAGGTGCCGGCCCGGCGAGAGCTTCGCCTTCACGGTGACGCTGAGGTACTCGTCGGTGAACAGGCCACGCCGCTTCAGCTGCACCGAGACGCCCGGGCCGAGCAGGGTGTCCATCTTGGCCTTGAGCGCGGCGGGCGAGAACGTGGCGGTGAGCTTGCGCAGGTTCGCGAAGCGCTCGGCGACCTCCCGGCTCGAGCTCTTGTCGTCGGACTGGAACTTGTCCCAGCGCGGCAGGAACTTCGCCATGCCGGGCCGCTCGCGCAGCGCGTTTTCGATCTGCGGCTGCACCTTCGCGGCCGGCGTGAACGACCCGGCACGCACGTGACCGGCCGCGGCAGCCGCGGCGAGGTAGGGCGGCTCGTAGCGTTTGCCGACGTCGGTGAGCTTGTCACGCGTGTCCCCGGGCACCGGCAGGCCCTGGGCCTTCGCCTCGGGCAGGCCCAGGCGCACGTACGCGGTGGCCTCGACGGTCTCGATCTCGCCGGTGGAGGCGATCACGTCGACGTCCACCTTGACCTTGTAGATCCCGATGTCGCCCTTGGCTTCCACGGTGTTCTTGGCCGTGACACCGGTGCCGCCGGTCGCGGTCTCGGTGACCTTCGACGACGCGGATCCGGTCACACCGACGAGCCCGCCCACCTTGCCCGGCAGGTACGAGCCGCCGCCGACGGTGAGGGAAAAGTCCATTCCCGACTTCGACGCGGCCGCCGTGGCGCCGCCGTTCACGGAGGAGTCGTTGAACCGCAGCTCGCTGTCACCCGGCACCACGCCGACCAGCTCGACGTCCTTCGGCCGCGCCTTGAGCTGCACGGCGTCGCGGTGGCTGCCGTGCGGGCTGAGCAGATCGTTGGACACGACCGGGCCGCCCTGCAGCGCCGTGCCGAGCACCCCGCGGATGCCGCCGCCGCTCACGAACTCGCGCAGCGCCTGCCGGCCCGGCGCGCCGAACTTCGTGATCGACGGGTGCAGCTGCTTCGCGACCTTGTCGAACAGCGCCTGCTCGTCGAGCAGCACCGCCTCGGGCGCGAGCAGCTCGATGTTCTCCGCCCAGTCGGGCTTCGGGTCGCCCGTGGCCTCGGCGTCGGGCTTCAGGTTGCCGAGGTCCTGCGACCACAGCAGCGACACCTTGCCGTCCACAGTGGACCCGGTGAGACCGCCGGCCTGGTCGGTGACGGTGATCGAGTACTTCACGTTCACGTCGGCGCCGTCCACGTCGCCGGCCGAGCGCACCACCCGCTGCTCGGTGCCGGTGACGGTGGACGTGTGCGTCTGCGCGGCCGTGGCCAGCTGCACCATCGGCGCGACGGAAACGTAGGCGCCCGGCGGGATCAAGGCGAAGAACGACGTGCCGACCGTGCGCGCGATGGTGTCGTTCTGGCCCTGCGCGTGGGTGGCCTGCACCTGGTCGTTGACGTCGCCGATCGTCACGTGCGGCTGCTGGGCGATGCCGTCGGCCGCCACGCCGTCGAGGTCGAGCTCGGCTCGCACGTGGACCTCGTACCACTTCTCCCCGACGCGCACCATCTGCTTGCGGCCCGGCCCGAGGAACGACTCGAAGCCGGTGCTGTCCAACGTGCGGGTGATCGCGTCGATCCCGACCGGATCCGGCGGGTTGCGCCGCGAATCCAGCGACGTGACCAGGCGGCTGACGGTGTCGCCGACCTGCTTCACGCCCTGCGGGTTCACCGGCACGAGCGAGCCCAGCGCCTGGCCCTTCTTGGCGTACTCGGGCAGCCGGTCGGTGAGCGAACGGGTGTCGGGCTCGGGATCGGTGTCCTCGACCAGCACGGTGTCATCCGGGCGGCTCGGGGCCGACGAAGGCGTGTGGCGGCTGCGGCTCGGGCGCGCGTTGGCCGGCCGGTAGCCGTAGTAGCCCTCGAACTGCTTGGGCGCCGAGATGTGCGCATCGGACGACCACACGCGGTTCTGCGAGGAGTACTTGTCGCGGTAGAGATACTCGATCCGCCCGCCGGTCTCCGCGGCGAACGCCATCATCAGCGACTGGCACGACACACACGGTTCCGACTCACCGCTGATCCGCAGGGTCCGGCCGGGCTGCATCAGCCCGCGCACCGACGGATCGCGGATGATCTTCGCTTCGGTGTGGCTGATCTTGCGGCGCTGGTGGTCGGGCAGGTGGTGCGAGGTCGGGTCCTCGCCGCTGCGCCACGTGGTGGCGGCCGTCAGGGCCTGGCCGGAGTAGGAGTCGACCACCTGTGCCGTGGCGTGGTGGCGGCCCGACTTGTTGCCGCCGCTGCCACCTTCGAAGTTCACGGGCAGCTGGACGTCGAACGGGTCGTCGTCGAGCGGCCGGACGCGCGAGTGGGGGCTCAGGTGCGCCGACGGCGGCGCCGGGTTCATCATCCGCGCCTGGTTGTACAGATCGCTGCTCGACGGCCCCTGGTACCGGATCGGGTTCAGGTCCGGCGAGGGCGGCAACGGCAGCAGCGGCTGCGGGTTCGGCGAATACTTCGCGCTGTTGAGCGAGCTGTGGTCGGGCTTGTAGTAGTGGAACGGGTCGGGCTGGCTGTGCCACACCGGCGGCGGCGGACCCTGCTGTGCCCAGGACGGCGGCGGCGGACCTTGCTGCGCCCACGCCGGCGGCGGCGGACCCTGCTGTGCCCACGCCGGCGGCGGACCGTAGGGATTGCCGTACGGGTCGGTGCCCCAGGGGTGCCCCGGCGCGGCCGACGGCGTGTGCAAGCTCGGGCCCTTGTCGAGGTCCGGGGTGCGCGTCGACGGTCCGGCGGTGTCGCGAGCCGGGTCGGGCGAGCCGTGGCTCTCGGCGGCCAGACCGTGGTCGTGGATCACGGCGCCGGTGGAGACATCGTGGATCTTCGCCAGGTTGTCCTGCGTCAATGACGAGTCCGACCAGGCGTTCTTGCCCATCACCCCCGGCTGGTTCTCGCGGTTGAACAGCAGGGCGCCGTCCTGGTAACCCTCGCCCAGCCCGAGGAAGTGCATGACCTCGTGGGTCAGGCCTCCGCGCGGGTCGCGCACGTCCCAGTTGAGCTGGTTCGTGGGCAGCCAGCCGTGGGGATCCTTCGGGCCGTCGTCCACAGTGGAATCGTGGACGTCGACCGGGACGCCCTGCGAAGGCTTCGCGGTCCAGCTGTCGTCGTCGGGGTCCACCGAGTCGTTCGCGCGCGCGTCGACCCGCACGTGGAGCTGGTCACCGTTGGGCAGGGTGTAGCGCTGGTTGACGTTGGTGTCCAGGTGGTGCTGCAGGTCCTGGGCCAGGTGGTTGCGGGCGTCGACCGACACGGAGCCCGAAGTGGACGTGAGGTCCAGCGGCACGGTGAACTCCCGCACCCACTTGCCCGGCGAGGTCTCGAACCGGCGCACGTCGTAGCGGATGTGCGTGACGGCGCCCTCGAGCTGGCCCCCGCGCAGGCCTTCGCGGTTGCCCTCGAACTGCGCCGCGATCGCCTTCTTCGGGTCGAAGCGCTCCGAGACGAACCGCGACGGGCGGGCGGTGTCGCGGCGGTCGCCCCAGGTCTTCGGGCCGGGCAGCTCCCCTGGTCGGGTGGCCGGCGCCGGCGTCGCCGAGTCCCGCTCCGGCGCCGACGCGTAACGGGGGTACTGGCCGGGCTTGTACCCGTAGTAGTCCTTGAACTGCGCGGGCGTGGAGATGTAGTCGCCCGAGGTCCAGCGCCGGTTCTCCCCCGTCACCTTGTCGCGGTAGACGTAGTCGATGCGGCCGCCGTTCTGCGCGGCGAAGTTCATCATCAGCGTCCGGCAGGAGACGCACGGCTCCGATTCGCCACTGATCAGCAGCGTCCGGCCGCGCCCGAAACTCGCGCGGACGTCGGGGTCGCGGATGATCTTCGCCTCGGTGTGGCTGATGTTGCGCCGGTCGGACTGCGACATCCCCGTCGACGTCGGGTCGTCACCGCTGCGCCAGCTGCCCAGCGGCGTCACCGGCTGGCGGGTGGCGTCGTCGAACACCTGGGCCGTCGCGTGGTGGCGGCCCTTCTTGTTCAGGCTCCCGAAGGCCTCGAAGTTCGCCTGCGTCTGCACGTCGAACGGGTCGTGGTCGAGCGGGCGGACCCGCAGGTGCGGGCTCAGCTGCTGCGACGACGGAGCGCCCGGCATCGCGATCGCCTTGTGGTACAGCTTGTTCTTGCCCGGCCCCAGGTACGGGATCGGGTTCGGGTCGGCGAGCGGCGGCAGCGGCAGCGGCTGCGCGTTCGGCGAGTACTCGTCGTCCGATTCCGTGCTGTGGTGGGGCTTGTAGTGCTGGAACGGATCCGGCTGCCCGTGCCACGAGGACGGCGCGGGCGCCTGGTGGCCCCAGGAGTGCGGGGGCGGCAGGTGGTTCTGCGTCAGCCACGCCGGCGGTTGCTGCTGCGGCTGCGCCCACGTCGGTGGCTGCTGCGGCGCGTACTGAGTGGGCGGCGGACCGTAGGACGTCTGCGGCGTGGCGTACGGCGAGTAGTACCCGTTGGGGTCCCAGTTGTGCGTCGGCGCGGCCGCGGGCGTGTGGCGGTTGCGTGGGGCCGGGTCGCCGGTGCGGCTCGGCGCCTGGGCCGGGGTGTGGAGGTTGCGCGGCGGTGCTTGCGCGGCGGTGTGGACCGAGGTGCCGGTGTTCGCGCGGCCGAGGCTGGTGATGAGAGCGGTGCGGGTGCCCACGGTGAGGTCCGCGAGCTTCTTGCCCTGCTCGGGGTTCTTGCGCAGCCCCTGCACGAGGGTCTTGCGCTCGTCGCTCGACAGGTTCGCGGCGACGTCGGACATGTTCTTCGGCTTCGGCGGCACCGGTCCCGCCGGGTCGATGCCGTGGAACGCGGCCTTGGCGGCGATCTTCGCGAGGTTCGGGTCGAGATCGGTGTGGCTGCCGAGGTAGTGGCCGACCTGGTCGGCCCACGTCGTTTCGTTGGCGTGGCTCTGGGTCAGCTTGGTGACGTTCGCCGGGTTGGTGCCGACCTTGCCCGCGATGCGCGTGCCGTCGGTCTTGATCGCCAGGTCGGAATCGAACTTGGCCATGTCGCGCACGTGACCGTCGTAGTCCCAGCCGGCCTTGCGCTGCCGGAGGACCGAGTCGACGAGACCTTGGCCTTCCTTGGCGCCGTAGTCGAAGTTGCCGGTGTTCGGGTTCTCGGTGCCGAAGGTGGCGTCATTTTCGAGCTTGTCACCGTTGACCCGGACGAACGTGTTCGGCTCCGGGAAGTACACGCTGCGGGAGTCGACGTCGGCCATCGCCTTGCGGACGTCGAGGTCGAGTTCGGCCGCGGACTTCGCGAGTGCGGTGTCGTTGTCGCGCACGCGGTAGCCGCCGCTGATCACTTCGGGCGGGCCCTCGGGGTTGTTGCCGACGGTGGTGTTGACCGCGTCGAACAGGGGGCCGTTCTTGGTGTTGAGGGAGTTGACGTCGGCGTCGCCGGTGTGGAGATAAACCTCGTTGCTGCCACCCTTGCCACGGATCTGGGTGATGAGATCCGTGGTCACCGGGTTGCGAACGATCGTCTCCCGGATACCGCCGTAGGGAATCGACTTCTGATCCACGATGTCCGTGGTCGGGTTCTTCCACGTGAAACCCACGACCGCGACCGGGAACCGGTTGTCCCAGTTCTGCTGGAAATCCTGGATCTTCTGCGTGATCGCCGCGTCTTTACCCGCCACACCGTTGATCCCGATGACCAGACCGAAGCGACCCTCGTGAGAATTCCCGTCGAAACCACCGGAGTACTTCTTCGCCAGCTCGTTCAGATCATCGTCCACCGTCGCCGCTACCGTCGCGACCACACCGACGCTGTTCTGGTTGTCCGCGTTGCGGTCACCGAGGCTGCCGATGACACCGGTCTCGTGAACGGTCTTGAACTTGAAATCCCTCTGAGCCTGCTTGAAATCATCCTTGCCACCCGTCGTCGGCGGAACCTTGCCCACGTTCGGACCGGGGCCCGTGGTGGTGTTCGCGCTCGGGGTGTTCTTCGGTTTCGGGGCCTCCGCCGGCGTGTGGCGGTGGGGGCTCGGCGTGCTGCGCTGCCCGGTGTCCGGCCGGTGGTCACGGGGAGCCGGGCCGTGGTCGGCGCCGAGGTGGTGGTCGCGGATGTTCGCCTGGTTGGAGATGTCCTCGATCTTGGCGAGGTTGTCCTTCGTGAGCGACGAGTCCGTCCACGCGTCGGGACCCATCACGCCGGGCTGGTCCTGGCGGTTGAAGAGGAGTTCGTTGTTGTGGTAGCCCTCGCCCAGGCCGAGGAAGTGCATGACCTCGTGGGTCAGGCCCGTGTTCTTGTCGTGGACGTCCCAGTTCGTCTGGTTGGTCGACGGCGGGTTCTTGTCCACAGTGGAATCGTGGACGTTGACCGGGACGCCGCGTTTCGCGTCGGCGGTCCACCTGTCGTCGTCCGGATCGACCTGGTCGTTCGCATGCGCGTCGACCGTGACGTGGAGCTGGTCGCCGTTCGGCAGGGTGTACTGCTGGTTGACGGTCTGGTCGAGGTGGTTCTGCAGGTTCTGCGCGAGCTGGTTGCGGGTGTCGATCGAGACCGAACCCGTGTGGGACGTGAGGTCCAGCGGCACGGTGAACTCGCGCACCCAGTTGCCCGGCGACGTCTCGAACCGCCGCACGTCGTAGCGGATGTGCGTGACGGCGCCCTCGAGCTGACCGTCCTTGAGTCCTTCGCGGTTGCCGTCGAACTGGTTCGCGATGGCCTTCTTGGGATCGAACCGCTCCGACACCAACCGCGACGCCGGCGCCGAGTCGCGGCGGCCGCCCCACTCCTTCGGTCCCGGAAAGTCCTTTGTGGACGTTTTCGGCTGCGGCCGCGGGTCGATCGTCGAACGGTTCGGCGGCGCCTCGGACGAGGTCTGGTGCGGGTGTGCGTCGAGGTTGGCGATGAGCGCCTGGCGGGTGCCCAGGGCGAGGCCGAGCAGCTTCTTGCCGTCCTCGATGTTCTGCTGCGCGCCCTTCAGCAACGCCTTGCGCTCCGCCGGCGGCAGGTTGTTTGCGACGTCGCTGACGTTCGTGGGCGCCTTCGGCACGGGCCCGGGCGGGTTGATGCCGTGGAACGCGGCCTTGGCGGCGATCTTCGCGAGGTTCGGGTCGAGGCTGGTGTGGTTGTCCAGGTAGTGCCCGACCTGGTCGGCCCACGTCGTCTCGTTGGCGTGGCTCTGCGTGAGCTTGGTGACGTTCGCCGGGTTCGTGCCGACCTTGCCCGCGATCCGCGTGCCGTCGGTCTCGACGGCCAGGTCGGAGTCGAACTTGGCCATGTCGGGGAGGTGACCCTCGTAATCCCAGCCGGCCTTGCGCTGGGCCAGTACGGAGTCGACGAGACCTTGGCCTTCTTTGGCGCCGTACTCGAAGTTGCCGGTGTTCGGGTTCTTCGTGCCGAACGTCGCGTCGTTTTCGAGCTTGTCACCGTTGACCCGGACGAACGTGTTCGGCTCGGGGAAGTAGATGCTGCGGGAGTCGACCTTCGCCATCGCGTTGCGGACGTCGAGGTCGAGCTGCGCGGCGTTGTTGGCGTTGACGCCATCGCCGGGGCGGACACCGTAGCCGCCGCTGATCACTTCCGGTGGGCCCTCGGCGTTGTTGCTCACGGTGGTGTTGACCGCGTCGAACAGGGGGCCGTTCTTGGTGTTCAGCGAATTGACGTCGGCGTCGCCGGTGTGGAGATAAACCTCGTTGTTGCCACCCTTGCCACGGATCTGCGTGATGAGATCCGTGGTCACCGGATTGCGGACGATCGTCTCCCGGATACCGCCGTAGGGAATCGACTTCTGATCCACGATGTCCGTGGTCGGGTTCTTCCACGTGAAACCGACCACCGCGACCGGGAACCGATTGTCCCAGTTCTGCTGGAAATCCTGGATCTTCTGCGTGATCGCCGCATCCTTGCCCGCCACACCGTTGATCCCGATGACCAGACCGAAGCGACCCTCGTGAGAATTCCCGTCGAAACCACCGGAGTACTTCTTCGCCAGCTCGTTCAGATCATCGTCCACCGTCGCCGCCACCGTCGCGACCACACCAACTTTGTTCTGATTGTCCGCGTTACGGTTGCCAACAGAGCCGATGACACCGGTCTCGTGAACGGTCTTGAACTTGAAATCCCTCTGAGCCTGCTTGAAATCATCCTTGCCACCCGTCGTCGGCGGAATCTTGCCGACGTTGGGGCCGGGACCGGCGGTGTTCTGGGTGCTGGAGGTCGCGACTGCGGTTTGGTTGCCCCGCTTCGGCTTCGGTGCTTGCGCTGGGGTGTGCCGGTTGCGGGGGCGGGGCGCGTCGCTGCTGGTTTTGATGCCGGCAGGTTTCGAGGCGGGGGTGGGACGCGGCTGGGGGGCCGGGTCGGCTTTCGCGCCTTGGCTCTTGGTGTCGGAGTTCGTGGTGGTGTCGTTCTTGGTGTTCGCCGCCGGCTGCGGGGCCGGGTTGGTCCGGGGCGCCGGCGTGGGCTCGGTGTTGATCGACGTGCCGGGCGCGGGTGCCGGTGTCGTGTCGATCTTCGGGGCGGGGGTGGACTTCACTGCGTTTTCGGTGTCCGGGCCCTGCTTCGTCGACGGATTGCCGTTGTCCGTGGCCGGGTTCGGGGACGCGTTCACCGTGGGCGCGGGGCTCGCCGACACCGGTGCGGTGTTGACCGGCACCCGGCCCGGGCTGACGTTCGGCCCGTCGACGCTGGTGTGGCCGCCCGTCGGGTTGCTCTCGCTGTCCTGACTGGGCCCGGCCGTCGAACGAACGCCTTCGACGCTTCCCGCCACCGGCGGCGGAGCGGCCTTCGTCGAGGCCGGGTCGGAGTTCGTGCCGGGTCCTGTCTTGGTGTTCGGGTTCGAGCCGGTGTTGGAACTCGTATTCGTAGTGCTGTTGCTGTTGCTGTTTGACGCGGTGTTGCTGTTCGGACCGGTGTTCGCGTTGGTGTTGGTGTTCAGACCGGTGTTGGAGGCCGTGTTCGGGGCTGGTGTGGTGTTGCTGTTCGAACCGGTGTTGCCGGTGGTGTTCGTGGTGTTGTTCGGCCCGGTATCGGTGTTGCCGTGCGTGTTCGGGGTGTTGCTCGTGGCCGCGGTGTTCGGACCGGTGTTGGTGTTACCGGTGTTCGCGGTCGTGGAGCCGGTGTTGGTGGCGCCCGGGTTGGGGCCGGTGGAACCCTGGTTCGCCGTGGTCGGCGTGTGCCCCGTGCCGGTGTCGGTGGGCCCGGTGTTCGTCGTGGAACCGGTGGTGCCCGGGGTGTGAGTCGTGTTTCCGGTGGTGGGGACGTTGGTCGCGCCGGTGTTCTGGTTGCCGCCGAAGCCGGGGAGGCCGGGGTCGTTCTGGGCACCCGAATGCGCGCCGGCGGTGACCGGCGGCGGCGTGGCCGTGGTGCCGGTGTCGGAGTTCACGCCACCCGGAACCGACGGCGGCGGCACCGGACTACCCGTGTTGACCGAGTTCGGCGCCGAAGGCGGCGGCACCGAGGTGTTGCCGGTGTCGGTGTTGCCGGGGCCGGTGTTGACGTTCGTGCCGGAGCCGGTGTTCGCGCCCGTGTTGCCGGTACCGGTGTTCGAGTTGCCGGAGTTCGAGTTGCCGTTCGTACCCGAGCCGGTGTTCGCGCCCGTGTTGCCGGTGTTCGCGTTGCCGGTCGAGCCGGTGCTGCCCGTGTTGGTGTTGCCCGTGTTGGTGTTGCCCGTGTTGGTGTTGCCCGTGTTGGTGTTGCCATTCGCACCGGTACCGGTGTTCGTAGTGCCGTTCGTGCCCGAGCCGACGTTGCCGCCGGTGTTGTCACCGTTCGGGTTGCCGGTCGCGCCGGTGTTGCCGGTGCCGCTGTTCGCGCCGGTGTTACCGCCGCTGGTGTTCGAGTTGCCGGTCGAGCCGGTGTTGCCCGTGTTGGTGTTGCCAGCGCCGGTGTCCGAGTTGCCGTTCGTGCCGGCGCCGCTGTTCGCGCCGGTGTTGCCGGTGCCCGCGTTCGTGCCGGTGTTCGCGTTGCCGGTCGCGCCGGTGTTGCCCGCGCCGCTGTTCGCGCCGGTGTTGCCGGTCGAGCCCGAGCCGGTGTTCGAGTTGCCTGCACCGCCGTTGCCGGTGTTACCGGCGCCCGCGCCGTTCGTTTTGCCGGCACCCGCGTTGCCGTTGCTTCCGGCGCCGGTGTTGCCGGCATTTGCATTGCCGGTGCTGCCTGCACCGGTGTTGCCGGTGCCGCCGGTCGAGTCGTGGCTGCCGGTGTCGGTGCCGCCGGAGGTGGCAGGATTGCCGGAGCCGGAGCCGGAGCCGGAGCCGTTCGAGCCGCCGGCGCCGTTGGAGTTGCCCGTGCCGGAGGAGCCGGAGTTGCCGGAACCCCCCGAGCCACCCGAGCTGCCGGCGCCGCCGGTGCTGCCGGTGCTGCCGGCACCACCAGAACTGCCCGCGCCACCGGAATTGCCGGCGCTGCCCGAACTGCCTGCGCCGCCTGTGTTGCCAGACCCACCAGCGCCACCCGAGCCGTCGGAACCACCCGCGCCGCCAGCACCCCCGGTGCCCCCAGCGCCATCGGAACCACCCGCACCACCCGAGCTACCGCCGGTAGACGGAGGCGGCGGTGGCGGCACCGAAAGGTTCCCCAGGTTCGGATTCCCACCCAACCCACCGACGTCCCCCGGCCCGTTGGGCCCCTTGGCCGTCGGCCCGTTGCCGCCGCCGTTGAGGGAGTCGTGGAGGGATTGGCCGGCGTGGTGGGCGCCGTGGGTGGCAGCGCCGGAGAGGCCGCCGTTGAGGGCACCCCAGCCGAGGCTGTCGGTGTCGCCGCCGAAGATGGCGGCGCCGGCGCCGCCGACGACGACTTCGGTGGTGGCCTCGTTGGCGGCGGCGCCCCACACGTTCTTGGAGAACTTGGTGCCGAACTTGTTGTCGAACTTGCCCATGGCGCCGTGGAAGTTGTGGGCGAAGGCGCCGCCGATGCCGCCGAGCACGCCGGACTGCATGATGGCCTTGCCGTCGAGGCCGGAGCGATTGCCCTGCGCGATCTGGATGACCTGGGCGAGCATCTCCTCGGCGATCTCTTCCGCCGCCTCCTCCGCGGCGGCCTCCGCGAGGTGCGTGGCGAGGTTCATCAGGCGCTGCATGAGCGTCCGCTCGATCTCGACCACGGCCGTGCGCCCCGCGGCGAAGATCTCCGGCACCAGCGGCATCGTGAACGGGTTCGACATCGCCCAGATGATGTCGGCGGCGGTGATCGCGATCGCGATCAGCATGCTGTACTTGGATTTCTCGACGTCGAGCGCCTGCGCGCGCAACGCCTGCGCTTGGGCCTGCGCGCTCGCGATGAACTGCTCGCCCATCGTGCCGAGGTTCGTGGCGAAGTCGAGGAAGTTCTTCTGCACGTCGCCGCCGACGTTCGACGCCACGCGGCCCGCCAGCTGGTTGAAGCCGTTGCCGGCGTCGGCCACCCGTTGCGCCACGTTGTCCCACTCGGCGGCGAGCGCGCGCATCGCGTCCTCGTCGCCCTGCGGCCAGGCGTCACCCGCGATGATGTAGAAGATCCAGTTCAGGCTCGGATCCACCATCAAGCTCACCGCGGGTTCACCTCCTCAGCCAACGACCCCATGACCCAATAGGACAGTCTACAAAAGACTCACTTCGCCGGCTTCGACGGAATCGTCGGCCGCAGAGCCGTGCCCTCACGCGCTTCCAGCGGCGCCGTGGGACCACCGCCGCCACCACCGGTCACGTCCGAGTTCAGCTGCGTGAAGTCCTGCCGCAGCGAGGTGGCGAGCTCGGTCGCGCCCTCGTCGACGTCGCGGAACGAGTCGGCCATGTCCCGCACGGCGGTCGTGGTGCCGTCCACCGCCTTGGCCCACGCGTCTAGGCCGGTGAAGATCTTGTTCGCCGCCTCGAGGTGCACGTTGGCGAAGTTCTGGCCGTTCTTGTCGTTGCCGGCCGCCGCCAGCACGCGGCCCGGGTTGGCCAGGCCGTGCACCTGCTGCGCCAGCGCCTGCAGTTCGGCCGCTTTCTGGGCGAAGCCGGTGGAGCTGTTGGTGAGCCCGTCGGCGTCGACGAAGAAGTCGTCAGTCATGCCTGGTTCCCTTCATCCATCCCGGGAACGCGTCCCGAGAACAGCGACCGCACGTCCACCCGGCCGTTCACCAAGTCCTGCGCGGAAAGTCCCGGCGGCAGCATCGGTGCCAGCGCCTCCGCGGAAGCGCTGATCGACTTCTGCCGCGCCTCCTCGACCGTTTTCACGATCACCGCCGCCAGCTCGGCCGGCGCCATCCTCTTGTACACACTGGTGGGGAAGGAAAGTTCGGTCAGCTCACCGGTGCGCGAAACCGTCGCGGTCACCTCGCGCCGAGCCGACGTGGCGCTGCTGGTGAGCGCGTCCACCTCTTGGCGGTTCTGCTCGAACCGGTCACGCTGCTGCTGGTACGCGCCCATCGCGTCGTCCAGCATCTTCTGGTACGGCGAACTCATGCGTTACCTCCTCAGCCGACCGACGCCAGGCCCGGGCCCAGCGCCAGCGCTCCGGTCTCGGGTGGGCGGATGCCCCGCAGGTCGGCCGCCGCGAGCGTGCGCGAAGCGGCCGCCACCGACAGCGTCCGCGCCAGCTCGTGGGCCGCGTACACGGTGTGCTCCGAAGACGACGCGAGCTCGTGGGCCAGCGCGTCGCGCACGTCGTCCGGCACGTCGTGGCCGCGCCGCACCAGCAGCCGCACGGCGATCTCCGCGAGTTCGTCCACTGTGTACTCGCCGAGCTCCCAGCCCACGCTGAACGAGGTCCGCAACGCCGGCACCACCCCGAGCAGCGCCGCCACCCGCGAGGTCTGCCCGGTCAGCACCACCACCGGATCGGCCGGCCGACGCGTCACAGCTTCCGCCACGGCCTCGACGACCTCCGCGCCCGAGCTGTGCGTCGCGATCTCCCAGTCACCGTCCACATCGAGCACGAGCACACCGCCGCTCGCGTCGTTCATCGCCGTGCGCACGAGGTGCTCGGCCTGCCCCGGCCACCGCGGGTAGAGGTCCGCGGCCACCGAACAGCGCACGAGCTGGCCCACGTTCACCAGCCCCAGCTCCGCCAGGCTCAGCGCATACAGCTTCGCGAACTCGGCCCGCCCGGAGCCGCGTTCACCGCTGATCACCAGGTTCGCCACGTGCCCCAGCGGCTGCCGCTCCTGCTTCAACCCGCCGAGGCGCACCAGCTGGCGCTGCGCGTTCTCCCGCACGCCGGCCTGGCCGACGAGCGTGCGCAGCCGGTTCCAGCCCGTGCTCGCGCCGACCGCCGCAGCCGGGTCCGAACCCACCGACACCGCGGCGGCCGCCGCGGCCGGCAGCTGCACCAGCTCGGCCCGCAGGTCCTCGGCCGTGAGCCGGTTGAGCTCCGAATCCTTCGACGGCGGCTGCAGCGCCAGCCGCGAGGCCTGGTTGTTCACCATGGCCTCGAACAGCTTGCGGGCCACACGACCGTTACCGAACGTCGCGTCCTTCGGCACCCGCTCGAAGTACTCGCGCAACGCGGTGATCGCGTCGTCGGTCAGCTCGTAGTAGTGCTTGCGCGTGAGGCCGGTGGTGATGGTCACCAGCTCGTCGACGCTGTAGTTCGGGAACTCGATCGTGCGCGTGAACCGCGACGCCAGACCGGGGTTCGACTGCAGGAACAGGTCCATCTGCTCGGAGTAGCCCGCGACGATCACCACCAGCGAGTCACGCTGGTCTTCCATGATCTTCATCAGCGCGTCGATGGCTTCCTGCCCGAAGTCCGGACCGGACCCGCCCGAACCCGCGGCCAGCGTGTACGCCTCGTCGATGAACAGCACGCCACCGATGGCCTTCTCGACCACCTCGGTGGTCTTGATCGCCGTCGAACCGATGTACTGGCCCACCAGGTCCTGGCGCGCCACTTCGATCATGTGGCCCTTCGACAGGATCCCCAGCTCCGCGAGCACCGTGCCGTAGAGCCGCGCGACCGTGGTCTTACCGGTACCGGGAGGGCCGGCGAACACGAGGTGACGCGACATCGGCGGCATCGGCAGGCCCATGCGCTCGCGCATCTGCGACATCTTGATCAGGTTGATCAGGCCGGTGACTTCCTTCTTCACCCCGGCCAGACCCACCAGCGACTCGAGCTCGCCCAGCGGCCCGTCGAGCACCTCGCCCGCCGCGTCGCTCACGGTCTGCGCGGACGGCTGCTCGGACGCCGACGGGAACTCGGCCGAGAGGCCCCCGGAGGGTTCGGCCCGCACCTGGTCGGTGCTCACGTTGTCCACAGTGGCCTGGTCGTCTTCCAGGCGGTGCACGGCTTCGCCGCCCGCGTCGTTGACCACGCAGTCGCGGATCGTCACCGGCTCGCGGGTGTCCACCCGGAACCCGTCACCACCGGCGCCGAGCACCTCGCACTCGACCAGCGACGCGCGCGAACCTTCTTCCAGCACCACACCGTTGCGCTGAGCGCTGCGCACGCGGCATCGGGAAGCGGTCAGCACCGACCCACCGGCCACGGTGATCCCGTCGCCCTTCGACTCGGCGATCTCGCAGTCCTGCAACGCGCTCTCGGCCGACCCCGAAACCCGCAGGCCACCCCCGCGCACGAGTACCGAGGTGAGCGAAGACGGCGTGCTCGCCCCGAGCGTCACGGCGTGTTCCGCGGTCGAGCCCACTCTGATGTCGGCCACGGTCACCCGCGCCGACTCGGTCGCCTCCAGCCCCGCCTCGCGGCCGGTCTCGATCGACGCGTCGGCCAGCTCCAACCGCGACTGTCCGGAAAGGACGATCCCGGGCCCGGCGTCGGTGTTCAGCCGCAGGCCGGTGATCTTCACGGCGGCCTCGGCGTTCACCAGCACCGCTGTCTGCGTGGAACCCCGCACGGTGGCGCGCTCGAACTTCGGCGCCGCCTCGCCGTCGACGAGGATCGCGACCGGCGAGCCCTCGAACGTGCAGTCCACGAACTGCGGCGCCGCGTTCGCCGTCGCCTGCACCGCGTTGCGCTCGGCACCGGAGAACACGCACTCGCGCAGCAGTGGTGCCGAAGACCCGGCCACGTGCGCGGCCTGCATCGGCGCGGCGACGAACTGTGAGTTCGCCACCGAGATCCGGCCTTGGCTGGTGAGATAAAGGTCAACGTTTGCGCTTTCGCGCACAGTGAGCCCCGTGATTGTTGCGCGGCCCTGTTGTTCCACCACCATCGCGGGCTTTTGTGCGCCGGTGATCTCGCAGTGTTCGATTACTGCCACCGCCTCGCCGTTCACGCAGATCCCGTTGCCCTGCGGGCGGCGCACGGCACACCGGCGCAGCACCACGGACCCGACCTCGGCCACCACGATCCCGGACGACGCCGCGTCGGTGATCTCCGTGTCCTCGATCGTGCTCTGCGCCGGCGAAGCCACGACCACGCCGGCCCCGGCGGAACTCGTGACCGTGCAGCCGCGCAACGCGAGCTGCCCCTGCAGGCGCGCGAGCAGCGTCGCCCAGGACGCGCCCGAGATCCGGCAGTCGTCGAGGGCCGCTTCGCCGCGCACGACGTCGACGGCCACGAGGTTGCTGTCGGTGCTGGTGAGCGTGAACCCGCGCAGCTGCACCGCTTCGGCGTTGGCCACGAGCACACTGCCCTCGTTCGCCACGACCTCGACGGTGCCCGCACCCTGCTCGGCGACCAGCGACACCATGCGGTCCACCACGAGGTTCTCCTCGTAGCGGCCCGGGTTCACACTGATCGTGGCCCCCGGCTGCGCCTGCGCCAGCGCCGCGCCGATGGTCGGCAACGCACCCGGCCGATCACCGCCGACCACGAGCAACTGTCGGTTCATCGACTCCGCCTCTCCCGCCTCGACACCACGCTCACACCAGCCCCGGGAGCGCCCCGAACCGCGGCGCGGCCACCTCGGCGATCGGCTCCCTGCCGTCGGCCTCGGCCCACACCTCGAGCTCCCGGCGCAGGGACACCAACGCCAGTTCGTCGAGGGAGATCCGGTCGGACGCGACCTTGCCGGTCTCGTCCACCTCGCTCGACGTCAGTTCCCGCAGCAGCACCAGCCCGCGCGCGCCATCGGCGGGCTCCCGCAGGTCCAGCACCTTGAAACTCGTGCCGGGCACGAACAGCACCCGGTTCTCCACCCCGCCCGCGACGGGTTCCAGCAGCTTGGTGCGGCGCGCGGTGATCGACCAGACCAGCACGTCGGTGTCGCCGTCCAAAGTAGACGCCGGTTGCGTGAGCGTGTTGAGGAAACCCCACTCGGTGAGTACCTTCTGCGCCCGGAACAGGGCCCATTCGGACTCCGACACCGACGTCGCGAACGTCGCCGGCCCGCGGTGCGAAGGCAGCCGGCTCAGGCCCGCCACCACGCAGCGCGCGATCGGCACGTGCGGCCCGTTGGCGCCGGTGCGCAGCGCGCCGTCGATGGCCGCGCCCTTCACCGACAGGTACAGCTGCACGGCGACCGCGTCGGTGAGCACCTCGGCCGACGACGTCGACAGCGCCCCCTGGAACCCCGGGTGCTCGGACAGGACGCGGGCCACGGCGTTGGACATCAGGCCGTACTCCGCGCCGAGCGACTTGCGCAGCCACTCGCGTTCCTTTTCCGCGCCACGCTTCGGCAGCAACGCCGTCGCCTCGGCATCCGGGGTCGGCTGCAGCCGCGCCTCGCCCTTCTCGACCTTCGCGACGGCCTCGACCGCCGCCTCGACCATGGCCTCGACAACCGGTTCGACGGCCGGCTCCGTGATCTCGGTGCCGGCTTCGGCGGTCTCGGTGTGCTGAGCATCCTCGACGGGCTCCGCGGCCTCGACCGGCGGCGGCGCCATCGGCGGCACGCCCGCGGCAGGCGGCATCCCGGCCGGCGGAGTCGCCGCCGGGGGCATTCCCACCGGCGGGGTGGCGGCGGGCGGCATCCCCGCGGCCGGCGACAGTCCGGCGGGCGGAGTCGCCGCGGGCGGCATTCCGGCCGGCGGCGTGGCGGCCGGCGGCATCCCCACGGGTGGAGTCGCGGCGGGCGGCATCGGCGCGGGCGGAACCACGGGCGCCGACGGCATCCCGACCGGCGGCGCGGCCGGCGGGGGCGGCGTGCTCGGACCCGCGAACCCGGTCGGCGGCTGAGCGAACGTGCCCGGCCCCGCGAACCCACTCGGCGTTCCGAACTTCGGCGCCGCCGCCGGACCCGCCAACGCGGCCGGCACCTCAGGCCCACCGTGCGGACCCGCCGCCGGCTTGTCCTCCCGTGCACCCCCGAACGGCCCGGCAGTCTTCTCCGCACCGGGAGAACCCGGCGAGGTCGGCAAACCCGGCGGCACAGGCGCGACCGGCAGCATCGGCGGCCGAGCCGACGTGATCGTGATCGGACCACCCCCGGCCAGCGACCGCGGCACCCCGACCCCGGGGTCCAGCCGCTGCGTGATCGTCGGCTCCGAGCGCAGCAACGCCGGCTCCGGCGCCGCGGCCACCTCGAGGTCCACGGGCGCGGCCGGCTTGTACTCGCGCGGCACCACGACCTCCGTCGGGCCGGCCTCGAGCAGCGCCGGCGTGGGCGCGCTGTCACCCTGCTCGATCTCGGCCAGGGCCTTGCTGGTCACCTGCGCACGCGAGCGTTCGGCCAGCAACGCGGCCGCCGGCAGCACGCGGCTCATCCGGCGGGTGTTCTCGTCGAGCCGCGCGAGCACGTCCTGCGCCAGCATCCGCATGCGGTCCGCGGCGTCTTCACTGGCCGCGTCGAAAGTCAGGTTGTTGAGGGAGTTGTCGAGCGTCATCGCGCGCACGGCCGGAGTGTCGCGGCCGTCGTGCGGCGAACGCACGAGCAGGCCCGACTGCACGACCTCGATCACGGCGTCGGGCGCGTACCAGTACACGGCCGGCGCGACCTCGTTGAGGCCGTGGATCGGCGCGCGGTGGCTGATCAGGCGCGGCATCGGCGCGGGCGCGCCCTGCGGCACGCGCGGGGAGTAGCCGATCTCGCGCACGAACGTGGTCCAGCCGAGACGGCCGTCGAACAGCACCGTGCGCACGTCGACCAACTGCGGCGAGCCGACGGGCAGGCCGGTGTAGAACGCGACCTCCTTGCCCAGCAGGTCGGCCAGCGCCTGGCCCAGCGAGGTCCCCGCGGGCACCGACATCGGCCCGTACTGCACGAACCGGGCGTTGGTGCGCACGTTTTCCGGCAGCCGCATCCACAGGCGGGCCGCGTCGTCGAGCGTGAGCGGCGGGCTGCCGGGGCAGCCCAGCACGATCGTCATCGTGTCGTGCTGCGCGGGCAGGCCCTTCACCAGCGCGGCGCGGTGAGCGCGCTGCTGCTGGTCGAAGCCCACCGGCCGCACCCACAGGCCACCCGGCAGCGGCTCGGCGACCCCGCGCGAGCTGGTGGACGTGAGCTCGGCGGTGAGCCCGGAATCCCACGACGGGCGCGGGAACCGTTTGGCCTCCCACTTCGGCGCGCGGCCCGGCTGGAACTTGACCCAGCCGCTGCCGCGTCCGGAGTGGACGAACAGCGCGCCGCCGGCGCTCGGGATCACCGAGCCGTCGGGCGCCAGCACCGTGCGGTTGATCCGCTCCGAGAGCCACTGCCCGGCCAGCGCCGAGGTCTCCCGCGACCGCCCGCCGATCACCAGCCGCACCCCGCGGCGGCGGCGCGGCAGCACCTTCGCCACCGATTCCCACAGCGAGATCGGTGAGTCGACCGGCAGGTCCACCACCACGAGGTCGTGCTCGGTGTCGGCCGCGACGCCGAGCGCCAGCGCCTGGGCCTCGTCGGTCATCCCGGTCGAGGGGTGGACGACAAGAGCGTTGCCGACCGTCTGCTTGTCCAGGGTGGTGGTGCCGGCGGCACCGGTCCCGCGACGCACGAGCGAGAGGTCCATGGTCAGCTTCGTCCTTCCTGCCGGCACCGGCCCGAGCTCCCGGCACAAACTGTCACGTGCGGCGTGATCCGCTGGTTCAGGTGGGGATGCGCACCGTGTGCGACGGCCCGCCCGGGCCGCCCGTCGGTGCGGACGGCGCGCTTCCGCCGGTGTGGTGCGCGATCAGGCCGTAGACGAAGAACCCCACCACGATCAGCAGCGCCAGCAGCGCGCCGCCGAGCAGGCCGTTCCACGTCCGCTTGGCCGGCACGTCGAGGTGGCTCGCGTCGCCCAGCACCAGGGCCGAGGTCATCCGTCCGATGAGGAACGAATACGCCTCGACGTGGTCCTTCTGCGTCTGCACCATGTCAGCTCACCCCGTTCACGCCGTGAGTCCGGTCGCCCAGCCGTAGACCCCGAACAGCTGCAGCAGGATCGGGATCACCGCCACCGCGCTCAACGTCTCGGTCCAGTTGGCCAGGTGGCCCCAGATCGGCAGCAGGCGCCGCGGCGGCGGCCGCAGCATCGCCAGCACCAGCAGGAAGAACACCAGCCCGAGCCCGCCGGCCGACACCCCTCGCCAGTTGGCGGCCATCGGGTCGACCAGCGACACCGCGAGCAGCACGAGCCCGATCGAGCCGGCCACCGAGAGCGGCACCCGCTGCCACGCGCCGAGCAGCGCGCGCGAGCGCATCAGCACCGCCGCGGCCACCAGGAACGCCAGCACCTTCGGGAACAGGTCCTGCTCCGCGAGGAACGGGAACGCGCAGGTGAACACCACCGCCGAGGCGATGCAGAAGATCGTGAGGTAACCGTCGGCGTAGGCCGTCTGCTTCACCATCTGCTCCGCCGGCGCCGGCTCGATGTCGTACTGCAGCTCCGACGCGGTGCGCGGCAGCTGCGGGCCGCGGATGCGCGCGAAGCGGATGCCGATGCGCGGCGCGAACACGAGCACCGCGATGAGCACGGCCGTGACGAGGCCGGCGGTCTGCGTGGTCGTCATGCCGGCGCCGAGGTGCAGCCACATCGAGATGGCCCCGGCCACGCCGGTCGCCACCACCGCGCCGAACGGCACGAACGGCACCCCGGGCGACCACGCCGCGCGCCCGCCGATGATCAGGCCGCCGGCCAGCGCGAACGTGAGCGAGCCGACCAGGATCGGTGCGCCCTGCAGGTCGAACGCCGCGTCGACACCGGCCACGCCCACGGCACCGGCGATCGCGGCGAACCCGCAACCGCCGAGGCCCAGCAGGAGCAGCAGCGCCGCGTCGTCCGAGCGCACCCCGCACGCGACCGCGGCCACGACGAGGCCGAGCGCCACCACGGCCGTCCCGATCGCCGAGAGACCCAGCGGGCCCGGCATGAGCAGGAGCCACGCGAGCACAACCTGCGCGAAGATCGCGAAGCCGAGGAACAGCCAGCGGTTGAACTCCGGCTTCCAGCGGCCCGGCTGACGGCTCACGGCGGTGGCCATGCCGTCGGCGATGTCGTCGAAGTCCAGCTCCGGCAGCGGGTCCTGGCGGGGGCAGAGGTGGAACTCCTCGCCTTCCTTCCAGTCCAGCGACTCCGGCGTGCCGGCCGCGTCGAGCGGAGCCTCGCCGAGCCGCTGCAGCACCCACGTGTCGGCCAGGTCCTCACGGCCGCCGGTGTGGCGCAGCAGCACCGGCAGCAGACTGGTCAGCGGCACCGACATCGGCACGGCCAGATCGGCCCGCCCCTGCGGCCCGTACACCGTGATCCGGCAGAGCTCGCCCTGCATGGCGGTCAACGTCGGCTCCTTCCAGCGCGAGTGTCGTCCTCGGAAAAGCGGTAGCCGTCAGCGCTCATCGCAGGCCGCCCACCAGTTGCTGCTGTTCGGCTTCCGCGCCGAGTGGCACGTAGCCGGTCTGCATGAGCTTCACCCCGCGGCGCGTCACGAGCTGCGCGCGGCCCGCGGGCAGGTTGCGCGGTGTCGCCTCGCCGAGGAACTTGCCTTCTTCCTTGGGGTAGGAGAAGACCACGCCGGGGCTGCCGAGCTCCCACGCCCGGCGGATCACCGGGTCGCTCAGCGCCCGCATCACGCCGGAGGTGCTGCGCGCGACGATGAGGTGGAATCCGATGTAGGCGCCCTGCGAGAGCAGCGACAGCAGCGGTTCGAGCGGCGAACCCATGCCGCCGGTGAGCAGCTGGTAGTCGTCGACCACGAAGAACAGCCGCGGGCCGGTCCACCAGTCGCGGCGCTTGAGCCGGTCGGCGGTGATGCTCTGGTCCGGCACGCGCGGGGTCAGCGACACGCTCGCCTGCGCGGCCAGCTCCTGCAGCGTCTCGGTGGTGGTCGCGTAGCCCACGCGGTAGGCCTCGGGGACCTCCGTGTCGAGCATGCGGCTCGGGTCGGCGAGCACGATCTTCGCCTCGCTCGGCTGGTAGCGCGCGAGCACCGAGCGGATGACCAGCCGCAGCAGGTTGGTCTTGCCGGTTTCGTTGTCGCCGAAGGTGAGCAGGTGCGGGGTGGCCTCGAAGTTGTGCCACACCGGCAACAGCCGCTGCTCGTCCTGGCCCAGCGCGATCCGCAGATCGCCGTCCGGGCGCGGGAGCTCGGTGATCGGGAGCGTGTTCGGCAGCATCCGCACCGCCGGCGCCTTGCGGCCCGGCCAGAACGTGTGCACCTCTTCGGCCACCGCCTTGGTGGCCGCCGCGACGTCCTCGGTCGCCGAGCTGCCGTCCATGCGCGGCAGGGCCGCGAGGAAGTGCAGCCCGTCCGGCGTCATGCCGCGGCCCGGCTGGTTCGGCACCGTCTTGGCCTTGCGCGAGCCGATCTCCGACTCCATCGGGTCACCGAGGCGCAGCTCGAACCGCGTCTGCAGCAGGTCGCGCAGGTACGGGCGGATCTCCGACCAGCGCGTGGACGCGATCACCACGTGGATGCCGAACGACAGACCGCGCGAAGCCAGCTCGCCGATCTTCTGCTCCAGCTCCGAGTAGTCGTTCTTCAGGCTGTACCAGCCGTCGACGACCAGGAAGACGTCGCCGAACGGGTCGTCGACCTGGCCGCGGCGGCGCAGCTGCCGGTAGACCTCCATCGACTCGACCCCGCGGTCGGAGAACACGTTCTCGCGGTACTCCATGATCTGCGAGATCTCTTCGATGGTCCGCACCACCCGGTCGCGCTCGAGGCGCGTGGCGACCGAGCCGACGTGCGGCAGGCCGCTGATCGACATGATGCCGCCACCGCCGAAGTCCAGTCCGTAGAACTGCACCTCCTCCGGCGTGTGCGTCATCGCGAGCGCCAGCACCAGCGTGCGCACGATCGTCGACTTGCCGGTCTTCGGGCCACCCACCACGGCCACGTGGCCGGCGGCGCTCGACAGGTCGGCCATCAGCAGCTCGCGCACCTGCTCGAACGGCCGGTCGATCATGCCCATCGGCACCCGCAGGCGGCCGTGGTGCGCCGGGTCCTGCACGCTCATGCCGCGCACCGGGTCGGGCAGCACACTCGGCAGCAGGGAGTCGAGGCTCGGCGACTCCGCCAGCGGCGGCAGCCACACCTGACGCGCCGCCGGGCCCGCGCCCGTGAGCCGGTCGACGAACACGTCGGCCAGCGTCGGGCCGACCGGCGCCGCGTCGAGAGCGTCCACATCGGACAGCTTCTTCTCGGCGGGATCCGGCTCGTCGTCGCGGATGATGAACCGGCTCGGGCGCGCCTGGGTGAAGAACGGCACCACCTCGCGGCTCACGCGGGCGGCGTCGGCGTGGCCCTCGCCGTTGCCGGCGGGCACCGGACCGGACACGTACGCGGCCTTGAAGCGCACCAGGTTCGTGGTGTCGATCTTGAGGAAACCGTTGCCCGGCTCCGACGGCAGCTCGTACGCGCTGCCGACCCCGATCACGCTGCGCGACTCCATCGAGGAGAACGTGCGCAGCGCGATCCGGTACGACAGGTGGCCTTCCACGCGGTGGATGCGGCCCTCGTCCAGCCGCTGCGACGCGAGCAGCAGGTGCACACCGAGACTTCGCCCGAGGCGCCCGACGGACACGAACAGCTCCATGAACTCCGGCTTCGCGCTCAACAGCTCGGAGAACTCGTCCACCACCAGGAACAGCGTCGGCATCGGCGCCAGCTGCTCACCGGCCGCGCGGGCCTTCTCGTACTCGTACAGCGACGGGTAACCGCTGGCCCGCAGCTGTTCCTGCCGGCGCACCATCTCACCGTTGAGCGAGTCCTGCATGCGGTCGACCAGCGGCAGCTCGTCGGCGAGGTTGGTGATCATCGCCGAGGTGTGCGGCAGCCGGTCCATGCCCAGGAACGTCGCGCCACCCTTGAAGTCCACCAGCACGAAGTTGAGGATCTCCGACGAATGCGTGGCCGCGAGCCCCAGCACGAGCGTGCGCAGCAGCTCCGACTTGCCCGAACCCGTGGCGCCGATCAGCATGCCGTGCGGGCCCATGCCGCCCTGCGCCGACTCCTTCAGGTCCAGCTCGACGATCTCGCCCTCTTCGGTCACGCCGATCGGCACCGACATCCGGGCCCGCTGCACCGCGCGCGGCCGCCACTGGGCCGGGATGTCGAACGTGTGCACGTCCTTGATGTTCAGCAGCGCCGTGAGGCCGAAGTCGCTCTCCAGCGGCTGTTCCGCGATCTCCAGCGTGCCGCTCGTGCGCTTCGGCGCCAGCAGCCGCGCCAGGCCTTCGACCTGCGTCACCGACAGTTCGTCGCGCAACGCCGAGCCCGCGCCGGTGCCGGCGGGGAACTCGACGAGGTCGTCCTTCGTGGTCAGCCGCAGCACCTTCGGGCCACCGGGCAACGCGCCCGTGACGTCGAGCAGCACCACGTTGCGCAGGCCCGCGCCGACCAGCCGCGAAGACTCCGGGATCGGCGCCAGGTGCGCCACGATCACCACGAGCGGCTCGCTCGTGGTCGGGCCCACCGACTTGTCGTGGTCGTCGCGGTCGGCGACGTCCGGGCCCAGGATGTCCATCAGCTCGTCGTGGTCCGTCGCCAGCAGCCGCAACGGGCCGGCCGGATCACGGAACGTCGGGTGGTTGTTGTGCGGCATCCACTTCACCCAGTCCCACTGCGGCTGGGCGGCCTCGGTCGTCAGCACCGCCACGCGCAGCTCGTCGGGCGAATGGAACGTGATCAGCTGCGCGAGCATCGCCCGCACCAGCCCCACGGCGGCTTCCGGGTCACCGTCGAATTCCACGCTCGTGAAGCTGCGCAGCCCCACGGCGGTCGGGATGCCCGACAGCGTCCGGTACGTCTCGGTGAAGCGCCGCAACGAGATCGCCGACAGCGGGTCGAGGTCCTCGATCGGTTTGGTGACCGGCGGCATCAGCTCCAGCGCCGACTGCTGCGAACCGAGCCCGATGCGCACGCGGCCGAAGTCGTCGTGGCTCACCCGCCGCTCCCACAGCCGCGGCCCCATCGCCAGCGACCACAGCGAATCCGGCGACGGGTTGTTCCACGCCACCGCCCGCCGCTGCAGCTCCGCGGTGGACCGGGCCCGGTCGCGCACCTGCGCGATGTAGCGCAGGTAGTCGCGGCGCTCGGCCTTCATCTTCCGCTTGCGCTCACCGGCCGAACGCGAGAGCTGGCCCAGGCTCATGGCCATCATCGACACGCCCATGCCGCCACCGAGCACGTACGTCATCGGCGAACTACCGCCGACGCCCGAGAACGCCAGGATCATCACCATCGACCCGATGCCCATCGGCAGCATCATCAACAGCGAGTTGAAGTCCCGGGCCGCCGGCTCGGCGAGCACCGGTGGTTCCTGCAGGTCTTCCTGCCCCTCGGGCAGCTCCGGACCCGCGACCCGCGGGCCGCGCTTCACCGTTTCCGTACTCACCGGTGCACCTCCTTCCCCGATCGGTCCGTCACTCGAGCACGCCCGAAGGCCTGCTCGCCGGGCGGCCCCACGCCGATTCGTCCTGGCTCAGCAGGTCGGCCATCGTGCGTTCGACCTCTTCTTCCTCTTCACCGTCTTCGGCTTCCGCAGTGTCCTCTTCGGACTCCAGGGGCACCGTGGCGGGTCCGGGTGCGCAGGTGGCCATCTCGTCGCTGTAGAACTCGCCCTCGCCGACCCGCACGCGCTGGTACGTCGAGAGCTGGGGCGAGTCCTCCGTGCCGCCCGCGGGGCGCCACGGCTTGTCCGAGCGCTCCACGAGGTCGGTGACCAGGTCCTCTTCTCGCTCCTCGCGCTGTCCGTAGGACGAGGGCAGCAGACCCGGCAGGAAGTCGGCCGTGCCGGTGTCCCACGCTGACGTGTCCACGACCTCCGCGGCCTGCACCACGGCGACCCGCACCTCGTCGGGCTCACCGCCGCCGACCCCGCCGGCGATCGCGCCTTCGCGGTCGTCGTGCTTTTCGGTGTGCGTGCTCTGGGTGTTCTGCGCGCTCTGCGTCGGTTGCGCGGCGGTGGTCGCCGGGGTGGTGGCCGAACCGGCCACGCCCCAGCCCGCCTGCACCGGCGGGATGACCACCGGAACGGCCGGGACCGCGCTCGTCGACCAGCTCGAACCGGCGGCCGGCTGGTCGCCGGTGCCCCAGCCCGCGACCGGGGCCAGGTCGCCGGGAGTGGCGGCCGGGGCCGGGTCGGCGGGAGTCGCGTCGACGGTCGTCGGCTGAACCGGCGTCGGGTGCACGACCGGCGTGACGGCGACCGGTGTCGCTTCGGCCGGGACCGGGTTGGCCGGAACCGGATCCGGGTGCGTGGACCACGACGTCGCCGGCGCGGCCGGGGTGTCGCCGGCCACGGCCGGGTCGCCGGCACCCGCCGGAACCTGGCCACCCGTCCACGGCTGCGAAGTGCCGTCGAGCAGGCTCGCCGAGTCGGGCCGCTCGGTCGCGTCGCCGGTCGGCGCCGGACCGCCCGTGCCGTTCTGCGGCGGCGCGGCCATCCCCGGAGTGCCGGTGGTGCCGGCTTCGGGCGTGCTGAGACCGTCCACAGAGGACAGCGACGGTGGCGCCCAGTCGGCCGACTTCGACGGCGGCGTGTCCCCGAAGGAGCTCGGGTCACCGACGCCGGCCGGCGAGTCGGCCAGCCACGCGGTGTTCACGCCGCCGAGCAGGCCGGCGGAATCGGGCCGGTCGGCGGCCGGCGTGTTCGCGCCCGCACCGCCGCCCGCGCCACCCGGCGGCATCATCGGCATGCCCGAACCCGCGCCGCCCGCACCGGCCGTGGCCGGTCCGTTCGTGCCGTTCGAGTCACTCAGCGACTGCGGCAGATCCGGCGGCGGCACGAGGTTGCTCGAGTCGAGCCCCTTCACGCCGTCGGCGCCACCGCCGACACCCGCGTCCGCGAGGTCCGAGCCGCCGAGACCACCGGTGGCCCCGGGCGGCGGAGCCCACGAAGCCGACTCCATCGGCGGGGTTTCGCCGAACGACGTCGGATCGCCGATGCCCTGGGGGACGTCGGTGAGCCACGGCTTGTCGATCCCGCCGAGCAGGCCCGCCGAATCCGGGCGCTCGCTGCCCTGGTTGCCCAGGCCACCGGCGCCACCACCGGCACCACCGGGCGGCATCATCGGCATGCCCGAACCCGCGCCACCCGCACCGGCTTGGCCAGGTCCGTTCGTGCTGTTCGGATCGGTCAGCGACTGCGGCAGATCCGGCGGCGGCACCAGGTTGCTCGAGTCGAGGCCCTTGATCCCACCGGGACCGTCGGAGCCGGCGCCACCGAGGCCGTCGGAGTTCGCACCACCCGTGCCGCCCGTACCACCGGACAGACCCGGAGGCGGCGCCCACGAAGCCTGGCTCAGCGGCGGCGTGTCGCCGAGCGAGGTCGGGTCGCCGATGCCCTTCGGGATGTCGGTGAGCCACGGCTTGTCCACGCCACCGAGCAGGCCCGCGGAGTCCGGCCGCTCGCTGCCCTGGTTGCCCAGACCGCCCGCGCCACCCGTGCCGCTCGGCGGCGGCATCATCGGCGGCGGCGTGAGGCCGCCCTGGTTCTGGTTGTCACCCGTCTGCAGGGCCGGCGGCAGGTCGGCCGGGTTCAGCGCGTTGCCCGTGAGGTTGTTGCCCAGGCCGGAGCTGCCCGGAGGCGGCGGGATCGCCGGCGACTTGATGCCACCGAGCCCACCCGCGCCCCCGGTGCCACCCGAGCCGTCGCCGGTGTTGCCGAGGCCAAGGTTGCCGAGGCCACCGCCGCCCTTGACGTCGCCGGGTGGCGGCGGGATCGACGGCGGCTTGATGTTGCCGAGGCCGTTGTTGCCGTTCTGGTTGCCGTTGTTGCCGCCGATCGAACCGGGCGGCGGCGGCAGGTTCGGCGAGGTGAGCGGAGGAATGTTGCCGAGCCCGCCGTTCTGGTCCCCGTTGTCGCCGCCGATCGAACCGGGCGGCGGCGGGATGTTCGGCGAGGTCAGCGGAGGCGATGTCGTGTCGAAGTTGCTCAGGCCGGTGCCCCCGGGGCCGCCACCAGGGCCGCCGCCGGTCGAGTCGAAGTTGGGGGGCTTCACGTCAAGGTTCTTGAACGGCGGCGGGTCTCCCGCGCCGCCGTCGCCGCCGGAGCCGCCGCCGATGTTGCCGGGCGGCGGCGGGATGGCAGCCGCGTTGAGCGGCGGTGGGTTGCCGCCACCGCCGCCGTCGCCACCGATCCCGCCGGGGGGCGGCGGGATGCTCGGCGGCGGCACGTCGCCCGCACCGCCGGTGCCGTCGCCACCACCACCGGCGCCACCGGGCGGCGGCACGTCGGCGGGGGGCGGGATGTTGGGGGGCGGCGGAAGGTCGTCGCCGCCCGGAGGCGGCGGAAGGTTCGGGGGCGGAGGCGGCGGGGCCTGTCCCGGAGGCGGCGGGCTGTAGCTCGAGGTCGCGACGGTGTTGTACTGCCCGGCCAGGGTGTTGCCCACCTGGCGCATGTCGTTGGTCATCATGTCGACGGCGTCGGGGAAGTCCGCGATGTGCGCGCGGCCGTCGTTGAGCGTGTGCCCGCGGGCGTTGACCTGCGCGGCGTAGTAGCTGTCGATGTAGCGCAGGGTGTTCTGCGCCCACTGCAGGTACGCGGCGGAGTTCACCAGCTGCGTCGGGATGTCGCGCGCACCGCCACCGCCGTCGGTGATCATGTGCACGAGCGCGTCGAACTTGCCACTCAGGTTGGTGGCCATGACCTTGAAGTTGTCGGCAGCGGTGCCCTTCCACGGGCCGTCGTCGCCGGCGAGGGCGGCGGTCTGGTCCTTGATGGACTGGGAGATGGCGGCGAGGTTCAGCTGCGTCGTGTTGAAGACACCGGCGGCGGCCTGCAGCGACTGCCAGTTGACGTTGCCGTAGGCGCGGTCCTGGTTGTCCTGGCCTCCGGTCATGGCCCCGCCGCCGATGATCGCGGCTTCGATCTGTTTCCAGGTCAGGCCGTCGAAGTCCTTGCCGGGGTCACCGGTGGCGTTGGACCTCCCGCTGCCGCTGGAGTCCGGCCAGATGCCGCTGCCGTCCTCTTGGAACCCGTTGCTGTTGTTCGGGTTGGTCACTGCCGCTCCATCTTCACTTGCTCACCCGGAACCTGGGACCGCCGCCCCGCGGGACGTCGATCAGCTGTGCTTGTTGCCCGCGTTGTTGATCTCGTTGCTGACGTTGCCGAAGTACTGGTTGTACTTGTCCATCGTCATGTTGTTCGCCTCGTCGGCGTCGTCGTAGGCCTTCGACGCCGTGTTCACGGCCTCGGACAGGTCGTGCAACGACGTGATCAGGTCCTGGATGGTCGCGCGCGTGGTGTCTCGCACGCCGCCGGAGCCCACGATCGGCTGGATGATCTTGTTGTTGGCCGTGGCGAAGACACCCGGCTTCACGGTGATGCCGTCGAGCTGGCCGGGCAGGTCCTTCAGCGGGCCATCGGCGAGGGTCTGCATGTTCGTGGCGAACGTGCGCATCGCCTCGGTGTTGACCGTGGTCACGCCCTTGCCGGGGTGGTCGGCCCCGCCGGGGACCGCCGGCGGCGTGGTGACGTTGCCCTGCGGGATCCACTGGTCGCCGAAGTCGGGCGGGTTCTGGTCCCCGGGGCTCTTGAACGGGCCGCTCGTCGTCGGTGTTCCACCGGGGGTGCCGGTGGTCGAACCGTCGTTCGTTCCGTAGGTCATGGGTGTTCACTGTCCTTTCAGGTCTGCGGACCCGGTGGGGACACCGAGGGCGCGGCGGGTGACCCACCGCGCCCCGGGGACCCGCGACGCCGGCATCAGCGCTGCGCGAACCGCTGCGCGTTGCCGCTCTCGGTGTGCGAGGTGCCCTCGTTGATGTGGGACAGGGTCTGCGAAGCGGCATCGAGGGCCTGCGGCAGGACCTGGGCCTGCGCGTGGCACCACTCGTAGGTGGACTGGAACTCGTCGGCCGCGGAACCGGTCCAGTGCTCGCGCTGAGCCTGGATCTTGCTGTGCATCTCTTCCAGCAGGGAGGTGATCTGCTGCGCCTGCTGCTTGGCGGTGTTGACGGTGTCGCCCATCACGGCGAAGTTGATCTGGAAGTTGCCCAGAGCCATGGATCTGTCCTCTCAGGAAAAGCCGGGGGTAGGTTTACGAGCCGATCAGAAGCCGCTGAGGCCGCCGCCGCCGATGGCAGCCGACTGCGCGCGAGCGGTCGAGGTGTTGTCCTCGTCGCCGCGGTCGTAGTCCGCCGCACCCTGGGTGACGTGCTCGGAAAGGGTGGTCAGGCGCTGCACGATCTTCTTGACCGTGTTGTCGAACTCCCCCATGGCCTGGTGGAAGATCGTGGCCGAGTCGGACCGCCAGGTGCCGAGCAGTTCCTGCATCGTCGAGTCGACCTGGCCGCCGGTGCTCGTGATGCCGTCACCGGTGCTGGTGATGGTGCTCGCACCCTGGCGCATGATCCCGGTATCGACCTTGGCGCCGTCCTGCGAAGCCATGCTCTTCTCCTCTGGTTGGTTGTTCTTCGGTTGTCGACATGTAGTCGAAGCTGCTCGCCATCAACACGACATCGTCGTGACGACGGTTCAGCGCAATTGCCGTGACGCCGCTTCACACTTCCGAGGTTCGAAAAGGCTGACCGGAGCCGGCGAGGTAACGGTAAGTGAGTGGGCGAATCCTGTCGCTCTGTTGTTCCCTTATGGACACGGCCTCGCGGACGCGGGGGCAACGGTGTTCACGACAGGACAAACAGGACATGGCCCAGCAAGGCCCGGGTGCGACTGACCGGATCGGTCCGGCCCTTGCCCCTTTGTCCGCCCAGATCTGCCTCGGAGGCCATGGCCGGAAAGTGTCGGTGTCCCCCCGTAGAGTGCGAGCCGTGATCGACCAGCTCAGCATCCCGACCGAAGCAGGCTCTTTCGACGCGATCGCCTCCGGGCCGGAGGACGGTCGCCCCGTGCTGCTGCTCCACGGTTTCCCGGAGGCCGCCGTGGAGTGGGAACACCAGGTGGCGACCCTCGGCGTGCTCGGGTACCGCGCGGTGGCGCCCGACCAGCGTGGGTACTCGCCGGACGTTCGACCTGAACGAGCGGCGGAGTACGGTATTTCTACCCTGGTGGACGACGCCGTGGCAATGGCGGATGCGTTGGGCTGGCAGAAGTTCGACCTCGTGGGGCACGACTGGGGCGGAGCCGTCGCGTGGTGGACCGCGGACGCTCACCCCGGCCGGCTGCGCAGCCTCACGGTCGTGTCCACACCACACCCGGGGGCGCTCTCGGCGGCGCTGAAGACCGACGAGGACCAGCACCTGCGGTCGGCGTACATGACCGAGTGGCGCGCCACGCCGGCCACCGAACGCAAGATGCTCGCCGACGGTGCCCGCGCCCTGCGCGACATCTTCGAGCGCCGCATCCCGCCGAGCCGCATCGACGAGTACGTGCGGCGCCTCGAGGAGCCGGGCGCGCTCACCGCCGCGCTGAACTGGTATCGCGGCGGGCGTCCCGGCGGGAAGATCGGCAAGATCGAGGTGCCGACGCTCTACGTGTGGTCGACCGAAGACGTCGCTTTCGGCTCCACCGCGGCGTTCGACACGGCCAACTGGGTCACCGGGCCGTACCGGTTCGAGATGCTCGAGGACGTGTCCCACTGGGTCGCCGAAGAAGCCCCCGAGGCCCTCACCACTCTGATCGTCGAGCACCTCGGCGGCCACTGACGACGGAGCCGGCCCGGGTTTCGTTGGCACAGGGGAAGTATTACTGACATCCGTCCAATTCGGATCGGTCGGGAAGATCGTTTCACCCGTCGTGGTCATGCGGTGGGGTGGGCCGGGCGTGGCGGTCACGGACCGTGCCGGGTCTCGCGGTCACGGCGGGCTTCGGGCGGCGGCCCGGCGTTTTGTCCACTTCGGACTCGGGCGTTCACCCGTCGCGGTCAGTCGGTGCGGCGGACCGGGCCACGACGGTCACGGACCGTGCCGGTTCGGCGGGTCAGAATCGGGCCATGATCACCTTGTCGGGTCACGGACGGTGTCGGGCGGCGGCGCCCGTTCGCGTTTCTCCTGGCCTTTCGTCCACTTCGGACTCCGCCGTTCACCCATCGCGGTCATGCGCTGTCGCGGACTGGCCACGGTGGTCACGGACCGTGCCGGTCGACTACCCGAAACGGGGTGAACCGCGCGGCCACCCGCCTTGCGGTACCTCGTCCGTGGAGCACTGGTGTTCAGTGGTCACGTGGACACCATCACCGAATCCGAGTCCGAGCGCGTCGTGTTCGTCACCGAAGACGGCGTGCCGACGGGCGAGACCGGACCGAAGCTCGCGAGCCACCACGGCGAGACGAGGCTGCACCTCGCGTTCTCGTGTTACGTGCTGCGCCGTTCGGACGAGGCGTTGCTGATCACGCAACGCGCACTGGACAAGAAGGTGTGGCCCGGGGTGTGGACCAACAGCGTCTGCGGGCACCCCGCGCCCGGCGAGTCGCTGCCCGACGCCGTGCGCCGGCGTGCGGCGTACGAGATCGGGCTGCCGGAGCTGCAGGACCTCGAGTGCGTGCTGCCGAAGTACCGGTACCGGACGCCGCCGTTCCAGGGGATCGTGGAGAACGAGTTCTGCCCGGTGTTCGTCGCCTGGGTCGACGGTGACCCCCAGCCGAACCCCGAGGAAGTCGGTGGCTGGCGGTGGATCTCCTGGCCCGATTACACACAGTTGCTCGAGAGCACTGAGGTCAACGTGAGTTACTGGGCCAAGGACCAGTACGCGCAGCTCAAGGACAAGAAACCCTTTTCGTCGTTGGGGCAACAGAACTTCGGTGCGTGACAAAATCCGGCCCTCGTCGTCCACTTGAGCGATATTCGCTTTCGCGCGTACCGATGTCTCAAGACCTCGCTCCTTTACGACGACAACCATGAGGTGGCGGAGGTGGGTGTGGCGGCCGAGGACGAGCTCACGGCGGGTGCACCCGCTCCCGATCTGCTGAGCCTGCACGAAACCATCGCCGGCATGTTCGCCAAGCAGGGCGACTGGCGGCGCGCGTACGAACACCTGCGGTCCGCGCTCGACATCGCGAGGGCCGGCAGCCTGCGGGACACGCTCACGTCGAGCTATAACCGGCGTTACCTCGACGAGCGGCTGCCCGGGCTGCCGGCCTCGCGCGGCCTCGCCGTCGCCCTCATCGATCTCGACCGGTTCAAACACGTGAACGACACGTACGGTCACCTCCTCGGCGATCGCGTGCTCTGCCGCGTCGCCGACCTGCTGCAGGAAGAGCTTCCGCCCGAAGGGTTCTGCGCCCGGTACGGCGGTGAGGAGTTCGCGCTCGTGCTGCCGGGCGTCGACGCGCCGGGGGCCGTGCGGATCGTCGAGGCCGCCCGCACGCGGGTCGCTCGTCACCCCTGGTCAGAACTTCAGCCCGGCCTGCGAGTCACCATCAGCGCCGGCCTCGCGCACTCTTCCGCCGGCCCGGTGTCCGCTCAGCGGCAACTCCTGCGCGCCGACAACCTCCTCTACGCGGCCAAACGCGCCGGGCGCAACAAAGTCGCCTATCACGACCGCGAAACGACACGCGTATTACCCACTCTGAGTAACGAAAAGGCGGGCTGACTCCCTTTCGCTTGCTCCAATCTTCACCTGTTCGTCCGCTTCGGGCCGTGTTGGGTCGACTCATGGTGAAGAAATTCGCGGGAGGGTGTCGTCACGAACGGCGGGTATCCGTACGATAACGAAAACCTCCCGAGGAACGACGTGCCCGTGGGAGAGCCGGAACGAAAGGCGCTGCCGCCGGTTCGTAAGTGCCCGAAGTGCGAAAGGAGTCCGAGTGCCCGACGATCGCCCCCGCCCCGGCACCGGTCGCCACTCGGACAGCCCCTCGGACGCCGCCACGCCCCGCGCCGGCCGCCGCCGCTCCATGGAAACCCAGGGCGGCATCAGCGTCTCCGACGTCGTCGCACGCCACACGGGTGAACGGCCGACTTTCGATTCCGAGGACTCCGACCCTGGTTCGCGACGGGCCGAGCCGCGGTCTTACGGCAGCTCGGGCTACTCGGGTGGCACGCCGAGCCGCTACTCGGGCGACCCGGAACCGGGTTCCGGCGGCCACTCCGCAGGTCCAGACCGCCCCTCCGGCCGCTCGGGCTCCCGCCGCGCCGAAGACGCGGGTCTCACCGCGTTCGACGCGTCTCACCTTGTCGACTCGCCTCCTTCGCGGCGGCGCCGAGCTGATGACGCGGACTCGGGTGCCTCCCATCTCGCGGACCCGCTTCCCACCGGGAGGCGCCGTGCCGAGGACGCGGATGCGGATGCGCCCGCCTCCCGCCGCCGCCGAGCCGACGACTCAGACTCGGATTCGTCCTACCTAGCCGACTCGCCCGCCTCGCGCCGACGCCGAGCCGACGACCCGGACTCGGGTGCGTCGCACTTCGCCGACTCGTCTTCTTCTCACCGCCGCGCCAACGGCACGGGCGGGACTTACTCGGCTGATTCCGGTGCTTCGCACCTCGCCGACTCGCCTCCCTCCCGCCGACGCCGCGCCGACGACTCGGACTCCGGCGCCTCCGACCTCACGAACGAGGCCTACTCGGCTGATTCCGGCGCGTCGCAGTTCGCCGACTCGCCCTCCAATCGCCGCCGCGCCGATCACTCGGACTCCGGCGCCTCCCACCTCACGAACGAGGCCTACCCGACTTCTTCTCGGCGCCGCGCCGACGACTCGGATTCCGGTGCTTCGCACCTGGCCGATGAGGCCTTCTCGACTTCCTCGCGCTCCCAGCGGACGGAACCTCCGCCGAGCGGCCGCCGTGCCCGAGCAGACGACGTCCCGCCCGCCGCACCTTCGGCGGGCGGCCCCGTGCTCCGGCCGGATTCACCCGGCCCCGCTTCGCATTCCGCGGGCGCGCCTGCTCACGGCGCCTCCCCCGAACCGCCCTCGCCCGGCCGGCCGCTCCCCGGCGGCCGCCGCCGCGCGCCGGAGCCGCCGGCCCCGAGCGGTACCCACGCCGTGCCCGACCACGGTCCGGACTTCTCCGACCTCCCGGCGACCGACCCATCCGCCGGCCGCCACGGCACCTCAGCTCCGGCCGATCACCCCAGCGCCACCGGCCCGAACGGCTCGAACGGCTCGAACGGCGCTGCCGCCCCGGCTCCCGCCGAACGCCGCCCCAACGGCCGACGCCCCACCCCCGGCGCACCCGGCCCGCACGGCATGCCATCGGCCAACGGCTCCGCCGGTCCCCACGGCAACCCCGGCGCGAACGGCTCTGCCGGTCCCAACGGCACCCCAGGCCCGAACGGCTCGGCCGGTCCCAACGGCAACCCGGGCCCCAACGGCCGGCCGAACACCGGCTCCATGCCGCACCCTGGCGCCCCGGCCGGCCGCAACGCCGAGCCCGATTACGGCGTGATGCCTGGTCCGGACAGCCCCGCCGGCTCCCGCCGCAACGGCGGGTCCACTGGCAACTCCGGCCCCCACGCGATGCCGGGCGCCAACGGCAAGCCTGGTCCGAACGGCCGGCCGAACACCGGCTCCATGCCCCACCCCGGTGCCCCCGCCGGGCCGAATGGCGAGACCGACCACCGCGGTATGGCCGGTCAGGACAGCCCCGCAGGCCCTCGCCGCAACGCCGGCCCCAACGGCACCTCCGGCCCGCACCCCATGCCGGGCGCCAACGGCGGAGCGAACGGCAAACCCGGTCCGAACGGCAAGCCCAACGGCATGCCGAACACCGGCTCCATGCCACACCCCGGCGCCCCGGCCGGGCCAAACGGCAATCCCGACCTTGGCGGCATGCCCGGCCCCGATGCCCCGGCCGGTCCTCGCCGCAACGCCGGAGCCAACGGCACCTCCGGGCCCCACGCCATGCCCGGCGCCAACGGCAGGCCGGCCCCGAACGGCAAGCCGACCACCGGCTCCATGCCCCACCCCGGTGGCCCTGCCGGCCCGAATGGCAATCCGGCGGGCAGCGGCATGCCCGGACCGGACGCGCCCGCTGGAGCGAAGGGCAACCCGGGCCCCAACGGCATGACCGGGCCGCGTGACATGCCCGGGGGCGCCGGTCCGAATGGCATGGCCGCGCAGCGCGACGTGCCCGGGGGCAGCGGTCCGAACGGCATGACCGGGCCGCGGGACGTGCCCGGGGGCGCCGGTCCGAACGGCATGACCGGGCCGCGCGACGTGCCCGGGGGCGGCGGTCCGAATGGCAACTCTGGGCCGAATGGCAAGCCGGGCCCCCGGGTCCGGCCGAACGGCAACCCCGCCGGCAGTGGTCTGCCCGGCGGCGGACCGGCCGCGGATGCTTCCGACGAGGCGGAGGGCATGCCGGGGCCGCGTGGCCTGACCGGCGCGCACGGCGTCCCGGGGAGCGGCGGGGCGAACGGCAAGCCGGGAGCGAATGGCAGGCGGCGGCCCCACGGCGGCGCCAACGGCAGGCCGGGATCGAACGGCGCCGGCGTCAATGCCGTTGCGGGCCAAGGGTTCGCGGCCGAGGGCTTGGACGAAAGCGACCAGGGCGGCCAAAACGAAGAGGCCGGACAGGGTGACCGCGGCCGGCAGAACGGCCAGAACAGTCAAGGTGGCCAGCGCGGTCGGGCTGGGCAGAACGGTCAAGCCGCGCAAGGCAACCGGGGTCGCCGCGCCGGGCAGGGCCCGCAAGCCGGCCAGAACGGCCAAGGCGCACCGAACGGCCAAGGCACACAAGGCAATCCGGGCGATCAGAGCGGCCAGGGCGGCCAGGGCAGCCCCGGCAGCCGGCGTGGTCGGAGCAACCAGACCGGCCAAGCCGCACTGCCCGGCCAAGAAGGCCAAGAAGGCCAAAACGCCCAAGAAAGCCAAGCGAGCGAAGCCGGCCAAGAAGACGGCACCCCCAGCGCCGACCGCACCCAACTCACCTCCCCCGTCGGCGAGCGCACCCAGCTCACCCCACCCGTAACGGGCAAACAGGGCCAACCCCGCCCTCCCCGCCAACGCCGCACCCCCGCGCGCCCCGCCGGGGTTCCTGCGCGGTCCGAGCTCGATCCGTTGACGATGACGGACGAGATGGAAGCGATCGACGAAGCGACGCAGTACCGGCGCAAGATCGATCACTCCCTCGCGCGCTTCTCCGCCGCCCACGACGAGATGATCGCGGAGGAGGACAAGCGGCGGGAGAGGATGGCGCGGCTGACCGCGCGGCCCGTCGCGTTGTTCGAGCAGACGCGGACGGCGCTGCAGCGGGTGGTGGCGCCCACCGGGATCCAGCGGGCGATCACCGATGAGGACGAAGCGCCGGAGAGCGCCGAAGAGGCCGCGCCGCAGACGAGGTTGCAGGAGAAGAAGCAGCGGCACAACGAGCGGGCCATCAGGATCGGCCGGATCGCGATCATCGTGCTGGCCGCGTTGATCCTGCTCGGCACGGGCGTGGCGTGGGGTGCGGTGAACTGGTTCGACGCCAAGTTCACCCAGGTCTCGGCGCTGGACGAGAACTCCTCGGACATCCAGGACGCCGGCGCGCAGGCCAACGACGAGAACTTCCTCATGGTCGGCTCCGACAGCCGCGACGGCGCGTCGGCGGAAGAGGGCGTCGGGACGGCCGAGAGCAACCCCGGGGCGCGCTCGGACACCGTGATGGTGGCCCACGTGCCGGCGGACCGGAAGCGCGTGGTCGTGGTGAGTTTCCCGCGTGACCTGGAAATCGCGCGGCCCGACTGCAACCGTTGGGACCCGGCGAAGTCCGCGACCACCGACGAGGTCGTGGCGGGTCAGAGCATCGCGAAGCTCAACACCGCCTACGCCGTGGGTGGCCCGCAGTGCGTCACGAAGGTGGTGCAGAAGATCACCGGCCTGCGCATCAACCACTTCGTGGGCATCGACTTCAACGGCTTCAAGGACATGGTCGACGCCGTGCACGGCGTCACGATCCAGAACGAGAAGCCGATCGACGACGAGGTGCTCGGCAAGGTCCTGCTGGAGACCGGTGACGTCACCATCTCCGGCGACCAGGCCCTGAACTACGTGCGCGCGCGGCACGTGAAGGGCGACCCGACGTCGGACTACGGCCGGATCAAGCGGCAGCAGGCGTTCATCGGCGCGCTGCTGAAGAAGGTCATGTCGTCCGATGTGGTGCTCGACCCGGGGAAGCTCTCGGCCTTTATCACGGCGTTCGCGAAGGCCACGTTCGGCGACAACCTCGGCGTACAGCAGATGATGACGCTCGCCCAGTCGATGCGCGGCGTCGATCCGTCCAAAATCAACTTCATGACCGTGCCCACCACCGGCACCGCCAACAAGCGCGGCAACGAGGTTCTCGTGAAGTCCAGAACGGACTCGCTGTTCCAAGCGCTGCGCGACAACACCCCGCTACCGGGCGAAAAGCCCACGACCGCCGACAACGCGAGCGCGTCGAAGATCGACACCAAGAGCACCGAAGGCTGACTGCGGGATTCGTTAGACCGGATTCACGTGCGGTTCACCCGGCGATGCGGTATTCGGACAATGCGCGTCGTAGGGTGTGTCCATGCGTGAGGCTTACCATGTCGAACTCGAACAGCTCGCCACGAACCTGGCGGCCATGTCGGCGCAGGTCGCCGAGGCCATGGAGCTGGCCACCAAGGCACTCCTGGAGGTCGACCTGGGCCTCGCGGAGCAGGTGATCAGCGACGACGCGAAGGTCGACGACGCGCGCGCCGAGTGCGAGGAGCAGGCGTACGCGCTGCTCGCCCTCCAGGCGCCGGTCGCCACGGACCTGCGCACCGTGCTCGCCGCCATCCACGCCGCCGAGAGCCTCGAGCGTATGGGCGACCTGGCCCTGCACGTCGCCAAGGCCGCGCGCCGGCGCCACCCCGAGGCGGTGCTGCCCGAGTCGGTCAAGCCGTACTTCACCGAGATGGGCCGCGCGGCCGTGAAGCTCGCCCGCCAGGCCGAGCAGGTCATCAAGTCCAAGGACGTGAACGCGGCCAAGGACCTCGAGGCCGAGGACGACCAGGTCGACGACATCCACCGTCACCTCTTCACCGTGCTCATGGACCGCGAGTGGCCCTACGGGGTCGCGGCGGCCGTCGACGTCACGCTGCTCGGCCGCTTCTACGAGCGCTACGCCGACCACGCCGTGTCGGTCGCGAAGCGCATGATCTTCGTGGTCACCGGCCGCATGCCGGGCTACGACTCCGACGAAGACCTCAACGTCTGATCCCACGGACAGTCCTCGGGGCCCCTTCGGTCCGACGGCCCGAAACCGCACCCGCCCGACGCTAGTTTCTCCTCGCTGACACCAGTTTCCGCGGCTGCGCGGACATGCGAAGGAGAACAATGAACACCAAGCGTCTGGTCGCGGGCACCGTCGGACTGATCGCCCTCGGTTTCTTCGCTCTTCCGGTCGCCGAGGCGGCAGCCGCTCCGGCGGCTCCCGCCTCGGCGTCTTCCACGTGCGCGCTGGACCAGGCTCGGCTCGCCGGCGCCCAGAAGGCGCTCGACGCGGCCAGGGCCGCCGGCGCCAACAGCGCGGTGATCGCGGCCGACACCGCCGCGGTGAACGCCGCCAAGCGAGCCGTCGGCATCGACTGCTGACACCGCAGCACAACGGCTCCCCAGGCGACACCTGAATCACCAGCACCACGAAAAGCGGCCCCTCCGTCCACATCGGACGAAGGGGCCGCTTTCGCGCGTACGCCGGACGATCAGCCGAAGCGGCCCGAGATGTAGTCCTCGGTCGCCTTCTGGTCCGGGTTGGAAAAGATCTTCTCCGTGTCGTTCAACTCCACCAGCCGGCCCGGCTGACCGACCCCGGCGAGGTTGAAGAACGCCGTCTGGTCGGAAACACGCGCCGCCTGCTGCATGTTGTGCGTGACGATGACGATCGTGTATTCCTTCTTCAGCTCACCGATCAGGTCCTCGATGGCCAGCGTGGAGATCGGGTCGAGCGCGGAACACGGCTCGTCCATCAGCAGCACGTCGGGCTGCACCGCGATGGCGCGCGCGATGCAGAGCCGCTGCTGCTGACCACCGGAGAGGCCGCCGCCGGGCTTGTTCAGCCGGTCCTTGACCTCGTTCCACAGGTTGGCCCCGCGCAGGGCGCGCTCGGCGATCTCGTCGAGCTGCTTGCGGTTCTTGGTGCCGCCCAGGCGAAGCCCGGCCACCACGTTGTCCTTGATGGACATCGTGGGGAACGGGTTGGGGCGCTGGAACACCATGCCGATCGTGCGGCGCACCTGCACCGGGTCCACGGCGGAGGCGTAGATGTCCTCGCCGTCGAGCAGCACCTCGCCCTCCACGCGCGCACCCGGGATCACCTCGTGCATCCGGTTGAGCGTGCGCAGCACGGTCGACTTACCGCAGCCCGACGGCCCGATGAACGCGGTGACGTTGCGCGGCGGCACGTTCAGCGTGACGCTGTCCACGGCGTGGAACTTGCCGTAGTAGATATCTACGTCCTTGACGTCGATTCGCTTGGCCATGACTCACTTCTTCTTCGGGGCGACGAGACGGGAGATCAGTGTGGCGAGCAAGTTCAGGATCGCGATGATGATGACCAGCGTCAACGCCGCGCCCCAGATCCGGTCGAAGCCGACGCTGCCCGGGTCCAGCGAGTTGGTCACGCGCTCGTTGTTCATCACCAGCGGCAGCGCGGCCTGCTCACCGTCGAACGGGTTCCAGTTCACGTAGGCCGAGTAACCCACGAGCACCAGCAGCGGCGCCGTCTCGCCCATCACGCGGGCCAGCGCCATCATGATGCCGCCGATGATGCCGGACAGCGCCGTCGGCAGCACGATCTTCATGATCGTCTTCCACTTCGGCACACCCAGCGCGTAGGACGCCTCGCGGAGGTCGTCCGGCACGATCCGCAGCATTTCCTCCGACGACCGGACGATCACCGGGATCATGAGCAGCACCAGGGCCAGCGACACCGCGAAACCGCTGCGGGGCAGGCCGAACGTGGTGATCCACAGCGCGTAGATGAACAGCGCGGCCACGATCGAGGGGACACCGGAGAGGATGTCGACCATGAACGTGGTGGCCTTCGCGAGCTTGCCGCGGCCGTACTCCACGAGGTAGATCGACACCAGCAGACCGATCGGCACCGCGATGATCGCGCAGATCACGCCCTGCTCCAGCGTGCCGATGATCGCGTGCAGCACACCGCCGCCGACCTCGTCGCTGAGCACGGAACCGAAGTCCTCGGTCCACCAGTTCGTGAACGGGATGCGCTTGATGCCGTTCACGATCACCGTGTAGAGCACCCACACCAGCGGCACCACGGCGACCAGGAACGCCAGCCACACCAGCACCGTGGCGATGCCGTTCTTGGCCTTGCGGGCCAGGCTGACCTGCTGGAACGCAGGGGTCACAGCGGGACGTTCGAGCGTTGTGGACATGCTCAGTCCCCCTTCTTGCTGATGATGGACCGGGCGGCGAAGTTCACCAGGAACGTCAGCACGAACAACACCAGGCCCGCGGCGATGTACGCGCCGGCGGAGGTGGCGTTGTTGAACTCGCTGTAGTTGGCGGCGATCTTCGACGCGAACGTCGCGCCGCCGTCGAAGAGGCTCCAGTCGAAGTTGCGGCCCTGCGGGATGAGCAGGATGACCGCGAGCGCGATCGTCTCACCGAGCGCGCGGCCGAGGCCCAGCATCGACGCACCGATGTAACCGGCCTTGCCGAACGGCAGCACCGTGGTGCGGATGACCTCCCAGCGGGTGGCCCCCAGCGCGAGTGCGCCTTCGATGTGCGGGGTCGGCGTGCGCTCGAAGACCTCGCGCGAGAGCGACGTGATGATCGGCAGGATCATCACCGCCAGCACGATGCCGGCCGTGAAGATCGTGCCGCGCACGTTCGGCGCCACGTTGCCGGGCGCGAACAGCGGGAACCACGAGAACGTGGAGTTCACCCACAGCGAGAACGGTTCGATCGCCGGGGCGAACACGATGATGCCCCACAGGCCGAAGATGATCGACGGCACGGCCGCGAGCAGGTCGATCACGTACGCGAACGCACGGGAGAGCCGCTTCGGCGCGTACTGCGTGAGGAACAGGGCGATGCCGAGCGACACCGGCATGGCGATGATCAGCGCCACCAGCGAGGTGGCCACGGTGACCTCGGCGAGATCGGCGATGCCGAACGCCATGTTCTCCGGGTCGTTGGTCGACCACCCGTGGTTGAACAGGAAGTTGACCTTGTCGACTCGCAGCGCCGGGATGGCCTGGATGATCAGGAAGATCCCGATCAGGCCGATCAGAGCCACGATGAAGATGCCGGCCCCGGTGGTCAGGTTCTGGAAGATGCGGTCACCGGCCCGCACCTTCTTCGGCTTCTCCTGCGCGGGCGGCCTTTCGGGTGCCGGCGCGGATGTTGTGTCCGAAATCGGATCCTCCGGGAACGCTCGGGCGGACGACGAACGCCCACCGGGGCCGCCGGTGGGCGTTCGCGTCGAGGATGACTCGCTCATCGACTGGGGTTCTGTCCAGCGTCTACTAATTACTCAGCGAAGTCGAGGACAGGTCAGGAAATCGCCTTGACGGCGGTCAGCACCTTGTCCTGCAGGCTCTGCGGGATCGGCACGTAGCCCTTGGAGGACAGCTGCTGCTGGCCCGTGGTGGCCGACGTGGTCAGGAACGCCTTTACGGCCTTCGAGACGTCCGGGTTCGAGTACTTCGAGCAGACGAGCTCGTAGGTGGTGAGAAGCAGCGGGTAGGCACCCGCGACGTTGCTCGCGTAGATCTTGTTCAGGTCGAGCGCGAGGTCGTTCGAGCCCGGGTTCAGGAAGGTCGCCGAGTCGAGGGACTTCGCGACGTTCTCCGCCGACAGCGCGACGCCGCCGGAACCGCTGTCGATCAGGGCCGGGGTGACGCCGTCCTTGGCGAACGCGCCCTCCACGTACGTGATCGAGCCGTCGGCACCCTTGACCGTGGTGGCGACACCGTTCGAGCCGGAGGCACCGTTGCCGACGCCACCGTTGAACTTCTTGCCGGCGCCCTTGGTCCAGTCGGCCTTGGCAGCCGCGCCCAGGTACTTCTGGAAGTTGTCCGTGGTGCCGGACTCGTCCGAGCGGGAGACGACCTGGATCGGCTTGTCGGGGAACGTGAAGCTCTCGTTGCCCTTGACCGCCTTGATGGCCGGGTCGTTCCAGTTCTTGATGCCACCGCTGAAGATCTTCGCGATCACGGACGGCGTGAGAACGAGCTTGTCGACACCCGAGAGGTGGTAACCGACGGCCACCGGGCCGACGACCATCGGGATGTTCCACGCCGGGGAGGCGCAGCGCGCGGTGGCGGCCGCGAGGTCGGCGCCGGTGGCCGGGGAGTCCGTGCCGCCGAAGTCGACCTGGTTGCCGTTGAACTGCTTGACACCCGCGCCCGAACCGCTCGCGGTGTAGTTGACCTGCTGGCCACTGCACTGCTTGCCGTAGGCCTGCTTGAAGACGTCGATGGCGTTGTTCTGCGCCGTCGAGCCTTCACCGGACAGGGGGCTCTTGCCACCGCAGTCGACCTGCGCGGTGCCGGTGGCGGCGGGGGCGGCGGCCGAGCTGGAGTTGCTGCTGTTGCTCGCCGCAGGGTCGCTACCACAGGCGGCGAGCACCAGGGCGGCGCTCGCCACGATGCCCACGGCACCAAGGGGCCGCATGATCTTCACTGCATTTCCTCCACTCGGAGACTTCGCCGGATCGGCACGCATCTCAGCGCGCCGGATCCGGACATTAGGCAGCCCCGGTGGCCGGTCCCCCTTGACCACATGAACGCAAAGTGAACAAGGCACCGTATGTGAGCAGGACGACTACGCCGAAAGGGTGTCGTGTCCCTGCCGTGACCTGCGCGTACGCAGAAAGTAACCCGGGGCGTGCCCGCGGGTGATCGTGATTACCGACCGTACTGAACGTCGGTTTCGAAACGGGTGAACCCCAGCTTCGAATACACCGCCAGTGCCGGAGCGTTGTCACCTTCGACGTAAAGGATCACTTGGCGTAGTCCCCGGTCGCGCAAGAACCGCAGCCCCGCGAGGGTGAGCGCCTTGCCGAGACCGCCACCCTGCGTGCCCGGATCGACGCCGACGACGTACACCTCACCCACCGGCTCACCGCCGAACCGGCCGGGCACGGGTTCGTGCACCTTCGTCCAGTGGAAGCCGACCACGTCGCCGCTCGCGTTCTCCGCGAGGAAGAAGCCGGCCGGGTCGAACCAGGTCTGCTTTTCCTCGGCGCGCAGCTCGTCGACCGTGAACGCGCCCTGCTCCGGGTGCCAGTCGAACGCGCGCGCGTTGACCGCGATCATGGCTTCCTCGTCCTGCCCCGGCACGAAGGTGCGCAGCCGCAGGCCTTCGCGCAGCACGGGTTCGGGCCAGTCGGCGCCGGTGACGTCGACGTGCAGGATCAGCAGCTCGCGCTGCCGGCCGAGGCCGAAGCCCTTCGCGAGCGCGGCCGCGGCGGCGCTGTCGCCGTGCGCCCACACGCGGGCGCTCTCGGGCGCTTTCGCGTCGAGCTCGCGCGCGAGCGCCGTGCCGACGCCTTCGCGGCGGAAGTCGGGGTGCACCACGAGCTCGGCGACCTGCCGGCCGTAGGAGTCGCCGTCGGTGTCGAGGTGCGCGTAGCCGGCCGGCTTGCCGTCGAAGCGCGCGAGCAGGTGCAGCCCGCCCGCGAACTCGCGCGGCAACGGACCGGCCTCGGCGACCTCGGGCCGCCCGTCGGCCGCCTTCACGGCCAGCAGCACCTCACGGATCGCCTCGACGTCGTCGGCACCCGGTTCGGCTGTCCAGCCCGTCAGCTCTGTTTCCACCACGAAGCCGACATTACCCACGCGCGGCGCCGCGTCGAAGGGGCTCGACGGACGAATCGAGTGTGATCAGCGGCCGGTGTACTCCGGCGCGCCCTCCACCGACTCGATCGCCGGCGCCGGCTGCTTGGCCCCGGCCTTCGCGGGGCGCTCGAACTTGTAGCCGACGTTGCGGACCGTGCCGATCATCTGTTCGTGCTCCGGACCGAGCTTGGCGCGCAAGCGCCGCACGTGGACGTCGACCGTGCGCGTGCCGCCGAAGAAGTCGTAACCCCACACCTCCTGCAGCAGCTGCGCGCGGGTGAAGACGCGCCCGGCGTGCTGCGCGAGGTACTTCAGCAGCTCGAACTCCTTGTAGGTGAGCTCGAGCGTGCGCTTGCGCAGGCGGGCGGTATAGGTGGCCTCGTCGATCACCAGGTCGCCCACGCGCAGCTCGGCCTCGACCTGACCGGACACGCCGTCGCGCGTGGTCGCGAGCCGCAGACGGGCGTCGACCTCGGCGGGGCCGGCGGTGGGCAGGAGGATGTCGTCGGTGCGCCACTCCGAGCTCACGGCCACCAGCCCGCCCTCGCCGACCACGGCGATCACGGGGGTGCTCGAGTCGTCGTCGGCGCCCTTGAGCAGGCGGCAGAGGCTCTTCGCGGACGCGAGGTCGCTGCGGGCGTCGAGCAGGATCACGTCGCGGTGCCCGGCGTCGAGCAGGGCCGTCACCTCGGGTTCGCGGACGCGTACGGTGTGGGGCAGCAGGTCGAGTGCCGGGAGCACCGAGGTGGGGTCGGTCTCCGCGGTCAGTACGAGAAGGTCCAGGCTCATGGAGCCACACCGCCTTCACTTCAGTTGCGGCCCAGTGCCGGGCCGGGGCCACGCGCGCGGCCTCGAACGTGGGGCTCGGTCGGTGCTGAGTGAGAATACCGGGTGAACAACAGGTCACCTAGCTCGTGCTGGATCGATCACACCTGGCCGAACGCCAGCGCGCACCCCGGCCCCCGACGAACAGGAGAACCGACGCGATGGTGAGCAGGCCCGTGACGCGGGACGACCGACCGGCTCCTCGGCCGGACAACCGGCGTCGCGGACGGCGCGTCCGCCGCTGGCTGATCGTGCTCGGGGTCATCGTGATCCTGCTGGTCGGCGCCGATTTCGGAGCCGCCGCGTTCGCCGAGCACACGATCTCGCAGAAGGCCCGCGAGCAGCTCGGCCTGAGCGACGACCCGTCCGTCGACATCCACGGTTTCCCGTTCCTCACGCAGGCGCTCTCGGGTGACTACAGTCACATCACCGTGTCGGCCGACGGCGTGCCGGTGGGCGGCGAGCTGCGCGACCTCGGCGTGAGCGCCGAGCTCGAGGACGTGACCGCGCCGCTGTCCGACCTCACGGCGGGCAACACGAAGAACGTGAAGATCGGCAAGCTCACCGGCGCCGTCACGATCAAGGCGTCGGACATCGCGCGCATCCCGCCGCTGGACAAGATCCAGAACCTGCGCATCGACCAGAGCACCCAGGCCTACGTGAAGTACGGCGACACCGACCAGGGCCAGCAGTCGGACCCGACCCCCACGAACTCCGCGGGCGAGCCGGAGGACGACAACATCGCCGGCGTGCGCCTTTCGGGTGATGTGCAGGTGGCCGGGCAGAAGGTCGAGATCTTCTGCTTCGCGCTGATCGAGCTCAAGAACAAGACGATCACCATCACCCCGCACCGCCTGCAGTTCGGGAATGACCAGGAGACGACCGTCGTTCCGGAAGCTGTGCAGAAGGCTCTCCTGCCGAACTTCCGCGCCTCGATCGACACGAGCACGCTGCCGCTTTCGGTCACGCCGACCGCGGTGCGCGTGGACAACGGCTCCGTGACGATCAAGGGCGAGGCGACGGGCGTGAACTTCTCGGACCTGTCGACGTCGAAGGGGTGAGTGCCCGGTGACCGGAGTCTGGGTGCTGCTGGCCACGCTGGTGGTCGCGGTCGTGGCCGGCCTGCTGCTGAAGGCCCGCAACGGCCGGGTGCGCGCGGCCAAACCGGCCGCCGCGGCCCGTGATCTCGCCCAGCTGCCCACTCCGGTCGCCGACGCGCTCGACCCGGCCGCGGCCGTCACGCTGGTGCAGATCTCTACGACGTTCTGTGCCCCGTGCCGCCACACGCGCGCGATCCTGTCGGCGCTGGCCGACAAGACCGACGGCCTGCACCACGTCGACCTCGACGTGACGGAGCAGCCCGAGGTCGCGCACGCCCTGTCGGTACTGCGCACGCCCACCACGCTCGCGCTGGCCGCCGACGGCCGCGAGCTGCTGCGCGTCGGTGGCGTGCCGAAGGGCCCGGAGCTGCTGGAAGCCCTGCGTCCGCACCTGGAAGCCGGCACCGCGGCGGACGCACACTGAGCCGCTACCGGCTGTTCCAGAGCAGGGTGCCGTCCTCTCGGTCAAAAGAACCGGTCGATGTCGTGCCACAGGTCGCAGAGCAGGTCTCTGGCCCACTCCGCTGCGATTCGCACCGCGACGTTGCAGATGAGCTTCACGACGAGCGAGCACTCATTGGTCACCTCGGATCGGGGGTGCGACCGCCGACGAAGCGGCCGTCGCCGTACGAGTTTGTTGTGTTCGGCCACTGAGGCCCTCCCTGTGCTCAGACCCGCAAGGCGGGTCGGTTTCTGAACTCAGCTGGTGCACAGAAACCGAGCGGCAGAGCGGAAGGGCTGGTAACGGCGGATCACACGGCGCGCAGGCGGGGGACCGCGGGGAGGTTTGCCGCCGTTTCGACGTCAGCGACGATCTTCTCGAGCTTGGGCCTCCTCGCTGGCTTGGCGACGTCGCCGATGAGGCGCCGCATCAATCGGCGCTCCAGACCGTCGGCGGACAGATCGTTTCTGACCTTGCAGTACTTGGAGTCGAGCAGGCCGTTCGCCTCCAAGTCTGCGTAACCACGGTTCGCCGTCGAAGCTGAAACGCCGTACCACTTATGGACGTCGTCGGCGGGGAGCCAGAACTGACGCTCCGCATCCAGTGCGATCAGCAACATCGCCAGGCCGGGGAGCGTGAGTCTGCGGTGCCAGTCGTTAGTCCAGTAGCAGAGCGGGATCTGCAAATACGGGTCGTCGCGCTCGCCTGTGATCTGCGTGTACGTGTCGCCGTTCCCGGACTCGTGCTTGAGGGAGACGACGCTCTTACGGCCAATGCGCGTCCGCGTGATCAGCTTGTCGTCCTCCAGCCGGCGTAGCGCCTTGGAAACCAGGCTTCGAGCAGCGGTCGGATGCCGGTCATCGAGGTTGAGCGCCCGCACCCACACCCCGGAGTCCAATTGGACGTCCCACGGGTCGCTGCTGCCCAGCATGCGGGCGAACAGGTACGCGTTGAGCGCGATGTGATCGCTGTTGCGCACCAGCTTGGCCAGCGGGCCGGGTCTCGCGTGGCGCCCTCGACCGCCCTGCTGGACGAAGGCCTTGCGGATTCCGACGCCTTGCTTGCGCTTGGACCGGCGAACGTACGCGCCCACCATTTCCCGGCGGGTGGCCGGTTGCTCATCAGGGTCGAACCCGTTGTCGTCGTGCATGACCCCATGGTGCGCCCGGAGGTCGACCCCGTGGCTTTGCCGGACCCGCGTCACTTGCCTCGACAGACAGTGCTACTCGATAGCCTCGATTACCACCTACGAGAACCTCTACGAGAACCTCGAACACCGCTACCCCGGTTTGTCGCCAGACACCGAGTCAGCCGGTCTCCGAACGAGGGACTGGTCTCTCCTGGAGGGCCGGCTTTCCGATTTCGTTGGAACATCGTCGGTCGTCGCGTGTTCGGGTATAGGCGCATGGTGTCGTGCGCGGGTGCGCCGACGTGCCCTCACCGGCTGTTTCCCAATGGGCGGGACTCGTCCCAAGGTATGAACGCGGTTCCCAGCCGGTTGGCGTGCTGGGTACCCTCGGCGGCGTGGACGAGCTGCCCATCACCCTCCTGACGCAGCGCCGCGCGGTGGATCTGTGCCGCGTGCGCAGCAGCTTGTGTCCGCGCTCGTCGCGCCGGCGCTGAAGCACGTCCAGCCCCGGTTTCGCACGCTCCACCCGTCGCCGCGTGCTGTTCGCACGCCACTCGCCTCGCCCTCAGCAGGAGGAACCATGCCCGCCGGACCGGCCGTCGACCCGCGTGGCCCGCGGTTCGCCGCGATCATCACCACCGTCGTGCTCGCCGTGGTGCTCGTGACGCAGTGGTGGCCGCTGCTGGCCGCGCAGACTGTGGTGTTCGCGATCGGCGCGTTCGTCGGGCTCAAGCCGGCGCCGTACTCCCTGCTGTACCGGGCGCTCGTGGCGCCGCGGCTCGGCCCGCCGACCGAGCGCGAGGACGCGGCACCGCTGCGGTTCGCGCAGGCCGTGGGTTTCGTGTTCGCGCTCGTGGGCACGGTCGGCTTCATCGCCGGCGTGGCCCCGCTCGGTGTGATCGCGACGGCGTTCGCACTGTTCGCGGCGTTCCTCAACGCCGCGTTCAACTTCTGCCTCGGCTGCGAGATGTACTTGCTGCTCAAGCGTTTCAGCCCGGCCCGGGCTTCCTAGCACTGCCCAACCCTCAGAAGGAGAGTCAGCTCCATGAGCCGTGAAGACGCCCTGGTCACCACCCAGTGGGCCGAGGACAACCTGGACACACCCGGTGTGGTGTTCGTCGAGGTCGACGAGGACACGACCGCCTACGACAACGGGCACATCCGCGGCGCGGTGAAGCTCGACTGGCGCAGTGACCTGCAGGACAAGGTGCGCCGCGACTTCGTGAACAAGGACGACTTCGAGAAGCTGCTCTCGGAAAAGGGCATCTCGAACGACGACCGCGTGGTCCTCTACGGCGGCAACAACAACTGGTTCGCCGCCTACGCGTACTGGTACTTCAAGCTCTACGGCCACCAGAACGTGCAGCTGCTCGACGGCGGCCGCAAGAAGTGGGAGCTCGACGGCCGTGAGCTCAACGCCGACGACGTGAAGCGCGAGCCGACCACGTACCAGGCCCAGGAGCAGGACCTGTCGCTGCGCGCGTTCCGCGACGAGGTCGTGCAGGCCATCGGCGCGAAGAACTTCGTCGACGTGCGTTCGCCGGACGAGTTCTCCGGCAAGCTGCTCGCCCCGGCGCACCTGCCGCAGGAGCAGTCGCAGGTGCCGGGCCACATCCCGGGCGCGCTGAACGTGCCGTGGGCCAAGGTCGCCAACGAGGACGGCACCTTCAAGACCGAAGACGAGATCAAGGACCTCTACACCGAGGCCGGCATCGACGAGTCCAAGGCCACCATCGCCTACTGCCGCATCGGCGAGCGTTCGTCCATCGCGTGGTTCGCGCTGCACGAGCTGCTCGGCTACTCGGACGTGAAGAACTACGACGGTTCGTGGACCGAATACGGCTCGCTGGTCGGCGTGCCGGTCGAGTTGGGAGCTAAGTGAATGGCTGACGACGGTTGCGGCGCCCCGGTCCAGACGGCCACGCCCGCTGACTTCGACACCAACGGTCAGGTCGTGCTGGCCGGCAAGGTGACCGGCTCCGACGGCCCGCTCGGCGGCGCTTTCGTGCGCCTGCTCGACGGCGGCGGCGACTTCACCGGCGAGGTCGTGGCCTCACCGGACGGCGACTTCCGCTTCTACGCGGCACCGGGTTCGTGGACGGTGCGCGCGCTGCACCGCACGGGCAACGGCGAGACCTCCGTGACCGCGGAAGGTCCTGGTCTGCACCAGCTGGCGATTTCGGTCGGCTGACCTTTTCGAAAGCGGGCCCCGGGGTTGCTGCCCCGGGGCCCGTTTTTCGTGTCCGGCTTTCTGCCTCACCGCTCCTCGGTCAGGACGCGATCGGTGTACGCCCGCAGCGAAGGACACGTCTCCACCGGATGATCCCGCGGGCACCGCGCGAAGTGCCCCAAGAACGTCTCCGCCACCGCCAGCTTCCGCCGCTGCTCCACGATTTCCTCGATCCGCACGCGGATCGCCGCGCGCCAGTCGCCGACTTCCGGGCCGTGCAGGATCAGCGCGATGTCGTCGAGGCTGAGCAAACCGGTGTCCTGCAACATCTTCACGATGGCGAGGCGGTGCAGCTCGGCCTCGCCGTAGAGGCGCTTGCCCGAGCGGCGCGTGGCCGGGCGCACGAGCCCGCGTTCGTCCCAGTAGCGCAGCGCCGACACCGCGACGCCGAGTTTCGCGGCCGTTTCCCCGATGGACAGCATGCCCGTAGTTGACCTCAAGCCGACTTGAGGTCGCAACCTTCCAGCGTGCGCACAACCAGAACCAGACCTCTGCTGATCGTCGCCCTGTTCCTGGGCAGCTTCATGGCACTGCTCGACGTGAGCGTGGTGAGCGTGGCGCTGCCCTCGATCCAGCGCGACCTGCGCGCCGGGTTCACCGACCTGCAGTGGATCGTCGACGCGTACACGGTCGCGCTCGCCGCCGTGATCCTCTCCGGCGGCACGCTCGGCGACCGCTACGGCCGCAAGCTCGTGTACCTGTCCGGCCTGGCCGTGTTCACGCTCGCCTCCCTGGCCTGCGGGCTCGCGCCCACGCTCGGGCTGCTCGTGGCCGCGCGCGTGGTCCAGGGCGCCGCGGCCGCGACGGTGATCCCGGGCTCGATCGCCCTGCTCGCCCACACGTTCCCCGAACCGCGGGCCCGCGCTCGGATGATGGGCTGGTGGGGCACGATCGCCGGCTCCGCGCTGGTCGTGGGGCCGCTCGCGGGCGGGCCGCTCACCGACGCATTCGGCTGGCCGGTGATCTTCCTGGTCAACGTGCCGCTCGGCGTGGTCGCGCTGCTGGCCGGGCGGCGCGGGATCACGGAGTCGGCCGATCCGGCCCACGGCGCGCTCGACCTCACGGGCCAGGTGCTGGGCGCGCTGTGGATCGGGGCGCTCACCTACGCGGTGATCGCCGCCGACGTGGTGGCCGCCGTGGTCGGGGCGGTGGCGCTGGTGGCGTTCCTGGTGGTGGAACTGCGGGTGGCGCACCCGATGCTGCCGATCCGGCTGTTCGCGCGGGTCCGGTTCTCGGTGGCGATCGCGACGTCGTTCGTGATCGGCTTCGCCGCCTACCCGCTGCCGGTGCTGATCGCGCTGTACCTGCAACAGGCGCGCGGAGCCACGGCGACGGAGGCGGGCGTGCAGATGTTGCCGTACGTGCTCGCCAACGTCCTCGCAGCCTTCTGCGCGGGCCGGCTCTCGGCGCGGTTCGGCGCGGAACGCGTGCTGCCGCTGGGAAATCTCGTCGCGGCGGCCGGCGCGTTCGCGTTCTTGAGCTTCGGTGCCGACAGCCCGTACTGGCTGCCGGCGCTGGCGTTCGGGGTCGCCGGGCTCGGGGTGGGGCTGTGCGTGACGCCGTCCAACATCGTCGGCCTCGCCGGGGTGCCGGGTGAGCGCACCGGTATCGCGTCGGCCACCGTGAACGCGGCCCGGCAGACCGGCACGGCACTCGGCGTGGCCGCACTCGGCGCGCTGCTCGCGCACGGTTCGACGCTGACTTCCGGCCTGCACGCGGCCATGGCCGTGGCCGGTGGCGTGCTGCTCGTCGTGACTGTGCTCACCGCGACGACCCTGCGCGGCGCCTGAGGACGCCGGGCCGACTATTGTCCTCGCTGTGGAGACCCTGTTTACGATCCTGCTGGCCCTGGCGGCAGTCGCCATCGTGTGGTTCGCCTGCTACGTCGTCTACCGGCTGTACGCCGACCAGCGCTGAGCATCATGACCGCCAGTGGCGACGAAGCCATCGCGGCCGCGGAATCGCGGGCGGCGAGCACCCGCACGCGCAACCTGCCGTTGTGGGACGACCTGCCGATCCCCAACGACACCGCCAACCTCCGCGAGGGCCCGGACCTGAACGACGCGTGCCTCGCGCTGCTGCCGATCGTCGGCGTCTGGCGAGGTGAGGGCGAGGTCGACTACCCCACCATCGAGGGGCCGGTCAAGTTCGCGCAGCAGCTCACCATCGCGCACGACGGCCGGCCGTTCCTCACGCACGAGGCGCGCGCGTGGCTGCTCGACGACGAGGGCAACGTGATCCGCCCCGCCGCCCGCGAGAGCGGGTTCTGGCGGCCGCAGGTGGACGACACGATCGAGCTGCTGCTCACGCACAGCTCCGGCATCGTCGAGCTCTACTACGGCAAGCCGCGCAACCAGACGTCGTGGGAGCTGGGCACCGACGCGGTGATCCGCACGGCCACGGCCAAGGACGTCACCGCGGCGCAGCGGCTCTACGGCCTCATCGAAGGCAGTCTCGGCTACGTCGAGGAACGCGCGATGATGGGCCAGGAGATGCAACCGCACACCTCGGCGTTGCTGCACCGCGTGGTCGGCTGAGCGGTTCGGCCAGGCAGCTCGGGCCGAGCGCTTCAGCTGGGCAGTCCGCTGAGCCGCGGATGAATCGAGCACTGACCTGCGCGGTTAAGCTCTGACCATGCTCTGGCGGCCCTGCGGCGAGCACGCCGCTCTGCTCGACTGCGATTCGCTCGCGCAGATGTCCGCCGCCCGGGCCACGGTCGAGGCCGCCGGCATCGAGGGCATCACCGAGCTCGTCCCGGGCGCCCGCAGCCTGCTCGTGGTGGCCGAGCCCGGCTCGCGCACACTGGCGCTGGTCCGCGACCTGCTCGCCGACGCCGACCTCACGCACCCGCCCGCCGGCTCACCGCGCGAAGTGACCCTGGACGTCTCCTACGACGGCGAAGACCTGCAGCTCGTCGCCCGAGACGCCGGGATTTCCGTGGCCGAGGTGATCACGCTGCACACCGAAGCCGAGTACACCGTCGCCTTCACCGGCTTCGCGCCCGGCTTCGGTTACCTCACCGGCCTGCCGGAAGCTCTGCAGCAGCCCCGCCTCGAATCCCCGCGCACCAAGGTGCCCGCCGGTTCCGTGGGCATCGGCGGCGAGTTCACCGGCGTCTACCCGCGTGAGTCACCGGGCGGCTGGCGGCTGCTCGGGCACACCGACGAAACGCTGTTCGACCCCGCGGCCGAGCGGCCCGTGCTGTTCGTGCCCGGCGACCGCGTGCGCTTCCGGAGCGCGTGATGCGCGCGCTGGAGATCGTCGCGACCGGACCGCTCGCCCTCGTGCAGGACCTCGGCCGGCCCGGTTACGCCCACCTCGGCGTGCCGCCGTCCGGCGCCCTCGACGTCGAAGCCTTGCGCCTGGGCAACCGGCTCGTCGGCAACCCCGCCGAAGCGGCCGGCATCGAGGCGTTGCTGGGCGGGCTGGTCGTGCGCGCGACGACCTCCTGCACGGTCGCCGTGACCGGACCGGTCGTGCCGGTGCGAGTGGACGAGCGGGACGCCGGTTCGCACACGGCCGTGTCGCTGCGGGCGGGGCAAACGCTTGCGCTCGGCCGACCGAGCGCCGGTCTGCGCAGCTACCTGGCGGTTTCGGGTGGGCTGGCCGTGGCGCCCGTCCTCGGCAGCCGCTCGCGCGATGTGCTGTCGGCCATCGGGCCCGAACCGCTGGAAGACGGCGTCTCGCTGCCCCTCGGGCCGGTCACCGGGGTGCCGGCCGGAGCCGACGTGGTGGTCACGCCCGCGGCACCCGAGCGGCTGGTCGTGCCCGTGGTCCTCGGCCCGCGCGACGACTGGTTCACCGGCCTCGCCGACGGCCTCGGCGCGTGGTGGAGCGTGACGTCGGAGTCCAACCGCGTCGGCCTGCGCCTCGACGGCCCGCCGCTGCGCCGCGAGAACACCGCCGAATTGCCCAGCGAAGGCCTGGTGACCGGCGCGATCCAGGTCCCGCCGAGCGGCCTGCCGGTGGTGTTCCTCGCCGACCACCCGACCACGGGCGGCTACCCCGTGGCCGCCGTGGTGAGACGCGGGTCACTCGGCGCACTCGCGCAGGCACGCCCTGGAACCTTCGTGCGGTTCCGCCCGTCTTGATGGGTGTGGAACGGGTTACGGTCACGGGTGGGACAGGTGTCCTGGAGCTGAACAGCGGCGGCAGCGTGGAGCTGCCGCAGTCGCTGCGGATCGCCCTGGCCACGGGTCAGCTGCGCCGGCCGCTGGCCGAGACCCTGCGTGACCTGCTCGCCATGCTCGTGGACGGCTGTTACCAGGTCGACGGCCCCGCGCGGCTCGAGGCCGACCGGCCGCTCGTGCCCACCGCGACCTGGCCGCCCGACGACGAAGCCCGCGTGGCCTACTACCGCACCGCGATCCGCACCGGCCACCGTCCGGTGGCGGTGGTGCTGTCCGGCACCCGGCCGTTGATCCTCGACGGGCACCACAAGATCGCCGCCTATGAAGCCGAAGGCGTGCGCGCTTCGGCCGTGGTGATCAGCGAGGCGCCGGCTCAGTACTCGCCTTCGTAGGCCGCCACCAGGTCCTGGTGCAGCGCGGTCGAATCGGTCAGCGCCGTGCCGTTGAGCGTGTGCACGCGCGTGACCAGCCGGACCGAAGACGCGAGGAACACGCCGTCGGCGGCGGTGAGATCCGCTGCCGAGAACGGCTCCACCTTCACCGACCAGCCGGCCTTCTCCGCACCGCGGAACAGCGCCGCCTGCGTGGTGCCCGGCAGGATGCCGACGGTCGACGGCGGCGTGTAGAGCGTGCGCTCACGGGCCAGCACGACCGTGGACGTGGGTCCTTCCAGCACGGAACCGTCGGCAGCGGTGAAGATCACATCTTGCGCGCCACGACGGGCAGCCTCGCGCAGCGCCGCCATGTTCACCGCGTACGACACCGTCTTGGCGCCGAGCAGCAGCCACGGCGCGCGCTCGGCGACCTCGGGACCGAAACCGCGTTCGAGCGTCACCGCGGCCACGCCCTCGACGCGGGCTCGGCGCACCTTCTCGTCGATCTCCATGCCGATCGCGAACGCCGTCGGCGTGCCGGCCGGATCACCGTCGACACCCCGCGTGTACACGAGTTTCAACGCGATTTCCCGGCCGCCGGCCCAGTTCTCGATCACGGCGCGCGCGGCCGTCTCGAAGGCGGCGAGGTCGGGGGCCGGCAGCTCCAGCATCGCCGCGGAGCGGGCGAGCCGGTCGAGGTGCGGCCGCAGCTCCCGCGGCTGCTTGTCCGCCACGAGGATGGTCTCGAACACCCCGTCTCCGCGCAGCAGGCCGAGGTCGTCCACGCGAAGGTGGGCGGCGTCGGGGTCGGCCAGGGTTCCGTCGAGGAAGGCGAGCACGCGCATCCCCTCACCCTACTGGCCCGACGTGACGCAGCCACCTCCTTTGAAAGCGTTGCCGGAGCGCGTGCGGAGATAGGCTTGCCCCATGGCCTATCGCTCGCCGTTGCTGGAAGCACCCCGCGCGATCGCCGCGCCCGACGGACACCCGGAGGCCGGAGTGCCGTGGCACTGGGGCGATCCGTTCGCGGAGCAGCGCACCGCCGCGCGCGGCGTGGTCGTGATCGACCGCTCGCACCGCGAAGTCCTGGCCGTCTCGGGTGAAGAACGCTTGAGCTGGCTGCACCTCGTGATCTCCCAGCACGTGACGCAGCTGCCGGAGGCGTCGGGCACCGAAGCGCTCGTGCTCGACAGCCAGGGTCACGTCGACACCCACTTCGTGCTCGCGCACCTCGACGGCACCGTGTGGCTCGACAGCGACCCCGAGCCCGTCGCCACGAGCGCGCTGCCCAAGGGCGGCAAGCAAACCCTGCGCGAGTACCTCGAGGCGATGAAGTTCTGGTCGAAGGTCGAGATCCGCGACGCCACAACGGAACTCGCCGTGCTCACGGTGCTCGGTCCCGAAGCCGACCGCGTGCTCACCGCGGTGGACGTGACCGTGGGTGCCGAGCCGTATTCCGTCGCGGCCTTGCCCGGCGGTGGTTTCGCGCGCCGGATGCCGTGGCCGTCGCGGTCCAGTGTGGACCTTCTCGTGCCCCGCGCCGAGCTGGCGGCCTGGTGGCAGCGGCTCACCGACGCGGGCGCGCGCCCGGCCGGCAGCTGGACGTTCGACGCGCTGCGCGTGGAATCGCGGCACCCGCGGGTCGGCGTGGACACCGACGAGCGCACCATCCCGCACGAGGTCGGCTGGATCGGCAGCGCCGCGCACGTGGCCAAGGGGTGCTACCGCGGCCAGGAAACCGTGGCGAAGGTGCACAACGTCGGCCGCCCGCCGCGCTACCTCGCCCTGCTGCACCTCGACGGTTCACCCGAAATCACGCCTGAGACGGGTGATCCGGTGCGCCTCGGCGAGCGCGTGATCGGCCGCGTGGGCACCGTCGTGCAGCACCACGAGCTGGGTCCGATCGCGCTGGCGCTGGTCAAGCGCTCGGTGCCGGCCGGGGCGGAACTGCTGGCCGGCCTGCTGCCCAGTGACACCGCCGACGAGGAAGAGAGCCCTTCGCGGGCCGTGCAGGCCATCGTGGACCCGGACTCGGTGCCGGGCGAGCACGCTGCCCCTGGTCGGGAGGCCGCGCAACGGTTGCGGGGCTGAAGTGAACCCGGCGGTAGCATTGTCGGGGAATCTAGAGCAGGATGTGCCCGTGATCGAAGTGCGTCCCGGTGGGCGACGGCGGATCGACCGCGTCCTCGCCCCGGGATACCTCACCGGACTCGGCGACCTGCCGCTGCCGGTGCTGCGCGAACGCCGTGACGAGGCCGCGCAGGAGGAGACCGACCTCTCGTACCTGCGCCGGCTGCTGCACGCGCGGATCGACATCGTGCGCGCCGAACAGCAGCGCCGGTCGTCCGGCGGCGAGCGCAGCATCGTCGACCAGCTCGCCACGATCCTCGCCGACAACGCGCTCGGTCCCGCCACCGGTTCCGGCCGGCACCAGCAGCTCGAACCGTCGCGCGCGGGCGAGCACCGCCGCCACGCCGAGGCGCTGATCGGCGACACGGACCTCACCGACGTCGGCACGCTGTCCGACGACAAGCTCGCGGCCGCGCTCGACACGTACGGCACCGAAGAGTCGTCGGTGTCCACGTTCCGCCGCCAGGTGCAAGGCGTGATGGACACGCTCAACGCCGAGATCGCCGGGCGCTACCAGCGCGGCTCCGCGACCGTCGACGAGCTGCTCGACTCCGAGCTGGGACGCACCGAAGAGTGACCGAACCGGTTCTGGTCGAGGTCGAACGCTCCGGCCTCGTGGAAAGCACGCACCGCGGCTCGCTCGTGATCACCGCGCCCGACGGCAGCGTCACGTATTCCACCGGCGATGTGACCAGCCCGGTGTTCCCGCGGTCGTCCACGAAACCCCTGCAGGGGGTCGGGATACTGCGCGCCGGGCTGGCCTACGACGGCGCCGACCTGGCCCTGGCGTGCGGCTCGCACTCCGGCGAGCCCGGCCACGTCGAGCGCGTGGCGGCGATGCTGGCGGCCGCCGGCCTCGACGAGTCGGCGCTAGCCTGCCCGCCCGCGTACCCGCTGCACGAGCCGACGATGCACGCGGCCGGCGAGCCGCTGCGCGTGACCATGAACTGCTCCGGCAAGCACGCCGCGATGCTCGCCACCTGCGTAGCCGCGGGCTGGCCGACCGAGGGCTACGAGCAGCCGGGCCACCCGCTGCAGAAGGCGCTCGCCGAAGCCGTGGTGGAGCTGACCGGCGAACCGATCGCCACCACCGGGGTCGACGGCTGCGGCGCACCCCTGTTCGCCTACTCGCTCACGGGCCTGGCGCGCGCGTTCGGCCGGCTGGTGCAAGCCCCGCAGGGCTCTGACGAACTGCGCGTGGCCGACGCGATGCGCGCGCACCCGTGGCTGGTCGCCGGCACGGATCGCGAGGACACCGCGCTGATGGGCGAGGTGCCGGGGCTGCTGTCGAAGATCGGCGCGGAGGGAGTGCTGGCGTTCGCGCTGGCCGACGGCACCGCCGTGGCGCTGAAGATGTCCGACGGCGCGAAGCGCGGCTGCGCGCCGCTCGCCGTCGCGGTGCTCGCGCACCTGGGCGTGGACGTGTCGGAGCTGGCCGAGCTGGCGAACCCCGCGGTGCTCGGCGGTCGCCGGCCGGTGGGCCGGCTGCGCGTCAGTTGGCGCGTTCCCTAGCCGCGAGGTCGCCCCAGAACTCGCGCAGCTCAGAGAACAGCTCGGCGAGCTCCTCGACGTTGCCGGTGCGCAGGGCTTCGAGGATGTCGTGGACCTCTTCGGCCGTGGTGTCGGACTCGAGGATCGGGTCGGCGAACAGCTGCACGAGGCCGCCGTAGTCGAGTTCGACCACGGAGTCGGGGTCGAAGCTCTCGAGCCACTGGCGCGTCTGCGACAGCACGCGGCCCGGACCGGAGTCGCCGAACGCGGCCTCGATCAGCTCGCCGGCCTCGGCGGCGCGGGTCAGCGCGTCGGACATCGACGTGCGCCACGACAGCTCGCGCGCCGGATCGTCCTGACCGGTGCCGAGCACGAGCTTGCGCTCGTCGGGGTCGACGAGCACGAACCACGGCAGCGGCACGGTCCAGGTGGTGGTGAGCGTGTGGGCGGCGGCCGTGGTGAGGTCGACCATCGCAGCCTTCGTGCGCGAGCGGGCGCGGTCGGCCGTGACCCCGCCGGCGTCGAGCACGGCGTTCTTCAACGCCGGCGCCGCGTCGCCGAGGAAGGTCACGAGCGCGGCGGCCGAGCGGGCGCGCAGCTCGAGCGGGCACACGAACGGACCGGCGCCGGGATGATCCACCGGCACCTCGGCCGGGTCCAGCACGAGCACGTCGGTGAGCAGGCTCGGCGCGGGCCGGCCGTCGGCGAGCTCGGCCGGCAGCAACCGCGCGACGGCCTGTGACTTGAGCCACAGGAACTGTTCGCGTTCACCGATCGCGGCGCGGCGCAGCTTCGCCCCGGCGACCGCCTCACGCAGCCGGTCGTCGGGCGGGTCACCGAGCGCGAGCAGGGGTTCGTACACCCTCAGATACGCCACGAAGGGACGGAGCACCTGAGCATCGTGGCACGCCCACCTGCGCCGATCCGCACCGACAGGCCGGTAACCGGCGTCCGGCGGACACTGTCGCCACCGGCACACCGTGCCACGTCGCATCGAACCCCCGGGACACGGTACGGTGTGACCAGGAAAGAACTGTCGAGACGATGCGGGGCCGCCGATTCCCCCGGCCGCCCCGCCCCTGTGCGAGGGGGTCGAGCCATGGGGCGCGGCCGGGCTAAGGCCAAGCAGACGAAGGTGGCGCGCGAGCTCAAGTACAGCTCCCACGACACCGATTTCGATGCTTTGCAGCGCGAGCTGTCAAGTGATTCCTCGCCCGGCAACGGGCACGAGGACGACAACGAAGACCCGTACGACGACGGGTACGACGAATACCGGCGTTGAGCAGACGCGATACGCGAGGGTGGAGTCCGGGCGCAGTCCGGCACCACCCTCGCGCGTCGCGTGCTGCCCAAATTCTGTTCGCTGGTGCTGATCGTTCGTGAGCGGTCTTTCGTGACTGATCTTTCGTGAAGGAGTGCGGCTGTGACTGATATTCAGCGCGTCGGTGTGGTCGGTGCCGGGCAGATGGGTTCCGGGATCGCCGAGGTGCACGCCAAGTCGGGGTTCGACGTGGTGATCACCGAGGTCAGCCAGCCGGCCCTCGACGCGGGCAAGGCGCGCATCGAGAAGTCACTGCAACGCGGGGTGAAGAACGGCAAGCTGTCCGCCGAGGACGCGTCCGCCGCGCTCGGCCGCCTGCGCTTCACCACGGACCTGGCCGAGTTCGCCGACCGCGACCTCGTGATCGAAGCCATCCTCGAGCAGGAACAGGCCAAGACCGACGTCTTCGCCCAGCTCGACAAGATCGTCTCCCGCGACGACGCGATCTTCGCGTCCAACACGTCGTCCATCCCGATCGTGAAGATCGCCATGGCCACGACGCGCCCCGCGCAGGTCGTGGGCATCCACTTCTTCAACCCGGTACCCGTGCTGCCGCTCGTGGAACTCGTCCCGTCGCTCCTCACGGCCGACGAGACCCTCTCCCGCGCCGCGACCCACGCCGACGCCCTGGGCAAGACCGTGATCCGCGCCCAGGACCGCGCGGGCTTCATCGTCAACTCGCTCCTGGTGCCTTACCTGCTCTCCGCCATCCGCATGGTCGAATCAGGCTTCGCCACCGCCGAGGACATCGACCGCGGCATGGAACTCGGCACGGCCCACCCGATGGGCCCGCTGCGCCTCTCGGACCTCATCGGCCTCGACACGGTCAAGGCCATCGCGGACTCGATGTACGACGAGTTCAAGGAACCCACGTACGCCGCCCCGCCGCTGCTGCTGCGGATGGTGTCGGCGGGGTTGATGGGGAAGAAGTCGGGCCGGGGTTTTTACACGTACTGACCCGGTCTGAGTCCGTTCGACGTTCGGCTGATCCGGCTCCGGTTTTTGCTGACCCGGTCGTGGTGATCAGGCACGGCTTGCCGGGGCGAGGGGACTTCGCGGTCCACTGTGCGCGCAGGTGCCAGCCAGCGCGAACGGACCCTTCGGTCCCTCGACTCGCCACGAACGGACCTCTCGCACCCGCAGGCACGAGACGAACGGACCCTTCGGACCAACGAAACCCGCGCGAGCGGTCCGGTCGCGACACGAGGGCCGGCCTGCGTGAACGGTCCACTCGGTCAGTTCGCGCGCCGCGAACGGTCCCGTCGCCGAGGTCGTCCCCTCAAGGGCGGAACGACGCTCGCCGCGCGGCCCGGCGCAGGATCGTGAGGATGGCGGGCCCCAGGGCCAAGATCGCGATCAGGTTGGTGATCGCGCGGCCGGTGTCCCAGCCGAGGGTGGACGTGAGCACCGTGAACACCAGGAACCGGTGCAGGTTCGTGCCCAACGGAGCGCCCGGCACGAAATCCAGGGCGGATGTCCCAGCGAGGAACGGCCAGGTGAACATGCTCATCGCGAGCCCGTAGAAGTACGCCGCCACCACGCCGTACGCCGCGAGCAGCGCGATCTCCCAACGCCCCCGCACCCGCCCCGGCAGCAGGCCCGCACCCAGGCCCACCAAGGAAGACGCCAGCATCTGGAACGGCAGCCACGGCCCGACCCCACCGGTCAGCAACGCCGACGCGAACAGCGACGTCGCACCGAGCACGAACCCGAAGCCGGGCCCGAAGACGCGGCCGGCGAGCACGAGCAGGAAGAACACCAACTCGACACCACCCGTGCCGGCACCGAGCGGACGCAGGGCAGCGTCCACAGCGGACAGCACCCCGAGCAGCGCCAGGGCCTTCGCGTCGACGCCACCGCTGGACAGCTCGGCCAGCACGATCAGGATCAGCACCGGCAAGGTCGCCATGAAGATGAACGGCGCATCCGCGGTGTGGCCCGAAGCCGCCGCGCCGGAAACGAACAGCGGCCAGCAGAACATCGCCAGCCCGAGCACCACGGCGACCACCAGCACCACACCGGTCCGCACACGGATCCGCACCGCCGGCCCGAGGAAGTCCGTCACCACAGCACCCGCCCCACCTCGGCAAAAGCCGATACGGCCCCGCCCGGGCAAACACCCGCGGCGACTGCCCCGGTCACGCAGGCCCACACACCCAAGCCCACGAACTCAGTCACCGCTGCACCCGCCCGATCTCGGCGCCCGCCAACACCGCGGCGGGTCGCACCCCCGAGCCCGAGAACTCAGTCACCGCAGCACCGACCCCCACCTCGGCAACCGCCCGCACAGCCGGATCCAGGCATGGACCCGCCGACCCCCACAACCCCGTCACCGCAGCGCCTTCTCCACCTCGGCGACCGTCAGCCACTCCTCCGGCGCCAGCACCTTCGCGACCTGCGGCGCAAACGCCGGCGACGACACCACCACCTCCGCAGTAGGCCCGTCCGCCACGATCTCGCCCTCCGCCAGCACCAGCACGCGGTGCGCAGCCACGGCCACGAACTCCACATCATGCGTAGCCAGCAGCACCGCGTGCCCCGCAGCGGCCAGCCCGGCCAGCACCGCCGCGAACTGGCGTTTCGCTGGATAATCCAACCCCCGCGTCGGCTCGTCGAGCAGCAGCACGGATGGCGCCGCGGCCAGCTGGACGGCCAAAACGAGCGCCAGCCGCTGGCCCTCCGAGAGGTCGCGGGGGTGCAATGCCGCCGGAATCCCCGGCACCAGCCGATCCAGCAGCGCCCGCGTGGTCCCCGCGGCCTGGCCCGACTCCGCGTCCGCCTGCCGGCACTCGGCGGCGACCGAGTCGAGGTACAGCAGGTCCGACGGGGTCTGCGGCACGAGCCCGACGTGCGCGCGCGCCACCCGCGGCCGCACCGCGCCGGGGTCCACGCCGAGGACGTCGACGGAGCCGCCGGACCGCGGGCCGCTGCCCTGCAGGGCCCAGAGCAGCGACGACTTGCCCGATCCGTTGCGCCCCATCAGCGCGACGACCTCGCCGCGCCCGAGCGCCAGGTCGACGCCGCGCACGGCGACTACGCCCCCGTAGCGCACGTGCACCCCTCGCGCGGTGAGCACGTCCTCCGTAGGCACCGTCGGGACAACAGGGCGGCGAACCGCGGCCAGCTTCTCCCGCAACGGGCCCGCCCGACGACGCGCGTCGCGCACCGAGAGGGGCAGCGGCGACCAGCCGGCGAACCGGCCGAGCTCCACGATCGGCGGCGCCACGTCGGCGTCGGCGAACACCTCCGCCGGCGGGCCGGATCGCACGGAGCCGTCGCCCGGCAGGTACAGCAGGCGGTCTGCGTACTGGGCCACGCGTTCCATCCGGTGCTCCGCCACGACCACCGTGGTGCCGAGGTCGTGCACCAGCCGCGTGATCGCGGCCAGCACCTCCTCGGCAGCCGTGGGGTCGAGCGCCGACGTGGGCTCGTCCAGCACGAGCACGCGCGGGTGCGCGGTGAGCACCGAACCGATCGCCACGCGTTGCTGCTGCCCGCCCGAAAGCGTCCGAAGTGGACGATCGCGCAGCTCGGCAATGCCCAGCAGGTCGAGCGTCTCCTCCACGCGCTTGCGCATCACGTCCGGCGCCACGGCCAGCTGCTCCATCGCGTACGCGAGCTCCTCCTCCACGGTGTCCGTGACGAACCCCGCGAGCGGGTCCTGCCCCACGACCCCGACCACCGACGCCAGCTCGCGCGGCGGGTGCGTGGCCGTGTCCAGGCCGTCGACGAGCACGCGCCCGGCCAGCGTGCCGCCGGTGAAGTGCGGCACGAGTCCGTTGATGGCGCCCAAAAAAGTCGACTTGCCGACTCCAGTGCGGCCGGCCACCAGGCACAGCTCACCCTCCTCGACCACGAGGTCGACCCCGCGCAGCACCGGCTGCGAAGCACCGTCGTAGGTGACCGTGACCTGCGAGAACTCGATCACGCGACCACCGCCACCGGGCGCGGCGCGACCCAGGCCGGCACCACCGCGAGCAGCACGGCCACCGCCGGCAGCACCGGCAACGTCGGCCAGGCCAGCGGGCTCACCGAGGTGACCAGCGACGCCGGCGAAACAGCAAGCACCAGCCCGGCCGACACCACTCCGCACAGCACCACCAGCGTCTCCGGCAGCCGCCACGGATCGGGCCGATACGCCGTGCGCCGGATCCGCCGCCCGCCCAGCACGAACCCGATCGACGCCACCACCAGCCCGGCCACGAGCATCGGCACCCCGAGCCAGCCCGCCGACCCGTCAAGCACGCCGTACACCCCCACCGCGACCCCCACCAGCCCGCCGAGCACACACGCCGCGATCAGCACCCGCACCCGCACCGCCAGGTGCCCGCGCCGGCCGTAGCCGCGTGAATCCATGGCCGCGGCCAGCAGCAGCGAACGGTCCATCGCATCGGCCAGCACCGGCACGAACACCCCCTTCACCCCACGCCCGCGCGCGGCCCGAAGCCGCCGCGCGCGCCGCACCCGTTGCACGCTCTCCACCAGCTGCGGCGCCACCGAAAGCGCCACCGTCACGGCCGTGCTGACCTCGGCCAACGCCCCCGGCACCGCCTTGAGCAGGCGTTTCGGGTTGGCCAGCGCGTTGGCGGCGCCGACGCAGAGCACGATCGTGGCGAGCCGCAGCCCGTCGTAGAAGCCGCCGAGGAGCTCTTCGGCCGACGTCGGCCCCAGCAGCTCGATCCCGGCGGCCGCGGCGGGCAGCGGGATCGTGGGCAGCGTGAACAGCACGTGCCCACCGTCCTCACCGCCGATGAGAATGCGGAACAGCACCCGCGACACCACGATCACCGCCGCCACCCACGCGTACACGCGGAACGCCAGCGCCCACGGCGCGTCGCCCCGCCGACTGACCACCACGAACCCGGCCACCGCGATCACGAGCGCCAGTAGCAGCGGGTTGGTGGTGCGGCTCGCGACCACGGCCAGCGCGAGGGCCCACACCCACCACGCGCCCGGGTGCAGCGCCCGCGGCTCAAGCACGCCGGCGCCGCAGCCCCACGGTCACACCCGCGACCACGAGCACCACCAGCACCACGAGCCCGATCACCAGGCCCCAGGGGAAGCTGCTGCTCTCGGCCGTGGCCACGTCCGCCGCGGGAACCGCGTTGGCCTTGCGCACCGGCGCGACCCGCGGCGGCGGGTAGTCCTGGAACGCCTTGTCGTGCGCGAACGACCAGCCCTCGAAACTGCCGGCCGGCGGCTGCCAGCCCTGCACCCCGACCTGGCTCGACGCCCACTTGCCACCGTCGGTCGCGGTCCAGAAGCCCCAGGTCGCGTTCTCCGGCGGCATGCCCGAGCACGACTGGTCGGCGGGTTTGCCCTCGATCTTGCAGATCAGCGCCAGCCCGTACTTGCCGACACCGGCCAGGTCGAGCCCCGCGTTCTGCATCGCGGTCACGCCGTTGGCCTGCGGCCCGGGCGCGCAGCGGATCAGGGTGTCGCCACCGAGATCCTGGAAGTCGACCACCACCGTCACGCCGTTGGCGTCGGGGCAGTAGCCCGCGGTGCCCTTCCCGGGCACGGTCGCGGAGGCGGGACTCGCGCCGGACAGACCGGCGGTGACCAGGAGCGCGCCCACGGCAAGGGCGGAGAACAGCCGCATCGTTGATGAACCTCGCATCGAGTCGGACCACGGCGGGCGATCCGGCTCGCGGCCTCGGAGTCGTGCGGGGCCGCTCACGGTTGCGGGTCAGCGCCGGATTCGCACCGGCTTCCCCCGTTCGTGGTGGAGAACTCTCCGACGTTAACCCACCAGAGGGACCGACCCCAAGCCACCTACACTTCCCGGCGTGGACGTCGGACAGCTGCGCATCGGCCTCGTCGGAACCGGTCCCTGGGCCACCACCGTGCACGCGCCGGGCCTGGCCGAGCACCCCGGCACCGAGCTCACCGCCGTCTGGGCGCGCCGCGCCGAGAGCGCCCGCGCGCTGGCCGAGGCCCACGGCGCCGTGGGCACCGACGACCTCGACGAGCTGTTCTCCCTGGTCGACGCCCTCGCCTTCGCGGTGCCGCCCGCCGTGCAAGCGGAGATCGCCACGCGTGCGGCCGAGGCCGGCAAGCACCTGATCCTCGAGAAGCCGATCGCCGCCGACCTGGCGGGCGCGCGGCGGCTGGCCGACGCCGTGGACCAGGCCGGCGTCGCGTCGCTGGTGATGCTCACGCTGCGGTTCTCCCAGCAGACGCGCGAATGGCTCGACGGCCTCGCCCGCTCGGGTGGCTGGCGCGGCGGCGGCGCGCGCTGGCTCTCGGGCGCGCTGCTCGGCGGCCAGTACTCCACGTCGGCCTGGCGCCTCGACGCCTCCGGCGGCGCGCTCGCCGACATCGGCCCGCACGCGTTCGACCTGCTCGACGCCGCGCTCGGCCCCATCACCGACGTGCTCGCGGCCCACCGGGGCCCCGATGACCTGTGGCAGCTGATGTTCGCCCACGAGGGTGGCGCCACGAGCACCGCGACCCTGTCGTTGCGGCTGCCGATTCAGCCGAGCGTGGTCGAAGTCGCCGTGTACGGCGAGCACGGCTACCGGACGCTCGGGCGCAAACCGGGCACCGCCGGCGAGTCCTACACGGCCCTGCTCGACGACTTCGCGGCCATGGTCGCGAGCGGCACGACCACGCACCCGTGCGACGTCCGCCGAGGCCTGCACCTGTCCGGGCTCATCGAGCAGGCCCGCAAGCTCGCCGGGTAGTACACAGGTCCCGCTCCTTGTTTTCCGTTGTGAAACAAGGCTTTTCCCCAAGCCCCGGAAATCCTTCCACAGGGTTGTCCACAGCATCCACTATGGACGGTCCGCGCCTCGACCGAACCACGGGAAGCCGTTTCGCGCCACCGGAAAGATCACCGAATAGTGCGGCCCGCTGAGCATGCCGACTCGAACCGGCAATGCGAAGGTGATCTTGGGAAGGCGTGAAGAAGCAGTTCAGAGGGGTTCGAGAAGGGAAGCGCATGGGTGCCTTGCTGCGCGCTTTCTGGGGGATCATCCCGATCACGGCCATCGCGTTGCCCTACGCGCTGCTCTGCTGGCCCTTGCTCGCCGCGCGGAGGCGGCGAAGAAACACAGGCCTGAGCCACGCCCACGCGTCGGCCACCGCGGCCGTCGACGTGCTGGCGGTGACCATCGGCGCACTCGTGCTCTGCCTGGTCACCATGCCCGTGGGCACCGGCGCGGTGAGCACGCTCGACCTCGTGCCCGGAGCCGATCTCTCGGCCGCGCTGTCCGACGACGGTTCGCTCTGGCAGGTCGTCGGCAACCTGCTGCTGCTGTGCCCGCTCGGCGCCCTCGTGCCGGTGCGCGTGCGCCGGCTGCGGTCGGTGGGCCGGGTCGCGGTCACCGCCCTGAGCGCGTCCGTGCTGGTGGAGGCCACGCAGTTCCTCATCCACACCGGCCGCGTCACCTCCACCGACGACGTGCTGCTCAACACGATCGGCGCCACGCTCGGCGCCGTGCTGACCCGGCGAGGCTGGCGCTACTTCGACGTGGTGGTGCCGGTGGTCGCGATCCCGCAGCAGGTGCGCCGCACCGTCTGCAACGCGCCGGTGCGCCTGCGCGTGCCGCGTTCGGTGTGGGACGCGCGCTACGCCGGGATCGGGCACCCGGAGCGGCGTTAATCCGCTTGCGCCCGCTGGGACACTGAAAGCTCTCGGATCTTCGGACGAAGGAACGCCTATGTTTGCCGCCGCTTCTCGCGTCGGCCGAGGTCAGGCCTGACGCGAGCCCGTCAGCCGTCCTTCCCATGCCCTGCCCCTCTCGGCGGTGCGCGTGGGTCTCCTTCGACCCCGAAAGGGTTCACCCAGCATGTCCGCCCTTCAGGCGTATGTCCGCTCCACCGCACCCCGAGGCCGTGACGTCGAACGGATCGGCCCGTTCCTCGCGACGTTTTCTCGCACCAGCGACCACCCGATGGTCAACTACGCGATCCCCGACGACGGTGCCGCGCCGTCACCCGCCGAGATCACGGCGCTCGCCGACGCGTACGCGGGCCGCGGCCGGCAGCCCCGGCTGGAGTTCTTCACCGAAGCCGCGCCCGACCTGGAGCAGTTGCTGATCGCGCAGGGGTACTCGCTCGAGCGGCGCGTGCCGCTCATGACCTGTACGCCGGCCGATTTCGTGGATCACCCGGCACCCGCCGGAATCCTGCTCCGCGCTCCGAAAAGCGACGCCGACCTGCGCAGCCTGCGTTCGGCGCAGAACGTGGCGTTCGGCGAATCCCCCGCCGTGTCCGACGAGGAGCTGGCGAGCACCCGCTCGTTCGGCGACCGCGCCGTGCGCGCCGAGGACACCGCCACCGGCGCGGTGATCGGCGGCGGCTTCGCGCTGGACATCGTCGATGGCGCGGCCGAGATCGCCGGCATCGCCGTCGCCGAGGCCTACCGCCACCGCGGCATCGCGTCGGCGATCACGGCGCACCTCACGCGCCTGGTCCACTCCCGCGAGGCCCCGACGGCGTTCCTCACCCCGGGCGACCTGGGCATCGCCACGGTGTACCGCCGGGTCGGCTACCGGCCGGCCGGCGAGTGCGTGCACCTGTCGCTGAGTTCCTAGCGAACGGTGAAGAGCCCCTTGATGGACTGTGCGTCCGTCAAGGGGCCCTTTCAGCGACCTGTCAAGCGACCGCGGCTAGTCGTCGAACCGGCCACCGCGGCCGCGTTTCACGTCGCTGCGCCGCTTCTTCGCGGCCAAGCGGCGTTCCTTCGAACCCCGCGACGGTTTGGTGGGACGCCGCTTGGCCGGCGGCGGCGCCGAGGCTTTGAGCAGCACATCGACCAACCGCAGCCGCGCCGCGTCCCGGTTCTGCAGCTGCGAACGCTGCTCGCTCGCCGCGATGGTGATCACTCCGTCGACGAGCCGGCCCGCCAGCCGCGCCACGATCCGCTCGCGCAACGACTCCGGGATCACCGCCGACCGCGCGACGTCGAACGAGAGCTCCACGCGCGAGTCGGTGGTGTTCACGCCCTGCCCGCCCGGTCCGGACGACCGGGAGAAGCGCTCGCTCAACTCGGCTGCCGGGATCACGAACCGGGAGCCGACCACCACGTCCTCTGCCACTGATGCCACGTCGTCCAGTCTTCCAGCCGCGGCAAGCGAAAACTCAGAACCGCGGGTGGTCGCCCGAAAGCACGGCGCGCGAGCCGTCCGGGTCGTCGGCCGGCTGCACGTCGCCGAGGATCCAGGCCGGCACGTGGCGGGCCGTGAGCACGGCCAGCGCGCGGTCGACGTCCTCGGCCGACACGATCGCGACCATGCCCACACCCATGTTGAACGTCTTCTCCAGCTCGGCGCGCTCGACCTTGCCGCGCTGCCCGATCAGCGCGAACACCGGCGCCGGCGTCCACGTGCCGCGTTCGAGACGCGCCACCAGGCCGCGCGGCATCACGCGCGCGAGGTTCGCCTCGAGCCCACCGCCGGTGATGTGCGCGAAGGTGCGCACCTCGGTCTCGGCGGCCAGCGCCAGGCAGTCCTTGGCGTAGATCTTCGTCGGCTCCAGCAGCTCCTCGCCGAGCGTGCGGCCGAACTCCTCCACGTGCCCTTCGAGCGGCATGCGCGCGATGTCGAGCAGCACGTGGCGGGCCAGCGAGTAGCCGTTGGAGTGCAGGCCCGAGGAGCCCATGGCCAGCACGACGTCGCCGGGACGCACCTTCTCGGGCGTGAGCAGCTGCGACGCCTCGACCACGCCGACGCCGGTGGCCGACACGTCGTAGTCGTGGTCGCCCATCAGGCCCGGGTGCTCGGCCGTCTCGCCGCCGAGCAGCGCGCACCCGGCCTGAACGCAGCCTTCGGCGATGCCGCCGACGATCGCCGCGATCTTCTCCGGCACGACCCGGCCCACGGCGATGTAGTCCTGCAGGAACAGCGGCTCGGCGCCGGTCACCACCAGGTCGTCGACGACCATGGCCACCAGGTCGATGCCCACGGTGTCGTGCTTGTCGAGCGCCTGCGCGACGGCGATCTTGGTGCCCACTCCGTCGGTGGACGACGCGAGCACCGGCTCCTTCCACTTGTCCAGCTTCAGGGAGAAGAGCCCGGCGAACCCGCCGACGCCACCGCGCACCTCGGGGCGGGTGGCGCGCTCGGCGTGGGGCTTGAGCAGCTCGACGGCCTGGTCACCGGCTTCGATGCTGACGCCGGCGGCTGCGTACGTGGCGCTCGTGGACTCGCTCACGGAAGCGGACTCCCTACTGGACAATTCGGACTACGGACGCCGGACGGCGTCTTCGGCACCGTACCCGGCCGGGCTGACCGGAGTCGCTTGGCCATTGACCGAGTCCATGCTTTCCAGCAGGTGCTTGCCGATCAGGGCGTCGTCGGGCAGGTCGATGGGGTATTCACCGGAGAAGCAGGCGGTGCACAACCGCGTCTTCGGCTGCTCGGAGGCCGCGACCAGGCCGTCGAGCGAGATGTAGCCCAGCGAGTCGGCTCCGATGGAGCGGCGGATGCCGTCGAGGTCGACGCCGTTGGCCACCAGTTCGGCGCGCGAGGCGAAGTCGATGCCGTAGAAGCACGGCCAGCGCACGGGCGGCGAGGCGATGCGCACGTGGACCTCGAGTGCGCCGGCCTCACGAAGCATGCGTACGAGCGCGCGCTGGGTGTTGCCGCGCACGATGGAGTCGTCGACCACCACCAGGCGCTTGCCGCGGATCACGTCGCGCAGCGGGTTGAGCTTCAAGCGGATGCCGAGCTGGCGGATCGTCTGCGACGGCTGGATGAACGTGCGACCGACGTAGGCGTTTTTCACCAGGCCGGTGCCGTACGGGATCCCCGAGCCCTGCGCGTAGCCGATCGCGGCCGGGGTGCCGGACTCCGGCACGGGCATCACGAGGTCGGCGTCGGCCGGGTGCTCGCCGGCCAGGCGGCGGCCGATCTCCACGCGCGTGGCGTGCACGCTGCGGCCGGCGATCGTGGTGTCGGGGCGGGCGAGGTACACGTACTCGAACACGCAGCCCTTGGGCTCCGGGTTCGCGAAGCGCGACGAACGCAGACCCTCGGCGTTGATGGCGATGAGCTCACCCGGCTCCACCTCGCGCACGAACGAAGCACCGCAGATGTCGAGGGCGGCGGTCTCGCTCGCCACGACCCAGCCGCGCTCGAGGCGGCCGAGCACGAGCGGGTGCACGCCGTGCGGGTCACGCGCGGCGTAGAGGGTGTTCTCATCGGCGAAGACCAGGCAGAACGCGCCCTTGAGCGTGGGCAGCAGCTCCATGGCCGCGGCCTCGATGCCCTTGTCGGCGGCGTTCGCGGCGAGCAGGCCGCACACGAGGTCGGAGTCGCTCGACGAGCCGGTGAGGCCCGCGTGCGGCTTGAGGCCGGCGGCCTTCGTGCGGTCGCGCAGCTCGGCGGTGTTCACGAGGTTGCCGTTGTGCGCGAACGACAGGCCGCTGCCGGTGGCCGTGGTGCGGAAGATCGGCTGCGCGTTCTCCCAGACCGTGGCGCCGGTCGTGGAGTAGCGGCAGTGGCCGACGGCGATGTGGCCCTGCAGCGACTGCAGCACCTGCTCGTCGAACACCTGGCTCACCAGCCCGAGGTCCTTGAAGACCACGATCTGCGAGCCGTCGGAGACCGAGATGCCGGCCGCCTCCTGCCCGCGGTGCTGGAGCGCGTACAGGCCGTAGTAGGTCAGCTTGGCGACTTCTTCCCCGGGAGCCCAGACGCCGAAGACGCCACACTCCTCGCGGGGTTCCGGTTCGGGCTGGTCGAGGTGATCAGTACTGGCGGAGGGGTCGGAAACCACCGAGGAGCTCCCAGGAAGACGTGGGCGGGCCAACTCCAAGTGTAAGGGAGGTGAAGACGCGGTTCGCCTCGCCGGACGTGGTTCTCCCCACTCCGGTGCGCCGGTTCCGGGGTGCCGGCGAGAGCAGTGCTCGCGTTGTGGATCTTGGCTCCCGGCCCCGAACGTGAACCAGGCCCCGCACGACGTGGCTGTCCACGTCGCACGGGGCCTGAAGATCAAGGGTGTTTCAGCGAGCTGCGAGCCACTTCGACGTGCCGCCGCGCCCGGGCACCCAGCACCCCTTGGCGGGGGCGGGTTCCGCGCTCTGCTCGTCCGGCAGCGCCAGCACTTCGGCGAGCACCTCGGACACTTCACCGCGGCGGCGCCACAGCCACTTCTCGGGCTGGAAGACGTTGTCCTCCGTGCCCGGCACGCGCGTGGCGACCGCGTCGTCCTCGGCGTTGAGCCGCACGACGTCCACCACGTTGTCGTGCACCCGGACGCCCACCACGGCTTCGAACTCGCCGTCGGCGTCGGTCTCGTGCACGAACTGGTACCCGCGGCCGATCAGCGCCTGGAGACCGGTCTCGACGTCGACCTGGGTCTCCAGGACCTCAGCCGAGGACATCGTCGAATTCGCCGTCCTTGGCGCCGGCGAGGAAGGCGGCCATCTCGGCGCGGGTGTAGACGAGCGCGGGGCCGGTCGGGAAACGGGAGTTGCGCATCGCGATCTCGCCGGAGGCGAGCGGAGCGACCTCGACGCAGTTGCCCACCGCGCCGCTGTAGCTCGCCTTGCGCCACTGGGCGCCGGTCAGACGATCGGCCGGAATGCCGTTTTCGAACCGCTCAGCCATGATCCCCACCTTCCGGGACGGTGAAAAGCTCAGGAATCTGCACGTGCATCTACCTGTGACTGGGACGCTAGCACGCGCCCATGCAACGGTAAATGCACGTGCAGAATTTTCTGCAAGTTTCTCACTGCGTGACGACAGACTTCAGTAGAAAGTCCCAGTCGGGCGATTACCTCACCACTCGAAGGGGTGAAAAATCACGCTGGGTCGCCGTTCTGGGGGTGGTCGTCGCGCTGAGCAAGCTCCCCGCTTCGGTGACGATGGCAGCGGGTGAACGCACACCACCACGCGTGAGCGGCGGGGTTTTCAGTGAACGGTGGTTCGACGGCCGACGAGGGGCCCAGCAGGCCCTGGGAGGCTCTCGGAGCGCCGCCGCGGGCGATCGGACGACCGTGCAGCAGATGCCCGCAGACGCGAACTCAGCCGGAGTGGATCACGAGCGAGGCCGTACCCCGAAGAGTCACGGCGCGGTCGACCTGACTCGAGCGTCAGGAGATCGGCGCGGTCAGATCTCCGCGCGACGCTTCGCCAGACGAGCCCGGCTCCGCTCCGGCGTCTCCGCGTCGACGGCCAGCAGGTCGAGCGCGCGGCCGTACTTCTCGATCTCGTCGCGCTTGTCGAGGTAGTGGGCGCCGGTCAGGTACTCGACGTACGCGATGTTCGGCAGCTCCGACTCGGCGAAGCGCAGCAGCGCGAAGCCGTGTTCGGCGGACAGGCCGCTGCGGCAGTAGGGCAGGATCTGCACCGACACGTGCGGCAGCGTCGTCACCTCGAGCAGGTACTCCAGCTGTTGCTTGAACACCTTCGGCCCGCCGATCGGCCGGTACAGCACCGACTCGTCGAGCACCGCCCAGATGCGCGGCGCGTCGGGCCTGGCCAGCATCTTCTGGCGGCGCATGCGCAGGGCCACGAGCTGGTCGACCTTCTCGTCGGCCATCTCGGGCCGGCCGTGGCTGAAGATCGCGCGGGCGTACGGCTCGATCTGCAGCAGACCGGAGACGAACAGCGGCTCCCAGATCTGGATGCGCGACGCGGCTTCTTCGAGGCCGACGAGGTCGGTGAACCAGCCCGGCACGGTGTCGCCGAACTTGCGCCACCAGCCGGCCTCGTTCGACTGCTTGACCATGTCGAGGAACGCGCGGCGCTCTTCGTCGTCGGCGACGCCGTACATGGTGAGCAGGTCGGCGACGTCGCGCTCCTTGAAGCCGACGCGGCCGAGCTCGAGGCGGGAGATCTTGGACTCGGAACCCCGGATGTTGTAGCCGGCCTGCTGACGCGTGATCCCGGCTTCCTCACGGAGCTTGCGCAGCTGCGAGCCGAGGATCATCCGGCGTGCGGTCGGGCCGAGACTCTGCTCGCCGCCGGACGCGTTCACCGCGTTCATGACCGGGACCTTCCGTACGCCGTTCGCCTTGACCTGAGGGATTCGAGCCCGACTACCCAAAGTACACGTACAGAGCCAACCCGTATAGCACGGCTCGGCACGCGTCGGGTTTGTGTTCCCGATTCTACGGAGAGTCGAGGACGGACGACAGCGTCGGGTGAGTATTCACTGGTCAAGACCCCAGATGGTCAGAGCCGGACCACCGGAAGCCAGTGTGAAAGGTCGGCGCGCGAGCCCGAGGCCGTCACTCGCGCGGCGTCAACGGCACTGGGCCAATCGAGAAGGCCCGTCGCCAGTTCGAGCCACGTGCGGGGGTCGGTTTCGATCACGTTCGGTGGCGTACCGCGCGTGTGGCGGGGCCCTTCGACGCATTGCACAGCCGCGAACGGCGGCACCCGCACTTCCACGCTGCGACCGGGCGCGTCGGCGGCGAGCGCCTTGAGGCTCAGCCGCACGGCGGCGGCCAGCTCGGGCCGCGTCGGTTCCGGGCCGTCACCTCGCAACCAGTCCGAAACGGCCCGGACCGCCGCTCGTAACTCAGCGGGATCGACCGAACGCGAAGAGGCCATGGCCCAACAGTAGAGTGACGGCGGACGAACTTTCAGCACCCGGCACCGAGGGACGGCGATGGCGCAGCGGGACGAGGCAGATCGGATGGTTTCCCCGACCACCCCCGCGGCGCGCCGCGGCAAACCGGCGGACAAGCCCGCCACCGCCGGGCGGCACGGCCGGCGCGGACCGCAGGGCAAACCCGAGATCACCCCCGAGATGCGGGCCAACGCGCGCGCCAACCCCAACAGCTGGCTCTACGTCATCGACGAGGCCTTCGACCCGGGCGGCCCGGTGCCGTCGTGGGCCGTGGTGGGTGCGTACCCGGTGAACGCCTCGGGTGACGTCGTCGAGGACTTCCACCCCAACGACCGCTACCGGCCCTCGCCGAAGGCCCTCGGTTACCCCGAGCCCGGCACCGAGCTCGAACGGCTGCTGCAGCTCGTTCGCACGGAGCACCGTCCGGCCGAAGACCTGCCCAAGGTCATCCTCGACTCGACGCTGTTCGTCTACGCCATGTCGCCGGTGCAGCGCACGGTCATCGGCTTCCACAACACCGACGGCCGCGTGATGGTGCCCGCCTACACCGCCAAGTCGCTCGTGCCGCGCGAGTGGCCGCACGCGCGCGCGGTGCTGGGGCGCGACATCGTCGGCCTGCTCGCCGGTCACCCCGTGGCCATCAACCCGCACGACCTCATCACCGCGGTCGTGCCGGCCGAGCACCTGCTGAAGGCGCTGGCCGAAGAACGCCGCTGAGCTTTTCACCGTCCACTCAGGCCGGATCCGCTACGAAAAGGCCCGCTGTCCACTTCAGACAGCGGGCCTTTTCGTACCCGCGTCGCTTCACCCTCACGAATACCGACCCCACTCCGACCTGGGGCAATCACTCCATCAGGTGATCACCGAGTCGCCGGAACGGCGGCTTGCGGGCATCGTTTGCGGAGGTAGTAGTACACGCGTCCGGCAGGGAGTCCAGGGTGAAGCGTCGTGATCCGCTGCTGCGCCGACCGCTCCTGCGGGGCGCCACCGCGTGGGGTGCGCTGGTCGTTTCCGGGCTCGCCCTGTGCACGCCGGCCACGGCCGCGCCCAGCTACGAAGGCGCGGACGACCACTACGCCGGCTCGCAGATCGAGAAGTACGAAGGTGTTGCGGGTGCGCCCAACGTGCAGTACACCGCGAGCGATCAGGTGCTCGGCCACGACGTGAGCGGCCACCAGGGCGCGGTCGACTGGGCCGCGGCCGCGCGGGCCGGCTCGAAGTTCGTGTACGTGAAGGCCACCGAGGGCACGGGGTTCGTGAACCCGCAGTTCGCCCAGCAGTACAACGGTTCGTACCAGGCCGGGATCGTGCGTGGTTCGTACCACTTCGCCCGCCCCGACGTGTCCGACGGTGCGACACAGGCCAACTACTTCCTCGCCCACGGCGGCGGCTGGTCCGCCGACGGCAAAACGCTGCCCGGCGCGCTCGACGCGGAGTACAACCCCTACGGCGAGACCTGTTACGGCAAGGACGCCGCCGACATGGTCGCGTGGATCAAGTCCTTCTCGGACACCTACCGCGCGCGAACCGGGCGCCTGCCGACCATCTACACGTCCACCAGCTGGTGGAAACGCTGCACCGGCAACAGCCCCGCGCTCGGCGGGAATCCACTGTGGCTCGCGCGCTACAACACGCAGATCGGCGAGCTGCCCGCCGGCTGGCACAGCCAGGTGATCTGGCAGTTCGCGGACAAGGGCTCGCTGCCGGGCGACCAGAACTGGCTCAACGGACCGCTCACGAGTCTGCGGAATCTGGCAAATGGGTGAACATTCGTTACGACCTCACGAATTGGTCATCATGACCCGATGAAAATCACCCACGTGACCCTCTGAATTCACGGAACTTGATGACAAACGCCGGAGCGTCATCAAGAATCTCCTCCGGGCGGCTACCTGCAATAGCCGCCCTCAGCGAGGGTATCTGTGAAGGGATTCAACGATGTCCACTTCCCGAAGAGGACGGCGAGCGACCCTGCTTTCCGCCCTGGCCATCCCCACCGTGGCGCTCCTGCTCGGCTCCGCGGCTCCGGCGACGGCCACTCCGGACAACCCGGATCGATCGGCGAGCGCGATCGACGCGATCAACGCCGACATCCAGAACCACAACCACGAACTGGGATCGCAGATCCGCCGCGTGGAAGGTGATTCGTCCACGCCGGCGACGAAGGTCGCCGCCCAGCGGCCGCAGCCCGCGGCCGCCATCCCGAACCAGGTCCTGGCCACCGTGCCGGGCATGGACGTCGCCAGCTACCAGGGCAACGTCGACTGGGCGAGCTGGTGGAACCAGGGCAAGCGGTTCGTCTGGACGAAAGCGACCGAAAGCACGAGCTACACCAACCCCTATTTCGCCCAGCAGTACAACGGTTCGTACAACCAGGGCTTCCTGCGCGGTGCGTACCACTTCGCCACCCCGAACACCTCCAGCGGCGCGGCGCAGGCGAACTACTTCGTCGCCCACGGCGGTGGGTGGTCGAAGGACGGCAAGACCCTGCCGGGCGCGCTCGACATGGAGTACAACCCGTACGGCGCCACCTGTTACGGCCTGAGCCAGGCCGCGATGGGTGCGTGGATCCGCGACTTCCACGACACCTACCACGCCAAGACCGGCCGCTGGCCCGTGATCTACACGTCGGCGAGCTGGTGGAACCAGTGCGTGGGCACGTCGCAGAACTTCTCGTCCACGGTGCCGCTGTGGACGGCGCGCTACGCGTCTTCGGCCGGCGCGCTGCCGAACGGCTGGAGCTACTACACCATCTGGCAGTACACCTCGAGCCCGCTCGACCAGGACACCTTCAACGGTGCCCTCGACCGGGTCCAGGCACTGGCCAACGGCTGATCCACGGCTGATTCGGAGCTGAGGTTCCCGGCCGCCCGTCCCGTGCGGGCGGCCGGGGGCTTCGTTCTCGTCACGTCTTTTGTGCCGTGGCCCCCGACCTTGCAGAATGCACCTCACGTGGGGAGGAACCGCCGGCGCCCGCCGGTCGTCAGACCACGGCGCGAAACGGTGCACCAGGAAGGGCGGAACCGGAAATGACCTACCCACCGCAGCCAGGGCAGGGCGGCCAGCCGGACCCCTACGGCCAAGGCTGGCAACAGCCGGGCACGGGCGGGGTTCCTCAGCAGCCGGGGTGGGATCCGAACGCTCAGCAGCAGCCGGGCCAGCAGCCCGGCTGGGACCCGAACGCCCAGCAGTACCCCGGGCAGCAGCCGTACGGCCAGCCCTACCAGCAACAGCAGTACCCCGGCACCCAGCAGTACCCGCAGCAGGGGTGGGACCCGAACAACCCCTACGGCACCGGCGGGTACGGCGGTGGCCCGCAGCCGCCGAAGAACAACAAGACCGGTCTGTGGATCGGCGTCGCCGTGGCCGTGGTGGTCGTGGTGGCGCTGGGCATCACCGGCTTCGTCGCGCCCGGCTTCTTCCTGAGCAAGGACTCCGGCTCCTCCGCGCAGACGCAGAACCCGGTGCAGCCGCCGCCGCAGGTCCCGTCGTCGCGGCCGCAGCTGCCCACCGGCGAACCGTCGCTGCCGGGCCTGCCCACCGACGAGACCGACATCCCCGGCACCGGTGACGGCGCCGGCACGCCGGCCGAGGCCAAGCAGGCCGTCGACGCGTTCGTCGCGAAGATCAACGCGAAGGACGGCCCCGGGGCCACGGCCATGACGTGCCAGGGCAGCGAGGCGTTCTCGAAGGACAGCATCGACGAGGCCACCACCGGCACCCCGCAGCTCAAGGTCGAGGGTTACGACGGCACGGCCACCGTCACGGCCAGCCTCAACGGCAGCCTGTCCGGAAAGGACGCCAACGGCTCGGTGATCGCCACCTCCGTCGGCGGCAACTGGTGCATCGGGTTCTTCTTCGTCATCGCGTTCTGATCCGTGCGGTCCCCACTGCTGTGGACGTTCGTCGCGTCCGTACTGCTGCTGTGCGGGGTCGGGGGCTGGCTGCTCACCGACCCCGCCACCAGCCGCAGCGAAGCCCTGAAAACGGCCGGGCTGGCCGGTGGCGCGGTCGTGGCGCTGTATGCCTTGTGGCTCAACGACCGGCGCCGCCGCGTCGAAGAGGCGCGCCAGGAAATCGAGCGGCAGCGCCACGACCTGGAGATGCGCCGCGCCGATCAGGACCGTGAGCGCGTGTCGGACGAGCGGTTCGCGAAGTCCGTGGAGCTGCTCGGCCACGAGGCCGACCAGGTCCGGGTCGGCGCGCTGCACGCGTTGGCGGGGCTGGCGCGCAGCCGGCCGACGTACACGCAGACTGTGCTCGACGTGCTGTGCGCGTACCTGCGGCGGCCGTTCGACCACGCGCGCTACGAAGATCGCAACGTCGAAGATGGGCCCGAAGTCGAGCGGGAGCTGCAGGTGCGCCTGACCGCGCAGCGCCTCGTCGCGGAGCTGCTGCCGTGGGCCTCCGAGGAGGACGCGCCGAGCTACGACCTCGACCTCACCGGCGCGGTACTGGAGTACCTGGACCTGTCCCGCCGCAAGATCGGCCGGCTGCTGCTGCGCTACGCGTCGCTGCACAGCAGCACGAACCTGAGCGGCTGCGTGATCACCGACCGCGCGTACTTCACCGCCGCCGGCACCGGCAACGGCCGTCTGATCGGCAACTTCCGCTGCCGCGGAGCGAAGTTCCTCGACTACGCGTGGTTCAGCGGCACGGTGTTCGCCGAGAACGCCGACTTCACCGATACGACGTTCAGCGGCCGAACCACCTTCAAGGAAGCCGTGTTCACCCAGGACGCGCTGTTCGGCGGCGCGAGTTTCGCCGATTCCCTCGACCTGCGCCGCACGTCGTTCCTCGGCCGCTTCGTGGACCTGCGCTTCGCCCGCGCGCCCGAGCACTTGGACGTGTACTACACGGTGCTGAAGTCCACCACGGAGCACCGGCTCCCCGACGGCTGGCGCCGTGACGCCCACGACGACGACATCGCCTACCTCACCGTGTCCGGCCTCTGAAAAGGGCCGCTTTCCTTGGCGTACCGAGGAAAGCGGCCCTCTGCTTCGGGGCGCGGTGCGTCAGTCGAACAGCGCCGGCAGCGTCTTCTCCCACGTCTCACGCAGCTCGTCGAGCGAAAACTCCGTGATGTCCTGCAGCTCGAGCGTGCCCGAGTCCGGGTCGACCACGCCGGTCTTGCGCCACGGCAGGCCGCGCGCGGTGCACATCTCCGTGAACCGCAGCTCTTCCGTGCGCGGCACCGCGACGAGCACGCGGCCCGACGACTCGGAGAACAGCTGCACGAACGGGTCCTGGTCGCGGTCGAGGAACACGCGCGCGCCGCACTGTCCGATGAGGACGGTCTCGACCAGAGCCTGGGCGAGGCCACCGTCGGCGAGGTCGTGGGCGGCGGAGATCATGCCGTCGCGCGAGCCGGCCACGAGGACCTCGCCGATGAGCTTCTCGCGGGCGAGATCGACGCGAGGCGGCACGCCGCCGAGGTGCCCGTGGAGCTCACGCGCCCAGGCCGAGCCGTCGAGCTCGTCGTGGGTGTCGCCGAGCAGCAGCAGCGTCTCGCCGGCCTCCGCGCCGATGCCGGTGGGGATGCGGCGGGTCACGTCGTCGATCACGCCGAGCACGGCGATCACCGGCGTCGGCAGGATGGCCGTGTCGCCGGTCTGGTTGAAGAAGCTCACGTTGCCGCCGGTCACCGGGATGCCCAGCTCCACGCACGCGTCGGCGAGACCGTGCACGGCCTGCTCGAACTGCCACATCACCGCCGGGTCGGTGGGGGCGCCGAAGTTGAGGCAGTCGGACACCGCGACCGGCGTCGCGCCGCCCGTGGCGACGTTGCGGTAGGCCTCGGCCAGCGCGAGCTGCGCGCCGCGGTACGGGTCGAGGTACACGAACTTCGCGTTGCAGTCGGTGGACACCGACACGCCGCGGCCGCTCGACTCGTCGATGCGGATCATGCCGGAGTCGGACGGCTGGGCGAGCACGGAGTTGCCGCGCACGTAGCGGTCGTACTGCGCCGTGACCCACTCCTTCGACGCCTGGTTGGGCGAGGAGATGAGCTTCAGCAGGTCGGCGCGCAGCTCTTCGGGCGTCGACGGGCGCTTGAGCGAGGCCGAGGTGTCCGCGATCAGCGCGTCCTGCGTCGCCGGGCGCTGGATCGGACGGTCGTACACCGGGCCCTGGTGCGCCACGGTGTGGGCCGGGACGTCGACCACGACCTCGTCGTGCCAGGTGATCACGAGGTTGTCGCCGTCGGTGACCTCGCCGATGTCGGTGGCGATCACGTCCCACTTCGCGCACACGGCCATGAACGCCTCGACGTTCTCGGGCGACACGACCGCGCACATGCGTTCCTGCGACTCGCTCGAGAGCACCTCGGCGGGCGTCATGCCCGTGGCGCGCAGCGGCACGCGGTCGAGGTACACGTGCATGCCACCGTCACCGGCGGCCGCGAGCTCCGACGTCGCGCAGGACAGCCCGGCACCGCCGAGGTCCTGGATGCCGACGACGAGCTTCTCCTTGAACAGGTCGAGGCAGCACTCGATGAGCACCTTCTCGGTGAACGGGTCGCCCACCTGCACGCTCGGCAGCTTGCGGCGCCCGGCCGCGCTCTCGTCGCCGGAGAACGTGTCGCTCGCCAGCACGGACACGCCGCCGATGCCGTCGAGGCCGGTGCGCGCGCCGAACAGGATGATCTTGTTGCCGGTGCCGGAGGCGAACGCCAGGTGCAGGTCCTCGACCCGCATGGCGCCCACGCACAGGGCGTTGACCAGCGGGTTGCCGCTGTAGGACGGGTCGAACACCAGCTCGCCGCCGATGTTCGGCAGGCCGAGGCAGTTGCCGTAGCCGCCGACGCCGGCGACCACCCCGGGCAGCACGCGCTTGGTGTCGGGCGCGTCGGCCGGGCCGAAGCGCAGCGCGTCGGCCACCGCGAGCGGGCGCGCGCCCATGGCCATGATGTCGCGGACGATGCCGCCGACACCCGTGGCCGCACCCTGGTAGGGCTCCACATAGGACGGGTGGTTGTGACTCTCGACCTTGAAGGTGACCGCCCAGCCGTCGCCGATGTCGACCACGCCGGCGTTCTCGCCGATGCCCGCGAGCATCTTCGACTTCATCTCGGCGGTGGCCGTCTCACCGAAGTAGCCCAGGTGCTTCTTCGAGGACTTGTACGAGCAGTGCTCGCTCCACATCACCGAGTACATCGCCAACTCGGCGTCGGTGGGCCGGCGGCCGAGGATCTCGCGGATCCGCGCGTACTCGTCTTCGGCGAGGCCGAGCTCGAGGTACGGCTGCGTGGTTTCCGGGGTCGCCTTCGCGCGTTCGGTGGTGTCAACGGTGCTGGTCACGGTGTCCGTGTCAGGGTTCGCCACACCCTTAAGACTACGTGTCAGCCGGGTCACACCCGCACCCTCCCCGCCTCGGTCGGTGAAGGGCGCCTTCCCGGACTCTGATCCCTCAAGGCGCCCTTCACAGCTTGTTGGTGCAGTCGTTCGCCCAGGGATAAATCAGTCGCGCTGCGTGGGCGAATCGGCTTACCGTCGACAATCGTGCTCTCCGCCACATATCCCTTCGCCTCGCCTCGGCTGCCCGAGCGGCCGACCGCCGGCCGCTACCTGCTGGCGCTGCTGCGCTCGCGTCCGTGGCTGGTGCTCACGGCCGCGGTCACCGGCGCCTGCTGGTCGCTGCCGAGCGCGCTGCTGCCGCTGGTGATCGGCCGGGGCATCGACGCGATCTCGGCGGGCGACACCGGCGCGCTCTGGCGCTGGGCGTTCGTGGCGGCGGGCCTCGGCGTGTTCCAGGCGGGGTTCGGCACGTGGCTGCACTTCACGTCGTACGGCATGTGGATCCACGGCGCGGGCACGACCCAGCGCCTGGTCACCGAGCACACCACGCGTCTCGGCGCGACCCTGCGTGAGGCGACGACGACCGGCAACGTCGTGGCCGTCACGTCGTCGGACATCAACTGGATCGGCAACACCTTCGAGGTGATCGGCCGGACCGTGGGCTCGGTGGTGGCGTTCGTGGTGATCGGCATCGCGATGCTGGGGTCGTCGCCGCTACTCGGGGTGGTCGCGCTGGTCGGCGTGCCGCTGGCGGTGGTCGGGATCGGGCCGTTGCTGAAACCGCTGCAGAAGCGCAAGACCGTGCAGCGGGAAAACCTGAGCGACGTCAACGCGTTGGGCGCCGACATCGTGTCCGGCCTGCGGATCCTGCGTGGGGTCGGGGGCGAGCGGCGGTTCCTCAAGCGCTTCCGCGAGGCGAGCCAGCGGGTGCGGCGCTCGGGCGTGGAGGTCGGGCGCGCGGAGGCGTGGCTGGCCGCGGCGGCGATCGTGCTGCCGGGCCTGGTCACCGTGGCGATCACCTGGCTGGGCGCGCGGCTGGCGCTCGACGGGACGATCGGCGTCGGTGAGCTGGTGGCGTTCTACGGCGTCTCGGCGTTCCTGATCGTGCCGGTGGACACGGCGACCGAGGCCGTCGGCGCGGTGAGCTCGGGCCTGGTGGCCGCGCGCAAGATCTGTGGCCTGCTGTCGCTGCGGCCGCGGCTCACGGAGCCGGCGGCACCCGTGCCGCTGCCGGCCGGGTCCCTCGATCTGGTCGACACCGAGAGCGGGATCCACCTGGCGGCGGGCAAGCTCACGGTCGTCGACCTCGGGGCCGACGCCGAGGCGCTCGCGAGCCGGCTGTCGCGGTTCTCCGACGCCACCGAGCCAGTGCTGGTCGGTGGCGTGGCCGTGGACCAGGTCGCGCTGGCCGAGCTGCGGGCGCGGGTGGTGTACGCGCACAACCAGGACCTGTGGTTCTCGGGCGTGCTGCGCGAACAGCTGACCCCGCCGTTGCCGAGTGGCGTGAGCATCGAAGAAGCGCTGTACGCGGCCGATGCCGACGACATCATCGAGGCGTTGCCGAAGGGCGTCGACGAGCTGATCGGCGAACGCGGCCGCGAGGTGTCCGGTGGTCAGCGCCAGCGGCTGAGCCTGGCGCGAGCCCTCGCGACGGACGCCGACGTGCTCCTGCTCGACGAGCCGACCTCGGCCGTCGACGCGCACACGGAAGCTCGGATCACCCAGCGCGTCGCTTCGCTGCGGCGCGGCAGGACCACGGTGGTGTTCAGTCAGAGTCCCTTGTGGACACACGTGGCCGACGAGGTCGTGAGCGGAAAGGCGGTGACGGTGTGAAGCGGCTTCCCCTCGCGTCGAGACGCGACGTGCGGCGCTGGGCGGCCCGCACGGCCGCTGAGAACCGGCGCGAGTTCTCCGTGATGCTCGGACTGTTCTGCCTCGCCACGCTGATCGGGCTGGCCACGCCGCAGCTGCTGGGCCGCCTCGTGCAGGGCGTCGTCGACGGCGGCACCACCACGCGCGTCGACCTGCTGGCCGCGGGTTTCGTGGTGGTGCTGATCCTGCAGGCCTGGGCGAAGAAGGCGGCGCGGCTGCGAGGCCGGATGTTCGGCGAGCGCGTGCTGGCGCAGACGCGGGAACGGTTCGTGGGCAACTCGCTGAGCCTGCCGCTCGGCACGGTCGAGGCCGCCGGCACCGGCGACCTGCTCAGCCGCGCGACGAGCGACATCAGCCGGCTCGACCACGCGGTGCGCTTCGCGGCGCCGGAGATCCTGATCGCGGTGGTCACGGTGCTGCTCACCACCGTCGCGATGTTCCTGACCTCGCCGCTGCTGGCGTTGGCGCTGCTCGTGGCGCTGCCACTGCTGGTGCCGGTGAACATCTGGTACCAGCGCCGGATTCCGACGCTGATGGCGTGGATGCTCGACCGCTGGGGCGACCTGCAGTCGGCCACGCACGAGACGGTGGAGGGCGCGCGCACCACGGAGGCGCTGAGCCTCACCGACCGCCGGGTGCGGCTCGGCCGCGCCGCGCTGGACCAGGCGGTGCTCGGCGAGCGGCGCATGCGTGCGCTGCAGCTGCGGTGGCTGCCATCGCTGGAGATCAGCTACGTGCTGCCGATCGCGGCGATGCTGGGCATCGGGTTCTTCGCGTACTCGCACGGCTGGGCCGGGCTCGGCACGATCACCACGATGCTCGCCTACGCGCAGGCCATGACGGCGCCGTTGAACGAGGCGTTGTTCTGGATGGAAGACCTGCAGGTGGCACTGGCCGCCGCGCGCCGGATCCTCGGCGTGCAGCCGGCGCCGCCGCGCGAGTCGGTGACCGAGGTTCCTGTCGGCCGCGACATCGAGGTGCGGGACGTCCACTTCGGATACACGGCCGACCGGGAAGTGCTGCACGGTATCGATCTGTCCGTACCGCGCGGTGAACGGCTGGCGATCGTCGGCCCGTCGGGGGCCGGCAAGTCGACGTTGGGCCGGCTGCTCGCGGGCATTTCCGCGCCGTCGAGTGGTTCCATCTCCGTCGGCGGTACCGAGGTTTCGTCGCTGGCGGAGGACGTGCTGCGGGGTGAGGTGCTGCTGTTGACGCAGGAACACCACACGTTCTCGGGTTCACTGCGGGAAAACCTTTCGCTGCCGGCGCGCCGGGACGGCGGGGACTGGTCGGACGCGGAACTGTTGGCCGCGCTGACGGCGGCGGGTGCTGCCTCGTGGTTCGCGTCGCTGGACGACGGCCTGGACACCAAGCTCGGCTCCGGCGCGTACGCCGTGCCGGCCGCGTTGGCCCAGCAGCTGGCGCTGGCGCGGGTCGTGCTGGCGGACCCGCACACCCTGGTGCTCGACGAGGCGACTTCCCTGCTGGACACGGGTTCCGCGCGAGAGCTGGAGCGCTCGCTGAACGCCGTGCTGTCCGGGCGCACCGTGATCGCGATCGCGCACCGCCTCCACACCGCGGCCGCGGCGGACCGCGTCGCGGTGGTGGAGGGCGGGCGCATCACGGAACTGGGCTCGCACTCGGAACTGCTGGCCGCGGACGGCCCCTACGCTCGACTGGTGGCGGCGGCTTCCTGAACCGTCCCCACCGTTGTGGGGGATGTGGACAACTCCGCACCCCCTCTGCCTGCGCGGATAGACTGTGCGTAGCAGAGGGGGAACCAACCGTGTCCAAGTTTCAACCGGTCATCCGGCAGCCGCTGGTCGTCGGCGTGATCGCGTTCCTGGCCGTCGTGGTGGTGGCGGCCGTGGTGGTGCCGATCGTGATCGTCACCGGCAGCCACGCGCCCGCGGCGCGGAGCCCGGTCGCGGCTTCGAGCGCGCCGTCTTCTTCCGCCGCCGGCGCGGCGGGAGCGTGGAAAGTCGGCTCGCGGGAGGTGCCGCAGTACGACCACGGCATCGACTCGTGGGTGGTCGGCGACACGCTCGTGGCGGTCAACGACACGTCGGCCGTCGCGTACAGCCGGGCCGACGGCAGGCAGGTCTGGCAGGTCGGGCCGCCGTCGGGGCACTTCTGCGGGGCGAGCACCGCGGTGGTGGACAACCGCGTCGCCGTCGGCTTCGGGGACCTGTGTTCGAGCGCGGCCCTGCTGGACCTGGGCACGGGGAAACTGTTGTGGCACAAGCCCATGCCGATCACGTCGTCGGCGAGCCCGTCGGAGCACATCCTCGACGAACAGGCCGTGCTGGAGATCGTCGGCGGCACCGTGGTGGTCGCGCACGAGGGCAACCTGATCGGGCTCGACGCGGCGACCGGGGCGGTGCGGTGGTCGGAGGACACCCCGCCCGCCGACGGAAAGGTGTACACGAACTGCCGTGCGATGGATGGGCTGCCGCGCAACGGAGCGTTCGCGCTGCTGTCCACGTGCGAGTCGGTGCAGTCCTATGAGGACCGTTTCGTCGCGGTGCTCGTCGATCCGGCGAGCGGGAAACCCCGGCAGCAAAACGAGTTCGTGAAGAGCGACTCGTACCTGGCGCCCTCGTGGCTGAGCGCTTCGCCGCCGATCGTGTGCCTCAACGACACCGAGAACGGTTCGTACGTGTTCCTCGACGACGCGTTCAAACCGGTCGCGACCGTGCCGACCGGACCGATCCTGACCACCGGCCTCACGCTGAGCGACGGGTTCGGATACAACCACATCAGCCACGGCACGTCGCACGAGCGGTCGAGGGCACTCGTCTCGGGCACCACCCTCGTCACGGTCACGAACCCGCAGCGTCCCAACTCGCTCGTCGCGCTCGACGTGCGGACCGGGGCGAAGCTGTGGCAAACGCCCGCACCCGGTGGCGGCAGCGTCATGGCGCCACTCGCGGTGGAGGACGGCGAGATCGTCACGGAAGTCGCCCCGCCCGACGGCGGGCCCCGTCAGCAGGTCGTGAAGTTCTCCCTGGCTCACGGGACCGCCGTGCCGGCCGGCGCGTTCTCGATCACCACGTCCGACCGCAACGGCCCAGACGCGTGGACATACCGCTTCTTCTGGGCCGACGGCCACGTCTACGGCATCCGCGGCGACTACAACAGCTACAACGACGCCATGGTCTTCCGGCTCGGCTGATCAGTCCGCGTGCCGGCAGATCAGCACGTTGCAGTGCGCGTTGGGCGCCAGGTCCCGCAGCAGCACCACCGGGTCGAGGTAGTTGACCGGGTTGATGTCGAGGTCCAGCGGCGGGGTGCGGAACGGCCCGGGGTCCGGCACCGGTGTGTCCTGAACGCCGCGCAGCAGGATGCGGAAGAAGTCGTAGTACAGGTTCGAGCCCGACGGCGAAGCGCTGAGCAGGCCGGCCAGGTTCGGCGCGGTGTCGCCGAGCACGCCGGTCCAGGTCACGGTGATGCCGAGGCTCGGGATCATGAAGTTGTTCTGCTGCAAGGCGCCGACCATCGCGAAGGTGTCGGCCGGGGCGCTGCCGATCATCGGGCCGGCCACGGTCTGCGCGTGCGGGAAGTTGGCCGACGTGCAGGAGCTGCCGCCGTTGTGCCAGAAAAGGAAGCCGTAACACTGGTTGGTCGGTGTGTTGGCGCGCGCCTGCGTGATGTAGTTCGTGGACAGGACGCGGTGGCCGCGCCACACGCCGTCGTTCTGCATCAGCAGGCCGAGCTTCGCGAACTGCGCCGGCGGGATGAAGAGGTTGGCGTAGCCGTAGGAGTTGCCAGCCTGGTCGCGCAGCCAGAGGTAGCTGCCACGCGGAATGCCGACCGGGTCGAACAGCTCACGCTGCGCGAACGTCTGCAGGTCCTCGCCGACGGCGCGCTGCAGCACGGCCGAAAGCAGGTCCGGCGTGCGCTGGCTGTACTCGAAGTGCGTGCCCGGCTCGTGGGTGAGCGGCTGGGCCATCGCTTCCTGCACGAGGTCGGGGTCGAGGCCGACCGAGGCGAGCTCGGCCAGGATCGACTCGTCGAGGCCGGAGGTCTGCGTGAGCAGGTTGCGGATCGTGATGGCCCGGTGCGCCGCGTCGCCCACGCCGGCGGGCAGGTACTTGCCGATCGGGTCGTCGAGGCCGATCAGGTGCTGGTCGTAGGCGATGCCGGTGAGGATCGAGATCACCGACTTCGTGGAGCTGAAGATCTCCATCGGCACCTGGTCGGTGACCGGGTCGAGCAGGCCGCGGCCGATGCGGCAGTTGTCGCGGAAGATCTGCACGGACGCGCGCAGGTGCGTCTGCGCGTAGGCGATGGCGGCGTTGACCGCGGCCGGATCCATCGCCTCTTCGGCGGGGCTCGCCGAGGTGAAGGACGCGCCGTCCGCCGGCAGCTCGCAGCCCTGGCGCGGCGCGGCCGTCGCCGATCCGGGGGCGACGAGCGCCGCCGCCAGGAGGAATGCCGCGGTGAGTGAGGTGACCACGCGTCGTCGCATGCCCGTGCTCCTTATGTGCTTGACCCGGCGGTAAAGCTAGCGCAGTTTTACCGCCGGGTAAAGCCGAGCCGTTATGCTCCTCGGATGAGCCGCTCCACCCGCGCCCGTCCGACCGACGACGAACTGCTCGACGCCGCCCGCGCGGTCTTCGTGGAATGCGGCTTCCGCGCCACCACCATGAACGCCATCGCTTCCCGCAGTGGCTCCACGAAACCCACGCTGTACGCCCATTTCGGCGACAAGAACACGCTCTACCGCCGGCTGCTCGACCGTGAAGCCGCCGCTTGCCGAGCGCGCCTGTTCGCCGAGTACGAACGCAACGACGGTCTCCCGCTGCGCACCATGGTCGCCGCCGACACCCACGCGCTCTTCGACTACGCCGCCGCCGAACCCGACGGCTTCCGCCTCCTCTTCGGCGTCGACATCACCAGCGACACCATCGAGGTGCGCGAACACCTCCTGGCCGACATCGACGAGCAGGTGACCCGCCGCATCCGCGCCTACCTCGCGTCCCGCGGCCTCCCCCCACGCCCCGACGACCACCGCCTGGCCAACATCCTCGTGGGCGTCGCCACCACCTCCGCCCGCCACGCCATCGACCACCACCTCGACCTCACCGCGGCGGCCCGCCTGGCGACGGACTTCTCGACGGCCGCGTTGATCAACCTGCCGGTGGACTAATTCCGTTGTGGTGCCAGGGTTCCTCGGTGGACCATGGTCCGTGTGAGCAGCCGGCTGAAGAACATCGCCGCGGAAACCGTGCGCATCGTCGACCGCGGCGAGTACGGCGACGTCGTCCTCCGCGACCAGGTGACCCGCGCCCGCCAGGGCACGCGGCTGTACCTCCCGCACGACCCGGTCACCGTCCCCGACGGACCCGTGGTGCCCCACCTCGAGGTCACCAACGAATCCACCACCACCGCCGCCCGCCGCCTCGGCGGCGACGTCGCCTGCCTCGTCTTCGCCTCCGCCCGCAACCCCGGCGGCGGCTTCCTCAACGGCGCGCAGGCCCAGGAGGAAGCCATCGCGCGCAGCTCAGCGCTGTACGCGTGCCTCCTCGAAGCCCGCCCGTTCTACGACCACCACCGCACCGACCCCGACCTGCGCTACTCCGACCGCGTCATCCACTCCCCCGCGGTCCCGGTCTTCCGCGACGACTCCGCTGCCCTGCTGCCCACCGCCCACCTGGTCTCGTTCCTCACGGCGGCTGCCCCGAACTTCGGCGCTATCCGGCGGAACCAACCTGAGCATGTCTCGACGGTGCCGAGCGTCTTGCGTCGCCGGGCTCGGCGGGTTGTCGAACTCGCGGCTGCTCATGGGCACCGGAATCTGGTGCTGGGTGCTTGGGGTTGTGGCGTGTTCGAGAACGACCCGGCGGTGGTGGCTGCCGCGTTCCGTGCGGCACTTGAGGCTTGTCCACGCTTCGAGCGGGTCACGTTCGCTGTACTGGACAGGCGTGCGGGTGAACCGACTTTTGGGGCGTTTGCGCGGGAGTTCGGGTAGGCGTTCTCGTTCTGCCGCGTCCGCCGGCGGACGCCGCGCGGGCATGCCCTTCGCCCTACTGCGGTTTCCGGCGTGGGCTGACGTCGCCCTGAGTCAGCTGGCTGTGCGGTCGCGGCCCGCAACGTCGCACGCGGCCTCCAGATCCGCTTGCCGCTCTCAGGAGCCCACCAAGACCGGCCGACCCCACTCGGCCACGATCATCCGCAACTCCGCGCCACCACACCCGATCGGTGAACAACTCAGCTGTTGGAGCCACCGACAGAGACCCGGCAGGTCTGCCCCCGCCCTTCCTGGGGCTCGGTGCGGATCCCGCCTGGTGGCTCCTTCTGGGCCTGTCCGTTGCGGCGGGCACCGGCGGCGTGTTGATGGGCTCGGCAGATCGGGGGAGTCGACGTTCACATCCCCGCGTGATGAGTCCGGCGGCATCGGCTTGGGCCTGCAGCCTGGTCAGCAGTGTCGGCCAGGACCGCCCACCGCTCGTCAGAGAGATTTCCTTGCCGAACACCCAGATCATCTAGATGTGGGACGAAACCCTTAGGCAGAACCAAAAAAGGGGCGGCACCGAACCCTCGGCACCGCCCCTTTCAAGGGAAAGATCAAGCCTTCGCGAAAGCGTCCACCGCACTCAGGAACATGCCGAGGCCGTCGTCGGACGGGCCGGTGAGGGCGTCGATCGCGTGTTCCGGGTGGGGCATGAGGCCGACGATGCGGCCGTTTTCGCTGCGGACGCCGGCGATGTCGTTGCGCGAGCCGTTGGGGTTGCCGTCCACGTAGCGGAAGGCGACGCGGCCCTCACCCTCCAGCATGTCCAAAGTGGACTGGTCGGCCATGTAGCAGCCGTCGTTGTTCTTGAGCGGGATGAGGATTTCCGCGCCCTTGTCGTAGCGGCTGGTCCACGCGGTGGTGTTGTCGTCCACGCGCAGCCACTGGTCGCGGCACACGAAGTGGAGGCCGACGTTGCGGATCATCGCGCCGGGGAGCAGGCCGGCTTCACAGAGGATCTGGAAGCCGTTGCAGATGCCGAGCACCGGCATGCCCTTGCGGGCGGCGTCGATGACCGAGTCCATCACCGGCGCGAAGCGCGCGATCACGCCGGCGCGCAGGTAGTCGCCGTAGGAGAAGCCTCCGGGGACGACCACGCCGTCGACGCCGCGCAGGTCGGCGTCGGCGTGCCACAGGGGCACGGCCTCGGCGTCGGCGTAGCGGACCGCGCGGGCGGCGTCGCCGTCGTCGAGGGTGCCCGGGAAGGTGATGACGCCGATGCGGGCGCTCACGCGTCCACCCGGCGGATGGTCCACTGTTCGATCACGGGGTTCGCGAGGAAGCCCTCGGCGATCTTGGCCAGCGTCTCGTCGTCGACGGTGTCGTCGACTTCGAGCTCGAAGTGCTTGCCCTGGCGCACTTCCGTGACACCGGTGAAGCCCAGCCGCGGCAGCGCGCGGGCCACCGCCTGGCCCTGCGGGTCGAGGATCTCGGGTTTCGGCATGACGTCGACGACGACTCGGGCCACGGCAGGCTGCTCCTTATTCACGCAGGTCGTGGGGTACGACGCGAGCGTACTTGACCCGCGACCCGCGGCGCCCGTCCGGTGCCGCGCACAGAAGCGCAGGTCACAACTGGCCCGCGCCCCGGCGCAGGAGGATGCTGCTCGACGGGCCTTTCCCCGGCCCGCGTGCTGGGCCATGATGAGTAGTTGACAGCACGCCAACATGAGCAGCTGGAGGCACCGTGGCCGGTCAGGACTCGTTCGACTACGTCATCGTCGGCGCGGGCAGCGCGGGCTGCGTACTGGCGGCACGGCTGAGCGAGGATCCGGCTGCCCGCGTTCTGCTCCTCGAGGCCGGCGGCGAGGACACCGCCGACGAGATCCACATCCCGGCCGCGTTCGCGTCGCTGTTCAAGACGCGCTGGGACTGGAACTACGAGACCGTCGAGCAGAAGCACACCGGCAAACCCGCCTACTGGCCGCGCGGCAAGATGCTCGGCGGCTGCTCGTCGATCAACGCCATGATCTACATCCGCGGCAACCGCGCCGACTACGACGGCTGGCGCGATTCCCACGGCGCCACCGGCTGGGGCTGGGACGACGTGCTGCCCTACTTCAAGCGCGCCGAAGCCAACCAGCGCCTCGGCGGCCCGCTGCACGGCACCGACGGACCCCTGCAGGTCGAGGACCGCCGCTTCACCCACGAGCTGTCCTCCGCATGGGTCGACAGCGCCGTGGCCTGGGGTTTGAAGCGCACCGACGACTTCAACGGCGAATCCCAGGAAGGCGCCGGCCTCTACCAGGTCACCTGCAAGCGCGGACGCCGCTGGTCCACCGCCGACGCGTACCTGCGGCCCGCGTTGGACCGACCCAACCTGGTTGTCCACACCCACGCGCAGGCCACCCGGGTCGTGTTCGAGGGCACGCGCGCGGTGGGCGTGGCCTACCTGCACAAGGGCGTCGAGGTCATCGCCCGCGCCGACGCCGAGGTGCTGCTCGCCGGCGGCGCGGTGAACTCGCCGCAGCTGCTGATGCTCTCAGGCGTCGGGCCGGCCGAGCACCTGCGTGAGCTGGGCATCGACGTCGTCGCCGGGCTCACCGGCGTCGGCGAGAACCTGCACGACCACCCGGCGGCCGGGATCATCTGGTCCACGAAGGGCACCACCGATCTCGTCGACGCGGCCACGCCGGCCGGCCTCGTCCGCTGGCAGCTCACGCGCCGCGGGCCGCTGGCGTCGAACATCGGCGAGGCGGGCGCCTTCTTCCCGACCCGCGACGGGCTCGCCGCGCCGGACATGCAGATCCACGTCGCCCCGACACTCTTCTACGACAACGGCATGCGCGAACCCACCGTCCCGGGCTTCACCTCCGCCGCCACCCTGGTCGACGTCGCCAGCCGCGGCCGGCTCCGGCTGAAGTCCGCGAATCCCTTGTGGAAGCCCGAAATCGACCCGGCGTACTACGCCGAGGCGAGCGACCTGGACACGATGAGGTCGGCCCTGCGCTCCCTCATCGACATCGGCAAGTCGGGCCCGCTGGCGCGCTTCCTGGACAAGCCTTTCCTGCCCACCACCCACGACCTCACCGACGACGCCCTCACCGACCACATCCGCGAGAACACCCAGACCCTCTACCACCCCGTCGGCACCTGCGCGATGGGCACGGACGAGCGCGCGGTGGTCGACCCGTCGTTGCGGGTGCGCGGGGTGGAGGGCCTGCGCGTGGTCGACGCCTCGGTGATGCCCGTGGTCCCCCGCGGCAACACGAACGCCCCGACGATCATGGTGGCGGAGAAGGCGGCGGATTTGATTCGGGGTGGGGCGAAGTAGGTCGGGGCTGGGAGTTGTCCCCGGGTCGCGGTTGGTTGGGTGCGACCTAATCGGTTGTCCCCATTTGGTGTACTTCGTTAGGTCCGGCCCAGCAGTCCAGTCCCCAGGCAGGCTGATTCGTTGGATCGGACCCAGCGGGCTGTCCCCAGGCAGGCCCGATTCGTTTGGTCCGACCCAGCCGACCATCCCCAAGCAGGCCCGACCCACTAGGCCCGACCCACTAGGCCCGACCGAGCGGGCTGTCCCCAGGCAAGCCCGACTCGTTAAGTCCAGCCCAGCCGACCACCCCCAAACAGGCCCGACCCACTAGGCCCGACCCAGCCGACCATCCCCAGGCAAGCCCGACTCGTTAGGTCCGACCCAGCCGACCATCCCCAGGCAAGCCCGACTCGTTAGGTCCGACCCAGCCGACCATCCTCAAACGGGCCCGACCCACTAAGCCCAACCGAGCGGGCTGTCCCCAAGCAGGCCCGACTCGTTAGGTCCGGCCCAGCGGGCTGTCCCAAACAGACCCGACCCATTAGGCCCGACCCAGCCAACCATCCCCAAACAGGCCCGACTCGTTAGGTCCGACCCAGCGGACTGTCCGCGGGTGGACCCGCGTCCCTGGATCCGACCGAGCGGCCTGGGCACGGGTGCGTCCGATTCGCTGGGTTGGACCTAGGAAGTTGTCCTCACCTCGGACTTGGTTGGGCCCGACCTAGGAAGTTGTCCTCAGGGCGGGGTTGGTTGGGCCCGACCTAGCGAGTTGTCCCCAGGTGGTTCCGATTCGCTAGGTCCGACCCAGCGGGGCTGTCCCCAGGGCGGCCCAGCTCAGCTGGGTTGTCCACAGGTGAGTCGGACCTCGGCCACGGTTCCTTGGGTCGGACCCAGCTGAGCCGTAGGCACACTGGGTCCGACCTTCTCGCTTGTCCACAGTCAAGCCGAGGGCAACGTCGGCGAACCAGGTCGGACCGCAGCACTCAGCCCACATTGGGTCCGACCCAACTGGCCACCCACAAGCCGGATCTGTGGGACCACCGATCGACCCACGAACTTGGGTCCGACCCAACCGAACATCCACAAGCCGGACCAATGGATCGCCGATCGACCACAAAACTAGGTCCGACCCACTCACCCATCCCCAGCTAGGTCGAACCCACCGACTTATCCCCAGCCCGGCCCGACCCAACCGACTTACCCCACCTACCCGACCTTCCGCAGCGCATCACGCGTGAGGTCCGCCAGCGTCGGATACCCGTCGACCGCCATGAGAAGGTCGGCCTCCGCAAGGAGACTGCGCAGGACGTGGACAGCACCGTCCACACCGCCCAAAGCGAGCCCCCACACGTAAGGCCGCCCCACCCCCACCGCCCGCGCCCCCAGGGCCAGGGCCTTCACGATGTCCGACCCGGACCGCACGCCGGAGTCGAAGAGGACCGGGGTGTCGCCGGAAGCGTCGACCACCGAGGCCAGGCAGTCGAGCGCCGGGAGGCCGCCGTTGGCCTGGCGGCCGCCGTGGTTGGAGCAGTAGATGCCGTCGACGCCGCCGTCGATGGCGCGGCGCGCGTCGTCCGGGTACTGGATGCCCTTGACGATCAGGGGCAGCGACGTGAGCGAGCGCAGCCAGGGCAGGTCTTCCCAGGTCAGCGGGTTGCCGAACAGCTGGGCCCACAGCCCGACGGCCGCCATGAGGTCGTCCTCGGGTGCCTTCCCCAGGCGGGCGCGGAAGACCGGGTCGGTGAAGTAGTTGGCGAGGCAGTGGCCGCGCAGCTGGGGGAAGTTGGCTGTGGACAAGTCGCGCGGCCGCCAGCCGGTGACCCACGTGTCGAGCGTGACCACGATGCCCTTGAAGCCCGCGGCCTCCGCGCGCGTGACCAGCGACGCGGCCAGCTCGCGGTCGGTCGGCGTGTAGAGCTGGAAGAACCCGGGCGTGTCACCGAGTTCGGGCACGACCTGTTCCATCGGGTCGACGGTGAGCGTGGAGGCGACCATCGGCACGCCCGTGCGCGCGGCGGCCCGCGCGGCGGCGAGGTCACCGTGGCCGTCCTGCGTGCACAGGCCGACCACGCCCACCGGCGCCAGGAACAGCGGCGACGGCAGCTTCAGCCCGGACAGGTCCACCGACAGGTCCCGCTCCTTGGCCCCCACGAACATCCGCGGCACCACGCCCCAGCGCGCGAACGCGTCGACGTTGCCGCGCTGCGTCGCCTCATCCCCGGCACCACCGGCCACATAGGACAGAATCGACGGTGGAAGTGCCTGCGCCGCACGGGCTTCGAGGTCGGCGTAGACCATGGGCATGGTCGGGACGCGGCCGGTGAGCCCGGCGAAGTAGATCTCGTTCTGGAAGTCACCGAAGCGCGTCATGCGGGCTCTTTCTGGGCTCGGGATGGGCCGCGCCCCGGAATCCGGGACGCGGCCCAGACCTTAGCGCTTGCCGTGCATGATGGTGATGAGCTTGGCCACCAGAGCGTCGGTCGATTCCTTGCGGCTGAACGAAGTCAGGGTGATCGGCGCGGTGAACCGCTGCCGCGCGACGGCCTTGGTGCGTGCGAACTCGCGCAGGCCCTCCGGCCCGTGGATGCGGCCGAAGCCCGAATCGCCGACGCCGCCGAAGGGCAGCGACGCGATGCCGGCGAACGAGAGCGGCGCGTTGATCGAGGTCATGCCCGTGCGCAGCCGCGCGGCGAGCTCGACGCCGCGGGACTTCGAGAACACCGTGGAGCCGAGGCCGTAGGTGGTGGCGTTGGCTTTGTCCACAGCCTCGTCCATGTCGCGGACCTTGGCGATGGTGACCGTCGGGCCGAACGTCTCCTCGCGCACCGCCTCGGAATCCTCGGGGACGTCCACCAGCACCGTGGGCTGGGCATAACGATCACCAACGCTGTCCACACCCCCGAGCACGGCGCGGCCGCCGCGTTCAAGGGCGTCCGCGATGTGGCGGCGGATCACGGCCAGCTGCGAGGGCATGGTGACGGGGCCGTACTGGGCGTCTTCGTCAGAGCCCGCGCGCACGTTCTGCGACTTTTCCACCACCTTGGCCACGAACTCGTCGTGCACGCGCTCGTGGACGTAAACGCGCTCGACGCCGATGCAGGTCTGCCCGGAGTTGGAGAACGCGCCCCAGACGGTGGCGTCGGCGGCGGCGTCGAGGTTGGCGTCGGCGTCCACGAGAACGGGGTCCTTGCCGCCGGCCTCGATCACGACCGGGGTGAGCGTGTTGGCGGCCGCGGCCATGATCTTCTTGCCGGTGGCCGTGGATCCGGTGAACGCGATCTTGTCCACCCCGGACGTCACGAGCGCACCGCCGGTCTCGCCGAACCCGGTGATCAGCTGCAGCACGGGCTGCTCCGGCACGACCTCGGCGAACGCGTCGACCAGCCACTTGCCGACGCCCGGGGTGTACTCGCTGGGCTTGAAGACCACGGCGTTGCCGGCGGCCAGCGCGTACGTCACCGAGCCGAGCGGCGTGTACACGGGGTAGTTCCACGGCCCGATCACGCCGACGACCCCGAGCGGCCGGTACTCCACCGTCGCCGCTTGGTTCGACATCAGCAGGCCCGCCGAACGGCGCTGCCGGCCGAGGTACTTGCGCGCGTGCTTCGAGGCCCACGAGATGTGCTCGATGGCGAGCACGGTCTCGAGCTGGGCGTCGGCGATCGGCTTGCCGGTCTCGTCGCGCACGACCTGGCACAGCTGCGGCAGGCGGCGCGTGATCACGCCCTTCCACTGCCGCAGGCGGTCCGCGCGCCCCGCGAAGCCCAGCCCGTCCCACCACTCCGCCGCGACACGCGCCCGCTCCACAGCCGCGCGCACGTCTTCGGCCGTGTGCACCGGGTACGTGCCCACCACCTCGTCGGTCGCCGGGCTCAGCGAATCGAAGGTCTCACCGACCCAGGTCGGCTTCGGCTGGACGGCGGTCATCGGCGTCTCCCCTGCTCTTCGGCGTTGTGGTTCAGGCTACGAGGTTGCTGACGCAGTGCCAATAGTCGCCCGAGACTCCCGGTCAGCATCGCACCGGCGCCCGCCCCGGCGAAAGGGCCGCCGGGCGGTGGACGAACCACCCGATCGAGGCCGCCGCCACCACCCCGAACAACGGCGCCAGCCACAACGGCAGCACCCCCACGGCCAGCGCCCCGGCCCCGAATCCGGCCGACTGGACCGTGAACGAGACCGAAAACCCCTCCGACCTGCGCGCCTCCGGAAGCAGCCGCTGCATGTTCACGGAGGCGATGGTCACGAGCGGCCCGGTCGCGCTGCCGACGAGGACCACCCCCACGACGAGCCCCGACCACCCGAGATTCGCCGCGACGAGGGTGCCACCGACGACGAAGCAGGCGAGGAACGTCCGCGCACCCCGGTCCCGCCCGCGCCACGCGTACAGCGCGCTGCCGGCGACGCTCGCGCCGCACAACACCGCGACCACTCCCGGCGCCGCGGAGGCCGGCGCGCCCAGCCGCTCCACCAGCGGCAGGGGTGCGACCTCGATGGTGGAGAGCAGCAGCCCGATCGTGAACTGACAGCCGAGCCAGGGGAGACACGCCTTGATCGGCACCTTCGGCCGGCGAGCTTTGTGTTCGGGCAATCCGGGAGGGAACTCGGCCGATCCATTTGTGCGCTTCGCGTTCCTGCTCCCGGGAGTGGGGGTCGGAGCTGAGGCAGGGCCGACCGCGCCTTCGCGCGCGACACCCGCATCCGCGGAACTCTGCGCTACCTCATCCCCGGATCCGGCGTCCCTCTCTGCCTCCCGCTTCACGGCCTCGAACCCCGGCACGAGCCACACTGCCCCGGCCGCAGCGAAGGCCATCGCGAAGAGCGGCACGAACGGACCGCTCAGACTCGCCACGCCCACCAACACCGGCCCGGCGACCAGCACCCCGTCGAGAATCATCGCGTCCACCGCGACGGCCCTGGTGAGCTGCGCTTCGTCGACAACCCCGGCCAGCAACGCCCGAAACCCGCCCGCGAGCCCACCACCCACCACACCCGGCACGACCACGAGCACCAACAGCACCGATTCCTTCACCCCGGCCGCGGCCGCGACCCCCACGGCAGCCAACCCCGCCGCCACCAGCACCAACAACGCCCGCAGACCCCGCGCCGCCCCGACCCGATCCAGCACCCTCCCCACCGGCACCGCCCCACCCATCTCGGCGACGACGTAGGCCGCCGTCAACACACCCCCGAGCCGATACGACCCGCTCACAGCCACGGCCGCCGTCGTGAACGCCAGCGGCGCCATCCCGCCCGGCAACCGCGCCAGCTGAACCCCTGCTGACCAGCGCCAATACGCTTTGGTGAACATGCCCTTGAGCCTTGCTGTGCTCTCGCCGGACTGGAATTGATTCGGCTGTCCTCGAATCTTCTGGCGGATTCTGCACTTATCCACAGGGGTGGTCGACTTGTGGACAACTGAGGCCCCATTTGGTTGTTTTGTCCATTTATGTCGGAGGTGGCCGGTAGAATGGGTCCGGGGACGCCCCCCTCGGGAGGGCGGGGGCATGCCTGGCGGGCGAGCGCCGAGTTCGGCGGCGGGCATGCACGGTGAGTGGGGATGCCCGGCTGGTGAGCAGCAAGTTCGGCGCACGGGACACGGCTGCAGGCAGGGCAGGTCGGCGGGAGAGGGCCAACGTCGGCGGACTGAGGTACGGCCGGCGGGCAAGTCGCGAGTTTTGTTTGGCGGGGCAAGCGCGGCATGCAGGCCGTGTCCAGCTGATGAGCAGCAAGGTCGCCGCGCGGGGCACGGGCGGCAGGCGGGGCAGGTCGGCGGCAGAGGGGCAAGTCTTGTTGGGCGCGGCAAGCCCGGCAGGCACGGCATGTCCAGCTGATGAGCAGCAAGGTCGCCGCGCGGGGCAGCGTCTCGCGGAAGCGGCGCGAGGGCGTCGCGGACTGGGCGATTTCCGCCGGTAACCCGCGTACCGAAGGCAGTGTTCGGGTATATCCGAATCCATGGTCGAGCTTGTGCTGAGCACCGCCGGCGTGCGGTTCGCGATTTCGCCGCTCGAGGAGGTCATCGGGGTGGTGCGGGGGTGGCTGGGGCGGCGGCGGTTGCCCGGGGGTGGGGCCGGGTGGCTGGGTGGGGCGCGGGTGGACGTGCCGGAGTTGGCGGCGGTGCTCGGGGCGCGGCACTACATCACGGAGTTCCTGTCGCCGCCGCCGGAGACGGCGGAGACCACGGCCGAGGGGCAGTTGCGGGTGGTGCGGGCGACGGCGGCGGAGCAGGTGGCCGTGGAGTTGGGGATGGTGGACGCCGACCTGGCGAAGCTGCCGAAGGAGCCGGCGGTGGCGCGGGACGTGCTGGCCGACCAGCTCGAAGCCGTGTGGCGGCAGGTGGTGGAGCCGGAGTGGCCGCGGATGCGGGAGGTGCTGGCGGCCGACATCGCGTACCGGACGCGGCGGCTGGGTGAGCGGGGCGTGGCGGCGGTGTTCGAGACGTTGCACCCGCGGGTGCGGGTCGCGGGTGAGTCCGTGCTGGTGGACATCGCGGCGCGGGAGCGGTTGCGGCTGGACGAGCGCGGGTTGTTGCTGGTGCCGAGCGTGTTCGCGTGGCCGGCGGTGGGGGTGGTGACGGTGCCGCCGTGGCAGCCGACGTTGTTGTACCCCGCGCGGGGCGTGGCCGAGCTGTGGGCGGAGCCGGCGGCGCCCGGGGCGTTGGCGGGGGTGGTGGGGCGGACGAAGGCGATCTTGCTCACCACATTGGACCGTCCGGCGGCCACCACGGAGCTCGCCGCGCGGCTGGGGCTGGCGAAGGGCACGGTTTCGGCGCACCTCACGGCGTTGCGGGCGGCCGGGGTGGTCGCGACGACGAGGGAGGGGCATCGGGTGCTCTACCGGCGGACCGAGCTTGGCGACGCGCTCTGCGCGGGCATAGGGTGAATGTGACCATGTGTGAAGGAGAATCCTGATGCGGATCGTCCATTTCGGACATGCCTGCGTACTTCTGGAGACCGACGGCGAGCGGATCCTGATCGACCCGGGCGCGTTCTCGACCGACTTCGAGCGTGAGCGCGAGTTGTCGGCTGTCCTCATCACCCACCAGCACTTCGACCACATCGACGGCGAGCGGCTGCCGAAGGTGCTGGCGGCGAACCCGGGCGCGAAGCTGATCGTGGACCCGGGCTCGGTCGAGACCGTGCAGAAGCTGAACCTGCAGTACGAGGTCGCCAACGTCGGCGACGCCTTCGAGATCGGCGCCACGGCGGTGAACGTGGTGGGCGGCGAGCACGCTGTGATCCACAGCGACATCCCCGTGATCCCGAACATCGGCTTCGTGCTCGACCACGGCGCCTTCTACCACCCGGGCGACTCGTTTTTCGTGCCCGAGCAGAAGATCGACGTGCTCGGCCTGCCCACGGGCGCGCCCTGGCTCAAGGCCGGGGAGGCTGTGGACTTCCTGCGCGCGGTGGCGCCGCGCAAGTCGGTGCCGATTCACGAGGCGGTGCTGTCGAGCCCCGCACTGCACTACGGGCTGTTCGAGAACCTCGCGCCGCAGGGCACCGAGGTGAAGGTCGTCGAGCGCGGCGTGGCCACGGAGCTGTAGCACTCGTGGCGCGGCCGTCGTTGTCCTTTGTGGACGGATCAGGCGGCGGCCGCGCTGCGCAGTGAGCCGTAGGTGCGGCCGAAGGCGCGGTTTTCGATGGCGACGTCGACCGCGTCGAGCAGGGCCTGGCGCAGGCCGGGGCGGGTGAGGTCGGCGGCGTCGATGCCGAGGCGCACCAGGCCGCCGCGGCGGGCGGCGCGCGCGGAGGCCAGCACGAGCGCGAAGCAGCGCACGGTCTCGGTGCGCTGCGACTGGCTTGTGAACTCCTGCACGCGCGCCCGCAGCACGTCGCCGGTCACGAGGTCACGCACAGAACCCGCGTCGGCGCAGAGGGTGAAACCGTGTTCCCGCAACGCCTGCAGCGTGCCCGGCGATGCGAGCCAGCGCGGCGGGGCGAACCCCTCGACCGTGACGCCGGTGGTGTCGAGCGCGGCCTTCGCGGCGATCAGGCGCAGGCGCGCCTCGTGGGCCGGCAGGTCGGCGAACTCCGCGCGACGCCCGAGGTGGACGGTGCGGTGCGTGGGCGTGATGCGGTGGTCGTAGCCGTGCAGAAGCACAGAGTCGCCCGCGGCGGCGCGGGTGCGGACCCAGGCCGTGACCGGCCCGTCCTCGGTCCGCGCGACGTGCAGGATCGACAGCGGCACCCGGCGCCGCTCCAGCTCCGCGGCGAGATCAGCGCAGCGGTGAAGCGTGCGCGGGGTGGCCCCGGACAGCGATACCAGCAGGCGAGCATCCACGTGTCCCATTGCGCCTCAGCCCGGTGGCGTCCGCCTGACAACGCCGTGAACTGCACAGAAAGGACATGTGAGAGTCAGGCTTTCGCGGCCTCGACCAGCCGGCTCACGGCCATCGCGATCCGGCCGCGCAGGTCCGGATCCACGATCGCGCCGTCGGACACGGTATGGCGCGGGATCGGGATGCGCGCGCAGGCGTCCTCGACGATGCGCGCGCCGGCGTAGGTGAGCACCTTGCGCAGCGACTCGTGCGCGTCGGCGCCGCCCGTGGGCGCGGCCACGGAGGAGGCGTTGATCCACGACACGGGCTTGCCGTAGATCTCGCCACCGCCGACGGTCCAGTCCAGCACATTCTTGAACGACCCCGGCAGGCCGCCCGCGTACTCCGGCGTGCAGATCAGCACACCATCGGCCGCCTCGACCTCCGCGCGCAACGCCGTGACGGCGGGGTGCAGGGGCTCGTGGTCATCGTCGGGATTGAAGTGCGGCAGGTCGCCGAGGCCCGCGTAGATCCGCGACTCGGTGAACCGCGCAGCGGTGCCGATCACCGCCGCGTTCACCGAACCGCCCCGCAGACTGCCGCAGATGAGCAGGATCACGAGCGCCAGTGTGCCAGTGAAAGTCCAGTGCGCTGCCTGTTTTGTGTCTCACTCATGGCTCGATCACGCCTTGCGCGCTCCCGGACATACCCCCGCCCTCCCTGGGGGCGTCCCCGTCCCAGTTTATCGGCTGAGGGTCGGCGAAAACGGCTCGCGCGGAATCTGTGGACAAGTGCGGTGGCGGGTGGGTGGGGTGTGGACAACTCGAGCGGCTGGGTTGACAGGGCAGAAAATGGCCGCGACAAGCTTGGCGGGCAGCCGGCGACGCAACGGTCGCCGACCAGGAGAGTGCACTTGAAGCGGAGGGGTGGCGGCCCGGAGCGAAAGTCAGCGGGCAGCCAAGGGCGCGAGTCAGCATGACGGGGCTGGCAGCCGGGAGCGC